>NZ_CBDIHY010000001.1:0-347261 GCF_965279435.1 Pararhizobium sp.
TGCCTGGTAGAGACCATCGCGGCCATCATTGACGACGTCGCAGGTGTGGCCGGCTTCCGTAAGCCCCCGGGACACGTATTCGGCCGTTTTGCCGTCGTCCTCAATCAGCAGAATGCGCATCTGTTGTCCTCGCACCGTTCGGCCTCGCCGTTGCGTCACCGCGATTGGCTCCAGCTCACATGTCTCAACCTTAGCGGGCTCTGGCAATTTTGTATGGTGTCGATTTTTTGTCACCTTACGGATTGGTATAGTTCCAGCAAAGTGGGGGTAAACTGAGACCTCCAGTGTCGCCTCCGAAGCGTCTATCGACGAAAACTGGAGATGTACTGAATGAAGAAATGGCCTTTACTGGTAGCTCTGCTTGCCACCCCGGTCCTCCTCTCCCCAACCCTCCCCGTAGCCTACGCCGGTCAATTGACGAGCAAACTTGGAGACCTCTCCTCGCTTGAGACAATTGCCAGTGACACGCTCGTGCTTGTCGATAAGGGCGACTTCAAGGCTGCCAAGAAACGGATCACCGATTTCGAAACCGCCTGGGACAAGGCCGAGCCGACAATGCGCCCGAAAAACATCGATGAATGGGGCGTGATCGACGACGCCGCGGACGCAGCGATCACCTCCCTTCGCACAAGCAAGCCCAAAGCTGCCGATGCGAAGACGACCGTATCGGCGCTGATCGATACCCTGAAAAACCCCGTCGCAGACTAATCTCCGCATCCTTCAAAATTACCGTTCAAAGGACCCCCCAGTGAAATCGATCATCAACGCCGCCGTCATCGGCGCGCTCACCGTCCTCGTGCCGGCGGCCGCCTTCGCGAAGGTACCCTGTGAGGAAACTCTGAAAGACGTGCGCACCGCCCGCACCAGTGCCAAGCTCAGCGACGCGGATACCACCAAGGTCGACGATCTGATCAACAAGGGCATCGACCGCTGCAACGCCGACGACGACAACCGCGCCAATGACTTCTTCAAGGATGCCATGACCGCGATGGGCAAGTAACCGAACCTTCGGAGCGTAGAGATGTTGCAACAATCGTTTACCGCACCCGGTCTTCTCAACCGTGTTCCCCGTGTCACCGCCGACTTCTGGCTGATCAAGCTGATGGCCGTGACGATGGGCGAGACGGCGGCGGACTATCTTGCCGTCAACATGGGCCTGGGCCTGACCGCGACGTCGCTCATCATGACGGCCATACTGGTGATTGCGCTCGTTCTGCAGTTCGCCCAGAAACGGTACATTCCGTGGACATACTGGCTTGCCGTGGTGCTGATCAGCGTCGTCGGCACGCTGGTGACCGACAACCTCGTCGACAATCTCGGCGTTCCCTTGGAAACCAACACCATCGCCTTCGCCCTGCTTTTGGCGGTAACCTTCGCCGTCTGGTACGCGATGGAAAAGACACTGTCGATCCACTCCATCTACACCACCCGGCGCGAAGCCTTCTACTGGTTGGCCATTCTTCTTACCTTCGCGCTCGGCACCTCCGCCGGCGATCTGGTCGCCGAGAAGTTCGAGTTCGGTTATCTCACCACCGCGATCATCTTCGCCGTGATCATAGGTGCCATTACCGCAGCCCATTATGTCCTGAAACTCAACGGCATTCTGGCATTCTGGCTTGCCTATATTCTCACCCGCCCGATGGGCGCTTCGATCGGCGATCTCCTATCTCAACCCGGCGAATACGGCGGACTTGGTTTCGGCACGATCATCACCAGTGTGATCTTCCTCGGCGCCATCATCGCAACGGTCATTTACATGACCTCTGCCCACGAACCTGAAGAAGCCATGCCCCAAGGGAACACTGTCGAGCCCTGACCGCTTGCCCCCCCCCGCAGAGCCGGGGCTCGACGGGGCTCCGGCCATGGAGGCCGGGGCCTCTCCAAAACCGCCGCGTATGAGATGCGCCGGATAAGCCAAGGCAGCACTGCCATGACTGTCGCCGAAATGATGGTGGCAAGTGCTCTCGCGTCAAACACCAAGGTTCCCAACCTTGGCAATCATCAAACGGAACAGATATGAGCACAATGACATCCCTCGGCGATGGACAGATCCCATTTGCCGATACGGGCACCACCAGCAAGGTCGCCAAAGTCACCTTGGCCTTCTGGATCATGAAAATCTGCGCAACGACCGTCGGCGAGACGGGAGGCGACATGTTTTCGATGACTTTCAACATCGGCTATGCGGCAAGCTCCATCCTGCTGCTGGCCTTCTTCATCGTCACCCTGGCCTGGCAACTGCGCGCCAAGGCCTTCCATCCCAGCCTCTACTGGCTGGTCATTCTTTCCACCAGCACGGCCGGAACGACCATCTCCGACTACATGGACCGTAGTCTCGGCCTTGGATATACCGCTGGCGCTTCGATCCTCGTTTCGATCCTGATCGCCACGCTCGCCGTCTGGCGACTGTCGACCGGCTCTATTTCGGTCAATCACATCACCCATCGCAAGGTCGAGATATTTTACTGGATCGCGATCCTCGCCTCGAACACTCTGGGTACGGCCTTCGGCGATTTCCTCGCCGATACATCCGGCCTTGGTTATTTCGGCAGCAACCTGCTGATTTCCACCGGTCTGATGCTGATCATCGCCGCCCACTACATGACAGCGATTCCGAAAACCATCCTGTTCTGGTCGGCTTTCGTCCTCACCCGCCCGTTCGGAGCAACGATGGGTGATCTGCTGACCAAAGCCCACGAAAAGGGCGGCTTCGGTTTCGGAACAATCGGCTCGTCTGCCATTCTCCTCGGCATCCTCGCCGCGCTGGTCGTCTACGACATGCGCCGGCATCGTTTGCAGAGCATCGAAGTCTAGCGAGATGTGACGGCGCGCTTCCCTGAAGCGCGCCGTTGTCTTTCCCGATGGGCCTACGGCCCACATTGACACATCCTGGGAGATCGTCATGACGACAGTTTCGAGCCGCAGAATCACCTTGCTTGCCATGACGTCCCTGCTCGCAGGCTGCCTCTGCCAGGCAGCGAACGCCGCAGATGCGGCAGCACCCGATGAACAGCCGTCTCAAGAGGACACGGCAGACGAGGCAGTGCCGCTGATCGCCATCGAGGGAAGCGGCGAATTGCAGATGGATGCTGGCATCGGCAACAATGGTACGACTTCCCTCTATGCGACAGTCGAACCGGAAGTTACCGTGAATCTATCCGACGCGTTCCGGCTGTTTGGGCATTTCGTCTACGAACCTGTCCTCGACCCGATTGAGGGAGAGACAAATGTCTTCCGCTCGCAGGGATTTTACGCGCAAGAACTCTATGCCGGTCTGACTGTCGGACAGGCCAAGTTCGCGCTCGGCAAGATCAATCCCGTCTTCGGCGTTGCCACCGACGAAGCGCCAGGCATCTATGGCGCTGACTTTGCGGGTAATTACGACTTCAAAGGCGCATTGGGACTGGGGGTCAAATTCTTCCTGTCCGAGGACACCATCGGAAGCGGCGACGATGCTCTGACTGTGAAGCAGACGATCGACGCCTCCATTTTCACGGCCGATCCCAGCGTGCTCAGCCGTTCGCTGTTTACGGATCGCGGCCAATTCCATTGGCAGGATTACCGTGTCGGCAACACCGATCTGCCGGAATCTTTCGCGCTAGCCTATGTCTACAGCACATTGAACGCTGACGACGAAGTGGGCGGTCCGACAGGCCGGATCGCTCTTCGACGCCTAGCCGCCCGCGCAAGCAACGTCTCTGACGAATGGGACCTGCTGGCAGCCGGGCAAACGGCCATCGACCTCGGCGACGAGCAAACACTGAGGCCACTTGCGGAAATCGCATACTTCATCCACGAGAATGGCTATGGGAAGGATGCTGCTTCGGTCACGCTCGGACTTGAGTTCCAGCAAGGTGACTGGATCACCTCGGCCGTCGCCGCCGCTCATGATCGTTTCGGCGCGTCCGGTCCAGCCGATTACATGCTGACGGCCAGTTTCGGACGTATCTTCAAAACCGATATGACCGGCGAATTTCGGGTCGATGCTGCCTATAGCAACGCCCGTGTCGATGGGGTCGAAACGAATGTCGTGGGTCTAAGGCTTCATAAGAATTTCTCATGGCAATCTTCGGGTCCCGGACTCTGAAGCCGCCGGACTGAAACCTAGTAGGACAGCCGAGGCTCGAGACTTAATTGGCCCACCATATGAAGATGGCGGCGGTGTAGCATGTTGCTGTGAAGTTGGTTCCAAGCTTGTCATATCGGGTTGCGACACGTCTCCAATCCCTTGAGGCGGCAGAAGGTGCGTTCGATGATGTTTCTACGTTTGTACGCCACAGGATCGAAAGGCTGGATTCGTTTTCTGGTGGGATTGTTGGGGATCACAGGTTCGGTGCCGCGCGCAAAATGCGGTGGCCGTAAACACCAGCTTTTCCCGACTAAATTTATAGTAACCATACGAAAGTCTGTGGATTAATGGTCTGGTGCGGCCTCAATCATCTGGCCGCCTTGAAGGGATCGAAACCAACGACCCTGTTGGTAAAATTTCCGTCCGTAACAGATTCTCCAGTCCAGGCATTGGCTTGGCCGACCGAACGACTGATTTGAGCCATAAGCAAACTAGCAGCTTCATGCCTTCGTATGTGCGATAGCGGACGCTTAACCAAGGCGCGATTGTTCACGATAATGACGCGGCGTGGTGCCCGTCATCCGGCGGAAGGCGCGGCTGAAATGCGCGGGATCCGTGTAGCCGGAGGAAAAGGCGACATCGATGATCTTGCAATCGGTGTCGCGCAGAAGCCGGCTCGCATTCTCATATCTGGCCATTTCGAGAATGTCCGAATAGGTAAGACCGAGATGGGCGAGCTTGCGTTGAAGCGTCCGCGTGCTGACGCCTGCGATCTCGGCGACGTCGGCTAGAGCCGTTGTTCCCTCGTCGAGATAAGCCGGCAGCATCAGCTTGAGCAGATCGACGATGTCGTAACCGGAAGGGCCGTCCTCCTGGTCCCGCGGCGGCGCAAGCAAGGCGGCCGACCGGTTGGAAAGACTGAGAAGCGTGATCGGCAGGCTGATCCAAGCGGCATGCTGACCTGACAAAAGCCGCACATTCGGCCAGGAAGATCGCGTTGCCGGACTCGGCGCATAAGACGATTCAAAGGCAATCGCCGTCGGCATCCAGTCTGGCCCCGCGAATTGCCGGACGATGTAGACCGAGAAAATATTCTGGATCCATTGTGCATACTTCAGATGCAGGCGCCCGCTCGTGCCTGCGAGTCTGCTGCAGACCCGCACATGATCCGCGTCATGTTCGATCCACATGCTCAAAATGGTGTCTTCTCGCGACGCCCAGTAGCAGGCGTGCCGAAGCGCGACGAGCAGCGTCGGGGAGTGGGCGATCAGGGCCCGCGTCTTTTCCCTCATATGGGAGAACTGCAGGCGCCGGGCGGCGAGAAAGCCGAAATCCTCGATGCCCTGGGTTCTCTGGGCAGTCTCGACGAAGCGCAGCGCTGGCACGAGCGGCAGGTAGAGATCACTCTTTTCGGCGAGGGACGATGGCAGCCGGGACCTCTCAAGGAGCGTTTCCGTCGGAGCACCAATATCGTCGAGGATGCTGACGAATGGCAGCAAGAACTGGCCGCGCGTCAAGGGGATCTCTGCCATCGAACCTCGCTGCACCCGGGTTGGTGCTTTTCACAAAGCCGTATCACGGAGAATTCGCGACCGGCGGGCACGGGGCATAGCAGATCGCGATTGGCGCGAAATGGCAAGACGGGCAAGCCGCCCATGCACGAAATGCTTGCAACGGAATTTGCCTGCTGATGACCGGCCTTCAGCGTGTGGCAATATCGAAAAGAATGTCGATGACCGGACCGCGTTGCGGGGCGCACAAAGAGAGTGCCCCGGCGTCGGAATGTGCCGTAGAGGCCACAGTCCTGTCCGGGCCGTAACGGAACTGGGAGGCGCTGCACGCCACTTACGAGTATCGGCTCGCCGCCCGGAGCCGGACATTCCTGGTTGCACGGATGACGGGCATCTCTCTGCCCGTAGCTGACAATCAGCCGAAGTACGGGCGCGGACCATTCGGCCCTGCCCCGATGAGCAAATGGATCAAAAACGCTAATGAGGTACCGTTCAATGCGCATGACGTTGGTCTACAGCCTGAGTTTCCTGGTTCTCGCGCCATGCGTGGTGTCCGCACAGACGGTTCCCGTCGACGTCGACAACTTCAAGCGAGCCGAGACCGATTTCTACATGGCTAAAACGGTCGATGACGGCGGCCTCGGCAAGTTTGCCCATAACAGGATGCCGACACCGATAGACCATCAGCCCGTTGTCCGGATGAACCGGGATACACTCTATTCCCAGGCGATCTTCGATCTCGACGCCGGACCGGTGACAATCACCCTTCCCGAAGCCGGCAAGCGCTTCATCTCGATGCAGGTCATCAGTGAAGACCACTACACCCCGATGGTGGTTTACGAGCCAGGCCGCACGACGCTCACCAGGGATGAGATCGGCACCCGTTATGTGTTCGTCGCGGTTCGTATCCTTGTCGACCCCAACGACCCGAATGATCTCGCACAGGTTCACGCCCTGCAGGATGCGCTGACGGTGGAGCAGAAATCGGCCGGTACGTTCGAGGCCCCTAATTGGGACCTGGCTCAACAGAAGAAGATCCGTGACGCGCTCGAAGCGCTGGCTGCGGCAACCGGGAGCTTCAGCAACGCTTTCGGCCGGAAGGGAGAGGTCGATCCGGTCAAGCACCTGATCGGTACGGCAGCCGGCTGGGGCGGCAACCCCGACAAGGACGCATCCTACCCCTCTTTCACCCCGGCCAAAAATGATGGCACGACGGTTTACAAGCTCAAGGTCAGGGAGGTCCCCGTCGACGCATTCTGGTCGATCAGTGTCTACAACGACAAGGGTTTTTTCCAGAAGAACGACTACGACGCCTATTCGGTCAACAGCATCACCGCCGAGAAGAGCGCTGATGGCGCGATCGACATCCAGTTCGGCGGCTGCGACGGCAAGATCGCAAATTGCCTGCCGATTACGCAGGGGTGGAACTACACACTTCGGCTCTACCGTCCTCAAGCCGTGGTCCTGAACGGCGAGTGGAAGATGCCGGAGGCGCAGCCTCTGCAGTGAGGGGCCGCCAAAAAAGCAGCGTTCGACAAGTGACCCTGGCGGAAAACGCGGATCGAGGATGCGCAGCAACGTCCCCGCGCAAGTCGATCCGCCGGTTCTCGGCAAGGACAATGGAGACGCCTTGCGATCGAAAACGACCAAGGATTTTTCAGGAGGATCTCAGTGCATGCCTACGCTTTCATATCTCAATAAGTCCCTGGTGATTTCCGCATTCGGGCTGATCGTATCGACCGCTACTGCGCAGGGCGACAGCAAGGCTCCCGACGTGACGGATCCACATTTCCAGCTGAGCCCCGGTTATCTCAAGCAGGCGGATCTCCCCAACAGCTTGCAGCTCTTGGGACCGCCGCCTTCGGCCGAAAGCAAAGCGTTCGCGCGTGACGAGGAAGCCAGGCAGGACACCGTTCCGCTTCGCGGAACCGCGAGATGGGACTTGGCGAAGCGGGATGCAGATCTCAACTTCCCGCAGCCAGCGGAGACTTTTTCCTGCGCCATGGGCATGAAGATCGACAAGGAGAAGACGCCTCATATTTACAAGGTCATGCAGAGGGTTCTGACGGATGCCGGACTGTCCACATATGGCGTGAAGAACAAATACAACCGGGTCCGTCCCTTCGTTGCCCACAACGAAGGGACGTGCTGGCCCGATCAGGAACCGCTTCTGCGAAGCGATGGGTCCTATCCTTCCGGTCATACGGCAGCGGGCTGGGGCTGGGCGCTTGTTCTGGCGCAGGTCAATCCCGAGCGTGCGAATGAACTCCTGAGCCGCGGCCTGGCGTTCGGGCAAAGCCGGGTGATCTGCAATGCGCACTGGCAAAGCGACGTCGATGCCGGACGCGTCATGGGTGCCGCCACCGTAGCCCGGCTTCATGTCGATCCTGCCTTCCTCGCGGACGTCGAGGCTGCGCGCGGGGAAGTGGAAAAAGCCAAGGCGGCGGGTGAAGCCCCCAAAGCCGACTGTTCCGCCGAAGCGGCTGCGTTGTCACAGAAATGATCGAACAGAACCCGTTGTTGGGGAAATGCATGAAGTCTCTTTCGGTATCCTCCATTGCGCTCGCATCGCTTCTGAGCCTTTCCCCTTCGACGCGGGCGGCTGATGCCATAGTGCCATTGCCGCTCCTGCCCGGCTACAACAGCGAGGCCGACCCCGGCTGGCATTTCAGCGCCAGCCCGTATTTGTGGGCTGCGGGGGTCGATGGCACCGTCGGGCAGTTCGGTCTTCCTCCGGCGAGCCTCGATTCCAAATTCAGTAACATTATCAATGAGCTGGACTTCGCCTTCATGGGAATGGTTGAAGGCAGAAATGACCGCTTCAGTATTTTCAGCGACGTCATCTACACGAAGATTTCCATGTCTGATGCGAGCCCCAAGGGGATCCTGACGCAAAACATCGGTGTGACATCGCAGACCTTCACCGGTTTCTTCGGCGGCGGCTACAGTGTCCTGGCGAACGGCAGGGACCATCTGGATGTGATTGCCGGCGCGCGCGTCTGGTACGCGAGCACCGAGCTGTCCCTGCAAGGCGGGCCCCTCAATGGCATAAGCCGCACCGACAGCGCGACATGGGTCAATGCCGTGGCGGGCGTGCGCGGAACGTATTTCCTCTCCGACGCGCTTTACCTGACGGGCTGGGGAAATGTCGGCGCCGGGCAGGCGAAGCTCGATTGGGATGTCGCGGCGGCCGTCGGCTATCAGATCAAGGACAGTCTGTCCGCCGTCGCCGGATACCGTGCCCTTGGCGTTAACTACAGCCATGACGGCTTTGTCTTCGACGTCGTCCAGCAAGGTCCAATCCTCGGGCTCGTTTACCATTTCTGACGCCGGTAGAACTCGATCTGCATTCGGGAACGATACTTGACTTGAGGCTTCCGCCCGCCCTTTCGCCCTCTTCCGCCGCACTTGCGGCCAACAATGGAAGGGATTTTTCCAATCCAGCGCGGCCTTCGGCTTATCCACTAAGTCGTTGTCTGCAGCCGGCGCGTCAGCCGGAAAATTTCAGTCGAGGACATCATGAACCCGAAATCGCTCCTATTCATGATCGCAGCGACTGTCCTGGCCAGTCCGGCTACCGCAGAGGAGGCCGATCTTGCGAAGCAATTATCAAATCCCGTCGCGTCGCTGATCAGCGTTCCGTTCCAGTTCAATCATGATAACGGCTACGGTCCCGCTGGCGGCCACAAGTCGGTCCTGAATATCCAGCCGGTTATTCCGTTTTCGATCAACGAAGACTGGAATGTCATTTCCCGTACGGTTGTTCCGGTCGTCTCGCAGAGCGATATCACGGGGAATTCGGGCAGTCAGGCCGGTATCGGCGACATCGTGCAAAGCTTCTTCTTTTCGCCGAAGCAGCCGACCGCTGGAGGCCTGATCTGGGGCGTTGGGCCTGCCATTCTGCTGCCGACCGCAACCGATCCGCTTTTGGGCGGAGAAAAATGGGGCCTCGGTCCGACGGCGGTCCTGCTGAAGCAGGAGGGGCCTTGGACCTATGGAGCACTTGGCAACCATATCTGGTCGGTCGCCGGCAACAGCGGGCGGCGCGACATCAGTTCCACGTTCTTGCAGCCCTTCATCTCCTATACGACGAAGGATGCCTGGACATTCGCGCTCGATACCGAGAGCACCTATGACTGGAAAAGCCAGGAATGGAGCGTGCCAATCAATTTTACGGTGTCGAAGCTCGTCATGTTCGGCAAGCAGCCGGTGAGTTTCTCGGGTGGCCCGCGCTACTGGGCTGCATCACACGAACATGGGCCGGACGGTTGGGGCTTTCGCGCCGGCATCAGCCTTCTCTTCCCCAAGTAGTTCGCTGGCCGCGGTTGAACGTGACGGGACCGCCGACAGGGATCTCAGCCATCGGATCCGCTGCAACCGGGTTGGTGCTTTCTACAAAGTCGAAACATGGGGAATTTTCGAACGGCGGGAACGGAGCATAGCAGATCGCGATTGGCGCGAAATGGCAAGACGGGTAAGCTGCCCATGCGTGAAATGCTCGCAACGGAATCCGCCTGCTAATGACCGGACCTTCATGCGTTCGGCAATGTCGGAAGGAATGGACTGTCGATGACCGGGACTGCGGTGCGAGCCGCCCATATTCCCCTGTCTGCGCTACTCGCGGTGGCTACGACGGGAAGATCACGAATTACCTGCCGATTACGCGGGGGTGAAATTACACAGCTTGGCTCCGCCGCCCCGCGATCCTGAAAGGCAGGTCGATGATACCGGAGGCGCAGCCTACCTATCTTAGATAGGCATCAGCCTCTTACTTTTGGTCTGGCAAGCAACAGTTCACCCAATCGGGCCGTTGGCCGAAGGGTGGGCCGGTCTGGGGCCGTTACCGGCCCATCTGCTCGAATTTGCCAATTTTGCCCGAAATCCCGTTAAGAATCCTATCCAAGAGGTGGCTTGCCAAATGAACGAGACCGATGCTACGGCCCCAGTGAAAGTCACAGCGGGAGATCCGCCCCCGCGCGCGCGCGCCGATCTGGGCGAATTTCTCGCGTCTCACGGCGGACCTTTCTTCGATCTGCAACAGCAACTGAAATTGCTTCGGCGGAACACGCTTCGCGTAGGATCTCGAGCGGCTTTGTTCGTGGCCTTGGCTTGGGGCGTTCCTTTTCTGCTTGGTTTGCCACGCAGTTTCTCCTTGGAGCGTGGCCAAGGAGCCTATCTTGCCGATTTCGGGGTATGGGCTAAGTTTTTTCTCGGGATCGGTGCCTTTATCTTGGCCGAGCAGCAGGTGGAAAAGGGCCTGAAGGCAAAGCTGTCCCAGCTTGTGTACGCGCCAATCATTGCCCCCACGTCAATTCCGGCCGCCGCGGCTTTTGTGTCCTCGGCACTTCGCAAGCGCGATTCTCGGGGAGCGGAGCTTGTTTGCCTGGCCTTGGCGATTTTCGCTTCGACCCTTTCCTATCTGAACCTTCACACGGTGGCGGCGTCGTCATGGGCCGTCGAGCATTCGCTCGACGGCAATAGGATCACGCTTGCCGGTTGGTGGTCGATCTGCTTCAGCCTCCCATTATTCGTCTTCCTCCTTCTACGGGGTATGTGGAGGCACTTTGTGTGGGCTCGCATGCTTCGCAAGCTCGCGACCCTTGATCTCCGCCTGGTTGCAACTCATCCCGACGGCAAGGGCGGATTGGCGTTCATGGGACAGTATCCCAATGCCTACGCCATTTTCGTCTTTGGAATGAGCGGCGCGATAGCTGCGGCAGTCGCAAAATATACCCTCCACGAAGACCTGTCCGCGACGACGCTAAGCATGGTCATGAGCGGCTGGCTGGCGATTGTCATTAGTTTCTTCGCCTATCCGCTATCCGCCTTCACCCCTCCGCTTCATCGATTGAAGGAGGAAGGCTTGTCGTTGCTGGCTGCCCAGGCAACACAATTTTATCGATCTGCCGAACGCAAGACTATCGGCCGGAACATCTTTTCGGATCCTACGCCCGAGCCAGACGCGGAACTGTCGGATCCGGGCAAGCACTATGAGGCGATGCGCAAGCTTTCAACGATCCTCGTTAGCAGGACAGCCGTCGTCCCCGTCGCCGCCGCAGCGCTTATTCCCTTCGCAGTGGTGGGAGCGACGATGCTGCCGTACAAAGAAGTCATATCCGTCTTAAAGAAACTCCTCCTGCTGTGATGCAAATAGTTCATCAAGAAGAAGGCAATGGCAGCAACTGGAAACGAGGCTCAGTCCCTACTAATTAAAACCTTCCCGATTTGTGTTGTTGTCGATCGCCACCGGCATCTTCACCGCCTATGGCGCGATGCTCTCGACCTCGGTCCGATGGGCATCTAGACTTGGCCCGTGGTCGTCGTCGGCCAGCTCGAGGTCGCCTTCATCCTCGGCTCGCTCGCCGCCGGCATTCCCGTCACCGGCTATGTCTACCAGTGGGCCTCGCGCATCTCCAATCCGGTCTTCGGCTGGATCAGCTTCATCTTCCTCGCAATCGTGCTATGTGCAGTCTATTACACGATCGCCTCCACCGTTCTGCCAGTGATGTTCAGCTACGAGGGCACGCCCACGAATGCCTGGTGGATCACCATCAAGCTCATCGGCATGATCGGCTCGTCATGCTGCTCCTTTGCCTTCGGCTAGATCAATAACGAACTCGACTGCAACAACCTCATCGGTACCGGCACCATCGCCGCCGACGGATATTACGGCTTTGGCGACCGGATGAAGGCCGGCCCGATCGCGGTGTCAAGACACGCGGTGTGTTGGTGACCATCAAGAGCATGGTCGGTGCCGCAGGAGGCATAGTGACGAACGTAAGTCGTCTGAAGCTTCGCGTAAAGCTTACTGTTGCCTCAGCGAGCTTCAAACACAGCGCGCCATCAGAGATGGTGCAGGACTAGAGGTCTGCCGTCGATCTGTCTGATCTGCATTCGATATCCAAAAACCGCCTCAAGATTGCCTTCCGTCAGGACGGCAGCTGGTTCACCGTCGGCAATCACCCTGCCATCACGCATCGCAACGATCCGGTCTGCATAGATGGCGGCCTGGTTGATATCGTGGAGGACGACAATCGCGGTTCGTTGCCGCTCATCGGCGATTGCCCTTAAAGAACGCATCAGCTGGCGGGCATGGAACATATCCAGGTTGTTCAAGGGCTCGTCGAGAAGCAGATAATCCGTACCCTGGCAAAACGTCATCGCCACCATCGCCCGCTGACGCTGCCCCCCGGACAGGGTATCGATAAAGCGCTCTGCCAGGGCCTGCAGCTCGAATTGTTCCAATGCCGCTTCGACAAACGCGATGTCGCCGGCGCCCGGACGCCCCTGATGATGCGGAAAGCGGCCGAAGCCGATCAATTCGCGCACGGTGAGGCGGCTGGCGATCGCACCATCCTGGCGCAGGATGGCGAGGCGCTGGGCGAGGGTCCGGCTTGCCGTGCTGTCGACCGGCAAACCGTCAATCAGGATACGGCCGGTCTGGAGTGGCTGCAGCCGTGCGATCAGCGACAACAGGGTGGACTTTCCTGCGCCGTTCGGGCCGACGAGTGCAGTGATGCCGCCCTTGGACAGGAAAAGATTGATATCGCGCAGGATGGGGATGTCGCGATAAGAGAGCGATACGTTTTCAATCTGGATCATTTCCGGCTCCCGGCAATAAGCAGCATGAGAAAAAGGAGGCCGCCGCCGAATTCGATCACGACGCCCAAGGTCGAGGCTCCGCCCAACGCATGCTGAAAAAGGGTCTGCCCGCCAACAAGCACGATGATCGCCACCAGGGCTGCCGCAGGCAAGAGCAGCGCATGGCGCTGTGTCCGCATCAACCGTTCCGCCAGTGCTGCGACCAGCAGTCCGAAGAAGGCAACGGGGCCGACCAGCGCAGTTGACACGGCCACGAGGAGGGCGACGAGCAGTAGAAGGCCGGCCGCCGCCCTGGTCCAGTGGACGCCGAGCCCGATCGCCGTTTCGCGTCCCAGCCCTATGATGTCGAGCAGGTGGCGCGCGCGCCAACAGAGGATCGCAGCGCCAAGCGTCACGATGGTGCCGAGGATCGTCAGATCGGCGCGCAAAGTGTTGAAATTGGCAAAGCTTGCGGTCTGCACGACGGCAAAGGCATTCGGATCAAGCAGCCGCGAGAGAAGGGCGGAAAGGCTTCGAAAGAGAAGACCCAGCGTCACGCCCATGAGCAACATCAGGTTCATGTCCACGCGGGTTCGAAGCAGCGGCCAGAGCAGCAGTGTAGCGACCGAGATCATTAGCAGCACTTCGACACCAAATTTTACTCCAGCGTTGAGAGCGGAATAGCCGAGAATGCCGAGAAAGAAGACCAGAGCCGTCTGGCCGAACAGGTAGAGCGCATCAAGTCCCATGATCGACGGCGTCAGGATACGGTTTGCCGTCACCGTCTGGAAGAGAACTGTCGAAATCGCGATAGAAACGGCAACCTGAATCAGGGCCAGAAGCTTGATCCCCCGCAATTCCAATACGAAAGCGATGTTGCCTCGCAGTCCCAGTGTCATGAAAGCGACTGCAGCGGCAAGGGCAATGGCTGCAAGAATGATCAGGCGGCGGTCAAGCATGGGTCGCCCGCATGAACATCAGGCGGAGAAACAGCAGCGCGCCGACAACACCCATAACCGTTGCGACGGGAATCTCGTAGGGGTAGCGCAGCAGGCGCCCGAGCACATCGCAACCGAGCACCAGGGTTGCGCCACTCAAGGCCACCCAGGGGATGGTTCCACGCAGATTGTCGCCGAGTACCCGCGAGACGAGATTGGGGACGACGAGGCCGACGAAAGGAATAATGCCGACGATCACCACCGTCAGTGCCGAGATGACCGAGACAATAACCAACCCGAGCTGGAGCGTACGCTGGTAGCTGAGGCCGAGGCCGATGCTGACATCGCGGCCCAGCGAAAGCACGGTCAACCGGTCGGCGACCCACCAGGCCAGGGCGGCCATCAGCGCTGTGCCCCACAGAAGCTCGTAGCGTCCGCGCACGACGCCGGAAAATTCGCCATTGGTCCAGATATCGATGAACTGCAGCAGATCTGTCTGCCAGCCGACGAAGGTCACCACGGCACCGATGACGCCGCCATAAACCAGCCCGAACAGCGGTACGAGATAAGGCTGGGTCGGGGGAAGGCGATGTGCGGTCATCATGAAGATCGACGTGCCGAGCAGAGCCAAGGCGCTTGCAAACAGCGTTTTCACCGCAAGAGCCGCGCCGGGAAAGACGAGGGTCATGATCAGGATACCGAGCGCCGCGCTCTGTGCCGTTCCGGCCGTCGAGGGTTCGACGAAGCGGTTGCGCACAAGAGCTTGCATGATGAGGCCGGCGATCGAAAGTGCAGCACCCGTCAGGATGGCCGCCATGGTCCGGGGCAAGCGGCTGGCGAAAAAGAGCTGCAGGGCCGCAGGATCATTGAAGGCCTGCAACGGCGAGAACGCCCCTGCACCGATAAAAATGCTGAGGATCACAATCACGACAAAGGCCGCGCAGGCGGCCAGCTTCGTCATCCGTGTTTTGGACGTGCGTATCTCTGTCATTGTGCCTTGGCGTATGCATCAGTAATGGCGGTAAATACTCGGCTCATCGCCTGGATGCCACCGGCTGCAATGTAGAAATCGCCGTCGGGCAAGTAGATGACCTGCCCCTTTTTCCATGCGGTCGTGCTCGCCACCAGCTCGTTGTCCAATGTCGCCTTGGCGTTCTGGTCTTCCGAACCGATCGCGGCTGCCCGGTCGAGCACGAGCAGCCAATCAGGATTGGCGTTGGCGATGAACTCGAAGGAGACGGCCTCGCCATGTGTAGCGGCCTGGACATCCGGCACGGCAGGCGGCAGGTCGAGCGCGGAATGCACCCATCCGAACCGTGATCCCGGACCATAGGCCGTGACCTTAGGTCCGTTGGTCATGATGATCAGCGCCTTGCCCTTGCCGGCAACAGCGGCTTGGGCTTTAGCGACGACGGCATCGAGCGCTTTTGCAACTGTATCTGCTTCCGCCCGTTTGCCGAACAGCGTGCCATAGGTTGTAAGCCGTGTTTTCGCCTGCTGGAGAAGGTCGTCGCCATCCATGGTCATGTCGATCGTCGGGGCCACCTGCGATGCCGCGTCGACCTGCGTCGATGAACGGCCGCCCAAGATAATGAGATCGGGCTGCAATTCGCTCAGTGCTTCGAGGTTCGGCTCGAAAATGTCGCCGACGACTGCGGAGCCGTCCTTCAGATGCGCGAGTTCCGGCAGATAGAGGTTGGACGGAAGCCCGGCGATCTCTATGCCGAGGCTATCCAGCGTGTCGATGGCCGCGATGTCGAACACTGCGATCTTGGCGGGTGTCACCGCGATCGTGACGGGTCCCTTTGCGGTATCGATGTCGGCGGCACCGACTGTGCCCATAAAGGCCAGCGATAGAAATGCGGCAACAGCCGTGATTTTCGTTTTCAGCATCTTTTTTTCCTTAGAAATTGACTGTCCGCCGGGCCGGTTCACGGCCCTCGATCACCTGGCGAACCTGTCGCCGGTCGCGCCGCAGGATGTCGAGGCAATCATTGCCGAACCATTCCAGCGATGCATCGATCAGCGGATCGCCGGAGACCTCGGAGAGAAAGC
Source organism: Pararhizobium sp. (assembly GCF_965279435.1). NCBI lineage: Bacteria > Pseudomonadati > Pseudomonadota > Alphaproteobacteria > Hyphomicrobiales > Rhizobiaceae > Pararhizobium > Pararhizobium sp. The sequence goes on from NZ_CBDIHY010000001.1 coordinate 16,155, forward strand.
CGACGTAGTCGACGGTGCCTTCGAACAGCGGCGTCATGCCGTCGCGACGCCCGGCAGCCGCGTAGACATTGGCTGGCTCGAAAACCGGGAGGTCGGACCGGTCGAGAATGTTTTTCAGATGGTAGTGGCGGATGTGCGGCTTCATCTTGCGGTGCACGGCCACCGGGTCGTCACCGCCTTCCCAGACATGCAACGTATCGAAGTTGATCGCGAGGAAAGGGTGGCCCACTTCTTCAATGAGCTGCATCGTCGATGCTGCGGTATCCGCCAGCGTCTGAGGATGCGTTTCCACCAGCAGATGAATGCCGTAGCTGGCGGTAATCGCGCAGATCTCCCGCAGCCGTTCCACAATCCGGCGCCGCTCCTCGGTCGAGGTGGCAAGGCTGCCGCGATTGCCAGCAAACGTCCGGATTTTCTTCGCCCGCCAGCGGCGCGCCAGCCGGCACAGGTCCACAGTCTTGTGGCGCAGCGTCTCCGGATCGGCATCGATCGGCAGATAGTCGCTGATCATCGGCACAGACAGTCCGTAAGTGTCCAGCCATTCTGCATTGCGATCCGGCTGCTGCGCGAGATTGCGCGCATGCGCGCCCCAGAGCTCTATGCCCTGGAAGTCGTTGGACTGCGCCCAGGCGGCAATCTCGCCGAGCGAAATCAGATGATGGCGGAAGGTGATGGTGCAGAGTGATACTCTCATCGTGCAACCCTCTTCAGTATGCGGACGTCGACGCTCGCCGGAACATGCTGTTCACACCACAGGCCGAAAATCTCGGCCAGCTTGGCTTTCAGCTTGGTCTCCAGGCGGTCGGCTTCGTCGAGCCGTTCAAAGACCGGAACTGCGAAGGCGCGGTCACCGGTCTGGGACAGTTTCATGCAGGCGTAGTGCAGCGTCTTCAGCGATTGCACGAGCGATTCAATCTCCTCGCACCATGTCTCGAACTCCCCCGCTGGCAGTTTCAGCGCCCGCCAGAAGAAGGCAAAGCCATGCTCATAGGCATATTTGCGGATGGTGATCACGGGCAGTTCACGCACGGCGGCCGTCAGCTCCGAGAGAACGACACTTTCTGTTCCCGCCAGATGTGCCGTGACGATCGCGCGGATGGCATCGATAAGCGGATTTTTCTCCTGCACGAAGCAGGCTTCGAAATAGGCTTTCAGATCTTCGGGCTCGGGCGGGCGGGCCTCGGCACTATCGAACACGTAGCCGCCACTGACGGTGGGCTGCATGATAGCGTGGATAACCTTTTCCCGCGCGATCTCGCCCTCCCAGCGATAATCCGGATCATGCACGAACCAGGTTTCAGGGTCGCTCATCTCCTGCAGCATGAGATAATGTGGGAAGGGGTTTTGGTTGAACTTGTTCTCGCGTTCCGGCAGGTGGAACATATCCAGCATCACCATGACGGACCCTGTCGCGCTGCGGGTCTTGATGAGGTCGAGCAGTACGGCGAGGTTTTCGATCTTGGTTTTTTCAGGATCGTACCATTCGCGAACCGGGACGCCGTAAAGTCTTTGGAACCATTCACGCAGGAAGTTCTGGCTGATTTCGGGGGCGTGGTAGAGTAGTTCGAAACGATCGCCGACGGCGAACTTCGCGTCCCAGACGCCGAAATAGAATGGCCGGTGATCGAGGCCTTGCCGCTTCAGGCCATCGCAGACGCAACTGACGAAGCAGTGGACCTTGATGTCGTAATAGGCCTCTCCGTGCACGCCTTCGTCGGTCGCGCCCCCAGTCAGCGCAAATGCCGGAGCGGCGACTGTCGTATTCCTTGGTTCGTAAAGCGTGACCAGATCGGCGACGGTCTCGATATCCTGCCTGGCGATCGCCTCCTCTGGAACAGAAAGGCCGTACTCCAGTTCGAGATTGAGGAATATCTGCAGGATCAGCACGGAATCGAGATAGAGGTCCTCGTTGAGGCGAGCCTCAAGGGCGAAACCGTCCAGATGCGCATGCATCATCTGTTCGCTCAAAACCGTGTGGATGGCGGCGAGGATTTCGTTCCGGGTCATGATGCCGCTCCGGCGACCGGTGTTGTAAATTCGCCTGCGGCATGACGCGCTGCCACGTCACGGCGGCTAATCTTTCCGTTGGCCTGGCGCGGAATAGTGTCGATCTGCAGGATCTCCATCGGCAGCTGATGGCTGGCCAGATTGCGGCTGCACCATTCACGAACGGCCTGGGGGGCAACTGTTTCAGCAGCGCTGAACAGCAGCGCGACACGCTCGCCGGCGTACCTATCGCTTTTGCGGAAGGCGACCGCATCGGTGATGGCCGGCATCACCATGACGGCATCCTCTATATCCTTCGGGTAGACGTTGAGGCCGGAGACGTTGATCATGTCATCCATGCGGGAGATGAAAACCAGCATCCCGTCATCGCCGATATAGCCAAGATCGCGGGTATGAATCGCGATACCGTCTGCATTGTTCACCACGATCTCGCCGGCGTCATCGGCGCTGGTTCCGGTTTCGGCGATCAGGTGCGGTAGAACGAACCCCATGTCTCCCGTCGCAGTCACGTCAGGATTGATGGCGATACAACCGGATTCAGAGCAGCCGTATTGCTGGAACATGTGATGGCTTTTGGCGCGGATCAGTGAGAACCAGGCATCGGGCAGCAGCGTGCCTGATGTCATGGTTGCATGGATCCGCTCACCCTCTGGCAACAAACGAGCGAGCGTGTGCAGGATCGCCGGTGACGAATAGAGCAGCGGCCGTTTGGTTTCGCGCAGTACCTTCAGGAGATATTTCGGATTGGCCGTATTGACGATCACTGGCGTCTGGCCGCGTTTCAGCGCCACGAGGATGCCGCAGATCAGACCGTAGGAATGGGTGGCCGGGCAAGCGACAACCGGTGTCATATCTTCCGGTTCGCGGAATGTCCGGACATAGCTTTCGATTTCTGCATCGATCTCGTCCCAGCTGCGCGCCACGCATTTTGGCGCGCCTGTCGTGCCGGAACTCATCTGCAACAGCTGGCCCTGCGGTGCGGTGTTCACCCGCACGTCGAACACTTCGGCGGTCAGGCTGTTATAGAACAGCCGGTCGCAGCCGGCGCCGATTGCGAGCTTGCGGGCAGCGGCATGGGGCGTGCCGGGATGGATCGGCAGCACGCTCGCGCCGGCCTTGCGGATGGCGAAGAACAGCGACAGCCAATCAACGGTCTTCGTAAAGCAGACGGCATAGCGGCCGCCATTGCGTGCCGAAAGCCCGGCCTGTTCCGCCAGGCGCGCCGAGGCTTCTTCGAAATAGGCGTGATCGTAAAGCCTGTCATCGATCTGGATCATGGCTTTCTCCTTCGTTGCAGCTGATCAGCCGCCAAGGCATTGGGTACCGTGTGGTGGTACTCCGGCCTCAGCGCGAAAAGCTTCCGCGTCATCAGGGATTCGGTGAGAATAAACGGCTGGTCATAGCCGAGCTGCGCCTGCCGCTCGGCCGCGTCATGCTCAACAGCATAGGACGACAGAAGGCTTTCGACCCGTTTCCAGAAACGTGCCTCCGGCAGGTCGTAGCAATGGTCGAGAAGGTGGGAAATTTCGGTCAGATTGTAGACGAACAGCGTATCCATCACCAGTTCGCGCAGTGAGTCCAGATTGTCCGTCCAGTAATACTGATCCGGCTCGGCTTGGCTGTAGAGCGGGTTCAACGACAGGAAATCCGGAGCCTTTTCGGGCTCGCGCAGGAATGCCGGGCAGAACTCCATGCTGTCGTGGAAATCGCGCAGGATCAGGCGCACCGGCCAGCCGTCGCGATGGACAAGCAGCATGTTCTGGCCATGTGCCTCTACCGCGATGCCATGATGGACGAGCAGATGCCAGACAGGCAGGACGGACACTTCGATCAAGCGGTTGGTCCATGGCATCAGGCCGAAACGCCGGATCCAGTCGTCGGCAAACGGCTTGTCATCCGCCTCCACCATCATCAGGGCATTGAAGGGAATGATCGCCTCACCCGGCAGGAGCGTCGCCTGGGCACTCTCGCGCCAGATCGCGCCAACCTGGCCTGCAAGCGGTCCCTCAGCATCAGCAATGATGCCGGCATATTCCTGCAGGATCGTCAGCGGGTACCGCTCGCAGAAAAGCGGATCAGCCGCGACGATGCCGGCGATCCAGCGCGAGATCACCGGCGCCGTGCACACCGAGTGTGGCTCCAGCGTGCGCCGTGAGGACGTGTTGATCATGTTCAACGGCAGCTTGACGCTAGCCGCAAGCGGGCGGTCCAGGTTCAGCAACGACCGCACCGACTGGGTCGCCGTATAGCGATCTCCGGTCGAACCGAGGCAATAGGCTTCCCCCTTAGCGATCCAGCTCTCAAACAACGTCTCAGCGAGATTGCGCCATTGCCAGGGATGCAAAGGCACGAGGCCAAAATCTCCCGGAGGCAGATCGAGTGGCGCCAGCATGGTCTGCAAATGCGCCCAGGTTTCCGCGCCCAGCTCGGCTTTCCAGAAGGCGGTCTCGTCAGCCGGTAGGGCGGAGCGAAGATGCTTGCGGGCAACGAGCATCCAGATCAGCTGGAAGGCCTTGCCGGTTTCTGGACCATAGGCTGCGTGATCGGCGTCCGAAAATCCTGTCCTTGCCTTGTAGCAGGGATGATAGGGATGCCCTTCCTCCAGCGCGCCCTCAAGGGCAGCAAAGGACATCGAGCGGCGATCCCGGGCCGGAATATTGCGATCATTCCACTCGGAAAAGGCTATCGTCTGCTTCATCTCGCCGAGAAGCTTGCCACGGGACATACCGGTTCCGGGCAGAGCGGAGACGAAATGCGCCATCGATGCCGCGCCCCATGCACCATCGTCGCCGATAACCTCTACCGACCCTGCCATTGGGCGGATACGTCCGAAGGGGCCGATGGAGCCGCTGCACCGGTAGTTGCGGCCGCCAAGCGACCAATGGAAATGCATCAACCCGTCTTCGTTGCTTTGACGCGCATCGATGACGCCCTCGTAAAGAAGAGCGCCCACCAGCTGGCGCATGACCCGCTCGCCGGGCTGCCCTTTGAGATCAAGAGGCAATGGCATGGCGTGTCCTTGGAACAGCCAGTGCCGCTGCCCCTCTCAAGGGGTTCGGCACGGGACGGTAAAGTGTCGGCGCATTGTCGGATTGCAGCTCGTCGACATCAAACAGGCGTGTCGTCAGGTTGGCCTTCGAAGCGATCGTCGGCAGGTCGAGAATATGCCGCGCGAAATCCCTGCCAGCGCCGGTCATCTCGTGCGCGCAGCGTTCAAGATGCGCGCGCATCATCCGCAAAAGCTGGCCCTCGTCGCACAGCCCGTCGTGACCCATGCGGCTGATGATCGAAAACACCTGATTGACGATCAGGTAGTACGCAAACCGGTCGCGGATTTCCGCTTCCGGGAAATAGAGCGAGGTAATGGTTTCCGTCTCGGGAACGTGGCCGGAAAGCATGCTACGGTAGCGCTCGGAGAGGTAGAAGCCCTGGTTGTCGCGATAATAGCTGACGGATGGATAGCCCGTGCCGATATCCAGCAGGCTGTTTTGCTGGTGCGCCTCCAGCGCCACGCCGTAATCGTCGTAGAGCTGGATCAGCGGCTCGACCGCACATGTGAGGTAGTGCTGGAACCATATGAGCGCAACATCGGACACCGCCTCTCCGCCGCGGATGGCAAGGGTGCGAATGAGGCGTTCGAGACGTGAAAGTTTGCCTGGAAGGGGATCGGCTGTCAGGGCGGCAACGGTGATGACCCCTCTGCCCTTGTCGCCCGTAAACGGGTTCTCGCGCAGGATCACTTCAAATCCGCTTTCGCTTCGGCCCAGTATGTCGAGCGTGATGTAGGCCGGGTCCTGAATAATCCGGAAGTTTTTCGACCGTTGCGTAAAGCCGATCCGGTCGATCAGCTTTGCCATGGCGACGCCGGCTTCCAGTTCCTGCCGCCGGTTGAGGCGGACGGAATTGGTGATGCGGACCGGCAGCGAGAATTTCAACATCCAGTCCGTGTTCGCGCTGTGGACGGTGCGGACGGACGAGGTCGCCGTGAACGGCGAACCGGCCGGTCCAAGATGGCGCAATATGCCATTCCGCTGCATTGCCTGGATATCCGGGTCAAGCAGCAGCGCCTCGGCCTGAAGCGGATGCATCGGCAGCAGGTATTCGTCTTGCCCGACGGAAAGCGTTTTGCTGGCCTGTCCGATCAGGGAACGGACGATGTCTGGCGCTGCGGTTGGCCGCGCGGAGGCATGTCGCACTTGGTCCATTTTCGCGGCGAAATAATGCAGCCTGAACTGGCCGCGCAGCTCCGGCGCGTAGCTTTCCTGCTGCCAGAACGTCATGCCCTGACGGCTCTTCGGCGTCGGGTGCAGCCAGTGGCCGAACACAAGCCCCTGCTCGGCCTCGATGAAGTGATCATCATCGGCCGGGGCTGGCTTAACTTTTTCGATAAAAAGGGCGGTCTGCTGATAGCTTTCCAGCACCCGCATCAGCAGTTCGAGTTCGAAGCCGCGCAAAGCATCGGCGCGGCCTTCGTCTACCTGGCGATAGGTTTCGTGGACGAGGCTATGAAGCGCGGACATCAGTTCGAGTGGCCGCCAGAGCGCATCGGATACGCCCTTGCACCAGACGCGGCCGAAATGCTGCGGACCGCACAGGGATGAGGACGTTATTTCGGCGCGCAGGATGATCTGCTGTCTCGGCAACGGCCATTCGATGCAGTCTGCCGGACCATTTGGGGTCCTGTGCACAACCGATACGCCGCAATTCACCTCGCGCAGGTAGCAATTTGCGAAACTCTGGAAGGTCGCCGTTTCTGCGATTTGCCTAGACGATTGCATTCTGTAGATCCTTGGCACGCAACATGCACAGTCGCGCAACAGCGCTGCAATATCCACGCAACGCATTGAATTCTCTTGTCGAACAGGACCATACCCGATCAGTTCAGGGCCTCAACCAGCCGGCTGCCAGTCGAGCGGACCGGTATTTTCCCGGAACGCGAACCGGAGAAGATGATCCTCAACCACCGATTTGGTGTCCGCGAGGTTGGCGTCGTCTGGAGATCGCACCCGGATGTGCAGTCCGTCTGGCTGGGCCTCGAGATATCCGGTCCCACACGAAAATTTGAGCTCGCCATGATCGTCTGCCTGACTGACCTCGATCTTGTGGGCGAAATGCTTGCAGAGCTGGGTCAGATATTTTTGGCCGTTTTCCGTCGCAAAACGGGTTGTCGCTTCTTGCATCTGGAACTCCTGTCTTTCGACTTTAGGTCATGGAGAGCGGGGTGAGATCTGCAGCGGTTCTTCAGTCCGCATCCCCGCTCTCGTTTCTTCGCGCATCGCCAACCTGGGGCGATGAAGTCAACCGATCAGAACGTCGCCTTCGCGGTCAGAATAAAAGCCCGGCCCTGCTCGTAGAGCGGTGTCACGTTGGCGAATTCCTGGCCGTAGGTCGCGCGGTCCGAATATGTCTCGTCGAAGATATTCTTGATATCCGCCCTGAAAGTCAGGTGCGGCCGGGTCGGCGGCTTGTACTCAACGAAAGCGTTGAAGACCTGATAGCCCTCGTAGGGCTTGCTGCCTTGCGCCACGTCATCATAGTCGAGCGCGATTTCCGCGTCGGCGCCGAGCGTGACGCCCCAGTCCGTGAAGGTGTGAACAGCCTGCAAGGTGATGATCTGCCCAGCTGGTGCAGCAAGGTATGTGCCGAGATCGGAATCGGCCGGCTTGCCATCGATTTCAACGTCGATATTGGCGTATTTCACGTTGAAAGACCCGTCGCCCCAGCTGTAGCCGCCGCCGATTTCAAATCCTCTGGAGCGAACGTCATGGGCATCGATGGCCAATGGGTTCTTGTAGCGGGGCGTACGGGCATCGGTGATGTCGGTTTGGAAAACGCTGCCTTCGATCGTGAAGTCGTTATAGTTTGCTTCCAGCCCGATATTATAGTTGTCGGCCGTAGCCGGCTTGGGTCCGTCGCCGTAATTCCAGTTGGGGTTCACAACGAAGTTCTCAGCAAGCGGAATACCGGCCCAGACATGCGAATAGCCGGCCTTGGCAATGAGGAAATCTTCGATCAGATCGTATTCACCGGAGATATTACCGCTGAGACCGGAGTTGTTCCAGTCTTCGCCAGTGGTTCCGGTGAACTTCTGCGTATCGCCTCGTCCACCGAACGAAAGCCGCGTGCGGTCCCACGGCTCGATCCGGGCCTGCGCGTAGAGGCCCACATTGCGGGCTTTCTCCGTTCCTGGATCGAACTGGTCCTCAAGTTCCGCCTTGTCGTTATAGAAATCGACGCCGGCGACAACATTGCCGATATCGAAGGAGAATTTGTTCTCGAATTTGCCGTTGAAGCTTTCCGTCGTCCCTATTGCGTCATAGGGCGCAATGCTGAAGCGTGGGTCGAGGAACACCGTCGTTTCCAGTTCGGTCTTGCTGTAGGCGAGAACAAGCTTCGGATCCCACCAGCCTTCCGGCGTGCTGTCCGTATATGTGAAAACAGTGTTTTGGCGGTCCAGGATATAGTCGCGGACCGTTGGCTCTTTCCATGGCCGTCCGGGATCGACAAATCCGGCATTGGCGCGATATGGCCGCGGGGCATCATCGTGGACACGCTCATGGCTGATTTCGATCCGGTCGCCGCTGTCGAACTCGTAGCCGAGTTTTCCAAGACCACTCAGGATGTCGGTGCTGGTTCCCTCGACGTTGCTGCCGTTGCCCGCCTTGAAATCATTGCCATTGCCGAAGTTGAAGGCGCCGAGAAACTCCAGGCCCTCGTGAAGGCCATAGGCGGAAAGGCCGGTCGTCACGGTATCGCTGTTGAAATTGTAGCTTGAGGTGATGAAGCCACCGAAACCATCGCCGTCGAGAAGATCGCGGGCATCTTTGGTCTCATAGGCGATGGCGCCGCCAAGGGCTCCCGGACCGGCATCGGCAGGCGCAACGCCGGCGTCGACACCGACGGCTTTCAGCAGGCTGGGATCGATCATGTTGGTGCCGGCGTGATGAAAGACCTTGTTGTTCTGGCGGCTTCCGTCGATCGTGACCGCAAGATTGGTTTCCTCGATACCGTGCACGTAAACCTTCTGTGACATCGGCAGCGAGCTGCCGACCGAAATACCCGGTTCGCCGGAAAACACATCGGCGATATTGGCCGGATTCTTCTGTTCGAGCTCTTCGGCCGAAATCTGAATTTCACCGGCGCCAAGATTACCGCTGCTCCCGCCAAAGACGGAGATAGGCTCAAGCGCTGTCGCACCCGCAACGGTAACTGCGCCGCTGTCCCCAGCCGCAGTGGACGATCCGATCACCGCCGTGCCGCCGGAAATCTGATAGGAGATGCCCGTGCCCGATAGCAATTGTGCCAGCGCCTGCTGCGGAGCGAGGTTGCCGCTGACAGGGTTTGAGCGAACACCACGCGACGTCGCCGCAGCCAGCGTTACCTGAAGGCCGGACTGCCGGCCAAACGCGTTGAGTGCACTGGCCAGTGACTGGGCGGGAATATCGAAGGTGTGGCTATTGCCGGTTCGCGAGGTTTTTTCCTGTGCCAAAGCTGAATGCATCGACCCGAAGGCAAGGGACGACAGTCCGACGATTGCCGTTGTGGCGAGCAGGCGCAATCCGATCGTCCGGCTGCGGTTTGCTTCAAGACGTCTATTTCCAGTGCGGCATTTCGGCGAACTCATTTTACCCCCGTCCAGGTTTCCCGCGCAGTGCCCCAGCATGCGCTTCCAACCAAAGACGACCGGCTCCGGATTTTTTTTCATCAAATCCGAATTTTTTCCTGATTATTTCTGTCAGCTTAAAATCGGCTCAGGACGCGCCCGTACGACGTCACCTCGCGAACCTTGCCTCCAAACGGTTTCACCAATGCCTCCAGGGCGCTATCGGGGTTCTTGAGATCATAGAGACCTGTCACCCTGCGGGCGGCGAGGGCCGGATCAGGAACACTGATCCAAGCCTGATGATAGCGCTGCAAGCGCTCGACGGCCGCGCCGACGGTGATATCGTTGACGAACATCCGGCCACTTCTCCAGGCGGCGATATCCTCCGGCGCAATCACGCTGCGCTCCACGGCTCCCGTTCGACGATCAATTGCGGCCATTTCCCCCGGCGAGAGTTCGAAATTTTCCTTGTGCTCAGGTCCGGCGTAGGAGATGGCGACGGTCCCGCGCGCAAGCTCGACCGTCGTTTCGTTGTCCGCCAATTGCACATCGAAGGCTGTTCCGAGGACCGCAATCGCAACTCCCCCGGCATCGACCGTGAAGGGGCGCAAGGTGTCGTGCGCGACATCGAAAAATGCTTCCCCGGAGAGAAGCGTAACCCGGCGGACAGACGCCGTGATCTCGGTGGCAATTGCACTGTCTCCACCCATCTCGATGACAGTTCCATCCTCCAGCTTTAAGGTGCGGCTTTCAGCTGTTCGGGTAATGTGATCCGCCTGCCATCGGATTAGAAGCGACGGTCCCGCAAGCAAGATGAGCGCGCTGGCGGCGAGTGCCAGACCTGCCCCAACCGTCCATTGTCTCCAGCGGCGGCGTTGAGGTAGGGACGCAACCGAAGAAGTTGGCCGCCAGACATGCTCGTAGACCGGCGGCACTTCGCCCAACAGCATCCAGGCTTTCAAAGCCTGATCCCAGGCGGTTTCATGCAGTGGCGAACGGGATAACCAGGCCTGAAAGTCCTGCTCCGTTTGCCGACAGTCTGGACGTGCCTTCAGGTCGAGAAACCAATCCATGGCCTCTTCCAGTATCGCGGGCGGTATCGTGTTGTTCTCAGTCAAAATTTTACCTGCAGCGCTCGGCTCATGTCACTTCGGGCATTTCTAGCCGAATCATCCTCTCTCGTACAAAGACGAACAGCGCTCGATTTATTTTCATCCGCGTTGAAGTATTTTACGATGCACTCGCGACCATCATGGTCGCCACCCGCATCATGGCCGTGCGCACATGGCGATGGGCGGTCGCAACCGAGATGCCCAGATGCACTGCGATCTCTTCCAGATTATATCCCCCGAACCGATGCATCTCGAGTGCGATACGCACATCGACGGGCAGATCATCCAGTGCGCGGGATATTTGCTTTACTTCATCCGCCACAACGACGAAGTCTTCCGGTGTCGGCAGCGCGTTTGGTATCGACCAGAATGGTGGCTCGCTCTGCTTTTCGCGCATTTCGATTTTCTGCCGCTTCAGAAAGTCGAAGGAAAGATTGCGAACGATCTTGTAGAGATACGCAAGGGATTGCGCCGATGATCCGGTATTCGTGTTGGCTGGCGCAAACCGCAGGAAAGCATCCTGGACGATGTCCTCCGCCACTTCCCGGGATCCGAGGATGCGCGTGGCATAGGCGACCAACGCCGTCCGGTTGGCAATATAGACCTCGTGACGTGCTTCCAAGTCGATCACGAGCCCAGCCCATATGCATGTGCAGCGCATGTCATGCCCGCATTCCATCGGTCCTTGCCACCACCTTTTATCCGCATCGTCCCGTTCATGTTAGCCAAGTTTAAATCACGCAAGCTGGGTGGCTATAACACGAAGAAATAAACCTGTCTGTGACGCTCATGTTTATTTTTGATTGATCAACGCGCAAGCCGCACAGCAGAAGGACGCGGCTCTGTTGCAAATTTCCATTTTGATCATAATGGCCGTTGGTTGGTACGTCGATTACCTGGCAGCCTCGCGGTTTTCGAGGCTCTGAGCGAGCAGTGCTACCGCTTCCGTCAGCGCGCTTGGTCCGATGCCGAAAGCACGTTCAACAATGCGTGCTTCTCCACGGATGTCGCCCGTTAGGTTGAAAATCGCGGCCTGTCCTTTGCGCAAAGCGCGCATGACCTCGAAACCTTTGATCGTCGCATAGGCCGTTTTCAGCGTCTTGAACCCTCTCACCGGTTTGATCAGTTGCTTCAGCTTGCCGTGATCGGCCTCAACTACGTTGTTCAGATATTTGACCTGTCGGTGCACGAGTTCTACGGGACATTTGCTTTCGGCCTTCAATTGCGCAATGGCAATGCCATAAGTCGGGGCCTTGTCGGTGTTGATGACAGTTGGCTTTTCCCAGTCCTTCAGGCCATTCAAGGCCTTCCCGAGAAAGCGTTTGGCCGCTTTGGCATTGCGGGTCGGGGACAGATAAAAATCGATCGTGTTGCCAAATTTGTCGACGGCCCGGTAAAGATACGTCCATTGTCCGCGAACTTTCACATAGGTTTCATCAACGCGCCAACTCGTTGACTGCGGCCGGCGCCAGTGCCATCGCAACCGCTTTTCAATCTCCGGAGCATATCTCTGAACCCAACGATAAATCGTGGAATGATCGACTGGCACACCCCGTTCGCCCATCATTTGCTCAAGGTCGCGGTAGCTGACCCCATAGCGGCAATACCATCACACCGCCCACAAAATCACTTCACCCTGAAAATGACGCCACTTGAAATCGCTCATCAATAGTCTCGCCGAAAATCTTCGGCCCTCTTTCGGACATAAACGGGATTTTTGCAACAGAGCCATCGCGGCTGCCCTCACCTTCCTCGCCTCCGATGAGAGCTCGTACATCACCGGCATAGATCTCGCCGTCGATGGCGGCTGGGCGCAGGTCTGACCCAGCATCAACACAGGATAGGAGAAGCATTATGAGTTACGCAATCATCGGCTTCGGCAATATCGGCCGAGCTCTGGCCCAAGCGTTTTCCCGCAAGGGCATCGAAGTGTCCGTGGCAACCACGCGTGACCCGGAAAGTTTCGCATCCGACGCGGCGGCGATCGGGCCCAAGGTCGTTGCGAAAACACTGGCGGAAGCCGTCAAGGCGGACGTTATCTTCTTGGCCGTCCGTTTCGAGGCACATCCAGATGTCGCGAAGGCGCTGCCGACATGGCAAGGAAAAACCATCATCGATGTGACCAATGCCTACGGCGTGCCTCCTGAGCAACTCGCAGGACAACCGTCTTCCAGGGCCGTCGCGCAAGCTTTCTCTGGCTCAGCACTGGTCAAGGGTTTCAACCACTTGGGCGCAGCCGTTCTGGCCCAAGATCCTGCCCTGCAGAGCGGCAGGAGAGTCGTCTTTCTGGCGAGCGACGATGACGCTGCAGCAGACATAGTTGGCGAACTTGCGGAAAATCTCGGCTACGCGCCGATCAAGCTTGGAGAGCTGTCGGGAGGCGGCCTGCTGGTCCAGGCGCGCGGAAAGAGCTGGGGTCACCTTATCTTCAAGGATCTGGTCAAGTTCGACGGATAAAACCACGGCCCCACCGAAAGAACCACGATGTACCGATCGGATCGAGCGCGAACCGATCACAGCGAAATGGGGATACTCCCATGAGTGTTGAAAAAACATCCAGACCGTGAAGGACTTCTTCACCGCGATAGGCCGCGGCGACAGACAGGCTCTGTCGGCGCTGGCCACTGAGGACATCGAGTGGATCATCCCGGGCGAGGAATGGCCGCTGGCCGGCACCTACCGGGGGCACACGGGACTGGCAGATTTGCCGGATACGGCATCCAGGTCGATGGAAACCTCCACGGAACCCCGGGAGTTTGTCGCACAAGGAGACCGGGTTCTTGCCGTCGGCTTCGCAAGCGGGAAGATCAAAGCCACGAACAAGCCGTTCGAGGACGACTGGATCTTTGCCATCACGGTCCGGGACGGAAGACTGACCCGCATCCAGGAACACATCGACACGCTAGCGTTGGCACGCGCCGCGCAGAGAGACGCGTCCGGGCCCGTATAACGCAGGCGTTCTGCACCACCGGCTTTCGCCGAAGATGAATGAGCCACGGACCGCCGTATCGCGTGCCGTGCTCGTCGAATACCCGATCATAAAGGAGATTCCGATGTACGACCAATCCAAACTATCCGAGTTGATCCGGTTCGCGCGCATTGATGCGGGTGCCACCGTCATCGACGTTTATCCAGGCGACGGCTCCTGGACGCGCCTGTTCTCCGACATCGTTGGACCCGAAGGTCGAGTCACCAGCTTCGTGCCGGCCGAAGTCGCGCACTTCAAGAACGATCCGGTTGGCCTCATGCGAACGCTCGCGCAAGAGCCAGGCCGGGAAAACATCGAAGCCGTCTCAGCGGACCTCGTGGCAATGCCGCAGGTCACGCAGCCAGCGGATGTACTGTGGCTGCACCTGTTCTACCACGATCTCCACACCGCGCTGATGCAGGCTAAGGGCGCGTCGGCGGCCGACTTCAATCGAGCTGTCTACGAGCGGCTGAAGCCTGGTGGGTTCTACGTCGTCATCGATCACGCCGCCGCCGCCGGAGCCGGCCCAGGTGATGCCCAGTCATTGCATCGCATCGACCCTGCCTCCGTGCGCGAGGAGGTGGAGGCTGCCGACCTCTTGCTGGATGCAGAAAGCACCCTACTCGCGAACAGGAACGATCGACACGCGATCAAAGTCTTCGACGCCTCGATAAAGGGCAAGACGGATCGCTTCGCATATCGGTTCGTGAAGCCCTAACAGAGACCGCGCGACCCTCAAGTCGACTTCAGAAGGAGGCCAAGGATACTGCTCACTGCGCCAGTCTGCGGCACTGGTCAGCTATCGGAACTCGCCGGAGAGCCTGCAAAGGTCGAGCTTGAAGGCGCATTGCCGCCCGGCGGCATTGGCAATCGGTCGGTAGTGTCTCTGATCGCATTTCTGCTAAAGCTAGGAAGAAAATCGCCCGCGGTGTCATCCACTGGCGAAGTTTGAAAGGCGCAACGGGCCGATGAGCCTCTCGCACATCGAGCCTCTTATCTTAAAGGAGGAGCGCTAACATGAGCACTGACCGGGATACCGTGCAGTCTTATGATGCGGTCGCGGCGGAGTACGCTGCCGAGGCCGCGGCAATGCCCGAATGGGTCGCGACAGAGATCGATGCGTTCGTGACCGAGCTGGCTGGCTCGGGCAGGGTGCTGGAGATCGGAAGCGGGGGGCGGGCGAGACGCACTTGAGCTCGAGAAGCGGGGGATTAGCGTCCGGCGCACCGACATTTCGAAGAGTTTCGTCGAACTGCTTCGCAAGTGTGGCTTCGAGGCCGACCTGTTGGACCCGTTGACCGAAGACTTGTCCGACCCGCAGCGCCCTGGGACACCGTACGACGGTATCTGGGCCTGTGCCTGCTTGATTCACGTTGCACGCGATGATTTCCGCACGGTGCTTGAACGGCTTGCCGAGGCCACCTTGACCGGCGGCCGACTGCACGCCTCGGTTAGAGAGGGCGACGGCGAGGATGCGTCCACACACGGCAGTGCTGCAGTGCCGCGGCGTTACGTCGAGACGTACTGGCGCGAGTCTGCACTTCGGTCCGCACTTACAGACGCCGGCTGGATCGTCACCGAGGTACGTCGGTGCGTCGGAAGGCCGCATGATCGTTGGCTGAGCGTTAGGGCGAGGCGGGCGTGACGCGCACAGACCTGCGGGAATGGCCGGTTGTGGCAAAACTATGAACTTTAGGTGGTCGCCGCAATGTCTGCTTTCGGGCGAACGCAAGATCGCCTCTATGGCCGATATGATTAAGGCGCGAAGCCGGCCTTAATCGCTAGCCGCAATTTGGCATCGGGCACAGTACCGAACGAACCTCTTTCGCCTTGATGGGGATCGAACCGTTGGCCCGCTGTATCAGGCCGTCAAGAGAGATTTTAGAGAGCAAAACGGAAGCGTCTTTCCAAGCTGCCATTTTACTTTCGATTATCAGATGGATCCTTACGGCGCTTTTTCAAGCTCGGGCAGGATGGTGAAGAGGCCACCGACCAGGCCGTAGTGCAACCTGGAAAATCGGGGCTTCCTCGTCCTTGTCGATGGCAACGATGACCTTACTGTCCTTCATACCGACCAGATGCTGAATGGGTAGCGTCGCCTTAACATGTAGGGCGGTGTTTACCGGCATGAGCTCGAGCCCGCCGACCGATGTTACGACGCCCCGCTATAAGCGTCACCGTTTTCCCGCCGAGATCATCGCTCATGCGGCGGATAGACGAACTGCATCTCGATGTTGGTTTCCACTCAGAACTGAGCCGGTTAGACACATAATTTCCATTGAGAATTGAGCCATGTGACCTTCCCCCCAACGCGGTGAGCGACGGGGGCAACGGAGTGATCCACATGGGACTTTTAAACATCATCCGTCGGATGAAGCTGCGCGAGAAGCAGTCGATCCGCGAGATCAGTCGGCATACCGGTTTGTCGCGCAATACGATTGCGAAGTATTTGAACGCTGGCACGATCGAGCCGACGTTCACGGTACCGGAGCGACCGAGCAAGCTTGATCCTTTTGCCGACAAACTGGCGGCCTGGCTGAAGACCGAGGCCGGGAGGTCGCGCAAGCAGCGCCGAACGCTGAAGCAGCTTCATGCCGATCTGGTGGTTCTCGGCTTTACCGGCTCCTATGGTCGGGTCGCCGCCTTTGCCCGTGAGTGGCGGGTTGAGCAGCAGACGACTGGCCGCGGCATATTCGTTCCGCTGTCTTTCCGTGCAGGCGAAGCATTCCAATTCGATTGGAGTGAAGATTATGCCGTGATCGGCGGCGAGCGCACCAAGCTTCAGGTCGCACACATCAAGCTATCGCACAGTCGGGCGTTTCTGGTCAGAGCCTACCTGCTGCAGACGCACGAGATGCTGTTCGATGCTCACTGGCACGGGTTCCGTGTGTTTGGCGGCGTACCTGGTCGCGGCATCTACGACAACATGAAGACCGCGGTCGATCGTGTTGGCCGCGGCAAGGAGCGACAGGTCAACGTCCGCTTCCAGGCGATGACGAACCACTACGTTTTTGCGCCCGAGTTCTGCAATCCTGCCGCAGGCTGGGAGAAGGGGCAGGTCGAGAAGAACGTTCAGGATGCCCGACCACGTTTGTGGCAACAGATGCCGGACTTTCCAGATCTGGCGGCGTTGAATATCTGGCTGGAACAGCATTGCCAGGACCTGTGGCGAGAGACGGCGCATGGCACCTTGTCCGGTACGATTGCAGATGTCTGGGCTGATGAGCGGGCAGCATTGATGGCATTGCCTAACGCATTTGACGGCTTCGTCGAGCAGAGCAAGCGCGTCTCGCCGACATGCCTGATCACCTTCGAGCGCAATCGTTACAGCGTGCCTGCGTCTTTTGCGAACCGGCCCGTCAGCCTGAGGATTTATCCCGAGCGACTGGTCGTTGCGGCCGAGGGCAATATCCTCTGCGAACATCCGCGGATCATAGAACGCAGCCACGACAAACCACCACGGACGATTTATGACTGGCGGCATTACCTTGCCGTCATCCAGCGCAAGCCCGGTGCTTTGCGCAATGGCGCACCCTTCCTGGAATTGCCGCCGGGCTTTCGACAACTGCAGGATCAGATGCTTCGCCGCCCCGGTGGTGATCGGGAGATGGCCGACATCCTCGCTCTGGTTCTTCATCACGACGAACAGGTTGTCGTCAGGGCTGTGGAACTGGCTCTGGATCAAGGCGTGGCGACCAAGACGCATGTGCTGAACCTGCTGCATCGGTTGATCGACGGCAAGACGACAGACGGTCCCGATATCGACACGCCACAGGCGCTAACCTTGCTGCGTGAACCCAAGGCCAATGTAGAACGCTATGACGGTCTGCGGGTCCGGATCGTAGGAGGTCGTCATGCGTCATGATCCTGCCAGCGCCGCCGTCGTCATCATGCTGCGTAGCCTGAAGATGTATGGCATGTCTCAAGCCGTCACGGACCTGATCGAGCAAGGCGCTCCAGCGTTTGATGCCGCCGTGCCGATCCTGTCCCAATTGCTGAAAGCCGAAATGGCCGAACGCGAGGTCCGCTCCATCGCCTATCATATGAAGGCTGCTCGCTTCCCGGCCTACAAGGACATCTCCGGATACGACTTCGCCGCCAGCGAGATCAACGAAGCGACGGTGCGCCAACTAAACCGATGCGAGTTCATCGACGGAGCGCAGAATATCGTGCTTGTCGGCGGACCGGGTACAGGCAAAACGCATGTCGCGACCGCCCTCGGTGTCCAGGCAATCGAGCATCATCGCCGAAAGGTCCGCTTCTTCTCAACAATTGAATTGGTCAATGCGCTCGAGCAGGAGAAGGCCAAAGGCAGAGCAGGCCAGATCGCTGAGACGCTGGTTCGCCTCGATCTGCTGATCCTCGACGAACTCGGATATCTTCCGTTCAGTGCCTCAGGCGGAGCACTGCTCTTCCACCTGCTGAGCAAGCTATATGAACGCACCAGCGTCATCATCACCACCAACCTCAGCTTCAGCGAATGGGCCACCGTCTTTGGCGATGCCAAGATGACCACAGCTCTGCTCGACCGTTTGACCCATCGTTGCCATATCCTTGAAACCGGGAACGACAGCTTCCGCTTCAAAGCCAGCTCGGCCGCAGCAGCGCAAAAGAGAGGAGAAAAAGCCAGTCACTTGACCAGAGCCTGATCAAAAAACCATACTTAGAGGTGGCTCACTTCTCGGTGGAAAAACCGGCTCAGTTCCGCGTGAAAACCAACAAGCGCGTCATGAAAGCCAATCCGGCCGGAGGTATCGATGTATTTTACATCAACGCGTTGAGGAGGCGATGGTTCGATTCAAGGTTTGGGCCTTGCTTGAGCAACGGCATATGCGTGTTTAACGAACATGGTGAAAATCAAGGGTCGAGATCCTGCGAAGTCAATTCGTGGGTATGAAACCTTTACGGTGTCCGCACGTTCCTATGGTGGACCCGCTGTGGCGCGGCCGACCCAAGCCCAAAAGCGCCCGAGCAGGAATTTTCATGCCGGAATCCGTTAAGCTAGTCTCCATCGGGACCGCAGTCCCGCCGCATGTGATCGACCAACGTGAGCTGCACTAGCCTCCCACAAAGCCTTTTCATCCCGGTACGCTGATTTCGATCGTCTCGCAAAGGTGTTTGAGAGTTCCGGCATCAGGCGGCGCTACGGGGTTCGCCCGCTTGACTGGTATTTTAGCACACCTGGCTGGCCGGACAGGAACGATGCCTTTATTGAGGGCGCGGGTGCCCTGTTCGTCTCTGCCGCCGAGAAAGCGCTACAGGCAGCCGGTTTGTCGGCTGGCGACGTCGATACAGTCGTTACCGTGACCTCCACCGACATTGCAACACCGAGCCTTGAGGCGCGGGTAAGCAAACGGTTGGGATTTCGCGCCGATATCGAGCGCGTTCCGGTTTTCGGGCTCGGCTGCGCAGGTGGCGTCTCGGGGTTTTCCCTCGCATCACGGCTGGCTGCTTCACGGCCGGGATCTGTTGTGCTGCTGGTTGCGGTGGAAACCTGCACTCTTGCATTCCGGATCGACAAGTTGACGAAGGCTAATATCGTCGCAACCGCCTTGTTCGGCGAAGGTGCCGCGGCTTGCATCGCCATTAACCCGGTTCTGGTCTGGACTGGGTTCACGGCGATGTGCGTGGGCATGTTGACGGCCATCCTCGACGTCCAAGTGGTCGCAACCTCACTTCCAACTATCCAATCGGCGCTCGATATCAATCCTGACCAGACGAGCTGGATTCAGACCGCCTATCTCATTGTGGAAGTCGTCGCCATCCCATTGACGGGTTTCTTGACCAGGCTCCTGACTATGCGCTGGCTGTTCGTCACATCACTGGCGCTCTTCGTCATCGCATCGGCTGGGTGCGCGGTGAGCGGCAGTTTCGGCGAACTCGTCTCATGGCGCGTACTCCAGGGTTTTTCCGGCGGCACGCTGATCCCGTCGGTCTTTTCAGCCGTGTTCATCCTCTTTCCAAAAGAGCGGCAAGCCATCGCCACCACCATCGCCAGCGTGCTTGCCGTCCTTGCGCCCACGGTTGGGCCCGTTGTTGGCGGTTGGCTGACGGAAACCTATTCCTGGCACTGGCTATTTCTCATCAACGTCATTCCGGGCATCATCGCTGCCTTGGTCGCGACGCGGTCCCTGCCGCGCGAAAACGTCGATACGTCCGAACTCCGGTTTCTGGACAGACTTTCACTCGTGCTGATGGCGATCAGCCTCGCCTCTCTGGAACTCGCCTTGAAGGAAGCACCGACCAGTGGCTGGACTTCGCTTTATATTACCGGTTTGCTTTGCCTGTCAGCGATGTGCGAATGCACCTTCGTCTGGAGGTCACTGAACAGGGCACGGCCACTCGTCGATCTCCATAATTTTCGCGACCAGAACTTTGTCGTCGGTTCGGTTCTCAGCTTCGTTCTCGGCATCGGTTTGTTCGGCTCGGTATACCTCATGCCGGTCTTCCTCGCCTTCGTCAGGGGCCATAATGCGCTTGAAATCGGCATGACCATGCTGGTGATAGGAATGGCGCAACTTGTGACCGCCCCGATCGCCGTCGCGCTTGAAAAGCGCGTGGACGCCCGGATGCTTTCCGCCGCCGGATTCACACTTTTTGCTGCCGGCATAGCCGTGAGTGCGTTTCAGACCTCGCAATCCGATTACGACGCGATGTTCTGGCCGCAGATCGTGCGCGGCGTCGCCATCATGTTCTGCCTCTTGCCGCCGACGCGCTTGGCGCTCGGCACGCTTCCGCCGGACAAGGTACCTGATGCAAGCGGGCTGTTCAATTTGATGCGAAATCTCGGTGGCGCGATCGGGATCGCGCTGATCGATACCATCATTTACACCCGCTCGGACAAGCGCTGCTGGAACGTCTGAAGGCTGGCGATACGGATGCCGCCACGTTTATCGGCGTGCCGCTTCAAACCTTAGCCGAGCACAAGACTGGTTTGGACGAGGCGACTATGGCTATGCTCGACCCGTTACTGCAGACAGCGGCAACGGTGCAGGCACTGAACGAAGCCTGGATGGTGATCGCAATTTTGACGGCCTGTGCCATTATGTGTCTGCCGTTTGCAAGACGCGTCGCTCCAGCAGAATAATCGGCCCAATTACAAGATCAGCCGACCGTCATCCGCCGGAGAATATCTGTCTTCCAGTAAAAATGGTGAGCCAGAGCTCCCAATACATGGCCAACGATGAGCAGCCAGAGGATAACTTTGAGGATATCAGCATGCACGTCGCCAGCTGCTCTAAAGCCTAGATAGTAGGCAACCATGCCCGTCGCTGGCATCGCGATCAAAAGACCATACAAGAACACGTGGACGGCTTGAGATCCCAGCCTGATGATCTTGGGCTCCTGCGGTGGTGAAGCCGGAACGCCTTGAACGACCCTAAGGGTTAGGCGCAGCACGACGAGGATCAAGATCGCCACCCCGACATAGGCATGGATATTTGCGCTGGCGATTTGATCTACGCTTGCCGAACCCGTTCGTTTGATGGCGTCAGGAAGAAGCAAGTTGAAGAGGACTATGCCCGTGACAGTAGATTTCTCTGTCGCAAACCTTTCCAGGCTGCTCAGAGTGCTTTTTCGAGCTCTGGCAGGATCTGGAAGAGGTCACCGACGAGGCCGTAGTCTGCGACCTGGAAGATCGGGGCTTCCTCGTCCTTGTTGATGGCGACGATGACCTTCGAGTCCTTCATCCCGGCCAGATGCTGGATTGCACCGGAAATGCCGACCGCGATATAGAGTTGCGGTGCGACGACCTTGCCGGTCTGGCCGACCTGCCAGTCGTTCGGGGCATAGCCCGCATCGACGGCAGCACGCGATGCGCCGACGGCAGCACCGAGCTTGTCGGCTACCGGCAGGATGACTTCCTGGAACTTTTCTGCTGAACCGAGCGCCCGGCCGCCGGAAATGATGATCTTGGCAGAGGTCAGTTCCGGACGATCCGACGAGGACAGCGCGTCCTTGACGAAGGTCGAGAGGCCTGGATTGGCGGCGGCCGAAATGGTCTCGACCGAGGCCGAACCACCGTCTGAAGCCGAGGCGAAGGACGCGGTGCGCACGGTGATGACCTTCTTGGCCTCGCCCGATTGCACCGTCTGGATGCCATTGCCGGCATAGATCGGTCGCTTGAACGTGTCGGCCGAGACGACTTCGGTGATTTCCGAGATCTGGGCAATGTCCAAGAGTGCTGCAACGCGTGGAAGCACGTTCTTGCCGGTCGATGTGGCTGCCGACAGGATGGTGTCGTAGCTGTCTGCCAGCGATACGATCAACGCTGCCAGGGGTTCTGCCAGATTGTTGGCAAGGTCGTCGCTGTCGGCAAGCAGCACCTTGGACACACCGGAGAGCTTTGCAGCAGCGTCTGCAGCAGCCTTGGCGCCCTTGCCAGCCACCAGCACATGCACATCGCCACCAATCTTGGCAGCAGCCGTCAGTGCCTTGGCGGTCTGGTCGGACAGGGTTGCGTTGTCGTGGTCAGCCAGAAGAAGAATGGCCATGATGTTAGTCTCCTTATTCTGGAATTCTTAGAGGACGCCGGCTTCGTTTTTCAGCTTGTCGACCAATTCAGCAACCGACTTGACCTTGATGCCGGCCTTGCGGCCACTCGGCTCCTCGGTTTTCAGAACTTTCAGGCGCGGTCTCGTGTCGACGCCGAAATCGGCTGGCGATTTCTTGTCGAGCGGCTTCTTCTTGGCCTTCATGATGTTCGGCAGCGAAGCATAACGCGGCTCGTTGAGGCGCAGGTCGGTGGTGACAACCGCTGGCAGCTTGATCTCGATGGTCTGCAGACCGCCGTCGACTTCGCGGGTGACCGCAGCCTTGCCATCGCCAAGCTCGATCTTCGAGGCGAAGGTGCCCTGTGCCCAGCCAAGCAGTGCCGACAGCATCTGGCCGGTCTGGTTGCTGTCGTCATCGATCGCCTGCTTGCCGACGATGATCAGGCCCGGCTGCTCGGCTTCGGCTACACCCTTGATGATCTTGGCAACGGCCAACGGCTCGACGGCATCGTCGGTCTCGACCAGGATTGCCCGGTCGGCACCCATGGCCAGAGCCGTGCGCAGGGTCTCTTCGGCCTTGGCCGGGCCGACCGAGACGACAACCACTTCCTCGACCTTGCCGGCCTCCTTCAGCCGCAAGGCTTCCTCGACCGAAATCTCGTCGAACGGGTTCATCGACATCTTCACATTGGCAAGCTCGACACCCGATCCATCCGGCTTAACCCGGATCTTCACGTTGTAATCCACGACACGCTTGACGGTGACCAGAACTTTCATGGCAGCGTTACCTTTACTTTGCTCGGGTTGAGCCACTTACATGCGGCCGCGAAGAGCCTTCGGATCGTAGGGAGATTCCTCGATGACACACGCCTTGCGCATTTCACCAAGGATCGGCACTTCAAGTGCCGTACCCGCAACACCCAGTTCGACGGGCAGCAGTGCAAAGGCGACGTCATGGCCGAGTGTATAGGCGTAACCACCTGAGGTGATCCGGCCGACTAGGACACCGTCATGATACACGGCCTCGTGGATCATCGAGCTTGCGCCTTCGGTATCGATCGAAATCGTGAAGGAGCGCCGAGCAATACCCTTTTCCTTTTCCTGCAATAGCGCATTGCGGCCGATGAACTCACCCTTGTCGAGGCGGATGAAACGATCGAGACTACTTTCGAAGGCTGTCAGCTCGGGGTTCATGTCGCGATACATGGCCCGGTAAGATTTTTCGAGACGCAGGGATTCCAAAGCCTGCAGGCCGATCAGCCTCAGCCCGTGCTGCTCGCCCGACTTTAAAACGGCATCGAGCAAGGACCGCTGGTAGCAGAGTGGATGATAAACCTCCCAGCCGAGTTCCCCCTCATAGTTGACACGCAGCAGCCTGACGTCACTTGCAAGGCCGACATTGCCTGTCTGAACGCTGAACCATGGGAAGGCCTCGTTCGAAAGATCGATCTCCGTCAGCGACTGCAGAACGTCGCGCGCCTTGGGGCCGACGATGGTGAAACAACCCCGTTCATTGGTGACATTGCGCAGCTGCACGCTGCCGTCCCTAGGCAGAAGCTTAGAGAGGTCGTCAAAATTCCACCGCTCGGCGCGTGGCGTCGAGATCATATAGAACGTGCCGTCCTCAAGACGGGAAACGACATACTCCGCCTGCACTGTCCCCTTCATAGTCAAATGATGGCTGAGATTGACGCGGCCGGTTGCCGGCAGACGGTTGGCAAGAATGCCATCGAGCCAAAGTTCGGCCCCCGGACCGGTGACCTCGAATTTCGTCATCGGTGTCATCTCAACAAGGCCAACGGCGTTACGCACCGCATGGACTTCCTCGCCGACATATTTGCCTTTTTCCGTCCAGCGCCAGCTGTTCTGGTCTTTGGCCTCAACGCCTGCTGGTGCAAACCAGTTCGGCATTTCCCAGCCATTCAGAGCCGCCCAGACAGCGCCGCGTTCGCTCAAGCGATCATAGGAAGGCGCTGTTTTCTGTGGCCGAGCCGCAGGGCGTTCTTCGCCGGGATAGTGCTGCTCTGCATGGGTACCCCAAGCCTCACGGACCTTTTCACGCGTCCAGTTCTTGTTGGCATAGTCTCCGAACCGGCGGGGATCGAGCTCGGACGTATCGACGCTGTTTGCGCCTTCGACAATGCGTTCGGAAAGGTAATAGCCGATTGCACCGCCCCACAGGATGCCGCCGGGGACGCCTTCGGCGATCCAGACATTCTCCAGTCCCCATGCCGGCCCCATCAGCGGCAATTCGTCAGCTGTCATCTGGAATGGCCCACGCACATTTGCCTTGATGCCGACCCGGCCCAGCGCCGGTACCATCTCGATGGCACGCTCCCAGTTCCAGGCGACGGAATCAAAATCCTCTTCGAGAAGATCGGCGCCAAACCATTCCGGAACACCGTTCTCAGCGAACAGCTTCAGATGTTCGGTACGCTCGTAGGGACCGAACATTAGCCCGTCCCCTTCTTCGCGCAGATACCCTTCGAAACCCTCTTCCCGCAGGATAGGCATTTCCGGCAGCCCCTGCCGCTTGCGCTCCATCACCTCCGGGACTGCATCGGTAATCCAGTACTGGTGCACTATCGGGATGGCCGGAATTTCAAGGCCAAGCATCGCGCCGGTCTGGCGGGCGTAGTTGCCGGTCGCCGAAATGATGTGTTCGCAAATGATCTCGCCCTGATTGGTGATGATCTTCCACTCACCGCCCGGCAAGCGCTCGAAGCCGCGCACCTCGGTATTCAGGTGAATTTTCGCACCCCTGTCGCGGGCGCCCTTAGCCATGGCCTGCGTCACATCGGCCGGTGCGATGTGACCATCGTCAGGATGGTACAAGGCAGCCAGCATATTCTTGTTTTCTTCAAGCAAAGGCCAAAGTGCCTGAGCTTCGGCCGGGGTCACGAGCTCGGCGCGGATGCCTTGCACTGCGGCAACGCTCATATAGCTTTTGTATTCGTCCAGGCGATCGCGCGTGTTGGCAATGCGCAACTGACCACACTTGTGCCAGCCGACATGCTGTCCTGTCTCTGCTTCAAGACCCTCATAGATTTCGATCGTCTTGGAAATCATCCGGCCGATATTGATGCTGCGCGCGTAGGATGGGATCAGGCCAGCGGCATGCCAAGTCGATCCCGCCGTCAGCTGTGTCCGTTCCAGCAGTGCGACGTCGGTCCAGCCGCGTTTGGTAAGACCGTAAAGAATGGCAGCGCCGACACAACCGCCGCCGATCACGACAGCCCGAGCATGAGTTTGCATGAGAGATGTTCCCTTGACTGAATTTGGCTGACCCTACAAATGCACGAAGCCATTGTATGCTTGCTAAAAATTGCTTCGGGGCATAACTTCAGATTATGCATAGACTCCGCTCCCTCGTGCCTTCGGCCAACTATCTGTTCGCGTTCGAGGCCGCCGCACGCCGCAAGAGCTTCACAGCCGCCGCCCAGGAATTGAACGTTAGCCAGCCGGCCGTCAGCAAGACAATCAGGCTGCTTGAGGAAGCCACCGGCCTGAAGCTGTTTCGGCGCGAACACACGCGCCTCGAACTGACCGCCGAAGGACAAAGGCTTTACAAGGAAGTGCAGGAATCCTTTGATCATTTGCACATGGTCATTTCCTCGTTGCAGCGGAAACATTCCAGCGACATCGTCCGCGTCTCCTTCTCCACCTCCTTCGTTCAACTTTGGCTTTTGCCGCGGCTAAAGGATTTTAAGGCCCGGCATCCCGATGTTTCACTGCGCATCGAGGAAAGTAGCCGTGACGATCAGGATCTCATCGAGGAGGATATAGATGTGTCGGCGCGGCTCGGAAACGGCAAATGGACCGGCATCCACGCCTGGCATTTTGTGACCGAGGAAGTCTGGCCCGTCTGCAGTCCGGCCTATCTGGCAGAACACGCTCCGATCGAGCGCCCATCGCAGCTGCTTGGCCATACGCTGCTGCATTTCGAAGAACGGCATCGCTCCAGACTTGGCTGGCACGAGTGGCTGGAACGGCAGGCGGTTCCGGTCGGCAAGCTGAAGCAGGATTTTGTCTTTACCGACGCCGTCAGCTCGATCGAGGCTGCCGTGTTCGGCCAGGGCATTGCGCTTGGCTGGAAACATCTCGTTCACGATCACATCAAAGCCGGACGCCTGACCTGCGCGCTGCCTGAGAACTACCGCTCCGGTCAGTCGATCCACATCATCATGCCGGCGCAACGTCCCCCGAAGCGAGGCGCCGAGCTTTTTCGCGACTGGTTGATGGAACAGGGCGCTGACGATATCCTTTTTACCGATCGGAAAGCATGAAACAACGGACGCTTAAAATCGCTCGCCAGCGAAATGCGCGATCTGCGCACCCGTCTCGTAATAGGCTTCCTTCATTCCACGAAACAAAGGTTCCCTGATATCCGACACCGGGAGAGGCAGGTCGGCTTCACCGAGCTCGCCGAGAATATGCTGCGCCAGCGTACGCCCGAACACCGTGCCCGGAGCAATACCCCGGCCATTGTAGCCGGAGAAGCCGACAACATTGGGCGCGAACAGGTGGAAGCGCGGCAAGGCGTTATCGGTCATGCCGATCTTGCCGTACCATTCCCATTCGAACTCCACATTGGCGATCTGCAGGAAAAGCCGCGCGAGTGACCGCCTCGCCCATGCCCTGTGAATGGAGGCCCCGCCGCGGCGCAATGCCCCGACGCTTCCGAACACCAGCCGTCCGGCCTGATCCCTGCGGAACGACGAGAGAATTTCCTTCGTATCCCAAACGCCTTCGCGGCCCGGGAGAATGCTGGCCAATACCTCCGCCGGCAACGGCGGCGTGGCGAGGTTGAAATAAGGAAGATGAACCTGTTCGCGCCGCACGCTTTCCCAAGGACCAGTGCTGTAGGCATCGGTGGCCACCACGACCCATTCTGCGGTAACGGACGCTTTCGCAGTCGCGACCGTCCATCCGCTTCCCGCGCGCTCACTGGAAACGACGCGTGACGATGTATGCAGGATCGCCCCCGCCCGAACGGCGGCATGGGCCAGCCCACGGACATAGGCAAGTGGCTGCAGCGTTCCTGCGCGCTTGTCGAGCAACGCCCCGGAATAGGCGGTACTGCCGACGCGAGCGGCGGTTTCAGCAGCACTTAACAGCGTAACGGCTGCACCGCGCTTTTGCCACTGGCTGGCGCGATCGGTGATCTCTTTCAGACCCGCCTTACCGACAGCACAGTGTAGCGTGCCTTGGCGCTCAAGCTCGCAGGCAATGCCATGCCTGTTGATCAATTCCATCACGACCTGCGGACCGTTTCCGAGAAGATTCAGCAGCCTTTCGCCATGGACTTCGCCCAGTTCACCCGGGAGATCATCCGGCATCACCCACATGCCGGCATTGATCAAGCCGACATTGCGCCCCGCCGCACCGAAACCGATCTCGTTGCCTTCCAGCACGATTACCCTGCGCCCGGCCTCAGCCAGATGCAGGGCTGCGGAAAGGCCGGTAAAGCCGCCACCGACGATCACCACATCGGCTTTCGCATCCGCTTCGAGCGGTCCCGTGGCCGGCGGTTCGGGTGCGGTCTGTTCCCACAGGCCATGGGAGCGCGGATCGTTCAGCATCGTCACGTTTCCTTTGTGGGCAAGTCGGCTGCAGCCGATTGTCTCATTGCTGGAAGATCACCGTCTTATGGCCATTCAGCATAACTCGATTTTCCGCATGGAGCTTCACCGCGCGCGCCAGAACCCGGCTCTCGATGTCGCGGCCGGCCGCCACAAAATCCTCCGCACTCATTGAATGCGTCACGCGCTCGGTCTCCTGCTCGATGATTGGACCTTCGTCCAACTCAGGGGTCACGTAGTGCGCGGTTGCCCCGATCAGCTTAACGCCGCGATCGTAAGCCTGATGGTAGGGTTTTGCTCCCTTGAAGGATGGCAGGAAGGAGTGATGAATGTTGATCACCTTTCCGGACAGACGCGTGGACAGCGTGTCCGAAAAGACCTGCATATAGCGGGCGAGAACCACCAGGTCAGCCTTGGTCTCATCGACCAGGTCGAAAAGCCGCTGTTCCTGCTCGGCCTTGTTGTCTCCGGTCACCCGCCAACAGAAATACGGGACATTTGAAATGGAGGCTGTACCGGCGCTATCCTTATGATTGGAAACGATCGCTACGACGTCTGCATTCAGCCAGCCCACCCGGATCTGATAGAGCAGATGCAAGAGCGCATGATCGAATTTCGAGACCATGACAACAAGCTTTGCACGTCGTCCGCTATCGTTGACGCTCGCCTTCATGGAAAATCTCTCGACGACCGGTTTTAAGATCCGCTCAACGTCGCCCGTTCCGATACCGGCAGGCACAGTGAAGGCGATCCGCATGAAGAAGCAGTTGCTTGCGACGTCGCGATACTGCGCACTCTCGGTAATGTTTGCGCCGATTGCCGCCAGTTCCGTGGTCACCGCTGCGACGATGGCCGGTTTATCCTCGCACGTCAGCGCAAGGATGAAACTGCTCAACGCAGCCGGCTTGTTTCCGGCCACAAACGATGCAGGCATCAATGTCATGCCACAATCCTTTTCAAAAACATCCGTGTGAACGGGCATAGGCAAAGTTACGGGATCAGTCTTTTGGCCTGGCCTGGCCGAAGGTGTAGCTTGCAACCTTTGGCAGAAAGGTCTCGCTGCCATAGCCATGTGGCTTGTCGCCGACGGATACACCGGCGTTGAGGATGCCCGCCTGATAATCGCTGGCAAACAGCGAATACGGGTAGACAGGCTCGATCGCACTCGATCGCTCAAGTTCGGCACGCAACTCGGCGGGAATAGTGAAATCGAGTGCTGCAAGATTGGCGGCGAGTTGCTCGGGCCGGCTGGCGCCGATGATCAACGCAGCGATTGAGGGTTGCGTGGCAGCCCAATTGAGGGCGACCTGCGCCATCTCGCGGCCAATTTCCTCCGACACCTTTTCCAGCGTCGCGACAATGCGGGCATTGCGCTCGGAAAAAAGCCCGAGCCCACCGCCTGAGGCGTCGAGTGACAACCTGCCTTTCCCAGCCGATCCGGAACGATATTTACCGGACAAAAGCCCCATCGCCAACGGGCTCCAGGCGGTGATACCCAGTCCAAGCGTTTGCGCAAGCGGCACAAACTCCTGTTCAATGCTCCGCTCGACAAGCGAATAAGGCAGTTGTAGGGTGATCGGCGGCGTCAAAGCATGTGCTTCCGCCCAGGTTTGGGCGCGGGCAGCGTACCAGCCTGGCACGTCCGATAGCCCCGCATATCTGATCTTGCCTGCTCTGACGAGATCGTCGAACGTCCGCATCACTTCCTCGACAGGCGTTATGCGGTCCCAGGTGTGCAGGAGGAACAGGTCAATATAGTCGGTCTTCAGCCGCTGCAGAGAAGCATCGACCGCCCGCAACATGTTCTTTCGGCCGTTTCCGCCGGCGTTAGGATTTCCCGGATCCATGCTGTTGGAAAATTTGGTGGTGATCACAACGCGGTCGCGCAAGCCCGCTTCGGCAACGAACTTGCCGACCAGCGTTTCGCTGAGCCCACCGGCGTAGGAATCGGCCGTATCGATGAAGTTGCCCCCAACCCCGACATAGTGATCAAAGATCGCTCGCGCTGTTGCCTCGTCAGATCCCCACGATCCGCCGATACCGCGAATACCGCCATTGCCAAAAGTCATGGTTCCAAGAGCGAAACGGCTGACCCGCAAACCGGAACGGCCAAGAAGATAGTAATTGTCTAGGGACATGAACGATCCTGTCACGTTGCGACACATGTCTGTGTCGATGATTACATGATGCCGTGGTATGGCCTGCGGGCGATACCCTGCTGCACATAATTAATCATGGTGACGAAGTCGAACACGGGACGGTTGGTGACGGCTTGCACGGCATGGGCATAGGGTGGCAGGTCGCTGCACTCCAGCAAGATCGTGCGGATTTCCGGGTGCGCCCTGACCAGGTCACACGCAACTTCGGTCACTTCGCGTTCGATAGCAGCTGAATCAAGCGTGCCCTTCTCCTCAAGAATTGCCTCGCGGAACTCTGTCTGCCTCTCCATACCGGCGATCGCCAAAGGGATGTGACCCGGCACGTTACTCGCCGCGAAATGCCGCGGTGTTAGACGCCCCGCATTGGCGGTAATGATCCCGACCATTCCGCCGCCAAGTGCATGCATGAATGGTATTTGCATCAGGCTCGACAGAAAAACCGGAATGTCGACAGCGGCGGCCACCTCTTCCTGGAAATAGGCCATGAAGCCGCAGGCGCCGGTAATAGCCTTCACGCCTCGGCTTTGCAGCTCAACAGCCGCCTCGATGAAAACTTCGCACAGGGCAGGATCGCGCTGATTGAGGAGCCGATCGATCGATGCGCCGCGCACTTCTTGAAACCGTACCGGAAAATCATAGGTCGTGGCATTGCCAACATTGCCGGGAATGCAAGGATAGGCGGCATCCAGGATGAGGATACCGATCTGGTCGCCGTACCAGGACTGCGTTTTGCGCGTGACCGTGTAGACAGTCATCGTCTCGTCTCCGATTTTCTTTTTTGGCTGGATCGAAGCGGGCGGAGACATGTGCCCCGCCCGCGGAATGTTACTGGACGAGACGCGGCGCGCCGGTATCACCAGCCGTGCCATCCAGACCGTAGGATTTGAGGATCGTGACAATTGTACCATCGGCATGCATCGCTTCAATATTCGCATCGAGCGCTGCCCCGAGTTCCTTGGCATTGAATGAGTAAGGGAAGGCTGCCTGCGCTGCTTCCTTGGTTGCCTTAACCCGTTCATCGGCCACCGCAACCTTGACCTTGACGTCCTTCAACGCACCCTTCTGTTCGGCAACGACGCCAGTTGAATATCCGTCGACGGCAACATCAATGCGGCCGGAGAACAGGTCCTGCTGCATGTTGACAGAATTCGGATAGAGCTTCAGCGACGCGCCGAGCAGCGTTTTGAGGTCGGCAACCCAAAGGTATCCCTGCACCGTTCCGACCTGCTTGCCTTCGAGATCGGAGACGTTGGTGAAACCCTCCTTCGAGTAAACGCCCATCTGGTCAGTATAAAGCGGGGCCGAAAGGCTCATCACCTTTGCCCGTTCGGCAGTACGGTACCAGTCGCCGGTGGTGATATCGGCCTGTCCCGACAGGACATATTGAATCGCGGCGGCCGGATCGACCGCGACAGCTTTCACCTTCAGGCATTCGCGCTTGGCAAATTCTGCCGCGATGTCGCCGTCGATGCCCTTCATTGCGCCGCTGTCGTCGAGAAAGGAATGAGGGGAGTAAGTCGTCACGGCAACGGTCAAGGTGCCCGGCTCGATAGTGGTGAATGTATGCTTCGGCGTGCAATCTTGCGCCAGCGCGATCTGGCCTGACACCACTGCTCCGGCAATACCGGTCAGAAGGAACTGTATGGTCGTCTTCAAGGTAGGCATGCTGGATATCCTTTGGGTTACGTGGGTCAACGTTGCGCGTGAGAACCGGCCCGTTTTTCGACATGATTGACGAGAAGCGAGGCGGGAATAGATATGGAAGCGTAGAGCGCACCCGCGGTCAGAAGCGCCGGAAAGTAGCGAAACGTGGTGGAACCGATTTCGTAGGCTCGGCTGACAAGTTCGGGTAAGGCGATGGTGAAGCAGAGCGACGTGCCTTGAAAGATTAGGATGGAGAAACCGAGAAGCGCCGGCAGCGCCACCCGCAACCCCTGCGGCAAGAGCACGTAGCGGAGTTCATCAAGCCGGTTGAGGCCGATCGAAACGGCTGCTTCACGCTGGCCATGCGGAATGGATTGTAGACTGGCACGGATGATTTCGCTGGTATAGGCACCCGTGTTCCAGGCAAGGGCGATCACCGCAGCGACGAATGATCCCAGTGTCAGTCCTGCCGATGGCAAGCCGAAATAAATGAATTGCAGCAAGACCAGTGCCGGCGCGCCACGCCCGACCTCTACGAGGATGAGCGCAATGGTCTTTGCCGCCTTGCCCTTTGCCAGAACCCCAAGAGCCAGGAGGAGGCCGAAAGGGATGCCGAGTGCAAGGCTAAGGGCTGTGACCTGCAGGCTGATGGAAAGCCCCGACAGAAGCTCGGGAAGCCAGACGACGAGTTCTCCATAGGTGGGGATCATCAGCGGGCCACCTTTGCCTGGAGGTAGCTGTCGGCTACACGCGAAAGCCATGCCACGGGAAGGCTAAGCAGGATGTAGAACAGACCGACGATTGCAAAGACTTCGAGCCCTCGAAACGTTGACTGTGAAAGTTGGTTCCCCTGAAAAGCAAGCTCGGCGACACCGATCGTCGATGCGACGGCGGTCTCCTTCATCAGTCCGATGAGATAGCTTGCCGCCGACGGCAGAGCCACGCGAAAGACCTGCGGCGCTGCAATATCGACCAACGTCGACCATCGGCCCAGATCAAGCGAGAGAGAAGCTTCCCACTGCCCGAAGTGGATGGACGCCAGCGCACCACGATAAATTTCCGCCATATTGGCGGCTGCGATCAGGCTTAGGCCGATCAACGCAGCGTTGAACGGGCTGATCGGCAGATAGCTCATGCCCAGACCGAAGAAGATGATGAAGAGCCAGAGGATCGGCGGGATGCCGCGCACGATCTGGATCAGCACCATGGAAACGAACCGCAGCGGCAAAAGGCGGCTCTGGCGCGCCGCAAGCAGCGGAATGCCGAGCAGCGCGCCTGCTGTAAAAGCCCCCATGGTCAGCGCGATCGTCAAGGGAAGGCCACGCAGGATGGCCAGAAAATCGGCCGCGTTCATCGGTCGTGCACCGCACGGAGAAAGCGCTTTGTACGCTCCTGCTGCGGGTTACGCATGACCTGCGCAGACGGCCCCTTCTCGACGATCTTGCCATCAGCCATGATCATGACGGTGTCCGACACGTTTTCGGCAAAGCCCATCTCATGCGTGACGACGATCATCGTCATGCCGCTTTCGGCAAGCTCGCGCATCACGGCAAGAACTTCGAGGCCAAGTTCAGGATCAAGCGCAGAAGTCGGTTCGTCGAACAGCATGACTTCCGGATCCAGTGCCAGCGAGCGTGCAATGGCGATGCGCTGCTGCTGCCCGCCAGAACAGCGAACGGGATATTGTCCGGCCTTGTCTGCGAGCCCGACCCGCTTCAACAGCTGCATTGAGCGCTCATCCGCTTCGCCGCGGCGCCGGCCGAGAACCCGCTCCTGCGCGAGGCTGACGTTGCGCAGAACTGTCATATGCGGGAATAGATTGAATGACTGGAACACCATCCCGACACGCCGACGCAGGCCAGACAACTCGGAGCGGCTTGCAGACCGGGTGGCATCAATAGTCGTGGGTCCGACCGTGATCAGGCCGCCATCAGGAACTTCCAAATAGTTGATGCATCGAAGAAGAGTGCTTTTCCCGGAACCGCTTGGCCCGATGATGGCAAGAACCTCACCTTTCATGACCTCAAGGTCAATTTGGTCGAGGACGAGGTGGGTGCCGTAATGCTTGCTCAGCGCCGCAAGTCTGATCAAAGGCCCAGCGTTTTGCACCGCCGTCATTGAGCCAGCGCTCCCCGGAGGTAGGTTAACAGTGCCGAGATCTGTGGCCCGTGTTTGGGGGGTGTAGAATACTGCACCGTCCATATCATTCGGATCCCCTGTACGCACAGGTCCCCAACCTCCCGGGAGGAAGCGTCAGAGGTCCTGATGGCGTTGGTTTTGTGCCCGCTGTTTTACAGCTGAGCGGTCGTTCCCATTTGTTAGCCGCTACGATAGCGGCTGAGCCGGATATGTGCAGGCGAGAAAAAATACACTCCCACCCAACTTGAAGTTATGAGTTGATTTTGAAGTGGACTTTGAAAAGGCCATGGACGTTTCGGTCGTCTGCACGGGCGGCATCAGCGCGCCATCATCACAACCAGATCCCGATCTCGCTCTCAATCCGCGCCAGACCGTCGAGGCCATCCTGTCACGCCCCCTCGCCTTCTATTTTGGGCTGAAGAGCGTGGACCTGAAACGACGCCTGGCACCCCTGCTCGACCAGATCGAACTTCCGCAGATCATGCTCGACCGCTATCCCGCCGAACTCTCGGGCGGACAAAAGCAAAGGATCTGCATTGCGCGGGCGATTGCGGCCGATCCCAAATTGATCATCTGCGACGAACCGACTTCCGCGCTTGATCCTCTGGTCGCTGAAGGCATCCTCGACCTTCTGACGCGCTTGCAAACGGAGGTCGGCACATCCTATCTGTTCATCACACACGATCTCGCCATCGTGCGGGCGATTGCCGATACCGTCGCCGTGTTGCTGGAGGGCAAGGTGATGCGTTATGGCAGAAAGGCAGAGGTTCTCGCGCCGCCCTTCGATCCCTATACCGAAAAGCTGATTGCCTGGGTTCCTGAAATGCGGCCCTGCTGGCTCGACGAAGCTATCGCCCGGCGCAACGACTGAACAACACAATGACGAAGCAAGGAACGACGACATGACACGGCGTGGACTTATCCTGGATGGCGGCACCGGCCGCGAACTCGAGCGTATCGGTGCGCCCTTTCGCCAGCCCGAGTGGTCGGCGTTGGCCTT
This sequence comes from Pararhizobium sp., assembly GCF_965279435.1. Classification (NCBI taxonomy): domain Bacteria; kingdom Pseudomonadati; phylum Pseudomonadota; class Alphaproteobacteria; order Hyphomicrobiales; family Rhizobiaceae; genus Pararhizobium; species Pararhizobium sp. The sequence goes on from NZ_CBDIHY010000001.1 coordinate 50,861, forward strand.
GATGGAAGCGCCGGAATTCGTCCGCACGGTGCATAATAATTACATCGACGCCGGTGCTGACGTCATCACCACCAACAGCTACGCGGTGGTTCCCTTCCATATAGGCGAAGACCGTTTCGAGACCGACGGCGAAATGCTCGCGGCCCGTGCCGGACGCATCGCCCGCGAAGCAGCCGGTGCCTTTAAGGATCGCAAGGTCCTTGTCGCAGGCTCGCTGCCGCCTGTGTTCGGCTCGTATCAGCCCGACCTGTTTAATGCAGAGTTGGCCGGACGGTATCTCGAGGTCCTGGTCAACGGAATGACACCGTCCGTCGATCTCTGGCTCGCGGAAACACAAAGCAGCCTAGCCGAAGCACGTGCCGCACATGAGGCGACAAAGGCAACTGGCAAGCCCCTGTGGGTTTCCTTTACTCTGCGCGACGATATTGTCGCCATGCCCGAGCCTCTGCTACGCTCGAACGAAACCGTCAAGGCTGCAGCAGAACTTGTCGCCTCCCTCGGCGTCGAGGCCATGCTGTTCAACTGCAGCATGCCGGAAGTCATGGAGGCGGCGATAGCAACCGCCAAAGCAACATTCGAAGCGCTAGGCGCAGATATTCAGGTCGGCGTCTACGCCAATGCCTTTCCTTCCCAGCAGGATGACAAGGAAGCCAATGCCAAGATCACCGAAGTTCGCACGGACCTTAATCCCGACGCCTATGGCCAGTGGGCAAAGCAGTGGGCAGCTTCCGGAGCTAGCATCATCGGCGGCTGCTGCGGTATTGGCACCGACCATATCCATGCGCTGTCGGGCGAGTACCGTTGCGTGTGACTGGGATCTGACCCAGAGGGTGCCCTGACTGACAGAGATAACCGACTACCTGGGCTCGAAGCTTACCCCTTATGAAGATCACAACCGGTATTGGTCACATGCACCCGAAACCTTTCCGATTTGTAGTATTTCAAGTTGTCGCCGCCAATTCCTGTAGAACGAGCATTTAATGCTGCCCGGTCGACAAGCGGGTTGGAGCAACAAAACCGCTATTGATCACCTTGATGAGGTTGAATCATCACTCTAAAAAAGCTGGGCATCATCCCCCTAGGGTTCCGCGCCGGGACCAGTCGGCGCGGTGCTAACCCGTAGCAATCGACTAATTAAAGCTGCACTAGACTAGGCAAGCGCTTCTAACCGGTCTTTCAGAAATCTGAAGCTCCTCGCGGCAATTCCGCGCGGGTCGATTCCACGAGCGCCAAAGCCGGTCTCGACCGTGAAATATCCGGCATAGGAGGACGCGGTCAATGACCGCAGCAGGTTGTCCCAGTCCATGTCCCCGTCTCCGATCGCCTTGCGGTTCGTGTCTGCGGCGTGAAGATGGACGAGTTCCGTCCCCATCTCTTCGACATAACTCGACAGCGGTTTGCCGTCATAGGCAATATGGCAGGTATCGAACATCAGCCGCACATTGCTCGCTTCGCTCTCAACCATCATGCGACGTGCATCGGAGGCAGTATCGATCAGGTTCGTATCAGCCGTGGTCGGCTCGATGGCGATGACAATGTTGCGATCGCCTGCGTGCGCTGCGACCGCGCGCAGGCAATCCAGGCTTTGCGCCCAACCCTCTTCATGTGAAAGGTCCTCGGCGCGCCAGCCGCCGATATAGAGCACCAGTCCCGCGCCAAGGTCTGCCGCCAGGTCGACGATCTCCTTGTAGTGTTCGATCGTGGCGTGCCGCTCGGCGCGCAGGACAGAGCAGGGATTGCACCCAAACCCACCGCCAATGGCGGGTAAAAGGCTCGAAATGGCCAGCCCCTCGCCTGATGCGATCTGGCGGATTTCCTTCCGCCGTGTTCGCGACAGCTGCTGCGGCCAGGCATGTGGGGCGCAGCAGCCAATTTCAACGGCATCGTAGCCGATGGCGGCGATAGAACGTATTGCCTCTTCCAATGGGTAGGTCGGCAAAAAATTGGGAAAACTGCTGAACGGAAATGTGTTGAAGGCCAGTTTCATGGATTGGGGCTCCAGGGCACGGTGACACGCGCCAGCGACGAGTTGTGAGGATTGTGCGTCACGCAGCGACCGGTGGCGCCAGAGCGCCGGTCATGATCGCTACCGCATCGGACATCGATAGGTCCTTTGGACTGACGACGGCCGCGCGCTTGCCGAGCCGGTGGATATGAATGCGGTCCGCCACTTCGAAGACATGCGGCATGTTGTGACTGATCAGGACGATCGGAACACCTTTCGCCCGAACCTTCAGGATGAGATCGAGAACCTTGCGCGATTCTTTCACACCGAGAGCGGCGGTCGGCTCGTCCATGATGATGACCTTGCTCCCGAAGGCGGCAGCACGCGCAACGGCCACGCCCTGGCGCTGCCCGCCCGACAAAGTCTCAACGGGTTGCTGAATGTTCTGGATCGTCAAAAGCCCAAGCTCGGACAATTTCCTGCGGGCGATCTCATCCATCGCCTTTCGATCAAGCTGATGGAACAGTGTACCCAAAAGATTGGAGCTGTAGATCTCGCGGCCAAGGAACATGTTGTCGCTGATCGAAAGGGCCGGCGAGAGCGCAAGTGTCTGATAGACGGTCTCGATTCCGGCCTGCCGCGCATCTATCGGCGACGTGAAGGATACCAGCTCTCCATCGAGACGGATTTCGCCTGCATCCGGGCGGATGGCACCGGAAAGCGCTTTGATCAGGCTGGATTTTCCGGCGCCATTGTCACCGATTACCCCGAGAATTTCACCGGGCATCAGATCGAATTCGGCATTGTCGATGGCAACCACGCGGCCATAGCGCTTGACGAGGCCGCGGGCGCTGAGCGCTGGAGTGACGGAGGCGTTCATGCCGATACCTTTCTGATCCATTGGTCGACGGCAACGGCGATAATGATCAACCAGCCGATCGCAAAAAGCTGCCAGAGCACATCGACGCCGGCTATGCGCAGGCCCGACTGGAACACACCGACGATCAGAGCGCCGATGAGTGGCCCGATGATCGAGCCCCGGCCGCCAAAAAGTGATATTCCCCCGATCACCACAGCAGTGATCGACTGAAGATTGCCTTCGAAGAAGCTTGTGGGGGATACCGCACCAACGCGGCCGATGGCCGACCACCCAGCAATGGCACAGATAAAGCCGGCGACGCAGTAAACTGAGATAAGGATGCGGTCGGTCCGGATGCCGGCAAGTTCTGCGGCTTCCTTGTCATCCCCGACGGCATAGATATGACGCCCCCAGGCAGTTTTGGTGAGCGCATACCAGAGGATGGCGAAGACCAGAACGAGCAGGAAGGAACCATAGCTGATCTGTGTCCCGAACAACGAAATATTTTCGCCAAAAAACTTGAGGATCGGCGCAGCTGCGTCGATCTCGCTGCCGCGGATCGACTGAGCGCCCGAGAGGTAGAGGTTGAGTGCGTAGAACACATTCCAGGTGCCAAGCGTCGCGATGAATGGCGGCAGCTTGACTTTGGTCACCAGAAATCCATTGAGGAATCCGATGGCGGTGCCGCACGCAAAAGATATCAGAAGCGACAGGGGCGCGTTAAAGCCGAGCTTCACCGCGAGTTGCCCTGCGATCACGGAGCTTAAAACCATAATCGCGGCAACGGAAAGATCGATGCCGGCGGTCAAGATGATCAGGCTCTGTGCCACCGCCAGCACGCCGATGATCGAAACCTGCTGGACGATCAGCGACATATTGTAGGGTGAAAAGAACTTGGTTCCCGCAAACAGCCCAAACCCGATCAGCGACAGGATCAGGACGATGAGCGGGACCATCGTCGGATAGCTGTGCAGAAAACGCTGCACGCGGACAAGCAGGCCGATATTATCAATATCGAAGCGGGCATGATCGAAACGGGTATCGGACGCATCCGTGTCACTTAAAGCCGCGTCACCTGCAAGGGCCGGTCGGTCCTGGAATTTTTCTGCCATGGCAAGAACTCTCTTCATCATTGTGGTCACCCTCTTCAGGGGGTGGGGCGGGCGGCTTTCGCCGCCCATTCCCCGGCGCGCCTCGGGAGTTGCGCGCAGTACGCCTGCCCTCCAACCGCGGGACCGATCGTCAACGGGCAAGGCGATGGGCTGGCGCTAGGAAATCATCCCCAGCACTTCTTGAGGCCGTCCTCGGAGGTTATGGATAGCAGGCCATCCACCGGCTGATCGGTGATCAGCTCGACACCTGTATTGAAAAAGTCGAGGCCGGGCGTGACATGCGGCTTCTTGCCGGTTTCGGCAAAAGCCTTGATTGCCTCAACCCCCATGGAGGCCATCAGCAATGGAAACTGCATCGAGGTCGCGCCGATGACACCTTCCTTGATGTTGGCGACGCCGGGGCAACCGCCATCGACCGAAACGATGGTGACCTTGCCCTGGCGGCCCGCCGCCTTGATCGCTTCATAAGCGCCGGCAGCCGTCGGCTCGTTGATCGTATAGACGAGGTTGATATCGGGATCGATCTGCAGCAGGCTTTCCATGCCGGTGCGTCCGCCCTCCTCGTTGGCGTTAGTCACGGCATTGCCGACGATGCGCGGGTCGTCCTCATCGCCAATATCGGTGGGATTCTTGATGTCGATGCCGAAGCCCTTCAAGAATCCCTGGTTGCGCATATAGTCTACGGTGATTTCCTGCGGGTTGAGGTTGAGAAGCGCGATCTTGGCGTTCTTTGCATCCGCGCCGAGCTTGCCGGCGGCCCACTGGCCGACGAGTTCGCCGGCCTTGAAATTGTCGGTCGCGAAGGTCGCGTCTGCGGCACTGGCGGGATCGAGCGGCGTGTCTAGCATGATCGTCAGAAGACCTGCCTCCCGCGCCTTGGTAATAATTGGCACGAGTGCGCTGGAATCGTTTGGCGTCAGCAGAATGCCTTTGGCACCGCTGCCGATGCAGGATTCGATGGCAGCGATCTGCGTATCGGCGTCGCCATCCTGCTTGCCTGCAAAGGTCATGAGATTGATGCCAAGCTCCTTGGCCTTCGCGGTGGCACCTTCCTTCATCTTAACAAAGAACGGATTGACTTCCGTCTTGGTGACTAGGCAGGCGGTGACGGCTGCTGCTTGAGCCGGGCCGATCAAGGCGGCAGCAGAAAGCACTGCGCCCGAGATCGCGCTTACGAAAACTGTTTTCATTTTCTCCTCCAGGCCAGGCCGAAGCTGGCTGCGTTGATTGGAAACCCCTCCCCGGTGCTCCCTTTGCGGCTCCATCGGCTCCTCAGCTCAATGGCGCTGAACATAAGCAAACATCAAAATATAATTGTGTCAATAGATAAGGCGGTATGATTTATTAAATATGCGAAGCGCGCTGAAATTCGCCCTACGACGCATCAGCTCAATTTGGAGATCGGCGAAATCCGCAAAAATAACGTTAATACTGGGTTTTGGATCAATTACCTATGCTTATGGCATTTTTGCATGGCTGAAAAAACAACGTGGCAGTCTTAATAAATAATCCGGTATGATTTATCTATTGACGAAAAAATGCTTCCCGGCCATAATTCCCGCGAAACAGGAGAGAATGGATTTCGATGACTTGGAGCTTCCCATATCAACAGGTACGATGGATTTGCGCAGCGCCGCATCCATCCGCGCTATTCGTTGAGGGGAACCAAAAGTGCTGACCACAGAAAGAATCGCCGGGGACCTGCCGCTGCTTTCGGACACCAATCGTGGCACCAACCAGACTGGCGTGAAACTCTACAACGAACGGCTTGTGCTATCGCTGATCCGAGCCCATGGGGCGCTCTCCAAGGGCGAAATCGCCCGCATGACCGGGCTATCGGCGCAAGCCAGTTCGGTGATTATGAAGCAGTTGGAGGGCGACAGCCTTCTCGTCAAGGGAGAGCCCCAGCGGGGAAAAGTCGGGCAGCCATCGGTGCCCATGTCGCTCAACCCGGAGGGCGCCTTCTCGATCGGGTTCAAGGTCGGCCGTCGCTCCGCCGATGTCGTGTTGATGGATATGGTGGGTAAAGCACGGCAGTTGATCCGCACGTCCTATGCCTATCCGACACCGCAACTGCTCAAGACCTTCCTGGAAAACGGCGTCAACCAGATTATCGACAACATGACCCGGGTTCAGTACGGGCGCATTCGCGGGATTGGCATTGCGGCCCCATCGGAGATGTGGAGCTGGGAGGAAGAATTCGGTGCACCGCATGACGTGGTCGAATCGTGGCGCCTGTTCGACCTCAAGGCCGAGGTCGAACAGATGTTTTCCTGGCCGGTACACTTCTACAATGACGCCACGGCCGCCTGTGCGGCGGAACTGGCTTTTGGCGAAGGCCGCAAATACCAGGACTTCCTTTACGTCTTTTTCGCCACACTGATTGGCGGTGGCGTCGTTCTCGATGGCAGTCTCTACCCTGGGCGGCGTGGTTATGCCGGGTCCATTGGTTCTACGCCGGTCCCCTCCACGGAACCGGGAGAACCGCCTAAGCGCCTGATCCAATGCGCGTCGATCTTCCTGCTCGAGCGAATGATCAGCGACAGCGGTGGCGATCCAAGTGCAATCTGGCACAACAACACCGACTGGTCCCATCTTGGTCCGGTTCTCGATCGCTGGATCGAGCAAACCACCGACAGCCTTGCACTTGCCATCGGCGCTGCGATCTCCGTGATTGACTTCCACAATGTCGTCATCGACGGCGGCTTCCCGGCGGATGTGCGGTCGAAAATTGTACGGCAGACCCGCGAAAAGGTCGCGCAGATGGACATGCAGGGTGTGGCGCCGGTGGAAATTGTCGAAGGCCGGATCGGCAGCGATGCGCGCGTTCTCGGTGCCGCCAGCCTGCCGCTTCTCGCGGATTATGCGCGCGACCGCGATATCCTCTTCAGCTGACACTGGAGAAAACTGACTGTTTTGGATGACCGGCCCCTCCCACGGGCCGGCGGGAGGAAAGACTGACATGCTGATTGGAATTGATTGGGGCGGCACCAAGATTGAGGGTGTCGCAATGGAAAATGATGGCCGCGAACTTCTTCGCCTGCGAGAGGTGACACCGCGCCATGACTATTTTGGCTGTATCCGCGTGATCAGGGACATGATCAACGGGCTGGAGACCCAAACAGGCCAGACAGGAACGCTTGGCATCGGCATCCCCGGTTCTCTCGAGCCCGTCAGCCGGCTCGGCAAGGGGGCAAGCTCGACCTGGCTTCTCGGCCGTCCGGTCGAAAAGGACCTGCACGATGCGATCGACCGTGAGATACGGGTCGAAAACGATGCCGATTGTTTCGCCGCCTCGGAAGCCGTTGACGGCGCCGGCGCCGGCCATAACGTGGTTTTTGCCGTCATTCTCGGATCGGGTGCCGGCGCTGGTATCGCCGTTGGCGGCAAGGCGCATCATGGTCCCAACAACAGCGGTGGCGAATGGGGGCACAACCCGCTCCCCTTCCCCAATGTGACGGAAATGCCGGGCAAGCCCTGTTACTGCGGTCGTCACGGCTGCATGGAAACCTGGGTGTCGGGCCGAGCTTTCGAAGCGGAATATACCAGCCACACGAACGAGGAACTGAAGGCCCGCGAGATCATCGAGAAAAAGCGCAAGGGCGACCGGCTCTGCGGTCTGCTCTGGGAGCGATACATCGATCGCGTCGCCCGCGGCCTTGCAACAGTGGTCAACACGCTCGATCCGGATATCCTCGTCATGGGCGGCGGCATGTCGAATGTCGACGAGATCTATGACGACCTCCCCCGTGAACTGGCGAAACGAACGTTTTCTACCGTGTTCAGCACTCCGATACGCAAGGCGGTCCACGGCGATTCCAGCGGCGTGCGCGGTGCTGCCTGGCTCTGGAAATCCTAAGGCCGAACGGCCTCCACACCCTTTGAAAGACGCACAATGACCGACACATCCTCGTTGCAAGATCGCTATGAATTCGCGCTCCAGCTCATCCGTGACGCCGGCGATTTGGCGCATGGCTATTTCAAAAACCGCGACGCCCTGACGATAAAAAGCAAGGGCCTTCAAGACATGGCGAGCGAGGCCGACCTGAATACCGAACTCCTGATCCGCGACCGGCTGCGTGCCGGCTTCCCTCAGGATGCTTTCCTTGGAGAGGAAACGGGCATTTCCGCTTTCGCTGCCGATCAAGGCATCTGGGTCGTCGATCCGATCGATGGCACTCAGCCCTTCGTCTCGGGAATGTCGAGCTGGTGTGTCTCGATCGCCTTTGTCAGAAGCAACCAGGTTCAGTTCGGTATGGTCTATGCTCCCGAGCGAAACGAACTCTTTGCCGGCGGGGTTGATTTCCCTGCGACTTTGAACAGCAAGCCGGTCCCGCGTCATCCCGGCACGACCATTAAGGACGGCATCGTTGGCGTTGGGTATTCGCCCCGCGTAACACCTGACGAATTTCTGCCTATGTTCGAGCGGTTTTTGAAAAATGGCGGCATGTTCTACCGGGACGGCTCCGGCGCGCTGACTCTCTGCTATGTCGCCTGCGGCCGTTTGCTCGGTTATATCGAGCCCCACATAAATTCCTGGGATTGCCTCGGCGCCATCGCGGTTATTCGGTCTGCCGGTCTGAAAACCAACAATTTCCTGGAAAATGACGGACTGAACAAGGGTAACCGCGTGCTGGCAGGCAATGAAACGGTCTATGCCGAGCTAGAGAAAATCTACGATAACTGAAGTCGCTTCCACCCCAATCCCTTTTGTTCAAAAGACCGGACAGACAATGATCTCTCGCGAAAATCACGACCGGATGGCAAATGCAATCCGATTCCTCTCCATGGATGCCGTTGAAAAGGCCAATTCCGGCCATCCCGGCCTACCCATGGGTGCTGCCGACGTGGCAACGGTGCTATTCTCCCGTTACCTGAAATTCGATCCGAAGGCGCCGCTCTGGGCAGACCGCGATCGTTTCGTCCTGTCGGCCGGCCATGGCTCGATGCTGCTCTACTCGCTGCTCTATTTGACGGGCTACGAGGACATGACCATCGAGGACATCAAGCAGTTCCGCCAGCTCGGCTCCAAGACCGCCGGTCATCCGGAATATGGTCATGCCTCCGGCATCGAAACCACCACCGGCCCGCTCGGCCAGGGCATTGCCAATGCTGTCGGCATGGCGATTGCGGAGCGCAAGCTCGAAGAAGAGTTCGGCAGCGACCTGCAGAGCCATCACACGTATGTGCTGTGCGGCGACGGCTGCCTGATGGAGGGCATCAGCCACGAGGCCATTGCGCTCGCCGGCCACCTCAAGCTCAACAAGCTGGTGCTGTTCTGGGACGATAACAACATCACCATCGACGGTGCTGTTTCCTTGTCGGATTCGACCGACCAGATCGCCCGCTTCCAGGCTGTTCACTGGAACACGATCCGCGTTGACGGTCATGATCCCGACCAGATCGCGGCAGCCATCGAGGCAGCCCAGAAATCCGACCGCCCGACCTTCATCGCCTGCAAGACCGTGATCGGTTTCGGCGCCCCCAACAAGCAGGGCACCCACAAGGTCCACGGCTCGCCGCTCGGCGCCGAGGAAATCGCGGCAGCCCGCAAGGCGCTGAACTGGGAAGCCCCGGCCTTTGAAATCCCGGCGGACGTTTTGAACGCCTGGCGCACGGCCGGTGGCCGCTCAGCAGACGCGCACAAGGCCTGGGAAGGCCGCTTGGCATCGACCGAAGCCGGCAAGAAGTCCGAGTTCACCCGCCGTTTTGCCGGTGTACTCCCGGGCAATCTCGATGCCGCCATCGACACCTACAAGAAGAAGCTGGCCGACGCCCCTCCGGCAATCGCCACCCGCAAGGCATCCGAAGATGCGCTCGAAGTCATCAACGGTATCGTGCCGGAAATGCTCGGCGGTTCGGCCGACCTGACGCCATCCAACAACACCAAGACCAGCCAGATGACGTCGATCACCCCGACCGATTTCTCCGGCCGCTACATGCACTGGGGCATCCGCGAACACGGCATGGCTGCGGCCATGAACGGCATCACCCTGCACGGCGGCCTGATCCCGTATTCCGGCGGCTTCATGATCTTCTCGGACTACTGCCGTCCGTCGATCCGCCTGGCTGCCCTGATGGGCATCCGCGTCATCCATGTCCTGACGCACGATTCGATCGGTGTTGGCGAAGATGGTCCGACGCACGAGCCGGTTGAGCATATGGCAGCCCTTCGCGCCATTCCGAACCTCCTGATGTTCCGTCCGGCCGATGCGGTGGAAACCGCCGAATGCTGGCAGCAGGCGCTGAAGGAACAGCACCGTCCATCCGGCCTGGCGCTGACCCGCCAGAATCTGGCACCGGCGCGCCTGACCTATTCGGCCGAAAACCTCTCGGCCAAGGGTGCCTACGAGCTGATCGCAGCCGACAATGCCAAGGTCTCGATCTTCGCATCCGGCTCGGAAGTCGAACTGGCCGTCAAGGCTGCAGCCGAACTGAACGGCAAGGGCATTGCGACCCGCGTGGTTTCGGTTCCCTGCGTCGAACTGTTCCAGGAACAGCCGGACGATTACCGCAAGGCCGTTATCGGCACTGCACCGGTCAAGATCGCCGCAGAAGCCGCAGTCCGCCAGGGCTGGGACTACTTCATCGGCAACGATGGCGATTTTGTCGGCATGCACTCGTTCGGCGCTTCCGGCCCGGCCAAGGACCTGTTCAAGCATTTCGGCATCACCTCCGACGCCATCGTCGCAGCAGCCGAAAAGAAGCTTGCCTGATTTTCCCCTTCGGAGCGCGTCAGAACGCGCGCTTCTCATTCCATCCACTGAAGAAAGATAGAACGTGACCGCTCTCGGTGCTCCCGGCCGCAGTTTCTCGGCTTTCCTGTTCGATATGGACGGCACACTCCTCGACTCCACAGCCTTCGTCGAACGGATTTGGGGGAAATGGGCTATCCGTCACGGCTTTGATCCAGAGTCTTTCATCCGCACGATCCATGGCGTGCGAGCAATCGACGTCATCACGCCGCTGGGCCTCGAAAACATCGATCCCCGGAAGGAGGCGCTCAATATGGAGGCGCAGGAGTTGGAGGACCTTGATGGCGTCGTGCCGATCGCCGGAGCGATCGACTTCCTGAACAGCCTTCACCGTGAGAAATGGGCAATCGTGACATCGGCGCCGATTGAACTTGCAAGGAGGCGCATGGCCGCTGCCGGTATTCCGATGCCAGATGTCATCATCAGCGGAGAAGACGTCATTCTCGGCAAGCCCAATCCCGCTTGTTATCTGCTTGGGGCGGAAAAACTGGGGGTAGACCCGTTGGACTGTCTTGTGTTCGAGGATGCGCCAGCAGGGATCATCGCCGGTGAACTTGCTGGCAGTTGTGTCGTCGTGGTCACTGCTGCGCATCGACATGAACAATCCACCAGACATTTTGCCGTCGGTAGTTACCGCGGGCTTCGCACACGAAGTCTTGCAAACGGCTTGATGCAAATCATGGATTTGGCGGAAGATAGCCGCTCGACGCGCTGAGCCGCTCGTTCCGCCATACAGACGGAAACCATCTTTCATCGACGCTCTATCTGCGCATAGCCCGCCTTGAAGGGGTGTCGAACCGCTGCCGCTGTTGTTAAACTCTCAATCCTTTTTTTAAATTCTCTGTTTGCCCTATGAACTTGCTACGATGGGGTGGTTGGGCGTTAGTCGGTGGACTGCTTGCGGGGAGCAGGCGAAATATCGGGGGGTGCTTTCGCTTTCTACCGCCGCAGGGCACTCTATCGGTCACGGGACGCCTCGATCACCACTCCGGCAAATACCTTCCGTTAACACTTACCAACATGAAGAAGCACGTCAGGACTTGGAGGCGGCGAGTAGATCGTCACGCGCAAGGTAGTAAGGGAGAATCTGCAAGCTTAGGAAACGCAGCCTCTTCAAGTTCCGCTTCGAAACATTGGGCGAGATCACCAGCGAGATACAATCTTATTTGCGCTTGCGAACGAGCAAGTGCTATCTCACGGCATAAACCCGGCTGCTTTCGATAAGCTCCCGTGAATAGGCATTCGAGACAGCTCCGGTGCGCAGATTCTCAGGGCGCAACTCCTCGAGAATCCGGCCTCCGTTCATGACGGCGAGCCGGTCGCACATATGCGCGATGACGGCGAGGTCGTGACTGACGAGGATAAAAGTCAATCCCCTGTCGTTTTTCAGGTCGGCGAGTAGATTAAGAATCTCGGCTTGGACGGAGACGTCAAGCGCCGAAGTCGGCTCGTCCAGCAAAATCACATCCGGTTTCAGGATTAATGCGCGTGCAATCGCAACTCGCTGGCGTTGACCGCCGGAGATCTGATGCGGGTAACGGGAAGCAAAAGAGGGGCTTAGACCGACGCTCACCAGCGCCTCCTCAATCCGGCCCGCCGACCTGTCCATACCCTGGGCCCGTAGCGGTTCGGAAAGTGCGGTCTCGATGGTGTGACGCGGATGCAGCGTGCCATAGGGATCCTGGAAAACCATCTGCACGATCCGGCAGTCGGCGCCTTTGCGAACAAGCGACACCGGTATCCCTCCAATGTTGATCGCGCCCGTCCAGCCGGATTCAAGGCCGCTGACGCAACGCAGCAGGCTGGATTTTCCACAGCCACTTTCTCCCACGATCCCAAAGGTCTCGCCCTTTGCGACCGATAAGGTTACGCCGTCGAGCGGTTGAACACGGCTGCGGCCGATACCGAAGGTCAAATGAAGATCGCTGATCTCAATCATATTTCTACCCTTTGCGAAACGTCTTTGCACCAGACCGGATCACGGACAAGAACGGAGAGACGGTCGACAGGGCGGTCGAGCCTCGGCAGGCTTGCCAGAAGTCCGCGCGTATAGGGGTGTTGGGCATTCTTGAGGTCTGCCGACCGCAGTTCCTCGACAATCTGGCCTGCATACATGATCAGCAGACGGTCACAAAAACCCTCTGCCAAATCCAGATCATGTGTGATGAAGATCAACCCGATGCCGCGCGCAGAGACCAGTTCGTCGAGAAGCATCAGGAGTTTGCGCCGCACTGTTACATCAAGTGCCGAGGTTGGCTCATCTGCGATAATGATTTTCGGTTCAGCCACCAGGGTCATGGCGATCATCACCCGCTGCCCCATTCCGCCGGATATCTGATGGGCGTAGAGATCGTAGACCCGTTCGGGATCGCGGATCTGGACGATGTCGAGCATTTCGAGCACATGTTTGCGGCGCGCCCTACCTCGTTTACCCAAGTGAAGCGTCACCGCCTCACCGATCTGATCGCCGACTTTCATGGTCGGATCGAGCGCAAATTTCGGGTCCTGCATGATCATGCCGATCTGACTGCCGCGCACGCTCAGCATCTGCTTTTCCGACGCTGCGGAAAGATCGAGATCCGAAAACCGCATGTTCCCGGCGGAAACGTCGGCGATTGGAGGCAACAGCTTCAGCAGCGCGCGCCCCAGCGTCGATTTTCCCGACCCGGATTCGCCGACGACGCCCAGCTTCTCCCTGCCGAGATCAAAAGAGACGTTGCGCAATGCGCGCACGGCATCCGGCGAAGAGCCGAAGCGGACATTGAGATTGCGCACCTGAAGCAAGGGAGACGAGGTCAACGGATTGTCATTCATTCAAGATTTCCTCGGGTCAAGCGCATCACGCAGCGCGTCACCCACCAGGTTGAAAGAAAGGCTGGTGATCAAGATGGCAAACCCTGGAAAGGCCGCCACCCACCAATGATCGATCATGACCTTGCGGCCTGTCGAGATCATCGTGCCCCATTCGGCGCTCGGCGGTTGTGCACCGAGACCGAGGAAGCCGAGGCCGGCTGCCGTGAGAATAACGCCTGCCATGCTGAGCGTGATGCGCACGATGATCGACGGCATGCACAAGGGCACAATATGGCGCAGGATGATCCTTGACGGGGACGCCCCGTAGAGCCGGGCCGCCGAGATGTAGTCGTTCGACCGGATGCTCAACGTTTCGGCCCGCGCAAGCCTGGCGATCGCCGGCCACGAGGTAAATGCGATCGCTAGAACTGCGTTCTCGGTCCCCGCGCCAAGGGCTGCGACGAAAGCCAAAGCAAGAACGAGTGAGGGGAGCGACAGGAAGATATCGACGATGCGCATCAGAATTCTGTCCACCCATCCGCCGAAATAACCCGAGTAGACGCCGATCAAAAGACCAACTGGAGCGACAAGCAGCGACACGGATATGACGATCAGCAATGTGGTTCGCGCGCCATATAATAGCCGGCTCAGAATATCGCGTCCAAGCTCGTCGGTTCCGGCGGGATGCGCCCAGCTTGGCGGCTGAAGCGCCGTTGTCAGCGATTGCGCGAACGGATCGTAAGGTGCCAGCGCCGGAGCGAAAAGCGCCACGACCAGCAGAATCCCAATGACGGTTATGCCCAGCACACCCGTCAGATCGGTGCGATAGAGACGCCAGAACGCCATCAACTGCGCACGCTGGTTTTCGAATGGGGCGGTTTTGGCGGCGCGAGGAGCGGTTTTGATCATGTCGTGCATTATCGCGTCCTCGGATCGAGGACCCGGTAGAGGATGTCGCTGAGAAGGTTCAGCCCGAGAAAGATGGAGCCCATCAACAGGGTTGCGGCCATGACGGCGTTCATATCGCCGATCAGGAGCGCATTGGTGAAATACTGGCCAAGGCCCGGCCACGAAAACACGGATTCGACCAACACCGTTCCTTCCAGTAATCCGCCATAGGCAAGCGCCAGCACCGTCAGAAGCTGAACACGGATATTGCGGAAGGCGTGCCCCCAGATGACCTGCCGTCGTGACAGGCCCTTGACCCGCGCTGCCGTGATGTATTCCTGCGTCAGCTGGTCCAGCATGAAGCTACGGGTCATACGCCCGATGAAGGCCGTGGAACTGTACCCGAGAATGCTGGCCGGCAGCACCAGATGATTGATCGCATCCCAAAAGACATCGGTGTCGCCGGATAGAAGTGCATCGATGGTGATGAAGCCCGTAACCCTCGGCACAATATCCATATTGTAAAGACTAAGCTGCCCGGAACCGCCGACCCAGTGCAGAGCCGCATAAAATACCAAAAGTCCCATCAGCCCGAGCCAGAAGATCGGTGCGGAATGCCCCATCAGCATGACGATACGCAAAACATGATCAAGCGTCTTGCCGCGATTGACAGCGGCAATGACACCAAACGGAATGCCGATCAGGGCACCGATGACGATGGCGCAGGTGGCGAGCTCGATGGTAGCTGGAAACACTGCGCGGATATCCGACCAGACCAGATTGCCGGTCAGACGCGCCTGACCAAAGTTGCCGTGCAACGCATCCGAGACATAGATCAGGAATTGCTGGAGCAACGACTTGTCGAGCCCCATCTCGCGCGCGACCTGCTCATAGGTGGATGCATCCGCCTGATCCCCGACGATGGACAAAACGGGATCGATCGGCAGGATGCGCCCGATGAAGAAAATGATGACGAGAAGACCGATGAACGCGACGAGCACGCTGACGAATGGACCGACAGCACTGCCGGTCAACGCCCGGAGGCGCTGACCCATTTCATGTCTTCCAGAAAGCGATTTTACAGACATTTCAAGCCTTCCCTGGCATTCAATCATTGCCCGGTTTTGCTGACATAATACCATTGTGGCGACCGCGACTGCTGATCGACGAGCCCTTCGACATCGGCACGGATGGCGCTTGGCTGGGCGGCGGCGGCGATGGCGAACAAGGGTGGAGACGAGGACAGGAACTTCTCCTGCAACTCCTTGTAGAGGGCCAAGCGCTTTTCCGCGTTGATTTCTGACCGGGCCTCGGAGGTGAGCTTCGTCAGTTCCGGAATATCCCAGGAGGTACGCCAGGCAAGGCTCGCGGTCTGCGTGCTTTTCGGACCGTTGTCGAAATTGCTGGTATAGGCCTGGATAGCACCCAGCACATTCGGCATCTGGCCTCCGCTACGCCCGACGATCATCGAGAATTTGCGGTCTCGCATCTTGCCATAGACCTGCGTGCCGTTGCCTTGCGTGATCTCAGCCTGAATGCCGGCCTGCGCCAGCGTGCCTTGAATGGCGGTTGCGATCTCCACGAACGGCGAGTCCGAAAGCACGAGCATGCTCGTCTTGAATCCATCGGGATAGCCAGCCTTGGCCAGCAGTTCCTTTGCCTTGGACACGTCAACCGTATAGCCCGGATCGGGGATCGCACCGGCATAATCCGCAGGGACCGGCACCTGTCTTTTCACGCCGTAGTCTCCAACCACCGCCGCACCGATACCGTCATAATCGATCAGCGAGGTGAGAATCTGGCGTACTTCCGGCTTTGCAAAGATCGGATCGGCTGTGCTGACAGCGAGATAATAGAAGCCGCCGCTGGCCACTTTCTGGATCACAATCGCGTCGTTCTTACCCATGGCCTTGATGTCGGAGGCCGACAGCGAGCGTGCGACGTCGATATCACCGTTCTCGATCTGCAATCGCTGGCTTTGAGATTCCGGCATATGCCGGATCACGATCCGGCGCATCGGCGGCACACCGCGCCAGTAGGTCTCGCTGCGATCCAAGATGACCGCATCGTTGGCGCTCCAACGCCTGAGCACGAACGGGCCGGACCCGGCAGACGTGTTGGTGAGCCACGCCTTGCCTAGATCCTCCCCTTTCTGATGCTCCATCGCGGTCTTGCTGTCGATGATGTTGCCGACGGTTCGCGCCAGCGTGTAGAGAATGATCTCAGGGTTGATCGCTTCCGATGGCTTCAGGACGACCGTACGCGCATCAGGCGCGGTCAAAAGTGTTTCGAGATTTTCTTTTGAATAGCCCAGTTCCCGAAGGAACGAAGCTGGGCCACGATTAAGCGTCATGACGCGCTTCAGGGACCAGACGACATCGGCCGAGGTAACCGGATTTCCCGAATGGAACGTCGCGCCGTCGCGAAGGGTGAACGTGATGGTGCCATCCTCCGCAACAGTCCATTTTTCCGCAAGGCCTGGCACCAGCGTGCTCGGGTTTTTCGCATCCATTTCGACCAGACGGTCATACAGATTGTTGAGGACGTCGAAGGATTCGGTTTCCACCGCTTCCGCCGGGTCCAGCGTCAAAAGATTGGTCATGGAAAGACCGATCACGAGCTGGTCTTTGGGTGTCTCCGCCAGCCCGGAAACAGGAAGCACGGCAACGAAGGCCGCAACGCTTACGGATAGAAAAGCATGTCTGAAGTGCATTGGAGTGATCCTCCCGATCAATCGTCTGTTCAAAAAGAAGCCCGGTTGTCCCGCGCGGTAAACCGCCTACGAGAAAAGCACGCCGCCGTTGATATCGAAGCACCCGCCGGTGACGTAGCTCGCTGCATCGGACGCGAGCCATGCTGCGAACTCCGCCACCTCCTGCGGCCGCCCTTCGCGCTTGAGTGCAGTTGCACCGGCAACCCGGGTTCGAACCTCCGGCTTGGTGAAGCTGTCGTGAAAAGTCGTGTCGATCATTCCGGGGCAGAGCGCGTTGACACGGATGCCGGGGCCGACCTCCTTGGCAAGGCCGCGCGTAAAGCTCATGACGCCGCCCTTGGCGGTGGCATAGGCAAGAGCGCCCGGACCGCCGCCATCGCGACCGGCCTGGGACGCCAGCGTGACGATAGCCCCGCCGCCCGACATATGCGGCAAAACGGCTTTCGTCATTAGGAACAAAGACGTCAGATTGAGGTCCAGCACGGAATGCCAGAAGGGCGCATCCATTTCCGGAACCGTTTTACGCGCAACAATACCGCCGGTGACATGCAGCAGGATATCGATTTTCGGTCCAAAGCGCGCCGTGGTCTGATCAATCACGGCGGTGACGTCAGCCTCTTTCGTCAGGTCGGCGGCTATAGCGATGGCCGACCCACCGGCCTTCACTATCGTCGCGACCACCTCATCTGCGGACGCTTTGCTGGAGTTGTAAACCACCACGACATTGGCGCCACCAGCTGCCAGCGTTTCCGCGCAGGCGCGGCCGATATCACGCGCGCCTCCGGCGATGATCGCGGTTTTTTCTTTGAACATGAGTTCAACCTTTCAAATGCAATAATGTTTGGGAAGTGGACGGCTCAGGCCGTGAACCCGAGGGATGTCTTTTGCGGACGGCGGCTGACGGATTCGATGAAACTCCAGAGCGCGTGATCCTCGCCAAGTTCCCAGATACGGGTATCGACCTCCCCGAGGTGATTGCGGATGGCATCCGCCGCCCTGCCGGGATCGCGAGCCGCGATGGCATCGACGATCTCCTCATGCTGGCGAATGACTGTTTCGGTGCGGCGAATGCCAAGCCGGTTCTTAAGGCTGCGGATACGATCCACCTCCACCTTGGCAACCTCCATGATCGGGATCAGACCCTTCAGACCGGCGGCCTTCAGAATCAGCCCATGAAACTGCTCGTCGCAGAGGAAGAAGTCCCAGTAGGCCTCGCGGTTCAACGCGTCGCGCTGACGCGAGAGATTGGCCTTCATCTGGATGATATGCTCGTCGTTGCGTAGCGTGGCTGCCTGTGCCACGGCCGCCACCTCGATGTGCAGCCTTGCAAAACAGCCCTCGCGAAACCGCTCGATATCAATCGGCGCCACCCGCGTGCCGCTCTTTGGAACCACCGTCACCAGCCGCTCCTCGACCAGACGGATCAAAGCCTCGCGGATCGGCGTCTTGCTCACCTTGAGACAGCGGGCAATTTCCTTTTCGGAGAGCGCGCTGCCGGGACGAAGCCGCACCTGAACAATGGCGGTGCGGAGTGCCTGGTGAACCTGGGTAACGAGATTACCATCGCCTTCCGGCGAAACGGGCGTCAGGACCGTATCCAACGCCTCTTCAAAATCCACACTCATCTGATATCTCCGTTATTAATCTGAGATATCACATTGCATTTGTAAGATGCAAGTGCAAGAAAGAGGAATATTAACGGTTCTGGACGAATTCATGAAAGTTGCCGATATCCGCCTGACCCCGGTCGCCATACCGGACAAGCCCCTGCTGAATTGCAAGGGGGTGCACCAGCCTTACGCGCTGCGCACTATCATCGAAATGACATGCGACGACGGCACTGTCGGCCTGGGCGAGAGCTATGGAAGTATCAAAGCCCTTACTGGCCTGCGGGAGGCGGCCGGCAGCCTCATCGGCCTCGATCCGTTTCATCTCCACGACCTGAAAGCCCGTGTGTTGCAGGCTTTGCCGAACGGCGGCGGCATCAATGCAAAGACGGCGGTCGCGGATCACAAGCTCACCGACGTCGTCTTTAGCGCTTTTGAGATTCCGTGCATGGACATTCAGGGAAAGGTGCTCGGACGTCCGGTATCAGATCTTTTGGGCGGCGCGGTCCGGGACCGCGTTCCCTTCAGCGCCTATCTCTTCTTCAAGTTCGCAGGCCATATCGGACAGGATCCAGATGAATGGGGCGAGGTAATGACACCGGGCGCCATGGTCGCGCAGGCCCAGAAGTTTGTCGAGCAGCACGGATTTCAGTCGCTAAAACTCAAGGGAGGCGTGCTTGCGCCGGATCTTGAGATCGAGACAATTCTGAAACTGCGGGAAGCATTTCCGCACCATCCCCTACGCATCGACCCAAATGGCGGCTGGACGGTGGAGACCGCACTTTACATCGCCAAAAAGCTGGAGGGCGTCATCGAATATCTGGAAGACCCCGTATTGGGTATGGAAGCGATGGCACAGGTTGCCCGTGACTGCGGCATCCCGCTGGCGACCAACATGATCGTGCTCGAATTCGACCAGATTGCCGAAGCCGTTCGCAAGGACGCCGTAAGGATCATTCTGTCGGATCATCACTACTGGGGCGGCCTTCGGGCTTCCACCCATCTGGCAAAACTCTGCGAGGTGTTCGGCCTCCAGATCTCGATGCATTCGAATTCTCATCTCGGCATCACGCTGGCAGCAATGACCCATCTAGCGGCGGCAACACCAAACCTGCACTACGCCTGCGATACGCACTACCCCTGGACCAACACCGATATTATCGAAGGAGGGCTGTTCCAGTTTGAGGACGGCGCGCTTTCAGTCTGCGACAAACCCGGCCTTGGTGTATCGATCGATCAGGCAAAGCTCAAGGAACTGGCCGCGCTCTATGCCTCGGCTGGCATGAACGACCGTAACGACACGCTGTATATGCAGCAATTTGACCCGGCCTACGAGCGACGCGTGCCCCGCTGGTAGGCCCTTACCCAATATTTCTTCAGCCAACTTCCTTCAGGAACATCGACATGCCCCTCTTAAACGAGACCCGTGAAAAGCTACGCCACGTCAGTACCGCCACACTATGTACGGCGCTGTTCAAGCGCGGCCTGCGCAACCAGTTCATTCAGGATGTCCGTCCACTCGGCGCCCCCACTCGCACGATGGTCGGACAAGCGTTCACTTTGCGCTATATTCCGGCCCGTGAAGACCTCAATCCGCTTTCGGTGTTCCGCGACCGCGAACATCCCCAGCGCAAGGCGGTCGAGGAGTGCCCCGCAGGCGCGGTCCTCGTCATGGACAGCCGTAAGGACGCGCGGGCTGCGTCAGCAGGCTCCATTCTCGTCAGCCGATTGATGGTGCGCGGGGTGGAGGGCGTGGTCACCGATGGCGGCTTTCGCGATTCCCACGAAATCGCCGAGCTGCCCTTCGCCTCATATCACAATCGCCCGTCTGCTCCCACGAACCTCACCCTGCATCAAGCGCTTGATATCAATGGCCCCATCGGCTGCGGAGATGTCGCTGTCTGGCCGGGCGATGTCATGGTTGGTGATGGAGAAGGTGTTGTCGTCATCCCCGCCGCAATCGCCGACGAAATTGCCGACGAGGCAACGGAAATGACCGTGTTCGAGGATTTCGTGTTGTCGCAGGTGCAGAATGGCCGCTCCATCATCGGCCTCTACCCGGCGACAGATGAGCAGAGCCTTCTTGATTTCGCCGCCTGGCGGTCCGCCAAAAAACGGTGAGACTTGCGTTAGGCGGCAGGCACAATCAGTTGCTT
This sequence comes from Pararhizobium sp., assembly GCF_965279435.1. Taxonomy (NCBI): domain Bacteria; kingdom Pseudomonadati; phylum Pseudomonadota; class Alphaproteobacteria; order Hyphomicrobiales; family Rhizobiaceae; genus Pararhizobium; species Pararhizobium sp. The sequence goes on from NZ_CBDIHY010000001.1 coordinate 71,689, forward strand.
GTTGCAAAGAGTGCTCGCGAGATCACACAGTGAATTTGTGCTCTTGGGTGAAAGCCACGAGAGTGTGTATCTGCAATCAGGTCCGTCGGTCATACCGCAGACGCGGCTTTACGCCAGCGTGTAAGCAGTCTTCACCACAGTGAAGAATTCGGCCGCATACTTGCCCTGCTCGCGCGAGCCGAAGGAGGAGGCCTTGCGGCCACCGAACGGTACGTGGAAATCGACACCGGCGGTCGGCAGGTTGACCATCACCATGCCGGCTTCCGAATTGCGCTTGAAATGCGTCGCGTGCTTGAGGCTGGTCGTGGCGATACCGGCCGACAGGCCGAACGGCGTGTCGTTGGCAACGCTGAGTGCTTCCTCGTAATCCTTGACCCGGATAACCGAGGCGACGGGGCCAAAGATTTCTTCGCGGCTGATGCGCATCTGGTTGGTGGCTTCGGTAAACAGCGTCGGCTGCAGGTAGAAGCCGGGATTGTCGCGGGTGATGGTCTCGCCGCCGAAAGCGAGCTTGGCGCCTTCCTGCTTGCCGATGGCGATGTAATCGGTATCGGTAGCAAGCTGGCGCTCGTCGACAACCGGCCCAATGTGCGTACCAGCCTTCAGCGCATCATCGACCACCAGCGTCTTCAGCTTTTCGGTCAGTGCCGCGACGAACTTGTCGTGGATGCCTTCAGTGACGATCAGGCGTGACGATGCCGTGCAGCGCTGGCCGGTCGAGAAGAAGCCGGAGTTTGCAGCCGCTTCGACGGCGACGGTCAGGTCGGCGTCATCGAGCACGACCATCGGGTTCTTGCCGCCCATTTCCAGCTGGAACTTGCGGTTATGCTCGATCGAGGCCGCAGCGACGCGCTTGCCTGTGCCGGTCGAGCCGGTAAACGTGATACCTGCAATATCCGGGCTGTCGAGCATGGCCTGGCCGACGACCGAGCCCTTGCCCATGACGAGGTTCAAGACGCCCTTCGGCAGGCCGGCGCGGTGCAGGATATCGGCGATCGCCCACGAGCAGCCTGGCACCAGTTCGGCCGGCTTGAAGACGATGGTATTGCCGTAGCAGAGTGCCGGCGCAATCTTCCAGGCCGGGATAGCGATCGGGAAATTCCACGGCGTGATGATGCCGATGACGCCGATCGGCTCTCGGGTGATCTCGACGCCGATGTTCGGGCGAACGGACGGCAGCACTTCGCCAGCCAGACGCAGGGCTTCACCAGCGAAGAAATCAAAGATCTGGGCGGCACGGATGGTTTCGCCGATGGCTTCCGGCAGGGTCTTGCCTTCTTCGCGGGCAAGCAGGTTGCCGAGTTCATCCTTGCGGGCGAGAATTTCGTCGGCGGTCTTCTTCAGGATCGCGTGACGCTCGAGAATGCCGGAGCGCGACCAGGCCGGAAACGCGGCCTTTGCAGCAGCGATCGCAGTCTTGGCATCGTCAGCGCTGGCGCTGGCATAAAGGCCGACGATTTCCTTGGTGTTCGACGGATTGATGTTTTCAACGCCGTTGCTGCCGACCCATTCGCCGGCGATCAGGTTGTGATGAAGTGTCATAGATCTCCCCTCCATTCGATCGATGAAAGGGCCGCCTCCCTAGGTAGGCGGCCCCTGAAAGTGTTACTGGCGCTTATGCTTTCCAATGAGGGCTTCCATCATGTCCATTTCATCGCTCGAAAGATCTTTGAGTGGGGCACGAACTGGGCCAGCATCGAAGCCCTGCAGCCTGACGCCTGCCTTGACGGCCGAGACCGCATAACCCTTGCTCCGGTTGCGGATTGCCATGAACGGGTAGAAGAAATCATTCAGATAGGCTTCGCACTTGGCCCGATCACCTGCCCGCAATGCCTTGTAGAAATCGATAGCAAGCGCCGGGACAAAGTTGAAGACTGCTGATGAATAGGTGGTGAATCCGGCGCCCATATAGGCTTCTGCGAAAAGTTCCGCAGTCGGCATACCACCGAGGTAGGTCAGACGGTCGCCCATCTTTGCAGTGACCTGGCGAACGAGCCCGATGTCACCTGTTCCATCCTTGAAACCCACCAGGTTCGGGCACGCATCACAGAGCCGGGCCAGGGTATCAGCCTGCAGCACCGAATTGTCGCGATTGTAGACCATGACGCCCATGCCCGTGGCATCGCAGACTGCTTTGATATGCTGGTACAGCCCTTCCTGTGGCGCGTCGATCAGATAGTGCGGCAATAGCAGGATGCCGTCTGCCCCAGCCTTTTCGACTGACCGAGCGATAGAGACCGCAATTTCTGTGCCGTATCCACAGCCCGAAACGATGGGAGTGGTGCCGGCAGCCTCTTTCGCTACTCTAACAATTTCAGGAATTTCATCGGGGGTGAGCGAGAAGAACTCGCCCGTTCCACCTGCGGCAAATAGCGTTGCGGCCCCGAAACCGGACAGCCAATTGACATGCTTGGCATAGCTGTCGGCCTTGAACTTTCCATCTGAGCCAAAGTGAGTGACTGGAAAAGAAAGGAGCCCTGCTCCCAGCGCATGCTTCAAGTCTTCGGTCTTCATGGATTTAACTCCTGTGGGGGAAGCGCACTCGAGCGCCGCCGGGTTGGTGAGTGAGTGATTGAAAACGCTGTTCAGCCCTTTAGGGAGTGAACCATGGCGGCCAGCCGGTCGCAGGCAGCTTGAAGTTCCCGGTCAGATGCCGCGATGGAAAAGCGGATAAAGCCGGGCGCGCCGAATGCCGCACCTGGTACGCTCGATAGGCCAAAACCATTCAGCAGATGGGCGGCAAAGTCTGAATCGTCGGCAAGCACCTCACCTGCCGCGGACTTTTTGCCAAGCAGCCGGTGAATACCAATGAATGCATAAAAGGCTCCATCCGGTGGCGTGAAATCCACGTCGTGGATCTGCCCCAAACGTTCGGCGACGATGTTGGCCCGGCTGGCAAATATCGCCGCCCCGTTCCCGACGAACGTCTGGTCGCCCGTCAACGCCGCAAGGGCTGCCGCCTGCGCGATGGTTGAGACCGACGTGACGCTCTGCGATTGCATCTTGCTGAGCGCTGCGATCAATGCCGCGGGGCCTGCGGCATAACCGAGGCGCCATCCGGTCATCGCATATGCTTTCGAGACGCCGTTGACGATGAGGGTGCGGTCGCGCAACTCCGGGCAGGCCTTCGCGAAGGATACGAAAGGCACCTCTTTCAGGAGCACATGTTCGTAGATCTCGTCTGAGACCACCAAGACACGAGGATGGCGGGCCAGAACCTCGCCCAACGCACGGTATTCTTTCTGCGAATAAATGGCACCGGTGGGATTGGACGGAGAATTTAGCATCAGCCAGCGTGTTCTTGGTGTGATCGACGCCTCAAGCTTTGCAGCATCGATTTTGAAACCGACCTCTGGGCTGCAGAACACATAGACTGGTTCGCCGCCATGCAGCGATACGATATCGCCATAGGAAACCCAGCAGGGCGTCGGGATGATCACCTCGTCCCCCCGCTCCAGTGTGGCAAGAAACACGTCGAACAAGATCTGTTTGGCGCCATTGGCTACCATCACCTCGTCGACAAAGTAATCGAGCTGGTTTTCGCGCTTGAACTTGGCCACAATCGCCTGACGCAGGCTTTCCGTACCGGCCGCAGCACCATACCGGACGCCACCCTTGCGGATCGCTGCTACAGCAGCGTCCGCAACATGTGCGGGAGGCTCGAAATCCGGTTCGCCAAGCGACAGGTCAATGATGTCGCGGCCTTCTGCGGCCAATTTCTTTGCTGCCATGGCGATCGCCATGCTCGGCGACGATTTGATACCAGCCGCACGTTTGTTTTGAAAACTCATTTCCAAATTCCCGAAAAACATTGGTGATGACCGGCCAATTTCTCCACCGGTCACAAGCGGATTAGCTATTCGACACGTAGTCGAAATCCCGGTCGCGTTGCGCAGCTATCGGATCGCGGTTGTCGGGCGCACCGTATCCGCCGCCACCCGGAAGCTGCAGGATCAATCTGCGGCCCGCGGGCACGTGCTGGCGCCCTTTGGTGGCTAGGATCGTCCCGTCATCGAGCAACACGGCACCCGCTGCGCCATTGGCTCCGCCCTCGCGTCCACGGGGTGGATGATCGACGCGGTCGAACATGGCGTTAAAATGCATCTCGTGACCGTCGGTTGGTGAGATCTCCACGACCTGGCCGAGACCACCACGGAACTTGCCCGCACCACCGGAACCGTCACGCAGTTCCTTGCGCCAGAAAATCACCGGGCCCACATGCTCGGTCGCCTCGATCGACATGGAATGCACACCGCTCGGAAACGCCGTGGCGCTGAGACCATCGAGCGTGGAGCGTGCGCCGGCGCCACCGCTGTTGAACAGCAGCACTTCGGCACGCTGGCCGCCGTCAGCGGGGGCGTTTTCGCCCTGCAATGGGCGCACGCTGACATGCAGGTTCCACAGCGCACCCGCACCTTCCGCTGGCACCTTTCCTGGGAGCATCTTGTGCACGGCGCCGAGCACCGCATCGGGGACAAGGTGTCCAAGCACGTGCCGAACGGAAACCGGCGCCGGGTGCTGAGCATTGAGGATGCAGTTTTTGGGAGCCGTCACGCGAAACGGCAGCAGCGAAGCGTGGTTGTTGGGAATCTCCGGCGCGATAGAGCATTTCATGCCATAGCAGGCATAGGCCGCCGAATAGATGATCGGGCAATTGATGCCCTTGGGGCTCGGTGGCGATGTACCCTCGAAATCGGCAAGGATGTAGTCTTCCCCCACATCGAGTCGTACCACGATATCGATCGGCGAACCATAACCGTCGACGCGCATCGTATTGGAATAGGAACCCTTCGGCAGGGCGGCAATGCGCTCGATCGTAGCGTCATAGCTGCGCTTGAAGATGAATTCACCGAGCGTCTCCAGATCGGCCAGCTCGAACTCTTCCATCATGTCCATCAGGCGGCGATGACCGATCTCGTTGCAGGCCGCCAGCGAATAGACGTCGCCCACCACCTGGTGGCTTTCCCGGACGTTGTTGTGCAGGATGTTGACGAGGTCCTTGTTGACCCTGCCGCGCTCAGCGAACTTCATGATTGGAACGAAGATCCCCTCTTCGTAGACCTCATTCGCGTCCGGGCCGAAACCGCGGCCGCCAACGTCCACAACGTGCGCCGTGCAGGCGAAATAGCCGACCAGCGCGCCATTTCGGAAGCTGGGCGAGACGACGGTGAAGTCGTGCAGGTGGCCGGTTCCCTTCCAAGGATCGTTGGTGATGTAGACATCGCCCTCAAAGATATTTTCAGGGCCGATGTCGCGGATGAAGTGGCCGACGGCTTCGGCCATGGCGTTGACGTGACCCGGTGTGCCGGTCACCGCCTGGGCAATCATTTTGCCGCCTCGGTTAAAGACACCGGCGGAAAGATCGCCCGATTCACGCACACTGGTGGAGAACGCGGTGCGGATGAGGGTGACGGCCTGTTCTTCGACAACGGAGATCAGCCGGTTCCACATGATCTGCATGTGGACGTCGGAAAGTGCACTGGTTTTCATGTCAAATCCTCCGTTCAAGCGCTCTGCTTGACGCGTATGAGCAGGCAGCCATCGGCCTGCATGATGACTTCTCGGCTTGCGGTGATGATCGTTGAGGTTTCGCGTTCGGTGATGACGGCGGGGCCGGCGACGAAATCGCCCGGCTTCATATCGGCGCGTGCAACGATCGAGGCCGTCTGGAAACTGCCTTCTTGAACATCGAAAATTTCGCGGGTGCCGCGGACTTTTGCTTCGTCCGCCTTCTCGGTCTTGCCAATCCTATCTGGGGGCGAGAGTTTCGAGGTGGCGCGCAGTGACCAACTGACGATCTCGACATCGAGACCTTCAATAACGCGGCCGAAGAAATGTTCGTATTGTTCGTCGAACAGGTTTCGGAACAGCTCGCCGTCGGCATCTGCGTAATCGCGCACTTCGATGGTGACCGGCACTTCCCATCCCTGGCCAACGTATCGCATGTAGGCTGTGCATTCGAGATCCGGATCGGCCTCGGGCGAACCGGAGCGCACGAAGGATATGGCCTCGGCGCTGAGGTCGGCGATCGTTTGGTTGATCGCTGCCGCATCGAACCGGCTGATGCGGCTGTAGGCGCTGCGCACACTCTCGAACCCGAAGGGAGCACGCAAGAAGCCGATGGCCGAGCCAACACCCGCACCCGGCGGGATCAGCAGTTTGGACATACCGAGCTTTTCGCACAGACGCGCGGCGTGGATTGGTGCTGCGCCGCCGAAGGCGATCATGGTAAACTCGGAAAGCTCTTTACCGTTCTCCACTGCGTGCATGCGCGCCGCATTGCTCATGTTTTCATCAACCACTTCGCTAAGCCCGAAAGCGGCCGTTGCAACATTGGTTTTAAGTTTCGAGGCGATGTCGGCATCCATGGCTCTGTCAGAGGCCGGGCGGTCGAGTTTCATCGCCCCGCCCGCGAATTCGTCGGGATCGAGGCGGCCGAGGATTAGGTCGGCATCGGTGACGGTGGGGTGGGCGCCGCCGCGGCCGTAGCAAGCTGGTCCCGGTTCGGAGCCGGCACTATGCGGGCCGACTCGGATCTGGCGCATGCTGTCGATCGTGGCGATCGAGCCGCCACCGGCGCCGATCTCGACCATTTCGATAACCGGAATGGAAATCGGCATGCCGCTGCCCTTCTTGAAGCGCCAGGTGCGGGCCACTTCGAAGGTCTTGGAGGTCTTCGGCGTCTGCTTTTCGATCAAGCAGATCTTTGCAGTGGTGCCGCCCATATCGTAAGAAAGCACCCGATCGAGGCCGTAGCTGCTGGCGATGTGAGCGGCGAAGATCGCACCACCGGCCGGGCCGGATTCGAGCAGGCGCACCGGAAATTCGATGGCGCTCTCGACGCTGATGATGCCCCCGCCCGAGTGGATCATGAAGACCGGGCAACGCGTGCCTTCCTCGGTGAGACGACCGACGAGCCGGTTGAGGTAGGATGCCATCAGCGGCTTGACGAAGGCGTTGGCGCAGACAGTGTTGAAGCGCTGGAATTCCCGCATCTGCGGCGACACTTCCGACGAGATCGAGACGGAAATGCCGGCTTTCTTGGCCAGCAGCCGATCGCGAACGACCGTTTCGTGCGCACCATTGAGATAGGAATGGATGAAGCCGATGGCGACGCTGTCGTAGCCTGCGGCGATGATGCTGTCGCACAGTGCGTCGACTTCGGCGAGATCAAGCGCCTTTAGAACCGAGCCGTCCGCACCAATACGCTCGTCGATAACGAAGCGTTCGTTGCGCGGCACCAGCGGCGCCGGCAGCACAATATCGAGGTCATACTGTTCGAAGCGGCTTTCCGTGCGCATCTCGATGACGTCGCGAAAGCCCTTGGTGGTGATGAAGGCGGTGCGCGCTCCGCGCCGCTCGATCAGCGCATTGGTTGCAAGCGTGGTTCCGTGAATGATCGTGTCAATCCGCGAAAGCTCGACAGCGGCGATCTCCGCCACCTCGTGGATGCCCTTGACGATTGCGTTTTCGGGATAGGAGTAATCAGTTAGCACCTTGACCGAATGGAGTGTGCTACCGACCTCCATCGCAACGTCAGTAAAGGTCCCACCGATATCAACTCCGACCCTGATCTGCTTGCCATCTTTCATCATTTTCTCGTCCATGCTCCCTAAGCGAGCTTTTGTTGCGCTTGCCCGATAACCCGATTTTCGGCGTGCAGCAGACCGTCCCCGCCCGCACAGACAGGCGGGGGCCAAAAGCTCTTTGATTGTTGATTTCTCAAGCTCTGCGCGGCGGTTGTAACGGCCGCGCAGGCTTTGGCGTTATTGCTTTCCGATGAAGTCTACACCCGGCAATGTTGTCGGGAGTTTCGGGCGGTCGACACCGATCCATTTTTTGTAAAGGGCATCGAGAGATCCGTCCGCCGTGTGTTTGGCAACGAAATCAGTCAGGAAAGCGAGCATTTCTTGATCGCCCTTGCGAACCGCCATGCCTTGGAAATTGTCGGCGACCTTGTATTTGCGCTCGAATTGCTTGTCATAACCGGTCTCTTTGATGACGAGGCCATAGGTCACGCTTCCCAGGATTGCATCGACTTGGCCGGACAATAATGCTTGGACCGTCGTCGCATCATCGTCGAAGCGCTTGATCTGCGTATCCTTCGGCGCGACCTTGACCAGCAACGGCTCGAAGGCGCTGCCGCGGTTGACGCCGATTACATATTTCGAAAGATCTTCGTTGCCTTTTATCGCAGCGTCGGTCTTACCCCACACAGTGATGTCGTTTGACGAATAAGGAATAACATACTGGATGACTTTGGCGCGTTCTTCTGTGATCGTCATCGACGGTACCAGGAAGTCCACATTGCCGTTCACCAGCAGTGGAATGCGGTTCTGCCCGGTGATGCGCTCGAACTTTACCTCAACGCCCAGTTCCTTGGCGATCATTTTGGCGACTTCAATGTCGAAACCGTCGTTGCCGCCGTTGGCATCGATGAAGCCCCATGGAAACTGATCCATCTGTACGCCGATGGTAGCGGTACCCTTTGACTTGAGCTCTTCGGGTGAGACGGCGAGCGCTGTCGTCGCGAATGAGGTCGCGGCGAAGAGCATTGCGGCAAACCCACTCAGGATTGTCGAGCGCGAAGGGGTCGATACTTTCTTGGTCATGTGATCACCTCTGGTTGGTTTCTTGGAATGCGTTCTTGTTTTACCGCGCAGCGTTGAGGCGCTGCTCGATCCGGGCACTGCAGTAGGTCAGGGGTACGCAGATGAAGAAGTAGATGACTGCGACCGCCCCATAGACCTGTAGCGGCTGAAACGTGATGTTCGCCATCAACTGACCGGAGCGAGTGAGCTCCGTCAGACCGAGCAGAGCGGCGAGCGCGGTGCCTTTGATCAGGTTGACGAGAAAGCTGATGGTAGCGGGCAGACCGATGCGAAAAGCCTGCGGTAACACTACATCCACCATACGATGCATATAGCCAATACCGAGTGCTCGGGCAGCCTCGCTTTGACCATCTGGAACGGCCTGGATGCTACCGCGCCAGATCTCGCCGAGAAACGCGCTTGTGTGCAGCGACAGGCCAATCGTCAGCGCCACCCAGACATCTACCTTGAAGCCCAGAAGCGGCAGACCGAAATAGACGAAGAACAGTTGGATCAGCAGCGGCGTGCCTTGGAAGATCTGAATGTAGGTTGCCATAAGAATGCGCAACAGTTTCCATTTGCTGGTGCGTCCAAACGCGACCGCCAGGCCCAGCGCTCCGCCGACGGTAAATGCGAGGAGCGATAGAACAACCGTCCAACGCGCGCCTTCGAGGAGAAAGAAGAATTCATTCCAGCCAAATTGACGGATCATCGCACTGCCTCACTTTGCCGGATAGGAAAAATAGACCCGGCCAATTATGCCGAGAGCGATAGAGACGAGCTGGGACAAGAGGAGGTAGATGACACCCAGCGTGAGATAAATCTCGAAGCTGCGGAATGTCTGGGCATCGAGCGTCTGCGCAAAATAGGTGAGCTCTTCCGCCGAGACAGACGAGACCAGACTGGAGTTCAGCATCATCAGGATGAACTGGCTGCACAGCGCCGGGTAAACGGCCCTGATCGCTGGCCGGAAGACAATGAACCGATAGATGTCGGCCATATGCATCCCAAGCGCCCTGCCCGCTTCGATCTGGCCCGGACGAATGGACTGCACGCCCCCACGTACGATCTCCGCCGCATAGGCTGCGCAGTTCAGCGTCATGGCCAGGATCGCCGCTTGCTCGCCGCTGAGCCGGATGCCAATCGCCGGCATGCCGAAAAAAACAAAAAACACCTGCACAAGGATGGGCGTGTTGCGGATCAACTCGATATAGCAAACGGCGATGGTGCGAAGTGCCGGTACCTTGCTCATGCGCATCATCATGAAGACAATACCGAGCGACAATCCGAAGACCATCGAAAGGGACGACATTCTCAACGTACCGATCACGCCTTCCAGCAGCATCGGCCACGCGGCAAAAACCAGTGCAAAGTCAAATGTGTAATTCATCAGCCCCTCCTCAATGGTTGAGGATCTGGCTGAGGAACGTTTTGGTTCGCTCGTGAGCCGGGTTGCTGAAAAAGACGTCCGGCTTAGCGCTCTCGATGATTTCGCCACGGTCCATGAAGATGACGCGATGTGCGACGGCTCGCGCAAAACCCATCTCGTGGGTGACGCAGATCATCGTGATGCCGTCGTCTGCAAGTGAGATCATCGTGTCGAGCACTTCCTTGACCATTTCGGGGTCAAGCGCCGAAGTGGGCTCGTCGAACAGCATGATCTTGGGGTCCATGCACAGCGCCCGGGCGATTGCAACGCGCTGCTGCTGCCCCCCGGACAGCTGGGCGGGATATTTTTCTGCCTGTTCAGCGATGTGCACCCGGTCCAGATGGCGCATCGCCTTGTCTTTCGCCTCGGCCACCGAAGCTTTGCGCACCCGGCGCTGGGCGAGCATGCAGTTCTGCAGAACGGTGAGATGTGGAAATAGGTTGAACTGCTGGAAAACCATGCCGACATCGCGGCGAATATGGTCGGCATTGCTGCCCTTTTGGCTCAACTCCGTGCCATTAACGGCGATGCTGCCCTGTTGGATTTCCTCGAGGTGATTGATACAGCGGATGAGGGTTGATTTACCCGAACCCGAAGGTCCACAAAGGACGATATGCTCGCCGCGACCAACCTCAAGATTTATCCCCTTCAGGACTTGAAGGTGACCGTACCATTTGTTGACGCCCATCATGGCTATGGCTTTTTCCGACATGCTGGTCCCGTTCATGGCCAGTTCCCCTTTATTTGCTGTCAGGATTTGGTGCGACTTCGAAGATGGCGTCGACTTCCACGGAGGAACCGCGCGGCAATGACCCCGCACCAAGCGCGGTGCGCACATGACGCCCTTTGTCGCCAAAGATCTCCACGAGACAGTCGGAAGCGCCGTCGATGACTGCTGGATGACCTGTGAAATCAGCGGGCGCATTGACGAAGCCACGCAACTGGACGCAGGCGTTGACGCGATCAAGATCCCCATCGAGAGCGGCGTTGACCCGTGCCACGATATTGAGCGCGCAGAAGCGAGCAGCCTTGTATCCGTCCTCAGGCGAGATACCCTGACCCACCACGCCGACATAATGCTCAACACCATCGATTCGCGGGATCTGGCCTGATACAAAAAGAAGGCTTCCGACGAGCCGATGAGGAATGTAATTTCCTGAAGCCGGGGCAATCGTAGGCAATACGATACCGAGCTCGGAGAGACGTGCGGCGACGACACCCATAGCATTTTCCATCATTGTCAGACGCGCGGATGCGCAAACCATGTTCCCGGGAGCATTTACCCACGCTACAATGCGTCAGGTGTTGCCCCACTTTTCTGTTGATGAGAATTGTTGAAATAGTATCTCTTGTCAAGACGAAATCGAGAGATACTACCTCTTAGCGCGCTGATCTCGTAAAATATGTGTTTTATTCAGTATTAACAGATATTTACGCACCAATCCAAATCTATTAAATAGAAGTAGTCTCGGTATTCATGGGCTTTATGAGCAAATTTTTTCCAGCTTCTGACCCGATGAAATGCTTGTTGGCCCCTTCAGGTTGACCAAGTGTGCGCACTCTCTATCAACAAGATTACCACCGAGTGGTAGCATCACCTCCCAGAGAAGTGCTACCTTGCGCAAAATACTTAGACTCTGCAGCGTGATTTGGGGCAAAGGGAAACAGGTTTTGGACAGTTTAACGGGCCGAACAATTCAGGCGCTCAAGACTCACATCGGCAACGGCCAATTCGAGAGCGGTGCCAAACTGGGGTCGCTCGCCGAATTATCCGAGCGGTTCGGCGTCAGCAGGACCGTCATTCGAGAAGCAGTATCGGCCTTGCGGTCCGACGGCATTGTCGAGTCGCGACATGGTGTCGGGGTGTTCTTCCGAAAAAGACCCGGTCCCGACATCGAAGACGCCAACTCGTTGGATGCAAACATCACGCTTGCTCCCCTGGCTCGTCTGCAAACGTCGTTCATGGACTTGCTGGAACTTAGAATGGCTTTTGAGGTTCATGCTGCCGGGTTGGCGGCCGTTCGGCGATCTTGGTCTCAGGAATCCAACATCTGGAACGCAGCCCGCGCGTTTGAAGCTTCACTTGAGGACGAGGCCGCGCTTGACCATCTCGACTTTGTTTTTCACCGATCGATCGCAGAGGCAACAAACAATGGAGCCTTCATCGAGTTCTTCAGCCTTATGAGCCTGCAGATTCTGCCTCAACCGGCTTTCTCCAAGCAGCTCAACCCGGCCCTTATTACTCTCGACTATATTCAGAATACAGTGGTCGAACATCGGGCGATCTGCGAGGCGATCAGCTCGGGGAGTGCAGAACGGGCGCGCGAGGCCATGCGGGCACACCTCAGCAGGAGTCACCTGCGATATCGAGGTTTTTCAGACGGAGACAATTCGCCCCTCAGCAACATTGCGTCGGAAGAATGAAACACACACAAAGCCATTGCACGCCTTGACGGGATTTGAACTTGGTCCGTCTAAAAACGAAACCCGATCGCCTTGATAGCAGCTCCGCTTGCGGCATAATGAGGGTTCGCGATTATGTTCGGTCTGGACCATAGTTCTTGGCGCAAATTCGAGGATTCATCACCCGCTCTCCCAAGCGATTGCTTCAAACCCGCCAATTTCAAAATGATCCCCTTCGAAAGGCACGCCACAGATTTAAGCATGCGCAAAGCATTCATAAACATTCTGTTCGAGTGACGCAGTGAACCAACAGGGCACTTCTCTATGCATAAACGCCAAATGGACTCGGCGACAGAGCGGGAGACTTATCTCCGTTGATGCAAAACAACACCAAGCTCATGCCATTCGCGGCCGTCTTTCCGGATCAGGTCATCTGCTGAGGCTGGTCCCATGCTGCCGGGAACATACGTTTCGGGGATTGTGTTGTCGGCCGACCATGCGTCGAGAAAGGGCTGAACTGCCGCCCATCCGGCTTCGATGCTGTCTGCACGCTGGAACAGTGTCTGATCGCCGATAAACAGATCATAGATCAAAGATTCATAACCTGTCGTATGCCCGATATCGAACCTGTCGGCGTAACGGAAATCTAGCGATACGGGGACTGTCTCGACGGATTGCCCGGAACGTTTGATTGAGATCTCCATGCTGATCCCCTCGTCCGGCTGAACCTGGATGACGAGCCTATTTGGTGGCAGATGTCTTGTCACCTCGGATTCGCGGAACTGAGCAAATGGCACCTTGTTGAACGTGATAACAATTTCGGTGTCGCGCGCAGTCAAAGCCTTTCCCGTTCTCAGATAAAACGGGACGCCGGCCCAACGCCAAGTGTCGGCGTAGAGTTTGAGGGCGACATAGGTTTCAGTTCGACTATCAGATGAAACATCTTTTGTCTCCCTATAGGCGCTCAATGGTTGGCCGTCGATATTTCCGGTGCCATAGGTGCCGCGCACACTATTCGCCGCAGCCTCCTCCATCGAATAAACGCGCAAAGCCTTCAATACCTTGCCCTTTTCATTACGAACAGCTTCGGCATCAAAACTGTTCGGCGGTTCCATTGCGATCATCGCCAACAGCTGGAACAGGTGGTTGGGAATCATGTCCCTGAGCGCTCCAGTCGCATCATAAAACTTGCCGCGGCTCCCGACATCAACGGTCTCCGCAGCCGTAATCTGGACATGGTCGATATAATTGTTGCTCCACAGGCCCTCTATAATCATGTTGGCAAAGCGTGCCGTCATCAGGTTCTGTACGGTTTCCTTGCCAAGGAAATGGTCGAGCCGATAGACTTGTTTTTCGACAACCTGAGCCAGTATCTGGGTATCGAGCGCGCGCGCAGATGCGAGGTCGGTACCGTACGGTTTCTCGATCGCGACGCGCCGGAAACAGCCGTCGGTTTCTTCCATCAAGCCATGCGTGGCAAGCTTTTCGACAATCGGCCCGAACAAACTTGGCGGAACGGCGAGACAGAAAGCAATATTCGCCGCCGATCCAAGTCGCAATTTGATGGCCTCGTATATCTCGTCTTTAGTGAAGTCCCCACTCCGATAGGAAATGCGCGATCTCAGCCTGTCCCAGGCGTCATCCCTCGTCGTCTGTGCTTCTGCCTGGGGGCTAAGATGGCCCAAAAATTCGTCGAGGCGTTGGCGAAGGAATTCGTCGTCACCTTCATCAATCCCGACGCCGACAACAGTCAGGTCATCCCCGACCAGACCGCTGCGGGTCAGATTGATGATCGCCGGAACAAGCAGACGACGGGTCAGGTCGCCGGTGGCCCCGAATATGACTAGAGTGACAGGCGGCACCGATTTTGTGACCATTTTACATGGCTCCCTTCCGTGAAACATAGGAGGGATATAGGGCTATCTCTGGAACCGGCCATTCTTCGGGGGATTTGGGCTTTCGTGAAAGAATGTCGAACTTATTTCGGACCGGTGAAACACATGCGAGAGATTCGCCACGCTGACGCTGCCTCTTCGAGGCCTATCTGATATCGAGGCCAGTTGGGCCTACGTGTCGAGTTGGCAAAACGCGGAACAATATACCGGCTAACTGGCAATGAGAATATCGAAGAGCCTATCACAGCGGTGGCTTTGGCCACGGTTCGGGAATTCACGCATGCGGCTTCGGTTCCAGGGTTAGCCATAGGAGATTGAGCAAAGCGCCGCCGGCGCGGTGGAAACCGGGACCGACTGTCCCCGAAGTTGCATTCCATATCCCGGCCTAACGCGCACGCATGATTTCCGGCGTTCCCTGCTTCGATGGCCTGACCAAGGACCGCGCAATATCTATGATGTCGTCGCGTGACGCCGTCGGATCCTCCATATTCCACGCAACCCCCATGCCGATCTTGAAATCCACGCCCCTCACCTTTCGAAGCTCGAAATTGCGGTTTGGGAAATCCCTGGTCCATTGCGGCGCAAAGCCGATGCCAAGACCGGCCGATACCAACGAAATCAGCGCAAACGTATCGTCGCAGCTGTACGCAATGTTGCGGGCCAGATCGTGCTCGGCAAACATCTCGGCGAAATACCGTTCGGTGTAGGAGAGGTTCTGGCGCGAGAACGAGATGATCTTCTGATCACGCAAGTCCTCAATACCGATCTCAGCCAAACCCGCAAGCCGGCTGTCTTTTGCGACTGCCAAAAGATATTCATCGTTGGCCATCGAGAAGAACCGCAGGCTACCAATGTTCTCCACCGGCCGGATGAAGCCAAGATTGGCGCGAAGGCGTAGAGCCGATAAGGAAGCTGATCATAGTCCTGAAATAACTTTTCGGCCGCCTTCGCACCCTCCTCGCCAGCCGCACTCAGGAGGTCCAGGCACTCGGCGAATATGGTCGTCGTTCCACAGGGCACCATGGCTTCTGCAAGAGCCGTTGGATGCGCCAGCTGGGATTCAAAGTGGATATGGGCGTCGATCAGACCTGGTATCGCGTATAGACCCTGACCGTCGAAGACTTCCTTGACCTTCAGTATGTCCTCGTCAGGATTGAGCGCGATGATGCGCTTGTCATAGACAAGGATTGAGCCGTGATAGACGGTCTCTCCATGAACATCGAGAATGTTCAGGTTCTTTAGAAGAAGGTCCGCCTCGCCTCGACCTTCAAGGATATCGAATATCGCACGCACCTTGTCGTAATGTGCAGCTTCCAATGTGTTCAAGTCTTTCCTCCACTCTATCCAGCAGCATTCCTAGCCAGCGCCAGGCGTGTTCCGCAGGTTCCGTGGAGGATAAGAAAGGATTGCACTGCTTCCGAAAAGCAGTATTTTCCGCGCAGTTCGTACGCTTTTTGAGAACGGTGGAAATCACCCATGCTGCATTCACGGGTCCTGCGCTACATCGACGAAGTCGCACGCTGCGGTTCGATCCGGGCAGCTGGTGAGCGGCTTAATGTAGCACCGTCTGCAATCAACAAGCACATCCTGCAATTGGAGGAGGCGATCGGCGAACCCTTGTTTGAGCGCCTGCCGCGTGGACTGCGATTGACACCGGCTGGCGAAATTCTCGTTGCCCATGTCCGCCGTACAATCAAGGAATTCAGTCAGGTAGAGGCCGACATCCGCGACATGAAGACCCTCCAAAGCGGAGAGATCATTATCGCCACGATGGGCGGGCTTGCCGGCGGCATCGTGCCGAAGACTGCAGCGCATTTCGCCACGCGTCACCCGAGACTTAAAATCACGATCCGGGTGATGTTCGTGCACGATATCGTGCAGACCCTATTGGACGGAAAGGCAGATCTCGGCCTCGCTTTCAATCTTCCGTCTGTCCCGCAACTGGAAACACTTTGGAAAATGGACACGCGGCTTGGCGCGGTGGTATCACCCGAGCACCCGCTGGCAGGACAGGACTCCATCCCATTGTCTGCCTGCCAGCCATACCCGTTAATCTTTGCTGACAAGCCGATGCTGATCCATGGCATTGTCGCCGATGCTTTTGCCGAGGCGGGCATCTCGGTAGAGCCGGCGTTCCTAGCGAATTCGATCGAGGCGATGAAGTCCCTGGCATCAGCTGGTGATGGCATAGCATTTCTCAGCAGGTTCGATGTCGCGGAAGAACAACGCAATGGCGTCCTGACCTATGTGCAGATTCGCGACCGAACGTTCGGCAAGAACGTGCTTTCGCTCGTACAACGTGAAAAGCGCAACCACGGCCTCGCCGCCACGATGTTCGCTGAAGAAATTATCCGTTCACTACGCGGCGTGGCGGAGTAGTGCCACAAGTTGAATCTCATCGCAATTCAGCACCGCAGCCTATGTGCGCGTGTCTCGCCTTGAACCAGTTTCAACCGTGACCCGGTTGCTAGATGCTCCATCTGCATCAGACTTTCTAATCCACCCTAAACTTCAGGTCGTTGAACCCGTGCGCGTATCGGCCACATGAACCTATCGGCCCGCTCCTCGAAACGTCCCTTAATTTCTACAGGGACGTCCTGAACATGAAGGCCACAAAACGAACCGGTGATGACGCGGCCTTCGATATCCTGCAGGTCACGTGCCGATGAATTCTTGCGGCCAGGATCATTATCGACAATGTGGTGGATCACGGGACGAGCCTGTCGGTACGTACGCGCGATCCTGACTAGAACGGCGTCGATCAACCTGGGACCGGCCAGTCGAAACATCTTGGTCGGCGGTTGGGTCGCTCAAGACGGGCAATCGGCCCATCACAGTTGATCGTCTTCTGGACTTGGCAGACCCGCTGTCGAACTGACGATCGGTTGGTTGTCGCGCTCTTTACCTACGCCACAATGCCGTCACCCAGGCGATCAAGTCTCGTCGGGGTGATGGGGTAAACCGACGTTCAGGTTGTGTCATGAGCGAAATACCGGCCACGGCGTGAGCTACACAACCAGTCGGTACATAGCCAGAGGCGTCGGGTAAAACAGGCCATATACAGCAAACTGGTAGCGGCAGAACAATACCAGTTTACCCGTTGAAAAATATTTTGCATAAGGAAGCTCTCTCTTGCGCGGGTGCTTCGATGAGCGATCTAGCGGTCCTAACCCTTCTCACAAAAGCTCTGGCCGGCGAAAGTGGCGAGCCGCTTTACCGCAGGCTTGAAGATGCGATCAAGGCGGCGATCGGGGCAGCACACATCAAGCGGGGCGCTGTCATCCCCAGTGAACGCGCCTTGTGTGCGGCTCTCGACATTTCTCGCGTGACGGTGCGCAAGGCCATAGATAATCTGGTTTCCGACGGTTTTCTCGATCGCCGCCAAGGTGCCAAGACCATCGTTTCGTCGCGTCTCGAGAAATCGCTCGCTACTATGACCAGCTTTTCCGAGGACATGCGCTCTCGTGGTCTGGAGCCGGGTTGCGTATGGATTTCGCGCAATATTTCGCGGCCTTCGCCCGCCGAAATGATGGCTCTGGGGATTTCAGGCAGCGAAAAGGTCGTTCGACTCAAGCGTTTGCGCACTGCCGACAATACCCCCATCGCGATCGAAATCGCGACGTTGCCGGCACGTTTGGTGCCCGACCCGCAGGCGATCCAGGACTCGCTCTATGAGTATCTAGAAGCCAATGGCGCGCTTCCCGTTCGCGCCCTGCAGCGCATGCAGGCCAAGCCAGCGAGCGACGAGGAGCGCCGCCTTCTGGGCACACCCGAGGATGCCAGTCTGCTGATCATGGAGCGCCGCTGCTTCCTTGCCGATGGCCAGATCGTCGAGTTCACGCAAACCAAATATCGCGGCGACGTCTACGACTTTGTCATCGAGTTGATGCGATAATACCAGTTAAAGTCCTGTTGCAATCTGGTCTTGTCCTGTTACCGTGATCGCACAACAGGAGAGCCGAATGTGTTGCTTGACATTCAAGCCTTAAAAAATGGACTAATCGTATCATGCCAGCCGGTAAAAGGTGGCGCGATGGACAATGCCGCGATGGTCGTCGGCTTCAGCCTGGC
The DNA here is from genome assembly GCF_965279435.1 of Pararhizobium sp. Classification (NCBI taxonomy): domain Bacteria; kingdom Pseudomonadati; phylum Pseudomonadota; class Alphaproteobacteria; order Hyphomicrobiales; family Rhizobiaceae; genus Pararhizobium; species Pararhizobium sp. Next base: position 90,078 of record NZ_CBDIHY010000001.1, read on the forward strand.
GGCATTGGATGGCGGTGCGGCGGGGCTGCGCATCGAGTCGGCTGACTATGTCCGCGCCGTCCGTGCGGCAACCGACAAGCCGATTATCGGATTGGTCAAGCGCGATCTCGATGACACGCAGGTGCGCATCACGCCATGGATCGAGGATGTCGATGCGTTGGTAGCAGCCGGTGCAGATATCATCGCCTATGACGCAACCCAGCGCATCCGCCCGGTCGATACCAAGACCCTGATCGACCGCATCCACGCACATGGCCGCATCGCCATGGCCGATTGCTCTATCCTGGCGGACGCCGAACGGGCACTGGCCGAAGGCGCGGAGATCGTCGGCACCACACTAGCAGGATATACCGGACCGGTAGAACCCACGGAGCCCGATTTCGCGCTGATCGCGGCGGCTTCAAAACTCACGTCAGTCGTTATCGCCGAGGGTAATATCCGCACGCCAGAGCAAGCCTGTAAAGCCTTGGCCAGCGGCGCGTTCACGGTGGTGGTCGGTTCGGCGATCACGCGCCCGGAGCACGTTACCTCCTGGTTCCGCGCCGCACTCGATGATACCCTCGCTTCGGTCGGAGCGTGACCCGCATGATCGACCCGGATACTGTTCTCGCACTCGACATCGGCGGCACCAAGATGCTTGCCGCACTGGTGCGCGGAGGCGCTGTCCTGGAATCCCACAAGGTGCCGACACCCCGCGGCGGCAATCCCGAGCAGTGGCTTGAAGCGCTGTTTGCAGCGATCGCTTCGTGGCAGGGCCGCTACGCGACAGCGGGCGCCGCCGTCACCGGCATTGTCGATCAGGGATTCTGGTCGGCGCTCAACCGCAACACGCTTGACCTCCCGGAGCGTTTTCCTCTTGCAGAGACGATCACGCGCCTTTCTGGAGTGCCGGTTCTCGCCGCCAACGATGCGCAGGCAGCAGCCTGGGGCGAACACCGGTTCGGCGCTGGCCAGAACGAAGACATGGTGTTTCTTACCATCTCAACCGGTATCGGCGGTGGCATCGTCGTCAACGGCAAACCGATGTTCGGCCTTGCCGGCCATTTCGGGCAGTTCCGCGTTGCCGAGGATGTTGCCGGGACGCTGGAAGATCAGGTTTCAGGTCACTGGATAGCTGGCCAGGCCAAGGACCATCAGGCAGGCGCAACCGCGCGCGATGTTTTCGAAGCTGCAGCCGCCGGCAAGACGTGGGCGATGGACATAATTGGCGCATCGGCACGCCAGACCGCCCAGCTTTGCCGCAATATCCATCTCGCACTCGATCCCCCGCGCATCATCATCGGCGGCGGTATCGGGCTTGCGCCCAACTATCTCGACACCGTCCGGCAGGCGCTAGAAGGCGTACCGCCGCGGCTCACACCGAACATCCACGCCGCCGCTCTCGGGGAAAGTGCCGGCGTCGTGGGGATCGCCGATCTTGCAAAAAATCACCAGAAAAATCACATAGAGGAGAACTAAAATGACATTGACGACGATCACGAAGGGCAGCCTTCTAGCGGTTGCCATCGCCAGCCTTCTGGCAAGCTCAGCATTCGCCAAAGTGACCGTGCTCGGTTGGCCGGGCGGACCTGAAGAGACAGCGCTGCGGGCCGCAACCGGCGTCTATAATGCGAAACCAGATGTCGCTGAAAACGACAAAGTGGAGCTTTTGTTCTTCAACCGCGATGGTTTCTGGGACAAGCTCCAGGCCGACCTCGCTGCCGGTTCCAAGGCTTTCGACGTCAACCTGCTTGCAACCTATTCAATCGGCCGATATGCGCCGTTCATGGAGCCAGTCGAACTGTCGGGCGAGGCAGCGTCGGTCTACGGCGAATCCGTGCTCAAGACCATGCAATACGAAGGCAAGCAGTTCGGTGTTCCGACCGACCTTTCGATGCACTTCATGTACTATCGCAAGGACCTGGTCGAGGCCTTAATGAAGGACGACGCCGCTAGGGCGAAGTATGCCGAAATCTCTGAAAAGTACCTTGGCAAGAAGCTCGAGCCGAAGAGCCCGGACGAATGGACATGGGATGATTACGCCGCAACCGCGCTGTATTTCACTCAGGCCGTCAATCCTGACAGCCCGACGCGCTACGGCACCGTTCTGCAGCTCAAGAACCTTCTGTTCAACATGATGGTGTTCCAGTCGTTGCCGCGTGCCTATGGCGGGAACTGGATGGATGAGAGCGGCAAGATCACGGTCAATTCCGATGCCTATCGCAAGGGGCTCGAGACCTACAAGCTGCTCTACGATGCCGGTGCGACACCTACCGATTCCCTATCGTACGAATTTGCTGAAGCCAATGCGGCCTATACGTCGGGCCAGGTTGCCGCGATGATGCAGTGGAATGCTGCCGCATCCGACCTGACCAGCAAGGAAAAGTCGCCGACTGTCGCCGACGTCACGGAAACGGTTGCTCCCCCCGCTGGCCCCGAAGGTCGCTTCACCCACATCCATGGCCTTGGTTTCGGTCTCAACAAGAACGCCGAAAACAAGGCCGGTGGCCAGGCGTTTATCAAATGGCTTTCCTCAAAGGAAGCGGCTTTGACGTACGCCCGGAACAACGGCGCGCCGGCGCTGACACCGGAAGTCGTCACCGAAGTCGCGAAGGAACGCCCCGATCTCGTCAAGCTCGGCGAGTTCGCGTCCAAATACGGCTACGTCATGAACGGCGGCACCGCTGCAAAGGCCTTGTCTGTCTACGAACTTCAGGCCAAGGAATTCACCGGTTACTGGTCCGGCCAACAGTCGCTGGACGATACACTTGCCAATACCGAAAAGGGCATGACTGAGCTGCTCAAGTAGCGGCTTTGCTGGCGGCGGCGTGATCGCCGCCAGCATTAACGGCAGGAACCGGCGCAGCGACGTTGGGCCGACAAGCAATCTCCTAAGCGAACGGACACGCCAGATGATCGCCTACCCAGTTGCTAACGGAAGGACAGCGGTTCGATGAATACACAGCGCGCCCATTCTTCGGAGTTTCGGCTACTGGCGATGCCGCTCGTCGTGTTTCTGCTGGTCTTCCTCGGTTTTCCCGCAATCGTCAACCTGATCTATTCCGTCTCCGACGTATCGTTCGAGACGCTGCGCCAGCCTAAGATCACTGGTCTGTCAAATTTTGCTGCGGTGTGGAACGACAGAGCCTTCTGGCAGGCCAGCTGGTTTTCATTGCGCTTCGGAGCGCTGACCGCGCTGCTCGAATGCGCGCTCGGGCTAATCCTTGCTGTCTTCCTGTCGCCGCTGATCGAAAGACGCAGCTGGCTGATGGCGATCCTGATGCTGCCGCTGATGGTGGCACCGGCGTTGGTCGGCCTGATGTATCGTCTCGTGCTGCACGAATTCGCGGGGCCGGTGCCTTATTATCTTTGGGCCTGGTTCGGCACCAGTGTTTCCTTCCTCGGTCCAACCTCCGCATTCTGGACGCTGATCGTCGTGGAAACCTTGCAGTGGACACCGTTTGCCCTGCTGTTGTTCTACATGGCCTATCGGGCGATCCCCACCGAGATCGTCGAGGCATCCGCCATGGATGGCGCCCGGCGGTGGCATCTGTTGTGGTACATTGAATTGCCATTGATGGCGCCGACGATCGTCGTTGCCCTGCTTATCCGCTTCATCGATGGTTTCCGTGTTTTCGACAACGTCTATGTTTTGACCGGCAGCGGCCCGGGCGGCTCCACGGCTTCGCTATCGATCTATATTTACGAGGCTTTCTTCAAGCAGGGTGCTATCGGCAAGGCGGTCGCTGCGTCCGTGATCCTGTTCGCCGTCTCCTTCACCGTCCTCTACGGTCTCAATTTTATTGCCAGCCGCCGCAAGGGAGCACTCAAATGATCAACGCTCTTCGCTGGCTCGTCTTCGCCATTGCCGCGCTGGCCATGAACTTTCCAATTCTTGTCACGCTTGTAACCTCCTTCAAGAGCGCGCGCGAACTGTCGACCAATCCCGGACTATGGGTACAGGCGCCGACACTCGACAATTATTTCGCGGTGTTCCAAGTGTCCGATAGGTTGAACATTTTCCTTTACCTGTTCAACAGTATCACGGTTGCGTTCATCGGCACTACGCTAGCGGTTGTTCTTGCCCTGCCGGCAGCATATGCAATTGCCCGCGGCAGGCTCGGCGAACGCACGCTTTTGCCCTTTATAGTCAATTTGCGCGCCGTGCCGCTGATTATCTTTGCCATCCCACTCTACATGATGTTCCAGTGGCTGGCGCTTCTGGACACCCGCCTTGGCCTTGGTCTGATCCTGTCCATCGTCAACCTGCCACTGGCCCTCGTCATCCTGGTCAACGCCATCCGCGACCTCCCTAACGAACTCGACGAAGCGGCACTGATGGATGGTGCCAGCCGCACGCAGATTCTTCTGCGTGTCATTGCGCCCGTCTGCCGCCCGGCCATCGTCACCAGCCTGATCTTCGGCTTCATCACCGCATGGAACGAATTCCTGTTTGGCCTGATGTTGACCACCTCGAAGGCAGTGCCGATCACCGTTGGCGCTTCATTCTTCTTCGCTGCCAGCGGCGGCGGCGTGCAATGGGGCGTCGCCTCAGCCGTTATGGTCGTCGGCGCACTGCCGCCGGTCCTGCTCGGTCTCATCATGTATCGCCAGATCAGCGGGTCGATGACGGCCGGAGCGGTCAAGGGCTGATCTTATTTCAGGAGAGTACCATGGGTAAGATTTCGCTGCGCAAGGCAGGCAAGCAATACGGCACTGTCGAGATCATCAGGGATCTCGACCTGGAGATCGCCGACGGCGAATTCGTGGTCATTGTCGGTCCTTCCGGCTGCGGCAAGTCCACCTTGCTGCGTATGATCGCAGGGTTGGAGGCGACGACCGCCGGCCAGATCGTCATCGACGGACGCGACGTGACCGCGGCCTTGCCGGTCGAGCGCAAGCTCGCAATGGTGTTCCAGTCCTATGCGCTCTACCCACACATGACCGTTCGCCAGAACATGGGTTTTGGCCTGAAACTCGCCAAGCTCTCGAGCGGCGCGATCAAGACAAAGGTGGATGCGGCAGCCGATACGTTGAAACTGGCGCCACTTCTCGATCGCTACCCGAAGGAGCTTTCCGGCGGCCAGCGCCAGCGTGTTGCAATAGGGCGGGCGATCGTGCGCGAACCCGTCGGTTTCCTGTTCGATGAACCGCTGTCAAATCTGGATGCCGCCCTTCGCGTGGATATGCGGCTCGAGATTGCCAAGCTGCACCGTACGCTCGGCGCCACCATGATCTACGTCACCCACGATCAGGTCGAGGCCATGACGCTGGCGGATCGCATTGTCGTATTGAAAGACGGCCGCGTCATGCAGCAGGGCACGCCACACGAACTGTACGAAAACCCCGCCAACCTGTTCGTCGCTCAATTCATCGGTAGCCCCAAGATGAACGTTCTGGCTTGTAAGCGAAATGGCGATGGCCAGCTTGATCTCTCAGGTCAAGGGCTCTTGGAGATGCCGTTAAGGAGCGACGCGGCGCCCGTGCACCTCGGCGCGCGGCCCGAGCATCTGTCGCTCGTTGCACCGGAAAACGGCCACTGCCGGGGAACGGTCGAAGCCCGCGAGTATCTTGGCGGCACCACCTCGGTGTTTGTGCGCAATCCCGAACTCGGGCTGATTAATGTCAGCGCACCTGCTGACACCGGGTTCGGCATCGGCGAGACGGTAGGCATTCATATCGACAATCTCCGTTTGTCGCTGTTCGATGCAGCGGGAGCCGCCGTCATGGCCTCACGGTGAAACGCCTTCCACGACAGCAACAACCACCGCCTAGGACCAGTTCGGACCACTGACCCGTGGATCTCAGCATTGAGAACAAAACCTAGCCCTCAAAGTGTCTGGCCATTCCTGCGCACCATGGAGAACGCGAAGAACACGGACCGCTGTTTCGGTAATTGCATACGTCGCGACGTATTGCGTGCTGTTTATTACCAGTTCGCGGGTGCCAGCAATTCTGCCAACACGACCACTGAGGGGAAATCTATCAACCGACGGAGCGGACCTCGCCGCTGGCGCAGCCTCTGCCGCCGGCCCAGACCTGCACCCCGACGCTACCCGGTTTCACCTTCGGCCTAGACGCGACTTTGCGGGTCATTGCCGGCAAGTGGAAACCGTTGATCCTGTACTTCGTCGCCCAGGGCGGCCCGAGCCGATACGGCGCGCTGCGGCGAGCCGTGCGTGATGTCAGCGACAAGATGCTGATCCAGCAGCTCAAGGAGTTGGAGGCAGATGATCTTGTGAAGCGGACCGACTACAAGGAGATTCCACCGCGGGTGGACTACAGTCTTACTCCGTTGGGTAGGAGCCTGGCCGAGGTCACTCGCGTCTTCGCCCAGCGCGAGGCATTGAACAGGGAAGGACGGAGCGCTCCGCGGCAATCGGCGGTAAGTGAATAGCCATCTTCCAGCGTATCGCGCGATGGCGTTTAACCGGCGGGGCTTAGTCGCCTTGATGGGATTTGAACCAACGGCAGGGAGTCTGACTAGCTAACGCCCTGCGATCTCGACCTCTTTCAAGGTCGCGCGGACGTGACCGTGTCATCTGAACCCTGTGCCTCACCTCTGGCAAGAGGCTCGCGCGTGGGCCACAGCCTTACGATTTCCTGCGGCTTGCTATCAGACCTGTGCCAGGCCTCCATCGACAAAGGCTTCGCCGCCGGTCATAAAGCTTCTATCCGAAGATGCCAGGACCGCCGCGACGGCCCCAGTCTCTGATGGCTCGCCCATGCGTGCGAGCACCGTTGTAGCTCCGCTTGCGTTCATTCCTTCGTCACCGAGAACTTCCAGTGCCAGCTCCGTCGTGATCGGGCCAGGCGACATCACATTGACGCGGATGCCGGTGCCTCGTAGGTCCAGTGCCTCGCTGCGTGCCAAGTTTCGGACCGTTGCCTTGGTTGCGCTGTGCAGTGGGCGGTACTAGGCGAATGAAAACGCGGGGGAAATCTTGCTGAAAATCAGTACTAGACCGATCTACAGAACGAGTATCATCTCGCCGACTTGGATCAGGACATCGCAATTAACTCAACACAATTCCACCATCGACATTAAGTGTTTGTCCGGTAATGAATGCCGCATCATCTGACGCCAAGAAAGCGACTGCGCCCACCACGTCCTCCGGATCACCTATCCGGCGCATCGCGGTTTTGTCCTGCCAAGCCTTTCGGACAGTCGGATCGTCGAGATTGACGCGCCCCATATCTGTCAGGATGATGCCGGGGCAGACGCAATTGGCTGTGATGCCATCGACACCGACCTCCTGCGCCAGAACCCGTGTGAACCCCATGACTGCTGCCTTGGAGGCGGAGTAATGCGCCTGTTCCGGCGCGCCATGCTTGCCGCCGATAGACGCGATGTTGACGATGCGGCCATATTTGCGGGCCTTCATCATCGGCAGGACCGACTGTATGACAAGGAAGGTGCCCTTGGCATTCACGTCCATGACGCTGTCCCAGTATTCTTCTTTCAGGCCTTCGACATCGCCGGAAATCAAAATGCCGGCATTGTTGACCACGGCATCGAGATGGCCGAAGGCGGCAGCGATCTCTTCCGCCATCCGGCCGACATCAGCCTTGCTGCTGACATCGGCGAACACCACAAGCGCTTTGCGGCCGAGCGCCTCGATCTCCAGCGCGACGTCTGAAAGTACGTCTTTCTGACGCTTGATGTCGTTTATCGCCACATCATAGCCACGCTTGGCCATACCCACTGCGATGGCCCTGCCGATGCCGCGGCTTGCGCCGGTGACCAGCACCGTTCTTGTCGGTTCGCTCATTTTTCCAATTCCTCCAGGTTACATTGCCGTATAGCCGCCATCGACCGTCAGCACCGTGCCGGTGATGTAGCTTGACGCATCGGCAGCGAGAAATAGAACAGCATTGGCGATTTCTCGCGGCTCGCCGAGGCGACCCATCGGCGTCATGCGCATCCAAGTGCCAAACCATTCCTCGTTGCTGCGCCCCCGCAACGTCAGTTCGGTGCCGACATAGCCGGGCGCGACAGCGTTCACGCGCACGCCCAGCTTGGCCCATTCCACCGCCAGCGATTTGGTCAGTAGGTTCACCCCCGCCTTCGCCGCATTGTAGGAGACCTGTGGCTGCGGATAGACCGTTACCTCGCCGCAGATGGACGAAATATTGACGATCGCACCGCGTCCATCCGCAATCATGCGCCGGCCGAAGGCCTGCGAACTATGAAAGACCCCGCCCAGATCGATATCGATCACGGATTTCCAGTCGTCCAGGCTCATCTCGGCGGCCGGCGCATTACGAACGATGCCCGCATTGTTGACCAGAATATCGATCCTGTCATGCGCGGCATAGAGACGCTCGACCACCTCGGCGATCTGGTCGCGATCCGTGACATCAAGCGCAACGGCGCTCGCCTTGCCGCCCGCTTGTTTGATTGCGGACGTTGCGACAGCCGCTTCGGCCGTGTCGCGGTCGGCGATCACCACATGCGCGCCGGCAGCCGCCAACCGTTCGGCGACCGCCCGGCCTATTCCACGGGCAGCTCCCGTTACCACCGCGACTTTGCCGTCCAGCCTGAAATCCGCGTCTCCCGTCATGCCGTGGTCCCCCTCATCTCGCGAATGGATTTCAAGACGGGATAGAGCGCCCGGTACTGTTGGTAGATCTCGTTATAGAGCGCTGTCTCGCGCGGGCGGGGCTCAACGCGCTTTCCGGGTTTGACCATCGAAGCGATCCCGTCGTCGATCGTGGCGAAATGGCCGGCGCCATGGGCCGCCAGCACGGCAGAACCCACAGACGGCGCATCGCGGGATGCGGGCACGCAGACCGGCAGGCCCGCCGTGTCGGCGTGGATCTGCAGCCAGAGATCCGATGCCCCAGCTCCGCCGCCGACGGTGATCTCCTGGCCGCTATAGCCCGCCTCCGCCATGGCGTCGAGGATCGCGCGGGTGCCGAAACCTATCCCTTCCATGATGGCCCTGAAAATGTGAGCCGGCTCATGCGCAAGCGTCAGGCCGATAATGGCGCCGCGGGACAGCGGATCGGTATAAGGGGTACGATTGCCCTGGAAATGATCTTGCACGATCAACCCGTCGCAGCCCGGTTCCAGCGCCACCGCTTTGCGGTTCAGTTCGTCGAGATTCATCGCGCCGTTCATCACTCGCCCGAGCCAGGCGATGATCGAACCCGTAGAGGTCTGTCCGCCCTCGACGATGTATCGCTTTGGATAGACGCAATCGGGATAGCTCCCCCAAATGCCGGGGGCGTTGAGCGGCGTCTCCGAAACACCGAATTGCAGATGAGAGGAGCCGGTGATCAGCGCGAGCTGCCCCGGCCGCGCCACGCCAAGACCGATCATGCCGATCAGCGCATCCGCGCCGCCCTGCACGAGCTTGACCGTCGCGCGAAGCCCCAGCGCTTCGGACGCCCTGGCGGTGAGCGTACCAACCACTTCGCCGGGAGCCACCACGCGCTGTGGCCATTTCTGCATCAGTTCGGGTATGCCGAGCGCCTCGACCAGCGATGTCGCCCATCCGCCTCGATCCGTCTGGTAATGCCAGCGTAGCGCGACGTTGTTAAGACTGGCGGCACGCTCGCCGGTCAGCCGCAGCGTCATGAAGTCCTGATATTCGCAGATAGTGTGCGCCGCCTTGAAGATCTCCGGCTCGTTGCGGGCGATCCACAAGGCCTTCGGGATCATCCATTCGGCCGAGACCGGCCCTTTGCCGCCGCCATTGGTGATCAGCGCACCATCGCCGGTGGCCAGCACCGCGTCGGCCTCCGCATTGGCGCGCACATCCATCCAGATGATGGCGGGGCGAAGCGCGCGTCCATCGCGGTCAAGCGCAACCACCGTGCAACTGGTGGTCGCAAGGCAGATCGCTTCAATCGCTTTGGGATCCACCTGGCTCTCGGTGATAGCCTGGCAGGATGCGGTCACAAACGCGTTCCACCAGTCCTCCGGGTTCTGCTCGGCGCGCGCGCCACTTGAAAACTTCGTCTCATAGGGAACGGCGGCGCTGCCGAGGCAGGTGCCCGACAGATCGTAAACGCGGGCGCGCAGGCTTTCGGTACCGCCATCCGCCGTCAGAAAATAGGCCATTTAACCCTCCTCCTCTGCCGATCCCTCCAGAACAGCAGATCTCTTCCGTTATTGCAGTCCCCGCAGGATTTCCAGCGCTTTTGCGGCATACATCACCGCCGGACCACCACCCATTTCGACAGCGACCTCAAGCGCTTCCACCAGCTCCGCCTCGGTTGCCCCGTGCTTCATGGCGGCATCAACGTGATAGACGATGCAATCGTCGCATCCTTTCGACACGGCAATGGCGACTGCGATCAGTTCTCGCTGCGCCGAGGAGAATGCACCTGCCGTCGTCGCCACCTTGCTGATGCGGGCAAAACCGCCGAACAGCTCTGGGCTGGTCTTGGCAAAGGTGCCAATGCGGCGCTGGGCGTCTTTCAGAGTGTCCGTTGCAGTGCTCATCTATTAACCTCAAGCTCTTTCAGAAAGAAGGATATCGAGAACATCCTTCGGCTGGTCCCATTGCGGCATGTGGCCGGAGCGGGACAGGAGATGGATGGCGACACGCGGCGAAACGGATGTCACGTGCCGCCACGGAATGATGCGATCTTCCAGACCGAAGATGACGCGTGTTCCCACGCTAGCCGCCAGCTTTTCAAGCTTGGAGAGGCTGTCAACCTTTTGTCCGGATGGACCGGCAATAGCGGAGGCAAGTGCTGCCAGGCGCCCCTTCGCCAGATCCGCTGCAAGGGCGGTGAGCGCGCCATCCGATAGCTGGACGGGATTGACCGACAGGCGCCGCAGGAGATGCGACACTTCCGCAGCCACTGTTGCCTGCGCCATGCCACGGACGAAGTCGCCATCGATCTCTGGTCCAAGACCCGCAGGAGCGAGAAGCGTCAGCGAGGCCACCCGATCCGGAATCATCACCGCGAAATCCACGGCCGCCACGCATCCGAGCGAATGCGCGACGATATCGAACGACCCGGTCGGGGCAACGCGCTGGAGAAATGCGGCAAGATCTGCTGACAGATCGGCCGCGGCGGACGCCGCAATCTGCGTCAGCCCATGACCAGGCAGGTCGGGAATGAGAACGCGATGTCCGGCGCGCTTCAGCCCGGAGGCAACGGCTGCCCATGTGGTGCGGTCGCCCGCAAATCCATGCAGCAGAAGAACCGTGCGGCCTGCCGAGTTGCCCGTGTCAAGATAGGCCATGCGGCCGCGAGGCAGGTCCGCAAACAACACATCGTCCAGCGCCTTGCCGTTCGTTTGCGGCGTGCCGGAAAGGACGGCAAGCACATCGACCTTTTCCACCCGCGCCCGACGCCCAGTGCCCGAAACGGTCTGGAGATCCACACCATGCAGGCGCGCCAGACGACGGACCACGGGGGTCGCGCGAACGGGTCCGTCTGTAGCGGCGGCGCGATCCCGGATTTCCGTTTGCACGTGTGGCGCGGAGTAGGGTTTGGTAGGCGCTTCCGCCTCGGCAGTTTTCACGTCCAGAGCATCCGATGCCGAAATTGCAATGCGGGCAATGGGTTGGCCAACCGCCACCATTTCTCCGTCGCCCCGCAGGATGGAGACAAGCGTTCCGTCCATCAATGCGGGAAATTCGGCAATGGTTTTGTCCGTTTCGATTTCGATAATGGCTTCACCGCGTGCAAATCTGTCACCCGGCGCTTTCAGCCACTTGGCAACGCGGCCCTCGTCCATCGTTTCGCCGAGACGCGGCATGTCGAGATCGATTTCCACCATACCTGCCAGCGTGACCTGAGCCGGCACGTCTGGCTCTTCCGCAGACATATCGCCATCTTCGGCGGTCCAGTCCGGGCCGATACCAATATCGATGCGGGCGAGCGGCTGACCGACTTCCACCGTGTCGCCGACAACGGCGATGATGTCATGCAACGTGCCGTCGCCAAGCGCTGGAAATTCGGCGATGGTCTTGTCGGTCTCAATTTCGATGATCGGATCGCCACGTTTGAAGGCATCGCCGGGCTGGATGAGCCAGCCGACGACTTTTCCTTCATCCATAGTCTCGCCGAGGCGAGGCATCTTTAGCATTCGTTCTGTCATCTCACCATTCTCTCGGCAGTGCTGGCGATCAGGGCGGCGGTGGGAACGCTGTTGGTTTCAAGGTCCTGCGATACGGAGATCGGGATATCCTCACCCGCCACGCGCACGACCGGCTGTTCGAGGAAATCGAAGCATTCTTCCGTGATGCGGGCAGACAATTCGGCGGCAACCCCGGATGTCATGACGGCCTCCGTTACCACCATCGCCTTGCCTACCCGTTCCACATGCTCGCGCACGGTGTCGAAATCGAGGGGGTTGAGCGTGCGAAGATCAATCACGGTCAACTCTATGCCCTTCTTTGACAGAGCTTCGGCTGCCTCCATCGCGTAATGCACCTGACGCGAATACGTGACGATGACGAGATCCTTGCCTTCCCGGCGCACTGCGGCCTTGCCCCACGGCAGAGGCTCGGCGTCGAGATCCACGTCCTCCTTGCGGGTGTAGAGCGCCTTGTGCTCGATGAAGACGACCGGATCGGGCTTGGTCAGGCTCTGGCGCAGCAGATGATAGGCATCAGCCACTGTCGCCGGCATGGCGAGCCGCAGGCCCGGCGTGTGCATGACCCAGGCCTCAAGGCTCTGGGAATGCTGAGCGCCGGCGGACCGGCCCGTGCCACCCTGCGTGCGCAGCACCATCGGCACTCCGGTCTGACCGCCGAACATATAGCGGATTTTCGCCGCTTGGTTTGCGAGTTGGTCCATGGTCATGCCGAGAAAGTCGATGTACATCAGCTCAGCCACTGGACGCAGGCCGGTCATGGCCGCGCCGACGGCGGCTCCGATGATGGCAGGCTCCGAAATAGGCGTGTCGATCAGCCGGTCCGCTCCATGGATCTTGATGAGATCCTTGGTCACGCCATATGCGCCGCCATACCGGCCGACTTCCTCGCCGATAACGACAATGGACTTGTCTTCCATCATTGCATCATCCAGCGCCTTGCGCAGCGCGTCTCTATAGGTCATCGCGGTCATTATGCTTCATCCCTGGCAAGTACGCGATCGATTCGGGTTCTGACGGGCTCCGGTTCCGGCTCGCCGACGGCATAGACGTCGCGGAACATCGAGCTGAGCGGGGGCGCCTTGGAGTCGACGGAAAAGTCGATGGTGGCGTCCATTTCGGCCGCGATGGCTTTGTCGAGATCGTCGAGAGACGCCTCCTTTTCCAGACCGGTCTCGATCAGGCGGTCGCGGGCAAAGCGCACTGGATCCTTCTTTCGGCCCTCCAGCTCTTCCTCTTCCTGGCGGTAGGGGCTTTTGTCCATGCGAGCGTGGCCGAAGAAACGGTAGACGTCGATGGAAAGAAAGCCGGGCTTGCCCGCGCGAGCGTCGTCCACCAGCCAGCGGGCGGCAGACTGCACGGCCTCGACGTCGAGACCGTCCACGACCGCGCCGTTCAGCCCGAAGGCCTTGGCGCGCTGATCGAAGGCCGTGTTGCGGGTGGCCTGATCGACTCGGGTGCCCATGCCGTACTGGTTGTTGATGCAGACAAACAGCACCGGCAGATCCCAAAGGGCCGCCATATTCATGCTTTCGTAGAGAATGCCCTGCTGCATTGCGCCGTCACCGAAGAAGGCGACGGAGACAGAGCCCTTGTTGAAGTACTTTGACGACAGGCCCGCTCCGACCACCGCCGGAATGCCGCCACCTACGATCGCATTCGCGCCCAGATGCCCGAGCGCCATGTCGGCGATGTGCATCGATCCGCCCTTGCCCTTGCAATAGCCGGTTTCCTTGCCGCCGATTTCCGCCATCATCTGTTTGGGATCGGCGCCGCGCGCCAAAAAGATGCCGTGGCCGCGGTGATGGGTGGTGAAGGTATCCTGCGGCTGCATGGCGTCACAGACCCCGGCAGCGGTCGATTCCTCGCCGATCGACAGATGCAGCATTGAGCCGGCCGATTGACCGCGGATGAACAGCTCGCCGACGCGTTCCTCAAAGGTCCGGATGCGCCGCATGGTGCGATAGAGATCCAGTAAATTGGAATTGGTGTGGCCTTGCGTGGCCCTACTCTCGCCCGACAGTTCGGTTTTGATTGTCATGGATATGCCGTCCTCGATCTCAGAGAAGTTTGAGCTTGGTGGTGCGGGAGACGATGGCCACCGCAATCAGAATGATGAGGCCCTTCACGATGCTCTGGATATACGTGTCCATGCCGATGAGGTTGAGCCCGTTGTTGATGACGCCAATGAACAGCGCGCCGAAGAAGGTGCCGGTGATCGTCGCCGTGCCCGGCCGGAACATCGTCATACCGATGAACACGGTGGCCAGACCATCCAGCAGGTAACGTTCGCCCGCATTGGGCTGGCCGGAGCCTAGGCGGGCGGCCAGCAACGCGCCGGCGATGCCCGCAAATACGCTGCACACGATCATAGCGGCAGCGCGGTAGAACCGACCGTTGACGCCGGACAGTTCGGCCGCCTTCAGGTTGCCGCCCACCGCGTAGATGTAGCGGCCGAAAATGGTCCGCTCCATCAGGAACCACGCAAGCACTACGAAAGTAGCCATGAAGTAGGCCAGCACCGGAATGCCGAAAAGCTGGCCCTGGCCGAGAAACAGATATTCCTCCGGCAAACCGCCATAGATGGCGCGTCCGCCCGTCATCAAAAAGTTGATGCCGTAGAGGATCGAACCCGTAGCGAGCGTGGCGATGAGCGACGGCACGCCGACAAGCGTGACCAACGCCGAATTGACCGCACCAACGGCGAAGCCTGCAGCGATACCGGCCAGAAGTGCCAAGGGCAGTGGTACGCCGGAGATCAGAAGCAGCGGCACCAGAATTCCGGCAAGACCAACCATATAACCGACGGACAGGTCCATCTCACGGGCAGCGAAGCCAAAGGTCAGGCCAGCACCCACGATGGTCAGCATCGAAATCTGCTGGATGATATTGAGCAGATTGGAGGTGGTGAGAAACCGATCCACCGTCAGCGCAAAGCCGAGAAAAAGCAGGATCAGCGCAAAGAGCGTGCTGTATTTAAGTATCCAGTCGCGGTGTACCGGGCTAGGTGAGGAAGTGCTCGGACGGGCGGCCTTGGATGAGGCCGGGGACTCGGCGGTCATGGGGAAACTCCTGCCATGGCGGAAATGAAACGTGCCTCAGAAAAGGCCGGACGTTCGAGGCCGGCTGCGGCCTCGCCGTTGACGAAGGGCACGACGCGGTCGGCGATATCAGCAATTTCCAACAGATCCGACGAGGCAACGACGACGGCTGCACCCTGCGCGGCGAGCTTGCGCAACTGTGCGTGGATCTCGCGCTTCGCACCGATATCGACACCTTCGGTCGGTTCCACGAAAATCATCAGGCGATAGCGGGCCTCGGCCCCGTACAGCCATTTGCCGATCGACACTTTCTGCTTATTGCCGCCGCTCAGATCCTTGATCATCTGGCTGTGCGAATGCGCCTTTACATTGAGAAGCGCCATGATGACATTGGCTTCTCGCGCTTCCCGTGCCGGTGAAATTACACCGGTCGAGCCAAACGCCCCGTAGTCGGGATGCACCATGGCGAGGTTTTCACGCACGTCCCAGTCGCCGATCAGCGAGTTTTCCATGCGCTGGTCGGGAATGAAGGCGACGCCCTTGCGCTGCATGGTGCGCGCGTCCACGGCCTTCAGAGCCTTGCCGCAGAACCGGTATGCTCCGGCCGTAGCGCCCGTCCCGGTATAAAGCGTGCGCGCAAAGCCGAAGTGTCCGGCTCCGGTTAGTCCGATAAGCCCTACGATTTCGCCAGCGCGGACGGTAAATTTCTCTACGCTTATATTGCCCGCTTTCCAGTCGCGGATGTCGAGCACGGTCTCGCCGATGCTTTTAAGGGTTTTGGTGTCCGTGGCAGCCGACCCTGTCTTGCCGGAACGCTGCAGCATCATATCGACTAGCTGCGCCTCGCTGGTGTCGTCTGCCGCAAGGGTAGCGATATGCCGCCCATCGCGCAGCACGGTCACGCGGTCGCTGAGCGCCTTGATTTCTGAGAGAAAGTGGCTGATCAAAACGATGCCCACCCCCTTGGATGGAAGCGTCCGGATGATGCTCCAGAGGCTTTCCTTCTCGCGGGCGGGAAGTGTGGCTGTCGGTTCATCCAGAATGAGCAGGCGAATTTCTCCGCGCAACGCCCGGACGATCTCGATGACCTTCTGGTCGGCCATGGGCAGGGTCTCGACCGATGCGTCGAGATCGATATCGAGCTGTGGAAACCAGCGTTCTAGCAGATCGCGCGCGCGCTGGCGCAATTTCGTCTTGCTGATGATGCCGAATCCCACTTTTGGCTCACCGCCGAGCAGGATGTTCTGCGCGCCGGTCAGACCCGGCACGAGGCTGCCTTCCTGCGAGACATGGGCAATGCCCTTACGCAACGCATCGCCCGGATTGTGCAACGTGACCGGCTGGCTGTCGATGGCGACAACGCCTCCCGTCGGCTGCTTACTGCCGCCCAGGATGCTGACTAGCGTTGTCTTGCCCGCACCGTTTTCGCCGATCAGTCCATGGACCTCCGTGTAGCGGAAATCGACGGAGACATCATCAAGCGCACGCGTGCCGGGATATTGCATGACAATTCCGGATAGACTGACGGACATGGGTCTCTCCTCCTCACTACGGTCCTGTGACTGCCGGTCCCAACCTCACGCCAGGACCGGCCTTGCGGTCACTTGGGGAGGAAGTCCTTGCAGTTCTGTTTGGTCACGAGCGGTGCATCGAGATAGACCGTCTTCGACGGGATGATCTTTGCAGGGTCTTCCTTCTTCTCGACGATGGCCTCGATCCAGTCACCGACCTGCGCGCCCATCTTCTCAAAGAGCTGGCTGACGGTAGCGATCATCAGGCCGTCCGGCTTGCAAACCTCGGCCACCGCCTGCGGATGTCCGTCGATGCCGATGACCTTGACATTTTTCAGGCCTGCGGCCGTCAGCGCGTTGATGGCCGCCTGTGCCGGTTCGTCCCAGGGCGCCCAGACAGCGTTGATCTGATCGCCGAAGCGGGCGGCATAGTCCTGCATAGTCGAGGTCGTGTCTTCGAAGAAGGCGGTGTAATCGATGTTGTGCTCGGCCAGAACCTTGATATCCGGATATTCCTTGAGGATGGTCTCCATCACGTCGCCGCGCTTGCGGGTGCCGTGATGTTCAGCCATGCGCAAGAAGATGATGTTCCCCTTGCCTCCAAGCTCGTTGAGCAGGTATGGCGAGACGTCAGATGACATCGCCCAATTGTTGGTGGTGATATCGACCATGACACCGGTGATGTATCCACTATCGACTGTAAAAACCGGAATCTTCGCCGCGATAGCCGCGTCGAGTGCCGCGCGCGATGCGCGTAAATCCGCCATGGTGATGACGATGGCATCGACCCCCCGCGACGCCGCATCCTGAAGGTTGGATGCCGTCCGTTCGCCAGATCCTCCACTGTCGAGCAGGCTGATCTTCCAATCCTTACCCTTTTCCTTCAACCAAGCGTCGAAACCGGCTTTCACGCGCTGCTCCGACTGCGCAGCGGCGTTGGCATGAACCCACGCGATGTCCATGGCATTCGCGCCGGCTGCGCCAATCAAAAATGTCACAGCGGTTGCCGCAGCCATCCGCTTCCAAAATTTAGTCATTGCGTTCTCCTCCGCTTGCGAGCCCTCCACATTGACCCGCTTCTCCATTCGCGGTCTTTAAACAGCGAACGATCGAAATCTAAATTGACTTCATTACAAATGTCAATCACAAATACATATGTAATAAACGGGAGAAAATATGTCCGATAGCGAAGAAGCACTTATGGTACGCGCGGCCTGGTTCTATTATGTTGGAGGCCTCAATCAGGAGCAAACAGCTGGAAGGCTTGGGGTCACCCGTGCACGCGTCAACAAGATGCTTTCAGAAGCCCGCGACAGCGGACTGGTGAGCATCTCCATCGACCATCAACGCGTTGGCATGTTACCGTTCGAAGACCACCTACGGATGACTTATGGTCTCGACTTCTGTATCTCCACACCAGCCTTCGGCTTCCAGGATGCGAAGGATGCAGACACCGAAGTCCGCAAACAGATCGCCTTTCGCGCAGTCGGCGTAGCAGCCGCCAACCATTTGAAATCCCTGCTTTCAGAAAGCGAAACCGTAACGATTGGAACGGGCTGGGGGCGCACGATCGAGCAGATGACGCTACAACTGGCAGGCGTTCGCGCGCCCCATGCTCGCTTCATTTCCATCATGGGGTCACTGACGGCAAACAGCGCCTATAACCCATTTGAGGTGGTGCATGCGCTGGCCCGAAGAACGGGTGGTGAGGGGTTCTTTTTGCCCGTGCCTTTCATTGCAGATTCTATCGAGGACAAAAAAGTCCTGCTATCTCAACGCTCAGTGGTCAAAGCGATGGAGATCGCGCGCTCGGCATCGGTATGCTTCATCAGCGCCGGTGAACTGACAGAGGACTCGTTGTTGCGCCGCCAAGGCATGATCTCTCGCGCCGAGCTGGAAAGCCTTAGAAAATGTGGAGCGATCGGAGATACCAACGGCATTTTCTTCGATAGCGAAGGCATGCAGGTCGATCACGATCTCAATAGGAGAACGATTGCTCTTGGGTTCGAGGAGCTCAAGCAGATGCCAGTCATATTGCTTATTGCCGGACAGGATAAGGCGTCGGCGGCAAAGGGATTGCTGAAGAGCGGAATCATTAATGGCCTTATTATTGACGGCGACGCCGCCGAAGCTCTTGTCGCACTCAGTTAAAAAAGGCCGGGCCGCGGTATCATGACGTCATTTTGCAGGATGAAGATAAAATGGCCGACCACGCCGAAGCCCCGGCAGAGCGTAAAGCACAGGAGAAACATGGCCGGGTGCCCGCACAAACGTTCTAGCCGGGCCGGAGCCAAATCAGACGCCATGAACGATATCGAACACGCGACCTCATTGGATCGTTTACACGACATTCAAAAACTTGGCCTAGAGCACTGTGATAACCTTCTCCCTAAGACCTTAAGAACAACATTACCGCCTTGCCGGCGATAGTTCATTCGATCGCCGAAAAGTACGCCGGGATTTGCTGTTCAAAGAACTTCGAAAACGAGCCGATCCGCGGCGGCAGTGTCTGGTACGGGGGGTAGTACAGGGTCAACCACAAGTCTGGCGGCGACCATTCCCGCAGGACGTGTACGAGCCGTCCGGTCCGCAAATGCTCGGCCACATGGAACTTGGGCAGCATAGCGACCCCGGTACCGTCCGCCGCCATGCTCGCTAGCACTTCCCCGCTATTGGCGCTAAAGGCCCGGCCTGCCGAAATCGTGGCGCTGCCGTTTCCATCCGATAACGACCAAGCCTCCCGCTTACTCTCGCCACTGTAAGCAAGGCAATCGTCGGGGCTGAGTTCGTTCGGATGCCGCATCTCCGCAAACCTGCTGCCGGGTGCTGCGACGAGAATACGGTGAACGACGCTGATCTTTCGCCAGATGGTGAATTTGTCCGATGGTGCGGCAGAGATACGGATCGCCAGATCGTAGTCACCGTCGACGATGTTCACCAGTCCGTCCGCAAGCGAGATTTCGAAACTGATCTTTGGAAAGCGCTCCCTAAAGCCGGACAGGATGGGTGGCAGAACCTGCTGACCGAACCAGGTCGGCGCGCTAATCCGCAGCCGGCCGTGATCCGCCTTATGCGTATTCATCACCTCTTTGCGCGCATTCTCCAGCACGTCCATCGCTGGCTGAACCTGCGCGGCATAGATAGCTCCATCCGTCGTCAGAGATACCTGACGCGTCGTTCGAACGAAGAGCTGTACACCAAGGTCTTCCTCCAAGGCGGCGATAGCCCGCGTCACGGCTGCGGGGGTCATGTCCAGCTCGCGTGCGACCTGCGCGAAATTCCGCTTCTCGGCTGCCAGCAGGAATGTTCGAAGAGCCTTGTAGTCATTCATCCTATTATTTCATCCTGCGCAATTCATTGCTGATTATTATTGCAATTCTGGAAGATGAGCAACTGGCGTAGTGTTCAATCACACCAGACGAACGGCAACAGCCAGCGAAAGGAAAATATCATGATCAAGGATATCAAGGGACTGCACCACATCACGTCGATGGCATCCAATGCCCGTCAGAACAATACATTCTTCACCAATACCCTTGGTTTGCGCCGTGTGAAGAAGACCGTGAACTTCGACGATCCGAACGTCTATCACCTCTATTATGGTGATGAAGCCGGCACTCCCGGCACGGTCATGACCTACTTCCCGTTCGCCGATGTCATGCGCGGCAGGCCAGGCATTGGAGAAGTGAGCGAGACGCAGTTTGCTATTCCGAAAGGCTCGCTTTCCTTCTGGCACGAACGCCTGACTGCACAGGGTGTCAGCAACCTGCAAACCGGCACTGCCTTTGGTACAGATCGCCTGCAGTTCAGCGGGCCGGACGGTGAAGGGTTTGCCTTGATCGAAGCAGATGGCGATGCCCGTAAGGCGTGGACCGGTGCGGGCATCGCCGACAGCGCCGCTATCCAGGGCTTTTCCGGCGCAAAGTTTCGACTGCAAGACACCGCAGCCACGGCCGAATTGCTGGGGTTCATGGGTTACCAGCGGGCCGAGACCGAAGGGGATGTGACACGCTTTGTCATTCCCGGCGGCAATGGCGCCGATGTGATCGACCTTGAAGCGCTTCCCAAGACACCCTTTGCACGACAGGGCGCCGGTTCTGTGCACCACATCGCCTTTGCAGTCGAGAACCGCGCAAAACAGCTCGAAGTCCGCAAGGCACTGATGGATACCGGTTACCAGGTTACTCCCGTCATCGACCGCGACTATTTCTGGGCGATATACTTCCGCACACCCGGCGGCGTATTGTTCGAAATCGCCACCAATGAACCCGGTTTCGACCGCGACGAAGATACTGCACATCTCGGCGAGATCTTGAAGCTGCCAGCGCGGTACGAGCCATATCGTGCTCAGATCGAGGCCGAACTGGCTCCGCTCGCCGCCTGAAGTCGCTTTCCAACAATACGGGGGCATAACGTTCAAGACGTGCCGCCCTCCCTGCTTCATTCCCTCACTCAATCCAGCAAAAAAGGAACACACGCGATGTCTAATAAGCTTCAGGTCCTGACCCCACAGAACAGCCAGATCATCTTCATCGATCAGCAGCCGCAGATGGCCTTCGGCGTCCAGTCGATCGACCGCCAGGTCTTGAAGAACAATGTTGTCGGCCTTGCCAAGGCGGCAAAGATCTTCAACATCCCGACAACGATCACCACCGTCGAGACCGACAGCTTCTCGGGCAACACCTTTCCCGAACTGCTTGCCGTCGTTCCTGAAAATGACATCCTCGAGCGAACCTCGATGAATTCCTGGGACGACCAGAACGTCCGCGATGCGCTTGCCAAGCATGCCGCTGACGGCCGCAAGAAGATTGTCGTGGCGGGGCTCTGGACCGAAGTGTGCAACACCACCTTCGCACTCTCCTGCATGCACGACACCGACTATGAAATTTACATGGTCGCGGACGCGTCCGGCGGCACGTCGGTTGATGCACACAAATATGCAATGGACCGTATGGTGCAGGCAGGCGTCGTACCGGTCACCTGGCAGCAGGTTCTGCTCGAGTGGCAGCGCGACTGGGCACGCAAGGAAACCTACGACGCGGTTACCTCCTTGGTGAAAGAGCATTCCGGCGCCTACGGCATGGGCATCGACTATGCGGTCACACACGTTCATGGCGGCTCGGAACGCGTGAGCCATGGCAAGCGGATCGGCCCGAACCCGGCAGCCATTTGATCTGAAAAGTCCCGCCTGGATGAACCGGGCGGGGCGCTTTTTTGGACAAGGAACACTCAGATGAAAATCTATCTCCTGTCGCTTGGCGCTGGCCTGCTGGTGGGCGTGGTCTACAGCCTGCTGAATGTCCGTTCGCCTGCCCCACCTGTCGTCGCACTCATCGGTTTGCTGGGTATCCTCGTCGGCGAGCAACTCGTGCCGCTGGCAAAAAGCATTTGGGCCCGCGAGCCTGCCGCCATTTCTTGGCTTCACCAAGTCAAGCCGCATATGTTCGGTCACTTGCCGAAGGGCGGATCGAACGTGGTGGAGGTGATTCCTGCCGGCGACGATCCGGCATCGGGGAAAAGCTCATGACGACGCGCCGCACGTTCCTGAGCGCGGCATCGAGCCTTGCCTTTTCAAACCTATTCTCACCGGCCAATGCCGCCGATCCCATCAAGACCGGAGCCGCTTCCATGCACGCAGACATCGTTTTTCACAACGGATTGATCACGACACTTGATCGCGCAAATCCGAACGCCACCGCAATCGCCGTCAAGGATGGCCTGTTCCTGCACGTGGGAACCGACGGCGACGTCATGGCGCTTGCCGGGCCGGACACAAAAACCGTTGACCTCAAGGGCAAGCGGGTACTGCCCGGCCTGATCGATAACCACACCCACGTCGTGCGCGGCGGTCTCAACTTCAACATGGAACTCCGCTGGGACGGCGTGCGCTCACTTGCCGATGCGATGGACATGCTGAAGCGGCAAGTGGCGATCACGCCCGCCCCGCAATGGGTGCGTGTTGTCGGCGGTTTTACCGAACATCAGTTTACCGAAAAACGCCTGCCAACGATCGACGAGATCAATGCCGTCGCACCCGATACACCCGTTTTCCTGCTGCACCTGTATGACCGCGCGTTGCTGAATGGCGCTGCTCTACGCGCCGTGGGCTACACCAGGGACACCCCGAACCCGCCGGGTGGCGAGATCACCCGCGACGCTAACGGCAATCCAACTGGTCTTTTGCTCGCCAAGCCGAATGCGGGCATCCTTTATTCCACGCTTTCCAAGGGCCCAAAACTTCCCTTCGAGTACCAGGTCAATTCGACGCGGCATTTCATGCGGGAATTGAACCGTCTCGGCATCACCGGCGTGATCGACGCCGGCGGTGGCTTCCAGAACTACCCCGACGACTACGCGGTCATCCAGAAATTGTCCGACGAAGACCAACTCACGGTGCGCCTCGCCTACAATTTGTTCACACAGAAGCCGAAGGAAGAAAAGCAGGATTTTCTCAACTGGACCCAGTCGGTCAAATACAAGCAGGGCAACGATTACTTCCGCCACAACGGTGCTGGTGAAATGCTCGTCTTCTCCGCCGCCGACTTTGAAGATTTCCGTCAACCAAGACCCGAAATGGCTCCGGAGATGGAAGGCGAACTTGAGGAAGTGGTGCGCGTTCTCGCCGAAAACCGCTGGCCATGGCGCATGCACGCCACCTACGATGAAACCATCAGCCGATCCCTCGACGTGTTCGAGAAGGTCAACAAGGACATTGCACTTGAGGGCCTGAACTGGTTCTTTGACCACGCCGAAACGATTTCGGATCGCTCCATCGATCGGATTGCAGCACTTGGCGGCGGTATCGCCACCCAGCACCGCATGGCCTATCAGGGCGAATATTTTGTCGAGCGTTACGGCCACGGTGTTGCAGAAGCGACACCGCCTATCAAGCGTATGCTTGAGAAGGGCGTCAACGTTTCGGCCGGCACGGATGCGACCCGTGTTGCCTCCTACAATCCCTGGGTCTCGCTCTCCTGGATGGTCACGGGCAAGACGGTTGGTGGCATGCAGCTCTATCCCCGCGCCAACTGCCTCGACCGCGAGACCGCGCTGCGGATGTGGACGGAAAAGGTCACCTGGTTCTCCAATGAGGAAGGCAAGAAGGGCCGGATCGAAAAGGGCCAGTTCGCCGATCTGATCATTCCGGACAAGGACTTTTTCACCTGCTCCGAGGATGAGATTTCGTTTCTCACGTCGGACCTCACCATGGTTGGTGGAAAGGTCGTCTATGGTGCGGGCGATTTCCGTGCGCTGAATGAGAACGACGTGCCGCCTGCCATGCCGGACTGGTCCCCAGTTCGATCCTTTGGCGGCTACGCGGCATGGGGCGAGCCGCAAGGTGCTGGCATGAACTCGTTGCGCCGAACCGCGATCTCGACCTGCGGCTGCGCCAGTTCTTGTAACGTCCATGGTCACGATCACGCCGGAGCCTGGACGTCGAAGCTGCCGATCGCCGACATCAAGGGTTTTTTCGGTGCGCTTGGCTGCGCCTGCTGGGCGGTATGAGGAAAAGAACGTGATATCTCCTAGCAAACCCCATGGTGGCCTTGCGTCGCTCATCGCTTCCCCGGCGCTCTGGTTCACGGCACTCCTCGGCCTATGTGCGGCCTATATCCAGGGGCCGCTCACCAAGCTCTCTGATTTCCAGGGCGCGATCGCCGAAATGGAGCACTTCGGTCTTCACCCGGCAGCGTTTTTCGCGGTCGCCGTCATCGCGTTCGAACTGACGGCTTCGGCAATGATCCTGTCGGGCTTCCTGCGCTGGCTGGGAGCGCTCGCGCTTGCCGTCTTCACGCTTCTTGCAACCTTCATCGCCCTCCGGTTCTGGGAGATGCCCTCCGGCATGGAGCGGATGATGGCGGCCAACGCCTTCTTCGAGCATCTTGGGCTTACGGGTGCGTTCGTGATCGTCGCCATCATTGATTTTACCAAAGGAGCACGCCAATGAGTGCCACGAAGTCTTCAGGCGGCAGTTTCGCACCACTCCGTCAGCCCGTCTTCGCCGTCCTCTGGGCTGCAACTGTCTTGGGCAACACCGGCAGCTTCATGCGCGATGTGGCCAGTTCCTGGCTGATGACCGATTTGTCGGCAGCACCTGCAGCTGTTGCTTTGGTCCAGGCTGCCGGCACCCTGCCGATATTCCTTCTGGCAATTCCTGCCGGTGTGCTTTCGGACATTCTCGATCGACGAAAGTTCCTGATCGCCATCCAGCTTTTATTGGCAAGCGTCAGTATATCGCTGATGACCCTGTCCTACATGGGCATGCTGTCGGTCAGCGCGCTGATCGGGCTGACGTTTCTAGGCGGCATCGGCGCGGCCTTGATGGGGCCGACATGGCAGGCGATTGTGCCTGAATTGGTGCCGCGCGACGACGTGAAGGGGGCGGTTGCCCTGAACTCGCTTGGCATCAATATCGCACGATCGATCGGCCCGGCGGCGGGCGGCCTGCTGCTTGCCGCCTTTGGAGCAGCCGTTACCTATGGCGCAGATGTTGCCAGTTACATTCTGGTCATCGCGGCACTGCTTTGGTGGCCGCGCGCCAAAAATGCGGATGACGCCTTGTCGGAGAATTTCTTCGGAGCTTTCCGCGCGGGACTGCGATACACCCGCGCCAGCAAGCCACTGCACGTCGTACTTCTGCGTGCTGCGATCTTTTTCGCCTTTGCCAGCGCGGTCTGGGCGCTTCTGCCGCTCGTTGCCCGCCAGCTTCTCGGCGGCGATGCAGGTTTCTACGGGCTACTGCTTGGATCGGTCGGAGCCGGTGCCATCGGCGGCGCTCTGATCATGCCAAAACTCAGGCAGCGCTTCGATGCCGATGGGCTGCTTCTGGGCTCGGCCATCGTCACGGCCGTTGTCATGGGGGCGCTCTCGTTTGCACCGCCGCAATGGCTGGCTGTTGTCATCCTTCTTTTCCTGGGTGCTGCATGGATCACTGCGCTCACCACCCTTAACGGTGCAGCACAGGCCGTTCTGCCGAACTGGGTGCGAGGCCGTGGCCTTGCCGTCTATCTGACCGTCTTCAACGGCGCGATGACGGCTGGCAGCCTTGGATGGGGTGCCGTTGCGGAAGCGGCCGGCGTACCCGGCACGTTGCTGATCGGAGCCGCGGGATTGCTCGTCGCCGGTTTCATCATGCACCGTATTAAGCTACCGTCAGGCGAGGCGGACCTAGTGTCATCCAACCATTGGCCGGAGCCTCTCGTCGCAGAGCCCGTTGCAAACGACCGCGGCCCCGTGCTCATTCTGATCGACTACCACGTCGAGAAACACAACCGCACCAAGTTCCTGCATGCTCTCAACGACATGTCGTCGGAACGCCGTCGGGACGGAGCCTATGGCTGGGGCGTCACAGAAGATTCTGCCAATCCTGATAAGATCACCGAGTGGTTCATGGTCGAATCCTGGGCGGAACACATGAGACAGCACAAACGGGTATCCAACGCCGACGCAGACCTGCAGAGCAAAGTCCTCACATTCCACAGCGGCCCTGAAAAACCCGTCGTTCGGCATCTGCTCGCAATCAACAAGCCTGGCAGAGCGACCTGATCAAAAGGTCATCCTTGCACGCTAGAATAATTGCATAAATCACAACAGAATAGACAGTTTTATTGCAATTGTTGACGGAGTATTTGTGGCCGAAGATGCCTCCAACAACACCGCAACGCCATAACCGCATCAGAGCGCAGGAGCAGACATGGCCGACAGAAATTTCACTCTCAGCAGACGTGATGTCCTTCTTTCCGGCGCTGTTCTTGCCGCTGGCATCGCGCTTCCACTTCGTTCCACCGGCGCAGCATCCGCTGCGGCCACCATCCAGGCAACCACAGGAGAAAATACCATGGGCTTCGTTACCACCACAGACGGCACCGACATCTTCTTCAAGGACTGGGGTCCGAAAGACGCACAGCCGATAGTGTTTCATCACGGCTGGCCGCTTTCATCAGACGACTGGGATGCCCAGATGTTGTTCTTCCTTGCAAAGGGCTACCGCGTCGTTGCCCATGATCGGCGTGGCCACGGCCGCTCGGCACAGGTGTCTGACGGCCATGACATGGATCACTATGCCGCCGACGCATTTGCCGTCGTCGAGGCGCTCGACCTGAAGAATGCCGTTCATATCGGCCATTCGACAGGCGGTGGCGAGGTCGCCCGGTATGTCGCCAAGTTTGGCGAGCCGGCCGGCCGTGTCGCCAAGGCCGTACTCGTTTCTGCCGTACCGCCTTTGATGCTGAAGACCGCCTCCAATCCGGAAGGCCTGCCGATAGAAGTCTTCGACGGTTTCCGTTCGGCACTGGCCGCCAACAGGGCGCAATTTTTCCGCGACGTTCCTTCCGGCCCGTTCTATGGCTTCAACCGCGACGGTGCGACGGCGCATGAAGGCGTGATCCAGAATTGGTGGCGTCAGGGCATGACGGGCAGCGCAAAAGCCCACTACGACGGCATCAAGGCGTTTTCCGAAACCGACCAGACCGAAGACCTCAAGGCAATAAGCGTGCCCACGCTGGTGTTGCATGGTGAAGACGACCAGATCGTTCCGATCGCGGACGCTGCGCATAAGTCCATCAAGCTTTTGAAGGATGGGGCCATAAAGACATATCCCGGCTTCTCACATGGGATGTTGACCGTCAATGCCGAGGTTCTAAATGCAGACCTCCTCGCATTCATCAAGGCTTAAGGCAACAACTGAACGCATTCCACTTTGACATCAAAACCGCCTGTAGCACCTTATGGAGGTCTACAGGCGGCGCTGATCAAATCCAAACAAAGGTGTTTATCATGTTGAAATCGCTACTAGGCCTTGCCGTATTTGCTGCGTCCTTTGCTGCGGGATCGACTTTTGCCGCTGAAGGCCCGAAGCCGACCATTGTCCTTGTTCACGGCGCATTCGCCGACGCCTCAAGCTGGAGCGGCGTCATCGCGAAACTTGAAAAGGATGGGTACCCGGTTGTGGCGGTTGCGAACCCGTTGCGCAGCGTCAAAGGCGACGGCGACTATGTCCGCCGCATCGTTGCCGGGCTGAAAACGTCCGTCGTCCTCGTAGGCCACTCGTATGGCGGCTCGGTCATTTCGGAGGCGGCTTCGAAGGGTGGAAACATCAAGTCACTGGTCTACGTCGCTGCGTTCGCTCCGGATGTGGGTGAATCAGCGCTTGCGCTGACTGGCAAGTTCCCTGGAAGTACCCTGCCACCCACCTTGGCCCAACCCGTCGAACTGGCAGATGGTGTGAAGGACCTCTACATCCAGCAGTCTAAGTTCCATGATCAGTTTGCGGCGGATGTTCCTGCAAAGGATGCAAAGCTCATGGCCGCCACCCAGCGTCCGGTAACAGACTTCGCGCTCGGGCAGGCTAATAGCAATGCGGGCTGGAAGGACATTTCGTCCTGGTTCGTTTACGGTGATGCGGACAAGAACATCCCACCAGAGACCCTGGCCTGGATGGCCAAGCGTGCCAATTCAAAAGAGACGGTTGTCGTCAAAGGCGCGTCTCACGTCGTCATGGTCTCACATCCCGGCACGGTTGCGAAGATCATCGAAGCTGCAGCACAGTAAACGGACGGAGTGGTGCCGAAGGCGCTTTGGCTGCCGGCACCACAGGAGAACCCTCCCCTGAAACCTGTCAGTGCCGGTTGCGCAAGCGCCAGTTAGCCGGGCTAACTCCAACAGAGCTTGTAAAGGCTTCGATGAATGCGCCCTCATTGGGAAAGCCGCATAGTTGCGCCACGCTGGCGATACTCTCACCCGTCTTGCTCAATTGGCTTTGGGCCCTGGTCACCCGATTTGTCGAAAGCCATTCACGCACGGAATGCCCCGTCGTCTTCATAAAGCCGGAAGCCAGATCGCCGGAAGAAAACCCGCTCGCATCGGCAATCTCATCGATGTTTATGTCGCGCGATAAATTTGCCGCCATGTAGTTCTTGATGCGTCTTTCCTGTGTGGGAGAAAGTCGGCCAGAGGTAGCGAGGTACTGGGCCGGCGACCGTCCGTAGCGATGCGCGAGATGGGCGTTGAAGGCCAGTCCGATATGCGGCAGCAGTGTATCCCTTACCTCGTCCGGCATGTCGAACATCGGCATCAGAGCTGCCCCAAGATTGCGGATCACCTGATCGTCAATCCCGCGGCAGGTCACAAGATTATCGACCCGCGGTTCGCCTGCTTCATCCGTAAGCTCTGCAAGATGCGCGCTCGGGATATGAAACGCGAGGGCTTCAAAGTGGCCACGAACTGAAATTGCAGCACCGTCCTTCAGGCTGATTAGGCAGATCGAGCCTTTTGGATACCTCTTCAACGGCGCCGACGGCCGATCAGGCCAAACGTCGCAATGATCGACATCGACGAGATAGAGCATGACCAGAAACGCGTCGTCCGGCGAGAGGATGATCGGATCATCGCCATCGCCGTAGGAGCGCCCAAGATGAACGACGGAAAGCGTCGCGTCGCTAAGCGGCCTGATCAGCAGTGCCTTCGCTTCCGCAACGCCGAAACTCGCCGAAATTCTGTCGCTAGCCGCCAACACTTCACTCACATTCGTCTTCATCATCTGAACAGCGAATTCTAACTCTGTAACCCACGCTCCGCTATTTGGACGTATCTATCCGTCATTCAAGCGGCTATCTTGTAGAAAAGCATCCTCGCCGAGGAAATTCGACCGGTTGTTCGTCACGTAAATCTCTGACAACCAGGATAGCCCTGCTACAGCATCCGATGTTTCGAGAGCGAGGTAATGCGTCTTGGCCCAAGTTCCCACCCATAATATCGGATTTCCCGCTGAACGGGTGACCGATGGGTTCGGTTGTTCCTTGAAACAATTGGCGATCAATCAGTCGCTGACCACTTCTGACGTCGCCATCTTTCGCAAGGCAACGAACGTTATCCAACTCGATCAGGTCATGACATCGGCAAGCGATCGGGGCTTCGTCGTCGGTGTGTCGTCGGTCGCAGGCCATAGGCGCCGCATCTTCCACCAGCATCATGTGACGACCCACGACTTCGCCGAAAACTCGATCTACATCCGCGATCTCTCCGAAGCCTACAAAGCCGATCTGAACACGCCTTTCGATTTTCTTTTGTTCGAGATTTCGCAGGCGTCGCTCATCAAGTATGCCGATGAGGCCGAACTGGCCGGAGTGACCTCGCTTTCAGCTGACACCGCGTCCAAGGACATCGTGCTTGCCAATCTTGCCCGTGCGCTGATCCCGGCACTCGAAAGACCGGAGGAAACAAGCGCGCTGTTTGTCGATCAGATGACAACGGCGATCGGCACCTATCTGGTTCAGCGTTACGGCGGACAAGGAAACTCGCCCCCTGTCCGGATCAGAACCCTCTCGCGGTCGCACGAGGATCTGGCCAAGAGCATTCTTCTTGAAAACCTCGAAGGCGACATTTCGATCTCGCAAGTTGCGGAGGCCTGCAGCCTGTCACGTGGCTATTTCATTCGGGCGTTTCGGGAAACAACCGGGATGACACCGTATCAATGGCTTCTCGGTGAGCGGATAAACCGGGCCCGTGGGCTACTGCGAACGTCCAACTCGCCGCTCGCCGAGGTCGCCATCGCCTGCGGGTTTGCGGATCAAAGCCATTTCACTCGCGTGTTCGCAACTGTCGTCGGCACAACGCCGGGACAATGGCGGCGGAGTTCTTGATCGGCGCTCGGCCCGTATGTGTTGTGGCGCCTCCGCAAGTCCAATTACTCGCGGCAATCAGTTAACGCGCATTTCGACAGCTGTTTGACAGAGCCAATTTGTGGAAAGCTCGGCCGACATCTGAAGCACTCGTTTTCGTCACGGCCCCATTTCAGTATCGATGCATCTCTCACCTTCCCCGCATCGTACAATACCGCAAGTCCTGAAGGGCTAGAACCAAGAAAGCTGAGACGATTGATCAGCCAAGCAGAAGCGCGTAGTTTCGCAGGCACTAATGAACATGTGGACCTTCCAGCTATCGGCCCCGCGCGAACGTAAGGAGGGTATAGCAAGCCGAGCTTTCCTCGCCCTCGCCGGTCGTTTGCCGAACCGACAGCTTCCCATTAAAACATGCTCGGCGTTACTGTGGTTGAAAATCTTCGCAATAGCAAAAGCGCGGCCTTCTCGCGCAAGCCACTCCAATCAAAGCTTCCCATCAGAGCTACTTTTCGACGGTGATCGAGGAAAATCCAGTCATATGCTGTGACGGCGCGACCGATATTGCGCCGTCGGTAAGGACGCCCGTAACGGAGCTCCGAAGCAAAAAATAAAAGCAGAAATGGAGGCAATGGACGCACCATTGCCTCTCGGATGGCATCACAGAAAAATGCGGCCAATCTCATCGTAGTGCAAATCTGCAACACACCTTCTCAATTTTAAGTTTAGGGATATCCCGCCATTGCAGGAGACCTCCAATAGAGCAAGAAACGAGCCCAGTTCTTGTTGGGGATTCATGCATATGACGCTTCAGATACTTCGGTGCATGCTGATGGTCTTGATACTTGGAGCGTCGGCTGCGCGCGCAGATAATCTGTTAGCGAGCACCCCCGACGGCTTCTGGCTGTCTGGCGGCGTTGGTCTCATGAACATCGAAGCACATGAATATGTCTACCTGGGCAACAACAAAGCGAGCCAGCTTGACTGGGACACCGACGGTGTCGTTCTCTACACGGCCTCGGCAGGGGCCGACCTCGGCGCAGACTGGCACGTCAAGGGCAGACTGGATCTTGGTTTTGGCGGCGATGGCCACATGGTCGATTATGACTGGGTGCCAGGCTTCGCCGTCAATCAGAGCAAAGACGGCTGGAGCGACCGCTCCGTTCATCCCGATACGCACCTGGACTACTATGTCAGCGGTGCGCTTGAAGTCGGCCGGAACATTTTCACTGATGAGAGCAGCAATGTCAGTCTCGGCGGCGGCTTCAAATACACCGAGGTTCGCTGGCAGGCCTTTGGTGGTTCGTACATCTACAGCGATGGCGGCGTGCGCAACGACATTGGCGAATTGCCTAACGGCCTCAAAGGCATTTCCTACAAACAGAAGATTCCGACGATCTTTCTCGGATTCGACGGTTCGACGAACTTCGATCGCCTGACCTTGTCCGGCGGGGTCAAAGGCGGCATGACCCTGGGCATCGACGATCAGGACGACCATTGGCTTACCGAGACGCGTGTGTTCGGCGGTATGAATGCCGCGCCTGTCCTGATGCTCAATGCAGCAATTGACTACCAACTTACTGACACGGCGTCGATCTATCTCGCTAGCAATCTTGAGACTGTTTTCCGCAAGAGAGGCGATATGAATTCTATCGATACAGCGACCGGAAAGGCGACCCTCTACAGAAACGCCGCCGGTGCGTCGTTCAAGACGATATCGCTCCAGATGGGTCTTCGCGCCAGGTTCTGATCTCAACCGTAAGCCATGCTAGCGGTGAAGTCAGCGCAGATTGCGACGTTGGCCTTCAATAACAATTATCCAGCCTCTTGAGGAGCATTCCGTGAGCGAAGCCTTCGGTTTCATGTTCGCCTTTTACGGCCTACTGCTAGGTCTGGCCGTCGCAGAAGTCGCGTCTGGCTTTTCGCGCGCTTATGACGAACGCAAAACGCGCAGGTTGGGCTTCGTCGCTCCATTGTTCGGCACACTCCTTCTCGTTGATCTCATCACGTTTTGGATGAACGCATGGGCTTATCGCGAGCTGGCTGAGATCAGCTATCTGGCCGCTTTCGCCGTGGCACTTGTCGCGTTGCTCTACTATTTCGCCGCCACCCAGGTCTTTCCGAAGGCCACTGAGACGGACACGCTCGACGATCATATCATGGGGCATCGGCGAGAGGTGGCCTTCTGCGTGCTGGCCAGCAATCTGCTGACTCAGATTCCGCCGGCGACCTCCGCTTTCACCACGCCGTGGCCCCTATCCGACATCACGCTTTGGGCTGGCCTGAATTTGACCTATTACAGCCTACTGTGCACCGCCGCGCTTGCGAAAAGCAAAAAGACCGTCGGAATTGCCCTAGTGGGTGCCATCTTGCTGATCACTAGCGCGACGGCAATCTTTGCATAAATCGACCGTTTGCTCCCGTCGATGATGTTCTGGAAAAGCTTCGCACGAGCCGAGAAACCTGGAGACACGACGGGTAAGCGACACGGTTGCGGCGACGGTGATGAGGGGCTCCAGAGGATAAACACACCTGTAATCGGCTAGCGCAGTGCTGAGTGTTGATTTTCGTACGAACTGGACCCGTTTTTCCATTTCGCCGTGATTCAACCAGAGCGACAAAAGTTGTCTCGTAGACAATCAATTATATTGGATACGGAAAAATGGGGCATGTACTGATGAAACCCAACACCCTTTGCCCTCGAAGCCGAACACATGTAACCAAGTCAGCGCAGAAATGCATCCCACCCACAGGTCCCCTCGCTGCTCAATCACTGCATCTGGTGGATCGAGTTTAACAATGTATCAGCCAGTGGGAGATGACCGATGGTCAATACAGCCTCTCAGCAATTTAGTTCCCAGCTCGATCTCCTCCTCGTTTGATGCAGCAAAACCGATGAGGAGTGCCTTTCGTGGCGATGTTCTGTTGGAATAGTAGTAGGACAGCTGCTCGACGCCAAGATTATGCTCCCGGCATCGGATCAGGACTGAATCTTCGTCGATTGACTGATCCCTATAGTAGCAAAGGATGTAAAATCCAGACGCGAACTCAGGTGGCTCGAAGACATCCGCGAAATCGGAACGAATGATTTGCAGCAGCCGGTTTTGGCGTTTTGCGTAGATCCGGCGCATGCGATGAAGGTGACGGCTGTAGTGGCCGTCCTCGATGAGGCGTGCAACGATTTGCTCGGTAAACTGTGGTAATGCCCGATAGCGGACCTGGATCAACCGGCGGCATTTCTCGGCAAGCGCTCTCGGCATGATCATGTAGCCGACGCGCAAAGATTGCAGCAAGGACATGCTGAACGCCCCGACATAGATGACCTGGCCGGCCTGGTCCAGAGCCTTGAGGGGTGGAATGGGACCACCTTGATAACGGAACTCGCTGCCCAGATCATCCTCGACGATCAAAGTGCCGCAATCGGCAGCCCAATGCAGCATTTCCAGCTTTCGTTTCATCGGCATGGCGATCGTCATCGGTTGCTGCTTGGCGGCCGTGACAAAGGCCAGCTTGACGTCGCGCCGATCAATCATGTGCGGATTGGGTCCGGAAGCATCGACATGCATCGGCAACACTTCGCAGCCATAGGACTGGAAGATCGACCGGATCGCCGCCATTCCCGGCTCTTCAAAGGCGATCGTATCTCCCGGATCGAGGAGCAGTTCTGCCAGGAGATTAACAGCGTGATGTGCACCGAGCGTGGTCACCACCTCCTCGGGATCGCATCTAATGCCGCGGCTGATGGCTATATGCTGGGCAATCTGCTGTTCGAGCAGGGAGGGCGTGAGGATCTCGCGATAATTGACGATGCGAAAATCACACTCGGTAAACACCTCTTTCGTCAGCTGTGACCATATCTGCACCGGGAACAACCGGTGATCGGGCGTGGCCATGTGCAGATATTGAGATCCATCGTTGAGGGTAAGCGAACTGCGCCATGACAGGGCCTTTGCGCGCCGCGAAATCAATCCATCAAATTGGCGCGAAGCTGGCTCGCGCTGCAGGGCAATATTGGAGGCGCTGGGGGTGCGCCTTGGGACGGTTTCGACATAGGTTCCGCTGCCACGCGCGGAATTCAGGTATCCTTCCGCGATCAGCTGATCGAGCGCCGTCACGACGGTGAACCGGGAAATCCCCAGGCTTTCCGATAACACCCGGGATGACGGGATGCGCGTCCCGCCCGGAATGGCCCCGGACAGAATCATCTGCCGCAACCCGTCATAAAGTTGCAGGTAGAGCGGCAGCGCACTCTTTGCATCGAGTATCAGCCCGTCCAAACTGGACCCGTCGATCACGCGCGCGATAAGTCATCTCCATCGGGTGTTTCACGGCCATGACAAGTGGACTGGTCATATTTCCGTTTTCTGGATATGTATCCAGCATTCTTTCCGGGCAATATCCACATACGATTTTCAAAAGGGCATCGCTGAACGGGCCGTGACCCGGCAGATTTTGTCCGTAACGGGGGACTATCGATGGATGAATTGACCTACCTTTCAAACCTCGTTGCAAAAAGCCGGCTGTCGCGCCGTGATTTTCTCGGGCGCAGTGCTGCTCTGGGTGCGAGTGTTGCGATGGCCGGGTCCCTCTTGTCCACGGCTGTGCGCGCCGAAGGGCCCGTGCGTGGAGGCACGTTCAAGGTCGGCATGCAGGGCGGCGCATCGACCGATAGCCTCGATCCGGGTCTGGCCACCAACCAGGTCTCCGCGATGGTCAATCATCTCTGGGGCGAAACGCTTGTCTGGCTGGCGCCGGACGGTTCGCCCATTCCAGTGCTTGCGGAAGAATGGGTTGCCGCGCCCGACGCCAAGACATGGACCTTCAAAATTCGCAAGGGCGTGCAGTTCCACGATGGCAGGACATTGACCCCGCAAGACGTCGCCGCGACGATCGAACGGCATACGGATGCAAAGTCGAAATCCGGCGCGCTCGGCATCCTCGAGGACATCGACACCGTCAATGTGGACGGCGATACGGTTGTCTTTACGCTCAAGGAAAGCAATGCCGACATGCCGTTCCTGATGACCGATTATCATCTGGTCATTCAGCCAAATGGCGGAGCCGGCGCACCGGAAGCCGCGATTGGCACAGGGCCCTACAAGCTTGCCAGCAGCGAAGCCGGGGTGCGCTATAACGCGACCCGTTTCGAAAATTACTGGGAAACCGGCAAGGTCGGCTTTGCAGAACAGGTGGAAATCGTCGTTATCAACGACGCTACTGCACGGATCGCGGCCCTTCAGAGCGGCCAGGTCCACATGATCAACCGCATCGAGCCAAAGACCGTCCCCCTGCTCAAGAACATGCGCAAGGTCACCATCAAGAACGTTGCAGGCCGCGGCTTCTATCCCTTCAACATGTTCTGCGACACCGCCCCTTTCGACAACAAGGATCTGCGTCTCGCCCTGAAATTCGCGATGGATCGCGAAACGATGCTCAAGCGCATTCTCTTCGGCTATGGTTCGATCGGCAACGATACGCCGATAAACAAGGCCTATCCGCTTTTCGAAGACATCGAACAGCGCAACTTCGACCCCGACAAGGCCGCCTTCCACTTCAAGAAATCCGGCCACAAAGGCAGCATCCTGCTGCGCACGTCCGAGGTTGCCTTCCCCGGCGCTGTGGATGCAGCCGTCCTCTACCAGGAAAGCGCCAAGAAAGGCGGCATCGACATTGAGGTCAAACGCGAGCCGGGTGACGGATATTGGTCGAACGTATGGAATACCCAGCCCTTTGCGACCTCCTATTGGGGCGGGCGGCCGACGCAGGATCAGATGTACTCGACAGGCTACCTCTCGACAGCCGACTGGAACGATACCCGTTTCAAGAATGTGAGCTTCGACAAGATGTTGATCACAGCGCGCGGAGAACTGGACGAGACCAAGCGGCGGGGGATGTACCAGGACATGGCAGTCATGATGCGGGACGAAGGTGGATTGATCGTGCCGATGTTTAACGACTTCATCGACGGGGTCAGCGAAAACGTCGCGGGCTGGGTGGACAATCCGGCCGGGGAACTGATGAATGGAGACGCGCCGCTGCGCTGTTGGCTCAACGCCTGAAACATCGTCAGCAACACCACCCGCCGCGCCGCCTTTGAGAAAAGGCGGCGCATCCTGCCAGCACAGGTAACCGAACAGCACCATGCCTCTTCGCAGCAAACTTCTGCTTATCATTCTCGACGGCCAGCCCTGGCGCACCGCGCGGCGGCTCATGGGCAATCTCGAGGGTTGGGTCCAGGCCGGCGAGGCGCAGGTCTGGAAGATGCGCTCCGTGCTGCCCTCCACCTCGGCATCCTGCTACGCCTCGATCCATACCGGCGTGCCGCCCCAGGTCCACGGCGTCCTGTCCAACGAGACGCTCTTTCGCGTCGAGCAGCCCGACATCTTCTCCGAAGTTTCAAAGGCCGGCGGCAAGACAGGCGCCGTCACCCATTCGTTCTGGTCAACTTTTTTTCAACGCGCGCCCTTCGATATGGTGCGTGACATCGAGTATGACGAGGCGGCTGGCCCCATACATCACGGCCGTTTTCATACGATGGCAGGCTACAACCACCAAAACCAGATGACACCCAGCGATCTCGATCTGTTCGCAACGCTCACCATGCTGACCGAGCGGCATTCCATCGACTACGGCATCCTGCACACTTGTACGCTGGACAGTATGGGGCATCGATATGGCCACGATTGCTCGCAGATGGACGCTGCCTGCTTTACAATCGACGCTCAGCTTGCCGCTTTCCTGCCGCGCTGGCGCAAGAATGGCTACGAAGTCATCGTGACAGCTGACCATGGCCAGACCGGCCGCGGACATCACGGCGGCCATGATGACGACATGCAGGACTTTGCGTTTTACTGGTTCGGCAGCGGCGATGGCCTGCCTGTCGATACCCTCCTCGACCAACTCGACCTCGCACCCACTGTTTTGTCTAGGCTCGGAGTGCCTATACCGGCGAGTATGAAGGGAAAGCAATTCTTGTTTTGAAAGTGCAATCCCCCACGAGTCGTGACCGAGACAGTAGCGTCCGGCCGCCACATGTTGACGCGCGGATCAGAGGCATCATGTTACGTGTCGCAGCGTTCGAGAGCGCGATGTCTTGCTGCCTACGGACGACGTTGTCGGGAGGTTGGGACTTGCTGCTCGCGCCATTGCCCGACGCCGAGCAGGAATGGCATTGTTGGCAGACTTCTCCGAAGCGCAGTTTGGTCAGTTTGATCACGAGGCGGACTTAGGCCGCACCCTGCCCTGCCCTGCTGTGGATCGCGGCCTCAACAACGTCTATCAGGCCAGGGAAGCGCTCATTCAGCTCGGCACGCCGAAGTGCGTTCATATGTGAGACGCCTTCATTGCGTGTCCACACAAGGCCTGCTTCACGCAACACCCGAAAGTGATGCGATACGCTGGATTTTGGCCGGCCACCATCTAGCGCACTGCAGGTTGCTTCGTCTGTAACGCAGAGCTTCTGCACAATCTCAAGACGAACGGGATCGCTAAGCGCGTAGAACACTTGCTCGATGCTGATCTCGTGCAGGGCTGGATGCTTCATGATTCTCATATCACCATCTTTATCACCGATCTCGCCTTCTCGCTATTGTTCTATTGTAATCGAACTAACGAATGGATAGATCAGGCTGACCTTTTCACTGGAGTTTACGAATGCCAAGACTTTTCGACACCTTCAAGCTCAAGGGCGTTACCCTACGCAATCGCATTGCAGTCTCGCCCATGTGCCAGTACATGGCGACGGACGGCGTGGTTTCCGATTGGCACCTTCCCCACTACGCGGGCTTGGCGCGTGGCGGCTCGGGTCTGGTCGTCCTTGAGGCAAGCGCCGTCTCAAAGGAGGGCCGGATTACGCCCGGCGATGTCGGCATCTGGAACGACGCCCAAGCCGAAGCGCTTCGCCCGATCGTCCAGGCTATCAAGGCTGCAGGTTCTACGCCTGGCATCCAGATTGCCCATGCCGGCCGCAAGGCGAGCGCCAATCTCCCCTGGGAAGGCGACGATCATATTGCCGATGGCGACCCGCGCGGCTGGCCGACCATCGCACCATCGGCGCTGGCCTTTGGCGGAGATCTCGGCAAAGTGCCTACCGAGATGACGAAGGAAGACATTCTTCGCGTACAGCAGGATTTCGTGGCTGCGGCAGCACGCGCGCGCGATGCCGGGTTCGAATGGCTCATGCTGCATTTCGCGCACGGGTATCTGGCGCAGAGCTTTTTCTCAGTCCACTCTAACCAGAGAAGGGACGAGTATGGCGGAAGTGCCGAAAACCGCGGCCGTTTTCTGCTGGAAACACTCGCGGCTGTTCGCAAAGTCTGGCCTGAGAATCTTCCGCTGACCGCTCGTTTTGGCGTGATCGAGTTCGACGGTCGCGATGAAGAAACCCTCGAGGAATCGATCGCCCTGGTCAGCCGTTTCAAGGACGCAGGTCTTGACGCCATCGATGTTAGCGTCGGGTTCTCCACACCCCAGGCCCAGATTCCCTGGGGGCCGAATTTCCTGGCCGAGACAGCCGCACGCGTCCACACAGAAACTGGCCTGCCAGCATCGACCAGCTGGTTCATCAGCGATCCCGAGCAGGCCGACGCGCTCATCCAGAGTGGAAAGACCGACCTGGTGATGCTGGCCCGGCCGCTTCTTACAGATCCGCACTGGCCTTATGCCGCAGCCAAAGCGTTGGACATCGAAAATCCGGCCTGGGCGACGCTGCCGCCACCTTATGCACACTGGCTGGCACGTTATCGTACCAACTGATCTTCGACACGCTGGCCGCGTGCCTCGACCCAGTCAGGTTTCGGGGCATGCGGGTTCCCGATCGGCGCGATGGAGTCGATGTGTTGATCGCGGCGACGGCTCTAATTCATGGGCCGACGGTCGGGACACGCAAAGTCAAGGACTTCAAAGTTGCCTGCGTTATCATGGTCGATCTCCGGCTTAAGTGATTTCGGACCGTGTACTTAAACCGGACTTTTTTTCAAATAAGCGCACCACTCGTAACGTGGTTACAACGACCGATAATGTTGCATTATCGGTCGCATATCATTTAACCTCGACAACCGTACCTAAAATCACTGACCCTATCAGCGAATTCGCTTTCCGGTAGTTCCGGTACTCTGCTTTACAGAATACCCAGCAGGCTCCCCTACCGTTGGCCTAGTTGTTTGATCCCGGGTTTTGATGGTGCATTATTTTCCCATGCCTGGAGGGATGCACTATGGGGCAGATTTTACACGGCAGCGCCACGACGACTGAGGCAGTCCGTCGAGTAATGCAAAATAGTCAAGAGAGCCTGAGGGCGCTTTCGAAGCACTATGGGATCAACCAGAAGACGGTTACGAAGTGGAAGAAACGGACTTTTGTTTCCGATCTGGCCACCGGCCCCAAAGAGCCGAAGTCGACAGTCTTGCCACTTGAGGAAGAGGCCGTGATTGTCGCGTTCCGCAGACATACTCTGCTGCCACTCGACGATTGCCTCTATTCTCTTCAGCCGACCATTCCTCACCTGACGCGCTCATCGCTGCACCGATGTCTGCAACGGCACGAGATTTCCAGACTGCCAGAGGTCGAGGGTGACAAGCCGGCCAAGAAGAAATTCAAGTCCTATCCCATCGGCTATTTTCACATTGATATTGCTGAGGTTCAGACCGCCGAGGGCAAACTCTACCTCTTCGTCGCCATCGACCGGACGTCCAAGTTTACCTATGTCGAACTGCACGGGAAGGCAGGCAAGATGGCCGCAGCCCAGTTCCTGCGCAATCTGGTCAAAGCCGTTCCTTACGCAATTCATACCGTGCTGACGGACAACGGAATTCAGTTCACCAATCGCACCCGTGACATCTACGATTTCGGCCACATCTTTAATCGGGTCTGCGACGAAAACGGTATCGAGCATCGGTTGACCAAGGTGAAACATCCCTGGACGAATGGTCAGGTCGAGCGGATGAACCGCACCATCAAGGACGCAACCGTAAAACGCTTCCACTACGATGACCATGCCCAACTGAGAACGCACCTCAAAGACTTCGTCGCAGCCTACAATTTCGGGCGCCGCCTCAAGACACTCGAAGGCCTCACTCCATACGAATTCATCTGCAAATGCTGGACAATGGAACCCGAACGTTTC
Source organism: Pararhizobium sp. (assembly GCF_965279435.1). Classification (NCBI taxonomy): domain Bacteria; kingdom Pseudomonadati; phylum Pseudomonadota; class Alphaproteobacteria; order Hyphomicrobiales; family Rhizobiaceae; genus Pararhizobium; species Pararhizobium sp. The sequence continues at coordinate 130,412 of NZ_CBDIHY010000001.1, forward strand.
AGGTCAAGTCCGATCCATCAAATGCCGGGACTGAACACCTAGGAACAGCGCCGATCCCACCGAAGTTCACAACACCCTATACGCCGGAACCGCCAGCCCGCCTATTCTTCATCGCCGGTTGGCATTTCTGCGACTTCGCGGCCTGCGGACAGGATCGATCGTTTGCCGACGTGGTTTGCCGATCCGACCAGCCCTTCCCGCTCCATCCGCTCGACCAGCGACGCGGCTCTGTTGTAACCGATCTGCAGGCGGCGCTGGATGTAGGACGTCGAGCATTTCTTGTCGCGCAAAACGATCTTGACCGCCTTGTCGTAGAGGTCGTTGCCGTCTTCTTCCGCCATTGCACCCTTGTCGAAGACCGCAGCGTCCTCTTCCACCGGCCCGTCGATTTCCTCGGCATCCTCTGTCACCGTACCGAGATACTCCGGGCGCCCCTGCGTCTTCAGGTGTGCGACGACCTTTTCGACTTCCTCGTCGGAGACGAACGGCCCGTGCACACGGGCGATCCGGCCGCCGCCGACCATATGCAGCATATCCCCCTGCCCCAGCAGATGCTCGGCGCCCTGCTCGCCCAGAATGGTGCGGCTATCGATCTTCGAGGTCACCTGGAAGGAGATGCGGGTCGGGAAATTAGCCTTGATCGTGCCAGTGATAACATCGACCGACGGGCGCTGTGTCGCCATGATCAGGTGAATACCGGCAGCACGTGCCATCTGCGCCAGACGCTGGATCGCGCCTTCGATCTCCTTGCCGGCGACCATCATCAGGTCGGCCATCTCGTCGACGATGACGACGATGTAAGGCATCGGTGCGAGATCCATTTCCTCCTGTTCAAAAATCGGCTCGCCGGTCGAGCGATCAAAGCCGGCCTGGACACTACACAGGATCGTTTCGCCCTTTGACCGGGCCATTGCGGCGCGTGCATTGTAACCATCGATGTTGCGCACACCGAGCCGCGACATCTTGCGATACCGGTCTTCCATCTCCCGCACGGCCCATTTCAAAGCCATCACTGCCTTTTTCGGGTCGGTAACGACAGGCGTCAAGAGATGCGGGATGCCGTCATAAACCGACAATTCCAGCATCTTTGGATCGACCATGATCAGCCGGCATTCCTCCGGCTTCAGCCGGTAGAGCAAGGACAGGATCATCGTGTTGATGGCGACCGATTTGCCGGAGCCCGTCGTCCCGGCGACCAGAAGATGCGGCATTTTCGCAAGTTCGGCGATGACCGGTTCGCCACCAATGGTCTTGCCAAGGCAAAGCGCCAGCTTGAAGCGCGTCTCCTGATAGTTTTCCGACTCGATCAGTTCGCGGAAATACACCGTTTCCCGCACCGGGTTCGGCAACTCAATACCGATGACATTGCGGCCTGGCACAACGGCAACACGCGCCGACAGCGCCGACATCGAGCGGGCGATATCATCGGAAAGACCGATGACACGCGAGGATTTCACACCGGGCGCCGGTTCGAATTCGTAAAGCGTAACGACAGGACCGGGGCGAACGTCGATGATCTCGCCGCGGACACCGAAATCTTCAAGCACGCTTTCGAGCAGGCCAGCGCTCTGCTCCAGCGCTTCCTGGGTGATTACCGCGGTTTCCTGGACGGACGGTTCCTGCAGGAGGTCTATCGGGGGAAAGACATATTCGGCTGCACCAGGTTCTGTCGTCATTTCGGGGATGGCCATGAACGTATCCGGACGGACAGCCCGGATCGGTCTGGAAACCGCCACAGGCGGCTTAATGATGCGCACGGGTTCGACCAGGCTTGCGACCTCGGCAACAACCGGCCGGATTTCTTCTTCGACAATCGGTAAAGGCGCGGTGATGGGCACGGACCGGCTGACAACGGGTGCAGCAACGGGACGATCGGCCGCCTTAACACCGATTTCGCGATAAAGTGCCGTGACCGAACCCGCAGGAGAAACAACCTCTGGAGGCTGCCAATGCATGACCGGCGTCAGAGCATTGATATCGGCCTCCATATCCAGAGTGTCCCAGAACACTTCGTCGGACACGTAAAGGAAGGAACCGGTGCGCTTGACCGTCGCTTCGGTCAGATCTCCAGACACTTGCTCCTCTCCAGCCGGAAAACACGCCAGGTCGATATCGGCAAGACCTGCATATTCGACCGCAGGGGCTTCATTCAAGGATGTTTCAAGTTCCTGCCTCAAACGCAGCGAAAGCAACTGAATTCCGGAAACAGCCAGCGTGTCGTCAAGAACGGGTTCGATAACCGGCAAATAGTCTTCGACTACCGCGATAGTTTCTACGACTTCGGCAACCGGTTGCTCAGCCGGGACTGTCTCCTCGGCATCCTTCCTGGGGTCGCTGGCCGGCCGCTTCGAATAGACACTCTCCGGGGTGCGGGTGAAGCGCACATTCGGGCCAAGCACAAAAGCGCTCTGCCACACCGGGGCCTCCCCTCGCCCCTCAATTTCAGCCATCGCATCGGTGTCCGCTTCAAGGAGGCCTTCATCGCTTTTCACATCGGCGGGAGCGCCGTAGATGCGGCGTTGCGGCTCCGCTTTTCCCAGATGATTGTCCGGTTCTGCGGGCTGATCCCCAGTGTTATCGAAGCCGTTCGAAAAGTTGGTTCGGGAAAGACGCATAGGGACCTGCTCACTCAAAATTCACGCGTAATGGGCACACCCCTTTTCAATAGAAAATAAAGGTTAATCAGCCCTTTCTAGCCGGCCCTTCTCAGAGAATTTTCATTCGCCCGCGCAAGCGACATAATCATCGGGCCGATGGCAAATTCACCCTTTTCCGCCCGCCGCGTCAGGTCCCGCAGGTAGCCGCCGGCGGAGTTGATATGCCCTGCCCGTTCCAGAATGCAGGCAATCACCGTCGCTGCATTTTCGGCCCCGAGTATTTCGCACGCCTGCTGATAGGCATCGGGGCTGACCCCAAGCATCGACCGCACGACAACAGCGGCGGCCATCAGGTCTCGCCAGCTTGAAATCGCTCCTCCAGAGCCATAGAGGATGATTTCCGGGCATGCCTGGAGCACCAGAGCCAGCGGGAAGGCTTTCACCTTGCCAGTTGCCGCCGAGGAGTTTTGTTCGCCCTCGCCGGTTGTCGCAGCCGCGCTGTTTGGTTTGCCGTCGCCATCACGCTTTTGCCGCGTCATCGCCGTTCTAGGGGGCATTTGTCCGGGTTCTGAATTTTCGCCCTGCCATTTTTCATTGGCAGGTTCAAATTCAGAAATAGATTCGGGATTTGAATTCTGTATATGCCGATCATTTTGGAAGGGATTGCCGCTTATATCTTTAGTTTTAAGCTGCATTACCAATTGGTTGACGATCTCTTCCCGCAACGTTTCCATTTCACCCAGCGTTGTCGTCACTTCCATTGCCGTCGGTGTGCGGGGAATTGCCGTTACAAGAGCGCGGAAATGGGTCGTGGTCATCTCCCAGTTGCCGCTTGCGCCCTCTTCCAGTGCAGCCTCGATCAGCTTGGCGACGTCGCGGCGGCACAATGTCAGCCGTTCGCGCAACCGCCGCAGCTGCAGCCGCTCGGCGACCACTTGTGCTGCGAGTTCCTCCAGTTCGTCGGCACGGGCAAGCAGTGGCGCAAGAGAAAACCCGAAGGCATCGTCGATAGCGCCCGTACTGCCCCGGCGCACGTAGCGCTTGCCATTCGGACTGTCTTTTCGGACGATCAGTCCGGCCTGAACCAAAATCGCCAGGTGGCGCCTGATCGTCTGTTCGGTCATGCCGTGGGATCGCAGAGATAACTGTGCGTTTGATGGGAACACCACAAGACCATTGGTCTCGGACAGCTCATCTTTCGGGTAGAAGCTGAGCAATGCGCTCATCACCGCCAACGCACGGTCGGTCACCCCAATCAGCGGCCTGGCTTCACACAGCGCCCGATAGAGTTTCCACTTATCGATGCTTTTACCGTCTTCGATATCCCGAGACACAAGTTGGCTTGCCAACATGCCAAGCGTCATCGGCCGCCGCCCAAAAGGCGTCGTTACACTTCCACTTTCCATCGCCTCTGCCTTTCGCAAGGACAAAGCTATCCGGCACGTCGAAATGACGTCTATCTCGATGAAGAGACTTGACTACGATTCCAGGAAGTGTGATTCTCTCAGTCGCCAAACAGTCGAGAAGGGCTTCCGGAATAGATTTCGGGGGCCTTTTTCTTTGCCTAATTTTCCCTTGTGACTATCCTTCGATAGCGGTTGATCTAAAGGCCCCTGCACTGCAGGGACCCGGTATAAGCTATTGCCGACCGCCCTGTTTCAGGCTTGCCGTAAATTCCGCATAAAGTTCGTCCAATCGATCGGCGAGATATCCGCCGAACTCGGGAACCTGTCGTTCGTCAAAAACGATTCGCGTCTGGACATCGTCGCGCTCGATGCGCGCCGCCTTGCGTCCCTGTGGGCTTTTCCATTCCTGAGCTTTCGGCTTCCGTTTTGCTGGTTCGGCTCCAAGCATTTCAAAGACACGGCTAAAGCGTGCGTCGCTATCACCGGCCAGAAAATCCGGTCCGGTGATCAGCGCTTCAAGCATATGCTGCTTGCGCTCTGCCCGATCCACCAATGCCGCCCACCGCGCCCGGCCGGCTTTTGGCGCCGGCCCGATCGCCTGAACAAGGTATTCGGGAATGCTTCTGGCTATGCTGATGTAGCGGCTGAGATCAGCCTTGTCGGTCGAAAGTGCCGCCATGATCGTGGTGCGATCATAACCGCCATCTTCCAGACGGCGCGCAAACTGCGCCTTCTCGATATAAGAAAGGTCCTGCCGGTCGAGGTTCTCTTTCCCTTGCGCGATGACAAGCTCGTTATCCGTCAGTGTCTGGACAATTGCCCGCACTGTTCGCCCAAGCAGCGCCGCTGCACGCAGCCGCCTGCGGCCATAGGCGACCTGGAAACGTCCGGGCGACTTCGGTTGCGGCCGGACCAGGATGGGAACCTGCTGGCCGTTTTCGCGCATACTATCGACCAACGACTCAAAGCCCGGATCAACAGTGATGGAAATGCGGTCGCTGACCGAAGAGTGGTCAATCAGCGATGGGTCAAGATCAACCACCGACGAACCGGAAGCCAGTTGCTCCTGCAATCTTGCAGCACTACGAGCACCTTCAGTCATTTCCTGCAGCGATGCGCCCATCGCCGAGATCGCACCGCTGCGGACGCGATCGGTGTTCTTCTCGACACCAGCGACCGGCGCCGATCCTTCGGGCTTTCGCATGAACAGCGTGTTGACGGTATCTTTTCGGCTCACAGCGGGCCACCTTCATTCAATCGTAAAGCGCGATCGTTGGGAGTTCCCAACGACGATGTTCTGACGGAAAAACTCGCACTCGCCGTCGTTCCAACAAGCACCTTGGTGTCTCGGAAACCTGTCGTTGGGAGTTCCCAACACATCAACTGCGGCGCGTGAAGCAAACTCATCTTGGCGTCCGTCCCCAAGCCTGTCGGATGAGGGACTCGATCTCGCTGTTGACGGAATCAAGGGCTTCCATCGCCCGGTCGTATGTTGACCGGGTAAGGTTTTCGCGGCCGATCTCGTAAAGCGTTTGCTTCGTCAACCCGGCGTCGGAGACAGCCGCCGACTTCACCATCGGATTGGTCATGACATGGTCATCGAACAGATTGCGGAGGAGGGCGGCGACTTTCGTCTGCGGCGCATCCTGCGGTTCATAGCGCGTGAGCAGATAACGGATGAAATCGTATTTCAGTTCGCCACCCGCCTCGCGAACGACCGCGAGAAGATCATGCGTCATCAGAAGAAACTGGCTCATCGACGCAACGTCGAGCATCTGCGGATGAATGGTCACCACCATCGAGGTTGCGGCACAAAGTCCGCTCAGTGTGAGGTAACCCAACTGGGGCGGGCAGTCGATCACGACAACATCGTAATTGTCGGCAACTTCATCGAGGGCGCGCGCAACGCGCGTGAAGAAAATCCCATCGGCATCCCGGGCACCTGTCGTCAGGGCGCGGGGCGTCGTGTGCTCAAACTCCATCAGTTCAAGATTACCCGGAACGAGATCGAGGCCATCAAAATACGTATTGCGGATGACGTCGGCCAAAGGCCGCTTCTCGTCGTCGTAACGGATCGCCGCATAGAGCGTCTCGTTCGACTTCACGTCCGTTTCCGGTAACACACCGAGCAGCGCCGAAAGGCTCGCCTGTGGATCGAGATCGACGGCCAGAACACGGTAGCCTTGCAGCGCCAGATATTGGGCGAGATGGACCGAGGTCGTGGTCTTGCCGGAGCCGCCCTTGAAATTGGTAACGGCTATCACCTGCAGATGATCCTCGGGACCACGGCGCGGTACAAAATTATAGGCTTCGCGGCCACGCGCCGTTTGCGCCATCTTTTCGCGCAATTCGTTGATCTGGCGTAGGGTATAGAGACGGCGGCCGTTGCTGGTCAGATCCGGTTGTGGTCCTTCGCCAGCCAACGTCATCTTGCGCAGCGTCGAATCCGAAACGCCCATCAACTTCGCTGCCTCGCCAGAGGTGAACCGGCGCAAGGTCTTGTTTGCCGTTGGCGGAAAGAGCGCTTCGCTGATCGCCTGGAGCTGCGAGCTGATGATTGCCGCATGATCTCCGATCGTCTCATCGACGGTCTTCCGCTCAATCTTGGACGCTCGAATGGCATTGCTCACGTTGAAAAACTTTCGTCACGGTAAAATGGCCCGATGGGAGATATAACCGTGACGATACGCAACGCAACGATTCGTGCAAGAAATTATTGGTTAACAGTTGCTTACACCGGAGAGGTTAGAAACTGAATCTACGGCGCTTGCCAACACGTTTCGCCTATGAATCCAAAGCGTTCCTGTTTTTGCAAATGTGCCAGAGTGAAAAACGCGCAAGGAAATGATTCATGTGTGTAATTCTGATTTGGGCGACGTCCTGACCAATGAGGGGGAGGGGAGCCAAAAGCGACTCACTCGCATCCGGTTTAGAGTCTCCACTACAACCACCGTTTTGTCGCGTATATTTGACCGCTTCAACGGCCTAAAACTGCTTCCGAAAATGCGGCAACGGTAAACGCAATGGCCACGGCGATCACGCTCAAAGGCTCTGAACCATAATCAAATGCATATGGAATCCCTTTTGATATTTCATTTTACATTACCATTCGGCATGACAAACTGAGACCAGCTGCTTTGCCAGTCATTCTGTGCCGGTTCTTCGGGAGCATGCCGGCCATTCAGGGAGGAGAAACATGAAACGGGCCATCATCGCCGCGTTTGCGGTCATCATCATGGGTAGTGGTGCCTATGCCGACACGATCAAGATCGGTGTCGTCGGTCCATTCTCCGGACCATTTGCGCTGCAGGGCAAAAACTTCAAGGCGGGTATCGACGCCTATATGGCGATGCACGGCACGACGATCGGCGACGACACTGTCGAGATCATCTACCGCGACCTGCCGGCTGCCGATCCGGCCCAATCCAAGGCGCTGGCACAGGAACTGGTGGTCAAGGAAAAGGTGCAATATCTCGCCGGGTTCTATTTCACGCCAGATGCGATGGCGGTCACACCGATCCTCAAACAGGCGAACGTGCCGCTGATCGTCATGAATGCCGCAACATCTGCGATCGTCACCAAGAGCCCGCTGGTGGTGCGCACGTCCTTCACCACCTGGCAGACCTCGACGCCGATCGCCAAGGTGGCGCATGACGCTGGCGTTGCCAAGGTCATTTCCATCGTCAGCGACTACGGCCCGGGCATCGACGCCGAAAATGCCTTCAAGGCCGGCTTCGAGAAAGAGGGCGGGGCAGTCGTCGAAGCGATCCGCATGCCGCTTTCCACCAACGATTTCAGTCCTATCATGCAGCGCATCAAGGATTCCGGAGCGCAGGGCGTTTTTGCCTTTCTGCCATCCGGTCCGACGACACTCGGCTTCGTAAAAGCCTACAATGAAAATGGGCTGAAGGCTGCCGGTATCAAGTTTTTTGCGCCTGGCGACCTGACACAGGAATCCGACCTGCCGGCTCTCGGTGATGCGGCCCTCGGCATCCAGACGACGTTCCACTATGCGGTTTCCCACGACTCCCCGGAAAACAAGGCCTTTATCGAAGCTGCCTCCAAGGCGATCGGCAATCCAGCCGAGCTTTCCTTCCCCTCGGTCGGCGCGTTTGACGGCATGAATGTCATCTACAAGATGATCGAGGCGACCGGCGGAGAACAGGACGCGCAGAAAGCCGTTGATGCGGTAAAGGGCCTGTCCTGGATCAGCCCGCGCGGCCCGGTTTCGATCGATCCGGAATCGCGGCACATCACGCAGAACATCTACCTACGCGAAGTGACGAAGGCGGATGACGGTTCCTATTACAACAAGGAAATCCAGACGTTCGAAAAGCAGGGCGATCCTGGGCTCGCGGCCGTCAAGTAAACGTCCCGGCGGCAAATCGTATCGGCATATAGTGGCGAAGACCGTGTTGCCGATACCTTGCCCTGATTTCGCGATTGCGGGGGGAGGGGAGGGCTCTCCCATCTCCCGCCAACAACCGAGTGGACATCGCCCGATGCAGACCTTCAGCATAGCCATCGACGCTCTTGCCTATGGCATGGTGCTCTTCGTCATTTCGATTGGCCTTTCAGTCACCATGGGTCTGATGCGCGTCGTCAATCTCGCCCACGGCGCCTTCGCGATGATCGGCGGCTATATCGCCTCCTATGCAGCGCAAGACCTTGGCCTCAACTATGCCGTCGCCGTTCTTCTGGCTGTTGTCGGCACCGTAATCATCTCCATCCCGATCGAGCGGCTGCTTTACCGGCGGATTTATGGCGCGCCCGAGTTGACACAGGTGCTAATGACCATCGGCATCACCTTCTGCATTATCGGCATCGCCAACTATGTCTTCGGCCCGACGCTGAAAACGATCCCGTTGCCGCCCGCGTTGCAAGGTTCGGCCGACCTCGGCTTCCGCACGATCGCCGTATACCGCCTGTTTGCCATCGTCTGCGGTCTGGCAGTCGCCGGTGCACTCTGGTACGCGATCGAAAAAACCGCCTTCGGCGTCAAGTTGCGCGCCTCCGTCGACAATGCCTCTATGGCTGCCGCTCTCGGCGTGCGGACTGAAATCATCTACGCAGTCAGCTTCTCGGTCGCGGTCGGTCTTGCCGCTTTTGGCGGTGTGCTGGGTGCCGAATTGCTGCCGGTTGAGCCTTATTACGCCCTGCGCTACATGGTGACCTTCCTGGTCGTCGTCTCCGTTGGTGGCGCCGGCTCCATCCCCGGAGCCCTCCTCGCCTGCCTTGTGCTCGGCGGCATCGATACGACAGGCCGCTACCTCATGCCGGAATTCGGCGAATTCTTCTTCTACCTCGCGGTCATCGCCATCATCTGCATTTTTCCGCGTGGCCTTGCCGGACGGGCGCGCTAGGATGACAATGATCATGAACCACGAAACCGTCACCAAGACGCGCGCCCCGAACCGCAGCACCGGCCGCGATCTGCTCGGCATCGGCGCCATCATCGCTTTCGCAGCGGTCGGCTATCTCCTGTTTCCCGACAATCTGGCGCTTTTGACCCGGATCATCGCCATTGCGCTTCTCGTTCTGTCGCTTGATCTGGTCACCGGATATTGCGGCGTTGCGACTCTTGGCCATGCTGCCTTGTTTGGCTCCGGTGCCTATGCCGCAGGGATTGCGGCGGCGCATTACGGTATCACCAACCCCTTTCTGATGACGCTTGCCGGTATCTTGGGCGGAGCCATTGCGGGTCTGGTCTGCGGTGTCATCATCCTGCGGGCACACGGATTGCCGCAGCTGGTCCTGTCGATTTCACTGATCTACCTCTTCCACGAATTCGCCAACAAGGCTTCGTCCTGGACAGGCGGCAGTGACGGCTTGTCGGGAATTTCACCCGACCCGCTGTTCGGCACTTATGAGTTCGACCTCTGGGGGCAGACGGCATATATCTTCGGCGTTTTTCTGCTGCTTTCCGTCTTTGTGCTGTTGCGTGTCCTCGTGCGCTCGCCTTTCGGTATGCTCTGCCGTGGCATCAAGGAGGATCCACTGCGCATCATGGCCATGGGCGCTTCCCCGAAAGTCACGCTGATCAAGATGTATGTCATTTCCGGCGCTGTCGCCGGCGTCGGCGGTGCCCTGAATGCGATCTCGACACAGGTCGTCGGCCTCGACAGCCTGTCCTTCACGCAATCGGCTGAAGCCCTAGTCATGCTGGTTCTCGGCGGCACCGGCTCGTTGTTCGGGGCGCTGATGGGTACGGTCGTGTTCATGCTGTTTGAAGATTATGTCTCGGCCGCCAATCCCTTCCACTGGTTGACCATGGTGGGCGTCCTCCTGATCGCGGTCGTCCTGTTTGCGCCCAAAGGGCTTTACGGCACTGCCGCCGGGTTCATCGCCCGCCGCCTGGAGAAACGCACATGAGCGCGGTCTTCGATGTTCTCAATCTAAAAAAAGCCTTCAGCGGTCTGACGGTCACCAACGACGTCTCCCTGTCGATGGCGCCTGGCGACCGGGTGGCGCTGATCGGCCCGAACGGCGCAGGGAAAACCACCTTCGTCAATCTCGTCACCGGCAATCTGCGGCCGGATTCCGGCGAGGTTCGTCTCAACGGTGAAACCGTCACGAAAATCGATGCCATCGGCCGCGTCCGGCGCGGGCTGGTCCGCTCTTTTCAGGTGACGCGGCTGTTTCAGGAGATGACACCGGCCGAACATGTGGCCCTGGCCATCCTGCAGCGGGACGGACGCGCCGGAAAGATGTTCGGCAATTTCCTATCCATGCCCGGTGTCATGGACGAGGCGAGCGCGCTTCTGGCCAAGCTCGGTCTGGCCGATCTGAAGCACCGCAAGGTGAGCAAGATCGCCTACGGACAGCAGCGCCTGCTCGAAATCGCCATGGCGCTGGCCCTCAAGCCGAAAGTGCTGTTGCTCGATGAGCCGGCCGCCGGCGTGCCGCAGAGCGATACCGGCCGTATCGAACAGGCCCTGGCCGATCTGCCGGCCGACCTTGCCGTTTTGATGATCGAGCATGACATGGATCTGGTCTTCCGTTTTGCCAAGCGGGTCATCGTGCTGGCCGCCGGCACTATCATCTTCGACGGCTCACCCGCCGACGTCACCAAGGACGCCGCCGTGCGCGAAGCTTATCTCGGGAGCTATGCCAATGCCAGCCACGCCGCTTGACGTCGAAAACCTGTCGGCCGGCTATGGTCCGACACGGGTCCTGGAAAACGTCTCCTTCTCGGTTCCCGCCGGACAGCGCCTGGCAGTGCTTGGGCGCAACGGCATGGGCAAGACGACGCTGCTTGCCACACTGGCCGGGCAGACAAAACGCTATGACGGGCACATCCGTATCGGCGCAACCGACGTCACCGGAATATCCAGTGCCTTGCGCGCCCGCACCGGGCTTGGATACGTGCCGCAGACACGGTGTATCTTTCCGACGCTGACGGTGGAGGAGAACCTTTTTGTCGGCCTCAAGGACAGGCCAAAGAGCGATCTGCAGGATGCTTATGCGATGTTTCCTCGTCTTTTCGAGCGCAAGGGAAATCTTGGCTCGCAGCTATCCGGTGGTGAGCAGCAGATGCTGTCGACGGCACGAACCATTCTCGGCCGCCCCACGGTGCTGTTGCTTGATGAACCGCTCGAGGGGCTGGCGCCGGTTATTTGCGAAGAATTGATGAAGGCATTTTCCGAACTGGCCAGCACTGGCAACATGACCATCGTGCTTGTCGAGCAGCGCATCCAGAGCGCACTTGATTTCGCCGATCAGGTCATTGTGCTTGAACGGGGCAGGGTGGCCTGGAGCGGCACGCCGCAAGCACTGGCCTCTGACCATGAGACTGTAAACCGGCTGCTTGGCGTCGGCGGGCTGCATTGATGCAGAGGCCCCCGAGAGGGCCATTTAAAATCATCTCAATTTTATTTTGAAAACGAGGGAACAATTCGCCTTCCCGTGCATTTTTGCGTCAGGTCGATTTCTGTCGGCACCAACCACCGTTCACAACGATGAGGATGTGCAGATGAACAACCGTCTACCCGAACTGCATGAAGGCCATGCCCCGATCACACTGCATCTGCTGTTTCGCGATGCACTGGAAGCCTACGACGATTGGGGGGATGAAACAGACGTTCCGCTGGTTTTCCACCTCGGCATGCCAGTGCCGATCGGGCAGGTGTTCGATCATATGCGCGATTGCACCGATATCCTGCCGAATAACATGGTCAGCGCCATTACCGAGCGGCTGACCAAGCCCGGGAACAGCAACAACTCGCTGGACAATATGACGTTTTCCACGGCGGCCAGGGTGATGTGCGTCGTCATCCGCAAGAGACAGCTGCAACGCAGCGGCACCGACATCGGCGTTTTCCTGCGCCGGTTTGAAAAGTTGCGGTCGAGCCGCGCTGACCCTTGACGTTTCGGGTTTCCAAGCCACTTCCGGCTCTACCGGAAGTGGCATTTTCAACCGCGCACTGGATAAGTAACGGAAACATATCGCGTTTTAACAGGCCGTGAAAACGGCTTGATAGGATGGGTTCTCCGTGTTTAAAATGGCAAATTACATGCCGCATATTGATGAACTGGCGTTTGAGTAGGGGTGCCAAGGTTCAACATCCAGCCGCATGATGCGGGGAGGAAATGATATGACGGTTCGTGGTCTTTCGTCGCCCTTCAGTCCGCAGAGCGATCAGCCGTTGCAGATCGCCATTGTCGGCCGGGGCTTTTCTGGCCTGATGATGGCAATCGCCCTGTTGAAGTCGGTCAACCAGCCTTTCCGGCTGCGCATGTTCGATCCTCGCCCGATCATCAGCGGCGGCCAAGCACTGGCCACAGCGCACTCCACCGAAATCCTCAACAGCCGCGCCCGCGACCTCTCCGTATCGACCGGCGAGCCGAAGGACTTTACCCGCTGGCTGCAGGCGAATGCGCCATTTCGCGAAGCTGTTACGGCTGCAATCCCCGGATTTGGTCAAATCTTTGTGCCGAAGGCGACGTTCAGCGACTATGTCTATCAGCGTTTCTCCGAAGCGCTGGCGCAGCGCACTGATGTGACTGTGCAGATGTCCAATGAGGGCATCACCCATATCCGCCGCAACGACAACGGCCAGTTTACGCTCAGCATCGCCGATGGCGGCGAGAGGATCTATAATACGGTTGTGCTGGCGACCGGCTACGGTTTGAAGCCGCCGCTGGAGACAACCGAGCAGGATATGGATGCGCTTCTGCTTGAACGTCCTGAGGCGCGCCGGCATGTGATCGTCATGGGCAACGGCCTGCGCGCCGTCGATCAGGTTTTGCAATTGCGCGGCGGCGGCTTTACCGGCCACATCACCATCCTGTCGCGCCGCGGTTTCCTGCCACAGCCGCATACAAGAATGCCGGCCGACGCGGTCTTCCCAACGCAGCCGATGCCATCGCAGCTGCGCAATATCGTCCGTTTCGTGCGCGACGCCTGCGCGGAGGCGGAAGAAAACGGCTGGAGCTGGCAGGCCGCAATGAACGGCCTGCGCAAACGCGCCCGCACCCTTTGGGCATCCCTGCCACCCAGTGAGAAACGGCAGTTCAACCGGCACCTGCGCGCCATCTATGACAGCCATCGCAATCGGCTTCCGGCCGATGTGCATGCAAGACTGGAACGCGAATTCGCCAGCGGCCTCACCGAGTTGAAGCGCGGAACCACCCTCAAACGCACTTCGGATGGCCTTCTGGTCCGCTGGGCCGGCCAGTCAGCGGAAAGCCATTTTGCCGCCGACGAGGTGATCGACTGCCGCTGCCTGTCGCCAGACCTCAAGGATCCTGTTGTGGTCGAGCTTCTCGAGGCAGGCCTTGCAGCGACAGACGAACTCGACCTCGGCCTCGCCGTCAACCCATCCGGTGAACTGCTGACGCCGAAGGGCCGGCCGGCCGGCCTCTTCGCTGTGGGTCCGCTTGGTCTCGGTTCGCTACCGGATATCGATCTTGTTCCGGAAATCGTCACGCAGACCTATGCGGCGGCAACCCTGATCGGCGCCCGATCGCTGCCGCAATTGCAGGCGAGCTGACATCGGGCAGTTGCTCGCCGGCAAGCCGACACCACGCGCGGTATTTCCCGGCTTGGGCCTTACCATTTCCTGCAGTTAACCGACGCGCTGTTCGCCCCCGGGCGTAACGCCTCAAGAAGGCTGCAAACGCGAACGGATTTTCCATACACGAGAAAATTTATAGATATTATAATTTTGCGATCACGGCCGATCCCGGAAAAACTAGGCGATGACCTATTTCGTATCCGCTGGAGACAATCGCATATGAGCACCGTTCCGGAAAAGATCGACGTTCTCTGGTTTCTGCCGACCCATGGCGACAGCCGTTATCTCGGCACTTCGATCGGCGGCCGCAATGTCGATCTCAACTATCTGAAGCAGGTCGCTCAGGCTGCCGATACCCTCGGCTATTTCGGCGTGCTGATCCCGACCGGCCGCAGCTGCGAGGACAGCTGGATTGTTGCGTCTGCGCTCGCACCTTTGACCGAGAGACTGCGCTATCTCGTCGCCGTACGCCCAGGCCTGCTCAGCCCGACGCTGGCCGCCCGCATGACCGCGACGCTCGACCGGATTTCCAACGGCCGCCTGCTGATCAATGTTGTCACCGGCGGCGACCCGATCGAGAACAAGGGCGACGGCATCCACTATTCGCATGAGGAACGCTACGAGGTCACCGAAGAGTTCATCAACATCTACAAGGCCGTGCTGCGCGGTGAAGACGTCACCACCAAGACCAAGCATTTCGACATCGAAGACGCCAAACTCCTGTTCAAGCCGGTGCAGGAACCACATCCGCCACTCTATTTCGGCGGCTCTTCTGGCGTCGGCCAGCAGGTTGCGGCCCGCACGATCGACAAATACCTGACTTGGGGCGAACCGCCCGAGGATGTCGAGAAGAAGGTCGCTGAAGTGCGGGCGCTGGCGGAAGCCGAAGGTCGCGAGGTCACCTTCGGTATCCGTCTTCACGTCATCGTCCGCGAGACGGCCAAGGAAGCATGGACTGCTGCCGACGAACTGATCAAATATGTTGATGAAGACACGATTGCCGCAGCCCAGAAGGTTTTCCAGCGGATGGATTCCGTCGGTCAGAGCCGGATGAGCAAGCTTCATGGCGGTAGCAAGGACAAACTGGAGATCAGTCCCAACCTGTGGGCCGGTGTCGGTCTCGTGCGCGGCGGGGCAGGGACCGCGCTGGTCGGCGACCCCGACCAGGTCAAGGCCCGCATCGATGAATACCGCCAGATCGGCATCGATACCTTCATCTTCTCGGGATACCCGCATTTGGAAGAAGCATACCGGTTCGGCGAACTCGTCCTGCCCAATCTGCCGCTCAACCATCCGGTCAAGACCCACAAGGCGAGCGCCAATACCGGTCCGTTCGGCGAAACGATTGCCGGCGATCACCGTCCGAAGCTCAAGGTGTCGCAGTCCTGACGGGGATAAAGCCTGGACCGGCGTTTTTATTCGTGACGCCGCGATTAAATCGTAACGTTCAACCGTTAACCAGGGCAGTGGCTACGGGACAGCCGCTGTCCACTTCCGGTTGACAAGCTCAAGGCGAGCCTAAAGAGTAAACCGGTCAAAACGGCAGCGTTGGGGAGGACTTTTGTCTATGCGCGCGTTTATCCGGTTTTCAGCGATCATTCTCAGTGCCCTTGCGTTTTCACCCGCAGTCCAGGCGGCGGAAACCGGCAGGCATATCGTCACCACGCAGGATGGCGATTATTTCGGCTTTGACCTGCGGACAGAACAGAACGTCTCCCTTGCCGATTGCGAGAAGGTTTGCGTCGCAGACTCCTCCTGCCGCGCCTTCACCTATAATCCCAAGGTGAAATGGTGCTTCCTCAAATCCGACTATAACACGTTGAACACGTTCGCTGGCGCTGTCGCCGGTAAGGTCGTCGATGCTTCAGCCGCCGAACCGGATATCGGTGCGCCGCCAGCATTGCCGTTCGTGACAGAGCAGCTCCTCACAGATGCCCGCGCCACCAAGGAAAATCTCTCGGTGCTGGCAGACCAGGATGCGCTCGGCCTGAATGGCCGCAAGGCTGCCGCCTATCGCGAACTGGCAGCCGGCAATGTTGGCCCGGCGCTGAAGGCTTTTCAGGGTGCTCTGTCCATTACGCCCGATGACGGCGCATTGTGGATCGAAGCCGCACGTGCGGCAAACCGCGTTTTCGGCAACTCCGATTTTGCCACGCAGGCATCGCTTGCAGCGCTCAACGCCTATCAACTGTCGCGCACCACGCAGGCACGGGCAGAAGCACTGGCGGTTCTCGCCACCGCGCTAAAGAACGCCGAGAATTTCCGGAGTGCGCTCAGCGCCTACAAGGCCAGCCTCGAACTGGTCGAAGCCAAATCCGTTCGCACCGACTATACCGACCTGCGCACCCGCCAGGGCTTTCGCGTCACCGAACACAAGATTGACTCTGATAGCGCCACGCCGCGGGTCTGCGTCCAGTTTTCCGAACCGCTGGTCAAGGCCGGGGTCGATTACACGCCGTTCGTTCTTCTGGATGGTGCCACACCCAAGGCTGTCGAAGCCAAGGGCAGCGAAATCTGCGTCGAGGGCCTCAGCCACGGCCAGCGATACAAGATCGCCCTGCGCTCCGGACTTCCGTCTTCCGTCGATGAACCGCTGGAAGCCAACGTCAATCTCGACGTCTATATCCCTGACCGCGCGGCGATGATCCGCTTTACCGGCGATAGTTTCGTTTTGCCGGGAACAGCCCGTCGTGGCATTCCGATCGTTTCGGTCAACACCGCCAGCGCCAATCTGAAACTTTACCGCATCGGTGACCGCAATATCGCCTCGCTGCTGACAGCCTCGCAATTCCTGACACAGCTTGACGGCTACAGCGCCCAGCGCATTCAGGATGAGAACGGCGAAATGGTGTGGCAGGGGGCGATCGACATCGCGACCGACCTCAACAAGGAAGTCGTCACCAGCTTCCCGGTCGATGAAGCGCTGCCGCAACGCAAGCCGGGCGTCTATGTGCTGACAGCCGTTTCAGCGACGGGCGCCTCCAACGAATGGGACAGCCAGGCGACACAATGGTTCGTCATTTCGGATATCGGCCTCTCCACCTATTCCGGCACCGATGGGCTCTCCGTCTTTGCCCGGTCGCTGGCATCGGCAAAGCAACTCTCCGGGATTGAACTGACCCTGCTTGCCAAGAACAATGAAATCCTCGGCACCGCCACCACCGACGCTGATGGCCGCGCGACCTTCGACGCCGGCCTGCTGCGCGGCACCGCCGCCATGACGCCAGCGGTCATCACGGCAAAGAGCGGTGCGGACGATTTCGTCTTCCTTGATCTCACCCGTGCCGGTTTCGACCTCTCTGATCGCGGCGTCACCGGACGTGCAGCCCCCGGCGCTATCGATGTGCTGACCTGGACGGAACGCGGCATCTACCGCGCCGGCGAGACCGTGCATGTCTCAGCACTCGCCCGCGACAGCGCCTCGGTAGCCATCGAAAAACTGCCCCTGACCTTCATCTTCATGCGCCCCGATGGTGTCGAAGATCGCCGCGTTGTCAGCGATGGCGGACTGGCAGGCGGTTATGCGCTCGATCTCCCGCTGCAGCCGAATGCGATGCGCGGCACCTGGACCGTGCAGATCTTTACCGACGCCAAGGGCACCGCGATCAGCGAGAAGCAGTTCCAGGTCGATGACTTCGTGCCCGATCGGGTCGAGTTCGACATGGCAAGCACGGTCAAGCAGCTTGAGATCGATACACCGGCACCAATCACCATCGACGGCCGCTTCCTTTATGGCGCGCCGGCAGCGGGGCTGGAACTCGAAGGCGAAGTCGGCCTGAAGCCGACCCGCGAAAGCCTCGACTTCAAGGGCTACTTCTTTGGCCTCGCCGATGAGGAAGCCACGGAAGACAGTCGCACGACACTGGAAGGACTGGAGCCGCTCGATGAGGACGGCAAGGCAACCTTCGACGTCACGCTGACGGACGTTCCCTCCACGACGCAATTGCTCAACGCCAGTATCACCGTTCGCGTTCAGGAGGCCGGCGGCCGTGCCGTCGAGCGCTCCCTTACACTGCCGGTCAAACCGGCGGGCGCGATGATCGGCATCAAGCCGGAATTCTCCGGCGATCTCGCGGAAAACGCCGTCGGAAAATTCCACGTCATCGCCATCGAACAGAGCGGCGCCAAGCAGGCAAAGACAGGTCTAAGCTGGAAGCTGCTGCGGGTCGAGCAGGACTATCAGTGGTACCGCGACGGCACCGCCTGGAAATATGAACCGGTCACCTCGACCAAGCAGGTTTCGACCGGCAAGCTGGACGTCACCACGGATGGCGGCGAGATTTCCATCTCGGCCGGATGGGGCCGCTACCGGCTCGAAGTCGAGACGGCCGATATCGATGGCCCGACATCGAGCGTTGAGTTCGATTCCGGCTGGTATGTCACCGCAAGCTCGACGGAAACACCGGATGGGCTGGAAGTCGCGCTCGACAAGCAGAACTATGCGATCGGCGACACCGCCAAGCTACGCGTCTCGCCGCGCTTTGCCGGTGAAGTTCTGGTCACGATTGGTTCTGAAAAGCTGATCACCACCAAAACCGCGACCATTCCCGCCGGCGGCGGCGAGGTCGATATTCCGATCACTGCCGACTTCGGCGCTGGTGCCTATGTCACCGCAACGCTCTATCGTCCGGGCGACGCGCAGGAAAGCCGCATGCCGATGCGTTCCATCGGCATCAAGTGGCTCGCCGTCGATCCTGCTGATCGCAAGCTGTCGGTCAAACTCGATCTGCCGGAAAAGACGCTGCCACGCCAGACGCTGAACATTCCGGTGGAAGTGACAGGGGCAGGGGTGGGCGACGAGGCCTACGTCACGGTTGCTGCCGTGGATGTCGGCATTCTCAACCTGACGCGCTATGAAGCGCCCAATCCGGATGGCTGGTATTTCGGCCAGCGCCAGCTCGGCCTCGAAATCCGCGACCTCTATGGACGGCTGATCGACGGATCGCTCGGTGCAACCGGGCGTCTGCGCACCGGTGGTGACGGCGGACAGATGGCGCTGCAGGGCAAACCGCCGACCGAGAAGCTGGTGGCCTTCTTCTCCGGCCCGGTCCAGCTCGATGCAAATGGCAAGGCAATCATCAGCTTTGATATCCCGCAGTTCAACGGCACCGCGCGTGTCATGGCTGTCGCCTGGTCGAAGACCGGCGTCGGCCACGCTTCGACTGATGTCGTCATCCGCGATCCGGTCGTGGTGACGGCAAGCCTGCCGCAATTCCTCGCGCCGGGAGACAAGGCGGAGCTGCGGCTCGACATCGCCAATACCGATGGCCCGGCCGGCGACATGAACCTCAAGGTGACAAGCAGTTCCTCGGTGGTCATCGACGCGGCACAAGCCCAGCAGACGTTCAGCGTCAAGCCGGGTGGAAAGTTCGACCTGACATTGCCGCTCTCCGGGGTTCATCCGGGCGACGGTGCGATCTCGATCGAGCTGACCAGCGCCGATGGCCTGTCGCTGCAACAGTCGGTCTCCGTTCCGGTGCGGCCAGCCGCCCTGCCGTTGACGACACGGCATCCGCTGACCATAGAGCCGAATGCCAGCTTGAAGGTCGATGGTGACCTGTTGGCCGAAAGCATGCTGCAAGGATCGGCTGTCAGCATCAGCGTCACCCGCTCCGCTGCCTTCGACATCCCTGCATTGCTGACATCGCTTGACCGCTACCCCTATGGCTGCGCCGAGCAGACGACCAGCCGGGCGCTGCCTCTGCTTTATCTCAGCGAACTCGCCAAACAATCCGGTCTGCCGGAGGATGGCGACGTGCAGAAGCGCGTGCAGGAAGCCATCTACCGGGTGCTGTCCTATCAATCCTCGACCGGCAGCTTCGGTCTCTGGAGCCCCGGCTCGGGCGATCTCTGGCTCGACGCCTATGTCACCGACTTCCTGACGCGCGCCCGCGAACAAAAGTACCAGGTGCCGGACCAGGCGATGGTTCAGGCGCTCGACAACCTGCAGAATGCAATGAGCTACGACGTCGACATGAAGAGCCAGGGCAACGAAATCGCCTACTCTCTCTATGTGCTCGCCCGCAACCGCAAGGCCGCGATCAGCGATCTGCGGTATTACGCCGACACCAAGCTCTCGGAATTCCCGACGCCGCTGTCGAAGGGGCATCTGGCCGCCGCTCTCGCCCTTTATGGCGATGCGCAGCGTTCGCAGAGCATTTTCGAAGATGCGCTGCAGATGTCGGTAACGGCAAGCAATGCCAGCCTTGATCGCTCCGATTACGGCTCGGCCCTGCGTGATGATGCCGCTGTGCTGACATTGGCTGCCGAAGCCCGGCCCGTACCGACGATCATCCCGCAGCTCGCCAAGATTGTCGCCCGCGAATGGGAACAAAAATCCTATACGAGTACGCAGGAGCAGATGTGGACGCTGATGGCAGCCCGCGCCATCCAAGGAGGCGACAGTGACCTCAGCCTCGATATCAACGGCACGCCGCGCACTGGCGCCTATGCGGCACGCCTCACCGGCGACGAGGTCCTCGACCAGCCCGTGACGATCACCAACCGGTCGAGCGAACCGGTTGCCGCCGTCGTGACGACAGTTGCTGCACCGGCATTCCCGCTACCTGCCGGCGGCAACGGCTTTACCATCGAACGCACCTACTACACGCTCGACGGCGAGGCGGCCAATGTCACGCAGGCCAAGCAGAACGAACGTTATGTCGTCGTCATCAACGCCACGGAAAGCAACACCTGGCCGTCGCGCGTGCTGATCACCGACCTCTTGCCAGCGGGCTTCGAGATCGACAATCCAACGCTGGTCGATAGCGCCAAGCTGTCGAACTTCGAGTGGATCGGCGAAGTCGAGGCTGCCCATACGGAGTTCCGCAGCGATCGCTTCGTCGCCGCCTTTGATCGCACGGCCGGTGACAACCGCACCATCACGGTCGCCTATGTCGTTCGCGCCGTTACGCCGGGCACCTACGATCACCCAGCAGCCAGCATCGAGGACATGTACCGGCCGCAATTCTCCGCGCGCTCCGCGATGGGGCGCATGGAGGTTCAGGCGGTCGAATAATGTCTCTCTGGGCGAAAACCTGCGCCGCACTGGTGGGCTCCGCACTTGTGTGCGTCGCCATCATGTTTGGCCTGGAAGTAGCGGACCGCGCCTTTCCGCCGCCGTTGGAGGGCGCCCGCACGGTATCGGCCGAGGTGCTTGATGCCGAAGGTCAGCTGTTGCGCGCCTTTGCGACACCGGAAGGCCGCTGGCGGCTGCAGACGACCGCAAAAGACGTCGATCCGCAGTTCGTCCGCATGCTCATCGCTTATGAGGACCAACGCTTCTGGGAGCACAAGGGCGTCGACCCCTTCGCCCTGACGCGCGCTGCGTGGCAGTTCGCCACCCATGGGCGGATCGTCTCGGGCGCCTCGACGCTGTCGATGCAGGTGGCGCGCCTCATCGAACCCCGCGAAGGGCGTTCCTTTGCAGCAAAATTTCGACAGCTTGCCCGCGCCGTGCAGATCGAACGTCGCCTGAGCAAGGCCGAAATCCTCGATCTCTACCTCACCCATGCGCCCTATGGGGGCAATCTCGAAGGCATTCGCGCCGCAAGCCTTGCCTATTTCGGCAAGGAACCACGCCGTCTCACCGTCTCCGAAGCAGCGCTGTTGGTCGCGCTGCCGCAGCTGCCGGAGAAGCGGCGCCCCGATCGCCATTTGAAGGCGGCAGAGACGGCGCGGCAAAGGGTTCTGGAACGAATGGCGGTTTCCGCCGTCATCGGGGAAGGGGAGGCCGAACGCGCCGGCCTGGTTTCAGTACCGGCTCGGCGCCTGCAACTGCCGGCCTTTGCCGCCCATGTCGCCGAGGCAGCGCGGCGCAAGGAGCCGAAGGTCATCCAGCATCAGACGACACTGCGGCGGAACATCCAGAAAGGACTGGAAACGGTCGCCAAGGAAGCGGCTGCACGCCTTGGCCCAAAGGTTTCGATCGCCATGGTCATGGCCGATGCGCGCACCGGCGAGATCGTCGGGGAACTCGGTTCCGCCGATTATTTCGACGCCAGCCGCTCCGGCTGGATCGACATGACGCGCATCTCCCGTTCGCCCGGCTCGACACTGAAACCGTTCATCTATGGCCTCGCCTTCGAGGAAGGGCTGGTTTCGCAGGAAACCATCATAGAAGACCGCCCGGCGGATTTCTTTGGCTACCGGCCGCGCAACTTCGACATGACCTATCAGGGTGATGTCAGCATCCGCCAGGCGCTGCAGCTCTCTCTCAATGTTCCAGCTGTGCGGCTGCTCGATTCCGTCGGCCCGACGCGGCTGATGGTGCGCTTCCGGCGCGCCGAAGTCCGGCCGATCTTGCCGCCGAACGAGGCACCGGGCCTTGCGATCGGTCTCGGCGGGCTGGGTGTCAACCTGAAGGACCTGGTGCAGCTCTACGCCGCCCTTGCCAATCGCGGCAAACCGGTGCGGCTCGGCGACGGCATCCGCGATCTGCCCGGCATCATCGAAAACGAACCGCTTCTCGATCCTGTCGCCACGTGGCAAATCGCCGACATTCTGTCCGGCGTTCTGCCGCCTGCGGGTGCTGTCCAGCGCGGCATCGCCTACAAGACCGGGACCAGCTATGGCTACCGCGATGCTTGGTCTGTCGGCTTTGACGGCCGCTACGTCCTCGGAGTCTGGGTCGGCCGGCCGGACAATGGCGCAGTCCCTGGCCTGACCGGCTATGGAACGGCAGCCCCGATCCTGTTCGAGGGCTTTGCCAAATCGGGCGTTGCCATGACGCCACTGCCCCGCGCTCCGGCTGGCGCCGTGCGTATTGCCCAGGCAGAATTGCCAATCAGCCAGCGCCGTTTTTCGCTGACCGCCAACGGCCTCGTTTCCGCGACTGTCCGCGAGGCGGCGCCGCAGATTGTTTATCCACCGGAAGGTGCCCGCGTCGAACTGGGCGTCGATACCGATGGCATGGCCATGCCGCTTGTTCTGAAGCTGCAGGGGGGTAGGGCACCTTTCCGATGGCTTGCCAACGGCAAGCCGTTGCCTGAAACATCGCGGCGCCGGGTCAACCAGTGGGTACCGGACGGTGCCGGTTACTCGACGCTGACGGTCATCGACGCGGCCGGGCGTGCCGCAAGCGTGCGGGTTTTTCTGAACTAGAATCATCCTCTTGCTTCAGATCTGAGCCACAATCGGCCGACAAACTGGCAACTCCGAATTGTGCCCCATCAGGAATGGGGATTCCCGAATCTGGCCTCATGATTTATCAGTATGCGATGATTCGATCCGATCTGATTCGAAACCGCGTCTGGCCGGGAGCCATTCACGGAGAAATTGACGGAGGCATATTGTCTTTCTCGCGAACCCCAGCCATTCGATTTACGCTTGCCGGCATCGTCCTGACGCTTGGTCTCGCAGGCTGTGGCGTGCGCGACGGCGTGAAGTTGTCCGATACCGCGACCACCGTGCCCGACGACACAGCGTATGCCCTGCCAGGTCCTGGCGGACCAGCCATCGTCAATATCGTCCAGCGCAATTTCAGCAATGCGACACAGCAGGATATTTTCCTGTTCACATCCGCGTCCACGCCCGGCCAGAATGTCCTGCGCGTACGATTGTTCGGTCCCGTCGGATCAAATTTCGAAGGGACGAAGTCGCTTGGTTATTCATCCGTGCGGGCCAGCGAAATTGCCAAGGAAATGCGCCGTGAACTTCCCGGCGTAGCACTGAGGCAATCGCCGATTTACCTGCAGAACAATTACGGTCCCTTCAGCTACGCCTATGGCCGCGGCAGTGGCAGCGATGCGTGCCTTTATGCCTGGCAGCAAATCCGTTCGCCCGAGGACGCGAGATCGGCCTTTCAAAACCGTGGCACGATCCAGGTTCGCCTGCGGCTCTGCGAAGAGAACGCCAGCGAAGAAAAACTGGTCAGCAATATGTATGGCTACACGATCCGTGGTGCCTTCAATGCTGCGGGTTGGAACCCCTATGGCGAGCCCCCGAGCGTTGATCCGACGCTGGGGCGGACTGGAAACCCCATCTATCCCAAGCCGAATGACGCGCGCGACAATATGATGCCGGCTGTCGAAGCCGAGAGGGTACGCCCAGTCGTGCAGTTCCGGCAGGTCGTTGTCGCAACGGAAAAAGTCGCGCCGATCAAACAACCGGCGCCGGAAGAAACCATTCCTTTACCAACAACGGGGGATATGAGTGGGATCGTTGTTCCTTCCCCCGATTGTGTGAACCAGTCAGCGGGTGCCGGACAATGCAAGTAACGTCGGCATGATCCAAATTGCCGATTGCAGTTTGAGTTGACCATGGCGTTTTGAGGGCTTCCGTCGGCATCTGCATGTCACCGGGTGGCCTCCTGAAGGGCACCAATCATGCGCAAGGCGAGTATCATTCTTTTCTGGGGAATTGCTTCCCTTTGCGTCATCGCGCTGGTCACCCTGCCGATCAACCTGCAGACCCAGTTGATCGCCAGCATCGCCGTCGTCACGTTCATGGCCGTGCTCAAGATTCTGAAGGCGGAGGGTACGTGGCGTCTGACGGCGCTTGCGTTCGGTACCGCAATCGTGATGCGCTACGTCTACTGGCGCACCACCAGCACGCTGCCCCCGGTCAACCAGTTGGAAAACTTCATTCCCGGTTTCCTGCTCTATCTGGCCGAAATGTACAGCGTGATGATGCTGGCGCTCAGCCTCTTCGTCGTCGCCATGCCGCTGCCGTCGCGCCCGTCGCGGGCCGCCTCGGAAGGTAAATATCCGAGCGTCGATGTCTACGTACCGACCTACAACGAAGACTCGCATCTGCTTGCCAATACACTGGCCGCTGCAAAAGCCATGGACTACCCTGCCGACAAGCTGACAGTCTGGCTGCTCGATGATGGCGGCACCCTGCAGAAACGCACCTCGGCAAACCTTCTCGAAAGCCAGACGGCTAAGTCCCGGCATCAGGAGCTTCAGACCCTCTGCGCCGATCTTGACGTCAAGTATCTGACGCGCGACCGCAACGAGCATGCCAAGGCAGGCAATCTCAACAACGGCATGAAGCATTCCCAAGGCGAGTTGATCGCCGTCTTCGATGCCGACCATGCGCCGGCGCGCGACTTCCTGCGAGAAACTGTCGGCTATTTCGAGGATGACCCGAAACTATTCCTGGTTCAGACGCCACATTTCTTTCTCAATCCCGATCCGGTCGAGCGCAATCTGCGGACCTTCGAAAAGATGCCCAGCGAGAACGAGATGTTCTACGGCATCATCCAGCGTGGCCTCGACAAGTGGAATGCCTCATTCTTCTGCGGCTCGGCCGCGGTTTTGCGCCGCCAGGCGCTCGACCAGACCGGCGGCTTCAGCGGCGTCAGCATTACGGAAGACTGCGAAACCGCGATCGATCTGCATGCCAGCGGCTGGAACAGCGTCTATGTCGACCGGCCGCTGATTGCCGGGCTGCAGCCTGCGACCTTTGCCAGCTTCATCGGCCAGCGCAGCCGTTGGGCACAAGGCATGATGCAGATCCTACGGTTCAAATTCCCGCCCTTGAAGCGCGGCCTGTCGATCCCGCAGCGCCTTTGCTACATGTCGTCGACATTGTTCTGGCTCTTTCCGTTTCCCCGGACGATCTTCCTGTTCGCGCCGCTCTGTTACCTGTTCTTCGATCTGGAAATCTTCACCGCATCTGGTGGCGAGTTTCTGGGCTACACACTTGCCTATATGCTCGTGAACCTGATGATGCAGAACTATCTGTACGGTTCGTTCCGCTGGCCATGGATCTCAGAACTATATGAATATGTCCAGACGGTTCATCTCCTGCCTGCGGTCGTCTCGGCAATCGTCAACCCGAGAAAGCCGAGCTTCAAGGTGACGGCCAAGGACGAATCCGTTCTGGTCAGCCGCCTGTCCGAAATCAGCAGGCCGTTCTTCATTATCTTTGCCGTTCTGTTGCTCGCCCTGTTGGTAACCATCTACCGTGTCTATACCGAACCGTTTAAGGCGGATGTCACGCTCGTCGTCGGCGGCTGGAACCTGCTCAACCTTATCCTTGCGGGATGCGCGCTCGGCGTTGTTTCAGAGCGCGGTGAATTGTCGGCAACGCGGCGCGTCAAGGTCACGCGCCAGTGCGAATTCGGCCTCGGCGAGCACTGGTATCCGGCAACGATCGATGACGTTTCGGTCTATGGTGCCCGTATCAATGTCTATGCAAAGACGATCGGATCACCCGCGGTCGACACACGCGGCCTGATCCGTTTCACGCCCCACGGCCGCGAGATCGCAGAAATCCTTCCGGTCGCCGTCCGCAACACGCAGGTCGATGGCGATATCGTCACGATGGGGTGCCAATACCTGCCGGAAGCCGCACGTGACCACAGTCTTGTCGCCGACCTGATTTTCGCAAATTCGCAGCAATGGACGGAATTCCAGTTGTCGCGTCGCGGCAATCCCGGCCTTTTCCGTGGCACGCTCTGGTTTTTTGGGCTGGCTTTCTATCAAACCAGCCGTGGGCTGGCCTATTTCTTCAGCAACCGCGGGGCAGGCGGCAAGCCCCGGGCTTCTGCGGGAGCGAAAAAATGACGAAGGCTGTCATCCTTGCTCTCACCCTGCTGGCGTTGCCGGCTGGCTCGATCCACGCCCAGACGGTGCCTTTCGATATGACGCCGGAGCGCCCGGCATCGGACAGTCCCGCCGTCACAACCCCAACCGAAGATCAGGGAAAAGCTCCGTCCAACGTCCAGCCGGTCACCGTCGCACCTGTTGCCGAAGCGGTCGAGACAGTGCCCTTCCAGCGCTATGTTCTTCCGGAAGGCAGTCTTGGGCTGACGGGGGAATTCGAGGATCGGCTGTGGTCTGTCTACCTCACCCCGCAGCAGGCGGCGACAGGGACGAAGCTCAACCTCGGTTACCAGAATTCGATTTTCGTGGCCCCCGAAACGTCCCGCCTGACCGTTGAGGTAAACAATACGAAAATTGCCGAGGAGGCCATCCGCTCGCCGGAATCCATCTCCGATCTCAGCCTCACTCTTCCCAAGGACCTGCTGAAGCCGGGATCGAACCTGATCCGCCTGCGCTCCGACCAGCGTCACCGCACCGACTGCTCCGTTCAATCGACCTATGAACTCTGGTCGAACATCGATGCGGAAAAAACCTATCTGAGCTTTGCCGGCAACGACCGGCTGACGATGCAGAGCCTTGATGACATCAGGGCTATCGGCGTCGATGAGAGCGGCCTTACCCGGTTTAACTTTGTTGTCCCGGAGCTGGAACAGCCCGGCTCGACCGTCCCGCTGATGCGGCTTGCGCAGGGCCTGGCGGTTCTCGCCGATATGCCGAACCAATCCTTTTCGTTCGAGACGAACAAGGTGGCGCCATCCGGGCCCGGAGAAATGACCGTTCTCGTCGGCACACCCGCCGAGCTGTCGCCGCTGTTTCCGTCCCTGCCGGATGGCGCGGCTTCGGCACCGGTTGCCGGTTTCGTTCAGGACGCGAAAACCGGATTGCCGGTTCTGGTGATTACCGGCCCGACATGGCAGGCGATCCGCAGCGCGATCGAGAGCATTGTCGCCCCGACCGATGTCGCCGGGCCGGTTCGCCGCGACGTGATCACCACGCAACGCTGGCGCGCTCCGGATGCACCGTTCCTGTTTTCCGATACCCGGCTTCCTTTTTCGCAACTGGGGCTGAAGACCGAGCAATTCTCCGGCAGGCGTTTCCGCACAGATTTTACCGTCGGTATTCCTTCAGACTTTTATGCCGCCGCCTATGGCGAGGCGGTGATCCTTCTGGACGCGGCCTATACCGATGCCGTCCTGCCGGGCAGCCATATCGATATCTACGTCAACGATAGCATCGCTTCTACGGTGCCGATCACCTCGTCCGGCGGCGGGCTTCTTCGTCACCTGCCGATCAACGTGACGATGCGGCATTTTCGGCCGGGCGTGAATACGATCGCAATCGAAGCCATCCTGGAAACCGAAAGTGACAAGGTCTGCGCGCCCGGAGCAACCGGCACGGATGAACCACGCTTTGCGCTGTTCGACACGTCCGAATTTCACATGCCGGACTTCGCCCGCGTCGGCCAACTGCCCAATCTGGCAGCGACAGCAGGAACGGGAGCGCCCTACAACAGAGGAGATGATCCTATTCCGCTGTTCATGGATCGCATCGATACCAACACGCTTTCTGCTGCGGCGACATTCCTCGGACGGCTTGCCGCCGGCGCTGGGCATCCACTGGCTGTCGAGACGGTGGCGTCTCCGGCATTGATCGGCAACAGAAGTGCAATCTTCATCGGTTCGCTGTCGCAGATGCCACCGTCGGTATTCGCCCAGATGAACATCTCGGAAGCGAGCCGCAACACGTGGGGGCCGAATACCGGCGCCCAGGCCCAGGGTGTCGACACGCAGGCCGCCTATGATGAGTGGCGCGACAAATTGAAAGGTGGCTTGTTCAGCGGCCAGATCAGCGCTCTTGAAGGGTGGCTGAAGCAGAATTTTGACATCACTCTGACATCCCTGCGTTTTGCGCCGAGATCAGAAAGCAGCTTCATGCCATCGAGCGAGGCATCGTTGCTCATGGCGCAAGCATCCAGCCCCGATGGGACGGGAACATGGACCGTAGTGGCAGCACCGACCGGCAAGGATCTGCGCGACAGCATGCAAGCCCTGAGCGGGCAGGCGAATTGGTCGCAGCTTGACGGGCGCATTTCCACATATGAGGGTGGCACCAAAACCGTGCAGACGGTGCCGGTGAATAGCTTCCAGTTCATACCGACCCAGGCCGGATCATTTTCCAATTATCGGCTGATCGCCGCCAACTGGTTGTCGACGAATATCCTGTCCTACGCGGTTCTGCTCGCCGTGCTTGCCGTTGTATTGGGATTGGCGACCGCGACGATGCTCAGTAATCTCGGACGGCGACAATGAGAGGAAAACTGCTGGCGGCTTTTCTTGCAGGACTTTTCAGCTTCTGTCTGGCGAGTGCTCCGGTAAACGCGCAGCAGCCTTTGATCGCCGCCGAGGCCTGGCAAACCTACAAGTCCAAATTTCTCGATCCCGGCGGCCGGATCATCGATGATGCCAACGGCGATATCAGCCATAGCGAAGGGCAGGGCTACGGGCTGTTGCTCTCCGTGCTTGCCAATAGCCCCGCAGATTTCGAACTGATCTGGTCCTTTACCCGCACCGAACTGCTGTTGCGCAGCGATGGTCTGGCTGCGTGGAAATGGAACCCTGCCACCAAGCCGCATGTCACCGACATCAACAATGCGACGGATGGTGATATCCTGATTGCCTACGCGCTGGGTTTGGCCGGAAAACAATGGAACCGGCCGGACTACATCAAGAATGGCGCCAGCATCGCGCGCGCCATCCTCGAAAAAACCGTCATTCAAATTTCAGGGCGAACCCTGCTTCTACCGGCCGCCACAGGCTTTTCGGCCAAAGACCGTGACGATGGTCCTGTCATCAATCCTTCTTACTGGGTATTCGAAGCCTTTCCGGTGCTTGACCAATTGGCGCCATCGCCGGTCTGGGCAAAACTGCGTACGGATGGCATTGCCATTCTCGGCGAACTTCGCTTTGGCCCGAAACAACTTCCTTCCGATTGGGTTTCCCTGAAACCACCGCCAGGTCCCGCAACGGGCTTTCCTGCCGAATTCGGATACAACGCCCTGCGCATACCGCTTTACCTCGTGCGCGGGGGTGTAACGGATCGCGATCTGTTGACGCGCCTGATGCGGGGAACATCCGGTGCAAACGGAGAATACACAATCATAGATACAGTCTCCGGTTCAGCGAAGGACAACCTTGCCGATCCCGGTTATCGAATAATTAACCATATTCTGGCCTGTGTGGTGGATAAGACAGCGGTGCCCGACGATTTGAACCAATTCGTGCCGACCCGCTATTATCCTTCGACGCTCCATTTGCTGGGGCTATCATTTATAGCTGCTCAGCAGCCGGAGTGCTCATGAAGTCGACCTTCATCGCATTGTCAGCAGCGGTCGTCGCCATCGGTATCGTCGGGATGAACAAGCCCGACTATATAAAGCATGCGATGCAATCCCTTTCGCTGGCGGATGCTGAAGAACCTATTGCGCGATCATCCCGCCTGGCTCAGCAAGCGGATACCGGCATCGCTGGCGCAAACACACCGGTATTCCGGGAAATCAAGCGCTCTGCCCGGCCGGTGCTCGACACGGTGGTGACTGCAGCAACGACGGCAACGGTCGACGAAAGCGCGTTGCGTTATTTTGCCAGCCGTGGTGATACGGCACGGCTGCAGGCAGAAATCTCGCGTTTGAAGGCGCTCTATCCGGATTGGGTACCGCCGAAGGATCCGCTGGCTGTTCCTCAAAACGAGGACAAGCAGCTGGAGACGATGTGGGACCTCTATGCGCAAGCCCGCTATCCCGAAGTCCGCAAGGCCATTGCCGAACGTCAGGTCGCTGAACCCGCATGGAAACCGCCGGCGGACCTGATCGACAGGTTGACCGTTGCCGAAGCCCGTGCGCGGCTGATCAACGCCTCGGACCTGAAACAATACGAAACCGTCGTGCGGATCGGTTCGGAAACACCAAGCCTTCTCACCTGCAGCGAAGTCGATGTCCTTTGGCGCGTGGCCGAGGCCTTCTTCCGTACCGACAAGGCACAGCGCGCGACGGATGCCTATTCCTATATCCTGAACAATTGCCAGAATGCAGCCGAGCGCCTTGCCACGGTTCAAAAGGCGGCTGCCATTCTTCCCGCCAAGAGCGTCGAAGATCTTCTCGCTAAGGAAAAGACGGCGCCTGACGGCACGATGGAATTCGACAGCATTCGCGACGATCTCGCGCGCCGGTTTGTCGCCGAAGCCAATGCCGACGGCAAGCTCGTCGTCCCGCCGCAATATCTGTCGCGCGTCGAGCGTTTAGCCGAGACGGGTGGCCTTGCCTCCGATGCCCTGTTGCTGGGTTGGTATTACCTGCCGCGTGGGGACATGGAAGCGGCGGAAAAATGGTTCCGCAAGGCACGTGACAAGGAAGATACGGCGTCTGCATCGCAGGGTCTGGCGCTCGCCTTGATCGACCGCAACGATCAGCTTGCCGCCGAAGACACAATGTATCGCTGGCGTGACGATTCCAAGGAGGCAAAGGCTGTCTATCTCGCAGCCACAGCCAACCTGCTGGCGCTTGAGCCACCGGTTCCCATCTCAGGCGACGTGTTGAAGCGGATCGCCACAGAGGTGATAAAATCGCGCGATGCGTCAACCGCCCAGCAGTTTGGTTGGTACGCGCGCGCGCTGAACCAGCCGCAAACTGCCCTGCAGTGGTTCCGGACCGCACTCAACTGGAAGCTCGACGACGAACCGTCCGCCTATGGACTGGCCGTCACCTATCTGCAGCTGGAAGATTTGAAGGGCCTGAGCGAGATACAACGCCTGTGGGCCGGACGGTCGGAACGCATTGCCAGGGTCGGTGAAGTCGAAGAGCCGGAAACGGCAAGCAAACAACAGCGGGTAGCGAATGAAACTGTCCTCGTTCAACGGCAGCCGCGCACCACACGGGTTTTGCAAGAGGTAGAAGACGTCCAGCCGGAACAGGTCGTCATGACACGCCCGCGCAGGACCGTCGCGGCCGATCGGGGCTGCAAGTCCACCATCAACCCACAAACCCTCGCACCTGAAGCCGCCTTGACGCGCGGCTGGTGCCTGATGGAGCGCAACAGGCCAATCGAAGCTGCCGCTGCGTTCGAAGTTGGCATGCTCGGTTCATCGGCAAAAACCCGCGAGGACGCAGCTTACGGCCAAAGTCTCGCCTATTTGCGCGCCGGCCTATCCGGCAAGGCTGCGGTCTCGGCAGTCAAGGCGCCGCAGAACCGCCAACGCGCTTTCGAACTGCAGCAGGCCATCCTCGCCGACAAGGCCGTGGCGGCCTTTGACGGCGGCCGCGCCCGGGAAGCGCTGCTTATTCTCGACCAGTTGAAGCAGATAGCCCCCGAAAGAACCGACCTTCTGTCTCTGCGCGGCTATGCCTATCTCCGGCTGAAGCGCTACGCCGACGCGCGGCGGGTGTTCGAGGCGCTGGCTGCCATCGGCAATCGCGACGGCCAGCGTGGACTTGGCATTCTCTACCAGATATTCAACGACAAGAATTGACCGGGACAAAAGGCTCCCCCCGGCTTTCCGCTGTCGCCATCAGGGAGCGGAGTGGACAACGTGACATCTTCCCCTTTGGATATTTCGGTCAAGACTGCTGACGGCCGTCAGACAACACTCGCCGAGTTTCGTGGACGCGTGATGCTGGTCGTCAACGTCGCCTCAAAATGTGGCCTGACGGTACAGTATGAAGGCCTCGAAAAGCTCTATGAAGCCAAGCGCGACGCAGGGCTCGTCGTGCTTGCCTTTCCGGCCAATGATTTCATGGAGCAGGAACCCGGAACCGAAGCCGAGATCGTCGAATTCTGCACCAGCACCTACGACGTGCAGTTCCCCATTTTCTCAAAGATTTCCGTCAAGGGGGCGGCGGCTCATCCGCTCTATCGCAGCCTGACGGCGACTGCGCCTGACGCGATCGGCGAAGGCCCTATGCGCGACCGGCTGAAAGGCTATGGCGTCGAGCCGGACAACAAAGCCGATGTGCTGTGGAACTTCGAAAAATTCCTGATCGGCCGTGACGGCAAGGTCGCAGCCCGCTTTTCACCCGATGTCACGGCTGAGGACGGACGCCTTGTTTCCGCTGTCGACAAGGAATTGGCGCAACGAAATTAGAAGCGCCGGGCTTTAAACGGCAACGGCCGGCCATGCATTCGTCATGGCCGGCCGAAGTCGATATGGTCCGATTTACTTCGCGCCGGACTCGGAAATATAGTCGGCTGCCACCCGCGCCACGAGCGCCAGAGATACCGCTCCGGCATCGGGATGGCCGATGCTTTTTTCAGCCAGCGGCCGGGCGCGACCGAGTTTCGGGGTCAGGGCAGAGGTCGCGTCGGCAGCAGATTTTGCAGCGTCTGCCGCCAGCGACCAGGCTTCCGGTAGCGATTTTCCCAAAGCTGCCTCACGCTCCAGCGTCTCGACAAACGGGATCAGCGCATCGACCAGCGTCTTGTCGCCAAGACGCGCGCGGCCAAGCCGGGTGACGCCTTCGAGCGCAAGCCGGGCGCCCTTGACGGCCGCATCCTTCTCGATCGCGTCACTGTCGCTCAGCGCATTGCTCCACGACCGCAGCAGCAGGCCCCAAATTGCACCCGATGTTCCGCCAGCCCGGTCAGCCCAGGCATCACCGGCACCGGCCAGAACACTTGCGGCGCCAGCGCCAGCAGCAACGGCAGCATTGGCAGCGTCGAGTGCTGCAGCCGAACCCCGGCGCATGCCCTGACCATGATCGCCATCGCCCGCATGGGCGTCGATCCGGCCGAGTTCCTCTTCCGCAGCCTTCAACGCCGCAGCCATACCCGAGAGCAGGCCAGCCACGCATTTGCCGGCCTCTTTCGATGCTTCGGAGGCGGGGGCGAACGTCATCTTTCCTTCGAAGTCGTCAAGCGCACCGGTTGCCGGTTCCGTCGAAAACGTCGCGCCACGGCGCAGGACCGGCGTATCACAGGCCGCAGACCACAGCGTTTCCAGTTCGTCATCGAGCCAGAGCAGCGTCAGCGAGCAGCCCTGCATATCGAGGCTGGTGACGAATTCGCCGGCTTCCGGCGCCACGACATCCAGACCGGCATCCTGGAGAAGTGTCGAAACCGACGTCCAGAGCACGAACAGCTCTTCATATTTCGTCGCACCCAGACCGTTGAGGATAACGCCGACCTTGGTCGTCCCGGCCGGACGCTCGGCCAGCAGCTTTTCCGTCAGCAGCTTGGCAAGGTCCTTGGCAGGAACGATTGCTTCTTCCTTGATGCCGGGCTCGCCATGGATGCCGAGGCCCAGCGCCATCTGGCCATGCGGAACCGTGAACAACGGGCCGTTGGCACCAGGCAACGTGCAGCCCTTGAAGGCGACGCCGAAGGAAACCGTACGGTCATTGGCGAGGCGCGCCACGCGCTCGACACCGTCGAGGTTCATACCCGCTTCCGCCGCAGCACCAGCAATCTTGAAGACAACGAGATCACCCGCGATACCACGGCGTTTGCCGGCCGCATCCGCTGGCGCACTCGCCACATCATCGGTTACCGGCACGATGCGCACATCGATGCCTTCGGCCCGCAGGCGCTCTGCCGCAACGCCGAAATTCAGCACGTCACCGGCGTAGTTCCCGAAACCAAGCAGGATGCCGCCGCCCTGATCCGCATGGCGGCAGACACGCGCGACCGCAGCAGTCGAAGGAGAGGCGAACACGTCGCCCGCAACCGCCGCATCGGCAAGACCCGGGCCGACGTAACCGGCAAATGCCGGATAATGGCCGGAGCCACCACCGATCACCACCGATACCTTGCCATTCGGCACTTTGGTCGCGCGCACAACGCCGCCCTTCACGTGCCGGACATAGCGGCTGTAGATCGCGGCGAATCCTGCAAGAGCGGTCGTTGCGAAATCCTCTGGCTCATCGAAAATGGTGGTCATGACGTCTGTCCTTGGTCGCGAGGCAGGATGCGCCTCAGGTAATCGCGATTCGCTGCGCTGACGGAAAGCCCGTCGCCGCCATAATGTTCACAAAGGAAGGGGCTCGAAAAGCCATGGGCCAACGCCATGCGAATGGCGGCGCGATAATTGATGATACCAGACTCCAGCGGCGCCGGATGCGTGACGGTGACGCCGGACGCCGGATCCTCGGTGCGGGTGTAGTTTTTCACATGCCAGTATTTCGCATGGGGAGCGACCTTGGCCATCATCTCCTGCCAGTGCTCGACCGGCCGGTGCAGGCGGATCAGATTGCCGAGATCGGCATTGATGCCGACATTGGCAAGGCCGATATCCTCGACGAGGCGGACCGAGCTTTCCGCCGTGCCGAGATAGGTATCCTCGTACATTTCCAGCGCCAGCTCGATGCCAAGCTCTTCGGCATGGCGGCCCAGCTCGCGGATGCGCGTCACAGCCTTGTTCCATGTCGCTGCATCGTCCGGGTTCTTCGCGCCATCGACGGTCCAGAACCACAGCGCCTTCTT
The DNA here is from genome assembly GCF_965279435.1 of Pararhizobium sp. Classification (NCBI taxonomy): domain Bacteria; kingdom Pseudomonadati; phylum Pseudomonadota; class Alphaproteobacteria; order Hyphomicrobiales; family Rhizobiaceae; genus Pararhizobium; species Pararhizobium sp. Next base: position 165,447 of record NZ_CBDIHY010000001.1, read on the forward strand.
CTGCGCATCGGTCAGTGCCTCGAACAGGCCGAAGGATACCGAACCGGCGCCAATCGCCTTGGCGGTATCGATGACCCGGTGACCATAGGCCAGATAGTCGTCGCCTAACGTCGCATCGATAACGCTCCGGCGCGCCGTCGAGATCGCCGGCATCGTCAGCCCCAGCGATTGCGTCAACGCCACGAAAGCGTCGAGCCGCGCGGGCGAAAGGTCAGCAAGCCGGATCCAGCTATCGGTCGGGTCAAGCTCGGTAAAACCGGCATCGACGACATCGGCCAGGGTCTCTGCCCATTCCTCGACGGACTGGTCCTGGACGGAGCGCCCATCGGGCAGGGTGTTCGGATACTGGATCATCGCGGCTGCGATCGGCCAGGTGTTTCTGTTCCATCGGCGCGGTTCAGCGGTCATGGTTTCATCCTTGAAATTTCCGGGACATGCGGCGGCCGGTCAAGCCGCCGTTTTTCCATCATCGGCTGATGCCGGGGTTTCCTTCTTTGAACCACGGACAAGACCGATCAGCCAGAACACCATCGGCGAGAGAAGCAGTGCCAGACCCAATGCCATCAGACCGGAGACAAGGCTGTTCGACCAGAAGATCGAGAGCTCGCCATTGGACATCAGCATCGACTGGCGGAAGGCATCCTCGGCCTTGTCGCCGAGCACCATGGCCAGCACCAGCGGTGCCAGCGGATAGTCGAGCTTCTTGAAGATATAACCGAGCAGACCGAAGGCGATGACCAGCCAGATATCCATCACCGAATTGGCCACCTGATAGGCGCCGGAGAAGATGACGGCGACGATGATCGGGCCGATGATGGCAAACGGTACGCGGAGGATCGACGCATAGAGCGGTACGGTGGCAAGGACCAGAATGACCGCGACGATATTGCCGAGATACATCGAGGCGATCAGGCCCCAGACGAAATCCGGACGGTCGGTAAACAGCGTCGGACCGGGCGTCAGGCCCCAGATCATCAGTCCGCCCATCATGACGGCGGCGGTTGCCGAGCCGGGCACGCCCAGCGCCAGCATCGGCAGCAGGGCGGACGTGCCGGCGGAATGGTCAGCCGTTTCCGGTGCCACGATACCGCGCGGGTCACCCTTGCCGAACATCGACTTGTCGCGGGCCGAGCGGCGGGCAACGCCATAGCTCATGAAGGACGCGGCCGTCGGGCCAGCGGGCGTGATGCCCATCCAGATGCCGATGATGGTCGAGCGCAGGATGGTGAACCAGTAGCGCGGCATTTCCCTCAGCGTGCGGCCGATCTCGGAAAGCTTGACGCGGGCCTTGATACCTTCAAACCGCAGGCCTTCTTCGGTGGTCAACAGCAGCTCGCCGATACCAAACAGACCCATGACAGCGATCAGGAAGGAAACGCCCTTGATCAGTTCTGGAATATCGAAAGTGAGGCGCAGGTTGCCGGAGATCGTGTCCATGCCGACCGATGCCAGCGCAAAGCCGAGCATCATCGAAACCAGCGTCTTGAACGGCGATTGCGCGCCCATCGAGATGAAGCTGGCAAAGGCGAGGAAATAGACGGCGAAATATTCGGGCGACGAGAAGCGCAGCGCGAAATTGGCAACCCAGCCGGACAGAAGCGTGATCATCACGACGCCGGCAAGCGCGCCGATACCGGCTGACACGAAGGCAAGCGTCAGCGCCCGGCTTGCCTGGCCGGATTTCGCCATCGGGTAGCCGTCAAACGTCGTGGCGACAGACGAGGGTTCGCCCGGGATGTTGAACAGGATGGATGTCGTCGAGCCGCCGAACAGCGCACCCCAGTACATGCAGGACAACAGGATGATCGCCGAAATCGGATCCATCGAGAATGTCAGCGGCAAAAGCAGCGACACACCGTTGGGAGCCCCCAACCCGGGAAGCACGCCGACCAGGATGCCAAGCGTCACGCCGAGCATCATCAGCAGGATATGATTGAAGCTCAGGATATGGCCGAAGCCGTCGATCAGCAGACCGATATTTTCCATGTCTTTCCTCCTAAAGACAACAAGGCGGCGGGATCAATAGATCCCGAGCCACGCCTCGACCGGACCTTTCAGGAGCGGAACCTTGAAGCCGATTTCGAAGATGACGAAGAAGAGAAGCGAGACGGCGATGCCCGCAGGCAGGCCGATCCACCACTTGTAGCGGCCCTGGAAAGTCATGGCGCCGGCGATATAGAGCGCCGTTCCGACATAGAGACCGAGAAAGGTGGAGACTGCGGCAAAGGCCACAAGCGGCAGCAGGAACGACAAAACGACCTTGAAGCGCGAAGCCTCGAAGAAGATCTCGCCGCTGCCGCGATGCTTGATCAGAGCGGCGGCCAGATTGGCAGCGCTACCGAACATGATCAGGAGGCCGATATAGAAGGGGAAGTAGCCGGCATCCGGACCCATGTCGGTCCAGCCGGTTCCCGCCTCGACCGATCCGTAGCAGACGGCGGCACCGAAGGCGCCGGTCAACAGGGCGACGCCGGTTTCCATCGCGAAACGGGACAATCCCTTGGCGCTGTTCTCGCTCATCGTTCAAACCTTTCCGGTGGGTGCGGACGCTGTCGAAGCGTCCGCAGGGAACCTTAATGGGTTCAGTTGGCCAGCCAGCCTTCGCGCTTCAGCACTTGCGTCACCGAAGCCTCGTTGGTCTTGATGAAATCGGCAAGCTGCGTGCCGCTCATATAATCGGCCGACTGCGAGGTATCAGCGAGATACTTGGCCCATTCCGGTGTTTCCGACACCTTCTTCAGCACGCCGGCGTAGAAATCAACAACATCCTGTTCGACGCCAGCCGGCAGCCAGACGGTGCGCGGCATGGAATAGTTGTCGATGGCGATGCCGCTTTCCTTGCAGGTCGGGATATCGCCCCAGCCCTGTTCACCGGCAACCTTGCCTTCGCTCTTCAGCTTTTCCGACTTGAAGACGCAGACCGGCTTGACCATGCCGGCCTGCCACTGACCGAGGTTTTCGCTCGGGTTGTTGACGTTGGCGGCAATGTGCTCACCGGCCAGCTGAACGGCTGCTTCGCCACCGCTCTTGAACGGGATGTAGCCGAGCTTGGTACCCGCCGCATCGTTGATCATCGAGGTGAGGATCTGGTCGACATCCTTGGACTGGCTGCCGCCAACCTTGAAGTTGCCGGATTCCTTGGCCTTGGCGACGAAATCGGCGGCCGTATTGATGTCGGCCTTGCCGTTGACCCAGAGCACGAACTCGTCAGCTGCAAGCGCTGCGACCGGCGTCAGGTCTTCCGACTTGTAGGGAACCTTGGCGCGAACCGGCAACAGGTAGGCGTTGTTGGTGCCGAAGGCGAGCTTGTAGGCATCACCCTTGTAGCCAGCCGCATAGACGAACCCTTCCGCGCCACCAGCGCTGCCCTTGTTGGTGACGACGACAGGCGCATTCATCAATTCATACTTGGCGATGATCGACTGGATGGTGCGCGCGAAGATGTCCGTGCCGCCGCCGGGGCCGGCCGTGACGACGAACTCGACCGGGCGGTTCGGCTCGAAAGCCATTGCCGGGGCTGCAACACCGAATGCGGCAACCATAATGCACGCGATTGAGACTGATGTTTTCATCTAAAACTCCTCCGTTGAATGAACGGCGTGGACCTCCTCCAAGCCGGTAGAAACCAAAACAGGTCGAATTCAGGCAGCGGCGGCCTGCGCCGCACTTCTCTTCGCCATGCGTGCTGCCAGAAGAACGGCCTCACGGCTCGCGCCAACATCGGCAATGCCCTTGCCGGCAATGTCGTATGCAGTGCCGTGAGCGGGTGTGCACAGAGCGAATGGCAGTCCGCCCATCATCGTCACGCCCTTGTCGAAGCCCATCATCTTCATCGCGATCTGACCCTGATCGTGATACATGGTCAAAACCGCTTGGAAACTTTCCTTCAGCGCCCGCAGGAATACGGTGTCGGCCGGGAAGGGACCTTCGACATCCCATCCGCGCTGGCGGGCAAACTGCACGGCCGGCTCGATGATGTCGATTTCTTCCATGCCGAAGCTGCCGCCATCGCCCGCATGCGGATTGAGGCCCGCGACCGCGATGCGCGGGTTGTCATAGCCGGCCGCCTTCAGGCACTGCCGCGTCAGCTCGATTTCGGCAAGAATGCCATCGATCGACAGGTTGGCCGCGACGGCCGACAGTGGAATGTGCGAGGTAACACGCGCGTTCCAGACCTTCTCCAGAACGTTGAACTCGCGAACCTTACCGGTGAAGCCGATGACATCGGCAACGAAGCGGATTTCGTCGTCATAGCCCGGATAGGCAAAACGCATCGCCTTCTTGTTGAAGGGCGTGAAGCACACGGCCTGCGCCCGGCCCTTGTCGGCCAACTGCAGGGCAGTCCGGAAATTGGTGGTGGCGAATGTGCCACCGGCGAGCGTTGCCTCGCCGCGATCGACATCGGCCGGATCGAGATGGGCAAGGTCGATGAAAACATGCCGGTCAGTGCCAGCACTTTCAAAACTCTCAAGCGATGCGGGAGCGAGATCGAGCGTCAGTCCGGCGCATTCGGCACCTTCATCGAGGATGCGGCGATCGCCGATCACCACCAGATGGGCCGCATCGCGAATATCGTCCATCGAAAGAAGCTTGGCGGTCAGTTCCGGGCTGATGCCTGCCGGATCGCCCATGGCGAGCGCAATGACAGGACGCGCATCGTTGGCGCTCAGGGTCATGATGAAAGTCCTCCGCTTCATGCTGTTGCAGCCGTCATACGGCATTCATAATTCTGCATCAAGTCTTTTGTATTCTGTATGCAGCATTTTTTGTTGACGTTGGATCAGGCAATCTTCATGTTCGCAATGCGCTAAAAAACGATTCAGAAACTTACGCGGCAGAGCGGAACGGGCATAAAGACATGGACGAGATATCCTCACTGCAACGCCGCGCCGACGGTAGCGCCGGACCGATCCGGCGCACCGCGCTGCATGACACGCTGGTCAATCACCTGCGCGACATGATCATCGAAGGCGACCTGGAGCCCGGCACTCGCCTGCATGAAGGCCAGCTGGGCGAACAGCTCGGCGTTTCCCGCACGCCGCTGCGCGAAGCCATTAAGTATCTGGCCAGCGAAGGCCTGGTGGAACTGGTGCCGAGCCGGGGCGCGGTGGTGAAGCGGTTTAGCCCGAAGGATGTCCACGACATGCTGACGGTCCTGCGCACGCTGGAAGAACTCGCCGGGCGTTTGACCTGCGAAACGGCGACCGACGCGGAAATCGCCCATGTGCGGGCACTGCACGATGAGATGATCGACCGCTACAAGGCCGCAGACCGCCTGCAATATTACAAGCTCAACCAGGACATCCACACCGCGATCGTCCGCATTGCGCAGAACAGTTCGCTGATCGATATCCATGCCATGCTGCAGACCCGGCTGAAGCGCATCCGCTTCATCGGCCATGAGGGCCCGGAAAAATGGGCTGCTGCCGTTAGCGAGCACGAAGAAATGATCACAGCGCTCGAATCCCGCGACAAGGGCCGCCTCTCCGAAGTTCTCGGCCGGCATTTGTTCAACGCCTGGGACAGGGTGCGCGATTCGCTCTAACTTAAGCCTGGCACTCTCGCATCAGACCTGAAGAGACTTGCGAACCTATTCGCTGCCGAACAGGGCCGTCTGCCGCCGGAACGCCGCCGGGCTTTTTGTGGTCCATTTGCGGAAGGCGCGGTGGAAGGCGCTTGGTTCGGAATAGCCGAGCTGTGCCGCAATCTCGCCGACACTTGCTTCACTGCCCTGCAGCATCGCGATGGCAAGGTCGCGGCGGATTTCGTCCTTGATCCCGGCATAGCTTTGACCTTCCGCCTGCAGACGATGGCGCAGCGTCGATGGTGACATGTGTATCTGCGTGGCCAGATCGTCAAACCCAGCCCACGCCGCCGGCGCCTGTTGCCGCAGCCGCTTGCGGACAGTGGCCGCAAGTCCGGCGTCATACCGGTAGCGCACGAGAATGTTGGCGGGCGCTCCACGGAGGAACTGTTTCAAGGCCAGTTCGGTGCGGACGATCGGCAGTTTCAGCACCGCGCTATCAAAGGCGAGGCGGCTGATGGGTTGTGAAAACTGCACCGGTGCGCCGAAGAACAGGCGGTAGTCGACGCCCTCCAGCGGTTCGCTGCAGCGAAAGTCCACCCGGCGGATCGGGATGCGGCGGCCGATCAGCCAGCAGGTGATGCCGTGCAGCAGGATCCAGTAGGTCCGATAGGCAAAGGCCGACCTGGCGCTTCCCTTGTCCGCCAGCACGATTTCAGCCAGCCCATCGCGGATGACCAGTTCGCCGCTCGGGTCCTCCAGCACCACGCCGAGAAAACGAAGCGCCCGGCGAAGGGCCTGATCAAGCGTCTTTGCATGCAGCACACAATGACAGAGCAGCGTAAAGCTACCGCGCCGCATCGGCCGCTCGCCCATGCCGAAGAACTCGTCGTCCACTTCTGCAGCAACCGCCAGCCACAAGGCGCCGTAACTTTCAGCGGAAATCGGCTTTTCGACTACGGGCGGCAATCCCAGTGAAGTCAAAAGCGGCGCTGTCGGCTTGCCCGCCCGGCGCAGGCAGTCGAGCGCTTCCTCGACAAACGAAGGCGAGATCATCCGCCGGTCAGCATCCACCATCGACTTTCCTCCCATATGGCAAAACCGGCTGAAAAATGAAGGACAGTTCTGTCATCGCTTGCAATATCGCGCGAGCGTAGAGTCCGGCAAGATGCTATGATGAAAATCGCGCATGATGGACGGAACGCGGCGGGGAGGCTGCATGACGGATCAAGGACTGACTGCCGCTCACCTTCGCACAGGAAGGGCAGCGCTATGAAGATTTCCGGTAAAGTGTTTGTGGTGACCGGCGGTGGTTCCGGCCTTGGCGCGGCTGTCACGCGCATGCTGGCTGAGGCTGGCGCTCGCATTGTTATCGCCGATATCAACCAGGGTGCTGGCGCGCAAATTGCGACCTATCTGGGGTCGAGCGCGCGGTTCGTCCGTACGGACGTCACCAGCGAAGCCGACGGACAGGCCGCGATCGCGGCGGCGCTTGACAGCTTCGGCCACCTGCATGGCCTTGTAAACTGCGCTGGCGTTGCGCCCGGCGAAAAGGTTCTTGGCCGCGATGGCCCGCATCGGCTTGAGAGTTTTGCGCAGGCGATCGGCATCAATCTGGTCGGCACATTCAACATGATCCGTCTCGCCGCTACCGCCATCCAGACACAGGAGCCGGACGGCGAAGGCGAACGCGGCGTTATCGTCAACACCGCCTCTGTCGCCGCCTTCGACGGACAGATTGGCCAGGCCGCCTACGCCGCCTCCAAAGGCGGTATCGTCGGCATGACCTTGCCGATTGCCCGCGAGCTTGCCCGTTACGGTATCCGCGTCGTCACCATTGCACCCGGCATATTTGAAACGCCGATGATGGCCGGCATGCCGCCCGAGACGCAGGAAGCGCTTGGCAAGAGCGTGCCGTTTCCGCCACGTCTCGGCCGTCCCGATGAATTTGCCGCTTTGGTGCGCCATATCTGTGAGAACACCATGCTGAACGGCGAGGTGATCCGTCTGGATGGTGCGCTGCGCATGGGACCGCGTTGAGACGGTTCCGGGAGGTTTGAATGACAGCATATGATCCCATCGTCATCGTCGGTTCTGCCCGCACCGCCATGGGCGGCTTTCAGGGCGACCTGCAGGGGGCGACTGCGCCCGAACTCGGGGCTGCGGCCATCCGCGCCGCCCTTGAGCGAAGCGGCGTTGCGCCAGAATTGGTGGACGAAGTCGTATTCGGCTGCGTGCTGCCGGCCGGGCAGGGGCAGGCACCCGCGCGTCAGGCGGCCATCGGGGCGGGCCTTCCATTTGCAACCGGCGCCAGCACCGTCAACAAGATGTGCGGCTCGGGCATGAAAGCGGCAATGCTGGCGCATGATCTTATTCTGGCCGGCAGCGCCAACATCGCCATTGCCGGTGGCATGGAAAGCATGAGCAACGCGCCCTATCTGCTGGATCGTGCCCGCGGTGGTTACCGGCTCGGCCATGGCCGCGTCATCGACCACATGTTCCTCGACGGGCTGGAGGATGCCTATGACAAGGGACGGCTGATGGGCACGTTTGCCGAAGATTGCGCCGAGGCCTACCAGTTCACGCGACCCGCCCAGGACGATTTTGCGGTGACTTCGCTCACCCGTGCCAAGAAGGCCATCGAGGACGGATCGTTCGACGGTGAAATCACGCCGGTCACCGTGAAGGCCGGAAAGACCGAACAGGTCGTCAGCCGCGACGAGCAGCCCGGCAAGGCGAGGCTCGAAAAGATCCCGACGCTGAAGCCCGCCTTCCGCGAAAACGGCACGGTGACGGCTGCCAATGCCAGTTCGATTTCCGACGGCGCCGCCGCGCTGGTGCTGATGCGCCGCTCCGAAGCGGAGCGTAGGGGCCTGACGCCACTTGCGACCATCACCGGCCATTCCACCCATGCACAGGCACCCAATCTGTTTGCGACAGCCCCGATCGGCGCCCTGAAGAAACTGAGCGAACGCACCGGATGGGCCTTGAAGGATGTCGATCTGTTCGAGATCAACGAGGCCTTCGCGGTCGTTGCCATGGCGGCGATGCGCGATCTCGACCTGCCGCATGACAAGGTCAACGTCCATGGCGGTGCCTGCGCGCTCGGCCATCCCATCGGCGCATCCGGCGCCCGCGTCATCGTCACATTGCTGGCAGCCCTTGAGCATTACGATCTGAAGCGCGGCATGGCCTCGCTCTGCATCGGCGGCGGCGAGGCGACGGCGATTGCGGTCGAGCGGCATTGATCGGGCAGGGGAGGAGACCCAAACATGATCCTGTCTGAACAGCAGATCCAGATCCGCGACATGGCCCGCGATTTCGCCCTCGAACGGCTGGCGCCGGGTGCGGCCGAGCGCGACGTGTCGCATGCGTTTCCGAAAGGTGAACTGAAGGAGATGGGCGAACTCGGTTTCCTCGGCATGCTGGTGCCGGAAGCCTATGGCGGTTCGGAAACGGGTACCGTCGCCTATGCGGTCGCGCTTGAAGAGATCGCCGCCGGCGATGGCCCATGCTCGACGATCATGAGCGTGCACAGTTCGGTCGGCTGCGTGCCGATCTTGAAATTCGGCACGGAAGAGCAGAAGCAGCGTTTTCTGCCGAAGCTCGCCTCCGGCGAATGGATCGGCGGCTTTGCGCTGACCGAACCGCAGGCTGGTTCGGATGCCTCCAATCTCCGCACCCGTGCCCGCCGCGACGGCAACGACTACGTACTCGATGGTGCCAAGCAGTTCATCACGTCCGGCAAGAACGGCAATGTCATCATCGTCTTTGCGGTGACCGATCCCGACGCCGGCAAGAAAGGCATCACCGCCTTTATCGTGCCGACAGACACGCCGGGCTACGAGGTCGTTCGCGTCGAACACAAGCTCGGCCTTCACTCCTCCGACACCTGTCAGATCGCCTTCACCAATATGCGTATCCCCGCCAACCTGCGTTTAGGCGCCGAGGGGGAGGGCTACAGGATTGCGCTGGCCAATCTCGAAGGCGGCCGGATCGGCATCGCCTCGCAGTCGGTCGGCATGGCGCGGGCGGCATTCGAGGCAGCCCGCGACTATGCCCGCGAGCGCATCGCCTTCGGCAAGCCGATCATCGAACATCAGGCCATCGCCTTTCGCCTTGCCGATATGGCGACGCAGATAACAGTGGCGCGGCAGATGGTGCTGCATGCGGCCGAGCTGAAGGAGGCCGGGGAGCCCTGCCTGACGGAGGCTTCGATAGCCAAACTGTTTGCCTCGGAAATGGCCGAAAAGGTCTGCTCGGACGCAATCCAGATCCATGGCGGCTACGGTTACATGTCGGATTATCCGGTCGAGCGCATCTACCGCGACGTCCGCATTTGCCAGATCTATGAAGGTACAAGCGACGTGCAACGCATCGTCATTGCACGTAGTCTATAAGAAAATGAGCCCGCCTTCCGGGAGGAGACTGGAAGGCACGGGCGAAAATGGGAGGAAGAGCACGGCATGACCGAGTTCCCGCAATTGAGCCTGCATGTACCTGAACCGGCCGTCCGGCCCGGCGGCATGCCGGATTTTTCCAACGTCAATATTGCCAAGGCCGGCTCTGTGCCCCGGCCCGAAGTCGATGCGGCGCCGGAGGATATCCGCGATCTCGCCTATTCGATCATCCGCGTGCTGAACCGGGATGGTGAAGCGGTCGGCCCCTGGGCGGGACTGTTGTCTGATGAGGAACTGCTCACTGGCCTCAAGCACATGATGAAACTGCGTGCATTCGACGCCCGCATGCTGATGGCGCAGCGGCAGGGCAAGACATCCTTCTACATGCAGCATCTTGGCGAGGAAGCCGTCAGTTGCGCCTTCCGCAAGGCGCTGAAAAAGGGCGACATGAACTTCCCGACCTATCGCCAGGCGGGTCTGCTGATTGCCGACGATTATCCGATGGTCGAGATGATGAACCAGATCTTCTCCAACGAAAAAGACCCGCTACGCGGGCGGCAGCTGCCGATCATGTATTCCTCCAAGGAGCATGGCTTCTTCACCATTTCCGGCAACCTGGCCACGCAATATGTCCAGGCCGTCGGCTGGGCGATGGCGTCGGCCATCAAGAATGACACCAAGATCGCCGCCGCCTGGATTGGCGATGGCTCGACGGCGGAATCGGACTTCCATTCGGCACTTGTCTTCGCCTCGACCTACAAGGCGCCGGTCATTCTCAACATCGTCAACAACCAGTGGGCCATTTCCACCTTCCAGGGCATTGCCCGTGGCGGCTCCGGCACGTTTGCCGCGCGTGGCCTCGGTTTCGGCATCCCCGCCCTGCGGGTCGATGGCAACGACTATCTCGCGGTCTACGCCGTTTCCCTTTGGGCGACCGAGCGCGCCCGGCGCAATCTCGGTCCGACGCTCATCGAATATGTGACCTACCGGGTCGGGGGGCATTCCTCCTCCGACGACCCGAGCGCTTACCGCCCGAAGACCGAGTCCGAAGCCTGGCCGCTTGGCGATCCTGTCCTGCGCTTGAAGAAGCACCTGATTGTCCGCGGCGTTTGGTCCGAGGAGCGGCATGTGCAGGCAGAGGCGGAAATTCTTGACGAGGTGATCCAGGCGCAAAAGGAGGCCGAGACACACGGCACCCTGCATGCCGGCGGAAAACCCTCGGTGCGCGATATTTTCGAAGGCGTCTATGCCGAAATGCCGCCCCATATTCGCCGCCAGCGGCAGAAGGCAGGATACTGACATGGCCAGAATGACGATGATCGAGGCCGTGCGCAGCGCCATGGACGTCTCGATGGAACGCGACGACGATGTCGTGGTGTTCGGTGAAGACGTTGGCTACTTCGGCGGCGTCTTCCGTTGCACCCAGGGACTTCAAGCGAAATATGGCAAGACCCGCTGCTTCGACGCGCCGATCAGCGAGAGCGGCATTGTCGGCACGGCGATCGGCATGGCCGCCTATGGCTTAAAACCCTGTGTCGAGATCCAGTTCGCCGACTATATGTACCCGGCCTATGACCAGATCACCCAGGAAGCCGCCCGCATCCGCTACCGTTCGAACGGTGATTTCACCTGCCCGATCGTACTGCGCATGCCGACCGGCGGCGGCATCTTTGGCGGCCAAACGCACAGCCAGAGCCCGGAAGCGCTGTTCACCCATGTCTGCGGCCTGAAGGTCGTCGTGCCTTCCAACCCATACGACGCCAAGGGTTTGCTGATCGCTTCGATCGAAGATCCCGATCCGGTGATGTTCCTCGAACCGAAGCGCCTTTACAACGGCCCCTTCGATGGCCACCACGATAGGCCGGTGACGCCATGGTCAAAGCATGACCTGGGCGAGGTGCCGGAAGGCCATTACAGCATTCCGATCGGCAAGGCCGAAATCCGCCGGCAAGGTGCTGCGGTCACCGTGATCGCCTATGGCACGATGGTGCATGTCGCGCTGGCCGCCGCTGAGGAGATGGGCATCGATGCCGAAGTGATCGACCTGCGCAGCCTGTTGCCGCTCGATCTCGATACGATCGTGCAATCGGTCACCAAGACCGGCCGCTGCGTCGTCGTTCACGAAGCGACCCTGACATCGGGCTACGGCGCCGAGCTTGCGGCACTGGTGCAGGAACATTGCTTCTATCATCTGGAGGCCCCGGTCGTGCGCGTCACCGGCTGGGACACGCCCTATCCGCATGCGCAGGAATGGGACTATTTCCCTGGACCCGGCCGCGTCGGCCGCGCGCTTGCCGAAGTGATGGAGGCGTGACCATGGGTGAATTCATCATCAAGATGCCGGATGTTGGCGAAGGCGTGGCGGAAGCCGAGCTTGTCGAATGGCATTGCAAGGTCGGCGATCCCGTCCGCGAAGACATGGTGCTTGCCGCCGTCATGACCGACAAGGCGACAGTCGAAATCCCGTCGCCAGTCACAGGCACGGTGCTCTGGCTAGGTGCCGAGATCGGCGACACCGTTGCCGTCAAGGCGCCGCTGATGCGCATTCAGGTCGCGGGTGAGGGCGGCGAGGCGGATGCGGTTCCGATGGCGGAAACGGTGACCGCTGCTTCCTCTTCTCCCCAGCGGGGAGAAGGTGCCCGAAGGGCGGATGAGGGGGCCTCTCCGCCCCCAATTGTTCAGCCATCCCCCTCATCCGGCCCTGCGGGCCACCTTCTCCCCGCTGGGGAGAAGGGAAAGCGTATCGCACTCGATGCACTTGCTAAGCCGCTGGCCTCGCCAGCAGTCCGTCTTCGGGCACAGGATGGCGGCATCGACCTGCGCCAGGTAACAGGCACCGGCCCGGCCGGGCGCATCACCCATGACGACCTCGACCAGTTCCTTGCCCGAGGTGCGCAACCGCAACCGGCGCCGACCGGCCTTGCCAAGAAAACCGCCGTCGAGGAAATCAAGGTCACCGGCCTGCGCCGCCGCATCTCGGAAAAGATGGTGCTGGCGACCTCGCGCATTCCCCATATCACCTATGTCGAGGAAATCGACGTCACCGATCTGGAAGTCCTGCGCGCAACGATGAACGCCAGCCGCAAGCATGAGCAGACAAAGCTGACGATCCTGCCCTTCCTGATGCGGGCCATGGTGAAGACGATCTATGAACAGCCCGTCGTCAATGCCACCTTCGATGACGACGCCGGCATCATCAGCCGCCACGCAGCTGTGCATATAGGCATCGCCACCCAGACCCCGGCGGGCCTGACCGTGCCTGTCGTTCGCCATGCGGAAGCGCGCGGCATCTGGGATTGCGCGGCCGAAGTGGTGCGGCTGGCGGAAGCCGCCCGCACCGGCTCGGCGCTGCGGGAGGAACTCTCCGGCTCGACCATCACCATCACCTCGCTCGGTGCGATGGGCGGCATCGCCACGACGCCGATCATCAACCACCCGGAAGTGGCGATCGTCGGCGTCAACAAGATCATGACGCGGCCGGTCTGGGACGGCAGCCAGTTCATCCCGCGCAAGATGATGAACCTGTCGTCCAGCTTCGATCACAGGGTGGTGGATGGCTGGGATGCCGCGACCTTCGTCCAGCGGATCAAGGCCCTGCTCGAAACCCCCGCACTGATTTTCATTGAAAGCTGAGCCCATGAAAGAGATCGTCTGCAAACTTCTCGTCATCGGCGCCGGTCCCGGCGGCTATATCTGCGCCATCCGGGCAGGACAACTCGGGGTCGATACCGTCATCGTCGAAGCCGTCAAGGCTGGCGGCACCTGCCTCAATATCGGCTGCATCCCCTCAAAGGCGCTGATCCATGCGGCCGAGGAATTCGAGAAAGTCAGCCATATGGCCGGTACAAAAAGCCCTCTCGGCATCTCGGTGGCGACGCCAAAGCTCGACCTAGCCAAGACCGTTGCCTGGAAGGACGGTATCGTCGGGCGCCTGAACAGCGGCGTACTCGGCCTGTTGCGCAAGGCGCGGGTCAAGATCGTCCACGGCCGGGCAAAGTTCCGCGACGGCAAGACCGTCGAGGTCGAGACCGAAACCGGAATGCAGGTCATCCGCGCCGAAACGATCGTCATCGCTACCGGTTCGGAGCCCGTCGAATTGCCGTTCCTGCCCTTCGGTGGGCCGGTAATTTCTTCGACGGAAGCGCTGTCCCTGAAAACCGTGCCGCAAAAGCTGGTGGTGGTCGGCGGCGGTTATATCGGCCTTGAGCTGGGCACCGCCTTTGCCAAATTAGGGTCGAAAGTCACCGTGGTCGAAGCGACATCGCAGATCCTGCCGCAATATGATGCGGAGCTGGTGAAGCCGGTGGCCAAACGGCTTGCCGATCTCGGCATCCGCGTCCTGACCGGCGCCAAGGCCAAGGGCCTTTCGGGCAACGCGCTTCTGATCGAAACAGCCGAAGGCGCGGAAGAACAGCTTGCCGCCGACAAAATCCTCGTGACAGTCGGCCGCAAGCCACGCACCGAAGGTTGGGGGCTGGACGAACTGGACCTTGATCGCACCGGAAAATTCCTGCGCGTCGATGACCGCTGCCGGACATCGATGCGTGGCATCCATGCCATCGGCGATATCACCGGCGAGCCGATGCTGGCTCACCGCGCCATGGCGCAGGGCGAGATGGTTGCCGAAATCGTCGCCGGGAAAAAGCGCACATGGGACAAGCGCTGCATTCCCGCCGTCTGCTTCACCGACCCGGAAATCGTCACCGCTGGTCTTTCGCCGGATGAGGCGCGGGCGCAGGGCTACGAGGTTCGCGTCGGTCAATTCCCGTTCAATGCCAACGGCCGCGCCATGACCATGCTCTCGGAAGACGGCTTCGTCCGCATCGTGGCGCGTGCCGACAGCAACCTCGTTCTCGGCATCCAGGCCGTCGGTTCCGGCGTTTCGGAACTCTCCAGCGCCTTTGCGCTGGCGATTGAAATGGGCGCGCGTCTCGAAGACATTGCGGCGACGATCCACGCCCATCCGACCCGTAGTGAAGGCTTCCAGGAAGCCGCCTTGAAAGCCCTTGGCCATGCCCTCCACATCTGACCACCCCGCGACAGAAGCTGAAACGCTGGTCGAACGCCAAGGCGCGCTCGGCCGCATTCGGCTCAATCGTCCAAAGGCCCTCAACAGCCTGACGCTGCGGATGGTGCGCGACATCGAAGCGGCGCTCGACAATTTCGAACGTGATCCGTTCATCGCTGCCGTGCTTGTCACGGGCGAGGGGGAGCGGGGCCTCTGTGCCGGTGGCGATATCCGCGCAATTTATGACGGCGGAAAATCCGGATCGGACGCACCAACGACGTTCTGGCGCGAAGAATACACGCTTAACGCCCGCATCGGTCGCTACCCGAAGCCCTACGTCATCATCATGGACGGTATCGTCATGGGGGGCGGTGTCGGCATCTCCGTCTATGGCAGCCACCGGATCGTCACCGAGCGCACCCGCTTCGCCATGCCGGAGACCGGCATCGGCTTTTTCCCCGATATCGGCGCATCATGGTTCCTCACGCGCCGAGCCAACGAACTCGGCACCTATGTCGGGCTGACCGGTGAACCGCTGGGCGCCGCCGATGCCATCCTCGTCGGTCTTGCAGATGTTTTCGTCAGATCCGAAAGGCTCGACGCGTTGATCGCGGCGCTGGCATCGCTGCCGGCGGACAGCCCACGTGAGGAAATTTCAACCACGATCGCAGGCTTTTCGGAAACACCGCCAGCCGACGGCCTTAAATCCCAACAACCGGCAATCGATCGCCTCTTTACCTTCGACACCATCGAAGAGATTGTCGCTGCCCTGCGTGTGGATGGCAGCCCTTTTTCGGAAAAACTCTCCTCCGTTCTTTCAACCAAATCGCCGCTCAGTCTCAACGTCACGCTGCGGCTCCTGCGGCTTGGCCGCAAGACTGAAAGGCTGGAAGACTGCCTCGAACGGGAATTCGCGGCCACGGCAGCCGTCCTGCGCAGCCATGATTTTTACGAGGGCGTGCGCGCCGCCGTGATCGACAAGGACCGCAATCCGCAATGGCGGCCAGCCCAGCTTGCCGATGTCACGTCCGCTGATGTCGACGCCTATTTCCAGCCGTCAGCTCATCCGCTCTTTGCGGAAAAGATCAGAGAAGGATCACCAACATGACGATCGGCTTTATCGGTCTCGGTCATATGGGCGGCCCGATGGCCGCCAATCTCGTCAAGGCAGGCCATGCGGTGAGGGGTTTCGACCTTTCACAGCCGTTGCTGGACGAAGCACGAGGCAAGGGCATCACAGCGTGCGCATCGCTTGCCGAAGCGGTCGCTGGCGCCGACACCGTCATCACCATGCTTCCCGCCGGCAAGCATGTCCTGTCGGTCTGGCAGGAGCTGGTGACGACGGTGCCATCCGGCACATTGCTGATCGATTGCTCGACCATCGATATCGACAGCGCCCGCAAGGCGCATGAACTTGCGGCCGGCAAGACCTGCCCCTCGCTGGATGCGCCCGTATCCGGCGGAACCGGTGGTGCTTCCGCCGGGACGCTGACCTTCATGATTGGCGGCGAACAGGAGGCTTTCGCAAAGTCCCAGCCGGTCTTTGAGGCAATGGGCAAAAAGATCATCCATTGCGGTGGCGCGGCGGCCGGGCAGGCGGCAAAAATCTGCAACAACATGATCCTCGGCATCAGCATGATCGCGGTCGGCGAGGCCTTCGTGCTCGGCGAAAAGCTCGGCCTCTCGCATCAGGCGCTGTTCGATGTCGCCTCGGTATCGTCGGGCCAGTGCTGGTCGCTGACCACCTATTGCCCGGTCCCTGGCCCGGTCCCGACATCGCCGGCCAACAATGACTACAAGCCGGGTTTTGCCGGTGCGCTGATGCTGAAGGACCTGAAGCTTTCGCAGGAAGCAGCGCAATCAGCCGGCGCCGCCACTCCTCTTGGCGCCAAGGCGGCCGAGCTTTACGCCCTGTTCAGCGAACTGGGAAATGCCGGCAAGGATTTTTCCGGCATCATCGATATGCTACGGCAACAATCTGGTAACACCGCCTGAAGCCCAGAATCGCCCGCCAAGAGGATCACGCCCATGGAAAAACCGATCATTGTCGAACAGCAGGACCGGGTCGTTATCGTCACGCTGAACCGGCCTGCGGCCCGCAACGCGCTCAATTCCGAGATCATGAATGCGCTAGCGACAGACCTTGCACCGTTAGATCGCAATCCCGGTGTCGGCTGCTTCGTGCTGAAGGGCTCCGACAAGGCATTTGCCGCCGGCGCCGATATCAAGGAGATGGCCGACAAGTCTTTCCCGGACATGTTCGGTGAGGATTTCTTTGCCGCCTGGGACAAGTTCGCGTCGTTCCGCACGCCAAAGATTGCCGCCGTCTCCGGCTATGCACTCGGCGGCGGTTGCGAGCTGGCGATGATGTGCGACATGATCTTTGCTGCCGACACCGCCATGTTCGGCCAGCCCGAAATCAAGCTCGGCGTCATCCCCGGCATGGGCGGCTCACAGCGGCTGACAAAGCTGGTCGGCAAGGCAAAGGCGATGGACATGATCCTGACTGGCCGGATGATGGATGCGACCGAGGCCGAACGCTGCGGCCTCGTCGCCCGCGTCCTGCCGGCGGAAAAACTGCTGGATGAAGCATTGTCAGCGGCCCAAACCATTGCCGGTTACGGCAAGGCCGCCACCATGGCAGCCCGCGAAGCCGTCGACCGTGCGCTCGAAGGCGGGCTGCGGGAAGGCATCCTGTTCGAACGCCGCATTTTTCACGCGCTGTTTGCCACCCAGGATCAGAAAGAGGGTATGGCCGCCTTCATTGAAAAGCGGCCACCGCAATTCCAAGGCAAGTAGGGCGCGATCCTAAGCCGAACGCATCTCGTTGCCCGCGTCAGAAATCACCGAATGACGGGCGGCCGCAACGATCGCATCGATCGTCACGCGCAATCGCGGCAACATCATCGGCGTACTCGGCCAGACCACATGAATGGGCAGGTGGCTTTCGATCCGGCCAGCCATCACCTGTCGCAGCGCGCCGGACGCCAGGTCCGGTGCCGCCAGCCACTGCGGCAGCAAGCCGATACCGCGATCGGCCTTGATCGCTGAAAGGGTGAGCGCGCTGCCGTCCAGCAGCAGCCGGGCAGGGAGCATCCACGTCTCGAACCCACCGTCAGGCCCGGCGATAGACCAGGGAACGACACCCTTCTCGCTACTGGTTGCGACCAGCCGATGCGCCGACAGATCGGATATCGATTGTGGCGTTCCATGCCGGTCGAGATAGCTGGAGGATGCGCAGAGCACGATCGTCTGGGTGCCAAGCCGACGTGCGGTCAATCCGGATGTGTCGGGAAGGTGGCCAATCTTGACGGCCAGATCCACCTGATGTGCCAGGAAATCGACCTTCTCGCCTTTGAGCGTCATGTCGAAGGATAGCAGCGGATGGGCATCCGCCAGAGCAAAGAGTGCCGGAGCAATGACTGAGATGCCAAACAGCGGCGGCAGGCTGATCCGCACCAGTCCACTCGGCTCCGTCCGTGTCGCCGCCAGCTCCACTTCCACACGGTCGATCTCGTCGAGCGCCCCACGGCAAACGCTGAGATAGCGTTCGCCTTCCTGCGTCAATTGCAGCCGCCGGGTCGTTCTTTCGAGCAGGCGCACCCCAAGCCGGGCCTCCAGCCGCGCGATCGCCTTTGCAACGGCAGACGGCGAAAGATGCAGCTGCGCGGCAGCAGCCGCAAAGGATTGCGCACTGCAAACGGCGAGAAAAATGCGGATCGAACCGGTTCGGTCATTCTTCGACATGATCCATTTAATGAAAATAAGTCGTGAGTGTCACGCTCAAACGTCGCTTCTCTGCCGGTAAAGTCGTCAATAGAGTCAGCACCATGAGAAAAGCAAAGACATATGTCATCATCGGCGGCACTTCGGGAATGGGCCTCGGCCTTGCGCAACAGCTTGTCGAGCGGGGCGATCGCGTCCTGATCGGCGGCAGAAACAGCGGGCGGCTGGAGGCGGCGGCCCGGCAACTCGGTCCGCTGGCAATCACCCGGTCCGTCGATATCGAGGACCGGGCGTCACTGACCACCTTCTTCGCCGGCCAGCAGGAACTAGCGGGATTGTTCACCCCCGGCACCACCTATCGCACGGCCTCTTTCCGCGACGCCGATACGGAGACGGCGGAAAGCCCGTTCCGATCGAAGTTCTGGGGGCAGTATTGGGCCGTGCATGCGGCGCTACCCTATTTAGGCAAAAATGCTGCCATCGTGTTGATGTCGGGCGCCGCCTCGGTTCGCCCGCTCGGCAATCCCGCCTACTCCGCCTGCAACGCAGCGATCGAGGGTCTTGCCCGGGCGTTGGCGGTGGAGTTGCGGCCGATCCGGGTCAACTGCCTGTCACCGGGACCTATCGACAGCAATCTCTGGCGCAACCGCGAGGCAGCCATCCGTGAACCGGCTTTCGATAGCTGGCGGGCACTTGCACTCACCGGCGAGGTCGGCACCGTCGATGACGCGGCGGGGGCTGCTCTGTTCCTGCTCGACAATGGCAATATGAACGGATCGACGCTCTACAGCGATGGCGGCTACACGATGCGCTGAAAGGGCCGGTGGAGGGGCGGCCGATCAAGGCCTACCCAGCACCACCGTCTCGCCATCTGAAGGGATCAGCAGCCGTGAGGGTGCAATGCCCTTTTCCTCTGCGGCCTGGCGCAAATCCTGGCGGGTGATCGTGGCGTGATCAAGCGCTTCCATATGGGTGGCGATGACGATTGCGTCCGGCGCTGCCTCGCACACCGCGACCGTTTCCAAGGCGTCCATGACAATCAGGTCGCCATCCCAGCGGGCACCGCAGGAATGGGTGATGATGATATCCGGCTTGGTGTCACCGATCACAGCCGCCACCGGCGGGTAGAGCACCGTATCGCCGGCCCAGTAGATCGAAGGCTCGCCCTCAGCCTCAAGGCTGAACCCCATGACCGACCCCATCAGCTCGACCACCGGCCCAAGCCCGTGACTGCCCTCGCGGCGCGTCAGCGTCAGGCCTTCCCATGTTGCACTGTCAGTCAACGGCGTCACGTTGGTAAACCCAGCCTCGCGGATCGTCACCTCATCACCCGGCTGACAGAAAAGCGGCAGATGTTTCGGGACGCGTTGCATGGCGACGCTGTCGAAATGATCGTCATGCAGATGCGAAACAATCACCAGTTCGACGCCCTCCAGAATATCCTCGATCCCGGTCGGCAGCTCCACCATCGGATTGGGAGACCGGCCGGTAAACGACGGCAGGCTATGTTTCGGCGCCAGATAGGGATCGATCAGCACGGTGCGTCCGGCATAGTCGAGCTTCAAAGTGGCATTGCGGATCAACTGGAGCTTCATGGTGTTTCCTGGCGACGGATTGGCGGACATTACTCGGCGCCATCCTCACGACCGCCCTGATAAAATCAAGCCCCGAAAGACAACACGATGATCATTGTGAAACCGCGACTGCGTCGCACTTCATCCTTGAACCCACCCCCGCTACATAAACCAATCACGTAATCTATCTTATGGAACATAAAATAGCTTTTATCAAAGCAACCTTTGTTCAAGCGTGTTTCGCGCCGGGACTGGAATTTCTCGTCGAATTTCGGGATTTCCCACCTTGAACGACGCTGATGTAGCAAATGAGAGCCTCGTCTGCGGCGCGCGTTAGTGCTTCACGGGCCGCATAGGCTGGCGCAATATCTCGCAACGCATCCCGGCAAGCCCGTAAAGCATCCATATATCTGCCTCCCTCCTGCGAAGGCCATTGTTCAATCAGCAACCGGGCTGCGCTGTCCACCGTATCTATACGCTTGTATCTTTCTCCAACACTCATGAGGACCCAAAGTGCAGGAAAATGGTGCGGCATGTTCGAACCCATGACACTTTTCCTCCTGTCTGCCTAATTATATTAGCATTTATGCAAATATCATTCCAACCCGTCTTTCGGGCAGGCCAATTTGATCGGCAAAAACACAAAACCAGGGGTGTGGCCCGTCAAAGCGGGGTGACGGCGCAAGGGCAACAACGCCCGGCAACCTGCCTTATCGGTGGACTATCTTCCGTTTCCAGCAAGCTGAAACCAGATCGCACTTATGGAGAGCCGGGTTCCGCCGCCACTGCGCATGCTGGCAACCGCGCGGGTTCTAGTCAATCCGGTATTGCACATGCTGGCGCCCGTGATGGGCCGAGCGTTCGATATAGGCACGCACGCCGAAGACCCGGCCGATCAGCTCTTCGGTCAGAACCTCTTCCGGCGTACCGGCGGCCACGACCTTGCCGTGGTGGAGGATGGCGAGGCTATCGCAAAACATCGCTGCCAGATTGAGGTCGTGCAGCGCGATGATGCTGGTGACCGGCAGCTTGGCCACCAGCGACAGGATTTCCAGCTGGTGCTGGATATCGAGATGGTTCGTCGGCTCGTCGAGCAGCAATTCGCTCGGGGTCTGCGCCAGTGCCCGGGCAATATGCACCCGCTGACGCTCGCCGCCCGATAGCGTATGCCAGAACTGGCCGGCCCGCTCCGGCAGGCCGACGTGATGCAGCGCGTCGTTGACAGCCTTGTCGTCGGCCGCACTCCACGGCGATAGCGGCCCGCGATGCGGCGTGCGCCCCAGCCGGACAACATCCAGCACGGTGACCTGCGCCTCGGTCGTCGCCTGCTGTTCGACCAGTGCCACGCGCCGGGCGATATCGAGACGGGCCATTCCGGCGATATCGGCATGGCCGAGCGCAATGACGCCGCTCTTGACGTTGCGCAAACGGCAGATCAGCTTGAGAAGGCTGGATTTTCCGGAACCGTTTGGACCGAGCAGACCAAGCGTTTTTCCGGCGGCGACGTCGATACTGATGCCGTTGACGATCATCAGGCCACCGGCCGACCAGCGCACGTCCTTGATGGAAATGCTCACACCGGCCTCCTCGCCCTATAGAGAATGAGCGCGAAGGCAGGTGCGCCGAACAGCGCCGTGACGACGCCGATCGGCAGGATCTGCTGCGGAATGATGATGCGCGAGACGATATCGGCAGCCACCATGAAGATCGCGCCAATGATTGCCGATGCCGGCAACAGGCGGCCATGCGACGGGCCGACCAGAAACCGCGCGGCATGCGGAATGACCAGCCCGACAAAACCGATGGAGCCGACGATGCTGACCATTGCTGCCGTCATTAGCGCCGTGGCGCCCAGCAGGATGACCCGTACCCGGTTGATGGCAATGCCCAATGCCGCCGCCGCATCGACGCCGAAGGTGAAGGCATCGAGTGCGCGCGCATAAAACATCGACACCGCAAAACCGAGCAGGGCGACCGGAGCCGCGAGATAGACATCGGGCCAGCGGACGCCAGAAAGGCTTCCAAGCAGCCAGAACATCACGCCGCGTGCCTGCTCGGCATTGGCCGACGTCGTGACGATATAGGAGGTCAGAGCATTGAAAAGCTGTGAACCGGCAACACCGGCCAGAATGATCCGGTCCGCCCCGCCGCCTGCTCCAGCCGCCAGCGCCGAGACCAGAACGAAGGCAACGACCGCGCCGATGAATGCGCCGGTCGACAGGGTCAGCGCACCATATCCAAAACCCAGGATCATCACCGCCACGGCCCCGGTCGAGGCGCCGGCGGAAATGCCGAGCACATAGGGCTCGGCCAGCGGGTTACGCAGCAACGCCTGCAGGATAGCCCCCGACAGGGCAAGGGCGGCCCCAGCGCTTGCCGCCAGCAATGCGCGGCTGAGACGGTAATCCCAGACGATACCCTGATGGATGCGGCTGAGTTCGAACGCGGTGCCGAACAGGCGATTGGAAACGGCCTTGGCCGTTGTCTCCAGCGGAATGGAAATCTCGCCGATGGACACGGCGAGACTGATGATGAAACCGAGCACGGCGAACGACAGGATGACCAGCGCCAGGCGCGCCCACCATCGTTCGCCCGCCATGACGGGTTGAACCATGGTTAGGCTCACTGCGACAGGCCGAAGGATTTGATGCCCTTGGCAAGGATCTCGATGCCGTCGATCGTGCGGATCGTCGGGTTCATCGATTGCGCGTCCATCTCGACGAAGCGCTTGTTTTTGACCGCATCCAGCTGGCTGGTGACCGGATCCTTCTCGAGGAAATCGATTTTCACGGCCGGATCGTCAGCGGCATAGCGGCGGCGGTCCATGGTGGCGATGACGATCACCGATGGGTTGGCCTCTGCGATGGTTTCCCATCCGACCAATGGCCACTCTTCTTCAGTCGTCACCACATTTTTCGCACCCAGCGCCTTCAGGATATAGGCCGGTGCGCTGTTCTTGCCGGCGATGAAGGCATCGCCCTGCACTTCCTTGCTGGAAAACCAGAATACAACGGGCAGCGCGCCCAGCTTGGCAGCGCCGATCGATGCAACGGCATCGGCTTCGCGCTTCTTCAGGTCGGCGATCAAAGCGTCGCCGCGATCCTGAATATCGAAGATCTGCGCCAGCTCTCCGATCTGCTGATAGATCAGGTCCATGGTGAAGAGTTCGCGGCGGACACCGTCGCCGCCGTCGGTATTGATCTTGGCAACGCAATCGGTCGGCGAGACATATGTATTGATGCCGAGGCCGGAAAACTGCTCGCGCTTGCCGACCGATCCCTGCGTGCCGACATGCCATTCGAATTCTGCCGCCACCAGATCCGGCTCAACGCCAACGACGGATTCAAAGCTCGGGTCGTTGTCGGCCAGCCGCTTGATCGTCTTGTTGGCTTCGGCAAAGGCCGGTAGGACCGGGCCAACCCAGACGGCGGTGCCGGCGATCTTGTCGGCGAGACCAAGCGAGAACAGGATTTCGGTCATGCCCTGGCCGATCGAGACGACCTTCTGGGGCGCCTTGTCGAAGCTGACGGTCTGGCCGCAATTGGTAATAGTCAGTGGATAGGCGGTCGATGCGGCAGCAGCGGGCGTGGTAAAGCCTGCGACCGCAAAGGCGGCTGCCGATAGCGGAGCCAGAACGCGGGAAAGATGACGGATACGGTTGGTAAACATGGTGACTTTCTTGAAACGGAATTCCAGGCCCGGCGGCAATGCGTGAGCGGAATTGAAAGATGGGAAGCGGCGATTTCGTGTCTGTGCGACAGCACTGCCGGGCTAGCCGGGTTTGCTTTGACGCTCAGAGGCAATCTGCCGATCGCTTAATGATGGGTGGAATATTCCGTTTGGAAGAAAACGGCGAAAGAACGCCGGATGCGGCCGTCGAAATCAGACATGATGGCTCCTGTTCCGGGCAACCCCGCCCGGGAAGTTGGATGTTGCTTTCGACGGCAGGTCTCCTGGCTCGCGGATATCTGCCTTTCGCCTGCCTTCCCGCAAACCCGGAGGGCTCGCAGTGGCTTGGCGCTTTAAAAAGCGCCGGGTGGCGATCGGCAATCCGCTTACAGTTGCGGGGGCAGCCACGGTCTTGGTCCCTGTTGGGTCTTCCGCACCGTGTTCCCTATTAATCCCCTCGAAGTCATCCATCGGGGAACCGTCGGATGCCACTTAGTCCGAGCATGGCGGCGTCGTCAAGACGACAGCACCGCCCGTCACTGTCTACGGCATCAGCTGACCGCCATTGACCTCGATGATCTGGCCGGTGACATAGCCGGAGAGTGTAGGAGATGCGAGAAACAGATAGGCGCCGACGCATTCCTCCGGCGTGCCAATCCGGCCTTGCGGTACGGTCTTGCGCTGGGCGTCGAGCATTTCCGGGCTGGTATAGCGATCATGAAAGGGCGTGGCGATGACACCGGGTGCTACCGCGTTGACACGGATATCGTCGCCGGCAAATTCCTTGGCGTGGCCACGGGTAATCGTCGAGACAAAGCCTTTCGACGCCGCATAGAGGATGGCACCGTTGCCGCCGCCATTGCGGGCGGCGATCGAAGTCGTGTTGATGATGAAGCCGCCCTGCTTCTTCAGCCACGGATGCGCGGCGCGGGTGGCAGCCAGCACGGAGCGGGCATTAAGGTCCATGACGCGCTCGTAATGGGCGTCGTTCATCTCGGACGTCGCAACACGGCCAAGCATGCCGCCGGCATTGTTGATCAGCCCATCGAGACGGCCGAAATGATGGGCAGCCTCTTCGACCACACGCTCCGTCACGCCATCGGCCGAGACGTCGCCCTGAACCAGAACGGCCTTGCCGCCCGCGCTCTCGATCTCGGAAAGGAGATTTTCTGCAGCGTGCCTGCTCTCGTTGTAGTGGATGGCGACACTTGCGCCTTGCGCAGAAAATGCACGCACAAGCGCTGCGCCAATGCCGGTCGAAGCTCCGGTGATCAGAATTATCTTGCCGTCGAGGTCGGCGATACGAACCCCGTTCCATTGTCCCTGCAGGCCTGCCATCGCTTATCCTCGATTGTCGTGAAAGGTCGGACGAAGAATAGCGTTGGAAACAGGGATGGCCAGTACCGTTTGAGGGCTGGCACCGTCTAAAAGCAAATGCCGTCCGAAGGTAACCCCTCCGAACGGCAGATAGATCGGGTGGTCAGCGGCGGCGGAAACCGCCACCTCCATGGAACCCGCCACCGCCGTGGAAGCCCCCGCCCCCGTGGAACCCGCCACCGCCGCCAAAATTACCGCCGCCGTGGAAGCCACCTCCACCGAAACCGCCACCACGCTGGAAATCCCCGCCATCGAACCCGCCCGGTGCCGGACGGCGGATCATGTCCTGTTGGAATGCCCGCTGGTTGCCGATCTGACGGCCGGCGCGATCAAGGCCGAGATTGTCCGGCGCCACCGGGCGGACGCGATTGTTGGTGCGGTTTGCCAGAGGTTTGATGGCATCCTGGTTCTGGCCAATTTTCTGCGCCGCATCCGGATGTTTGGCCGCAAAGTTCTCGCCATGTTGTTTCAGATTGTCGGTCGATGGCTTCTGCACGGGATCCCAGCCGTCAGGCGTATGCTTCTGCCATTGGCCGTTGTCGCGGCGGTAGACGTTGCCATCCCGGCCGGCATAGATGTCACCGCCCTTGCCGCCTGCGACAAAGCCATGGTTGCCATCGGAGTTGCGCCAATGCGCAGCCCCGCCCGCCGCGTTCGTCCCGCCGGCAATATGCGCAAAGTCCGAACCGTTCTTGACGTTGGCCGAGCCCCAGGAACCGTAGACATTGTGGCCGCCCCGCGCCATTACGCCGTTTCCGGTGCGCGGATTATAGGCTGCAATGAAGCCACGCTCGCCAGCCGGGCCAGAAACAGCGCCGCCGCGAATGTAGGTGCCGGTCCGGGGATTATAGGCCGCCCCGCCCGCGATGCCGCGATAGGGACCATAGGCATAGCCGTAGCGTCCGAAGGTTCCGAAAGCCGGATTGTAGAAGGCGCCGACGCCATAGCTCACGGGCCGCGGATAGTACGGGACGTAACCGCCGCCCGCCCAGCCGTAGTCCCAATAGTCGTTATAGGCCCAGCCCGTGCCGTAGACATAGGTATCCCAGGCCAGATAGGCACCGAGATAGCCCATGGTGTAGCCATACCAGACAGCATCCGGTTCCGTCTTGTAAACCCGCACATAGGTGGCGTTGTAGACCGGCGAGGACGGCGGGATTTTGTAGATCTCGTCCGGCACAGCCTTGGCGACTGTGAACGGGCCGGTGGGGCTTGCGCCGACAAACCAGACGCCATCCTTCAAGACGAAATACTGATCGCCGACCTTGATGACCTGTTCGTTGGTATTGACGGCATAGGCAAGCGAGGTGCCCTCAATCGGTTCGAATTTCGGCTCGCCGCTATAAGAGACATCGACCTTCACCGATCCATCGGTAGAGACACGCGCCGTTTGCGGAATGCTGGCCTTCAGCCGCGCCTCGGCATTTTCCGATGTTCCCGGTACCGATGCACGCACTGCATAATAGGGCGCATCATCTGGAATGTTCTGGAAATCGGCCGGCAGGTTCGGCGTCGCAAATGTCCAGGGACCATCGAGCGATGCAGCGGAGAACCAGCGGCCGGAGAGAAGCACATACCATTGCTTGCCATTATCGTCATAGAACAAGTCACCGGCCGAATTCGACGCCCATTTCAGCGCAGTGCCCTTGACGGGCTCCAGCTTCGGCTCGCCTTCGAACTGGATCAGCTCGGCCGGCGTTTCCGAATAGACCACCTTTGGCAGTTTGTAGCCTTCCACCGCTGTCAGCGGAATGGCCGTTCGGGCTGCCTTCCAGCTGTCGTCATCGGGAAGCTTCGTCAATGCGTCTGGAAGCGATGTCGCGATCTGCCAGGCGCCGGCCGGGTCCTTGGAGGTCAGCCAGGTCTTGTCATCGCGCAGATAATAGCTCTTGTCGGCGTCGGCCTGAAACAGGTCCCAATTGGTGTTGACCGCAAACGACAGCCCGGTCACGCCCTTCACCGGAGCGAGCACGAGTTTGCCGTCCGTCTGCAGCAAGATAGCCGGCGTCTCACTGATGAAGATCGGTGGCGGATCGGATTTCAGCCCTTTTATGTCGTCCATACGCTGATAGTCGGCAAGGCTGGCGGTCAGGCGTTCCTCGGGATAGGTCAGATTGCCCGTCGGCATCAGCTTGCCGATTTCCAGCGACAGATCGGAAATCTGCTTGCGGTCGAGCGCCGAGAAATTGATCTCCGTGGCTTTGATATTGCTGAGGATGACGGTACCAGCATCCGCATCGGACACGGTGTCGGCGCTGACGCCGATGACGCCGAAGATCGGCTTTGCATCCTTGGTCGGCTTATATTCCGTGGCGATGAGCGCCGAGAGTGTGGAGAAATCCTTCCAGTCGGTGATCTGCGGCTGATAGAGCGTGATCTCCGCGCCGCCATCCGTGGTGTAGACCCGCGGCCAGCCCGGGCGGTCCGTCGTCGCGTCGGCTTGGTTGAGATACTTGCCATTGACGAAACCCTGTTCGCCCTTGACGGAAACCGCGCACCAGGCACCGCTATCGTCGCACTCGCCGAGATCGACGGTGGTTCCCTCGACAAGCTGTGCGAGGGAACCGAACCCTGTGCCCGGGCCTGAGCGAAAATTCACATTCGCCGTGGTGACCGCAGGTGCCGCGAGCGCGGAGCCGGCCGTCAATGCGGCGGTCATGAGTGCAAAACCAAATCTGACCATCGTTCTCATCCTTGTCATGGGCCTCGTCGTGAGCATTGAGTGTCGCCGCTAAAATCCGGGCAGGCATGGAAACAGACTTGGAAGCCTTGCACGATGGCGCGCTGAAACAAGTACGTTACAGTTACTTTTGCGAAATCGAGGGCATGCGGCGGGCGGTGCCCTGAATGCAGGCTACACCACTTGCCAAACGGACTGCGGTCTCAGGATTTTTTTGGCGCCGCCTTCAGCACACCGATTTCGAGAAGGTCGGTCAGCTCCGGCGTGAAATAACGCGCCCGCATGCTCTTGCGGAATGCGACGTCGAAATCGGCGCGACCCGCCCCGAGACTGGCCAGGGCCAATCGTGCGTCATCCGTTCTTCCCAACTGGCCGGCAGCAGCGGCCAGAACCGCATGCACCACGTAATCACCAGACATCTTCAGCTGCTGTGACAGTGCCAGCGCAACGTCGAAACGGCCAAGCCGGTAAGCATTCAGCGCGCGGGTCAACAGGCTGTCGGATGCAATATTCCGGGCCATCTGCGCTGACCGCACAGCAAGTCCGGCGCCTTCTTCCCAACGGCCGGCGGTAAAGAGGTAAAGCCCCAGCCGCGCGGCGATATCGCTGTTGTTGGGATTAAGTGCGATCGCCGCATATCCCGTCTCGATCGCCGCCTCGACCTGACCGGAGCGAAACTGGCTGATCATCAGCGCATATTTGCTGCGGTCGGAAAACGGCGCGAGCTTCACCGCATCGGCGGCCAGCTCATAGGCGCGATCGGAGACCTCCGTCGGCGCTTCGACCGGGTCCTGTGCGAGAAGGACAATTGCCAGTTCCGCCTTGGCACCGGCGTCATTGGGCGTGATAGCCAAAGTCTGTTCCAGGCAGCTGCGGGCATCGACGATCCCCGCTTCGTCGCCACGGTCGCCCGCAGCTATTGCTCTCAGGATACAGCCGTTTCCGAGCGAGGGTGCATTGAGTTCATGGAGTGTTTCGATGGTGTTGATGACGCCACGGGTCCCGACAAGCGTCCGTGCCAGCCGGTTTGCCAGGCTCTGGCTTGCAGGCAAGGCAACCGCATCCGGCAGTGACGCATCCTCGATCCCCGACAGCAGGATTTCCCCGGTGGACGCATCCGTCACCTGCCACCAGACAAAGATCTGGTTGCCCTTCCCTTCATATTTAAGAACGATGCGATAGTCATCGGCCACCCGCTGCCCCCTGAGCGCCGATACAAGTTTTGGAGCAGTCCATTCACCCAAAGACGCCGTCACCGTATGATCAACGGTCGAGGCAAGCCGGACGGTCTGGAACTGCGAGATCGCCACTGCAAGGTAATCCCGGATCTTTTCAACGTCCTGTTCCGGTGTGTCTGTATCACCGCTGAACGCTATGGAAACCAAGGGTTTCTGCCTCAATGCGTTATGCTTCCAGGCGTCCAGACCTATCGTCAACACATATGTGGCAAGGCCGATGCCGACCAGCAACCACGCCAAGGCGAGCCGCGTGTTGGCTCCCCAAAACCGCCTGCCTGAGCTCTCTTCCACGCTCGCAGCCTGAGCCGACACATCCGGCTCAGCGGCTTCGGCAGACGGGCTAGCCATCTCGTTTGGCGCCATGCGGGTGAAGACGGGAACATACCGACCGCGCGGCAGATCGACACGAATACCGGTGTCGCTTCCGTGGGCGTCATAATATTGTGTCAGCGCGGCGCGCAACCGGGTTGCTTCGATACGCACGATCGGGTCAACCGACGGATCGAAATTGGCTGGGCGGCCGAACACATCGACCGCGATCGCATAAGCCTTGATAGCCTCGGCCCTACCCTCGAAAAATTCGGAGGCGATGAAGCGGAGAAAATTTCTGTTGCGTTCGGGAGATTGAAAACGGGAATCCGTCAGCAGCCGGTCGATCTCGGCCTGCGCCTTCCCCTGGTCGATATGTTCGCAGAATGATCGCTCGATTTTACGCTCGCCGCTCATACCCGCCCCCAAGTCTTCAACCTGAGGTCACATTAGCACACGGAATTGGCACAGCAGTCAAACGCTCTTTGCTGAAGAACTGTGTCCGCAAACGCTAAAAATTCTATTGACTGTTTCAAAAGTAATAATGGAGCGCAGAAACGTCCCACTTTGAGGCAAGGCAAAAAAGAGGACAAACAACAGTATAGACCGATTTCTCAACGCAGCTTGTTTGGCGCAAGCAGACAGATCGCGATCACCTCGTCCTCGATTTCGCTGCACAACGTTTCGTATTCACGAATGATCGCATTATCGACGTTGGGATCTCTCCTCAATGTATCGAGCGTGGAGCTTGCATCGTGAAAAGCGTCGCAAAGAGTGAGCAGACTTGCATTGCGCGCGCTGAGTATCTGAAGCTGGCCGCGCAGGGCAGGCAACTTCAGCATCAGCTTCCACAATCCTTTTTGCGCCGTGCCGGTCGACATCGATCTCGTACCTGGTTTGGTAGGCGGATGTATATCTGTCGGTTCGAATTCACCCATTCGAGTGGGCCATACCCCAAATGAGGGCTATAGCATATATTGCCGTTTTCCCGGGCGCTGGGGAGTACGTTACAGTTACAATCGCCACGGAATACGAACAGGCACGGCGGTGTCACCGCGAACCGCATAAAAATACCGGCAAACGCTGCCGGTATTCTTCAATTCTGGGTATAGCGCAGATAGCGGGACCGGCCGGCCTCCAATCCCGTTTCACTCAGAAATCCCAGTCGTCGTCTTCTGTCGCAACGGCCTTGCCGATGACGTAGGACGAGCCGGAGCCGGAGAAGAAGTCGTGGTTCTCGTCGGCATTCGGCGATAGCGCCGAGAGGATCGCCGGATTGACCTTGCAGGCTTCGGCTGGAAACAGCGCCTCGTAGCCGAGATTCATCAACGCCTTATTGGCGTTGTAATGCAGGAATTTCTTGACGTCCTCGGTCAGGCCAACGCCGTCATAGAGCGTTTCGGTATATTTGGCCTCGTTGTCATAAAGCTCGAACAGAAGTTCGTAGGCAAAGTCCTTGATCTCCTGCCGTTTTTCCGTGCTCAACCGCTCCAGCCCCTTCTGGAACTTGTAGCCGATATAATAGCCGTGCACCGCCTCGTCGCGGATGATCAGGCGGATCATGTCGGCGGTATTCGTCAGCTTTGCCCGGCTCGACCAGAACATCGGCAGGTAGAAGCCGGAATAGAACAGGAAGCTCTCCAAAAAGACGCTGGCGACCTTGCGCTTCAGCGGATCGGGATTGCGATACTGTTCGAGGATCAGCGTCGACTTCCTCTGCAGATGCTCATTTTCCTCCGACCAGCGATAGGCGTCATCGACATCCGGCGTCGAGCAGAGCGTCGAGAAGATCGAGGAATAGGAACGGGCATGCACCGCTTCCATGAAGGAGATGTTGGAATAAACAGCTTCCTCATGCTGGGTGATCGCATCCTCCATCAGTTTTGGCGCGCCGATGCTGGTCTGGATCGTGTCGAGCAGCGTCAGCCCGGTGAAGACGCGGATCGTCAGTTGCTGCTCTTCCGGCCGCAACGTCGCCCAGGATGGAATATCGTTGGAAAGCGGCACCTTTTCCGGCAGCCAGAAATTTCCCGTCAGCCGGTTCCAGACTTCCAGGTCCTTGTCGTCCTCGATGCGGTTCCAGTTGATGGCGCACACGCGCGAAACTGGCTTGATGGCGATGTTCATGGGATGTCTTTCTTCAACAAAATCTTACAGGGTGCCTGGCCCCCTCACCCTGCCCTCTCCCCAAGGGGAGAGGGGAACCTCGCGCTAGCCGCTTGTCTCTTCTCCCCATCGGGGAGAAGGTGCCGGCAGGCGGATGAGGGGGCTCCGGGCTCAAGCGTGACTGAAACGGCAGCGCCTCAAATCACAAACTGCACGACACGCAGCCCTGCACCTCGGTGCCGGACAACGCCATCTGGCGAAGGCGGATGTAGTAGATCGTCTTGATGCCTTTCTTCCAGGCATAGATCTGCGCCTTGTTGATATCGCGCGTCGTTGCCGTATCGCGGAAGAACAGGGTCAGCGACAGGCCCTGATCGACATGCTGGGTCGCTGCCGCATAGGTGTTGATGATCTTATCAGGCCCGATCTCATAGGCATCCTGATAGTAGTCGAGATTGTCATTGGTCATGAACGGTGCCGGATAGTAGACGCGGCCGATCTTGCCTTCTTTGCGGATCTCGATCTTCGAGACGATCGGATGGATCGAGGAGGTCGAATGGTTGATATAGGAGATCGACCCGGTTGGCGGCACGGCCTGGAGGTTCTGGTTGTAGAGCCCCGTTGCCATGACGTCCTTCTTCAGGGAAAGCCAGTCTTCCTGCGTCGGGATGTGGATGCCGGCGGTCTCGAACAGTTCAAGCACACGTCCGGTCGCCGGCACCCATTCCTGTTCCGTATATTTGTCGAAATAGTCGCCGGACGCATATTTCGAGTTTTCGAAGCCCTTGAAGCTCGATCCACGCTCGACGGCGATCCGGTTCGAAGCGCGAATGGCGTGATAAGTCACCGTGTAGAAGTACATATTGGTAAAATCGACGCCTTCTTCCGAGCCATAGTAAATGCGCTCGCGAGCGAGATAGCCGTGCAGGTTCATCTGGCCGAGACCGATGGCGTGGCTGTCGTCGTTGCCTTTCTCGATCGAGGGAACCGAGGAGATATGGCTCATGTCGGAAACGGCGGTCAGCGCCCGGATCGACGTTTCAATGGTCTTGCCGAAATCGGATGAGTCCATCGCCGCTGCAATGTTCAGCGAGCCGAGATTGCAGGAAATGTCCTTGCCCATATGCTTGTAGGAAAGGTCGTCATTATATTCGCTGGCTTCGCTCACCTGCAGGATTTCCGAGCAGAGATTGCTCATGGTGATGCGGCCGGCGATCGGGTTGGCCCGGTTCACCGTGTCCTCGAACATGATGTAGGGATAGCCGCTCTCGAACTGGATTTCGGCCAACACCTGGAAGAATTCGCGGGCCTTGATCTTCTTCTTGGAAATGCGGGCATCGTCCGCCATCTCGCGGTACTTTTCGGTCACCGAGATTTCGGTGAACGGCACGCCGTAGACGCGTTCCACGTCATAGGGCGAAAACAGGTACATGTCCTCGTTGTTCTTCGCCAGTTCGAAGGTGATGTCCGGAACGACGACGCCGAGCGACAGCGTCTTGATGCGGATCTTCTCGTCGGCGTTTTCGCGCTTGGTATCGAGGAAGCGCATGATGTCGGGGTGATGGGCGTTCAGATAGACGGCCCCTGCCCCCTGGCGGGCGCCAAGCTGATTGGCATAGGAGAAACTGTCTTCCAGAAGCTTCATCACCGGAATGATGCCGGATGACTGGTTTTCGATCTGCTTGATCGGGGCACCAGCCTCGCGGATATTGGTGAGCGACAGCGCAACGCCACCGCCGCGCTTCGACAGTTGCAGCGCTGAATTGATGCCACGGGCGATCGATTCCATATTGTCTTCGACGCGCAGCAGGAAGCAGGAGACAAGCTCGCCGCGCTGCTTCTTGCCGGCATTGAGGAAGGTCGGCGTCGCCGGCTGGAACCGGCCGGAAATGATCTCGTCGACCATGTCGCGGGCCGTCGCCTCGTTGCCCTGCGCCAGCGCCAGCGCCACCATGCAGATACGGTCCTCGTAGCGCTCGAGATAGCGCTTTCCGTCGAAGGTCTTCAGCGTGTAGCTGGTGTAATACTTGAAGGCGCCGAGAAAGGTCGGGAAACGGAATTTCTTCGCATAGGCGTGATCATAGAGGTCGCGCACGAAGTTGAACGAATACTGGTCGAGAACCTCGCGCTCGTAATAGCCTTCGGTCACCAGATAATCGAGCTTCTCCCTCAGATTATGGAAGAACACGGTGTTCTGATTGACGTGCTGGAGAAAATACTGCTTGGCAGCCAGCCGGTCCTTGTCCAGCTGGATTTTCCCCTCGTCGTCATAGAGGTTCAGCATCGCGTTCAGCGCGTGATAGTCAATCGCGGTTTCCGTCGCCTTCAAAGGGCGTTCGAGCGTTGAGACGTCCAAAATCGTTCCAATCCATTGATGACATTGGCGACGTCCTCGTCCGTACCCAGAAGCTCGAACCTGTAGAGGTACGGCACCCGGCATTTATCCGAGATGACATTGCCCGCGAGACCGAACGTCTCGCCGAAATTGCTGTTTCCGGCAGCGATCACGCCCCGGATGAGGGATCGGTTGTCCGCATTGTTGAGAAAGCGGATTACCTGCTTGGGAACAGCGCCCTTGCCGTCATCGCCGCAATAGGTCGGCAGGATGAGGACGAAGGGCTCGCGCACATCGGGCGTTTCCGCGCCACTGCTGACGGGAATACGGGCCGATTTCAAACCGAGCTTGGCGACGAAGCGATGGGTATTTCCCGACAGGCTGGAATAATAGACGATCAGGCCCATCGCTTGTCCATCCGCACTCAGGCCGCGCTCAGGAAAGCGCTGATCTTGTCCGGACGGAATCCAGCCCAATGGTCTTGGCCCGCAATCACCACCGGAACCTGCTGGTAGCCGAGGCCGATCACCTTTGCGAAGGCGTCCTCATCCTTGGAAATATCGACGACCTGATAGTCGATGCCTTCACGATCGAGCGCGCGATAGGTCGCGGTGCACTGGACGCAGGAAGGCTTGCTGTAGACGGTAATGTTCATGACGTTCCTCGTGGTCTGTGATGTTGCGGGCACACGAAAGGCTCCGAGCCGCTGCACGCGGATCCGATCGTGGGGTCTTGCATTGCGATGCTGCGAGAGGTTAGGCCTGCGCCGCCGATCCCGCATCTTTTGGTCTGCGAATTCGATTGACTGACATGCCTTCACCCCGAAGCTTTTTTGGCGGGCATCGGAAGAACGCAATCCAAAGCGGAATCATTCCGCTCGACATCACGCGACCTTCCGGGCACCCCGCCCGTGGACGTTTTTTTGTTTAAGGCAGGTCTCCTGGCTTGCGGGTCGTGGCGTCCATTCCGCCTTCCCGAAGCATGAGGCTTCAGTGACTTGAAATGAAACAGACGCTCGCCGCTGACAGTTGCGGGGGCAGCTCCGGATTTGCCCGGCCAGAAAGGCCAAACGCACCGTATTCCCTCTTAGCCTCCAAACCTTGCGACTCGGAGGAACCTTGAACACTAGATATAGTATACGACAGGAAAATAACGTCAATGTGTAGATGCCGGAAACGCACTCCACGACGCATAATTTTTCCGGCATTGTGGATAATGGGGAGTTAATGCGAAACGCGGCAATCGGCTGTGGATAGCTCGGGGGCTGCCGGGGACAACCGGATTTTTCCGGATTATGCCATGCGCGCGGAAAGCGCCGGGATTGCCGGCGCCTTCCTTCATGCCGCTCGGATACTACAAATTGACCGCCCGGCCGCGCTCAAGGCCGGCACGCAACCGGGCTGCTGCGGCAACCATATTGACGAGCGCCGGCTTGACCTCTTCCCATTTGCGCGTCTTCAGGCCGCAATCCGGATTGACCCAGATCTGTCCGGCAACCAGCCCTTCGCTGGCCTTGTCCAGCAGCTCGACCATCTCCTCGACGGCGGGTACCCGCGGCGAGTGGATATCGTAGACGCCCGGCCCGATCTCGTTTGGATAACCGCGGCCAGTAAAGGCGGACAGCAACTCCATCTTTGAACGGGAGGTCTCGATCGAGATCACATCTGCATCCATGGCGGCGATGGCCGGCATGATGTCGTTGAACTCCGAGTAGCACATATGCGTATGGATCTGTGTCTCGTCGGAAACCCCAGTTGAGCAAAGGTGGAAGCTCTCGACGGCCCAATCGAGATAGGCCTTCCAGTCCGCCCGGCGCAGCGGCAGCCCTTCGCGCAGGGCAGCCTCATCGATCTGGATCATGGCAGCGCCAGCCTCGGCGAGATCATGAACCTCGTCGCGAATGGCGAGGGCGACCTGCTTGCAAACCGTGCTGCGTGGAAGATCGTCGCGGACGAATGACCAGTTGAGGATCGTCACCGGTCCGGTCAGCATGCCCTTGACGGTCTTTGCCGTCAGCGACTGCGCATATTTCCACCAGGCAACCGTCATCGGGTTCGGGCGTGAAACATCGCCGTAGATGATCGGCGGCCGGACATAGCGCGAACCGTAGCTCTGCACCCAGGCGTGCTGGGTAAAGGCAAAGCCGGAAAGCTGTTCACCGAAATACTGCACCATGTCGTTGCGCTCGAACTCGCCGTGCACGAGCACGTCGATGCCAATCTCTTCCTGCCAGCGGATCGCCTGCTCAGTCTCGCGCTCGAGAAAGGCCTGGTAATCCACATAAGAGAGCTCGCCCTTTGAATGCTTTGAGCGGGCCTTGCGCACGTCCGCCGTCTGTGGAAACGAACCGATCGTCGTCGTCGGAAACAAAGGCAGACGTAGTCTCTGCTGCTGTAGCTTCTGCCGTTTCGCAAAGGGCGACGTGCGCTTCAGCATGCCGGCATCAACCTGCTTCAGGCGGCCTGCGACCAGCGGATCATGCACCTTGACCGAGGTCAGACGCGCATTCGCTGCCGCAATCGAGGTTGCGAAGACCTGGGCGGCCTGGGCGCTACCCGCATCGAATGCCTTTGCCAGCACGGCAAGTTCATCGAGTTTCTGGGTCGCGAAGGCGAGCCAAGGAAACCAGTTCCGGATCGAGCGCCGTTTCAAGGGCAAGGTCGATCGGCACATGCAGAAGAGACGAGGAAGGTGCCAGCTGCACCTTGCCGTGTCCATGCGCCTCGATCAGCGGCTGGATGCGCTTGAACAGGCCGGCGAGATCCGCGCGCCAGACATTGCGTCCATCGATGACACCAAGCGACAGGATCAGATCCGCCGGCGCCTTGTCGATCAGCACGGCGGCCTGTTGCGGCGCCCGCACCAGATCGACATGCAGACCAGCGACCGGCAGTTTCAGCGCTGTCTCAAGATTGTCACCGATCGCGCCAAAATAGGTTGCCAGCATCACCTTGAGGCCGGGGGCCGCGTGGCGAAGCGTCTGATAGGCATGCGCGAAAGCGGCACGCTCGGCATCGGAAAGGTCGAGCACGAGGCAAGGCTCATCGATCTGCACCCAATCGACAGCGGCTTCCGCCAGTTCATTGAGCAGCTTGGCATAGACCGGCAGCAACCGGTCGAGCAGGCTGACCGGGGACACGCCGTCCTGCGCCGCCTTGCCGAGTTTGAGGAATGTCAGCGGCCCGAGAATAACCGGACGGGTGTGAATACCCAGCGCCTTTGCCTCAAGAAAGGCTTCGAGCGGCCGGTTGTGGGTCAGTTCGAACGCCTGATCAACGGTGAATTCCGGCACCATGTAGTGATAGTTGGTATCGAACCACTTGGTCATCTCAAGGGCGGGAACACCGTGACTGTGTTCGGCATGACCGCAGCTTGCGTGTCCGCCACTCTCGCTACCGCGTGCCATGGCAAAATAGGTGTCGAGATCGACCGGACCGCCCGTCCAGCCATAGGCCGCCGGAATGGCGCCGACCATGACGGCGGTGTCGAGAACATGGTCATAAAGCGAAAAATCGTTGGAGGGGATGACAGCGATCCCCTTGTCTTTCTGGAGGTTCCAGTTTTTTGCCCTGAGGCCCTTGGCAGTGGTGAGCAGATCTTCTGCGCCCGATTTGCCGGCCCAATAGCTTTCCAGCGCAAACTTCAGTTCGCGCCTGGCCCCGATCCTGGGAAATCCCAGGTTTGCTGTGGTGATGGTCATTTTCCTTACCCCGATTGTTAAGGGCAAGGCACTGGCGGACGCGTTGCGTGTCGAACGGTAGACATGGGCTGCCGTTTCGCAAAGCGGCACACCGGGACACCCCGCCCGTGGACGTTATCTATCGCGGCAGGTCTCCTGGCTTGCGGGTCATCGTCGCTGTCCGGTCTTCCCAGGGCATTCGCGTCCCAGTGACTTTAGGTAGACAGAAACTCGCCGCTTACAGTTGCGGGGGCAGCTCCGGCATGGACACCTTGCAGTATCGCACCGAATTCCCTCTTAGCTCCGGATGCGAACTCCGGAGAACCACGATCTCATTACCATGCGTCAAGCAGGAAGCTCAGTCAAGAGACATAAAGGAATGCTTATGTCTTTAATTGAATTCTCGCGCCTTTAAAACCCGCACCCCTCGCACGGCGCTCGCCTACCCACCCGGACCCGCTGGTAGCGATTGACATTCTCGCACAATTAATAGATAGAGTAATCAGTCTAATAATTAGTGAGCAGTTCTGATGCGCAAAATCGATCCTGAAAAATATACTGAACGCCGCAAGACAATCATTGATGCGGCAACAGCCTGCTTCGCCCAGAAGGGGTTTCACGGCACCAGCACCGCGGAAATTTGCGCTGCCGCCGGGATGAGCCCCGGCAATCTCTTTCACTATTTTCCAAACAAGCAGGCGATCATCATCGCCATCGTCGATCAGGAAGGTGTCGCGCTGGCCGCCTGTTTCGAAGAGATCGATCAGCAGAGCGATCTCTATGCAGCCCTTGTCGCCTTCATGGACATGGTGCTCGATCTCGCTGCCGATCCGGCCTTCGCAAGCCTGATGCTCGAAATTGCCGCAGAAGCCACGCGTGAGGGAGAAATCCGCAGCCGCGTTGAGCGTAACGACAAGATCCTGCGTGAAGCACTTCAAGTTTTGCTGCGAGAGGCCGCAAAACGCGGCCAGATCGACCAGGCGCTTGACGTCCCAGGCGCGACCGTCTGGATCGCTGCGTTGATCGACGGCATCTTCAGCCGGATTGCCGTCGATCCGGACTTCCGGCCGCTGCAGAACAAGCAGATGATGCACACGCTGCTCGACCGTTTCCTGCGCCACGGCCTGAATACCGGAGCGATTTGACCGTCATGCTCCATCAAACAATCTCCGAGGAGCGCATCCTCGACGTCGATTCCGTGCGCGGTTTCGCCCTGTTCGGCATCCTGATCGTCAATATCTGCGCCTTCCTGTCTCCTTTTTACGGTGCTTCGGTGGTTGACCCATTCTTCACGTCGGAACTGGATATGGCGGTCCGCTTCCTCATCGCCTTTCTGTTCGAAATGAAATTCTACCTGCTGTTCTCGTTCCTGTTCGGCTACAGCTTCACCCTGCAGATGCAGTCGGCCGAGAAGTCCGGAGCGGCGTTTCTGCCACGCATTCTGCGGCGCCAGGCCGCTCTTTGGGTGATCGGTCTTCTGCATGCCGTGCTGCTTTTCCACGGCGATATCCTGACGACCTATGCGGTGCTTGGCGCCCTGCTTCTTGCCTTCCGGCAAGCGCCGGAGGCAAAGATACTCAGGCTCGCCAAAGTGCTGATCATCGCCACGGCGCTGCTTTGGGCTTGCCTCGGCCTTATGCAAATATTGCTGCCATCCGCCGTCGATTTCTCGACGTCGCTGAGTGACGCCACCAGGATCATGGCAGCCTATCGCGAGACGCCGGGCACCGTGATTGCGCAACATCTGCGCGATCTCAGCGAAATCTGGCTGGTCACCGGCGCCATGCAGGCACCGTGTGCCTTCGCCATGTTCCTGGCCGGCATGGCAGCGGGCAAAAGACGCATGCTGGCCGATTTCAAAACCTACGCACCGTTTTACGCCCGAATGCTGCGGATCGGCCTGCTCGTCGGCCTTCCGGCTTCGGCGCTCTATGCTTATGGCGCCGTCTATCTGGTTGGCACCGGTTGGGATGTGCTGGGGCTGGCGCTCGGTATTCTGCTTGGGCCCTTTCTGACCGCAGCTTACCTCGCCGGTATGATGATGCTGTTCCAGCACAAAGCCGGTCGGCCATTGGCGGCAGCGCTGGCGCCAGCGGGCCGCATGACTCTGTCCAACTATCTGCTGCAATCCCTGATCTGCGCAGTCCTGTTCCACGCTTACGGCTTCAGGCTGATGGGGCAATGGTCGCCGCTGGCCGGCCTGCTTGCGGCTGCGGCGATCTTCGTGCTGCAGTTGATGCTCAGCCGTTGGTGGATGGCGCGTTTCGCCTATGGCCCGCTGGAATGGGGGCTGCGTGCCATCACTATCGCCGCTTGGCCGAAATGGCGGAGAACCAAAGCTGTCTGAACAACAAAGGCCCGGAGTATCGCCCCGGGCCTTTGTTGTTGCGTATCCCTGCGACCGGCCGCTTACTCGGCAGCGGCAACCGCGCGGCGGCCGATGGTGGCCTGGGTGAGCAGCAATGCACCAACGGCGCAGAGCGCGATGCCCATCGCCATCGGCACGGCGGTGCCATCGAAGAACACCGATGCGATGACCATGGCGACGGCTGCGGTGACAAAATGCAGCGTTCCCATCAGCGACGATGCTGTGCCAGCGATCTCACCATGATCTTCCAACGCCAGCACAGCACTGGTCGGAATGACGAGGCCGAGGAAGCCGTAACCGACGAACAGGAACGCGGCCATCACCGGAAGCTGATTGAAGCCGAGGCTCATGACGATCGCCATCGCCGCCATGGTCAAGGCAAAAGCCGTCACCGCGATGCGCATGACGCGGACAAGCCCAAACCGCTCGCCGAACCAGCCGGTCGCCTGCGACACCGCGAAGAACGACACGGCATTGATGGAGAAGGCGAAGCTGTATTGCGTCGGCGTCAGCCCGTAATAATCGATCAGCACGAAAGGCGAGTTGGCGAGATAGACAAGGAAACTGGAAATACCGAGGCCACCGATGAAGGTCAGCGTCAGAAAATTCTTGTCCCTGAGCAGCAGGCCGTAAGCCGCCATGGCGCTGCGCAGACCGCTTTCGGCGCGATGTTCTTTGGGACGGGTTTCCTGCAGCTGCGTTGCCAGCAGGATGAGGCCGATGAAGGCGGCGATCATCACGGCCCAGAACACGCCGCGCCAGCCGTAGAACTCGATGACGGCGCTGCCGGTCAGCGGTGCTAGGATCGGCGAGATGCTGAACACCAACATCAAGAGCGACATCAGGCGGGCGGCCTGTACGCCGGTGTGCATGTCGCGGACAATGGCGCGCGGGATGACCATGCCGGCTGCTCCGCCGATGCCTTGAAGGAAGCGGAAGGCAATCAGCGTTTCGATATCGCTTGCCAGCGCACAGCCGATGCTGGCGAGCGCGAAGATGCCGATACCGATGTAAAGCGGTGCCTTGCGGCCCCACATGTCGGACAGCGGGCCATAGACCAGCTGCGACAGTGCAAACGAGATGAAGAAGGCAAGCAGGCTCAGCTGCACGATATGGTTCTCGGCACCCAGATCCTGCCCGATCGAGGGCAGCGCCGGCAGGTACATGTCAATGGCGAAGGGGCCGATGGCCGACAGCAGGCCGAGGATGAGCGCAGTCCGGAAGAAGGAAGACGTCATGGGGTCATCTTTCAGAAAACGGCAGCACAAAACCGGACCGGTGTCGCGCCGCGTTGCTCTCAAGGTTTCAATGTAATCGCTGCCAGCGGATCGCGCGGTGATTGGGAGATTCATCGGCGGCTTGGCAGGCAGTGTCAATATAATTGGACACATGTGTAAAATTAGACACCATTGTCTAAAACGTCAAGAGACATTATCTTCGACCTTATGAAAACCAATAGCGACCCAGTTCCGAAAATGTCGGTGCACAGCCAGCGCGGACAGTGCGCCAAGCGCAAGTCTATTCTGGAAGCCGCCGCGGAAGTGTTTTGCCGTCAAGGCTTTACCGGCGCCAGCATCGACGAGATCGCCGCCGAAGCCTGTGTCTCCCGCCAGACCGTCTACAATCACTACCGCGAAAAAGAGAACCTGTTCACCGCCGTTGTCGAGGACGTGATGGACAGGGCAAACGCGATGCTGTTCACCACCCTCTCGACCTTTCCCGAGAAGCCGGACAATCTCGAAGACGATCTCGTCGCCTTTGCCGTGCGCCTCAGCCACAATTGCATCTGTAACCAGGATGGAAAATTCCTGCGCAAGCTGGTCCAGTCCGAAGGCGAGCGTTATCCGCACCTGTTCGAAAGCTGGCGCCAGCATGGCCCCGGCAAGATCGGCACGGCTCTGGCTGCCCTTTTTGCCCGGCTCGCCCACAAGAACTTTCTGGAGATCGACGATTTCGACGTCGCTGCCCGCCAGTTCCTGGCGCTGGTCAATGCCGACCTGCAGATGAGCACTCTGTTTGGCGTCACGCCAACGGAAGCAGAACTGGACACTGCGGCCCGCAATGCCGTGCGCACCTTCATGCGGGCCTATGGCGCCGGCGCAGTGAGCAACACCGAGCGCGCTGCAACGGCCAATTCCACGCCCAGGTAACGCAAAACTATGTTATGCCCTTGTTATCGCAGGGCCTCCCGGAAGATCACCGTTTCTGCCGGCGGTAGCGACACACGGCTGTCGGGCGCATCGGCGCCGAACAGCGCATTGTGGAGATGGCTGAGACCGATTGCCGCCGCACCAACGATCGCCGCGCGTGGCCCGAGCTGACTTGCCTCGATCTCGACGGGATAAGGAAAACACGTCGGCAGGAACTTGCGGATACGCTCGATCAGCTCCGGGCGAAGACCGATCGAACCGCCCATGATGACCTTTTC
This sequence comes from Pararhizobium sp., assembly GCF_965279435.1. Classification (NCBI taxonomy): domain Bacteria; kingdom Pseudomonadati; phylum Pseudomonadota; class Alphaproteobacteria; order Hyphomicrobiales; family Rhizobiaceae; genus Pararhizobium; species Pararhizobium sp. Next base: position 207,868 of record NZ_CBDIHY010000001.1, read on the forward strand.
CGGATTGGCAATCGCCGCAATCGCGCTGATGCCCCGTGCCAGGTATTTTGCCGTCTCGTCCAGGGTCGCGCTCGCATGCACATCGCCGCCCGCCGCCCGCTCGAAAATCGCCGGAACGGTCGCCGTCTTGCCGGATGCCGCCGCATAATGTTCCATGATGCCGATCGAGGCGGCGACCCGTTCGAAGGCGCCGGTACGCAGCGATTCCGGGTCGAAAGGGTCAGCGCCAAACGGCAGGAAGCCCAGTTCGCCAGCAGCATTCATCGCGCCGCGCACCAGCTGTCCACCAACCATCAAGCCGCCGCCGATACCGGTTCCGACCGCAATGAAGGCGAGATTGTCGATGCCCTGACCCTGGCCGAGCCAGTTTTCGCCAAGCACTGCCAGATTGACGTCGTTCTCGAGGATGACATCAATGCCGAGCGCCTTCTCGAAGGCGGCCGCGACGTTCATCGTATCGAAATCGGCAATGTTTGGCGCCAGCAGGATGCGGCCGGTCTTGGCGTCCGGCGCGCCGGGGGCGCCGATCACGGCCATGCGAATGCGTTCGCGCGGAATTTTCAGATGCTCCGCCGCCTGCGCGCAAAGTTCGGCGATCTGGTCGACAACGAACTGGCCGCCGCGCCGGTCGGTCGCGACGACTTCCTCGGCAAAGACCTGGCAGGAGAGATTGGCAATCGCCAGCCTGATCTTGGTTCCGCCGAGATCGACAGCCGCAATATAGGCCGCATCCGGTACGAGTTCGTAGGTCACGGCCGTGCGTCCGACATGGCCGCTGGTGCGGCCCGTCTCACGCACCCAGTCGTCCAGCTCCAGCTGGCGGACGATTTCCGATATGGTCTGTTTGGACAGCCCCGTCTGTTTGGAAATCGAGGCGCGGGAGATCGGCCCGTTCTGGATGATTGCCTCCATCACGGCCCTTTGGGAAAACTTCCGGGAGATGCGCAGGGTTTCGCTCACAGTCACCTCAATTAATTCGTTCTGTAACCGAACTATTAGTTGGAATGGAATATGAGTCAACCGTAAAATGGTGCAACAATAGAGTTGACTGATTTCCCCTCAGCCACGCTGCTATGACATCGACGGAAGCCGGCCTTTTGACATGTCACGGGCTGCAGGTGTTTGAGATAGTACTGACGGATCATGTGCAAGTCCGGCCGTTGTCAACGCCAACACGACCGTTACGCATTAGGCGATGACGGGATAGCCCAGTCGCTGCGCCTGACGTTCAAGCTCGGCCAGCGGTTCATAATCGGCATCGGAAAGAATGGCAAAATCCTTGAGGCACAGCACATCACGCACGGTTGCCAACGACGGCTCGGCAATGGCCTGTTGCAGCGCTTGCCTCATGAGCGCCACCTCCGTATCGGAGGCATCCGCCCGGGTGATGAACGGCAATCCCGGCCCGTTGACTGTCTCGGCAAGGATTCGGACACCGGCCAAGCTCTCCGGATCAAACCGCAGCACGTTGCCATAGGTGACGCAGTCGATCGCCGCGACATCCGCCTTGCCGTCGCTGATCGCCGCAATACTGTTGCGGTGGCCGCCGGTTTCGATCACCGAGGAAAAGAACCGCCCACTGCGCGCAAGCGGCGCAATGGTAGCGCGAAACAGGTTGGAGCCGGAATTGCTGTCGGGCTGGTTGATCGCCGCCCGCGCACCGCGCAAATCTCCAAGTGACTCGGCAGCACTGTCCTTCGCCACGACAATAAAGCTGCGCATCAGCGGTCCGTCGCAGCCCGGATGGCCATAGGCCGGTGTAGCCACCAGCTTTACCTTGCCGCGCAGGTGCTTGACGTAGGGAAAACCGCAGGTTTGGGCCAGCAGCAGATCCGGCCGCGTCCAGGCCTGATGATAATCCACGGCATCGTCCAACCCAGCCGGAACCTCGTCCAACCCTGCCCGCTTCAGTGCTTCGCTGAGAAAGCCCCAGAGGGTCGCCGTGGCTTCGGCAAGCGGTGGCGGACTGGCATACATGGCTAAACTGGCAAGGCGCATTCAGGAGCTTTCACAGGTAACAGGCGTCACTAGCACAATCCGGCCCACGCCGCATCGCCAGACTTTGAAGTGGATACGCCCCACTCAGGAATGCTTGGGATGCGTGATGCCGTCATGGGGCTTTAGGAAAAACCGCCGGGCGATGTCCCAGTAACTGTTATAGACCAGCCCGCCATTGGTGCCGATCAGGGCCTCGCGGTTGCTGCGATAGACCGACGGCAAGCGGTACCAGGAAATGCCGGGCTTCAAGTGATGCAGCACATGCAGGTTGTTGTAGAGGAACAGCAGCCCGAAAAGGTGGCTGTTTTCGACAATCGCGGTGCGCTCCTCATGCTTTTCAGCATAGCGGTGCTCGGCATAGGACCGCAGCCGCGTTAGTGCCGCGCCCAGATAGACAAAACCGAAGAAATAGAGCCAGAACGGCATGCCGCAAATCACCGTGCCCCAGAACAGCACGGCGGCAACACTGATCATATGCACCGTCCAGATGCGAGCCCGGCCGGGCTCACCGGCCCGCAGCAGCCGCATTTCCTGCGCCAGGAAGCTGACCAACATGACCGCAGGGCCGATCGTCAGCCGCCCAAGCAGCGTCGTATTCCAGTGGGCAAGACGTTTGCCCACCCGCCCCAGCCGCTCCCAGGTGGTCCTGGTAAAATAGGAGGATTCCGGATCCTCGATCGGATCGGTCAGATGCTCGTCGCGGTGATGATCAAGATGGCTTTCGCGGTAGACCGGATAGGGCAGCCACAGCGACAGCGGAATGGAGCCGATCGCATCGTTGATGTGCTGGTTGCCGGTCGGGTGTCCGTGAATAACCTCGTGCTGCAGCGAGCCCTGCCAGGCGATCAGCCAACCACCCGCAAGGGCAACGATGACGATCGGCAACGATTGCCACCAGAATGTCAGCGCCAGAAAACCGCCATAGATTGCGATGGTTAGAATGACCGTCGGCCACTCGACGCGGCGGGCCGGGATTTTGATAATGTAGGATGGCGTGTCGGACATGCGCGGCTATTCCCCCGGAAGTAGAGGGAAATTACATCGCGGCGATACATTTAGATAATTATGTTTATTTATTTTATGGACTATTTGGGAAAAATCGTTCGTTCTCAGCGACGTCGCCCGCAGCTTTCATCCACTGACCGAGCAACCCGACACAAAAATGCTCAAACCCAGGATGCCGGCGTCTTCGGCAGACGGCCGTCCGGATCGACAATGTCGAGACGCGGTGCCCCCTTGGCATTCCACCGCCACAGCGCCACGCAGGTTCCGCCCGGCGACATGAAGGATGGATAGACGACGCCGTCGAATCCCTCGGCAATCAGCCGCTGGCGCAGCTGATGCGTCTCCGGAACCTTGCCTTCATCAAGCAGCATCCGCCACTCGCAAAGATGAATATCCTCGGGCACGGCAAGACTGGCGAGCACCACGGGGTCGGTGAGGTCGGCGAGCGCGGCGTCCTTCAGATCCAGCTGCGCAATCAGCGCCGGATGCTGGACAAAACCCTGATTATACTCTGCCCATGCGGTCGAGAGTTCGCGCGCCGCATAGATCGTCGCAGCACCCACCGGGTTCCAGCGGCCACCGAACCGCGCCGCGCCCTCGCCGGAAAGCGGCGCAAAGGCCCATTGCGGCACGAAGGCGCGCCACAATGTCAGCGTTTCCCCGATTTTATCAGGCATAGACGCCGGACCGCACCGCCTCAAGATAGGCCAATACCTTGTCCGATTTGCCTTCGCTCACCAGATCATAGGCGGTCTTGCCCGCCCAGCCGGGGATCGGCTGATGCTTGAACCAGATGGTCGCACGGTTGTCGTCGCCGGCCATTTCGCTGGCCATGGCAAGGATGCGCACGACATGGCTCAAGGCATGATCCACCTTGCGCGCACCCGATTTCGCCGTCAGCGTATTGCGGGCAACGCCGATCAGCCGGGCAAGTTCGGACAGGGTGACGCCGAGCTGCTTGGAGACACGGTCAGCCGACAGGAACGGCGATTGCCCGTCGCCGAACCGGCTTACCGTCATATCGAAGCTCAAAGCTGTCATGACACTCTCCTAACACATCTTGATAAGTACAGTATCAAAATATGCTCAAACCATGCGCATTTCAAGCGCAGCCGATGATTAAACGGGTTTGCGCCACCAGGGCTCCCGCTTTTCCAGAAAGGCCGAAATCCCTTCCCGCGCCTCGTCCGTTTCCCAGGCGTCCGCCAGACGCTCGATCGTCGCCTCGATAACGGCCTCGGTGATCGGCATGCCCAGCGACTGCGCCAACGCCTTGGATTGCCCAACGGCCCCGGGAGCAACCTGCAGATAGGGTGTTATCTCCGCTTCGATCGCCGCATCGAGATCGCCTGATGGCACCACGCGCGTCAAAAGACCCGACGCTTGTGCTTCCTGCGCATCAAAAATCCTGCCGGACATGAACAAGGGCCGCGCCTGCCCCTCGCCGATCCGCGCCACCACATAGGGGCTGATGGTCGCCGGGATCAGCCCGAGCCGTGTTTCCGTCAGTCCGAACCTGGCCATATCGGCGGCAATCGCCACATCGGCAATACACAGCAAACCGATGCCGCCGCCAAACGCATTGCCCTGAACGCGGGCAATAAGCGGCTTCTGCAGATCGTTCAGCGCCTTGAACATCAAGGCAAGCCGCTTGGCTTCCTTCATGCGCGCCGCCCGGTCCGCCTCGATCTGCGCCTTCATCCAGCCGAGATCGCCACCAGCGCAAAAGCTCGCACCCTCGGCCGCCAGCACGACCACCCGAACAGCGGCATCCGCACCCAGCAACCTTGCTACGGTGGTCAGCTCGCCGATCATCGTGCCGGACATGGCATTGTGCTTTTCCGGCCTTGCCAATGTCAGCGTTGCCACGCCCCTGCCGTCAACCGCGACGCGAATGGTCTCGTATGTCATGCCAAGCTCCTCAAGCCGCGTGCAAACACCGAGGCCGCCTCAAGCGCTTCCTCGTTGAGGCCGGTGACAAATCCGCGGCCCTTCACATAGCGATCCACCAGCAGCGTATCGACATTGCCCTTGGCGCCCGGCGCATAGGGGCAGCCGCCGAGCCCGCCGACCGACGCATCGAACACCCGGATGCCGCGATCGAGCGCCACGCCGATATTGTCGAGCGCCCGGCCCGACGTGTCATGGAAATGCCCGGCCAGCTTGCTCGCCGGGATTGCCGCAAGCACCGTCGCCAGCATGCGGTCCATCGCCTCCGGTGTCCCCCGGCCAATCGTATCGCCAAGGCTGATTTCGTAGCAGCCAAGCTTCAGCAATTGCCCCGCGACATGGGCAGCGCTTTCAGGTGCCACAGCCCCGTCATAAGGGCATTCGACCACGCAGCTGACATAGCCGCGCACCGCAATTCCCTCATTGCGCGCTGCCTCCGCCACCGGGCGAAACCGTTCGATACTCTCGGCAATCGAACAATTGATATTGCGCTGCGAAAATCCTTCCGAGGCCGAGGCAAAGATCGCCACCTCGTCCGCACCCGCCGCAAGCGCAGCCTCGAAACCCTTCATATTGGGCGCCAGCACGGAATAGCGCACACCCGGCCGCCTGATGATCCCGGCCATCACCTCGGCAGCATCGGCCAGTTGCGGCACCCATTTCGGGCTGACGAAACTGGTCACCTCGATCCGCTCGAAGCCGCAGCCCGACAGCATATCGACCAGCCTGATCTTGTCCTGCGTCTCGATCAGCACCTTCTCGTTCTGAAGACCGTCGCGCGGCGCCATCTCGACGATGGACACCTGGTTTACGGCTGCACCCGTATCCGTGAGAGACATCAGGCCTCCTCGGGCTTCAGCGAAAGAAGAACCGCGCCGTCCACCGTCTGATCACCCTCGCCGACAAACAGATTCTCAACGATGCCGTCGCGGCTGGCCGAAAGCGTCAGCTCCATCTTCATCGCTTCCATGATGATCAGGGGATCGCCCTTCGACACCGCGTCGCCTTCCTTGACGCGCACCAGCTTGATCAGCCCCGGCATCGGCGCCGTCAGGCGGTCGCTTCCAGAGGCACCTTCTGCTTCGCCATCCAGCGGATCGGGAAGATGGAAATCAAAGGCCCGGCCGTCGACAAGAAGCGTAAACCCCTTCGGTATCTCAAGCCGTTGCAACCGGCTCTGCCGGCCATCGGCCTCGACAAGACAACCGCCGTCGAACCGTCCGGATATCCGCACCGGGATGACCCGGTTGCTGCCATGCACGGCAAACAGATCGAGACCACGCGCCGCCACCCGCAGCACATGCCGTTGCCCGGCATGATCCAGCGTCACCGTGCGCGTCGCCTGCCCCCAGATTTGCCAATGTCCAAGCGACTGCCAGGGGTCGCCGACAGGCGGCACCTGCAGGATGCCGAGCGACAGCACAGCTGCGAGCGCCAGCGCCGTTTCATCCGGCGCATCCGCCACCGTCAGCGCCTCGACCTCCCGGTCAATCAGTCCCGTGTCGGGATGCCCGGCCGCGAAATCCGGCTGCTGGCTCAGCCGCGTCAGAAATTCGAGATTGTTGGCGACGCCACCGATATGGCTCGCCGTCAAGGCCGCCGTCAGCCTGGCCAATGCTGCCGCCCGCGTCGGTCCGTGTACGATCAGCTTGGCAATCATCGGATCGTAAAACGGGCTGATCCGGTCACCTTGGCGCACACCGGCGTCAACCCGCACACCGTCGTCCGGAAACCCGACATGCGACAGCGTGCCGGTCGATGGCAGAAAACCACGCGCAGGGTCTTCCGCATAGACCCGCGCCTCGAAGGCCCAGCCGTCGATCGACAGTTCCGATTGCTTCAACGGCAACGGCTCGCCATTGGCCACCCGCAATTGCCACTCGACAAGGTCGATGCCGGTGATTGCCTCCGTCACCGGATGCTCGACCTGCAGCCGCGTGTTCATTTCCATGAAGAAGAACCGGTCGGGCCAAAGCCCATCGGAGACATCGGCGATGAATTCCACCGTGCCGGCACCGCAATAATCGATGGCGCGCGCTGCCCGCACTGCCGCCTCGCCCATCGCCCGGCGCATTTCCGCCGTCATGCCTGGGGCTGGCGCCTCCTCGATCACCTTCTGATGGCGCCGCTGCAGCGAGCAGTCCCGTTCGAACAGATGCACGGCATTGCCATGCCGGTCGCCAAACACCTGGATTTCGATATGGCGCGGCTTCATCAGATATTTTTCGATCAGCACCGCTCCGTCGCCGAAGGCGGCCTCAGCCTCCCGCCGCGCCGCCTCAAGCGATGCTACGAAGTCCTCCGCCCGATCGACGCGGCGCATGCCCTTGCCGCCACCACCCGCCCGCGCCTTGATCAACACTGGAAAGCCGATATCGATGGCCTGTTCGGCAAGAAACGCGGCGTCCTGGTTGTCACCGTGATAGCCGGGAACCACCGGTACGCCGGATTGCTCCATCAGCGCCTTTGCCGCGTCCTTCAGACCCATGGCGCGGATGGCCGCGGCCGAAGGCCCGATAAAGGCCATGCCCGCCGCTTCCACGCTTTCTGCGAACTCCGCGTTCTCCGACAGAAACCCGTAACCGGGGTGGATCGCCTGCGCGCCCGAACGCTCGGCCGCCGCAAAGATCCGCCCGGCGTTCAGGTAGCTTTCGCTGGCTACCGCCGCACCAATGCGAAAGGCTTCGTCCGCCAGCTCGACATGCAGCGCGCCGGCATCCGCATCGGAAAAGACCGCAACCGTGCGAATGCCGAGACGCCGCGCCGTGCGGATGATCCGGCAGGCGATTTCACCGCGATTGGCAACCAGTATCTTCGAAAACATCACTCTATCCCGGTTACTGCGCGGCGACGACTTCGACCTCGAGCAGCCAGCTCTCATCGAAAATGCCGGCAATCACCACCGTCATCGCCGGTGCCAAACTGCCCAGATATTCGGCACGGATTTCCCGGTTGGCCATCGTATGATGCCGGTCGGACAGATAGGTGGTGACCTTGACGATATCGGCCTTGCTCATACCGGCCACCTTCAGCTGCGCATCGACATTCAGCCAGACTTGTCGCGCCTGCCCTTCGAAGCCTGTTGGCAGCACATCGTCGGAATCGGCCGGGATCTGGCCGCTGACGAACAGCACCTTGGTAAAATCCTCGATCCTCACGGCCTGCGAATAACCGCCGCGCGGCTGAGGGGCGTTCTTGGCATTGAAAGCATCACGTTTCATGGTCTTTCTCCTCACATCCTGAACAGGCCAAAACGGGTATCGTCGATCGGCGCGTTGAGCGCCACAGACAAGGAAAGTGCCAGCACATCGCGGCTCTTGCGCGGGTCGATGATGCCGTCGTCCCACAGCCGCGCCGAAGCATAAAGCGGGTGGCTCTGGGTCTCGAACAGGTTCAGCACCGGCTGCTTGAACTTTGCCTCGTCCTCGTCGCTCCAGGGCGTGCCCGCCCGCTTCAGCGCGTCGCCGCGAACCGTTGCCAGCACCCCTGCCGCCTGCTCGCCGCCCATCACCGAAATCCGGCTGTTCGGCCAGGTCCAGAGGAAGCGCGGCGAAAAGGCCCGGCCGCCCATGCCGTAATTGCCGGCGCCAAACGAGCCGCCGACCAGCATGGTGATCTTCGGTACCTTGGTCGTCGCCACCGCCGTCACCAGCTTGGCGCCGTGCTTGGCAATACCTTCGGTCTCGTATTTCCGCCCGACCATGAAGCCGGTGATATTCTGTAGGAAGACCAGCGGAATTTTCCGCTGCGAGCACAGCTCGACAAAATGCGTGCCCTTCAACGCCGATTCCGAAAACAGCACGCCATTATTGGCGATGATGCCGACCGGAATGCCGTGGATATGGGCAAAGCCGCAGACCAGCGTCGTGCCATAACGCGCCTTGAACTCGTCCAGCCGGGAGCCGTCGACGATCCGGGCGATCACCTCGCGGATATCATAGGGCGTCCGCAGGTCCAAAGGCACGACACCGGCAATATCGTCGGGATTGTAGATCGGTTCTTCCGGCGCCTGCCGCTCGACGGTGGTTATCGACGGCCGGTTCAGGTTGGCAACGGCGCGGCGCGCCAGTGCCAGCGCATGCGCATCGTCGCGCGCCAGATGATCGGCAACACCGGAGAGCCGTGTATGCACATCACCGCCGCCGAGATCCTCGGACGACACCACTTCGCCGGTCGCAGCGCGTACCAGCGGCGGCCCGGCCAGAAAGATTGTTCCCTGCCCTTCGACGATGATCGCCTCGTCCGACATCGCCGGCACATAGGCACCGCCTGCTGTGCACGAGCCCATCACCACGGCAATCTGCGGGATGCCGGCCGCCGACATATTGGCCTGGTTGTAGAAGATACGGCCGAAATGATCGCGGTCGGGAAACACCTCGTCCTGATTTGGCAGGTTGGCACCGCCGGAATCGACCAGATAGATGCAGGGCAGGTTGTTCTCCGCCGCGATCTCCTGCGCCCGCAAATGCTTCTTCACTGTCATCGGGTAATAGGTGCCGCCTTTGACCGTCGCATCGTTGCAGACAATCATGCAATCGCGGCCGGAGACACGGCCGATGCCGGTGACCAGCCCTGCCCCCGGCGCCTCGCCCTTGTAAAGCCCGTGCGCCGCTGTCAGGCCGACTTCCAGAAACGGCGTCGCCGGATCGATCAGCTGCGCCACGCGTTCGCGCGGCAGCATCTTGCCGCGGCTGACATGGCGTTCGCGTGCCACCTCGCCGCCACCACAGGCAGCCAGCGCTGCCGCGTCTTCAACGACCCGCATCGCGTCTGCCATCGCCGCGCTATTGGCGCGGAAGGTTTCGGATGACGTGGTAATTTGCGATTTCAGAACGGCCATTCATTCCCCCGACCAAACATCCTGCAAAGCTCCGCGCATTGCGCTCAAGCCGTCTCGCCAAAAAGCTCCCTGCCGATCAGCATACGCCGTATTTCCGAGGTTCCAGCGCCAATCTCGTACAGTTTCGCATCCCTCAGCAACCGCCCGGCCGGATAGTCGTTGGTATAGCCATTGCCACCCAGCACCTGGATGGTTTCCAGCGCCAAAGCCGTTGCCCGTTCCGCCGCGTAGAGAATGCAGCCGGCCGCATCCTTGCGCGTCGTCTCGCCCCTGTCGCAGGCGGCCGCCACGGCATAGACATAGGCGCGTGCCGCGTTCAGCGTCACATACATGTCGGCGATCTTGCCCTGCATCAGCTGAAACTCGCCAATCGGCTGGCCGAACTGCTTTCGTTCATGCAGATAGGGGACCGCGACGTCGAGGCAAGCCGCCATGATCCCGAGCGGCCCGGCCGACAGGACGACACGCTCATAATCGAGACCCGACATCAAAATGCGCACGCCGCCGCCGACACTGCCGAGCACATTGTCTTCCGGCACCTCGCAATCGCTGAAGATCAGCTCACAGGTATTGGAGCCGCGCATACCAAGCTTGTCGAGCTTCTGGCCAGTCGAGAATCCGGCAAAACTCTTTTCGACCAGAAATGCGGTAATGCCGCGCGGTCCCGCCTCCGGATCGGTTTTGGCATAGACCACCAGCACGTCGGCGTCCGGCCCATTGGTGATCCACATCTTAGTTCCGTTGAGCACATAGCGGTCACCGCGCTTGTCGGCGCGAAGCTTCATCGACACCACATCCGACCCGGCTCCCGGCTCGGACATTGCCAGCGCGCCGACATGTTCGCCGGAAATCAGCTTCGGCAGGTATTGGGCCTTCTGGGCATCGGAGCCGTTGCGGTTGATCTGGTTGACGCAGAGATTGGAATGGGCGCCATAGCTCAAGGCCACCGATGCCGAGGCCCGGCTGATCTCCTCCATCGCCACGCAATGGGCGAGATAGCCAAGACCGATGCCGCCGTAATCCTCGCCCGCCGTGATCCCGAGCAGGCCGAGATCGCCCAGTTCCCGCCAGAGCGGCATCGGAAAGCTGTTGTTCCGGTCGATATCGGCCGCCTGCGGCGCAATACGCTCGCCGGCAAACCGCTGCACGGTGTCGCGCAGAGCCTCGATCTCATCGCCCAAGGCAAAATTCAAGCCGCCAGAATACATCGGGCCTCCTCCTGTCGGATCACGCTGCCTGAACGGAAAGAAAACGATGATATGAGACCCGGCCTCGAAAAGGCGGTCAAGGATACCTGCATTCCTCCCGGTACAGCAGCCGCTGCAAGACGCCGGCGCTGTGGACTCCTCTCCACCGCGCCGATGCCATTTTTCGAGACTAACACAGCCGCACAACAATTTCCGAACCAAGACAGGCGCTTGCACGCATGATTTGTAAAAAATTGCCCCATCAGACCGCTGGTTTGAGGTGGCGGGACACCGGCGGGACGGCAACGGCACCTCTCCTGCGACGGCAATGATTTGCGATTGCCCTTGCGTGAACCGCCCACAGTCTCCAAGACGGGGTCAGAACAAACGGCAACAGGCAAAACATGTCAGGAAAACAGATCGCAATCATCGGCGGCGGGCCGGCGGGCCTGATGGCGGCCGAAGTGCTATCGGTGTCCGGCCATGCCGTGACGGTCTATGATGGCATGCCGACCTTCGGCCGGAAATTCCTGCTTGCCGGGAAATCCGGCCTCAACATCACCCATTCAGAAGACTACCAGCGTTTTACCACCCGTTTCGGCGCGGCGTCGGAGCGCCTGCGCGCAGCACTGGATGCTTTTACGCCGCAAGACGTACGCTCCTGGGCATCCGGTCTCGGGACGGAAACCTTCACCGGCACATCCGGCCGCGTCTTTCCAACCGTCATGAAAGCTTCGCCGCTGCTGCGCGCCTGGCTGGGGCGGCTGGAGGCGCAGGGCGTCAAGCTCATGACACGTCATCGCTGGACGGGCTTTGCCGATGACGGCCTCGTCTTCGAAACACCGGACGGCCTCAAAACCATTCGCAGCGATGCGACGCTGCTGGCCCTTGGCGGCGCCAGCTGGCCGCGTCTGGGCGCCGATGGCAGCTGGATCCCACTGTTGAGAGACAGGGGTGTGGAGATCGCTGACCTGCAACCCGCCAATTGCGGCTTCGATGTCGACTGGAGCGATGTCTTCAAGGACCGCTTTGCCGGTACGCCGCTGAAATCCGTCACGGCCACATCGGACGCCGGCACCTTCCCGGGCGAATTCGTCATCTCCCGCCACGGTATCGAAGGCAGCCTCGTCTACGCCCATTCAGCAGCATTGCGGGATCGTCTGGTGCGGCAGGGTCACGCAACCTTGTTTGTCGATCTCGCTCCCGGCCGCAGCGTCGAACGCCTGGCAAAAGACCTGGCGCGGCAGGACGGGAAAATCAGCCTCTCCAACCGCCTGCGCAAGGGCGCCGGTCTCGAAGGCGTCAAAGCCGCACTGGTTCGGGAACTCGGGTTCCAATCTCTCAATGATCCCGGCCGATTGGCCAACCTAATAAAGGCGCTTCCCATCCCGGTTGTCCGCCCCCGCCCCATTGCCGAAGCCATTTCCTCGGCGGGCGGCGTTCGCTTCGATGGCCTCGACGAACGCTATATGCTGAAAGCGCTGCCCGGCGTCTTCGCTGCCGGAGAAATGCTGGACTGGGAAGCACCGACCGGCGGTTACCTTCTAACGGCCTGCTTTGCCACCGGGCGGGCAGCGGCAAAGGGAATCAACGAGTGGCTGCTGAGCTCGGCTTAAGCATCACCGGTTTCAGTTCGAACGTTTCTTCTGGGTTAGCGGCATCTGGTCGATCAGCTCAAACAGCACGGCTGCCGGCACCACCTCGTCGGTGCGGAATTTGACCGCGCCATCCTTGCCGACCAGCGTCATCGCAAAGAACCCGTCCGTGACGTCCAGATCGGAGCGGATGGCGTAGCAATTGAGATCGTGTTCCGGCCCGAACAAGGCCCTGACGTCATTGCGCCCGACCTCCAGCACGATCATATCCCGCTCACGCAGACCGGCTGCCTCGGCAAGCAGCTGGTTCGCCTGACGGGCCGCATCGATATGACCGTCGTCAGGGAAAATGATCACCACCCGGTAGCGCCATTCGAAATCCGCCAGACTCATTCCGCCCTGCTGTGGATCGATCTCGATGCCGGAGATCGCGCCAGACAATGATTTCAGCATCGCCGTTATCCTCTTGCGTTAAACCATGAGGAAATTAACTGGCCATCAGAGGTTTGGTTCCCAACTCTTCGTCCAGTCGATGCGTGGCGGCAGAACTTTCGCTCGCCCCCGTCATCAAGTCAGTTGTCGGGGGCCGCTTGGGCGTCACGTATTCTTGCATTTGCGATAGTGATGATCTTCCGCATGATGGCGCCGAGCGCCAGGCGCTTTGGTTTTCCGGCGGACAGGAAGGCCTTGTATGCGGTGGCGAGCGGGTTGTCGCCACGGATGGCAGTGAGGGCTGCGATGAACAGTGCTGGCCGGAGATGCCGGCGTCCGCCGCAAACTGCCCGATAGCCATTCAGCTTTCCACTGTCTCTGGGATGCGGCGCGCATCCGGCCAGACTGGCCGCCTGCCGGCGGTTGATGCTGCCGAGTTCTGGCATGGCGGCGATCAGAAGTGCTGCGATGGTGGCGCCGATGCCGGGCACGGAGCGCAAAGCCTTTTCACGGCGCCGCAGCCCGGTGTCATCGCGGATGAGAGTTTCGATCTGCGCCTCGATGAGAGCAATGCGTCGGTCGAGCTCGGCGATATGGTCTTCGATATCGGCTGCGATCATGGCACTGCGGGGCGCCTTGAGCCGGTTTTTTTCCTGAACCCGCATGGCAACGAGATCGGTGCGGCGGGCACTCAACAGCCGCACCTGGCTCTGGCTGGCCTGCGGCGGCTGCCAGCGGACCAGGGTTTGACTGCGGTCGAGGCCATACTGCGCCAGCCAGCGCGCATCGATGGCATCCGTCTTGGCCCGCTTGCCGAAGGAACGGATATAGGCCTTGACCTTGGCGGCGTCGGCGCGGTGGGCGGAAATTCCAAGCGCCATCAGCACGGCAAGTACCTGGTCCTCATATCCCCCGGTTGCCTCGCAGACCGCCAGAATGTCTGTCCGTCCGCCATAGGCCTGAAGGGCAGAATGCAGGGCGTCGCGGGTATTGCCGATCGTCAGGGGGTGGCCAGTCAGGCTGTCGAACAGGGTGACGCTGTCACAGGACACGTCGAGACCGAGAACGGACTGGATTTTGTCATCGTCTGTCATCATGATGCTCCATGCTTTGCATTGTCTGCGGGCGCATCGTCGCGATGGCCCATTCAAGTCAGCAAGCGATGCGAGGCTGGAGCGGCAGTGTCCCCTGATGACGGCGGTCGCAAGGACCTATTCCTGTACGGGCGCCTGCCGCGGCGATCCCCGGGATGGCCATCCCGGGGATCGCATCGCCAACCTCAAGAGCAGTAAAGCACGAAAGTCACAGACAATTCCTGTGCTCGTCACAGGAATCCAGTCACGGCGCGTCTGCGCCGTAAGAAGACACCGCACCACGGAATTGGCATTGCAAGTCATACGCGCCGCAGACGCGGCGCGCTGGATTCCTGTGACAGGCACAGGAATGCCGGAAGAGGGAGCCACCTCACGCCAGCCAACTTACATTATGAAAGCAAAGCCCGGGTACGACCCTACCGCACTAAAATCGCCCGGAAATCATTGACATTGGTCCCGGTCGGTCCCGGCTTGAAAATATCGCCGAGCGCATAGAACGCGGTCCACGCATCATTGCGATCGAGCAAAGCGGCCCCATCGATGCCAGCCTTGACAAGCCGCACAACACTCGTCCCGTCGGCAAACGCGCCGGCATTGTCCTCCGAGCCGTCGATACCATCGGTATCGGCAGCCATCGCGGAAATACCGTCGGCACCATCGATCCCGAGCGCCAGCGACAGCAGAAATTCACTGTTGCGCCCGCCCTTGCCCTTGCCGCGGATGGTCACCGTCGTTTCGCCGCCGGACAGAATGACCACCGGCTTGCGGAACGGCCGGTTTCGAACGGAAACCTCGCGGGCAATCGCCGCATGCACGCGCCCGACCTCCCGCGCCTCGCCCTCCATGGCATCGGACAGGATGACTGCTTCGACGCCCGCAGAACGGGCAAGATCGGCAGCAGCCTCCAGCGAAACCGCAGCCGAGGCGACAAGCCGGACCTCGTTGCGGCGAAACTTCTGGTCGGCCGGCTTGGGTGCTGAAGACGCATCGCTGCGGATAAACGCCATCACCTTTTCCGGCAATTTCAGCCGGTAGCGCTCAATAACCGTCAAAGCGTCTTCCCGTGTACTATTGTCGGGAATGGTCGGCCCCGAGGCTACCAGCGCCGGATCGTCGCCGGGAATGTCCGAGACCACCAGCGACACGACTTTTGCAGGCCAGGCCGCCACCGCAAGCCGTCCACCCTTGATGCCAGAGACATGCTTGCGGATCGCATTCATCGCGCTGATCGGCGCGCCGGATGACAGCAGCGCCCGGTTGACGGTAATCTCGTCGTCGAGTGTCAGGTCGCCCGCTGGCAACGGCAACAGCGCCGAACCGCCACCGCAGATCAGCGCCACGACCAGATCGTCTTCGCCAAGGCCGCTGACCTCCTGCAGCAACCGGCGTGACGCCCTCAGCCCGTTATCATCCGGCAGCGGATGCGATGCCTCCAGCACCTCGATCCGCTCGCAACGCGCGCCATAGCCGTAGCGGGTGACGACAGCGCCCGACAGCGGTCCGTCCCACAGCCGCTCGAACACCTGCGCCATCTGGGCGGCACCCTTGCCGGCGCCGATCACCACCGTGCGGCCCTTCGGCTTTTCCGGCAGGTTGGCGGCCAGCACTTTGGCCGGATCGGCTGCAGCGACCGCCGCATGAAACAGCGTTTCCAGAAAGGCTTTCGGGTCGGCGATCACGGCCATGTCTTGTGTCCTCATTCATGAAAAAACCGGGCGGCCCTCCTCCTGGCCGCCCGGTCCTTGTCGTCAGGCGACCGCGTGGTTGGCCATGCGTTCGAGAGCCGTGACGAGGCCTGAATGGTCGAGACCGGCATCACCGTGTGCAGCGCAGCTGTTGAACAGCTCCTGCGTTGCCGCCGTGTTCGGCAGCGAAACGCCGATAGCTTTTGCGCCCTGCAGCGCCAGGTTCAGATCCTTCTGATGCAGCGAGATACGGAAGCCCGGCTCAAAAGTGCGCTTGACCATGCGGTCGCCATGCACCTCCAGAATACGCGACGAGGCAAAGCCGCCCATCAGCGCTTCGCGAACCCGGGCCGGATCGGCGCCAGCCTTCGAGGCAAAGAGCAGCGCTTCCGCGACAGCCTCGATGGTCAGCGCGACGATGATCTGGTTGGCGACCTTGGTCACCTGCCCGTCGCCGCAATCTCCAACCAGCGTGATGTTCTTGCCCATCAGCTTGAACAGCGGCAGCGCCCGTTCGAAACTGCCTTCGGTGCCGCCTGCCATGATCGACAGCGACGCGTTCCTGGCGCCGACTTCACCGCCCGAGACCGGCGCATCCATATATTCGGCGCCTGTTTCGCGAACCTTTTTGGCAAATTCCTTGGTATCGATCGGCGAGATCGAGCTCATGTCGATGACCAGCTTGCCCTTCGACAGGCCAAAGGCAACGCCGTTTTCACCGAACAGGACGTCCTTCACATCCGGCGTGTCCGGCAGCATCAGGATGGTGATATCGACCTTTTCCGCCAACGCCTTTGGGGTGTCGGCAAACTGCAGGCCGTTATCGAGCAGTTCCTGCTTCGGCGGGATGTGAAATTTCGAGGTAACGACGGTGTGGCCGGCATCCTGCAGGTGGCGCGCCATCGGCGTGCCCATGATACCCAGTCCGATAAAGCCGATTGTGGCCATGATGCTTAACTCCTGATCTTGATGATGTCTGCGCCGCGGGCGGATGTGGCGGATGCAAGCCAGCCGAGCCCTTCGGATGTCGTGGTGCGCGGCTTGTATTCGCAGCCGATGAAGCCGTCATATCCGGCCGCATCCAGCGCCTCGAAGACGAAGGGATAGTTGATCTCGCCGGTGCCCGGCTCGTTGCGGCCGGGATTGTCGGCCAGCTGCACATGGGCAATCTGCGCTCGATACTTCTTGAACGTGCCGATCAGCTCGCCCTCGGTGCGCTGCTGGTGGTAGAGATCGTACTGGATGAACAGGTTGTCGCTGCCGGTTTCCTTGATGATCGAGGCGGCTTGCTCCACCGTGTTGAGGTAGAAGCCGGGAATATCGAACCGGTTGATCGGCTCGATCAACAGACGGATGCCGTGCTTGCCGAGTTCACTTGCGGCCAATCGCAGATTGGCAACGAATGTGGCCCGCAGCACGTCGTCGGAGACGCCGACCGGCGCAATGCCGGAAAGGCAGTTGATCTGCGTGCATCCGAGCGCCGTTGCATAGTCGATGGCTAAGGCCACGCCGCGACGGAATTCGTCGACCCGGTCGGGCAGCACGGCAATGCCGCGCTCGCCGCCGGCCCAGTCGCCGGCCGGCAGGTTGTGCAACACCTGAGCCAGCCCATTGACCTCGAGTGCCGTCTTCAGCGCCTTGGCGTCGAAATCATAGGGGAAGAGATATTCCACCGCCGTGAACCCGGCCTTGGCGGCCAGCGCGAACCGGTCGAGGAACGGCACCTCGTTGAAAAGCATGGTCAGGTTTGCCGCAAATTTTGGCATGAAAAAATCCTCCGTTCTCTGATCAGTCGAGCAGCGCCATGATCGCCGTCGGG
Source organism: Pararhizobium sp. (assembly GCF_965279435.1). Lineage (NCBI taxonomy): Bacteria > Pseudomonadati > Pseudomonadota > Alphaproteobacteria > Hyphomicrobiales > Rhizobiaceae > Pararhizobium > Pararhizobium sp. The sequence continues at coordinate 225,473 of NZ_CBDIHY010000001.1, forward strand.
GCATCCTCGCCGCGTTCGGCCAGTTCCTCGAACTCGACCACCGCATTGATGTCGGCGCCCATTGAAATATTGGTGACGCGCTCAAGGATGAACTCGATGACGACAGGCACTTGGTGCTCTTCCATCAGGTCCTTGGCTCTCGAAAACGCCTCCTGGAATTCGTTCGGGCTCCTGACCCGGATCGCCTTGCAGCCGAGACCTTCGGCCACCGCCACATGATCGACGCCGTAACCCTTCTCGGCATCGCCGGAGTGGTTGATATTGTCGAAGGCGAGGCTCACCTCGAAATCCATGTTCAGCCCGCGCTGCGCCTGGCGGATGAGGCCGAGATAGGAGTTGTTCACCACCACATGCAGGTAGGGCAGCTTGTGCTGGGCGCCGACGGCCAGCTCCTCGATCATGAACTGGAAGTCATAGTCGCCCGAAAGCGCCACGATCGTCCGGTTTGGATCCGCTGCCCGCACGCCAAGCGCTGCCGGCAGCGTCCAGCCGAGCGGTCCCGCCTGGCCGCAATTGATCCAGTTGCGCGGCTTGTAAACATGCAGAAACTGCGCGCCGGCGATCTGGCTGAGCCCGATGGTCGAGACGTAGCAGGTGTCGCGGCCAAACGCCTTGTTCATTTCCTCGTAGACCCGCTGCGGCTTCAAGGGCGTCTGGTCGAAATGCGTCTTGCGCAGCATTGTCCGCTTGCGCTCGCGGCATTCCTGCGCCCAGCCCGACCAGTCCTTCAGCTTGCCCGCCGTCTTCCATTCGGTGGCGACATCGAGGAACAGTTTCAGCGCAGCACCGGCATCCGAGACGATGCCGAAATCCGGCGCAAACACCCGGCCGATCTGGGTCGGCTCGATATCGACATGGACGAACTTGCGGCCTTCGGTATAGGTCGGCACATTGCCGGTATGGCGGTTTGCCCAGCGGTTGCCGACACCCAGCACGAAATCCGAGGCTAAAAGATTGGCATTGCCGTAGCGATGCGATGTCTGCAGGCCGCACATACCGGCCATCAGCGGATGGTCGTCCGGGATCGTACCCCAGCCCATCAGCGTCGGGATGACCGGAATACCGGTGATCTCGGCAAATTCGGTCAGCAGATCCGAAGCATCCGCATTGATGATGCCACCACCGGCAACGATCAGCGGACGCTCCGCTGCGTTCAGCATGGCGATCGCCTTTTCGGCCTGCGCCCGCGTCGCCGACGGCTTATAGGGCTCGAGCGGCGCGTAGGTTTCGATGTCGAACTCGATTTCCGCCAGCTGCACATCGACCGGCAGGTCGATCAGCACCGGACCGGGGCGGCCAGAACGCATCAGGTGAAACGCCTTCTGGAAGACGAACGGCACCAGCGCCGGCTCCATGACGGTCACCGCCCATTTGGTCAGCGGAGCGGCAATCCTGGCGATATCGACGGCCTGAAAGTCTTCCTTGTCGAGCCGGGCGCGCGGCGCCTGACCGGTGATGCAGAGGATCGGGATCGAATCCGCCTGGGCCGAATAGAGCCCGGTAATCATGTCGGTGCCGGCCGGACCCGAGGTGCCGATGCAGACACCGATATTGCCGTGTTTAGCGCGGGTATAACCTTCGGCCATATGGGAAGCGCCCTCGACATGCCGCGCCAGGATATGGCGCACCGAGCCGCGCGCCTTCAGTGCTGAGTAAAAGGGGTTGATTGCAGCCCCCGGAACCCCGAAGGCGCAATCGACACCTTCCTTCTCCAGAACCAGAACCGCCGCATCGACTGCGCGCATTTTCGCCATGACTATTCCTCCATCGTGTGAGGATCAGGTTAGTCCAATTTTTCCGGCGAGCAATCATTTAATGGAAATCATTCCCACTCTATGGAAATAAACATCTTCAACGAATCCGGCATGAATGGAGACATCGAAACGCGTGGTATGCGAATGTGGATGGCCGCATATTTCCCCACCTTCTCCCCAGAGGGGAGAAGGTGGCGCAAAGCGCCGGATGAGGGGGGCAGACGCTCAGAACGTGCCGAACCGCCCCCTCATCGCCTCGCATGCGCTCGGCACTTCTCCCCGAGGGGAGAAGAGGAGCCACCAGCGAATGTAAACACTAACTGCCAATCAAAACCGTTCCGCTTCCCTCACCGATGCAATATGTCATGGGACCACGAGACAACACGGAGCCGACATGGCCGACAAGCAGACCCCCCAGGATCAATTGCGCGCCAAACCCGGCCGCAAGGCGAGCGAGAACGCCGTCCCCTCCTCCGTCCAGGTGCTCGATCGCAGTTTGAAACTGCTCGATCTCGTCGCCAGTGGCGATGGCGCAGCATTGACCGACCTGTCCGACCTGTCCGGCATGGCGCCGTCCACAGTCCACCGGCTTTTAACCTCGCTTGCCAATCACGGAATGGTCACCCACGATGCCGAGACCGGCGCCTGGACGATCGGCCTGAAAGCCTTCGAGATCGGCAATGCCTTCCTTCGCTTCCGCAAGCTCGGGACAATCAGCCGCCCTTTCCTGAAACAGCTGATGGAACATTCGGGCGAGACCGCCAATATCGGCATCGAGGATGGCGGCGATGTCGTGTTCATCTCGCAGGTCGAAAGCCATGCCCCGATGCGCGCCTTCTTCCGTCCCGGCCGCCGTGGCCCGATCCACGCCTCCGGCATCGGCAAGGCCATCCTCTCGACGTGGGACAATGCCGCCATCGAACGCCTGCTGACGCCGCGCCCGCTGACGCGGTTCACCGAAAGAACCCGCGACACCCTGCCCAAACTGCTGACCGACCTCGAAACCATCCGTACGCGCGGATGGTCGATCGACGACGAGGAGCACACGCTCGGCATGCGCTGCCTCGCCGCCCCGATCTTCAACGAATATGGCGAGGCGATCGCCGGGATTTCCGTGTCAGGCCCGGCAGTCAGGCTACCGGACGAAACGCTGGCAGCTCTTGGACCGGTGGTCACGGCTGCAGCCGACGGGGTAACCCGGACGATGGGCGGACGGCGGGACGCCAGCCAAATTCGCACGTCATGAAGGTCGCCGGAGCGGCGGCCTTCCAATTTGTAGCTCCCGGATATCAATGTCCGGGATGCAAGGCATCGTTCAGATACATGCAGGTCAGCATGGTGAAGACGTAGGCCTGGATGACGGACATCAGCATTTCCAGCGCCGTCAGGGCAACGGTCATTGCCAGCGGCAGTACGGCGCCAATAATCCCCAGCGTCCCAAGGTCGGTCATTGACGCCACGAAACCCGCAAACACCTTCAGCGTGATATGTCCGGCCAGCATCACCGCGAACAGGCGGACGGAATGGCTGATCGGCCGCGACATGTAGGAAATCACCTCGATGGGGATGATGATCGGCGCCAGAACCATCGGAATGCCGGCAGGCATGAACAGCCGGAAAAAGCCCAACCCGTGTTTCGCCAACCCATAAACCGTCACCGTGCCAAACACGATCATCGCCAGCGCAAAGGTCACGATGATGTGGCTGGTGACCGTGAAGGCAAACGGAAACATCCCGATCAGGTTGGCGACGAGGATGAACATGAACAGCGAGAACACCAGCGGGAAAAACCGCATGCCCTCCTTGCCGGCATTCTCGCGCAGCGTTTTGCCAACAAATTCGAACAGGACTTCCGACACCGATTGCCAGCGGCCGGGCACGAGGCTGCGCTTGGCCGTGCCGATCAGAAGCAGGCCGGCTGCCAAGGCGACCGTCAGAACCATGTAGGCGGAGGAATTGGTGAAGCTCAGATCGACGCCACCTGCTGTCAACTCCAGAAGCGGCTTGATTTCGAATTGTTCAATAGGACCGGCCATCGGTTATCCTTGAAAAGAGATCGCGATCACGCGCAGGTCCGCGCGCCGGCTCAAGGGCGCAAAGACACGCGCGACGGGATCGCGGGACTGAATGATGAAAGCGAGGGAAAGGGTTTTCACGGGCGGCTCCTGCTCTCACGAATGAGATGCGGGGCCGTCCCCAGGGTGGTCGAGGCGCAGGTCGTCCTGCGCAAAAGTCTGATATCCATATCCTGCGGCGATTGCAACCCGCCGCAGGCAGGCACGGTTCAGCTGGTGAACAGCATCAGGGTAAACACTGCAAACACCATCAGATGCAGCAGCCCCTGCGTGATCGACGTCCGGCGTCCGAGATACGTCATGGCCGTCAACCCAACGGTCAAGCCGAACAACACCGTTTCCGTTGGCGAAATCCCAAAAACAACTGTTTTGCCGGTCAGCAAGCCGACCGCCAGCACGGCGGGAACGGTGAGGCCGACCGTCGACACGAAGGCACCGAGGCAAAGGTTGATCGCCCGCTGCGTTTCGTTGTTCAGCGCTGCCTTCACGGCGGTGATCGATTCGGGCGTGAACACGATGATCGCGATCAGCACGCCGCCGACAGCAACGGGTGCACCGGCGATGGCGACGCCATAGTCGATGACGACGGCAAGATCGTGAGCCAAAAGGACGATCGGGATCATCAAGGCGATCAATAGAGCGGTATGCACCAGCAGCTTGCGCCGGTTCGAACCTGGCTGCGATGACGATGCTGCACTGGACGCATCCGTGGTCTCCCGGCGGATGGACATTTCGCCCGCAGGCGGCTGCATGAAATGCGTTCTGTACCGCCCAATCTGCAAAGCCAGGAAAGCCCCGTACAGTGCCGCCGTCAGCAAACCGATCGCGATGGCCTGCGATGGCCAGAAGGTGCCGTTTCCGGTCGTCAGCGTGTTGGGCAGAATGAGCGCCACACCCGCCAGGACCAGGGTCATGGACAAGAAGGCCAAGGCGCCCTGCGCATTATACTCCTGCTCGCCATGACGCAAAGCGCCGGCAACCAGACAAAGGCCAGTGACGAGGTTCATGATGATCATCATGACAGCGAAAATCGAATCCCTCGCGATGGTCGGCGCCTCGTTGGGGCCAAGCATGACGGCGGCGATGAGAATGACTTCGATCGACACGATGGACAGCGTCAGGATGAGCGTTCCATAGGGTTCGCCCAGTTCGTGAGCCAGATGGTCGGCCTCGCGCACGACACCGAACGAACCGAGCAGGATGGTTCCAAACAGCGCGGCGAAACAGGCGATGGCCACCCCGACCGTCATCGGCTGGGAAAGCCAAGTGGATCCTTTCCACAGGAACAGGATGACGACCAGCCAGGCGATGGCCAGTTTCAAAAAAGGGCTATGGATCAGGCTAGGGGAAGATTTCGGCAACAAGACTTGTGAACCTCACAAAGGGCCGTCCCCGATTATTTCAATCGCGGCGCGGTCGTCCGCGCCGGGCTTCTGTTGAAGCATGTGGGTCGTTTCTAACAATCTAAAGCTACGGTGTCCAGTCGCGATAGAAGCGGGTCACAGCGCTGGCCAAGCTGAATATCGCAACATCCCCGGCCATCGGCAGCCCGGCCCCGTATCAGTTCCGCGCCACCCACTCGTGCCAGTCGGCTTCGCTGCCACGGAACACGTTGAGATCGATCCTGCCTTCGACACCATGCGACAGGCCGGAGCCGGAATACTGCCAGAACAGCCACTTGCGGCCCGGATAGACCTGCGACGGATGTGCTGCCACCGAGCGCAGCCAGAACGGATAGTCCTTGAATTCGCCGGTCAGGTTGTCACGATAGAAATCTGGGGCGGTATAGATCACCGGACGCTTGCCATAGTGACGCTCCAGCTTGTCCATGAACACCTGCATCTTCTCGATCGCCTTGGCCCGCGACAGGCGGTACTTGCAGCTGGATTCGCCGTTATATTCGACGTCGATCACCGGCGGCAGCGCATCGGGATCGCGCGGCACGTTGCGGATGAACCAGTCGGCCTGTTCGCCGGCCGTGCGGCACCAGTAGAAGAAGTGATAGGCGCCGCGCTTCATCCCGGCATCTTTCGCCCGCTTCCAGTTCGTTTTGAACATCGGATCGAGATGGTCGCCGCCGTCGGTTGCCTTGATATAGGCGAAGTTGGCGCCTTGCGTGCGCAGTTTTGCCCAGTCCATTTCGCCCTGCCAGCGCGACACGTCGACACCGTGCACGGCGAGCTTGCGCGGTGAAGCCTTGCCGAAATTGATCGGATGCGCATCGCGGAACTGGTGGCCGTAGATTTGCCCACGCCGGGTGCGCAAAGCGCCACTTGTCGGGTTTTCCGGCATGATCATTGCGACCGGACGTTCCGCCGGAACAGCCATGCCTTCGGTTGTCACGGATTCGAATGCCTGCGACTGCGGAACCTGACCCGCCCAGGCCAGTTGCTCGGGATGACTTTCGGCCTGCGCGATCACCGCGCCAACATCGGCGGCGGGCACCCGCCCCGGCACGACGGAACTGGTCGTCTCCTTCGACGGCAACCCGGTCATCAGGCTTTCCGGCCCGGAGCTCGATGAGCAGCCCGCCACAAGAAGGCCGGCAAGAAGGATCGCTGGAACAGCCGATAAACGCATGAGACCCCGTACGCAAAACAAAGAAACAGGCGGCACCCGCCCCCACTGCCTTCAATTCCTAACGGATAATTACCAACAAAGATTGAATCCGATCTTTCTTACATACGAGGGGTGGGAAAAGAGCCGCAAATGCCGCTAGCGGGCGGTGTCTGGCCAAAGGCGAACGACAGGGGTAGATATCGCTCAAAAACCTGATGTTCACTGTGCTGCAAGTGAGATGGCATGCCCCTTTAAGTTTTTCAGGACGGACGTCAGATATGACCGAACGCACCAAGATTATCTTCATTCACGGCGCATCGAGCAGCGGCAAATCCACACTGGCGCGAGCCGTTCAGGCGGAAATCGACCCGCTCTTCTGGCACGTCTCCATTGATCATATCCGTGACTCGGGCATGCTGCCGATGGAGAGGTTCCGGCGTGGCGATTTTCGGTGGAAAGACCAGCGCGCGGCGTTCTTCGAAGGGTTTCACCGCTCTCTGGTTGCCTATGCATCATCGGGCAATAATCTGCTGTTGGAACACATTCTGGAAGAGCCGGAATGGGTGTCAGACCTGGCATTGCGGTTCCAACCGTTCGATGTTTTCTTCGTCGGTCTTCACTGTGGCCTCGATGAACTCGTCAGGCGGGAAGCGGCCCGGGGAGATCGCAAGCCCGGCAGCGCCGCAGACGATTTCCATCGTATCCACAAGGGGCAACGCTACGATCTGCAGCTTGATGCCGGTCAGCCAGTTTCAAACAACGCCACACACCTGATCTCGGCGTGGACATCGCGCCGGGGACCATCCGTCTTTGAACGGCTGGCGCTTGAGGCAAGCGAAACGGCTGCCCGGTAACGCGTCATCCTCGGCCTTGAGCCACTGCTGTCCGGTTTAAATTTTGTAGACATAGTGCACGGTGTTGATTCTACTCGTATTCGAGCGTTTGGCGACGATCTCGAACACGAAGGAGGAGCAACCCCGTGCGGCATCACAATAGCGTCTTTCATGATCTTTTGAAGCGCGTTCCATGGTCGGCTTTTGACAGGCTTGTGGAGGAACATGGGGCCGACAAACATGTTCGGCGGCTCTCGACGCGGACACAGTTGATCGCCCTTTTGTACGGCCAATTGGCCGGTGCGGTGAGTTTGCGCGAGATCGCCGGCGGTTTGGAAAGTCATGCGGCGCGTCTTTACCATCTCGGTGCGCGTCCGGCCTCGCGCTCGACGCTTGCCGACGCCAATGCGAAGCGTTCAAGCGCGGTGTTTGCCGGCCTGTTTGCTGAACTGGTGGCAAGGGCAGGACGCGGCCTGCGCCGGGCGGCCGGTGAGGCCACCTATCTGATCGACGCGACTGGGGTCCGCCTGAGTGGAGCGGGAAGCGACTGGGCGCGGTTTTCCCATCAGGCCTGCGGTGCCAAGGTCCATATCGTCTATGATGCGCTGGCCGAACGGCCGATCTACGCGGCGGTGACGCCTGCCAATGTCAATGACATCACCGCAGCCAAGGTCATGCCGATCGAAGCGGGCGCCACCTATGTCTTCGATCTCGGCTATTATGATTTCGGCTGGTGGGCCAGAATGGACAAGGCCGGATGCCGGATCGTCACGCGGTTCAAGTCGCATACGCCGCTGGCCGTAACGCGCGAACAACCGCTCAACAGCAACGGCACCATCCTGTCCGACCGCATCGGCCTGTTGCCAGCCCGCCAGGCGAAAAACCGCAAGAACCCGTTTGGCGATCCCGTGCGCGAGATCAGTGTCAGGACACAAACAGGCAAGGTTTTGCGGTTGCTCACCAACGATCTCGATGCGCCAGCGGACGAGATCGCCGATCTCTACAAGCGCCGTTGGGCGATCGAACTGTTCTTCCGCTGGGTCAAGCAGACGCTAAAGATCCGGCATTTTCTCGGCAATAGCGAGAACGCGGTCCGTATCCAGATTGCCGCCGCCCTCATCGCCTATCTGCTGTTGCGCATGGCCCAGGCCGATCAGACAAACGTCCAGAGTCCGCTCGCCTTCGCCCGCCTCGTGCGCGCCAATCTCATGCATCGCCGCCGAACCGACAGCCTCACAAAGCCACCACCCAGCCCATCAAACGACACAGGACAGATGACCTTGAGCGGGTTGGGATTTTAAACCGGACAGCAGTGCGTCAAGCCCGGGGATGACTGAGGTTGCTGATACAGCCGGCAGCCCAAATCGATTCTCCCACTCAAAAAATCATCCCCGCAAATCCCCGCCCTCAAAACCCGTGCCATACTTACTTCGTCCCACCACGGATACACCGGAAAGCGTTGCCGGCGAGGTGGGGCCGGTGCCTGGACGGTTTGGCGAAACGCGCGCAAAATCCCCGGGGCTGCGTGAAAGGTGGTTCTCCTCCGGTTCGCAAATGACCCGGGCGTGCCGGGTGGTCACGCCGTCCTTGGACGGCCCAGGGCCAAACCCCGCCGGATTGAAAGGCTTGGCGGATAAGCGGCCAGGCCGGGGCATTGGAGGCTTTCCTGTCAGAGAGGAAAGCGCCGAAGAACCTGAGAAGCGCGGCAAAAGACACTGAACGGGGCGCCGGAAGGCGTCATATAAACTTACTATCCTGCGGCACTTTCCAGCGCCCCGGCCAAGTCAGCATCAGAAAAACCACGGCGGATTTTCCGGGCGTGGCTTGAGGCAGTTGAAGGACCGCGTACTGCCTCTTCTCCCCCGCGGGGAGAAGGTGGCCCGCAGGGCCGGATGAGGGGGGCGAAGCCAAGTTACAACAGGAATCCGGGCAAACTGAGATTGAGAAAGTTGGGAACACACAGCGATGAAGGCCCCGCCCCTCTATCCCGAACCGCCCCCCCTCATCCGCCCTTCGGGCACCTTCTCCCCATCGGGGAGAAGAGGGAGCGTTACCTCCGCCTTGAGGGGGGAGGTCGCGACGCAGTCGCGGGTGGAGGTGATCACCCCGAACGCCATAGTTGATTGGAGTATGCCGCAACTCACCCCACCCCGGCACAGTGTGCCGACCCTCCCGCTCAAGGGGAGGGTAACATCCTCACGCCGTCTCCAGCGTCCGTGCCGCCTTTCCGGCCTTGCGCTTCTTCATCGCCTTGCCCGCCACATAGACTTCGGCGACACACCGGTCATCACCCATCGTCTGCAGGATGAACAGTTCCTCGACCAGCGATTTCGCCGTCCGCATCCGCAACTCCATCGCCGATTTGCCGCTGCTATCGAGCACGACGATATCGGCATCAGCACCGACATGCAGCGAGCCGATGCGATCCTGAAGCCCCAGCGCCCGGGCATTGCCGAGCGTCATGCGGTAGAAGGAATTGAGCGGCGACAGGCGCTGGCCTTGCAGGTGCAGCACCTTGTAGGCCTCGTCCATCGTCTCCAGCATCGAGAAGCTGGTACCCGCGCCGACATCGGTTGCCACCGACCAGCGGGCGCCGAGCCTGTCAAACCTGTCGCGGTCGAACAGGCCGGAGCCGAGGAAGAGATTGGAGGTCGGGCAGAACACGCCGACAGCGCCGGTCTCGGCCAGCACCGAAATCTCACGGTCACTCAGATAGATGCAATGCCCGAGCAATGTCTTGTCGGTCAGAAGGTCATAGCGGGCATAAATGTCGGTATAGTCCTTGGCATCCGGATAGAGCGAGGTTGCAAAGGCGATCTCGTCCTTGTTTTCCGACAAATGCGTCTGCACGTAGCAATCGCGGTGTTCGGCGACCAGCGCTTGGGCCATCTCCATCTGCTCCGGCGTCGAGGTGATGGCAAAGCGCGGGCTGATGGCATAATGCGCCCGGCCCCGGCCATGCCACTTGCCGATCAGCCGCTTGGTCTCGTCATAGCCCTTTTGCGGCGTGTCGCGCAGCGCATCCGGTGCATTGCGGTCCATCATCACCTTGCCGCCAACCATCAGCATGCCGCGCTGTTCGGCCGCCGTGAAATAGGCGTCGACGCTCTGCGGATGCACCGAACAATAGGCAACCGCCGTCGTCGTGCCGTTGGACAGAAGCTCGTCCATGAACCGCCCAGCGATGAAGGCCGCATGTTCCGGCTCGGTGAATTTCTGTTCCTCGACGAAAATATAGGTGTTCAGCCATTCCAGCAACTGTGCGCCATAGGATGCGATCGCCTGTGTCTGCGGGAAATGCAGGTGCGTGTCGATCAGCCCGGGCAGAATCAGATGCGGCCGGTGATCGGCCACCGCGACGCCAGGACCGGCAGTCTTGCTGATTTCGGCATAGTCGCCGACGGCTGCGATTTTTCCATCGCGCACCAGAACCGCGCCATCGTCCACGGTCAGATAAGATGCGGTATCATCGATACCCTCGGGCTCATCGATAAAGGTCAGCACACGTCCACGGATCAGGAGTTCGCTCATTGGGTTTTTCCTCCGTTCACAACTGTCTCGTACCAGGCAACCAGAAGCTTGCGCTCGTCGTCGGTCACGGCCGTCACATTGGCAGGCGGCATCGCATGCGAGCGTCCGGCCTGCAGGTAGATTTCGCGCGCATGGTTGGCGATCTGGGCATCGCTCTCCAGCACCACGCCCTTCGGCGGCTTGATCATGCCTTCCCAGCCCGGCTCCTGCGCATGGCACATGGCACAGCGCCCGAGGATGGTATCGCGCACCTTCGGGAAGGCTTCAGCGGTGACGAAGGGCTGCTGCGCCGCCGAAACCTGTTCCGGCTCACCGGTGAGGATTTTCGGCACGGTCGAAAGCCACATGATGACGATGAACAAAAGCACTGTGGCGAGCCAGGTCCAGGTCGGGTTTCCGGTATTGGCGTGGCGGGTGTTGAAATAGTGCCGGATGGTGACGCCCATCAGGAACACCAGCGAGGCGATGATCCAGTTGAACTGTGTGCCGAAGGCCAGCGGATAGTGGTTCGACAGCATCAGGAACAGCACTGGCAGCGTCAGGTAATTGTTGTGCGTCGAGCGCTGCTTGGCGATCCGGCCGTATTTCGCATCCGGCGTACGGCCGGCGATGAGGTCGGCAACGACGATGCGCTGGTTCGGCATGATGATGAAGAAGACGTTGGCCGACATGATCGTCGCGGTGAAGGCCCCGAGATGCAGGAAGGCGGCACGGCCGGTGAACAGCTGCGTATAGCCCCAGGCCACCGCGACCAGGATGAAGTAGAGCGCCACCATCAGCCGCGTATTGTCATTGCCGAAGGGCGACTTGCAGAGCAGGTCGTAGATGATCCAGCCGAAGGCAAGCGAGGCCAGCGAGATGCCGATGGCGACCGGCTTGGAGACATCCAGCACGTTCGGATCGATCAGATAGAGATCGGCACCGGCATAATACACGAGCGCCAGCATGCCGAAGCCCGAAAGCCAGGTGACGTAGCTCTCCCATTTGAACCAGATCAGGTGTTCCGGCATATTGGACGGCGCCACCAGGTATTTCTGGATGTGGTAGAAGCCGCCGCCATGCACCTGCCATTCCTCGCCGTAAGCACCGGCGGGAAGATCCGGGCGCTTGCGCAGGCCAAGGTCAAGCGCGACGAAATAGAACGACGAGCCGATCCAGGCGATGGCGGTGATGACGTGCAGCCAGCGGACGGCGAAGGTCAGCCAATCCCAGGCAATGGCGTATTCATACATAAAGGCCTCCCTCTTTGGGAGACTTCTGCCACTGGACGATTCCAACCGAAATGCCGGTTAATCCCCAACACTTTCAAAAAAATCTATAAGATCACCCCCGCTGTGGTCGGTTCCTGCCTGTGGTAGAAGGGTGTCATGTCCTATCTCGATAATATCCGTGTCTTCGTCCGCGTCGTTGAACTCGGCACTCTTTCCTCCGCCGGCCGCGACCAGCGGGTGACCCCTGCCGTCGCCAGCAACCGCATCAAGGAGCTGGAAAAACACCTCGGCGTGCGCCTGTTCAACCGCACGACGCGAAAACTGTCGCCGACCGAACATGGCCGGGTCTTCTACCTCGGTGCAGTCAAGATCATCGAGGCGGTCAACGAAGCTGAAAGCGCCATCGCCGACCTTTCGCACAACCCGAAGGGGTCGCTGAGGATCACAGCCCCGCTTGGCATCGGCCGGCGTCTGATTGCTTCCGGCATTCCCGAATTTCACGATAAATATCCGGATATCGAGGTGCGCGTGCGCCTTTCCGACCACAATGTCGACATCCTGAGCGAAGGCGTCGATGTCGCCTTCAAGCTCGGGGTGCTGGAGGATTCCAACCTGCGCATGCGCGGCATCCTCAACTGTCAGCGCGTCGTCTGCGCCGCCCCCGGCTATCTGGCTAAGCGCGGCACACCGGAAACGCCGGACGCCCTGATCGACGACAAGCACGACTGTCTGCTTTTGCGCTATCCGGGTTCGAAGGAATATTACTGGACGCTGCAGACGCCGGACGGCATCCGCAAACTGGAAATCGGCGGCCCTTATGATTCCGACGACGGCGACGTCCTGACCCAATGGGCGCTCGAAGGCCGGGGCATCATCAACAAGCCGCTGTTCGAGGTGAAAGCACACCTCAATGACGGCACGCTGGTCGAAATCCTGAAAGACACCCCGCCCGCCAGCGTCCAGCTCGCCGCGATCTATCCGCACAAGCGTTTTCAGGACCCGAAAGTCCGCCTGATGATCGATTTCATGGCCGAACGCTGCCAGCGGATGATCGGCAAGATGCTGGAGTAGCGGCTAACGGGCGCTCGCCGTGGCGCGGTTGCTGCGGACAATAGCGACTTTGGCCGCATCATGATTGAGCGCCGCCGTCATGATTTCCGCTGCGGCCAGAGTAGCAATCACCGCCGGTCGCTTGTCCTTCACCGCCGTGCCGCCGATCGGGCAGATCAGGCGGTCGAAAATTTCGGGGCGGCCAATTTCGCGGGAGAGCCAATTCTTGAAGGTGGCGCGCTTGGTCTTCGAGCCGATCATGCCGACATAGGCCGCGTCGTCGCGGCGCAGCGCTTCCGCTGCGATGAGGAAATCGAGTGCATGATCATGGGTCAGGATGACGAAGGAACTGCCAGCAGGAGCATCGCGCACCAAGGCTTCCGGCATCGCCGTCAGGCAGGTTTCGATACCGGGCACATTGGACGCGGACAGTTCTTGCTCGCGGGTATCGACAAGGATGATGCGCAATGGCACCAGCGACAGCGCCATGGCAAGCGCATCCCCGACATGACCGGCGCCAAACACGTAGACATGTGGACGCGACGCCATTTCGCGGTCGCTGCGGGCAATCAGAAACATGGCCAGTTCCGTATTCACATCCGTGAAGGAAAGCCCGACGCGGCCGCCGCAGCACTGGCCGATTTCCGGGCCAAGGGGAACATTCATGGCTTCGGCCGGACGCCCTTGGCGCAGAGCCCGCCGGGCGTGATCGATCGCCATATATTCCAGCTGGCCGCCGCCAACCGTACCGAGGATGCAACCGGCAGCCACCAGCATCCAGGCATCGGTATCGCGCGGCGTCGAACCAGCTGCACCCGTCACCTCGACGAACACGCAGTCCGGCTCGCGGCGCAGGAATTCCCTGATGTCTTCGCGCTTAGCAGCCATGCCATTCACCCGTTCTGTGCCGCGCGGCGCAGCCGCTCGATGGCGAGCAATACCCGTTCCGGCGTTGCCGGCGCATCGAGGCGCGGTGCGATACGATACTCCGCAACGCTCGCCGCCGCCATCGAGATTGCTTCCAAAACCGAGATCGGCAGCATGAAGGGCGGCTCGCCGACAGCCTTGGAACGGCGGATCGTTTCCTCGCGGTTGACGGACCATTCGGCCAGCTTGACGTTGAAGATGCGTGGCCGGTCGGAGGCCAGCGGGATCTTGTAGGTCGATGGCGCATGGGTGCGCAGCCGCCCCTTGGCATCCCACCACAATTCCTCGGTTGTCAGCCAGCCCATGCCCTGAACGAAGGCACCTTCGACCTGGCCGATATCCAGCGCCGGGTTGAGTGACTTGCCGACATCATGCAGCACATCGCTGCGATCCACCTGATACTCGCCGGTCAGCGTATCAACGCTGACCTCGGAGCAGGAGGCGCCATAGGCATAGTAGAAGAACGGGCGGCCCCGGCCCTGGGAACGGTTCCAGTGGATTTTCGGTGTCTTGTAGAAACCGGCGGCCGACAGCTGGATGCGCGAGCCGTAGGCAATCTTGATAAAGTCTGGAAAGGCGATGCGCTCAGTGCCGATGCGGATCGTGTTCGGCTCGAAGGCGATATCGCTTTCGCTGATGCCCCAGCGCTCGGCAGCAAAGGTCACCAGCCTTGCCTTGATCTGCTGGGCCGCATTGGCAGCGGCCATGCCGTTAAGGTCAGTGCCGGAAGACGCGGCCGTCGCTGATGTATTCGGCACCTTGCCGGTTGTCGTTGCCGTCACCTTGATCCGGTCGAGATCGACCTGGAATTCATCAGCAACCACCTGGGCGATCTTGGTGTAGAGCCCCTGCCCCATCTCCGTGCCGCCATGGTTGAGATGGATCGACCCGTCGGCATAGACATGCACAAGCGCGCCGGCCTGATTGTATTCCGTCTTGGTGAAGGAGATGCCGAACTTGACCGGCGTCAGCGCGATGCCGCGCTTGATGATTTGGCTCTTGCGATTGAAGGCCAGAACCGCCTCGCGCCGCGCTGCGTAATCGCAGGAGGTTTCGAGCTCCTCGATGATCCGCCCGATGATGTTGTCTTCGACTGTCTGGTGATAGGGCGTCAGGTTGCGCTCCTCGCCGCCATAAAAATTCAGCTTGCGGATTTCGAGCGGATCCTTGCCGAGCGCATAGGCGACGTCCTCGATCATCCGCTCGCCGCCGACCATGCCCTGGGGACCGCCGAAACCGCGGAAGGCGGTGTTGGAAACGGTATTGGTCTTCAGCGGCCGCGAGCGCAGCCGGACATGCGGATAGAAATAGCAATTGTCGGCATGGAACAGCGCGCGGTCGGTGACCGGGCCGGAAAGGTCTGCCGAGAAGCCACAGCGGGCCGAGAAGGTCGCATCCACAGCCTCGATCCGGCCGTCATCGTCAAAGCCGACCTTGTAGCCGACATGGAAATCATGGCGCTTGCCGGTCGCGGTCATGTCGTCGTCGCGGTCCGGACGGATTTTGACGGCGCACCGGTATTTCTTGGCGGCGAGCGCTGCGACAGCGGCAAACAGGTTTGCCTGCGTTTCCTTGCCGCCGAAGGCGCCACCCATGCGGCGCACATTGATCGTCACGGCATTGGAGGCGACGCCGAGCACCTGGCCGACCATGTGCTGGGTTTCGCTTGGATGCTGGGTCGAGGAATAGAGCATGATCTCGTCGTCTTCGCCGGGAATGGCAAAGGAGATATGGCCTTCCAAATAGAAATGATCCTGCCCGCCGATGCGCATCTCGCCTTCGAGGATGTTCTTCGCTTTGGCAAATCCGGCAGCAATATCGCCGCGCTCCAGCTTCAGCGGATCGATGACCAGCGGATAGTTGGCGGCGGCCGCTTCCAGAACGTCGGTGACGTGCGGCAGGTCGCGGTACTCGATCTTGACCCTGGCGGCGGCGCGACGGGCCGCATCGCGGGTTTCGGCAATGACGGCGAAGATCGGCTGGCCGTGAAACTCGACCTTGTCGGTCGCAAAGACCGGATCGTCATGCTTGTGCGCCGGGCTGACATCGTTCTCGCCGGTGATATCGTCAGCCGTGAGGACGCCGATGACGCCCGCTGAGGATTTCACCGCTTCGAAATCGATCGACAGGATCTGCGCATGGGCACGCTGCGACAGGCCGAGATAGGCGTGCAGCGTGCCGGCGGGTTCCGGAATGTCGTCGATATATTCGGCGGTCCCGGTCACATGCTTGTGGCCGGATTCGTGGCGCTCGTTTTCGTGGACGCCGCCGCGGATGCGGTCGATGGGCTGCATGACGTTCATGATTTTCTCCTCACACAGCCTGCTTGCGGTCGAGCCGCACCGGCTCATCGCCCTGCGTTTCCAGATAGAAGCGGCGCAGAAGGTTCTTGGCCACCAACAGCCGGTAGTCGGCGGATGCCCGCCAGTCGGTGAGCGGTGTGTAATCCTTGCCGAGCGCATCCATGGCGACCTCGACAGCGGCCTCGGTCCAGTCAGCACCGACCAACGCGGCTTCGGCGTTGTCAGCCCGTTTCGGTGTTCCGGCCATGCCGCCGTAGGCGATCACAGCGTCGGAGACTTTGCCGTTGCCATCGACAGTCAGGCGAAAGGCACCGCAGACGGCAGAGATGTCCTCGTCCAACCGCTTGGTGATCTTGTAGACCGCATAGTGCGCATTCTCGTCAAGGAACGGGATACGCACGGCCTCGACGAATTCGCCGGGCTGGCGGTCCTGCTTGCCGTATTCGATGAAGAAGCTTTCGAGTGGCACGGTGCGGCTCACCTTGCCCTTGCGCAGGACGACGGAAGCGCCAAGCGCGATCAGGGGCGGCGGCGTGTCGCCGATTGGCGAACCGTTGGCGATGTTGCCGCCGATCGTGCCCATGTTGCGCACCTGCTGGCCGCCAATGCGGTTCCAGAGTTCGATGAGCTGCGGGAAATGTTTTGAGATCAACGGAAAGGACTCGGTGTAACTGACACCGGCGCCGAAGGTGATGCCGATTTCATCGACAGTGATGCGGCGCAGCTCGTCGAGGTGACTGAGGTGCACGACGGGGGCGATGTCCCGCATGAACTTCGTCACCCACAGGCCGACATCGGTGGAACCGGCGACGATGCGGGCCTTGGGCTCCGCTTCGTAAATTTCGGCAAGATCGTCGACGGAGGCTGGCAACATGAAGCGCTCGGCACCTTCGCCGATTTCGACGCGCTTGCCATCCTTTAGAGCGTCCAGCTTTTCAATGATCGTTGCACGCTCTGCGACCAGCGGATCCCGGTCGAGATCGCCGATAACCGACACGGCCTCGGCTGCCCGGATGATGGCGGCGTAGCCGGTGCAGCGACAGAGATTGCCCTGCAGTGCCTTTTCGATCTCCGTCACCGAAGGTTTGGGATTTTCCATCCAGAGGCCGTAGAGCGACATGACGAAGCCAGGCGTGCAGAAGCCGCATTGCGAAGCGTGCGTATCGACCATCGCCTGCTGCACCGGATGCAGCGGGCCGCCGGGCACGGCGAGCGAATCCACCGTGACGATGTGGCAGCCGTCGAGCGAGCCGACGAAACGGATGCAGGCGTTGACGCTCTCATATTTCAGCTGGCCATCCAGCAGGCGCCCGACCAGCACTGTGCAGGCACCGCAATCGCCCTCGGCGCAGCCTTCCTTGGTGCCGCGCAGATTACGGTCGAGCCGCAGGAAATCCAGTAATGTCTGGACAGCCGAAACGGCCGAAAGCTCGATCAGGCGGTGATTGAGCAGGAAGCGGATGGAGCTACGGATCTTGACGGTCATGGCTCAGCTCCCGCGATAGGTCGAATAGCTATAGGGCGAAAGCAGCAGCGGCACATGGTAATGCGCTGACACATCTGCGATGCCGAAGCGGATGGGGATGATATCGAGGAACGGTATGTCACCGGCGTTTTGGCCAAGATAATCGCCCGCGTGGAAGCGCAGCTCGTAGGCGCCGGACCTCATGGCATCGCCGCTCAACAGCGGCGCATCACAGCGCCCGTCGTCATTGGTGCGGGTCGAGCCGATCCGCTCAGTGCGCTCGCCATCGATGCGGAAGAGGTCGATACGCAGGTTTCCGGCGGGTTTGCCGAGCGCCGTGTCGAGCACGTGGGTCGTCAGCCTGCCGGCTGTTCCAGATTGCATGCGTTTCACCTCCCGAAGACTGCATTTATTCGGCCACTATCCGTCACCTCACTTCCCTTCGGTAGCGGGCTGATCGTTCGAGACTTTCAAAATTTTGAAGGGGAATGGCGCGCGCGATTTGCGGTTAGAAATCGGCCAATCGAACATTTTGGGAGGAATGATTTCATGAGATATCCACGCGATCTCCAGGGCTATGGCGCAACCGCACCAAACGCCGCCTGGCCGGGCGAAGCCCTCATCGCTGTACAATTCGTCGTCAACTACGAGGAGGGCGGCGAAAACTGCGTGCTGCATGGCGACATTGCATCGGAAGCTTTCCTGTCGGAGATCGTCGGCGCCAGCGCATGGGCGGGCCAGCGCCACTGGAACATGGAATCGATCTATGAATATGGTGCCCGCGCTGGCTTCTGGCGGCTGCAGCGGCTTTTGACCGAACGCAACGTTCCGGTGACGGTCTATGGTGTCGCCACCGCCTTGAAACGTTCCCCCGAACAGGTGGCGGCGATGCAGAGTGCAGGCTGGGAAATCGCCTCGCACGGGTTGAAATGGGTCGAGCACAAGGACATGGACGCAGCAGAGGAACGCAAGCAGATCGCAGAGGCGATCCGGCTGCACACGCTCGTCACCGGCGAGCGGCCGCGCGGCTGGTACACCGGCCGGTGTTCGGAAAACACCGTCGATCTCGTCACCGAAGAAGGCGGCTTTGCCTATGTCTCCGACAGCTATGCCGACGACCTGCCCTACTGGCACGAGCACGACGGCAAGCACCAGCTGGTCATTCCCTACACGCTCGACACCAACGACATGCGCTTTGCGACCCCGCAAGGGTTCAACAGCGGCGACCAGTTCTTCAGCTATCTGAAGGATACGTTCGACGTGCTCTACGCCGAAGGAGCCGCCGGTGCGCCGAAAATGATGAACATCGGCCTGCATTGCCGCATCGCCGGACGGCCGGGACGCGCGGCGGCGCTTGCCCGCTTTATCGATTACGTGAAGAGCCATGACAAGGTCTGGATCGCCCGCCGCATCGATATTGCCGATCATTGGGCCAAGGCGTTTCCTTTCAAGGCGAACGACAGCCGCCCGTCGCGCCTCTCGGAAGAGGTATTTGTTGCCCGCTTCGGCGGCGTTTTCGAACATTCGGACTGGATTGCCCGTCGCGCCTTCGCAGGCGAGCTGGGCGCGGCCAACGATACCGCCATCGGCCTGCATGCGGCGCTAGCGGCAGTGTTTCGCGGGGCAAGTGAAACGGAGCGGCTAGCCGTTCTCAACGCCCACCCGGATCTTGCCGGCAAACTGGCGCAGGCCAAGCGCCTGACCGAAAGCTCGACCAGCGAGCAGGCGTCCGCCGGGCTCGACGCGTTGACGGATGCGGAGCGTGAACAGTTCAACATTCTCAATGGCCGCTACGTCAAAACGTTCGGCTTTCCCTTCATCATCGCCGTGCGCGGTCTCGGCAAGGCCGATATTCTGGCGGCCTTCCAGCGCCGCATCGGCAATGACTGGCCGACGGAATTTCAAACGGCCTGCCGCCAGGTCGAGCGGATCGCTCAGCTCCGCCTGACCGACATGCTGCCGAACTGAGGGGGGAGATAATGAAGACGATCAATATTCGGCCATTGACCCGCGAAGCCTTTGCCCCCTTCGGCGAGGTGCTGGAAACCGAAGGCGCTCATCATTTTCCTATCAACGCCGGCAAATGCGTGCGGTATCACGATCTTGCCAAGATCGAGACGACCGGCGAGAAAGCCCGGCCGATGATCAGCCTGTTGCGCGGCGAGCCCTATCCGCTGCCGCTGGAACTCGGCATGGTCGAACGTCACCCGTTCGGCAGCCAGGCATTCATTCCCTTGAGCGAACATCCATTCCTCGTCGTCGTCGCCGAGGAAACCCCGGAAGGACCAGGCGAGCCGATCGCCTTCAAGACGACGCCTGGACAGGGCGTCAATATCGGCCGCAATGTCTGGCACGGCATCCTGACGCCGCTCGACGGCCTCTCCGATTTCGCAGTGGTCGACCGGGCCGGCGAAGGCGTCAATCTGGAAGAGCATTTTTACGAGACGCCGTTTCTGATCCGCTAAGCCTTCCCGGCGCTGGTAGGGGGCATCGCCACCATTTTCGTCCGGCAAAAAGTTTTGCGGAAGGATGTCGATTTCCGAAAAGCCCGTTCGTCGTTAGGATGCCAGCCTATGAGGCAGGCTCTAACAAGGAGACAGACGATGCGTGTGATGGTGCTCGTGAAAGCGACAGAAGACAGCGAAAAGGGCTTTGTCCCGACGGCCGAGACCAACGCGATGATGGAAGCGATGGGCAAGTTCAACGACGAACTTCGCAACGCCGGCATCCTGCGCGACGCTGACGGCCTCAAACCCTCCTCGGCAGGCAAGCGCGTTGCCTTCGATGGCCCCCGCCGCACGGTTATCGACGGCCCCTTTGCCGAGGCCCGCGAATTGGTCGCCGGTTTCTGGCTCTGGGAGGTCAAGGACATGGACGAAGCCGTCGCCTGGGTAAAGCGCTGCCCCAATCCGATGCCTGGACCAAGCGAGATCGAAATCCGGCCGTTGTATGAGATGGCCGACTGGCAATGAGGCACTGACGCGAGCGGGCGCGAAGCGTGGCGGCGGCTGAGAACCGTCGCCGGTCTCTGGAGTTCGCCTGTGGCTTGGCGGGTATTGCAGAAGACTGAAGTTGGCAAAGAACGCGCCATTTCCGGTCATGCTAACGCACGACACGATACGCCATGCCGAGAGACCGCGGGGCAGTTTCCTTGAAACCGAACTTTTCATAGAGCGTGTTCGCGGGCACATCCGCGATCAGACTGACATAGGCGGAAACAGGAAACTCGCTGTCTATGTACCCCATGATGGCTTTCATGATCATCTTTCCCAGTCCACGTCCCTGGTGTTCGGGATGAACGGCAATGTCCACGACCTGAAAGAAACAACCTCCGTCACCGATCAGCCGTCCCATCCCAACTGCGGAGCCTTCGTACAAAACCATCGCCGAAAAAATGGTTCCCACCAGACCCTTACTTGCCGCTTCTTTTGAGAACGGGCTCAGTCCCGCCACCGAACGAAGATGCAGATATTCTTCTGTAGAGGGGGTTTGGGCTACGATTGAATAAGCAAGCTGGTCCATCCGAGTTCTCCTGATCGTCTTACCCTTGCAACGTCCTCTATCATCGCATCCACCATGAATCACGCCTGTCCGGGCCTTGTAGGGCATTGTCCACAATCCGGCCGATGGGAATGGATCTTTCGCCGCTTGCGTTTCATGACCGAAATCCAGGTTAGTCATAGAGGCCTGCACCGTGCCGGCAAATCGGTCGCATCGCGCGTTGACATTTGATTAGGCGCCATACTATGTACCGCCACATGATATCTCTTGAACAAAAGCACCATTCCCTCCTGCAAGAAGCTAAGCGCCGCACGCAGCCCGATATTGCCAATCTGAGGTTATGTTTCGAGCTTCTCGCCCTTACCGCCGCGATTGATCGTGATTGTGCAGTACGCCTTGCCCCGCACAATCTGTCTGAAGGAAAGTTCGTCGTGCTTTTTTTGCTCCACGGACAGCCACACGGTCTTTCACCGCACGAGCTCGCTGATCGAGCCGGTGTCACAAGGCCAACGATTACGGGCCTCCTCGACGGGTTGGAACGCGATGGATTTCTTGCACGGCACAGCAATCTGCAAGATCGCCGCAAGGTGTCCATCCGCCTTAGCGAAAAGGGAGACGCAACGGCCCGGACCCTTTTTGCCGATCATACGCAATGGATCGGCACGCTCTTCGGAGGTTTCAGTTCTGAGGAACGCATCCAGTTCAGCGCGCTTTTGCAGCGGGTATGGCGGAATACCGATGCCGGCAAAATGGCAAGCCCCGCGATTGCAGGAGAAACCTGACCGTGACTGTAAAGACAGCGACCAGACGGGTTGCGGACGTGGAGCCTGCGCGGCTCTCTTTGCTGAACGCCGGCCTGGTCGCAGCATCAAATTTGACCGAGTGCCTGGCCGTGGATTTCGGAACGTTGATGCGGGCAAACATGCCCGGCATCGAAGACAATGCGGTGGCACTGATGGAAGCGGCTGCAGGGACCGGAATTTCCCGCCGCATGGCCTTGGCGGGCCGCATTATCGTGGAGTGTCACGGCCTTGGCGCATTGGACCACCTCCTCGTTCACCGATCTGATACGGTGAGGGGCTGGGCCTGTTTCGCGATCGGCAGCGCTGAGAATATGCCCCTTCCCGATCGTTTGGCCTTGATCCGCCCCCTGGCGGACGATCCCCATTTCGGCGTGCGGGAATGGGCGTGGATGGCAATCCGGCCGCACCTGGCCGGCGATCTATCCCATGCCATTACGCTTCTGGTCGAACTTACGAGTGAGCCATCGGAACGGCTGCGGCGTTTTGCCTGCGAGGCAACGCGGCCACGCGGTGTCTGGTGTTCCCATATCGCTGAGCTCAAAAGTGAGCCCGAACGGGCGCTGCCTGTCCTTGAGCCGCTTCGGGATGATCCAGCGCGCTACGTGCAGGACTCTGTCGGCAACTGGTTGAACGATGCCTCAAAAACGCGACCCGATTGGGTGCGTGGAACCTGCGCCCGCTGGCTCGATCAAAACACTCGCCCGGAGACGAGCAAGATCGTCAAACGGGCGCTCCGATCCATTGGCAATGCTCTGTAATTTGTAAAAAGGATAATTCATGACCCAATACCTGGTTGAGCTCTACACCCCAAGGCCCGCCTGGCTTGCACTTGATCACCACGGGCGGGTCGCCTTCTTCGAGGACATCGGTGCAGGCATGGCGCAGCTTTCGGCCC
This sequence comes from Pararhizobium sp., assembly GCF_965279435.1. NCBI lineage: Bacteria > Pseudomonadati > Pseudomonadota > Alphaproteobacteria > Hyphomicrobiales > Rhizobiaceae > Pararhizobium > Pararhizobium sp. The sequence goes on from NZ_CBDIHY010000001.1 coordinate 248,380, forward strand.
TCGGCGTTGAAGCGATTGCGTTTGGCCAGACGGACGCGAGCAAAATCCACGCTGCATCACAGCAGTTCTTTGCAATCTGGCGCTTTCCCGATGAGGCAGCCCTTAATGCTCTTCTGGATGGCATAAGCGCTTCGGGATGGCATGATTATTCTGATACCGTCAATGCAGCTGGCGCGGGTGTTGATTTTACCGGCCATGTCGCACAACTCGTTGCCACACAGCATTAGCCGCGTCGAATTGACGGCTGGGAAGGTCCGCATCGGGCCGATAGCGGAAGACTAAACTTGCCATAAAAAACGGGCCGCAATGAATGCGGCCCGGGTTGGTAGATCAATCATCAGAAGCCAAGCGATGGTTGTTACCGCCTCGCCCCTCACATCTTACTCCGCGAAGAACGCGAAGCGGATGACGAACAGGACGGCGACGATCAGGGTGGCCGGGTGGATGGCGCGCCATTTGCCGGTGAACGCCTTCAAGACGACATAGCTGATGAAGCCGAAGGCAAGGCCATTGGCGATCGAGTAGGTGAAGGGCATGGCAAGGGCCGTCAGCGCTGCCGGTGCGGCTTCGGTCAGGTCCTCCCAATCGACCTCGGTCAGTTCACGCATCATCAGGCCGGCGACGTAGAGCAGAGCCGGAGCCGTCGCATAGGTCGGCACGGAGGCCGCCAGCGGCGAGATGAACAGTGCTGCCAGGAACAGCACGGCGATGACCAGGGCCGTCAGGCCCGTGCGGCCGCCGGCCTGAACGCCGGAGGCGCTTTCGACATAGGCGGTGGTGCTGCTGGTGCCCATCAACGAGCCGGCGACGATGGCCGTGCTATCAGCCAGAAGCGCGCGGCCGAGGCGGCTGGGCTTGCCTTCCTGGATGAGGTTGGCACGTTTGGCGACACCGATCAGGGTGCCGGTGGCGTCGAACACTTCAACCAGAACGAAGACGAGAATGACGTGGACCAAGCCACCATGCAGCGCACCGACGATATCGAGTTGCAGGAAGGTCGGCGCCATGCTCGGCGGCATCGAAACGACGCCCTGGAACTGGCTGACGCCGGTGACCCAGGACAACACGGTGACCGCCAGAATGCCGATCAGGATCGCCCCCTTGACCCTGAGCGCATCAAGCACCGCGATGACGAAGAAGCCGAAGATCGCCAGTAGCGGTCCGGTTGCCTTCAGGCTGCCTAGTCCCACCAGCGTATCCGGATTGGCGACAACGATACCGGCATTCTTCAGGGCGATAATGCCGAGGAAAAGGCCGATACCGGTGGCAATCGCACTCCGCAGCGAATGCGGAATGCCCTGAATCAGCCAACTGCGAATCCCGGTCACCGTCAGGAAGAGGAAGATCAGCCCCGAGATGAAGACGGCGCCGAGCGCCTGCTGCCAGGTGAAGCCGAGGGCGGCAACGACTGTGAAGGCGAAGAACGCATTCAGCCCCATGCCCGGCGCCATGCCGATCGGCCAGTTGGCGACGAGCGCCATGACGATCGAGCCAAGTGCGGCGGCCAGACAGGTGGCCACGAAGATGGCGTCTCGATCCATTCCGGTGGTCGACAAAATATCCGGATTGACGAAGATGATGTACGACATCGTGAGAAATGTCGTGACGCCCGCAACCAGTTCGGTGCGGATCGTCGTATTGTGCTCACTCAGCTTGAAGAGCCGTTCAAACATATTTCCTCCCTTGGCCGGAAAAATCCATTCCCGGCGCATGCCACTGGCTGGACCGCCTTCTCCTCCGGCGAACCAACCATAACTGTACCGATCTTCAAGCCATCACGGCTTGTCAGGGCCCCTGCCCGATCAGTATCCGTCTGCTATTTCAGCAGGCCGGATGTCTCATTCACGGTTTTATGATTGTGCGTTTTCGCACGGCGGATCGCTAGCCGTCCATTTCGACGCGGCGAGCGAAAGACTTTCAAATTTTTGGGGGAACAGTGTTGGGCGGAACGGGCCTCGCCCGGCAGGAAGCGCCACTTCCTTCTCGTCAAATTCGCAGTGCAACTGGTGCAAACCCTGCAATTCGCCTGCAAAACATTTTGTGAGCATTTTCAGCAAAGTCAAGAACGGCTCAGCTGCGTTCGATGTCGCGGCGCAGCACGATCGATGTCGTCAGGTCGTCGACATTCTCCATCGTCGCCACCTCGTTTCTCAGTTCGTTGAGCGCATTGATCGATCCGACCTCGACCTCGACAACAAGATCGAGCTGGCCGCTGACCGACGACACTTTGCGAACGGACGAAAAACCCGCCAGCCGGTCGAGCACGCCGATGGAGGGCGTCTTCTTCAGCGTCAAAAGCAGGAAGGCGTGCACCTGCCCCTCATCCAGCTGACCGATATCGGCCCGATATCCGCGAATGATCCCGGCCTTTTCAAGGCGGGTGACGCGCTCTGTCGTGGCACTTCTGGACAGGCCGATGCGGCCCGCAAGCGACTTCATCGGGATGCGGGCTTCGCGCGACAGGATGCTCAGGATCGTGCGGTCGATCGCGTCTGTGTCCTGCATGATTTTGCGCCTTTCCGGGAACCGACAAGATGACGGTTATTATAAACATAATGCCGGTGCAACCGGCATATTGCCGGGTGCATGGTTTGGCCGCCCATGCAAATCTATGCTCAGACGAGGAACCGCCATGAACGATATGCTGAAGACCACCCCGATTTTTACCATCGACGATGCAAAGCGCCTGCTTGCCGAGCATTATGGCCTCGACGGTTCACTGTCGCCGCTCGATAGCGAACGCGACCAGAACTTCAAGGTCACGGCCAATACTGGCGGGGTGTATATCCTCAAGATCGTCAATGCCGGCGAACCGCTGGTCGAGAGCGATTTCCAGACGGCGCTTCTCAGCCATGTCGGCGAACACGCGCCGGACCTGCCCGTTCCGCATATCCGTCCGACGATTTCGGGCGCAAGTCTTGGCGAAACCACCAGCCCGCACGGCGTCCGTCATCTGCTGCGTCTTGTCGGCTGGGTGCCTGGCACGCCGCTGGCGCAGTCTGCCCGCAGCCCGGAAGCACTGACGTCGCTGGGCGGCCTGCTTGGCCGGTTCGACACTGCATTGAAAGGCTTCATGCATCCCGGCGCCCTGCGCGATCTGGACTGGAACATCCGCAATGCCGGCCGCTCCGCTGACCGGTTGCACCATATTGCCGGTGCAGATGACCGCGCGCTTCTCCAGCGCTTCCTCACCCGGTTCGAAACGGCGGTGGAGCCGAAGCTAGCGAAGCTGCGCTCGGCCGTGATCCACAACGATGCCAATGACTGGAACGTGCTGGTTGCCAATGACGATCATGATCGCATCGCCGGCCTGATCGATCTCGGTGACGCGCTCTATGCGCCAGTGATTGCCGAAGTCGCCATCGCGGCGGCCTATGCCGGGCTCGACCATGCGGATCCGATCGGCGCTGCCGCTGATATCGCGCGCGGGTTCCATGCCGAATATCCGCTGCTCGACGAGGAAGTCGATCTTCTGTTCGATCTGATCGCCATGCGGCTCGTTACATCTGTGACGATCTCGGCGTCGCGCCACGCCCATACCGGCGGTAATCCGTACCTTGCCATCAGCGAAAAGCCGGCGTGGACGCTGTTGCGCAAGATGGACGCGATGAACCCGCGCTTTTCCACCGCGATCCTGCGCCATGCCTGCGGTTTCGAAGCAACGCCCGGCACGCGCGCGGTCACGGCCTGGATCGAGGCCAACCGGAAGACGCTGCGTCCGTTGCTCGACCGCCCGGCAGCAACCTATCCCGCAGCCCTCGTCCCCTACGCCGATCCGCAACATCCGATGACGGTCAAGTCCGCCGGCGAACAGCCGGATGAGGCGCAGGCGATCTGGGAGGCCTATTGCGCAGACCATGGCGTCGATCTCGGCATCGGCCCCTGGGGCGAGAAGCGAACGGTTTATTCCGGCGACATGTTCGTATCGCGGCTGATCGAAAACACCCGCCGCATCCGTCATCTCGGCCTCGACCTGTTCATGGCTGCAGGCACAAAACTCTACACGCCGATCGCTGCCACGGTCGTCAGTGTCGAGATCGAGCCCGATCCGCTCGGTTACGGCTGCCTGATTGCGCTGCGCCATGAACCAGAGGGCTGCCCGGCCTTCATAAGCCTCTGGGGCCATCTTGCCCATGAAGCGCTCGGCAGGCTGAAGGCGGGCGACCGTCTGGATGCCGGTGCGCTGCTCGGCGAGATGGGGGCTCCAAAGGAAAACGGAGGCTGGGCGCCTCACCTGCACCTGCAGCTCTCCGTCGACATCCGGCTTTCCGCCACGGAAATCCTCGGCGTCGGCGAGGAGCGCTATCTCGATGTCTGGGCCGAGCTTTTCCCCAACGCCAACGCCTTTGCCGGTACCGCGCCGGAATTCTACGAGAAAATCGGACGGTCGCATGAGGAGATCGTCAAGCTGCGCAAGGAACTGCTGGTCCCCAACCTGTCGATTTCCTACGACAAGCCGATCAAGTTCGTGCGCGGCGATGGCGTCTGGCTGATCGACGACAGCGGCCGGGCCTATCTCGATTGCTTCAACAATGTCTGCCATATCGGACATGCGCATCCGGCCGTGGTCGAAGCGATGGCGCGGCAGGCGGCAACGCTCAACACCAATACCCGCTATCTGCACGACAATATCGTCGCCTATGCCGAGCGGCTGACGGCGACGCTGCCAAAGGAGCTGACGGTTGCCGGTTTCGTCAACAGCGGCTCGGAGGCCAACAGTCTGGCGCTCAGGATGATGCGCGCCCATACCGGCCGTGAAAACGCCATCGTGCTCGACTGGGCCTATCACGGCACGACGCAGGAGCTGATCGAGATCAGCCCCTACAAGTTCCGCCGCAAGGGCGGCAAGGAAAAGAAGCCGCATGTCCATGTGGCCCTCGTTCCCGACAGCTATCGCGCTCCTGCCGATTGGGCGGCCGAAGAGCATGGCAAGCGTTATGCCGAAAGCGTCGCCGAACTGATCGCTCAGATGCAGGCAAAGGGCGAAGGTCCGGGCTTCTTTATCGCCGAATCGATCCCGAGCGTCGCCGGTCAGGTCTTTCTGCCGGAAGGTTACCTCAAAGAGGTCTACCGGATGGTGCGCGCTGCGGGCGGTATCTGCATTGCCGATGAGGTTCAGGTCGGCTTCGGCCGGGTAGGCAGCCACTGGTGGGCATTTGAAGAACAGGGCGTCGTTCCCGATATCGTCACCATGGGCAAGCCGATCGGCGACGGCCATCCGCTCGCCGCTGTCGTCACGACCCGCGAGATCGCCGACAGCTTCAACAACGGCATGGAATATTTCAACACGTTCGGCGGCAACCCGGTTTCCTGCGCAGTCGGTCTTGCCGTGCTCGACGTCATCGAAGGTCAGAACCTGCGCGGCAATGCGCTGGAGATCGGCAACTACCTGATGGCCGGCTTCCGGGCAATCCAGGAGCGTTACGAGGTGATAGGCGACGTGCGCGGCATGGGGCTGTTCCTCGGCATCGAGCTGGTCACCGACCGCAAGACCAAAGCACCGGCGACGGATTTCGCCCGGGCCGTATCGAACGGGGCGCGTCAGCGCGGCGTGCTGATGGGCACCGAAGGGCCGCATGACAATGTGTTGAAGATGCGCCCGCCAATGATCTTCTCGAAGCGAGACGCGGACCATCTGCTTGCAGTGCTCGAGGAAACATTCGAGGCGGTCACTGCCCGGGGCTGATAGCCCCGGTAAATACTAGGGAACGAACAGGAAAGAGCTTGGCAGCGCTTGGCGTTGCCCGGACGGGATACGTGCGACTTAATAAACCGGAGGAGAACGAAACCATGAAATCAGCAATTTTTGCAATAATGGCCGCGGCAACGCTGGCTGGTACGGCGGCACAGGCAGGCACACTTGATATCGCCCGCGAACGCGGTGCGCTTCGCTGCGGTGTCAGCCAGGGCGTGCTCGGCTTTTCGAGCCCGAACGACAAAGGCGAATGGGCAGGCTTCGACGTCGATTTCTGCCGGGCGGTCGCTGCAGCGGTGCTCGGCGATTCCAGCAAGGTGCAGTATGTACCGCTCTCCACCAAGGAGCGTTTCGCTGCCCTGCAATCGGGCGAAGTCGATCTTCTGTCGCGCCAGACCACCTGGACATTGTCGCGCGATACCGATCTCGGCATGAGCTTCGTCGGCGCCAACTATTATGATGGCCAGGCCTTCATGATCCGCAAGGATCTCGGCGTAAAGAGCGCCAAGGAACTGTCCGGCGCCTCGGTCTGCACCGAAACCGGTACAACCACCGAACAGAACATGGCCGACTATTTCAGCGCCAACGGCATCCAGTACAACGTCATTGCTTTTGAAAAGCCGGACCAGACCATTCAGGCCTTCGGCACCGGCCGTTGCGATGTCTATTCGACGGACTCTTCCGCTCTCTATTCCCAGCGCCTGACGCTGACCGATCCCGACAACTACATGGTTCTGCCCGAGGTCATCTCCAAGGAGCCGCTCGGGCCGGCCGTTCGCCAGGGCGACGAGCAGTGGTTCAAGATCGTTCGGTGGACCCTGTTCGCGATGATCGAGGCGGAAGAACTCGGCATCACCAAGGAAAATGCAGCCAAGACGGCTGAAGACGGCACTGTGGCGCAGAAGCGCTTCCTCGGTGCAGACGGCGCGATTTCGAAGAACTTTGGCCTCGATCCGAAATGGGCTTTCCAGGCCATCTCGGCCGTCGGCAACTATGGCGAAGTGTTTGAGCGCCATCTCGGCAAGGACAGCCCGTTGAAGATCGAGCGCGGCCTGAACAACCTCTGGAACAATGGCGGTTTGGTCTACGCACCACCGCTTCGCTGATAAAAGCGCATAAACTGCCTGAGCCGTCGCGAGGTCAAATTTCGCGGCGGTTTTTTTGTATTCGGCGTGGGAGACTGAAATAAAGAGGCCCAGAATCGAAAAAGCCTGCCGCGGGAGGAGGTGCGGCAGGCTTTCGAATAGAACCGAATGGCAACTGGGAGGAGGAGCGTTGCCATTCCGCAAGTGCCCTCTGGGAGGAGGAGCGAGGTCACTTACATATCGAAGCTCTGCGGGAGGAGGTGCATCACTTCGATAAATTCAATATACATTGTTTCCGCTTAAAACGTAGGCAGAATTTTGCAGAGCAGCCATGCGCTATGCGCGTAGCAAATGGCTTGGCCCGCCCTAAATCGTTTCAATACGCCTCCTCCACGCCCGGCTTGCATTGCAGGACGCCGCACCCGCAACGCCGGCTGCGAGCGCCCTTCAACCTGGGACAGACTATTCCGCTGCGATAGCCGCCGGATACAGGGCAGTCTGCTCAGGCTCATCGCTTGCTGGCTCCGGTTCGGAAACCTTGTTCTTCGGCTGCTTGCCGAAGAACAGCGCATAACCGGCCGGAAGGACGAGGATGGTCAGCACCGTGGCAACCAGGATACCGCCCATCATCGCATAGGCGAGTGGCCCCCAGAAAACACCGCGCGAGATCGGGATCAACGCCAGAACCGCCGTCATCGCTGTCAGCACGATCGGCCGGAAACGGCGCACAGCCGAGCCGACGATCGCTTCCGTCCGCTCCATGCCCGCCGCGATATCCTGGTCGATCTGATCGACGAGGATGATCGAGTTGCGCATGATGATGCCGAGCAGCGCGATAACGCCGAGGATCGCGACGAAGCCGAACGGCGCGCCGCTGATGAGGAGTGCGGCGGCCGCACCGATGATGCCGAGCGGGCCGGTTGCCAGAACCAGCATCGCCTTGCCGAAATGCTGCAGCTGGATCATCAGCAGTACGACGATGACGGCGAGCATGATGGGTGCCTTGTCGGCGATCGACTGCTGGCTTTCGGCCGCATCTTCCGCACCGCCCTGGATCTCGACTGCGTAACCGGGCGCAAGACTATCGCGCAGCGGCTTCATGTCGGCATACATCTTCATCGCCACGTCATTGGGCTGCACGTTATCGGGAAGCGTGCCGCGCACCGTGATGGTCGGCAGGCGGTTGCGGCGCCATTCGACGCCCTGTTCGAGAACAGGCACGACCTTGGCAACCTGCGACAGCGGCACATAGCTGCCGAAATCGGTTGGAACATAGACCGAATGCACGGCCGACAGCAGGCGGCGGTTCGCATCCGGCTCGCGGGCAACGATGGAGACCGTTTCCTCGCCATCGCGGAAATCGTCGAGCGGCGCACCGCTCATCGTTGCCTGCAGCATCTGGCGGATGCGTTGTGACGAGACGCCCAGCGCGCGAGCGCGATCCTGATCGATCACCAGCTTCATCGCCGGCACCGGCTCAAGCCAATCGTCGTGGATGGCACCAAGTTCCGGATTCTCGGCAAACTTTGCCTTCACCTGATCGGCGATCCGGCGAACCTCGGCACGATCCTGCCCGGTGACGCGCATCTGTACGGGCCAGCCAGTGGGAGGGCCGAGGAACAGGCGGTCGACCTTGCCGCGAATGGACGGAAAGTCCTCTGCAAGAATGGTGCGCAGCTTGACGATCAGCCGTTCGCGGGCCGGTTCGTCATTGGCCATGACGAGAAGCTGGGCGAAATTCGGATTGCGCAGCTGCTGATCGAGCGGCAGGAAGAAGCGCGGCGCGCCCTCGCCGATATAGGTGGCGATGAACTTCTTGTCGGTGTCGTCGAGTATCTTAGCCTCAAGTGCCTTGGCCTGGGTTTCCACTTCCTTGATGCTGGTGCCTTCCGGCAGCCAGAGGTCGACAAGGATTTCAGGCCGCGACGACTGCGGGAAGAAGTTCTTCGGGATGAACTGGAACGCCCAGAGGCTGGCAACAAAGGTGATGAGTGTCAGGGAAAGGACGATGACGCGGTGGCGCACTGCCCAGCCGACAGTGGCGCGCAGGCGGCGATAGAAACGCGTATCGAAGACGTCGTGATGGCTCCCAGCATGGGCGCGCTGCTTGAGGATCATGTAGCCGAGCCAGGGCGTGAAATAGACCGCCACGAACCAGGAAACGACCAGCGCGATGCCGACGACGTAGAACAGCGAGCGCACATACTCACCGGCAGTCGAGGCTGCAAAACCGACCGGGATGAAGCCGGCCGTGGTGATCAGCGTGCCGGTCAGCATCGGAAATGCTGTCGAGGAATAGGCGAAACTGGCGGCATCGAGCTTGTCCAGCCCCTCCTCCAGTTTCCGCTCCATCAATTCGACGACGATCATGGCATCATCGACCAGCAGACCCAGCGCGATGATCAGCGCGCCTAGCGAAATGCGCTGTAGGTCGATGCCGAGTTCGTACATGATGGCGAAGGTGGCAGCCAGCACCAGCGGGATGGCAATGGCGATGACCAGGCCGGAGCGCCAGCCGATCGACACGAAGGAGACGATCAGTACGATCACCAGCGCTTCGCCGAGCGCCTTCATGAATTCGCCGACGGCCTCGGTGACGACTTCCGGCTGATCGGCAATCTGATCGACCTTTACGCCATAGGGAAGCGCGGATTCGAAACGCTTGTAGGTTTCCTCGACCGCAGTGCCGACATCCGTGACCTTGTAGCCTTTGGCCATGACCACGCCGATCTGGACGCTGTCCTCGCCATTGAAACGGTATTTGCGCTGATAGGGATCCTCAAGGCCGGACGAGACAGTGGCGATATCGCCAAGCCGCGTCACCTCGTTGCCGGAGCGCAGCCGCAGCTCGCGGATATCGGCAGCGCTGGTCAGGCCGCCTTCGACGGACACGCGTACGGAACGGGTGCCGGTATCGACAGAACCGGCCGGATCGACAGTGTTCTGCCCCTTGATGGCATTTTGCACATCGACAAGGGTCAGACCCCGCGAAGCAAGCACTGCGGATGAAATATCGATATAGATCTTTTCCGGCTGGTCGCCGATGATCACGGCCTTTTCGACCCCCGGCGTCGTCAACAGCATGTCGCGCGCCTGGATGGCAAATTTTTTCAGCTCCGGATAGCTGTAACCCTCGCCGCTCAGCGAATGCAGGGTGACGAACGTATCGCCGAACTCGTCGTTGAAATACGGACCGAGCAGACCCTGCGGCAACTCACTGGCGATATCGCCGACCTTCTTGCGCACTTGATAGAAGGCGTCGGCCACCTGGGTTGCATTGGTATCGCCCTTGACTTGCAGCGTGATGATGGCGCTGCCGGCGCGGGTATAGGAGCGGACGAAATCGAGATGCGGGGTTTCCTGCAGCTTGCGCTCGATCTTGTTGACGACCTGATCCTCCATGTCCTGGATCGAAGCGCCCGGCCAGACGGCCTGGATGACCATGACGCGGAAGGTAAAGTCCGGATCTTCCTTCTGGCCCATGCGCATCAAGCCGAGCACGCCGGTGATCAGGATCAGGCCAAACAGGAAGCGGGCGATGCTCGGATGTCCGATGGCCCAGCGCGACAGGTTGAAGGACTGCTTTTGGTCGGTGGAGGAGGTCATCGGCGTTGTTCCGCTTTCGATGGATCTGGATTTAGCGCACGAGCTGGGTGTTTTCGGTGGCAGCGGATTGCTGCACAGTTTCGCTGCCGAGCTTCACCTTCAGTCCTTCCGTCATGAACTGGGTGCCTGCAGCAACCACGACATCGCCGGGCTTCAATCCTTCGGAAATCCGCACGCCGTCACTGGTGAAATCGGCGACCTTGACGGGACGGGAATGCACGGTCTCGGCAGTGCGATCGACGGTCCAGACGATCGCCTGGTCATCCTTTTTGGCAAGGGCGCTCAAGGGGATGGAGACCAGTTGCTGGGCATCGGCAGCAGCGGCAACGATGCCGGAGGTCATGCCGAGAAGCACGTTTGGATCATTCGGCAGGCTGATACGGACGGCAAAGGTTCGCGATTGTGGCTCGGCGCTACCGGCCACTTCACGCACCTTGCCCTGCAGCATCAGCGCGGCATCCGACCAGAACCCGACGGTGACCACCTTGCCGGGCTTGAACTGCGCAATATCCGTTTCGGGTATGGCAACCAGAACTTCCTTTTCGCCATCGACGGCAACGCTGACAACAGGCGTTCCCGAGCCGACGACCTGGCCGATATCGGCACTGACGGCGGTGACGATGCCATTTTGCTCGGATTTCAGATCGGTATAGCTGACCTGGTTCTTCGCCTGATCGAGCGTCGACCGGGCAGAGTCACGCGTGGCAACCGCCTGATTGTAGCTCAGCGTCGCCTGCTCGAGCTGCGATTTCGGCGAGACGTTCTTGGCAAACAGTTGTTCGGCACGGACACGGGCCAGCTCGGTCGTCTCGACCTGCCGCTCCGTGGCATCAAGGTTCGCCTTGGCGCTGGCCAGTGCGAGTTCATAGTCGGACGGATCAATGCGGGCGAGCAGATCGCCGGATTTGACCCGTTGCCCGATATCGACGAGGCGTTCGGTAATCTTGCCGTTGACGCGGAAGCCGAGGTTCATCTCGGTGCGGGCGCGGACCGTGCCGGAATAGCTGAGCGTGCGCGAAGTATCGATGGCGGCAATCTCGACCACTTTCACCGGCCGCACGATTTCCTTGGTCTCGGCCTTCTCTTCAGAGCAGCCGGCGAGAGCCAAAACAGCGGCAGATAGGATGGAAACGGCAGACAAGCGAATACAGTTATGGCTTGGCGAAGGCATGTTCGCACTCCTGATAAAAAATGAAGTCGGGAAGGCAGGCCGCTAACGGCCGCGCTCATCTCAAAGCATTGATTGCAAATTCGGTAATTTCATCAGGCGTCGCCCGGTTCGGCTTGGAAAGACATTGAGACACAAGCTGCGGGTGGCACATGACCACGGTTGCTGCCCCAAAAGATCGGGCCGCAACCGCAGGGTCCTGCTCCGCAAACTCCCCGGCGGCGATACCCTGGCGGATGATTTCCTCCAAAAGCTCGTGCATCCGGTCGATGTGCTTTTCGATCACATGCCAGTCGCGCTCGATGGCGACGATGACCATCTCGTGGACCTTTTCATGGTCGAGCATGGCGGTCACGATCAGCTGATGCTCCGCCTCCAGATAGCGGCGCAGGCGATCGGCAGCGCTGATCGGCAGGCGCGAGATTTCATAGGCCTGCTGGTAACTGCCGCCGAGCATGCGGCCGCAGATCGCCTGATGGATTTCTGTCTTGGAGGCAAAGAACCGGTAGATATTGGCCGGCGACATGCCAAGATCGCGCGCAATATCGGCAACATTTGTCTTGGCATAGCCATAGTGCCGGAACAGCCGTTCCGCTGCCTCCAGAATCCGCGTGATGTTTTCCTGCCGCGCGATATCAGGAATATCCGTGCTGCCGTCCATATTGATAAACTTTCGAATTATGACTGACGAATTTCAATTTTCGTCAGTCGTAATTCGAAATGTCTTCTCTGTCAACTGCGACGCTTTAACCGGCAGCCAGTGACGTTGCCGCCTGCAGGTTGCGGTCGGCGCGCAATTCGGCCGCTAGGAAATCAACAAACGCCCGGGTCTTGGCGGAGATATGGCGGCCCTCGGCATGCATCACATGGATAGGAATGGCCGGCTCCTCATAGTCGGAAAGCACGATATCGAGCCTTCCGTCGCTTACCGCCGATGCCACCTGATAGGATAGCGCGCTGGTCAGGCCCCAACCGCTGAGCGCTGCGGAGATCGAGGCATCGACGGTGTTGCAGAACAAGCGCGGGCGCAGCGTGACATGGCTCTTTTCACCGCCCACGAAGCGCCAATCCTGTGGCGCGGATGAACCGGTATTGGCGATGATGGTATGCCTGGCGAGATCAGCCGGAACCTGCGGCAGCGCATGCTCCTTGAAATAGGATGGCGCACCGCAGATCACCCGCCGCACGCTGCCGACCTTGCTGGCGTGGTATCCGGAATCCGGTAATTGCCCGATGCGCAGCGCGACATCGATGCCTTCCTCCAGCAGGTTGACGACGCGGTCGAGCAGAAGGGCGCGTCCATTGACGGCCGGATGCAACGTCAGAAACGATGTCAGGACCGGCATGACATAGATCTGGCCGAACAGGACCGGCGCCGTCACCGTCAGCAGGCCTGAGGGCGTGGCATGCGAGCCGCCAGCCGAGGCTTCGGCCTCATCGATATCGGCAAGGATGCGGCGGCAATCCTCGACGTAGCGGCTGCCGGGCGCCGTCAATTTCACAGATCGCGTCGACCGCAAGAACAGCCGGGCACCCGTCAGATCTTCGAGATAGGCAATGGCCCGCGTGACGGCCGGAGGGCTCATGTTAAGCGCGCGCGCCGTCTGCGCGAAGCTGCCGGTATCGGCGGCCTTTACCAGAATCCGCATGGATTGAAGCCTGTCCACCGTCGCCCTCGCCTCACTATTCCGCTAAATGGAATTATATCTTGCCTTTTATCGCACTTCTGTTTTCAGGAAGAAAGAAACATCTTCTCCACAAGGCGATCAACGCCCCTGGAGATGGCAGATGAAACTTTACTATCACCCTTTGTCCGGCCACGCGCACCGGGCCCGGTTGTTCCTCTCGTTGCTGGGGATCGACGTTGAGTTGATCGAAGTCGATCTTGCTGCCCGCGCCCATAAGGCTCCGGATTTTCTCAAGCTCAATCCGTTCGGGCAGGTTCCGGTGCTGGACGATGACGGCACGATCATTGCCGATTCCAACGCCATTCTTGTGTACCTCGCCAAAAAAACCGGAGCCACGGGCTGGCTGCCCGAAAACCCGAGGGGCGCCGCGTCCGTACAGCGCTGGCTCTCTGTCGCTGCCGGCGAAATCGCCTATGGCCCCTGTGCTGCGCGGCTTGTCACCGTCTTTGGTGCGGGCTTCAATGCGGACGAAGTCATCGCCCGTGCCCATCTCATCCTTCGCCACATCGAGGCAGAACTTGCCGGCCGCCAGTGGATTGCAGTGGACCAGCCGACCATCGCCGATGTCGCGCTTTACAGCTACATCGCCCGCGCGCCGGAGGGCAATGTCGACCGTGCCGCCTATGCCAACATCAATGCATGGCTGAAGCGCATGGAAGCCCTTCCCGGTTTCGTCGCCTTCCAGAAGACGGCAATCGGCATTCAAGAGGCTGCCTGAGCAAATCTCGGCGCTACGCAGCACCTTGCCAACCCACCACCAAAGGATCGACAAATGTTGGCTCTCGACACGATAGATCAGGCGTCGCCGTGGCATGCGGGTGAGCGGGTGCTGCAGGACCAGGCCGGTGTTGCCGAGCGTATGCAAGAACTCGGCCGCCGGGTGTTGCGCGATCACCTGATCGACCAGCATCGCGCCTTCTATCCGCAACTCCCGTTCATTGTGCTGGGCACGGTAGATGACGAGGGAGACGCATGGGCGACGATACGGGCGGCCAATCCGGGTTTTCTGCAAAGCCCGGATCCGCACACCCTGAATGTTCGCCTAGACCGGGAACGCGGCGACCCGGCGGATGCGGGGATGGGCGATGGTGCGGCGATCGGTATGCTCGGTATCGAACTGCACACACGAAGGCGCAATCGCCTGAACGGAACCGTACATAGGTCTGGGCCTTTGGGCTTTGACGTCGACGTCGGCCAGTCCTACGGCAATTGTCCGAAATATATTCAGTTGCGCGATTTCCATTTCGTCCGCGATCCTTCGACAGGCCCGGTCACTGAGCCCACGACATTGGCGGCGCTCGATGCAGGGGCTCGGCAGATGATCGCTTCAGCCGACACATTCTTTGTCGCGACCTATGCGGAGTTCGAAAATGGACAGCGGCAGGCGGATGTCTCGCACCGGGGTGGAAAGCCCGGCTTTGTCCGGATCGGCGATGATGGCGTGCTGACCATTCCCGATTTCGCCGGCAACCTGTTTTTCAACACGCTCGGCAATATTCTCGCCAATGGCAAGGCTGGCCTTGTCTTTGCCGATTTCGACACCGGCGACCTGCTGCAGCTTTCCGGCGATGCCCATGTAGTTGTTGATACGCCCGAAGTCGCGGCATTCGAGGGCGCCGAACGCCTCTGGCGCTTCACACCGCGCCGCATTATCCGGCGGCCGGATGCCCTGCCGTTGCGCTGGGCCTCCCATGACGAAGGCCAATCTCCGAGCCTGCGCATGACCGGCTGCTGGGATGAGGCGGAAAGCCGGTTGAACGCCTCGAAGGCCTGACACTTGGGAATGGCGCTTTTAGGAGCCAACGCGTCTATATTCGTAAACGCACCGGCCCTGGCCGGAACTTCCGCTGTTGCTGCGAATTTAGGACGTGGCGATATCCGATGGAGGAATGCCATGTCCGATAAACAGAGCCTTTTCTCCCGTTTTTCCGGCGAGGTTGCGCAGCTCGCCGGCAAGCCGGCGACATTCGTGATTGCCGTCGCCGGCATCGTCGTCTGGGCCGCCACCGGCCCGCTCTTCGGCTTCTCCGAAACCTGGCAACTCGTCGTCAATACCGGCACGACGATCATCACCTTCCTCATGGTCTTCGTCCTGCAGAACTCCCAGAACCGTGACGGAAAGGCCGTTCAGGCAAAGCTCGACGAACTGATCCTGACCAGCGAGGCGGAGAACCGCTTCATGGGCATCGAACATCTCGATGAGAAAGAATTGAGACGGTTGACCGAGCTTCTGCGGGAAGCTGCGGAAAGCGAGCCGGATCATGCGCTCGCCGGAAAGGTCGATCACATCATCCGCGATCGGCATACAAAGCTGAAGAAGAAGGCGTGAGCCGTCGGTCTCTTCAAACCCCTACCCAACAGTCCGAGCGCAAATGAACCCGAAAGCGTGCTATGCGTTGGTATGGAAGGAGAGACCGATGAGCCGCGCATTCACCAAGGAAATCGACGACGCCCCGCCTCCGCCCGTCCCCGAGCGGCCGATCAGCGCCGCCCGAAATCTGGTCACGCCCAACGGTGCCAGACAGATCGAGCAAATGATTGCGGCACTCACCCAGCAGACTGCAGCGACCAGTGACGGCGAGGTGCTTGCCGCTCTGAAGCGCGATCTGCGCTATTGGCAAGCGCGCCGCGCCAGTATGGAGATCATGGAACCCGTCGCAGAGCCGGAAACGGTTCGATTTGGAACGCACGTCTCCATCAGGCGCAGTCGCACAGTCAAGGATATCCGCATTGTCGGCGAGGACGAAGCTGATCCGTCGGCCGGAGCAATTGCCTGGACATCGCCGCTTGCCCGCGCACTCGACGGTGCGGCTCCCGGCGATACGGTCGAGTTCGAAGTGGCGGGCCGTGAAGAGGACATCGTCGTGCTGTCCATCGACGGAACGGTGTAAGTCCGGCTCGGCCAGCCTGCAAAAACCATCCTTTCATTGATCTCATCAGCAAATCACGGCAAGACCGTGCAGACGATGATATGAGGACATGATTTGGAGACCACGCTTTATCCGCCGATCAAGGGCTTTCTCGAAGCCGCCGGCTACAGCGTCAAAGGTGAGATAGCCGGTTGCGATCTGGTGGGCTTAAGCCCCGACGAACCACCGGTCGTGGTCATCTGCGAACTCAAGCTCAGCTTCAATCTCGAACTCATCCTTCAGGCCGTCGACAGGGCGGCGGCGAGCGATGAAGTCTGGATTGCGGCCCGCGTCTCGGCCAAGGGAAAGGGCCGCGAAAGCGATCGCCGCTACCGCGATCTCTGCCGGCGGCTTGGGTTCGGCATGTTGAGCGTTGCCGACAACGGTACCGTCGATGTCGTCGTCAGCCCGGTGGCGCTGATGCCGCGCAAGAACCCGCGCAAGCGGTCGCGTCTCGTCAATGAACACAAGAAGCGCAAGGGCGATCCGGCTCTCGGCGGCAGCACGCGTTCACCGATCATGACCGCCTACCGGCAGCAGGCGCTGGCCTGCGCTGCGGCACTTCAGGCCGGACCGCTGCGGCCAAGGGATCTGAAGCCGGTCACGCCGTCGGCTGCCACCATTCTGCGCGGCAATGTCTACGGCTGGTTCGAGCGCATCGACCGCGGCATCTACGGGCTGACGGCCACCGGGGCCGAAGCCCTGATCCGGTGGCCCGTCGCGGCCGCGGTTGATGAAGCGGCGGTTGCCGCAGCGCTATAATTTCAGACTGCGGCGCCGGAAACTGCGCGCAGCATGGAGACGATTGCCTGATCCAGCGCAGCATCGACAGGCAAGGTCTGCGACGACAGCTTGACGATGACGGTGGATGTTGCCGGATCGACCCAGATCCATTGGCCATGAATGCCGATGGCGGCAAGCTCACCCTCGCCGGTCTCGTACCAGTAATTCCGGTAGCTGCCCGATGGAAACAGGCTCGTCTGATCGCCATTCTTCCACGCATCGCGGCTACCGCCGGTCCACAGATCGTCGATGAACGCTTCCGCGATCAGGCCGGCGCCTTTCGTACGCACGAGTTCGCCGGTCAGGACAAGATCGCGCGCCGTCGCCGACATGCCGCCTGCAGCGCGCGCCGTGCCGATACGATCGACGGTGATCATCGCATCTGAACGGGCGCCCATCGGCTGCCAGAGGTGCTCGCTCAGCAAACTTGGCAATCGCCCCCCTGCGGCACGCTCCACAACGATGCCGGCGAGATCGGTATTCGGGGAGCGGTAGGCGTGTTTCTCGCCGTGCTGCCAGCCGCCTTTTCCGATGCTGCAGATGAAGCTCTTCAAATCCGGTGCGGGGCTGTCCGGCCTGTCGGGATTCCACCCCGTTGCTCGGCGATAGCGATCGAAACCGCCGGATGTATCGAGATAGTCCTCGACAAAATCGACGCTGATTTCCATGTCGAACAGCTGCTGCACTGTCGCATCCGCGTAAGCCGAACCGGCGGCCTCCGGCACATAATCGATCACCAGCTTGTCGAAGGAGAGTAAGCCCTTGCCCGCCAGAATTCCGGCAAGCAGTGCCGTCAGGGATTTCGACACGGAAAAAATGATATGCGGCCGGTCGGGGTTGGAATGATCCGCCGACCATTCGGCAACGATGCGCCCATCGCGCACCACCACGAGTTCGTCTGTCTCGCTTGCCGTCAGAAATTCTTTCAGCGATTGGCCCGTGCCATCGATGCCCGGCACCTGCAGGTTTTCGAGACCAGCGAGACTGCGGGACGGTGCTTCGCCCTGGCCTTTGGCCTTGATGACGGCGGAGGGCACGACCTCGCTGACATTCTGGAAGGCCCATTGCGAAAAGGGGGCTGTCCGCCAATTGGCGAGTGTAACGTCCGAGCGCTTGAAATCCGTCATGTCCTGTCTCCTCCATCCGCCGTCGCCAGCGCACCGTACAATTCCGGGCGGCGATCGCGGAACATGCCCCAGGCGGCGCGGTTATCGGCAAGGTCTTGCCGGTCGAAACTTGCGATGAGAACGGCCTCGACATCGCGGGTCGCACTCGCGACAAGTTCTCCGGCAGCCCCAGAGATAAAGGATGAGCCGTAATAGGATTGCGTGTGGCCGCCGATGGTTTCCGAGCCGATACGGTTGGCAGCGGCGACCGGCATCATGTTGGCGGCCGCATGGCCACGCATGATCATGCGCCAGTGTTCCATCGTATCGAGGTCGGGACGCGCCGGTTCCGAGCCGATAGCCGTCGGGTAGAGAATCAGTTAGGCGCCCATCAGCGCCATGGCGCGGGCAGCTTCGGGAAACCACTGGTCCCAGCAGATGCCGACACCGATCGTGCCGAAACGGGTCGGCCAGACCTTGAAGCCGGTATCGCCCGGCCGGAAATAGAATTTTTCGCTGTAGCCTGGGCCGTCTGGAATATGGGATTTGCGGTAGACGCCGAGGATTTCGCCGGTTGCGTCGATCATCGCCAAGCTATTGTAGAAGGCCTGGTTCTTTCTCTCGAAGAAGGAAACCGGCAGGACGATGCCGAGTTCGCGGGCCAGCGCCTGCATCGGTGCAATGACCGGATGATCGGCAAGCGCATGCGCTCTGGCGAAATGGACGGGGTCCTGCGTCTGGCAGAAGTACAGGCTTTCGAACAGTTCCTGCACCAGCACGATATTGGCGCCTTCGCCTGCAGCCTGCCGGATCAGCCGGGAGGCGGTGGCGAGATTTTCCGCAAGATCGTCCGTGCAGGCGAACTGGACGACACCCAAGTTGACGACGGAGCCGGAAGCCACGATCAGTTACCGTCGAAGCCGGTCAGCACGCTGACGGCATTGACGCCGATTTCGGCGACCGCATAGCCGCCTTCCATGACGAACAAAGTCGGCAGGTTCAGCCGGGCGATCCGCTCGCCGATCTTCGGGAAATCCTCGGTCTTCAGCTTGAATTTGCTGATCGGGTCCTTCTCGAACGTATCGACACCAAGCGAGATCACCACCACATCCGGATTATAGGCAACCAGCTTGCCACAGGCGTCTTCCAGCGCCTGGCTCCAGCGCTCCCAATCCGTGCCGAAGCGCATGGGGTAATTGAGATTATAGCCTTCGCCCTCGCCGGTACCACGCTCATCGGCATGGCCGAGGAAATACGGATATTCCTGCATCGGATCGGCATGCAGGTTGATCACCTGCACATCGGCGCGAGAATAGAAGATTTCCTGCGTGCCGTTGCCGTGGTGATAGTCGACATCCAGGATCGAAACGCGCTTGGCGCCGTTGTCGCGGAACCATTGCGCCGCCACTGCGGCGTTGTTGATATAGCAATAGCCGCCCATGAATCCTGCACCGGCATGATGACCGGGTGGTCGGCAAAGGGCAAAGGCGGAGCGTTCACCATCCTGAACGAGGCCAGCCGCCGTCAGCGCCACGTCATGCGAGGATTTGATTGCGTCCCAGGAACCTTCAACAATGCCGCAGCCGGCATCGAAGGAATAATACCCCAACAACCCGTCGATGAATTCCGGAGGCACATCGCCGCGCAGGCCGCGGGTTGGCCAAGTGAACGGCAGCGCCGTGCCGGTGCGCCCTTCCGCCGTCCAGCGATCCCAGATCGTCGGCAGGAAATCGAGATAGTCCTTGCGATGGATGCGCGCTGCCGTCGTCAGGTCGTGCTGTTCGGGGGCAAGGATGGCCCCCAGCCCGACCGTCTTGATCCGCCCCGAGACATATTCGGCGCGCGAGGTCAGTTCGAAACCGGGTACGATGGCACCAGCGACCAATTCAAGCTGGTTGGCATGACCGAGATGACGAGGCGAGAAGACGGTTTTCATGGGAATATCCAGCGGCGGGAAACAAAAAACGCACCCCGCCGTGACGGACGGGGTGCGATTGAAGCAGGCTTACTTCTGAAGCTCGGTCCAGATCTTGGTGTAGAGCTCCTGAACCTCTGGCGGGCACGTCTGCGAGGGGACGCCCACGGAGGCGAATTCGGCCGGGATGTTGATTTCAGGCGCGTCCTTCATGTCGGCAGGCATGAATTCGCTCGAACCGGCGATACCATTGGCATAGCGGTGGAAGCCGGAATTCATGCCGGCATTGGCCGGATCCATCATGAAGTTCTGGAAGAGCTTGGCATTCTCGACATTCTTGGCATCCTTCAGGACGGCAAGATTATCGCTCCAGTTGACGTAACCTTCTTTCGGATAGCCGAATTTGATAGCGGGGTTTGCCAGGCGCTGACGGAAGGCGGAGCCGTTCCAGTCGCTGGAGGCGGCAAAATCGCCCGACCCCATCTTCTGGATGGTGCCGTATTCCATGGCCACCCAGTTCGGCTTGGCCTTGACCAGAGTATCACGCACCTTCTTGAGGATGGTGAGGTCGCCGGTGCATTTCTTGCCGCCATTGTAAAGCACGGCAGCGTCGATGACGTCAGTCATCTCCGGAACGACGTTGACCTTGCCTTTCAGCTCATCCGGCGTATCAAAGATGATGCCCCAGGTGTTGAGATCGCCCTTGTAGACATCGGTGTTGACGACGACACCAACGATGCCCATTGCCCACGGAACGGTATATTTGCGGCCCGGGTCGAACTCGGGATTCTGCCATTCCTTGGCGACGTGGCTAAAATTCTCCATCTTGCCCGGATCGGTCTCGAGGAAGAGGCCTTCCGAGATCCAGATCGGGATATAGTTCTGCGACGGCACGACCATGTCGAAGCCCGAACCGCCCTGGCGAACCTTGGCGAGTGCCGTATCGTTGGAATCGTAGTCGGTGATCGTCACCTTGACCTTGTACTGGTCCTCGAATTTCTTGATCATCTCGGGGCTGGTATAATTGCCCCAGTTGTAAATGTTGAGTTCGCCTTCAGCCCGGGCAAGGCCGGTCGAGGCGAGAAGTGCGGCCGTGACCGCCATGATCATCCGTTTCATGATGCTGTTCCCTTTTCTTTCGTTAGACACGTTTTCTGTTGACGATGAAGAAGACGGTGACGACACAGACCGACAGGAGCAGGAACAGCGTCGAGATCGCGTTCATTTCCGGTGTAATCGAGCGACGGATCTGGCCGAGCATGTAGGTCGGCAAGGTATCCTGGCCGGCCGATTTGACGAATTCGGTGATGACCACATCGTCCAGCGAAATCACGAAGGCCAGCATGAAACCGGCGAGAATGCCCGGCCACAGCAGCGGCAGGGTGACGTAGCGGAAGGCGTTCCACGGTGTTGCGTAGAGATCGGCAGCCGCCTTCTCCAGCGTCAGGTCCATATTCTCCAGCCGTGCCCGGATCGGCAGATAAGCAAACGGGATGCAGAACGCCGTATGGGCGGCGATCAGGTAACCAAGGCCGGAATAACCGGTCCAGATCTTGACGCGGGCAAAGAAGATCAGAAGTGCAACGGCGGTGACGATTTCGGGGATCATCAGGGGCTGGTTGATGAAGGCATATTTCAGCGTCAGGCCGCGATAGGGCTCTGTCCGGGTCGTCGCCAGCGCCGCCATGGTGGCTGCAATGGTGGCGACGACAGCGGCAAACGAGGCGATCTGCAGCGAGCGGATGGACGCGTCGATCACCTGCTGGTTTTGAAAGGCCTTGGTGAACCAGCGCAGCGAAATCCCATCAAAGGAAGCAAGAGATTCGCCAGCATTGAACGAGTAGAACACCAGAACCGCAATCGGCAGATAAAGTGCAAAGAAGCAGGCCATCGCAATGGTGGTAAAGCCGCGCTGGCGGCGGATTGAGAATGTCTTAGCCATGCCGGCTCCCTTGAGATCCTGCATTGCGAACATAGACAAGCAGCGCCGCCATAACGATCAGCATCAGCGTGATCGACAGAGCCGACCCGAGCGGCCAGTTCCGGCCCTGGCCGAACTGCAGCTCGATCAGGTTGCCGAGCATCATGTTCTTGCCGCCGCCGAGGATACTCGGCGTGACATAGGCGCCAAGCGCCGGAATGAAGACGAGGATCGAGCCGGCGATGACACCGGGCTTGACCAACGGAAAGATGATCTTACGCAGCACCCTGAAGGGCGTGGCATAGAGATCATAGGCCGCTTCCACCAGCCGGAAATCCAGCTTTTCCATGCTGGCATAAAGCGGCAGCACCATCAGCGGCAGATAGACATAGACCATGCCTGTCAGGATCGCACCATCGGTGAAGAGCATCTGGACAGGCTTTGAAATCAGCCCGAACTTCAACATCAAGCCGTTGATCAGACCTTCGTTGCGGATGATCTCGAGGATGGCGAAGGTGCGGATGAGAAGATTGGTCCAGAAGGGAATGGTAATCAGGAACAGCCAGAGTTCCCGGGTTTTTTCCGGCCTTGTGGCAATGAAATAGGCTGTAGGGAAGCCGACCAGCAACGTTAGAACCGTCGTTCCCAGCGACAGCATGACGGAACGCATGAAGATCGACACATGCGCATCGGCAAGCGAGAAGGTACCGTCGAAAATATCCTTTTCCATGACGACGCCGATCCAGCCCTCAAGCGAAGGCAGCCATTGCACGTCGCCATAGGGACCGGGCGTCAGGAAGGAATAGACCAGAACGATCAGCAGCGGGCCGGTCGATGCAAGAAGGATGATCAGGAGGGCGGGAAGTGAAAGGAGCCACCGTTTCCGGATATCCCTGCTCTTTTCCGCTTCGATCGTCCCCGGCATGTCCGTCATCTCAGTTCCTCAACACCCGGGCGGCATTGGCTTCGAGCGCGATGCCAACCGTGTCGCCCTGGTTGAACCGTGCGCTCTGCAGCGGTTTGTTCTGCTCTCGCAATGTAAACAGCGTCTCGCCGTCTGAAAGCCGGACGTGATAGTGCGTGTCCGTACCGAAATAGACGACGTTTTCGAGCGTGCCGGTCATCTGGTTGGCGACGGCACGGTCCGGCGGGCAGAGCGTTGCATGCTCCGGCCGCAGAACCACCGTCACCTCGCCATCGGCGTGGAAATCCTGCGGCATCGTTGCCGAAATGCGGCCAGCGACCGGCGTATCGACATCGGCGATGCCGTCCGTCACCGAACTGATCCGGCCTTTCAGGAAATTGGTCTCACCAATGAAATCGGCGACGAAACGATCCGCCGGCGCATCGTAAATCTCTCTCGGATTGCCGACCTGCAGGATCTTGCCCGACGACATCACGGCGATGCGGTCCGACATGGTCAGCGCTTCTTCCTGGTCATGGGTGACGAAGATGAAGGTAATGCCGGTTTCCGCCTGCAGGCGCTTCAGTTCGATCTGCATGTCCTTGCGCAGCTTGTAGTCGAGCGCTGATAGCGGCTCGTCGAGCAGCAGAACTTTTGGTTGTGGCGCAAGGGCACGGGCGAGCGCGACGCGCTGTTGCTGGCCACCAGAAATCTGGCTTGTGCGCCGGCCGGCTAGCGCTTCCATGCGCACCAGCTTGAGCATGGCATCGACGCGGTCCTTGATCTCCTGCTTCGGCTTGCCAAGCATCGTGAGACCAAAGCCGATATTTTCCGCCACCGTCATATGCGGAAACAGGGCGTAGCTCTGGAAAACCGTATTGATTGGCCGCTTGAAGGGGGGCATGGCGGCGATGTTCTCGCCGTTCAGCATGATCTCGCCGGATGTCGGATATTCGAAACCGGCGATCAGCCGCAACAGAGTGGTCTTGCCGCACCCGGACGGGCCGAGAAGCGTGAAGAATTCGTTCTGCCGGATCGATACCGATGTGTTGTCGACGGCGGCGAACGCAAACTCGCCAAAACCGAATATCTTAGAAACCTGGCGGATTTCGACCGCGTTCAATTCCGCCATATACGGCACACTACCCGTTGCATGAAGCTACTGTTCCCGCCTTTTCGGCTTTGCGCTAGGTGACCACAGCGGCTTGACGTTGACAACAGGTTTCTCAATATTTTGATCAAAATATTACCGGGTGGAGAAACTTATGCGCCCGCCGCAAATTGTGGTGGTGGGTTGGATACTCTGCAACTCGTTTGGAGCCGTTGCCTCGATGTCACCGCTCAAAATGACGATATCTGCCAGGTAACCTGCCCGGATCATTCCCTTGCGGTCTTCCTTGAATTCCGCGTAGGCGCCTTCGACACAATAGGCAGAAAGAGCCTCCATCAGGGAAAAGGACTGATCCGGATCGCCATCCGCCCACGGCTTACGCGTCACAGCTGCCTCGATGCCGATGATCGGATCGATTGGCGACACCGGCCAATCGGAGGCAAAGCAGATATGTGCGCCCGCGTCCTTGAGCGTGCGCCAGGCATAGCTGACCGGCCAGCGATCCCGGCCGATGCGCGATACGGTCGGTTCCAGCGGCACGCCCGCGCAACCCGGCGGATGCGGCGGCTGCATCGAGGCGATGACGCCAAGTTCGGCAAACCGGGCAATGTCATCTGGATGCACAACCTCGATATGCTCGATGCGATGGCGGCTATCGCGGATGCCGTTTTGCGCGCGCGCAGCCTCATATCCGTCGAGCACCGCCCGCACCGCGCCGTCGCCGATCGCATGAACCGCTATCTGCAGGCCGCGCCGGTCGGCCTCGACTGCAACATCGCGAAATGTTTCAGGCGTGAAAAGACCCTCGCCGCAATCGCCTGATTTGTCGGCGTAAGGCTCCACCATAACAGCGGTCCAGCTGTCGAGCACGCCATCGTAGAACATCTTGACGACGCCGGACGATAGCCAGTCGCTATCGAACCGGCGGGCCAGTTCGGAGGCCTTTTCCAGCATGTCGATCGACATGAAATTCTTGAAGTGGAAGGGAATGATCACCCGGCACGGCAGGCTGCCATCCTGCTTCTCGATCGCCGAAAGCAGCTCCAGCTGGTAGAGATTGCCGTCCATGTTCTGAATGGTGGTGATCCCGTGGCGGGAGCAATAGTCGAGGCCGCGCCGCATGACGGCTATATCCTGCGCCCATTCGGCTTCGTTCGGATACGGATCGGGCTCACCACCAGTCGATAGACCGAGACGATACCGGTCGAAACCACCGGCCGCCTGCAACGGGCTGAACGCCTCCATTTCGCGCAGTTCCCCGGTCGCCAGGCCATCCGCGCCCACGACCACTTCATTGCCGGATCCAAGCGTGGCGCCATGCAACATGCTGACCAGTTCCAGTGCCTTGGTGTTGGCCCAGGCGGTGTGATGATCCGGCGCAAAGAGAACCAGCGGCTGATGGGAGAGGATCGCATCGAGATGATGGCGGGTCAGCCGTTCGGTATCGCCGAGGATCGTGTAATCGGCGCCCTGCGCAAACAGAACCTTCTCAGAGGCCCGGCCTTCAGCGTAGGAGCGCACGGCATCGGTCAGTGCTGCCAGTCCGCTCACGCCTGCAAGCTGGAGATGGTCGAGTTCGGCAGCGCCCGAAAACAAGTGCATGTGGTTTTCGGAAAAACCGGGAAGCACCGTGCCTCCGGCAGCATCAATCACCTGCGTGCCCGCGCCTCGAAATGTCTCCATCTGCGCTGCCGTGCCGACGGCCAGGATATGACCGGCAGCCAGTGCCACCGCCTCGGCCCGGGGCCGATCCTCGTCCAGCGTCAGAACACGGGCATTGAGAATGATGATATCGGCGGTCTGCGTCATGATGCTACTCACTGCTTGCCATGAAGAATCTGCGATGAGCTAAGCCGATCCGGCCGCGCAATTCAACCGGGGACGGAACGTTTCCTCACCAGCCCTCTGAAAGCACACGCTCCAGCATGTCGGCGAAGAAATCGGCGCTCTCCTGCGACAGGCAAAGCGGCGGCTTGATCTTCAGCACGTTCAGATAATCGCCGGTCGGCTGCATGATGACGCCGAGCTGCAGCAGACGGTCACAGATCGCTGCCGTCTCAGTGGTTGCCGGCGCCAGTGTCTCGCGATCCCGGACGAACTCCAATCCAAGATAGAGCCCCATGCCGTGCACGGCGCCGACAAGAGTAAACCGCTGCTCCAGCGCCTGCAGACGGCGTTTCAGGTGATCGCCGACAGTACGGGCGTTCTCCTGCAGGCCCTCGTCGCGCATGATATCGAGCACTGTCATGCCGACGACGGAACTGACCGGACTGCCGCCGGCAGACGAGAAGAAATAGCCTTCCTTCTCCAGTGCATCGGCGATCGCCTTGGTGGTGATGACGGCACCAAGCGGATGGCCGTTGCCCATGCCCTTGGCGACGGTGATGATATCGGGGGTTACGCCCTGCTCCTCAAAACCCCAGAAATGATGCCCGAGACGGCCATAGCCGACCTGCACTTCATCGGCGATGCAGACGCCGCCGCGTGCCCGGACCCGCGCGTAGATGTCCTTGAGATAACCCGGCGGTAGCGGAATGCCACCGGCATTGCCGTAGACGCACTCGCAGATGAAACCGGCCAGTCCCTTGTCGTCGCGATCCAGCTTTTTCAGCGCCGGCGTGACGGCTTCGAGATAGGCGGCAGTCGAGCCCGGCCCGCGAAATGGGCCACGATAAGTGTTGGGCGACATCACCGGGTGCACCCAGTCCGGCCGGGTGGTCAGTGCCTGCGGGTTGTCGGCAATCGAGGTGGACACCGCGTCACTGGCAACCGACCAGCCGTGATAGCCTTCCAGCAAACACAGCATGTTGCGCTCGCCGCTCGCTGCCCAAGCGAGCCGGAGCGCCAGATCGTTGGCTTCCGAGCCGCTATTGACCAGAAACACCGTATCAAGGCCTTCCGGCGCAAGATCGGCCAGCCGCTCGGAAAATTCCGCGACGCAGGCATAGTGGAACCGGGAATTGGTGTTCAACCGTTGCCACTGCCGGTGCACCGCATCGGCGAGACGCGGGTGGCCGTGGCCAAGGATGGTGACGTTATTGACCATGTCGAGATAGGCGCGGCCTTCAACATCGACCATGTGCTCGCGCAAACCCCGCTCGATCTGTGGCGGCGTCTCGTAATAGTTCTTTTGCGGCTTGGCGAAATGGCTCTGGCGGCGCGAGAGAAGCGACGCGCTTTGCGGCACCGGCGCATCGCAATCAAAGCCGAGCAGCTTTGCCGGTGACGGGCATAGAACCGTCCACGCAGCGGCGTGAGCGGGTGAGACAAACGGCGGAGGCACGATGTCCTTGTCACGGCAGAGCTGGATGCGCAGTACGCCATGGTCGCCGGCCGAGCCAGTGACGAGGCCAAGCGGCTGACCGGGATGGATGAAATCATCCGGGCCGGGCAAGGCATCAAGACCGGATAGATGCAGCGCGGCATCCCGACCCAGCAATATCAGGCCGCCATCGGTGAGTTTCAGAATGCCGCCGAAAGGCGCGGATACGCCGGTGCCCGCCGGCAAGAACAGATCGACATGAAGAGCGCATGTTTGCGCCGGCTGAGGTGAACGCAGCACAGTTCGGGTCAGCCGGTATTCGCCGTAGCGGGTCGATACAGCATCGGTTTCGCGTGATGCGGCCCGTAGCAGCTGGTCTTCGAGGCCGGGTTGCGGCCATGCAACGCCGTCGAAAAGCTCACTTTGCGCATCCAGGGCGATCACCCCGATCCCGGATGCTTCGATCTCCGGCAGCAGACGCTCACCGGTGATTGCAGCACCCTGATCGCCCAGTTGGCCAACCGCCTGCAGGATGGCTATTTCCATCACGGCTGACGGCACCGAAACCGCGACATCAAAAATCAACCGCTCGTGGTCGATATTGCCGCTGACATAGCTGTTGTCCGGATCGAGCGCGAGTTGCTGTTCGCTGCTGGCCACCAGCACGGCAGCGCGCGCCACGATTAGCGGCCAGAGGGCGCGCAGTTCCGCCTGGTTGAGCGGGAAAACATCATGGAACGCCTTGATCGCAGGCAGGATAACGTTGGGATCGCCATCGGCGTGATGTAGCAGCGAGGCGCAGGTGACGGCGAGATCGGCGACCAGCCAGCCGTTGATGACATCGCCGAAATCGATCACGCCATCCGGTATCAGCTGGCCACTGTCATTCGGCAGGCTGACGACATTGTCGTCGGTAATATCATGATGGATAGCCTGTTGACGGAGTTCCGGCTTCAACCCTTCGAGCCGGCGCATGGCTGCATCCATCGCATGGCCGATGCGCTGCTTGCGATCCGCATCCTTTACTGCCGACAGCAGATGGCTGACGACCGGTTCGGCGTTTCGCAGATCCCATTGCAGGTCCCGCGACAGGCCGGGATGCGTAAAATCCGCGAGCGCCAGCGCCAGCCTACCACCCAGCGTGCCGAGCGCCGCGACCGTTATGGCCGGAAGATGTTTGCGCTGCGTCAGCGGTTGACCCTCGATATAGTCGAGCAGGCGGATCTGATAATCCGCATCGCGCACCGTCACGGACAGGATGTCCGCACCATTGTTCGAAGCAATCACTTTCGGCACGCGGGGCGTATTGGCCTTGCCCGCAATATGGCGCAGTGCGGCGTTTTGCGCTTCAAGCTCGACCGTCGCATAGTCGGCACGGCAAATTTTCAGGACGAAACGGCCGCTTGCCGCGTCGATGCGATAATTGCGGTCCTGCTGGCTGCCAAGTTCGGCAATCGGGCCAGATAGGCCGTAGTGATCGGAAAAAAGACGCGCGGCATCTTCGGCGCTCACATCAGGCCGCGACAATGCCGCCCGCCGCAAAAAAGCATGTTCCAATCTCTGCCCCCCGGAATCAGTCGGCTGCAGATTGGCACAACACTATGGGAACAAGAATGACAAATTGCAGCATGCTGTCCCGAAAGTCGGGCGCGCGCTGTCGCACCATCATTTGTCCATGCTGTTGAACGCAGAAACGCCCGCTGCAAGGCAACGGGCGTTTCGGAAAACTTCGCTGGAGGCGGTGTTTTTAAGCGATTAGCGAGCGACAGATGCGCGGGCGATGCTCTGGATGTCGGCACGATCAATGCCGAGGTCGCGCAGTTCGCGGGAGGTCATGCGGCCAAGTTCGGTGACCGTCTGACGGTATTTGCGCCAATTGTTGAAAGAGCGTGCTACGTTCATGATAATCCCCTTTCTAGGGCTTTCCGGGCCCGGCAGCCATTCAGTGGCGCCGTTGTCGTTTTATGACCTGTATATAAACCTCCCGATTATGGAGTAACAGCGCCAATACTTCAGGACACCCATGCACTAGCTGCATGGTCAGCTTCCAAACAAGCAATCCCGCTGGCAGACTGCGGTTTTCTTACTGCTGAGCAACGCCGTTAATTATCCGGTGCCACCGCGCCGAACGCCTGAAATGATTCTTTCTGTCTCAATGGAACTTTATCCATCCCGCCTGCGTTCGTGCGATGGGGTGAACAGGAGTGACTAATATGCTCGCAAAGTTTTCCTATCTCGCATTCGGCTTTGTTGTTGGTGCCGGCCTGCTGATGGCCCTGACAATGGCAGATCATTCCACGCTTGCAAAAACGAGCCGCCTGAACGGCACATTTGCGCCTGCGAATTTTGAAATGGAACGGTTTGGCTAAACGCCCGGCACACAATTTCGCACTGGGTCGCGCCGGCGGTTGAAGGCAGGACTTATGGCTGCGCTCAACCGCCGGCCGCCTGTCACGATAGCATTGCCCGCTGCATAGACAGAAAAAGCCCTTTTAGCTCTGGCTCGCGCACACGCCGGGCTGCCTCGACACAGGACACCCACTCGCTAAGCCTCTGGCCTTTTTCCCGAAAGACATCACAGCTTTCCCTGACGTCAAGCAGGTGAACCTGAACGCAGCAAGGCGCACGCTGGCCATTGTCGAACATCTTCAGGTAGGTAAAATACCCGAACGGCTTTTTCTTCGCCTTTCCGCGCACGCCGGCCTCTTCGAAGGCTTCGATCGCGGCGACCTCATGCGGCTTCTTGCCGGCCATCGGCCAGCCCTTGGGAATAATCCAGCGGCCGCTTTCACGGCTGGTGACGAGCAGCACTTCGAACATGCCGCCATCTCCGCCGATACGGTAGCAAAGGGCTGCAAACTGCTCGCGCATTCTCTCCTTGAACAGCGAGCCGGTAAAAGGTGCCAGTTCCGACAGAAAGGTCGCCGGTTTCTTCGACGATTTTTTCAGCGCACCGCCCATAGGGCTCACCCGCCCCTGATCGAGGTTCGCCATACCAGGTCGGCATGCAGGCGCACGGTATGGTTCTCAGGCTCGGCATCTTCCGATACCAGCCAGGACACGGCCTCACGGGCAATTGTGTCCACGGGTTGCGCGAATGTGGTCAGCCCGTAGGATGACCATGATGCCTGTTCGATATCATCGAAACCGGCGACGCAGATCTGATCCGGGACAGACATCGAAAACTGGTGCCGGGCAGCATCCATGAAGCCGCAAGCCAGTAGATCGGTGGCGCAGAAGACCGCGTCCGGGCGCTCCTTGCGGGTCAGGAGTTGCTGGGCGACAACGCGGCCGCTTTCATACCCCGTATGGCCGAACCGTTCGACGATCACATCCAGACCCAGCGCCTTGGCAGCGGCAACGAAGCCGTGCTCGCGTGCCATCAAGCTTGGGGTACCGGCCTGGGAATTGGCAAAGGCAAGTTTGCGGCAGCCCGCCCGTACGAACGCCGTGGCAATCCGCGCTGCCGCATCCGCATCATCCAGGTTAATCTTGAGTGGCCCTTCCCTGTCGTCATCGCGGTTGATCAGCACCAGCCGCTGGCCATTCTTCAGACAGAGATCGGTGATCGATTTGTCCGGCAAGCCGGATAAGATGACCGAAGCATCGGCCCGGTAGCGGAGCGCCTGCCGCAGCGCCAGATCGACGCTACCGTCCGACCGGTCGGTGTTGATCAGCATCGCAACCTTGCCGGAACTCTGCAATTGCTGCGTCAGGGCGCGCAACAGCGCCGAACGATAAGGCGTGCCGATTTCTGAGACGATCAGGCAGACAATGCCGCTTTCGTTGCGCATGAGGCCACGGGCCAGGTGATTGACGTGGTAGCCGAGAGCCTCTGCGGCATCGAGTACCTTCTGCCGCGTTTTCGGCGAGACGCTGGCACCGGATGTAAACGTACGGGAAACCGCAGAGCGCGAAACGCCTGCTTTTTCCGCCACTTCCTGGGCACTGACGAATAGTTTTTGTGACACGGCGCAGTCCATCCTCTTGCGTGCAATCTGCACAATTTTGCAATTGCGTGCAAGCGTTCGATCGGTCGAAATGTGACAGTTTTGTGAAGATTTAGTTTGACAGCGGTTTTCATCTCATGCAGCATTTGCACACGCTTGCAAAAAGCGATCGGCGTGGAGGCGCTGCTTCAACAGGAGGAAATTTCATGGGTTCACGATATATGGCCATCGCGGCATTGGCCGCCGGAACGACACTTTCAGCTTTCTCGGCCCAGGCCGCCGGCGACCTCAACCTGATCTGCTCGGCCGATGTGGTCATCTGCGAGCAGATGAAGGGCGACTTCGAAAAGGCGCACGGCGACATCAAGGTCAACATGGTGCGCCTGTCGTCAGGCGAGACCTATGCCAAGATCCGGGCCGAAGCGCGCAACCCGAAGACCGACATCTGGTGGGCAGGAACCGGCGATCCGCATCTGCAGGCGGCATCTGAAAACCTGACCCTGGAATACAAGTCGCCAATGCTCGACCAGTTGCAGGATTGGGCCAAGAAGCAGGCGGAAAGTTCTGGCTACAAGACGGTCGGCGTCTACGCTGGCGCTCTTGGCTGGGGCTACAATACCGAGATTTTCAAGGCCAAGGGCTTCAAGGAGCCGAAATGCTGGGCAGACCTTCTCGACCCGGCGTTCAAAGGCGAAATCCAGATCGCCAATCCGAATTCGTCCGGCACCGCCTATACGGCGCTTGCCTCACTGGTCCAGATCATGGGTGAAGACCAGGCCTACGACTACCTGAAGAAGCTCAACGCCAACATCTCGCAGTACACCAAATCCGGCTCTGCCCCGGTGAAGGCGGCTGCACGCGGCGAAACGGCGATCGGTATCGTCTTCATGCATGATGCCGTTGCCCAGACGGCTGAAGGTTTCCCGGTCAAATCGGTCGCACCGTGCGAAGGCACCGGTTACGAGATCGGCTCAATGTCGATCATCAAGGGCGCGAAGAACCTCGACAACGCCAAGACCTGGTACGACTGGGCGCTGAAGCCAGACGTGCAGTCGCGCATGAAGGATGCGAAATCCTTCCAGCTGCCGTCCAACAAGACGGCTGAAATCCCCAAGGAAGCACCGCGCTTCGAGGACATCAAGCTGATCGACTACGACTTCAAGACCTATGGCGATCCGGCCAAGCGCAAGGAACTGCTCGAGCGCTGGGATCGCGAAATCAGCGCCAACGCCAACTAAGAGAAACCGGCCGGGCCGGGGCTATCGTTGCCACGGCCTGCCCAAAGTTTCTCCCCGGCCGGGGATCGCGCAACCCTCCACAGATTGCGGCGCGGTCTCCGGCCACTCTGAACTCCATATTTTGCATCATGAAAAGGCGCGGGGATCGTTATGGACCATCGCAACCGTAGGCTGGATATTGTCCTCGGAATAGGCATCGCTGCCTTCCTTCTGGTTCCGTGGTACCGGATCGAGGGCGGATTTCTCGGATTTGGCTGGTTTTCCGGCTTTCCGACCGAGGCCTCCGTCGCTCCGGGCATTCTGCAAATCCTCAGCTACGGCCGCTGGTGGCTGGCCTTTGCCGGCCTGATCATGGCCGTCGCAGTCGCCGCGCGCTTCATTCGCGATCCGATGCGGCGCGGAACACTGCTTGCCACGGCAGGCGCCGCCGGCGTGCTGTTTCTAACACTTCAGGGATTGGCCATCGGCTTTTCCGGCTGGTCCTGGACGATCAGCGAAACGCTGTTTGGCGCGCTGGCCGATGGTCAACCGTCCATGGGTGCAGGCGCGGTGCTTTCAGCATTTGCCTTCGTTCTGATCTTCTCCTTCGGCCTTGCCGAACGCGGCGTCATGAAGGGCGATGCCTTTGTCGTCTCCTCGATCGCCATCCTGGTCTTTCTCGTCGCGATCTTCGTATTCTACCCGGTCGGTAGCATGCTGGTCGGCGCTTTTCAGGATTTCGACGGTTCGTTCAATCCCGACGGCTTTACCCGCAACATCCAGGACAATTCGATCTGGAGCCTTGGCTGCGTTGTCGGCGGCGAGCGTTGCGGCGTTGCCTGGCGCACGCTCTGGCTCGCCTTGATGACGGCCGGCGGCTCGACCATCATGGGTCTTGCCTTTGCGCTGGTCGCCACCCGCACGCGCTTCCCGTTCAAGAAGGGCCTGCGGCTTTTGACGGTTCTGCCGATCATCACCCCGCCCTTCGTCATCGGCCTTGCGCTCACCCTGCTGTTTGGCCGTTCCGGTGTCATTACCGAAAGCCTGTCCAGCCTGTTCGGCATCGAGCCCGGCCGCTGGCTCTATGGCCTGACCGGCATCTGGATCGCCCAGGTCCTGTCGTTCACGCCGATTTCCTTCCTCGTGCTCATCGGTGTCGTCGAAGGCGTCAGCCCCTCGATGGAAGAAGCGTCCCAGACCCTCAGAGCCGACCGCTGGCGCACCTTCTGGCGCGTATCGCTGCCCTTGATGAAACCGGGCATCGCCAACGCCTTCCTGATCGGCTTCATCGAAAGCATGGCCGACTTCGGCAATCCGCTGGTGCTCGGCGGCAGCCATGGCGTGCTTTCGACGGAAATCTTCTTTGCCGTCGTCGGTTCTCAGAACGATCCGTCCCGCGCCGCCGTGCTTGCCATCATCCTGCTCTGCTTCACGCTGACGGCGTTCCTTGCCCAGCGCTACTGGCTGTCGGGCAAGAATTTCGCAACCGTGACCGGCAAGGGCGACAGCGGCTCGCATATCGCGCTGCCCCGCTCGATCTCCATCGCCGTCCATGCCATGGTCATCCCGTGGATGATCTTCACGATCGTCATCTATGGCATGATCCTGGTCGGCGGCTTCGTGAAGACCTGGGGATTGGACAATTCACTGACGCTCGATCACTACGCCCGCGCCTTCTCCGTCGAAATGCGCGATGGGGCGCTGGCCTGGACCGGCGTTGCCTGGAATTCCTTCTGGACGACGATCGAGATCGCGTTGATCTCGGCGCCGCTCACGGCTGCCGTCGGCTTGCTGACAGCCTACGTGATCGTCCGGCAGAAATTCGCCGGCCGGAATGTGTTCGAATTCGCCCTGATGATGAGCTTTGCGATCCCGGGCACCGTCATCGGCATCAGCTACATCATGGCCTTCAACCTGCCGCCGCTGGAAATGACCGGCACGGCACTGATCCTGATTGCCTGCTTCGTCTTCCGCAACATGCCGGTCGGCGTGCGCGGCGGCGTGGCGGCGATGAGCCAGCTCGACAAGAGCCTCGACGAGGCATCGCTGACCCTGCGCGCCAACAGCTTCAGGACAATCCGCAAGGTCATCCTGCCGCTGTTGCGCCCGGCGATCACCGCAGCCCTGGTCTACTCCTTCGTGCGGGCCATCACCTCGATCAGCGCAGTCATCTTCCTCGTCAGCGCCGAATACAACATGGCGACCTCCTATATTGTCGGTCTCGTCGAAAACGGCGAATACGGCGTGGCGATCGCCTATTCCTCGATGCTGATCGTGGTGATGATTGTCGTTATCGCCGGCTTCCAGCTTCTCGTCGGAGAACGCCGGCTGCGGCGCGAAAATCGCGTCGCCGGCGTCACCACAGCCCCTTCCCTTTCCCTCGGTCAGGAGAAAACCGTATGATCACCTCTCGCTCTGGCTCGGTCGTCTTTCAAAATATCAAGAAACAGTTCGGTGCCTTCACCGCCATTCACGACCTGTCGCTGACCATCGAGCCCGGCCAGCTGGTCACGTTGCTCGGCCCGTCGGGTTGCGGCAAGACCACGACGCTACGCATGCTGGCTGGCCTTGAACATCCAAGCTCCGGCAAGATCCTGATCGGCGGCAAGGACGTGACCATGCTGCCGGCCAATGAGCGCGACGTTTCGATGGTGTTCCAGTCTTATGCGCTGTTTCCGCATATGAGCTCGCTCGACAATGTCGCCTACGGCCTGGAATCCTCCGGCCTCAAGAAGAAGGAAGCGCGCGAAAAGGCAGAAGAAGGGCTGAAGCTGGTCGGTCTAGCCGGCATGGGTGGGCGGCTTCCGGCAGAACTGTCCGGTGGCCAGCAGCAGCGCGTCGCCGTTGCCCGCGCCCTCGTTCTGGAACCGCAAGTGCTGTTGCTCGATGAGCCGCTGTCCAACCTCGACGCCCGCCTGCGGCGCCAGGTGCGCACCGAAATCCGCGACCTGCAGCAGCGCCTCGGCTTTACCGCCGTTTATGTGACCCATGACCAGGACGAGGCGCTGGCCGTCTCCGACCGGATCGTCATCATGAAGGACGGTGTGATCGCGCAGGAAGGCTCACCCCGTGACCTCTACGAGGCGCCAGCCTCGGCCTTCATTGCCGACTTCATGGGTGAGGCCAATGTGGTTGCCTGCGACGTCATCAGCGTCGATGGCGCCGACGCCACCATCCGCATCGGCGGGCTCGAACATCGCGTACCCAGCCGCAATGCCAAGCCCGGACCGGCAAAGCTTGCGGTGCGGCCAAACTCGATCACGCTGGAGCCAGCATCGGGTGCTGCCTTTCCAGGCCAGATCACCCATGCGGCCTATCTTGGCGACCATGTCGAATACGAGGTAGAGACCAGCACCGGCAGGCTTTTCGTCGTCGATCCGGCTGTCGAGCGGGCCTTGGCACCGGCGACCGAAGTCGCTATCGGCTTCAAGGGACGCGGCATCGCCATCATCAACGGCTGAGCCATACAATATTACAGAAGGACTATTTCATGACATTGCAGATCTCCGGGCTCGACGCGCGTTTCGCCCTGGCACAGACTATCGCCAAGGAAGCCGGCGCTGTTGCACTCGACTATTACAACAGGCGCGAGACGCTGGTGATCGAAACCAAGCGCGACCTGCAGGACGTCGTCTCCATTGCCGACCGCGAGGTCGAGAACCTCATTCGTGCCCGCGTCGCCGAGGTTAACCCGGGCGACGGGTTCCTGGGCGAGGAATATGGTCTTGCTCCCGGCGATTCCGGCTACACTTGGGTGGTCGATCCGATCGATGGCACCAGCCCTTTCGTCAACGGCATGCCGAACTGGTGCGTCTCGATCGCTGTGCTGCACAACAACGAGCCGGTGATCGGCGTCATCTGTGCCCCCTGCCATGACGAACTCTATGCCAGCGCGAGCGGCAAGGGCGCCACGCTCAACGGCCGGGTGCTGACGCTTGATCCGTCCCGCACGATCCGCAACGCCGTGACCGGCATCGGTGCCAACAACTATGTGACGCCGGCGTTTGTCGGCAAGATGGTCGTGGAGCTTTTGGCAGCTGGCGGCAATTTCATCCGCAACGGTTCCGGAGCGCTGATGCTTGCCTATGTCGCCGCCGGCCGTCTGGTAGGCTATTATGAGCCCTATATGCACGCCTGGGATTGCCTCGCCGGCTATTGCCTCGTCAAGGAAGCGGGCGGCTGGTATCACCCCTTCCCCGTCGAAGGAGAGCAGTTGACCAAGGGGTCGCCGGTACTGGCGACGGCTCCCGGCGCACGCGAAGACCTGATGAAAATCGCCGGTCTCTGAAAACCGCTCGATAGGGCAGACACCAACGGGTGCTGCCCTATCGAGGCCCGAGCAACGCCTTACCGTTCGGCGCTACCCGTTGGCAATGCACGTGCCGCCGCGCTCAAAAGGTCCGT
This sequence comes from Pararhizobium sp., assembly GCF_965279435.1. Classification (NCBI taxonomy): domain Bacteria; kingdom Pseudomonadati; phylum Pseudomonadota; class Alphaproteobacteria; order Hyphomicrobiales; family Rhizobiaceae; genus Pararhizobium; species Pararhizobium sp. Next base: position 285,104 of record NZ_CBDIHY010000001.1, read on the forward strand.
CTGAGATATCAGCCCAAGAATCCGATGCTCGCTATCGATGACGATAACGGCATGGGCGTGCCCGTCGGTCAGGACCGGCAACAGCGAGAATGCTGGATCGGCGTCCGAAGCGGTGGCGGCCTTCGACAGGATGTCACCGACACGTCCGGCATGCTGGGACAACTCCCGCAAACCGACCGTCCCGGCCAGCTGGCCATTCTCATCCATGACCGGTAGCGTCCGTATATTGTGCTTCAAGAGAAGCGCGCGTGCATCGGAAGGATCGGCATCGGCGCCAATCGAAATGACATCGCGGGACATGATATCGGCGCAACGGATATCGCCATGGGCGCGGATAGTTGCCTGAAGCTCCACCTGCTGTAGCAAACGACTGAGATCACCCCGATCGATGTCAAAGGTTTCATCGAACGCAGCTAACGCTGCATCGAGATCTTCCTCGCGGAAGCCGACGCGCAGCGATGCGGGCAGGTCTGCCGTCTGGTGCGTGTTGACCGCCGCTATGGCGGCAACATGCGGATAGTTGCGCCGGGCAAGTTTGTGAAACAGCAGGCCGAGCGCAACCAGAATGCACGAATTGAGGCCGACCGGGACAAACGGAAACAACAGCCCCCAGCTGGCAACCACCGGCCCTCCGAGTACGGCGGTCAACGCCGCCGCCCCCCCGGGCGGATGCAGGCAGCGCGCCAGCGACATTGCCGCGATGGCGAGCGCTACGCCGACACCGGAGGCAATGATCGGATCATGGATCAGAGAGGCGGTGATGATGCCCACCAGCGCCGAGATGGTATTGCCGCCAATGATCGACCATGGCTGCGCCAAGGGGCTGGCCGGGACAGCAAACAATAGCACAGCGGACGCGCCCATCGGTGCCACGATCAAGGGCAGATGTGGCCCCTGCCCGAGCAGATAACTGCTGATCAGGCCGGTCAAGCCGATGCCGATCAGCGCGCCGACACAGGCAATCAGCCGCTCGCGCAATGTGGCGCCGGCCAAAATAGGTGCGAACATTCGAAAACGGCCGTCCGGTTTGGGCTTTGGGGAATGGGACATCGCGAAACCGGACACGCCTAGACGGGATCGGGACACCGGCGCGCGCGTCATCCCGTGTCCCGGCTATAGGAAAATCAGGCGCAAAGCGCAACGGCCAAACGGCAACGGCCCTGGCGGCAGGGGTTGGACGGCCGGTTTCCCGGCCGTCCAAGATCCCCTAGCTCTGTTTGGCGGCTTCGGCAAAGAAGCCTTCCGGGCTATCAACCTCGATCAGCTTCTTCTTCTCGATAAGCCAGAAGCGATTGCCGACCGAGCGGACGAAACTGCGGTCATGCGAGACGAACAGGCAACTGGCCTGATGCGCCATCAATTCGCCCTCCAGCGCTTCCTGCCCATCGATATCCAGATGGTTGGTCGGCTCGTCGAGCAGGTAGAAGTTGGGGTTGGTCAGCCGCAAGATCAGCATGCCGAGCCGTGCTTTCTGACCACCCGACAGCTGGCCAACCGGCCGGGCTTGAAGCTCGATGGACATTCCGGCGCCCGCCAGCAGCGCCCGCGCCCGCTGGTCGCCGATATCGAACCGGTGAATGATCGTTCCCATCGGGGTGTCATCGTTGCGAAGATCGGCGAGCGCCTGATCGCCATAGCCGAGAACCAGCGAAGGCGTCGCCTTGATGCCATCCTGCGTCACCTCCGGCTGTTCAATCGCCCTGCGCAGCATCGAGACAAGGCGGGTCTTTCCAGTACCGTTAGCACCGAGCAACACGATCCGGTCTCCCTGGCAGACGAACTGCTTGCCCGTCTTGAACAGCAGGATCCCATCCGGCGTCTGCACAGTGGCATCCTCCAGCGTGATCAACACCTTGGCATGGGTGCCGCGATTGGCGAGCCTGATCGCCCCGGCCGAGCGCTCCAGATGGGCAGGCTTTGCCGCATCCTCGAGCTTGTCGGCCCGTTGCTTCAGCTGCTTGGTCTTGACGACCAGCAGATCGCTGCCGGAATTGATGCCGATATTGTTGAGCTTGGCCGCCTGCTTGCGCAACTGATCGGCGACCTTGATATCGCGCTGATAGCGGCGCTCATCGGCAGCGTCGTCCTCGTCCAGCGCCACCCGTGCCCGCGTGTAGGGCAGCGGAAAGATCTGCGATTGCTCCGCGCGCAGAAACAGCGTGCGGTTGGTGACCGTGTCGAGGAAGGCGCGGTCGTGGCTGGCGATGATGACCGGCACGTCGCGCGGCAGCGCATTCAGCCACGCCTCGAGCATGGCGATCTTGCCAAGATCGAGATGATTGGTCGGCTCGTCGAGCATCAGCACATCCGGCTCGGTCACCCAGACGCGGGCAAGCATGGCAATGCGCTGCCAGCCGCCGCTCAGCTGTTTTAATGGTCGCTGCCGCAGGGCCTCCGGCACATCGAGGTCCTCCAGCACGACGTCGACACGCCAGCTTTCACTCTCCTGCTGATCAGCGGACAGCGCGTCCAGCACGGCGGCGTAAAAGGGGAGATCGAAGAGACGCGCGGGAACATTCTGTTCGACATAACCGACCGTCAGGCCACGTGCCTTGGTGATTTCGCCCTCGTTGGCCTCGAGCATACCTGCAATGCAGCGAAACAGCGTCGATTTTCCGCGGCCGTTGGCGGCAACGAGGCCAATACGATCGCCGGCATTGACGACGAGGTTGAGTTTGGAAAACAGCGGGCTGCCCAGCACGATGCCGAGATTGCGGATGTTGATAAGGGTCATGATCGGTCTCTGGTCTTGCCGCACAAACATCCATCGAGGGCTCTCAAGCCATCATCGATGCGATGCGCGCGGCGGATAGAAAAATACAACAGCTCGAACCAACAGGATCAGCACTGCAGTGCCACGAAGGGCAGACCAGAAGACGGTTTTTAAGAGAAACGGACTTTGGTCAGCCCTGCAAACGCATTTGCAGGGCGTTGACGGGGCCACGCTGGCGATGATGCCGGAAAAATGTGTTCATTGCGCAGCCCTCCTTTCTCGATAATGGTCCCTCATACCATCCGATTCCCGAATTCGCAATCGCCCCGGAATGCGGGCGTCGAAAATTGAATTTGTCAGAGAATGGAGTGATCGACGATGACGACGGGCTTACCGTGCGAACACATCTCGACCCGCGCCTCTACCCGGTAGATATCGCGCAGCATCGAACCGGTGATGACCTCGCCGGTCGGGCCGCTCGCCACCATCGCGCCTTTGGCGATGACGATGGTATTGTCGCAATAGCGCAGCGCGTGATTGAGGTCATGCAAGGCAATGAGCACCGACATGCCGGACTTTGCCGCCAGAGACCGCATGAAGCTCAGCACTTCGATCTGGCGAAACAGGTCGAGCGCCGAGGTTGGCTCGTCCATCAAAAGGACCTCAGGCTTGCGGATCAGTGCCTGCGCAATCGACACCAGTTGCCGCTGGCCGCCGGATAGCTCGCCGAGGCCGCGAAAGGCAAGATCGTCGATCCGCAGGGCCTGCAGGATGCGATCGATCTCCAGAAGCTCGCTATCGCGCACCTTCCAGCTTGAACCCTGCTTGCTGGCGAGCAGCACCGATTCGTAGACCGTCAGAACGGCATTGGCGCCAGTATCCTGCGGCATATAGCAGATGGTTTCCGGACCTTTGAGTGTATCGGAGAGGACGACCGTCCCCGGACCCGAGGCGAGCCCGGCGATACGCTTGAACAGGGTGGATTTGCCGGCAGCATTCGGACCGATGACGGCGGTCATGACGCCGCCGTTGAGGACATCAGTGTCGACGTCCGACAGCACGACATGCTTTCCGTATTTGGCGCCGACGCCTTTGAGTGCCAGACCTACCATGCCCGCCTCCGATTGGTGAAGATCAGGATGAAGAAGAACGGTACCCCGACCAGCGCGGTAATCACCCCGATCGGCAGGATGGCACCCGGAATGAGTGTCTTCGACACGACGGACGTGGCCGACAGAAGCAATGCGCCGCACAGCACCGACGCGGGCAGGAAGAACCGCTGATCCTCGCCCACCAGCATGCGGGCGATATGCGGGCCGACCAGGCCGACGAAACCGATTGTGCCGACGAAGGAGACCGGGATGGCTGCAAGCAGACTGACGGTCATCATCGTCTGCAGCCGCAGCCCGCGCACGTTGATGCCAAGACTTGCCGCCTTGTCTTCACCCAAACGCAACGCCGTCAGCGCCCAGGCCTGCCTTGCAAAAAGCGGCAGGGCAAACACCAGCACCGCACCGGTGATCCAGACCTTTGGCCAGGTGGCCTTGGTAAGGCTGCCCATCGTCCAGAAGACGACTGCGGCCAGCGCCTGCTCCGAGGCCAGATATTCCAAAAGGGAGAGCAGCGCATTGAAGGTGAAGACCAGCGCGATGCCGAGCAGCACGATGGTTTCGACCGTGACGCCGCGCATGGTCGAGGCGAAGTGGATGAACAAGGCCGCTGCCATCGCCATCAGAAAGGCATTGATTGGGATCATGAACTGAACGGCGGCCGGAAACAGCGCCACGCCGCCGACAAGGCCAAGCGCTGCGCCAAATCCGGCGGCGGCGGAAATCCCCAGCGTAAAGGGGCTCGCCAGTGGATTGGCGAGAATGGTCTGCATCTGCGCCCCGGCGACCGACAGCGACGCACCGACGGTCACCGCCATCACCGCGATCGGCATGCGGATATCCCAGATGACGACGCGCAGCTGATCACTGACCGAACCGGCATAGAACAGGGAGGTCAGCACCTCCTTCAAGGTATAATTGGCCGGCCCCAGCGCCATGTCGATGGAAACGCTGAGAAGCAGGGCCGCGACCATGCCGCAGATCAGCACGATCCGGCGAAATGCCAGGGCGCGGTATTGGGCGCGCCCTGTTGTCGTTTCGCGCTGTTCGGCGGCAATGGCCATTGCTTATTCGCCCTTCAGGGAGACGAAATAGCCGGGCTTGTAGTCCAGCGGCAGGAAGCGCGCATGCAGTTCCTTGAACGTCGCTTCAGGATCGAGGTCCTTGAACAGTTCCGGATGCAGCCATTTGGCAATCTGCTGGATCGCCACGAACTGATACGGGTTGTTGTAGAACTGGTGCCAGATGGCGTGGACATTGCCATCCTTGACCGCCTTGACGCCGGTGAATGCCGGGCGCTTGGTCAGGTTTTCGAGCTTGCGATGCGCTTCGGTGCGATCGGCTCCATAGCCGACGCCGACCCAGTTGCCGCCGGGAACATAACCCTGCCAGTTGCCACCGGTGATGATGATCTGATCGGGATTGGAGGCGATGATCTGTTCCGGATTGACTGCACCGAACGTGCCCGGAATGATGTCCTTGGCCATATTCGTACCGCCGGCGATTTCGACCATCTTGCCGAAATTCTCGTTGCCGAACGACATGCAGCAATCGTCGGAATAACCGCCGGCCCGCTCGACGAAGACGACGGGTCGGACCATGTCGGTCTTGGCCAGCACGTCGGTCACCTTGGCGATGCTGTCGGCGCGGAACTTGATGAAGTCATCCGCCTTGGTTTCCTGGCCAAGCAGCTTGCCCATGATGCGCATGCTGGCTTCGGTATTTTCCATCGGCTTTTCGCGGAAGTCGATATAGACGAGCGGAATGCCGACCTTGCCGAGCTTTTCGATATAGCCAGCCTCTTCGGTCGAGGTCTTCGCATCGAGGTTCATGATGACGACGTCGGGCTTCAGCGAAATGGCCTGCTCGATATCGAACGTGCCATCCTTCATGCCGCCGAAGGTCGGCAGCTTTGCCATCTCCGGGTATTTGGCGAGATAGGCGGCATATGTTTCCGGGTCGGCCTTCGGCAGGTCATCCCGCCAGCCGACGATACGCTTGAAAGGTGCATCCCGGTCCAGCGCGGCGACAAAATAGATCTGCCGGCCTTCGCCGAGAATGACATTTTCGACCGGGACGCTGACCTCGACGTCGCGGCCGGTTATATCCTTGATAACAACCTTTTCACCGGCCAGCACCGTGCTGGAAAAAAACGCGCAGAAACCCACGGCGACCAAGGCCGCCTTGCCGAACATACCCATCGTTTTCAACTCCATCGGGGAACTGCGGGTTTCGTAGATATCATGATATTGACAGTCAAGTTTTATCTTTTAGAAGCTTTCCAGAAACCGATAGCCAACACTTCGATGCAAGGCAGCTTTTAATGACCGACACGCCCCGTCTCTCGAATTATGACCTGCGCGACGAGATCAAAACCTATTGGTCGGTGCGTGCGGCAACCTTCGATCAATCGCCGGGGCACGAGATTTTCTCCGAGGAGGAACGCGCCGCCTGGCATCGGTTGATCGTCAAGCATCTTGGCAAGGGTGACGGCCGCTCGGCACTGGATTTGGCCAGCGGCACCGGCGTCGTCTCGCATCTGATGGACGATCTCGGCTTCAAGGTGACTGGGCTCGACTGGGCCGAGCCGATGCTGGAGCGGGCCCGCGACAAGGCGAAAATCCGTACCCGCAACATCACCTTCCGCATCGGCGACGCCGAAAACACCATGGAACCGGACGATCATTATGACGCGATCATCAACCGGCATCTGGTCTGGACGCTGGTTGATCCGGTGAACGCCTTTGCCGAATGGCTGCGGGTGCTGAAACCCGGCGGAACATTGCTGGTGATCGACGGCGATTTCGTCAACACGACCGTGTTCGAACGCGTGCTGATGAAAATCGCCGGCTGGGGTCAGCGTTGCGGGCTTCTGAAGAGCGATCCGCTGCATGCTCCGCCAGGGATGATGGAGACCCACCGCAGCATCATTTCGAGGGTGTATTTTTCGCAAGGCGCCCGTGCCGAAGCTGTTGCCGGTCTGTTGGCTGCGGCCGGGTTCGAAAACATCGTCATCGATACCGATCTTGGCGACATCCACCGCACGCAGGCCAAGCACTGGAATATCCTGAAAGGGATGGCCCGCGCGACACAGCATCGCTATGCGATACGAGCGATCAAACCGGTCCAAAGGTCAACTTAGACTATTTTTCCATTCCGTACTTTATTGTCTATTTTCCTCGTGATAGACAAGCTGCGAAGCCATCAGGGAGAAGCCAGTCATGCAGATCGAGGAATTCACGCTCGAACGGGTTCAGTCGCTTTATGAAAACCTCGTGGAGTTTAATCTCTCCGACAGCGGCGTTCATCCCTATTCGCTAAAGGAACTGCTGACGCCCGACCAGCTGCTCGGCCTGCATGAGGTTGAACTCGGCTACGGCTGGACCAATGGCGGCGTCGAGCTACGCGACACCATCGCCCGGCTCTACAACGGCCGCGACCGCGACAATGTCATGGTCACCAATGGTTCGGCGGAAGCGAACTTCATCCTGGTCATGACCCTTTTGGAGCCCGGCGACGAGCTGGTGCTGTTCGTTCCGAACTATCTGCAAATCCGCGGCTGGGCAAAGGCGCTTGGCGTCACCGTCAAGGAGATCGTGCTGCGCGAGGAGCTGGGCTGGTTGCCGGATCTCGACGAGGTGCGCGCCGCCGTGACCCCGAAAACCAAGATGATCAGCCTGTGCAATCCCAACAACCCGACCGGCAGCCTATTGCCACGCGAAACGATGGACGCGCTTGTCACCATCGCCCGCGAACACGGCGTCTATCTGCATGCCGACGAAATCTACAAGGGCTCCGAACTGGATATTGAAGAGTCCATCAGCTTTGCCGATCTCTACGAAAAGGCCGTGGTAACCGCAGGGCTTTCCAAGGCAATGGCGCTTCCGGGCCTGCGGCTCGGCTGGCTGGTCGGCCCCGCAAAGGAAATCTACGGCACCTGGCAGCGCAAGGACTATACCTCGATCACCACCGGGGCGCTCAGCGAGCACATCGCCAATATCGTGCTGCAGCCGGCCAAGCGCGCCGAAATCCTGTCGCGCAGCCGCCATCTGCTACGGGAAAACCGGACTTTGCTGTCAGCCTGGATCGCGGCGCACAACAACCTGTTTTCCTACCTGCCGCCACGCGCCGGCGGCATGGCCTTTGTCCGCTACAACCGTGACATCAACTCCTCTGTCCTTGTCGATCGGGTGCGGGAGCAAAAGAGCGTCATGCTGGTGCCCGGTGATGTCTATGGCCTCGACGGTTATGTCCGCATCGGCATCGGGGCGCAGAAGCATCATCTGGAAGCCGGGCTGGACCGCCTTGCAGATTTCATGAGGGGCTGAGAACCACCGGATGAAGCCCGAACTCACCTCCTATGCGGCCGTTTGCGATGGTGTCGCCCAGTTGTTCCAGCCGTTCGTCGAGGTCGTGCTGCACGATCTCGAAACGGAGACGGCGGTGCATATTGCCGGAAATTTTTCCAAGCGCGAGATCGGCGAGCCATCGCTGTTGCACGAGATCGATTTCCGTCCGGCCGAGCGGCTTCTCGGCCCCTATGAAAAGGTCAACTGGGACGGCCGCCGGATCAAGTCGATCAGCATCATCCTGCGCGACAGCAATGAGCGGCCGATGGCCGTGATGTGCATCAATGCCGACGTTTCGCATTTTCATGCGGTGATGCAGACATTGAGCGCCTTCGCCTCGATCCCCGTCGATCATGCCAAGCCGGCGAGCCTGTTCAAGGAGGACTGGCACGAGCGCATCAACGAATACATCCAGAACTGGACGGGTTCGCGCGGGCTGATCATCGCGGACCTAAGCCGCGAGCAGAAACAGCAGGTGGTCAGGGATCTCTCGGCTGACGGTGCATTCGGCGGCAAGAACTCCGCCGCCTATATCTCGCGCATCCTCGGCATGGGCCGTGCGACCGTCTACAAATACCTCAATCAGGACCGGGACGAATGATCATCCTGTCGCGTCCACAGATCGAAGCTTTGGTCGATCTCGACAGCGCGCTTGCCGCCATCGGAGCGGCCTATATCGCCGCATCCGATGGCCGGGCGACGATGCCGCCGGTCGGCTATCTTGCGTTTCCGGACAGGGATGGCGATTGCCATATCAAATATGGCCATATAGCTGGCGATCCCACTTTCGTCGTCAAGGTCGCCGCCGGATTCTACGGCAATCCGGCGATCGGGCTGCCCACATCGAACGGCGTAATGATGGCATTTTCCGCGCAGACCGGCGTTCTCGAAGCGATCCTGCTCGATGAAGGGTTTCTCACTGATCTGCGCACCGGCCTTGGCGGCGCCATCGCCACGCGGGCGCTGTGCCGTCCAGATGCCCGGCGAGTGGCAATCGTCGGAGCCGGTATTCAGGCCCGCTGGCAGGTCCGTTGCCTGCGGCAGGCGATGCCGGAAACACAGTTCTCGTTCAGCATCTGGGCGCGTTCGGAAGACAGGGCGCGGGAGACGGCAAGTGTGCTTCACGACGAAGGCGTCGATGTAAGCGTGTCTACCGATCTGGAACGGCTCTGCCGTGACGCCGAAATCATCATTACGACCACCCCATCACGTGAGCCTTTGATCCGCGATACCTGGATCCAGCCCGGCACCCACATTACCGCAATCGGCGCCGATGCGCCCGGCAAGCAGGAGTTGGACACTGCACTCGTTGTTCGTGCCAATCACCGGATTTGCGACAGTCTGGAACAGGCTCTGGATCATGGAGAGTTTTCCGCAGCGTCCCGCACTGGGAATATCTCGGCCGAAAACTGCGTCGAACTCGGAGCCGTTCTGGGTGGCAAGGCCGCAGGGCGGGTGCATCCCGGCGATATCACCATTGCCGATCTCACCGGCATCGCGGTTCAGGATATCGCCATCGCCACCTCGGTCCTCGACGCCTGCAAACGTTCACTGGCCGGTTGACGATCCCGTTATTCCAGGTCGAATGCCGTGATGATCGGGCACGGGCCGTTTGACGTGGAGCCGCAGGCATCGGCGAGCCGGAGCAGCGACGCACGAGCGGCGCTCAGTTCGGCAATCTTGGCATCGAGCGCAACAATGCGCTCACGCGCCAGAACATTGGCGCGATGCCGGTCCTCGCTGGCGTCCAGTGCCAGCAATTCGCTGATCTGATCGAGCGTGAAACCTGCCGTCTGGGCTGTCCGGATAAACCGCAGCCGGCGAATATCGTCTTCGCCGTAGCGCCGGATGCCACCGGCCAGCCCCACGCCTCCGGTGCGTTGCGGCGTGCCGAGCAGACCGCGCCGCTGATAATAACGCACCGTTTCGACGCCGACCCCGCCCTCGCGCGCCAACCCTGCAATCGTTGTCTCTTTCATCGCTTGACTCCGTACCATGGTACGGATGTTATAGTTTCTGCAATCGATGAAACCAAGCGAAATGAAAGATTGCACTATGACCGGCAAGACAGCAAAAACCGCCACCCTCTACCGGATGGTAATGGACAAGCACACCTGCCCCTACGGCCTGAAGGCCAAGGATCTTCTGGAGCGGCAGGGCTTTGTAGTAGACGACCGCTGGCTGACGACGCGCGAACAGACGGACGCATTCAAGACCGAACATGGCGTCCAGACGACGCCGCAGACCTTTATCAACGGAGCCCGGATCGGCGGCTATGACGAATTGCGCGGGCATCTGGGCAAGACCGTGCGCGACCCGAAGGCCGTGACGTACCGGCCGGTTATCGCCGTTTTCGCCGTCACCGCCCTGATGGCGCTGGCGACCAGCTATGCCGTCTATGGAACCGTCTTCACGGCCCGCTCCGTTGAATGGTTCATTGCCTTCAGCATGGCCGTGCTGGCGATCCTCAAGCTGCAGAACATCGAAGGGTTTTCGACGATGTTTCTCAATTATGACCTGCTCGCCAAGCGTTGGGTGCCCTACAGCTATATCTATCCCTTCGCGGAAGCCGGCGCCGGTATCCTGATGATCGCCGGCGCGCTCAACTGGATCTCCATCCCCGTTGCGCTGTTCATCGGTACGATCGGTGCGGTTTCGGTGTTCAAGGCCGTCTATATCGACAAGCGCGAGCTGAAATGCGCCTGCGTCGGCGGCGACAGCAATGTGCCGCTCGGCTTTGTCTCGCTGACGGAAAACGTCATGATGGTTGCCATGGCGATCTGGATGCTGGTGATGATCTTGACCGGAACAAGCGTCGGCCACGTCATGTAAGCCTGCGGGCCGTTACTGGCGGGACTGCCCCATCCGCGATAGCAGAATGACCGGCAGTATTCCGATGACGACGATGGCCAAAGCCGCGATGGACGCCTCCTCATAGGTGCCCCTCGCGGCTTCGCCATAGAGATGCGTCGCGAATGTCTCGACATTGAGCGGCCGCAATAACAACGTGGCGGGCAGCTCCTTGACGCAATCCACGAAGACCAGCAGACCGGCAGCCGTGATCGCCGCCTTCGACAGCGGCAGGTGGACATGGCGAAAGGTGCCAGCCGCCGATTGACCAAGGACGCGGGAGGCGTGATCGAAGGACACGGGGATACGCGCCAGCCCCGCATCGATACCGCCGGCGGAGATGGCGAGGAACCTGACGGTATAGGCATAAAGCAGTGCAGCACCCGAGCCGATGAACAACAGCCCCGTCGATACGCCAAGCCAGGCGATCGCCGTGCGATCGATGAAACCATCGAATGTGGCGAGCACGATCAGAACGCCAATGGCAACGACGGTGCCCGGCGCTGCATAGCCGAGCGTCGAAAGCCGCTGCAGCCACGCGGTCGTTGCCCCCGGCCGCAACCGGCTGGCATAGGCGATGAGCAGGCCAAACAGAACCGTGATGATCGTCGCAGCTGAGGCAAGAACGATGGTGTTGAAGGCTTCGCCGAGGAAGCGCGGCGAAATGCCGGCAAATTCGATCCGCTTCCACGCTTCGTTGACAAGATAGATTGCGGGTGCACCAAAGCCGATGAGGATCGGCAGGAGCCCGGCGCTAAACAGTACCAGTCCTTTTGCAGTCGATACCCGGCGCGGTTCGAAGGCGCGGCTGCGCTGCGCGCCAGTCGAGTAGCGCTGCTTGCCCCTTGCCCATTTCTCGAAAGCCACCAGCGCCACTACGACCATCAGCAACGACAGCGCGATCTGCGAGGCCCCCGGCAGGTCGGTGCGGGTAATCCAGGTGGTGTAGATGGAGACGGTCAGTGTCCGCACGCCGAGGAATTCGGACGCACCGATGTCGTTGAGAGTTTCCATCAGAGCGAGGCTGACACCAACAGCGACCGCCGGGCGGGCCAGCGGCAGCGCGACATGCCAGAAGACGGCGCGGCGCGAAATGCCGAGCGTGCGCGATGCATCAATCAGATTGGCCGACTGCGTCAGGAACATCGCCCGCGTCGGGATATAGACATACGGATAGAGCACGAAGCCCAGAAGCAGGATGCAGCCTGTCATCGAGCGCACATCCGGCAGGCGGAATTCCCGCGGGCTGGAATAACCGAGCAGCCAGCGCATTGCTCCCTGCACGGATCCGATCGGGTGCAAGATGTCGAGATAGGCGTAGGCTATGATGTAGGTAGGAACCGCGAGCGGCAGTAGCAGTGCCCATTCGAGGATACGGCGGCCGGGAAAGGCATAGGCCGTGACCAGCCAGGCCGTGGATGTTCCGAGAATGGCAGTGATCACACCGACGCCAACGAGGAGAATGGCAGTATCCACCAGGGCTGTTGGCAATACAGTCGAGACAAGATGCGACCAGAGCCCGGACGAACCCTGGATCGCCTGCAGGAACAACGCAATGACCGGCAGCATCACCAGACAGGTGATGATGCCGGCGCCAAGCAACCAGCGGGCTCCGGCGCGGCCTTTGGGCCAGCTTCGCACGGCGCTGATCATCGGCGGAAATCCATCTCTGTGGCGGCAAGAAAAAGCGCCCGCGATAACGCGGGCGCTTTTTTGCGCTTTTAGTTGTCGAAGCCGACTTTGTCGACCAGTTCGCTTGCCTGCTTGCGATGGCTGACGATTTCCGTCAACGGCTTGGAATCGATCTTCAGTTCGCCGAACGAAGCGATGATCGGATCAACCGCAGCACCGGCCTTAACCGGATATTCGAAGTTGGCCTCCGCAAAGATCTTCTGGGCTTCGTCTGAGACGAGATATTCCAGAAGCTTGACGGCTTCGGCCTTGTTCGGTGCATTCTTGGCAACGGCAGCGCCGCTGATATTAACCTGGGTGCCACCGTCCTTGAACGTCGGCAGGATGACTTTCATGGAGTTGCCCCAGGTGACCTGCTCTTCACCGCCCTTGCCCGAGCGCATCAGGCCGACATAGTAGGAATTGGCGACAGCGATATCGCAAATGCCACCGAGAATGTCCTTGGCGCCGTCACGGTCGCCGCCAGCGGCCTTGCGGGCAAGATTGTCCTTGAGACCCGTCAGCCACTTTTCGGTTGTTTCAGCACCGTAATGGGCGATGTAATCGGCAAACAGCGCGGTGTTGTAGGGATGCTGGCCGGAGCGAATGCAGATCTTGCCCTTCCATTTCGGATCGGCCAGGTCTTCATAGTTGAAGGCCGTCACGTCGAGATCCTTGGCGGCATAGATGACGCGGGCGCGCATCGACAGCGCAAACCAGTGATTGTTGGCATCACGCAGCTGCGCGGGGATCGACTCGGTCAGAACGGTGGATTCGACTGGCTGGGTGATGCCCTTTTCGACGAGATCGATCAGGTTTCCGGCATCGACGGTCATCAGGATGTCGGCCGGCGAGCTTGCGCCTTCGGTGGCGACGCGCTCAGCCAAACCGTCCTTCATGAACACCGTGTTGACCTTGGTGCCTGTCGCTGCGGTGAACGAATCGAGCAACGGCTGGATGAGGCCCGGCTCGCGGGTCGTGTAGATATTGAGTTCGGCAGCCGAGACAGCGCTCGTGCTGAGGAGCAGTGACGCCATAAACAGGGTGGATTTTGCGACGCTTGACGTGTTCATAAGTCTCTCCAGATGGACGATGCCAAGCTGTCGAGCATTAATTGATGAAAGCAGTCAAGTTTACGCCGGTGATTTTACCGTAAACAGCCTTTCCGATAGGCTCTGCCACTTACGCTGCCGGGAAGGCCAGCCAGCTATCCGGCGAAATGGTCAGGCTGACCGTTGCTGTCCCGGATGGCAAGCGGTGCATGGTGCGCACCTGCAGCAGCTGCTCCAGCCCATCGACGCTGATGGCAAGCTGCTCGACCTCGCCGAGGAACATGCGGCTTTTCAATTGCCCGGAAATATCGCCTGGACCGGGGGAGACCGAAATTCCCTGCGGACGGATATAGAGCGCTGCCGGCGTTCCCTCCCCGGCGTCCAGCACGTGCGCAAACCGGCCGATCGCAGTGTCGACATGCCCGTTGCGATAGACGCCCGAAATCCTGTTGAAGGCGCAGAAGAACTCTGCTGCATAGGGGGACACCGGGCGATCATGCAGATCATAACCCGAACCGGACTGAACGATCCGGCCAGCCTTCATCAGGACAACCCGGTCGCCAGCCGAAAGCGCCTCTTCCGGATCATGAGTGACCATGATCACCGTCGTGCCGAGGCCTTTCAGCAGCGACAGCGTTTCATCACGAACCTTTTCCCTCAACCCCCGGTCAAGATTGGAAAACGGCTCATCCATCAACAGGATATCCGGTTGCGGAGCCAGCGCGCGGGCAAGAGCCACACGCTGCTGCTCGCCACCCGACAGCATATGCGGGTATCGCTCCTTGAGATGCGCGATGCCGATATGGGCAATGACATCGGCCGCTCTGGCCGTCGCTTCCTGTTTCGGGCGGCGCTTCAGGCCGAACAGGATGTTCTGCTCGACGGTCAGATGCGGAAACAGAGCGTAGTCCTGGAACACGAAGCCGATCTTGCGGTTCTCCGGCTCGACGAAGCGCGAGGGGCCGGAGACCTCGTGACCATTCAGCAGGATACGGCCGCCATCGACAACATCCACCCCGGCAATCATCCGTAGCAAGGTCGATTTTCCGCAGCCGGACTGACCGACGAGGCAGATGATTTCACCGGACGCAATCGTCAGCGACACGTCGTCGAGCGCGACGGTTGCGCCGAAACGGCGGCTCACATTGTGGAGTTCAAGCGTCCGATCCTTAGCGTGCGGCGTCAAAATCCTGTCCTGTTCCTCTTTTATGCAGCCGATCACCTGCTCCCGCAGGCGGCAGGCCCGACTCATCTTCTGAGCCCGTTTATCAGGATATTTCGCGGAAAAGACAATCAGGTGGCTGTCTTGCCAGAAATGAACGCAGGCTGAACTACGCGCTTGGCGGCAGGCAGCCGATCGATGCTATGTTTTCTGTTGGTGAAGCGTTTTCCGGCTTCTGCCGGGGATCGTCGGTGCGGGCGGTTACTGAAAGGCAACGCACCGGGATCGGCGTCAAAAGCTGGCCGCAGGCCCGTCGTCAACCGGCGGGGAGCAGCAATTGGCTTAAACTTCAGTTTCCAGGAGAGCCGATACGGGAACCTGGAGTGCTGCGGCAATCCTTCTCAACTTGGCCGGATCGGCATCGCCGCCATCTTCAATGGCGGAAATCTCAGAATTCGCCAGACCGCATGTCACGGCAAGGTCTTCGATGCTGTAACCGGCAGATTCGCGATAGGCCTTGACCCTGGATGCAACGGTGCCGCTGGAAATAGCGCCGAGGCCAAGATTGTCGAAGTTATTGACTGCAATGGACATGGAAGTCTCCTGTTGTGCATGAATCGAACGTCTGCGTTTATCGTTCCCCGTTTATGACTGATCGCAAAAATACGACCCCTTCTATTGCTGCAGCGCGTCATCGACAAGTAAATATTGCTGCACCTGCTAGACAACCCGGACAAGAGGCCTTTTTTCACGTTGGCGTGATCCTGAAAATCGCAATAAAAACAATGTCATGGGATCATTTTCTCATCAATTCATCGAATAGTTATTTCGTGACGCAAAATCCCGGCGGTACGCCCTCGGTGAGGGCTGTTTCCGTCTTAACATCGGCGACGGATGCCCCAAGAGGACCGATCCGACAGCGCTCCAACATGGTGTTTACGGCCGCAGTAGGCCCACAGATCAAGGCCGCTACCGACCCATCGGCGTCATTGCGAACCCAGCCGGAGAGACCAAGCCTTTGCGCCTGGCCGCGCATCCAGAACCGGAAGCCGACGCCCTGGACACGCCCGGTTATGCGAACCAGGGCCGCTTTGGCTTCAACCTTCATGACGCCTCCATCAATTTCAGTCACTCGAATCTGGAGCAGGCGCTAAAGATTACAAGCGTGTTTTCCAATGCGGCCTTCCCCTGCTATGGGAGGATCGCCAATCGCTGAAACGCTAGGCTCTTGACACGATGACAACAATGGAAATCGATATGGATACCGTGGAAATCAATGGCCGAAGCGATTTTGCTCTTTGGGCAATCCAGCGGGCGCAGGAAATCGTCATGGCCGAAGGCGCGGCTCTTGCTCTCGCGGCCCGCGATATGAACGAAGACGCCCTTCAGGAGAATGGCGCAGCACTTGGCAAGGCCATCGCGGATGCGATGCTCGAAGTCTTTGACGGCTTGATGGCCGAGTAGCAGACACAGGACCGGCGAGCATCGCTGCCCGCCGGTCCTGTACCGATGTCGCCCGGTTCTCCAGGCTGGAGTGTCTGCGCCTTAAAGCGGCGTGACGTCGAACCCGAACCATTTCTCCGACAACGTCTTGATGGTGCCGTCGGCCTTGGCGGCATCGATCGCGGCATTGAACATGGCCTTGAGTTCCGGGTCTGTCTTGCGCAGGCCGACCGAGCTGCCACGTCCGAGGAAGCCGCCCTGGAAACGTGGACCTGCGGTCGTCATATCCTCGTTGCCGGGCTTTTCGGATGCCGTGGTCAGATACGCCATCGACGCCATGACGAGATCGACGCGGCCGGCGCCCAGATCCAGATCATGCTCTTCCGTGGTCTTGTATTCGCGAACCTCGACCACGCCCTTGAGATACTTGTCGACGAAGGAAGCGCCGGTCGAAGCGATCTGCACGCCGATGATCTTGCCCTGAAGCTGCGGCTTGATTGTCTCAAGGATGCTGAGCGCACCGGCTTCGTTGGAGGCGAGCGAGAAGACTTCGCCCTTCGACGGCATGGCCGCCAGTGGACTTGATTTCAGGGTTGCAAAGGCCTGGCCGGTTGAGCCGTAGGAATTGCTGAAATCGATGATTTTCTCGCGCTTTTCGGTCGCCGACATGCCGGAGATGATCGCATCGAATTTTCCGGCGTTCAGCGCCGGGATCATGCCGTCGAAATTCTGGACGACGACCTCGCACTCTACCTTCATATGGGCGCAGAGATATTTTGTCAGCTCGATCTCATAACCATCAAGCGTGCCGTCCGGCTTGGTGAAGTTGTAGGGCTTGAAGGCGCCTTCGGTCGCAATCGTTACATGCGTCCATTTCTTCTCTTCTGCATGCGCGCCAGCCGAAGCCAGCATCAGTGCCGAAAAGCAGGCCGCCTTGAAGATTGATCCGATGGTTTTCATTGTTGCATTCCCCTTTTTTTGTTCAGTTGTTGGAGCAGTCGCAGCACTCATCCTTTGATGAACTGCCGGAAACGGTCGGATCTGGAATTTTCGAAAACGTCCTTCGGGCTGCCGTCTTCTTCGACCAGCCCCTTGTGCAGGAAGATCACGCGGCTGGAGACATCGCGGGCAAAACCCATCTCATGCGTAACGATCAGCATGGTGCGCCCCTCTTCGGCGAGCGACCGCATGACACGCAGCACCTCGCCCACCAATTCGGGATCAAGCGCCGATGTCGGTTCATCGAACAGCATGACGTCCGGCCGCATGGCCAGCGCACGGGCAATCGCCGCACGCTGCTGCTGGCCGCCGGAGAGATGCGACGGATACTGATTGCGCTTGTCGGCAATGCCGACCTTTGCAAGCAGCGCTTCGGCCTCTTCAATGCACTCCTTGCGCGGCCGTTTCTGCACGTGCACCGGGGCTTCGATGATGTTTTCGAGAATGGTTTTGTGGGTCCATAGATTGAAGCTCTGGAACACCATGCCGAGCTTTGAGCGGACACGATCCACCTGCGCGATATCGGCAGGTTTGCTCTTTCCGTTGCGGGCGGGGACCATTCGGATCGTTTCTTGCCCGACGGTCACGCTACCGGAATCGGGCGTTTCCAGCATGTTGATGCAACGCAGAAAGGTCGACTTGCCGGAGCCGGAGGAGCCGAGGATCGAAACGACCTCACCCTCCCGCGCATCCAGCGAAATCCCCTTGAGGACCTCAATTGACCCAAAACTCTTGTGGAGACCCTTGACGCTCAGCGCCGGCAGATCTGCCGCAGACATGGGAAGGTTCATCGCGCATCTCCTGCAATAACCGCGTCTGCGGCGTTTTCCGGTTGCCGCAAATGCGGGCTGAGCTTGAACTCGACCAGCTGGACGAGGCGCGTCAGAAGAAAATTGATCGCCAGATAAATGAAGCCCGCCACGAGAAACACTTCGATGGCGCGGTAGGTCTCGGAGATGATCCGGGCGGCAACGCCGGTGACCTCCATGATCGTGATGATCGAAGCCAGCGACGTCGCCTTGATCATCGAGATCATCTCGTTACCGTAACCAGGAAGTGCCTGGCGGATAGCCAACGGGAGGACGATGCGGCGGAAGACCATCAATCGCGGCATGCCGCAGGCGCGCGCCGCCTCGACCTGTCCATGCGGAACCGACAGCAATCCGCCGCGGATGATCTCGCTGGCATAGGCCGCCGTGTTCAGACTAAGCGCGATCACAGCACACCAGTAGGCATCGCGAAGCACCGGCCAGAAGATGCTGTGGCGGACGGCCGGAAACTGGCTGAGGCCATAATAGATCAGGAAGATCTGGACGAGCAGAGGTGTGCCGCGAAAGATGAAGACATAGACCCGCGCAAACCACTCGAGAACGATGACGCCGGAGGTGCGCGCCAGAGCCAGGGCTAACGCCAATATGGCACCAATGGCGATTGCCGTGGCGGCAAGCGACAGGGTCAGCGGTAAGGCCGAAACGAGACTGATGAACGTTTCCTGTGTAAATTCCCAATCCATCAGCCTCTCCTCACGCCACGGCTGAAATGACGCTCAGCCTGGCGCATGGCGATGCTGGAGACGGTCGAAATGGCGAGATAAATCAGGCCGGCGATCAGGTAGAAATCGAAGGGCAGGCCGGTCGAGCCGGCGCCGATCTGCGACTGGCGCAAAAGCTCGACGACGCCGGTGATGGAGACCAGGGCTGACTCTTTCAGCACGACCTGCCAGACATTGCCGAGGCCCGGCAGGGCATGGCGCAAGGTCAACGGTGCGATGATGCGGCGAAAGCGCAGCGAGCGCGACATGCCGCAGGCAATCGCCGCCTCGATCTCACCGCGATGGACTGCTTTGAAGGCGCCGCGGAAGACTTCGGTGTGCTGCGCCCCCGAGGTGATCCCGACCGCAAGCGCGCCTGCCAGAAAACCGGGAAAGCTGATGAAACCATCGGCGCCGAACAGCCTGCCGATCGAGGTGATTGCAGCGCTTCCACCGAAGTAGAGAAGATAGATGACGAGAAGATCCGGTATACCGCGCAGGACGGTCGTATAGGCGTCGGCTGCGACACGCAGCCCCCGGCCACCGGAAATCTTCGCCCAGGCACCGAATGTGCCGATGACGGCGCCGATCGTATAGCCGGACAGTGCAATGAGGATTGTCATCCACGCACCGGCGATCAACGCCTTTGCCCAGCCGTCGGGACCGAAACTCAACAGATCGAAAAATCCCGGCTGGGTCATGATGGATCCGGTCTGGATAGGCGGCAAGCCACCTTGCCTTTAAGGGTCGGCTTACCGGCCATTGGGGCTCTCCGGCAGCGGCGGAAAAACGTCATCCGGGATGGGATTGACAAAGGGATTCCCATCGAGGCGTTCCCTGTGATCCGCCTTGGCGGCTTCGATCAGAGCCGGATCCGCGATGAGGTCCAGTGCTGTGCTTGCCATGACTTTGGCCGCATATTCCATGCCCTTGTGCGCTGCCGGCAGCTTGCCTTGCGCCACCAGTTGCCAGGAATGTCCGGGCGTGCCGATAGCATAGGTCGCGCCACGCATCTGGACGGTCGGGACGACCCAACTGACGGTGCCGACATCGGTTGAGCCGACGATCGAACCATCACCACCACCCAACGGATAGATCAAATCGCAGAGCGCCTGCCCTTTTTTCGGCTTAATACCAAAGCGCGCATAGGACGCCGCAATGTCTTCCCGCGAGAATGTCTGCTGGAATTTCAACGCGGTATCGTTGTCTGCGGCATCGAAGGCGGGCGGACCGAGGCGCTGGAGATTGGCGAACATGCATTCCTCCAGCGGCGTATTGCCAACAAGATTGGCGTCGCCGCTAATAATTTCGCTGCGCACCGTCGTTTCGGTCATCAGGGCTGCACCGTCGGCGATTTTCTTGACGCGCTCGACGAGGCCGAGCAACTCCTGCAGCGTCCGCGCGCGGATCAGGTAGCGTACCGTCGCGCGGGCCTGGACGACATTCGGCGCCGCGCCGCCGGCATCGGTGACGGCATAATGGACCCGCGCCGATGACGGCATGTGTTCGCGCATGTAGTTGACGCCGACATTCATCAGCTCGACGGCATCAAGCGCGCTGCGGCCAAGATGCGGCGTTGCAGACGCATGCGAGGCGCGGCCGCTGAAGTGGAAATTAAGCTCGTTGCAGGCCAGCGATATCGGATTGTTGACGCCGGCGAATGCTGCCGGATGCCAGGATATGGCGATATCGACATCATCGAAAACCCCAGCCCGGACCATGAACCCCTTGGACGAGCCGCCCTCCTCGGCGGGGCAACCGTAGTAACGCACCCGTCCTTTCAGACCGTTGGCTGCCAGAAAATCCTTGACCGCGGCGGCCGCCATCATCGAGCCGGAACCCAATAGGTTGTGGCCACAACCGTGGCCATTGCCGCCGGAGACCAGCGGCCGCTCCTCGGCGACGCCGGCTTCCTGGCTGAGGCCGGGCAAAGCATCGAACTCGCCAAGAATGGCAATCACCGGACCGCCCTCGCCGGCTTCGCCCATGACCGCCGTCGGAAGCCCCGCAACATTGCGCTCGACCCGAAACCCCTCCTCCGTCAGCAGGCGCTCATGCTCTTCGCAGGCGCGGAATTCCTCGTAGTTTGTTTCAGGCGCATCCCAGACACGATCGCTCAGCGTGAAGAAAGCTTCACGTTTCGCTTCGACGAAATCCCAGACGGAATCGGAGTTTTTCATGGCGTATGGGACCTGCTTGCCTTATAGTTACCAATATTGGCACCAATTTAGGATACAAAAATAAATTGCGCAACTGGCGCCAAGGAATAATTTTAATTGGGCCATCTGCGTTGCAATTGCCGAAACTCGGCTACAAGAAAAAGTCAGGCCGGTAAGTGGCGCCGGTCCGTGACAACAGGAAAAATTCATGAGCGAAGTTCAAAGTGAAACGGCTGCCGGATCCGAAGAACGGGACGTCACCGAACTTGTTCTTCAAGACATCCTGACCGGCATGCTGCCCGCCGGCACCTGGCTGAAGCAGATCGACCTTGAACGCCGGTATGACTGCACAAGACCGGAAGTGCGCCGCGCGCTGGACCGTCTGTCGCAGAAGCGATTGGTCGCCCACGTGCCCAATCGGGGTTACCACGTTTACCAGCCGGACGACCGGCGCGCCAAGGAAGTCGGCGATATCCGCGTCATTCTCGAAACAGCCGTCGCCGATATGATGGTGGCCAACGCCACCGCCGACAGCATCGCCACATTGCGTGGCCTTGCGAGATACTTCGACGAGATGACCCTGACGGGTACGATCCTGGAGCATTACGAGGCCAATCTGGCCTTTCATCGTGAATTGCTGCTTCTGGGGGGCAATCAAGAGTTGGTCGATCTGGTCTCCGAAATTCGCCAGCGCACATCGTCAGCCCCCGTTTCACAATGGCGAACCCGCGCGCGAATCGAGAAATCCGGCCGCGAGCATCACATGATGATCGATGCGCTCGAAGCCCGTGACGCGGAGCAACTGAAACGGCTTATCGCCCTGCATATCCGTCAACCGGCCGACACGCCGAAATAGACGCGGGCATGATCGCGTGTCTGAAGGCGGCTGGGTTGATCAGCGCCGGTTCGTTGTAGATAATCGGCATGAATTTCGGGAAATACGACGGAGGCGCATCTTGGAAACTGGTCACGACACGAGCCAACTCGAGATGGTCGTCCTGATGACGCCCGACATGGCCAATTTCAGCGGCAAGGTCCATGGCGGCGCGCTGCTCAATCTCCTCGATCGTGTCGCCTTTTCCTGTGCCTCGCGCTTTTCGCAGGAATATGCCGTGACACTGTCGGTCGATCAGGTGGTCTTCCGCGAGCCGATCCATGTCGGTGAACTCGTGACGTTTCGCGCTTCGATCAATACTGCCGGCCGCACATCGATGGAAGTCGGTATCCGGGTCGAGGCGGAAACCATCCGCACCGGCGAGCGGCGGCACACCAATTCCTGCTATTTCACCATGGTTGCGGTCGACGCCGACGGGCGTCCGACCAATGTCCCCACCTACAGCCCCAAGACCGGCGTCGCCAAGCGCCGCGAACGCGCGGCACAGGTGAGGCGCAGCCTGAGACGTGAATTCGAAGAGCGCTTCAAAGCGGCAGGCACCGAGCCCGAAGAATGATATAAGCCAGCTGCGTTGCAGCGTTTTCGAGGCTGATGTCAGGCGAGGTCGTCCAGCGTATAGGCGCGGATATAGTCGATCTTCATTTCCGAACCGTCGGGAATCCCGTCCGCCGGCGCCCCGGCCATGCCGCCGACGGCAAGATTGACGATCATATACATCGGCTTGTGCATGTCTGACGGTGTGTCAGCGCGCGCGACGGCGACATTGTCGATATACCAGACGATCTCATCTTGCTGCCACAGGACGCCGTAGGTGTGAAAACCTTGCGTGTCGGAGACGCTGACGGCGGTGGAAACCGACGTTTGCCGCCCGGTTTCGTTTGAGTGGACCGTCACATGCACGGTGTTGGGATCCTGGCCGCGCATTTCCACGACATCCAGTTCCGGTGGCCAGGAGCCATCTTCCGGAAGCAGCCAGAAGGCCGGCCACACGCCTTTATTCTCCGGCATGTCGGCGCGGATTTCGAAATAGCCATAGGTCTGCGAAAAGGATGCATGCGTCGTCAGCATGCCGGACGTGTAATCGTATCCCTCGACCTCCGCGCTGATTGCGTCCGGCGTTTTCTCCGCCGTAATCGTCAAGACGCCGTCGCTGATGGAAAACGGATTGCTGCCGGATGTCGGCGCATAGCGCGGATTGACATACCATTGAAGCTCGCCGTTGCCCGATAACGTGGCCCCCTTCTCGGGCGCCCACCAGTATTTTGGCTCCCAGACGCCTTCCGTGCCGTTCATCAGCTGAAGCGTGTTGAAATTATCACCGAATGTCTGGGTCAGGGCGGAACGGTCGAGGCTCAATTCGAACTGACCAGCATTCAGATCGGCTTTACTCGTATTGGCAAACACCAGGCTTTCGCCATCCCCAAGATCGAGCCTCAGATGCGCGCCTTCCTGGGTCGCATTGATGAGAACCTGATCAAAGGATGTCAGCGAATAGTCATTCAGCCGGACGATGTCGGCCGCTTCAAAATCGGTGATCAGGTCGCTGCCATTGCCCTTGGTGAAAATAAAGGTGTCCGCACCAGCGCCACCGGTGAGCACGTCATTGCCGCCGCCGCCGTCCAGTGTCTGCCGGCCGGAGGCCCCCTTGATGATATTGTCGGCGGCATTTCCAAAGGCGTAGCGCAGATTGCCGGTGACGGTCAGGTTCTCGAAATTGTCCGGCAGAGTGTAGCTCATCCAGGTGCTGATCGTATCGATACCCTGGCCCGCCGCCTCGTAGGCCCGGTTGATCGCCGAATAGAGGTAATAGATATCATCACCCGTACCGCCCGCCATCGTGACGTTGACGGCACTATCGCCCCACATGGAGTCATTGCCCGCCGTTCCCTGCAGCGTCGGACCGGAGCCGGTTGCGGAGAAAAACCCGGTCGAACTGTCGCTGTAAAACAGGGGTTGCCCGAGGGCATTCAAAACGGTTTTGCGCATGATCATCTCCTGTTGGTCCTGCTGGCAATCGCCGGCGGCACCAAAAAAAAGAGATCCATGCCGCAGCGCACCCAAGCTACAGCAGGCTACCGGATCCACCCATGATGGATCGGGATGAC
This sequence comes from Pararhizobium sp., assembly GCF_965279435.1. Classification (NCBI taxonomy): domain Bacteria; kingdom Pseudomonadati; phylum Pseudomonadota; class Alphaproteobacteria; order Hyphomicrobiales; family Rhizobiaceae; genus Pararhizobium; species Pararhizobium sp. Next base: position 309,142 of record NZ_CBDIHY010000001.1, read on the forward strand.
GCGCACGAAACCATCAAGCTGCGTTAATACGCAGACAAACAATCCCGTTCTGGATCAAGTGTGACCGATTTCGGGGCAGCCGTGGTTCAAGCTTTGCCTTTGTCGGGAATGCGCGAGAAGGCGGCAAGGACGGTGCGCTCCGACTGAAGAAGGTAGCTCTCCAGCGCCGCTGCGGCTTCCTGCATCTCGCCGGCATCCAGCTTTTCGACGATGGCGGCATTCAGTTCGATATAGGGCTCGTGCAGAAGTTCGGGACTGTCCAGAAGTCCGAAACTCAGGCGCAGTTCCGCGGCAATCTGGAGATAGAAAGCGTTGAGGCGTTCGCTGTCGGCGAGATCGACGATTGCCGCATGGAAGACCATGTTGGCGCTGCCGACTGTGCCCCAATCGCTCCTGGCGCAAGCTGCACGCGCTTCTTCGACAGCGGCGCGCATGCGGCCGACTGCGGGATGCTTGGGATAGGCCTGCGCCACAGCCCGGCACTCGATGACGCGGCGCACGCGGTAGATATCGATGATCGAAGCCATGCTGGGGATAGCAACGAAGACGCCGCGGTTCGGCTCGTGACGCAGCAGGCCTTCCTTGGTCAAAAGCCGGAATGCTTCACGCAGCGAATTGCGGGACACCTGCAGATCGGTGCTCAATTTTACTTCCGACAGGCGATGGCCGGGCTTGAGTTCGCCAGCGATCAGCTTGTTGCGGATCGCTTCCGCCAAGCGGGGCGCAAGTGCGGATGTCATGTCCTGGTCAGTCATACACGTCCTTCATTCGAAGCGATAAGCACCTCATGGTTGACCGATATCGTGGTTTTCTTCACTTGGAAATGGGGTCTGGGTCGAACACATGGATAGGAGTATGCTTTGCGGCTTTCAGGCGACAGCCACCCTCGGTTTCCGCAATCCGGCTTTGCTCTGCTCATTACCAAAACAGCCCCACCGCACATCGAAAAGAACCCAAGAAGCACATCAGGAAGACGTATTTGGTTTCGGTTAAAATATGAAAAGCCCAACATTTCAACAATATGATGGAACGATGAAATAATAATCGTTGAACAATATTGACAGAATTGTGAAATGCGGCAAGGTTGCGGCTGTCAATAAAATTGATGCGGGCCAACCCCGAGGAGTTTGCGGGCGCCTACAATAAAGAGAGGGTTCATGGAACAGTCAGCTATTTCACCCAGCCGCGAGGCACCAGCCAGCGCTTTGCCGATGTCGGCCAAATCGCGGCGTGCCGCACTCGTCGCCGCAATCTTTCTGATGGCGACCTCTGCCATCGGCCCGGGCTTCATCACCCAGACGGCCACGTTCACGAGCCAGCTCGGAGCCGCCTTCGCTTTCGCGATTCTTGCCTCGATTCTCATCGATTTCGTTGTGCAGCTGAACATCTGGCGGATCGTGACGCTCACCAAAATGCGTGCATCCGACATTGCCAATGCGGCCATTCCGGGCACCGGTTACCTGCTGGCAGTTCTCGTCATCGTCGGCGGCCTGTTCTTCAATATCGGCAATATCGGCGGCTCCGGCCTCGGACTCAACGCCATGCTCGGCCTCGATCCGAAATGGGGGGGCGCAATCAGCGCACTAATCGCCATCGGCATCTTCAGCTCAAAGCGCGCAGGCGTTGCCATTGACCGCCTGATCGTCGTGGCCGGTGTCCTGATGATCCTTCTGACGCTGTATGTCGCGATTGTCTCCGCCCCGCCGGTCGGCGATGCGCTGTTCCAGACCTTCCTTCCCTCCACCATCAATTTTGCCACGATCACCACAATCGTCGGCGGTACAGTCGGTGGCTACATCACCTATTCCGGCGCACATCGTCTGCTCGACAAGGGCACCGTCGGCATCGAGAACCTCGGCGCCGTCAACCGTGCCGCGTTGACCGGCATCGCCGTCACCGGCCTGATGCGCTATGTGCTCTTCCTTGCCATTCTCGGCGTGGTCGCCAGCGGCGTCGTCATCGACGTGTCCGGCAAGGGTGCCAATCCGGCCGCACAGGCCTTCCAGGCGGCTGCAGGCGAAACCGGCTACCGCATCTTCGGCGCGGTTCTGTGGTTTGCCGCCATTACTTCGGTGATCGGCGCGGCCTACACCTCGGTATCGTTCATCACTGTCTTCAAGAAGGATATCAGTGAGCGCGCCCGCAACATCGCAACCGTGATCTTCATCGCCGTCTCGTTGTTCTTCTACGTGATCATCACAACGCCACCGGCGCAGATGCTGATCTTCGTTGGTGGACTGAACGGCCTCATCCTGCCGATCGGCCTGTCGATCTTCATCTATGCTGCCTGGGCACGTTCCGACCTAATGGCCGGTTACCGCTATCCGCGCTGGCTGCTGGTTCTCGGCGTTCTGGCTTGCGCGCTCACCTGGTACATGGGCTACAAGTCGATCGGTCCGATTTTCGCCCTGCTGTCGCCAGCCACCTGAGGAGATTGAACATGACTGCCATCGATCTGAACAGCGATCTCGGTGAAAGCTACGGCGCGTGGCGTATGGGCGACGACGAAACGATGCTTGCCATCGTTTCCAGCGCCAATGTCGCCTGCGGCTTCCATGCCGGCGATCCCGCCGGTATCTGGAAGACCGTCAAGGCGGCCGCCGATAAGGGTGTTTCGATCGGGGCGCATGTGTCCTATCCCGATCGCGTCGGCTTCGGCCGGCGCGACATGGACGTAACAAGCGGCGAACTCATCGCCGACGTCATCTACCAGATCGGCGCCTTGAAGGGCATGGCAGCTGCCGCCGGAACAACCGTCGGCTATGTCAAACCGCATGGCGCCCTCTACAACCGCATCGCCCATGACCCCAAACAGGGACAGGCCGTGATCGACGCCATCAAGGCGATCGATCCCTCGCTGGTGCTGATGGGCCTTGCCAATGCCCCGATCCTTGCGCTTGCACAGGCGTCGGGTCTCAAGACCGTCGCCGAAGCCTTCGCCGACCGTGCCTATACGCCGGACGGACAGCTGGTTTCCCGCCGCGAACAGGGTGCTGTGCTCCACGACACGCAATTGATCGCCGCCCGCATGCTGCAGCTTGCCCGCCAGGGTACGCTTGAGGCGATCGACGGCTCCACCATCAAGATCGATGCGCAATCGATATGCGTCCATGGCGACAGCCCAGGTGCCGTCGCCATCGCACAGGAAATTCGCCGCGCCTTCGAGGCCGACGGCATCACCGTCCAGTCATTTCTGCCGGCTTAATCGGCGTTCTGGGAGGAACTCAATGATCGCGATAGACCATCTCCGCCATGTCAATGCCGAACCGGCCCGCCTCGCCCGCGAACGCTACCGGTCCGGCCAGATCGAGCCGACATCCGGCGTCGCCCCCGGCTTCACCCAGGCCAACATGATCGTTCTGCCACGCGACTGGGCCTTTGATTTCCTGCTGTATGCGCAGCGCAATCCGAAGGCCTGCCCGGTTCTCGATGTCTCCGATCCCGGCTCGCATTCCACTCTGCTCGCTCCCGGCGCCGACCTGCGCACCGATATCCCGCTCTACCGCATCTGGCGCGACGGCAAGCTGGCCGAAGAAACCGCCGACGCGCGCACCGCCTGGGCCGAGCATCCCGATCTCGTCAGCTTTCTGATCGGCTGTAGCTTCACGTTTGAGACGCCTATGGCGGAAGCCGGTATCGAGATCCGCCATATCACCGACAAGTCCAACGTGCCGATGTATCTGACCAACAAACCATGCCGCCCGGCCGGACGCCTGCACGGCAACATGGTCGTGTCGATGCGGCCGATCCCGGCGTCGCGCGTTGCCGATGCGGCAACGATTTCCGGTCGCTTTCCGGCCGTGCACGGTGCGCCTGTGCATATTGGCGCACCGGAAGAGATCGGCATCAAGGATCTCGCTAAGCCCGAATTTGGCGATCCGGTACGCATCGAGCCCGGCGAAGTCCCCGTTTTCTGGGCCTGCGGCGTTACTCCGCAAGCAGCCGTCATGGCATCCGGTGTCCCGTTTGCCATCACCCATGCGCCGGGGCATATGTTCATCACAGATATCCCCGATTCCGCTTACCACGCCTGAGGTTCCGATGCGTTTTCTGCCCGTCAGCCTGACAGTATTGCTTGTTGAACTCGCCGATCTCGACGAGACGCTGGCGCTGTTTGCCTCGCTTGAAGCCGATCCAGTCGAGGGCATCGAAGACATGGTGCCCGCTGCCCGCACCCTAATGATCCGGTTCCGGCCGGAAAAGCTGACGGCTGAAAAGCTTGCAGGCGCAATCGCGACCCGCGATCTCTCCGCCCGCATCGCACCATCCGACAAGTGTGTGGAAATCACTGTGCACTATGACGGCGAAGATCTCGCCGACGTCGCAGGCCTGACCGGTCTCTCGGTCGAGGAGGTCATCCGCCGCCATACCGACAGCGAATTCACCGTCGCCTTCTGCGGCTTTGCGCCCGGTTTCGGCTATCTCGTCGGTGGCGATCCCGCCCTGCAGGTGCCGCGCCGCCAGAGCCCGCGCACAAAGATACCGGCCGGCTCCGTCGCCTTGGCTGGCGCATTTTCCGGCGTCTACCCGCAGGCCAGCCCCGGAGGCTGGCAGATCATCGGCACGACGCCGGAAAAGATGTGGGATCTGTCGCGCGATCCACCAGCATTGTTCCAGCCGGGTTACCGGGTGCGCTTCACCGATATCTCGAAAAGCAAGACCACGATCTCCGCAGCTGCCGCCAAAACGTCCGTAGAGCCGGCGTCGGCTCCGGCAGCGGATGCCCTGACGCTTAAGGTTCTCGCAGCTCCCATGCCAGCGCTGTTTCAGGATCTCGGCCGGTTCGGCCAGACCGGTCAGGGCGTCTCATCGTCCGGTGCGCTCGACCTCCGCGCGCTCAAGGCCGCCAACCGCCTCGTCGGCAACCCGATCGATTTCGCTTGTCTCGAAATCACGCTCGGTGGCTTCTCCTTCGAGATCACCGGCCGCGCTGTTCTCGGAATCACCGGCGCTCCCTGTCCCATTCTCATTCGTGACGCATCTGGCCGCGAGCAGACGGCAGAAACCTACCAGCCGATCTCGCTGGAGCCCGGCGATATCGTCACGCTTGGTCACGCGCCGAAGGGCATGCGCAGCTATCTGGCGATCCGGGGCGGCTTTGCCGTCAAGCCGGTGCTTGGCAGCGCCTCTAGCGATACGCTCGCCTTTGTCGGCCCGGATGCTGTGATCGCCGGTACCGTGCTGACCATCGAAGCCGAAACGAAGAGCGTCGCACCTGTCTCTCTCACCGAAGCACCGGCGTTCGAGCATCCAGCGTCCGGCGAGACGGTGACGCTCGACGTCATCATGGGTCCGCGCAGCGACTGGTTTACAGAAGCCGGTATCGCGACGCTTTCCGGGCAACTCTGGACGATGACGCCGCAATCGAATCGCGTCGGCATCCGCCTTTCCGGCGACGTGCCGCTGGAGCGCAAGGACAAGGCGGAACTGCCAAGCGAAGGCACCGCGACCGGCGCCATCCAGGTGCCGCATAGCGGCCAGCCGGTGCTGTTCCTTGCCGACCATCCGCTGACCGGCGGTTATCCGGTGATCGGCACCGTCGCTGAATATCATCTCGATCTCGCCGGACAGATTCCGGTCAATGCAAAGATCCGCTTCCGGCCCGTGACGGCCTTCGCCGATATCAAGCCAACAAAGGCTTGATATCGCGATGCCCGGCCGACCAAAGACAATGAGGATAGATCCCATGAAAAAAGTGCTGATTGCCAATCGTGGCGAAATCGCCGTCCGCATCATCCGCGCCTGCCGCGATTACGGCATCGCCTCTGTTGCAGTCTATGCCGATCCGGACATGGATGCGCTGTTCGTCCAGTTGGCCGACGAAGCCTATGGGCTCTCCGGCAACCGTCCGGCGGAAACCTATCTCGATATCGAAAAGCTGATCGGCATCGCCAAGCGCTCCGGCGCCGATGCCGTGCATCCAGGATATGGCTTCTTGTCCGAGCGGGCGGAATTCGCCCGTGCCGTCATTGATGCCGGCCTGATCTGGATCGGCCCCGATCCCCATGTCATCGAAGCCCTTGGCGACAAGGTGCAGGCACGGCGGATCGCCACCAGCGTCGGCGCCCCTCTGGTTGCCGGCAGCGACGGCCCGGTCGAGACTGCGGCGGAAGTCGTGGCCTTTGCCGAGCAGCATGGCCTGCCGGTGGCAATCAAGGCTGCCCACGGCGGCGGTGGCCGCGGGATCAAGGTCGCCTGGCATATGGAGGACATTGCCGAATTCTATGAGTCGGCCGTGCGTGAAGCAAAGGCGGCCTTTGGCCGCGGCGAGTGTTTCCTGGAACGGTTCCTCGACCGTCCGCGCCATATCGAGGCGCAGGTCATCGCGGACAAACACGGCAATGTCGTCGTGCTCGGTACCCGCGATTGCTCGCTACAGCGGCGCAACCAGAAGCTCGTCGAAGAGGCCCCCGCCCCCTTCCTCAGCGACGCGCAGCGCCAGTCGATCCATGACGCCGCCAAAAAGATCTGCGCCGCCGCTGGCTATTCCGGCGCCGGCACCGTCGAGTTCCTGCTCGGCGTCGACGGCACGATCTCCTTCCTCGAAGTCAATACCCGCCTGCAGGTCGAGCATCCGGTCACCGAAGAGACGACCGGCATCGACCTCGTCATCGAGCAGTTCCGCATCGCCGACGGTCTGCCGCTGCTGGTCACTGAGACACCGGTACCGCGCGGCCACTCGATCGAATTCCGCATCAATGCCGAAGATCCCGGTCGCGGCTTCCTGCCGACGCCCGGCACCATTACCACGTTCGAAGCCCCGTCCGGTCCCGGCGTACGGCTCGACAGCGGCGTTGTCTCCGGCTCGACCATCCCCGGTACGTTCGATTCGCTGATGGCCAAGCTGATCGTCACCGGCGCCACCCGCGAGCAGGCACTGTCGCGCGCCCGCCGTGCACTCAAGGAGTTCAAGATCGAAGGCATCGCAACGGTCCTGCCGTTTCACCGCGCCGCGATGGAAGCCGCTGATTTTATCGGCAAAGACGGGTTCAAGGTACATACGCGCTGGATCGAGACCGATTTCGCCGACACCCTGACGGCCGAAGCCCGGCCCGATCCGGGCACTGATACATCGCTCATCCGCACCCATGTCGAGATCGACGGAAAACGTCACGCGCTCGGCATTCCGGCCTCGCTGCTTGCTGGGCTCGGCGGCCTGAAAGCACAGGATTCCGATCAGGCGAAAACGGCAAATGTGGAAGACGCCTCCACCGTTGCGGCACCCATTTCCGGTACACTACAAGCTTGGAAATGTGCCGATGGCGATACCGTTAAAGAAGGCGACCTGATCGCCGTGATGGAAGCGATGAAGATGGAAACGCAGATCCTGTCGACCCGCTCCGGCGTGTTGCGGATCAAGGCCGCAGAAGGCGCCTATGTGAATGCCGGATCAGCACTCGCCCGGGTCGAGTAAGTCCCGGCCCTGCAGGGCAGTCTAAAGAGCGCTCGCAGCTTGCATCAAGCCGCGAGCGTTTGTTTTTTGTGATGCGCCTCGTCTCTGCATGTTCGTTAGCTCGGCGCTTTCTCGCACTCATCAGCGTTTTCGGCCATAGTCGGCACGGTTGATGCCGTGGCGTTGCAGTTTGTCGTAAAAAGTCTTCCTCGGAATACCCAGCGCCTCGATCGTCAACCGGACATCACCGTCGCTGGCCACCAGAGCTTGCCGGATGATATCCCCCTCATACAGTTCAAGCTTTTCTGGCAGGCTGTTTGTAGCCGGGCCGGACGGCGTGGCTGACCATCCGGCCGATTCGACACCAAGAACGACGCGCTCGGCAAAATGTGACAGCTCGCGGACATTGCCCGGCCAAGTGTGGGTGGCGAGATATTGCTGGACGCGTCCCGACAGGACGGGAATGTCCCGCTTGAAACGTTCGGCGGCACGGGCGGCGAAATGGGAAAATAGCAGAGGGATATCCTCCCGGCGCTCGCGAAGCGGCGGAATGGAGAGGGTCACGACATTCAGCCGGTAGTACAGGTCTTCCCGGAACTCACCACGCATAGCCGGATCGCCAAGATCGACCTTGGCGGCGGCAACCACCCGCAGATCAACCGGCCTCACCTCGTTGGTGCCGAGCGGATTGACCTGGCGTGTCTCGAGTACCCTGAGCATCTTGACCTGCGTCGCCGGCAGCATGCTCTCGATCTCGTCGAGAAACAGAGTGCCGCCGCCCGCATGTTCGATGCGCCCGACCCGCCGCTTCTGGGCGCCTGTAAAGGCACCGGCCTCATGGCCGAACAGTTCGCTTTCGATCACACTTTCAGGCAGAGCCCCGCAGTTCAGCGCCACAAAATTCCCCGACCGCCGCCGGCTCCAGTTGTGCAGGAGCTGTGCGACGACCTCCTTGCCGCTGCCGGTTTCTCCGGCAACAAGCACATCGACATCCGTGTCGGCGATATAGCGCAGCGTCTGCCTGAGATTTTCCATCGCCGGCGTCTGGCCAATCAGCGGCAAGCTGTCGCTGGCCGTTTCCGCAGACCGCCGCAGAGCGCGATTTTCCATAACGAGCCGGCGCTTTTCCACGGCCCGGCGGGCGCTTTGCACCAGCCTTTCGGCGGCAAAGGGCTTGGCGATAAAATCGTATGCGCCATCCTGGATGGCCTGTACGGCCATGGGAATATCGCCATGGCCCGTCACGAGGATCACGGGGAGATCGGCATCCATGCGTGTCAGCCGGGCAAACAGTTCGAGCCCATCGATATCAGGCATGCGAATGTCGCTGATGACGGCACCGGTGAAATCCGCAGAGAGTTCGGCAAGGGCGGCGCGTGCGCTGCTGAAGGCTGAGACGGAAAATCCAGCGAGCTGGAGCGTCTGGGTCGTCGCCGTCCGCAAATCCCTGTCGTCGTCGATCAGAACAATCGTGCCGCCATCCGCCATACCGTCACCCCTTCTTCAGATGGACCGTGAAACGGCTTCCCGTATCGCTGCTGGAAACCTCGATCCGGCCGCCATAGTCGGCGACGATGTCTTTTGAAATGACCAGTCCGAGCCCCAGCCCGCTTTCCTTGCTGGTATTGAAAGGAATGAACAGGCTTTGCAAAACCTCAGGCGATATACCCGGGCCATTGTCGGAAACGGTAACAGTGACGGTCTCGCCTGAAGCCTCGAACCGGACCTCCACACGGCCATCGGCTTGCCTGTCGCCAATGGCTTCGAACGCGTTTTGCAGGAGGTTAATCAGCACCTGTTCCAGGCGGATGCGCATGCCCATCACCATGAGGCCCGGTGGCGGCAAAGCGATATCGAGGGTCTCCATGCGTCCGGCAAAACGGCTGCGAAGCAATTGTACAGCGCCTTCGATGACATCCCGAAGCGGCGTCGGTTCGGCGTCACGGCGGCCTTTGCGCGAAAGTGCCCGCAACTCGTCGGTAATCGCGCCGATCCGCTCTGTCAGTACAGCGATGTTCGCCATGTTGTCCGCCGCAGATGCCCCCTGTCCGCGCTCGAGGAAAACTCGCGCATTGTCTGCATAGGCGCGAATGGTGGCAACCGGCTGGTTGATTTCGTGGGCGACGCCCGCCGCCACCTGGCCAAGGATTGCCAGTCTGTTTGCCTGAACCAGATCCTGCTGTACCGCCTGCAATGTCTGCTCGGTATTATGATGGCCGGTGATCTCCGCCTGCAGCCGGTCCCGCGCCAGGCTTAGGTCTGCCGTTCTTTCCGATACCCGCCGTTCCAGTTCCTCGCGGGCTTGGAGGGCTTCGGAAATGCGCAAGGAGGCGGCATGACGGCGGCGCAGCAGCAGGGCTCCGCCAGCCAGAACCGGAAGCAGGCCAAGCAAAGCCAGCATGCGCCCCTCGCGGATCGCCGCATCGAAGGAAGGTGCCGTCGGCACCAGATGCTGCAGGATCCAGCCCGTCGTCGGCACCGCCGTCTGAAGATCGAGGAATTCGGTGACGCCGGTGCTTCCCGGCATCACCACCTCGACAACACTTGCTCCATCCTGCTCGCCGGTCTTTTGGAACGGAAGAGGGCGCAGCGGCGCCTCGCCGAACTGCAGGCTCTCGCGGATCGCCACGAGCGCACCGGCTGGAATTTCCCCGATGGTCATGAAACGCCAGGACGGAATGCTGGTAATCAACACGATACCGCGGCTATCCGTGACGTAGGTCGGCTTCAGCGACGCAGCCCAAGCCGCCTCCACCTGATCGAACTCCAGTTTGACGACGACGACACCCAGCGGCCCGCCGGGGCTATCGACCCGTTGTGAGATATAAAGACCCGGCTTTTTGCTGACGCTGCCGAGAGCAAAGTGCTCTGCCTTGCCCTCGCTCATGGCTTTTTGAAAATATTCGCGAAAGCGGTAGTCATTGCCGACGAAGCTGGTCGGCTCGCGCCAGTTGCTGGCAGAAACCGCCAGCCCGTCCTTGCCGATGACGTAGATGACGGCGGCCTGGGTACCGACGGCCAGGCCTTCGAGCTTGCGGTTCAATGGATCAAGCGCTGCGCCATTGCCGGTTACCAAGGCTTCGCCAAGCGCCGTATCTTGCGCGAGAACCAGCGGAAGCGCCCTTTGTTTCTCGAGAACCGCGCGCAGCAGTGCGGCGCTGAGATCGGCATCGGTGCGTGCCTGCACTTCGAGCGATGTTGCCGCAAACCTGCGCGCCACCTCGCCGCTGAACCACAAGGCCATGATCGCCAATACAGCCGAAACCACAGCATAGAACAGCCAGGCGCGTCGCATATGTCGCGCCAACTTCACCGGGTGATTGATATCCAAGACAGGAAACACGTCCATGACGGAATTGTGCATAATTCCGCACGAAAAGCAATTGTAGATGTGCGGATAATCGCACGAAGCGCCCTGCCAAAGTGGTGATGCAAGATTATTACGCAAACATAATCAGAGACTTAGTCAGTACGAACAAAACTGGCACGGAGTTTGCGAAGGTATCCGGATAACGGCGAGCCCGTTTAACCATCAATCATAGGCCCGGGAGGCCGGAATTCGTTCCGGACGGGTCGAAGAGGAGGATATCATGATTTCAGTGCCATTCGACGCTACGCCCAAGCCAGCCGTCAAAACACCGTTCTACCGGCATTTGTACGTCCAGGTGCTGGCCGCCATCGCGGCCGGCATTCTTCTTGGCCACTTCTATCCTGAGCTCGGTACACAGTTGAAGCCGCTCGGCGATGCCTTCATCAAGCTCGTGAAGATGATCATCGCGCCCGTCATTTTCCTGACGGTGGCCACGGGTATTGCCGGGATGAGCGACCTACAGAAGGTCGGCCGGGTCGCCGGAAAGGCGATGCTGTATTTCCTGACGTTTTCGACGCTCGCCCTCGTCATCGGCCTCATCGTCGCCAATGTCGTGCAGCCGGGTGCCGGCATGCATATCAATCCGGCGTCGCTGGATCCAACCGCCGTCGCCACTTATGCCGCAAAGGCGCATGAGCAGACGATCACAGGGTTCCTCAGCAACATCATTCCGACGACGATCGTCGGCGCCTTTGCCGATGGCGACATCCTGCAAGTCCTGTTCTTCTCGGTACTGTTCGGCATCGCCCTTGCCATGGTCGCCGAAAAAGGCGAGCCGGTCGTCAATTTCCTCAATGCGCTGACGGCTCCCGTGTTCAAGCTTGTTGCCATCCTGATGAAGGCTGCCCCGATCGGTGCATTCGGCGCCATGGCCTTCACCATCGGCAAATACGGCGTCGGCTCGATCGCCAACCTCGCCATGCTGATTGGCACATTCTATGTCACAGCGCTGATCTTCGTTTTCGTGGTGCTTGGCGCGGTTGCGCGTTACAACGGATTTTCGATCGTCGCCCTGTTGCGCTACATCAAGGAGGAACTGCTACTGGTTCTCGGCACCTCATCTTCTGAAGCAGCACTGCCGGGCCTGATGGACAAGATGGAAAAGGCCGGCTGCAAGCGTTCGGTCGTCGGCCTTGTCATCCCGACGGGATATTCCTTCAATCTCGACGGAACGAATATCTACATGACGCTGGCAGCTTTGTTCATCGCGCAGGCGACCGACATCCAGCTGTCCTTCGCCGATCAGATCTTGCTGTTGCTCGTTGCCATGCTGAGCTCGAAGGGTGCAGCCGGGATCACCGGTGCAGGCTTCATCACGCTTGCCGCGACACTCTCGGTCGTACCCGCCGTTCCCGTTGCCGGCATGGCGCTCATCCTCGGCATCGACCGCTTCATGTCCGAATGCCGGGCGTTGACCAATCTCGTCGGCAATGCCGTTGCAACCATCGTGGTTGCCCGCTGGGAAAATGAACTGGATACCGAGCAGCTCGCAAGAGCGTTGCAAGGAAATCCGGCCCAGGCCACATCCATAGGAAACCTTCAGCCGGCCGAGTAAAAGGCCCGCGAGCTCCAATCCCAAAGCCCGATTGCGCTCCGTTCCTCTACGGACCGCAATCGGATCAACTTTTCATTCCTGGTTTATCCACGCGCGCGGAAGAAATGCATTCTTCGCCCACATCGTCCCACGCGCTGCGAAAAACGTTTGGCCGGGCAACACGCCGACGATGGGGAAATTTCGTGTTGCATCGCCGAAAAAATGCGAGCTATAAATCCAGCAATCACCACGGACCCGGTGAAACTCCGGGTGGCTCTTCTGGCCGCCGATCCGCCAGACAACGCAAAAACCGCATGCCAACTCGATAACCGCTTTGAGAAGCGCGTTGGTCATGCTTTGCGAGAACTCACCCCATGCAATTTTCATCCATCCGCCGGGATTGGTCCGTCAATCCCATGCGCGACATGCTCGCGGGAGCCGTCGCGACATTCGCGCTGATCCCCGAGGTCATCGCCTTTTCCGCCGTGGCAGGCGTCGATCCGCAGGTCGGCCTGTTTGCTTCGTTTGTCATCGGCATCGTCATTGCGTTTACCGGCGGGCGCCCCGCGATGATTTCCGCCGCCGCTGGCTCGGTTGCGCTGGTTGCTGCACCGCTGGTTCACGCACATGGGCTGCCTTACTTGTTCGCCGCAGGTTTGCTGGCCGGCATTTTCCAGATCCTGTTTGGGATATTGCGCCTTGGCGTTCTCATGCGGTTCGTCTCAAATTCGGTCCGCACCGGCTTCGTCAATGCGCTGGCCATCCTGATCTTTGCTGCTCAGCTTCCACACATTATCGGAGGAGACTTAATTGCCTATGCCATGCTGGCTGCAGGGCTGGCAGTCATCTACGGTGTTCCGAGGATCACCACGGCGATCCCGTCGCCATTGATCTGCATCCTTGTGCTGACCATTGCCTCGATCACGTTGCAGCTTCCGGTGATGACCGTTGCCGACCTAGGAAAGCTGCCGGATACTCTTCCTATCTTTGGGTGGCCGGGCGTTCCTCTGTCCATGGAAACACTGGCAATTATCGCCGGACCAGCAATCGCCATCGCCATGGTCGGCCTGCTCGAATCGATGATGACGGCCAGCGTCGTCGACGATCTCACCGGCACTGTAAGTTCAAAGAACAGGGAGTGTACAGGCCTCGGTATCGCCAATGCGACGGCCAGTCTGTTTGGCGGGATTGCCGGATGCGGGATGATCGGCCAGACCGTTAGCAATGTGAAATACGGCGGACGCGGCCGTCTCTCCACCCTGTTTGCCGGTGCCTTCCTGCTGGTGTTGATGGTTTTGCTCAAGCCGTGGGTTTCCCAGGTGCCGGTAGCGGCATTGGTCGCCATCATGGTGATGGTGTCGATCGATACATTCGACTGGTCGTCCCTGCGCTCGGTCGTCGTTCATCCCAAGATGTCGAGTGCCGTCATGGTAGCGACCGTTTTAGTGACCGTGTTCAGTTCCAATTTGGCACTGGGCGTAACGGTGGGCGTGCTGCTGAGCGGGGTGTTCTTCACGTTCAAGGTCGCCCGCCTGCTGCGGGTGGAGACAACGACCGATGTGCAGGCAGGCCGCGTGTCCTATCGCGTATCCGGTCAGGTCTTCTTTGCATCCGCAGACATCTTCATCGAGGCGTTTGACATTCAGGATTCTGTGGGCATGACGGTTCTGATCGATGTGACGGAAGCCCACTTCTGGGACATCACCGCTGTCGCAGCGCTCGACAAGGTGGTCCAGCGGTTCAAGCTGCATGACATCCCCGTGGACGTCATCGGCCTCAATCAGGCAAGTTCGGCCCTGATCGGCAGCCTCGACGGGGCGATGGAGCCGAAGGGGGTTTAACCAAGCCGGGACGTGCCGGGAACAGACCTCCTTTCGCGGCGTGCCGTCTAAGCGTTCTCCTCCCGCATCCGAACCAGCTTGAAAAATCGCGCAGGCAGCACGATGGCGCTGATGGAAAGGCCGGTGGCGAAGCCGATCCAGACGCCCAGGGGACCGACGGAAGTATGGAAGGCCAGAAAGTAGCCTAAGGGGAGCGCCAGCAGCCAGTATGAAACAATCGACACGGCCGACGGCCACTTGGTGTCGTTCAGTCCGCGCAGAGCCCCAAGCCCGGTCGACTGCAAACCATCTGCTACCTGCATCAGAGCGACCACGACGAACATGCTGGACGCCAGCGCGACAACGGGCGCGTCCGTGCTCAGCAATTCGGCAATGGAACGGCCGGCAAAGATCAGCGCAACCGTGGTCGCCAGCATCCACAGCGCCACAAAGCCGAAGGTTGCCATTCCGATGGGCCGAAGCCGTTCGGGCTGTCCAGAGCCGTCGGCCTGCGCGATACGGATGGCAACCGCGGTCGCCATTCCCAGCGGTAGCATATACAGCGTCGCTCCAATCGAGTTGACAATCTGGTTGGCGGCGAGTGCGCCGGCACCAAACCAGCCGAGAATGAAAGTCGCCATCGCCACAGCCCCCGCTTCGGCGAGATAGCTGATCCCGAGCGGCAGCCCCTGCAAGAACTGCTGCCAGACGCCTTTGCCTGTCACCACCGAACGGAGCCGGAAGCGACGCATGGCCAAAGCGCGGCGCCAGTAGAGATAGGCGGCGGCAAGAGCGATTGTCTCGGCCAGAACGCTGGCAATGCCCGAGCCAAGAATGCCAAGAGCCGGTATCGGGCCAAGCCCGTAAATCAGCAGGTAGTTCAGCGGTATGTTGATCACCACACCCAGGAATGCGAAGCCGACGGCTAGCCAAGGTCTGTCTGTGGCGTCAAGAAGCGATTTCAGCACCAGAAAGACCGAAAAAGGCAGCATGAACAACGCCATCGGCACCCAGTAAAGCCGCGCCTGCGCCTCCGGCAAACCCATCAGCCGCACGATCGGCATCAGCGCCAGCATGATTATCGCGGCCAGAGCGCCACATATCAGCGCCGTCATCATGCCATGCCGGACAGCCGAACTGACCATGCGGGCATCCCTTGCCCCGAAGCTGCTGGCCATCGACACACCGACAACCGAAATCACCCCGTAAAGCATCGCCGTCAGCAGCATATGAACCGCCATGACCAGCGAGACGATGGCCAAAACCTCGGTTCCCAGCGGCGCCAGCATGATCGTATCGGTGATGCCGATCAACGAGCTTGCCGAAAGTCCCAAAACCAGCGGGACAGAGAGTTTTATCAACGACGGTAATTCGGAGATGATGCGACCGAAATGCAGCTTCTTGTCAGACGGGGCCATAAGCCTCTCACTATCCTTATTTTGAGCAACTGTGCCACACCGACCCTCTGCGGTGAATGACACTCAGGCGAATCTGCGACGCAGTCCGCGTGTCCACTTCCTTACCAGATGTTGAAATATTTTCACTGTTCGCTGGCGCCTAACCAGTGGTGCGCTTCCGGCACCAAGGCCGATCTGCAATCACGACCTCAAGATCCTTCAGCGATTTTCTCACCTGAACACATGAGGCAACCCCATTTCGGCGCTCTCTGGCGCACCGCCGGATAGTAAATTCTTCTGACGCGAGTGTAAGAAACGGAAACACTTTGTGACTAAGTGCTTCGGAAACCAGCCGTTTTTGACTTGCCGTGCGCACGCACATGACAGATATTGCTCCTACTCAAGGAAGCGATCATGATTAGAATGATACAAGACCCGGCTGAACTTTCCGGCGAAGATATTACGGGGAAGTATATTCTGCGCAGGCTGAACTATCATTGGTTCGCTTACGGCAAAGCCGCGATCGTGACCGCTTGCAAGGGCACAATCCTGCACCTCGAGCGCGAGGAAACTGTATATTCCAAACGCTGGGGGCGCCGCGCCTATAGCGGCAACGGCAAGCGATATCCCGGTGGTCTCTGCCCTATCTCGGCAGTTGCCTGCGTCTGCGATACGCCGGATGAAGTGAATGCCGTGATCCAGCTGGATGTTGAGGCGCAGGACGAATTCTACCAGTTGATCGCCAAGGCGGATGCCCGCGTTCACGCATTGGCATCATCGTCACAGAGCAAATTGTTTCTGGCTGCTGCCGAGTAAGAGCCGTTTAAGGCGGCATCCAGCCGTCGGCTTTTAATCTGACACTCTTCGGTCCAAGCCGGAGCGGTATTTTAAACTCCGCTTCAGAGCGTTGGTCCCATCGAGTTCTATGATGCCAGCCCATTTCGCCAGCCATTGACGGGTCGAGCCCCAGTCCAGTTGCCAAAGTGGTGGCAAGGCCGGATTGCGATCGCGCCGCTTTCGCCAAGCCGGTCGTAACGGGCAACTCGACCCACCTGCAGCGCACGGAACCGGGCCCTTCAGGCAAACACCTTATGCGGGCGCCCACAATGTCGCCCTCAGGGCAGCGACGGTTTTGTGGCGCACCCTCCTTCAGAGCGGCGAAGCTTGTGGGGGTGCCGATATCCATCACGCTGCTGCATTGCCATTCCCAGAGGATCGGGGGTGAACAGAAGCAATGCAGCCACACATCCCCTGCCCGCCCACCTTTAAACCACCCGCCTAGCCTTCGCGCTGTTCGGGGGTGAGCAGATCCGCATGATGGGCGCGGGCGACGTCGGGGTGTGAGCGGAGCCGGCTTTTCAGGTGGTTCTGGCCGACTTCGCGGAAGATCGGGTTGAGGGGATCGACTGTGATGCCGCGCTCGGATCCGCGCAATTCTTGCGGCAAATCGATGACCGGGATCGAGGCGTCGTAACGGGCGCCCAGAAAGAAGGCGACCGAGAAACGCTCGACGCCCGCCGGCGGGGCGACTACGTCGTGCACATCAGCGCGCACGAAGCCGTTTGTCGCCAGTTCGAGCAATTCGCCAGTGTTGATAATGAAGGTGCCGGGAACCGGCGGCGCCTCGATCCACACACCATCCTCGGTGCGAACCCGCAGGCCCGGGGTCACATCCTGAAGCAGCACGGTGACGAAGCCGCCGTCCTTGTGCGCACCCACGCCCTGATCGGTCTCGGCCACGTCGCGACCGGGATAGCGGATGATCTTCAACAGCTGCGACGGCTGTGGCTCGTAGATCGGTGCGAACACGTCCGCCGGCTGGCCAAGCGCAATTGCTATCGCCTTCAGAACATCAATGCCGATGCGCGTTACCTCCGTTTGATAGGCAAGCAGCAATGGCTTCAATTCCGGCAGTGCCGAGGGCCACTGGTTTGGGCCGAAAAGGCGATGCCAGGCCGGCGTTTCCGGGCCGATGACAACGGCCTTACCCTCGGTATTGACGTCGAGCTGCTCGCGCCAATCCTGTTCACCGCGTGTCCGCTCAAGCCCCGCCCGGTTGTAGCCGCGGAAATGCGGCGACTTCACCATTTCGATCTCGATCTTCTGCTCCAGCGGCAAGGCAAAGAAGCGCTTGGCGACAGCGACGACATCGGCGATCAGCTTGGGATCGACGCCATGCCCGGTCAAATAGAAAAATCCATGGTCGTGCAGTGTCTGGCGCAGGTCTCCGACGAAGGCGTCCCATGGAAACGCGAAAAATCGAGGGTTGGAAGCTGCGTCTGGGCGGGGTGAAGAGGAAGAGTCATCGGGCTGTCTCATGGGTTCGAGGAACGGAATTCAGGGCCATGCGAAGTGCCTTTGTGGCTGCACAAGGCGGGAAAATTGCCGGCGCGGCGGTCTCAGCGCCGTTTGGCTTTGCCGATAAGGACGTCGCCAGCCGGCATGTCCGAGAATTTAAGGCACTATCAAATCCACACTCCCAACTCGGCCAAGTCCCGACATCAGATGGGTTTTCCGCATCGTCTCGCACAAATAGTATATTATTTCTATAATTTTTATATGGAATATTCAATCCTGCTCCGAGGCACTCATTCGTGTCTTCAGAACCAAGGACAGACCATGAGTGACTATGAAAATGCAACAGCCAGCCAAGCGCGTTTCTATGCCCTGCGCCTCAAACCCGGTCAGGACGTTGTCGAAGAGCTTCGGAAATTTGTCGATGCAAACAAGCTGAAGGCTGTCTCGATCGTCTCGGTCGTCGGCAGCCTCACCAGGGCTCTGCTGCGTTTCGCCAATACCGGCGTATGGTCTGAGGTCACAGGACATTTCGAGATCGTCTCGCTCGTCGGAACGATCGACGTAAAGGGCGAACATCTGCACATCTCCTTGTCCGACCGGACGAGTAAAACAATCGGCGCGCATTTTGGGGTCGGATCTGCGGTCTACACCACCGCAGAAATCACCTTGGCAGAATTTCCAGACCTGGATTTCCGGCGCGAGCTTTGCCCGCAATCCGGCTGGGAAGAACTGATCGTCGACAAGCGGCAGATCCGCTGATCCGACGACAAACCAGACTACACTATCCGGCTTTTCTCGATTGCCGGACAAGCTCTCATCGGGGGATGAAACCATGACAACTGCTGTAAAGAAATCCTACTTCGACACCAAAATTCTGGCGTTGTATGGCTCGGCTTTTACACCGAATCCTATATCTTCGTCGCCTTGATCTACTTCGCCATCGGCTTTGGCGGATCCCGTTACAGCCTCTGGCTTGAACGGCGGCTTGCTGCGTCGCGGCTTCATTGAATATCGCAATTCAAAGCTTGGAAATGCCCGCGTCCTTCATCGGTACCTGTCCAGCATCAGCCCATGCGCTCCGACGCATAGGATCCCGGGCTTGCCGGAAACACCACGGTGCGGTTACCGTTGATGAAGGTGCGGTGGTGAATATGGGCGTGCACGGCGCGGGCCAGAACCTGGCTTTCCACATCACGGCCGATCGAGACGTAATCCTCGGCCGACTGTGCATGGGTGATGCGGGCAATATCCTGCTCGATGATCGGACCTTCATCGAGATCGGCCGTGACGTAATGCGCCGTCGCGCCGATCAGCTTGACGCCGCGCTCATAGGCTTGCTTGTAGGGGTTCGCACCCTTGAACGACGGCAGGAACGAATGGTGGATGTTGATGATCTTGCCAGACATCTTGCTGCACATCTGGTCTGACAGGATCTGCATGTAGCGGGCGAGTACGATCAGCTCGGTGCCGGTCTGCTCGACCACGTCCATGATCCGGGCTTCCGCCTGCGGCTTGTTGGCCTTGGTCACCGGAATATGATGGAACGGAATGTCGTGATTGACCACGACCTTCTGGTATTCGAAATGGTTGGAGACCACACCGACGATCTCGATCGGCAAGGCACCGATCTTCCAGCGGTAGAGCAGGTCGTTCAAGCAATGACCGAAGCGCGACACCATCAGCAGCACCTTCATCCGGTGCTCTGAATCAAGGATATCGGCGACCATGCCGAACCGGTTCTTCACCGGTTCGAAACCGGTCGTCAGTTTGTCGAGCGTCGCGCCCTCCTGGCTGATGAAGGTCAGGCGCATGAAGAACAGGCCGGTTTCCATGTCGTCAAACTGCGAGCTGTCGGTGATGTAACAACCCTCGTCGGCCAGATAGCCGGTGATCGCCGCGACGATGCCACGGGTGGATTTGCACGATACGGTCAGAACGTAGCTCTTCATCGGTGGTTTGGCTTTCTTGGCGCACCTCTTAGCGAGGTCCGCGTGTTGGAACTTGCAATTTCGTCATCGCCCGGAATTCAGGCCATCGATTTCAGGAATTCTTCCAGTTCGGTGGGATCGATGCCGACCAGATGGGCCTTTGCAGGATAGGCGCCAGATTTCACGTCTGTGACGAACTCGGAAAAGGCTGCGGTCCGCTCCTGTTGCAGGCGATCGTATTCGGCGGCAAAATTTCGATAGGTTTTTGCATGGCGGGGAACGTGGCCCTTGTTGGCGCCCAGCACATCGTCGGCAAAGAGATATTGTGCATCACACCCTGTACCGGCGCCCATGGAAAGCATCAGCATCGAAGTCCGCTCACTGATCGCCGCCGCGACCTCCCCCGGCACGACCTCGATCTCGGCGCAAAAGGCGCCGGCTTCCTCGAGCGCCGTTGTCTGGCGCCAGATTTCCAATGCGCTCGCCGATGTTTTCCCGACAGCGCGGAACCCGCCGGTCCAGGTCGCCTTGGAAGGGATCAGGCCAACATGGCCGCAGACGGGAATGCCCTCGTCGCGCATACGCCGGACGGTTTGCAGGCTTGCGGCGCAATAGACGGCATCGCCGCCGGCGCGCAGCGCCTTGAACGCTGCCCTGATGTAATCGTCTGCGGTGATCAGGTCACCATATTCAAGGCCCGGGAAAGCAAACACCGAAGGTGCTGCTTCGCGAAATACGGGCCCGAGCAGTTCAGGAGGCACGGAGACGAGATCGACACCTGCTCTCTCCGCAGCTTCGGCCTCATCCAGCGTTTCAACGCGCAGCATGCTCAGCTGGCGCTTGCCCTTCATCGACAACAGGTCGGCCACGGTCGGACGGCGGTTCTTCATCGATCTCTCTCCATTGGTGCAGCCGGCGTGCCATTGTCGCCGCGATGTGTGCTTTGCTGTTATTTGAGGGAAACGCCCGTGCGTGGCAGCAGCGTTTCAAGACTATTTTGGCCAGCCTTTTCAGGCAGCCAGCAAGGACTTGAGTTTTGTTCCGGGGGTTGAAAGCGCCACCGGATCCGGACGAACCCCAGCCGCGATCATCATCTCGGCAAGACGAATATCGCGGGCGACAGCATTGCCGGTCCCTATGCCGCTTGCGGCAAGCAGTCGGCCATCGGCGGCCAGATGAAACAGAATGAAGGCGCCGTCTGCCATATCCCGGCGCACCGTCTGCGTAGCGCCATCGGCCATCCCGGCGATCTGTAGAGTGAGATCGTATTGATCGGACCAGAACCACGGCACCGCCGATATCGCCTCTTCGCCGCCCATCAGGTTGACTGCGGCAAGATTGCCCTGGTCGTGCGCGTTGCGCCACGCTTCCAGTCGCAGACGCCGGCCGTCATAATAGGCCAAGGGAAAGGAGCAGCAGTCTCCCGCCGCATAGATATCCGGGGCGGATGTCCTCAAGTGCTGGTCAACCGCAATACCATTGTCGATCGCAAGTCCGGCATCGCGGGCAAGCTCGACATTCGGAACGGCACCAATGCCAACCACAATCATGTCAGCGGTGATTATTCGCCCATCCTCCAGAAGAATGCTGGCATTATCGCGTCCCTCCGTCAGACCTTCAATCCTGGTGCCGCAGAGGATTTCAACGCCTTCCGCCCGATGGCGTTCGGCAATGATTGCCGCCACGGGCTCCGGTACGCCGCGCGTCAAAATACGGGCAAGTCCCTCGACCAGCGTTACCTGCGCACCAAGCTTGCGCGCGGTTGCGGCGAGCTCCAGGCCGATGAACCCACCCCCAATGACAGCAAGGTGCTTGCCGGGCTGCAGCGCCGCACGAATACTGACAGCGTCGTGATGGGTTCGCAATGTCTTGATCCGGTCGCTCGCCCCGGCGAGGCCGGGAAAGGGCCGCGGCCGCGCACCAGTCGCAAGCAACAGCCGGTCGTAGGTCAGCTTGTCGCCATTGGAAAGCCCGACTGATTTTCCGGCCGTGTCTATGCTTTCGACGCTGACGCCGGTCAGCACCTGAATGCCCGCCTCCGTATAGTGGGCGGCCTCCGACACAAATTTTGGCTCGTGGCCATGCAATAACGCATCTTTCGACAGAGGCGGCCGTTCATACGGCAGGTGCTCTTCCGCGCCCACCAGCGTGATCTGTCCGTCGAAACTCTTTTCGCGGAGGGCGAAAGCGGCGCGCGCGCCACATTCTCCCGCACCGATGATGACGATGTGCGACATGGAAAGCTCTCTCACGAAAGGGAAATGAAGACGGTGCCTGCCTCGACCTTGACCGGATAGATCTTCAGGTTGACGCAAACGGGAGCACCCTTTGCTTCGCCGGTCTTGTAGTTGAAACGGCCGTTGTGCTTGGGACATTCGATGATGTCGTCCATCACCAATCCGTCGGCCAGATGGATCTTTTCATGCGTGCAAAGACCATCAGTGGCAAAGAACTTGTCGTCAGGGCTGCGATAGACCGCAAATGTTTTGCCCTCGTGATCGAAACGCATGACGTCCTCTTCGTCGATCTCGTCCGTCGCGCAGACTTCCACCCAATTGCTCATCGTCTCCTCCATTTCGATTTTATATCCGCACCGCTCTATTCGGCGGCGATCTGGTCTGCATGAAACTCTTCGCGGTAAGGCTTGGCTGTTGCCGGCAGTTCGCGCTTGAGAAAATAATCCTCGTTCTTGAGCTGGCGAAGAAAGGCCGGGATCATCTCGCGATACCCTTCGAGCATCGATGTGTTCGGCGCCGGCAGGTCGTGCTTGATCATCTCATGCAGCTGCGGCAGCGCGTGGTACGGGATCATCGGGAACATGTGATGTTCGACGTGGTAATTCATGTTCCAGTACACAAACCGGCTAAAGGGGTTCATGTAGACGCTTCGGCTATTCAGCCGGTGATCGGTGACATTATCCGCCAGCCCGCCATGCTGCAGAAGGCCAGTCAAGACGTGATGCCAGGCGCCGTACAGGCGCGGCAGGCCGATCAGCATCAAGGGAAGGATCGATCCCATGTAGATGGCGAGTGCGATGGTCGCGGCGTAGATCGCCAACCAGATCCGCGCGACAGTCACCACACGCGGTTGCTCTTGCTCGGGAATAAATGTCTTTTCTGCATCGCTGATCACGCCGAATGCATTGCGGACCATGTCCATCATGCCGTAGCCGGCATCGAGAATACCGAAGAAATTGAGCACAAGGCGAAACAGATCCGGCGGGCGCATGACGGCGATTTCGGGATCGCGCCCGACGATGACGGTATCCGTGTGGTGCCGCGTATGGCTCCAGCGCCAGGTGACGGGATTGCGCATGATCATGAAGCAGGCGATCTGGTAGACGGCGTCGTTCATCCAGCGCGTTTTGAATGCTGTGCCATGACCGCATTCATGCCAGCGCGAATCCGATGCCGAGCCGTACATCACGCCATAGATCAGGAAAAACGGCACGCACCACCAGTAGCCCCAGAAATAGATGCCAAGCGCACCGGTGACCACCATGCTGCCGAGCCAGAGCGCCGTATCGCGGATGGCAGGACCATCCTCGCGCTTCATCAATTCCTTCATCTGCTTGCGGGGAATGTCGGTATGATACCATTCAGCCGCAGCTAGGCCGCTTTCGACGGCAGCCCGGCTATCGCGCCCAAGCAGACTGTAATCGCGTTTTGTGACAACCCTGTCCATCTGATCCTCCCTGGCCTCATTCCGGCACAGGATGCCGTTGTGCTTTTCTCTGATCAGCAGGATAGGTTGACTTTGCCCGGGGCTCAATGCAGCCTTGATATATTCTATCAAAAGACATCAATCATGCGATGATAGAATGAAAGAATACATCAGGAGTGGACATGACCGGACGACCGACCATTACCGATCTCGCCAAGGCAGCCAACGTTAGCGTGGCGACGGTGGACCGTGTCCTGAACGGTCGCCACCGTGTGCGCGAAGAGACCGCGCGCAGGGTTTACGAGGCGGCAAAATCGATCGGCTACCATGCCGTTGGCCTGCTGCGTCAGCGGGTGTTTGAGGACCTGCCGCAATACCGGCTGGGCTTCATCTTGCAGAAGCCGAACCAGTTCTTTTATCAAACCTTGGCGAAGGAGATTGAAAACGCAGCCCTCTCCGCCCCAGGTATCCGCGTGACGCCGCAGATTGATTTCGCCGCAAGTTCGACACCGGCGGCCATCACGGAAAAGCTGAAAAGCATGGCGGCGCGCAATCAGGCAATCGCGCTTGTAGGGCCGGATTATCCCGCCGTGACGACGGCCGTCGAGGAACTGAAGGAACGCGGCATTCCCGTCTTCTCGCTTCTGTCTGATTTCGCCACGGGTGTACGCGAAGGGTATGTCGGGCTCAACAACCGGAAAGCGGGGCGCACTGCAGCTTGGATGATCTCCAAGGCTGCGCGAAAGCCGGGAAAGGTGGCCGTTTTCGTCGGCAGCCATCGGTTCCACGGGCACGAACTGCGGGAAATCGGGTTTCGGTCCTATTTTCGCGAAAACGTGCCTGAGTTCGAAGTTCTGGATACGCTGGTCAATCTGGAAACAGCCGAGATTACCCACGAGGCGACGCTGAACCTGCTGCAGCGCCATCCCGACCTCGTTGGATTCTACGTCTGTGGCGGGGGCATGGAGGGCGCGATTTCAGCCGTCGCCGAAGAAAACCTGGCGGGAAAGCTTCTTGTCGTCGTCAATGAACTGACCCCTGAATCGCGTGCGGCCCTCGCCGACGATATCGTGACCATGGCGATATCGACACCCGTCGCCGATCTCGCGCGCGAGCTCGTCGCCCTGATGGTTGGCGCAATCGACCGGGGCGTTGCCGGCGTTCCGGGTCAGACATTCCTTCCATTTGATATATTCACGCCTGAAAACATCTAGCGTGCGCACCGGAATGATAAAATTACATCATCCCGATGATGAATTCTCTCAAGGATGCAAGAGAAGCGTGCACCTTCCACTTTGACTAGACCCTCGTAAGCTGATGATCCTCTCCTCCCGAAAGACCACGTGTCCGATGCATGAATTCCGCGTGCTGGGCATCTTTCCTTTCGAATTCATTTGCAGGAGGAACATCCGTGACGACCCTTTCATTTGCCCTCAACCACATGACCGCGCCGGCATTACCACTGGACGAATTCTTTGCGCTCGCCACATCGCTCGGCATTTCCGCCGTCGAAATCCGCAACGACCTTGCCGGTAACGCCATTATCGACGGAACGCCTGCTGCGGCAGTCAAGGCGCTGGCCGAGAAGCACGGACAGACGATCATCTCGATCAATGCACTGCAACGGTTCAACGAATGGACCAACGAGCGTGCGAGCGAAGCACAGGACCTGATCACCTATGCACTGGAGTGTGGCGCCCACGCACTGGTTCTCGTTCCGGTCAACGACGGCAGCGGCCAAAAGGATGGCGAGCGGCAGGCCAATCTGCAGCAAGCGCTGACTGCGTTAAAGCCGATGCTCGAGAAGGCCGGGATCACAGGCCTCGTCGAACCGCTCGGTTTCGAAATGTGCTCCTTGCGTTCCAAAACCGAAGCCGTCGAAGGCATTCGGGCAATCGGCGGCGAAGGAACGTTCAAGGTCGTGCACGACACGTTCCATCACCATCTCGCAGGAGAAGAAAAAATCCATCCTGAAATGACGGGCCTGGTCCACATATCCGGCGTTGCAGATCCGGGTGTTGCGGTAGACGACATGCGCGATCCGCACCGCATCCTCGTCGACGCTACCGACCGGCTGGACAATGCCGGCCAGGTTCGGAAACTCCAGGACAGCGGCTATAGCGGGCTTTTCTCCTTCGAACCCTTCTCGCCGGAAGTGCATCAGTCAGCCGACATCAAGGCCGCCGTCGGCAAGAGCATGAGCTACCTCTCGGCCACGGTATGATCTCAAGGGCGTTCCATCGGATGCTTTTGCGCGATTATCAGCTGGAACGCCCTTGACGATGTTTTCATAAAATGGAATACATATTCCGTATTAACAGTATATCGGTTTTTTTATTCTGTTTTGATGCAAGACCCGCCTGGGAGAGGCGGGTTACGGGAATTGGGCGCCGCCGGGAACGGGGTGCCTCCGGCTTGTGGAGGGTGGTCGCCGGTCACCGTTTTGTGGAGGAACTACACATGAAGAAAATGATCATGAGTGCAGCCCTGGCTGTGATGATGTCGACAGCGGCGCATGCCGAAACCGTCGGCGTTTCAATGGCGCTGTTCGACGACAACTTCCTGACCGTTCTGCGCAACGGCATGCAGGATTATTCCAAGACGCTCGACGGCGTCACGCTGCAGGTTGAAGACGCGCAGAACGACGTGGCCAAGCAGCAGAGCCAGATCCAGAACTTCATTGCTGCCGGCGTCGATGCCATCGTCGTCAACCCCGTCGATACCGATGCGACTGCCGCTATGTCGAAGATTGCCGCCGATGCCGGCATTCCGCTGGTTTACGTCAACCGCGAACCGATCAACATCGACACGCTCCCGGAAAAGCAGGCTTTCGTTGCATCCAACGAAATTGAGTCCGGCACACTCGAAACCCAGGAAGTTTGCAGGCTGCTCGGCGGCAAGGGCAAGGCCGTCGTCATGATGGGTGAGCTTTCCAACCAGGCGGCGCGCATGCGCACCAAGGACATCCACGACGTTTTGGCAACGGACGCCTGCAAGGGCATCACCATCGTTGAAGAGCAGACAGCAAACTGGTCACGTACCCAGGGCGCCGACCTGATGACCAACTGGCTTTCGGCCGGCCTGGAGTTTGACGCCGTTATCGCCAACAACGACGAAATGGCGATCGGCGCCATTCAGGCGCTCAAAGCCGCTGGCCGTCCTATGGACAAGGTCGTGATCGGCGGCGTCGACGCGACGCAGGACGCGCTCGCTGCCATGGCAGCGGGTGATCTCGACGTGACCGTGTTCCAGAACGCTGCTGGTCAAGGCAAGGGTGCGCTTGACGCTGCCCTGAAGTTTGCCCGCGGCGAAACAGTCGAAAAGAAGGTCTATATTCCTTTCGAACTGGTCACTCCGGACAACCTCAAGGACTATCAGGCGAAGAACTGAGCCTGAACACCGGGGCGTGCTCAGCCGCGCCCCGGATTGCCCCGTTTCGTTGATGACTGGCGCATTGCGCCCGCAACGAAGACTATGAGGAAACCTTGCTGCCTTACGGCGCAGGTCCCAGCCAGACAGGCGACAGGGAGGCATCACCACAATGGTTAGTCCGACAACGATGGCAGCCGTACGTGCCAGTGGCGCCGTACCCAAGGCCGAATATCTTCTCGCCGTCGAAGGCGTTCGCAAGGAATTCCCGGGCGTCGTCGCGCTCGATGATGTGTCATTCCGCCTGAAGCGCGGAACCGTCCATGCGCTGATGGGCGAAAACGGCGCCGGTAAATCGACGCTGATGAAGATCCTTGCCGGCATCTACACGCCCGACAAAGGCGAAGTGAAATTCAAGGGTGTCGATATTCAACTGAAATCGCCGCTGGATGCGCTCGAAAACGGCATTGCGATGATCCATCAGGAGCTCAACCTGATGCCGTTCATGACCGTCGCTGAAAATATCTGGATCCGTCGCGAGCCCCTCACCCGGTTCGGGTTCGTCGATCATGGTGAAATGAACCGGAAAACCGCTGACCTCTTCAAGCGACTGAACATTGCACTCGATCCTGAGGCCGAAGTGCGGGACCTGTCGATCGCCAATCGCCAGATGGTCGAGATCGCCAAGGCGGTATCCTACGAATCCGATGTGCTGATCATGGACGAGCCGACATCGGCACTGACCGAGCGCGAAGTCGCTCATCTCTTCACCATCATCCGCGACCTGCGCAGCCAGGGTATCGGTATCGTCTACATCACCCACAAGATGAACGAGTTGTTCGAGATCGCCGATGAGTTCTCGGTGTTCCGCGACGGCAAATATATCGGCACGCATGCGTCCACGGACGTAACCCGTGATGACATCATCAAGATGATGGTTGGCCGCGAGATTACCCAGATGTTCCCCAAGGAAGAGGTGCCGATCGGCGATGTCGTGTTGTCAGTGAAAGACCTCTGTCTGAAAGACGTCTTCCACGATGTATCCTTCGAGGTGCGCGCCGGTGAAATCCTCGGCGTTGCCGGCTTGGTCGGCTCCGGCCGCTCGAATGTGGCGGAAACGCTGTTCGGCGTAACGCCGGCAAGTTCCGGCTCGATCGAGATCAACGGCAAGACCGTAAAGATCGGCTCGCCGACGGAAGCGATCCGCAACCGCATGGCCTTCCTCACAGAAGACCGCAAGGATACCGGCTGCCTGCTGATTCTAGACGTGCTTGAAAACATGCAGATCGCGGTGCTGCAGGACAAGTTCGTCAAGATGGGTTTCGTCGATCAGAAGGCCGTCTCGGCGCAATGCGAGGAGATGGCCCGCAAGCTGCGGGTCAAAACCCCGAACCTGCAGGAGCGCATCGAGAATCTCTCGGGCGGCAACCAGCAGAAGGCGCTGATTGGCCGCTGGCTTTTGACCAATCCGCGCATTCTCATCCTCGACGAGCCGACGCGCGGCATCGACGTCGGCGCCAAGGCGGAAATCCACCGGCTGGTAACCGAACTCGCCCGCGACGGTGTTGCCGTCATCATGATCTCGTCGGAAATGCCCGAGGTTCTCGGAATGAGCGACCGCGTCATGGTGATGCATGAAGGCCGGGTCACGGGCTTCCTCGACCGGGCGGAAGCAACCCAGGTCAAGGTCATGGAACTTGCAGCGCAGTGATGGCGCGCTTTTAGAAATACCATCAGGGAGGACACAACAATGAGCACCAAGATCGAGGCCTCGGCCGCAGCGGCATCGTCGTCGGCCAGCAAGCGGCGCATCCCGCCGGAATTCAACATCTTCCTGGTGCTGATCGGCATCGCCCTAGTCTATGAAGTGCTTGGCTGGATCTTTATCGGCCAGAGCTTCCTGATGAACACCCAACGCCTGACGATCATGATCCTGCAGGTTGCCGTTATCGGCATTATTGCGGTCGGCGTCACGCAGGTGATCATCACCGGCGGCATCGATCTGTCCTCCGGCTCGGTTGTCGGCGTCACCGCGATGATTGCCGCCAGCGTGGCACAGGCTTCGACCTGGCCGCGGGCTCTCTACCCGGCGCTGACCGATCTTCCGGCCATCGTCCCTATCACCCTTGGGCTCTGTGTCGGCTTGCTCGCCGGCCTGATTAATGGCTGGCTGATCGCAAAGACGAAGATACCGCCGTTCATCGCCACTTTGGGCATGATGGTGTCGGCGCGTGGGCTGTCGAAATGGTACACCAAGGGACAGCCGGTTTCCGGCCTGACCGACCAGTTCAACTTCATCGGCACGGGCATCTGGCCGGTCATCGTCTTCCTCGTCGTCGCTCTCATCTTCCATATCGCCCTGCGCTACACCCGTTATGGCAAGTTCACCTATGCGATCGGCGCTAACGTGCAGGCTGCCCGCGTCTCCGGCATCAATGTCGAGGCACATCTGATAAAGGTCTATGCCATCGCCGGCATGCTGGCTGGCCTCGCCGGCGTGGTCACCGCTGCCCGCGCCCAGACGGCACAGGCCGGCATGGGCGTCATGTATGAGCTCGATGCGATCGCAGCCACCGTCATCGGCGGCACGTCGCTTGCCGGCGGCGTCGGGCGGATCACCGGTACGGTGATCGGCACGGTCATCCTCGGCGTCATGACCTCCGGCTTCACCTTCCTGCGGGTGGACGCCTACTATCAGGAGATCGTCAAAGGTATGATCATCGTCGCCGCTGTCGTGGTCGATGTTTACAGACAGAAAAAGCGCAAGACGGTCTGACGGACTGCAGGATAGCTGGCGAGGATAATCGATATGAAACCATTGGGCGTCGGCTTGATCGGTACGGGATATATGGGCAAGTGCCATGCACTGGCCTGGAATGCAGTCAAAACAGTCTTCGGCGACGTCGCCCGCCCAAGGCTGGTGCATCTGGCGGAAGCCAATGCGGAGCTTGCCACCGTGCGCGCCGACGCGTTCGGCTTTGAAAAGGCAACGGCCGATTGGCGCCGGCTCATCGCTGATCCGGATGTCGATGTCGTCTCTGTCACCACCCCCAACCAGTTCCATGCCGAGATGGCCATTGCAGCGCTCGAAGCCGGTAAACATGTCTGGTGCGAAAAGCCGATGTCGCCGGCACTTCCCGACGCGCAACGTATGCTGAAAGCCGTCGAGGCGTCCGGCAGGGTTGCCATCATGGGCTACAACTACATTCAGAACCCGATCCTGCGGCACATGAAGACGCTGATTGATGATGGCGCGATCGGTGCCGTCAACCACGTCCGTGCCGAGATGGACGAGGATTTCATGGCCGATCCCGAAGCGCCCTTCTACTGGAAGAGCGAACGGTCGGCAGGCTATGGTGCACTGGATGATTTTGCGGTGCACCCCTTGTCGCTGCTCTGGTATCTCTTCGGCCATGTGCATTCGGTCATTGCCGACATGGCAAAGCCCTATGCCGACCGTCCCTTGAAGGATGGTGGCCGTAGGGCGGTCGAAAACCACGATGGCGCCAACATCCTGATGCGGCTCGACAATGGTATCTCCGCCGTGCTCATGGCAAACCGCGCCGCGTGGGGCCGCAAAGGCCGCATCGCGCTGCAGATTTACGGATCCAAAGGCTCGATCCTCTACGATCAGGAACGCATGAACGAGTTCGAACTCTATCAGGCTGACGGCAACACCACCGAACAAGGCTTTCGCCGGGTCCTGACAGCCCCCGCTCATGCGCCTTACGGTCAGTTCATTCCGGCGCCCGGTCATGGCTTGGGCTTCAATGACCTGAAAATCATTGAGTGCCACGAATTGATCCGCGCCATCGCGGGGGAGCCATTTTCAGCGATCGATTTCAAGCAGGGCCTACGCATCGAGCAGACCGTCCACGCTATGGCACAGTCGTTTGATCAGAAGACCTGGATCGACGTCGATAAGGGTGCAAATCACCTCTGAAGCGGTAGCGTCGCCTTAACATTTGCGGCGGTATTTACGGGCATGAGCCCGAACCCGCTGACCGATGTTACGACGCACCGCTACAGGCGTCATCGTTTTCCCGCTGAGATCATAGCGCATGCGGTTTGGCTCTACTTCCGTTTTCCGCTGAGCCTGCGTCATGTGGAAGATCTGCTGGCCGAGCGCGGCATTGAAGTCTCGTTCCAGACTGTCGCGGAATGGGCTGCCAAATTCGGCCGAGAATATGCCCGTTCCATCCGGCGGCGGACCAGGGGAAGTTTTGCCGACAAGTGGCATCTCGACGAAATGGGCGTTGCTATCAAGGGCAGAAAATACTGGTTGTGGCGGGCCGTTGATGCCGATGGCTATGTTCTTGATGCTCTAATCCAGATCCGCCGGAACAAGCAGGCGGCCTTGAAGCTGATGCGAAAGCTCCTGAAGGGCCAATGCGCCACGCCGCGTGTCATGATCACCGATAAGCTCAGATCCTACGACGCAGCCAAAAGGGAAATCATGCCCGGTGTCGAGCATCGTTCGCATAAGGGTCTCAATAACCGGGCGGAGAATTCGCATCTGGCTGTTCGACGGCGAGAGCGAGGTATGATCCGATTCAAGTCGGCACGACAATGCCAGCGCTTCGTCTCCATCCACGGCCCGATCGCCAACCTCTTCCATCTTCACCGCAACCGGGCGAGCACTGCTGAACATCGCAAACTGCGAAACGCCGCCATGAACACGTGGCGCGAAATCACCCTGTCGACCGCGGAATAAACGAGCCACCATCGTGGCCATCCTGTGCCCCACCCAAGTTAAGGCGACGCTACCAACGCGTCCTATAGCTTCGCTGGCTCTGTTGCAAAAATCCCGTTTATGTCCGAAAGAGGGCCGAAGATTTTCGGCGAGACTATTGATGAGCGATTTCAAGTGGCGTCATTTTCAGGGTGAAGTGATTTTGTGGGCGGTGTGATGGTATTGCCGCTATGGGGTCAGCTACCGCGACCTTGAGCAAATGATGGGCGAACGGGGTGTGCCAGTCGATCATTCCACGATTTATCGTTGGGTTCAGAGATATGCTCCGGAGATTGAAAAGCGGTTGCGATGGCACTGGCGCCGGCCGCAGTCAACGAGTTGGCGCGTTGATGAAACCTATGTGAAAGTTCGCGGACAATGGACGTATCTTTACCGGGCCGTCGACAAATTTGGCAACACGATCGATTTTTATCTGTCCCCGACCCGCAATGCCAAAGCGGCCAAACGCTTTCTCGGGAAGGCCTTGAATGGCCTGAAGGACTGGGAAAAGCCAACTGTCATCAACACCGACAAGGCCCCGACTTATGGCATTGCCATTGCGCAATTGAAGGCCGAAAGCAAATGTCCCGTAGAACTCGTGCACCGACAGGTCAAATATCTGAACAACGTAGTTGAGGCCGATCACGGCAAGCTGAAGCAACTGATCAAACCGGTGAGAGGGTTCAAGACGCTGAAAACGGCCTATGCGACGATCAAAGGTTTCGAGGTCATGCGCGCTTTGCGCAAAGGACAGGCCGCGATTTTCAACCTAACGGGCGACATCCGTGGAGAAGCACGCATTGTTGAACGTGCTTTCGGCATCGGACCAAGCGCGCTGACGGAAGCGGTAGCACTGCTCGCTCAGAGCCTCGAAAACCGCGAGGCTGCCAGGTAATCGACGTACCAACCAACGGCCATTATGATCAAAATGGAAATTTGCAACAGAGCCGTTTCAGGACCAAGCTGCCGGGACTGTGAATAAGGACGGATGTAAAAATGGCTGACTCGACTTTACGGATATGGTGCTCGGTAGGTGTCCTTTGCATAGCGTCCTTCGCGATGGTGACTTCCGAGTTCGCGCCTATCGGTCTGCTGTCGCAGATATCGGCCGACTTGGGTCAGGAACCCTCGGCAATAGCGCTGACCGTGACTTTGTACGCCTGGATTGGAGCCGGCAGCGGATTGATGTCCGGCTGGCTGATCCAGCGGGTCCCTCGCAAACCGCTGTTGGTCTCTTTGATGCCGATATTGGCTGCATCAAACGGCTTGGCGGCGCTATCCTCCGAGTATTCAACTCTCCTCTGGGCTCGTGCCTTCGGGGCGTTGGGCCATGGTGTGTTCTGGGCAATAGTGGCAGCCACTGCGGCACATATCGCGCCTGTACAGCGCATGGGACTGGCCACCTCGATCGTTTTGGGAGGAATCACGATCGCAAGCGTCATGGGCGTTCCTCTCGTCAATCTTATCGGCCAATATGACGGCTGGCGTACGGCATTTGCTTGCCTTGCGCTGATGTGTATCGCCTGCTCCGTCTTGATAGCCGTTGTGCTTCCTCGCATCACCATTGGTTTGTCTTCCAAAGGTGAAGGATTTTCGGCGGTGTTCCGACGCAGTGATTTGTTGATCACATATGTCATCACCGGACTAACTGCCGCCGCACATTTTGGCGCTTACACCTTCGTCGAACCTTTCATCAGTCAAATACCGGTCGTCACTCCATACATGATAGCCGGCCTTTTGTTTGCCTTCGGTGCTTCGGGTTTTCTGGGCAACCTTCTAAGTGCGGCATTTGTAGACCGCTTTCTAAAACCCTTCATTCTTATCGCGTTAATTGCAATGGGATTTGCCTTGATGACACTTGGAATCTATGGCCCCTTACTCGGTATCGTTCCAATCTCTGGTCTGTTGGTGATCTGGGGGATCGCCATTTCTGCGCTGTTTACCGGCTTGCAAACTTGGGTTTTACGAATTTCCGGCTCACTAATGGTGCCTGCAACAGCGCTCCACACAGCGGTGCTCAACAGTGCGATCGGCCTTGGTGTGATTGTCGGCGGTGGGGCCGTCGAGGTCGTTGGGCTCAAAGGGGCAATGTTTGCGGCCGCCGTAATGGTCGTGCCTGCTATAATCCTGATGATTGCCTCAGCTATCTGCGCTCGAACAAAGCCCGTCTTCTTATAGGCATCGATAATCTCGGGATCGGCGCTCGCTCATTCCCTGCCGGCCGCTGCCATAATTCACTGGAACGAAATTGATATGGAGAGCATGTGATCATGCCCTGCCGGCGGATATCACCGGCCATCTCGATCGGAACGGGCCCCCTTTTGGTGTGGAAGGGCCGATCATCATGACAACGGCGCGGTCTTTCTGGAGCGCCGGGGACCTTATCGCCGATCAAACGCCTTGCGCAGGGGTTCACCGGCTAGTCAACAGCCCGGACACCGCAGCCAAAACCTCGTTCAGTTGCTTCTGGCTGAAGGGTTTGGATAACCGCGCCAGCCCGGCCCCCTCGCCGCCCGGCAGTTCAGCATATCCGGTGGCAAGAACCACGTGAAGCGCGGGGTGCCGTTCGAGCGCCTGCCTGACCAGTTCCGCGCCGGTCATGTGAGGCATGGCATGATCGGTAATCAGGATGTCGGGCAGCGGCCCATGTTCGAGGAGCCGGAGCGCCTCTTCTCCCGAGTTGGCCTCAATCACTGTGTGCCCGAGGTCCTCCAGCATCAGAACAGTGTTCATGAGGACGAGGCCATCGTCGTCAACTGCCATGACGGTCAGGGGCGGTATCGGGGCACGCGATGGCGTCTCTGCGGCGGGCTCAGGCTTAGCAGTGATTTCCGCTACGGGAAGCCATAGCTCGGCAGTGGTGCCTTGCCCTGGCGTCGATTGCATGATCAGGCGCCCCCCAGACTGGGCCATCACCCCCTGCACCATCGGCAACCCGAGACCGGTCCCCTTGCCGACGCCCTTCGTCGTGAAGAACGGCGTCGTTGCCTTGTCCAGAGTTTCGGCGTCCATGCCTTGACCCTCGTCCTTTACGGAAAGGCAGACGTATTCGCCGGCACGAAGGTCCGGAACTTGTTTTTCTTCCAATACATACTTGCGAGCTGAGATCGCGATCATTCCGCCGTCCGGCATGGCGTCGCGCGCGTTGACCACAAGATTGAGGATTGCGCTTTCGAGCTGGTTCGGATCCGACCAGACCGGGGGCAGAGAAAGCGGAAACGTCGTGCTGATTTCGATGGACGGACCGATGGACCGCTGGAGCAGCTCAGCCATCTCTCTAACGAGGGCCGGCGCATCCACCACCTCAAGCTTGAGGTCCTGCTTGCGGGAGAAGGCGAGCAGCCGCTGAGTCAAGGAAGCGCCCCGTTTCGCGCCGATAATCGCGTTGTCGATGAGCTCGACAACATTCTGCCCCTCGAGCGCCCGCTTCCGCGCGATTTCGAGGCTGCCCAAGATTGCCATCAGGAGATTGTTGAAGTCGTGCGCGACACCACCGGTCAGCTGCCCGACGGCTTCCATCTTCTGCGCCTGGAAGAGCTCTTGCTGGGCTTGCTCCAAAGCTTGCTGGGCCTGCCGCTTCTCCGTGATGTCGCGCGTAACCTTCGCGAAGCCGATGAGCGTGCCGTCTGCAAG
Organism: Pararhizobium sp.; assembly: GCF_965279435.1. NCBI lineage: Bacteria > Pseudomonadati > Pseudomonadota > Alphaproteobacteria > Hyphomicrobiales > Rhizobiaceae > Pararhizobium > Pararhizobium sp. Next base: position 344,279 of record NZ_CBDIHY010000001.1, read on the forward strand.
GTATATGGCGTCGATGATGACGTTTGCCCAGAAACACGTACCGTCCTTGCGAAGTCTCCATCCCTCCTTCTCGAAGCGTCCCTCGTTTGCGGCGATCTCCAAAGCCTTCCGTGGCAGTTCTTTGGCCCGGTCCTCGTCGGTATAGAAGCGGGAGAAGTGCTGCCCGATGATCTCGTCCGGCCCATAGCCCTTGATGCGCTGAGCTCCCGCATTCCAGCTCGAGACGTTACCGTCCGGGTCCAGCATGTAGATCGCATAGTCGGTGACCCCTTGTATCAGCAGACTGAATTGCTCCTCGCTCTTTTTCAGGACGTCCTCGGCGACTTTCCTCTCCGAGAGATCGCGCGTGATCTTGGCGAAACCTATGAGTTGACCGTGCTGGTCGCGGATCGCGTCGATGACCACATGGGCCCAAAACCGCTCACCGTCCTTACGGACACGCCAACCTTCGGCCTCAAACCGCCCTTCCGCGCCGGCCGCCGAGAGAGCCTTGGTTGGAATACTGGCGGCAAGGTCTTCCGGCGTGTAAAAACGGGAGAAGTGTTCTCCAAGAATTTCCGATTCGGTGTAGCCCTTGAAGCGTTGGGCGCCCGCATTCCAGCTCGAAACGCGACCCTCGGTGTCGAGCATATAGATCGCATAGTCGGTAATGGCATCGACAAGCAGGCGATAGCGCCCTTCCACAGAGGTTGTTTTAAGTGGGGCGACTTGTGCGGTCATTCGGTTTCCTTCCCCGAAAGATCGAAATCTCTCATCTAGTACATGTAGACGGCCCCCGCCTTCCGGCAAGAGCGCGGTCCTGAATGTTCACACGAGACCAGGCGATGCATGGCGAGGTGATGACCTTGATGGAGACGTTGTCTGAGGGACAAATACCGGGCCGATCCGGTGGACTGATGCATGGTCGGTTTTCTTTGCGTTCGATCGCCTTGAAAGGATCTGAACATTCGTCACCTCAGCCTTCAAATCGGCCAATAATTGAGTGTCGGCCTCCGCCTTGCCCCACGTCAAAGCGGGATCCGTCACCGGATAATCGTGATTTTTAGGCAAACCGGATTGAGGTCGTATCGCTCCACGAATACTTCGTCTCATAATATCAGTGGCAGGATGGCTTCCGCCCTCAGACCTGGATTGTTGTCCACCAGGATAACCCGTCCGCCATGCAGATCGGCAATGGCGCTGACCAGGCTTAGGCCAAGGCCGTTCCCCGACGTCGTCCGGCTTTTGTCCAACCGGTAGAGCCGCCGGAAGACCTTGCCGCGTTCATGGGCGGGAATGCCTGCACCGTTGTCGCTGATCGAGGCCACGGCGTGCTCACCGTCTCGCTTCAAGGAGACCTCGATACGCGTCCCTTTGGGGCAATGCCGGATGGCATTCTCGATCAGATTGACGAACATCTGTGTCAGCAGCTCCCAGTCGCCGAGAACCAGGTACTCTCTGGCCGGATCGATTGATGTTGTCAGGGTCATAAGACTGTCCTCGGCAACATCGTCATAGATTTCCACGACCGACGTCAGCAGCGTGGTCAGGTCAACTTGCCGGAACCGGGTTTTTCTCGCACCTGCTTCGATCTGCGAAATCCTGAGCAAGGCCTCGAAGGTCGCATTGATCTGATCGACCTCATCGCGAGCGCCAACGAGCGCAATGGCATCCGGTTGCCCCCGCTCAGCAGCAACGACTGCGGTCTCGATCTGCATTTTCAGCCGATTTAGCGGGGTCTTGAGTTCGTGGGCGATATCAGAGCTGACCTGCCGCATTGTTTCCATCAGGATAGAGAGCCGATCGAGTGCTTGGTTTATCTGGCCTGACACCGTGTCGATATCGTCGCCATTGCCATGCAACGGCACCCGCGCGTCGATCTGCCCGTGCGACACGGCGGTCATCGCACTGGCGATGCCGTCGAGCCGTCGCTGCACTCTGGATGCGAGCAGAATGCCCCCGATGACGGCCAGCCCGATCACCAGCACCGTCGCCCAGATGAAGCTGACGAAAGTGATGTTTTCCAACCTGTCGGTCTGGTTGAAACTCTGGCCGACAATGAGCCGTTTGTCCCCAATCATGCCTGACATCACGCGGTAATCGGCGTCTCCTTTGAGGCCTAAATCTTGGGAGGACGTGTTTGAAATTCCCTCGGGCAGGGTCTTCCCGGAGAAATTGCCTGCGATCTCTTTGCCACTGGCATCGATGACGGAGAATATGCGCTGGTCGGTCTCGTTTAGCTGGGCGTAGGTGTTGACCGTCGAAATCAGGTCTTCAAGATCGTCCGGGGCATAAGTTGAGGAAACCAGGGCGTGGATTTCCGTGATGGAGGCATCTAGCTCCCGAAGCAATTCCTGTTTCAGAAACCGATAGGTGACAAACCCGGTGATGACAAAGGCGATGACGAACACCATGCCGAAGGTCATTGCCAGGCGGAAAGGCGTGGATCGCCAGAGCCTAGCGCGGCGCATGGATGCTGTATCCCGTATTGCGCACAGTGTGCAGCAACTGCACGTCGAATGGTTTGTCGATTTTTGAGCGCAAGCGGCTGATATGGGTTTCGACGACGCTGGTCTTCGGATCGAAATGAAAGTCCCAAACCAGTTCCAAGAGCATGGTGCGCGTCAGCACCCGCCCGTCGCCACGCATAAGCACCTCGAGAAGCGTGAACTCCCTCGGCTGAAGATCGATGACCTGGCCTGCCCGGCTGGCATGCCGCTTGACGAGGTCAAGCTCCAGATCGGCAATACGCAAAACTGTCTTTTCCTCCGTCGCGCGTGGACGGCGGGCGAGTGCATTCAATCTTGCCAACAGCTCGGAAAACGCAAAGGGCTTGACCAGGTAGTCGTCGCCGCCGGCCTCCAGTCCCTCGACGCGATCGTCAACGCCGCCGATGGCGGTCAGGAAGATCGCCGGCACTTTGACGCGCGCGGCTCTGACCGCCTTGATGACAGACAGGCCGTCCAGACCGGGAAGCATACGATCGACAACAAGAACATCATAC
>NZ_CBDIHY010000002.1:0-305000 GCF_965279435.1 Pararhizobium sp.
GATTGTGCCGGTTCAGCTGAAGAAAACGGGGCGCCTTTCCCCTGCGCAGCGCATGACGCTGAACGAATTCGGCACCATAGGCATCGATGTAGCGGTTCTCGTGCTCGGCAACGGCGACGAAGACCGGCAAATCACGGGATCCCGCATGGATGACCGGGGATCGCGCCTCATAGCTGGCGCTATCATCCCCGAAATATTGCCGGACATTGTCGGCATTCGGATTGTCCGGCAGCTGGTCGGCGCGCAGGCGCGCACTGATCAGCACCGCCCCCTTGATCCCCGGATTGGGCATCCGCCCGACTGCGGGATCGTAAAGATAACCGGCGACATGACAGCCGCCGGCCGAATGTCCGATCACCAGGATCGATCGCGGATCGCCGCCATATTGGCCGACCGATCCGGCAATCCAGTCGATTGCCGCCGCCACATCGAGCGCGCCATCCGGATACTGCGCGCGTGGCGCCAGCCGGTATTCGATATTGACCCCGACGAGACCCTGGCGGGCAAACCAGCGCAGCACATTGTCATAAATGAACCCGCCGGCGCTTTTCGAGCCGCGCGTGAAGGCGCCACCATGCACAAAAGCGACGACCGGACGCGGACGCCCGCCGGAGCAGGCAAACGCACTCTCGAAGACGTCGAGTCGATGGGCGCCATCCGGTCCATAGGCAATGTCGCGATGAACCGTGATGGTCCCCTCGCCGGCGTTGGCTTCAACATGCGGCCCGTAGACGTCGAGCACGACCTTTCGGCTTGCCGCGAGATCGTCATTCCAGACTTTGCCTATCGCATCCAGTCGCGCCTGATCGGTGACCGACAATCCCGCAAACCGCATCGATGCCTCCAGCTTATTATCTGTGCGTGCTGGCCCCTACGGCTCTGCTGCGCCTCGTTATGCATTTGGATAGCATCCAAAAACACACTTGACAACCTTATTGCATACAAAGATAATTATTTGCATACACAAATCGATTTATGTTTGTGTTGACGGATGCATCCCGCATACGGTCCACCATCGTCAGAAAGGAATTCCAATGGCAAAGTTGCGCCATCTCGCCATCGCGGTCTCGGATCCCGAGGCCGCCGCCCAGTTCTTCGAAAAAGCCTTCGGCATGACCCGCGCCGGCCAGGCCATGCGTGGCGTCTACATGACGGACGGCGTCATGAACGTCGCCCTGCTCAACTTCGGCGAAGAGCCGGTTCCGGGCTTCGAAACCGAAAAGGGCTATAATGGCCTTATCCATTTCGGAATGTGGGTCGACTCAGTCGAGAAAACCGACGCGCTCGTTCGCGATGCTGGCGGCTCCTATATGGCTGGCCGCAAGGAAAAGGACCCGAACGTCTTCTACGAGGTCAAGTACAAGACACCTGAAGGCATCGTTTTCGACGTCACCGAAAATGGCTGGAAGGGTGCAGTCAAGAACGTCAAGGCCGCCTGATCAGGCCCTTTCTTGCGCCAGCGAGGGTTCACGCCGGCGCAAGGGCTGGAGAGGCGCCAAGCATTGATCCAGGACACCATACAGAGCCTACGGCTGGAGACTTTCCGATGAAGCAACCGACGTTATTGGTTACGATACCGGTTTCCGACACTTGCCTGTCAGAACTGTCCAGCTTGTACGACGTGATCACGCTGCCCGGCGGACCGGGCAGCGGATCACCGGAGTTCGACAAAATCGGTATAGATGCTGTGCTCACCAACGGCAGCACGGGACTGTCCTCTGGAGATATGGCACGGATGCCAAACTTGAAGCTGATCTGCGCCTATGGCGCCGGTTACGAAAACATCGACATAGACGCTGCGCGCCGGCAAGGCGTGCATGTCACCCACGCGCCCAACACGAATATGGAAACCGTTGCCGACCACGCGCTGGCCTTGATGCTGGCCGTCTCGCGGGAGATCTGCGTGCGCGACCGCGCCTTGCGCGATGGCGCCTGGGCCTCGATCCGTTCGGCCCGGCCGACATTGTCTGGCGCGCGGCTTGGCATCATCGGACTCGGCAATATCGGCAAAGCGATCGCCCGGCGAGCCGAGGCCTTCGGGATGAGCATCGCTTATACCACACGCAGCAAGGTCGACGTTTCGTGGCAACATTATTACGATGTGACGGCGCTTGCCACAAACAGCGATTTTCTGGTGGTCTCCTGCCCGAGCGACCCATCCACCCGGCACTTGGTCGGTGAACCCGTATTGGAAGCACTCGGCCGAGGCGGTTTCCTAATCAACATCTCGCGCGGTATGGTCGTTGATACCCAGGCACTGATGGCAGCCCTTGAGAATAACCGCATCGCCGGCGCCGGACTTGATGTCTTCGAAGGCGAGCCGATCCTGCCGGAGAGGCTGCGCCGACTGGACAATGTGGTTCTCACGCCGCATATGGCGGGGCGTTCGCCGGCATCGGAGCGGGCGCAGATCGATGCAGTGATGCACAATCTCCGATCTTGTCTTGCAGGCCGCCCGTTGACCGCTCAACTTGCATAAGTTCAAGCCTATCGTTAAATCGACTTGGGTTTGCCGTCTGGCGAACCGCACTTTGTCGTGAAGACCGGAAAGCCACGCGCATGACGACTATCGCCTCACAGATCTATCACGCTCTGGCGGAAGAGATCGCCAAGGGTGCCATGGCACCCGGGCAGAAGCTCGAGGAAAAGGTGATCGCCGAAAAATATGGCGTTTCGCGCACCCCGGTCCGTGAGGCGCTGCGTGAGCTCGGCGCTCGCGGCCTGATCGAGATGAACCCACGCCGGGGCGGCATCGTTGCTCGAATCGACATGGAGCGGATGGCAGACATGCTGGAAGCCGAAGGCGAGATCGAGGCATCCTGCGCACGGATGGCGGCCCAGCGGATGACGGCGATGGAGCGCGAGCAGCTCTACGAGCTGCACCGGCAATATGCTGCCTGCGTCGATAACCAGGATCTCGACGGCTGCCGCGACATCAACCGGAATTTCCACGACGCCATCTGCCGCGGTGCGCACAATGTCACGATCGCAGCGATGGCCGTCGAACTGCGTGCCCGCCTGGCCCCCTTCCGCCAGCAACAGGCAGGACCAGCGGATGTGCGGCTGCAGCAGTCGCTCGACGAACATCAAAAAATCGTCGACGCCATACGGGCCAACGATGCTGCGGGCGCTTTTGCGGCGCTCTCCGAACACAGCGCCCGTCTCAGTGCTGGCGTGATGCGGCGGTTCGCGGCCGCGGCAGGTCAATAAAAACCTCTGCAACCTGAGACAAGTTGACACCGGAAGCACGACTAATCCGGTCGATGCAGCTGCCGACATTCCCCCGCCTTTAGCGATAGGTGCGCGGGCCTGATGAGCGTTCTCCAGCAGCTTCTATTCCTCGCGCTCGGGTCATTAGCATCTCCGGCAAGCAGCGGAGGGCCCCCTGTTCCTATGTCTCTTCCACTCACCCCCACTCCTGGCAGCACATGGCCGCGCGGTTTCGCAGATGGCTGCATCACGCGCTTGTGCGGACCGTCCGCAAGTCGTTATTGAAGGTGTGCATATTTATATATTTGCATTCCTATTGATATCTGTGCATACATATTAACTGTATTGGATACCTGATGTCGGCGACGCGTTTTTGACGCTTCCCGACGAAATTCACCACCCAAATTCTGGAGGAGAAATCATGGGAAAGAATGCACGGTATATGACAATGGCACTGGCACTCGCTGCGGCAGGCGTATCGGCTGCACCGGCCAATGCGGATGCACAAAAGACAATCGGGGTGACAGTGCCCTATTTCGCCTCCGCCTTCTGGAAGGCCGGGCTTTACGGTGTTGAGCAGGCCAGCAAAGAGCACGGCTATTCGCTTATCAAGGCTGACGCCAAGGACAAGGCGAAGCTGCAGATCGAGCAGATCCGTGGATTCATCGACAAGAAGGTCGCGGCCATCATCATCGGCGCTGCCGATGCCGCTGCCGTTGGCCCAGCCGTGGAGGAAGCCATCGACAAGGGTATTCCGGTGATCGCCCTTTCGGTACCGCCGAAATCCGACCGCCTGACATCCTTCGTTGGTGCCGACAATATCGGTATGGGCCGCCTGCAGGGCATCTGCATCGGCCGGGCGATTGGCGGTAAAGGCGAAGTTGGACTGTTTGCCGGGCCAGACGAAATCTGGGCAAAGCTGCGGGTCACTGGTTTCAAGAACACCATGGCGGCAGACTTCCCGGACATCAAGATCATCGATGAAAAGGCTGGCAGCCCACAGGATGCCGGCGCTGCGGCGACAAACTGGGCGACGGCTTATCCCGACATGCATGGCATCTTCACCGCCGCCGATACGATGGCTGTCGAGACCATCAAGTCGCTGGGGACTGCTGGAACAATCGAGAAGGTCAAGGTCTCTACCTCCAACCTCAACGATGAGGCAAGGGCAGCGCTCGAGAACGGCACTCTGACCTGTGCCTCGCTGCAACCGGCCGTATCGATGGGCCGGGACGCCATGCGCGAAGCAGTCGCAGCCGTCGAAGGCGGAAAGGTTCTCGGCCGCATCGAAGCCCCCGCACTTCTCGTCACCAAGGACAAGGTCGCCACCTACGACTTCAGCAAGATCATCGCGCCGGCAGATTACCAGCCGTAAGAACCACCAAGACGTCGGTAGCGCGAGCAACAGGAAGACAAAAGAAGGAACCCGCAACTTTTGGGTTCCTTCTTTTTTGCCATTTGGGAGACAGGACAGAATAAGTTGTCCCTCCTACTTGGCAAGCTGTTCGGTCTGGAACTGCTTTGAGCGCCCAGCGCCTTATATCCAGACCGTTCGGCCTTCGCTCTCGCATCCGATTGCACGCAGCAGGGCTGGTGCGACCCCGAGTAGAACCTCGCTGTTCTCGGTCAATAGAAATGCAGCCGTCTGCGGCTCGCTGTAGGCCAGGATGTCAGCACGCGAAGCACGCGCATAGATGCCACGCAGGGCGCGCAGGCAGCCGCTGTGGGTAACCGCGACATGCGGCCGGGTGTCATCGAGTGTTGCGATCCACGACCCGAGCCGCGCGGTAAGCGCCGTTCGGCTTTCTCCGTCCGGCATGCAATAGTCCCAGGGGTCCGCCGCATGGGCGCCATACTGATCTGGAAGGTCTCGCTCGATGTCGCCATGCGACAGTCCCTCCCAGACTCCATAGCCGCGCTCGGCGAGCATCGGCGCATCGATAAACTGCTCGAAGGGAAGAGACCAGACGTCGGCGAGGATGGAGGCCGTCTGCCTTGCGCGGCCAAGTGGACTGACCCACAAGGCCGCGTCCTCGAAACCGGCAACGGTTTCCGCGAGCCGGGCGGCCACCGCCAGCGCCTGGCGCATGCCGTTCGCCGTCAGCGGCGTGTCGAGGCGGCCTTGCAGACGGCCGCTGACGTTCCATTGGGTTTCCCCGTGGCGGATGACGAGGAGGGGCGGCAGAGAGGATGTCATGTCATTCAAACCTTTGCGGGAGAAGACCTTCGCCGCCGGGCGGCGAAGGTACGTCGGTCAATCGGCGAGCCAGAGGACAGAACTGGGCTTGACGCCCAGCACCGTCTTGCTGCCAGGGGCGAGCAACGCATCGCCGGAATGGAAGGGGGCATCGACAAGCACCGTCCCCGTACCGACCTGGACGCCGTAACGTACCGTCGCGCCGAGGAATTCCCGGTGCGCGATCGTGCCGTTGAGCGGCACGGCACCGGACTCCACCGTGCCGATCGTTGCATATTGCGGGCGGAAGACGAGCTTTGAACCCGCCGGAACGTCCACGCTCTCCGGCACCGGGATGCTGCCGCCGCCTTCGACCTCGAAGCTGCGCGCGGCACCTGTACCGCTGACCTTGCCATCCAGAATGTTGGCCGTTCCGAGGAAATTGGCGACAAAAAGGTTGGCCGGTTTCTCGTAGAGATGCATGGGCGTACCGACCTGCTGGATACTCCCCTCGTTGAAGACGGCGATGCGGTCGCAGACCGTATTCGCCTCTTCCTGGTCGTGCGTGACGAAGATGGTGGTGAGCTTCAGCCGCTGCTGGAGTTCGCGTAACTCCCGGCGAACCTCGACGCGCATCTTCGCATCGAGGTTCGACAGCGGCTCATCGAGCAGCAGCACCTTTGGTTCGATGGCGATGGTGCGGGCAAGCGCCACGCGCTGCTGCTGGCCGCCGGAAAGCTGCGAGGGCCGGCGCTCTGCCAAATGTGAAAGGCCGACGAGTGCCAGTGCCGCCGCCACCCGCTTTTCCACCTCGGCGCGCGGCAGGCGCCGCTCCTCAAGGCCAAAGGCTACGTTGCGGGCGACCGTCATGTGCGGCCAGAGCGCGTAGGACTGGAACACCATGCCGATGTCGCGCTTCCAAGGCGGCATGTCGAGCACGTCTTGCCCGCCGACGACCACGCGCCCCTTCTGGGCATTATTGAAGCCGGCGATAAGGCGGAGCAGCGTCGTCTTCCCACAGCCCGACGGGCCGAGGAAAGCGAAGAATTCGCCAGGCTGAATTTCGAGATTAATGTCTTTCAGCACATGCAGCGAACCATAATAGAGGTTCACATCCTGGATGCTGATCGCTTTGGCGGGGCTGACGGCCAGTTCGGCATTGTTGATGGTAATGGTCATTCTTGTTCCTCTCGGATTCTATTTCGACATTCCCAGCGCCTTCTGCCGGCGTTCGATGACGTAGTGCGACAGCAGCGTGCAGAGCGCGACCATGACGACGGCGATGACACCCAGGGCGGCACCTGGCCCTCGCCCTGCGGGCGATTGCATGAAGACGTAGAGGCCATAGGCGAGCGGCGCGTCGGAATTGCTCTGGATCAGCATCAGCGTTGCCGAGAGCTCGACTGCGGCGGTGGAGAAGCTGGTGATGAAGCCGGCGAGAAGGCCGCCCGTCATCAGCGGCAGCACGATGCGGCGGATCGTCCGCTGCTTGGTCGCGCCAAGATTTTCCGCTGCTTCCTCCAGCGATTCCGAGACCTGTTGCAGGGCGGCGTAGCAGGCGCGCAGCGCATAGGGTAGACGGCGGATGGCAAGCGCCAAAACGACCATGATCCAGAGCGTGGCGAGCGGCGTGCCGTCCGGCAGCGTAACGCCGTAGAAGGTGCGCAGATACCCGATGCCGAGCACGACGCCAGGAATGGCGAGCGCCGACGTCGCCGCCCAGTCGAGCCAGCGCCGGCCGATAATCTTGGTACGCAACACGAGATAGGCAATAGCGCCGCCGACCACCACGTCGATCAGGCCGGCTAGGCTGGCATAGATCAGCGTGTTCTTGATGTAGATCGAGCTTTCGCCGAACACCCGGCTGTAATGGGCGACCGTGACGGCATCTGGCAGCGGGCTGAATGACCAGACAGTCGCGAAGGAGAGCAGCAGCAGGCCGATATGTGGCGACAGCACGAGCAGCAGGATGAGTCCGACGACGCCATAAGCGACGACGCTCTCCCCGAATCCGAGCTTGCGGCGCACGAGACCGCCCCCGCCGCGCTGCGTCGTGGAATAGTCCTTGCCGCGCATGGCGACGGCGGAAAGCCACATGGCGAAGATCGAGACAACGATGAGGATGACCGAGATGACGTAACCCATCGGGTCCGTCAGGCCAACGGAGGTGACGCGAAGATAGGCCTGCGGCGCCAGCATGTCCTTGACATTGAGGAGCAGCGGTGTGGCGAGATCGTCGAAAACTTTAACGAAAACGAGCGAGGCACCGGCGAGATAACCAGGCATGGCGAGCGGAAAAACGATGCGGCGGAAGAGCCGCAGGCCAGATGAGCCGAGATTCTGTGCCGCCTCTTCCATTGACCGGTCGATATTACGCAGGCTTGTCGACAGATTGATGAGGATGAAAGGGAAATAGTGCAGCGACTGCACGAAGATGACGCCGTTCAGTCCCTCCATGAAAGGGATGCGGATGCCGAGCCAGTCATTCAAGAGCAGGTTGACGGTGCCGTTGCGGCCGAAAAGCAGCTGCATCGCCACGGCGCCGACGAAGGGCGGCATGATAAGCGGCACGAAACCGAGCGTCTGGATGACCAGCGAGCCGCGGAAGTCGAAGCGCGTCGTCAAGACGGCGAGCGGCAGCGCGATTACCGTCGCCCAGACCACCGACATGGTCGAGACATAAACCGAGTTGAAGAAGGCGCGGCGAAAGAGATCGGTATTGAAGAAATCGATGAAGTTCACCGCAGTCAATGCGCCGGTGCCCTTCTCGGTGAAAGCGATATAGATCACGGTGCCAGCGGGAATAATGAGGAAGATCGCAAGGAACAGCGCGATCAGCGTCACCGCCAGGACCTGCCCGGGCCGCGCGGTCATGCGCCGGATCGGGTTGGATGAGAGTGCGAAAGCCATGACGGCAGTCTCCGGAATGAGGTCGGCCGGCCCGGCAGCCGTTGGGTGCCAGGGGCAGCGAGAACATGGGATCGGAAGAGGCTGCCCACCTTGGCGGAAAGCAGCCTCCATAGGACGTAACCGTCAGTCGATCAGGTCGAGTGCCTGCTCGGCCTTCGCCTTGGCAGCGGCGTATTTCTCGCCGGCGAAAGCGGCCCATTTCTGCTCAAGCTCGGCCTGGCGTGCGGTTTTCTCCTCGCCGCCCGTGAAGGCCGCGCGGGTCTCGTCGCTTGCCGCCTCGTCCGCCGTGACCGGCATGGCGGAGATCAGCTTGCGGGCTTCCTCTAAGAGCGCGCGGGCCTCGGCCTGGTTGTTGGCAGCCAATGCCTTGTCGGCCTCGTGGACCGCCTTCGTTGCGTCGCGCAAACTGTCGAGCTGGAAGGTGATCAGCTGGTCGAAGAGGGCATCGACGACGTCCGTGCGCTTCTTGGAGATGTCGGAATCAAAGGTGATCATCGACTGGAAACGCGGATCCTTAAAGGGATTGGGGAAGCCTTCCGGCGCCTTGGCATAGAGTGCCGGATTGATCGGCAAACGGCGGATCGTCGGCTCCAGCAGCACAGCCTGGCCTTTTTCCGACAGCAGGTAATTCACGAATGCCTCGGCGCCCTTCTGGTTCGGCGCATTGGTGATGATGCCGATATTGGCCGGCACCACGGTCGTCACCGACGGGTAGCTGAAGCTCACCGGAAAGCCGCTCGCCTGTGCCGAGAAGGCAAAGAAATCGATCACGACGCCGATGCCCGTCTGGCCTGAATTGACGGCATCCGGAACGCCGAAGGAGCGCTCGGTCACCTGCTGGAGATTGCCTCCGATGCCGGTCAGCGTTGCCCAGCCCTTTTCCCAGCCTTCGCCCTGCAGGATCGTCTCAATCGTCAGATGTGTGGTGCCGGAGCGCGACGGAGCGGCGATCGCGATATGGTCATGATATTCCGGTTTCAGGAGGTCGCTCCACTCGCGGGGCTGCGGCAGCTTGTTGGCCTCCAGGTAGCGATCGTTCGACATGATACCGTAGCCCGACGCGGCAAAGCCGAAATAATAGCCTTGCGGATCGTTAACCGGATAAGAGCCGACCTTTTCCGGCAGCCCGGTGACGGAGGGCGTGAATTTGGCAAGCAGCGCGCGGCCCTTCAGGTTTTCGAAGGCGTCCGGCGCGGAGGCCCAGAATAGGTCGACCTGGTTGTTGCTCTTCGTTTCGTCGACGAATTTAACCCCGGCGCTGGTGCTCTTGTTCTGCACGTCGAGCGTGCAGCCCGGATTGGCCGCCTCGAAGCTGGCCTTGAACGGATCGGTGACGTCCTTGGAGAAGGACGTGATGACGGTGACCTTTCCACCATCCTGGGCCTGAACGATTGTGATCATGGCGGCCGACATCAACATCGCCGCAGCAATGGTCTTGAGCATATTGGTTTCCTCCCAATGGCACCGCCGGCAATTCAGCGGTCATCAGAAAGTTAGCAAGCCCCGTGCCAGTTGACGAAACGCCGGAAAACTGGGATTCCCGTGGAAAAAATGGGAAACAAAGGTAACATCGCCCCTGCGAAGCGGGGTCAGAACGGTAACCTCACGCCTCCTTGTCGCTGTCCCCGCCGAGCCCATGTTTGCGCATTTTGAGGTACAGCGTCTTGCGTGAGATACCGAGCGCATCAGCCGTTGCGCCGATGCGGCCGTCTTGTTCGGCTAGACTGTCGAGCAGGATCGCCCGTTCCACACGGTCCATGCGCGCCTCCAGCATCTCGCCAGCATCGGCATTGGCGCTAACCGGCATGTCCTCAAGGCCGAGCACGTAGCGCTCCGCGACATTGCGGAGTTCGCGCACATTGCCCGGCCAGTTCCGGCGATCAAGATCGGCAAGGAAGGTCGCCTCGACGCGCGGCGCGGCGCGTCCCTGGCGCCGGGAGGCGAGGTCGAGAAAATGCCGGAAGAGCAGCCCGATGTCTCCTCTGCGCGCCGAGATCGGCGGGATTTCCACCCGAGCGATGTCGAGGCGGTACGCAAGGTCCTCGCGGAATTTCCCCTGCCGTGCAAGTTGATGCAAGTCTGCCTTCGTCGCGGCGACGACCTGTAGATCAACCGGCACCTCATCATTGGAGCCGAGCCGCTCGATGACCCTCTCCTGAAGCACACGCAGCAGGCGTACCTGCGAAGCAAGCGGCATGGATTCGATCTCGTCGAGGAACAGCGTGCCGCCATGCGCATGTTCAATCTTGCCGACACGTTTTTCCCGGGCACCAGTAAACGCCCCAGCCTCATGGCCGAACAGCTCGGATTCCAGCATCGTCTCGGGGATCGCCCCGCAATTGATGGCGACGAAGCGGCCCTTGCGTCCGCTGAAATCATGCAGCGCCCGCGCAGTCACCTCCTTGCCGGTGCCGGTTTCGCCCAGAACGAGGATATCGGTCGCCGCGCCGGCGATGCGTTTCAGGCGCTCGCGAAGTGTCACCATCGGCGCAGAATGGCCGATCAGGCGCGCTTCCCAGCCATCAGCCGCAATCGAGAGCCGCAGGCGGCGGTTTTCGGTCAGCAGACGGCGATGATCGAGGGCGCGACGCACCGTCTCTATCAGGTGCACCGGATCAGCGGGCTTTTCAAGAAAATCCCAAGCGCCGTCTCGCATGGCGCGCAACGCCATGGGGATGTCGCCATGGCCGGACATCAGGACGATCGGAATATCCCTGTCGATCGCACGCACGCACAACAACAGATCAAAACCATCCTGTTGCGGCATGCGTACATCGGAGACGATCACGGTTTCGCTGTCGGCCCGAAGATCGACGAGGGCGGAAGCGACCGAGGCGTGTGGCGATACGCTGAAGCCTTCGAGCTCCAAAACCTCGCGGCAGGCATCGAGTACGTTGCCGTCGTCGTCGATAAGGATGATGTCTGCGGTCATGCCACTCCTTTCAGGGATACGGCAAAGCTCGTGCCAGCCGACCCCGTTTCCAGCACGGCAATACCCGCGCCAAAATCCTTGATGATATTGTAGGAAATGGACAGGCCGAGGCCGAGGCCCGTGCCGACCGGCTTTGTGGTGAAGAACGGATCGAACACCGCGCTGCGGTGTTCTGCCGCAATACCCGCTCCTGTATCGGCGACTGTCAGCATCGCCCCGTCATCGCTTGGCGCCATTGTCACGTGGACCACCCGCTCCGGCCGGTCGGCCACGGCATCAAGCGCGTTCGCCACAAGGTTCACCACGACCTGTTCCAGCCGCACCGGCTCGGCCATGATTTTTGGAACGTCCGGCACCAGTGAAAGTTTGAGCGTAACCCCTTCTTCCTCAAACCGGTGTTCGAGCAGACTGAGGGCCTCGTTGACGACAGCGGCGAGATCGACGGGATATAGCTTGGAATCCGGCCGGCGCGCAAAGCGACGGATATGGCTGATCTGATCGGCCATGCGGCCCGTCAGCGCGCGGATCTTTTCGAAATTGTTGAGCGCCTGCTCACTCTTGCCGCGGGCAATCAGTGTGGAGCCGCTGTGGATATGCGCACGAATGGCAGCGAGCGGTTGATTCAACTCATGGCCGATGCCTGCCGCCATCTGCCCCAATGCTGCAAGCTTCGCCGATTGGACCAGTTCGTCCCGCGTCTGCCGAAAGAGGGTCAACGCGCGGGCGAGATCGGTGAGCTCGTCATCGCCGCCCGCCGGGATCTGTGCTGCTGGATTGCCCTCGCTGATCGCGGTTGCCGCGTAGGCAAGCTGGTCGATGCGCGTGAGCAGGTTACGATGGACATAGAAGATGCCTATGACCAGCGCGGCAACGACAGCGAGAACGGCGATTGCCGCAAGCAGCTTACGGCCGAGATCGATCGCCGCCGATGCCCGCCGTGCCGCAGCACCGGCGCTTGCCTCGATTGCCACAACCTCGGCCTCGATGCGCTGGCCAAGTTCGGCGACGAGCCGGCCGTTTTCCTTCGCAAGCTCGCTGAGCCGCCCAGCCTCGCGCATCTCGGAGCGTTTCCGGTTCGGCGTACCCGTTGCCGGATCGGATTGTTGCAGGATGCGTTTGGCGAGCTGGCGCACGGTGAGACTGTCCGGCCAGTCTTCGAGCGTCGTCAATCGAGCGGCAAGCTCATCTGCGCTGTCGCCGAGAAAGGCATTGGCCTCCTGCACCTCCTCAGCGATCGAACTGCTGACAAGCCGCGCGATCAGCCCCGTTGCAAGGTTAGCCTGTGAAACTGCGGTCAGCAACGCTTCGCTTCTTCGTTGCTCTGATAACGCGGCCGTGCTGCGGCCGTTGCGCGTCTCTGCCTCTATGTTGAAGCGGATATCATCAACGAGTGGATCGGCTTCTTCAATCAGATCGGCCTGTATCCAGCGCAACTCGTCAACGTCAGCGCGCATCGCCTCAGTCAGCGTGAAGCGCTTCCCGGCGGCGAGGTCGATCTCTGCGAGGTTGTCGTTGATCGCCGTCGCCAGCGGCAGCAAGGACTGCGCGGAAAGCTCGGGCTGTTGCTTTTCCAGCAGCGCTAATAACGCCGCCAGACGCTCGGCATAGACGCGCCGGGTTTCGTTATATTCAGCCCGGGTCTCCGCCCCCGTCAAGACCGCGGTCACCGAGCCGATATCAGCGCCCGCCTTTGAAAGACGGGAAGCGAAGCCAAGTTGCGGCATCTGCACTTCGGCAATACGCGAAAGCTCACCCGACAATTCGCGATAAGAAAACCAGCCGACAAAACTGGCCCCAACCGCAAGCCCGACGATCAGGACGAAGGCCGCGCCAAGCCGTGCTCCGATGCCAAAGCGCCAGCGGTTCTGCCGTATTCGTGGTGATCTGTCGCGCGTACTCATGCGCGGGCTTCTACCATCGTCTGCTGCTCGGGGTCGAGATGGAGACGAGAAGGCTTTCGGCCCGCGTCAGGTTCTGTTCGACGGTGCCACGTATATCGCGAGCAAAGGCTTGCTGCTCATTGGTGCGTGTCATGCCGCGCGGCCATTCTCCCTTTAGCGTCTCCGGAAGTTTCCGCACCTCAGCATCCGGAAGCGGTGGCGTGCCGAGCAATCGACGGGCGAGCGCGAGGGTACTGCGTCGCGCCGCATCGCCCCCTTCCAGATTTTCCATCGCCCGCAGCCGTGCCCAGAGCCGCGCCAGCATCGCGCGACGGCGCACGATATAGTCGTCGAAGATCAAGTTGACGATGCCGTAGCGTTCGGCCGAAAGGCGCGCATCGAAACCGTGTGGGGTCAAAAGTCCACCGGCATCTTCCATCGGCAGGAGGCCGGCATTCAGCGACGCCAGAACGGGAATGCGTCCGATAATGGGTTGCAAGAGGATGCCCTGCCCTTCAGCGGAAAACAGGAAATCGACGAAACGTTCGGCGGCTCCCACATTTTTTGCCCGTGACAGGATGGCGATATTGGCAGGCACATAGATCGGATCGGGCGTCAGTGCGAAGACGTTCTCCCCGCCGGAAACGTCCGGCGCCTTGGCGAGGAAATCGATCGTCACACCGATACCAAAACGGCGCTGCGCGACGCCCGAAGCTACCCCGAAACTGCGCGCCGTGACGGTCGAAAGATTGCCGCCGATTTCCGACAACAAAGCCCAGCCGCGTTCCCAGCCATAGGTCTGCAACAGGGCTTCGACGATCAGATGCGTGGTGCCGGAGCGCGATGGCGAGGTGATGCCGATATGGCCGGAATAGACCGGATTAAGCAGGTCCTGCCAGCTCCGCGGCACCGGCAGGTCGTATTGCGAAAGATAGGCGGGATTGTAGACCAGGCCATAGCCGGACAGCGCGAAGCCAAGATAGAAGCCGTCCGGGTCGTTCAGCGGATAGCCGAGCACCCGCTCCGGAGCCCCTGTCTGCCTCGGATGGATTTTTCTCAGCGCCCCTCGACGCTTCAGCAACTCGAAAGCGTCCGTGGCCGAAGCCCAGAAAATGTCCGCGACAACATCCGGTTTCTCTATGACAAAACGACTGGCGCTGCTCGTGTTGCGCTGGACGATGGTTAGGCGAATATCCGGGTTGTGTGCCTCGAAGGCCCGCTGAAACGGCTCGTAGAACGAGGGTGGGTAAGAAGTGATGACCGAAAGGTCCGCCGCAAGTGCCAATCGAAAACTGCAGAGAAACAGCGTGGCAAGCAACAGCAGCACGCCCGCCCAGCGTTGAATTCTCTGACCCGACATGGTTTCCCTCCCGCTTGGCATCCGCCTCCACGGCGCCGACAACGCAGGACAATGCCCATCTGGACCGGCGATGTCCACTTGCGCCGACGGCCTTGTCACATAAACGTTGTGTCATCGAGCGGAGCTAGCAGCGAGGATGCAGAGTTCTGCCATGAACGACAAGCGTCATATTTCCTCAAGCAGATCATAGTTCATCCGCTGTGGCTTGATCTCAGATATTCGCTGAATTCGCACCTATTGAACAAACGATTGGTGTCGCCGACAAGACCCTCGGCACTCAGCCCATATTCTTTAACGTTGGTGCACCGTCGGTAATTCTCGATCTGCCGAGGTCAGGTTTCTCACTTTGGGGTAACCAACATCGTTGGCATCTTCTCATCACCTAATCGGGAGACAGGAAGAAAATGTAGCTAAGCTACATTTATTTTGACAAATGTAATTTTCTTTAATACATCGGCAATCGCGCACGGTGAGTGAGACCTGAAGCCTTGGAAGAGACTTCAGGAAGGGGCCGCGGCGTTAACCTGGAGGAAATCATATGTCACGCCCTTTCGCGCTGGCTTCAGCGCTCGTAATGCTATGCTCGCATGCCCTTTCGGTCAGTAACGCCGATGCTGCGGGAATGACTGTCTACTGCCCGATGTCGGACGACGATTGTGGCGCTGTTCTTGCGGCCTTCAAGAGCGATACTGGCATCGAGACGCAGTTCGTGCGCATCGGCGCCGGCGAAATTCTCGCCCGTATCCGCGCCGAAAAGGCCAACCCACAGGCTGGCCTCTGGCTGGCGGGTGCTGCCGACAACTTCATCCAGGCCGCCACTGAAGGGTTGCTTGCCCCGCACAAGGCAGCCGGCAGCGACAAGGTTGACCAGCGCTACACCGACAAGGAAGCGCGCTGGACGCCAATCTCGCTCTCGCCCATTGTCTTCGCATACAGCCAACAGGTACTCGATGAGATCGGCACCAAGCCTCCGACCAGCTGGAAGTCCTTCGCAGACCCAGTCTTCAAGGAAAGTGTCGCCCTCGCCCACCCGGCGTCGTCCGGCACCGCGTATGTCGCGCTTGCCTCCATGGTTCAACTCGACGGCGAGGAGCCGGCCTTTGCGCTGATGAAGGAAATCGACAAGAACGTCGTGCAATACACCCGCTCCGGCATCGCACCGTCCCGCATGGTCGCCAACAACGAGATCGCACTCGCCATGGCCTACACGCAAGACATCGAGGCGGCGATCGCCCAGGGCTATCCGATCGGCTACTCTTTCCCGGAAGAAGGTACTGGCTTTGAAGTGAATGCCGCCGCCGCCATCGCCAACGCCCCGGAAGAGCAGGCAAAGGGAGCAAGCGCTTTCCTCGACTGGGTTCTGACGGAAAAGGGGCAAGCCGCTATCGGTGCCACGTTCCGCGGCCCGATCGTCCCGGGCTACAAGAACCCGGCCGCCAAGATCGACCTCTCCAACGTCAAGATGATCGACTACAACTTCACCTGGGCGGGTGAGAACCGAGCACGCCTGCTGGAGCGATACGAAAATGACGTGCGCCACAAGGCTGACGCCAAGTAACGCCCTGCAAGGAGCCCCCTATGACCCTCGTCTCGCAAGCGACCCCGTCCGGCAGGACGGGGGCATCGCCGGCATTCTTGCGCAAGATGCTCGTCGATCCGTGGCTGTTCGGCATTTTCGTCCTCGTCACGCTCTCCGTGCTGGTCTTCGCCGTCCTGCCGATCTTCACCGTCATGAAGCAGGCCGTCGTCACCGACCACGGTTTCGACTTCGGCGCGCTGATCGGCACACTGTCCCAGCGCTTCGTCTGGGAATCGTTGTTCAACACGCTGTTGCTCGGCGCGACCTCGGCGGTGGTTGCTACCGCCGCCGGCTTCCTGCTGGCCTTTTCAGCAACCCGCACCACCATGCCTGGAAAGACATTCGTACATAGCGTGGCGCTGCTGCCGATCATCTCGCCACCTTTCGTCATGGCGCTGGCGGTGGTCATTCTGTTCGGCCGCTCGGGCCTCATCACCCGCGAACTGCTCGGAATCCGCAACGCCAATGTTTACGGTTTCCATAGCCTGGTGCTAATCCAGTCGCTCGCCTTCACGCCGATCGCCTATCTCAATATCCGCGGCATGCTACAATCAATCGATACCGCCCTTGAGGATGCCTCGGCCTCTCTCGGCGGCTCGCGCTGGACGACTTTCTCGCGCGTGACGCTGCCCTTGGTGACGCCAGCGATCCTCTCGTCGGCGCTGCTTGTCTTTGTTAAATCGGTCGAGGATTTCGGAAATCCGATGCTGATCGGCGGTAATTACAACACGCTCGCGGTCGAAGCCTATTCGCAGATGGTCGGTTATTTCAACCTGCGAGCCGGTGCCCTACTCGCCAGCCTCATGCTGGTGCCGTCCATGACTGCGTTCCTCATCCACCGCTATTGGGTGAGCAAGCGTAGCTATGTTACCGTCACCGGCAAGCCAAGTGCGCAGACGATCCGCATTTCCGGCGCAGTCGTCATACCGCTCACTCTTGCCTGCTACGCCATCGTCTTCGCCATCCTGCTCTTCTACCTGACGGTGATCTACGTCTCCTTCACCAAGTTGCCGGGTGTCGACAACACGCTGACGCTCAATCATTACGCGACCGTTTTTACCGCCGGCTTCCAGACGCTCAGCAATTCGCTGGTTCTGGCCAGCATCGCAACGCCCGTCACCGCTATTGCTGGCATGCTGATCGCCTACCTCCTGATCCGCAAGAGTTTTCCGGGCAGCTTCCTGCTGCGCTGGGGCACCCTGCTGTCCTTTGCGGCACCCGGCACAATCCTCGGCATCGGCTATGTCAGCACCTTCAACACGCCGCCTCTGCTACTCACTGGTACCGCCTTCATCGTCATCGCCGCCATGGTGGTGAAAAACCTGCAGGTGGGCATCGAGGCCGGTTCCAACCAGCTGCGTCAAATCGACAAGTCGATTGAAGAGGCCTCCTCCATTCTCGGCGCATCGAATACCCGGACCTTCTTTCAGGTTACCCTGCCGCTTTTGAAGCCCGCGCTGTTCACCTCACTGTCCTATGCCTTCACCCGATCGCTGACGACGCTTTCGGCGGTGATCTTCCTCGTCTCGGCCAACTGGACGCTGATCACGGTCACGATCCTGTCGCAGGTCGAAACACTGAAGCTCGGCGTTGCGGCAGCCTATTGCAGCATCCTCGTCTTCGTCGTGCTCGCCATCCTGGCGCTCATGCAGATCCTTCTCAATTCGACATCGAAGAGGTAGTCCCCATGTCGAAAGTCATCTTCTCCAATATCTCAAAGCGCTTTCCCGGCGTTACCGGCGCCACCGCCGTCGATGGCCTTAACCTCACCATCAAGGAGGGCACGCTCGTCACGCTGCTTGGACCCTCGGGCTGCGGCAAGACGACGACGCTGCGCATGCTCGCCGGTTTCGAGACACCCTCCGGCGGCACGATCACCATCGGCGGCCGCGACGTCACCAACGTTCCGGTCAACGCCCGCAATGTCGGCATGGTGTTCCAGAGCTACGCGCTCTTCCCGCACATGACGGTCCGCGAAAACGTCGAATATGGCGTCCACCTGCTCAGTCTGCCGAAAGCCGAGATGAGGGACCGCGTCGAGACGATCCTTGAGACAATGGCACTCGCCCAATATGCCGACCGCTCGCCCTCGCGGCTTTCCGGCGGCCAGCAGCAGCGCGTGGCGCTCGCCCGCGCCGTCGTCACCCAGCCGAAGGTGCTGCTCTTCGATGAGCCGCTCTCCAACCTCGACGCACAGCTGCGTGAACGCATGCGCGACGAACTGCGCGCCATTCAACTGCGCCTCGGCATCACCAGCCTCTACGTCACCCACGACCAGAGCGAGGCGATGGCGATCTCCGACCGCGTGGTGGTCATGCGCAACGGCATGATCGAGCAGGACGACAGTCCGCTGAACGTCTACTCCCGTCCCGGAACCGGTTTTGTCGCGGAGTTCATGGGCAAGGCGAATATCCTGAACGGCAAGGTCGAGATCACGGACGAGGCTACGGTGCGCGTGCGCATCGCCTCGACGATCGCGTTGACGCTAGCGCGTGGCAACCGCGCCTTCACGCCAGGACAGGACGTACGCTGCGTCGTGCGGCCGGAGCATATCCGCGTCGATCCGGACGGCGCGTTGGAAGCGAAGGTGCGCCGCGTCGTCTTCCAGGGTGCCTATGTGGAATACCTCACAGATCTCGAAGGCCAGGAATGCGTCTTCCTTGACACCGCTTACTACAAGACAGGTGTCGCCGAAGTCGGCCAGACACTCAAGCTCTCCATCGACAGCCGGCCGGTCTGGATCCTCCCGGAGAATGAAGCAACTACTCTTGGAAAAGCCGCATGACGTTGACAATCCCCATCCCCAACGCCCTTTACGAGACGATTACTACCGTCGCCTGCGAAGCGGCGCTTGCCGCCGGCCGGGTGGCACATCGCGACTATATCAATGCGAGCCCCGAAACTCTGGAAACCCAGCAGAAGGCCGGTTTCTTCGACATCGTTACGGCTTCCGACAAGGCGGCGGAAAAAGCTGCCTGCGATACTATCTGGTCGCGTATCCCAGCCTCGCGCATCCTTGGCGAGGAGGGTGGTTGGCAGGGTGAAGGCGAGACGACCTGGATTATCGACCCGATCGACGGCACCAGCAACTTCGCCTCGGGCCTGCCCTTCTTCTGCGTCTCGATCGCCGCCTATCACCTGGGAGAGCCGGTCTGCGGCGTCGTCTACGATCCGATCCACAGCGAACTGTTCCTGGCAAATCGCGGACGGCTGACGCTGAACGGCGCGCTGGTGAAACCCTTCCTGCGTGGCCGCACCGACCGTGAGGTCGAAATTTTGAGCAACGCCCCCTACGAGGGCGAGCGCCCCTCGCGTGCCGCTCAGGAGGCGCATGCCGATCTCGTCAACTCCTTTCGCGCCGTGCGCCGGCTCGGCTCCTGCGCCCTGCACCTTGCCTACGTCGCCGTCGGGCGTGTGGCGATCGCCTATGAATCGAAGTTCAGCGCCTGGGATATCGCGGCCGGCATCCAGCTCGTCGAGGCGTCCGGCGGGCATATCGTTGCCCAAGACGCGCAAGGTCGCCGCATCGAGCCGCGCGAGAATACACTCGGATCGGTAAAAAGGCTCGTTGTGGCGCAGGCCGGTTTTGACTATCAATCATCGTGCCTGTCCAAGCTGATGGCAGACGGCATCTTGTAGCCTTCACATGCGAAAGCCACCCCATGACACCTGCACCGGAACAAAGGGTTTCATGCTCGATCTGATCAGGCAGTCCCTCGCCCAATTCACACCCGCCGAACGCAGGATCGCCGAAGCGATCCTTGACACGCCAAGCACGGCCATCACCTGGTCGATTACCGATGCCGCGCGCATCGCGAAAGTCAGCGAACCGTCGATCATCCGCTTTTGCCGGCGGCTCGACTGTGACGGTTTCCCGGATTTCCGGCTGAAACTTGCCCAGCAGCTTGCTGTGCGCCAGGCGCCGGTGAGCCCAGCGGAGAACGGCAGAGACCCCTTTGCCGGCCTCGTCGACGACATCTTCAGCCGCGCAGCCGAATCCCTGCGCGAGGCCCGCCACGACCTCGACCTCGAAGCGCTGCGCCGCGCCGTTGATATGCTCGCAAATGCCCGGCGCATCGATCTCTACGGCTATGGCGGCTCTGGCTTCCTCGCCGCCGAGGCTCAGCATCGCCTCGCCTCGCTTGGTATTGCAAGCGTTGCCTATGCGGACCCGACCCTGCAGATGGTCTCCGCCCCGCGCCTGACGGCACAGGATGTTCTCTTCGTGCTCTCCTTCTCGGGGCGTACCAGCTATCTGATTGCAAATATGGAAATCGCCAGGAAGGCCGGCGCACGCATCCTTTCCATCTCTCCCGGCAGCTCCATTGTTGCTTCGCTCGCCGATGAGAATATCAATCTCAATGCCTACCGCGCCTCGGGCCAGGCCCTCATCGTGCCAACTGGCCGCGCACCGATGTACGTGATGCTCGACGTACTTTTCGCCCTGCTCGCGCAAAAATGCGATGGTGTGGTGGAGTAGATCCAGAATGGTTGCCTTGAACGGAGATGAACTCACGACCGCGCCGCAATCGATGATAAGCAGTTGCCGCTTGTTTCAGCGAGAAGCGGTGCGAGCCACCTCTCGCTTTAAACTGTAACGTGTGGAGGGACGTTGCGGTCAAAATTGATGCCGTTTCAATAGTGAACCACTGACCGGATAGACTTGCCGTCAAGCATCAGATCAAATGCGTCGTTTATCGCATCCAGCTCCATCGTGTGGGTGACGAAAGCGGCCAACTCGATGTTACCGTTCATTGCGTCCTCCACCATCACTGGCAACTGCGTGCGACCCTTGACGCCGCCGAATGCCGTGCCTTTCCAGGTGCGCCCGGTAACAAGCTGGAATGGCCGAGTGGAAATCTCCTGGCCGGCACCGGCAACGCCGACAACGATCGATTGTCCCCAACCCCGATGCGTACATTCCAGCGCCGCCCGCATGACGCTGACGTTTCCAATACACTCGAATGAGTGATCAACACCCCATCCGGTCATCTCAAAGATCACCTCCTGGATTGGCTTGTTATGATCCTTCGGATTGATGCACTCGGTGGCACCAAAACTGCGCGCAAGCTCGAATTTCGACGAGTTGGCATCGATCGCGATGATGCTGCCAGCCTTTGCCTGCCGGGCGCCCTGAATCACCGCCAGTCCGATCCCACCCAGACCGAAGACGGCAACACTATCACCCTGCTGCACCTTGGCAGTGTTATACCAACCGTCACTGAGTGTGACTCTCTCGAGGATTCCATCAAGCCGACGAATCTGAATCTCTGGCGCAAACAGGAGGTTTGCGATGGGTTCAGCGATTTCTTTGCGACCGGATTTCAATGGGTTCATTTTGCGGCGTCTGGCTCGGCAGGCGCGCGATGCCGATCAGGCGCGGCGTCTTCTGGCGCTCGCATCGATCTATGATGGCGGCTCGCGCGCCGATGCAGCTCGGGTCGGCAGTGTGACAGTTCAGATCGTGCGTGACTGGGTGGTGCGCTTCAATGATCGTGGTCCCGGCGGCCTGATCAACGGCAAGGCTCCGGGCAAACCTTCTCTGCTGAACGACGATCAGCGGGCGGCCTTGGCGCAAGCCATAGAACGTGGGCCGACCCCGTATCTGGATGGCATCGTTCGGTGGCGTCTATGTGATCTGGCGCAATGGATTTGGGAAGAATTCCGCATCTCGGTGAGTGAGGAGACCCTGGGCCGCGAAGTGCGTGCCATGGGGTATCGCAAGCTCTCGGCTCGCCCAAGACATCATGCGCAGGATGCCGAGGCGGCTGAGACATTTAAAAAACTTCCCCATCGCTGTGGCAGAAATCGCTGCCGGTCCCGCCAGTGGCAAAGTGATCGAAATCTGGTTCCAGGACGAGGCTCGTATCGGGCAGAAGAACAAGATCACCCGCCGCTGGGCCAAGCGTGGATCAAGGCCATCCGCACCCCATGACCAGCGCACACGCTCAGCCTATATCTTCGGCGCGATCTGCCCCAAGCAGGGCAAGGCGGCCGCTCTCGTCATGCCCTGGTGTGACACCCATGCCATGAACCAGCACCTGACCGAGATATCCCGCAACGTCGCAGACAACGCACACGCCGTCCTCATCATGGACCAGGCCGGATGGCACATGTCCAAAAATCTGATCGTTCCCGAAAACATCACCATCCTGCCACTGCCGCCCAAATCGCCGGAGTTGAACCCCGTCGAAAACATCTGGCAGTTCATGAGGGACAACTGGCTCTCAAACCGCGTCTTCAAGTCCTACGAGGATATCGTTGACCACTGCTGCTACGCCTGGAGAGCGATGCAGGAGCGCCCATCGAAAATCATGTCCATCGGCCGACGCCTATGGGCGCAAGGGTTCTGATCAATGACGTTTGGTATTAATCTGACATCACCCCGTCAATGTCACGCTCAGGATTGGGAAAACTAGATGCGAGTTCGTTGCAAGAGTGGCGATGAACCGGCGGCTTGACAGCGAATGACATTGGGGGGCACGAGCATGCCGAATCTCGCCCCACCAGGCGAGCCGAGCCTCCGCAGGGCGACTAAAGAAAGCTGAACTGCAGTATGTCTCGCTAACGTTGAAAAGTCGGGGCAACGCGATGACGCCGCAGGCAGCGAACCGCAAGCTAGGCGCCACCGGATAGAGAATCGATCTTGGCGTGCATGTTTGAGAAGCCTAGCTCAGGCCACCATTTCAGCCATCTCGACCTCAGCCCGGCGGCCAATATTGATTATAAAATCAATATAATAAGGCCTTGCTACAATCTGCCGCCCGTAATGACGGCGTAGAGCAGCGATAAGACTGCCACCACGATCAAGCTGTTCATCAGCAAGACGAACCATTAGTGAGCTCGGCCATGCCTGAGGACGGATTTCAGCTAGCCGCCTGAACAAGCTTTCGGAATCTTCCTGCGGATTTCCTGTCGCCAGGAGTGTCAGCATAGCCGCTGTCGAGCGGGAGACGCCCTTGTGGCAATGCACCAAAAAATGCCCGCTTTCGGCATCGGCCGTTCGCAATTTCAGGCTCTCCCCGAGACGTATGATCTCGTTGACATGGCCTGATTGCGGCATGATCTTGTTTGGTTCCGGATCAATGATGTCATGAAAGCGCAGTGTTGTACGGCAATGCGCAGGATATGCTTCGAAAGCACCTATCTCTGGATGATCGGGGTCAAGAATCGAAAGAACATGGGTCACCTCCCGGTCCCTCTGGGCAGGAAGTTCCTCAATTCCACAAATAGTTAAGGCGGGAAAATTCATTGTTGGCACGACTGTCCTTCTGCATTTTACGATGTTATCGGAATTGCTGTCTTGGCCGGGTCACGTCATGCCGGACCGCCACGGGAATGAGTGAATTCATCGGTTGTTGGATAGCGGCCTGCCGCACTCCACGACGTGCGTTCGGTTGACTGATCTGGCGATTGCGGGTTAACGCACGACAGCATCCACCCGCAGGCACGCATATCCGGATTGGTAAACCTCGTTTCATCCTTGCTGATTCAAAGCGTTGACCCGATCGGGCTTCGCTGAATGAACAGCGTCAGCAGCAACGTCGAACAATGCCTCTTTAAGAGTGTGCCAACTGTCTTTATCGGGCGCGCAAAGAATGCCTCCACTATGCGTTGCCGCATTGTAGGGCGAACCGTCGAAACGCGCGGAGTATCCACCTGCCTCCCGATGAATCAGCCAACCGGCAGCGTGGTCCCAGGGCATGATCTTGCCCTGGAGCAGGAAATGATAGTGTCCAGCCGCAATCATGCGGTATTCGTGCGCTCCACTGCGATAACTCGGCGCTGCGCGCACTTTCGCAAGATTGGTCAGAACCGTTGTTTTAACCGGTTCCACGAGCTGGTTCCATGCAACACAACCAGTCATGTCGTGGAGGGGGGCGGACGCCGCCACCTGTAGATCATTGTGCCTGCCATCGGGCGTTTCAATCCATGCGCCCTCGCCGCGCAACGCAATGGCGACGTCATCCCCGACGGGGTCCAGGATGAAGCCCGCAATTACCTCGCCTTTCGTGGCCACCCCGATGATGACGCCAAATAGCGGCAACCCAGCTGAGAAGTTTTTGGTTCCGTCGATTGGATCCACAATGAACGCAAACTCTGCTTCCGCCAGGCGATCCAGCAATGCCGGATTGGCAGCAGCAGCCTCCTCGCCGACAATTGTGGCGCCGGGGAACCGCTCACGCAATTTTGCCGTGATAGCCACTTCCGCGGCAACGTCCGCATCCGTCACAATGTCATGGATCGAGGTTTTAAACCGAATAGCGCCTGGCGGCAGGTTGCGCCAGCAGGGTAGAATTTCGGTAACCGCCACCTCACGCATAATCTGCACGACGGCTTGGGCATCTCTGGTGGTAAAGATCATAGGATATTTCCGTTCTTGGGCGGCGCTACTGACTTTGCCACGGCCTGATATTGGCTGTCCGTACGACAGCGGCAGTCACGGCCCCTCAGACTAACCGCCGGTATTTCGCCTGTATTCTCGCACTGACGGCTTCTCCGGCACGCATAATCTCTCAGACTTGTCGAAAACCAAAATATGCTCTCGATTGAAACTTACCCACACTTCCTCTTGGCCGAGCCCCTGGGCGAACTTGGGAATGAGGGCCGTGACCGGATGTCCGTTGACCGTGAGCGAAACGATTGTCTGCGATCCCATCGGCTGCACGATATCCACCGACGCTGCGACCGCGCCGGCGACGGACTTTGGGTGAATCTCGACGTGTTCCGGCCTGATTGCAAACGTCACCGGCCCATCGACATCAAAACCTTCTGCCATGGGCATACTGAAGCCCTCAAATATCGCCCGCGGCCCCTGCGCGTCGCCGTCCATGTGACCGGGAAGGATGTTGATCTTTGGGTCACCGATGAACTCGGCGACAAACAGATTGGCCGGCTGGTGGTAGAGTTCATGTGGGGTGCCCTGCTGCGCGATCATGCCACCCTTCATCACGACGATCACGTCCGACATGGTCAGGGCTTCGACCTGGTCATGGGTAACGTAGATCGTTGTCGCTCCCAGATCGGCATGCAGCTTCTTTAATTCCCTGCGCATTTCCGTGCGCAGCTTCGCGTCGAGGTTCGACAAAGGCTCATCCATCAAAAGGATCGAGTTGCGCGCCGCAATTAGTCTCGCAACCGCGACACGCTGTTGCTGCCCACCAGAGAGCTCGGAGGGATACCGTTCCTCCAAACCCTTTAACTGCACCTTGGCAAGGGCGTCCTCGAGCCGGTTGCGCACTTCACTTGCTGCCATGCGTGCCTCGGTCAACGCCAAGGTAATGTTGCGGGCCACCTTCATGTTCGGCCACAAGGCGTAGCTCTGGAAAATGAAGCCAAGTCCCCGCTTTTCCGGAGGCACAAAAATGCCTTCGGCGCTTGAATAGATACATCGCCCACCGAGCGAAAGCGTGCCGGCCGAGGCCTGCTCCAGCCCCGCAACGATGCGCAGTGTTGTCGTCTTGCCGCAACCCGAGGGACCCAGCAATGTCACGAAGCTGCCTTTCGCAACTTCCAAATCAAGGCCAGGTATGGCCACGTGACTTCCGTAGGTCTTGGTTATAGACCTAAATACAATCTCGTTCATCGAGGCTCCCCCAGGTTGGGCCAGGTCATGTTTAGTTCGCCCGCGAGAGCCAGAAGTCGTTGAGCTTGGCGGAATTGTCACGGACGAATTCCGGCGTTGCTTGCCATTTGATTGCCTGCGGCCAGTTTTCGCCGGTGGGTGGCATAGGAACGTCGTTGCGTGGAGAGAAAGTGCCGATCCGGAAAAAAGGTCCCATGCCCTGGAGCAGCTTGCCGGATTCCCCTTCGCGGAAGGGCGGCTTAAACTGCGAGTCCTTGTTGATATCCTTCGAGCCCATCATGTACGCAATGAACAGCTTCGCGGCATTCGGATGTGGCGCCTGCCCGGCGACAGCGACAAAGTTCGGATAGGTGATAATCCCTGAGGGAACCAGATCGTAGGCCGCAACATTGACGTAGCCATCAGTATCGTTGCGGCTCAGATATGCCATTGGCGCCAGCGTAATCGGCGGCATCTTTTGGCCGGCCTTACCGGATGCTTCTGCGATCTTTCCGCTGTTGGACTGGATCACAACATCGTTGGCAAGGATACGATGCAGAAACTCGTATCCAGCATTTTCAACGCCATCGGACAATTCGATCTTCTTGCCGGAATGGGCCTCGTAGGCCTTGGCCAAGTCATCGGAGCGCTCGACAAACGCAGCAAGTGCCGTCGTCGTTGTTGCCGATCCGATGGGCGCCTTCATGACGAAACGGCCCTTCCATTTGGGTTCCGTCAGCTCCCAGATATTTTTGATAGGCGGGGTGGCATTCGCTTCGCCATTATAGGTAATCGCGAAGGCTTCGATGTTTTGAGTTAAAAGCGGCTCGCGGTATTTCTCATCGATCCGGTCCTTGAGATAGGCAGGAACGTAGTTGACGATGTTCTGGTTTGGCAGCAGGTCATACACCATTTGCTGCGTACCACCGGAATAGACCACATCGACATTATAGATGCCGGCCTGATGCTCGCTCAGTACCTTTTCAATGGTTTTTTCAGGCCCCAGTGGGAATACCTGCACCTTGATCTCGGGATAGGCCTTGGCGAAATCCTCGCCCGCCGCCGTCATTGTCGTGGCCGAGGAATAGACGATCAACGCCCCTTCCTTTTTCGCTGCGGCAACAACCTCGTCCCAGTTTTCCCCGGCCTGATAAGCGCCAAGCTTGGCATCCTTGAGCCAAGTCTCGAACTCCGGAGAGCTTTGGGCCCAGGCAGCGCCCGCCATCGCTGCCGCAAGGCCCACGCCTACGATTAATGTCAGATGTCTTGCTTTTACAAACATGCCAAATCTCCCTCTTCTGGCGTTGAGTATCGGTTTTTTGGTGTGGTCAGATCACCGCGATGTTCGCCTTGCGCGCGATGGCGCGGGCAAGGAAGTTGATTGCGATGACGAGAACGACGAGCAAAGTGGAGGCCACGCCCACCAATTGTTCGAGCCCGCCGATCTGATAATTGTAGATCGCGCCTGCGAGCACATTCGTTGATGGGGTCACGAGCAAAATGATAAGGGACAGTTCCCGCATGATGCTGACGAAGGCCAGCAACATGCCGGAAAACAGGCCGCCGCCAACGATCGGAACGACGATGCGGATCATCCGTTTGGCCCAGCCTATGCCTTGGACCTGAGCTGCTTCTTCCAGCGATTTATCGAGTTGAAGCAGGGTCGAGATACTGGTGCGGGTGATGATCGGCAGCATCTTGACCGTGCAAATCAAGACGAGAAGTGTGAACGTTCCATACAATGCCGGAAACGGACCGATGGGCCGCGCAAACAAACCGATATAGATCGCGCCGAAGGCCAAAGCCGGGAAAATGTACGGCATGAAGGAAATGGTCTCCAGCGCCCTTGAACTGAAGGATCCCCGCGTCCGAACCACGACATAGCTGATCAGGACGCCGAAGAACCCTGCGGCAAGCGCCGCAAGAAACGAGAGGCGCAGGCTATTCCATGTGGACGCAATGATATCGGCGTTGTCGACAAGCGAAGGCTGGTTGATCGCCATACCTTCGGAATTGCCGCCGATCCAATAGTACAGTGTAAGGTTCGTGAGGTCGTAGTTACCAACCTGCTTGATCAAGGATTGAAGCACGAGCAAACCGAGCGGAAAGACAACTGCTGCCAGGAGCAGAAGACCGATGAGTAACAGCGCGGGCCATCGCCACGCGCCAAGCGGCGTCGTGCGGGTACGGAAGCCCTTGCCTGTCAGAGTAACAAAACTCTTACGGACACCAATCATTCGCTGGTTGATGTAGATGAACAATCCTGCGAGCAAGACCAGAACGAGGGCCAAGAGGAAACCGTCCCCCGTATTGCGCATCCCAATCGCTGCATAAATCTGCGTCGGCAGGACATAGAAGCGCACGGGCATACCAAGAACTGCAGGCGTGCCAAAAGAACCAACGACGCGGATGAACGTCATCACCACGGCTGAGCCGATTGCCGGCAGAAGCAAAGGCATCGTGATCATGAGCAGCTGCTTGCGGCGTGACAGGCCCGCCATGGCGCCAGCCTCTTCCAACTGGCTGTCAACGTTTGCAATCGAGGTTGAAACCGTAAGATAGGCGTAGACATAGTAGTGAAGTGAAAGACAGATTACGATCGGGACCGCACCATAGGCCAGCGAATCCGGCGGTTGAACGCCCGTCAGATACGCGAATACGCCAGGCGAGCCCCCAATGCGTTCGTTCTTGAAAAAAATGAGCCATCCCAAGGCCATCACCCAGGACGGCAACATGTAAGGGATCATCACGACAGTATGCAGCGTGCTGCGGAAAGGGATGTCCGTGCGCACGACGAGCCACGCCAGCGTTCCGCCGAGCGCAAGACAGACACCCGTCGCCGCGAACGCCGTTATCAGCGAATTCAGAAAAGGCTTGAAAAAGAGCGCCGCAGACATGGGGCTACTGAACACGCGTTCATAATGGAAAAATGTAAAGTCCCCAACTTTTGCCCCGGGCAAATAAGCCCGGTCATATTGCTGGACCGTCAGCGTTTCTCGTATCAATTCAATGAGTGGGACTACGATCAAGGCGACAAGGGCAAGAGTCAGAGCAAGACTGAGCCAGCGCTCCACCGAAATCCTGGAAAACCGGAAACGCAACGCTGCCAGCGCCGAGATTTCGTGGCCCGTATTTTCATGACTTGCCGCCCGCTGATTGAGCAAGATCCCCTCCCATTATTCTGCTAACGAAGGACGGCACCATAGTATGGCCCCCCCTGCCGCCTCCGTGCAGAAACAATGTACGCGATTGCAATTTGTGTCAATAATTATGGATGAAGATTCAAAAGTATAAAAAATAAGCCGAATAAATAGTATTAATGGGCAATAATTTTCCAAAATATCTTACAAATTAGAATTTTCATCCGAAATTGGTGATATTTTTTGTACGCGGTTGCAAAAGAAACCTTCGAAAAACCCGTTCCTGGCGGCCACGACTTCAGGTCAGGTCTGATGAACCTTTACGGTGCCGCGCTCGATGAGCTCGACGGGGATCAGGCAATGGACAGGTACACCACTGGCGTGGTCGCGCTCGATGGCTTCGAGAATGCTCTCGGCCATTGCATTCTGTTTACGGCGGATAGTCGTCAGCTGATACGCGTGCCAATTTGCCTGGGGAATATCATCGAACCCAATGACACTCACATCTTCTGGTACTCTTTTTGACAGCGCCCGTGCTGCATCAAGCAGTCCTATCGCCAGCAAATCCGTTACGCAGAATACGCCATCGATATTGCCGTTCTCCAGCAACTCAAATCCCGCACGTTTTCCGGCATCGTAACTGGGCTCCTCCATAGCCCAAGGAATCGTCTTGATACCTGCCTTTTGCATGTGGGCAATGAACTCCGTCCGGCGGCGAAACTGGCTTGACGTCCTGCGCGCGCTGACAACAGCGACTTGCTTACAGCCTGCGGCAATCAGGCGGACGGCAGCCAAGCGGGCCCCCTCCGCATCATCGCTTACGATATTGTCGACCTCATCATGGTGGCTGCGATCGACCAGCACCATTCTGACGTTGTTACTCATGCACTCTTCAATGATCGCCTCCGGGGGAGTACCCGACAGGACCACCACCGCACGCACGCGGAATTCAAGGATGAGTTCAATGAGTTTGGAGATATCTCCCGCGATGGCCGAGGCGTTCAGAAGCAGGCACTGCATTCCCTGGCGAAGAAGGACACCACTGAGCTGATCCAGTTGATGAGACATATGAGGGCTGCTCATATTTGCAACGACGACCCCAACCATATTGGAGTGCCCTCCACTGAGGGTTTGTGCCAGCCGGTTGACCCTATAACCAAGCGCCTCCGCCGCGCGGATGACGCGCTGGCGCGTCTCTTCCGAAACACTGGCACCTTGGGTGAAGCTGCGTGACACCGCCGCACGCGATACCCCCGCCAAATCAGCCACATCCTGAGCGGTGACAAAAGCCTGGGGGGTCTCTCTGCGACCGCCAACGCCTGACGGTTTCTTTTTCATTAGAGCATCCTTGGGCTACACGGCATATCCCCCTTTGGGATTGTCGCCGTCGAATGTCAATCCAAGGCGGATCAGATACCCAACGCGGGCATCGTAACATTAACCGAGCGGCCATCGAAATATGGGATCTGGCGTCATGACCATTAGCTCGTGATCCCATTTATCGTCGTCACCGATTTCCAGCCGACGTGATCGCCCATGCGGTTTGGCTCTCTTTCCGCTCTCCGTTGAGCCTACGAATAGTCGAAGATCTGTTGGCCGAATGCGGCATCATGCTATCTCATCAGGCGGTGTGACTTTGGGCGGAAAAATTCGGCAGACATGTTGCCTCTGAAATACGGAGGCAATCAGCCGGCAGGCTCGGCGATAAGTGGCATCTCGACGAGGTCGTCATCGCCATCCAGGGAAGGAAGCACTGGCTGTGGCTGGCCATCGATCAGGATGGGCTTGTTCTCGACGCCTTGGTGCAAAGTCGCCGCAATGCCAAAGCTGCAAAACACCTGATGCGAAAGCGCCTCAAGGGTCAAGGCCGTTCGCCTCGTGTGATTATCACGTTCAAGCTCCGATCCTATGGCGCCGCAAAACGCGATATCATGCCCGGCGTCGGGCATCGCTTGCACAAGGGCTTGAACAGGCAAGCCGAGAATTCCCATCAGCCGATCCAAAGACGGGAGAGGATCATGAAGCGGCTCAAGTCAGCCCGACACCTTCCGCGTTTCGTATCCATCCACGACCCAATCGCCAAGCTCGCGCGCATTCCCCGCTACAGTATTCCATCCGCACACCATAGAGAGCTGCGAGCCGCTCGCCATACAAACATGGCCCGATACCGCTCACTTTCACGCTAAATGAACGATAGCGATACGCCCACTTTAAAGCCTGAGCGCGTTAACTTTACGATACTTCGCAACATCCAGCACGGTTTCAAGAAGCATCTGTGCCCCCGCCGTGGCATGCCGGGGTTCGACATATTCCGCCTCGTTGTGACTTAAACCGTCCCGGCAGGGCACGAAAATCATGGCGGCCGGGGCTATCCGAGCCACGTAAAGTGCATCGTGAAAGGCCCCGGAGACCATGTGTTTGGCCGCTAGTCCGAGATGGCGTGCCGCCCGCTCAACGCTGTCGATCAGACGCTTGGAAAACTCCGCCGGCATCATATCGAATGTCTTGTGGATCCCAAGCTCACAGCCATGCTGCGCGGCAGAGGACTGAAAGGTCGCCAGCACGTGTGCCTCGACTGCGGCAAGGCGCTCGGCATCCGGATGGCGTAAATCGACGCTGAGGCTAACGGAGCCCGGAATGGCATTGACGGAACCTGGATGGGCGGCGATCCTCCCGACGGTAAAGCGTGCGCTTTCATCGCCAGGCATGATCGTCGCGTACAGGCCGTGCAACGCTGCATTCACGGCCATCATCGGATCGCGCCGGAAGGCCAGCTGGGTGGTCCCGGCATGCGCCGCTTGCCCTTTGACCGTAATCTCAAGCCAGCGAGTACCCTGAACCCCGGTGACGATACCGATCGGGATATCTTCATTTTCCAAAGAAGGCCCCTGTTCGATGTGGAGTTCCAGGTAACCAGCGATGGGAAATCCGAGCGCCCTCGGCTCAGCTATGGGCAGAGCCGCGAGGGTCGCTGCCAGTGCATCGCGCCACAGCACGCCATCCGTTCCCTTGGCATCGTGCCAACTTTGCGGGATATTACCCTGCGAAAATGCCATAGAGCCCATGGCCCCTGGCGCAAACCGGCTGCCTTCTTCATTGGTCCACGCCACGACTTCGATCGGTATATCTGTGACTATTCCGGCGTCCTCCAGCGTCTCCAGAACCTCGAAAGCACCGAGCGTTCCGAGAGCGCCGTCATAACGGCCCCCGGTTGGTTGACTGTCGAGATGGCTGCCGATGAGAAACGGCGCGCGATGCCCGTTTCGGCCATCGCGGCGAATGAATAGATTAGCCAAAGGATCCTGGAAAACACGGAAGCCGCGTTCCAGCGCGAGGTCAGCGAGAAGCGTGCGGGCAGCCTGGTCTTGCGAACCAAGCGCCTGCCGGTTGACACCGCCTGCTGGCGTCGCGCCGATTGCGGCGAAGTCGTCAAGCCTCTTCAGCAGACGCGCGCCGTTGATCTCCACTGAAGGTATCATTTCTTTAGTCCGGCGATGAAGGCCGTGACCCGCGCCTTCTCGACCTTGTTCCACCAGACGCCGTCATATTTCAGCGAGCTTGCGACAATCACGCCATCGACGATGTCGAGGATATCACGGGCATTGTCGGGCGTGACACCGCTGCCGACCAGAGTCGGCAGGCCGGCGGCCTCCTTGATCAGGCGGATATAGCCGAGATCGGCGGCATGACCGGTTCGCTGGCCGGTCGCAATCACCGCATCGGCATCGAAGAAGACCAGATCCTTGACCTGTTCTTCCACCGGCCGGTCGGCGACGATCGCGTGCGCGCCATGCTTCACATGGGCATCAGCAAAGATTTTGATGCCGCTAGCGCGAAGTTTCGCGCGGTAGCGCATGGCGCGAGCCGCCTCGCCCTCGATGAAGCCTTCGTTGGCGACATAGGCATTGGCCCATTGGTTGACGCGCACGAAGCCGGCACCGCTGGCACCGGCGATGGCAAGAGCGGGAATGGCAGCGTTGGCCAGGACGTTGATACCGATCGGGCGGCCGAGTTCGCGGCGGATGCGATCGGAAATCACGGACATGTAGGCGGCGGTTTCGGGGCCGATATCATCTGGCTTGGAGAAGGGAATGTCGCCGTGGTTTTCAACGATGACACCATCGCAGCCGCCCTCGAGATAGGCGCGGGCATCGTCCAGGCCTTGGGTGTAGATGTCCTCGACAGCCTCACCATTGTAACGCGGCGCACCCGGCAGAGGTGCCAGGTGCACGACGCCGATGACAGCTTTGCTACGGCCGAAGAGGGACGTGATCGCATCGCCGGTGCCCGGGCCGACCGGTTTTGAGGTCTGTATCATGGGTGTTCCGTTTCTGATGTTTTGATGAGAGCTGATAGTTCTTTGGCTGTTGGACAGGAGGAGAGTGTTCCGGGCCGTGTCACCGCCAGCGCGGATGCCTCGACTGCGATGCGGATGGCACGTTGCGGATGCACTCCCCTGGCCAGGTAGCCCGCAAAGATGCCGCACAGCACATCGCCGGCGCCGCTGGTATCGATCGCCGAAACCTTCGGAGCTTCGATATAGACTGGAGCCGCGTTGATGCCGGTCAGAAGAAGAAGGCAACCTCTGGAGCCGAGTGTGACGATCACCCGGCGCGCACCAGATTCGATGATTCTGGCCGCGGCGAGAGCCGGTTCGCGGGAGCCAGAAATGGCTTGAGCCTCACCTTCGTTGACAATGACGAAGTCCACATTTGCGAACTCGGGCGGCTCACCTGCCGCCAGCGGGCTGGCATTCAAGATTGTCGTGAGCCCTTTGGCCCTCCCGGCCCGCAGGCAGGCGCCGGTCACCACACCGGAAAGATTGCCCTGCATGACCAGCACATCGTCCGGCGCGATCGTATCGAGAAATTTGGTCTGTGCGAGGGGATCAAATGCCAGAGCGCAGGAGACACCGCTAAGAATGATGTTTTCACCAACAGCATCGACAGCAACGGTCGAACGGTCGGTCGGTAGATCGAACTCCGTCAGGCAGGCGCTATCGATCTCGCCGGTCAGTGTTTCGCGAATCCAGGCGCCATTGCCATCCCGGCCGATTGCGGCCCAAAGCGTGACAGGCGCACCGGTGCGCGCCGCAGCTACGGCCTGATTGGCGCCCTTGCCGCCGAGGCCGTCGGCATGGCTCACCGCATTCCGCGTCTCGCCCGCTTCTGGAAGGCGGTCGAGACGGAAAGTGGTGTCGATGCAAGCATTGCCAACGACATGGACGCGCATGGCTCAGGCTTTCGCCGTTGCCCAGGCAAGCATCTGCTCGAACAGGGTCTTGTAGCCCGGCCAGGCGATGAAGCTCGATGGCAGCCAATGCGGACCGACGTCGGAGGTCCAGGCGACGGTGCGGCCCTTGCCGTAGGTACCGGTGACCAGCAGAGGCTGCGAACCGTAATCGGTCGAGACCGTCGCCAAAACTTCGGCGCCGTCCTTGACTGTCACTTCATTGTAACCAAGCAGGACCGGCCAGTCTGTACCAAGACCTTTGAGGATCGGGTGACTTTCCTTGGCGGTGACGACGGGCGCAAAGCCTTCCGGAACCTCGACGCGGTCATCGACAGACAGGCATGAAACCGGCAGCACGTCCTCGACCGGTGTCCTGTGGTAGCGGGCGCCGCCATTGATGCCTTGAAAGCTGTAATAGCCGCCAAACATCAGCAGGGCGCCGCCATTGCAGACATAATCACGCAGCAGGCGAAGACGGTTTGGTGTGGTCTTCGAGTGGATCCATGTGTCGGGATGCAGCAGAAGCGTGTTGGCGCCGATATCCGACAGGATGATCGCGTCATAGGCAGACAGCGCTTCCAGCGATTGCGGAAAATCGCGCTGGGCCTCGTGGGCCGGCATGAACTGCACATCAAACGGGCTGTCTTTCAGCGCAGCCAGCAGCTCGTCGGCGCCGGTATGATAGGTGACGGTCGGAAACTGGTCGAAACCCTTGATGTGGGTTGCGGTAGAAACCCAGGACTCACCTGCGAGAAGGACTTTGGACTTGGACATGGAAACTCCTTGGACTTTATTGTCAGCGCTCAGAGAACGCTGGAGAAAACGGATTTCGGATTGTCGATCAGCATCCGGTCGATAGCTTCCTGATCAACCCCGTGCCGCTTCAGGCGCGGCAGGAAATGCTTCAGGATGAAGCCGTAGCCGAAGCCGCCGTAGCGGGTGAGCATGATTTTCAGGAACACGTCCTGCGAGAGCAGAACGCGGTCACTGTAACCCATATCGATCAACGAACGGATCGCGCGGGCGTTCTGTTCGTCGGACGGCGACTGGGCGTCCTGATCGGCATAATAGAAATCCATGCCGATCATGTCGTATTCGAGAAAAGCGCCACGCTCGGCCAGCGCCTTCTGATACGGCAGATCGTCATGGCTTGGGTTCATGTGGCAGAGAACCGTGTGGCGCAGATCAGCGCCCTCCTCCTCGACTATATCGAGGACCTCATGCGCCAGCCGCTCCCAGCCGGGCAGGTGGATGGAAAGTGGCACGCCGGTGATTTTCGAGGCGCGGGCCGCAGCCCGCAGCGACTTGCGTTCCTCGGACGTAAAATCCTTGCTGACGCCAATCTCGCCGATAATGCCGGCCATGACCTCCGGCTGGGTCCCGCCACCGCCGACATCGTTGACGATGAAGGCCGCCACTTCGTCGATATCCATGGCTTTTAACCAGTCCGGATGGCTGAATTCTAGGTAGAAGCCAGTGCCCATGACGATCTTGAGACCGGACATTTTTGCGATGCGGGCGAGTTTGACGGGCTCGCGGCCGATGCCGATGTTGGTGGTATCAACGACCGTATGACCGCCCAATGCCTGAAACCGCTTCAACTCCGACAGTGCCAGATCGCTGTCGTCGAGCGAAACGTTGTCGCGGTTCATATAGGGGTTCATCCGCAATTCGCCGATGATCTCCATGCTGACCTTCTGCTCGCCGATGGCCTGGGCTTCCGGGTGGCAGGGGCAGCGCCAGGATTTGGCGCCGTCGAGCAGGATGTGCTCGTGCATCAGGGTGATACCCATCTCGGCGACCGGCACCGGACCGAGAACGGTCATCACTGCTCCCGTCTTCACGCCAATCTCCGCGCGCTCTCTGGGCACTGTATCGAACAAATGATCCATATCACTTGCCCCTGACTGCGCCCCGGAAGAGGCGGAAGTTGAGCCAGACGGCGATCAGAATGATCGTGCCGGTGACAATGGGCGTCAGGAAGGGTGACATATGGGCAAGGATCAACCCATTGGCGATGACGGCAACGGTTAGAGCGCCGAGCACGGTGCCAAGGATTGTGCCCCGTCCGCCGAACAGGCTGGTGCCTCCGAGAACCACGGCGGCAATGACTTCAAGCTCAAAACCCTGGCCCGCATTGGATGACCCGGAACCGAGGCGGGCGGTGACGATGATGCCGGCCAATGCTGCCGCAGCACTGGAGAGGATATAGACGAACATCGTCGTGAAGCGCGTGTCGATGCCGGCGCGGCGCACGGCCTCGGTATTGGCACCGATGCCGGTGACATAGCGGCCGAATGGAGTTTCGTTGAAGACGATATAGGCGACCAGCAGCACCACGAGGGCGATCAGCGCCGGCACGGGAACACCGAGAAACCAGGATCGGCCGATGACGGTGAAGAAGCTCGCCGGATCGACCGGGATCGAGTAACCGCCGGTAATCAGCAGCGCCAGGCCACGGATGACGGACAGGCCCGCCAGCGTGACGATGAAGGCTGGAATGCGCTCATAGGCAATGAAGAAGCCGTGGATGGCGCCGATGATGACACCGAGCAACAGCATCAAGAGAATGACCAGTGGCCACGCGATCCCAGCTTGCAAGGCCGTTGCCGACAACGTGGCGACCAGCGCCAGCACCGAGCCGACCGACAAATCGATGCCGCCGGTGGTGATGACGAAGGTCATGGCGGCAGCAACGATCAGGAGCGGCGCCGACTGGCGGATGATGTTGAGCAGGTTCGGCGCCGTCAAGAAGGCATCGGTTATGATCGAAAAGACAACGCAGACGACGAGAAAGAACAGGGCAATCGACACGACGCTGCCGTTTGCCAAAAGCTTGTCCCAAAGCGTTGCCTTGCGCAGACGGGAAGGCGAAACGTGAGAACCGGCATGCCCGGTTTGGCTTGAGGGCATGCTCATGCGGAAACTCCAGTTTCATTGCCGTGCCGGGCGGAACGGGCCGAAAATTTGCGCCCGACGATCAGGTTGACGACTTCCTCGATGCTGGTCTCGCCGATCAGCCGTTCGGCGACGTTGCGCCCTTCGTACATGACTTGGATGCGATCGCAGACGAGGAACAGGTCCTGCAGGCGGTGGGTGATCAGGATAACGCTGACACCGCGGGCACTGACCGTGCGGATCAGTTCCAGCACGGCTTCGACCTCGGCCACGGCAAGCGCTGCAGTCGGCTCGTCCATGATGAGCACCTTGGGCTCGAACGAAGCGGCGCGGCCAATAGCGATCGATTGGCGCTGGCCACCGGACAGGTTTTCGACCTTCAGCCGCGTATCGGCAATGACGATACCGAGACGATCAAGCATATCGCGGGTAAGCCCGTGCATCTTCTTGTTGTCGAGGAACGGCACACCGAGAATGCGGCGGCGCGGTTCGCGGCCAAGGAAGAGATTGCCAGCCACATCCACGGTGTCGCAGAGGGAGAGGTCCTGATAGACCATCTCGACGTGGGCGCCGCGCGCATCGGCCGGCGATGAAAAGGAAACGGCCTTGCCGTCGATCTCGATGGTGCCGCTATCTGGAATGACGGCGCCGGAAAGCACCTTGCTCAGCGTCGACTTGCCGGCGCCATTGTCACCGACCAGCCCCAGCACTTCGCCGGGCTTGAGGGTCAGCGAGACATTGTCCAGCGTCTGAATAGGATTGTAACGTTTCGAAATACCGGTCATCCGGACGCGGTATGGTGTGCCGTCGGTCATGATGGGTTCTCCCCGATTGCCTGAACGGGCATGGCCAGTTTCCTAAAAACCGGCCATGCCGCGATGATGCGGGAAAAACCCTTACTTGAACATGTCCTTGAACTGGGCAACGTTGTCCTTGGTGACGATCGTCACCGGAACATTGATGATCGGATCGATGGTTTCGCCCTTCTTCAGCTTGACCAGCGCTTCGACGGCAGCCTTGCCTTCACCGGCCGGATCCTGCTGAACGACAGCTGTGACCCAGCCTTCTTCGATACCCTTGGCGGCCTGTGCCGTCAGGTCCCAGCCGAAAATCTTGACGTCCTTCTGACGTCCCTGGCTTTCGACAGCCGAAACGGCGCCGATCAGCTGCGGTTCGCCGGTGGCGTAGATCGTCGTCATGTCGGGATTGGCGGTCATCAGGTTCTCGGCAGCCCCCAGCGCGATGTCCTGCTGGTTCTGGCCATCAACGGTGTCGAGGAAAGTAACAGCCTGGCCGCTATCGGTCACAGCCTTCTTGAAACCGTCAAGCCGCTGGTTCTGGATGAAGGAATTGAGGG
This sequence comes from Pararhizobium sp., assembly GCF_965279435.1. Taxonomy (NCBI): domain Bacteria; kingdom Pseudomonadati; phylum Pseudomonadota; class Alphaproteobacteria; order Hyphomicrobiales; family Rhizobiaceae; genus Pararhizobium; species Pararhizobium sp. The sequence continues at coordinate 38,240 of NZ_CBDIHY010000002.1, forward strand.
CCCCGACAATGCCGGTCTTGGCAGTGCCGGACATATCGGACTTCACATAATCGGAAAAAAATTTGCCGATATCTTCGCCAGCCTTGGCATTGTCGACACCGATGAAGGAGATGTTGTCTCCGTCCGGGATCTGCGCGTCGATGGCGATGACCGGAATGCCGGCCGTCTTGGCCGCTGTGATCGCGGGCTTCACGCCATTGACGTCGATGGCGACGAGAATGATGCCATCAACCTTCTGGGTGATATAATTTTCGATCGCGTCGTTCTGTGCGGCAGGCACGTTGTTGGCATTGAAGATCACCAGCTTGGCACCGGCGGCATCAGCAGCCTTCTGCGCACCGTCGTTGATCTGGTTGAAGAACAACGCCTGCTGGTTGATGGTGACGAGCGCAAACGTATCTGCGCTGGCGGACGCGGCGCCGAAAGCAAGTGTCATGACGACGGCTGCGGTGCTGCGGATCAAAAGTCTGGAAAGGCGCATTCGGGTTCCCCTTGTTTTCGGAAAGGCCCGTAGCCGGGCTCATCAAGCGCTTGAGCGCCAGGACATAATTCAAGAGACTTGAATTTTTGTCAAGTCTCTTGAATTTAACTTTTCGAAGGGGGCTTACTCAGAATGTGGCTGGCGTATTAACCCAGAAGATGCTGGCGCGCTCACGGCCGGTATTGCGATAATGATGCGGCAGTTCGGAGTTGAAGACGAAGGCGTCGCCGGTCGCAAGCATGAAGCTCTTGCCATCGACAATCAATTCGATTTCACCGGCAAGGAGATACCCGACCTCTTCTCCGGCATGCTGGATAGGCCCGGCGCTTTCACCCTTTTCCTCGATGTGATGGATATTGCACTGAAGCAGATGCCCGGCCGAGTAGGGAATGATCCGCTCCAGCGAAATCCCCTCGCCGCGCCGCAAAGGATCCAGTGCGATCAGCGGTCGTGTCCCGGCCCGAAAGATGATCCCCTCCTCCCCATCGGATTCCTCAAACATCCAGCCGATATTTGTATCGAGCGCACCAACCAAGCGGTGCAGCATGGGCAATGACGGCGATGCCTTGCCGTTTTCAATTTTCGACAGCAGACTTTCGGAGCAATTGGCGGCATCCGCAAGGGCCTTCAACGTCATCCCCCGCGTCTGACGCGCAAGCCGCAAACGCATCCCCAACCGGACTGGATTGGCGGCCTGCGCATCATCACTATCGGCAACTACCGTCGTCAATCCAAGCCCGTTTTTCATGCGATCTTTGTCTTCTATTGTTAGGAGCGAATGCGCCCAGGTGCCTTGCAGTACAGCTCTCTTCGTGGAAGCCAACCGTGATTGAGATCACGATTACCATTCCTCTTTCATCGCAATCAAGTCACTTGAATTTATTGCTGGTCTGAATGCCCCAATTCCCCTATTCAAACAAGCCGCAGAATCTAAGCGGCATGGTCATAGTTGCGCCTTCTGTCAAGGTACCCCTTCGCCTAACGGCTGTAAGGCCGAGGGAACAGAAATCCGAGCGGGACATGGTTGGGCCTCGCTTGAATTATCGACGCCGATAATAGGTACCGCCAAATTGTTTTGGGGCTTGGTTGCGACCGAGATCACATCCGTGAAACCCTCGGACCACAGTCGGTCATCTGAAGCTCTGGCGCCATCGCGAACCAAGACAACAGCGGCAGCTGATGGCGTGTCGGTGGTCAGCAATCGGGTCAAGACATCCTGCAGCATCTCTTCAATTTCAGTTGATGCAACTGCAAAGCACAACCTTATCGCAGGCAGTTGTATCCGGACGGATAGATTTTTGCGGAATCTAGCTCACAGGATTGAGACAGAACAAGCGTAGATTGTATTTCCATTTTGCGGCACAGTAAACATTCCGGCCCCGCTGATAAAAAGCCTCAAATAACAGAACCGCACCTGCCTGACTTCATGTAATTCTCTTCATCAGCCTTTATGGACATGTGCCATCGGATCTTCTGTCTGCGTCGATGCGACTCTATCGATTCAATAATCGACAATGCGTGCGTCCTCCGGATCGGCCCAGCGTGTGTTCGGCACCGTTGAAAACCAGCCTGGGCGTGAAGGGTCGCGGTCGTAGAGATATCCACCGAGTGCTTTGTAAAGTTCGGCATAAGTGCCGAGCTTTTCCCGATCGATCTCGACGCCAAGGCCAGGTCCTGTGGGAACGGCGATCCTGCCATTTACATACTTCATCGGCCCACCAATGATGATATCGTCGACAAGCTGGTGGTAATGCGCATCCGCCGTAAAAACGAGGTTTGGCAAGACGGCGCCAAGATGCAGCATCGTCGCGAGCTGGATACCGAGTTCGCCCGAGGAATGCACGGCGATCCCCAGTTGGAAAGTCTCGCAGACCGCAGCAGCCTTGACGCAGGCCCGAATGCCGCCCCAGAAGGTCGTGTCGAGCAGGATCACGTCGCATGAAGGGCTCAGGACATTGGTCGCAAGCTGCTCGAAGTTGACGACGACGGTGTTGGTCGCAAGCGGCATATGGGTATTCTCACGCACCCGCCGCATACCGTTGAGACCCCATGTCGGATCCTCGAAATAGTCGTTGTTGAGATCCTCGATACCCTTGGCAAAGCGGACAGCTTCCTCGACGGTGAAAGCGGCGTTTGGATCGTAGCGCACGCTGTCCGTTCCAACGGCCTTCGCTAGCTCTCGATAGACCTCAAGCTCGTAGCCGGGTGGAAAAACTCCGCCTTTCAATTTGTGCGCCGTAAAGCCGTGCGTCTTCTTCAGGCTGAGCGCCTGTTCAATTAGCTGTTCGGCCGTGCGGATTTCGCCAGTACCTGTATCTTTGTTTGGCAACCGGAAGAACAGATAGCTGGCGAAACCCACCTCGTCGCGCATCTTGCCGCCAAGGACGTCGTAGGCCGGAATGCTAAGAAATTTTCCGATGATGTCGATACAGGCAAATTCGATGGCCGCGTACATTTGGGTGCGATTGTTGTAGAGGCTGGCCGTCGGATTGCAGATTTTGAAGCGGAGTTGCTCCAGTTCGAAAGGGTCATGGCCGACAAGATAGGATTTAAGGGCAGCAAACGCTGCCTCGGCGCTCTCACCTCCGCCTCCCATCTCGCCGAGGCCGACAATGCCGATATCCGTCTCGACCTCAATGATTGTGCGCACGAAGCGGCCCCAATGGGCGCCGTTGGAATGCCTGAGGGGCGCTTCGAGCGGAACCGTCACGGTGGTGGCGCGAATGTCGGTGATGATGGGCCGCTTCATGTCTGGTCTCCTTTAATAATGCTCATTCGGGAAGCACGATGCCCAGCTTGGCCATCGTCCCTCCATCAATCTTGAGATCGGCACCGGTGATGAACCGCGCCTTGTCGCTGGCAAGGAAGGCGACGAGTTCGGCGATTTCGGACGGCTTGCCGACACGGCCAAGCGGATGGCCTTTTCCCCAAAGCGCAATCATTTCATCCTGGCTGTGATCGCCCTTCCATTGGTCGGCCGCCCAGCGGAGCATCGGGGTATCGACAGAGGCGGGGCAAACGGCATTGACCGTAATATTGTCGGTGGCATGGTCTAGCGCCATCGCCCGGACCAGCGCGTTGATCGCGCCCTTGCTGGCAGTGTAGGCGGCTACCCCCGTCTGCGAGGCGTAGGCCTGAACGGATGAAATGGCAACAATTGCGCCGCCACCGCGCTTTTTCATCTCCGGTATTACAAAGCGCGAGGCGAGATAAATGCCCTTGAGATTAACTGCAAAGACATCGTCCCAGACATCCTCCGGCGTGTCGACCACCGTGCCATAGCGCTGAATACCAGCGCAGCATGCGAGTATATCGACACCGCCGTGCCGTGCCACGGCTTCAACAACAGCCTGTTCCATGTCCTGTGCGGAGCGGACGTCACCAATGAAGCCCGATGCATTCGGGCCGATTATCGCAACGGTTTCGGCAACCGATCCGGCATCATTGGAGACGACCAACACCTTGCCCCCGCCTTCGGCAAAACGCACCGAGCACGCCCGGCCCATACCCAGACTGCCACCGGTAACGACGATGCTCTTGCCCGAAAACTCCATTGAACCGCTCTCCGTCACCGACAAGTCCCATAACTAACATTCTACCATACCAGCAAGTCAACCGGCTTCTTGACATTTCCTCAACCGGCGAATTTCGGTTCGGAAATACCTACGCCCGCATCTGCGATCGCGAGCAGGCTGCCTTCAATGGGATGGGCAGCCAGATGATCCGGCGTCATGGTGAAGCGGGCCGACGTGACATAGAGGGTTGAAAGATCAGGGCCTCCAAAGGTGCAACTCGTCGGCCAGGAGACGGGAAGCTCGACAAGCGCCAGCAACTCGCCCCGCGGTGTAAACCGGGCAATCGAAGCGCCACCGACCACACGGCAATTCCAGAGCGTATCCTCCGCATCCATGCAGGAACCATCCGGCAACCCGCGTGCGAATCCTTTGACGATCGTCCGGCGATCGGACAGACGCTTCGTCTGCGGATCGTAGGCAAAAGAATAGATTTCATTCTGCGGCGTGTCGGCAAAAAGGAAGCGATTGCCCCCTGTCCAGCCCATAGTGTTGGTGATCCCATATTCGCGCGGGGTCAGCTGCATCACGCTTCCGTCGGCATCAATACGGTAGATTGCGCCGGATCTTCCAGTCATTTCGCGGGGCGTGCCGTCGGGATTAAGATTATTCTGCATGGTGGAAACCCAGAAGGATCCGTCTGGGGCCACGCGACCCTCGTTCAGTCTGTTCTCCGGCAAATCCGGCTCAGGAACAACAAAGGGCTCGAATGCACTGTCCGGGCACCAGAAGCAGACTTCCCGGCACAGACCGACAATGAAGCCTCCATTCTCACGCAGGCCGATCGATGTTGGAAAATCAGGAGCCGGCCACGCATCGTGCCGGCCGCTTTCCGGTTCCAGGCGATGAATGCGCTTGCCGACGATATCCACCCAGTACAGCGCCTGCTCGTGCGCCGCCCAGATGACACTTTCGCCAACAATGTCCTGCGCCGCGAATTGAATGCTTGTCTGCAATGACCCCTCCCAAGGCATCGAATAATTGCGATTGACAATACCCAAGCCAGACAATAAATCAAGGTGAAGTAAAACCTATATGATAGGTAGGAGGATAGCTTGACGGATTTTATCCCTGACTCCAGCGAGGGGTCCATCGAAAAACCCGCCAGTGAGGGATTGCTCGGTGGCGTGATGACTGCCGTGAAAGTCTATATTCGGGAGCATGGCTTGCAGGTCGGTGACGAACTGCCGAGCGAAGGTGCCTTTGCAGAACAGGTCAGCGTTTCTCGCACCATCGTCCGGGAGGCCTATCGATCACTGGCGGCGCTAACCCTGATCGATATCGGCAACGGTCGCCGGGCGCGTGTGGCCACCCCCAAAGCGGACGTGCTGGCAATGATCACCGATCACGCCGTTCATACCGATCAGGCAACGATCCAACAGATTTTCGACGTTCGCCGCACGATCGAGCGCAGGACGGTGGTGCTCGCAGCGCTGCGCCGGACCGACAAGGAGGCATCGGAGATCATCGGTCTTGTCGATGCGATGCAGATCGATTTCGCCGATCCACAGAAGGTTATGGAGCACGATATCGCTTTCCACGAGGCAATCGGCGTCGCATCGCGCAATCCGATGTTCTCGTTGCTTGTCGGCTCCTTCCATCTTGTGACCCGCCATACATGGCCGATTGGCTGGGCAAGCCGCGGGAGCAACGAGACGCGGCAGGAGAGTATCGACGGACACATGATCATCGCCCAGGCGATCGCCAACGGCGATCCGGCAAAAGGCGAACAGGCCATGGTTGAGCATTTTGATCTGACGGTAAGGGCACTTCTGGCGGCCGGGGTGTATTGAACGATGAAAATTACGGCATTTGAAACTATCCGCGTCCAGGAATTCTCGAACATTCTGTGGGTCCAGATCCATACCGACGAAGGGCTTGTCGGTCTTGGCGAAACATTCTTCATGGCCCAGACGGTCGAGACCTACATCCACGAAGTCGTGGCTCCGAAACTTCTCGGCCGCGATCCGCTGGAGATCGACCGCATTTCCAAAGACTTAACCGGTTATCTCGGCTTCCGCTCGACCGGCGCGGAAATGCGCGGGAACTCAGCCGTCGATATCGGGCTTTGGGATCTTTTCGGCAAGTCCACCAACCTGCCCATCGCGCAGTTGCTTGGCGGTTTCTCACGCCGCGAAATCCGCACGTACAACACCTGCGCCGGCAATACCTATATGCGTGACGCCAAGGGGCAGCAAACCGCCAATTACGGCATTGGCGGTCCACGCAAGGATTACGACGATCTCAACGGCTTTCTCGAGCGGGCCGACGAACTCGCCGAGGACCTTCTCGCTGACGGCATCACCGCCATGAAAATTTGGCCATTCGATATCGCTGCGGAAAAATCCGGCGGCCAGTACATTTCCGGCCCCGATCTGCGCAAGGCACTCGAACCGTTCGAGAAGATCCGCAAGCGCGTCGGTGATCGAATCGACATCATGGTCGAGTTCCATTCCATGTGGCAACTTATGCCGGCCATACAGATCGCCCGGGCGCTCGAGCCGTTTGCAACGTTCTGGCACGAGGATCCCATAAAGATGGACTCGCTCTCCAGCCTGAAGCGCTATGCGGCTGCCAGCCGCGCGCCGCTGTGCGCATCAGAGACGCTCGCCACCCGCTGGGCCTTTCGAGATCTTCTGGAAACGGACTCCGCCGGCGTCATAATGCTCGACCTGTCGTGGTGTGGCGGCATATCGGAAGCGAAGAAAATCGCCACGATGGCCGAGGCTTGGCATCTGCCGGTAGCACCGCATGATTGCACGGGGCCCGTTGTGCTTTCCGCATCGACACATCTGTCGCTGAACGTGCCCAATGCGCTGGTTCAAGAGAGCGTGCGTGCCTATTATAAAACCTGGTACGCCGACCTCACCACCCAGCTTCCAACAGTAACAAACGGAATGATCACCGTTCCGCCAGGCCCCGGCCATGGGGTCGATCTGGCTGCAGATCTCGACCGCAAATTCACCGTCAGCCGCCGCATGTCGAAACAAGATGCGTAAAGACAGCAATGGCACCCTTGACTTGTATGGTAGTATGCCAGTAGCTTTTATTACAGAATAAACAAGGGGAGGCTGAGTATGGATAACGCGAAGCCGTTTCGAGTTCTGTCGCCGACAGAAGCCGTTGGGCCTCAGGTCTACCGCATTCTGCGCGAGCAGATCATCCAGGCGGAACTGTTGCCGGGCGGAAGGATTTCCGAATCGGAAATCGCCAAGTCGTTGTCGATCAGCCGTCAGCCGGTTCGCGAGGCTTTCATCAAGCTGTCTGAAGAGGGTCTTGTCCAGGTGCTGCCGCAGCGTGGCACCTATGTCACCAAGATTTCGACGGCCTCGGTCATGGATGTCCGGTTTGTCCGCGAAGCGATAGAGGCCGATATTGTCCGTCATGTCGCTGCCGAGCATTCGGATACGACCGTTGCCGAACTGCGCGCACAGATCGGCCGACAGAAGCAGGTGCCGTACAATGATCGTGCCGCGTTCTTGCGGCTTGATGAACTGTTTCATCGGACACTCGCCGCAGCCGCCGGCAACGCCTACGCCTGGAGTGTCATTGAAAGTGTCAAGGCGCAGATGGATCGTGTCCGGTTCCTCAGTGTCGATGACATGCACGTCGGCCGCCTGATCGATCAGCACGAGCGGATCGTCGATGCGATCGCAACCGGCGACGTCGCACAAGCGGAGGACGCCGTGCGGACACACCTGCGCGAAATATTGAAGTCGCTACCAGAGATCGCCCGGTCAAGGGCCGAGTTCTTCGATGCGCCGGAGTGATCCGCGCCAGTAACCAGTTTGATGTAACAACGGGAGGAGAAACATCATGATCCGGAAATTGATAGCAGGAACAGCCCTCGGGCTGACAATGATGGCATCCGGCGCCAGCGCCGAAGGCCTCAATATCGCTTTCATCAGCCATTCTTCGGCCTCAAACACCTTCTGGCAGTCCGTCAAGAAGGGCTATGACGATGCCTGCGAAAAGGTTGGTGCCAATTGCCAGTTGATCCTCACTCAGACAGAAGGGTCTGTCGAGCAAGCGGTCGCCAATCTGCAAGCGGCGATCGCTTCGAAGCCGGACGCGATCTTCGTCGCGATCGTCGATAACAAGGCCTATGACGCCGTCATCCAGGAGGCGGTCGATGCCGGCATTCTGGTGCTGGCCGTCAACGTTGACGACAGTGAAGGTGCCAAGGGTAACGCCCGCAAGGCCTTCATCGGCCAAGGCTTTACGGCGGCCGGCTATTCGCTCGCCAAGGCACAGTCGGAAAACTTTCCGAAGGACGGTCCTCTGAACCTGCTTGTCGGCGTGAATGCTCCCGGCCAGACTTGGTCCGAGCAACGTGCTGGTGGCGTCATGAAATTCCTTGAGGAATACAAGGCAGAACACAAGGATCGTGAAATCAACATCACGCGCATCGATTCCGCCACCGACCTCGCGTTGACGGCGGATCGCATCGGCGCCTATCTGAACGCCAATCCCAACACCACAGCCTATTTCGATACCGGTTACTGGCATGCTGGCGTTGCCAAGGTGCTGAAGGATCGTGGCATCGAACCGGGTAAAGTTTTGCTCGGCGGCTTCGATCTCGTGCCCGAAGTCCTCCAGCAAATGCAGGCAGGCTATGTGCAGGTCCAGGTCGACCAGCAACCTTACATGCAAGGGTTCATGCCGGTCATGGAAACCTATCTCTACAAGACGGCAGGCCTTGCACCGTCCGATATCGATACCGGACAGGGAATCGTCACGCCCAAGGATGTGCCGATGATCCTTGAGATGGCGAAAAAGGGTCTTCGCTGACACTGATTTGCCTATTTGAAACCAGCAACTTGTCTCCGCGGAGGCAAGTTGCTGAACGATGAGTAGCAGCCCCATGAAGCGGTTTTTGAAAATCTATCTGGACAAGCCCGAACTCGCCGGTCTCGCCCTCCTCATTATCTTGATGATTGTATTCCAGGTGAAATCGAACGGCATCCTTCTGTCATTCGAGAACATTCGCGGCATCATGGGACTTCTGCCCGAGATGGCGCTCGTTGCGATCGGCGTGACGATCTTGATGATCTGCGGCGAGTTCGATCTTTCGGTCGGCTCTGTTTTTGCACTGATGCCCATGACGATGGCGGTTGCTCTCACGTCTGGTGTACCGTTCACCGCAGCCGTGCTGCTCGGTCTGCTGCTGTGCGCCTTGATTGGCTTCATCAACGGCTACATCACGCTCCAGTTCACTATTCCAAGTTTCATCACAACGCTCGGCATGCTCTTCATTGCCCGTTCTTTGACCATCGTCATCTCCGGTGGCTTCCCGCCCTTGCTTCCCGATGATCTGCCAACTTGGCTCTTCACGGACTATATCTGGCAAGGAGCCATCATCCGCATGTCCTTCATCTGGTTCATTGTCATCGCGGTCCTTGTCGCTGGCCTGCTTTCTCTGACGAATTTCGGGAACTGGATCCGCGCCACCGGCGGCTTCAACGAGGCCGCCGCTTCGATGGGTATTCCCGTCAAGCGCGTCAAGATCATCTGCTTCATGCTTTGCTCGGTTCTCGCGGGGTTTGCCGGTCTGCTGCAAGTGCTACGTCTTGGCTCGCCACTCCCCTCAATTGGAGAGGGGCTGGAGCTTCAGGCAGTTGCTGCAGCGGTTATTGGCGGCACGGCACTTGCCGGCGGCATTGGCACTGTGTTCGGCGCGATCATCGGCACGCTTTTGATCCGCACCATAGACAATGGCCTCGTTCTGTCCCGCGTCGATGCCAATTGGTTCAAGTTCGCGATCGGCGTGCTCACCATGTTCGCCGTCATCGCCAACGCCTGGATGGGCAAGATGTCCCGCAAGATCAAGGTGGAGGCGCACAAGTGACAGTCCCGATTATCGAATGCCGCAACCTGCAGAAATGGTATAGCGGTGTCCACGCACTCAAGAACATCAATCTGACTATCAATCCCGGAGAATCGGTAGGCCTCGTCGGTGACAACGGTGCTGGTAAATCAACACTGATCAAAATCCTCTCCGGCGTCCATCATCAGGATTCGGGGGAGATCCTCATCGAGGGAAAAAAGGTCGAGATACGCAACCCGAAAGAGGCGATGCGCCATGGGCTCGAGACCATCTACCAGTACAATTCCATGGTTCCCACCATGTCGATCGCCCGCAATCTCTTCATTGGCCGCGAGCCGATCAAATGGTCGATCGGGGGCTTCGGCATCATGGATCAGAAACGCATGCGCGAGGAGAGTGTCAAAGCCATCGCCGACGTGGATCTGCATCTGCGATCACCCGACGCCCTGGTTGGCGAGCTTTCCGGCGGTCAGCGGCAAGGTGTCGCCATTGCCCGTGCCATGCATTTCAAGTCGAAAGTCCTGATTCTCGACGAACCGACCAACCATCTGTCGGTCAAAGAGACTGACAAGGTCATCGGCTTTGTGCGAGGGCTGAAAGCGCAGGGGCTCACCGGCATCTTCATCTCGCACAATATGCAGCACGTGTTCCAATCCTGTGACCGTATCGTCGCCATGGCGCGCGGCGAGATCGTTTTCGATCGCCCAACGACAGCAACATCGATCGATGAAGTCCACGAGTTGCTGTGAGGATAAGATGACCGACCTGTCTGGGAAAACCGTTCTTTTGACCGGCGCTTTGGGAACACTCGGCCGCGCCCAAGCCGAGCGCCTTGCCCACAGCGGCGCCACACTGCTGTTGCTGGATCGGCCGCGCGCCGAAGGCGGAGAGGATTTCGCGACGCAGATCGCCGACACCCATGGCGTTAGGGCAATCTTTATCGGCGAGGACCTGAACACGCTGGCATCCACCGAAATGCGGGTGTCTGAGCTTTCTGCAAGCACCGGCGGCATCGATATCCTGATCAACAACGCGGCGCTGATCATCAACAAGCCCTTTGAACAGTTTTCTCTAGAGGAGTACGAGGATCAGGTTCGGGTCAATTCTTCCGCCGCCTTCGCATTGACCCGCGCGACAGCGCCGGCGATGAAGCAAAAGGGCTACGGGAAAATCGTCAACTTCTGCTCACTGACACTCAACGGGCGATGGGACGGCTATGTCCCCTATGTCGCGTCAAAAGGCGCGATGCTTGGTTTGACAAAGTCGTTGGCGCGAGAACTCGGACCGCACGGCATCCGCGTCAACGCTGTTTCGCCGGGAGCCATCGTATCGGAGGCCGAGGAGCGCATCTTTGCCGACCGGCTGCAGCAATACAACGACTGGGTACTTGAAAACCAATCCCTGAAAACGCGCATTCAGCCGACCCACGTCGCCAATCTCGTGCATTTCCTCGTCTCGCCCACCTCTGACATGATCTCCGGCCAGAACATTGCCATCGACGGCGGCTGGTGATGACGTCCGTCACCCTCTCCAACGGTAGCGCTCGGATCACTGTCCGCCCCGACCTCGGCGCCGGTCTCAGTTGTTACGATGTCTTTATCGGCAATGCGTGGCAACCGATCTTCCGCGCTGCGGACCCGGCAACACAGCATCCATTTCATCTGTCCAACATTCTGCTGATCCCTTTTTCCGGGCGTGTTTCTGGCGGTGGCTTTATGTTCGACGGAACATTCCACCCGATCGAACGCAACATTGAAACGGAGAAATATCCTATCCACGGCAATGGTTTTTCCTCGGCTTGGATCGTGGATGAACAGGCTGACAACCATATCACTCTATCGCTTTTGGCAGAGGGGCCCGGCCCGTTTCGCTATGATGCGTTGATGACTTACCGGTTGGACGGCATGGCGCTGATCATGGAGCTGACCATCACCAACCGGGCAAGTATCCGCCTACCCTTCGGCGCTGGTTTTCACCCATGGTTCGTGCGTGATCGCGAAACTTTCCTGGCGGCTTCAGCTGAGGGCGTCTGGCTGGAACAGGCTGATCACCTGCCGGAAATATTCGACGCCGTATCGAACCATGCAGATATGGATTTTAACACGCGCTACCGTCTGCCAGAGCGCTGGATCAACAACTGGTTCACCGGCTGGAATGGAAAAGCCCGGATCGACTGGCCTGCGCGCGGCATTGCCGCCGAAATTGAAGTCGGTGAAGGCCTAAATCAATATGTCGTCTTTTCTCCATCCCCAGAGGCTGACTTCTTCTGCTTCGAGCCCGTCACCCATCCCGTCGATGCGTTCAATCTGCCCGAGGGGCCGCAAGCCCATGGCATGCAGGTGCTCAACCCATCAGAGATGTTGAGCGTGACGACCAGGATAAAACCCTTCATCTCGAAAGTCGGCCTCGCTTGATTTGTTTACATAATGCACGTCTCGTAGCCGGCAGGACCGACCACCCTGTCGCAGCTGCCATGATCCAGCGGATCGAAGCAACCGCATAGATGGATTCGATCGGCAGCGCCAGTAGACGCTGGCTTTACAATCTACCGAGGAACCCGCTTTAGGAGGTGTGGACTCTTAGGATCTCAAACTGCCGATGATGTGATTCACGACTGCCTTTTGGAGGTAGTCATGGGTGTTCTGGACCGTTTTATTCTTCGTGGCGACCAGTGGGATCAGATGTCGCGGCATATTGTCGGCGATAATCGCACGCGAGGGCCTTCAGGGCGCGACAATCGCATGTTCGTAGAAACGGTCCTGTGGATCGTACGAATGGGCTCGCCCTGGCGTGACCTGCCAGATATGTTCGGCGGTTGGAGCAGCGTCTTTCGGCGCTTCAGCCGCTGGAGTCAAAAGAGCGCCTGGTGGCGTCTCTTCGAAACGAAGTCGGATGACAGTGATTTGAATACCTTATCGTCGACAGCACCATCATCCGCGCTCACCAACACGCCTCCGGTGCAAAAAGGGCTGAGGATCAGGCCCTTGGCCGTTCTCGCGGCGGCCTGAGCACCAAAATCTACATGGCGGTACGTGGTCTTGGATGCCCAGTGCGCTTCATTCTCACAGCAGGCCAGAGATTTTCGTGGAGTACCCGCCACAAACTCGCATTGAAGGCGAAATTCAACAGATGCCGGCGGACTTCCCTGTCAACGAACTGTGTCAGGTGGTCGATGGCCGAATCCGCGGTCGGGATCGGGATGAGCAGGTGACCTTGTTCGACAGTGTTGGATTTGCCATCGAGGATTTCTCCGCGTTGCGTTATGTTCGAGCCAAGCTCAATGACCACCCCTTCTTCGAGCACCTTGATCTGCTCGCCGATCCGGACGAACCTCGTGATTTGTTCGGAATGCTCCTGCGAGCAGCGGCTTAACCGTTTTGGTCAGCCTGACGCAGAGAGCACGAGCCGTTACGGCAATGCTGGCCGAAATTACCCGACGATGTCAACGCTGACATTTTACTAACAACACCCCCCGGAGAACGTTTAACTGATCCTATACTTCGGCACCGAGCGTTAGGAACAGTGTTGATGTAACTGTAACGTACTTACTGACAATCAATATCATTGATACTGTGCTGTAGGCGAGATCAGCAATTGCGGTCGAACGCCTCAAATGGAGGAACAGGAAATGGCAGATGATCCGAAGAATGCCTCTGTGCCTGAAATACCCCCTGGGCTGACCAGGCGTGAGGTCCTTGTCGCTGGCACCGCTCTCACTGCCGTGGCGGCGTCATTGGTCTCGACGGACGACGTAAGGGCCCAACAGTCAACCAAAACTGGCGGAACGGGCGGCAAGCCTAACATCCTTATGATAATGGGAGATGATATTGGCTGGTACAACATCAGCGCCTACAACATGGGTGTGATGGGCTACCGCACTCCTAACATCGACCGGATCGGTAAGGAGGGAGCCGTCTTTACCGACTGGTACGGGCAACAGAGCTGCACAGCTGGGCGCGCGGCATTCATTACCGGGCAATCACCGATCCGCACAGGACTCACCAAGGTAGGCAATCCTGGCGCGAAACTCGGGCTCGGGGCCGATGATCCGTCCGTCGCAGATGTCATGAAGTCGCTTGGCTATGCAACCGGACAATTCGGCAAGAACCACCTTGGCGACCGCAACGAGCATCTCCCGACGGCTCACGGCTTCGACGAATTCTTCGGCAACCTCTATCATCTCAATGCCGAGGAGGAGCCGGAAAATCCCGACTATCCGAAGGATCCGAGCTTCCGTGCAAGGTTTGGGCCGCGGGGTGTCCTCAAATGCAAGGCCAGCGATACCTACGACCCGACAATCGACCCGGCGTTCGGCAAGATCGGCAAGCAGGTCATCGAAAATACCGGACCGCTCGACGTCAAGCGTATGGAGACGATCGACGAAGAATTCCTCGCATCGGCCAAGGATTTCATCAAGCGAAAGCAAGAGGCTGGCACACCGTGGTTTTGCTATTTCAACACCACACGCATGCACATCTTCACACATCTCAAGAAGGAATCGCATGGAAAAACGGGGCTGGGCCTCTATCCGGACGGGATGGTGGAGACCGATGGCCATGTCGGGGAATTGCTAAAACTGCTTGACGACCTCGGCGTCACCGAAAATACCATTGTCGTCTATACCACCGATAACGGCGCTGAAGCTTTTACCTGGCCGGACGGCGGCACGACGCCTTTCAAGGGCGAGAAAGCGACCAACTGGGAAGGCGCGTTCCGCGTTCCGACGCTTATTCGGTGGCCCGGCGTTGTCAAACCTGGCACGGTCGTCAACGATATATGCGCGCACGAGGATTTTGTTCCAACCTTTGCCGCAGCGGCAGGGGAGCCGGGTCTCGTGGGGAAACTGCTGACGGGCCACTCGCTCAACGGAAAGACCTTCAAGGTTCATCTCGACGGGCAAAATCTCCTGCCATTTTTCAAGGGAGAGGTTAAGGAAACGCCTCGCGAAGGCTTTCCTTACTGGAGCGACGACGGCGACCTGATGGCGATCCGCATCAAGAATTGGAAAATCGCCTTTATCGAGCAACACACCGAGATCGGTCCGGAGACTCCATTGGGCGTCTGGCAGGGTCAATTCACCAAACTGCGTGCCCCGATGCTTTACAATCTGCGTTCCGATCCATTCGAGAAAGGCACCAACAGTATATACTATGCGGATTGGGCGGCTCGGCGCATATTCGTATTCGTGCCGGCACAGGCAATCGTCGGAAAATATCTCGAGAGCTTCAAAGAGTTCCCGCCACGTGCGAAGGCGGCAAGTTTCACCGTCAGCGATGCGATGGAGCAGATAACGGCCATAGCGCCCGGCCAGAATTGACAGGTCGGGTGCCGAGTGCCGACGCAAATCGCCACTCGGCACTCGCCCCTGGCAGCCAACGGGCGCCATCCAGACATGACATAACCAACGCGCAAGCTAGTGAATTCCCGTTGGCCCACGCTAATGCCGATATGTTCCTGAATCTTGAAATTGGTCTTCCAGGCGTAACCACGAGTCCCGAGCCTGGCATCTAGGCTCAGGCCCTATTGATTAAACTCCTTTTCAAACTCGGCGGGTTTTGATTCACTGTTGGCAGGAGGATTTGCCATGAGTGATTTGTTTTTGCTGACGCCCTCGCAGCTTGCTCGGATCAGACCGTATTTTCCACTTGCTCACGGCATCCCCCGTGTCGATAACCGGCGTGTGGTCAGCGGCATTATTTACGTGCTTAAACATGGACTTCAGTGGAAAGATGTGCCGAAGGAATACGGTCCTCACAAGACGTTGTATAATCGCTTTATCCGATGGAGCGAGTTGGGCGTCTTCAATCGGATTTTCGAGCCGCTCGCGGGCAAAGCGGGCCAACCGGATCGATTGATGATCGATGCGACCCATCTCAAGGCCCATCGCACCGCAGCCAGCCTGCTAAAAAAGGGGCTCTTTCCCGCTGCATCGGACGAACGAAGGGTGGCCTGAATTCCAAGCTGCATGCCGTCACCGATGGCAGGGGAAGGCCATTGCTGTTCTTGCTGACGGCGGGCCAGGTGAGTGATTACAAAGGTGCACGGCATCTGCTTGAGCGTCTGCCGAAAGCAAAAGAACTGCTGGCAGATCGTGGATACGATGCCGACTGGTTCCGCAACGGATTGAAAGAAAAGGGGATTTCTCCCTGCATTCCACCGGGGAAAAAGCGCCGAGACCCGGCCCACTATGACGAGTTGCTCTACAAGCAACGCCACCGCATCGAGAACATGTTCGGCAGGATCAAGAACTGGAGACGCATCGCAACAAGATACGATCGATGTGCCCACACATTCTTCTCAGCCATCCCCATCGCCGCAACATGCTGCTACTGGATCGATTAATACCAAACGTCATTGATCAGAACCCTTGCGCCCATAGGCGTCGGCCGATGGACATGATTTTCGATGGGCGCTCCTGCATCGCTCTCCAGGCGTAGCAGCAGTGGTCAACGATATCCTCGTAGGACTTGAAGACGCGGTTTGAGAGCCAGTTGTCCCTCATGAACTGCCAGATGTTTTCGACGGGGTTCAACTCCGGCGATTTGGGCGGCAGTGGCAGGATGGTGATGTTTTCGGGAACGATCAGATTTTTGGACATGTGCCATCCGGCCTGGTCCATGATGAGGACGGCGTGTGCGTTGTCTGCGACGTTGCGGGATATCTCGGTCAGGTGCTGGTTCATGGCATGGGTGTCACACCAGGGCATGACGAGAGCGGCCGCCTTGCCCTGCTTGGGGCAGATCGCGCCGAAGATATAGGCTGAGCGTGTGCGCTGGTCATGGGGTGCGGATGGCCTTGATCCACGCTTGGCCCAGCGGCGGGTGATCTTGTTCTTCTGCCCGATACGAGCCTCGTCCTGGAACCAGATTTCGATCACTTTGCCACTGGCGGGACCGGCAGCGATTTCTGCCACAGCGATGGGGAAGTTTTTTAAATGTCTCAGCCGCCTCGGCATCCTGCGCATGATGTCTTGGGCGAGCCGAGAGCTTGCGATACCCCATGGCACGCACTTCGCGGCCCAGGGTCTCCTCACTCACCGAGATGCGGAATTCTTCCCAAATCCATTGCGCCAGATCACATAGACGCCACCGAACGATGCCATCCAGATACGGGGTCGGCCCACGTTCTATGGCTTGCGCCAAGGCCGCCCGCTGATCGTCGTTCAGCAGAGAAGGTTTGCCCGGAGCCTTGCCGTTGATCAGGCCGCCGGGACCACGATCATTGAAGCGCACCACCCAGTCACGCACGATCTGAACTGTCACACTGCCGACCCGAGCTGCATCGGCGCGCGAGCCGCCATCATAGATCGATGCGAGCGCCAGAAGACGCCGCGCCTGATCGGCATCGCGCGCCTGCCGAGCCAGACGCCGCAAAATGAACCCATTGAAATCCGGTCGCAAAGAAATCGCTGAACCCATCGCAAACCTCCTGTTTGCGCCAGAGATTCAGATTCGTCGGCTTGATGGAATCCTCGAGAGTGTCACACTCAGTGACGGTTGGTATAAGTCGAGCACTACAAAGTTTGCCGGATTCAAAAACTCGTCCATCCGGGCGTAACCGCCTCCCACATGGCTTTGCTTTGTAGTTCGGTATCAAATGAAATTGGAGACACGCTCTTGGATGCCCGGCACGAGGTTTTCACTCGGGTAATGGACACTCCTAGCATGTAGGCTGGCGACCACACGCATTTTGCGCTTCGGGCTGGGCTCGCCTCCTTCCCAGAAACATTTGAATCAGTAGCCGGTAACCCGCGTCTTGTTAGGAGAAGGCTCCGAGCAAACATGTTAGGAAGTAATCTTTTGGACTTCCTCCCGATTGTTCCACTGCACCTACTTGTTGGAAGCTGGCGCGTATACTACATCTTGGGTATCTTCCAGGCAGAGGGACTTCATATTGAGCGAAATTCTGGGTAACGGAATTGAACCTGCCCTGCTGGGTGCTGGGCTAACCCTTGCAGGCGTTGCTGCGGGCTGGCTGATTTCGATGCTGTCTCAAAGGGGCGCAAGTCGATCCGCGCAACGCGGGGCAGCAGCCCTAGAAGCCCGGCAGCTTGCTGTTCGCTCAGTGATCGCACTCGACGATTTTGTCGGTGCCTGTCAGGCCGCAGTCAACGATACTGCAGAATTCAACCCCGCAGATCCCACCGAATTCGTATTCCATGCGGAAGATCCACGCCTCTTCCTGCCTAGGGATGCCGAGTGGAGCGTCATGAAACCAGACATCGCCGAACAGCTTTTGTGGATGCCGAACCGCATCCGCAATGTTCTCGATGGCCTCGATTCCCTTGACATTGTGCCGCCGGGTTTCGACGATTTGTTCGAGCGCAGGGAAGAGGACTTTTCCCGGCTGGGTATACACGCGCTGGACCTGATCGAGACGATTTCCTTTGAATACGCGTTTCCAAAGCCTGAGCGGCCCTCCTACTATGATCCGCGTCAGGACTTTCAGGGCCGTATCGATAAGATACTGGACGCGCGCAATCGTGGCCGGAAGGTCGGCTTCCTCCTTAAGAACGATGATGAATCTAACATCACACCGCTCTTTCCGAAACGTCGTCGCGAGGCCGCCTTTTCTGCTCTCGACACCGATCCAAAAGCTTGACGCCCGGCCGGTCGCTTGATGCCCCGTGGACGAGGAGAATTTTGTGGTCAGTCCGGTTTCACCCATATCCGCGACTTCGGCCTCTTCACCGACCAAAGTTGAAACGAGCACGTCGATCACGTCTGAACCGGACAATGCCTGGGTGGCGATGCGCCATTCACAGATAGCAGCCGATCAGGTTACGCAGAAGAAGGACGCAGAAGACAAGGCGCCGTTAAACAAAGGCGGGCGGTAAACCGATGCCGACGCTGAGTTAGGTCCGGGTGAGAAGGCAAATCGCGACGTTGCAACGGACGCGGATGCAACCGTTCTCGCTACCTTGTCAGGAGAGAGTAATCGGATCGGCGCCCGCAATTTGGATGGCGGATCGCCATTTGGCGAGCGCTTGGCAATCGTTTACGTGCACCAAAACAAGGTAAGACGACGAAGCGCCACCGTCTTCTTTCAAGGCAGTGTGGATGTGACCGTAAAGACAACGATCACATCCAGCCGGTCAAATCGTCCGGACGTTTTCAGCTTTCGATTTGCCAGTCTTGCGATCCTGACCAAGCTCGTAACTCACCTGCTGGCCTTCGCGAAGTGAGCCTCCGCTCTGAAGCGCAGACACGTGCACAAACACATCGGTACCTCCATTTTCGGGCGTAATGAAGCCAAACCCCTTGTCTTCGTTGAAGAATTTTACCGTACCAGTAGCCATGTTCAATCCCTGTATCCTGTGCAGCGAGCGCTGCTGCATCTAAAATAGATTTGGCGCGGCTCATCCGCAACCTCCTGATCGTCGGATTTCTTATCAAACTTGGATCTTGGGGCATCAGAACCGGGTCGTTCATCATGGATCTGGTCCCTACCGGCAAGTCGGCGAGGGATCTTTCAGACCGCAAGAGTGGTTGCTGGCTTGAGCGTACGGTCGCAGGCGTTGCAGAAGTAGCGGTGCAGCCCTGCGGATAGAACACGCGTCGTCAATTGCGAATGGAAGGGTCCCTTACCGTATGAAGTATCAAGCACACTCACCTAGCGTCCAGTTTTGCCGCACCTCGACAGCTTAAACTGTGCGGGTCCATGCGCGCGAAGGAGAAGTCATGCAGACGATGCCAAAGACGTTGATTGAAATGAACTGGAACGAGCGATCCGGCATGTTGACCGTTGTGGTCGAAGCTCTGCGCGCGATGGCCGAAGGAGCCTTGGAACAGGGCAATGCCAGACTGGCGGCGAATGCTGTGTCTATCGCGTATTCGATTGTCGGCTGCGCGGCGGATCGTTCGGAGGATTATGTCCCGGCTGCAGCGTTGTTGTTGGAACATGGGATCCAGTTCATGTAGCGCACGAGTTAGGCTCTTCAGACAAAAACCTGGTTCATTGAATCAACACCGTCCATAGCTGCACCGCAAGGATGTGGGTCAGGTCTGTTGCCGCATTGCATCGTTGGTTAACCCGCCCGCAGTTGAACGAAGCGCGCCCAGGTCTTCCTGTCTCACCAGTTGCCTGGATCTGTGGTGTGATCCAGTCCCGCAAACTCCACTGTCTTGTCTCTATCCAATTCGATATTGGCAATTACATTGTTTTCGTCGATTACCGAATAGATGAGGGGAGCCGGGCTCTTCGTGAGCGCCTGGTAAGTAAGCAAGGCAGCCTCTTCGGTGGAGTCCGCCTTAATTTTCTGCGTAGCTGTAACTGTGAAGCTGACCATGATTTCCACTCAGGCTCCTATTTCTGGACAAGCAGATTGGCTGGTTGCGGTAGGTGCCAATTGAAAGCAATATTTCCGTATTTCAAACGTCTCGCATTTTTGAGCGGAAGCTGTGACGCTGGATCGTCGGTCGAAATTAAGTCTGCCTTTGATCAACGCGTGCAAGACTGGCCCCCGCCGGACAGCCGGAAATTAAGGCACCGGCGTCATTCCCATTCGCCGATATAGCTGTTCCGCTCCTGAAGGGTTTTGATCTTCAACTTTCAGAGCGGCATATGCCGAGCCTCGCCGCTGTGAGGCATAAATGCCTGAAGTAAAAGCGCCTTACCGCCGCTCTTCCGCCGCCAGGCCTTTCAAACGTAACCGGCTTACCATCAGTGCCTTATTGACGTTTGCGCGAACACGATCGAGACCGCTGCGTAGCGTGGTGCGCAAAGTCCGGTCGAAATATCGGCCGGCCGGGTTGTAGAACGTCTCTACCTAGCACTTTTCGGAAACGTCGGCAGCTTGGTGATATCCTTGGCGTCATGCTGTACTATAAGGGTGGCGTGAAGCGCCTTGGCGATTCCCATTAGCCGCTCCATCGATGCCAGCGTCTCAGCGCGGTTGAAGTTAAACCCCGGCACGCCACGGTTCTCGAACTGCTCCTCGAAATGCGCGACGTCGCCAGAAAGCAGGACCGGTCCGGTTTCTGCAAGTCGGATCAGCAGGCTCGTTTCGCCCGGCGTGTGGCCGGGGGTCGAGAGAATGGTCACCGTTCCATCGCCGAAGACGTCACGGTCACCCGAGATGGCGTCAATCTTCGAGCCGCCATCGAGCCACGGCTTGATGAAGGCCGGATCGACGGCGAAGGGCAGGGGATCGGCCTTGAACTGGGCAAGATCGGCCGCGCCGATCATCAACGTTGCCTGCGGAAATGTCGCGGCCTGTCCGACATGGTCGAAATGATTGTGGCTGATGCCAAGGAGGTTGATCTGCTCGGGCCTAACGCCGATTTCTGCGAGCTGGGCCGGAATGTCCTTCGCGAGCGTTGGCGCAAGGGCCGCGCTCGGATCGAGCTTTGCCCCGAGAAGACCGGCCGGCAATCCGGCATCCCAGAGCATGT
Organism: Pararhizobium sp.; assembly: GCF_965279435.1. NCBI lineage: Bacteria > Pseudomonadati > Pseudomonadota > Alphaproteobacteria > Hyphomicrobiales > Rhizobiaceae > Pararhizobium > Pararhizobium sp. Next base: position 59,513 of record NZ_CBDIHY010000002.1, read on the forward strand.
AGCCCTGGTCGTGGCGGATCACGTAGCAGCTGTCGGTCAGCGTCCGCTTCTCGCTGACGTGATTGTAGGTGTCGGAAAACAGCGAGAGGTCGCGGACCTCGATTTCGCCGCAGTCGAGCCGCCAGAGTTCGACGTCGGCGGAATGGGCTGCGGATGCCATCAGGGCAGCGGTGGAAAAGAGGAATGTTGCAATCGGGTTCATGTCGCTCTCCTTGGATGTGGAGACCGCTTTTGACGCGTCCTGTTCGCCGTGGAGGGTCCGGATCGATCGATTTCGAGCCCGAAACGCTCACGTGTGCCGTTTTTTATTGGCACGTCCTGCGTTATCGTTTCGGCCATGAACATTCATTACAAAGATAGCGACGACGCACATCTTCGATCCATGCTCGTGGAGCGCTTGCGGCCGATGATGGCGCCAGACGGCACTGCCGGGCGATATGCCCACGGCCACCAGCTCTTTTCCTACTGTTCCCTAGACAGAGAGCGTTTGAGGGCGATCGAGCTTCCGTGTCCCCTCATTGGCATCATCTTGAGGGGGCGCAAGGAAGTATGGCTTGGCGATACGACGCATTTCTTTGAGCCGGGCACCGTCTTCGTCCTTCCCGCGCGCGTGTCGATGGATGTCGTCAATATTCCTGCCGGGCCAACTTCTTCCTATGAATCGCTATTGCTGGAGGTGCCGACATTACCGTCCGGCATGGCGCCGCTGACGGGAAGCGAGAAGACGAGCATTCGCATTGGCGATCGGCAGTTCCGCGTGCCGCTCGATGCGGATCTCGTGCATACGCTTGTTCATGCGGCGACGGCGATCGCCAGCGAAGCGCTGGGCGAAGCGGTCAAGGCGGTGCGGCTGATGGAAGTGCTGACGCTTCTGCGGCCGATCGCCGCCGCCCGTCCATTGTTCGAAGCCAGCCTGCCCGAAGAGGTGGCCTGGCTCATCGGAAGCGCGCCGTCGGAGGAGTGGACCGTCGAGCGGGTCGCAGACCGTCTCGGCCTCGGGGCTTCGACGCTGCGCCGTCGGCTTGCGGCTAAGGGCACGTCCTTCCGCAGCGTCCTTCGAACCGAACGCCTGCGGGCTGGCCAAACCGCGCTTGCCGCCGGTGCTTCAAGTTTTGCCGCTGCCGAGGCCGCCGGCTATGCGTCACGCTCCCATTTCGCCCGGCGCTACAGGGAAAGCTTCGGCCAGTCGCCGAGCGGTCGCCGCTCCTGATGAAACGTTCCGCTTGTTTAGAGACTCTCCGGTTCGATCCCAGTCAAGACCAACGGTTTGATGGACTTCGGACGCACTCGCATAAGGGCGATAGCGGAAGCACCGCCGGCAAAATATACGGGCTCCTTCTCCGCTGCAGCCGAAATGGGAATCTGGACATCGGGCAGTTAAACGGCTTTGTACTAAGTTCAAAGGTGAGGTGATGGGTAGGCCAAACTATCAGGATATTGCGCGTGTTGCCGGTGTGGGGACGGCAACTGTGGAACGGGTGCTGAACGGGCGCGGGGGCGTGCGTTCTGAGCTCATTGAAAAGGTAACATTGGCGGTCCGGACATTGAACTACCCACGGATCATTCCGGATGCCTATCATAAATTGATGCGGATCGAAGTTCTGATGGTCCGCCCGGAAACGACCTTTTACCGGCGGCTTTCGCAGGCATTTGAGAGCATTGCAGGGACCATAGATCCGTTTGTGATGGTTCAACGCAGCTTCACAGACGAGATGAATCCGGATGAGATAGCAAAACGCATCCTGTCTATGGATAGCACGCGTGCCGGTCTGATCCTCGCCGTTCCCAATAGCCCCAAGATCAGTGCGGCTGTGGAAGCTGTCGCTAGCCGGGGTGTTCCGATCGTCCATGTGGTGACACGGGCGTCGGAAACAAACGGCGAGTTCGTCGGAATCAACAATTATGCAGCGGGACGCACTGCTGCCCATTTCATAACGCGAATGGCGAGAAAGTCCGGCCCCGTGATCGGGCTTTGCCACCCAATCTATCAGGTTCACCGCGAGCGCATGCGGGGATTTTCCGATTATTTTCGCGACCATCCCGGCGATGTCAGTTTCGACTGGATCGGCTTCAGTCGCGACGAGGAGCAATATAGCAAGGCGTCCCTGTCCTATGGGCTTGAAAAATATCCAAACCTCGTCGGTCTGTACAATGCCGGGGGTGCGAATTCTGCACTGATCGACGCCCTACGGCGCGAAAAGCGCGGCCGTGACATCCTGTTCATCGCGCACGAGTTGACCGATTACACTCGTGCCGCCTTGCGGGACGGAATTGTTGATGTCGTTCTTGATCAAGCGCCGGAAGCCCAGGCACAGCGCGCACTTGATTGGATATGCTATCGCATCGGTCTGACGAAGATCGAGCCTGATCCCACCCCCATCCGTTTCATCACGATTACCGCGGAAGGTCTTTGATCTAATCTCATCAATGAAGTCTTCGGTGTTTGCCACTCCTCCTGCTAATTAAGGCGTAGGAAGAGGTTCGGACGTTCACTGTGAACATCCGGCAAAGCGCCAGCCACTCTCCTTTAATTGAAGCTTCGTGTGAACACGCAATCTGCGGTTCGCTGTAGGGAGAACGCTGATGGACGACCTGAAATACGGGAAGCGCAACAAACGCGGGGATTGGGCGCCGAATGAGCCGGCGCAATATGCGCCACTGTTTCAGTTCCCAACGCGGATCATGGCAATCCTCAAATGGCTGCCGCATTATTTCTTTCCCTGGAACATGGTCTTTGCTGCCTCAGCAGTGGCCTACTGGGCCTGGGTCGTCCCGCCGATCGAGACCATGAAGACGCTCGGCCTCGGCTGGATTACCTGGCTTTACGCCGTCAATGCCGTTTGTGTCCTCCTGTTCTACGGTGCATTCGAGCTACATCTCTACGTGCTGAAGCGGCAGGAATACCGGTTCAAATACAACGGCAAATTCCCGTCCGAGCAAAAGAGCCAGGCGTTCTGGTTTGAAAACCAGAACAAAGACAATATCCTGCGCACGTTCCTGTCGGGGGTGACTATCTGGACCGCCATCGAGGCAGGCATGCTCTGGGCCTATGCCAATGGATATGCGCCGTGGCTCACCCTTGCCGAAAATCCCTGGACGCTGGCTTTCGTGGCACTTGTCGTCCCGATCATTCACGAATTTCACTTCTTCTGCGTTCACCGGTTGATCCACACGCCGATGCTCTACAAGTGGGTGCACTCGGTTCACCACAATTCGGTCAATCCGTCACCGTGGTCATCGCTGTCGATGCATCCGGTTGAGCATTTGCTCTATTTCGGTACTGCATTCTATCACCTCATCCTCCCGTCCAACCCGGTCATCATGCTCTATCAGCTGCACTATGCGGGCTTTGGGGCAATTCCCGGCCATGTCGGCTTCGACAAGGTCGAGATCGGCCAGGAAAAGCTGGTCGATAGCCACGCATATGCGCATTACCTGCATCACAAATATTTTGAAGTGAACTACGGCGATGCGCTGATCCCGCTCGATAAGTGGTTCGGCACCTGGCATGACGGCTCGCCGGAAGGCGAAGCGCAGATGCAAGAGCGATATCGCAAGCGGAAGGAAAAGCTGGCAGCCAGCAAGGCTCAGGGTGCGGCCGGGGAGGCCGCAGAATGAGCTGGGTTTCCGCCTGCCAAATCGATGATATCGAGCAAGAAGGTGCTATTCGCTTCGACCATGCAGGACGCACCTACGCGATTTACCGTGGCCCGGATGACAGCGTCTATTGCACGGCGGGGCTCTGCACGCACGAGGCCATCCACCTTGCCGATGGTCTGGTGATGGATTTCGAGGTGGAATGTCCCAAGCATTCCGGTGCCTTCGATTATCGCACGGGCGACGCCATCCGGCTGCCTGCCTGCGAAAACCTTAAAACCTATCCGACGGAAATTGTCGATGGAGAGGTTCGCGTGGCCTTGACCTAAAGGCTGCCGGGACACTGGCCCGTTGGGCCTCCGGATGTACCTGGGCGATCCGGCGCCTGTTGGGAGGAAAACATGAGATTAGCTTTTGCGGCTGCCGTTGCGGCCAGCCTGATGACGAGTACTGCCTCGGCCGAAATGCTGGGAATTTCGATGCAGAGCTTCGACAACAATTTCCAGACGCTGCTTCGCGAAGGTCTCCAGGCACGAGCATCGGACGTTGCGGGAACGAACGTCCAGTTCGAGGATGCCCAAACCGACATTTCCAAGCAACTCAACCAGATCAACAACTTCATCGCCGCCGGCGTGGATGGGATCATCCTAACACTAGCGGACGCTTCTGCCGCGCCCGGGATCAGCGAAGCGGCTGAGAAGGCCAACATTCCGTTGGTCTATCTCAATCTTGAGCCCGGCAATGTCGGCCAGTTGCCGGAAAAGCAGGCTTACGTTGGCTCCAAGGAGACGGATGCAGGGAAACAGGCTGCACAGGCTGCGTGCGACCTCCTTAAAAAGAAAAGCAAGGAAAGCACAGCCCGGGTCTATATTCTGATGGGCGATCTGGCGCATCAGGCTTCCCGCGACCGGACATCCTCCTTCAAGGGCACGCTGGCGGCGGGCGACTGTAAAGGTGCCATCATCGCCGATGAACAGTCGGCTGCCTGGACGCGCACCAACGCAATGGACATGACAACCAACTGGATCACAGCCGGCCAATCGATCGATGTCGTTTACGCGAACAATGATGAAATGGCCCTTGGCGCGATCCAGGCGCTGAAGTCTTCCGGGGTGTCGATGGACGATGTCATCGTCATCGGCATCGATGCAACGCAGGACGCTCTCGCTGCCATGGCGGCCGGCGACCTGGATGTAACTGTGTTTCAGAACGCCAAGGCGCAATCGGCAACCGCGATTGATGCGGCGGTAGCCCTGATCCGCGGAAAGGCTGTCGAGAAGCAGGTCATGGTGCCCTTTGAACTCGTCACGCCTGAGAACATGAAAGACTACGCTCACCGCAACTGATCCTTTCCGGCTGGCGCATGGACGGCGGCATGCGCCAGTCTCAACTCGCAAGGAGCTAAGCATGGCCGGTATTGTTATTGTCGGGGCAGGGGAAGCGGGGACGAGAGCGGCTTTTGCTCTGCACGACACCGGTCATACCGGTGCCATCATGCTGATCGGTGCGGAACCGCATTTGCCCTATGAGCGGCCACCTTTGTCAAAGCCTGAAAGCGGGGCGGTGACGATGAAACCAATTTGCTCTGACGAAGCGTTACGCAATGCCGGCGTCACCTATCTTCGCGGCGTCGAAGTCTCAAGGCTGGATGTCGCTCTAAAATCCGTTGCTTTGAGCGATGGCCGGGACCTGAAATATTATAAGCTCCTGTTGGCGACAGGAGCGCGTCCCCGCAAATTGGTCTGCCCGGGGTCCGAGCGCGCACTTGATTTCCGCACCTTTGGCGATGCGAAGATCATATTCGAAAGCGTTTGGGGCAGTCGGAGTGTCGCGATTATCGGCGGCGGCTTGATCGGCATGGAGCTGGCGGCTCTGCTGCGTGGCAAAGGGCTTACAGTCAGCATCATTGAAGCCGCTCCCCAACCGCTTGCCAGAGCCGTTCCGTTGCGTTTCGCTGGAAAGATGCATGCCAGACACGTTGAGGAAGGCGTCTATTTCCACCTTGGCCAAGGCGTATCGGAAATCCTCGCCGATACGGTTTTGCTGGCGGACGGCACTAGAGTTCCTGCAGATGTTGTCGTTGCTGCCATTGGTGTTCAGCCGGAAATTCATTTGGCTGAGACGGCGGGGCTTGCGACCGGAAACGGGATTTTGACGGACGCTTTTCTTCGCACGAGCGATCCCGATATATTTGCGGCCGGCGATTGCGCCGCCGTGCAACAGCCTGGTGGCAGCCATGTTCGCTTCGAAAGCTGGCGCAATGCCCGCACCCAGGCCGAAATTGCTGCCCGCAACATGGCCGGCGCGAATGAGCCGTTTACAGCCCCACCCTGGTTCTGGTCCGATCAATATGATCTCGGTCTGCAGGTCGCAGGCCTCCCACAGCCTGATCATCAATGCGTGATGCGGCCTTCATCCACCGGAGAACTTGAATTTTATCTTGATGACGGACGCTTGGTGGCTGCCGCCGGTCTCGGTACCGGTAACAGCCTAGCCAAGGACATCAAGCTTGCTGAGATGTTGATTGCTGCTGGGTTAAGTCCAGATCCGGCGGTTCTGGCGGATCCCACGGTAAACCTCAAGACGCTGCTTAAAAGCGCCAAGGCCGCCTGATGCAGACCTTTTCCGTTTTCCAGTCTCTGTGGGCTATGGAACGGCGTCATACGGATGGTTTCGAGCCAAGCCTTGCCGCAAATATTGGGATGATTGCCAAGGCGGGTTTTGACGGGATCAGCACGCATTATACCAATCGCAATGATGTTGCCGCCATTGATGCAGCCATCCGGGATACTGCTCTTAAAATCGAGGGTGTATGTTTCCCTCGCACGGTGGAAGACCTAATCCTGCCGCTGGAACTCGCCACAGAATTTCCGGTCAGCCACATCAATCTCCAGCCGGATGTCCGGCTGCGCAGGGTTGAGGACTGCCTACCCCTGCTCGATGGCTGGATGCGGCTTGCCAAGGATGCCGGGATCCCGGTTTTTGTCGAAACCCACCGGGATCGCATGACCGCCGATCTTTTCTTCACCCTCGACCTTCTGGACCAGCGTCCGGAGCTGCCGTTGCTGGCTGACCTGTCGCATTTTCTGGTCGGCCGGGAATTTGCGTTTCCTGTCGATGACGAAAACCACGCGCTCATTCACCGAATCCTGCGCAACGCCCACGCTTTTCACGGGCGCGTCGCGTCACGTGAACAGGTCCAGATCGAACTGTCATTTCCGCATCATCGTCCATGGCTCGATCTGTTTCTCACGTGGTGGGAAGAGGGGTTCCAGAGCTGGCGTTCCCGCGCAGGGGACGATGCGGAGCTGGTTTTTACCTGTGAGCTAGGTCCCAAACCCTATGCGATCACCGGTAGGGACGGCAACGACACCAGTGACAGGTGGTCTGAAGCGCTCCAGCTGATGGATATGATCCGAGCGCTGTGGGTCACCACTGCTCCCAATTAACAACCCACTTAGAATAGCCCAGGCCGACAGTCTCGCAGCCCAAATCGACAAAAGAGAAATACTATGAAATCACGCGCCGCAGTCGCCTTCGCTCCCGGCTAACCTCTGCAAATTGTGGAATTGGACGTTGCGCCGCCGCAAAAAGGCGAGGTCCTGATCCGGATTACCCATACCGGGGTATACCACACGGACGCATTCACACTCTCCGGTGCGGATCCGGAAGGCCTCTTTCCGGTCGTGCTCGGTCATGAGGGCGCCGGTGTCGTCGTCGAGATTGGGGAGGGGGTGACAAGCGTTCAGCCGGGCGACCATGTTATCCCGCTTTACACGGCAGAATGCCGGGAATGCCTGTTTTGCTCATCCGGGAAAACCAATCTTTGCGTGGCGGTGCGCGCTAACCCAAGGCAAGGGGCTGATGCCGGACGGAACGTCGCGCTTTTCCCACGACGGTCAGCCGATCTATCATTACATGGGCTGCTCGACTTTCAGCGAATTCACGGTGGTCGCCGAGGTTTCTCTGGCAAAAATCAATCCGCAGGCCAATCCCAAACATGTTTGCCTGCTCGGATGTGGAGTCACCACCGGGATTGGCGCCGTCCATAATACCAAACGTCATTGATCAGAACCCTTGCGCCCATAGGCGTCGGCCGATGGACATGATTTTCGATGGGCGCTCCTGCATCGCTCTCCAGGCGTAGCAGCAGTGGTCAACGATATCCTCGTAGGACTTGAAGACGCGGTTTGAGAGCCAGTTGTCCCTCATGAACTGCCAGATGTTTTCGACGGGGTTCAACTCCGGCGATTTGGGCGGCAGTGGCAGGATGGTGATGTTTTCGGGAACGATCAGATTTTTGGACATGTGCCATCCGGCCTGGTCCATGATGAGGACGGCGTGTGCGTTGTCTGCGACGTTGCGGGATATCTCGGTCAGGTGCTGGTTCATGGCATGGGTGTCACACCAGGGCATGACGAGAGCGGCCGCCTTGCCCTGCTTGGGGCAGATCGCGCCGAAGATATAGGCTGAGCGTGTGCGCTGGTCATGGGGTGCGGATGGCCTTGATCCACGCTTGGCCCAGCGGCGGGTGATCTTGTTCTTCTGCCCGATACGAGCCTCGTCCTGGAACCAGATTTCGATCACTTTGCCACTGGCGGGACCGGCAGCGATTTCTGCCACAGCGATGGGGAAGTTTTTTTAAATGTCTCAGCCGCCTCGGCATCCTGCGCATGATGTCTTGGGCGAGCCGAGAGCTTGCGATACCCCATGGCACGCACTTCGCGGCCCAGGGTCTCCTCACTCACCGAGATGCGGAATTCTTCCCAAATCCATTGCGCCAGATCACATAGACGCCACCGAACGATGCCATCCAGATACGGGGTCGGCCCACGTTCTATGGCTTGCGCCAAGGCCGCCCGCTGATCGTCGTTCAGCAGAGAAGGTTTGCCCGGAGCCTTGCCGTTGATCAGGCCGCCGGGACCACGATCATTGAAGCGCACCACCCAGTCACGCACGATCTGAACTGTCACACTGCCGACCCGAGCTGCATCGGCGCGCGAGCCGCCATCATAGATCGATGCGAGCGCCAGAAGACGCCGCGCCTGATCGGCATCGCGCGCCTGCCGAGCCAGACGCCGCAAAATGAACCCATTGAAATCCGGTCGCAAAGAAATCGCTGAACCCATCGCAAACCTCCTGTTTGCGCCAGAGATTCAGATTCGTCGGCTTGATGGAATCCTCGAGAGAGTCACACTCAGTGACGGTTGGTATAAGCTGAGATGGCGTCAGCAAAAACAGTTCACTCCTGGAAAATACTCCTGCCATGAGTGAATCAAAACAACGTCGAATTGGGAAGCACTTTAATTAAGAGGGGTTGAGCCTAGAACCGTTGATATCCTGATCTGCCTAAACTAAGCTTTTCGTGGGTGTGAAATCTCTTGGCGCAAGCATATCAAGCTCACTCGCCGGAGTTTCATCGAACCCGTGCCCAGCTACAAGCGGATTGTTATCTAGATATCGGAATGCTTCAGCGCTCTGAGTTGCCCCAGAGGCTGTTCGCTCGGCGCACCCCTTTTAACAGCCCTTAGAAACCAAATAGGTTTTCGCGATCTCCTGCATCCGAACCCTTTTGAACTCCAATCCATGGCCACCATAGATCACATTCACATCAAGTCGCAGCAAGCGTTGCATCGTAGTCATGTAGGCGTCGACGTTGCACCCCGGTAGATCGTCCACGAGGCCACCCTCGTATATAGCGTCTCCGCTAAAGAATACCCCCGTCTTCTGGTTGAGAAGTCCAATGGAACCTGGGGAATGACCAGGCAAATGCAGCACCGTGTAACACGCATCGCCGATGTCGATAACGTCATTTTCCGCAAGGATCGTCGTCAGCGGCGCCGGTGACACTGTGTAGGCTTCCGGCTTTGTGCCCACCGGCGGAACCTGCGCCAAGGCGTTCGGCTGTGTGCGAAAATAATTCGCCAGCGTATCAGTATCGAGCATGCGCGCGAAGGCGTCGGCTTCGACCCCATGACCCAAGCGGTTCTCAAATTCGTGGAACGAGCCCACATGATCGACATGAACATGCGTCGCCACCGCTAGGATGGGTTTGGTTGCTGGAATGCTCAGCTCGCTTCGCAAGCTACTGAGCCCCATTCCGAAATCGATGACAAGGTCGGCGTCCCGGCCAACGACATGAAACATGTTGGCGCGGAAGAATTTGTGAACATACGGTTCGCATATCCGGGCCAGCCGGTCGGAAAGCGCTTCCGTCGAGAACCAGTCCCTATTGCTCATGATCGCCGCGCTCAATGCAGAAGCTTGCCGAGGAAGCGCTTCGTGCGCTCATGCGCCGGTGCGGAAAACAGAATGTCGGGTTTGTTGCGCTCGATGATCTGGCCGCCGTCCATGAAAACCACTTCGCTCGCCACTTCACGCGCGAAATTCATCTCGTGAGTGACGCACACCATCGTCATGCCATCGCCGGCAAGTGAAATCATTGTGTCCAGTACTTCCTTGACCATCTCGGGATCGAGCGCTGAGGTAGGTTCGTCAAACAACATGATGCTCGGGTTCATGCACAGTGCGCGCGCGATGGCGACACGTTGCTGCTGGCCACCGGACAACTGGCCCGGATATTTGTCGGCCTTTTCTGGAATGTGGACGCGTTCCAGATAGGTCATCGCAATCTCGGTCGCATGCTTCTTCGACAGTTTACGCACCCAGCGTTGGGCGACCGTGCAGTTTTCGAGAACTGTCAGGTGTGGAAACAGATTGAAGTGCTGGAACACCATGCCGACGTCGCTGCGAACGCGGTCGATGCGCTTCAACTGGTTGGTAAGCTCAATACCGTTGACGGTAATCGAGCCTTCCTGGTGGACTTCCAGACGGTTCATGCAGCGGATGAGTGTCGATTTCCCGGACCCGGACGGGCCGCAGACTACGATGCGCTCCCCCTTGTCCACGGTGAGATCAATGCTTTCCAGGACCTTGAAAGCGCCGTACCATTTGCTGACACCGGCCACCTGAATTGCTGCCTGCGGATCCGGCTTCGGGAAATCGATTTTGGTCATGTGCGGGTTCATATCCAACTCGTGGGTGACGCGGGGATCAACGATAGCCGCGCGCGAGATAATGTTCGATGCGGTTCTGGACGAGCGTCAGCACCGAGACGATGGCCAGATAGTAGACGAGCGCTGCGCCATACCATTCTAGGAACCGGAAGCTCGTGGCGATGGCAAACTGGGAAACTGTCATCAGTTCCTTGAGAGAGATCACGGTCGCAAGCGACGTGGTTTTCAAAAGCGAGATGAACTCGTTCATCAGTGCAGGAACCGCTATCCGCAGCGCCTGTGGCATCGTGATGACCACGAAGATCTGCCAGCGATGCATACCCAGCGCCGCAGCGCCCTCCTGCTGGCCACGGCCAACGGCGGCAAAGGCGCTGCGCAGGATTTCCGCCAGGTAAGCGATCTGGATGAGCGACAACGCCAGGAATGCCGCAACAAACGGTGTAAACCAGCCGGCGCGGAAGATTTCCGAGATTTGTGGCAAACCATTCCAAACGAACAGCAGTACGAGCAGTGCGGGTGCGCCGCGGAAAAGCCAGACGTAGAACGTCACCAGCCAACGGACCGCCGGTCGCGGCGAGCCCGCCAGGGAGCCAAGCCCCATGCCGAGCACAAGGGACACGGCCATAACACACAGCGAAAGGCCGATCGTCAGCAGTGCCCCCTTGAAGAGGGGGGCACTGAGGATCGCCTGCAGGAAGAGGTCAAACTGGAACACTGTGGAACGCCCTATCGTCAGTTGACGTCGTGGGAAACAGCAGTTGCCGTTTCCGGTAGCTTCCATTTCTGAAGAAGTGTCTTCATCTCGCCACTCTCCTGCAGGGCTTCGATCGCCTCCTTCAGTACTTGCCGGTCGCCATCGCTCTTCCTCAGGTAGATGCCGTAGTTTTCACTTTCTTCGTAGGTGTACGGGATGCTGAGCCGACCGGAAACCTGAAGCATTCGATAGGCAGCAGTCGTATCCTGCGTGATCGTCGCCGTCGCCCTACCAACCAGGATCTGCTCAATGACGCCGGATGCGGAGGGATAAGTCTGCGCCTGAATTGGCGCCTTGCCGGCAGCTTCGAGTTCAGCATTGAGATCGGCAACCATCTTTTCGTAAGATGTACCGGCCTCTATTGCCATCACCTTGCCGCTGACATCGGCGGGGACTTTCGTCTCCGTGTCGCTTGCCGCAGTGACCATCACGACGTGAGAGCCGAAATACGGAATTCCATCGTATTTTTCGAGACGGGCTGGCGTGATCAGGATGCCGCTCGCGACAAGGTCGCAACGCTTTGAATCGAGCGACGGCAGCAATCCCTTGAAGTCACCAACGACATATTCGGCTTTCGCGCCCCAGCGTTTGGCGATCGCGTCGATGACATCGACCTCGAAGCCGACAAGATCCTTGTCGCCCGGATTTTGATAATATTCCATTGGCGGGAATTCGCCACTGGTGCAGACCTTCAAAACGCCGCCCGATACAAAATCGGGCTTCTGGCCGGCGGCAAGAACAGTGCCTGTACCAAGGAGGAAGGCAAGCATAGTGCCTGCCAGTAAAGACGATTTCGTTCCCAGTATTGCAGTCGTCATTGTTATGTTCCCTTGTTTTTTGCTTCTTGAATCGAAGTTTTTTGAAGTCGTATACGAACGCCTTTCGCAGACAAGCTAAATGTTTTCGCTAAGAAAACGCAGAAAAACTAAACAATTGGACTAGCCGACCGCGTCGAGAATCTGGCCGTATATATCGGTATCGAAAGCGGGAAGGATGAGCGGTTCCACATGGCCGTCCCGTCGTGCCGTGAGGACATATTGCATCATCGCTTCATTGCTCGGCATCTCGAAAACCTGCACAAAATCATAGGCGCCGAGTAAGGCGTAGAAGGCGATCGATCGCCCACCGAGCGCTGCCACGCGATCTTCGCTGACCTTCCGGCGCTTGGCGCTATCAGTCAGTTCAGTGAGCCCTTTTTGCGTCAGGCGCATCAGGGACACATATTTCTGGTTTGCAATTTTCTCGCTCATTTCGTGGATTTTCCGAGCTTGTTCAGTCCTTCAAGAACTGCCGCTGTATCGGTGAGCGCTCCGAAAATGCCGTTCTCGACGGTGACCATGTGAAGGGCGGCCTCATGGGCATATTGGTCTCCGCTGGCGCAAGCATCGGAGATCGTCAGGCACTGAAAGTTCCGGTCGCAGGCTTCCCTCAGCGTCGTGTGTACGCAGACATCCGTTGTGCAGCCCGAAAACAGGAGATGCGTGATGCCCTGCGCGCGCAGGACGTGCTCGAAGTCGGTGTAGGTGAACGCGCTATTGCAGGTCTTGTCGACGATGATGTCTTGCGGGCGCACGTCGAGTTCGGGAACGATCTGGAAACCGGGGCTGGACCGCAGCAGCGCAGTAGTGCCTTCGAGGCCGGACCGCTGCCGGCGCCATTTCTCGTAAGGCGTCATGTCTGCAAGGTCCTCGCGATAGCCCTGCCGTGTATGAATGATCTGAATGCCCGCGTGCCTGCAGGCCGCGATGAGCCGGTTGACCGCAGGAAGGATCGCGCGGAGTGGCGCGGGATCGTAGCCCTGGCGGGCGAAGTAACCCGTGGTAGAGAGGAAATCCTCTTGTAGGTCGATGACAATAAGCGCGGTTTTGCCCGCATCGAGATTGCCATCATAGGGGTAGTCGAATGGTTTTGCCGAGATCATGAACAGCTCCTCTTTGTCGATGGAATAGCATTCTTAACAGTTTGAAAAAATCAATTTAAAATGACGGATATTGTTCTATAAAGCTAAACGATCAATCGGATATATCCAATGAGCCGCCTTGCGCCGTATTTGCAGTATCTGCCGGCCTTCGAAGCGACCGCGCGTCTCGGTGGCGTCCGGCATGCCGCCGAGGAACTGAACCTCAGCCCCAGCGCGATTTCCCTTCAACTGAAGAAACTAAGCGACGCGACCGGGATCGTCCTGTTTCAGAAATCCGGCAGGAATGTTGCGCTGACAGAGGCGGGCAAGGACTTTTCCCAGGCCGTCGCCATATCACTCGGGCAACTCGACACGGCAACACGGGCCTCGCGGAAAATAACCTCTGGCGGCCAACCCGCCTCGCTGTTGGTCTCTGTGCCAACCGCGCTCGGCATTGCCTGGCTGACTGCGGTGATCGTCGATTTTGCGGAAACGCACGGCATAGCCAATCTCACGATCAACGAGGCGATCACCGCCGCAGAGGTGGACTGGGAGAACAACGACCTCGCCGTTGTTTACGACAACCCGCCTTTTCCCGGTAAATATTGGCGGTCGCTCAGTGAAGTGAGGTTATGCGCCGTGTGTTCGCCGACGCTGTTCCCCCGGCTAGACCTGCGCAACCGCGACAGGAAACTGAGTTCGGTCGCTTTGCTGCATGAAGACGACGGCGGGGAATGGGCAAAATGGTCCATCGCCGCGCGCATTGGCCTGGATGGCAACACACGCGTCCGGGTGAATTCGGTGGCGCAAGCGGTCGCGTCCGCCGTCCAGGGTCGCGGCGTCGCGCTGGTCTCGGATGTCCTGACACGAAATTATTTGAGCGAAGGCCGGCTCATTCAGCCGTTCGCGACTACGATCAACGCCGCGCGGGAATATTACATTGTCTGCCAAATCGACCGGGCGAGCGACCCAGTCCTGCGCGTATTGGCCGATCGCGTGGTCGAACATATGCGTCCCGGGCGCGACCAGAATACCTGATCATGAAACCTGCCGGCGCTTCCGGCGAATTGAGGATAAGCCCAATGGCGCTGCCACCCCTGCATGGATTTCGCGTCTTCGAAAGCGTCGCACGGCTCGGTAATGTCGGCGCGGCGGCGGCGGAGCTGCATGTGACACCGGGTGCTGTCAGCCAGCAGATCCGTGCGCTCCAGACGGCACTCGGTGTGGATCTGTTTCAAAAACGCGGCCGTCAACTGGCTTTGACCGCCAGCGGAACCCAGCTCCAGCGTTCGGTGGCAAGCGCCATGGAGGCAATCCATACCGGTGTGCGCCAAGTCTCTACCCACAGAAACAACGAGGCAACTAAGCGAGTTCTGACCATATCCATTCCTCAGGTTCATGGCGTTGCATGGCTTGCGACACGGCTGTTCACCTTCATGGCCGAAAGCCCGAACTTCCAGCTGAATGTTGTGACTTCGAGCCATTTTCACGGGGTGGATTGGCGGAAGGTCGACGTCGCGATCGTCTATGGCGTCCCGCCATGGCCGGGGTTCTGGTGGCGGCTCCTTCATGGTATCCGCATGACGCCTGTGTGCAGTCCTCAGCTCCTGCGCGGGCCAAATGCCATCCGGCAAGCTTCCGATCTCGCGCATCATCGGCTCCTCCATGAAGACGATGGTTCCCAATGGCGCCGATGGCAGGCGGAAGCTGGTATCGCCTACACTGGCGAAGCGGATGTCTACTTCGACGACTTCGGTATTGTCCTGCAGGCAGCACGGGATGGCTTTGGCGTTGCACTGAGCGATGAGGTTGTTTCAGCGCGCGATCTTGACGAGGGGCGCCTTGTGCAGCCGCTGCAGCTCAGCGTTCCCGCGTTGCACAACTATTACTGCATTTGTGTTGAAGCCAAGCGTGAAACTGACGATGTCAACGACTTCATACGGTGGCTCATCGACGAAGCTGCTGCAGGTTGAGCGGGAACAGCAGGCCGTGCCGGTACCCGAGGCTGTGACAGCCATGTTTCGCACAGTGACTTTTCGAAACTGGATGTGCAGATGCCCGCTTGGATGGGTTTGAACCGATTACCCTGCCATAAGATGGCGGTATACCGGAGTCACTAGCGCCGAGATACAGATCGCCAGTCTGTTGCGCGAAACTGAATTTTCATTGTCGGCAATCCAATGACGCCACTGGGCTTGCTGGGAACCCAGCGCCTCCTGAAACAATTGAAACATCGGCAAAGAGCTTCCGAAATCAGAGTGAAACGGGCCGCGCATAGTTGGAGGCAACTCTAACTTCAAGGAAGGCGCACAATGCCCGTCTACATCACTACGCCCAAAACCGATACACTCTACATCGATAAAGCGGGCCAGAGCTGGGTCGTCACCGCCGATGGCTCGATTACCGCCGCCAACGGCCACGGTATCGTCAACAACGACGCTTACCACGACAGCGTCATTACTATAGCGGGCGATATCGTCGCCGACGCAATGTACAAGTCCGGAATCTCCTCGATGGGCGCGGACGCCGTTCTCAAGGTTGACACTGGCGGCAGCATTCACGCCTACAACGGCATTGCCTTCTATGGCGAAGGCACATCCGTGGAAAATGTCGGACATATCACCGCTGAAAACATAGGTATCTACGGAAATGCCCATGATATGGCAATTTTCAACGAAGGGGTGATCCAGGCAAAAACCGGAATTTTGGTCGAAAATGCAACTGCGAGCATGTCATTTCTCCGAAACTCCGGGACGATTCACGCGAACAATGGAATTCTTGCAGTCAATGGCGGCGTCAATATAACGAACGATGCCGACGGCATTATCGACGCGAAGATGGCCGCCGTAACATTAGGCGAGAATTCATCAGATAGAAACATTGTGAACAACTACGGCCTCATAGAATCCGCAGACATCGCGGTCCTGGGCAGTACCGGAGTGGACTATGTGTCCAACCATGGCACCATCAAGGGAACTGTGTTCCTCGGTGACGGCAACGATAGTTTCGACAATTCTGAAGGGACGATCGACCATGCGGTCGATGGTGGCCTCGGTGACGATTATTATGGCTTTGGTGCAAAGGCCTTTACAATCATCGACGGTGGCGGTTCTGACACGATCGGAACCTACGTTACGCGCAGTCTGACTGCCTACTCGAATATCGAAAATCTCTCTTTGGAGGGCGGGTTGAACATCAACGGAACTGGCAACACACTTGCGAACAAAATTTATGGGAATTCCGGCGATAATATCCTGAACGGTGGCAACGACAATATTGTTGACAAATTAAGCGGTGGCGACGGTAGCGACACCTATACTCTCGGGTCCGGGTTCGATCTGGTTTATGAGTCTGAGTGGTCTGGTATTCCAGCCATCACTTTGGGTTCAGATGATGGTGTGGATACCATCACCTCGACGATCAGCCGCTCGCTTGTAAACTATGATAACGTTGAGAACCTGCAGCTGCTCGGGACCGGTCACATTAACGGGGCCGGCAACTATCTGGCCAACATCATTACCGGCACGACCGGAAACAATATTCTGACCGGCGGCGTCGAGGATCACAGCAAAGGGGTGCAGATTGACACGTTGAATGGCGGTGCGGGCAACGATACGTATATCCTGGGCACGGGCTACGACAAGGTGATTGATAGCGCCGGCAATGACACTATCACGTCTGAAATCAGCCGCAGCCTTGCCAGCTATCCGGCCATCGAAAATCTGACACTTGTAGGCAACGCCAATATTGCCGGTACCGGCAATATGCTGGTGAATATCATTACCGGCAATAGCGGCAACAATATCCTCAACGGGGGCACGGACAACGTGGTTGACACGCTGAAAGGCGGCCTCGGAAATGATATCTACGTACTCGGCTCTGGTGCCGATATTGTCAGCGACGGCGGCGGCGTCGACACCATCACCTCAACGATCAGCCGCAGCCTTGCATCCTACGCCATTATCGAGAACCTGACCCTCTCCGGCAGTGACAATATCAACGCCACGGGCAATGCTCTGGCCAATGTGCTGACCGGAAATGCCGGGACAAATACGCTGAACGGTGGTGCCGGCAACGACACCTACGTTCTCGGCTCCGGCGCTGACAAGGTGGTCGACAGTGCGGGTATAGATACGATCACCTCGCTGATCACCCGCAATCTCAGCACCTTTGCGACTATCGAGAACCTGAAGCTCCTTGGTGCATCCAATATTAGCGGCACAGGCAACGCGCTGGCAAACACGCTGACCGGCAATTCCGGGGTCAACAGCCTTTCGGGTGCCGCCGGCAATGACGTGCTGATCGGAGGTGTCGGAGCCGACAAGCTGGATGGCGGCGCCAACATCGACACGGCGTCCTATGCCGGCGCTTCTGCGGGGGTTGTCGCCAATCTTACCACCGCCGCCGCCAATACCGGCGACGCCAAGGGCGATGTCTACGTCTCGATCGAAAACCTGACAGGCTCCAGTCACAACGATACCTTGGCAGGAAATGCGGGTAACAACGTACTTGCAGGTGGAACGGGTGCCGACAAGCTGACCGGAGGTGCAGGTGCAGACACGTTTCTGTTCAAGGCGCTCAGCGATACGACTGTTGCGACGGCGGGCCGGGATACGATCTTCGATTTTAGCCACACGCAAGGCGACAAGATCGGTCTTTCCGGTATCGATGCCAATACGGCGATTACAGGCGACCAGGCCTTCATCTTCAAGGGCACGGCCGCGTTCAGCGGGACCAACGGCGAGCTTCGTTTTGAAAAACAAGCCTCCGACACCTATGTTTACGGCGACACCAACGGCGACAAGGTGGCCGATTTCATCATTCATTTCGATGACGCCATCGCTTTCCAGAACAGCGACTTTGTATTTTAACATCGTAGCAGGGAGCCGGAGATATCAGGCTCCCTCCATTCGCGCCAAGGGGGCAAAGGTTCTGCCCCTCACCGGAGTTTAGCCCAGCTGCTTCCGATATTGAGCCATTGCACTGCTTGAACGTTGCTGCCCCCTATCGCTCGGTATACTTCCGCTGAAAGCCTAAAGTGAATCCGACAAACAGGACGAACAGAATGATCGCGTTTAGACCGATGCTCGGTGGAGAGTTCATCCAGTATCTGGAGTATTTTGTTCCCGACTATGCCGCAGAAATTTCAGCCAACTACGGAATATCTGCGGCAGATGGGCTGCTGATGGCGCAACGGGAGATTGCTCGGGACCTTCCTCTGGGTCCGGAAACGCCTGGCCAGGTATTATTCTGCCTTATCAAAGATAACAGTCCCGGTACCGTCATCGGCTACGTCTGGTATTGTCCCGACGATAAACAGCGTTCGGTCTTCATCTGCGATTTCTGCATACTGCCCGAGCAGAGGGGAAATGGCCTGGGGCGGCGTGCTTTAGTCGCGTTGGAGGCAATGCTTCATACTCATGGCTATACCGAGATCAAACTGCGGGTAGCGGCGGACAATTCACGTGCACAGCATGTTTACAAGACCGGTGGTTTCCGGGTCACCGGAATTAATAAGACCAAGCAGATTGTCCACAACGGCGAACAGAGATGAGCATTATTTCAACGCGCCGGAAATGATGCCCTCTCTATTTCTCGCCGCGCACCAAGAGCGCCGAGAGCAAGGCTTTCAAGCTTTGCTGGAGACTTCTCGCAGAACATTTGGGCCGCTGGCGCAACGCGCCGGATCTTCCCCGAGGCTTTGCACCGCTAGCGGCACAACCACGCCTGTTCGGTCCTCAGTTTGATCCCGCCTTGTTAGTAGGCATTCCTCTCAAGCCTTGCGATCGCGTCATAACCCATTTTTCCACCGCCATAGTGGATCGTCACGCTGTTCAGGCCGTCGCCAGGCTCCAGATTCGAATAGATTTCAGTCATCAAAAGCCCGGCTTCGCAGGCCAGGCTATCATCGCCGGCGTCTTTTTCGGCCTGATCCAGAAGAGTGTTGTCCAGGATCTGGCCATCAACAATGCTGACGGTCTTCAGGTGCGACATGACGATCTTCTCACAAGCGTCGACTTTCTTGTAGACGCCGAGGAACATGACCTTCCTGGTAACGTACCACATTGGTATTTCAACCGTGCCCTCATTGCGTTCTTCCCCATTGTTGTCCAGCTCTCCGACCTCATGCAACTGAACGTCAAAAGACGTGGTTCCCGATTTCCAAGTCCCCGTCAGGCCTTTCGATGAAACACCCAGGGTGAACGTGCACCGTGGCTCTGCTGCGGGCTGCGGATTTTCCAGGCCGAGGTCGCTTTCACATAGTGTTATGTCGCCGTTGGAGATCCGGTTTCCGGCCAGTTTAAGGGGAACACGACGGGAATCGTAATAGTAGCTGCCGACGATGCGCGTGTCCGTTTCGCCGTTCAATTTGTCGAACGTTTGAAGTGACAGATGAACCGGAGCCCGGCCCACCGTGCCTTCGTAGTTTTTTACCTGGTACCATCCCGCAGATGCCGAATTGCAAGGTAGAAACAGGAAGCCAAGTACGGAACAAAGTGGTAACGAAAACTCCAGGCTAAACTTGGGTGATTTTTTCATTGCGCGAGAGCAATCCTACTTTTCAACTTGCAGTCAACTTCGCGGAGAACAGTACACATCGATGCCCGGTATCTGCCAGGGCTCTTAGTGCCGACGAGCGGAAAAGGGGCAGCACTCCCCGACGGCGCTGCAGGTATTACTCCACGGGCAGAACCCTTAGCGGCGTTGCATATGGTTCTATACGCAACGATTCATGACCCAGGATACTGACACGACGAAGCGGTGCTTCCTCCAGTGAGCCATCGGCAGCCTTGCGGACTGCGAATTGCCAGAGCGCCAACTCCCCGTTGGCAACCAACGCCTTACCGATTGCACGGGCGTCACTGCCCCCAAGCTCCCTCATTTCCGAAGCGCTGAGGCCGACGATAATCTCGTCTTTGACTGTGACAATTCTAAAAAGGGAAACGGGTTCCTGAGCGGAGGCGGCATTGGTCAACGACATGAGCAGATATGTGATGCCCGCAAAGACAGGAGGAGTTTTGGACTTGAATCGGCAAGAAGACATGGGATGCCTCGTGGCTTGAAATTTCTTTGGCCGCGTTTGTAACGCCGCTTTGTTTCGCTCGGATAGCGGCTGAGTGAGCATTGCAAAAAATAATGTCGATGATGGAAGCTGCCGGAGACAGGCTACCCATCCCTGGCACGCCGACGTGCTCAGGGACTATGCATTTTCTCCGCTGCACGGTGCTGAAACTTTTCAAGCGCATCCGAAACGGCCACGAAATTGCGCGCCTTTGTATCCCACCATAGATGGCAGATGTGCTGCCGAAAACCGCTTCCGGCGGAGTTTCACCCTCACAAGTCTCGCCCGTCAGGGTCGAATTTTCCTCGATGGTTGCCAGGATATCGGAGTAGGTGTTTGCATTTTCTACCGGCCGCTCCTCCAAGGTCAGCATTTGCCTTGTCTCCTCATTACAGGTTCGCACGCCGTAGGTGAAAAATGTGTCGACCAGTTTCAGCCGGCTTCCGTGCAGGATCATCATCGCTGTGATCTCGAAAGTTTCGTTGGAATTGAAATGAGTGCTGCGCGTCACCAGCGCCTGGTTGCCCTGGCCGATATTCAACAGTGCGGGCACGCCATATGAGGTGTCGCGGTCCATTCCGGCATCGACGGCGTCAAGGAGTTTCGGGAGCCTGCCATCATCAAAGACGGATAGCAGGGTCGGCTGCTCGACCGCCGCCTCTACTGTTCCCAGATCCATCAGAATGGCGATCCGCATCCGGCCATCCGCCATGAAGGTCAAGACGTGCAGGGAGCCGATGGCAATGGAAGCTGGCAGTTCGCCGTCGTACTTTGCCGCGATGTGGCGCAACGGCTTCACCAGATGGCCGGTGGCGGTGTTTTCATTGATCTTGAGGTCGGGAATGACCTGCCTGAGCAGATCGGAATAGGAAGTCCCCGGATGGCCTGGAACCTTTGCCGTGACTTCTAGGAGCTGCCAGTCCTGCGAACTGACCGTCTGGGCGAGGCTGGCCGTCGCCCATAAAAGCACCGGCAGGCCAAAACCAAAGGCGGTGTGTTTCCACCATTGTGTCGGTTGCGTCGTCAATGGAAAACCAAGCCGGGAAATGCGTCGGCGTTCATTGTTGCATCCTCGTTCTTTGCGAAGCCCGGTCGGATTGCTTCGAGCCCAGGTCAGTGAGCTGCATCGGACGGCTCAAGACGAACGCCGCAGCAGTTCCCGCACGCCGCTGGTATTCCCCGCCCTGATCATCACGGTAGCGATCGTTTCATAGGCCAGTGTCCACACCCCGCGGTGCTCAAGCGTGAAGCGGTTGGCAAAGAACAATGACAAAGTCTCGATCAGTGCCTTGCCCACCGTTGCATAGTGTTCATCACGCACGCCGTAGCCCACATGCTTAACCGCGAGCGCTTCCAGGGCCGGAACCACCGTGTCGAGTTTTCGAAGCGATCCAACCACGAGGGAAAGCGCGGCTATCAGCTTGCGGCCCTGTTCCTTCATGTCACTGCTGACGAACAGGGCTCGCAGCGAAGGATCGTGAACGAAGAGCCGCTCATAAAACAGTTCGGCTGCCTCTTCCCTGAGTGCGGCGACTTCAGCGAAGCTTTGTTCCAGTATGGCGATTTCGGTTTCTTGCATGACCTCAACTCCAGCATCCGTTTCTGAGCAGAAGACCTAGCAAGCCAATGTTTCTGCCGGAATTCACGGGGAACAGATCCGTGTTTCAATTGTTTCCGCGTCACCAATCGGTCAGCGCTTGAACGGCCTCACACGTCTGCACCGGCCTTGGTCAATGCGGCGAGAATGCGTTTAATGTCACCCGGCGTGAAAGGCTTTTCGATCACGGGACAGCCGGAGCGCGCCAGGAAACGCCCCGCAGCCGGTCCCAAAGTGTCGCCTGTGATAAACCCGATGCGCCCGGCAAGCGCCGGATGCGTTTTGCCCAGCCAGTCGAAGAAGGATGGCCCGTCTCCGTCTGGCATCCGGATGTCGCAGAGGATCGCATCGATCGAAAGACCTGCCTGTTTCAGACAGATTTTGGCCGCCTGTCCGCTGTAGGCGACAACGGCGCGGAAACCGATCTTCCTGACGATATCGGCCAAAAGATCCGCTATCTCAACCTCGTCGTCGATGATGAGTATGCTCTGTTCGATGCCACCCGGCGAGTTCTCCGCTTTCAGCGGCGTCCGGAGATGACTGTCTCCGTCAGGAACGACAATCGGTAGGCGAACGATCAAGTGGGCGCCACCAGGGCCCTGCGCCGGGTCAAGTTCCAGCGTGCCACCGTGGGATTCGATCAAACCTCTTGAAACGGCGAGGCCAATTCCGGTGCCGGACCCCTGGGGTTTGGTGGTAAAATAGGGATCGAATATGCGCGAGCGGATACTAGATGGAATGCCGGTGCCGTTATCGGATATGCGCAATACAATCGTCTGCGCTTCTGGCACGTGTTCGGCAGCGATCCTAATACGGCGTTGACCATCCGTTTTCTCCTCGAGAGCCTGATAGGCGTTCACGACGAGATTGACGATGACCTGGTGAATCTGGTCACCGTCGATCCATAGCGGTGGCAGGTCATCTGGAAAGTCGGTTTCAACCACGACGCCGGAGCTTTTCAGGTTATAGCTCAGAAGCTCAAGCCCATTGTGGATGAGTTCGGGTATCACGACAATATCGCGCTGATGCTTTCGCTGTCGCGCCATGTCCAGGAAGCTGCGTACGATCCGGGCGCATCGATTGGCCGCGATCTCAATCTTGACGCTACGCTGGGCCAGTTCTTCTGCCATCGGTGTATCAAGGGACTTTTCGCGCAGCATCATCGCCTGCCCGATGACAATTGAAAGCGGGTTGTTCAGCTCATGAGCGACGCCCGCGAGAAGCGAACCGAGCGCTGCAAGCTTATCATTCTGGTGCAATGCGTCGCGCTGACGTTCGATTTCCGCCTGCGCCTGGCGAGCAGTGCTCAGGTCGCGCAGATGCGCAGCAAATAGCCGCTTGGCACCGAGCTTCACCTCGGTGATCGTCAATTCCACGGGAATGAGTTCGCCCGTCGACCGGACAGCTTCCAGTTCCAGCCGCCGGCCGAGAATTCGGGTGGTGCCACTGTCGATGTACGACGCTATGCCCCGGTTATGGGCCGAACGCAGGGATATTGGAATGATAAGCTCGGAAATCTGCTGTCCCATCGCCTCGTCGCGGCTGTAGCCAAAGATAGAAACGGCGGCCGGATTGAAATCGACGACGGCGCCCATTTCGTCAATCACCACGATCGCATCGAGCGCATTATCGACGATCACTGCATGATAAGCGTCGGCTGCATTCTGGGCTTCGATCCGCTCGATAAGCTCCCGTTGATGCATTTTCAGGTCTGTCAGATCGCGCGAGAAGGCAATATAGCCGGATATGGGGCCTTCCCCGAGCTGATAAGCGGTAATCGTTTGTTCGATATAGCGGTTGCCGAGCGGCCCGTAATCGTTCCAGCCTTCACGGCGAATGGTCTTGCCGGCAAACAGATCCCGCATGACCAGCTGATAGGAGCGGTGCACACTCTCTCCAAGCACCTCCAACACCGTGCTGCCGATCACCTCTTGGGCAGGCCTGCCCACGAAGTCGAGATAGTCCTGGTTTGCATAAAAATAACGGCCGGCCGGATCGATGACGGCCGCGCAACCGAGAACACCGTTGAGAAGGGCGCCGACAAACTGCGGGGCACCGATAGGAACAAGGTCGAGGGTACTGCCGCCGCTCGCGTGCTCAACTTCGGAAAGCCGCCGCCCCTCCAGCATCAGATCTGCTTTCCGGGCGTATAGATATAGCCGGCACCCCGAACGGTCCGCAGCGTCTGCGGTTTGGACGGATCGTGTTCTATCTTCTTGCGGATTCGGGTAATCCGGACATCAATGCTGCGATCGAATGGATCGTTGTCACGATTGTGTGCGAGATCGAGCAGCCTTTCTCGCGTCAGAACCCGATCCGGGTTCTGCAGGAACACGTGAAGCAGATCGAATTCCATGGCTGTGATCGGCACATGGCCCCCATCCGAACGAACGAGGCAGTGGGCATCCAGATCGACAAACATCTTGCCGAACGGCCGAGTGTTCTTCTGGGCCGCGCCAGATCTACCGTTGGGCATGATGCCGGTGTCTGCTTGGCAGCGGCGAAGAACAGCCCGGATGCGGGCCCTCAGCTCACGCAGGTCAAACGGCTTGGTCATGTAGTCGTCGGCACCGATGTCCAATCCCACGATCTTATCCGCAATATTGCTCGCGGCGGTCAACATCATGACCGGCATGTTGCTCCTGCTGCGAATGCGTTGCAGGATCGATAACCCGTTCTCGCCTGGCATATTGACATCGAGAACGATGAGATCGGCATCCTGCTGGTCAAGAAGCCAGTCAAGTGACGCGCCACAGGATGCGGTGCGTACAGAGCAGCTATCTTTTTCCATATATTCGGCAATCATGCCGCGCAGGTGTTCCTCGTCGTCCACGACAATCAGGCGCGGCTGAGGCACTGTGGGGTTGCTCATCTGTATCTCCGAACTCGAGGCGAAGCGGATGCTATCGAGACGCCTGGTCATCGCATTCAGGACCAGAGGCGGCGCAGCATCCAGTTCGCGAGACGGTGCTTTTAGAGCCCGGCGACGTCTCTGTCGTCACCCGTAAGTATGATGCTTGTTCACGCCCTTTCAACCTATCCTGATCATTCGGTGAAACCTCCATTTGCATCTGCCGCAGGATTCTTGCCTATATCATCATCATGACCGGCGCTGCGGATGTGGAGATGGGACGGGATGAAAAGGCTGGATGCTGAAACACTGTCTTCGATCATCGGAGATATCTACGATTGTGCGTTGAGCCCCGAGGGCTGGGGTGATGTCATGACCCGCATCACCTATACGATCGACGCAGCCTACACGACGATCGCTTTGACCAGCTTCAGCGACAGCCGCGGCAGGTTCGCAGCCCAGTCCCCCTGGGATCATGCACGGATGCGCGCCTTGCAGGACTATGAGCTCGATCAGATTCCTGGCCTCAAGGCCGCAGTGATCGGCGATATCGATCAGCCACTGACAACGCTGTCCGTTGTCAGTGAGGCGGAGTTGGAGCGGTCGGTCTTTTTTCAGGAATGGGCAAAGCCTCAAGGGCTGCGTGAAGGCTGCACGACGAAATTCGTGCACACGCCGGATCGCATCGGCCTGTTCAGTACCACCACATGGGCGAACCGGCCGCCGATCAGCGCCGAAGAGCAGCGGTTCCTGGCATTGCTCTCGCCGCACCTGCGTCGCGCATCACTGATCGGCGACCTGCTCGATCAGGCACGCGTGGAAGCTACGCTTTATCGCGGCGCGCTCGATAGTCTGGCTGTTCCCGTTATCCTCACCGGCGCGGACGGTACCGTGCTTCATGCCAATTCTAACGCCGAGCGCATACTTTCGGCACAGGTGCCGCTTCGAACGCGAAACGGGGTTCTCCAGGCACAGACCCCGGTGGTGGCGCGAGCTCTGCTGGATGCTATCGCTGCTGCTGCGCGGGCGGATGCGTCGCTAGGGTCCCGTGGCATCGGGTTGCCCATCTCCGTGGCGGGCCAGCCGCCGGCCGTAGCGTACGTCCTGCCACTGAGCGAAGGAACCGCGCGGGCGGCTTTTCGCCCGGCATGCGCAGCTGTCTTCATATCGACGACGACATCAGCCTCGCCGCCGCCGGAGGACGTTCTTATCACGCTTTACGACCTGACGCCGGCGGAAGCGCGCGTCGTGTTGCAGATCGGCAAAGGACTGACCGCGCCGCAGTGTGCCGCAGTACTTGATATCAGTGAGAACACACTGAAGACGCATCTGAGCCGGGTCTTCGCCAAAACCGCTACCGCTCGACAAGCTGATCTCGTCAGGCTTGTCGCCGACGTAGGATCACCCATCATGGCCACAAATTCGGCCTGATCTCAGGGGGCCTTCGTCAGGGGTTAGGTCTCTCCAATTCGGTTGGATGAGAGCTGCTGTGTTCGTTCACTTCCGTATCGATTTTGAAAGGCAGACGAATCTCCAGCATCGGCGCGGCGTGTCTCCCGACATTCAAGCTTTGGCATGGTGTCTGTAATCACTGCGGCCAAGCGCATGCGTGCGGTTGAAAGCCTGCTCATCACCGTGCCGATCGGTATCTTCAGGATGTCGGCCGCTTCCCGGTAACTATGTCCTTCGATGCTCACCAACAGGAAAACACTCGCCAACCCTTCCGGCATGGAGAGGATCATTTTCTGCAGCTGATTGGCATAAACAGCGATTTCGCCGTACGCGTCGATCGGGAGTTCATCCTGCTCGAAGGCATCGACCGTGCCACTGCCGGTGCGCACCCGGCGCTTTCTGATCTCATCGATCCACAAATTGCGTGTCATCGCGCATATCCAGCTCTCAAGCCGCCCTTCGCCGTTCCACAGGTGGTTACGGGTGATTGAGCGCTCGCAAACCTCCTGAACCAGATCATCGGCATCAGCCGCATTGCGCGTCAGCGTCATTGCGAAACGGCGCAACTTGGGCAGCACGCTGACCAAGTTGCGCCGGAATTCGTTCGATTCTGCCGCTGGATACATTGTTCTTCGATCCGGTTTTATATCGCCGTCGTCTGAACCTCCGCCCGGCAACGGCATCATCGCGCTTGCGAAAACGACGCGGGTGATTGTGCCGTCCAGCTCATGTTCCTACTTCAA
Organism: Pararhizobium sp.; assembly: GCF_965279435.1. Classification (NCBI taxonomy): domain Bacteria; kingdom Pseudomonadati; phylum Pseudomonadota; class Alphaproteobacteria; order Hyphomicrobiales; family Rhizobiaceae; genus Pararhizobium; species Pararhizobium sp. Next base: position 86,486 of record NZ_CBDIHY010000002.1, read on the forward strand.
TCCTTGAATGGGGCCCGCCATCGTCTGCAAAGCCCCATTCTGCCGCTTGCAGCGCTACAAAAGGAAATCGCTTGCTACCAAAGCCATCGAGTCATCGAGACGAATGCTGAAATCGGCAGTCTTGTCGCCGTTGACGTCTCCGTAGACGTATGTGTCGCTGGCTCCCTTGACATAACGGAGTTCACCATCGTGCCCTGAGAAGGCGGCGGTACCCTTAAAGAGAAAGGCCTGATTGCCCGACGTATGGCTAAAGGCATCGATGCTGGACAGATCGATCTTGTCACCCTGCACACGGCTGAAATCGAAGATCGTATCCTGTCCGGTCGGCAGGACGGTGGATTCCGAAAGCGTCTTGAAGATGAAGCTGTCGGCGCCGGCGCCGCCGATCAGTTTGTCCGCGCCTGCACCACCAAACAGCATATCGATGCCACCTCCCCCCGAGAGTACGTTGGTGCCGGTATTGCCGTTTAATGTGTCGGCGAAGCTGGAGCCAGTCAGGTTCTCGATCGAGAGATAACTGTCACCCTTGGCGTCGCCAGTATTTGTGGAGATGTTGGCGAGGTTGATGGTTAAACCCGCGGTCGCGCCGGCGTAGGAGGCTGTATCGGTGCCCGCCCCGCCATTCAGCGCATCGGCACCAGCGCCGCCGGTCAGCAGGTCGTTTCCAGCACCACCGTTCAGCGTATTCGCGGTGGCGCTACCGGTCAGTATGTCGGCGAAGCCGGAGCCAGTCAGGTTCTCGACTTCCGAGACATGGTCACCTTCAGCGTCTCCACCCGTGGACGAACCTTCAAGGATGGCATGTACCGCAGTCACTGACGTACTATAATCTGCCGTATCTGTACCCTTACCACCAACGATATTGTCGGCCCCTGCGCCGCCTTGAAGTACGTCGTTACCGGCACCGCCGGAAAGCGTGTTAATAGTGCTATCGCCAGTCAGTCGGTCAGCATGATCGCTACCGGTGATATCCTCGAAATTGAAGAACTGATCACCCTGGGCGTCACCGCCATATGTACTTCCGGTGGCGAGATCGACCTTCACGCCAGCGTCCGATGTGCTGTAGTCCAGCGTGTCGATGCCGATACCGCCGTCGAGAAAATCGCCGCCAGCACCGCCGCGCATCAGATCGTTGCCGACCCATCCGAACAACTCGTTGTAATTGCCGTTGCCGATTATGGTGTCGTCGTAGAAGGAGCCAGAAACATCCTCGACCGAGCGGTAGGTGTCGCCTGCAGCGTACCCTTCGGAGCCCACGCCCTTTTGCAGATTGACCGACACCCCGAGATTGGAGCCGTGATAATCGACCCTGTCCTGGCCACTGCCACCGTCGATCAGGTCGGCCCCCAAACCCACGTAGATCTCGTCTTCGCCCGAGCCGGCATCAATCGTCTTGATCTCGCCGATAAACCCGAAATCCACGTAGAACCTGTCATCCCCGGATCCACCAACAAGAATATCGTTACCGGACGAACTTAATAGCGTATCAGCGCCATCGCCACCATTAAGGACATCGTCACCAGCACCTCCGGAAAGATAGTCGGCGCCACCGTCACCGAATAGCGTATCGTTTCCATCGTCGCCGTAAAGAGTATCGTAGCCGCTGCCACCGTCCAGAGTGTCGTTCCCGGTTCCTCCCAAAATTTGATCATTCAAGTCCCCTCCAATAAGAGAGTCATTGCCGGCTTTGCCATACATAATGTTCCGGTCATTTAGCACGCCGTATTGCTTGTCGTTTGCAGATGTGCCGGTATAGGTGATGGTCATGATTATGTTCCTTTATGGCGGCTCGGGAATGCCCGGTGCGCGGATTATTCTGTGAGGGCAAGGCAAAGGTCGCCTTCAATCGGCCGCTGGAAATTCTGGATTTCAATGGAACGGCCGACTGGATGTCTTCAGTATGCGGCCGGGAGAAGACTACGATCAATCTGCGGTTAGGTGGTCTCTATGATGAGCGCATCGATCGTACTGCGGCACCAGTTCAACCCTTCCACGATTGGGGCATGAAGCGCGCCGACAACAGAAGCAGGTTTCGCCGAAGTGCAATCCGTCGACGGCGTAATACTCGGCGCTGACACCGTATCCACCATGGTTCTTTCATTACCCCGCATCGTTGGTCCCCTTCGTTCGGCCTGTTGGTGCAAGACAATCGCAGCCCAATGTTTCAGTCAGAGTTCTTGCCGCACGCTTATGTGTTTCAATTGTTTCGGCGCATTTTTCTGCGCGTTTGTCAGGAGTGTTGACGATGGCGTCCGAATTTGCGCGCAGCAACCCGTCGTGGCCATGGTCGTCTGTAGCGTGCAAGAAAACGGCCGGCCGCCATTCCCGCACCGTTGGTAAATTTGAAAATCTGAAATGAATCAAGTAGCGGGTTCACCAAGGAGGCTATACTGCCCATGAAGACTTTCCAGAAATTAGCGGAGAATCACGCGGGGCGATCCCTTCTAGCGGGCGGTTTTTAGAGAATCCATGGCAAAATCCGCACCGCTCATCGCGACCTAATAACGACCGATAATTGCATTATCGGTCGTTATTTCGCCGGAATATCTAGGCTCAGGCCCTATTGATTAAACTCCTTTTCAAACTCGGCGGGTTTTGATTCACTGTTGGCAGGAGGATTTGCCATGAGTGATTTGTTTTTGCTGACGCCCTCGCAGCTTGCTCGGATCAGACCGTATTTTCCACTTGCTCACGGCATCCCCCGTGTCGATAACCGGCGTGTGGTCAGCGGCATTATTTACGTGCTTAAACATGGACTTCAGTGGAAAGATGCACCGAAGGAATACGGTCCTCACAAGACGTTGTATAATCGCTTTATCCGATGGAGCGAGTTGGGCGTCTTCAATCGGATTTTCGAGCCGCTCGCGGGCAAAGCGGGCCAACCGGATCGATTGATGATCGATGCGACCCATCTCAAGGCCCATCGCACCGCAGCCAGCCTGCTAAAAAAGGGGCTCTTTCCCGCTGCATCGGACGAACGAAGGGTGGCCTGAATTCCAAGCTGCATGCCGTCACCGATGGCAGGGGAAGGCCATTGCTGTTCTTGCTGACGGCGGGCCAGGTGAGTGATTACAAAGGTGCACGGCATCTGCTTGAGCGCCTGCCGAAAGCAAAAGAACTGCTGGCAGATCGTGGATACGATGCCGACTGGTTCCGCAACGGATTGAAAGAAAAGGGGATTTCTCCCTGCATTCCACCGGGGAAAAAGCGCCGAGACCCGGCCCACTATGACGAGTTGCTCTAGAAGCAACGCCACCGCATCGAGAACATGTTCGGCAGGATCAAGAACTGGAGACGCATCGCAACAAGATACGATCGATGTGCCCACACATTCTTCTCAGCCATCCCCATCGCCGCAACATGCTGCTACTGGATCGATTAATGAGTCCTGAGCCTAGTTACTGGTTTTGTCAGCTGCCCAGTCAAACCATATCCCGGCAACAGCGCAGCATTGTTCCAAAGCGGCGTTCACATGTCGTAAAGATACGTCATTCGGTCAAGCTTGTACTTCTCGTCCCATAATAATCTTGTCGGTGGGCGTGCTGGGCGGTGGTCAAATGCCTAAAAATCACATAACTAGCTAGACAGGCTAGATTGGAGCGGAATATGGAATGGCAGTTACAGGATGCGAAGAACCAGTTCTCTAAAGTCATTCAGAAAGCCAAGTTTGAGGGGCCGCAGGTGGTGACTTTGCGCGGCGAGCGGGCTGCAATCGTGCTGTCAGCCAAGGACTATGATGCCCTGAAAGCTGGTCGACCGACGCTTGTTGACGATCTTCTTGCCGCGCCGCCTTGGGATGATTCTTTTGCTGATAGTATTTCGGCTCGCGAACGGTCGTCCAGCCGTGATCTGGTGTTCTGATGTATCTCGTCGATACCAGTATTGTCTTCGAAGCGACGCGCGGCGCACCGGAAGCGATCACCTGGCTGCGCGCCCAGGATCCAGCTGCCATTTATCTCAGCGTCGTCACCCTTGGTGAAATCACCCGCAGTATTGCCGGCATGCAAACGACAAGCCGGAGAGCCGCTACTAGTCTTGCTGAATGGTTGCGAAAACTTCGGCATGACCATGCCGGGCAGATACTTCCGGTCACCGATCAGGTGGCTGTCGAATGGGGGCGGCTTGCTGCCCTTCGGCCACGCGGAGATATTGACGGGTTGATCGCGGCCACCGCGATTGTTCATGATCTGATTGTCGTGACGCGCAACAGCGCTGGCTTTACCGACGCCGGCATCGCTGTCGTTAATCCGTGGGATCTCGCTTGATGGTGTTGATATGACAGATGATAAAAGCCAAACTATCCCTGCCGAGGCTGGTTCCCCTGCCCCTCTTCCGCCGGCGACGGACGCGGACTCCGCCGGCCGGGCGACCGCTCTTCCTGCCCATCTCGGCGGTCTTGCCGATCGTGCCCGCGGTTATGTCGAGGCAGCCAGCTCCGCCAATACACGGCGTGCCTATGCGAGCGACTGGAAGCATTTTGCCGCCTGGTGCCGGCGCCAGTCTCTACCCCCCCTCCCCCCTGAGCCGCAGATCGTCGGGCTCTACATTACCGCCTGTGCGTCCGGTGCAGTTGGCGCGGGTAGAAAGCCGAACTCCGTTTCGACGATCGAGCGCCGGCTTTCATCCCTGACCTGGAACTACGCCCAGCGCGGCCAGCCGCTCGACCGCAAGGACCGGCACATTGCGACAGTCATGGCCGGTATCCGCAATAGCCATGCCCGGCCGCCAGTGCAGAAAGAAGCGGTAATGCCGGAAGACATTATCGCCATGCTCGAGACGCTCGACCGGGGAACGCTGCGTGGATTGCGGGACCGGGCGATGCTGCTGATCGGCTTTGCAGGCGGGCTTCGCCGCTCGGAAATTGTCGGACTGGATGTCAAGAAGGATCAGACGGAGGACGGTCGCGGTTGGATCGAGGTGCTGGATAAGGGGCTGATCGTCACGTTAAGGGGGAAAACCGGTTGGCGCGAGGTTGAGATCGGCCGTGGCTCGTCAGATGCCACCTGCCCCGTTGCAGCACTTGATACATGGCTGACATTGGCCCGCATCGCGCATGGGCCTCTGTTCCGCCGTGTGACGGGCCAAGGCAAAGCCGTGGGCGCGGACCGGTTGAACGATCAGGAAATTGCCCGCTTGGTCAAACGCGCAGCACTTGCTGCGGGTGTCCGAGGAGACCTTACCGAGGGCGAGCGGGCGCTCAAATTCTCCGGTCACTCGTTGCGCGCTGGCCTTGCCTCTTCCGCCGAGGTGGACGAGCGCTATGTACAAAAGCAGCTTGGCCACACGTCGGCTGAGATGACCCGCAAATATCAACGCCGCCGCGACCGGTTCAGGGTCAACCTGACAAAAGCTGCTGGCCTTTGAACCGTTATTTTACCGCCCCGAGAAATCCGGGTTCCGCCCCTGAAGGTCGCCAATCCGTCTGCCAACCCGGCGTTAGCTCCCCTCACCCGAAAGCATACTATTGTAACCACTCACCGCTTTCTCATCGTCGCTCCATGGTGCCGTGAGCTGAATGGCTGTTGATCGAAGCCGGTGACCCTACTGCCGCGTCCGGGGCATCCCTCCAGCGCCGTTCTGGACGCCCCGACGAGATTGGCGCGCCAGCGCTACCCTTCACCACGCCCGAATGTGAGAAGCCGGCCACTTACATTTCGAGCCTCGCGGTGCGCCGGCGTATCCGGCACTTCCGGTGAATGCAGATATCCTGATCACCCAGCGCTACCTGCTTTATCTAATCTTGGCCTAGGCGATGCGGGCTCTTTCCGGCCTCCCTCTCAGGGCTCTGGCCACCTATTGGCTTCGCCATGATCGAACCGGCGGCAAGCCGCATGCGGATCAAGGTGTCGAGTGGGTGTCGTGACGCCCCAAGTGATCGAGATGATTGGCCTGATATGGTACGCATTGTCGCCTTACATGACGATCGCGGGGAGAGGAAGGGGCGGAGCAGTCCAAGGCCGTGAGCAGCCCGCAGTGTTTTATGCCATAACTCGTGGCCGTACCGTCTGAAATTCTAGAGCCACTACCGTTGCCTCGTCAGTCAACCCGATCAACCCTTGCTCCGACCCGACTGACTAAAGCAAACCTGGAACAGCCGCTGGATCCAGGACATGGCGCCGCGCAGTTGACCTGAACACCGCACAGAGGATTATCCCGTCGGAAATCGCCAACATCTCTGAGTCACCGGGGCGATGGCCGCCACCTACACTCACCACCTAACAGGAGCCGTCATCGCACAATCACCGACTGGAGCGTTGCGCGTCAACCACGGACTAAATTTGATGAACTGCCAACCCAAGCTTCCGCGCTGAGGGGGGAGGGGCTGCGCATGTCCAGCCGCGGTAGGCAAGCCCCACAGAAAGAGGAGGCGTAAACCCGGCCTTCGATAGTGGATGGCCTTGCTGGCAATATTTGGAGCTTTCGAGATCGGCGAAACTATCTCCGCCGCCCTTTGGCTGTTGTCGGTTGAAGTTTTCATTTGTCGCGACAACATCTCGGATGATCGAGATGATCTAGCGTTTCGCCCAAAGTTGTACATGTACAACGCCGCCGATTTCGTATCCTCGCGTCACGCTCAGGCCAGAGCGGTGCGCGTTCAATCCGAGACACCAAACATCACCGCAATCGACGACGACCAAGCGCTCCTTGCGTAGGCCACGAACAGTTGAAAATTTTAGACAATTGGCGTCAGCAGAGATCAAGCGGCCATTTCATATTCAGGGAGAAACCTTCGGCCCGACCAACCAACCTCTCGCGCCCTGGTGAGTTGTACATGTACAACGAAGAAGCTCCGAGTCGCGATGCCGATGGTTAATCTCTTGTTAACGAAAAAGACTTTGCCACATTGGACAGAATCGGGCCTAATGAGATCAGCGCATTTTTTGCGCTAATCAAAAAATAAGCGCGGATTGAGTCGGGGCCAATATGCTGAACATCGCAGGCAATAAAAATGGTGAGAGCCTGCGGTCTATGATCGCCTCTGATGCCGAGGAATTGTCGCGGCAGTTGCAGGCGCATCAGCAGCGGATATTCCCCCCCACAGCTCAAAAAAGCATCCGCCAGTTCACGCCTGCGGAAGCGGCTGATTTCATCGGCATCCATCAGGGTTATCTTCGGCAAATCGTTGCCGATGGGCATGGCCCCGAACCACTGGCTAACGGCCGCCGTCAATATTCGGTACAGGACATCGAAAACCTTCGCCATCTTCTTGACGATGGAGGGAAGGGGCCTCGCAAATATGTGCGCCATCGCCGCGACGGTGAAAAACTCCAGGTCATCTCCGTGATGAACTTCAAGGGCGGCTCAGGGAAAACCACAACCTCTGCGCATCTTGCACAATTCCTCGCTCTGCGCGGCTATCGGGTTCTAGCAATTGATCTCGATCCGCAGGCATCGCTGTCAGCGCTGTTCGGCCATCAACCGGAATTCGATGTTGGGGAGAACGAAACGCTTTACGGTGCTATCCGGTACGATGGAGCAAAGCGGGACGTAACCGACATTGTTCGTGCGACCTATACGCCGAATTTGCACATCATTCCGGGCAATCTTGAATTGATGGAGTTCGAACATGAAACGCCCAAGGCGCTCTCTGGTCGGCACAAGACGGATTCCATGTTCTTTTCCCGCATTGGAGAGTGCCTGGCCGAGATCGAAAGCGCCTATGACATCGTCGTCATCGACTGCCCACCGCAATTGGGCTTTCTGACGCTATCCGCGCTCTGCGCGGCGACGGCTGTTCTCATCACCGTGCATCCCCAGATGCTGGATGTGATGTCGATGAGCCAGTTCCTGCATATGACCGGCGACCTCTTGTCCGTGGTCGAAGAGGCCGGTGGTTCGATGGACTATGACTGGATGCGGTATCTTGTGACGCGTTACGAGCCAAACGACGGGCCGCAGTCTCAGATGTCGGGTTTCATGCGCTCCATTTTCGGAAACCGTGTTCTGGAAAACTCCATGGTCAAATCGACGGCCATTTCGGATGCCGGACTGACCAAGCAGACACTTTATGAAGTCGACAGGAGCCAGTTCACAAGAGGCACATATGACCGTGCGCTCGAATCCCTCACTGCCGTGAATACGGAAATAGAAGATCTCATCAAGCGGACGTGGGGGAGGAAGTAATTCATGGCCCGTAAGAACGTTTTCAGCATGATCGAAACCGATGTCGGCCCGGCTGCGGAAAATGAACCGCCGTTTGTGAATTCGCGCCCACTCGCAGGTTTTGAGAAGCCGATGAAACGCGCTAGCCCGGTTGGGGCGATATCCCAGTCGCTCGGCGGCGTCCATGAGAAGGCACAGCGCGTCGATGCGCTGGAGAAACAACTTGCCGAGGGGCAGGCGATCGTCGATCTCGACACCGCCATGGTTGACAGTTCATTTGTTGTCGATCGGCTTGGTGTGAGTTCCGAGGATCAGGAGCTATTGGTCTCGCAGATACGCGAACACGGCCAGCAAGTCCCTATTCTTGTCCGGCCGCATCCGGAGAGAGAAGGGCGCTTTCAGGTTGCCTACGGCCACCGCCGGCTCGCCGCTATCAAGAAGATCGGTGGTCCCATTCGCGCCGTGATCCGCGATCTGACCGACGAACAACTTGTCGTCAGCCAGGGGCAGGAAAACAATGCTCGCACCGACCTGACATTCATCGAGCGATCCTTCTTCGCTTCACGGCTTGAAGAACGGAATTTTGGCCGCGATGTCATCATGTCAGCGCTGGGCGTCGACAAGGCTGCTCTTTCGCGCATGATTGCCCTTGTGAATCGTCTTCCAGCTGAACTGATCGAAGCAATCGGCGCTGCCCCCGGCTTTGGCCGAACACGCTGGGCCGAGCTTGCCGATCTGATAGAGGAAAAAGCCCGGAGATCAACCGCCCTTGAAGCCATTCAATCGTCCGGCTTTGTCAGTTTGACATCAGACGCACGCTTCCAGGCAGTCTACGATCGGCTGCGGGAAAGCAGGGACAAGGCACGAAGCGCTTTTTGGAATGCCGGCACTCGGCGAAAGGCCGTGAGGATATCCGAGACAGGTGAGACATTGAAACTCGTCTTCGACAAGACGATTGAACCTGATTTTGGCCTTTACGTCGAAGGCAAGCTGTCCGCTCTCTATGACGAGTTCGTGCAGTCTAAAGAGACAATAGAAACAGGAGACTGAACCGCAAAAGAAAAAGGCCCCCAAACGTTTCCGTCGTGGAAGCCCTTCTCTGAAGTTTAGCAACTAGAGAATCACATTTTCACGAATCATAGTCAAGAGTCTTTGGCATCGTTTTGGTGAGCGGATTTCTTTTGCCTGTTAAAAGGTGAAAAAAATGCAGGTTGGAAGCGTAACGACGCCCTTTGGGCGGCGGCCAATGACGCTTGCCATGGTGGCAAGTCAGGTTATGGCTCAAGAAACTGGCCCGGAACGATCGGTCGACAAATGGAAACTCTATCGTGCTTTGTGCGAGGCACGGCGGCGCCTGGGAGTAACAGACCGTGCTCTCGCCGTTATGAATGCTCTTTTGAGCTTCTACCCGAAGAATGAACTATCGGCGGATAATGGCCTGGTCGTGTTCCCGTCCAATGCACAACTCTCTCTGCGCGCCCATGGAATGCCGGAGCAGACGCTGCGCCGGCACCTGGCTGCGCTTATCGAGGCGGGGCTCCTGTCACGTAAGGACAGCGCCAATGGTAAGCGTTATGCTCGCCGTGATCGAACAGGAACGATCGACGAGGCCTTCGGCTTTTCACTGGCACCCCTTTTGGCCTGTGCGGACGACATTGAACGGCTAGCAGATGAAGTCGTTGCCGAGCGACTGCGTATCCACCGGCTCCGTGAGCGATTGACCATCTGCAGCCGAGACTTATCAAAGCTGATAAACATTGCCCTTGAGGAGGGGGTTCCCGGCGACTGGGCGACCATTCGCCTGCGTTACAGCGCGCTGCTGGCAGACCTTCCGCGCAAGCCAGCCGCAACTGTGCTGACCGCAACACTCGCTGAAATCGAGACATTGCGGGAAGAAGCCACCAAACAGTTGAAAATGCAGATTAATAGGCAAAAAATAAGCGGCAATGCCTCACAAAATGAGCGGCATATACAGAATACAGATCTTAACTCCATTCTTGAATCTGAACCAAGCAATGAAAAGCAGCAGAATGAAAGTTTCGTGGTGGAACGGCAAGGACGACGCGAACCGATAAAGGCGTTCCCGCTCAGCATGGTGCTGTCGGCATGCCCGGATATTGCCATGTACGGGCCAGGCGGCAGTGTTTCCAGCTGGCGGGATCTGATGAGCGCCGCTGTGGTGGTGCGTTCGATGCTCGACGTCAGTCCCAGCGCCTATCAGCAGGCTTGTGGAATTCTGGGCCCGGAAAATGCGGCAGCGGTGATGGCTTGCATCCTGGAGCGCGGTGGCCAGATCAATTCAGCCGGCGGTTACCTCCGGGATTTGACACGCAAAGCTGAAAAGGGCGAGTTCTCGCTGGGGCCAATGTTGATGGCGCTGATGCGCGCCAATGCGCCTGGAGACCGGAAAGCCGGGTAGGGCAGGGTTTCGCCGTGGACTGATGGCGCGAAACGTCTCTGTCTAGGCTGGCCGGCGCAGACGTGGTGCTTGGTCGTCGACAGGAGGGGGCGAGCGGAAATCCTCTGGTGGGGCTGGCCGGCCGACGTGAAACCCCTGGACCTGATCGATGCGAAATTCACGCATGAGCTCGAGTTGCTCATCTGTCTCAACGCCCTCGACCAGAATTTTATGGCCCCGATTGCGGACCAGTCCGATGATGTCTTGGAGCATGGCTTTACCCCTCGGGGTGCTGCTGTCGTGCAGAAAGGAGCGGTCGATCTTGACTGTGTCGAAATCAATAAGGCGGAGCCAGGAAAGACCGGCGAAGCCTGTCCCGAAATCATCAAGCCAAATTCGGATACCGAGCATCTTCAAATCGCTGATGCAGCGCAGGATGTCCGAGTTCATTTCCATTTCGAGGCCTTCGGTGATCTCGAAGGCAAGTCTGCCGCCGGCAACCCCGGTATCACCAAGGATCGCGGCAACGGATGTGGCAAAACCCGGCGTCTTCAGCTGAATGGGCGATACGTTGACGCTGACGACACGAACATGGTTGTCGATGAGCAGTTCGGCACAGACTGTACGGATCGCCCAGTATCCAAGGCTCAGAATGGCGCCCGTCCGCTCCGCAATCGGGATGAACAGACTGGGAGAGACCGCCGTTCCGTCGAGCATTTTCAGGCGCATGAGAGCCTCGACGGCTTCGACGCGGCCGGATGAGACGTTGCGGATCGGTTGATAGACCAGAGATACGAGGTTCTGGTTGGTGGCAATTTTCAGCAGAGCAGCAATGTTTTCGCTTTCGTCGCTGCTGTGTGGATCATTGGGATCAAACAGTTTCGCGCAGTTGCGTCCGCTTGCCTTGGCGCCATACAGGGCGCGATCGGCCTCGTGAATGATCTTTTCGAGTTTCGTGCCGGCCTGGCTGCGGGTAAACGCAGCACCGACGCTAACCGTGACGATCGACATGCCGTCGCGGCGCTGCTGGTGCAGCAGGCCCAGGTTTTCCACGGTGCGGCAGATATTTTCTGCCAGTTCCGCCACTTGCTCGAGTGTTTCCACGCGGGCAAGCACAATAAATTCTTCACCGCCATAGCGACCGATCGAGCCATTGTAGCGCTTTATGGAATCGGCGAGGGCATCGGCAACCAATATGAGGCAGCGATCGCCTTCCTGGTGGCCGTAGCAATCGTTGTATTTCTTGAAGAAATCGACATCGATAAGGATCGCAGTAAAACTGGTGCCGTATCTCTGCCAGCCGTTCCAGTAGTCCCTTAATCTCTGGTCGATGGCCCGGCGGTTTTCCAATCCGGTCAACGGGTCAGTGTTCGACAGTCTAAGCAGCGCATCGCCGCGCTCGGACGCTTCTTTTTGTTGAACCTTTGCCTCAAGGGCGTTCAGGAAAACCTTGTAGCGCTCTCTGTTCAGCTTCCAGTTGACGTAGGATGTGAAGACAAAGCAGGAGATGCAAAAAGTACCGAATGCAAGCTTGTAGGATGGATCTACAATCGGAAATGACAGCAATGCGGCCAGGAAAATCAGCAGAATGATGGCCGAGGCTACCAGAGACAGGCGGAACTGAAAGCTGAAGAACAGATTGACGCTCATCATGAAGATTGCGCCGAACACCATGTAATAGGAGATGCTGATCGTATCTGCCGTCATCAGCGACGGATAGAGCCACCCGGCATAGGCTATGACGAGACCGGCTGCACACGTGGTATCAATGACATCCGCACTGGCATTCCAACGGACCTCGGCTTCCAGCAGGAAGAAGGCAATTGTTCCGATAACGAAGCGGGATGCGATCACATATCGCGCAACGTCCGGCACAAGCAGAATATCGGTGATGGAGAACAACAGGTAGACGGCGATGGCGATCCACATTCCCTGTCGCGTATCCTGGCGACGGGTCGCCTGGCCTTCTTCACGGTAGAGTGTGCGAAGCTCTGCCGATGCCGGTCTCGGCGGCTCAGCATTGAGATCGATCTCTACTACGTCGGCCAGCGTGTGCTTCATGCACGTTCCATGGGGTTGCGTCGCATCCTTCCGCCCTTGAACTGTCCTTCCGGCAACTTCCATTGCCCGAAGCATTCGCACGTGCAAAGCAGAAAGGAAGCCTATCAATAAAAGGCAGCACTTTTCGGCACAATATTGGACGTACATTAAGTTTTCCTGAATTTGCGGAAGGTTAGCGGGTTCGTTCGATAGAACCAACTGATACGCGAGCGCGTTAACCATGCCATGCGGATACGTGCAATTTTGATTGGCACTGCACTCGTTTTTCCCCATAATGTTAATAATCTGTTAACGCATGAGGCTCGAGTGACCCAAATCAAGATTGCTTTTGACGGCGAAAGCCTGATCACCCCAGCGGCCATCACAAACGAACTATCTTCCTCCCAAACCGATCTCCATTACGAGCAGCTGGCGACTGGCCGCGTAGAGGTTGCGCTTGCGTTGAAGATTGCTCAGCAGCAGATCCAGGAGGATCAGAACCCGGCGCTGATCATCCATCGCCTGATTGCCACACTTCATGAGACGCGCCGCAGATATCATCACAATGTCTGGCAGGAACTGATCCCGATCGTTCAGAACCACCCGGTCGCTGATTTCTTCCACGAGGATCCTTTCACGCGCTGGTCGTTCATGAAACCGCGTGGTTATTCCGGCGATGCGCAGCTGATCGACTTCATCTATGGTCATCCGAGCGTTGACGGTGAAATCGCCAAGGCTTCGCCGCTTGGCAAGGAGCTTTACGGCTACACCAGCCAGTCGCCGTCGCCGGTGGCGGTGCGCGAACGACGCGATCTTCTGACGCGCTATGTCGATGAAATTGCAACTGAAAAAGGCCCAGGAACCGAAATCCTGACTGTAGCGGCCGGTCATCTGCGCGAAGCCGACAACTCGGTCGCTCTGCGGGAAAAGCGGATCAAGCGTTGGGTGGCCCTTGATCAGGACCCACTGAGCGTCGGTTCGATGGTCCGCGATTTCAACGGCACATGCGTCGAGGCGATCGACGGCTCCGTTCGCGGCCTGCTGACGAAATCGCAGACGCTCGGCAAGTTCGACTTCATCTATGCGGCAGGTCTCTACGATTATCTGGCCGACAAGGTGGCGATCAAGCTGACGCAGACCTGCCTGGACATGCTGAGGCCGAACGGCGTCTTTCTCTTCGCGAATTTCTCGCGCGATGTCGACGACGACGGCTACATGGAAACCTTCATGAACTGGGCTCTGTTGCTGCGTTCGGATGTGGAAATGTGGAACATCATCAACGCCAGCGCCGACCGCAATGCGGTCGAAGCACGTGTCGAATTCGGCGAAAACCGGCATATCGTTTACGGCATTATCCGCAAACGCAGCTAAGGTTTATGGGGGCGGCAAAACCGCCCCCATCCCATCAACCCTTGAACAGGTATTGGTCGATCGAGGCCGTCTTCATTTCGATCGAGAATCCGGCAGCCTTCGGTGGCATGTAGGCGGCATTCTCGATGATGCAGGGCTCGAGGAAATGTTCGTGCAGGTGGTCGACATACTCGATCACACGGCCATCCTTGGTGCCGGACACTGCGACATAGTCGATCATCGACAGATGCTGGACATATTCGCAAAGGCCGACGCCGCCGGCATGCGGCCAGACCGGCAGGTCATATTTGGCGGCGATCAGAAGAACCGCCAGAACCTCGTTCAACCCGCCCATGCGACATGAATCAATCTGGACGATATCGATCGCGCCCTCGGCGATGAACTGCTTGAACATGATGCGGTTCTGGCACATCTCACCGGTCGCAACCTTGACGGCACCAATGCCCGCGCGAATCTTGCGGTGTCCGGCTACGTCGTCGGGGCTGGTCGGCTCCTCGATGAAGAATGGCTTGGCGAAAGCCAGCTTGTTGACCCAGTCGATGGCCTCGTTGACTTCCCAGACCTGATTGGCATCGATCATCAGATAACGATCCGGGCCGATGACGTCACGAGCGATGCGCAGGCGGCGGATGTCGTCCTCGAGATCGCGACCGACCTTCATCTTGATGTGGTTGAAACCGGCATCGATCGCTTCCTGGCAGAGGCGCCGCAATTTTTCGTCGTCGTAACCGAGCCAGCCTGCGGATGTCGTGTAGCAGGCATAACCCTCGGCCTCGAGCGTCGCGATGCGCTCTGCCTTGCCGATTTCAGCGCGCTTGAGGATCGCGACAGCCTCGTCACGGGTCAACACGTCCGTGAGGTAGCGGTAATCGACGATATCAGCGATTTCTTCGGCCGGCATGTCGGCAATGAGACGCCAGACGGGCTTTCCCGCCTGCTTGGCGAGCAGGTCCCAGACCGCATTGACGACGGCGCCCGTAGCAAGATGCATGGCGCCCTTGTCGGGGCCGATCCAGCGCAACTGGCTGTCGCCGGTCAGATGCCGCCAGTATTTGCCGGGATGAGAGAGGACGTCAGCAAGTTCGGTCCCAACAACCAGATGCTTCATCACATTGATTGCCGCACAGCAGATCTCGTTGCCGCGGCCGATGGTGAAGGTCAGGCCGTGGCCCGACAGCCCATCCGTGTCGGTGTCCAGAATGACGTAAGCGGCGGAATAATCCGGATCGGGGTTCATCGCATCCGAACCGTCAAGGCTTTGCGAGGTGGGAAAGCGCAGGTCGAACACGCGGAGATCGGTGATGCGGGTCATGGGTTTGCTCCGAAAAGGTAGGGCGGCAGGCTGTCGTCTTGGGAATTGGCCGGCGCGATCAAGGCGTTACGCCGGCCAAAAACCTCATATGTCTGCCCGTGTTGTTTGCTTTTGGCTTCCGAGACCCTCGATGCCGAGTTCGACGACATCGCCGGGTTTCAGGTAGCGCGGCGGCTTCATGCCCATGCCGACGCCAGGCGGCGTGCCGGTGGAGATGATGTCGCCGGGATGCAGCGACATGAACTGACTGAGATAGGAAACGAGGAAGGCTGCGCCGTAAACCATGGTCTTCGTCGTGCCGTTCTGCACGGTTTCGCCGTTGACCTTCAGCCAGAGCCCGAGGTTCTGCGGATCGGCGACCTCGTCCTTCGTCACCAGCCAGGGGCCGATAGGCCCGAACGTGTCGCAGGACTTGCCTTTGGTCCACTGGCCGGAGCGCTCGATCTGGAAGGCGCGCTCGGAAACGTCGTGAACGGTGCAATAGCCGGCGACATAATCGAGAGCGTCGGCTTCGGAGACGTATTTGGCAGTCTTGCCGATGACGACACCGAGCTCCACTTCCCAGTCGGTCTTTTCCGAACCGCGCGGGATCAACACATCGTCATTGGGGCCGACGATGGCCGACGTCGCCTTCATGAAGACGACGGGTTCTGGGGGCACTGCCATGCCGGATTCTGCGGCATGGTCGGCATAGTTGAGGCCGATGCAGATGAATTTTCCGGTGCCGGCAACGCAAGGACCGATGCGCGTCGTGCCGGCGACCAGCGGAAGGCTTGCCGTATCGAGCTTAGCCAGCGCAGCAAGTGCCGCAGGATCGATGTCCTTGCCGCCGATATCGGAGACATGGCCGGAAAGGTCGCGGATTGCGCCGTCAGCGTCGAGGATGGCCGGCTTTTCAGCGCCGGGAGCGCCATAGCGAAGAAGTTTCATGGGTGTGTTTCCTGTTTTAAGGCGTCAGATCGTCCAGCCGCCGTCGATGGCATAGGCCTGGCCGGTCGTGTACGTCGCGCCAGCGAGATAGACGGCGAGATCGGCGATCTCTTCCGGCGTGCCGAGCCGGCCCATCGGTTGGCGGGCGATGAAGGCGGCGCGGGCGGTATCATAGTCGCCCTGCGAGCGCATGCGCTCCTGCAGCGACGGGCTTTCAACCGTGCCGGGGCAAATGGCGTTGCAGCGGATGCCCTGCGCAACATAATCGGCGGCAACGGCCTTGGTCAGGCCAATTACGGCGGCCTTGGTGACGCCATAGGCAAAGCGGTTCGGTACGCCCTTGATGCTGGAGGCGACAGACGACATATTGACGATCGAACCGTCACCGCGCGCCAGCATGCCGGGCAGAACGGCGCGGATGGTCCGGATCATCGCCTTGACGTTAAGGTCGAAGGCGAAATCGAGATCGCTGTCCTTCATCTCCAGAACAGAACCGCCATGAACGACGCCGGCGCAGTTGAACAGCACATCGATGTCGCCGATTTCGGCAACCAGCGTCGAAACGGCATCAGCTTCCAGCACATTGAGAATATGCGTCGAGATGCCGGTCTCTTTGGACAGATTGGCAAGCGCATCGGCGTTGATGTCGGTGGCATGGACAATCGCACCCGCCCGAGCAAAGGCGAGGGCGGACGCCTGGCCTATGCCTTGCGCTGCAGCGGTGATAAGGACTTTCTTGCCGGTCAGATTGGCGGTCATGTCATTGGCCTCTTTTAGGTTTTCTTGCGTTCGACGATAAGAATGTGATCGGCGGCGAGCACGACTTCGTCGCGTTGGTTGATAACTTCGCAGCGTTCGGTGACGCGGCCGGATGCCGGCCGTTTCGGGTCGTCGTCCTTTGCCGCGATCGTCACGCGCGTGCGGATCGTATCACCAATGTGGACCGGACGGACAAACCGCAATCGGTCATAGCCATAGGAAAACGCGACCGGATTGATCAGCGATGCGGTGAGGCCGACACCGATGGAAAAGATCATCGTGCCATGGGCGATGCGCTGGCCACCGGGCAGGGTTTTGGCGAATTCCGCATCCATGTGATGCGGAAAGAAATCGCCGGTATGACCGGCATGAACGACGAAATCGGTCTCGGTGATCGTGCGGCCTGTGGTCAACCGGACAGAGCCAAGTTGGTACTCTTCGAAATGGATAATCTGTTCGCTCATGGTTGAAATCCCGGTAGCGGCGCAATTGGGGTTGCTGGCTGCGCGCTGGATTGATAGGCGGCTTCGACCAGCGCCATGGTCTGCCACGCATCTTCGACGGAGCCGATCAGCACCTCGTCTTCGCCGGTGGCAAAGCGCTGCAGGTTGGCCATGCGATTGGCAAAAGCATCGGGAAACCACGCGCCTTGCAGCGGTACGGAGATCCATTCCTCGCCGCCGGCCGGCCGTATCCAGAGCTCGTCCGGCTCGCCGCGCGGATAGTCGAGATTGACACCGAGCTTGATATAGGCGGCACCCTTGGTCCCCGAAATGCGGAACTCGCAGGCCTGGAACTTGCGGCCGAAATCATGGTCGTGATTGACCGACAGAACGCAGCGCAGCCTGTCGCCATAATCGAGAATGGCCGCCGTGCGGGTCTGCGCGACGTCATGGTTCGGATGGCCGATGGTCTTGGCGTGAATGCCGAGCGGATTGCCGATCAGGCCACGGATAAAATCCAGATAATGGATCGAGTGCATGGCAATCTCGATGCGCGGCAGACCTTTGAGGAAGGGCCACAGGCCCCACGGCGTCGCCAGTGCCAGCCAGGCGTCGAAATCGACGATTTCGCCAAGGAAACCGCGCTCGACTGCGTCCTTCAAGGCCAGCATCATCGGTGCGAAGCGCAGCTGGAAATTGACAGCAGCCTTCAACTGCCCGGCGCGGCAGATATTGAGGATTTCCGCCGCTGCCGCGAGATCCGAGCCCATCGGCTTCTGAATGAGTGCAGCAGCGCCAGAGGGCAGTTTCGACAGGATCGCGGCTTGTGTCGCAGGCGGCGTCGCGAGATCAAAGACAGCGTCTTTGACCATGAGTGCTTCACCTTCACTGGCAAAGGCGCGGATGCCCCAGGTTTCGGCCAATACGCCCGCCTTTTCGGCATTCGGATCATAGAGACCAGCGACCGGAAAACCGGCGTTCCTGTAGGCAGGCAAATGGGCATCGCCGACAATGCTGCCGGCGCCGAAAATGACGATCGGCTGTGGTGCTGCGGGTTTTGGCCACCATTGGCGCAGCGTTGTAGGATCGAAATGCTCAGTCATGATGGAAAACCTCCTCCATCATCGCCCACCACTCACCGTCTTTGCGCGTAGAAAGCGGCTTCTGGCAGGGCATGCAGACCGACCACCATTCCTTGTTTTTCGGATGCGCTGCCATCTTCGCCATGTCGGCGGCGAAATCGGTTCCAACATATTCCCAGTAGCCGAACAGCAGGTTTTCTGGCTCCTTCAGGAAGATGGAATAGTTGGTGATGTTGCATTCCGAGATCAGGGCAAGGATATCCGGCCACACGGCGGCGTGCAGCCGCCGGTATTCCGCGATCTTGGTGGGCTCAAGCCCGATCACCATGCTCATGCGCTGCATCACCGTCTCCCGTCAGGCCCGGAATTCGCGGGTAAATTCTTCAACCGAGCGCGATTTGACCGCATCCCAGTCCCAGGAAATGCCGATGCCCGGCTCGGATGGCGCCAGCGCCTTGCCATCGACAATCTCCATGCGCTTGTCCGTCAAATCGTCAAGCTGGGGAATATACTCGACATATTTGCCGTTCTGTACCGCGCAAACCAGGCTGACATGCAGTTCCATCAGGAAATGCGGGCAGACAGGAATGTCGAAGGCTTCCGCCGCATGCGCAACCTTCAGCCATGGCGTGATGCCGCCGATGCGGGCGACGTCAACCTGAACGATCGAGCAGGCGCCCTTCTGCATATACTCCCGGAAATGACGGATCGAATACATCGATTCACCGACAGCAATCGGCGTCGTGGTGGAGCGCGACAGGCGGATATGGCCATCGAGATCGTCGGCAGGAAGTGGCTCCTCGATCCAGGCGAGGTCGAGTTCCTGCAAGCGCCCGGCCCGCCGGATGGCTTCATCGACGGCAAAGCCCTGGTTGCAATCGGTCATGATCTCGAAGGCCGGGCCAACAGCCGCGCGCACGGCGGACAACCGGTCGTAATCTTCCGAGCCGTGCGGACGGCCAATCTTGATCTTGGAGCCGGAAAAGCCTTTCGCCTTGGCCTGCAGCGCATCATCGACCAGCGCCTGCTTGTCGATATGTAGCCAGCCGCCTTCGGTCGTGTAGAGTGCGCAACGGTCGCGGGCGCCACCGGCGAGCTTCCACAGCGGCAGGTTCTGCTTCTTCGCCCGCAGATCCCAAAGTGCTGTATCGACAGCTGCAATAGCCAGCGCCGTGATCGGGCCGATGGTCGTTGCGTGTGTGGCAAATTCCATCTTGTGCCAGATGGCCTCGATGCAATCGGCATCGGCGCCGATCAGCAGCGGCACGAGATGGTCCGACAAAAGCCGCATGACGGAGGAGCCGCCCGTGCCGATCGTATAGCTGTAACCTGTGCCGGTCGCACCATCGGAATCGGTAATAGTGACGAAGGGGGTTTCCTGGCTGACAAAACTCTGGATCGCGTCGGTCCGCTTCACCTTCGGCTGAAGGTCGACCATGCGCAGTTCAATTTTTTCAATACGGGCCATCAAAAATTCCTCAGGCGACCAGGCTCTTGCCGGTGGTCAGGTCAAACAGGTGCGCTTGCGAGAGATCGAAGCTCATCTTGATATTCTGGCCGGAGGGCAGGGGGCGGGGATTGAGCATGCGCGACACCCAATCGCGGCCGTTGAAGCCGACAAAGACCAGCGTCTCGTTCCCAAGCGGTTCGGTGATGGAGACTGGGAGCTCCTGTTCGGCGACCGCCTCGGCATCGCCGGAATTCAGACCATGACCGGTTGGAAAGAAATCGTCGGGCCGAAGACCAAATGTCAGCTTTTGACCGGCCGACAGACTCGGGCGGAATTTCGGAGGGATCGGCAGGGTGGCGCCGCTGGCGAATACCAGCTTGCCATCGTCCACCGTCACGTCGTCCATGTTCATCGGCGGTGAGCCGATGAAGCCTGCGACGAACTTGGTCAGAGGACGGTTGAACACCTCTTCCGGCGTGCCGATCTGCTCGATATGGCCGTCGCGCATGATGACGATACGGTCGGACAGCGTCATCGCCTCGACCTGGTCATGGGTGACATAGATCATCGTTGCCTGCATACGGGCATGCAGCTTCTTGATCTCGGTGCGGACCTGCGTGCGCAGCTTGGCGTCGAGATTGGACAGCGGCTCGTCGAACAGGAACACATCCGGGCGCCGGACGATTGCCCGGCCCATGGCCACACGCTGGCGCTGGCCACCGGAAAGCTGCGACGGGCGGCGTTCGAGCAGATGCGAGAGATCGAGGATGGCGGCAGCATCCGCCACCTTTTCCTTGATTTCCTCGACCGGACGCCCGGCGATCTTCAGCGAAAAGCCCATATTCTCGCCAACAGTCATATGCGGATAGAGCGCATAGGACTGGAACACCATAGAAATGTTGCGGGCGCGGGGCGGAAGGTCGTTGACGACATTGTCACCGATCTCGATCGTGCCGCCACTGACATCTTCGAGGCCGGCGATCATCCGCAGCGTCGTCGATTTTCCGCAGCCGGATGGGCCGACCAAGGCGATGAACTCACGGTCCTTCACTTCAAGGTCGATGCCGTGCACCACTTCCAGCGCGCCGTAGCGCTTGACCAGTTTCTTGAGACTGACGGGAGCCATGAATTTATCCTTTGACCGCGCCGAAGGTGAGGCCGGAGACGAGGTGCTTTTGTATGATGAAGGTGAGGGTCAGCGCCGGGATGATCATCACGACGGCGAGCGCACACATGCCGCGCCAATCGATAGTGAACTCGGCGGTATAGTCGAGCAGGCCGACCGGCAGTGTCTTTGAATTCACCGAGCGGGTGATCTGCGAGGCCAGCGCATATTCGTTCCACGAAATCAGGAAGGCAAAGATGCCGGCCGATGCGATGCCGGGGCCGGCCAGCGGAAACTCCACCTGCCAGAAGGCCTGCCAGCGCGTGCAGCCGTCGATCTGGGCAGCTTCGGCGAGATCTTTCGGCACCTGCCGGAAGAAGCCGTCGATCAGCCAGATAGTGAAGGGCACGTTGAGCGCGACATAGGTCAGGATCAGCGCGAAATGCGTATCGATGATCCCAGTGCGGGCAAAGATCATGAACAAGGGCAGCGACAGCGCGATCCCGGGGACAGCGCGGGTGAGCATGAAGCCTAAGAAGATCGCCGATTTGCCCTTGAACTTGTAGCGCGCAAAAGCGTAGCCCCCGGCCATGCCGATTCCGAGCGCAATAAATGTCGAAGTGATCGAGACGATCAGCGAATTGCGGAAATAGGACCAGACCGGAATACCGCCCTGGCCGGCACCTGAAAACATCGATCGATAAGCGTCGAGCGACAGTTCCTGCGGAATCCAGACCGGAGGTTTGGCCATGATCTCGACGGTCGGGCGCAGCGACGACAGAATGATCCAGAAGCCGGGCAGGCAGATGAGCAGCATCGCCACGAACAGGGTGATGATATGGGCGAGCGAATAGAGGCGCTTGCGCAGGCGGTGGGACGAATTGATATCCATTACCACTCAGCTCCGATCTGCTGGCGCGCGGCTGCGAGCTTGCGGAAGAAATAGACGGTGAAGAGGATCGACAGCACGATGGCGAAATAGGCCATGGCATTGGCAAGGCCCATGCGTGCGTCGCCATAGGCGGTACGTCCAACCAGTGTCCACAAAAGTTCGGTGCGCTTGGCCGGGCCGCCATCGGTCATGATCTTGACGATGTCATAGGCTCTCGCAACGTCGAGCGAGCGGATGGTCATGGCGATGAAGGCGAACGGCATCAGATACGGCCAGGTAATGTAGCGGAAGGTCTGCAGCGGCGTGCAGCCATCGACATGGGCTGCCTCGATCGGATCACGCGGCATGGCCAGAAGTCCGGCTAGGATCAGGATGGCAAAGACTGAGGTCGAGGACCAGACTTCGGCAACGGTGATCGAAAACAGCGCCAGATTGCCATTGATCAGCCAAGGAATTGCCTGGTCTGTCAGCCCTAGCGCCTGCAAGCCGTTGTTGATCAAGCCGATATTGTCGTTGAACAGGAATTTGAACTGGAAACCGACGAGCACCGGTGAAAACATCATTGGAAACATCATCATGGTACGCAGCAGCCGCTGTCCGCGCACGGCCTTGGAAACCAGCAGCGCAAGACCGAGGCCGAGCAGCATTTCAGCATTCAGCGCAATCGTCAGGAACAGCACGGTGCGGCCGAACGCGACCCAGAAATCCCAGCTCGAGACGACAGTGATATAGTTGCGCAGGCCGATGAAGACGTAGAGCGATTCCGGCTTGGTGAGGCGGAACGGCGTGAAGCTCGAATAGAAAGACAGCGCCAGCGGCACGACGACGACTGCCGCGAGAACCAGGAACGCGGGAAACAGCAGCAGCACCGGTGCCGATAATCTGGATAGTTTCATGTCGCGCCCTTTGATTTGCGCCGGAAATTAAAAGCGGCGCCACGGTAGGAGCCGTGGCGCCGCGTCAGTTCGATCAAAGCTTGCCGGCATCCTGCAGGATGGTCGTGGCCTTTTCGGCAGCGCTATCAAGCGCCTGCTTGGAGGTCTTGTCGCCAAGGATCGCAGCCTGCAGTTCCGGATAGACCGAGTTGGAAATCTCGATCCATTCGGCGGTCTGCGGAACCGGGAAGGCGTGCTTTGCCGCTTCCTGGAAGGCCTGCAGCACTTCGGTCTTGTAGGCGTCGCCCTCGGCGGCCTTGATGTTGAAATCCCAGACGGCGCTGCGTGTCGGCAGCGGACCGGTCGCCGATTCCAGCTTCTGGCTGTCTTCGTTGGTCAGCCACCAGACCAGCGATGCGGCGGCTTCCTTGTTGGCGCAGGATTCCGTGACCGAGAAGCCATGGTGACCGGACCAGCCGGTGCGCTTGCCGGACGAACCGGCCGGCTGAACCTTCACGCCGACATTACCGGCAACCTTGGAGGATTTCGGATCGTTGAAGAAGCTTGCCCAGCCAGGCCAGTCGAGATTAAGCGCGATCGAGCCGGACGCGAAGCCCTGGCCGAGATCGTCCCAGAGATAGTTGGTGGTGCCGGCCGGTACGGCCTTGTTCTTGTAGAGATTGACGAACCAGTCGAGTGCGCGCACGCCGGCGTCCGAATTGAAGGCCGGGCGGCCGTCCTTGTCGAGATATTCGCCGCCTTCGGCAACCAGCATTTCGTAGAAGCGGCCGTTGATCGCCTCTTCCTTGCCGGCAAACTGCGTGCCGTAGAAGGTCGGCGGCGACGAGAAGAATTCGGCTTGGTCGGTGACCTGTGCCCAGGTATCGGGCGGTGTCAGGTCGTAGCCATACTTGGCCTTGAACGCCGTCTTCTTGGCTTCGTCCTGGTAGAGGCTCTTCTGGTAATACAGCGCCGAAACGTCGAACTGGGCGCGCGGCAGCATCACCAGCTTGCCGTTAAGCGTCGAGGCGGCAATTAGCGCCGGCACGAACTTGGCAATTTCCTCGGCCGGGATCAGCGGCGTCAGGTCGGTGTAGATATCCGGATATTGCGGCGCGAATGACGAATGGTTCGAGCCGACGCACCAGCTGAGGCCACCCGTGGCGATATCCGACTTGATTTCCTTGTCGAGCTCGAAATGGTTCTTCTTCGAGAGGATATTGACCTTGGCGCCTGTCGCCTTTTCCCACTCGCCGATGCGCTCATAGAGCTTTTCGTATTGCTGACCGCCGATGAGCTTCGCATCGATGGTCACGCCGTCGAATTTGCCGGGCAGGTCTGCGGCTTGTGCCGCGACCGAGCAGGCAAACAACATTACTCCGGCTGATACGCCGGAAAGCAGCTTGTTCATGATTTCTCCTCCTCACGTCCACACCATTCCCAATGGCGGGAATTCCTCATTTGTGAGGAATTGATTTATATACAAACAGCAAATGCACCCTTGCGTCAAGCCGCAACTTTGCTTTGTCGCGCGCCTCGTATGCGTATATGAAGTAATTCATTTACAGGGGGATGTGTCGATGGACGCTGATGAATCCGATCGTTACCGCGCACCGGCGCTCGACAAAGGGCTAGATATTCTCGAGCTTCTGGCCGGTGTCGACGGCGGCCTGACGCAGGCAGAGATTTCCAAGAAGCTGGAGCGCAGTCCGAACGAGTTCTACCGCATGCTTGACCGGCTGGTACGGCGTGGTTACGTCACGCGGATCGATGGCGACCGCTACTCGTTGACGCTCAAGCTGTTTGGCCTGGCGCAACTGCATGCGCCGGTGCGGCGGCTGGCATCCTATGCGACGCCGCTGATGCGCGATCTTGCCCAGCGCAGCCGCCAGGCCAATCATCTGGCGGTGTTCGACCGTGGCTTTGCCGTGGTGATTGCCCAGCAGGAAGCCCCGGATTACTGGGGCATCTCGATCCGGGTCGGCTCGCATATCAGCCTGTTTGATACCGGATCGGGCCATGTCCTACTCGCCTTCCGCAGTGAAGAAGAGCGCCAAATGATGATTTCCGAACATGTCAAAAGCCAGTCGGAGCCACCGCTGTCTGATGACTTCCTTGAACGGCTCGACCGCATCCGCCAGCGTGGCTATGAAATGATGGCCAGTGCCCAGACCGCCGGCGTTTACAATCTATCTGCACCGATCCTAGGGCCGGACGGTCGCGGCATTGCTGCATTGACCTGCCCCTATATCGCACTCGTCAACGCCCCGTCAGCGCCGGATATCACCGAGAGCATTGCGCTGCTGCAAAAGACCGCGGCCCAGCTTTCGCTGCTGGCCGGATCGGACGTGAACCACGCGGAATGAGCATCGATTTGGCACGCGTAGAGGCTGAAATTCTTATTTGAATGATATCTTCTTGTGTGAAATAGTTGATTTGTGACGCCGGGGAGGACACAAGCCATGATCATCGACACCCATTTGCATCTGATCGACAGGGCAGCACTTGCCTATCCGTGGCTGTCGGGTGTACCCGCGCTGGATCGCGATTTTCTCTATGAAACCTATGCGACCGAGGCAAAACGTTGCGGCATCAAGGCTGCTCTTCATATGGAGGTCGATGTTGCTACTGCGCAGGTCGAAGCTGAGATCGACTATGTGCAGGATTTGTCCAAACGCCTCGAAAACCTGATTGCCGGCGCAATCGCTGCCTGCCGTCCGGAAGACGCGGGTTTTGCCGCCTATCTTGAGCGGCAACAGGCAAACCCGTTCGTCAGGGGTTTCCGCCGCGTGCTGCATGTCGTTCCCGATGATGTGTCGGAAGGCACGTTGTTTCGCGAGAATATCAAACGGCTTGACGGAACCGGCCTGTCCTTCGACCTTTGCGTTCTGCCGCATCAGATCCCAAAAGCCATTGCGCTGGCCGATCTGGCACCGGACGTTCAGTTCATCCTCGACCATTGTGGCGTCCCGGCCATCGCGTCCGGCGCGGTGCAGCCGTGGCGTGACAATATGATCGAGATCGCCAAACGCCAGAATGTCACTGCCAAGATTTCCGGCGTCGTCGCCTATGCCGAAGCGGAAAGCTGGTCGGTCGAGACGCTTCGCCCCTATGTCGAGCACACCATCGCGCAATTCGGCTGGGATCGTGTCGTTTGGGGCAGCGACTGGCCGGTTTGCACGCTGGGTGGTGGCCTGTCGACCTGGATGGCCGCGACCCACGCGCTGCTGACTGGTTGTTCACAAGGCGAGCGTGACAAGCTCCTCTCGGGCAATGCCAAAAGGCTTTGGCGCCTTTAAAACGGCCGGCCGGCGTTATCCGCCGGCCTTCCCTCTATCGAAAGCTCTCTGCAAACAATCGGTTGAGGTCACCGACGACCGTCCTGCCAGGTTGGCGCTGCAACAGGCCTTCGTTCAAGCGGTCGGATGCCGATTGCTGGAACGCCATGTAACCATCGTGACGCGGGCGGACCCAGGCCCCATCGAGCGTCGCGCGGGTGGCGCAATAGAAGTCGGCGGTGGCGAGGTTGACGCCAGCATCTTTCCACGCGTCCGCGTGGCCGGGCTGTCCCCCCGCTGCGGCGTAATCGGCTTTCTGGACATCGCCGCTGGCGATCCAGTAGGCAAAGTCGACGGCGGCGTCCGGGTTCTTGGAGAAAGCCGAGACCGCAATGCCGGTTCCACCCAGCGCTGAGCCGACGGGCCCGCTTTTACCCGCTGGCGGAATATCACCGAAGTGGATGAGGCCCGGCCGGAAGTCCTTCACCGAATAGCTGACATAACCATAGATCAGCGGCGCCACCACGGCCGTTGTGCGCGGTTCTGCCATGCGTTCGAGCACCGCGATCGGGTCCATTTCGAAGCAGGCCGGATCGACCAGACCGGCGATCTCGCGCAGCATCTCGAAAACTTGGATGCCGGTCTCGATGTCAATCAGTTCGCCCGGACCCTCGACCGCGCAGGGCCGCCCGAGATTGCCGCTGAGCGTGTAAAAACTCATCAGCGAATGGGGCGGGCGCAGCGGAATGAGGACCTTCCCAGCCCGTGCCAGCTCCAGCACTTCTGTCCAATTGGCGGGCGGTGCGGCCTGCAAATCCGGCCGCCAGGCCTGCACCTGTGTTGCCGCATCGATCGGGAACGCCCATTGGCGGCCCTGCCAGGTATAGCTCGGATAGGATTGCCCGACGCTGGCGGCCGCTAATGCGGTTCGCTCGCTTTCGCGTCCGGTAATATCTAGCGGCAGCAGGCATTTCTCATCGGTGATCTGCCCGACATGCGGGTGATCGATGACGATGAGATCGAATTGCCGCGCCAGTTCCTCGACAGGAAATGTTTCGAAATCCTGCAGAGAACGTTTTTCCCATTCGACCCTGACGCCGGTTTCGCCGAACCAGCGGCTCGAGCAGGCGACCATCGGATCGTAGCCGCGCGGATGGTTCCAGGTCATGCCCTTGAGTGTGACAGTCATAGGCCGAACTCATCGCGAATAGCCTGGCTGTGTTCGCCGATGCGTGGTGCGGCGCGATCGACTTTGGCCCGCACACCGTTGACGCGGAGCGGCGAGCGGGTCGTCGTGATCGAAATATTGTCCTCGCGCGTGACCGTCTGCAGCATGTCGAGAACCTGAAAGCCCTCGCTCTCCAGAAGCTCGTTCCAGTTCAGCACGCGGGCGCACCAGATATCTGCCGGTTCGAGGATCGCCAGCCATTCATCGGTTGTCTTGGTGGCGATGCGCTTGGCGATCAGCGCCTTGATCTCGTCGCGGGCGGTAAACCAGGTGGATGAGTTGTCGCGGTAAGGCGCAAGCTCATCCATGCCGAGCAGGTCGGCGAGCTTGGGGATCGGCGTCATGGCGATGGCAAGATAGCCGTCGGCCGCGGCATAGACGCCATAAGGCGCCGAGAGATAGGCATGGGCGCTGCGGAAATTCGCCCGCTTCGGCAGCCGCCGGCCATCGTTGAGATGGGTCGTCAAAACCTCGAACTGGAAATCGACCAGTGCTTCAAGCAGGCTGGTCTCGACATGGCTGCCGGTGCCCTTGATGCTGCGCCGGACGAGCGCTGCGAGAATGCCTTGGGCAAGGGCTGCCCCGGCCAGCATGTCACCGATCGCCAGACCGAACGGAACGGGCCCCTGGTTCTCATCGCCATTCAGCCACATCACGCCAGAACGCGACTGCGCCAAGAGGTCCTGTCCCGGCCGCTTGACCCAGGGACCTTCCTCGCCATAGCCGCTGATCGATGCGTAGACGAGGCGCGGGTTGATTGCCTTGACTGCCTCGTAATCGAGCCCAAGCCGTTCGATGACGCCGGGCCGGAAGTTCTGGATCAGGACGTCGGCCTTGCCGAGCAAGGTCCGCAGCGCCGCGAGATCCTTTT
This sequence comes from Pararhizobium sp., assembly GCF_965279435.1. Lineage (NCBI taxonomy): Bacteria > Pseudomonadati > Pseudomonadota > Alphaproteobacteria > Hyphomicrobiales > Rhizobiaceae > Pararhizobium > Pararhizobium sp. The sequence continues at coordinate 114,623 of NZ_CBDIHY010000002.1, forward strand.
CGTCCTTTAGGTCGATGGCAAGACTTTCCTTGGCCCGGTTGATCGCATGGAAGATGGTGGAATCGCCGCCGATCTCGGTGTCGCTGAGATAGAGACGCCGCGACAGGTCGCCGCCGTCGGGCCGCTCGATCTTGATGACCCGGGCGCCAAGATCCATCAGCCGCAGGGAGCAGTAGGGACCGGACAGGAACTGGCTGAGATCGACGACGATCAGGCCGGCGAGGGGAAGGTCGGTATCGGCTGACATTATTGTTTTTCCGTCTTGCCGGCAAAATCGGCCGGGTTCTTGTATTTCACGGTCTGCAGATGCTCGCAGTAGAGCACCAGCTCGCCTTCGCCCTTGAACACCTCGTAGCTGGCGCGGATCAGGCCCATGTCCTTGTAGCGCGGCCGCTTATCGAGGTTGGTGCGGATCGTGTAGATGGTGTCGCCGATGAACACTGGCTTGATGAAGCGCAGTTTGTCATAGCCATAGGAAAAGGCGTTGACGCAGTTGGTGGCGACAAGCCCGAGGCCGGCCGAGAACACGAACGCGCCGGCAATCAGCCGCTTGCCGAAAATGCCTTCGCGCTCGGCAAACATCTGGTCCTGCACATAAGGATGAATGTCGGTGACCAGCATGTTGAACATGTGGCTGTCACCCTCGGCCATGGTGCGCCGCAAAGAGCGAATGCGCTGGCCGACCGGCCAATCTTCATAGAGCCAGTTTTCAGCATTCCAGACCGGCAGCGCAGCATGGTCTGTCGGCATGTCCGAAGGATGGGTCGAGGAAACACCGACGGTTGGCGCAGCGGTGCTCATAGCGTGAACTCCGCGCAGATTGCTGCCGGATGAGTGTCGTCCATGTGCGTCCTCCAGTTTTCTTATGTAAAGAAGATTTTCACATATGGATGATTTTTGCAAGCGTCACCTTGTCCGATGTTGGCGCTTTCGATCGGCACCTGTCGGTGCCCCTTGAAAACAGAAGACGCCACGGTGCGGAGGGGAGTAGGGCCGGAGAGGGCTTAGTGCAGCGGTATGCACGCTGGCGGGCGGCTTCACCGTGTTGCTGGACATTGTCGACTGGCTCGGCCGGATCGACACGTTATCCCGCCCGATGTCGGCTTTTTGGGTGCTAAAATTGGCAAAGCCCGGCGCTGGATACGAAGCGTTAACTATATGCTTTGTAAATCAGAATCACCAACATGGAGAACCGCCTGATGAGTGCTGCGTTGATGGATGTGCGTTTTTCGGAAACGGAAGACCGGGTTGTGCCGTTCCCTCTGTCGGGACAGGCAAGCACCATCAGACGTTGCGCCCGCGAGCTGGAAAATGTCCATGGCGACGAGGCTCTGCAGTACTGGAAAACCGAGTGTCGTGCCTTGGCGGAGCGCTTGACCAATCTGGGCTGCTCTGAGGAAGCCGTGCGCAACCAGGTCATGTCTTTCCAGACAGAAGTCCAGGTGGAGATGATGCGGCGCTATTCCGATCGCCTGGCTGCTGAAGCTCAGGATGGGTACACTCTCAATTCCTGACACGCAGGCCCCGTCCGGTTACACATGCCGAGACTTGGACCCCTCCGATCGGGGCGCAAAAAAGGGCAGCGGTAGCTGCCCTTTTGCCGTTTCGAGGACCTACTCCGTCACTTCTTGCTCTTGAACTGCGCATAATATTCATCGGCCATTGCGCGCAGCGAGCGGCCGATGGCGGCGTATTCGAATTCGTTGAGATTGGCGAGCGAAGCGCGTCCGGTGGCCTGTTGCGTACCGAAGCCCTTGCCGGGCAGGAGCACGATACCGGTCTCGTCTGCGATGCGGAACAAAAGTTCATTATTGGCGAAGGCGCCCTTCAGCCAGTTCGCAAATTCGTCGCCGTAGAGCTTACGCGAAATTACCTCGAGATCGAGCAGGGTATAGTAGTCGACGGAGTTTTCGTTCTGCTCTGGCTCCACGCCAAGTTCGCGGTAGAGAGCCGCTTCGCGCTTGCGGATGACCTTCTTCAGCGTCGCCTTGTAATTGTCGTTCTCGTCCATAAGCGCAAACAGTGAAAACAGCACCATCTGGATCTGCTGCGGCGTCGAAAGACCGGCCGTGTGGTTGAGCGCCACGGTGCGGCTGTCGGCGACGAGGCGGTCGATGAACTTCAGCGTCGAGACGTCCGGCAGCAGCGATCCATAGCGGCGATCCAGAGCCTTCTTGGCGTCTTTCGGAAGCGCCTTCAGCTTGGTATCGAGAACGTTTTCCTTTTGCGTGGCGATGACGCCGAGGCGCCAGCCGGTCGCACCGAAATACTTCGAATAGGAATAGACGAGAATGGTGTTGTTGGGGCACATCGCGAAGATCGATTGGAAATCGTCGGCGAAGGTGCCGTAGACGTCGTCCGTCAGAATGATCAGATCCTGACGCTCTTCCTTGACGATCTTTGCAATCTTGTCGAGGCTGCGTTGATCGAGCTTCACCGAAGGCGGGTTGCTGGGGTTGATCAGGAAGAACACCTTGATGGCGGGATCGCGCAGCTTTTCGATTTCCGAATCCGGATACTGCCAGCCCATTTCAGGATCGGCATTGAGTGCCACTTCCTCAAGTCCGTACTCATCGAGCTCCGGGATTTCGATGTAAGGCGTGAAGACCGGCATGCCGATCGCCACCTTGTCGCCGCGCTTTACGATACCGTTTTGCTTCAACGTGTTGAAGACATAGGTCATCGCCGCGGTGCCGCCTTCTGTCGCAAAGACGTCGATGCTGCTCGGAGGAAGATGACCGCCGACCATTTCCTTGACGATATAGTGGCTGACGATCTCCTCGCTGATTTTCAACATGCGTGGCGGGACGGGATAATTGCAGCCGAGGATGCCCTCGACCATCTCGTGCAGGAAGCCCGAGGCCGAAAGGCCGAGCTGGTCGCGTACATAGGAAAGCGCTCGCTGCAGGAAGGCCACGCCGGCCTGATCGCGGTTTTCGGTGGTATAGCGCTCAAAGCGGGCCTCGATGCCCTCGATGTTTGGGAGGCCACCGATCCATTTCTGCATATAGGAATAGGAAAGCTCGGATTCGGAGGCTGCAAACAGACCGAGCCGGAAGAAGGCACGGCGCGGCAGGGTCGCCATGAAATTCGGGTTGCCTCGGCCGGCATTCAGCATCAACCGGTTTTCACGGGAAGAGGCCAGCTTGATCAGTTCGTCCTTGAGCTCGAACGGGCTCAGTTTCGCAAATCTGCTGTAGTCGGTCATCGGTTTCACTCCTTGCTAAGTCACATGGATCAGACGAAGGCGACGACGAGCGGGCCAAGCAGCGTCAGGAAGACGTTGGCCAGCGCGTAGGTAATGGCGAAGGGTGTGGTGGGGACGGTATTTCCAGCCTTGTCGAGGATTTCCCCGAAGGCAGGGTTGGCACTGCGCGACCCGGAAAGCGCGCCGGCGAAGATGGCGGTGTTGTCGTAGCGCAGGATATAGCGGCCGACGAGCATGGTGATGATCAGCGGCAGGATGGTGACGACAACGCCGATCAGGAAGATCGAAATGCCGTTTGCAGCGATCGTGTGCACGGCCTGCTGACCCGATTGCAATCCGACAACGGCAACGAAACCGGCCAGACCGAGATCGCGCAGAAGTGTCGAGGCTGCTGTCGGCATGTTGCCGAGCGTCATGTTGCGGCTGCGGTACCAGCCGAACGCAAGACCGGCGAGCAGGGCGCCACCACCGCTGCCAAGTGTCAGCGGGATGGAGCCGATGCGAATGACCGCAAGCCCGACGAGCAGGCCGACAACGATGCCCAGCCCGTGAAAGACGAAATCGGTCTTGTCGCTGGGGGTGATCACGGTGCCGACGCGCTTGGCGATGCGCTGCAGGTCTTCCTGCAGCCCGTGCACGGTGACAAGGTCACCAGCCTCGATGCGTGTGTCGGCCACCAGCGTCAGCGGATTGCCGCCACGTTTGACCTGCAGAACGAAAACGCCATGGCGCAGTTCCTTGGTCGCCTCGATGATTTCGGCAACCGTTTTGCCGGCAAACTCCTTGTTGCCGACGACGACGTCCCGTGTTGCCACGACCATATCCATGCCGTCGGACGATTGGGTTTCAGGTCCGATCGTGTTTGCCATGCCGACCACGCCGGCGCGGCGGCCGACGACGAGGATGATGTCATCGGTTTGCAATTTGAGATCGGGCTCGACACCGATGATGGCGCCCCCGCGTTTGACCCGCTCTATGGCAAGGGCTGCCCCGGTTGCGCCTGCCTCAATTTCGCCGATGGTGCGGCCGGCAGCCTGCTTGACCTGGAACAGCCGTCCGACGAGATCGGGCAGGGCCGGGGTCTCGCCGGGGCCATAGACCTTGGCTCCGGCCAGCATTTCGGCTTCGGCCTTGACAGCATCGTCGCGAATGCTGCGGCCCATGAACCAGGGCAGGATATTGACGCAAACGATGATCGCCCCGAAGGAGCCGAAAATATAGGTGACCGCATAGCCGATGGCGACGTTTGCCTGCAGGCGCTGCGTCTCATCGGCGGCAAGACCGAGCTTGCCGATTGCCGAACTGGCAGTGCCGATGATCGCCGATTGGGTAAGACCACCGGCGGCGATGCCTGCAGCCAGTCCCTTATCGAGACCGAACATCTTGGCCAGCACAACGACGGTTAAAAGCCCGCTGATGGCAAGGACGCCGGCCATGACGATCTCGCGGATCGACTTGCGCCCGAGTGAGCGGAAGAACTGCGGCCCGCTCTCGAAGCCGACAGCATAGATGAACAGCGCGAAGAGAACGGCCTTGATGCCATTGTCGATGGTGATGCCGATTTGGCTGAGCACGACCGCAACCAGAAGCGAGCCGGCGACACCGCCGAGCTGGAATTTTCCGAACTGGAATTTGCCGATCCAGTAGCCGCCCGCCAATGATAGAAACAGAGCAATTTCAGGAGATTGATGAAAAATCGATTGCAGGAATGACATAGGCCCCTCCGTATCAATGCCGCTTGTGCGCTGGCACCTGATCAGAAACGAGGGTTGCGATGGGGTCAAGAAAAAACTTGAGCGGGAAGATTAACGCACTTTCGGTTTTGTGCAGATTTGAGACTCATTGCCAAAAAAATGCGGCGGGGCGGGGGTTTGATATAGGGCATACCGGTTCTTCCTCGTATCGGCTGATCGGGACGGCAGCAGGAAACATCCCCGCGCGGTGTCCGCCGTGGGTTTGAAAAGCATGCACTCAATCGGACGGGGCACTGGAAACCGCCTCTAATGAGTAAATATGTTTGACGCTTTCCAGCGCCCCGTTTGGCGTTCTCTCGGGAGCTTTCCTCCCTACAGACCCCGACTGCGGATTCTCTGACCCGGGACGATCGTCGCGACATAGGGTTCCGGTTCCGGCGTTGAGCATCACGGTTCCGGTACATCACGCGTCTCGACCCGGCATGTGCATCACACAGATGCGCCCGCCCCAGAAGGACAGGGGGAATCCATTTTCCGGGGGCTCTCCTTCCGGTCCGCCTGACGTTCGCAGCCTCCTCATCGGAGACCACGAGGCTTTACGTGGAGCGCCAGCCCTGCCTCGCCGCAAACGTCTTGCGGTGCATCCGTGACAGAACACCATGATCATCACACGGTTTTTCAGGGCGGGGATTTGCGGGGATGATGATTTCGGAAAAACTGTTCGATTTCAACGCGCGGACATGTAGCGTCCCGTTTGAATATCCCCGACGGTCGGGGAAAACATGTTTTTGAGACTGGACGCGAAAGCTCCCGGCCGCCTCGCACGATCTGCACAGGGCACCGGACATTTTCGCCGGGCGTTCGGGCTGCTGTCAAACACTGAAATCGGTGATCTGCCGAGCCGACGTCTGTCGGGTCAAAAGACTCTTTCAGACCAAGGGCTTGGGCTGGCTGGATCTCTGTGACATCCCTCGGGTCGAGCCCGAGGACAGAGATGACGGAAGATATGGTAATCGCGTAATTTCCCAAGTGATCATCAAATGGTGAAAATGACTTTGTCAGCAAACAAAAACGCCCGGCATTTTCGCCGGGCGTTCATTCTGCAGGACATGAGGGAGGATCTACATATTCTGCGGAAAGGGTTTGATCACAGCGTCACTTGCCGGCGTCGAGACGGTCGATGGCCTCGACGTTGCCGGCCGACGAGCCGTTCGGATCGAATTCGGATTCCAGCCACTTGTCGACGATGGCCTTGGCCAGTTCCGGCCCGATGACGCGGGCGCCCATGGTGATGATCTGGGCGTTGTTGGACTTGGCGGCGCGCTCGGCCGAATAGGTGTCGTGGGTGAGGGCTGCGCGGATGCCCGGCACCTTGTTGGCGGAGATCGAGACGCCAATGCCGGTGCCGCAGATCAGGATACCGCGGTCGTTCTGACCGTTGACGATGGTTTCGGCCAGGCCCTTGGACAGGTCGGCATAAAAGCCGGACTGGCTCAGATTGCTGACTTCAAGGCCGGTCTTGGTGGCGAGATGCGCTTCGATGATGTCGAGAAGCGGCTTGCCTGCGCTGTCGGCGCCGATTGCGATTTTCATGGCTGTATCCTTCCGTTGACTGTTGTTTCAGAGCGCCGAGGCGACGCGTTTCAGGATGTCGAGATAGCCTGCGATGTCCCAGGCCGAGCGTCCGATGAACAGGCCGTCGATATGCGGCTTGGCAATCAGCTCCTCGCAATTGCCGGGATTAACGCTGCCGCCGTAGAGAACCGGTACGGAAACGCCAAGGCTGGCCTTGGCCCACTCGGCGATCAGGGCGTGGCGCTCATCGGCATAATCGGATGAGGCGGGAATGCCGTTGACACCGATTGCCCAGACCGGTTCGTAGGCAAGCAACACCGGCTTGGCCTTGTCGGCTCCTTCGAGCAGCGCAAGAGCGCCTTCGACCTGGCGGCGCAGGACGATGTCTGCTTGGCCCGCCTCACGCTCCGCCAGCGTCTCGCCGATGCAGATCAGCGGGATCAGGCCATGCCGGACAGCAGCGGCTGTCTTCAAACCCACCGTTCGGTCCGTCTCGCCAAAATGTTCGCGCCGTTCGCTGTGGCCAAGCTCGACGATATCGAGATTGCAATCCTTGAGCATGACCGGTGAAATTTCACCGGTCCAGGCGCCGGCATCGTCCCAGTGCATGTTCTGCGCGCCGACCTTGACGCTGGTTGCGGCAAGCCGCTCCTTCACCTGACGGGTCGCTGTGAAGGGCGGAATGACGAAACGCTGGACGCGGTTGTCGCGCGTCGCGTCGGCCTCCGCCAATCCGTCGGCAAAGACCATCGCTTCGGCGAGTGTCTTGTTCATTTTCCAGCTGGTTCCAACCCAGACCGATGTTTTTGTCATGCTGTTTCCTCTGCGGTTTTGCCGCTAATCTTCTGAAGCTTGATGCCGGCCTCCTTGAGGCCCTGCTCGACGGACGCTTCGATTTCCGCGCCGGTCAGGACCATGTCGAACGCCTCGAGCCCGGTCAGGAAGTGCAGGGCGGATTTGCCGAATTTGCCGTGATCGACAAGCAGGACGGCCCGCGCCGCCGACTTCATCATCTGGCGTTTGGTCTGGACGACTTCCTGATCCTGATGGAAGGCGGATGCACCATGGATGGCGGAGCTCGACAGGAAAGCCGTGTCGGCCCGCAGCGAGCGCAGGGCCTCTTCCGTGGTAATGCCGAAAAACCCGTTGAATTTTTTTGAATACTGGCCGCCCAGCGAAATCACGTCGATGCCGGCGACGGCCGCCAGCTTGTTGATCACACCGAGATTGTTAGTGATGACCGTCAACGGCCGGATATCCTTGAGGTACTCGGCTATGCCACCGGCCGTCGATCCGTCGTCGATAATGATGATCTGGCCGGGCTCGATCAGCGTTGCCGCATGCTGCGCCAGCCGCCGCTTTTCTTCCGCAGCAATTTTTTCACGATAGCGGAAATCGCTTTCGAACTGGGGACTCGACTGGATCGAAGCGCCACCATGCACCTTGCGCAACAGGCCGGCCTGTTCGAGATCGTCGAGATCGCGGTGCACGGTCATCTTGCTGACGACGAACCGCCCGGCGAGGTCCTCGACCGAAGCCGAGCCCGTTTCCATCAGGATATCCATGATCGCCTGGCGCCGGTCTTCGGGCTTCATCGGAGTGCTTTCGCGCGGTTTGGTACTGCCCTGAAGATAACGATCTCTATGAGAATTTCAACCATATACATGGTGTTTTGTGATATTTTATTGTTATAGTGTGATTTCTCCTAGTCCCATGCTCGGCGGCAAACGCACCCCTGTCGGGCTTTCTTCTTTTGGAGATTTGCTTTGTTGCATCAATCTGTTGCGGCAAGGCCGAATGCCGTGTCATGACTGCAGGGTGAACCATGCGCATAGTGATGCACCGCGCGCATCGCCCTTGAGTGCCGGAGCGGGAGAGACCTTTCATGACCAAGACCGACATCGCTCGCCGGGTCTACAACAATGCCTGGAAACTCGATCCAGTCGTGCGCAGCCTGCTCGATACGGATTTCTACAAGCTTTTGATGCTGCAGATGATCTGGCGCCTCTATCCGGAGGTCGATGCAACCTTCTCGGTGATCAATCGCACCAAGACAGTCCTGTTGACCGACGAGATCGACGAGCAGGAACTGCGCGAGCAACTGGATTATGTCCGAGGCCTGCGGTTCACCAAGAAGGAAATGATCTGGCTCGCCGGCAATACGTTTTATGGCAAGAAGCAGATCTTCGCCCCGGATTTCCTCGCCTGGCTCGCCGATTTCCAGCTGCCCGACTACGAACTATCCCGCAAGCATGGCCAGTACGAGTTGACCTTCCCCGGCAAGTGGACCCACACGACGATGTGGGAAATCCCGGCGCTGGCGATCATCAACGAATTGCGCTCCCGCACCGCGATGAAGGACATGGGGCCGTTCGCGCTCGATGTGCTTTATGCGCGCGCAAAGGCCAAGATGTGGTCGAAGGTCGAGCAGCTCAAGGCCCATCCGGACCTGCGCATCTCCGACTTCGGCACCCGCCGCCGCCATAGCTTCCTGTGGCAGCGCTGGTGCGTCGAGGCGCTGAAGGAAGGCATTGGCAAGTCGTTTTCCGGCACCAGCAATGTGCTGCTCGCCATGGATACCGATCTCGAAGCGCTCGGCACCAACGCACACGAGCTGCCGATGGTCGTGGCGGCGCTGGCGCGCAACGATCAGGAGCTCGGCCTGGCGCCGTACAAGGTTCTGCAGGACTGGAACCAGCTCTATGGTGGCAACCTGCTGATCGTTCTGCCCGATGCCTTCGGCACAGCGGCTTTTCTGCGAAATGCGCCCGATTGGGTTGCCGACTGGACCGGCTTTCGTCCCGACAGCGCGCCGCCGATCGAGGGCGGTGAGAAGATCATTGCCTGGTGGAACAGGATGGGCCGCGATCCCACGGAAAAGCTGCTGATCTTCTCGGATGGCCTGGATGTCGAAACGATTTTGGAAACCTACCGGCATTTCCAGGGACGGGTGCGCATGAGTTTCGGTTGGGGAACCAACCTGACGAATGATTTTGCCGGTTGCGCCCCGACCCAGATCAGCGGTCTCAATCCGATTTCCATCGTCTGCAAGGTCAGTGATGCCAACGGTCATGCTGCCGTCAAGCTGTCGGACAATCCGCGCAAGGCGACGGGCGAGCCTTCCGAGGTCGAGCGCTATCTCAAGTTCTTTGGAACGGAAGATTTTGCCGAGTTGGACGTCAAGGTCTGAGCGCGCGCCGCCGATCATGTCCACAAACAAAAACCCAGCCGGCGGAGGTGCCCGGCTGGGTCTGTTTGCGCATTCTGTTGGGGGATGCGCTGGGAGAACTAGTTTTCGTTACGCGCTCATGCGTAAGCAGTCGGAGCGCGAAGCGAGCGGGTGGACCATCGACAGCAGGCGGCGCTTGGGAGCCGCCAGCAGGTTGGCCGTATGATTTTTGGCGCTCACCGTTCCCGGCTGCATCTGGCGAAGCGCGCTGGCAGCGGAATAGAGAAGCGTTTTCATTTCATTGGTCGTGACGCCATCCGCACGCATAACGGCACGGATCATCGGGTCTGTCAGGACCTCATGGATGGTCAGATCGCTGTTTGCCTGGTGCATTGGGGTATTCCTTCAGGTTCATCGTCTTTTCCGGCGGGCGGATCCCGTCCGGTGTCTTAACCTTGACATCGTTGCAGTGTGGTGTTACCAGTAAGTAACATTTGAATAGTTACCGACCGGTCACACCTATGTCAAGAAGTCTCGTCAATAAAAACGTAAAATCCGTATCGTCTCCGAAACCGGCAGATGTAAGGCTGGAAAATGGTGACGGTGTGCAGGCGCGCCAAGCACCGCGAGATCGTATTGTTTCAACAGCTTGTGAGCTGTTTCGGCAACACGGCATTCGCGGTATCGGCGTCGATGCGATCGCTGAGGCGGCCGAGACCAACAAGATGACGCTCTACCGTCATTTCGGCTCGAAAGACGACCTTATTTGCGAGGCATTGCGGTTCACGTCGGAGAAAACCGCAGCTTTTTGGGACCAACTCGAGGCCTCCCATCCAAACGATCCGATGGCCCAGCTTCATAGCTGGGTGAAAGCCCGGGCGCAGTGTCTGGCCGACAATAAATATGGCTGTGACCTTGCCAATGCGGCGGTTGAACTCAAGGAACAGGGTCATCCGGCCCATGCGGTGATCGAAAACTTCAAGCTTGCCCAACAACGGCGTCTTGAAAAGCTCTGTCGCGATGCTGGCGTGAGTGAGCCGGAGCTGCTCTCCGATACCCTGTCGATGCTGATGGAGGGTGCGCAGGTGAGCAAGCTTGCGAGCGGTAGCGAAGGCCCGTCCATGCGCTTCATGCGCGCCTGCGAGGCCGCCATCGCCTCTTTCCGCCAGCCGGTAAAGAATACAGCCGAAGCAGTCGGCTCCGAAGTCTAAAGTTCCGCCTGTACGATCCTGCTCGCATAGGCTGATCGCTGTTCACATCGAAGCTTTCGATGGAACAAACTTGCGTCGCGTCCATTTACCCGTTGATTGAAAAGCGCAGCTCCGACGCTGCCCGTCAACGAGAAGGACGGCATGCCCCCTTTCCAGGAATTCATTGTCGATCCGGACCCTGCGGACTGGTGGTCTGCCCATCGCGGCGCCTCACCGATTATCGGCACGGCTATTCACAATGGTCTTCATATCCGCAGTGACTTGCAGGACTTCCTTGGTCTCAGCGCCGATCAGCGGCTGCGGGAAGAGGATCCGTTCACCGAGTTCTTCATTCGCGATCTGCTTAACCGCATCGTCTTCCACCGCTCCCGCTTCGAGATCGATATCAACCGTGCCCGCGAGGGTGCGATCTATCTCACTCCGGAACAGGCCTGGGGATTGAAGGTCTGGGCGCAGAAATTGCCGGATCATGCCATCGCATCCTCGCTTGGCGTGCACGACGCCTATTATGCCATGCTGGAAACCTATCTCCGGGGTATCGAACAACAATACGGCGCCTTCGTCCTTCTCGACATGCACAGTTACAATCATCGCCGCGAGGGGCCCAACGGTCCCGAAACGCCTTTCGAAAAGGCGCCGCAGATCAACATCGGCACGTCCTCGATGGATCGCGAGCGCTGGGCGCCGGTGCTGGATGCCTTCATCGAACAGTTGCGCAGCTTTGAATTTCGCGGTCAGCATATGGATGTGCGGGAAAACGTCGCCTTTCAGGGCAAGGGCGAGCAGACGCGTTTCGTCCACGAACGGTTCCCGGAAACCGGTTGCGCCATCGCCATCGAGTTCAAGAAGTTCTTCATGGACGAGTGGACCGGCGAGCCGGACATCGAAGCGCTGAAAGCCATGCGGGAAATGATCCGTCTGTCACTGCCTGTTCTGCACGAGACTTTGCGAGCGCGGTCATGACCAGCCCGCGCCGCAAACATGGCGATACCAACGCCAGCCATTCACCATGGCTGGAAGACATCCTCGACTGCATCCGGACGGACAAATCGGTGCGCAAGGATTTCGACAATGGCGGCCGCCTTCACATCGATCGGCCATTGCCCTTCCTGTCCGTCCATATCGGCAGGGGCAGGGACGATCTTGCGGCAAGAGACATCGCCGCTGCCAATGCGTCCTATCTGGTGGTTGATGACATCGAGGAAGCCTTGCCGATCATCGAGGCGGTCGGGGCACTTCTCAGTGAGCGCTTTGGCGCGTTCCTGCTGCTGGACATCGACGAACTCGATCATGACACACTGATTACCGACGATGCGCCCTACCTTCCACCTTTCGAAATCAGGATCGCGTCGACGGACGACGTTGCGGCGCAAAAAGCTGCGGCCGCACTGGCCGAAGGCACCGATATCCGCCAGGTGAAGTTCCGCACGCCGCATATCAACTGGTTCGACATCAAAACGGACGCCCAGGCAGCAAGGTTGATCGAGCAGACCGGCTTTCCCCTGGTCGCCGTCCGGTTCGCGCCGATCTACCGGCAGCCGGAATCCGGAAATATTTACCCCGATCTGCGCGAGCGCCTTGTTGCCAATATCTTTGACGCCGGTTTGAAGGCTTTTGCGGCGTTTGTCGGCGTAACCCAAAGTCTGAAATTGACGACGCACCGGGCGCTGGGCCGCAAGGCTTTTGTCGATGCCGTTACCCGCGCCGACCGCAGCATCGATGATGTGGCTTCCAGCTTTGATTTCCTGCTGGCCGTCACGCCGATCAATACCGAAGCTGCCTGGCAGGCGTTCAAGACGGGCAAGTTCAAGCAGGAGCCGCTATTCCTCTACCGGCCGCTCTCCGTGCAGGTTGAGACCGAAAAACGGAAACTGTTTTCCGTGGCTTTCGACCGCTTCGAGGACCCGGTCCTCTACCATCTCTACCGGGAAAAGCAGCAGGAACTTGACCTGCAACTGTCGCTGATCTCGGCGCGCGAAACCGGCCGCTTCGTCGAATATGGCCGTGCCCTCTATGGCCCGGTAGAACCATCGCTCTATCGAGTGGCCACTGAAATCCTGGCAAAAACGGCGGTACTCGCCAATGATGGCGATGATATCGAGAGCGATCCGGAGACAGCCGATTGCGACGAAGTCGAAGCTGCGGCCCGTGCGATGATTGCGGATTATCAACGGCAATATCCGGGTTTTGCGGCTGAGGTCGAACTGCGCGACGACCTGCCGTCCGGCATGCTGGTTTCGGGTGAACGTCTGCTGATTTCGCGCCAGACGCTGATGCCGAGAGGCCGTGTGCACGCGCTTTTGAGCCACGAGATCGGCGTGCATCTCCTCACCTATTTCAACGGCTCGGCGCAGGGGCTGCGACTGTTCCGGTCAGGCCTCGCCGGCTATGAGGGCATGCAGGAAGGCCTTGCCGTATTCTCCGAATACATGGCCGGCGGCATGACCGTCGGGCGGCTACGCCTGATAGCAGCCCGGGTCGTTGCCTGTTCGGCGATGCTGGAAGGGCGGCCGTTTACCGAGACTTACGGCGTACTTGTCGGCGAACACAGGTTCGGTCCGGTCGCCGCCTTCCATCTGGCCATGCGGCTCTATCGCGGCGGCGGGCTCGCCAAGGACGCGATTTACCTGCGTGGCCTACTGGAATTGCTCAGCCATCTGAAATCCGGCGGTGCGCTTGATCCATTCTGGATGGGCAAGATTTCCGCCTCGCATTTCCGGGTGATGCAGGAATTGAGCCTGCGCGGCCTGCTCAAGGCGCCGGTCATCCGCCCTGCCTTTCTCACCCATCCGCAAGCACAAGCCCGCCTCGACAAGGCGCGGGCAGGACTGAACCCCCTGGATATGATCATCAGTTAGGAGCCACCATGCGCGTCGCATTCTTCGTCAATTCGATCGAGAGCGAGGAACCTCATTTCACCACCACCGCATTGGCCATGGCAGCGCTCGCCCGTGGCCATGACGTCTGCTACATCGCGCCGGGCGATTTTGTCCTGCGGCCGGATGATAGCCTGATGGTGCGGGCGACCACGGTCGCCGCCGGAAAGTACAAGAACGCTCAGGCCGTCCACGACCATTTTCAAGGCAAGGACGCCAAGGTCCAGACGATCGACGTCCGCGAGGTCGACGTCATTTTTCTGCGCAACGATCCGTCACTCGATTCCGACGACCGGCCGTGGGCCGCCCATATCGGCGCAATGTTTGGACGGCTGGCCAGCGAGCGGGGAGCGATCGTTGTCAACGATCCGGCAGGGTTGGCTCTTGCCCAGAACAAGCTGTATTTCCAAGGCTTTCCCGAAGCGGTGCGCCCGGAAACATTGATTTCCAAGAGCATTGAGGAAATCCGTGCCTTTATCGCTGATCATCGCAAGGGGGTCATCCTGAAGCCGCTGCAGGGCTCGGGCGGCAAGAATGTTTTCAAGATCGCGACGCCCGACGATGCCAATCTCAATCAGATTTTCGAAGCCGTCAGCGGCGAGGGCTACCTGATCGCGCAGGGCTATCTACCGGAAGCCAAGGCCGGCGATATCCGTTTCTTCATGATGAACGGCAAACCGCTGGAGCGTGATGGTGCCTATGCCGCGTTCCGCCGGGTTCCTGCCAAGGGTGAGGTCCGTTCCAACATGCATGCGGCTGGAACGGCTGAGGCGGTCAAAATCACCGATGACATTCTCGCCGTCGCCGAGATGGTCCGCCCCAAACTGATCGAAGACGGCATGTTCCTCGTCGGTCTCGACATCGTCGGTGACAAGATCCTTGAGATCAACGTGTTCACACCAGGCGGACTTCCGGAAATCGCCGCGATGCACAAGGTCGATTTTTCCGAAGATATTATCGAGTCACTGGAGAAGAAGGCGGCGATCCGCAAGGCCTATGGCGGCGCCATGTCCAACCGGGCATTGGCGACGCTTTAGGCTGTTTTCGAAGCTCATTTGTGCTATCGCGGGCGCCTCAATGATTGGAAGCGCCCGTGATACCCTGGACCCTGATTGACACCGCAATTATGCCCGATGGCGGCGGCGAGTTGCGCCTGAAGCAGCGCGGCGGCGAATTCTCCATCATGCTCGGTACAATCGAGCTGATGAACAGCCGGTTGAGCGGTTCGGAAGAGGCTCTGGCCCGTCTGTCCTACGAGCGGGTGCGCAGCCACCCGCGGCCGCATATGCTGATCGGCGGGCTCGGCATGGGCTTTACGCTGAGAGCGGCACTGGCGGAGCTTCCGTCGGACGCGCGGATAACAGTCGGCGAACTGGTGCCTGCCGTGGTCGCCTGGGCGCGCGGTCCCATGGCCGAGGTGTTTGCCGGTTGTCTTGATGATGCAAGGGTCTCGATCCGCGAAGGTGATGTCGGACGTCTCATCCAGCCGGGAACCGGCGAATATGACGCGATCCTGCTGGATGTCGACAATGGCCCGGAAGGGCTGACCCGCCGGGCAAACGACAATCTTTACAGCGTCTCGGGTCTTCGGGCTGCGCGTACGGCGCTGAAGCCGAACGGCGTTCTTTCCGTCTGGTCGTCAGCGCCCGATGCCGGTTTCACCCGCCGGCTGAAGGAGGCCGGCTTTGCTGTTGAAGAACTGTCGGTTCGCGCCAGCACCAAGGGTAAAGGTGCCCGCCACGTGATCTGGATGGCGACGAAGACAGGGCGTTAACAGAGGCCCTGCGGTTAGAGGCCTTCGCGTTCCAACAGGATGCGCACCTCGTCGAAACGGCGTTTGTTTTCTTCGTTCTTTTCGTCGGCCGAGTAGCACGTGCTGGCCAAGCAAAAACGCTTCAGCCCGAAGGGTGCCTTGGCGTTGTCAAACTGGCATTCGATCGTATCGACCATGTCCTTCTTCTCTACGCCATCGCGCGTGGAATAGGTCATGCGCGCGCCGGGCGGCTTCAGCTCGGGAAACGACTGGACGACGCCGGTATGCAGGGTGTCGGTCATCAGCAGATTTTTGGCCACCTTCACGCAGAGGTCTTCAACCTTCATCGACTGGGCGGCGGCCGGGAAGGTCACGGGTATGGCCAACAGCACCAAGGCAAACACGATTTTTCGCATGACACACTCCTGAAGCGCCGGCCCCCAAAAGCCGCTGCGCGGATCATAACGGTGCTGGTTGCCTTTGGTTCCACAGAAGGTGGTGTAAAACGCCGTCTTGGGTTGTGAATTCGTTCGCCTGCACGTCAATTGAGCGTAGCATTGAGATGCGAATCGTTTTTTGACCGCGTCCATTTCGCAATCTTGGGAGCGTGCAGGTCCGCTGTAAAACTCCTGGTTCAGTCGTCGCAAAGATTCCGGGCGATATAATTTCGCAAAGGGCTTTTCCGGCGGAACCAAGTGCTCTCGTCGCAGTTTCTATTTGGCCACTTTGACAAGGGGAGAGAAGCAGATGACGGATATCAGCGAAGACGACATCAGACTACGGGCTTACGCTCTTTGGGAGGCCGATGGCCGGCCGGACGGCAGCCATGACGTGCATTGGCTGCTGGCATTGCGGGAATTGACAGAGGAGGCCAATGCGGCGGCAAGCGAAACGCCGGCACCGGTCAAGACCTCCAAACTTTCCGTCGTCAAGAACGACGCCCCCATCGAGCCTGTTCCTCGGAAGCGCAGCAAGACCGCTTGATTTCTTGAGCTTTCGTGGAGTGCCGGGTGATGGCACTCCACGTCTCGGTACTCTGGTCTCGCGGCACCGCTTGCATGGGCGGCGGATGAAAATTAGGACATTTCTGGCGCGTTATTTTGCGGCGCAAAATTTTTTGCACCGCAGTGCGCTTTTCTGCGGACATCGACTGCGCTTTGCAACATCATGGGGCTCTGCGGCGTGCTTCGTGAAACTGCGTCGCCGTGACAACCGGTGGTAAAAGGAACGTGACCTGCGTGAAGATACTTTCGGTGACGTCGGAAATTTTTCCATTGATCAAGACCGGCGGGCTTGCGGATGTGACAGGCTCGCTGCCGAAGGCCCTTGAGGGCTACAATTGCTACACACGCACGCTGGTGCCCGGTTATCCGCCACTGTTTGCAAAGCTTCCCGATGCCCGGCAGATCTATTTCTTCCCGGACCTGTTTGGCGCCCCGGCGTCGTTGCTCGAGGCCCGCTATGAGCAGCTCGATCTACTGATCCTGGATGCACCCGCCCTCTACAATCGTCCCGGCGGTCCCTATCTCGACCAGACCGGCCACGATCATCCGGACAACTGGAAGCGTTTTGCCGTGTTGTCCTATGTGGCCTCGGCCATTGCCGGTGGATTGCTCGCGGACTGGTCTCCGGATGTCGTCCATACCCATGACTGGCAGACCGCGCTAACCTCCGTCTACATGCAGTATTCGAGCAATGCCAAGACAGTGCCCAGCGTCCTGACGATCCACAACCTGGCATTCCAGGGCCAGTTTCCAATTTCGGTTGTCAGCCAGATCGGCCTGCCGCCGGAAAGCGTTTCGCTCGATTGCCTCGAATATTACGGCGATGTCAGCTACCTGAAGGGCGGTATTCGCACCGCCAGCGCCATCACCACGGTCAGCCCCACCTATGCGCGCGAAGTCATCGGGCCGGAACTCGGCATGGGCATGGCCGGCGCACTGAGTTCGCGCCCACGCACGCTGACGGGCATCGTCAACGGTATCGACATGGATGTCTGGAACCCGGCAACGGACGGGTATTTGCCGGTCAACTACGATCACAAGCGGATCAGGCTGCGGGGACAGAACCGCGCCAAACTGCTGGAGACCTTTCGGCTGGACGACGGACCGGGACCGGTCTTTGCTGCCGTGACGCGGCTGACATGGCAAAAGGGCGGCGACATGCTGGCCGAGGTGGCGGAAGAAGTCGCGGCTCTTGGTGGCCGATTGATCGTTCTCGGCAAGGGTGAGGAGCATATCGAGACGGCACTTCTGGCCATTGCCGGCCGGCACCCCGATCGCATCGGTGTCCGGATCGGTTATGACGAGGCAACCGCCCATCTCATTCATGGCGGCTCGGATGTCATCATTCAGCCGTCACGCTTCGAGCCCTGCGGTCTCACCCAGCTCTATGCCCTGCGTTATGGTGCAGTACCGGTGGTGTCGCGCACCGGCGGCCTGTCGGAAACCATCATCGATGCCAATGATGCGGCGATCTCCGCTCGTGTGGCAACCGGCTTCCAGTTCCATCCGGCCACGGCCGAAAACCTGCGGCTCTCCATTCACCGCGCCTTTGCCGCCTATCGCGAACCGAAGAAATGGGCGCGTCTGCAAAACCAGGGCATGAAGGCCAATTTCTCCTGGGAGCGGAGTGCAGAACAATATGCAGCGCTCTATGCCCAGCTTATTCCCGGCCGCAAGGCTCGGCCGGTCCCGCGGGCGAAGGCTGCGGAGTAACGGCGCCCGTAGGAGCGCCGTTGGGGATCATCCGCCGTTCTGCCGTTTTAGGCAGGATGAAACAGTGCGAGGCTGCGGGCCGGAAGCTCGAAGACGGTTTGCACGTCTTGGCGGGCCTCTGTGTCCGCAGGGGCCGCCGTCGTGAGTGCGCAAGCCCACCTCCCGGACGGTGAATCCGGCAATGTGAAGGGCACAGGCCCATCATGCGGGTTGAAGAGGATCAGCGTCTCGGACCAGACGCCATCGACGCTCTTGAGGTCCTCACGGGAAAGCCGAACACCCAGCGTCATACCGCCCTCGTCCTGCCACTGCTCTTGCGTCTGTTCTCCTCCGCCGGGATTGAGCCATGTCACGACCATGCCATCGCGCCAGCTTTCGCGGCGAAGCAGGGGCTGGGCAGCGCGCAGCGCCGTCAGTTTCCGGACAAAATCGCGCAGTTCTTCGGCACTGCCCGGCAGGTTCTCCCAGTGCACCCAGCTGATCTCGCTGTCCTGGCAATAGCCATTGTTGTTGCCCATCTGGCTGCGGCCGAATTCATCACCGGCCAGCAGCATCGGCGTGCCGTGTGAGAGCAGCAGCGTGGCCAGAAGATTGCGCTTCTGCTGGTCGCGCACCGCGTTGATCGCGGCATCGTCGGTCGGGCCTTCCACGCCGTAATTGTCGCTGCGGTTGTCGCTGTGGCCATCCTTGTTGTCTTCGCCGTTCGCCTCGTTGTGCTTCTCGTTGTAGGAAACGAGGTCGTTGAGGGTGAAGCCGTCATGGGCCGAGATGAAATTGACGCTCGCCCAGGGCCGCCGTCCGCGCTGATCGTAGATGTCACCGGAGCCGAGCAGGCGCGCGGCAAAATCCGGCGCCGTGCCGTCGGTATCCTTCCAGTAGTCGCGCACCGTGTCGCGGTACTTGTCGTTCCATTCGGCCCAGCCTGGCGGAAAACTACCGACCTGATAGCCGCCGGGACCGATGTCCCACGGTTCGCCGACCAGCTTGACCCTGGAGAGAACGGGATCCTGCGACACGGCGTCGAAAAAGCCGCCGCGCTGGTCGAAACCTTCGGGTTCGCGGCCGAGGATGGTACCCAAATCGAAGCGGAACCCGTCGATGTGCATGTCTTCGACCCAGTAGCGCAGCGAGTCCGTCACCATCTGCAGCACCCGCGGATGCGAGGTGTTGACCGTGTTGCCGGTGCCGGTGTCGTTGATGTAGTAGCGGTGATCGTCGGGCAGCGTACGGTAATAGGAAAAGTTGTCGATGCCCTTGAGTGAAAGGGTGGGCCCGAGTTCGTTGCCTTCGGCGGTGTGGTTGTAGACCACGTCGAGGATGACCTCGATGCCGCCGTCATGCAGCGCCCGCACCATGTCGCGAAAACCGTCCATGCCGCGCGGGCCATAGTAGCGCGTTGCCGGTGCGAAAAAGCCGAGGCTGTTGTAACCCCAGAAGTTATGCAGCCCCTTTTCCGTGAGGTGACTGTCATCCGGAAAGAAATGGATCGGCAAAAGCTCGACAGAGGTAATGCCGATGCTTTTCAGATAATCGACGATCGCCTTGTGACCGAGACCTTCGAACGTACCGCGCAGGTTTTCGGGAATAGCCGGATGCAGCTGCGTGAAGCCCTTGACATGGGTTTCATAGAATATCGTCTTTGCCCAAGGGATATGGGGACCGCGATCGGCATTCCAGTCATAGGCTTTCGGGTCGATGATCCGGCATTTCGGCATGCCTGCGGCACTATCGCTGTTATTGAAGGACAGGTCCTTGTCATCAGCTTCTATATCATAGCCGAAATGCGCCTTCGACCAGGCGACCTCACCAACCAGTTCGCGGGCATAGGGGTCGATCAACAGCTTGTTGGCATTGAAACGATGGCCGTTGGCGGGATCGTAGGGACCGTGAACGCGGTAGCCGTAGAGCGCGCCCGGCTTCAGGCCGGGAATGTAGCCGTGCCAGACTTCATTTGTGTATTCGGGCAATTCAATGCGCGCGGTTTCGATCGAACCGCTGTCATCAAACAGGCAGAGCTCGACCCGCTCCGCATGGGCCGAAAACAGCGCAAAGTTCACGCCATCCTGATCCGGAACGGCGCCGAGCTGCTGCCATTCGCCGGATTCTATTCTGTATTGCTCCAACTTGGCGTCCATTGCGGAAAATCCCCTCTTTGCAAAATCTGCTCAAGGTAATTGTGCAACGCATTATTTGTTCCATTCGACTGTACCTGAATGGAAATATTTCAAGGATTTGCCGGGCTTGGCTGCACTCTTTGCCGCCGCTGTCAAAAAAGGGCGAAAATTTGTCGAAGGCCGATTGATGTACCTATGAAACGCGCTATCTAGCACGTGCTGACGATTGATTTCGCAGCTGGGGCTCCTCTTTCATTTCAGGTTTTCATGCAACCGCCAGCATCCGACACGCGCTACCCGTTCCTGGCCGAGGGTGGCGAGATCGCGTCGCTGATCCATGATTTCGACTGGGCGAAGACGTCGATCGGCCCGCTTTCGAGCTGGCCGGGAAACCTCAAGTCCGTCGTTGCCATCATCCTGCGCGCCAAGGTGCCGATGATCCTGCTCTGGGGCGAGGATGGCGTGATGATCTACAATGAAGGTTATGCCGAATTTGCCGGCGAACGCCATCCGGTCTCGCTTGGTTCGAATGTACGGGAATATTGGCCCGAAGTCGCGGACTTCAACGCCAATGTGCTGAAGGTCGTGCTGGGTGGCGGAACACTTGGCTATCGCGATCAACATCTGGTTATCGAGCGCAATGGATCGCCGGAGGATGTCTGGCTGAACCTCGACTACAGCCCGGTGCCGGACGAAAACGGCATGCCGGTCGGTGTCATGGCGATCATCAAGGACACGACGCAACGGGTCCGCACCGAACAGCGGCTGCGCATTGCCCAGGAAGCAGGCGGCATCGGTACGTTCGAATGGTATCCGCAAACCGGCATGCTGGATGTTTCGGACGAATATCGCCGGATCTGGGGTCTCGCACCGGATGTCGTGGTCACGGACAAGCTTCTGGTTGGCCTGCTGCATCCGGAGGATCGTGCCAATACCGGTCCGGCAAAACTCAGCCACAGCAATCCACTCGACTATGTCGAATATCGCCGGATCGATCCCAAAACCGGAGAGGTCCGCTGGATCGCCCGGCGGGGCGAGGTCGTGTCCAGCCCGGAAAGCGGCCAGCGCCGGTTCATCGGCATTGCCTTCGATATCACCGATCGCAAATGCGCTGAGGCTGCGGTTCGCGAAGGCGAGGCGCGCTGGCGCGGGCTGTTCGAGCAGATGCAGGAAGGCTTCTTCGTCGGCGAGGTCATGCGCGACCATCAGGGCCTGATCCACGATTTCCGGTTTGTCGAGGTCAACCCGGCCTTCGAAAAGCACTCGGGGGTACCGGCCGACAGTGCGCTCGGACGCAGCGTCCGTGCCGTTATTCCGGCGATTTCGGATGATGTCTTTGAAGTCTATGCTGAAGTGGTCGATACCGGGATAGCCCAGGTTTTCGAGGTCCAGGTGGCGGCGCTGGAGGGCCGCTGGTTTGAGGTGAGGGCGCGCAAGGCGGGTCCGGACAGATTTGCGGCGCTCTTTGTCGATATCTCCAGCCGCAAGCTTGTCGAGCAGGCCGTTGCCGAAAGCGAGGCGCGGTTTCGCAATCTGGCGCAATCGATGCCCAATCACGTCTGGACCGCCTCTCCGGATGGCCTGCTGGACTGGTTCAACGACCGCGTCTACCGCTATAGCGGTGCGCCTGCCGGCACGCTCGATGGTGATAGCTGGGGCGCCATCGTGCATCCCGACGACATCAACGATGCTGCCGAAGCCTGGGCTGCGGCGCGCCATACGGGCGAGCAGTACGAAACTGAGTTCAGGCTTCGCCGCCATGATGGCGCCTATCGCTGGCATATCGCCCGCGCCGTTTCGCTGCGGGATCGCTCCGGCAAGATCGAAAAGTGGATCGGCACCAACACCGATATCCAGGAGCAGAAGATCGCCGAAGCCGCGTTGGCGGAGCTGGCGGCAACGCTCGAGCAGCGGGTCGAGGCGCGCACGTCCGAACTGCTGCAGACCCAGGATGCCCTGCGCCAGAGCCAGAAGATGGAATCGATCGGCAATCTGACTGGTGGCGTTGCCCATGACTTCAACAATCTCCTGCAGGTGATCAGCGGCAATCTCCAGCTACTGATCAGCGAAGTACCGGGCAATGAGCGCGCCGAACAGCGCATCCAGAATGCCATGGCCGGCGTTGCGCGCGGATCGAAACTCGCCTCGCAATTGCTGGCGTTCGGCCGCCGCCAGCCGCTTGCCCCGAAGGTGGTCAACATTGGCCGTCTGGTGCGCAATCTCGATGACATTCTGCGCCGGTCGCTGGGTGAGGCGATCGAAATCGAGACGATCGTCGCCGGCGGCCTTTGGAACACTCATATCGACCCGGGCAATGTCGAAAACGCGATCCTCAATCTCGCCATCAATGCGCGCGATGCGATGAACGGCAGCGGCAAACTGACGATCGAAGCGGGCAATGCGTATCTCGACGCCAAATACACCGAGGCTTATGCCGACGTTCCGCCGGGGCAATACGTCCTGCTTGCGGTGACCGATATGGGATCGGGCATGTCACCGGAAACGCTGGAGAAGGTTTTTGAACCGTTCTTCACCACCAAGCCCGAGGGCCGGGGCACGGGGCTCGGCCTGTCGATGGTCTATGGTTTCGTCAAGCAGTCCGGCGGCCATATCAAGATCTACAGCGAACTGGGCCACGGCACGACAATCAAGATTTATCTGCCGCGTTCGACCCAGTCCGAAGACGTGCTCATCGAGCGTGATTCCGGCCCGATCACCGGCGGCAGTGAAACCATTCTCGTGGCTGAGGATGATGAGGCAGTGCGCGAAACCGTGGTCGCCATCCTCAGCGATCTCGGTTATCGGGTCTTGAAAGCCAAGGACGCACAAAGCGCACTGACGGTCATCGAAAGCGGCGCCTCCATCGACCTGCTGTTCACCGATGTCGTCATGCCGGGAACGTTGAAAAGCCCGGAACTGGCGCGCAAGGCAAGAGAACGGTTGCCGCAGCTTGGCGTGCTGTTTACCTCTGGCTATACCGAAAATTCGATTGTTCATTCCGGCCGTCTCGATGAAGGCGTCGAGCTGTTGAGCAAGCCCTATACCCGCGAGGCGCTTGCCCGCCGGATCCGCCATGTGCTGGCAAAAGTACCAGTTGCTGAGCCGCAGGTGAAACATGCCGAGGCCGGCCAGTTGCCGGATGGCAAGCGGACGATCCTGGTGTGCGAGGATGACTGGCTGATCCGGGCAAGCATGATCGACATGCTGGAAGATCAAGGGCACACGGTTTTCGAGGCAGCCGACGCCAAGACGGCACTTGCGGTTCTGTCCCAGCAGCCGATCAACGTTCTTGTCACCGATGTCGGTCTTCCGGATATGTCGGGGGTAATGCTGGCCGAACGCGCCAAGGCTCTGGTGTCCGATTTGCCGGTGATTTTCGCCACGGGCCATAGCGAGGTCGACGGCGTGACGCCGGGGCCTGGCGTGCAACTGGTGGTCAAGCCTTTTTCCGGCGAGATGCTGGCCGCAGCCATCGCGCTGGTGACAAGAGGTTAGCGCCGCACGATTCCCCCAATGCACCGGAATGGCACAAAATGCCATGCCTTTTGCTGCGCCGCGCGGTTGCAGGTGACAAAGGTCCCGGTGAATGCTCTAACTCTCTAAAATGCACGAAAGTGCAATCGGGGTGATATGAGCTGAGGGGGTTCGGCGCATGAAAAAGACTGGTGATATCAGGCTGTTGTTGTTGCGGTTTTGGTTTGTCGTTGCCTTGGCGTTTGGCGCCGGAACTGCGTCCATCCAACCAGTTCTTGCGCAGGCCGCAAGTCCGCCCGCATCGGCGGACAAGGTCGATCAGCTGATCAAACTGCTGGACGATCCCGAGATTCGCGCCTTGCTCAACAAGCAGACGGCCGCACCGGTTGCCGAGCCTGAAACGGATATGTCCGCGACGGAATTCAATGCCTGGGGAGACCGGGTCCGGAATCATCTGCGCCATATCGCGCAGGCCATTCCGCTGGTTCCGTCCGAGTTCATGCGGGCCGGTGCAACGATCGCCTCCGATATCAATGGACACGGTCCTTTTGGCGTCTTCGTACTGTTTCTAACCTTGGTTCTGATCGGCTTGGGTGCTGAATGGCTGTTCCACCGCATCGCGCGCCGCAGCCGCCTGCATGCAACCTTGGCGCATGCGGACGGCGCGCACGAAAGCCCCTTGTACGCTGCCGGACGCCACCTGTTTGCCTTGCTGGCACCGCTCGTCGCTTTTAGCCTCGCCAGTCTGGGCTTGTTCATGGCCATGACATGGCCGCCGCTGCTCGATGCGCTGATGCTGCCCTTGCTTCTGGGCGTTATTGCCTGCCGTTTCGTGATCCGTATTGCGAGGCTGCTGCTGGTCGGCCCGGATACAGCCAAAGGGGTTGAAAGCGCGACCGGGTTGGCATCGGCCGATCATGCGTCCGGGCTCTTCTGGTATAGGCGCATCTTCTGGCTCGCGTGTATCCTGTTTGCCGGCTGGGCTCTGGTCGGCGTGATGGAGGCTTTGAGCATCACGCCTGCCGTGAGGGGTGTGATTGTCTATGCGCTTGGTCTCGGCCTACTGCTGGTTGGCATTGAAACCGTCTGGAACCGGCCCGCAGCAATCTCCCGGCCCCACGGCCGCGGCGCCATGGAATGGGCGCTGACATTCTATCTCTGCCTGCTCTGGGCGCTCTGGGTTGCTGGCATCGTCATCGTTATGTGGCTGGGCATCTACGCGCTGATTTTGCCGGGCCTGCTGAAGGCAACCACCACGATGGCGCGAAACGCGTTCGCCGGCCAGCCCGACCTGCCCGGCAGCGGCAATCCCGTCATCGAGGTGCTGGTGGAACGGGGCGCGCGGGCGCTGATCATCACGCTCGCGGTGCTCTGGCTCGCCTTCATTGTCAGCAAGCGCTCGGCGATGTTTACTGGCGACGCGATGGCCGACCGCCTCGTCCAGGGTGTTTTGGCAGGTGCGGTCATTCTGCTTGTCGCCGACATCCTCTGGCAGATCGTCAAGGCAGTGATCAACCGTACACTGGAGCATGCGCGGTCTTCCGTGACCGGCGACACGGCGCATGCGGCGCGAAACGGGCGGCTGCTGACACTGCTGCCGCTGCTGCGCACCGTGCTGGCCGTCATTATCGCAGTGATTGCGGTGTTGATGGTTCTCTCCGGTCTTGGCGTTCAGGTGGCCCCGCTGATTGCCGGTGCCGGCATCTTTGGTGTCGCCATCGGTTTTGGTTCGCAAACCCTCGTCAAGGACGTGATCAGCGGCGTCTTCTACATGATGGACGATGCTTTCCGGGTCGGGGAATATATTCAGAGCGGCAGCTACAAGGGAACCGTCGAGTCCTTCAGCATCCGGTCGGTGCGGCTGCGCCACCACCGTGGTCCGGTTTTCACCGTGCCCTTCGGCACGCTCGGCGCGGTGCAGAACATGAGCCGCGACTGGGTGATCGACAAGTTCACGATCTCGGTTGGCTACGACACCGACATCAACAAGGTCCGTAAGATGGTCAAGGTTGTCGGTGCAGCCCTTCTCGAGGACGAGGAGTACGGGGCGATGATCCTGGAGACGCTGAAGATGAAGGGCGTCGAGCAGTTTGGCGATTACGGCATTAACCTGAGCTTCGCGATGATGACCAAGCCGGGTTACCAGACAACGATCCGCCGGAAGGCCTACATGATGATCCGCGAAGCGTTCACCACCAATGGCGTCGTCTTCGCCTCGCCGACGGTCCAGGTAGCCAGCAACGACCCATCGGCAGCAGCAGCGGCGGCTGCGACCGTGAAGGCGGCGATGGACCAGAAAAAGCTTGCAGAAAGCGGGGAGGGCGCCTGAGGCGTCCTATTCCTCGTAAAGCTCTCGCAGTGTCCTCAGCGTCTGTCTGAGGACGGCGGCCGGGACGGTGCAATTGGTTTGCAAATAATATCAAAGTTTTCGGCTATGGAGCCAATGAGGAGGCCGGACGTCGGTCCGGCCTTCACTCGTAATTAGCGCTGGCGGGCCTTGCGGGCGGCATAGCGGCGATCGCGCTCGGCCTTGCGTTCGGCTTCGTCGGCGACAACGCGGGCGATGCGGTCACGGGCGGCTTCTTCGCGAGCGATGGCTTCAGCGCGCGATTCCAGTTCTGCGGCTGCCGTCAATGCTGCGGCTTCCGCGAGCTGGCGCTCGTTTTCTTCCTGCTTCAGCCGGTCGCGTTCAGCGCGGCGGGCTTCGCGCGCAGCCGTATTGGCCTGCCGCTCGGCGAGCTTGGCTGCCAGTTCCGGATCGTCAGCCTTCGGTGCCGTTGCAAACTTCTTCAAAAGCTGCTGCTTAGCTTCGGCTGCGGCTTTGCGCCGATCGGCAAAGCCATTATCGGATGCGTGTCTCAATCTTCGTCGTCCTTGTTTGCAGATTTAGGGTTGGTCGGGATTGGCCGGGAAAGAATTCGTCGCCATGCCAGCCGACATAAGTCTCGTTTCGCATTTTGCGCATTCCCAAGATAGAGTGGAAGCAGCAAAAAAATAGATAGGCGGCCGTCTTTTCCGTCCTATTTTACTAAGACTGAATGATTACAGCTATATGGCGGCCGGAAAAGCCACGCCAGACAATCAGCGTTTTGCTGGTTTTTCTGCTGCCGCAGCCTTGGCGGTTGCTTCAGCTTCTTTTTCCAGCCGCAATTCGCGCAGGCGCAGCGTCTTCGCATCCCGCTCGGCTGCGACCGCATCGATTTCCGAAATCGTCCGGGTGCGGGCCATGAACTGGGTTTGTGTGCGGCTGAATGCCGATTCCGCCTGGTCGCGGGCTTTTGTCGAATTATCGGTCAAAATCATATCCTGGTGCTGTCGCACCGGCGTTTCGTCCAGATCGTTCTGTCGAATACGGTGCGTATATTGGCCGTTCAGCCAAGAAAAAAAGGCCAGGCGATTTGCCTGACCTTCCGTTGGATTTTGCCTCTTCAACGATGCCAGTACATCCGTGGTCACCGGAGAGGCGCAATCCGATTTAGGCAGCCTGGAGCTGGCAGGCGGACATTTTGCCCGACTTGTTGTCGCGTTCCATCTCGTAGCCGAGCTTCTGGCCTTCAACGATTTCGCGCATGCCGGCACGCTCAACAGCGGAGATGTGGACGAAAACGTCCGGACCGCCGTTGTCAGGCTGAATGAAGCCGAAGCCCTTGGTGGAATTGAACCATTTAACTGTGCCAGTGGTCATAACGAACCCTTTCAATAGCAACATGTATCCATCACCGTACGACGCACGGTGATCAGTAGTCTCGATTTTTGAAGGGGGAAGTTCGTCAGAGACGCGGCAAGCGCGGGCAGAAACAAATATCAGTCAAACAACTATCGATGAAGGCAGATGTAGATGGTTGTTTGCGGTTTGTCAACTTTTAGTTTTTCTTGTTGCATCCAATAATACTTCAGATTGCATCTATCTTTTCTTCCCGCGCCTCCCATGGTCCGGAAATACCACGCTCCAGCAGGTCGTCGCACGCTCATAGCTTTTATGCGGATGATGACAATTCAGACACCATAAATCGACGTTTCCTTGAACACTGATTTTCGACTGTTCAGTAAACGAAGACAATGCGTCCAGCCCTGCGCGCCTATCGCTGGTGCCGAAATCGGCACATCTATAGCGGCGACACGAAGCCCAGCTTGGGCAGAAAGGGATGAGATCATGCTCACTCAGATCAAGGGACTGCATCACGTCACCTCGATGGCGGCAGACGCCCGTACCAACAATCAATTTTTCACCGACACGCTCGGCCTGCGCCGCGTCAAGAAGACCGTCAATTTTGATGCACCCGATGTCTATCATCTCTATTACGGCGACGAGACCGGTGCTCCCGGATCGGTGATGACCTATTTTCCGTTCCCCGACATGGGGCCGGGACGTCCTGGAACCGGCGAAGTCGGCACCACGGTTTTCTCCGTTCCTGAAGGTTCGCTGGGTTTCTGGAGCGACCGCCTGTCCAAGCGCGGCGTTTCGGGAATGAAGGCCGAGGAGACCTTTGGTGAAAAACGCTTGAACTTTGCCGGCCCGGATGGCGACGGTTTTGCTCTGGTGGAAGTCCGCGACGACAGCCGACCGGTCTGGACCGCCAACGGCGTTTCCGAAGATCACGCGATCCGCGGTTTTCACTCGGTCGCCATGCGTCTTCGTGACGAAGGGGCTACAGTCGAGCTGTTGAAATACATGGGCTATGAGACACTGGATGCCGCGGATGGCGTTACCCGGCTGATCGTGCCCGGCGGCAATGGAGCAGGCCTGATCGACCTTGAAACCATGCCGAACATCCAGCGCGGCCAACAGGGGGCGGGCTCGGTGCACCATGTCGCCTTCTCGGTCGAGAACCGCGAAAAGCAGCTGGAGGTGCGCAAGGCACTGATGGATACGGGCTACCATGTCACGCCGGTGATCGACCGCGACTACTTCTGGGCGATCTATTTCCGCACGCCGGGCGGCGTCCTGTTCGAGATCGCCACCAACGAACCGGGTTTCGATCGCGATGAAGATACCGCGCATCTGGGCGAGGCACTGAAGCTGCCGCAGCAGCACAAGCACCTGCGGCCCATTCTCGAGCAGCGCCTGCAAAAGCTGGAAGGCTAAGGAGAGACACTATGACCGATTATGGCTATGTGCACCGGCTAAAGGCTGGTGCACCCGGAAATCCGATCTTCTTCGTTTTTCACGGAACCGGTGGTGACGAGCGGCAGTTTTTCGATTTCGGTGGCGATCTCCTGCCGGACGCGACGATCGTCTCGCCACGCGGCGACGTATCCGAACATGGGGCGGCGCGCTTCTTCCGCCGCACCGGCGAAGGCGTCTACGACATGGCCGACCTTGCCCGCGCGACCGGGAAGATGGCGGCATTCGTCAGCACGCTGGCGCAGGAGCACAAGGCATCCGAAGTGATCGGCCTTGGCTTTTCCAACGGCGCCAACATTCTCGCCAACCTGCTGATCGAGACAAACCTGTTCGACAAGGCGATCCTGCTGCATCCGCTCATCCCCTTCAAGCCGAAGGACAACGCGGCGCTGGCTGGCAAGAAGATCCTGATCACCGCCGGCCAGCGCGACCCGATCTGCCCGGCTCCGTTGACGCAGGCTCTCGCCGATTATTTTGAGGCGCAAAAAGCGAGCGTGGAAACGGAGTGGCACACAGGCGGACATGATATCCGGCCGAACGAGGTCGAGGCGATCAAGCGGTTTCTGGGGTGAGGTTTAGCTTACCTCCCCCTTGAGGGGGGAGGTCGCAGCGTAGCTGCGGGTGGGGGTGATCACTGCGAACGCAATAAACAATAGCATATGCCGCAGGTCACCCCACCCCGTCGCTTCGCGCCGACCCTCCCCCTCAAGGGGAGGGTATTCTCAATACCCCCTTGCAGCCCCCGACGTCGCGCGGCTGTCCATCGCGCCGTTGTAAAGAGCGCCGCCGCCTGCATCGATCTCCGCCAGATTCTTGCCTCCGACGAGGATACCGGCCGCCTGCCCCCAGACCGTCCAGCTGGCATCGATCCCGACGTCATGGCCCATCTCGGTCAACAGCTTAAGCGTATCGGACGAGAGCGCAAACGGTTCCATGTAGACCTTGTCCGGCAGCCATTGGTGGTGGATACGCGGGGCGTCGATGGCTTCCTGGATGCCCATTCCGTGATCGATGACGTTGATGATCGCTTCCAGCGTGATGGTGATGATGCGCGCACCACCGGGGCTGCCGATGACCATGAACGGCTTGCCGTCCTTGGAAATGATCGTCGGGCTCATTGACGACAGCGGCGTCTTCTTCGGCGCGATCGCATTGGCTTCGCCCTGCACCAGCCCGTAGAGGTTGGGCGATCCGGGCTTGGAGGTGAAATCGTCCATCTCGTTGTTGAGCAGGATACCGGTTCCGGGGGCAACCACGCCGGCGCCGAACGAGCCGTTCAGCGTATAGGTGACGGCGACCGCATTGCCGTCATTGTCGATGATCGAATAATGCGTCGTCTCGGTGCTTTCGCCCATACCCTTCGGCATCAGGTCTTTCGAAACCCCCGCTTTGAACGGATTGATCTTGGCGCGGATTTCCTTGGCATAGGCCTTGTCGGTGAGCTTTTCGACCGGATTTTCGATGAAATCCGGATCGCCGAGTGCCGAGTTGCGGTCGACATAGGCATGGCGCATCGCCTCGACCATGGCATGCACGGTTTCAGCCGATCCATAGCCGAGATAGGACAGCGGGTAGCCTTCCAGCACATTGAGGATTTCGCAGATGATGACGCCGCCCGAACTTGGCGGCGGCGAGGAGGCGATCTCGTAGCCGCGATAATTGCAGGTCACAGGTTTGAGTTCGCGGACCGTATAGTGCTCGAAATCAGCCTTGGCGAGGATGCCGCCGGTGGCATCGCTCGCCTTGACGATATCGTCGGCGATGGCGCCCTTGTAGAAGGCGTCGGGGCCTTTTTCCGAAATGCTGCTCAGGCTTGCGGCCAGTTCCGGCTGGACGAGCGTTTCGCCGATCGAAAAGGTCTTCCCGTCCGGCTTGAGGAAGATCGCGGCGGCGGCTTTGTCCTTGGAGAGCTTCTTGGCGCCATTCTGCAGCGAGGCGACGTCGCCCTGATCGAGCACGAAACCAATCTTGGCGAAACGGATGGCGGGCGCCAACAGCTCCTGCCGTGACAGCGTGCCGTATTTTTCACGCGCTGTCTCGAAACCCATAACCGAGCCGGGCACGCCGACCGCCAGATAGCTGGCGGTGCTGGCGCCTTTGACGATCTCGCCCTTATCGTCGAGATACATGGTCTTGGTGGACGCCAGCGGCGCGCGCTCGCGGAAATCGAGGAAGGTGGTCTTGCCGTCCTTCAGCCGGATGGTCATGAACCCGCCGCCGCCGATATTGCCGGCGGTGGGATAGACGACGGCCAGCGCGTAACCGACGGCAACCGCCGCATCGACGGCATTGCCGCCCTTCTTCAACACCTCGACGCCGACATCGGAAGCGAGATGCTGGGCGGTGACGACCATGCCATGCTCGGCCTTGACAGGCTCGGGCGAGGCGGCGAGCGCCGGGGACAGTGGCAAGAGGGCGATGGAAACGATAAGCGCGGCAATCGCGCCGGTACGGGGGTGAGGCAACATGGTGTTCTCCCGGTTCCGGTTTTCGGATGGGCCATCCTCGCCGAGATCAGCCGGTAATGCCAGCGTTTGCTGATGCCGCAAGGCCGAATATCGCCGGAGCTTCCGCTTGAGCTCTATCGCGGCGGGATCACCTTGCCGGGGTTCATGATGCCGTTGGGGTCAAGCGCCGTTTTGATCCGCCGCATGACGCTGATCTCGGCTTCGCTGCGCGAATGGTCGAGAAAATCGCGCTTCAGCGTGCCGATGCCGTGTTCGGCGGAGATCGAGCCTTTGTAGGTCCGCACCAGATCATAAGCGATGGCGTCGATTTCGTGCAGGTCGTGTTCGCTTGGCGTCTCGACCGCGATCGCTACATGCAGGTTGCTGTCGCCGACATGGCCGAAGAACGAGACATGGGCGGCAGGGAAGCGCGCGAGCAGGGCTTTCTCGCAATCCCCGGCAAAATCGTCGAGCTGGCCGACCGGCAGGCTGACGTCGAGATTGATCAGGCCGGGCAGCAGCTGATCCATCATGTGCCCCTCGCGCACTGACCAGAAGGCGCGGGCCTCCTTTTCCGACTGGGCGATCAGCGCGTCGGTGACAAGACCATCTTCAAAAGCTTGGCCAAGGAAGGTTTCGAAACGCTCCTTGTCCTCGTCGCTGCCATCGACATCCTGCTCGATGATGATGAAGAAAGGGTGGGGTTTGTCGAAGAAGGTGAGGTTGAGCGCCTCGGCGTTGAAGCGGAAATAGCTTTGCCACATCGCCTCGAAGGCCGACAGGCCGGGTAAGCCGCGCTGGGCGGATTTCAAAAGCGTGACGACATGCGCATAGCTTTCGATGGCGCACAGCGCCGTCAGCCGGGCGGCGGGCAGGGGGCGCAGGCGCAAAACAGCGCGGGTGACGATGCCCAGCGTGCCTTCCGAGCCGATGAACAATTGCCGCAGATCGTAGCCGGTATTGTTCTTGGTCATCCGGTTGAGCGACGACAGCACGGTGCCATCGGCGAGCACGGCCTCAACGCCGAGCACGTTGTCGCGGGTGACGCCGTGGCGGATGACGCGGATGCCACCGGCGTTGGTAGAGAGATTGCCGCCAATCTGGCAGGAGCCTCGGGCACCGAGATCGATCGGTAAAAGGAACCCGGCGGTTTCGGCCACCAGTTGTGCCACTTCCAGCGGCGTTCCGGCCAGAACGGTCATGGTGCCGGCGGCCGTGTCGATATCCTCGACGCCGGACATCCGCTCCAGCGAAATCGCGATATCGCCGGAGCGCGCATTGGCGCCGCCGGCAAGACCGGTGAGGCCGCCCATCGGCACGACGGGCTGGCGATGGCGGTCACAGATGGCAAGCGCGGCCGAGACCTGTTCCGTACTTGCGGGGCGCAGCACGGCCAGCGGCAGAAATTTGCCGGTGCCGCTGGCATCGCTGCGGTAGCGGCCGCCGATGGCCTCGCCGGTGAGTATTATGTCTGTGCCAAGGGCTTCAATCAGGTCGTCGATGACGGTCATGGTTCAGGTCTCCGCTTCAGCCATGATTGGGCGTGTAGAGGAAGGAGGGCAGCTCGGCGACGGTCCGGCAGCCGAGCTGGGCCATCGCGCCGGACAGTTCGGCCTTGAGGATATCAATCAGGTGGTCGCCACCGGCGGCACCCATCGCGGCGCTGGCAAAGATGAAGGGACGGCCGATCAGGACGAAATCGGCGCCGAGGGCCAGCAGACGCGCGACATCAAGGCCCGAGCGGATACCGCCATCGGCGGCGATCAGCACATCGGGGCCCAGCGCGCGGCGGATGGCGGGCAGGACGGAGACGGCGGTAGGCGCCGCATCGAGCTGGCGGCCGCCATGATTAGAGACGATCAGGCCATCGGCTCCCATGGAGAGGTAGGCCTGCGCTTCCGAAACGTCGAGCACGCCCTTGATTAGCAGCTGGCCCTTCCAGGCATCGCGAATGCGGCGGACACGTTCGGCGCCGAGATGGCCGGTCATGACGCGGCCGACGAATTCCGCTGACTGTTTTAGCGACGAGCCCTTTGGATAATAGGGCGACAGGTTTTCGAAATCGGGAATACCGTGCCGCAGCACATGGCTTGCCCAATGCGGGTGGGTGGCGATCTGGAACATCGTCTTCAGGTCGAGGACCGGCGGCACGGACATGCCGTTGCGGATGTCACGCTCGCGGCGGGTGGGCGCGGGGATATCGACGGTCAGTACGAGTGTCTGATAGCCGGACCGGGCGGCGCGGGCGAGCATATCGGCCTCCATGGCCGGATCGTTGGGTGGGTAAAACTGGAACCAGCCATTGTCGCCGGTGATCGGGCCAATGGTTTCCATGGCGCGGTTGGCAAAGGTCGAGAGCACATGCGGGATATTGTGGGCCTTGGCCGCCTTAGCCAGCGGCACTTCACAGCCGGGCCAGAGCAGGCCGGCAAGGCCGAGC
This sequence comes from Pararhizobium sp., assembly GCF_965279435.1. Lineage (NCBI taxonomy): Bacteria > Pseudomonadati > Pseudomonadota > Alphaproteobacteria > Hyphomicrobiales > Rhizobiaceae > Pararhizobium > Pararhizobium sp. Next base: position 148,426 of record NZ_CBDIHY010000002.1, read on the forward strand.
GGGGCGACACCAAACGGCGCGTCGAAGCGTTTTCCAAACAGGGTGACGCCGAGATCCGGGGCGGGGGCTTCCGAGAGATAGCGCGGCATCAGCTCGATCGTGTCGAAGCTTTCGACATTGCGCCGGACGCCGCTTTCCCGGCCAAGGCCGCCGATCAGATAGTCATGCACGAACCCTGGCATGCGCCGCGCGGCAGCTTTCTCCATGTCGGGGATGCAGGGAAAACGTCTGTGAAGGTCTGTCATGCTTGGTCCGGATGCTCCTCGAATCGCCGGGAACCTTAGCGGGTTTGGAGGGATTGGAGAAAGCCCTGCAGCTCCATTGTCAGTCGGTTAGAAGAGCAATTCTGCCTGGCACTTCGGCCGGTTCGTACCTCTTCTCCTTCTCCCCAGCGGGGAGAAGTGCCGAACGGAGTGGGGCGATGAGGGGGCGGCTCGGCAAGCTCGTCAATGAATGGCTTCGCCCCCCTCATCCGGCCCTGTGGGCCACCTTCTCCCCGCCGGGGAGAAGAGGAGACTACCCTACGCCGCTTCCCTGACCAGAGCCTGGGCCATGCAATGGATGCCGCCGCCGGTTTTGGAGATTTCGCTCATGTCGATGGCGGCGACCTCGAAGCCGCGGGCGCGCAGGTTTTCGATCAACGTCTTTGACGATGTCGGGGCGATGACGCGGTCCTTGCCGAGCGACATGAAGTTGCAGCCGAGCGCCATCGTGTCCTGGAAGGGAACGTCGATGATTTCGTGGCCCTTGGCCTTCAGCCAGTCGACGATGCCCGGTTCGGTGCAGGCAAGGCACACTGCGGTCAGTTTTGGGGCGATCGGCACGACCATCAGGTCGATATGGACGTAATATTCGTCGATGAAGGCGAGGCGGGTTTCCCAGCCTTCCTTTTTGAACCAGTCCTCGACCTGGCGGGCGCCTTCCTCCTGCGTGCGGGCGCCGCCGCAGCCGATCAGCACGACGCCATCCTCGATGACATTGAAATCGCCGCCTTCGAAGGTCCCGGCGGTGACCATGTCGTAGATCGGAATGCCGAGCTTCTCATAGGTGCGGATAGCCGCATAGTTTTCGCCGCGCCGCCACCAGTTGGCCATGGCGGTGATGATGGCGCCATAGGGCGTCATGACGCTGCTGTCGCGCGAATAGACCTGCATCGGCAGTTCCGGCGTCGGCTCGTGCCAATGGATTTTCACGCCGAAATGTTCGTAGGCTGAAACCAGTTCCTTGTGCTGCGATTGCGCCACCTGGATATTGCAGGGCGCCTCGCGCAGATGTTTGCGCGATAGCGAGCTGGTCGAGAGGTGCCGCAGATGCGCCGGCGAGCCGAGCAGCACGTCGGTCAGCGGATCGGTCTCGTTCTTGAAGCCCCAGCGGGTGAGCGGCGCGGTGCCGCCCTTCGGGTTGCGACGTTGAAGCGAAAAGGGCTCGTTGAACTGCATGTCATGCCTCCGGGGTTGAGGGTTTGGGGATCCACCAGTCGCGGCCACGGGCGGTGGTCACATATTCGGGCCAGCGGAAATGGATGGGTGGTTCGTAATCACACAGGGGTGGGATCCATTTGGAGCCGCCTATGCCGCCGCCGGTGCGCTCGATGAACTCGGTTTTGGCGGCGGCGCGAACCGTTTCGTCTTGCAGAAGCCGGATTGCGGACAATGCAAGCGTCTTTGCGGCGCAGAGCACGGTCGGGTCGATGGTGGCCGGAATGCCGCCGAGCGCATTGGAGACCCAGACGGGATAGGTATAGCCGGATGGGGCTTTCAGCGCCGGCCGGGCGATGTAGAAGCGTGCGGTCGGGGCGTGCCAGCTCATGTCGGTGTAATCGTCAGAGGTAGAATTCAGCTGCGATGGGGCAAGATTGCGGCGCAGGATCGCCTCGGCGTCCTGCGGTGAAATCAGCTTTTCCATTTCGTTGATGAAGGGCTGTTCCATTACTTCAACGCCGAGATTGGCCTGGATTTCGCGGGCGGCGACTTTCGCGTCGTCATCCCAACGTGGCGGACCGGCGGTTTGAAGTGCGTCCCAAACGAGATTGGCCATTGCATGGTTGGCAAGGCCGGGCCGGGATTTCGAAACCCAGTGGCGCTCGTAGCGGCAGCCGGTCATGGCGGCCGCAGCAGCGGCGTTGCGGTCGAGCACCGAGGCCACCTGTTCGGCCATGGCGATGGTCGGCACGCGGATCATGTATTGGATTTCGGCAAGTCCGGCCGGCAGGTTGTCGGCGGTTGCCTGGCCCGCCGTCAGGATCGCCTCGCTGATCGACCAGCCGCCCTGATGGGTGAGCATCGAATCGCGCAACGCCTTGGAGGCCATATACATGGTCATCAGCGCGTCGTTGGCACCGGGCGCGCGCACGGCGGAATGCGATTGCGGGATCGGCGCATCGTCGCTGCGGCCCCAGGCTTCCGGCTGGTCACAGACGAAGCGGTAGATCATCGAATAGGCAGCGCCGCAGTGGGTATCCCAGCGCACCGTATTGCACATCGGCAGCATGTAGAACGGGTGGAACGAAAACATGCCGTCCAACCCGTCATAGTAGCCCTTAGCCGCATGGATCGGCTTGGAGCCGCGCACTTTTTCGGCCGGTTCACCGGTGAAGCGAAGGGTGCCCTTGATGCCGTGCCGCTGCATTGCGGCCTTGGTGGCGAGCAGCCCGCCGAGCGAACCGATGCCGAGTGCCGAATGCGGATCGGTATGACCGCCGGCCTCGTAGCTCAGGTTGTCGCGGGGCTCTCTTTTCGTCGTTGCTGCTTGGCAGTTGCCGGGGACGGCGTCGTATTCCGCATACATGCCGACGACGGGGCCGGGACCGTTGCTCCATTCGGCGCAAAAGGCCGTCGGCATGCCGGCCGAGCCTTCCTCGACGGAAAAGCCCTGCTTGCGCAGCAGATCGACATACCAGGCGGCGGATTCATATTCACGCCAGGCGGTTTCGCCGAACGAGAAAATCCGCGCCGTCCAGTCCGACAGGTCGGCCCGGATGGTCTCGACATGGGCCAGGGCTGAGGTCTGGGCGGCGGATATCGGCACGGGGCTTCGTTTCGCTGGAGAGATCGACTGAGGTGTTGCTGTCAGTTAAGCGCCGATCCGATTTTCGAAAAAGTGAAATGTTTTCCCGCCTTCGACAAATTAAGTTCGCCAATGCTCAAAATCCGGACTAGCCTCTCACCCTGATCAGGAGGGCGCCGATGCAGAGAATTCCATCGACACAGGCTTTGCGGGCGCTGGAAAGTTTCGCCAGACACGGGACTGTATGGAAGGCGGCTGATGAACTGAACCTGACACGCAGCGCCATCAGCCATCAGCTGCGCCTGCTGGAACGGGAGCTCGGCTTCCAGATCTTCAACCGGGTGGGCACCCGGATCGAGTTGACCGAGCAGGGGCTAGGCTATGCCGCCGATATAAGGCAGGCGCTGAACGCCATTGCCGGGTCGGCCTCGCGCCATGCCAGCCGCGGTGTCAGCGGTTCGATCACCGTCAGCTGTCCGCCGGGCTTTGCCTCCAACTGGCTGTGCAACTACATCTCTCACTTTCGAGACGCCTATCCGGATGTGCGTATTTCCATCGTCACGCCGCGCCGGCTCGACGATATCAGCAATCCCGACGTCGATGTCTTCATCGCGTTCGGTACGGGAAACTGGCCGTCCATGCAGGTGGAGCTGATCATTGAAGTGGAGTTTGCGCCGCTCTGCAGCCCTGTGCTCTTGAACAAGATCGGCGGACTAACGGAGCCCAGCGACATCAAGAAGATGTGCCTGCTGCACCTCACCGATTACGAGGACTGGGAGACCTGGCTGGCGCTGGCGGGGGTCGACCAAAGCTATGCTTCGACCGGCATTGTCTTTTCCGACATGAACTTGGTTTTCGCGGCGACATTGTCGGGGCAAGGTGTTGCGGTGGGTGATCGCTTTACCTGCCGGCACGCCATGAACAGCGGCCAATTGGTGCAGCCGTTCGATATCAGCATCAATTCCAGCCGCTCGTATTACCTGGTGACCTCGGAGGCTAAGGCCGACAATCAGGCCGTCGTGGCCTTCAGTTCGTGGCTGCGTTCCGAGATGCTTAAAAATGACGCAGATGCCTAGGTGTCCGCCCATGGTTCGGGCGGGTTTTGGCAAATTATATTTGTCCAAGCGGGGAAAAGATTTCGTTTGTCCTGTTGCTAAAACGCTCATACGATTTCGATGTTGAAAAGGAGCGTCGATGAAGAGCGGACACGAGGCGGCCGAAATCATAGCAAGCGGGATAGGCAAGGCCTATGGCGATTTCCATGCCCTGCGTGATATCTCGCTGACCATTGGCTCCGGTGAATTCCTGACGCTTCTCGGCCCTTCCGGCTCCGGTAAGAGCACATTTCTGATGATCCTCGCCGGTTTCGAAACGCCGACGTCGGGAACCCTTCGCAAGAACGGTGCCGATATCACCGGCGTTGCCGCTGAGAAGCGCGCTTTCGGCATGGTCTTCCAGGGTTACGCGCTGTTTCCGCATATGACGGTCGAGCAGAACATCGCCTTTCCGTTGCAAGTGCAGGGACGCGCTGACGCCGATATCAAGCGTAGCGTCAATACGATCATCGATCGCGTCGGGCTGCGCGGACACGAGAATAAGCGGCCGTCCGGATTGTCCGGCGGCCAGCAGCAGCGTGTCGCCCTGGCGCGCGCGTTGGTATTCGAACCCTCCGTTCTTCTGCTCGACGAACCATTTTCAGCGCTCGACAAGAACCTGCGTTCCTCGATGCAGGAAGAAGTCCGGCGGCTGCATCAGGAGACCGGCACGACCTTCGTTTTCGTTACCCACGACCAGTCCGAGGCCTTGGCGCTCTCGACCCGCATCGGCATCTTCAATCACGGACAGCTGCAACAGATCGGCACGCCGAAGGACGTCTACGAGCGGCCGGCCAACCGGTTTGTTGCGGAATTCCTCGGCGATGTGAATTTCCTGTCGCTGTCTGCGGTGAAGGCAACGGCTGACGGCGCAGAAGGACTGTTCGAAGGGCGTCCGATGCAAATCTGCGCGCCCGGTCAGGCCGTCAGCGAACATTTCGCCATCCGGCCCGAACATATGGTGATGTTCGAGGAGGCGCCGGAAGAGGGCAACATGCTGAAAGCCGAGATCGGCGAAATTACCTATCTCGGTGCTGAAACGCGCTTTGGCCTGAAGACGCCGGGGGGTATCGATCTGGTTTTGCAAATGCCGACGCGCGAGGTGAAAAGTGCCTTCCAGCCGGGGCGGCAGGTCTGGGCCGGATGGCCCGCCAATCAGGGTTTCTTTCTGTAAGTGCTTTGCAGTGCATGACACGAGCGACGCCGATAAAGGCGCGCCGCAAAAACCAGAGGAGAACGGCATGAGCGAAATATTGGCAAATGGCGGCATGTCCCGCCGCAGATTCACCCAGCTGGCGGCCCTGTTTCTGTCGGTCAGCCCGATCGCGCTTGGCGCGACACGCGGCTGGGCGGCGGAAGGCGCTCTCGTCTTCGTCAACTGGGGTGGCGATGCCGGCCCCGCCTACGACAAGGCCTATGGCGCGCCTTTCAAGGAAGAAGCCGGTATTACGGTCAAGGAGGACGGCTCAGGCCCGACGGAAGGTGCGGTGGCGGCGCAATTCTCAAGCGGCAAACCGGCCTGGGATATTGTCGATATCGACCCCTTCTCGGCAGAGGCGCTCGGCAAGAAGGGCATGATGGAGCCGATCGACTATACGATCGTCGACAAGACAAAAATGCGCCAAGGTTTTGGCTGGGAGTTCTCCGCCTCGACTTATTTCTTCTCCTATATCATCGCCTACGACGCCTCGAAATTCGGCGACAAGGTGCCAACCGGCATGGCCGATTTCTTCGATGTGGAAAAATTCCCCGGCAAGCGCTCGCTCTACAAATGGGGTGCAGGCATGTGGGAAGCAGCCCTTCTGGCCGATGGCGTCGAGCCGGCGAAACTCTATCCGCTGGATTTGGAGCGTGCTCATAAAAAGATCGCTGCCTTCAAGGACAATGTCGTTTCCTATTGGGGCGGCGGCGCCGAAAGCCAGTCGGTTCTTCTGAACGGCGAAGCCTCGATGGCGCTGATCTGGTCGACCCGTGCCGGGCTGATCGAAAAGGATTCCGGTGGCTCGATCAAGTTCGTCTGGGATCAGGGTCTGATTTCTCCCGGTGCCATGGGTGTAATCAAGGGGAACCCGGGCGGCAAGGACAACGCGATGAAGTTCATCGCCTCGGCGCAGGACCCGAAGAAGCAGGTCATCATGTTCGAGATGCTCGGACAGGGTCCGGCAAACCCCGCCGCCGACGCGCTGCTGACGCCCGAACAGGCACGTCTCAGCCCTGTCGATCCGGCCAATATGTCCAAGCAGATCGCGCTCGATATGGGCTGGTACGAGACCAATTACGGCCCGGCGCTGGACGAGTATACGAAGATTATTTCGGCTTAGGCGGCCGCTCAGTGGAGATGGCAGGGATCCTCGGGTCGAGCCCGAGGATGACCCATGGTGGATGTCGGCTCCAAGGCTGACGTGGCACACCGGGCGAACCTTACCCTCCGTCATCCTCGGGCCTGACCCGAGGATCCAAACCACAGACGCCCGGACCAAGCGGGTCCGAGCAGTCCATTGCGCCAATCACAGAAAGGAGCCGCCATGAAATCCGACAAATTGAAACCGGCGCTCCTGCTTGGCCCCCTCGTGCTGTTTCTCGGTCTTGCCTACCTCGTGCCGTTCCTCGGCGTCATGCAATGGAGCGTCACGCTGCCGGAGCCCGGGTTTTCGCAGTATGGCAAGGCAGTCACCGATCCGCTGATCCAGGCGGTGTTTTTCCGCACATTCCGCATCTGCCTGATCGTCACCGTCTGTGCGGTGGCGGCGGCTTATGCGATTGCCTATGTCTGGGTGCGCGGCACGCCGGCGCAGCGGCTGGTGACGGAGCTTTGCATCCTCATTCCGTTCTGGATCTCGGTGCTGACCCGCGCCTTCGGCTGGGTGGCGCTTCTGTCCAATCGCGGGCTGATCAACACGTGGCTGCAGGCGGCCGGCATTATTTCCGAGCCGTTGACGATGGTGCGCAACGAGTTCGGTGTCGTGCTCGGCATGATGCATTTCCTCATTCCGTTTGCGGTGTTTCCGATCGCGTCTGCGATGCGCAGCCTTGACGAGCGCGTGTTTCTGGCGGCCCGCGGCATGGGCGCATCGCGGCTCAGAATCTTCTGGTCGATCTTCGTGCCGATGACGCTACCGGGCATTCTTGGCGCCGGGCTGATGGTCTTCGTCTTTGCGCTCGGCTTCTTCATCACACCGGCGATCCTCGGCGGCGGCCGGAGTGTCATGATCGCCGAGCTGATCTATCTGCGCCTGTTCCAGAGCCCGGATTGGGGACTGGGCGCTGCGATCAGCGTCATTCTCATGCTGATTGTCGGCGCACTTCTGATCCTGATGCTGCGGCTGGTGCGGCCGAACAAGATGCTGGGTTGAGCCGATGTCGATGAAGCCCACGCCGATTGCCGTTTTCCTCGCCTTTGCGGTGGCGCTGTTCCTGCTTCTGCCGCTGATCGCCGTGGTGCCGGTGTCGTTCACCCCGGCGCGTTTCCTGTCGATGCCGACCGATGTCTGGTCGCTCCGGCATTATCAGGCGCTCCTCGACAATCCGGCCTGGCTGCAGAGCATCTGGCTCAGCCTGCGCATCGGCGTCCTCAGCTCGGTGATCGCGACGCTTTTGGCGCTGATGTTCAGCCTCGGCATCTGGATGTTCCGGCCCTGGTTCGGGAGCCTGCTGTTCGGCTTTGTGCTGTTGCCGATGGTGGCGCCGCCGGTCGTGTCCGCGATCACGCTGTATTTCTTCCTGACGACGCTGTCCAAGGTCAACGATATCGTCGCCTATGATACCTGGGTGGGTGTCGCCATCGCCCATGCGGTGATGATCGCGCCGTTTGCGGTTGTCATGGTGACGGTCGCCCTGGCGCAGGTGGACCGGCGGATCGATCTGGCGGCGCGCGGTTTCGGCGCTTCGGTCAGCCAGCGAGTGTTCAAGGTCATTTTGCCGAACATCAAGTTCGGCATCTTCACCGCTTTCTTCCTGTCCTTCGTGCTCTCCTGGGAAGAGATCGGCGTGACGCTGTTCATCACCAGTGTCGATGCGGTGACCCTGCCGCGGATGATGTGGATGGGGTTGCGCGACAATATCGATCCGGCCATTGCCGCGATCTCGGTGATCCTGATCATAATCGTCATCACGGTCATCCTGGCGAAGACCGCCATCACCCTCAAGCTTTCCCGCAAATCCTGAGATAACGAGCCGCAGGTCTTGCGTGCGGTTGAATTATACAATTGTATAGCAATGAATGAGACGAGGAACACCCGCATGATCAGCACCGGCATGTATCTGACGAAACTGCTGACGTCCTATGGCGTCGATACCGTCTTCGGCATTCCGGGCGTGCATACGGTCGAGCTTTATCGCGGATTGGCCGGTAGCGCGATCCGGCATGTGACGCCACGCCATGAGCAGGGGGCGGGTTTCATGGCCGACGGTTATGCGCGGGCGACCGGCAAGCCGGGCGTCTGCTTCATCATCACCGGCCCGGGCATGACCAATATCGTCACTGCGATGGGCCAGGCCTATGGAGACAGCATCCCGATGCTGGTGATCTCGACCGTCAATGCCCATGGCCGGATGGGCTCGGGCGAGGGCTGGCTGCATGAGCTGCCCAACCAGCAGGCGCTGGTGAGCGGCGTCTCAGCCTTCAGCTGCACCGTCAACCGGCCAGAGGACCTGGCGCCGGCTTTGGCGCGGGCCTTCGCCATCTTCGACAGCGCCCGGCCACGGCCTGTTCATATCGAGCTGCCGATCAATGTCATGCTGGCTTCGGCGGATCACTTGGCCGTGCCGGAAAAGCCGGTGCGCCTGTCGCGGCCGGCCGGTGACGCCGGCGCATTGAAGGCAGCGGCGGCATTGCTGGATAGTGCCAATGCGCCGGTCATTCTGGTGGGCGGCGGTGCGATTGGCGCGGCGGCGCAAATCCGGGCGCTGGCGGAAAAGCTCGATGCGCCTGTGGTGATGACCACCAATGGCCGGGGCATCCTGCCGTCGGGGCATACGCTGGCGGTCAATCTTTCGGCCAGCATGCCGGCCACTCGCGCATTGATCGAGGCGGCCGACGTGGTGCTCGGCATCGGTACGGAACTCGGGCCGACGGATTACGACATGTATGAGGACGGGTTCTTTTCCGTTCCCGGCACCTTCATCCGCGTCGATATTGACCCGGCGCAACTGATGCGGACACGGGCACCCGAGATCGGCATCGTTGGCGATGCGTTGGCATGTGCCGCGATACTGCTGGATCTGGTGTCGGCGGGGGCACGGGAGGGTGCTGTGCGGGCAGCGCAGGTCGAAACGCTCGTCCACCGCGACGTTCCAGCCGCCATGCTCGACGACCTGATCATTCTTGAAACGATCCGCGATACGCTGCCAGACGTGCTGATCGCCGGGGATTCGACCCAGCTCGTCTATGCCGGCAATACGGCCTATGAGGCGGCCTCGCCCGGTTCCTATTTCAACTCGGCGACCGGTTACGGCACGCTCGGCTACGGGCTGCCGGCGGGCATCGGCGCCAAGGTTGGGCGGCCGGAGCGGCCGGTGGTTGTGCTGGCGGGAGATGGCGGGCTGCAGTTTTCACTCGCCGAACTCGCTTCAGCGATGGAGGCAAAAGCGCCGCTCATTCTGATGCTGCACGACAATGGCGGTTACGGTGAGATCAAGTCCTTCATGGTGTCGAAGAACATCCCGCCGCTCGGCGTCGATCTGCACACGCCGGATTTCATCGCCATCGGTCGCGCCTACGGCTGGCACGCGGAGAGGCTGGAAAGTTTCGAGACCTTAAAACCGGCGCTTGAGGCGGCGCAGGCGAGGAACCTCCCCACCATGCTGGTGTTCGGCGACGCCTTTCGCGCGCAGGCGGCGGGCGGAAAACGTTAACCGGATCCACCGGTCACTCGGCCGACTGTGCCCGGGCACGCGACATCGCGGCATAGCCGCCTGATGTCAAAAGGATGATGACGCAGACATAGATGTCTGCCGTCATCGTCAGCCCGACGGCGCGCGACAGAAACCCGGCGAGAATGGCAGGAATGCTGAAAGCCAGATAACTCTGGACATAATAGGCGGACAGCAGACCGGCGCGCTCCTCCGGCTTGGCCAGTGGCATGATCGTACTGACCGCGCCGAGAAAGCAGGAACCAAACCCGGTACCGGCGACAATCGTGCCAGAAAATAAGAGTGCGACCCAGCCTGTATGGACACCGGCGACGACGATCAGCAGGCCGGCCATCATGGTGAAGACGCCGAGTGTCAGGTTGGCGCGAGCCGGCTTCTGGCGGCGGAAGAAGACGGCGAGTGCGCCGCTCAGCGTAAGGGCTGCGACGGTGAGGCCGCCGGTCATCGGCGAATGATTGCCGGTGGCGGCACCCACGAGCGACGGCATCAGCGAGAGATAGAAGCCGCCGAGCGACCAGATCGAGATATTGATCGGCGTGATCGCCATCAGCGACCGGCGGACCTGCGGCGGCACGCCGACATGCGGCCGCAGCGATGCCAGCGCGCCCGGCTTGGAGGCCGCCGTTTCGGGAACACTCCAAACGAACACGGCCTGCCCCAACAGAGCGGCGAAGAGGACGAGATAGACCAGACGCGTAGGGTCGGGTGCAAACTGCACGAGCGCGCCGGCGCCGAGCGCACCGACAGCCATGCCGAGCAGCGGCGAAATGCTGTTGACGATCGGGCCTGACGTTTTGTTGGCATCGACTAGTGCCGCGCCGATGGCGCCGCTGGCAGCACCCGTGGCGATGCCCTGGACGATGCGGGCGGCGATCAGCCAGGATGGGCTGTCTGCCAGCATGAACAGAAGCATGGAGGCTGCCTGCAGCAGCATGGCCGCGAAGATGACGGGACGGCGGCCGATATGATCGGACAGCGAGCCGACGATGAGCAGCGTCGTCAGCAGGCTGAAGGCATAGACGCTGAAAATGAAGGTGAGCAGGATCGGCGAGAAGTGCCAGTTCTCCTGATAGAGGTGATAAAGCGGCGTGGGTGCTGCGGATGCGGCGAGGAACGTGATTAGCGTCATCGCGTGGAAGCCTAGGGCCCAGCGCCGTTTGGCGGGTGAAAGGCCGCCGGAAACGGGTTCACTTTTGCTCGACATGGCGTTATGGTCCTTAAAAGCTAAGATATTGCGTTAGCTCTTGTAGCGCGATGCGGATCTAAAAGCAAATTATTTGCGTTAGTGGTTCCGCGCGGCGGGCTGAATGCGGAGATGGTGCCGATGACCATACGGGAAAGTATCAGGCCGGGCGGCCGTAGCGCCCGCGTGCAGGCCTCGGTGCACGGAGCGGTGCGCGGTCTTCTTTCGACCATGGACCGGGGCGACGTGACGATCCCGCTGATTGCCACGGAGGCTGGCGTCACGCCATCAACGATCTACCGGCGCTGGGGCGACCTGCAGGAACTGCTGGCAGATGTTGCTGTCGAGCGCTTGCGCCCGGATGCTCCGCCTAAGGATACCGGATCGGCGCGCACGGATCTCACGCAATGGGCCGAGCAATATGCCGACGAAATGGCCTCCGGGCCGGGCCGGGCGATGATCCGCGACGTGCTTTCCAGCGTCGCAACGGACAGCCGCAATGCGGGAAAATGCTGCGGTTATACCCGCGAACAGGTGCAGGTGATCGCTAACAGGGCGCGCGATCGCGGCGAGGACTTTCCGGATGTGGAAACGGTGATCGACAAGCTCGTCGCCCCGATCATGTACCGCATCCTCTTCGACGACGTGCCACCGAACTCAGAGAAGGTATTGGTGCTGGTCGAGTGTTTGCTGCCGCCGCAGCGGTAGGTGCCATTAGGCCATGCATCTTGAAGTCGGCCTTCCGATGTAATACCTTTGTAAAAACATTCCTTACCGAGGTTTAAGATGAGCGCGACAGTGACGACGAAGGGGCAGGTGACCATTCCGAAGCCGGTGCGGGATTTTCTCGGTATCGTGCCGGGAACGCGGGTGGATTTTCAGCGGGCTGCCGACGGCAGCGTCGTGCTGACGTGCGCCGACGAAAAACGCCCTGCCAGCCGCTTCAGCAAGCTGCGCGGCCATGCCGGCAAGGGTTTGAGCACTGACGCCATCATGGCGCTGACGCGCGGTCACGAGTGACACTGGTCGATACCAATGTTCTGCTCGATGTGGTGACCGACGATCCGAACTGGTCGGACTGGTCGATCGAACAGCTGGAAGCCGCTGCCCTGCGCGGCCCGCTTCTGATCAACGATGTCGTCTACGCCGAACTTGCGGTGCGTTACGAGCGGATCGAGCGGCTGGAGGCATTTCTCTCCGAGGCCGGGATCGAGATCGCCACCATGCCGCGTGCGGGGTTGTTTCTGGCTGGAAAAGTCTTCCAGAAATACCGCAAGGCAGGCGGTTCGCGTGCGGGTGTCCTGCCGGACTTTTTTATTGGCGCGCACGCGGCTGTCAATCGGCTGGACCTGCTGACCAGGGATACGGGGCGGTACCGGACCTATTTTCCGACTGTGACATTGATCACGCCGGATCGGTAGGCCGCCGGGCAGGTGCTGCCCGGCCCATAACTCCTCAAATCATCCCCGACTCCGGTGGGATCGGTTTTTCCTTTGGCTTGTACCCGAAGGACCGGAGCGCGACGTAGAAGACCGGGGTCAGGAACAGGCCGAGGAACGTCACGCCGAGCATGCCGGAGAAGACGGCGGTGCCGAGCGACTGGCGCATTTCCGCACCCGGACCGGTGGCGATCATCAGCGGCACAACGCCGAGAATGAAGGCAAAGGCCGTCATCAGGATCGGCCGCAGACGCAGGCGGCTGGCTTCGATGGCCGCATTGACCGGGTTCATCCCGTCATCCTGCGCTTGCCGCGCGAACTCGACGATCAGGATGGCGTTCTTCGCCGCAAGGCCGATGAGGACGATCAGTCCTATCTGGGTCAGGATGTTGTTGTCCTGCCCCCTGAGATGAACGCCGACCAGCGCCGCCAGTACCGCCATCGGTACAACAAGGATGATCGCCAATGGCAGGATCCAGCTTTCATACTGGGCCGATAGCGCCAGGAAGACGAAGATCACCGAAAGGGCGAAGATGAAGATCGCTGTGTTGCCGGTGTTGCGTTCCTGGAAGGCAAGGTCGGTCCATTCGAACGACGTGCCCGGCGGCAGGATCTGGCCGGCCAGCGCTTCCATCTTGTCGAGCGCGGTGCCGGTCGATACGCCGGGTGCGGGATTGCCCTGGATCGGAACCGACACATACATATTGTAGCGCTGGACGAGCGAAGGACCGGTGGTATCGCGGATATCGACGAGCGTTCCGAGCGGCACCAGGGCACCGGTGGCGGAGCGCACCTTCAGATCGAGAATGTCTTCCCGCTCCAGCCGGAACTGCTGGTCGGCCTGCGCCCGAACCTGATAGACACGGCCGAAGGCGTTGAAGTCGTTGACATAGGACGTGCCGAGATTGATCGACAGCGTTTCGAAGATGTTGGGGATCGGCACGCTCAGCGCCCGCGCCTTGTCGCGGTCGATCGCCAGGAAATATTGCGGGCTGGAGGCGGAGAAGGTGGTGAAGACGCCGGTCAGGCCTTCCGTCTGGTTGGCAGCACCCATCATCTGATAGGCAAGGCCCAAAGCCCGGCGCATGTCGGAGCTTTCCCGATCGACGATCTGCATCTTGAAGCCGCCGGAATTACCGATGCCGCGGATCGATGGCGGCGGCACGGCGATGATGAAGGCTTCCTCGATGCTCTGCATCGTGCCGTAGAGCTGGCCGATGATCTGGTTGGCGCTATAGCCGTGCTTCAGCCGTTCCTCGAATGTGTCGAAGGCGGCAAAGACCACGCCGGAATTCGACGCATTGGTAAAGGTAGCACCATTAAAGCCGGAAAAGGCGACGGCGTTCTTGACGCCCGGCACCTTGAGGATCATGTCGGACGCACGCTGGATGACGGCGTCGGTCCGGGCAAGTGAGGCGCCTTCTGGCAATTGCACCACAACGATCGCGTAACCCTGGTCCATCGTCGGCACGAAGCCGCGCGGCACGATCTGTGCCATGTACCACGTCCCCGCCAGCAATCCGAAAAAGACGATCAGGCTGGCGCCAAGCGCGATCCGCGTCGAAACCAAGTGATGGACAATCCAGGAGTAACCCCGGGTCATCCGGTCAAAACCGCTATTGAAACCGTTGGCCAGGCCTCTGGCGACCCGCGTCAGCGGATTGCGGGTTTCCTGATGTTCCTGATGCGGACGCAGGATAAGGGCTGCGAGTGCCGGCGAAAGCGTCAGAGAGTTCAGGGCCGAAATCGCCGTCGCCACGGAAATAGTGACTGCGAACTGCAGATAGAACTGCCCGGATATGCCGGGGATGAAGGCCGTCGGCACAAAGACGGCAATCAGCACCAGCGAGATGGCGATGACGGCGGTACCGACCTCATCCATCGTCACATGCGCCGCCTGTTTGGGCGTCATTCCCTTGGCCAGGTTTCGCTCGACATTTTCCACCACGACGATCGCATCATCGACGACGATGCCGATCGCCAGCACCAGGCCGAACAAAGTCAGCATGTTGAGCGAGAAGCCGAAGGCCAGCAGCAGCGCGAACGTGCCGATCAGCGATACCGGAATGGCGATGATCGGGATCAACGCGGTGCGCCAGGATTGCAGGAAAATCAGCACCACGATAGCGACCAGAATGGCCGCCTCAAGGATGGTCTTGTAGACCTCGTTGATCGATTCGGAGATGAATTCCGTCGGGTTGTAGACGATGGTATATTCAAGACCGGGCGGGAAATCCTTTTTCAGGGTTTCCATGGTGGCCTTGATCTGCTCGGCAGCCTCAAGCGCGTTGGTGCCCGGGCGCGAGAAGATACCCATGGCGACGGCGGCCTTGCCGTTCAGATAGCTGTTGGTGACATAATCCTTGGCACCGAGCTCAATGCGGGCGACATCCTGCAGCTGGACGAGACGGCCACTCGCCGTCGATTTGACGATGACATAGCGAAATTGCCGGGCATCGCTGAAGCGGCCCTCGGTGGTGACCGTGTACTGGAAGGCATTATTACCGGCGTTTGGCGGTCCACCGATCGATCCACCGGAGACCTGGACGTTCTGGTCGCGCAGCGACTGCACGACATCGCCCGACGTCATGCCGTAGGAGGCAAGCTTTTCCGGGTCGAGCCAGATGCGCAGTGCATATTCGCGCTCACCGAACAGGATGACGTCACCGACGCCTTCAAGCCGGACCAGCTGATCGCGGGCGCGGCTGCGGGCATAATTGGAGACATAAAGCTGATCGTAGCGGTCGTTTGGCGAGATCAGGTGGACGACCATCATCAGGTCGGGTGAACTCTTTGCCGTGGTGACGCCGATGCGGCGAACTTCCTCCGGCAGGCGCGGTTCGGCGATCGAAACGCGGTTCTGGACGAGCACCTGCGCCTTGTCGAGATCGGTGCCGAGCTTGAAGGTAACGGTCAGCGCCATCGAACCGTCGGCTGTCGAGTAGGAGGACATGTAGAGCATGTCCTCGACGCCGTTGATTTCCTGTTCGAGCGGGGTGGATACCGTATCGGCAATGGTCTCGGCGTCGGCGCCGGGATAGGCGGTGCGGATGACGATGGTTGGCGGGGCGATTTCCGGATATTGCGCGACTGGCAGCTGGAAATAGGCGATGCTGCCGACAATCAGGAACACAATCGACAAAACCGACGCAAAGATCGGCCTGTCCACGAAGAAATGGGCAAATCTCATTGACCGTTCTCCGTCGTCACGGCGGCTTCAGGCGGCAGTACAACCATCTTGGGAGCGACGATCACGCCGGGACGTAAGCGTGTCAGGCCGTTGACGACGAGCGTTTCGTCCCCGGTGAGGCCTTCGCGAATGACACGGTAACCATAGAGCCTCGGTCCAAGGCGAACCGGTTTGGTCGTGAAGCTGCCGTCATCGGCAACCACATAGACGACGCGCTGATCCTGATCCGCGCCGATCGCTTCATCGGGAACGAGGATGCCCTTGTAGGAGTTTGAGGCGCGGACCTCGACGCGGCCGAAAAGACCGGGCTGCAGTACAAAATCGGGATTGTCGAAACGGGCCCGCACACGCATCGTGCCGGTCTCCTGATCGACACGGTTTTCGGCGAAATCGAGCTTACCCTTGAATGGCTTTTCGGTGCTGTCGGCGATGGTCACCAGAACCTCAAGCGAGCCTCCACCCTCCTGCAGATTGCTGCCGTGTTCGCGCGCCTGGCGGGCGTAGTTGAGCAGCCGCCGCTCATCGACATCGAAGTAGAAGTCGATCGGATCGAGAGAGACGATCGTCGTCAGCGCCGTCTGGTCGGCCTGGACGAGGTTGCCGACCGAGATCAGCCGGCGGCCGATGCGGCCGCTGAGGGGAGAAATGATGTTGGTATATTGAAGATCCAGTTGCGCGCGGGCCAGACTTGCTTCAGTGCCGCGGACATTGGCCTGTGCCGACAAAAGTTCGCGCCGGCGATCATCCAGGGTGGATATCGATAGCGTTCCCTTCTGCACCAGCCCTTCTGTCCGGGTGAATTCCGCCTGCGCGAATGTCAGCGTGGATTTCGCGACTTCAAGCGAGGATGTGGCAACGTCGAGCGCCGTCTTGAAGGGGCGCTGGTCGATGACGAAGAGCGGATCGCCCGTCTTGACCATCGCGCCATCCTTGAAATCCACCTTGTCGAGATAACCGCCGACACGCGAGCGTAGCGTCACCTCATCGACGGCCTCGAAGCGGCCGATGAATTCATCACTATCGACGACATCGCGGACAACCGGCTTGGCAACGGTGACGGCCGCTTTCGGTTGTTCCTGTGCGACAGAGGGGCCTGAGGAGATTGTCGTTGAGAAAAGCAGTAGTGCCGGAACAAGCCAGTGTCGTACCATGGTAAGCCCCCTGAAGCGCATGAAACACGTTGTCCCACGCGTTTGCGCAGGGCAGTTCTTGACGTTTTCGAATGGTCAGGCTTGCCGGACTTTATGTGATTTCAGGCAGTCTGGGCACGGGCATGACCAAGTCGCGAGTCGTTCAAAATCAGCAATCATTTCAAGTCGCAAGACGCTTTATCTGCAGGCTGCCCCCAGCCATTTAAGCCGCAGCTATATCAAGCAGGCAAGGCTATCTTCGCCCTCAACTTACATCATTCGGACATCGTGTCACCAAGGAAAAAGCGGGATCGGGCGTCGGAAGGTCTTTTCAGTGTTTGCTTCTTTTCGTCATTCTGAAAGCCGGGCTGACGGAGCCCGGCCTCATGTACCCTTGCGCTTCCCCGTCAGCTTGCCGGGAAGATTTTCGTTTGTAACCGGTGGGTCGTCCAGCCGGCGATGGAGCCAAGGCCACTGACGGCGGCAAGCTCCGAGACGGCAAGGAGACCCGGCTCGATATGGGCGGCAAAGAACGTGATCAGACCGAGAAAGTAGGCCGGGACATTGTTGACCGGCGCCAGGGCGCGCATTGAAACGACGACCATCGCCACCACGAAGACGACCGGGCCGAAGGCAAGCGGACCGATCAATGGCACAAGTGCAGCAACGGCGAGGGCCGCGCCGATACCCAGGGTGAAGCCGATGACAAGGCACAGGTAACTGTAGAAGGCATCCCTGGCCGAATGGCCGCGCGTGAAGAAAGCGACCCACCCGATGAACATGGCCCAGACCGGCCAGCCCAGGCTGGCCGAGGTGGTTGCCGCGACTGCGGCGATCAGCGCCGCAACAAGCGTCAGGAGAGTGAAGCGCATCGACGCTGGGGAGGAAGCCGGCTTAATGTTGGAGGTCATTGTCTTCTCCTTGATATCGTGGGGTGGATGAAGGCTTGTTTCCGTATCTGGTGGCGGAGTGGCAGTGGCAGTGGCAGTTCAGGCGTTGTCGACGGGCCTTAAAAGGTCCGACAGGCCGATATTGCGGAACATTTCGGCGCGTACGCGATCGGCGACGCCATTGACGATCTCGGCGCCATCCTGAGACGGATCGACATGGACGCGGAATGGCCGGGAGCCGAAGGGCCGGTTGATAATATCGACGACGGCTGCAGCGAC
This sequence comes from Pararhizobium sp., assembly GCF_965279435.1. Taxonomy (NCBI): domain Bacteria; kingdom Pseudomonadati; phylum Pseudomonadota; class Alphaproteobacteria; order Hyphomicrobiales; family Rhizobiaceae; genus Pararhizobium; species Pararhizobium sp. The sequence continues at coordinate 166,508 of NZ_CBDIHY010000002.1, forward strand.
GGAGGCCGGGTCGGCATCAATCGGCTCCAGCTTCGCCAGGCCCTGCAGCGCTTTTTCCGGCACGCCCTTGTAGGGACCGTCATTATATTCGGCGGCACGTACCTGATCGGCCGGCGAGCCGGAATGGGCGAAGTGGTTGGTGCCCTTGGTGAAGGCGCCGGGCACAACGATCGAGGTCTCGATACCCCAGCCGGTCAGTTCGGCAGCATAGGAAACGGCGAGCGAATCCATCGCGGCTTTTGCGGCGAAATAGGGCGACAGGTAAGGTGGGGTTCCGCCGCGGGTTGACGAGGAAGAAATCCAGACGACCAGGCCATTGCCCTGTTTGCGCATGTGGGGGAGGGCGGCGCGGTTGACGCGCTGCGTGCTCAGGACGTTGATGTCATAGAGTTCCGCGAATTGTTCGGGCGTGAACGCTTCGGCCGGACCGAAGGACATGTGGCCGGCATTGTGGACGATGACATCAAGACGGCCGGCCTCCGCGATGATGCTGGCGATACCCGCCTCGACTGAGGCATTGGAGGCGACGTCGAGTTCGACGGAACGCAGATCGGCATTGTGCTCCGAGGCGAAGGCCGCAGCATCGGCGACCGCTTTGGCGTTGCGTGTTTCGGTGGCGCGCATGCCGGCATAAACTATGTGGCCGGCGGCTGCGAGCGCGCGGGCGGTCATGGCGCCAAAGCCGCTGGAGGCGCCGGTTATGACGATGATTTGTTTTGTCATTGCCTTGTTCCTTCTAAAAGGTCGGTTGGGTTGAGGCTGTTGATGTGCGGTGAACTTTGGCTGCTGTGTCGCGGTGCTCAGACCAGGCCGCCATTGGCGCGAAGCACCTGGCCGTTGATCCAGGAGCCGTCGGGGCCAACGAGGAAGGCGACGGCGGAGGCGATGTCTTCCGGCGTACCGAGGCGTTCCAGCGGGCTCATTTTCGCCATGCGGGCGATCAGCTCGTCGCTCTTGCCGTTGAGAAAGAGGTCTGTGGCCGTCGGGCCAGGTGCCACCGCATTGACGGTGATCGAGCGGCCACGCAGTTCCTTCGACAGGATGGCGGTCAGCGTTTCAACGGCGGCCTTGGTGGCGGCATAGACGCCGTAATTTTCGAGCTTCAGGCCGACGACACTGGTTGAAAAATTGACGATCCGGCCGCCGTCGCGCAGGCGCTTTGCGGCTTGCCTGAGCGTGTTGAAGGTGCCCTTCAGGTTGATGGAGATCTGGCGGTCGAACAGGGCATCGGTGCTTTCGGCAAGCGAAGAGAGGGTCATGATGCCGGCATTGTTGACGAGCACATCGACGCCACCAAAGGCCGCTTCCGTCGCGTCGAACATTTGACGCACGGCCTCGGTGTCGCTGACATCGGCCTTTGCGGTCAGCGCACGGCCGCCTTTGTCTTCGATTTTCCGGGCCAGCGCCTCGGCCGGAGCGGCATCTCCAGAATAGTTGATGACGACGGTGAAACCGTCCTTGGCGAGGCGCTCGGCGACGGCGGCGCCGATGCCGCGCGAGGCCCCGGTGACGATGGCGACTTTGTTTCTGTTGTCGGACATTTTCTTTCTCCTTGATTAACCACGCCGCAGCGCGTTTTCGATGAGGAGAAGATGCAGCTTTTCATTCTGCGGATAATGAACCATTATTCGGCATCACTATTCGAAAATGGCGAACAATCCGGATGGACAGATTTGAAGCGATGCGGGTGTTTTCGCGCGTGGTGGAGCGGCGCAGTTTCACGCTGGCTGCCGAAGACACAGGCCTTCCGCGCTCGACCGTGACCGATGCGGTCAAACAACTGGAAGCCCGGCTGGGTGTGCGCCTTCTCCAGCGGACCACCCGCCATGTCAGCCCGACGCTCGATGGCGAGGCCTATTACCGCCGCTGCCTGACCATCCTGTCCGATATCGAGGATGCCGAAGGCGCATTTGCCGGCGCCAAGCCGAAAGGACTGCTGCGGGTTGACGTGCACGGCAAGCTGGCGCGGCATTTCGTTCTGCCGGGGCTGCCGGCGTTCCTTAAGGAATATCCGGATATCCAGATGTATATGAGCGAAGGCGACAGGCTGGTCGATCTGATCCGCGAGGGGATCGACTGCGTGCTGCGCGTCGGTGATCTGCAAGATAGCGACATGATTGCGCGGCGGGTCGCCCTTCTCGAAGAGGTGACATGCGTCTCGCCGGAATACATCGCTCGCTTTGGTCTGCCGCAGAGCATTGACGATCTGAGCGGGCACCAGATGATCGGTTTCTGGTCGACGGCTATCGGTGGACTGTTGCCTCTGGAGTTCACGGTGGCAGGCGGCATCCGCACCGTCTCCCTGCCGGCGGTGGTATCGGTCAATGGTGCCGATACGCTGGCGGCGGCGGCGAGGCTCGGGCTCGGCATCATGCAGGCGCCGCGCTATTCGCTGGAGGAGGACCTGAAACAAGGCACGCTTGTTGCCATTCTGCCGGACAATCCGCCGTCTCGCACGCCGGTTTCGCTGCTCTACCCCCGCAGCCGCCAGCTATCGCCGCGCGTGCGCGTCTTCATCGACTGGCTGTCCCGCGAATTTGTCACACGGCAGGACGAAATTTAAAAAGGCTGCGGTTCGACCTTGCCTTTTGACTGCTGCTTACCCACATGCGCGGCAGCTTCAAAGACCCTTCCTTGCACGTTTTCCCCGCACGGCCCGTCGATCCGGCCGCCCTTCCTTAAATCGATTCCGCGTCGATGGGTTATGCGCTAAATGTGTGAATGTCCGCAGGAATCAAGGAAATCGACATGAACGCAGACGATATCAGCGAGATTTCCGCCTGGTTGACGACGCAGGGCCTGAAGGGCACCGATGAAATGGACATCGTCAACGGCTTCTGTCAGCGCGTTCGCGCTGCGGGGCTTCGGCTTGATCGCGGCCTGGCGCTGATCGACACCTTGCATCCGGTCTACGAGGGCCGGGCCTTCCAGTGGGACAGCAAGGAGCCGGTCAAGGCGGCCTTCGAATACGGACCGACCAACGAGGGTGTTTCGGCTGAAAACTGGGAGCGCTCGGCATTCTTCCATCTGCGTGAGAAAAATCAGAATGAGATCCGCCGCCGCCTCGGTTTCGGCGATCCGGCCGATTTCTACATGCTGGATGTGATGCTGGCGGCCGGCCATAAGGACTACGTTGCGATGATCCATCGCTTCGCCCAGGACAGCCATATCGGCGACATGGACTGCTTCTACTCGCACTGGACGACGATGGACGAAGAGGGTTTTCGCGATGAAGACCTGGCAACGCTGCGGCAACTCGTGCCGGTTCTGGCACTGGCGATCAAGGCGGGATCGCTGACACGTATCTCGCGCACCATTGCCGAGGTCTATCTGGGCGAGGACGCCGCCAAGCAGGTGCTTGAAGGCCGCATCTCGCGCGGCAAGGCCGAGCGGATTTCTGCGGTTCTGTGGTTCTCTGATTTGCAGAACTATACCCGCATCTCCGACAACCTGCCGCCCGACGAGATCATTCCATTCCTCAACGATTATGCCGACGCGGTGATTTCCTCCATCCACGAGGCCGGCGGCAATGTGCTGAAGCTGATCGGTGACGGTACGCTGGCAATTTTCAAGGCCGAGGAGCGTGAAGATGCCTGCGCCCGTGCGCTGCTTGCCGAGCATAATCTGCGCGAGAAGCTGAGGGGCTTGAACGAGCAGCGCATGCTCGAAGGCCGCCCTGTTACCGAGGTCTATCTCGGCCTGCATATCGGGGATGTCTTCTATGGCAATATTGGCTCGAGCGACCGGCTGGATTTCACCGTCATCGGACCGGCCGTCAACGAGGTCAGCCGCATCGCCTCGATGTGCCGTTTCGTCGATCGCAGCGTCATCATGTCATCGCAGTTCGTTGCTGCAGCACCACCGCCACGCAATTCTGAAGTGGTCTCCATCGGCCGCTACGCGCTGCGCGGCGTCAAACGTGCCCAGGAGCTGTTCACGCTGATGCCGCTGGAAAAGGCTGCCGAATAGGTCAACGGTTTTCGGCAGCCTGAGCCCGGCGGTGCCTGAGAAAGACGGCATCTGACGGATTGGAAGCAAGGTCTATGGCGTGATCGTAGGCGGCGAGCGCAGCGTCTGTCCGGCCGCAGCGCGACAAAAGTTCGGCATGGGCGGCATGAAATGGCTGGTAGGCATCCAGCACCGGCGCCAGCATTTCCAGCGCGCGTAGCCCAGCCTCCGGTGCGCCTGCCTCCGCCAGCGCCACGGCGCGGTTCAACTGCACCACCGGCGTCGGCTCCATCCGCAACAGGCTGTCATAAAGCAGGACGATCTGGGGCCAATCCGGCGGTTCGGACTGGACATGCAGGGCGGCAATTGCCGCCTTGATCTGGAATGGCCCGGCAGCGCGGCGTGTCATCGCCCGGTCGAGCAGCGAAAGGCCTTCGGCAATCCGCCCGTCGTTCCAGAGCTTGCGGTCCTGCGAGGCGATGGGAATGCTGGTTCCATCTGCCCCCAGCCGCGCCGCCCGGCGCGCTTCGGTAATCAGCATCAGGGCGAGCAGTCCCTCGATCTCGGCCTCGTCCGAGCGCAGGCTGTTCAGCATGCGGGCGAGATATATCGCCTCCTCGCCGAGTTGCCGAACCCGGTCGCCGCCGGCGCAGGAATAGCCCTGATTGAAGATCAGATAGACGACGGTCAATACGGATTGCAGCCGTTCCGCCCAGGCTTCGGGGCCTGGCACCGCATAGGGAATCCCGGCCGCAAGGATTTTGGCGCGCGCCCTGGACAATCGCTGGCCCATGGTTGTCTCATTGTCGAGGAAGGCACTGGCGACTTCGGGAGTGCTCAAGCCGCCAAGAGTGCGCAGGGTAAGCGCCACCTGGGTCTTGGATTCGAGTGCGGGATGGCAACAGGTGAAGATCAGTCGCAGGCGCTCGTCCGGAATGTCGTCGGTGCTGTCTTCGGCCGCTTCGTCCAGCGACAACCGCGCGATCTCGGCGATCTTGCGGTCTTCGCGGGCGTCCTTGCGCAACAGGTCGATCGCCTTGCGCAGCGCGACCTTCAGCAGCCAGCCCTGCGGTGAGGCGGGAAGCCCGGTCCTGCCCCAGTGCACGACGGCGGAAGCCAGCGCATCCTGCAGCGCGTCTTCGGCCAGCTGGAAATTCTTCAGCCGGGCGATCAGCGCCGATAACAGCCGCCCCCGGTCCGTCCGAGCCAGGGCATCGATGGCCCGGGACACGGCTTGAGGATCGGGGGCGGCTCTGTGCATCAGGAATTATAGTCCATCAATGGCCGCACTTCGACCGTGCCATAGGCGGCCGAGGGGATCATGGCGGCGTAGCGCAAGGCGGCATCCAGATCGGGAACCTCCATGACGAAGAAGCCACCCAGCCGCTCCTTGGTTTCGGCAAAGGGGCCATCCATCGTTTCCACCTTGCCGCCGCGAAGGCGCACGCTTGTGGCCGTATCAATGTCCTGCAGGCCTTCGCCGGAGACATAGGCACCCGCTGCTTTCAAGGTTTCGTTGAAGGCAAAGTACCCCTGCATCATGGTGTCGAATTCGGGTGTGCCATAGGCAGGTTCCAGCGACGGGTCGGAATAGATCAGTGCCATATATTGCATAGTGGTTCTCCTCGGTTGGGAAATTTGGACGTGTTGATCAGCGGTTAAACGCTGCAAGGGCAAGGGCGACAGTGAGGGTCAGGGTTGCGAGAATGCAGGCGGAATTGCCGATGATCCGCAGGGGATGGGTTGGCGCGTTGGCGCGCAGTCCGAACGGATGTGCAATCCGCCCGGCCACGGTCAGACCACCTGCCGCATGCAGCCAGAGCGGGCCTGCACCCTGTGCCTCGGCCAATATCATCAGGATCAGGATCATCGGAACCCACTCGACGAAATTGCCGTGCCGGCGAATGCGTTCGTGCAGATCGACGTTGCCGGCGTCGCCGATGGAAAGGCTGAGCGCCGAACGCGTCTTGCTGACATTGATCCATAGGAGCAGGAAAATGACGGCCAGAACGATCGCGTAAAGCGAGGTAATCGGAAAATTCATTGCTGTTACTCTTTGTGTTTCTGTCTCTACCTCCCAAGAACGTTGCCCGTTTTGGGATTTCGACATGGTGTGAAAATTATTTTGTATTTTTTGATGCAACCGTCGAAACAGCGAAACCGGTCGCTATTTTTCTGTCAGTCTGGAAAAACGAACGTCCACAACCGAAGCGGGGATGGTGATCCCGTCGCCAAGCGACCACTCGGCTGCCCGCGCCGCCATGCTGGCTGGAACCTTTGCCGACCCGCCGGGACCTGGAGGCACGTCATAGGTTGCGTGCCCGTCATGCGGCAGGATCAAATCATAACCCCGTTGCATCGCCGCCCGTGCGGTCGCTGCCACGCACATTTCGGACAACACACCACACAGGGCAACGGTTTGCACGGCCGACGCCACGAGCAGGTCGTTCAAGGATGTGCCGTCGAAGCCGTCATCTGCGGCCTTCCGCACGACGCTTTCGCCGGAAAGCGCTGGAAAGTGAAGTTTCCAGCCCGGCTGATGCGGCTCATCGGCCGCGCCCGGCTCGCCGTCGTTCTGCAGGAAAACAACAGGAACCTTTGCCGCGCGCGCCGAGGTGATGAGAGTTTCGACGGCTTTCAGCAATTTAACATGATCGGGGACAGCCTCGATCCCGATGACGAATGCCACTTGGACATCGACAACGATCAGAGCATCCGCCGTCGCCTCAACGCTCTCTGATTGCTCCACCAAAAAGTACCTCGTTCGCTTTTATCACATCGCAAAGATCGGGAAGTCGTATGGAGATCAGGACCGTTTCGTCGCCAGGACGTGGAGCCATTCGGTCGGCTTATTGTCATAGCCGCTTCCCGACTGGGCTTCGATCGAGATCGCAGACCAGTCCAGTTTGGCATAGATGTCTCTCAACCAGCTTTCGGAGGGATAGTTGTAATACCGGTCGAACTCGTCGCGGCCCTCGGTCTCTCCAGCCTTGAAGCTGGCATAGAAAATTCCGCCTGCCTTCAACGCAGCATGGATGCGGGCGAAGATATCAGGCAGTTCGGCTCTGGGGATGTGCAGAAGGCAGGCATTGGCCCATATACCGTCATAGGCACCTTGCGCGTCGAGATCGCCGAACAGCAATGTGGCGACGGGAATTCCAAGGCGTTTTTCTGCTTCGCTGGCAATTTCCGGGGTGCCGTCCGTCGGGCGTACGTCAAACCCCTTCGCCAGCATGAACTCGCTGTCCTGCCCGCCGCCGCACCCGAGTTCAAGGATGGGCGCGTGCGGCTGCAGCTGCGAAAGAAAGAGCTCGATCCAGGCCCGGCTCGGCTCCACGCCTCTGGATGTGTATTTGGCGGCTTCCATTTCGTAGAAGCGCAGGGTGTTGGGATCGTGAGACATTGCTCTTACAGGATTTTCTCATAAACTATTGTTTATATTGAAAATACTGGAAGTCATCGTCAATGTCAAAACCGGAAGTTGAACCCCTTTACCGCAGCCAGAAAGTCAAACCTTCCGCCCGGCCTCGTTGAAGAAATGCAGATTTTCAACCGGAAGCCGGACGTCGACTTCGCCTTGCATACCGAGGAATCGGCGGTCGAGCGTGAAGGCCTTGAAGGCGACGGGCCCAAGTTTCAGGTGGACGATGATGCCGAAGCCGGTGGGCTCGACCAGATCGACGGTGGCCTTGAGAACGTCCGGGCCTTCGGCGCCAAGCACAACGTGTTCTGGCCGGATACCGAGCGTGGCGCGGCTTCCGTCGGCGAGATTGGCGGTGCCACCGAGCGGCAGAACGATGCCGCCGGTGAGGGCAAAGCTTGCGGTATCGCCGGTTACCATATAGCGGCCTTCGAAGAAGTTCATGCCCGGCGAGCCGATGAACCCGGCAACGAAGAGGTTGGCGGGGTTGTCGTAGAGTTCGAGCGGGCTGCCGACCTGCTGAATGATGCCGCCATGCATGGCAACGATCCGGTCGGCGAGCGTCATGGCTTCGATCTGGTCGTGGGTGACGTAGATCGAGGTGGCGCCGAGATCCTGATGCAGCTTCTTGATTTCGGCCCGCATCTGCTCGCGCAGGCGGGCGTCGAGGTTGGACAGCGGCTCGTCGAACAGGAAGGCTTTCGGCTCGCGCACGATGGCTCGCCCCATGGCGACGCGCTGACGCTGGCCGCCGGACAGCGCTTTCGGGCGTCGCTCCATCAGCGGATCGAGGCCGAGCTTGCTGGCGGCGCCGGCAACCACCGAGGCGATTTTTTCCTTGGCGGTTTTTCGCAAGCGCAAGCTGTAGCTCATGTTCTTCGCCACGCTCATATGTGGATAAAGTGCATAGGACTGGAACACCATGGCGATGTCGCGGTCCTTTGGAGCGAGATCGTTGACGCGCTTGCCGTCGATGCGGATTTCGCCATCGGTGACGGCTTCGAGGCCAGCGATCATCCGCAACAGCGTGGACTTGCCGCAGCCGGACGGACCGACCAGAACGACGAACTCGCCGTCCTTGATCTCCAGATCGATGCCGTGCAGCACCGGATGGATGCCATAGGATTTGTGGATGGCGGCGATATCGATAGATGCCATGGGATCAGCCTTTCACGGCGCCGGCCGTCAGGCCCTGCACGAGGTAACGTTGGATCAACAGGAAGAACAGGCAGGCCGGGATAAGCGCCATGACGCCCGCCGCCATCATCTGTCCGAAGTCGACCGAGAATTTCGATACGAAGGAAAGCAGCCCGACCGGGAAGGTCGCCGAATCGTTTCCGGAAATCAGCATCAGCGAGAACAGCAGTTCGCTCCAGGCGGCCGTGAAGACGAAGCCGAGGGTCGCGGCAATACCCGGCAGCGTCAGCGGCAGGATGATCTGGCGAAACGCGACAAACTGGGTGGCGCCGTCGATCATCGCGGCTTCCTCGAGGTCCTTCGGGATGCCGTCAAAGAACGACTGCATCAGGAAGGTGGCAAAGGGCACGTTGAAGGCGGTGTAGACGATGACGAGGCCGGTGAGGCTGTTGGTCAGGCCGAGCGGCGAGAGGATTTTGAAGATCGGCGCCACCAGCATGACCAGCGGGAACATCTGGGTCAGCAGCATCAGCGTCACGATCCAGTACTTGCCACGGAAATTGAAGCGCGACATGGCGTAACCGGCAAGCGAGGCAAGGACTGTGACGATGACGGCAGTCGAGCCGGAGACGATCAGGCTGTTCTTGAAGAAGGTCGGGAATTCGCTGTGCTTCAAAACAAAGTCGAAATGCTCGAAACTGGTCCGCGACGGCCACATCTTGATGCCCTCGGAGTAGAGCAGCTTGTTGGGCGTGACCGAGACTTTCAACAGCCAGTAGAGCGGGAACAGCGCAAAGACGACATAGGCGATAATGGCCAGGCGATGGGCGAGGACGGAGAGGATGCGCCCCTTTGTCATTGAATGTCCGGTCATGATCTCAATCCTTGCTCAACAGCCACTGACGCAGGATCACGATCAGCATGGAATAGGTGATCAAAAGCGCGAGCAGGACGAGGGCGATGGCCGACGCGTAACCGAAATCCAGCCGTTTGAAGGCCTGGGTGAAGATGTAGCTGGCGACGATCTGGCTGCGGTCGGCCGGTCCGCCGTTGGTCATGACGATGATCAGGTCGGCGAAATTGGAAATCCAGACGGTGCGCAAAAGCACGGTAATGGCAATCGTCGGGGCGAGGAAGGGCAGGGTGATCGAGATGAACCGCTGCACCGGCCCGGCGCCATCGATGCTGGCTGCCTCGTAGAGATCGCGCGGGATCGCCTGAAGAGCGGCCAGAAGCGTGATGGCGAAGAACGGAATGCCCCACCAGACATTGGCGATGATCGGTCCCCACATCGACAGCTGCGGATCCGAGAGGATGTTGTAGGGCTCGTTCATCAGGCCAAGCGCAAACAGCCAATGGGGAATGGGGCCGACGACGGGGTTGAACAGCCAGGCCCAGTTGAGGCCGGCGAGAAAGCTTGGAACCGCCCATGGCAGGAAGACCAGCGCCTGGACGATGGCGCGGCCATAGAATGGCTTGTCGAGCAACAGCGCGAGGATGAGGCCGAAGACGAACTGCAGGAGGACAGACCAGCCGGTCCACCACAGCGTGTTCTTCAAGGCGCGGTAGAAATTCTGGTCCTCAGACAATGTCCTGAAGTGATCGAGCCCGATGAAGCCGCCGGACATCGGATTGAGCAGCTGGATATCGCGGAAGGCGTAGGAAATGCCGAGCACCAGCGGCACCAGCATGACGGTGACGATCAGGATCAGCGCCGGCGCGCTATAGAGATAGGGGGCGGAGGCATCGGCAAGGCGCTTCTTCAGCGGCCGCTGGTCCCTGCGGGCGCCGCCATTGCGGGCTGCTGCATGTGAAGCCATCGTCAAATATTTCCGTTTCGCGGCGCGTTGAGGCGTGCCGGCTTTTCCGTCAGGGGAATGAGCCGCAGGCAGCCGACATCATGTCGCTGCCTGCGGTTAAAGGCTGATGACTTATTTGCTCGCGAGGAACTTCTGTTGAGCCTTGGTCATGTAGTCAGCCCATTGCTTGGCCATTTCTTGCGGCGTGATATCGCCGAGCATGGCTTCCTGGCTGGTCTTGATCGCCATGGAATCCTTGAAGAAGGCGAATTCTTCCAGGTAGGTCGGCATCACGGTCGGAACGGCGTCCTTGTCGGCCAGTTCCTCGAACCAGCCCTTGAACTGATCCGTGGCGAAGAACGGATCCTTCTCGGCGGACTTGAGTGCCGGCAGGGCGCCGATCTTCTTGTTCCACTCGATATTGCCTTCCGGGCCTTCGAGCGTGGCGATCAGCTTCCAGGACAGGTCCTTGTTGGCACTGGCCGACATCATCGACCAGCCGGCAAAGCCGATGGTCGGGAATGTCTTGCCGGATGGACCCTTCGGCATGGTGGTGACGCCGTAATCGGCCGCATCCATGCGTTCGGCGATGGCGATCAGCGCATCCGGATCCTGGTCGAGCATCGCGCAGGTGCCGGTATAGAATCCGGCGACGATCTCGTTGAAGCCCCAGTTGACGCTGTCCTTCGGCGCATAGCCCTTCTTGTAGAGGTCGATCAGCCAGGTGAAGCCCTTGACCCAGCCTTCTTCCGAGAATTTCGACGTGCCGTCGGCGTTGAAATAGGTGTTGTCGCCCGCCATCGTGGCGCCCATCATCATCCAGCCGTTCAGGCCGCCCGGACCGCCGCGCATGCAGTAGGCATACTTGCCCGGCAGCTTCTTGATCTTTTCGGCCGCTGCAACGAAATCGTCCATCGTCTTTGGCGGGCCGTCGACGCCGGCTTCAGCGAAGATCTTCTTGTTGTAGAACATGGCGCGCAGATAGAAGCCGTAAGGCAGCATATAGGCCGTATCCTTGACGTCGCGGCCAAGTTCAAGGGCGCGATCCGTCAGTTCCGGCGTCTGATCCCAGGTCTTGAGGTAAGGCTCGAGGCTTTCAAGCATGCCATTATTGGCATAGAGCGACAGCCAGGTGTCCGGCATTTCCATCACGTCCGGGATTTCGCCGGCAGACACCATGGTGGCAAACTTCTGGAATGCCTCGCCCCAGGGCAGCGAGATGATCTCGACCGTGGTGCCGGGATTGGCGGCTTCGAATTTCGCGACGATCGACTTCAGAGTTTCGGTACGTTCCGGGCTGGTGATGACTTCCACCAGCTTCAGCTTGGTATCGGCAAGGGCAGTGCCTGCCATCAGCGTGGCGACCAAGGTCGCGGCAATCAGTTTCCTCATTTTCGTTTCCCTTTTATTGTTGGTTTAAGTTGTTTGCTGTCGTGTCAGCCTATCGATGCGGCAGTGATTGCCGCTTCGATATCGCTCCAGAGGGCCTCCGTTCCCTCCAGGCCGACATGGAGCCGTACCGACCGCGGACTGATGCCGAAGGCGACCGCGGAATTGGGTTGTGCTTTTTGTGAAAGGACGACTTCGCCCGGCACGATCAGGCTTTCGTGTCCGCCCCAGCTGACACCGAGCTTGAACAGCTCAAGGTGATCCGAGAAGGTGCGGATATTGATGCCGTCCTTGAAGATGAACGAGAACAGGCCGGACGTGCCCTTGAGGCCGGGCGGCAGGTGATTGGCAAGGCCCGGATAGTTGACCGATTCAACCGCATCGTGCGCCTGCAGACGCTTGGCGATCTCGACAGTGGACTGTTCATGCGCCTTCATGCGGATCGGCAGGGTGCGCATGCCGCGGATCAAAAGCCAGGCATCGAACGGCGACAGCTTGCCACCAAGGTAGGGGTAGGCCTCCGAGCGGATCCGTCCTATCAGTTCCTTGGAGCCCGCGACAACGCCGGCAACGACGTCACTATGGCCGCCGAGATATTTCGAGGCCGAATGGATGACCAGATCGACGCCGAGCGAAATCGGCTGCTGGAAAATCGGGCTCGCCCAGCTGTTGTCGATGGCGCTGATGATGCCATGGGTCTTGGCCAGCGCTGCCAGCGCTGCGACATCATGGGTTTGCATCACCCAGCTCGTCGGGCTTTCGAGATAAAGAAACTTTGCACCGGGCAGGGCCCTGGCAACTTCTTCCTCATCGCGGCCGTCGACATAGGTCACCTCGATGCCCATGCGCTTGAAGAACGTGCCGAACAGGCGGTAGGCATCCGGATAGAGATGCTTGACCGCAACGATGCGGTCACCCGGCTGGACCAAGGACAGCACAGTCGAGGAGATCGCCGACATGCCGCTGGCAAAGCCGATGGCATCTTCAGCGCCCTCAAGTTTCGCCAGCATTTCCTCGAATATCCGCACGGTCGGATTGAGGCCGCGCGTATAGATCGGCCGGACCTTTTCGCCACGATAGGAGGCGACCATGTCGTCATAATCGGTGAAGGTGAACAGCGACGTCTGCACAATCGGCGGCACGACGGCGTCATAGGCATTGCTCACATCGTGGGCGACGATGAGGGAGGCTTCCTCGAACGGATCAAACCCGTTGCTCATTTGGACATTTCCTTGATGTCTTCCTCGACGATCGCGAGGATTTTCAGTGTTTCAGCACGCGCGGCTTCAGGGTCCTGGGCAGCGATTGCATTGAAGAGGGTGCGGTGGAACGGAAAGGAGCGGCGGGCAAAATCCAGCCGGTCGAAAGGCCATTCCCAGAAACGCTCGAAAGCGCCGCGCATCTGTTCGAGCAACTGCTTGAACAGCGGATTGTGGGTGGCGTCGTAGATGGCGAGGTGGAAGGCCAGATCTTCCGGGCCGGATGTGCCCTTGGAAAGATGCACCCGCTCCATCTCATTGAGCTTTTCTTCGATCATCCGGAGGTCTTCCGGCGTCCGGACTCGGGCTGCAACCATGCCGGCTTCCGCCTCGATACCCCGGCGCACTTCCAGCGTCATCAACAGCACGTCGCGCAGATGCGTCGTTTCCAACGATAGCGGCATGTGGATGGTGGTGCCGGAAATCGGCTTCAACAGGTAGGTGCCGCTGCCCTTGCGGGCTTCCATCACTCCGAGCGCCTGAAAATGGCGGATGACTTCGCGGATGGTCGAGCGGCCGACGGCAAGCGCACTCATCAGTTCCCGCTCGGCCGGAAGCCGGTCGCCGGGGACAAGGTTGGAGCGCTGGATATAGTCGGCAAGCGCTGCCGTCACCTGCTGCGCCCGGTCGGCCGGGGGCAGGGGGACAAGTGCCGATCTCGCATCCAAATGCTTCATTGCCCGCTTTCCAGCTGAAACCAGAATTGGTCTGACATCTGAGCAATAGTGCAAATCAAAACGCCGCCGTCAAGCGCGTTTATGCGTGAACGCACAAATACGCCGGGGCGGAACGGGACGTGAGGTGGAGACGGAAGGGTGCCGGTATCTGGCAGGCGGAGGACGCTGATCAGGCGGCAAAATTCAGTCACGGGACTCATCTGGATGGCTCATTGTCAGCCGCTTCGACATTCATTCAGGGAATGGGATTGAACGCTTCCGCCGCTGAATCCACCAGCCCGGCGGGATAGGTGCGGCCGCTGAGAGGGACCGCGTCGATCGCTGCAATCAGCCTGTCGACCAACAGATTTTCGGCGCGGCTGCCGCGTGCGAACCGCCGGGTGACCAGGTAGACATCAGCTGCCGGTGGGTTCTCGTACGGCGGCAATTGCCAGAGTTGCCGCGCCTCGATATCGGCGGTGACCACATGGATTGGCAACGGACCGAAACCGAAGCCGACCTTGATCAGCCGCTTGACCTCTTCAAGATTGGTGAAAAGTCCAAGCACCTGACCACTGAAATTTTCCCGCTGCCGAAGGCGCGCGATCGGTGCCAGCGCGCCACCGAGATGGTCGGTCTTGAAGGACACATAGTCGAGCGTGGCGAGATCGGCGGTTTCCGTCCCGCGCTTGCCGAACAGCGGATGGCCGGGTGCACAGAAGAATCCGAAATGCTCGCGGTAAAGCACCGTATAGTCCAGTTCCGGATGCTTCTCGTGGGCAAGACAGATACCCAAGCAGGCTTCGCCGGACAAAACATTGTCGATCACCGTCTGGCTGGCGGAGACCGTAGTAGAGAAACTGACCCGTGGAAAGGTCTTGTGGAAATCGGCAAGGAAGCGGTCGAGAAACGGGCATTCGATATGGCTGGCAAAGGCCATCTCGACATTGCCCGTAACCAGATCCGGATCGTCCTTGACGAGATCGGGCAGGCCGTTGACGATGTTGAACATGGTCTGGCATTCGGCATAAAGCCGCGCCCCGGCCGGTGTCGTACGGAAATGGTTGGACGAACGGTCGATCAGGCGGCAGGCCATGTGCTCTTCGAGGCGGCGCAGTGCGTTGCTGATGGTCGGTTGCTTCAGTGACAGACGGTTGCCGGCTGCCGTCAGGCTCTTTTCCTCGACGATCACCGTGAAGGTGCGCAACAGGTTCCAGTCGATCTCCCAGACGAAGCGGCGTCTTGGGTTGGCCATGGGCCACCTCATTCATTTGGTGAATGCTGATCCTTCACCTAATGTATTTGTCCGGGCGAGTCCATTGTGGTTTGATCATCGTCACCGGAGACCCAGCGAGGCGTGACGTGATCGACAATACCCAAGTTTTCCCCGATTTCGGGTTGAGCCCCGAGGAGCGGCACCAAGCGGTGCGCAGTCATTATTACGAGCATCCGGGCATGGACGGCGCCCGAGGCGAGATCTGGTGCTACACGCGATCCTATGCCTATGCGCGCGGTGCAATGGTGGACCTGCACATCAGTTCGACGGCCTCATCCTGCCAGCTGGAGATTGTTCGTGATGGCGCGGTTGAGACAAGTGTCTATGGCACCGACGATATCGCCACGGATTGGCAGGAAACGCCCGATCAGGTCTCCGTCACTGGTTGCGGCTGGGAGCCGACCTTCACTTTCCAGGTCCACGACAGCTGGCCATCTGGCGCCTACCGTATCACGCTGACGGCTGAGGGGCGCAACGGCAAGCCGATCCAGTGTCACCATATGATCATCGTCCTGCCGAAGGTCGGCCCAAAACCCGGGCGGATCCTGCAGGTTGCCGCCACCGGCACCTGGACCGCCTACAACACCTGGGGCGGATCGAACCATTACCAGGGCATCACCGGCCCCAATCGCGACAAATATGCGACCACCGTCAGCATTGAGCGGCCGCTCTGCCGCGGCTTCGTCGTGCTTCCACCGGATGCGCCGCGTGTGCCGCTGGAGGTAAGCCTGCCGCCGGGCACCATTCCGCGTTATCCCCATATGGAATGGGCCTTTGCCAACGGTTATTCGAAAAAATACACCTCGTCCGGCTGGGCGAGCTATGACAGCCAGTTCTTCCGCTGGGCGGAACGCCACGGCTATGGCGTCGATCTCGCCAGCCAGCACGAGCTGCACAACAATCCCGGTATTCTCAACGATTACGACTGCGTCGTCTTCGTCGGCCATGACGAATACTGGACCTGGGAAATGCGCGATGCCGTCGATGCCTATGTCGATCAGGGCGGACATGTTGCGCGCTTTGCCGGCAATTTCATGTGGCAGACGCGGCTGGAGGACGAGGGGCAGCGGCAGGTCTGCTACAAATATGTCGCCCGCAAGGAAGACCCGATCTACCAAAGCGGCGACGTCACCCGCGCCACCAATTCCTGGGAAGCGCCGGAAATCGGCCGCCCCGGGGCGCTGACCTTCGGGCTCAACGCCACCAATGGCGTCTATTCCGGATGGGGCGGCTGCGCGCCGCGCGGTGTTCGCGGTTTCCCGATCTACCGGCCACGCCATTGGGCCTTTGCCGGAACCGGCCTGTTCTACGGCGACCTGCTGGGCGCTGACAGCCATATCTATGGCTACGAAGTCGATGGCCTCGCCTACGAAATCCGCTACGGCCTGCCGTATCCGACCGCCGACAGCGGCGCTCCGGAGGGACTGGAAATCCTCGCACTTGGCATGGCGAGCCAAGTCGAGGAAAGCGATATCCTGACGCGCGAAGATCTGTTCTTCGGCGACGAGGACGGGCGTTTCATCGCCGAGACGCTGTATGGCGAAGCGAGCGACGAGAATATGGAAAAGGTCCGTTACAGCAACGGCATGATCGTCAATTTCAAGCGCGGCAAGGGCGAGGTTTTCCATGCTGGCACCTGCGAATGGGTGGCGGGGCTTTTGCGCAAGGACGCAATGGTCGAGCGTGTCACCGCCAATGTCCTCAACCGTTATCTCAACCGCTAATTTCACCAAGAGCAGAGCATCATGAACATCCAAGCCAATGAGCGGCCCGCATCGCATCTCTTTTACGTGACACGCCTGCGCCGGCCGCTGGTCGATCGCGCCGAGGGTATCTATTTCTGGACGCAGGACGGCCGCCGCTTCATCGACGGTTCCAGCGGGCCGATGGTCAGCAATATCGGCCATGGCAACCGGCATGTCATCGAGGCCATGAAGCGGCAGATGGAGAAGACCAGTTTCGCCTATCGCCTGCATTTCGAAAATGAACCGGCCGAAGAACTGGCCCGGCAGCTGGCAGGAAAAATGCCCGGTGATCTCGACCGGATCTTCTTCGTCTCCGGCGGTTCGGAAGCGGTGGAATCGGCGATCAAGCTGGCGCGGCAATGGGCCGTGGCAACCAACCAGCCGAAGCGCTGGAAGGTAATCTGCCGGTTTCCGTCCTATCATGGCGGTACGATGGGGGCGCTTGGCGTTACCGGCGACCTGGCACTGACCGAAACCTTTGCGCCGCAGATCCAGCCGATGCCGGCCATTCCGGCGCCAACAGCCTACCGCGACCGCGACAACCTGACGATGGAACAGCGTGGCCTGCGTTATGCCGACATGCTGGAAGAAAAAATTCTCTCCGAAGGGCCGGAAAGCGTCGTCGCGTTTATCATGGAGCCAATCGGCGGCGCGGCAACGGCGGCGCTGGTGGCGCCTGACAGCTATTTCGCCCGTATCCGCGAAATCTGCGACAAATATGGGATCCTGCTGATCCATGACGAGGTGATGAGCGGCGCCGCGCGCACCGGCCGCTATCTCGGCGGCGATCACTGGAACTGCAAGCCGGATATCATCACCCTGTCGAAGGGCATCGGCTCCGGTTATGCGGCGCTCGGCGCCATGGCGGCCTCGGCGAAGCTGGTCAAGCCGGTGCTCGACATGGGCGGCTTTCAGCACGGCTATACCTATGCCGGCAATCCGCTTGCCTGCGCCGCAGGCCTCGCGGTGCTGGAGGAGATGGAACGGCTTGGCGTCGAAGCCAACGCGGCTTCCATGGGTGATCTGCTGAAGTCCGAGCTGGAGGGCTTGTCGAAACGCTTCCCGTTCATCGCCGGGGTGCGCGGCAAGGGCCTGCTGATCGGCGCCGATCTCGTCGCCGATCCCGTGACCTTCAAACCCTTTGCCAAATCGCAGGCGACCAACCAGCGGCTGCTCGATATCGCCTATGAAAAAGGCCTCATCCTCTATTCGCGCCGTATCCGCGGCGATGGCTATGAGGTTGATAACCTGATCCTCGCGCCGCCGCTGATCATCACCGCTGCCGAAATTGGTGAAATGGTCTCGATCCTCGGCGACAGTTTTCAACAGCTGGCACGCGAACTTGATCTGCCGGTTAATGGCTGAGAGCGGTATTATGAAGAACAAAGTCATCATCACCTGCGCCGTCACCGGCTCTGTCCATACGCCGTCGATGAGCCCCTATCTGCCGGTCACGCCGGATCAGATTGCCGAACAGGCAATCGCTGCAGCTGAAGCCGGGGCGTCGATCCTGCATCTGCATGCCCGTGACCCCGCCGATGGACGCCCGACCGCCGATCCTGCGGTGTTCATGCAATTCCTGCCGCGCATCAAGCAGGCGACGGATGCCGTCATCAACATTTCCACCGGCGGCAGTTCGCTGATGACGCTCGACGAGCGGCTGGCCGCTTCGCTGCAGGCACAGCCGGAAATGTGTTCGCTCAATATGGGTTCGATGAATTTCGGCATTTTCCCGCTGGCAAAACCCGGCATGGAATGGCAGCACGAATGGGAGCCGCAGTTGCTGGAGGCGACGCGGGGCACGATCTTCAAGAACACGTTTGCGGATATCGAGGACATCCTGAAGCGCCTGGGCGAGGGGTGTGGCACGCGGTTCGAATTCGAATGCTATGATGTTGGCCATCTCTATTCGCTGAAGCATTTTTACGATCGCGGCCTGGTGAAAGGACCGCTGTTCATCCAGTTCGTGCTGGGCATTCTCGGCGGCATCGGCGCCGATCCGGACAATCTCAGCCACATGAAGCGTATTGCCGACAAGCTGTTCGGCAGCGATTATCGCTTCTCGGTGCTGGCTGCTGGCCGCCAGCAGATGCCATTGATCACCATGGGGGCTACGATGGGCGGCAATGTTCGCGTCGGGCTGGAAGACAGCCTTTATCTCGGGCGAGGAGAACTCGCCACATCCAACGCCGATCAGGTGAGCCGCATCCGGACCATCCTCGAAGCTCTGTCGCTGGAGGTCGCGACGCCCGACGAGGCGCGCACCATGCTGGCGCTCAAGGGCGGCGATCGGGTGGGCTTCTGATGGTTGATATCTTAAACCAGCCTTTGGCAATTCGTGTCGCAACGGCTGAAGATGTGCATCTTATCCATGCTGGCCTCATGATCATCGCCCAGCATCTCGATGCCGAAGGTAAGGTCACAGCAACCCCGGATGATCTTCGCAAACATGGTTTTGGCCCGCAACCCGCGTTTACCGTGTTGCTTGCTGAAATCGGTGGGGAATTTGCCGGCATGTGCCTGTTCTTCCAGAGTTTTTCGACCTGGCGCGGGCAGAAGGGGGCTTACATTCAGGATATTGCCGTCGAGGAGCGCTTTCGCGGTGCCGGCATCGGCGTAGCGCTTCTACGCCACACGGCAGCACATGTCCGCGCCGGGGGAGGTACCTATCTGCGGCTGTCGGTCGATGCGAAGAACGTCTCGGCCCAGCATTTCTATCAGCGGATGGGGCTTGTGTGGTCTGAGGAAGAACGCATTCATGCCGCCTATGGCGAGACGTTCGAGGCGCTTGCCGGACAGCACGAGAGCGGGGTTTGAGGGATGAGCATGAAGACCTTCTATGCGGAAGAGCAGGCGAAACACGATCCGAAAATGTTCCTCTCCAGCGGCGCGCCGCAGCCCAACCCGGAAAAGCCGGAGCGCATCGCGCGATTGCTCGAAGGCGCAAAGGCCGCCGGATCCGAGATCGTCCGGCCGCGTGATCACGGCCTGAAGCCGATCGCTGCCATTCATACGCCGGAATATCTTGAATTCTTGCAAAACATCTTTTTGCGCTGGCAGCGGATCGAGGGCGCCTCGGAGGAGGTGATCCCGAATATCCACCCGCTGGCGCGGAACGGCCGTTATCCGGCCTCCGCCGTCGGTCAGGCCGGTTATCACATGGCCGACACGGCCTGCCCGATATCCGCCGATACCTGGGGCAGTGCCTGCTGGAGTGCCTGGAGCGCCGTCGAGGCCGCGGAAGCGGTTCTGGCCGGTGCCCGTCACACCTATGCGCTCTGCCGTCCGCCGGGCCACCATGCCTTTGCCGATGTCGCCGGCGGGTTCTGTTTCCTCAACAATTCGGCTATTGCCGCGCAGCATCTGCTGGCCTCGTCGAAACGTGTCGCCATCCTCGATGTCGACCTGCATCACGGCAATGGCACGCAAGGTATCTTCTACGGTCGCAGCGATGTTCTGACGGTCTCGCTGCATGCCGATCCGGTGCGTTTCTATCCGTTCTTCTGGGGCAATGCCGATGAACGCGGCGAAGGCCTCGGTCTCGGCTACAACTACAATCTGCCGCTGCCGCGCAAGACGGCCGACGCCGGATTTCTTGGGGCACTGGAGGCAGCCAACCGCCGTATCGAGGCCTACGCGCCGGATGCGCTGGTCGTCGCTCTCGGCCTCGACGCCTTCGAAGGCGATCCGTTCGGTGGACTATCCGTCTCGACGCCGGGCTTCGCACGCATTGCCGAAGCGATCAGCAGCCTCGGCCTGCCGACCGTCATCGTCCAGGAAGGTGGCTATCTCTGCGACCAACTTGGTGACAATCTAACATCGTTTCTGACCGGGTTTGGAAACTGAGACATGGCATGTAAGCTCTCATCAAGCTTACATGCCATGCCGTTGTTAAAGCGTCTAATTTGACGGCTTGAGCGACTTCAAAATTTCCCCGAGATCAGCGCTATGTGCGTCCTGGGTTGCTTTGGTGCCCCAATACGTAACCACAAGCATCTTGCCTTCAGTAGGCGATGCGAAACCGAGGGAAACCTCCACAGGACCGTCGGCATCTGTTCCGTCGAACTCGATGCTACCGAAGTTCATGCCGTTGATCTCGACGTCGCCAGAGTCTTTTTGCGTTGCGGCGTCAATGGTGACGCCGTTATCGGTCAAAAACTTGACGGCTTCGTCAATGACCTTGTCCATATCCTTATCTGTAGCAACATCGATCGAGAAGTAGATCGCCGAATCTGGCGACTTGGCTTCGATGCCGGAAATAGTTTCTTTAGGACCCCAGGCATCCGGAATGGTCACCGACGCAATCGGCGCATCGCTCGGAAAAACAAGCGTTTCGGCATGGGCAAGAAACGGCATCATGGCAAATGCGGCGGCTATCATGAATGTCTTTTTCAAAGGAAGTCCTCTATTGGAAATACGCTGTTTTCACGAGCAAAGGTGTCGATCCTGCTGCTGGACGCAATTAGACCGGAAACGGTCCGAAGATCAATTTAAGTTGCTCTGAAATGTAACGCCTTTTTATCAGTGGTGTCGGGGATAATCTGAATGCCGATTAACGTGAGCCTAAGAAGTATTATTAAGTTCCATAATACATATTATCTATCTGTCGTGTGTAGCCGGGTGGGTTCAAGGATGAAATGCGACTTGCAATAGATAACAATGAACCTCTAGGGCTTGGTCACTTCGTCTGAACGACTGCCAACTCTGTCTCCCATACCTTGGAAGTAATCCATTCGGAAAAGGCGAGCATTGCTGGCGTCGGCGACCGGGACTGGAGTCGCGTCAGCCAGTAGCTTCCCAGGGATATGGTGATCGGGAATGGTTGCTCGATGGCGCCAGACGAAAGGTGCCGGGGAAACATCGACGGCGGAGCCACGGCGACGCCGACGCCCTGGAGGGCGGCTTCCATCATGGCCAGCGATGAGTCAAAGACGATGCCCTTGCTTGACTGCGGTGACGATGCAACACCCGCTGCGGCAAACCAGCTGCTCCACTCGTCTTTGCGATAACTTCTGAGAAGCGGTTGATGGACGAGATCAGCAGGCTCTCGCAACAGGCCTGCCAGTTCGGGGATGCAGAGAGGCGAAAGAGGAGCCTCGAACAGCTCGATCGCCTCCGTGCCGTGCCAAGAGCCGTTCCCGAAGCGAACGGCGAAGTCGAGCCCCTCCGCTGCCATGTCCACGCGATTGTTGTTTGTCGACAGGCGGAGATCGACGAAGGGGAATTGCCGCTGGAAATCCGGCAATCGTGGAAGAAGCCATCCGACGGCAAAGGTTCCGACGGCGCCTAAAAACAGCAGTTCGCGAACGTGGCCACCCTCGATCCGTTCCAACGTATCCGCCAACTGATCGAAGGAGCCGGTCACGACGGGTAGCAGCGCCTCGCCTTCAGCGGTTATTTGCAGGCCTCTCGGGAGGCGTTGGAAAAGCTGGACGCCCAGTCGCGTTTCGAGACTCTTGACCTGTTGGCTTACCGCAGCCTGCGTCACACACAGCTCGATGGCTGCGCGGGTGAAACTCAGATGCCTTGCGGACGCTTCGAAGGCTCTCAAGCCATTCAGAGGAAGGAATGGTCGAACCATGGGTTGCCTTAGTTTTTCTTATGTCTCCTCCCAGATATCATCGTTTGTCAAGGGATCACAGGGCCACTAGACACCACGAAGCCAACTTCGCCGGGGACAGAAGAAGGCAGATCATGCCCCACCAGGCTGCTGCCTCGGAAGCAGCATCCGTCGCCCCGGCAATCGAGAAGCTGACAAAAAGCGCCGAACCGTCGTTTGAGATAAAGGAAATCCTTATATGAAAACCACAAAGACAGCAGCCTCGATGGCAACGCTTGTTGCCCTGTTTGCCTCTACGGCCGTTCTCCATGCCGCTGACGACGAGGCCAAGGTCAAGGCTGCCGTGGATGTGGTGATCCGGCCGATCATGGAAAAGCACAACATTCCCGGCATGGCGATCGGCATCACCGTCGGCGGAAAACCTTACTTATTCGACTATGGTGTCGCCTCGAAGGAAACCCGGCAACCTGTGTCGGTCTCCACCATCTTCGAAGTCGGATCGATCAGCAAGACGTTCACGGCGACGCTGGCATCCTATGCTGAAATGACTGGCCAGCTCTCGCTGTCGGACAAGACCAGCACATATCTGCCTTCCCTGCAGGGTACCGCGTTCGGCGATGTGAGCCTGTTCCATCTCGGCACGCATACGCCCGGCGGATTTCCGTTGCAGCTACCCGACGATATCAAGACCAACGACCAGCTGATGCGCTACTTCGCGGCGTGGAAACCGACCTACAAGGCCGGCACCTACCGGACTTACGCTAATCCGAGCATCGGAATGCTTGGGGTCATCACGGCGAAAAGCATGAACGGTGACTATGCCGCCTTGATGGAAGGCCAGCTGTTTCAGGCGCTCGGGCTCACCAGCTCCTATATCAATGTGCCGAAGACCAAAATGCAAGACTATGCTCAGGGCTATACGAGGAAGGACGCTCCCGCCCGGGTGACGGCGGCCGTCCTTTCTTCGGAAGCCTACGGCGTGAGGACCACGGCCAGCGATCTGCTCCGTTTCGTGCAGGCGAATATGAAAATGATCCCGCTGGACGAAAAGCTGCAGCGGGCGATCACGGCGACCCACAAAGGCTACTTCATTGCCGGCAAGATGACTCAAGATTTGATCTGGGAACAGTATGCCTATCCGGTCGATCTGAACACGCTGCTGCAAGGCAACTCGAACGAGGTCATCTACAAGCCGACGCCCGTGACGCAGCTCACCCCGCCGCAAGAGCCGCGTGAGGATGTTTTGATCAACAAGACCGGCTCGACAAACGGATTCGGGGCCTACGTCGCGTTCGTTCCGGAGAAACAACTGGGCATCGTCATCCTGGCAAACAAGAACTACCCCAACGAAGACCGCATCACTGCAGCGCATCAGATACTGACGCAGCTTGGTGTAAAGAACACTTCAGAAGACTGACTGGAGGTGCAGCGAGCGGCCCGCACCTCACATCTTCGTGGGGGGGCGCCTGGCGCGCATCAACGCTCGGCGACCAATCTAAAGCAGTGCGCGTCAGCCCCTGCCCGTCATGGCTTGCGTTTGCGGCAGTAGAGTTCCAACCGGTGGCGGACGAGGTCGTAGCCGAGTTCTGCGGCGATCTCGGCTTGTAACTGCTCGATCTTGTCGGAGCGGAACTCGATGACCGCTCCGGTGTCGATGTCGATCAGATGATCGTGGTGCGGGGCATCTGCGGTTTCAAACCGGGCCGTGGCGCTTTCAAAGGCATGGCGATGCACGACGCCCTGTTGCTCCAGCGCCGAGAGCGTTCTGTAGACAGTCGAAAGTGAGACTGTAGCGTCGATTTCCTTTGCCCGGCGGTGCAATTCGCTGGCATCCGGATGGTCTTCGGCAATGGCGAGTATCTTCAGGATCGCCGCACGCTGACGCGTCACGCGTACACCGCCGTCCCTCAGGACGCCCTCCAATTCCGCAACGCGATTCTTGTTCTGTTTCATGGCTGCACATTAGCCAAGCGCGATAACTTTGAAAATAGCCAGTTGCAAATGCTTCTCATTTGCATTGACTTGTGCAGATCATTCACCTAGTCCTGTCGGCGACAATCAAGGGAGTATGGAATGATCGATCGGACGAGACGCAGGATCCTGGCGGCAGCAACGGTACTGGCAGCCTTTGCGCTCGCTGCGGGAGCCGCATCGGCGCAGGAGAAATTCAAGGCTGTTACCACTTTCACTGTAATCGCCGACATGGCCAGGAATGTTGCCGGTGATGCCGCAACCGTCGAATCGATCACCAAGCCCGGCGCCGAGATCCATAACTACCAGCCGACCCCGCGTGACATCCTGAAGGCGCATGACGCCAACCTGATCCTGTGGAACGGCCTCAATCTCGAACTCTGGTTTGAAAAATTCTTCCAGAATTTCGACGATGTCCCGGGGGTCGTCGTCTCCGAGGGCGTGGAGCCCATGGGCATTGCCGAAGGCCCCTATAGCGGCAAGCCCAACCCGCATGCCTGGATGTCGCCTTCGTCGGCGCTGATCTATGTCGATAATATCCGCGATGCCTTCGTCAAATATGACCCCGCCAATGCCGAGACCTACAAGGCCAATGCCGAAGCCTACAAACAGAAGATCGAGGCGGCGATCGCTCCCATCCGCGCCGAGATAGTCAAGATTCCTGAAGACAAGCGCTGGCTGGTTTCGAGCGAAGGCGCCTTCAGCTACCTCACCCGTGACTTCGGCCTGAAGGAACTCTATCTCTGGCCGATCAACGCCGACCAGCAGGGCACACCGCAGCAGGTCCGCAAGGTGATTGACGCCGTTCGCGCCAACAACATCCCTGTCATCTTCTCCGAAAGCACGATTTCTCCCGACCCGGCACAGCAGGTGGCGCGCGAGACGGACGCAAAATACGGCGGTGTGCTCTATGTTGATTCCTTGAGCGAGGCGGACGGTCCGGTTCCGACCTATATCGACCTTCTGCGCGTCACGTCAGAAACCGTCGCCAAAGGCCTTTCGCAATGAACCTTCAGGTTAAAGCCCGGCCCGGCCAGGGACCGGCAGCCGGGCAGCCGGGCAGCGGCATCCGCGTCTCCGGCGCGACAGTGACCTACCGCAACGGCCATCGCGCCTTGCTCGATGCTTCCTTCGAAATCCCGACCGGCACCATCACCGCGCTGGTCGGCGTCAACGGTAGCGGCAAGTCGACCGTGTTCAAGGCGATCATGGGCTTTGCCCGGTTGGCCCGCGGTGAAATTTCGGTGCTTGGGCTTTCGGTGCCTGAAGCGCTGAAGAAGAACCTCGTCGCCTATGTGCCGCAGGCGGAGGAAGTCGACTGGAATTTCCCGGTCCTCGTCGAAGACGTTGTGATGATGGGCCGCTACGGCCACATGAACATGCTGCGCATCGCCAAGAAGGCCGATCACGATGCTGTCGAAGCCGCCCTTGCCCGCGTTGGCATGAGTGATTTCCGCAAACGCCAGATCGGCGAGCTTTCCGGCGGGCAGAAGAAACGGGTCTTTCTGGCACGCGCACTGGCGCAGGACGGGCGGGTCATCCTGCTCGACGAACCCTTCACCGGTGTTGACGTCAAGACCGAAGACGCGATCATCCGCCTGCTGATGGGTTTGCGCGACGAAGGCCGGGTGATGCTGGTCTCCACCCACAATCTTGGCAGCGTTCCGGAATTCTGCGATCGCACGGTTCTTCTCAAGAACACCGTGCTTGCCTATGGCCCGACCGAAACCACCTTTACCCGGGAAAATCTCGAACTCGCCTTCGGCGGCGTGTTGCGTCATTTCGTGCTCGGAGGCGACAGCCTGCATGACGATGCCGATCCGCGGCAGGTGTCTGTTATCACCGATGATGAGCGGCCGCTGGTCATGTACGGCGCCAAGGGCCAGATGGTATCGCAGCCGGCCAAGCCAGAGACCGATCCGGAGGCGGACGGGAAATGATCACAACGCTGCTGGAGCCGTTCACTTATAACTATATGTTGAACGCCATGTGGGTGAGCGCGCTGGTCGGCGCCGTTTGCGCCTTCCTGTCATCCTATCTGATGCTGAAGGGCTGGTCGCTGATCGGTGATGCACTCTCGCACGCGATCGTCCCCGGCGTGGCCGGCGCCTATATGCTCGGTCTGCCCTTCTCGCTCGGCGCTTTTTTCTCGGGCGGGCTTGCGGCCGGGGCGATGCTGTTCCTCAACCAGCGCACCCGGCTGAAGGAAGACACCATCATCGGACTGATTTTTACCTCCTTCTTCGGTCTCGGCCTGTTCATGGTGTCGCTGTCGCCGACCTCGGTGAACATCCAGACGATCGTGCTCGGCAACATTCTCGCCATCACCCCGGCCGACACCCTGCAGCTTGCCCTCATCGGCATAATCTCACTGATCATCCTGACAGCCAAATGGAAGGACCTAATGGTGACCTTCTTTGACGAGAGCCACGCGCGTTCGATCGGTATCCGCACGACCTTTCTTAAGGTGCTGTTCTTCACCCTGTTGTCCGCCTGCACGGTCGCGGCACTGCAGACGGTTGGCGCCTTCCTCGTCATTGCCATGGTTGTGACGCCCGGCGCGACTGCCTATCTGCTCACCGATCGCTTTCCCCGGCTGATCCTGATCAGCGTGGCGATCGGTTCGCTGACGAGCTTCTTTGGCGCTTATTTCAGCTATTTCCTCGACGGTGCCACCGGCGGCATCATCATCATGCTGCAGACGCTGATCTTTCTCATGGCCTTCGTCTTCGCCCCAAAACACGGACTGCTTGCCGCCCGCAGGCGCACGGCACAAGCGCTGGAGGTGGCCCGATGATGTCGCTCGACATGCTCACGGCCGTCTTCGAATTCGCGTTCATGCGCAACGCGCTGCTGATCTCGGTGCTGGTGGCCATCCCGACCGCAATGCTCTCGTGCTTTCTCGTGCTGAAAGGCTGGTCGTTGATGGGCGACGCCATCTCGCACGCTGTCTTTCCGGGCGTCGTGATTTCCTACATTGTCGGCCTGCCCTTTGCCGTCGGCGCCTTTACTGCGGGCATGTCCTGCGCGCTTCTGACGGGTTATCTCAAGGAAAACAGCCGCATCAAGCAGGACACTGTGATGGGGGTGGTTTTTTCCGGCATGTTCGGTTTTGGCCTAGTGCTCTACGTCAAGATCCAGAGCGACGTGCATCTCGACCACATCCTCTTTGGCGACATGCTCGGCATCGGCTGGCCCGATATCCTCCAAACCGGCCTGATTGCGCTGGTGACGACGGGTATCCTTGCGGTCAAGTGGCGGGACTTCCTGCTGCACGCCTTCGACCCGGCGCAGGCAAAGGCCGTTGGTCTGCGCGTCAACTGGCTGCACTATGGGCTGCTCGCGCTTCTGTCGCTGACGATTGTCGGTGCCTTGAAGGCCGTCGGGCTGATCCTCGCCATCGCCATGCTGATCGCCCCCGGCGCCATTGCCTTCCTGATCACCCGGACTATGGGAATGATGCTCATTGTCGCCGTACTGGTCGCGACTGTGGCATCCTTCTTCGGCGTCTACCTGTCGTTCTTCATCGACAGCGCGCCGGCGCCGACCATCGTTCTGCTGATGACCGTGATTTTCATTGTTGCCTTTGTTTGGTCATCATGGAGAACCGCCCGCATCGAGGCGCAGCGGACGATCATCGAGTGATGTGGATGGCGAAGGCTGCATGGAGCGGCCTTCCCACCACGGCGTTTGCGCGTGCCGGCGTCTCACGAGCGTGTAGCCCTTTCGCCGCTTCTGCCGCAGGAGAGTGAGAAAGAGATCGACGGCCTGCGCTTCATGCGCGAACAGATCGACCCGCCATTGTCCATACGTGCCGATGCGGCCCCAGTTGCGGACAAGGGACGTGTCGCCGAACAGGGTTGGTTCGATCGACATGACATAGAAGCGCGCCATGTTTTTTGCAGGATCGATCCGTTGAACGCGGAGGTGATAGGGTTGCTTGCTCATGACGCAAGAATCGCCTGAACGGCGTTATGCGTCCAATGAGAGTTTTGAATCGGTCACGCGTGTTCGATTCATGTTGCTGATGGATTGGGATCGCCAATGAACATGCTTCACCACATTTCGTTTGGTGTGTCGAACATCGAGCGCTCGGCGCTGTTCTACGATGCTGTTCTTGCGCCGTTGGGCTACGTTCGCGTCTGGGAAGACATGAGCTCCGGTGCTGACGACCAGGCCGTCGGCTACGGTATTCCCGGCGGCGGTGACAAATTCGCCATCAAACTTCGCCCGGAAGGACAGCCGCCGCCCGGGTCCGGTTTTCACCTCGCCTTTGCGGCCCCAAACCGGCGGGCCGTCGCAGATTTTCACAAGGCGGCGCTCGAAAAGTGCGGCCGCGACAATGGCGGCCCCGGACTACGCGCGGCCTATGGCCCAAACTATTACGCAGCCTTCGTTATCGATCCGGATGGGCACGCGATCGAGGCTGTTTTCAATTTATCCGGCTAGCGCTGTTCGGGAAATTGAGAAGGATTTCAGACAATCCGCCCGCGCGCGACGACCGGCCAGAGAGCTGAAATCTCGCCCTGCTCGATGATGTTCACCGCATCGACCAGGTTGGTGACGACGCAGGCGTGATTGGGCACGATGCGCAGCCGGTCGCCAACCTTCACGTTGATCGGCCCTTCGCTGACCAAGCGGCCATGCTCTTCCGAAAGCTGGTCGATGGTGATGTCGTTACGCCCGAGCACATGGCCGTAGCCGGACAGGCCGAGCAGGTCGGAGGTCAGCGCCTTGGAGCCGGCATCGATGATGGCGCGATTGGCAGCGGGGACTGAAACGACGGTGGCGAGCACGGTGAGCGCGCAGTCGCCCCAGGTGCAGACGCCGCGCGTAACCAGCGAGCGGTCGTTATAGACATAGGTTCCGGGCCGGTATTCGGTTGTTACGGGTGCCTTGGCGGCTTCCATCATCGACGGGGTGCCGCCGGAGGTGATCACCGGAACCTTGATGCCGGCGGCTTCGATGAAGGCCTTAGCGCGGTTCATGAAGGATTCGACAGCGGCGGCGTCGTTTGCCGGCGGATAGGTCATCAGGCCGCCGAACACGAGACCGGGCGCCTTGGCGATCCGTTGCGCAAGGGCTGCTGCTGCTTCCGGCGTCGGCACGCCGCAGCGGTCGGCGCCGGTGTTGCATTCCACCAGCACCCGCAGCGGCGCAGGCTCTGAGGCGAAAGCGTTAGAGAGGCCGTCGATGACCGTCTCGTTATCGGCAACCACGCTCAGCGTCACCTTTTGGGCGAGAGCGGTGAGATGGCTCAGTTTTTCAGCGCCGAGGATATTGTAGGTGATCAGAACGTCCCTGATCTCCGGGCTGGCGGCAATCATCGCTTCGGCTTCCGACACCTTTTGGCAAGTGACGCCGATGGCCCCTGCCCGCAACTGCATCTCGGCCACTGCCGGCAGCTTATGCGTCTTGATATGCGGGCGAACCTTCAATCCATGCGCGTCGGCATAGGCCTGGAAACGATCGATATTGCGCCGGGCGATGTCGAGATCGACCAGGACGGCCGGAGTGCTCACGGTCTGAAGCGTCGATGGGGCCTTGCTCATGGTGTCTCCGAAAGTCTGCTGCAATTTGAAATGGAAGGTGGTGCGTCCGTCGCCCAAAGTCCTATCCGGCAAACTCCCGGCAGTCCATGCACTCTACGTTTATTACCCCAGTCTGCTATGCTGGCCGTTGCGGCAGATAGTGACCGGCGGTTCATCCAGCTGCCGCAAATGCCTTGAACGCGCGTGGTTAGCCCTCCCTGCCCTGTCCACGGCGCCATTGCCGTGGCGAGAGGCCTGTCCGTGTCAGGAAGAAACGGGAGAAATAGGCAGGATCGGTAAAACCGAGCCGGAAGCCGATTTCCTGCACCGGGATTTGCGTAAACAGCAGTTCGCGCTGCGCTTCGTCGATCAGCTTGCCGTTGATCAGGCTCTGGGTACTGCGACCGGTGCGTTGTTTGACGATGCGGTTGAGATGCGTCGACGAGATACCGAGTGAATTGGCATAGAACGATGCAGGTTTGTGCGAACGGAAATGCTGGTGGATCAGCCCGGTCAGCCGGTTCAGCCGCTGCTCGTTTTCCGTCGCTGCCGCATCGTCGTCAGCCTTCCCTTCCGTAGATAGGCGCGCCGTCAGCTGGAGTGCGGATGTCAGGTATGCCTCGCAGAGATCCGCCGGTCCCGTTCGCCGGGCTTCTGCTTCTGCAGCCAGACGATGCAGTGTATCGGCGATGTAATAGCTGTCGGCATGTTCCGGTAGCAGCGCCGTCAGGCGCGGGAGGCTCAGCCACGCACCAAACCGGCTGTGATCGGCCGGAATGGTCTTTAGGTGTGACGTCAAAATTGTGAAGACATAACCGTCAATGTCCTTCGAAAATCGAAAGCCGTGTCGGGAAAGAGGTGGCACCGTAATGACTGCGGGCGCGACAATCGTCTGTGTCACGTCATCAAAGATCGCATCGCCTGATCCTGCCTCGATGTACAGGATCTGAAAGAACTGCTCATGGCGATGCAGGCTGATCTCCCAGTGATGCAGGCTGCTGCGCGACGGGATGGTTTCGCAATGCAGCCAGAAACCGGGAGAATCGCCGGTTTTTTCGCCATAGAGGTAATAGGTGGGGATCGCGCGCATCTTTGTCCCGTAAAGATCGTGAATGTTCGATTTGTGCAATTTATTGGGCTCGATGTCCATGGAGGCGGTCTCGCACCGGTGCAACAATTCAACTGCACTATTTCGGGAGGAAAAAATGCGCACGCAGGTCGTCATCATTGGTTCAGGTCCATCCGGATTGCTGCTCGGGCAGTTGCTGGCCAAAGCCGGCATCGAAGCTGTCATTCTGGATCGTGTCGGCAAGGACTACATTCTCGGCCGGGTTCGGGCAGGCGTCCTTGAAAGTGGCACGGTCGGGCTGATGGACGAAGCCGGAGCCGGTGCGCGAATGCATGCTGAAGGCTTGCCGCATGGCGGCTTTTCGCTCGCCTTTGACGGCCGGGACCACCGGATCGACCTTGCGGATCTGACTGGCGGCAAGGGCGTCATGGTCTACGGACAAACCGAGTTGACGCGTGACCTCATGCAGCACCGCGAGGCGATCGGGGCAGTGACGATCTATGATGCTTCCAATGTCTGCCCACACGATTTCGACGGTTTCTCACCGTATGTTACCTATGAGAAAGATCGGATAAACCACCGTATCGATTGCGATTTTATTGCCGGATGTGATGGGTTTCATGGCGTCAGCCGCAAGGCCGTTCCGGAAAAATCGATCACCACATTCGAAAAGGTCTACCCGTTTGGCTGGCTCGGTTTGCTCGCCGATGTGCCACCGGTCAATCACGAACTGATCTATGCCAACCATCCACGCGGTTTTGCGCTCTGCTCGATGCGCTCGGAAAGCCGCAGCCGCTATTATCTGCAATGTGCTCTGGACGAGAAGGTCGAGGACTGGAGCGACGACCGGTTCTGGGACGAACTGCGCCGCCGCCTACCCGCACATCATGCCGAAGCGCTGGTCACCGGCCCATCCTTCGAAAAGTCGATCGCGCCGCTGCGTTCGTTCGTGGCCGAGCCGATGCGGTTCGGCAAACTTTTCCTGGTCGGTGACGCCGCTCATATCGTGCCGCCGACCGGCGCCAAAGGGCTCAATCTGGCGGCCAGCGATGTTCATTATCTCCATGCGGGTCTCTGCGAGTATTATCAGGAGCGCTCGTCTGCCGGCATCGACGCCTATTCCGCCCGCGCTCTTTCCCGCGTCTGGAAAGCCGTGCGCTTTTCCTGGTGGATGACGACGATGATGCACCGGTTTCCGGACACCGGTGCCTTCGATCAGAAGATCCAGGAGGCCGAACTGGATTATCTCACCCACTCCCGGGCGGCGGCGACGGTGCTGGCGGAGAATTATGTGGGATTGGCTTATTGAGGGATAGGCGGCTGGTCGCGTCCACCGGACATAAAGTCCTCGCTGAACCCGCGAGCGATTGCTGCTTTAAGATTGCTCCACGGCTCTTTTCCTACAGGCGCGGGTGGAGCGACGCCTTTTTCTTCAGGTTCCCGAACATCTGAGCCATCTGTGTCACAACAGTTTGTCGAAGATGGAGTTTGTGCGTCTGTCATGATGCTTTCCTCCCTAGGCAGAGAACCATCATGATGCGCAGGAATGTGGGCGGCAAGCGATATCGCCGCCGCGCCGATCTCCTCAGACGCGTTCCAGCGCAATCGCGATCCCCTGCCCGACGCCGATGCACATGGTCGACAGCGAATAGCGGCCGCCGGTCAGCTTCAGTTCGAGTGCGGCCGTGCCGGTGATGCGGGCGCCGGACATGCCGAGCGGGTGACCGAGGGCGATGGCGCCGCCGTTGCGGTTGACGCGTGAATCGTCGTCAGCAATGCCCAATTCGCGCAGGACGGCAAGGCCTTGGCTTGCGAAGGCTTCATTGAGCTCGATCACGTCGAACTGGTCCTGCGTCATGCCAAGCCGGGCCATCAGCTTTCGCGACGCAGGCACGGGCCCGATGCCCATGACGCGTGGAGGCACGCCGGCTGCGGCCCCGCCCATGATACGCGCGATCGGCGTCAGTCCGTGTTTTTTCACGGCGGCTTCGGACGCAATGATCAGAGCCGCCGCGCCATCATTGACGCCGGAGGCGTTGCCTGCGGTCACGGTGCCGCCCTCTTTCTTGAAGGGCGTGCCGAGCTTGGCAAGAATTTCAATCGTCGTCGCGCGCGGATGTTCATCCTTGTCGACGACGATCGGGTCGCCCTTGCGCTGCGGGATGGTGACGGATGTGATCTCCTGGCCGAGCCGTCCGTTTTCCTGGGCGGCGGCGGCCTTGTTCTGCGAGCGGACGGCAAAGGCATCCTGATCCGCGCGGCTGATCTTAAAATCCTCGGCAACGTTCTCGCCGGTTTCCGGCATCGAATCGACACCGCATTGTTTTTTCATCAGCGGATTGATGAAGCGCCAACCGATTGTCGTGTCGTGGATTTCGGCGGCGCGGGAGAAGGCGCTTTCGGCTTTCGGCATGACGAACGGCGCGCGCGACATGCTCTCGACCCCGCCGGCGATCATCAGGTCCGCCTCGCCCGAACGGATGGCGCGGGCGGCCGCGATCACCGCATCCATGCCGGAGCCGCAGAGCCGGTTGATCGTCGTGCCGGAGACCTCCAGCGGCAGGCCTGCCAGCAGCAGCGACATGCGCGCGACGTTGCGATTGTCCTCGCCCGCCTGGTTGGCACAGCCGAAAATGACGTCATCGACCGCCTGCCAATCCACACTTGCATTGCGCTGCATCAGTGCCATGAGCGGAATGGCACCGAGATCGTCGGGGCGCACGGAGGAGAGCGAACCGCCGAAACGGCCGATCGGGGTACGGATATAGTCGCAGATATAGGCCTCAGTCATTTACGCGGCCTCCTTGTTGCCCTGATGGGCTTTTTTGGTGCGGGCGTTGATGTCGCGCAGGGTCTGAAGCTCGGTTTCTGTCGGAACCGGCGTGTCGATCACGATCTGGGCGAACTTGATCGGCCAGCCGCAATTCTCAACGATCTGTTCGCGGGTCACGCCCTGATGGATCGAAACAACTGTCAGTTCCTTGGTGATCGGGTCCGGCTCGAGAATGCACAGGTCAGTGATGACCTGCGTCGGGCCCTTGGTCTTCATGCCCAGCCGTTCGCGATGGTTGCCGCCTTCGCCATGGCCCATCGAGGTGATGAAGTTGAGCTTGTCGACAAAACCGCGTTTGGACAGTGCCATGGTGATAAAAATCTGGCCGCAATTGCTGGCGATCTCCGGCGCGCCGCCGCCGCCGGGCAGGCGAACTTTCGGGTGCTCATAGGGGCCAACCACGGTGGTGTTGAGGTTGGCAAACTTGTCGATCTGGGCGCCGCCGAGAAAGCCGGTGGTGATGCGTCCACCCTGCAGCCAGTAGCGGAACATTTCCGGCACCGAGACGGTGAATAGCGCTGTGTCGCATAGCTCGCCGTCGCCGATCGACAGCGGCAGGACATCCGGCTTGGTGCCGACTGTGCCGCTTTCATAGATCAGCGTGATATCCGGCGCATGGGTGAGGCGCGCGACGTTGCAGGCGGCCGATGGGGCGCCGATGCCGACGAAGCAGACATCGTCATTGGTCAGTGCGCGGGAGGCGGCAATGGTCATCATTTCGGTGGGGGTGAAAGCGCTCATCATTGTCTCCTCACGCAGCCTTCTTCGCATGTTTGGCAAAGTCTTCCGGCTTGGCCTTCATGATGTTCTCCTCGATCCACGCCTGGAACGTATCGCGGTCGCGGGCAATCTCGTCCCAGGCGATGTAGAAGGCGTTGGAGCGCGCATAGTATCCTTGCGCATAGGACGGGAAGGCGCCGCCAGGCACCTCGACAACCGCAGTCACCGCCCAGGACGGCAGCACGACCGAGTTCGGCGAAGGCGGGTTCAGCTCGTCGACGATCTCCTCGACTGTGACGATCGAGCGCTTGGCGCCAAGCACCGCCTCCTTCTGCACGCCGAGAATGCCTTCGATCAGCACATTGCCCTTCCGGTCGGCTCTGAGTGCATGGATGATCGTCACATCCGGGCGGATGGCTGGAACAGCCGCCAGCACTTCGCTCGTGAAGGGGCAGGTCACCTGCTTGATGTTCGGGTTCACCTTGCTGAGATCGGCGCCGATATAGCCGCGCAACATGGCAAAGGGCAGGTTTGCAGCCCCTGCTTCATAGGCATTGGCCATGGCGGCATGGGAATGTTCCTCGATCTCCAGCGGCCGTGGCCACTGGTTTTCGACGGCATCACGGAAACGATGCAACGAGCCGACGCCGGGATTTCCGCCCCAGGAAAATTTCATGCCTCGGGCCGCACCCGCACCGATCAACTGGTCATAGAGAATGTCCGGCGTCATGCGGATGAGAAACAGATCCTTCTTGCCCTGCCGGATCACCTCATGACCCGCAGCATACGGGATCAGATGGGTAAACCCCTCCATGGCGATGGTGTCGCCGTCATGAACGTTTTCGGAAATGGCTTCTGCCAGCGAAGTCAGTCGTGCCAAGGCATTCTCCTCCTGATCTGTTTCCTGTCTGGTTGGCGCAAATAAGCGCGCGATTTCGTCTGCCGTCAAATATTTCGTGCGTTATTTGATATTTGTTCGTATAACGCACATATTAAAACGATGATGGGAGCTTTGGCATGCAGGAATCGGATTTTGTCAGCGGCTTTGCACGCGGCCTGAAAGTCATCGAAGCCTTTGGAGAAATGCGGCCGAAACTCACCATCGCCGAGGCCGCCAAACTGACGGATCTTGACCGGGCAACGGTGCGCCGCTGTCTGCTGACACTGGCCGATCTCGGTTATGCTGACTATGACGGCAAGTTCTTCGCGCTGACGCCGAAGGTGCTAAGACTGGGGCATGCATATCTGTCGGCGACGCCGCTGCCGTTGATGATCCAGCCCTATCTCGACCAGCTCTCGGAAAAATCCGGCCAAAGCGCGTCGGCCTCGGTTCTCGACGGGACCGAGGTGGTCTACATCGCCCGCGCCTCGCAGAAACGGGTGATGTCGATCAATCTCTCGCCCGGCTCGCGCCTGCCTGCCTATTGTGCGTCAATGGGGCGGGTTCTGCTGGCGGCCTTGCCAGAGGCTGAGGCACGCAGCGTCCTGGATCGCTCGGAACTCAAGGCCAATACGCCGCTGACGAAGACCGATCCGGATGTCTTGATGGGCGAACTTCGCCGCATCCGCGCCGAGGGCTGCGCGGTTATCGACCAGGAACTGGAACTGGGGCTCTGCTCCATCGCGGTTCCGATCGAGAATGATCGCAGCCGTGTGGTTGCTGCCATCAACATCGGCGCCCCGGCCGCCCACGTGCCCGCTGCCGAGATGGTGGCGCGCTACCTGCCTTTGTTGAAGGAGACGCAACGCGCACTGCGGCTGGTCTTGCGTTAGGCCATATTGCGCGCGCTATCGACATAACCACTTGGCCTAAACATGACGAACCCGATGCTGCCTGACGGCAGTAGCGGGTTCAACCGCCGACAGACGGCAAGGCAACTTACACCTTGGGCTTGATCGCCAGGTAGAGGGCCGGCTTTGTGCCAGCCGTCTTTGCCACGGCAAAGACATCGTAGGTGGCATTCGGATCGTTCCCCATGCCAAGCGACCCGGATGGCATGCCCGGCACAGCCAGACCGGCGATGGATGGCTTTTCGGCAAGCAGCTTGCGGACCGCCTCCAGCGGCACATGGCCCTCAAGGAAATAACCCGCCACGACTGCGGTGTGGCATCCCTGCAGATCGGCCGGCACGCCAAGACGAGCCTTGATCGGTGTCAGGTCGTCCCGATCCTCGATCTTGACGTCAAATCCTTCGGCCGTCATCGCCTCCGCCCAGAGATGGCAGCAACCGCAGTTCGGATCCTTGTAGACGGTCATGGTCTGCGCTGCGGCAAAAGCATGCCCGATGCCTGTAAAAGCGGCCGCGATGGCGGCGCCCGTGTAGATAAACCGTCTTCTATTGATGTTCATGGTGTCGTTCCTTCAAGGACTATATTTTGAAAGCTTGCTTCCCGTGGTTTACGCAGTCGGCCGAGCCAAGCGACCTGTTTGACGAGGCCTTGCGCGGCAGCATCCACGAGGATGCACTGCCGCCCTACGCCGAGACCCGCTGATCTATTCCACAGGATGTTCGTACGGCTGCAACAGTTGCAGACGTACGAGGTACCTCGATGATGTGTGATCAGACCCTGGGAGGCCGCGCCGGCGGATCGACCAGTGTCGATGCAAGGACCGGATACGGCGCGCTCAAAAATTGATGGGCGGTCCAGGCAAGTTTAACGGGCGTTTCGCCCGTGGCATGGCCAACAAAGACCGTGGCGCACAGCAGGGCCAGCGGGCAAGCCACGCCATCACAATCCGATGTTTCGGCAGGACAGCAGCGCATATCGCCCGGCATGTCCATGGTTGTGGTATGCGTTGAAACAGAGGACGCCATGGCGCTGCCGGTCACCCCGATATTGACGGGACCGACGATGACCCCGAGCAGGGCGCACACCAAAAGCAGCCGATGGATGATCGCAACGAACCTCATGCGACAGTCATGGCATGGTGGTGCGGCTGTTGGAAGAGGTACCCTGAAAATGTGCCGGCATGTTGCTGCGACTCTGCGCCGCGCGGTGCCAACGGATCAGCGGCGGGTGCCGTTGCCGGCAATCTACCGGCAACGGTTGATCAAGCTCTTGGCGACGATTTTAGGCCGCCGGTGTTGGCTCTCCAAGCGAGAGCATCAAGCGGTTTGCCCAGTTGAAGAAGGCAGCGCCGTGGATGGCGTCGGCAATCTCGAGGTCGTCGAGACCCTCAGACCGCAGCCGTTCGATATCAGTAACGCCGAATGTGGACGGGGTTTCCGTCAGCGCAACCGAGACCTTGGTGACGGCATTCCAGCGGCGGCTGCCGAGATCGGCGTCGGTTCCTTCATCAAGCAGCTTCTGCACATCGGCGGTGCGCTTGGAATGATGCGAAGCGAAGCGGGAATGCACCGACGCGCAGAAGATGCAGCCGTTGAAGCGCGATGCAGCAGTGGCGGAAAGCTCGCGCTCCGCACGCGGCAGGCCCGCCTTGGTGTTGTAGAAAATGTCCTTGTCCGTCTTGGTGCGTGCTTCCAAAATTTCCGGATCGCGGGCAAGCAGCATGAAATAGGGCGATTTCGAGCGTGAGGCATCGACGAGCCCGGCCCAGTGCCGGTCGGTCAGGTCCTCTTCCGCAAGCGGCTGCAGCCACGGTGTCCAGCCGATCTCGGCCTGGGTGAAGGCGGCCGGGCGATTGTCGATGGTGGGATGAATGACGGTCTCAGTCATGTGCTTGGTTCCTTATTCGGCTGCCGTTGCGGATGCGAGAGTGCCCTCGCCCGCCTCGGACAGGGCTGCGAGACCGGTGACCACACGAATCTGGAAGGCGAGGAAGGCGACGATCTGCGACAAAGTGACGAGCGCCGTCGTTGTCCATCCAGCATCGAGCAGCGCCTGCAACGCCTCGGGGCTTGCTTCGCGCGGCCGGTAGACCAGCAGATGGCTATGCTCCAGAGCCGCCGAGAGCTTTTGCCCGAGAGCTTTTCGACCGGATTCCGACACGGTGAAAACCGGTCCCGGCTTGTCTTCGCGGGACAATGGCCCGGATGGGTATTTGCCATAGGGACCGCTCGTCCGCCCGGCCTCGATCTCGCTTTTCACCGCAGCGATCACCGCAGCATCGCCTTCGATACCGGAGACATAGAATGCTTCGGCCGCATCCGCCCGGTGTAATCCGGCAACAAACGTTGCGACGACGAAGCGCTCGGTCCGCGTGACATCGCCTTCATGTGCCGGCTCAAACAAGGCAAGATAGCTCTTCTGGGCGTTGGTGCGCGTTTCCGGCCGTTCCTTGCGGATGCGGTCGACGAACGATCCGGGGTGGAGATCTGCCAGACGGTCGATGACGTCAGGTGTCGGTACAGTCATGGTCGTTGCCTTTCTTTAAAAAAACGGAAATCACGCGGATGCGGCCAACCGGCGCGGTTGCTGCATGGGCGGCTGACCGGCCCAGCCGAGCGCCGGGGCGACGACAGTTGCGGTCAGCTCGAGGGAGCGCAGAATAAGCGCGTGGGGCGGGTCCACCGAATGCACCTGGAAGACGAGATCGGTGACACGCGACAGGGCGGTATCGGCCTTGAGCGACGCGATCACATCCTCGGGCGTTCCCACATGCACATCGAAAGCCTTGATGAGGTCGGCGGTGGTCGTCCCCGTGACGATGTGGCCGCTGGCGATGAAGCGCTCGCGGATGCGCTGCAATCCAAGTTCGGCGAAATGCAGCGCTTCCTTGCGGTCATCAGCGACAAACAGGCTTCTGGAGCCAAGGATGCGCGGGGTTCTGCCTTTCGGAAGGTTGGCGAAATAGGCGTCGAGGATCGGGTTCTGCAAATCCCAAAGTGCCGCCTGCGGCGCTTCCACAGGACGCGGCTGCGTGCGCGACAGCATCAGGCCGTCGCCGTCGCGCCCGGCGCGTTCGCCGCCGCCAACGGAAAAGGTTGCCTGCCAGATATGATCCAGCAGGTGCGGCGCTGTCGGATAGAGCCGGTTGCCGCCGACAAGCTCCCGGCCAGCCCACGCATCGCGCACGGTGGCAATGCTCTTGGCGTAGACGGCTCCCCGGTCGGTGCTCTCCAGCCCGAAGGGCAGAAACGCCTGTGGCGTGCCGCCGGTGCCGAAACCGATCTCCAGCCGGCCATTCGACAGGATATCGAGCACTGCCGTATCCTCGGCAACGCGAACCGCAGTTTCCATCGGCAAGGTGATCACGCCGGTGCCAAGCCGGATGTGTGAGGTTCGCGCCGCCAGTTCGGCGAGGAAAATCAGCGGTGCGGGAAGCCCGCCTTCGTCCGCGTCGAAATGGTGCTGGGCCACCCAGGCGCTGTCGAAACCGAGCTTTTCGGCGTGAATGATCTGCTCGGCGACAAGCCGGTAGCGGGTCGCCGCATCGCCATGATCGAGGACGCGGCTGAAAAAGCCGAGCCGTTTGGGCTGGACGGTATATGTCATCAGATATTTCCTGAATTGGTCGAGATTGGTCCCCTGGCAAGCAGTGGGTATTTTTTGCCCGGGATGGCGTCGATCAGTTCCCGGGTATAGGCGCTTTGCGGGCGCTCGAAGACCTCTTCGACCGCACCACTTTCGACGATCTTGCCGCCGTTGAGGACGCTGACGGTGTCCGATATCTGGCGCACCACCGCGAGGTCGTGCGAGACGAATAGATAGGTGAGCCCGAGGTCGCGCTGCAGCGTATCGAGCAGCGACAGGATCTGCGCCTGCACGGTGACATCGAGCGCCGACACGGCTTCGTCGAGAATGAGAATCTGCGGATTAAGAACCAATGCGCGGGCAATGGCGACGCGCTGGCGCTGGCCACCGGACAGTGCATGCGGCCGGCGCTGCAGCACGTCGAGCGGTAACCCCACCTTCTCGATGGTGCTGGCGACGATCTCGGCGCGCTTGGCCCGTGCTATCGGCTCGAAATTCAACAACGGCTCTTCAACGATCCCTGCAATAGTCTGGCGCGGGTCGAGCGAGCCGAAGGGATTTTGATAGACGAGTTGGATCTTCTTGCGCAGCAGTCTCAACGTTTCGCGCGGCGGTGCGGACAGATCGAGGCCGTCGACAATCACCTTGCCCGCAGTGGGTTTCTGAAAAGCTGCGACGGTTCGGATCGTCGTCGTCTTGCCGGAACCGGATTCGCCAACCAGCGCATGCGTGGTGCCGCGCCGGACGCGGAAGGACACATTATCGAGGGCGCGAAGACCCTTGTCCTTGCCGCCAAGGCCGAAATCCTGGACCAGTCCTTCGACGATGATGATGTCGTCGATTGCCTTTTCCTGCGTAACCTTTGCGACGGCGGCTACGCGACGCTGCCGGATATTGAGCGAGGGTGCATCGGCGAGCAGCCGCTGGGTATAGGCGCTTTGCGGGTTGGCCAGAATATCGGCGGTCAGACCCTGTTCCTGGATGCGCCCCTGC
This sequence comes from Pararhizobium sp., assembly GCF_965279435.1. Taxonomy (NCBI): domain Bacteria; kingdom Pseudomonadati; phylum Pseudomonadota; class Alphaproteobacteria; order Hyphomicrobiales; family Rhizobiaceae; genus Pararhizobium; species Pararhizobium sp. The sequence goes on from NZ_CBDIHY010000002.1 coordinate 207,191, forward strand.
TTCAGCACGATCAGCCTGTCGGAGCGGTCGGCGGCGACGCCGAGATCATGGGTGACAAGCAGCACGGCAGTGCCATATTCCCGCCGGAGCTCGTCGATGAGATCCAGAATGTGCTTTTGCACCGTGACATCAAGCGCGCTGGTCGGCTCGTCGGCGATGATCAGCGATGGCTTGAGCGCAATGGCGATGGCGATCAGCACGCGCTGCTTCATGCCGCCGGAGAGTTCATGCGGATACTGTTTTGCGCGGAGCGCCGGCTGGTTGAGGCCGACGCGTTCGAGCAGTTCGATGGCGCGTCCGTCGGCGGCAGCGCCGGAGGCCTTGCCGTGGATGACAAGAATTTCCGCGACCTGTTTGCCGATCGTCTTGACCGGATTGAGTGAGTTGCCCGGATCCTGCGGCACGAGGCTGATCACCGATCCGCGTATGCCATCGAGCCGTTTCTGCGGCCAGCCGGCAATCTCTTGCCGGTTCAGCCGGATGCTGCCGCTTTCGAGCCGTCCATTATCCGGGAGAAGGCCGATGATGGCCTGTGCCGTCGAGCTTTTGCCTGAACCGGACTCGCCGACAAGGGCCACCACCTCGCCGGGCGCGACGCTGAAGTCGATGCCATGAACGGCGGTTCGCGTGCCGCTCTGGTCGCGATAGGAAATGGTCAGGCCGGATACGTCGAGTACCGGAGATGGAAGGACGGTGCCTTCGAGCCGGTCGATGGGTGAGATGGTCATTGCTGCGCCCTCCCGATTGCCTGGCTGACACGGTTGACCGAGAGAACCACCAGCACCACGACGATGCCGGGTGCAGCCGTCAGCCACCATGCGGTTGCGATGTAGTTGCGGCCCTCGGCAATCAGCAGGCCCCATTCCGGTGTTGGTGGCGGCGCGCCGTAGCCGAGGAAGCCGAGGGTGGAGAGCTGCAGGATGGCGGAGCCGACCTGAAGTGCGGTGAAGGCGATCACCGATGTCAGCGAGTTCGGCAGGACATGGCGCCAGAGAACCTTGAAGAACGTGCCGCCGCTGCCGAACGCGGCCTCGACATATTCGCTGCGCCGGACGCTGACGACTTCGGAGCGGACAAGGCGGGCAAAACTCGCAATCGAGGTGAAACCGACGGCGATGGCGGCGTTGACGGTACCGAAACCAAGCAAAATGATGATGCTGAGCGATAAAAGCAGCACGGGGATGGACAGAAGAACATCGACGAGGCGCATGATGACCTCATCGATCCAACCGCCGACCGAGCCGGCGATCACCCCGAGGGCGGTGCCGACGAACAACCCGATCGCCACGGCGGCGATTGCCCCGGACAGCGAGTGAACACCACCGTAGACGAGGCGCGTATAAAGATCGCGGCCGAGGGCATCCGTTCCGAGGAAATGGAGCGCGCTTGGTGCCTTTAGCTGCTGGCCCGGCAAGCCTTGAACCGGATCATAGAATGTGAACAGGCCGGGCGCGACAGCCCAGAGCAGCGCGATTGCGAGTATGATATAGGCAAGGACAAGACCCGGCTGGATGCGGATAGCGTGGGAGCGGGCTTTCGCACGCGCCCCGATGGTTGCCTCAGCGGCAGGTGCCGGGGAAATCCAGTCGAGCGGATTGGGACTGTCGATATTGCGGTGCCGTTCGGCGGTGTCGAGAATGGTCATGCCACGCCCCCAAGTTTTGCTTTCAGCCGTGGATCCAGCACCGGATAGAGCAGATCGACAGCGAGGTTGATGGTGACGAAGGCGGCGGCTGAGATCACCACGATGGCCTGCAGCACTGCGACATCCTGGAAATTGACCGCCTGTTCCGCCAAGCTGCCGATGCCGTTGAGGCCAAATACGGTTTCGGTGATGACAGCTCCCGCCAGCAACTCGCCGAACAGGACGCCGGCGACCGTCAGCACCGGCAGGAAGGCGTTCTTGGCGACATGCCGCCAGAGCACGAAGGTGTGCGAAGCGCCCTTGGCACGGGCAACAGAGACGAATGGCCGCGTCAGCACCTCGTCGATATTGCGCAGGAGGATTTGCGCCATCGGTGCTGAGATCGGCAGTGCGATGGTCAGAACAGGCAGGATCAGGCCTTCCCACTCACCCGGATTGATCACCGGCACCAGCCGGAGCCGGAAGGAGAAGATCTGGATCAGCATGATGCCGAGCCAGAAGGTCGGAATGGAAACGAACAGCGACGGAAGCGACTGGATAATGGACCGCAGACGGCCAAAGCCGGGAAGATTGGACAGCACCGCGATGATCACCGCAAGCAGGGCTGCGGCGGCAAAGGCAAGCCCGGCAAGCCGGATCGTCGATGGCAGGTTGGCCGCCAGCTGGGCGCTGACCGCGACGCCGGCCTGCAGCGAATAGCCGAAATCACCGGTGAGGAAATTGCCGATCGTGTGGACATATTGCAGCACGACCGATCCATCGGCGTCATAGGCGGCGCGGATATCGGCGATCTGTTCGGCGCTCAATCCATATTCCGGGTTCTGGAATTTGATCAGCACCGCATCGCCGGGCATTGCCTGCAGCAGCACGAAGGAAATCGTGAACGCTGCCCAAAGGACGAGCAACGCCTGCCCTACCCGCGAGAATATGTATCTTGCCATCGCTCTCTACCTTGTCATTGCAGCTTGCCCGGCAAAGTGCCAGGCAAGCTTGGAGCCTTAGTGTTCGGCAAGCCAGGTGCTGTAGAAGCGCGGGCGGCCAACAGCTTCGAAATCGACACCCTGCAGATAGGGTGCGCCTGCATAGGCCTGCGGCTCTTCAAAGATCGGGATCGCATAGGCCTGGTCGAGCACGTAACTCTGAACTTCGCCGGCGATCTGCAGCCGTTTTTCGCGGTTCGGTTCCGAGGACAGCGCTTCGAGCAAACCGTTCAGCTTGTCATCGACGAAGGATTTGACCTTGTCGCTCGGACCGCCCTTCTGGCGCAGCACGTCGCGGTTCTTCGGATAATACTGGCTCTTGAGCACATCCGGATCGGCACGGCCGACCATGGCGGGAGAGACCGGGGTCTTTGCCGGATCGAGATCATCGACGGTCCTGCTACCGGCGTCGCCAGCCAGAACGTTCAGCGTAACGCCGAGTTTGGCCCATTGTTGCGAGACGAGCTGAAGCGTCGCCTTGTTCTGCGGCTGCGGCGGTGATTCATACGCCGTCAGCACGAGCGGCAGGCCATCCTTTTCGCGAATGCCATTGGCGCCCGGTGTCCAGCCAGCTTCATCCAGAAGCTTTGCAGCCTTGGCCGGATCAAAGCTCAGTTTGGACGAGAGATCGACATACCCTTGCGCCGTCGACGCGACGATCGACTTGGCCTGCGGATAGTTGGCCGAAAACAGCGTCGAGATGATTTCCTGCGCATTCGTGCCGTGCAGCAGGGCCTGACGGACGCGCACATCGGCAACCAGCGGATTGTCCGGACGGAAGACAACGCTATTGTTGACGCCGCGCGTCGGGGCCGCATAAATCTTGTAGCCCTGCCCTTCGACCTGCGCTTCGTCATAGGCCTGAACCTGGCGAATGAAGTCCGCCTGCCCGGACAAAAGTGCGCCGATGCGGACGCTGTCCTCGCCGGTAATCACATATTTGATGCCGTCGAGGCAGGCGCGGCCCTGATGTTCGATCTTTGCCGGACCCCAGACATAGTCCTCGCGAACCTTCAGCGACAGCTCCTTGCCAAGCGTTTCGCTTTCGACCACGAACGGCCCGGAGCCGACGATCTTGGTCGCATCACCCAGTTGCTCGAACGGCAGCGCCAGCGTTGCCAGCGACACCAGGCCGGAGCCGATGACGGACGTGCCCTGCAGGAAGCCCGGCGACGGTTTCTTGAAATAGAATTTGACGGTCAGCGGATCGATGACTTCACTGCGGTCATAGTTGTTGATGACTTCGGAGACCGGCTGCTTCAGCTCCTTGTTGCCGAGACCGAACGTATCGAAATTCTTGGCAACGGCACTGGCATCAAGCGGCGAGCCGTCGGAGAAGGTGACGCCCTTGCGCAGCTTGAAGGTATATTCCGTCGCGTTGTCGTTGACTGTCCAGGATTCGGCGATCCAGGGCTCGATCTCCAGCGTTTTCGGGTTTTGATAGGTCAGTTTGTCGGTGATCTGGTTGAGGACGCCGCCATTCGGGTAGAAGCCGCCGGCCGGTGGATACAGGTTGGTGTGCGGCTGCTGCTCTAGATAAATCAGCGTGCCACCCTGCACGGGCTTGGCAGCATCCTCAGCAAAGGCTGCCGACGATGCCAGCGACATCAGCACCGCGCCGATGACGGTTGCTGCCTTGAATTTTCCCGAAATTCCCATTGGATATCCTCAAATTGTAAGCTGAGGAAAAGGGTAAACCAACGGGGCATCTAATCAAGATAGTCTATTGAATTAGTGTTCTATTTTATCCGCCCGACGTGGAAGGAAGGGATCGCCGTTTGCCTGTTTTCGACAATAAGCTGCCGCAAGGATACCCCCACGCGACCGAGGCCGCCGGGGGTATCCCCTTCAAGAATGTGCCGTGGCTTACTTGAGCTGATCCTGCACTTTGGCAATGGCCGCATTGGCACACGCCTCATCGAGGTGGCCGCCCGGTGCTCCGCCGACGCCAATCGCGCCGATGGTTTCCTTGCCTAGCGTCACCGGAACGCCGCCGCCAAGAACGAGGAAGCCGTCAATGGCGACGAGCTGTGCTGCGCCCTGGTTCTTCTGGATGTTTTCAACCATGACGCTGGTCGGAATGCGGGCCGACACGGACGTAAACGCCTTCTGGCTGGCGGCACTGACCGTATGCGGGCCGGCATTGTCTGCGCGCAGCAGAGCGCGAACCACACCTGCCCTGTCCACGACGGCTGCCGACACGTTATAGCCATCGGCGGCACAGGCGGAGACGGCGCCTTGTGCCAGTTCTACCGCGATATCAAGCGGTATGTTGTTTTCCTTCAAAACCTCGGCAGAGGCTGCGGATGTCAGGCCAAGGGCAATGGTGCCGGCAAGCAATATACGGTTCATCTCATCTGTCTCCTATCGTGAAAGCGCCTTGCTTTCTGGCGATAGGAATAGCGGTGCAAATGCCGATGCCGAATCCGCAACGGGACCAATCCGTCTAGGTATTCCTACCTATGGGACCTGCAGCACCGGCGGAGGTCAACTGCACGAAGTCGGCCACGGAGCTGGTTCCCAGCTTATCGGCGATGTTGGCCCGGTGCGCATCGATGGTCCGTACCGAAACGCTGAGCGCGGCAGCGATTTCCTTTGTGGCCCAGCCGCGGCAGACCATATCCAGTACCTCCCGCTCGCGCTCGGTCAGGCTGCGCAGCAGTTGCATGGATTCCTCTTTTTCAAGGACGCGCTCCAGGACCTGGAACGCGGAGTGTATAGCATCCAGCAGGATCTGCTCATCGATCGGTTTGGTTAGAAAATCGAGAATACCCGCCTTGAAAGCGCGGCGGCAGGCATTCACATCTCCATGGCCGGTGATCATGATGGTTGGCCAGCCGATGCCGCGTTCAAGCAGCCGCTCGTGCATCTGCAGGCCGCTGATCAGCGGCATGCGCAGGTCGGCCAGAATGCAGCCGTGGCGTTTCGGATCGACATGGGCAAGGAACGTGGCAGGATCGCCGAATGTCTCGACCGTCATGCCATAGGTCCGCAGCAACAGCTTTATCGCCTCGCGGACGGGTTCATCGTCGTCGATCAGGTAGATCTGAAACGGGTTCATTGCGCGGCTTTCAGGTGTTGCTCGACGGGCGGCAACGCGACGGTAAAGGCGGCACCGCCGGATGATTGGTTGCGGCCGTCAACATGCCCGCCGATCCTTTCGATCAATGAGGCGCACAGGGCAAGACCGAGCCCCATGCCGTCGGTTTTGGTGGTGAAGAACGGTTCGAAAAGGCGTGGCAGCGTTTCCGCACTGATGCCGGGGCCGGTATCGGTGACCCGAATGATCGCGCCGCTCTCAGACAGGATCGTCTCGATACGGATGGTCTTGTCAGCCGTATCCTGCAGCGCGTCGGCAGCATTGCGGATGAGATTATGCAGTACCTGCTCCATTTCGATGGGATCGACGACCGCCTGCGGCGATGGTGTGGCGAGGTCGAGAACGAGACCGATCCGCCGCTTTTCGAGGTCGGCACGCACAAGCTCGGCGATATCGGCAACGATCGGGTTGATATCGGCAAGAACAGATTTCTGCTCGCGCTTGCTAATATAGTCGCGCATCCGCTTCAGCATCGCCCCGGCACGTTTGGCCTCGCGCACATTGGCGTTGAGTGCTTTGGGGAGCAAGTCTGGATCGGGGCTATCAGAGGAAGCGAGGCGCAGGGCCGCCTGGCTCTGGCTTAATAGCGCGGTCAGCGGCTGTGTCAGCTCATGGGCAATTCCCGACGCCAGTTCCCCCAGCGCGTTGACCCGCAAGGCATGGGCAAGCCGCGTTTCGTGCTCCTGAAGATAGGCTCTTCGCTCTGCTTCTTCGGCCGTTTGCTGCAGTTTCCTGGCATTGGCCTTCAGCTGCCGGGTGAACTGGAGCAAAAGCAGCATCAGCAATGAAACGAACGCAAAACCACCGATCCAGCTCCCGTTCAGAATATCAAAAAGGGACAATGGGCGGCTTATGTCCACCGTGAAGGGCTGGCTCTGGCTATCGACAATCTTGCTGAAATGCGGTTGCGTCAACGCGCTTGACGCTTCGCCGCCACCTTCCGCTGGACGATCCAGCACCGGCTGGCCATCAAGACTGAGACGCAGATGTGCCCATGCGGGCAGCTCTTCGCCTTCGATCAGCAAGGCGGGATCGACCTGAATAAGGATCGCCAGGCCCGGGCTACCTGCAGTTGCACGCTTGCCCAGAAGATACCTGTCCGGATGGGCGTCACCCACATATGTTCGCACCTCACCCTGCCGCTGTTTGGCGATGGCGCTTGCTACGGTGGCGAGATCGGTTTTCTGCTGGTTTTCCGGCACCGATATCAATGCCATTGCCGCAGACACGGCGTCCACCGGAAGCCGTAGAAGATCGATCGCGGTGATGCGCGGATAGAACTGGATAATGCTCTGGAAGACTTCGCCGATGGCCGTTTCGGGGAGCTCGGGCGCTGCCTTGATCAGGGCCACAAGACTGGTGAGGTGCGCATCATGTTGCGCCGCCCGCTGGGAGATCAGCCGATGGATCGTCTGCCCGGTCGCCGTGAGTTCTTCCGACGCCCGCTGGTACTCGATCCGCATCGATAGGGCGGCAAAAAGCCCGATCAGGACCAGCCAGACGAGCAAGGAGACCGCCAGGCTTTTGAGTGGGAAATGTCGCCAGATCATGTTGTTCAAATGCCTGTCCAAGTTTGCCAAGCCCTCGTTCCGCTGCCAGGCGCAACAGGCAAGGCTGGGTGGATCGTATCACAACAACCATATTGCGGAAGGCGGCAGCCGCTCTTTGCGCGGCGACGCCCTGCGGCTGGTTCGGGGCACCAAATCTTGCAGCGCGACTATGGGGAACTTGACCTGACCCGAACCTCTGAAACATAGATAAACGCCACCTCCCGGCTGATACAGACCAACTGCACTGAATGGAAGCGATGGAATGCGGAAATTACCTGCGCTTTCGGCGATGAAGGTGTTCGAGGTCGTCGGACAGACACGCAGTTTCACGCGTGCGGCGGAGATGCTGAACCTGACCCAAAGTGCGGTCAGCCGGCAGGTGCGCAATCTTGAAAAGCAGCTGGGCGAAAACCTTTTGATCCGCCATCACCATGATCTCGAGTTGACGCGCGCCGGTGCCGAGCTTCTGGCAACGCTGCAGCTGGCGTTTCACAATGTCGAGCAGACGGTGCGTTCGATCATGGAGAAGAACAACCGCAACCGGCTGCGCATAAACGTGCCGCCGACCTTTGCCAAACGCTGGCTGATGCCCCGGTTGTCGTGCCTGCGCGAAGCGTTGCCGGAGATTGAGATCAGCCTCAGCACCGATCTCAAGGACACGCTTGCCGAGCGCAGTCTGCTCGATTGCGCCATCCGCTTCGGAGATGGCGAATGGCCGGTGCTGCAATCGCGCATCCTGATGACCGAGCGGCATATCGCCGTCTGCGCGCCCGGCCTGTTGGACGCAGCCAGCCGGAGTGGTCCTATCGACCTTTCATCGTTCACGTTCCTGCATGTGCTGGCCGCCGCCGACCAGCGTTATCTCACCTGGCAGCATTGGCTGGACGCCGCCGGCCTCAGCGACACCGATGTGCGCGGCGGACTGGAGTTCGATCTTCTCGACCTGGTGATCGAAGCGGCTTGCAACGGGCTCGGCATAGCCGTGGTTGATCGCTTCATGGTCAGCAGCCAGTTGCAAAGCGGCCAGCTCGTGCCCGTGCTCGACGTCGAAATCGAAGGCCATGAATCCTACTGGCTGGTCACCCGCACCGATCAGCCGGAACCCGCCAATGTCCGGGATTTTCGTGCGTGGCTTCTGAACGAGGTCGCGCTGGATCACAGCCTTTGCGGCGCTGCAAAATGAGCGAGACCGAACATTCGGTTTTGGAATGCTTGACCCGATAAGAAGTCGCTTGCGAACCGAGGGCTATGTCCACTCTACTGCCTGAAACAGACCATGTTTCGGGTGGGTTCATGACGCAATATCGTAACTTCATCGGTGGCCGTTTTGTCGAGGCGTCCGGCTTGCCCTGCATTGAGGTGCGCAATCCGGCGAATGGCAGGGTCTTCGCTACGGTTCCGGCCGCAAACGACGCGGATGTCATCACGGCTGTCGAGGCTGCGAAAGGGGCGCAAAAGGCCTGGCGCAAGCTGCCGGCAATCCAGCGTGGCGATGCCTTGCGCAAACTCGCTGATGCCATCGAGCGGCATGCAGCAAGGATTGGCGAGGCGCTTGCCTTGGAATCCGGCAAGAGCCTTGCAGACGCCACTGCCGAGGCCATCTATGGCGTCGAGCTGATGCGCTACCATGCTGAATGGGCACGCCGCATCGAAGGCGAGATCATTGAAAGCGATACGCCGGATGAGACCCTGCTGCTCAAGCGTGAGCCGATCGGCGTCGTCGCCTGCCTGATCCCGTTCAATTTCCCGATCTACACGCTGGTGCGCAAGATCGCGCCTGCGCTGATCACCGGCAATGCCGTCGTTGTCCGCCCAAGCAACAATACGCCGACCTCGGCCTTCGCGTTTGCACAAGCCGTGCTGGAAGCCGGTCTGCCGGCGGGCCTGATCAACATCATGACGATGTCGCACGATGTTGCCCGCACCATGTGCACGCATCCGGCCGTCGGCATGAACACGCTGACCGGCAGCGTTGCCGCAGGCCAGACGGTGCTCGACTATTGCAAGACCAATATCGCCAAGCCGTCGCTTGAACTCGGCGGCAAGTCGCCTGTCATCGTCGAGCCCGATGCTGATATCGACGCGGTCGCCCGCATGGTTCTTGGGGCAAAGACGGCCCATTGCGGACAGGTCTGCACCTCGGCCGAGCGGCTTTATGCCCACGCCTCGATCCACGACGCTCTGGTCGAGAAGCTGCGCCAAGGCTTTGCGGCTCGCCGCTTCGGCGACCGCGCCACCGATCCCGATATCATGGGACCGCTTGCCAATGCCGCGGCGCGCGACCGTATTCATGGGATGGTCGAGCGCGCAAAGGCCGAGGGGGCAACGGTTTTGGCCGGTGGCGTCCTTCCGGATGGCGAAGGGTATTTCTATCCGCCGACCCTGATCACCGGCTGCCGCCAGGAGATGGAGATCGTCCGCGAAGAGGTGTTCGGTCCGGTGCTGGCGGTCTTGTCCTACGAGACGTTCGACGAAGCCCTGGCGCTGGCCAGCGATCACCAGTTCGGGCTGGCCTCGGTGCTGTTTTCGGAGAATTACCGCAAGGTGATGCAGGCAGCGAGCGAGATCGAGGCGGGCGAACTCTATGTCAACCGTTTCCCGGCGGACCCGTATCAGGGCTATCACGCCGGCTGGAAGAAATCCGGCCTTGGCGGCGACGACGGCAAACACGGCATGCTGGAATTCACGCAGACGCGGCTTGTTATCCTGAAACATTGATCACCTGGCGAGGGAGGAACCACCCATGAAGATCGCATCGCTGAAGACGTACGTGGTTGCCGTTCCGCCGCCGCATGTCGGCGGCATGTACTGGATTTTCGTCCAGCTCGAGACGGCCTGCGGCATTTCGGGCGTCGGCGAAATCTATGCGACCTCGTTTCATCCCTCTGCCATGGTTCCACTGATCGACGATGTTTTTCAGCGCTATCTGCTCGATCACGATCCCCACCAGATCGAGCGTTTCTGGCGTGCGGCCTATTCGAGCGGCTTCACGCAGCGGCCGGACACAACCATGATGGGTATCGTCTCGGGTTTGGAAATCGCCTGCTGGGACATCATCGGCAAGGCGGCCGGCCGGCCTGTCTCCGATCTGCTCGGTGGCACGGTCAACGAAAAGCTGCGCGCCTACACCTATCTCTATCCGAAGAATGCGGCCGGCGACTACGATTACAACGACCCTGATCTCGCCGCAGAAGAAGCCATCCGCATGGTCGAGATGGGCTTTACCGCCGTCAAGTTCGACCCCGCCGGCCCCTATACCAACTATTCCGGCCACCAGCTTTCGATGGGTGTTCTCGACCGCTGCGAACTGTTCTGCGCCAAGATCCGCGAAGCGATCGGCAGCCGCGCCGATATCCTCTTCGGGACGCATGGGCAAATGGTGCCGTCCTCGGCGATCCGGCTGGCGAAGCGGCTGGAGAAATACGATCCGCTGTGGTTCGAGGAACCGGTGCCGCCCGGACAGGAAGCGGCCATGGCCGAAGTGGCGCGCGCCACATCCATCCCGATCTCGACCGGCGAGCGGCTGACGACGAAATACGAATTCCAGCGCGTGCTGCAGCTGGGTGCTGCCGCAATCCTGCAGATGAATGTCGCCCGCGTCGGCGGCCTGTTGGAGGCCAAGAAGATCGCCGGCATGGCCGAGGCCTTCTATGCCCAGATCGCACCGCATCTTTACAACGGTCCGGTGGGCGCCGCCGCCAGCATCCAGCTTTCGGCCGCCACCCCGAATTTCCTGATCCACGAGGCGATCATGGATTTTGGAGGTTTCCACGGCGAGGTGCTGAAAACCAAGCTGCAGTTCGACGATGGTTATCTCATTCCGTCGCGCGAACCGGGCCTCGGCATCGAGCTCAATCTCGATGTCGTTGAGAAGCATTCCCCCTATACCGGCGACCGCCTGCATCTGCAGATGGCTGCCGAGCCTGCCGACGTCAAGGAATTCGTGCCCGCCAAGGGCTGAGCCCGAACAGAGACCTTCCATGATCTACGACTTCGTCATTATCGGCGCAGGGTCGGCTGGCTGCATCCTTGCAAGCCGCCTGAGCGAGAGCGGCCGCTACAGCGTTCTCCTCGTCGAGGCGGGGGACAAGGATTCATCCTTGTGGTTCAAGATTCCGATCGGCTACGCCAAGAGCTACTATAATCCCAAGGTCAACTGGATGTATTCGACCGAGCCGGAAACCGCGCTCGACGGACGGCGGATCTATGTGCCGCGCGGCAAGGTCCAGGGCGGCTCCGGCTCGATCAACGCCATGGTTTTCGTGCGGGGTGCGGCCGATGACTTCGACGACTGGAAAGCGGCCGGGAACTCAGGCTGGGGCGCTGCCGATGTCCTGCCCTTTTTCAAGAAGCTCGAGACCCATGAAAGAGGCGCCTCTCACTGGCACGGCGACAAAGGCCCGATCCATGTGACGCCGATGCGCGGCATGACCCATCCGGTCACCGACGCTTATTTGAAGGGCTGCGAAGAGCTGCAGCTGCCATCGACAACAGACTTCAACGGCGCTTCGATCGAGGGTGCTGGAGTCTACGACATTAACACTCGCAAAGGTCAGCGTTCGCACTCCAGCGCCGAGTACCTTCGTCCGGCCCTAAAGCGGGCCAATCTGTCGATCGAGCGCCGTGCCTTCGCACAACGGTTGGTCTTTGCGCCGGACGGGCGCGCGACCGGTGTCGAGGTTTTGCAGGATGGTGTCCGGCGGACATTTTCGGCGCGGCGCGAGGTCATCGTCTCGGCCGGTGCGGTCGATACGCCGAAACTGCTGCAGCTTTCGGGCATTGGCAATGGCGAAACACTTGGCGAAAAGGGGATTGAGATCCGCCGTCATCTGCCCGCTGTCGGCGAAAACCTGCAGGACCATCTGGCTGCAAGCTTCTACTACCGTGCCAACCGGCCGACGTTGAATGGCGTGTTCGGCAGCCTGTTCGGACAGGCGCGACTGGGGCTGCAATATCTGCTGACCCGCAAGGGGCCTTTCGCCATGAGCGTCAATCAGGCAGGTGGTTTCTTTCGCGGTACTCCGGCGCATGCGCGACCGAACATCCAGCTCTATTTCAATCCCCTCTCCTACCGCATTCCCGTCGACGCCAGCGCCTCGATGGTGCCGGAGCCTTATGCGGGTTTCCTCATCGCCTTTAATTCCTGCCGTCCCACCAGCCGAGGCCGTGTAACCATTGCCTCCACCGATCCGTTGGCTGCGGCGCTGATCCAGCCAAACTACCTTTCGACCGACCGCGATATTACCGATGTCATCGAGGGCAGCCGACTGGTGCGCCGGATCGCGTCGGCGCCGTCGCTCGCAGCCATCATCGACGCAGAGGTTTCCCCGTCACCGGCGGCTGAAAGCGACGAAAGCCTGCTCGACTATTTCCGCGCCAATGCCAGTTCGATCTACCATCTCTGTGGCAGCTGCATGATGGGACCGGATGCAAAGACATCCGTCGTGGATGCCCGGCTTCGGGTGCATGGGGTCGAAGGCCTGCGTATCGTCGATGCCTCGGTCTTTCCCAATGTCACGGCCGGCAACATCAATGCACCGACGATGATGGTCGCGGAAAAGGGTGCTGCGATGATCCTTGAGGACGCGGCTTGAGAACCAAGGCCGGATACGATGGATGGAAATCGGTTTCCGCCTGCGTTCCGGAGCCAACCTGAAACGGAGGACGGATATGCGTTACGGCTTCATTGGACTTGGGCATCTCGGCCAGCACCTGGCCGGCAGTCTCGTGCGCGAGGGTTTTACGGTCACGGTTCACGACCGGGATCGCAGCCGGGCGGAGCCGTTGCTGGAGCGTGGCGCGCTGTGGGCGGACAGTCCGCAGGCGCTGGCGATAGAAGTTGATGCCGTCATCACCTGCCTGCCCTCGCCGGCGATCTCTGAGGCCGTGCTGACCGGTCCGGACGGCATCCTGTCGGGCTTGAAAGTCGGCGGGACGTGGATCGAGATGAGCACGCTCGACCAGAACGATATCGAGCGTCTTTCTGCCATCGCCGCCGCCCACGGCATTCGGATGCTGGAAGCACCGGTGACGGGCGGTGTTCACCGCGCCGCCGCTGGCGACATCACCGTCATCGCCGGTGGTGACCGCGACCTGTTTGAAATGCATCTGCCAGCGCTGAGCGCCATGGGAGGCGAGATCTTTCATGCCGGGCCGCTTGGCAAGGCCGCCGTGATCAAGGTCATCACCAATATGCTGGCCTTCATCCACCTTCTGGCGACCGGCGAGGCGCTGATGCTGGCGAAGAAGGGCGGCATCGACCTGACCGATGCCTTCAACATCATCAAGGCAAGTTCGGGCAACAGTTTCGTGCACGAGACAGAAGGCCAGGTGATCCTGAACGGCAGCTACAATATCAACTTCACCATGGACCTCGCCTGCAAGGATCTGGGCTTTGCGCTCGGCTTCGGCAAACAATTCGGCGTGCCACTCGATCTGGCATCGCAGACGCTGCAAACTTTCATCCGCGCCCGCTCGACCTATGGCGGCGACGCGTGGTCGTCGCAGGTGGTGAAGCTGCTGGAGGACGCGGTGGGCACAGATCTGCGCGCGCCGGGGTTTCCCGCTGAATTGTAATGTCGGCTCGCTGGCGACAAAACAGCGGCTATGCAGCGTTCATTCGGAATGGACCGGACCATAACTTGCGACAATGTTCGATACCGGGCGGCCACCGGCCGAGTAATGCAGCTGTCGCATCGGAATACCGTAGAGTTCCGAAAGGTGCTCTTCGGTACAGACGGTCTCGATACTGCCCTCGTGACAGCGGCCCGCACCATGCAAAAGGATGGCGCGGTCGGCGATCTCCAGCGCATGGGTGGGTTCGTGTGTTGTCATCACGATCGTCAAGCCGTTATCTTTCGACAGTTTTTTCAGCATCGCGAGCATCAGGGCCTGGTTGCGAAAATCGAGTGCCGAGGCAGGCTCGTCAAGCAGCAGAATTTCGGCCTCGGAAGCGAGTGCGCGGGCGATCAGTGCAAGCTGGCGTTCACCGCCCGACAATGTGCCGATGGCCCTGTCGGCAAAGGCGCTCAGGCCGACGAGATCGATGGCATCCGCTGCGAGCGTGCGATCGCGGGAGGTGGGGTTGGAAAACAGGCCGACATGGCGGGCACGGCCCATCAGCACGACATCGCGAACGGAATAGCTGAACGGGGTGGCAAATTGCTGCGGCACATAGCCGACCGCACCGAAACAGCAGATTGTTCCCACCGTTGGCGTCGCAAGACCGGCCAGGCACTTGAGCAGCGTTGTTTTTCCCCGGCCGTTGCGGCCGAGCAAGACAACGGTCTGCCCCCTGTCGAGCGTGAAGGACAGGTCCTCGAACAGGAACGGTGCATCGGCAACATAACGGAAGCCGACCGCGTGCCCTTCGATCATTCCTACCATCCCTCGCCCCGCGTCCTGTGCAGGAGCAGCATGAAGACAGGAGCGCCGACGATCGCCGTCAGGACGCCGAGCGGAATCTCGGCCGCGACAAGCGATCGTGCCATCGTATCGACCGCCAGCATGAAACTTGCCCCAAGAAGTGCGGCCGCCGGAAGAAGCCGGTTGTGGTCCGGGCCGACCAGAACGCGGGCGAAATGCGGAACCACGAGCCCGACCCAGCCGATGATGCCAGAATTGGCGACACTCGCCGCCGTAATGCCCGTCACGCAGCATAAAATGAACCATCGGCTCGGTTCGACCCTGAGACCCAGCGCCCTCGCCTCCTCGTCGCCAAGCGACAGGATATTGATCCGGAACCGCATCATCAGCAGCGGAATGGCAAACAGCGCCACGATCGGCACCATGTAGAGGGCGCGCTCGGGGGTGGCGCTGGCAAACGATCCCATCAGCCAGAAGACGATGGCCGGTAGCGTGTCGTTGGGATCGGCGAGATAGGTTGCGAGCGACACAAGCGCTGAAAACAGGGCCGAGACGACAATGCCGGACAAGACTAGCATCAGGATCGAGGAACGTCCGGCTTTCCGGCTGGCCAGCACCACGAGCACAAGTGCTCCGAAACCAAAGGCGAATGCCATCGACCAGAGAGCCACGGCCCCAAGCCCAAGGAGAATTGCCAGCACGCCGCCAAAGGCAGCACCGGAGGAGACGCCGATGACATGCGGATCGACCAGCGGATTGCGGAACACGCCCTGGAGGACCGCACCCGAAAGCGCCAGCCCGGCGCCGACAAAGGCGCCGATCAACATGCGCGGCACCCGGACGAGCTCGACGACGCGCCAAACCGGCTCCGTCACCGCTGCGCGGCCCTCACCAAGGCCAAACCAGCCGCCGACAAGCGTCATCAGGTCGGACAAGCCCACAGAGTAGCGGCCGATGCTGAGGGCGGCGATGATTGCCACGAACAGCAGCGCAACCAGCGCCAGCATCACAAGCCTCTGGGTTCCGGCAGTCCGGTCAGACGTATGGAGCGAGGCGTTTTCCTTCACCAGCGACGACATCAGCCGGCAATGCCCGGTGCGGTGTCTTTGTCGAGCGCTGAAGCCTCATCGGTGCCGATCAGCGCCTGCAGGATGTCCTGGAACAGATTGGGCTGATAGCGGGGATCGGAACAGAACTGTTCGATATGGTCGCCATTGTGCACGAAGACCTTGCCACCATCCGGCATCTGCCAGACCCAGTCGACCGGTCCCTCATGGATGGAGCCATCGGCGGTTGGGCCACCGATCAGACACAATGTCTGGCCGCCTTCCGCGACATCCGTATAACCGCGGGCATATTGGCCGAGAATACCTTCGTGGCGATGGAAATTCTCGAAATCCATGCGTCCGAAATAGGCGCCCGGTTCGGCGGGGCGGATCATCCAGTTGGTGAAGGGTCGCGGGCTGACCGTCTTGAACGGCGAAAGACAGGGCAGCCAGGGCAGGATGATGTGGCCGTTGATCAGGAAATGGCCGCCCGCTGCCAGATAGGCAACCAGTTTCGGCTCGATCGATTTCATGAAGATCTGATCGTGCATGCCCGAAACGAACAGCACATCGACATCATCGAGCGTGATGTTTTCCAGATCGTAGATATCGAGCGCGCTGTAGCGCCAGTCCTGCGGAACGAGGCCGCCCATGCGGTCGATATTGTAGCTCCTGGTGGAGCGGACATAGAGCAGATGCGGCCGCTTGCCGCCACGAAACGCTGATCCCAGCTCAACCACGTCCCTGCACCTCCGCCTTGAGCCACGGATAGAAACCGTTGAGGAAGCGTGTCGTCGCCGGCATGAAGCGGCGGCCGTGATGGGTGTGCGGGTCGATCGTCGAGGCGATCAGCCGCCCGCCGCCCGCCACGGGCTGATCGTACATCAGACAGCCCTCGTCGTTGTCGAGGTTGAGGATCGGGGTTGCGCCTTCGGCAAAGCGGAATGCGCCGAAGAAATGCCAGCACATGTCGGCCAGCGGAATGGCCTTCGCCATCGAATGATCGGGGTTGGGCTGGTAGGCTTCCATGCGGCCTCCCGGCTTCATCCACCATTTCCAGTCCTCCGTCTCACGCGAGAACCACTGGACAGAGACGACGTCGAGCCATTCGTCCATGCGGTTGGGTTCGAACACGATCAGGAAGCCGCCATTGGCGAGGTAATCGTTCAGTTGGCGGGCGTGCTTTTGCAGCAGCGCCTGATTGGAAAAATCGGGGACGACGATCGCCTTGAAGCCGATGAGATCGACGCTTTCAAGCGTACGCAGATAGATCTCTTCGTCGAGATAGGCCTTGAAGTCCTGATAGCATTGCAGATGCGCGCCATCGCCGGACGTGATGAAACCGATATCTTTCACGTCGTCCCCTCTTCAGTTAGTTGGTCTTGCCGAATGCTTCGGTGTAACCGGCGCTCTTGCCGTTCCAGTCCAACTGCATGAGCTGATCGATCTGTTTGTCGGAGAGCTTTTTGCCATAGAGCAGCTGGAAGCCATCGGTGACGGCTGCGCGCATGTCTGTCTGGAACAGGTCAGGGTACCCGATCTCCGCAAACCACTGATAGGCGAGTTCGCCACCGGCCGCCGTTGCCGGATCGATGGCCGGGGTCTTGTAGACGCGGCCGTTCTTGACGGCATCAAGTGCGCCGAGAACCGGATGAGCAAGGATATCTGCCGGCTTGATCGCGTCATTGTAGTAATTGACGAAGATGATGTCCGGCTTCCATTCGAGCAGGGATTCCGCGCCGACCTTGACCGAGCCTTCGGTAAAGCCCGCTTCCGTTGCCGCATTCGCAAGGCCCGAGGCGGCGAAGTAAGCCTCTTCCCGGCCGAAGACGACGAATTCGTTGTCGTTCATGCTGTCGATGAAGGCGATGCGGGGTTTGGGCCGGCCGGCCTTCTCAAGAACGGCAGCGATATCGGCAACGGTCTTGTCCTCCCAGTCGAGGAATGCCTTGGCGCGGTCTTCCTTGCCGAGAATCTGGCCCAGCATGGCGACATAACCACGGCGCGTTTCGCGCGATTCCGTGCTGACGGTCGCGACCTTGATGCCCGCATTTTCCATCGGCGCAACACGTTCGTCGCCCTTGGCCTGCCATTGCACGACGACATCCGGCCCGGCCTTCAGAATTTCCTCGACATTCGGGATGAAGTTCGGGGCGACGAGATCGGTGCGAATATCGGCAATTTCGGGGAACAGCTGGCCGATCACGCCGCCCATCAGGGCGGCCTTGGCACGTGGATTGATCGCGGTCAGCCGCTGCGTGCCGCCATCCAGCGCGATCAGCGCTTCGGGAATGGGCAGCGGGAAAATCGCGACGCTATCGACGGGGCGCTGGATCGCAATGTCCTGCCCGCGCGAATCCTTGACCACGATGTCATCGGCACGAGCCGGTGAAAAGGTCAGCGCCGCCAGACTGGCGAGCAGCGGCAAGAGAGAGCGGGAATATGGCAGTGCGGTCATGAAGACACCCCTTCTGGCGAATATGCCATTCGCATAGTAATCATGACGATATTAGTCAAGTATTCGTTTGGTGGGAACCGAATACGAACGGGACGCTACCATCACGATTGCCGGCAACGCGGTGCCGAGGGCTGTGACGCACACACGGACTATCCCAAACGTTCAAGGATGGTGAAGAGCCGCTGAAGCCATTTTATGAAACTGTTAAAATCGAATATTTCCAATCGGATATGGCGTAATTATATGACTGTATAATTTGACTTGCAAGATGACTGAAGCCCGCTATCCTGCCTTTGGTGACTGTCCGGCAAACCGTGGCGGCAGCGACAACAGCAGAGTGGACGACGGCTAGACGATGACGAGAGATCCCCGCTACGACGTGCTTTTCGAACCTGTGAAAATAGGACCTCTGACGGCACGAAACCGTTTCTACCAGGTCCCCCACTGTTCCGGCATGGGCTATCGCTATCCCAATGCCGAGGCGCAGATGCGTGGGATCAAGGCGGAAGGCGGCTGGGCGGTGATCTCGACGCAGGAGGCGGAAATCCACCCGACATCCGACCTGACGCCGGCCAACGAAGCCCGGCTGTGGGATGACAGCGATATCGGCGCGCTTTCGCTGGTGGTCGACAAGATCCACGCGCATGGCAGTCTGGCGGCAATCCAGCTGGTTCACAACGGGCTGCACGTTGCCAATCGCTTCAGCCGGATGATCCCGCTTGCCCCGTCGCATGTCGTCGGCGACGGGCTGGATCCGGTTCAGGCACGGTCCATGGACAAGTCTGATATCGCCGATATGCGCCGCTGGTACCGCAACGCCGCCATCCGCGCCAAGCAGGCCGGCTTCGATATCATCTACATCTATTCCGGCCATGACATGAGTGTGATCCAACACTTCCTGTCGCGGCGGCACAACCATCGGACCGACGAATATGGCGGGTCCTTCGACAACCGGCTGCGGCTGTTCCGGGAGATTCTGGGCGATGCCCGGGACGTCGTCGGCGATACCTGCGCGCTTGCCGTCCGTTTGGCCGTTGATGAACTGCTTGGCCCCTCCGGCATTACCTGCGAGGGTGAAGGGCGCGACATCATCGAGGCGCTGGCCGAAGTGCCGGACCTCTGGGACGTCAACCTGTCGAACTGGTCGAACGACAGCCAGACGTCGCGGTTTTCAGAGGAAGGCTTTCAGGAGCCCTATATCCGCTTTGTCAAATCGGTGACCACCAAGCCCGTCGTCGGTGTTGGGCGCTACACCTCGCCAGACAGCATGGCGCGAGTGATCAAGCAGGGCATCATGGATTTCATCGGCGCGGCGCGGCCTTCGATCGCCGATCCGTTCCTGCCGGTGAAGATCGAGGAAGGCCGCATCGATGATATCCGCGAGTGTATCGGCTGCAACATTTGTACATCCGGCGACAACACCTCCGTTCCCATGCGTTGCACGCAAAATCCGACCGTGGGCGAGGAATGGCGCAAGGGTTGGCATCCGGAAAAGATCGCAGCGGCGGAAACTGCCGATGCCGTGCTGGTCATCGGCGGCGGACCGGCAGGGCTTGAAGCGGCGCGTGCGCTGGCGCAGCGCGGCCTCGACGTAACCTTGGCGGAAGCGGGCCGCGAATGGGGCGGCCGGGTCAGCGGGGAAAGCCGGCTGCCGGGGTTGGCCACATGGGCGCGCGTCCGGGACTGGCGGCTGGGGCAATTGAAGACCTACCAGAATGCACAGATGTACCTGCAAAGTCCGCTGAGCGCCGACGATATCTTGGCATACGGAATCCCCCATATTGCCATCGCCACAGGCGCGCATTGGCGCTCCGATGGCGTCGGGCGCACGCATTGCCTGCCGCTGGACTATTTGCAGGCGGGTGTCACCGTCTCTCCGGATGCCTTGTTGAGCGACGGTGCGAAGGCCGTCCCGGTCGATGGACCGGTGGTGATTTTTGATGATGACTGTTTCTACATGGGCAGCGTGCTGGCCGAATTGCTGGCAGCGTCGGGGCGGAAAGTCACCTTCGTGACGCCGGAGGCTCAGGTCTCTCCGTGGAGCAATCACACGTTGGAACAGGCCAGGGTCCAGCGGCGGCTGATCGATCTGGACGTGACGATCATCACCGCTCACTGTCTTTCCGGCCGTGCAGTCGAGAGCCTCGAACTGGCCTGCATCTACAGTGGAAAGACGGTGGTGATCGACTGCGCCGCGCTCGTGCCGGTGACAGCGCGCCTGCCCGATGAAAGCCTCTGGCTTGACTTGACCGCGCGCCGTGACGAATGGGCGGATGCGGGCATCCGGTCCGTGACCCGCATCGGCGACTGTCTGGCGCCCGGCCTGATTGCGGCGGCGAACTATTCGGGCCATCAATACGCGCGGGAGTTTGGAACGACGCCGTCGAGAGATGCAGTGCCGTTCCTGCGTGAGGACATTGCGATGATCCGGTCAACCGTTACGGCCGGTACGATATAGGCATGGCTTGTTTCCGGGCCGTCGCTGTACGGCCCGGAAAATGCCTGGACTAATGCGGCGGCTTACAGTGCTTTTTCAAGCTCCGGCAGGATTGTGAAGAGGTCACCGACGAGGCCGTAGTCGGCGACCTGGAAGATCGGGGCTTCCTCGTCCTTGTTGATGGCGACGATGACCTTCGAGTCCTTCATGCCGGCCAGATGCTGGATGGCACCGGAAATGCCGACGGCGATATAGAGCTGTGGTGCGACGACCTTGCCGGTCTGGCCGACCTGCCAGTCGTTCGGGGCATAACCCGCATCGACGGCAGCGCGCGATGCGCCGACGGCAGCACCGAGCTTGTCGGCCACCGGCAGGATGACTTCCTGGAACTTTTCTGCGGAACCGAGCGCGCGGCCGCCGGAAATGATGATCTTGGCCGAGGTCAGTTCCGGACGATCCGACGAGGACAGCGCGTCCTTGACGAAGGTCGAGAGGCCGGGATTGGCGGCAGCCGAAATGGTCTCGACCGGGGCCGAGCCGCCGTCTGCAGCCGAGGCGAAGGAGGCCGTGCGCACGGTGATGACCTTCTTGGCCTCGCCCGACTGCACCGTCTGGATGGCATTGCCGGCATAAATCGGCCGTTTGAACGTGTCTGATGAGACGACTTCGGTGATTTCCGAGATCTGGGCAATGTCCAAGAGCGCTGCCACGCGCGGCAGCACGTTCTTGCCGGTCGAGGTGGCCGCCGACAGGATGGTGTCGTAGGAACCGGCGAGCGATACGATCAGCGCTGCCAGGGGTTCTGCCAGATTGTTGGCGAGGTCGTCGCTTTCGGCAAGCAGCACCTTGGAAACACCGGAGAGTTTTGCAGCCGCATCGGCGGCAGCCTTGGCGCCCTTGCCAGCCACGAGAATGTGGACGTCGCCGCCAATTTTTGCCGCAGCCGTCAGCGCCTTGGCGGTCTGGTCGGACAGGGTTGCGTTGTCGTGGTCAGCCAGAAGAAGAATGGCCATAATGTTAGTCTCCTTATTCTGGAATTCTTAGAGGACGCCGGCTTCGTTTTTCAGCTTGTCGACCAGTTCAGCGACCGACTTGACCTTGATGCCGGCCTTGCGGCCACTTGGCTCCTCGGTCTTCAGAACTTTGAGGCGCGGCGTGGTATCGACGCCGAAATCGGCTGGCGTCTTCTTGTCGAGCGGCTTCTTCTTGGCCTTCATGATGTTCGGCAGCGAGGCATAACGCGGCTCGTTGAGGCGCAGGTCAGTGGTCACCACGGCCGGCAGCTTGATCTCGATGGTCTGCAACCCGCCATCGACTTCGCGGGTAACGGTAGCCTTGCCATCGCCAAGCTCGATCTTGGAGGCGAACGTCCCTTGCGCCCAGCCGAGCAGTGCCGAGAGCATCTGGCCGGTCTGGTTCGAATCATCATCGATCGCCTGCTTGCCGACGATGATCAGGCCAGGCTGCTCGGCTTCCGCGACACCCTTAATGATCTTGGCAACGGCCAGCGGCTCGACGGCATCGTCGGTCTCGACCAGGATCGCCCGGTCGGCACCCATGGCCAGCGCCGTGCGCAGGGTCTCTTCGGCCTTGGCCGGACCAACCGAAACGACGACCACTTCCTCGACCTTGCCTGCTTCCTTCAGCCGCAAAGCTTCCTCGACCGAAATCTCGTCGAACGGGTTCATCGACATCTTCACATTGGCAAGCTCGACACCCGATCCATCCGGCTTAACCCGGATCTTCACGTTGTAATCCACGACACGCTTGACGGTGACAAGTATTTTCATGGCATTCCCTTCATTGATTTCATTGCCAGACGCGCATCCGCACGCGCCTTCAAACCGCAGCCAAGCCTTCAGCCCCTTCACCGACGCGGCTGCGGACATAGTTGCGAATATCCAGGCTCCAATCCTCCATCGGTGCGTAATAGCCGAAATGATGGACCCGGTTGGACATGCCGCGCTGGACCCGTTCGCAGGCCGACCAGTCCTGCCGGTTGACCAGATCCCAGAAATCGACGGTATCGGACGGATCGAAATCCGGCTTTTCGACCTCCTGCTGCTCGAACAGGAAGAGACAGTCGATATCGGTCCGGTTCGGCCCTTTGGGGGTCAAGAGAAAACAGGCGGCGTGATCGCAGGCGAGGCTGACGAACAGGTTCGGGTAGACCAGTTCACCCTTGTGCCGCGTCAGTTCATGCTCGTCGAGACCCGGGAACGGGCGGCGGCTGGTCGTGCCGGATGTCGTGAACGTATAGGCCCCTTCCCGGTGCGGGACGCCGTTCTCCCAGTCCAGCATAGCGCCGCCGTTTTCACGGAATGCCGGCACGACGGCGCACAGCTCCGGATGCACGCCGGCGCAGTGGTAACATTCGTTGTAATTCTCGGCGATCACCTTCCAGTTCGCATCAACCTCATAATGAAGCACGGCGCCGACGCGCAGGTCGGCGAGTGGATAACGGGCGATGCGCCCGGGCATCGGTCCCAGCTGCTCAGCCAGGGACGGCGCGTCTGCGGGCGTCAGGTGCAGGAACAGAAATCCGCCCCAGCTATCGACCCCGACCGGATAGAGCGAGAAATCCTCCTTCTTGATCGCCACGCCTTCGGCCAGATGCGGGGCCGCCACCAGCGCACCGTCGAAATTATAGGCCCAGGAATGATAGGCGCAGCGGATCAGGTTTTTGCCGACCACGCCGCCCTTCAGCGGCGAGCGGCCGGGCCGCTCTTCCTTTTCCGCCGCGACGCAGAGTTCGGCGCCGCGATGGCGGCAGACATTGTAGAAGGCCTTGAGCGCGCCGTCGCGGTTGCGGACCACCAGCACGCTTTGTCCGAAGGTCTGGAAAACCTTGTGGCCACCGGCCTGGTCGATATCCTCGACACGGCCGACGCAGATCCACTCGTTGAGAAAAATCCGCTGCTTTTCAAGCTCGAAGATCCGGTCTTCGAGATACCACGACGATGGTAGGCTGGCTTGCAGGTCCGCAGGTGCAGCGGTCTGGGCAATATTCATGTCTGAACTCCCTCGATTGCATCGTGTGGCCGGATGACAGAGTGCCTTTGGCCAACATGGAAACCACGGCCCGCTAGGACGGGCAGTCGTTTTGCCTGCTAAATCGCGCCCTTGGCAAAGCGCGGAATATCGAGATAACCATCAGCTAGAATGCAGGGCTTCAGGCCGCCGCGCGTCACCGCTGCGAAGGTCTCGTGGGTGAGGAAGACGAAGCCGCCGGACTCTTCCATCAGGTCCTGCATCTTCTTGTAGATCGCTCCTCGCTTTTCCACGTCCGGTTCGTTGGTGCCCTGCTGGTACAGGGCCTCGAATTCCGGGCTGTCAAACTGCGACCAGTTGTAGATGCCGATCTGCGACGGCCGGAACCAGGTGAGGTTTTCCGACGGATCGACGCCACCGGCAAAGCCCATCAGGACGATATCGAACGTCTTCCAGGTCTCACCGTTCTTGTCGCCCAGCGTCCAGTAGACACCTTCATCGACGGACTTGATCTCGACCGTGACGCCGATTGCGCCGAGCAGCGCCTGGATAATCTGGCAGGTCAGCTGGCTGGTCTTGTCATTCATGGCGGTGAGTTCGATGGTCAGATCTGAAACACCCGCCTCCTCCAGCAGAGCCTGCGCCTTTTCCGCATCCGGGGCAAAGAGGATCGCATCGCGATGGCCGATCATGCCAGGCGGTACGACGCCGGTCGCCGGGGCTGCCAGCCCCGAATAGGAGCCGTCCATGATCTGGCTGACATCAAGCGCATACTGGATGGCGCGGCGGACCCGTTCATCCTTGAATTTCGGATTGACGAGGTTGATCGACAGCCAGAGAAAGCGGTTGCCGTTCATTTCGATCAGAGTCGTGTCGGCTGGAAGCGTGGTGCGATAGCTGGCCAGGGTGTTGAGGCTGATCTTGGTATAGGCAACCGCCTTGGATTCGTAGGCCAAG
This sequence comes from Pararhizobium sp., assembly GCF_965279435.1. Lineage (NCBI taxonomy): Bacteria > Pseudomonadati > Pseudomonadota > Alphaproteobacteria > Hyphomicrobiales > Rhizobiaceae > Pararhizobium > Pararhizobium sp. The sequence continues at coordinate 231,720 of NZ_CBDIHY010000002.1, forward strand.
GCTGCGGCTTCATCGTCGGTGACGATCTCGAACTTGACCCTGGAGAAGGCTGGCACCGGACCTTTCCAGCCGGGATTGAGCGCAAGCTGAAGGTTCTGCTTCGGCACCCATTTTTCGATCACATACGGACCGGCGCTGGCGGGAACTTCTGTCGTAAACTTGCCGCCGGCTTTTTCCACGGCCTTGCGGCTGACAATATGGCCCATGTAGTAGGGCAGCGTCGTCACCCAGAACGGGATCGACGGGGCTTTCAAGTGGATGATGCCGGTGCGCTCGCCGGTGACCTCGACCTTGTCCATGGCCTCGAAGGCATAGGCCCAGGCGGATGTGTTGGCCGGGTCGGCGACGCGTTCAAAGGAAAACTTGACGTCATCGGCGGTAACCGGCCCGAAACCACCGGTCCATTCCAGCCAGTCGTGCAGTTCAAATGCGATCTCGGTCGGCGATTTCTGCGTCAGCGTCTTGGCGGCGTAAGGCTGCCAGCCGGGTGTCTCGCGCACATCGTTCAGCCGGTTGAGCGACAGGAACAGACAGCGGCCGATCTCTTCCTCAAGCAGGCCGTTCTGGAAAGCGGGGTCAAGGATCTCGATGTCTGAAGCGCCACGGATGACCAGCGTATCACCTTCGACGGCATAGCTGAGCCCCGGTCGAAGGGTGATAGCAGCAGCGGCAGCCGCGCTGGCGGTCAGGAATTGTCGTCTGTTCAGCGGCATGGTGGTCGGCATGATCTCTGTCCCCTTTTTTGACTTCTTTGATGCACGTCCTGTCTGGCGTCTTTATCCTGCGGCCATGGCGGCCACGGCTTTCGTCTCCTGAAGTGGAAAATGACACCGCACGCTGTGGCCATCGCCAAGCTGCGTGTCTTCCGGCGCCTCGGTGCGGCAGCGCTCGAGAACATGGCGGCAGCGCTGATGAAACTCGCAGCCTGCCGGACGCGCCATCAGAGACGGAACCTCGCCGATAACCGGTGGCTCGGCGCGGCGGTGTTTTGGGTCCGGGACGGGTTCGCTGTCGAGCAAAGCCTTGGTGTAGGGATGGCGCGGTGCGCGAAAAATCTCCGCTGTCGGGCCGCTTTCAACGACGCGGCCGAGATACATGATGACGATGCGATCCGACACATGCCGGGCGACGGCGAGATTGTGGGTGATCAAAAGGAAGGCCGTGTCGTGCCGGTCGCGAATGTCGAGAAACAGGTTGAGCACACCACCCTGCACCGAAACATCGAGACCTGCCGTCGGTTCGTCGGCGATGATCAGGCGGGGGATCACCGACAGTGCGCGGGCGACGGCTGCGCGGCGCGCCTGGCCGCCGGACAGGGCATGCGGAAAACGGGTGAGAAGGTCGGGTTGCAGACCGGCCTGCAGCGCCAGTGCCGCGATATCGGCCTGCCGGGTTGATCCGGCTCCGGCAATGTGGCGCGGCTCGGCGATCATTGTGCCGATGCGTTGGCGCGGATTGAAGGACGAGGCCGGGTCCTGGAACAGCAGGGCCGCCTGCTGGCGCACCTTGCGGAAACTCTTTCTGGAGAAATCCGCAAGTGCGGTCCCATCAAGGCGGATTTTGCCACCCGACGGCCGCATCAACCCGAGAAGTGCCCTGCCGAAGGTGGTCTTGCCCGAACCGCTCTCGCCAACGACACAGACGATTTCGCCGGGGGAAACGGCGATCGAGACATCGATCAGGATGTCCAGCTTGTAGGTCGGCTGGAAGAAATAATGCGGCCCTTCCGGAATGCTGACGGTCAAATTCGCCGCCTCGATCACGGGTGTTTTTGGCGTCATGACACATTCCTCTGGATCGGAGCGACATGGCGCAGGGCTTCGTGATCGATCACCGGCAGCCGCCTGATGCCGGTTTCGAGCAGCGACGGCTCGCACTCAAACAGCGCCTTGGTATAGGGATGACGCGGATCGGCGAAGATCGCCTCGACCGTTCCCTCCTCGACGATACGGCCGGCATACATCACCGCCACCCGGTCGCAGATTTCGGCGATAACGCCGAGATGATGGGAGATCATCAGGATGGCAACGCCGGATTCGGCCCGCAGTTCGCGCATCAAATGCAGGATCTGCGCCTCCATGGTGACATCAAGTGCCGTCGTCGGCTCGTCGGCGATCAGCAGCGACGGGCGCATCAACAGGGCCGCCGCGATCGCCACCCGCTGCAGCATGCCGCCGGACAGCTGGAACGGATAGGTTTCCAGGCGGGCGGCCGGGTCCGGCAAACCGACCTGGCGGAGGACGGCAAGAATACGCTGCCGCTTTTCCTCCTTCGTCGCCTTGCGGTCGCGCCAGAGCAGGTCGGTGAGCTGGCGGCCGAGCGTGTGCAGAGGGCTGAAGGTGGTCATCGGGTTCTGGAAGATCATGGCAGCGCCAGGGCCGCGCAGGGCGGCGAGTGTCCTGTCATTGGCCCCAAGAAGGTCCGTACCGCAGAGTGACAGGCGCTTGCCGGTCACCGTTGCCGACTGCGGCAGGAGCTTTAGGATCGCGTGGGCCAGTGAGGTCTTGCCGGAGCCGCTTTCGCCGATCACCCCGACGACTTCACCCGGCCGCACGGTGAGGTCGACGCCCCTGACCGCCGGCGCTCCGCCGTAGGTAATCGACAGGCCGGCGATATCGAGCACCGGTTCTGCCAGCGCTGTTCCTGTCATGTGCCGGACATCCAGTTCGAGGTTCATGCCCGGCTCTCCCGCGCAAGCTTTGGGTCGAGCGCATCGCGCAGCGCCTCGCCGAAGAAGGTGAAACCGATCGTTGCCAGGATCAGCGGCAGGCCGCCGGCGATCACCGGCAGCGGCGTTGTGCGAATGACCGAAAAGCCATCCGAGAGAATATTGCCCCAGCTGGGGATCTGCGGTTTGACCCCCAGCCCGAGGAAGGACAGACCTGCCTCCAGCGTGATGATGGTGGATAGATCAAGGCAGGCGAGGATCAGCAGCGGGCCAATGACATTGGGCAGAAGGTGGACGAACAGGATGCGGCCGAGACCGGCATTCATCGCCTGTTCCGCCTTGATGAAATCGCGCGCCTTGATGCTGAGCGTCTGCGTGCGGATCAGCCGGGCATAGCTTGGCACCGAATAGATGACGATGACGAAGATGACGGTGGAGACACCCGGGCCGAGCAGCACGACCATGGCAAGTCCGAACATGATCATCGGCAGCGAACTCAGACTATCGAAGACGAGGATCAGGCAGGCATCGAGCCAGCGCGGCCCGTAACCGGCAATCAGCCCCAGCGGCAAAGCCAAAGCGAGCGCCACCGAGAGGGATACCAGCGCCACGGTCATCGCCGTGCGGGTGCCAAGAATGACGCGGGAAAACAGGTCGCGGCCGAGCTGATCGGTGCCGAGCAAGTGGCTGAGCGACGGATCGGCAAGCCGCTCCTTGACGTTGATCGCGGTTGGTGAATAGGGGGCGATCCACGGAGCAAACAGGGCGGTGAGTACGATCAGCGCCACCAGCGCACAGCCGATGGCGCCCAGCGGTGTCGAGACCACCTGGCGCAGGGTGGCGGCAATGCGCGACAGCCGGCCGGGCTCTGGAACGGCAGCGCTGGAAAGGATGTCCGGTGCTGCGAGTGCCATGTTACAAAGCGCTCCTGACGCGCGGGTCAATAAAGGCCGTGACCACATCGGCGATAATCATGCAGGTGACATAGAGACCGGAGGTCATCAGCACCGTGCCCATGACCACCGGATAGTTGCGGGAGATCACCGCGTCGTAGGTCATCTTGCCAAGCCCGGGCCGGGAAAAGACGATTTCCGCGAAAACCGAGCCGGTGAGCAATCCGCCAAAGCCGATGGCGATGACCGACAGAACGGCGAGAAACGCTTGTTTCAGGGCGTAGCGATAGATGATGCGGCGTTCCGGAACACCGAAGGACCGGAGCGTGCGGACATAACCTTCGCCCATCGCCTCGATCATCGCCGCCCGCACAATGCGCGAGACATAACCGACCCAGCCGAGCCCGATGGCAAAGGACGGCAGGATCAGCGCTCTCGCCTGCCCCGTGATGTCGCCGGGTTCGCCGGCACCGATCGCAGGCAGCCAGTTGAGCGTGACGGCGAAGATCAGCAGCGAATACAGCGACACCACGAAGGACGGCACGGCCACCAGCCCGACCGAGAGGACACCGATCAGCCAGTCCGGCCAGCGGCCGTGATGCACGACGGCGGCGCAACCCAGCACGATGCCGAGCGCGACCGCCCAGATGAAACTGGCCACGGCCAAAGTGACGGTATAGGGGAGAACTTCGAGGATCATGGTGAGCACAGGCCGGCGGCTCCAGACATCTTCGCCGAGATTGCCCTGTGCCAAACGGGCGAGAAATGCGCCGAGCTGTTCAAGCAACGGTCTGTCGAGCCCCATCATCTGGCGGAAAGCCTCGCGCATTTCCGGCGTCGAGCGCGGTCCGAGCGCCACCACGGTTGGATCGCCGGGGATCATGTGCATCATGCCGAACAGCAAGAGAGCGACGATCAAGAGAATGACGAGGCCGAGGGCGATCCGGCGCAGGATGTAGAGTGTCATGGTCGCACACTCTGGGTCAGATATGATCGCGGTCGAAACACGTCGTGCCCTCCCTTTCGAAAACGAGAGTATCGCGCTCAAACGCCTCCAGGCGCCAAGTCAGATGGAACTGTTTGGCATCCGAGGTCAGCGTCACCTTCGAGCGGGTTGCGACATCGGCATCAGCGCTGACAAAGCTCAAATCCCAGCCAGTATCGAGATGCGCCGACAGCGGATCGCCCTCCACGATCGTCATGCGATCGATGACACGGGCGGCGGTAACGATGGCGCGGTCGGTCAGCTGCTGGCGGCCGAAATCGCTGATCAGTGTGGTTGCTTCCCGGCGCGTGCCAACATCCATTTCCACGGTGCGGCGATGCGTTTCGGGTGAAAGCTCGAGGGAGGCAACAGCTGGTGAGGAAACAGCCGGTTCGAAATGCGGGGCGATCGCGCCGGCGACTGGGGTGCGGACCGGTAGCGAGAGCCGGCATGTACCGGATGCGATGGTGATGGTGGGGATAACCGGCGATGGCCAGAGGATCGGCCAGAGCTGTGTCGTCAGCACCAGACGCAGCCTATGACCGGCGGGAATGCGGCGGCCGGTATGGTTGAGATCGAGGCGGGCATTGAACGTTTCGCCGGGAACCAGTTTGACCGGCGCGCCACTGCCGTTGCGGTGCGTCAGGTTGAGCGCACCCCATGTGACCAGCGTCGACGTTCCATTCGGGGCGACGTCGCAGATTTTTGCCACGATAAAGGCATCCGGCACATCACAGGCGGCCGTCAGTTCGACAACGGCCGCGCCGAGCATGTCGAAACCTTCGGCGAGTGGTTGCGTGTCGAAGCAGAGGCCAAGGCCGTCTTCCCGGCGCTGATCGAGCGCCATGTCCGGCACGGTTCCGCCATAGCCGCCGTAACGGCCAAAATCGCGCCCGGCGGTCACAGGCGATGACAGGATCATGGTTTGGCCCAGTTCTGCCGAAGGCGAGAGTGCGCCGTCATTCAGATGCAGGAGGTGTTGCGAAACATTCGGCGATGGCCAGGATGGTTCACCGACCCAGCGGCCGGGATGGTCAGTGTAAAACGGTGCCGGTGCATGCGGCTCGACGAGCCATGTGGTGTAGGCCGGCTCATCCATGATGCCGGTATCGATACCCTCCAGCCAATGCCGCCACCAGCGGATCGCCTCCTGCAGGTAGCCGATCGCAGGACCCGGATCGCCAAGGAAAGGATAGGCGTGGCTCCACGGACCGATCAGCCCCTTGCGTGGGCCGGAGAGCCCCTGCATCAACCGGGGCACGGCGTTGTAATAGGTATCGTCCCAGCCGCTGATGGCATAGACCGGGATGGTGATCTTCGAAAAATCTTCGCAAACAGAACCACGCTGCCAATAGGCGTCGCGGCGCTGGTGCTTCATCCAGGTCTCGGACCAGCAGGTGGTGGCCTCCAGCCTTTCCAGCCACATCGACCGCCAGCGGTCGCCGACGATCTGCGGATCCGGTGGCAGGGCTCCGAGGCCGAGAATGAAGGACGACCACATGGCGTCCTCGGTCAAAAGACAGCCGCCGTGATAATGCACGTCGTCGGCATAACGATCATCCGAGCAGCAAAGCGCGATCACGGCCTTCAGCGCCGGCGGCTGGCGGGCGGCGACCTGCAGCGCGTTGAACCCGCCCCAGGAAATGCCGGTCATGCCGACTGCGCCGGTCGACCAGGATTGTGCCGCAAGCCAGGCGATGATCTCCTCGGCGTCGTCAAATTCCTGCTCGGTATATTCGTCCGGAAGAATGCCTTCGCTGTCACCGGAGCCACGGATATCGACCCGGCAGCAGGCAAATCCATGGCCGGCGATATAGGGGTGCATCTTCAGATCGCGAAACACCGTGCCGTCGCGGCGGCGATAGGGAATGAGCTCGAGGATTGCCGGAACCGGTTGGGTCTCGGCGTCATCGGGAAGCCAGATCGTGGCGGCAAGCCGGGTGCCGTCCTTCATCGGAATGAAGACCGGATCGATGCACCGCACCGCGCGTGGGAACGTCTCGACGATGTCCGTCATGGTGTCCCCTCGCCTTTGCCATCACCATCCGTGGGATCATCCTTGCGTGGCAGCCATTCATAGACCGCTGGCGAGGTCTGGGGATAGGTGACGAAATCCTCGCGGTTGCCGACATCCGGCTGCTGCGTGCGCCGCCACAGGGCAAAGCCTGCAAAGGCTATGGAAAGGACGATGGCGTACCAGAAGAACGATGCCGCGCCGAAGTGCTGGACACCGGTCGCGGCAATTGCCGGTCCGATCATCCCGCCCAAAGCCCAGACGAGCAGAAGGTTGGAGGAGAGCGATACGAATTCCGATGATGTGGCCCGGTCATTGGCATGGGCGACGCCAAGCGGATAGAAGATTTCCGAAATGCCGCCAAACACCGAAAACAGGATCAGCAGCATCCAGAATGGCGTTGCGGCATCGACCAGCAGAAACAGCGTGCAGACGGCTGCGAGGACGACGGCGAGCCACACCATCATGCCGCGCCGGTCGAGGCGGTCGGATAGCGCACCCAGCGGAAATTGCAGGAACAGCGCGCCGAGAGACACAGCCGCCATCAGCACGACGATGCGGTCCTGGGCAAAGCCGAGCTCCAGCCCGTACAGCGAGCCGATGCTGGCAAAGGTCGAAGAAATCAGTCCGGTCATCAGGCAGGCGAGTGTGCCGAGCGGTGACGTCCTGAAGGCACGCAGGAAATGCACGCCGACCGGTGCGTGCAGCTGCGGCTCGCCGACCCAGATGGCCGTCACCGGAACAAGCGCCAGAGCATAGAAGGCGGCGGCAATCATCAACATGCCGCTTCCGGCCGGATCGATGTTGCGTGCGAGCAATTGCCCAAGACCATAAAAGAGGCCGAGGACCAGAACGTAGAGGGTGAGCGTGCGGCCCCGCCCCGCATTCGGGACCATCGCGTTCAGCCAGCTCTCAATGATCACCGACTGCCCCGCATTGACGAACCCCATCACCGCCATGATGACCATGAATACGGCGACGCCCGGCTCGACGCCGAGCGAGAGAAGCAGCGCGGCCGACAGGGCCGAAAACGCCGCGTAGGCCCGCACTTCACCGACAGAGCGAATAAGCCGGACCGACCCCATGCAGCCGAGCAGAAAGCCCGCTCCCTCAGCCATGACGACAAGCCCGACGATATTGGCACCATGGCCGCCAGCGACGATGCGCAATGGCAGCAGCGTATGAAACAGCCCAGAGCCTGCCGCGTGGAGCGCGCCACCGGCAAGCGGTGATGCGATCGACCATGGCGATAGGCTCTGGACCGCGTTCATCAGCCGCCCCCTATTCCGCTGCGACGCGCGGAGCGAAGTCCGGCACGGCGTCAACGAACGGCGTATCGCGGCGATAGGGTTTGTGCATATCGAGAGTGCCGAGTTCGCGGGCGAGCTTGTGGCCGCTGTGGACGGCATGGGTGATGGCGCCGGGCGCCAGAACATCGCCGATCCGCTCGACGCTGCGGATGCCGGCAGCTGTAAGGTCTCCGGAGCGGGCGAGCAGCGCCTCATGAAGCTCGTTGCGGGGGGTGCGCATGCCGACGATAAGAACCGAGCGGCAGCTAACGCGGGTCTGCTCGCCATTAAACAGATGCGTCAGGGTGGCGATTTCGCCGTCAAACGCAGTGACCATGTGCAACGTCGTCACCGGCACATTGCGCTTGGCAAGGGCCTTATGCACCAGCGGCAGCTCGTTGGTCATAATCGTCCAGGCCGAGGCTTGTCCGGCCGGGGTGACGTAGGAGACGTCGATACCCTGCGCGGCGAGATGTTCGGTTAGCACGCCGCCCATGTAGTAATTGTCGAAATCGAAGACGAGGACCGGCCCTTCCGGCAGTCGCCCCGCAGCGATGTCGTCGGGTGTGAAGACGTTGGCATGTTCCAGCGTTCCGACAGGGATTTCCAGTGTCGAATACAGCATGTTGGTCCAGCGGGCGCCGGTGGCGACCACGACGTGATCGGGGGCGAGATCGATGATCTCGTCGACGCCCAGTGTGCTTTCAAGATACATCGAGACATTGCTCATCTCGTTCAGGCGTCCGAGCCGGTATTCGGCGACACGGTTCCAGGCGGAGAGGCCCGGCAGTGTCTTTTCGAAGGTCAGGCGGCCGCCGAAGGAGCGCCCGGCATGCGCCAATGTCACCTCGTGTCCGGCCCGGCCAAGCGTCAGGGCGCATTCAAGGCCGGCAGGGCCTCCACCGACAATCAGCACGCGCTCTTTCTTGGCGGCCGGGACAACGCGCTCCGGATGCCAGCCGCGCCGCCATTCCTCGCCCGCCGTCGGGTTCTGGGTGCAGCGAACCGGAACGCCATCATGCCAGCTGGAAATGCAGATATTGCAGCCGATGCATTCGCGGATTTCCTCCATCCGCCCTTCCCTGATCTTGGCGGGAAGGAAGGGATCGGCGATCGACGGGCGGGCACCGCCGATGAAATCGAGCACGCCCCGGCGGATCTGCGACACCATCGTATCGGGCGAGGTGAAGCGACCGACGCCGACCACCGGCTTTTTCGTCAGTGATTTGACGAATTCGATCACCGGCTCATGGCTGCCCTCGCCGCTGAAGCGTGAGGCGGAACAGTCGGTGGGACTTGAATCCATCTTGACGTCGAACAAGTCCGGACAGTCGGCCAGAAGTTCGATCAGTTCATGGGCTTCGGACGGCTGGTTCTGGCCGGGCCGGCCACGGAGCTCTTCCAGGCTGACGCGCAGCGCGACGCCGCAATGTTCGCCGACCGCATCCTTGGTGACCTCGATCAATTCGCGCACAAAGCGCACCCGGTTGGCGATCGAGCCGCCATATTCGTCGGTCCGGTGATTGTATTGCGGCAACAGGAACTCGTAACCGAGATAACCCATGCCGGCATAGACGTAAACGATATCGAAGCCGGCGCTGCGGGCCTTTCGTGCTGCCTCTGCCTGCCATTTGAGCACGTCACGAATGTCGGATTTGTCCATGACCTTCGGCCGCAGATTGCCCATGAAGCCGATATGGGTTGCCATCCATGGAATACCCGACGGCGACAGCGGCGGCAGGCGGCTTGCCCGGTTCATGACGGCGGCACCGCCATGCCAGAGCTCGACACCGGCCAGCGATCCATGCTTGTGAACAGCGTCCGTCATCAGCGCGTGGGCGCGAATATCGTTGTCGTCCCACATCGTTGCCATCGGCAGCGGCGCATCGTCGGAGCTCGGATCGGTGGAACAGGCGCCGGTGCAGACCACGCCCCAGCCGCCTTCGGCCTTGGCCTCGCGGAAGGCAGCACGCACCCGTGGCAGGGCGTTGGTCATGCCGCTTGCATGCGGCACCTGATAGAAGCGATTGGGCGCCGTGACCGGGCCGATCCGCACAGGTTCAAACAGCACGTCGTAACGGGAATCCCGCATCATGACCTTACCTCGTTCCCCTCAGCCCGTTTCGGGCTGCCGCGCTTTGGCGGCTTTGTTGAGAAAAGGATAGGCAGGAAAAAATATTCACGCAAGGGAAATTATACGACCTTATAGTTTCTCTTTCAAGCTATTGTAATAACGATATTTTATGATACTAATTTCAACGTCTCCTCGGTAGGGAGAGCTATTGCGGCGCGGTTTTTGGGTAGACCAAAAGTCTTTGAAATCGGCGCGGTGGAAATGATAAGCCTTGTTTCGAACGAGACCTGTCCGACGTGATCAAGACCAAGCCCGCCAAGAAACTATCCACCCGCTTCCGGCGGGAAACGCCGGAGGACCGTCGTCGGCAACTGGGTGAGGCCGCGTTGCGTTGCATCGTCAAGCACGGCAATGCCGGCGTCTCCGTGCGCCAGATTTCCGCCGAGGCCGGAGTGACCCAGGGGCTCATCACCCATCATTTCGGCGAGATCAACGAACTGGTCGCCTATGCGTTCGACATCATGTCGGACGGCCTGCTGCAGGCGATTACTGCTGCTGTCGATGCCGCCCCGCCGTCGCCCCGCGAACGCCTTGATGCGTTTATCGAGGCATCGTTTTCGCCACTGCTGTTCGACCGCGACGTGCTCGGTGTCTGGGTGGTGTTCTGGGGGCTGATCCTGCATTCGCCGCGCATGAGCGCCTCTCAGCAGGGCGAATATTCGTCCTACGTCGTTACCGTCGAGGGATTGCTATCCGATCTCGCCGAAGCGGAAGGCTTTGCCATCGGTAACCTGCGGCTGACATCCATTGCCTTTACCGCGCTGCTTGACGGGCTCTGGCTTGCCTGGTGTTTGAACCCCGCCGCATTCCGGCCGGAGGATGGCGTTGCGCTCTGCCGCAACTGGATCGAAGGCCTGCGGCGCGGCGCTTATGCACAGTAGCTGATTGCGCACCAAGCTATTCACCTGCGCGCGACTGGCAGAGCCCGGCCACAGTCGTCGTGGGTTGCACCCAAATATAACTCTTCCTTGGACGGCTGGAATACAAGCCTGTCGAAATCGATAGAAGAGCCTCGAATTCTCTCCCTGTCGTGGAAAAGCTGCGGCTGAAGCCGTTGGTTTACCGTAAAGGCCGTGCCGGTGACACCGTTGCGGAATAAGGTCCATTTCCTGGGCGGTTTGTACTTTCTGGTTATATTTTACGGATTATTTTCAAAGGCTTAAATTAAGTGCGGTGCCGTGCCTCACGCACGCGGCGGTTCGATCGATTGATATCAGCTGGAATGGCGCTTCGCTTGCCATCGGTAGCTGGGTCGTCGGTTCTCCCATCCTTTTCGTTCTTTTCCCATTGACAGAAATCGAATGCCAATTATTCTGTTATAAGAATACATATAACATAATAATGGAACAAATGGGAGCTCCAACATGAAAACGATCACCGCGCTTTTACTCGGAACGGCACTGACAGTCCTTCCTTCCAGCCTGTTTGCGCAGGAGAAGGGTGGCATCGTCAATGTCGCCACGATCGGCGAGCCGCCGACGCTTGATCCGATGTCGTCGACCGCCGATCTCGTCGGCATCGTCACGCAACACATTTTCGAAACGCTCTACACATTCGACAAGAACTGGAAGGTCACGCCGCTTCTGGCGGAGAGCCTGCCGGAGATCAGCGCCGACGGCAAAACCTATACGATCAAGCTGCGCAGCGGCATCAAGTTTCATGACAATACCGACATGACATCCGAGGATGTCGTCGCTTCGCTTCATCGCTGGGAGAAGATCGCCTCGCGCGGCAAGCAGGTGGCTGGCTTCATCACATCCATCGAGGCCGTCGATCCGGCCACCGTCAAGATCACGCTGACGCAGCCCTATGCGCCGCTGGCTTCGCTGCTGGCTTTCAACAACTCCGCCGCCATCATCATCCCGTCTGAAAAGCAGGATGATGTGATGAAGGATTTCATCGGTACCGGTCCCTATCTGCTGAAAGAGCGCAAGGCTGACCAGTATATCCAGCTGACCCGTTTTGATGGCTACAAGTCGCGTGATGGCGAGAGTGATGGTTACGGTGGTGCTCGCCATCAGTATCTCGACGAAATCCGCTTCGTGCCCGTTCCCGATCCGAATACGCGCGTCGAAGCTGCGGTCTCCGGCCAGTATGACTATGTGGATTCCATCCCGGTCGAATCCTTCGACAAGATCAAGGCCGCAGCCGCAACGCAGCCGATGATGCTGAAGCCGTTCGGTTATCCGGTCTTCGTCTTCAATACGGCTGAAGGTGTCAGCAAGAACGTCGCCGTGCGCAAGGCCATCCGCCAGGCGCTGAGCATGGAAGACATGATGGCCGCCGCTTTTGGTAGCCCGGACTTCTTCTCGCTCGACGGCGCAATTTATCCGGAGGCCTATTCCTGGCACACGGAAGCAGGCACCGACGGTGCCTATAATGTAGCAGACCCGGAAGGGGCAGCAGCTGCGCTGAAGGCTGCCGGTTACAATGGCGAGCCACTGCGCATTCTGACCAGCCGCCAGTATGAGTTCCATTACAAGATGGCTCAGGTCGCGGCCGAATATCTGAAGCTTGCCGGCTTTACCGTCGACATGCAGGTTGTCGATTGGGCGACGCTGACGCAGCGCCGGGCTGATCCAAAGCTGTGGGATATCTACATCACCCATAGCCCCTTCCTGCCGGAACCGGCTCTGATCGGCTCGCTCTCGACCAGCTCGCCGGGCTGGTGGGACACGCCGGCCCGCAAGGCGGCAGTGGATGCCTTCACGGCGGAAGTCGATCCCGACAAGCGCGTTGCACTGTTCGCCGACGTCCAGAAGGCGATCTATGATGACGTTGCCTTCATGAAGATCGGCAACTTCAATGCGGTTGCAGCCAAGTCGACCAAGCTTGAAGGTGTCGATCCGGCTCCGTGGCCGTATTTCTGGAACGCATCGATCGCGAAATGATCATTCGATAAGGGAAGGCACAGGCTCATCAGGGCCGGTGTCCGTTCCGGACCGGCAGGCTTCCGGGGCATAAGGATCAGGCTTTCATGATACGGTACATTTTCCAGCGCCTCTTCGGCATGATCGTCGTGATGTTTCTCGTCGTCACGATCGTCTTCGTGATCGTGCGCGTCACGCCCGGCGACCCGGCTGCGGTCATGCTCGGGCCGGACGCCACCTCCCAGGATATCGCCGACCTGCGCACTCAGCTCGGCCTCGACCGCTCGCTCGGCATCCAATACTTCTACTATATGGGGCAGTTGCTGAGGGGAGATCTCGGCCAGTCGATCTTCCTCAATATGCCCGTGACATCGGCACTGCTCGACCGCGCCGAACCGACGTTTTTCCTGACGCTGTTCTCGCTGCTGATCGCCAGCGCCATCGCCCTGCCGATCGGCATCTATGCGGCCTATCGCCGTGGCTCGATTTTCGATCAGGCGGCGACTGCGCTTGCAATGCTGGCCGCCAGCATCCCGAGCTTCTGGCTCGGCTTAATCATGATGCAGGTGTTTGCCGTCCGTTTCGATCTGTTTCCGGTGTCCGGTTATGGCGGGCCGGGATCGACGTTTACCGAGCGGATGTATCACCTGGCCCTCCCCTCTTTTGCCCTCGGGATCGTCTCCTCGGCACTGGTCCTGCGATTTACACGCGCCTCGATGCTCGATGTGCTCGGCGATGATTATATCCGCACTGCGCGGGCCAAGGGACTGATCGAGCGCCGCGTCATCCTCAAGCACGCCCTGAAAAATGCGCTGATCCCGATCCTGACCGTCATCGGCCTGACAGCGGCGGTTCTTGTTTCCGGAGCGGTGGTGACGGAGACCGTGTTCGGTCTGCCGGGCATTGGTAACCTGGTGGTATCCGCCGTGCTCCGGCGCGATTATCCGGTCATTCAGGGTGCGCTGCTGGTCATCGCTGCGCTCTACGTCCTGATCAATTTTGCCATCGACATGCTCTATCTGCTGGTCGATCCGAGGGTACGTTACTGATGACAGCAATCGTCTCCAAACCGGCGCTCAGCGAGCGCAGCAAGTTCATCCGGCGGCTGTTAAAGCGCAAGACGGTGGCATTCGGACTGATCGTCCTGACGATCTTCGTGCTTCTGGCTATCTTTGCGCCGTTGATCGCACCCTATTCGCCATCGAAACTGTCGATCATCAATCGGCTGAAACCACCAAGCGGTACCTTCATCTTCGGCACGGATGAATTCGGCCGCGATGTGTTTTCGCGAACGATCTATTCGGCACGGTTGTCCTTGCTGGTCGGCGCTGCCGTCGTGACGTTGTCTGCCGTGATCGGTGTGACGCTCGGGCTGATCGCCGGGTTCTTCAAGCAGTTCGATGCGCCGATTGCCCGGCTGATCGATGCGATGATGGCCTTTCCGGACATTCTGCTCGCCATCGCTCTGGTCGCAGCTCTTGGGCCGTCGCTGACCACCGTCATCATCGCGCTCAGCATCGTTTATGCGCCACGCCTGGCCCGTATCGTCCGCGCCTCGACGCTGGTCATTCGCGAACTGCCCTATATCGAGGCGTCTCGGGCGCTTGGTATTTCGACCCGGCATATCATGACCCGGCATGTGCTGCGCAACCTCCTGTCGCCGATCCTCGTGCAGGGCACGTTCCTGTTTGCCAGCGCCATGCTGGCGGAAGCGGGCCTTTCGTTCCTCGGCCTCGGCGTCAGCCCGGAAATCCCCACCTGGGGCACGATGATATCCGCCGGGCGGCAATATATCGGCCAAGCCGACTGGATGACGCTGTTTCCGGGCTTTGCCATCATTCTCTCCGTGCTGTCGCTGCAGATGGTTGGCGACGGACTGCGCGATCTTCTCGATCCAAGACTTCGAAAGGACTTATGAATCATGTCTTCCGGATATGAGGCGAGGGGGCCTGTGCTTCTCGCCAACGTCAAACCCATGGCTTTCGGTACCGGTGCACCCAACACCTTGATCGATATTCTCATCAACGCGGATGGCCGCATCGCCGAAACCGGTCCGTCGCTTGCGGTATCTGCCGATGTCCAACGTATTGACGGCAAGGGTGCGTGGATTTCGCCCGGCTGGATAGATCTGCACGTCCATATCTGGCACGGCGGAACGGATATTTCGCTGCGCCCATCCGAATGCGGCGCCGAGCGTGGCGTCACCACGCTGGTCGATGCCGGCTCTGCCGGTGAGGCCAATTTCCATGGTTTTCGCGAGTATATCATCGAGCCGTCGCGCGAACGCATCAAGGCGTTCATCAATCTGGGCTCCATCGGCCTTGTCGCCTGCAACCGCGTTGCCGAACTCAGGAGCATTCAGGACATCAACCTCGACCGCATTCTGGAAGTCTATGCCGAAAACAGCGAGCACATCGTCGGCATCAAGGTACGGGCGAGCCACGTTATCACTGGTTCCTGGGGCGTAACGCCGGTCAAGCTCGGCAAGAAAATCGCCAAGATCCTCAAGATCCCGATGATGGTGCATGTCGGCGAACCGCCAGCGCTCTATGACGAAGTGCTCGAAATCCTCGGCCCCGGCGATATCGTCACCCATTGCTTCAACGGCAAGGCCGGTTCGAGCATCATGGAAGATGAGGATCTGTTCGATCTGGCTGAGCGGTGTGCCGGCGAGGGCATCCGGCTGGATATCGGCCACGGCGGCGCGTCCTTCTCGTTCAAGGTTGCGGAAGCGGCGATCAACCGGGGCCTGCTGCCCTTCTCGATCTCGACCGACCTGCACAACCACTCGATGAATTTTCCGGTCTGGGACCTGGCCACGACCATGTCGAAGCTGCTGGTGGTCGGCATGCCGTTCGAGAAGGTGGTTGAAGCCGTCACCCAGGCACCGGCATCCGTCATCAAGCTTTCGATGGAGAATCGCCTCACAGTTGGCGAACGCGCAGACTTCACAATCTTCGACCTCGTCGATTCCGACATCGAGGCGACAGATTCCAATGGTGACGTCTCGGTGCTCACTCGGATCTTCGAGCCGCGCTATGCCGTCATCGGCGCCGAGGCGATTACCGCCAGCCGCTACATTCCCCGCGCCCGCAAACTCGTGCGCCACAGCCACGGCTATTCCTACCGGTAGCCGTGCCGTTTCTTAAAGCCTTAGCAGGACACAGGAGTTCGCGTGAACAGTTCCACAGCAACCGCTACCGGCAGGACGGGCTCGCCTGCCGAGCGGCTGGCCTCGCTCGGCCTCAAGTTGCCGCCGCCGCCGCCGCCGATCGCCAATTTCGTCACGCATGTGCGCGAAGGCAATCTGATCTATCTCTCCGGCCAGGGGCCGCGTGAGGCCAACGGCTTCATGCACACCGGCAAGGTCGGTATCGGCGGCGTCAATGTCACCGAGGCCTATGGCCACGCACGGCTGACCGGCATCAATCTGCTGGCGGTTCTGCAGGATGCGCTGGGGGATCTTGCGCGGGTCCGGCGCGTCGTCAAGCTGCTCGGCATGGTCAATGCGGAACCCGATTTCGAGGATCACCCGAGCGTGATCAACGGTTGCTCCGATCTCTTCATCGAGGTCTTTGCGGACGCTGGCCATCATGCGCGCTCGGCCGTCGGCTTCGGGTCATTGCCGGGCAATATCACCGTCGAGATCGAAGCGATCGTCGCCCTTTACGATTGAGGAACCACCCGGCATGTCAATGGCTGCGCCAGCCCATCAAGGTTTCGATCCGTTCCGCCGACGCGCGGACATGGGACGTGTAATGCGTCTCGTCGGAAAAAGCCTTCTGCTCCGGCAGGACGATCGAGATCGTGGCGACGCATTGGCCTTCGCGGTCGCAGATCGGCGAGGCAATGCAGGCAACGGCATAGTCGGATTCGCCGGCCTGAATGGAAAGCCGGGCCTGCATGGCGTCCGCCGCAGCCGCAGCCAGGGTTGCCGGATCGACATCGGCGCGGCCGGTGGGCGACGAGCGGGCACAGCGCTTGAAAAGCTCGAGGCGTTCATCGTCGGGCAGATGCCCGACCAGAAGGCGGCCGGACGCGGTCCAGTTCAAGGGCACCCGGGTTCCCACCCGCGACGTGACCTGAAAATGATTGGGGCCAGCCGCCATCGCCAGCACCAGCATATGATCGCCGTCGCGACCGCAGACCTGAACGGTTTCGCCGGCCTCACGGCAAAGATCGTGCATTTCATGGGTAGCGACACTCATGAAATCCAGCGAACGGGCGTAGGCCAGACCGTAATGGTACAGCCGAGCGCCGAGCCAGATCATGCTGTCGGCATCGCGTGTCAGAAGGTTCTTGTCTACGAGATCGTCGATGATCACGTAGACTGTGGACAGCGGTGCGCCGATGGCCTTGGCGATAGCGTAGGCGCCGGAGGGCGCACCGGTCTCGTAGAGGTAATCGAGGATTTGCAGGGTCCGGTCGATGCCGCTGACGCGCGAGCGCTTTTCGCCTTTGGCATTGTCCGGGAGGGCGGTGGAAACGGGCTGGGTTTTGGTATCCAAGACAAAAGCTCACATTGCGATTTTGTCTCGTTATTACATTATTATGGCATAGCTGTCGACTGCCAGAAGACGACGTCTTCGAATTGCGACAGCGGAATTTTTGGAGAAGACAATGCCCACTGAAGACATCCGCACATCGCTTGGCCTGCGTCCGGTCATCAACGTTTCAGGCACGATGACCAGCCTCGGTGCATCCATAGTGGTCCCTGAAGCCATTGCTGCGATGACGTCCATCCTGCCGCAATTCGTCGAGATGAACGATCTGCAGCGCAAGGCAAGCGCCATCATCGCGCGGCTGACCGGTAGCGAAGCGGGCTTCGTCACGGCATCGTGCTCAGCGGGCATCAGTTTGGCGGTTGCCGGAACGATTACCGGCAACAACCTGCTGGCCATCGAAAAGCTGCCCGACGTCAGCACGGAAAAGACAGAGATCCTGGTGCAGATGGGGCATGTCGTCAGTTATGGCGCACCGGTCGACCAAGCCGTGCGGCTGGCAGGCGGCAAGACGGTGATGATCGGTCAGGCAACCTCGACCCATCGCTACCACATGGAAAACGCCATAAACGAAAAGACGGCGGCGGCGCTCTATGTGATTTCGCATCACGTGGTCGATTACGGCCTGCTGAACCTCAAGGAATTCGCTGACATCGCCCATGCCAAGGGCGTGCCTGTCATCGTCGATGCCGCATCGGAATATGACCTGCGGATCTTTCTCGAACAGGGTGCTGATATCGTGCTCTATTCGGGCCACAAGTTCCTTGGCGGTCCGACCTCCGGCATTGTGGCGGGCAAGAAGGAACTGGTTCGCAACGCCTTCCTCCAGAACATGGGGATCGGCCGCGGCATGAAGGTCGGCAAGGAAAGTGTCTTCGGCGTCATGGCAGCCCTTGAAGCCTGGGAGACGCGCGATCACGACGGCATCCGCGCCCGCGAAACAAGCTACCTGCATCTGTGGCGCGACACGCTGGAGGGACGCCCTGGTGTTCAGGCGTTGATCGAACCGGATCCAACCAGCAACCCGCTGGACCGCATGCGCGTAATCATCTCGGCGCCCGAGGCCCACATCACTGCCTGGGATCTTGCCGACGCGCTGGCGCGCGGCACGCCACCGATCATCGTGCGCGATCACGAGGTTGAGCATCGTTATTTCTATCTCGATCCGTGCAACCTGCACCCCGGGCAAGAGACGATCGTTGCCAGCCGGCTCGCCGAAGAACTCGACAAGGCACGAGCCTCGAACGAGATCATCGCCACGCCGCTGGAAAACCGCAGCAAGCACCGTTTCGACGGCGCTCTGCGCTGGCCGGATTGAACCGACCGCTTCGAAACCCAACCAAGGATCCCGTCATGGCCAGTTCACACGCCCAAAAGATCGATACCGTACAACCCGTTCTGTCGGTGGAGAACCTGACGACATCGTTCATCGTCGATGGGGAGTGGAAACCGGTCGTGCGCAACGTCTCGTTTTCGGTCGCCCCCGGTGAAACGGTGGCGATCGTCGGCGAGTCCGGTTCGGGCAAGAGCGTCACCTCGCTGTCGATCATGCGGCTGCTGCAGGCGGATACCAGTCGCATCGAAGGCAGCGTCATGCTGGATGGGCGCGATATCCTGAAACTGCCTGAAAATGCGATGCGCAAGGTGCGCGGCAATGACGTCGCTATGATCTTTCAGGAGCCGATGACGAGCCTCAACCCGCTCTTTACCATCGGCGACCAGATTTCCGAGGCACTTCTCTGTCACTCGGCAATCAGCAAGCGCGATGCCAAGGCCGAAACAATCCGGCTTCTGGAAAAGGTGCGCATTCCTGCCGCCGCGTCCCGGTTCGATGAGTATCCGCACCGGTTTTCCGGCGGTATGCGCCAGCGCGTGATGATCGCCATGGCACTTGCCTCGCGGCCGAAGCTTTTGATTGCCGACGAGCCGACGACGGCGCTTGATGTGACCATCCAGGGGCAGATCCTCGATCTCATCAAGACGCTGCAGGAAGAGGAAGGAACCTCCGTTCTCTTCATCACCCACGACATGGGCGTCGTTGCCGAAATCGCCGACCGCACAGTGGTGATGTATCGCGGCGAGCAGGTGGAAACCGGCCCGACGAGCGATATCTTCTTTCGTGCCAAGCACCCTTACACCCGCGCGCTTCTGTCCGCCGTTCCGGTGCTCGGTTCGATGAACGGCAAGGACCGGCCGATGCGCTTTCCGATCGTCGATCCAGCGACGGGGCTTCCCGACACTCCCGTCGAAACGATCGATACCGTGGCCTCCGGCAAACGCCCGGTGCTGGAGGTCAGGAACCTCACCAAGCGTTTTGACATTCATTCCGGCCTGTTCGGCCGCCTGACCAGCCGTGTTCACGCCGTCGAAAACGTTTCCTTCGATTTGCATGCAGGCGAAACCCTTTCGCTGGTGGGCGAATCCGGCTGCGGCAAATCCACCACCGGCCGCGCCATCATGCGGCTGATCGAGCCGCAGGCAGGTTCCGTCCGGGTCGATGGTACGGAAGTCCTGACGCTGGATCCGAACGGCATGCGCGAGATGCGCAAGACCGTCCAGATGATTTTCCAGGACCCTTTCGCCAGCCTCAATCCGCGCATGCGGATCGGCACGGCGATTGCCGAGCCCTATCTCGAGCACAAGATGGGAACCGAAAAACAGGCGCGCGATCTTGTCGCCGATCTGCTGGTCAAGGTCGGGCTGACCGCTGATATGGCGTCGCGCTATCCGCATGAGTTTTCCGGCGGCCAGCGCCAGCGCATCTGCATTGCCCGCGCACTGGCGCTGGATCCGAAGGTGATTGTCGCCGACGAAAGCGTCTCGGCGCTCGACGTCTCGATCAAGGCGCAGGTGATCAATCTGCTGCTCGATCTGCAGCAAAGCCTCAACCTCGCTTTCCTGTTCATCTCCCACGACATGGCCGTCGTCGAACGCGTCAGCCATCGTGTTGCCGTGATGTATCTGGGCGAAATCGTTGAAATCGGCCCGCGCGCGGCAGTTTTCGGCAATCCACAGCATGCCTATACGAAAAAGCTGATCTCAGCCGTGCCGATCCCCAATCCGGACCGGCGTCGAGAAAAGGGCAAGACCGGCAATGACGAGATCAAAAGCCCGATGCGGCCCGCAGACTATAAAGTCGTGCCGATCCAGTATCGCGAAGTGTCGCCGGGCCATCTGGTGGCAACGTCAGATCATTCGTGAAACGGACCGAGTCAGCGCGTTCTGGAATGGTACATTCAGCTGGATCGATATTTTTTCTACGCCAGGCCCGCCGCGTGCCGCCTCCTCCGGGTATGAAGTTGCCGATCGCTAAAATGGTGGGAAAGCCCGCACAAAAATGCTGCGGGGCTCCTTTGCCCAGACAGATACGCGTCAATTGCCATTGATGTAAACGATGGCGAACTTGTCTTCATAAGCTTTGCGCCAACCGGAAAGCTCATTGAAAAACGGAATCCGCGCGTCGTCCGGTGTCAGGAGCGCCCATTTGATGTTGTGGTCTTCGATCGTTTTCTGGAGAATGGGTTTGCCTGCGGCCGTTCCCATTTCAGCCGTTGCGCTCATGAAGCCATTCAGGAACAGCTGATCGGTCCGGCCATCGATGTAAGTTTTGATGCCGTGAAAAATCAGCGTGCCGCCGAAATTGTAGCTGTTCAGCACATTGCCAGACAGTCCCTGTGTCTCTGCGAAAGCGAGTGCACCCGATGCGGACGTTGTGTCGCTCGGAGCGACCGTTGAAAAATTCAGGAAGGCTGCGCAGGCCGCAAACCAGCCCACCACAACCACACCGGTGATCCGGCGGTAATGTTTGGCGATGGCCCGTTCAAGACCATCACGGGCTTCTCCCATCCACTGACGCGTCGACAAGGCTGGAAATTGTTCCGCGATATCGGCCGCCAGGACGATGGGTACCAGCAGCAGCCAGAGATATTGAAAGCGCGAATAGGCGAGGAACAGGTGCAGCGTGAAGATGAAGAAGGCGGCATAGGTCCAGCGGATGCGGATTCTCGTGATCAACAGGGCGGCGACGACGATCAGGAGAAGGATTTCGGGCAGAACGTCCGTGCGGGCATTGAAGGGGTTCCATTCGCCAATATAGGCAACCGCCTCGTTGCCGGACGTGACGGTAAAGGTCGCGAGGATGGCCTTTATGCCGTAGGGATTGATCAGGGTGACCAAGGGGCATAGCAGGCCGAAGGCGATCCACTGGGCGAGAATCCGGGGTTGCGACAGGCGTGTGCGCGCCAAAAAATCCAAGCCTGCAAAGGCCGCGATCACGAAGCCGAAGGTAAACGTGCCGTGCAGATTGGCCCAGAGGGCAATCAAAGCCAAAAGCCAGAACGGCGGTGGCTGCCGCTCACGGGCAGCTTGGAACAGCACTGCCGTCCACAAGACGATGATCGGAAGGCTGAAAATGAGCGGCCGAGCATTATAGACGGAGCTCACGACAATCGTGACGGCGATGACAGCGGCGATCGCGACGATCGGTTTTAGCGCAGCGCTGAGATACCACGTCAAAATGAACGTCATCAGGCCAACCGACGAGACCGTGATGACGATCACGCCGCTCCAGCCGAAAGCCGTGTAGGCGGACCCCAGAAGCACCTGGCTTAACCACTCTTTGGCAATCCATGGCTGGCCTGCAAACGTATGCGAGTAGGTATCGGCAACCGGGATAATCCTGTTTGCCAACATGTCGAGGCCCACTTTCACCTGCCACCAGTTGTCGGGATCCTTTAAGAGTTCCGATGAATAGAAAAGCAACTGTGCGGTGACGGCGAGAACCATCAACAGGCAGATGACCAAACGGATCCGCCGGCTCTGTTCCATAGATGCTTGTTCATGACCCAAGACAGACACATCCTGCGGGCCCGTTTTCCCAAAAATCACCTCAGTCGCAGTCATGATCTACTCTCAAAATGCCGTGTCGTCTGACGGGTTACACAAAGGGGCGGGAACGAAAACGAACCACGATGATGCGAGATAAAAAAGAACCGAATAAATGCAGATACCGGCGAGATGCACCCACGGATTGTTGGTGAATCCGAAGGAAAGCGCAGTCAAAACAACACCCAGGTTGGCGCCGTAGGCGATCGCAAAGCTCAATGCGTATCGAAGTGCCGTGCCCTTGCGCAGGCGTGCGGCGCTTGAAAATGTCCAGCGGCTATTGAGGACGAAACCAAGTATCAGCCCGCTGGCATAACCGAGAATATTGGACGCGATGTCGCCGCAACCGAACGCGAGTGCCACTAGGATAACCGTGTATCCAAGCGCGGTGTTGAGCAATCCGACTGCTGCAAACCGCAGGAGGCGCGTGGCCTCAAAGACCCGGCTTGACCGCGTGAACAAAATATTGAGCTCCCATCGGGACACCGGCGAGATAGCGCTCCAGTGGCCGTAATTTCGCGAGAAAACGCGGAAAGAAGATCCTGTAAACGGTTTCGGTCTTGAAGAAGCCGGCCTTGGCCATCCGGGCCTTCATCTGGGCTGCGTTGATCAGAACGGCGTTCTCATCGAAGCTGCAGTTCTTTACCGCGTGCAGGGTCAGCGGATTCCAGGGATTGTGCTCAAACAGGAAAAAACTCCCGCCCGGCTTCATCACCCGGCCGATCTCGGCAAGAAGGCCGACATGAAACTCCTCGGGGATATGGTGGAAAACACAGGCGGTGAAAACCAGGTCGAAATGGTTGTCACTATAAGGAATCGTCTGGCCGTCGAAAGGCTGGCAATGCGCCTGGCCCGGAAAACGCGTCCGGGCGATGTCCAGCGATTGCGCCGATGGATCGAGAAGAACGATCTCGCTGTCGGGAAAGGCTTCGCGCATTGGTCCCAGCGAGTTACCGACACCGGCGCCGAAATCGAGTATCCGCAGCGGTTTCTCGCCACGCCGCCGCAGAACATCAGCCACGTCGTTGATCTTGTAACGGGCAAAAAACGCCGGCGCCTCACCGCTCAGGCGAATACTGGCAGCGTGCTCCTGTTCATATTCATCGGCGAATTTGTCGAATTCGGCCTCAAGCACCGGCGGTCCCCCGGGCAAGGGTCCGCAAGCGATGCACCTGCGAATCTGCACCTTCTGCAACCACGTCGGAACATACAATTTCATTGACGATGTAGAGCGGCCGCCTCTTCGTCTCCATGTACATTCGTCCGAGATATTCGCCAAAGATACCCAGAACCAGCAGTTGGACGCTACCCAGAATGAGCACGATCGCAGCCAGGCTGGTCCAGCCGGGGAGGACGTTGCCCTCCAGCCAGGCGACGATGGTGTAACCCAGCGCCACAAGGCCGATCAGACCGAAGATCATGCCAAGATGCGAGGCAAAACGGAGCGGCGCGATAGAAAAGCTGGTCATCGCATCGATTGCCAGAAGCACCATCTTGCGCAGCGGGTAATGCGTCGTGCCGGCAAAGCGGGCCTGGCGGTGATAATGAAAAGCGGTTTGCTTCAAGCCGATCCAAGTGACCATGCCGCGGATGAAACGGTAGCGCTCCGGCATGGCGTTGAGATGATCGATGGCACGGCGGCTCATCAACCGGAAATCGCCGGTATCAGCGGCAATGTCGATATCGACCATTCGCCGTAGCAACCGGTAGAACAGCGAGGCAGACGTTCTCTTGAACAGGCTCTCTCCATCGCGCTTCAGCCTCTGGCCGTAAACAACGTCGAAGCCCTCGTCCATCTTGGCCATCATCGGGCCAAGCAGTTCTGGCGGATCCTGGAGATCGGCATCGAGGATCAGAATTCTCTCACCACGGCACAGCTCAAGCCCGGCGCTGAGCGCAATCTGGTGGCCGTAGTTTCGTGCCAGGTCGATTGCAACGATATGGATATCTTTGCGGGCAAGATCGACGATCGCTTCGCGCGTCCCGTCTGTGGCGCCGTCGATAACAAGGACGATCTCGTAGGATGAGCCGGCTTGCGCATCGCATGCCGCCGTCACGCGCCGGTGCAGTTCTGCGATGCCGTCCCGTTCGTTGTAGCAAGGGATGACCACAGAAAGTGCTATTGCCTGTTTCGCCGCAATATCCATCCGTTCGGGCACCCGTTGCTCCCTGTTGCTCGCTTGGGTTTACGGCATAGCGATTAAAAATCCGTTCGCGTTTAGTTGAAGTGGATTTAGGTGATTGATTTGAAATGGTTTAAGCGCGGTATCGCGCGCGGATTCAGACGCTTCCGCAGAGCCGGTCGGACAACACGTCACCACAACTTAGAACGCGAGGTCTGATCGGTCTTTTAAGCGCACTATCTGGGCCGTTTCTGAGCGATGACCGGCATGCCATCCGGCCGAATCTGTTTCTTGAGAGCGGCGATGCGGAAGATGGCGTTGGCAGCGCCATAGCCGCGATAGCCGCGCCGCTCGACAATCTCGAAAAAGAAGCCCTCGCCATAGGTGCCGCTGTAGAGCTGGAAGAATTCGCCGTGCTCGTCACGGTCGTAGAGGATGTTTTCCGTCTTCAGCCGCTCGCTCAACTGCGGATCAAGGCCGAAGCGGGCTTCGACATCGTCGTAGTAGTTGGGCGAGATATGCAGTGGCCGGAAGCCGTTTTGTTTCAATGCTGCAGCCGTTGCGAAGATATCGCTGGTGTTGAAAGCCAGATGCTGGATGCCTGATCCAAAGGTTTCGGCGATGAAATGACCAGCGAGTGTGCGGCGGTTTTCCGCCCCGTTGAGGGTGATGCGCAGGGTGCCTGCGGTATTCTCGATTACCTGGCTGCGCACGACGCCGGCCGGATCGATGATATCCACCATCGGCGTCTTCTGCGTATCGAAGATCGCGGTGTAAAACAAAAGCCAGGTCAGCATCTTCTCATAGGCGACCGTCTGAGCGATATGATCAATGGTGCACAGATGCGCCGGCTGGCTTTCGTTCTCGTCCGTGACAGGGACGAAATCGATATCCCAGATACGGCCGAGATCGGCTTTCCCGTCGAGCAGGTAGATCAACCCACCGCCGACGCCGCGAATAGCCGGGATTTCCAGTTCGCCAGTGCCGACCGCTTGGCTGAACGGTTCTGCCCCCAGCGCCACCGCCCGGGCCATCGCCTCCTCCGCATCGTCCACGATAAGCGTCACGGCATAGGCCGACGGCCCGTGGACTGCATAGGACGCATTGGCAAACCCTGCACGCTCCGTATTGACCAGCAACCGGATTTTACCCTGGCTGTAGACGCTGACCTGCTTGGTTTTGTGACGGGCGGTGTTGCGGAAGCCAAGTGTGCGAAGAAGCGCGATCAAGTCCGTCGCCTCGCTTTCATCAAGGGAGAACTCCACGAAGCCGATGGCCTTCACCGGCGCGCGCTCCGGCATCTCGGCGACAGTGAGCCCCGAAGCATTCGGATTGCGCCGCACCCGGTCGCCCAACGTGATCAGCGAGCGATGTCCGTCGGCGGCGATTGCCTTGGCAGAGCCGCCGCGAAACTGGTCGTTGAAGATTTCCAGCGAGAAGTAACCGTCATAGCCGGTCTCAGCGATCGCGGTTGTAAAGGCGGTGACCGGCAGGTCGCCCTCGCCCGGCATGTTGCGGAAATGACGGCTCCAGTAGAGCAGGTCCATATCGATCAACGGCGCGTCTGCCAGCTGGACGATGAAGATCTTGTCCTTGGGGATCGAGCGGATCGAATTGATATCGATCTTGCGCGCCAAGGTGTGGAAGCTGTCAAGGATCAGGCCGATATTGGCATGATCGGCGCGCCGGACGATTTCCCAGGCGTCCCGGTGGTCGAAAATGTGCTTTCCCCAGGCAAGCGCCTCGTAACCAACTCTCAGACCGCGCTTGGCGGCCCGTTCGCCGAGTTCATGGAAATCCGCTGCGGCCCGGTCGATGCCACCAAGAGACACCGGCGACACATTCGAGCAGACTAGAACGAGATCGGTGCCGAGTTGCTGCATGATATCGAACTTGCGCTCGGCACGATCGAAGGTGCGGGCGCGATGCGGCTCCGGCATGCCCTCGAAATCGCGGAAAGGCTGGAACAGCGTGATTTCCAGACCATGGTCGCGAACCATCCGGCCGACATCTGCCGGGCTGCCATCGAAAGCCAGAAAATCGTTCTCGAAAATCTCGACGCCGTCAAACCCTGCTTTGGCAATTGCTGCGAGCTTTTCGGGAAGTTCGCCGCTGATCGATACGGTCGCGATGGAGGTTTTCATTGCATATCCTCGCTTGGACGGCTGCCGGATGTCAGATTGTCGAAATGCCGCATCATCCGGTGGGCATCCGGCGCGCACCCGGTGAAGAGGCTGAAGGCGCCGACGGCCTGGAAGACGGCCATGCCGCCGCCGTTCAACACCCGGCATCCCCGAAGCTTTGCCGTCTTCAGAAGCTCGGTTTCCAGCGGAAAATAGACGATCTCGGCCACCCAGTGGCGGGGCGAAAGCAGTTCCGGCGCAAGCGGTATGCCCGGATATTTCGCCATACCGGTCGGGGTCGCATGGATCAGGCCGGATGCCGGTTCCATCGCCGCCGCGAGGTCACCGGATGCCGTAATCGCCGCTTCCGGAAACAGCGCGGATAGGGCTTGCGCCAGATGGGTTGCCCTTTTCGGATCCAGATCGAACACCGTCAGGTTCTTCAGGCCAAGCGACAGGATGGCATAGGCGGTGGCGACGCCGGCACCGCCGGCGCCGATCTGGACCGCAGCCTCAAGATCGGCATCGGGCAAGCCGCGCCGAAAGCTTTCGGCGAAACCCCACCAGTCAGTGTTATGGCCGTATCTCCGGCCATTCTTCAGGACGACGGTGTTCACTGCGCCCAGTGCGCGTGCCTCGTCGGAAAGTTCATCGAGATAAGGGATCACCAGTTGCTTGCAGGGATGGGTGATGTTGAGACCGCTCAAACCGTGTCGTTCAGCCTGGTTCAAAAGGTCCGGCAAGCTGTCCGGTGACAGGCCACGCTGGTTGAGATCGATCATTTCGTAATCGTAGGCAAATCCCTGGGCGGAGCCTTCCCGCATATGCATCGCCGGCGTCAGCGAAGCCTGGATGCCCGCGCCGATCAAGCCGGCTTTCAGCGGTTTCAGACGTGTTTCGACCATTGCAGCAGGTTCCGTGATTGTCGGGAGAGACGAGCCGGCCCACCTCCAGGCGGGCCGGCGAAGGCATTATTGCCCGCGGGCCGCCGCGAGTTCCTTGAAGAGCAGCGAGACGGTGTCAGGGCCGATTTCGCCGCTGAACTTGTCGACCAGTGGCTTGACGGCGTCGCGCAGCTTCTGCGTTTCTTCCGGGCTGAGTTCAGCGACTTCCATGCCGGTCGCCTTGATCTCTGTCATCGCCTTGGCATCCACCTCGCGCGAAACCTTGCGCTGGTAGTCGCGGGCCTCGGTTGCCGCCGACTGGATGACAGCCTTTTCCTCGTCGTTCAGCTTGTCCCAGAAGGCCTTGCTGATCAGCACAATCTGCGGATTGTACTGGTGACGGGTCTCCGTCATGTACTTCTGCACTTCGAAGAACTTGGCGTTGAGAATGTTGGCAGCCGGATTTTCCTGGCCGTCCACAGTGCCGGTTTCAAGCGCCGTGTAGAGCTCGGTATAAGGCAGCGGCACAGCATTGGCGCCAAGGCCGTTGAACAGCTCGATCGGGATCGGCGATTGCAGCGTGCGGATCTTCAGGCCCTTGATGTCTTCGAGTTTGGTGACCGGATGGCGGTTGTTGGTGAGATTGCGGAAGCCCAGTTCCCAATAGGCAAGGCCAACAAGGCCGGTGTCGGGCAGCTTGTCGGACAGGCTCTTGCCGAACGGGCCGTCCATGACCTTGTCGGCTTCCTCGCCGCTGTTGAACAGGAACGGCAGGTCGACAGCGCCGAACGCCTTGACGTTGCTGGCCAGAATGCCGGCATTGAGCACCAGCATCTCGACGACGCCGCCCTGCAGTGACGAAACGGTCTGCACGTCACCGCCGAGCACGCCGCCCGGGAACAGTTTGACGTCGATCTTGCCGCCGCTCTTTTCCTTGACGATCTCCGCGAATTTTTCCATGCCGGTAACCTGCGGATGGCCTTTATTGTTGGCACTGGCAAATTTCACTGTGGTTTCGCGGATTTCAGCCGAAGCCGTTCCCGCCAGAAGCATTGCGGGCAGAGCGAGCCCCAAGGCTATTTTCATCATCCTGTTCAACATGGTTTCCTCCCAGATTTTGGCCGGTGTTTCCCGGCCGGTTGAATGGCTTTCAAAAATGCCTTCCGCCTCAATGTCCGAACCAGGCAACCGGTGCCATCACCAGTTGCGGGAAGAGAACGAGGAGGAAAAGCACGATCAGTTCGGCGATCAGGAACGGCATGACGCCCTTCATCAGATCCTCCATCGACAGCTTGGAAACGCCGCAGATGACATTGAGCACCGTGCCGACAGGCGGAGTGATCAGGCCGATGGAATTGTTGATGATGAACAGGACGCCGAAATAGACCGGATCGATACCTGCCTGCTTGATGACCGGCATCAGCACGGGCGTCATGATCAGGATGGTCGGGGTCATGTCCATGGCGGTGCCGACCAGCACGATCAGCACCATGATGGCGATCAGAAGCAGCGTCTGGTTGTCCATCAGCGGTTCGAGCAGCGCGACGAGATCGCCGGGTACATCCGCGACCGTGATCAGCCACGCGGAAACGGCAGCACAGGCAACCAGGAACATCACCACAGATGTGATCTTTGCTGCGGCCACGAAGACATGAAACACCCGGGACGGCGGCAGTTCGCGGTAGATGACCATGGCGACGAACAGCGAATAGACGGCGGCAACAACGCCCGCTTCCGTCGGGGTAAAGACACCAAATTTCAGGCCGAAAACGATGATCACCGGCAGCATCAGTGCCCAGATGGCATCGACGAACGCTTTCAGGCGTACCGCACCGCTTTGCCGGGGCGGTAGCGCAAACTGTTCTTTGCGGGCGACCAGAAGCCAGGTGACGCAGAGCGCCAGCGCAATCAAAAGGCCCGGCACGATGCCGGCCAGGAACAGCTTGGTGATAGAGACACCGCCGATGACGCCATAGAGGATGAAACCGATCGATGGCGGGATGATCGGGCCAATGACCGAGGCGGATGCCAGAAGGCCGCCGGTGCGGGCCGGGTCGTGGCCGGATTTCAGCATCATCGGGTAGAGCAGCGCACCAAGCGCTGCCGCATCCGCCACTGCCGAACCGGAAAGGCTGGAGAGGACACAAGCGGCAAAGATGGCGACGAAACCGAGCCCGCCGCGGACATGGCCAACCAGCGCCATGGCCAGATTGACGATCCGGCGCGACAGGCCGCCGGTGTTCATCACCTCGCCGGCCAGAAGAAAGAAAGGGACGGCCATCAGCGGAAAGCTGTCGGCACCGTTCATCACGTTCTGCGCTACGATCTGGGCATCGAAAATGCCCATGTACATCATCAGCGCCACGCCGCTGAGGATCAGGGCAAAAGCGATCGGCACGCCAAGCGCCATGGGTCCGAGAAGTGCACCGAGGAAAATCGTCAGGGTCATGGTTCTCTCCTCAGATCTTCGCGCCGGTGACGGCTGTCGGCGCGGGGTGATCGTCGAGCGCCACCTGCTCCTCGCTGTCACGGACAAGTTCGGCGGTGGTCACGTCGATGCGGCCGGTCGCGACGCAAAAGGCATCCCAGAGGATGATGAGAAAGGTGGGAATTCCGAAGGCAAGGCCAGCGCCATAGAAGAACCCCATGGACAGGCCGGTTGCCGGCATCGTCGCCGGCAGGTTGATGATCGTCTGTGTCCAGCTGCCGCTGATCATCAGCGCGGTTGCCAAAAGCATCAGCCCCTGCCCTGCCAGAACCGCCAGCCTGGCGCCGGTGGGCGGCAGGCGCTTCAACAGCGAATCGACCCCGAGATGGCCGTGTTCGCGCATGGCAACGACCGCCCCCAGGAATGTCAGCCAGATGAAGAAAATCCGGGACAGCTCTTCAGACGAGGTGATGCCCTGGTTGAACGCATAGCGCAGCACGACATTGCCGAACACCAGAACGACCATGGCGGCAAGCAGAAGGGCGATAATCGCCTTCAGGCCCAGAAAATAAAAATCGATGATGCGTGTCATGCCTGTCCCCCCAAATGGATTCCGTCGTTGCGATTGCGCGTCCTGTGCTGCATCCGCAGCGGCCGCACAATACCGTGACCAGAGATCCGCGCCGATGCCTCCTCCTCAGGAACATTCGACGTTTGTACAAAATGTACGAACTGGTACGTATGTCAAGAGGCATCTATTGAAAGCATGCTACAAGCTGACTATGACTTGATGGGCATCGGGTAACCGGATGCAGATTCGTGTGCGGGAGACACACGGACGTGACGGGTGAGGCGCCGGGAGGGAGCGGCGGAGCATGGCAATAAAGGCTGAAAACGGCAGGAAAAACGATCCGCAACGCACGCAGGAGAACATCCTCGAGGTGGCGACGGAAGAGTTTTCTACGCATGGTCTTGCCGGCGGTCGCGTCGATGCCATTGCCGAGCGGACCCGCACGTCCAAGCGCATGATCTATTATTATTTCGGCAACAAGGAAGGCCTCTATCTGGCGGTGCTGGAGCGTTCCTATCGCAAGATCCGCACGCTGGAGGCAGACCTTCAACTCTCCAATCTGGAGCCGGAAGAGGCGCTGCGGGTACTGATCTCGACCACCTTCGACCATGACGAGGCGCATCCGGATTTCGTCCGGCTGGTCAGCATCGAAAACATCCACCATGCCGCCCATATGCTGCGCTCTGAGGCAATCCGCGACCTGAATGTCTCCGTCATCGAGACCATCGCCGGCATTCTCGAGCGTGGCGTCAAACAGCGTGTTTTCACACGCCAGGCCGATCCGATCGATATTCACATGATGATCAGCGCGTTCTGCTTTTTTCGCGTTTCCAACCGCTACACCTTCGGCTCGATTTTTCGCCGCGACCTCTCCGAGCCCGGCACGATCGAACGCCACCGTACGATGATTGCCGATGCCGTTATCGGTTACCTGAAGGCGTAACGGGGCGCTTGGCTCAGTTTCGGCGAAGCATGAAATGGATGGACGCCAAGGCGACACAGGCCACGGAAACCAGGAAAATGGCACCCGACATGGCGTAGATCACCGGTGATGCCCCCGAGTTCATTTTACCGAACAGGACCACCGGCAGGGTATTCTGGCGTCCGGCGAGATAGAAGGCGCGGGTGAATTCGTTGAGCGACAGAAGGAAGGAAAAGATGAAGGCGCTGATCAATCCCGGGCGGATCAGCGGCAATGTAATATCGACGAACTGACGCCACCATGTCGCGCCGAGATCGGCCGCAGCGGTCAGGTAGGACCGGCGCACGGCGGCGAAACTGGTGAGAATAACGATGAAGGCGAAGGGCATGGCCCAGAGAAGGTGGCCGGCGATGACCGTCAGGCTCGAAGCCTTGATACCGCTGCGCGTGAAAACCGCCGATAGCGCCAACCCTTGGATCACCCCCGGCACAAACATTGGCAGGATCACCGTCAGGAACCACGCCGTCCGCTGCGCGCGCAACTCGAAATAGGCAAGGGCTGCCAGCAGCGACATGCCGGTCGCCAGTACCGCCGTTATCGTCGCAATCATCAGCGACTGTTGCAAAGCTCCGACAAGCGCCCGGTCATTTGGCAGCGCGGCGTACCATGTCAGGCTGAGATCGGACAGGCGGGGCAACCCAGGCTGCAAGGCCGGATTGAAGGACACGGCGAGCAGATAGAGCGGTGGCGCATAGATGACGATCAGTCCGGCAATGGTGATTGCCCAGAGCAGGATACGGTTGGATAGGCCTTCACGGATCATCATGGCGACTGATCCTCAAACAGCGAGGCAAGCCCGAAAATGCGGTTGCCGATCAGGACAAGACCGAAGATCACGATCAGGACGATGGTGGAAATCGCGAAGGCCAGCGGGTAGTTGGCGACGCGCATGACGTCGTTGATCATCACCGAGACGATCGATGCCCCGGCGCCGCCGAGCATCTGCACCTCGGTGGAAGAGCCCACCACCATGACGAAGACGAACAGGAAGCCCGCGAAAATGCCGGACATGGTCAGCGGCAGCAGGATGCTGGTCAGACTTTTCCAGAATCCGGCACCCAAATCCTGGGCTGCGGCAAGAAAGGTCGGATCGACACGGCGCATCGACAGGAGCAAGGGGAACGTTGCAAACGGCAGATAGGACGCGACCAGCCCGACGACGACAGCAAAATTGCTGAACAGAAGCCAGTCGAGCGGCGCATTGATGATGCCGATATCCTGCAGCCAGGTATTGAGCACCCCGGTTCGTCCAAGCACCAGCCGCCAGGAGAAGGACCGGATCAGGTAGGATGTGAAGAAGGGAATGGTGATCAAGGCCAGCAGGATGATGCTGAGCCTGCGTCCGGCGAGGAAATGCACGGCATAGGCCGTCGGATAGGCGATGAGCAGGCAGAGCAGCGCTGTGGCGAAGGCCTTGACCAGCGTCGAGACGATCACCGTCCAGCGCCCCGCCTCCAGAATGCCCGCATATCCCGCCAGGCTCAGATCCGGTTTGATCCAGTAGGTCGAGGGATCCCAGCTCCAGAAACTCCAGACGACAACGATGGTCAGCGGCGCCAGTCCAAACGCCAGGATCGCCAGCAATGGCGGCGTCATCAGAACCGATGAAATTGGCAGGCGCGGTCCGGTCATGGTTGTCCTTAAAGAGTAGGCGGTAGCGGCAAGGCGTTTGCCGCTACCCGTCATCAACTTCAGGCGTTGCGCAGCTTCTGCCACCATTCTTCGTAGAGCTGGAAATTGTCCGGCCGGGCATTCTGCCAGTAGATCTTCCCGGCAAACTTTGCCTTGACGTGCTCGGCCAGCTTCTCGACCTCCTCCGGCTTGTATTCCTCCGGATGGGCCTTGGCGTAGGCAACGTTGTTATCCGTCGGCACGAGATAGCCGCGCGCTTGGCCGAGTTCGCATCCGTAGAAACCGCCGAGCAGGCCATCGACGAATTTATGGGCCGTATCCGCAACGCCGCGATCGCCGGCGCCTTTCAGCAGAACCATGTTGTTGCCCCAACCCTCGTAACCCTCCACGGGGGCGGCATATTCGACCTGCAGCCCGCGCTTGCGGCCTTCGTAGACGATCGGCTCCCAGCCGGTCATGGCATCGACTTCCTGATCGGCAACGAGCTGGACGCCCTGCTCCCAGCCATTCCAGAACGTGCGGAACTGGCCATCGGACTTGTGCTTGATCAGGAATTCCATGACCAGGCCGAGTTCGGACTCAGACAGATTGCCAGGGTCGGCGATCGGCTGGTTTTCGCTTTCCTTGAGATACATCGCGGTAAAGATCGCGCTGTTGATCCAGGCATCTTCCATCGCCACGCGACCCTTCAGCTTCGGATCGAAGATCGCGCCATAGCTATCGATCTTGCCGAGCTTGTCGGGCCGGTAGATGATCGAGTCGGCATTGACCACGGCCGGAATGCCGTACTGCTTGCCCTCATGTTTCAGATAGGGAATGTCCTTTGCCCATTGCCACAGGCTTTCGTAATTGGGGATCTTGGCGGTATCCCAGGGGATGATCACCCCCTGGCGTGCCAATTCCTTTTCTGCGCCGCCCTGGAAGCCGCCGATATCGAAGAGATCGTTGGCATTGCCGGCGGCGAGACGAGCGATGACCGGACCGAGATCATTGCCATTATCGGTGAATTCCGGCGTGACGCCGCTCTGCTTGGCAAACTCCGGCCATTTCTCGCCGATATCCAATGTCGCTGTCGCCCAGAAGGCGACCGTTGCCGCATCCTGTGCGGCAAGGCGCGAGGCAAAGCCCAAGCCGCCGGCCGACAGGGCAATGCCGCCCGCCCCCATCAGCTTGAGGAAGTCACGCCGCTGCACATTGCTGTGCGCCCGAGGTGAAAATGGTCTGCTCTGCTTGGTCATGATCATTCCCCTTTTTGGTTTTGGCATGCGTTGACTATGAGGCTCTGGTTTTCATCCTGCCGGCGGTAATCCTGCACTGGAAATCAGCACCGCTGCGTCGGGCTTGAGCCCGACAGCGACTTGCTGTCCGGGTGAAAGCTGTTCGATGTCGGTATCGGCTTCAATGGCAATCACAATCGTCTGGCCGTCAGAAAAAGCAAGTTTCAGATCGCGATGCAGGCCGCGGAATGTCGTTTCGACGACCGTCAAGGTCAGCGCGTGGGGTACTCCTTGCGGTGCAAGAAACAACCGGTCGGGCCGGATGGCAATGACGCTGGCAGCAGTATCGACGGCGCCTTTTGCGCGGACCGCCAACGTTTGGCCACCAACGGTTGCTTCCGTTTGGCCGGCGTTCGAGACCACTCTTTCCGGCCGCAGCAATGTGTCGATCCCGACGAAACGGGCAACGAACGCGTTGGCAGGCGCCTCGAAGAAACGGGCGGGCGCATCCACTTGTTCGATCCGCCCCTTGTGCATCACCGCCATGCGATCCGACAGGCTCAGCGCCTCGTCCTGATTGTGGGTGACGAGAATGAAGGTTGCGCCTGTGCGCTTGTGCAGCCGCCCGAATTCATCGCGCATCTGCTGCCGCAGCCGTTCGTCGAGGCCGGTCAAGGGCTCATCGAGTAGGAGAATGCCCGGCTCCATTACCAGCGCCCGGGCAAGGGCGACGCGCTGGCGCTGACCGCCGGAGAGGAGATTGACGTTGCGCGGACCAAAGCCCGAGAGTTCGACCAGATCCAGGGCATCCTTGATCCTGGCATCCAGTGCGGCGCCTGAGAGGCCTTTCAAGCGCAAACCATATCCGACATTCTGAGCCACGCTCATATGGGGGAACAGGGCGAGGCTCTGGAATACCGTATTGACCGGCCGTTTGTTGGCCGGGAGATTGCCGACATCCTTGCCGTCGAAGGCGACGCGTCCCGATGTCTGCCTGTCAAAGCCGCCGATGAGCTTCAAAAGCGAGCTTTTCCCGCAGCCGGACGATCCGAGCAGGGTGAAGAATTCACCGGCCTTGATGTCGAGGGTTACGTCATCGAGCGCTTTGACCGGTCCATATTCCCGGCTGACACGATCAATCTGGATCGATATCGCCATCTTACCTCGCCTCACCATTGCTCTCGCGGATGATCAGGATACCCGTATCCGTCACCTCAAGCACCTGGTTTTCCAGAACAAGTGTCGTCGCCGTTGCCTCCTCCACGATTATCGGACCCTCGATCACTTGCCTCGCTCCCAGCAGGCCTCGCTGATAGACAGGGCATGAAACCCACCCGAGGGTTTTCCCGAAATAGACGTCGCGATAGGCCGTCAGTGCCGATTTTATACTATTACCGGTTGCAGGCAGCGACGGCAAGGTGATCACGGGGCCGTTCAGGACGGCTTCGAGATGGAGCGTGGTTATCTCGATGCCGGCATTGGCCAGGCGGAAGGAATAGGCCCGCTCATGTGCTGCGTGAAAGCGCTCGGCAAAACTTTCGGCATCGTCATGGCGATCGAACTGGGCAAAGACGCCATGTTCCTGACCACGATACCGGGCCTCAACCTGGTATGTGAAGCGGATGTCCGCATCGTGGCCCTTGGCAAAATAGGCGACGGCTTCGGTTTCGAGGTCATCGAACCGGCCTGATAATTCGCCCAAAGCTTCCGCTGTCAGGGCGGAAAACCAAGTGCTGCGAAAATCGGCGCGGGGCTCTGCCGCCAACATGCCCCAGGCGGAAAAAATACCCGGATGCGGCGGAATGACGGTCGCCTTGACACTCAGGTCGCGGCCAAGGCGGGTGGCCAGCGCCGGCCCGGCACCGCCGCTGACGACAAAAACCGCATCGCGCGGGTCGTGGCCGCGCTGGACCGTTACCAGCTTCAGGGCATTGA
The DNA here is from genome assembly GCF_965279435.1 of Pararhizobium sp. Taxonomy (NCBI): domain Bacteria; kingdom Pseudomonadati; phylum Pseudomonadota; class Alphaproteobacteria; order Hyphomicrobiales; family Rhizobiaceae; genus Pararhizobium; species Pararhizobium sp. The sequence goes on from NZ_CBDIHY010000002.1 coordinate 267,854, forward strand.
TCATGCTGGCATGCGCGATGTCGATAATGGCGATGGCCGCATCCTCGATGCTCATGCCGAGTGGCGTGGCGACGGTGGCGATGGCATCGGCAGCCTTTTGCCTGTCCAGATGCATGCTGCCACCGGCAAACGTTGCCGGATCAAAGATGCCGACAATGAGAATCGCGTCGGACAGCGTAGGCTTCTTGCCGCCATGCCCGTAGCAGGCTGGTCCAGGAGTGGAGCCCGCACTCTCGGGGCCGACGCGCAAGGCGCCCCGGTCGTCGATACGGGCAATGGAACCGCCGCCGGAGCCGATCTCGACGATATCCACGACCGGCACCTGCACGGGGTGGCCGGGGCGGATGCGGGTGTGTTCGAGCTTGTAGTCGACATTGAGAGTCGGGCGCCCGTCGTGGATCAGCGAGCATTTGGCTGTGGTGCCACCGACATCGAGCGACAGGACCTCGCTTTCACCAAGAGCCTCTCCGATCCGGGCCGCGCCAGCAACGCCGCCTGCAGGGCCGGATTCAACAAGGGTCAGTGGGCTGTCCACCGCCTGGTCGAATGTCGAGATTCCGCCGTTGGACTGCATGGCGTAATAGGGGCAGGTCAGGCCGCGCTTCATCAGAGCCTCTTCCAGCCGCTCGAAATAGTACTGGATGATCGGCTGGACATAGGCGTTCAGCACAGCCGTGTTGGTGCGCTCATACTCCCGCCATTGCCGCGATACGGCATGGCTGGCACAGACGGTAACCTCGGGAAGCGCGTCGGCGAGAATGCCGGCACACAGGATTTCATGCTCGGGATTGGCATAGCTGTGCAGGAAGAGAATGGCGATTGCCTCGATCTTTTCCTCCTTGCAGCGGGCAATGATCGGCCGCAGGTCATCGAGTTCAAGCGGCACGACAATGTGACCTGAAGCATCGAGCCGTTCTCGTACCTCAAAGCGTAATTCCCTCGGAACGAAAGGCTCCGGACTGTGGAACTGCAGATTGTAGAGATCGGGGCGGTTACCCCTGCCGATTTCCAGTACGTCGCGAAAACCTGCGGTGGTGACCAGTGCGGTGCGCACGCCCTTGCGTTCGGTGATGGCATTGATGACGGTGGTTCCGCCATGGGCGAAGAATGTGACGTCCCGCGTTCGAAGCCCGCACGTCTCTTCTGCCGAAGCGATGGCGTTGAGGACGCCCCTGGATTGATTCTTGACGGTTGTCAGGCTCTTTGCCGTAAATAGCTCGCCGCTGCGTTCGTCGTATCCGACGAGATCGGTAAAAGTCCCGCCGACATCGGTTGCCAGTCTGATCATCCTGAAACCTCCGTGTTGTATCCATAAAGATGCGAGGCTTGGGCCTCGGTCAGAAAGCCGTTGCGCACGTCCTGCTCGACAAGCAGTGGCTCGCGCTTGCTGGCATCGCCCCACCCGCCGCCGCCGCCGGTGATGACGCGCAAAACGTCGCCCTTGTTGAGATCGATATGCGCAACACGGCCATAGGTCCGGACAGCGCCGCCCTGTACAGGGGCAATCTGCAAGGCATTGACAGTTCCCTGCCCGCCGCCATCCATGCCCCAGGGTTGCGTCGTGGTCCGCCCGAAGCTGCCATACGCCGAGGCGTCCGTGCTGAGGATCTCGTATTCGCGGACGATACCGAAACCGCCGCGCCGGCGCCCCGCCCCCGTGCCGCCCTCGATATTGAAGCCGTAGCGCTTGACCCGCAGGGGAAACCGCGCTTCGATCACCTCGACGGAGTAATTGTAGGTATCGCCATCCGTGAGCGCGATCAGCGCGCCGGCGCCATCCCGGTGTTCGCTTGCGCCCCAGCCGCCATGCTGCGGCTCGATGTGGATGAAGGGCTCTCCGCTGCGATCCTTGCCGGAAATGTAGACGACGCAGAGGCTGGAATAGGACCCGGCGGAAAACCGCGAAGGCATCAGGGGAGCCAAGGCCTTCCAGACCAGTTCCGAGGCGTGCACTGACCCCTCGTAATACCAGCCGGTCGGGGACGGCTTTTCGGCGGTGAAGATGGTTCCGGACGGCGCGATGACCGTCAGCGGCCGGAACCAGCCTTCGTTGGACGGGGCCTGGGGACCGACCATCGCCTTGACGATCGTTCTGACTGCCGACTGCAACGCGCCCCGGGCACAGTTGATCGGGCCGGCAACAGCTGGCGGGCAGCCGGTGAAATCGATCGTGATGCCATCGCCGGCAATGGTCACCGCGACCTTGACGTGAATCGGCTCCTGGCAGACGCCGTCGCCATCGATAATATCGGTTGCCTCGTAGCGGCCATCAGGAAGAGCAGCGATCGCTGCCCGGCTGCGGATCTCGCTGGCGTTCAAAAGATTGGCGAATGCGGAATGAACTACCGAGGTTCCGTACCGCGTGGCAAGCTCGGCCATGCGGCGTCCGGCAACCCTGACAGTTGCCACCTGCGCATTGAGATCACCCAGAGCGACATCGGGCAGGCGGACATTCTCGCTGATGATGTGCAGGATTTCATCGGAAAACACATCGGCGCGAACAATCTTGACGCCCGGCAGACGCAATCCTTCTTGGAACACCGACGTCGCATCCGGAGCAAGGCTTCCCGGCACCGATCCGCCGACATCCAAATAGTGGGCAACATTGATGGCGTAGGCGAGGATCTCACCACCGACGAACAGCGGCTTGACGATGGCGAAGTCGCAGGCATGCGTGCCGCCGGCATAGGGATCGTTGGAAAGCAGGATGTCGCCATCGGCGAGATTGCCGTTGAACTTCTCGATGAGTGCCTTGACCTGCACGCCGAACGTGCCGGTAAACAAAGTGATACCGTTCATCTGTGCGACGAGTTCACCGTCGGCAGTCAGGAGACCGCAGGCAAAATCGAGCACTTCGTAGATGACCGGGCTCATGCTGGTGCGGGCCATGACGATACCCATCTCATCGACGGTCGCCATCAGCTTGCCTTCGATGATCTCCTGGGTCACAGGGTCGATAAGTCTCCCGCCGGTGGTCATCGTCTGCGAACCCTCCATGCACCCATTAAGGGTAGACTAGGAGCGTTGTCCGCGATCCGGTAGCTGGTCAGATGGGTGGTTGGGTTTTTCGCATCCTACCCGTTTGGGTAGGTTCCTGTTTACGGCAGTAAGCCGGAGTTCCGTCCAGCCGTCACCGCCGCGGTGCGGGTGGTAACGTTGAGTTTGGCAAAAATATTACGCAGGTGAAATTTGACCGTGTTGTCGCTGAGATCCAGCTGGCGGCCGATTTCCTTGTTGCTGAGACCTGCACTCAAAAGTCGCATGACGCTGCGCTCGCGCTCCGTCAATCCGCCGGGTTCACGGGACAGATCGGCAGCCGCTGTACTCGTTGAAGTGACGCCGGCAGGCGTTGGCATTGCCGGCCCTTCAAGAACATCGGCCAGGCGTTGCACGATCACCGCCGGGATTTCCATCACGGTCGCCAGACGGCGTAGCTCACGGGTGAAATCGGTGCCTTCGATCTGCAGGATGGCGCGATAGTCCGCCACCGGTTGCGACAAAAGCAGGTTCGACAGGCACGCGGCGGCTTTGTCCGGCCGATCTTCGGCCTGCAATAACCGGATATCGAGAAGATCGAGCTCAATCCGGCGCGGCACATGAGGTTTTAACGCCTGCTGCGTTCTCAGGCGGTCGAATACGTCGCGTGAACGCGCGATATCGCCACGCGCAGCGTAAATTCGTGCCCAGAGGAGAGCTGGAACGCAACCACGGAGGTTCAAGCTGAGATTGTTGGTCGCGTCGGTATAGGCAGTCTGCAGTGCGAAGCCGCTGGCTTCGGCGTAACGCACCGCTTCCTCGATATCGCCCATAGCGACAAGAAGGGTCACGCGCTCACCGTCGATCAAGCGGGTCAGCCGGTCGAAGCCTCGGCGGCGGGCGGCGGATCTGGCGCTATCGATTGCGGCGTGGGCTGCAAGTACATCGCCGTTGAGGCGAAGTACGCGCTGCTGCGCCATGAAACCTGCGGCCAGAAGATCGAACCAGGTGTCGTGGCGCTCCAGGTGCGGCAGCGCCCAGGATAGCGCGGTGGTCGCGGCATCGTGCTCGCCGCGCATCGACAAAACCTCGCTCAGCAGGACCTGGCCTACGGCATCAAGATCACTGCCCTCGCCAATATTGGATTGGGCCTCCGCAATCAGGCTCCGGTAGGCATCCTCAGCGCTTGCGCTATCGCCGCTGAAGAATGCCGCCTGGCCGATATGGGTATAGAGATGCATGGCGCCGAAATCCGCGCCACCATCGCGAAAGGCCCGCATGGCAAGCTGCCCATAGTGCATGGCGCGATCGAGGTCTGTACGGATGAGGAAATTGTAGGCTAGCATATTGAGCGCCAGCGCACGGTGAATGAGCTCCATATCGCTGCCGTAAGCCAGATCGTCCTCCAGCGCGGAAAGATCGGCAGTGCTGGCCCACCGATCGGTATAGAGCGACATCAGCACGCGCACCACACGCAGGTCACGCGATAATGTCTGGCCGGTGCACGCCCGCTCGGCGATCGCCAGATAGTGGTTGGCTGCGTCGAGCTGGCCGGCCTTGGCGCTGATCACGGAGAGGCCAAGGGTAGTCAGCGGATAGCCGGAAAGATTGATATCGGCAGCCCTGGGGATCAATGTCTGAAACAGCAGCGTGCCGCCACGGGTCGTCGCATAAACCCGCCTCCATCCGCCGGCTGTCTCGATGATTTCCGCTGCCAGTGCTGTGTCACCGGCCAAAAGAGCGTGACGAACCGCAGCCTCGCAATCGTCGCGGGTTTGAAACCAGCGTGCGGCCTTTCGCAGTATATCATGCGTCTCTATGCCAACCCGTACCGCCTCTTCCTTGAGGAAGCTGTTGAAGACGGGGTGACACCGGATCCACATTCCGTGGGCATCCAAAACAGCGATCGGCAGCGCATAGTCCGCAAGCCGGTTAAAGAGCGTTGCTGCGTCCGGGCTGGCGCATATAGCTGCGGCCAGCGTGCGGCTGATCGCAGGAAGCGATGCGGTCTCGACGAGGAAATATTGGATGTCAGCGGGTAGGCTGGAGAATACCTGTTCGGACAGATAGCGGGCCATCTCGGTGTTGCTGCCGTCAAACGATTCCAGGATGGAGGCGCTGTTGCTGCCTTCGGCAACGAGAACACGGACCATCTGCAGCGCCACTGCCCAGCCTTCGGTGCGTTTGTTCAGCTCGCCGATCTGGTCGCGCGTGAGTTTTTCGGCTCGTCCAACAAAAAACTCCTGCGCTTCGATGTCTGAAAAACTGAGATCAGCGACGCCGATCTGCTTGAGTTCACCATTCAGCCGAAGAGCGGAGATCGGAAACCGCGGGGCACTGCGGGAAATCAGGACGAATTTGACGTGGGTGAGGTCTTTTGCAGCCAGGAGCTTTGTCAGAAGCGATTCCGTCGCATCCGTTTGAGCAAAATGGTAGTCGTCCAGGAAAAGCGTCACTGGTGTTTCGATCCGGCGCAACCGGGTGACGAGTACGGATAAAAGTGTGGCGACGGGCATGTTGCTGGCATCAAGGCCCCGCCCCTCGCCCGGTTGCAGATCTTGCAGCGCTTCCAGCAGAGCGACGAGGAAGTGGCTTTGGTCGCAATCATCCACCTCCAGCGGCAACCAGACCACGTTTCCCGCGTGGTTTTTCAATAGATCGTACCATTGCGCGGCGAAAGACGTCTTGCCGTAGCCGGCCGGAGCTATGATGGTCGTCAGCCGCCGAGGCCCCAAACGCTGCAACTGCTGGAGCAGATTTCGGCGCCTGATATGCTGGCCGCCATTTACCGGCGGTTGAAATCGGTTTTGATGAGTGACCATTCCATATGTTTGCGGAGGCCGGAGCCAGATTGCAAGTTAACGATGGAAATAAGCGTCCTCTAAATTCTGAAAATGTGATGTATTTCACAATTTACATGCCAAATCTGCCGGGTTTTGCGCTGGCATAGTTGCGCGGGATTTATTCAGCGCCGCAGAATTGCAATGAAGGCCAAGCCGCCGACCAGCCCTGTGATCACGCCGATCGGGATGTCTTCCGGGGCCATGACAACGCGGGCGGCGATATCGGCAAGAATGAGCACCACCGCACCGGTCAGCGCTGACAGTGGGATAACACGGATATTGTCGCTGCCGGCGACGAGCCGGACGAAATGCGGCACCATCAGACCGATAAATCCGATGGCGCCGGAAAAGGCGACCATCACCCCTGTGAGAAGGGCCGTCACCACGAAGAGTTGTGCTCGAAAGTGCGCGACCGGGATGCCGAGCGTTGCCGCCGTCTCATCGCCCATGGCCAGTGCATTGACTTCCCGCGCCCGCAAGATGAGCCAGGCGAGGCAGACGCCGAGAACTGCGGCGGGATAGACGAGGTGCTGCCATTGCGCCAGCCCCAGGCCACCCAGCATCCAGAACACCACCGTATGAGCGGCGCGCGGGTCGCCGAGAAAGATCAGGAGATTGGCGAGCGCCGTGGCCACAAAGGCGACGGCGATGCCTGACAGCACCAGCCGATCGGCGGCTTGGCCTGAAAAGCGGGTGACCGCGACGACGGCGATCGTTGCCAGAAGCGAACCGGCAAACGCAAACAGCGGTACGGTGACAATACCGAAGATCAGGCCGGTGTGTAGCAATGCCACGATAGCGCCAAGCGCACCGCCGGACGAAACCCCGAGAAGATGCGGGTCGGCGAGTGGATTGCGCGTGACGGCCTGCAACACGGTGCCGACCACGGCAAGACCTGCACCCACCAATGCGGCGAGTATGACACGTGGAAAGCGGACATCCCAGACGATGCTATCGCGGCCGGCCGACCATGTGACCTCGATCAAGCCCGGTGACAGCTTGTTGGCAACGATGGACCAGACGGTGGCGAACGAAATGGGGGCAGCGCCCAGAGAGACGCCCGCTGTGACGCTCAGACCGATCAGGATCGCCGGTGCGGTTATCATCAGAAAAAATCGGCTGCTGGTCATGTGGTGTCCATTGTACGCAGTAAGCAAAGGCCGGGCAGATCGTTCGCCCGGCCGGATGTTTCGGATCAACTGTTGCTACATGTTGCGTGGATGAAATGCGTCGGCTAGGCGGCTGATCGCGTCGATGCTGCGTGGGCCGGGTGTGGCTTCGACATAGTCGAGCACCACAAAACGATCGTTCTTGATGGCGTCGAGGCTTCTGAAGGCGGGATTTTCCTTCATGAAGGCGATCTTCTGCTCGGCGGTCACGTCGCCATAATTCACGATGACAATCACCTGCGGATTGCGCTCGATCACCGGCTCCCAGGATACTTCGACCCAGCTTTTCTCGACATCTTCCATGATGTTGGCGCCGCCGGCGGCCTCGATCATTGCGGTTGGAATACCGAAACGTCCAGATGTAAATGGCTTCTCGGTGCCCGAATCATAGACAAAGACGCGAACGGGCTGCTTGACCTCGCCGATCCGGCCTTTGACGTCGGCAAGCCCTTTTTCGTAACCTGCGACGAGTGCCTTTGCTTTGTCATCGACGCCGAAGATTGCGCCGAGGTTGAGAATATCGACAAACATGTCGTTCATCGTTGGTTTGGCTTTGGCCATGACGTGAATGCAGGATTCCGTCAGTTCGTAGACCTTGATCTTGAAGGGATCGAGTGTTTCTGGTGTCACCTCGCCGCCGACCTTCATGCCGTAGTTCCAGCCGGCGAAAAAGAAGTCGGCGTCGGCATTGAGCAGGACCTCCTTGGTCGGATATTTCTCCGACAGTTCGGGGAGTTCCTTGACCCCGTCGCGCAGCTTTTCATCCAGCGTCTTCCAGCCGGAAACGCCGGTATAGCCGACCATGTGGTCCTGCAGCTGCAAGGCCAGCATCATTTCAGTCAGATTGACGTCGTTGGAAATTGCCCGTTTTGGCGCGGCATCGAAGGTAACCTCTCGGTTGCAGCTCTTCACGGTGACCGGGTATGCAAACGCCGGCATGGCGATGAAGGCCGTGGCAAGGAAACCCGCAGCGGAGGCGAACAGGCGGAAAGAGGGCATGGTTGGTCCTTTCGGTTCAGGCGGTCTTGAGGGAAAATGAAAAGCGCGCGGCGGCGTTGCCCTGTCCCGGATGGGCAAGGGCGGTGACGCCAAAGGTGGTCGAAATCGCGTGGGGTGTCAGCACGTCGTGCGGCAGGCCGAAGCCGACCATCCGGCCGTCGCGCATCAGCGCCACATGGGTGGCAAACGTACTGGCCAGATTGATATCATGCAGGCTGGTGACGATGGTCAGCTTCAGCCCCGCGAGCAGATGAAGAATCTCCAGCTGGTGGCGGATATCGAGATGGTTGGTCGGCTCATCAAGGATGATGATGTCCGGTTGCTGCGCCAGCGCCCGGGCGACCAGCACACGCTGCTTTTCACCGCCAGACAGCGTCGTGAACTGACGATTGGCCATGGCGGCGAGATCCAGATGTTCCAGGCAATGTCTGACCTGGGCACGGTCCTCGTCCGTCCAGCCTGTCAGTCCCTGGCGCCTCGGAATGCGGCCCATCATCACCACATCAAGTACGGTGAAAGGGAAGTCTGCCGGCATTTCCTGCAGCACGACGGCGACACGGCGAGCCACAGCCCGGGCGGAAAGCGTGCGAATGTCCTCGCCATCGATTTCGATGCGACCCGCCACAGGGGCCACGCCCCGATAAAGGCAGCGCAACAGCGACGTCTTGCCGGCACCGTTCGGCCCGACGATGGCGAGCCGGTTGCCAGCTTCCAGTGAGAAGCTGACATCGCGAACGAGCAGCAGATTGGCTCTTGGTCCCCAGCTAAGGCCCAGAACGTTGAGGCTTGCGCCCCTGCCATCACAGCTCATGGGTTATCTCCCGCAACCACAGTCTCATTGGATGCGCTCTCCGGGATGTTCCGAGATAAGGAAAGCCGCCGGGATGCGGGCAATGGTCTTGCCGCCGAGACCGCGGGGGCGTTCGGCCTCGCGCGTCAAGCCATCCGGCCGTTCGGCATAGATGGCGGCAAAATCCACCAGTGCGCCGATATCCGTGTCCGGCGCGATGTCGCCAAACAGATAGGTCGCCTTGCCGCTGGCCTGGAATGCGATCGTGCACGGACGTTGGCAACCGGCCATACAGACGGTGCCCTCGACCGAAAAATCAGAGCCGCTGGCAACGCCCATGCGCGACAGGCTGTCGTTCAGGCGGGCGAGCAGTGCCAGTCCCGGGCGGCACGCGGTTCCAGTGATCCGGCAATCGGTGCAGACGGTTATGATGTGCTGTGGATGATGCGCCATGTTTTATCCCCGGAGGCGACGTCCGGAGTCCACATGGCGACAAAGTGCAGGCGCGCAAGAGCGCAGCTTTCAGGCCAGATTTTTTCCATCGGAACACCCCGTCCGTTGCAGTTGATCATCGATGATGGCAGGTCTCCTGGCTCGCGGGTCAGTGCGCATCCACCCCTTCCCGGCTTTTGGCCAGTGGGATGTTGTGAATGCACTCTCCGCTTACAGTTGCGGGGGCAGCCACGGTTTTGGCCCTTGATGGGTCGTCCTCACCGTGTTCCCTTTTCAGCCGCTCCAGGGTCACCTGGAAGCAGCACCATCAGAACGACATCTCGCACGATTCCACCAACCAGACAACGCCGGATTCCGCTCTTTCAATATCTTCATCACGGCTGTTATGTTATTTAATTACGCACTCTGCGTCAAGCGCCATTGTGGCGACCGTACAGCCTGTCGGATGTTGTTTGTGACGCAACGCAATCTGGAACCGTCCCGAGTTCCGGCCGGCGGCGTACCTCATTGAGCAGGAGCATTTCCAGCGGCGTACCTTCAAGAAAACAGCCGGGGAATGAAAGTGGCGTTGAGTAGGCGTTACCTCAGCAAATGGTCGGTCACCCGGACGTCTCAACCGTGTCCCGTGTTCTCATCGAGTAGATTTTGCGCCAATTCGCTGATGGCCACTTCCGCTTCCTCCAGCGTCCAGCCGACGCTTTCAGCGCGCTTTGCCAATGCCATCAAGGTTGATGAAAGCTTGCCGGCGGCTGCGTCCAGAACCTCACCCGAATGCAACTCCGCGAGAGTCAGGAAGGATTGCTCAAGCGCCTCCTGGCAGCCGATATCGCGATCTCGGTATGGTCCATTCTGTCTGGGTCTGTTTAACACTTGCATTTTGTTCCCACGGTTTTGGTCCGCATTCACTGCTTTTCCGAGCTATGTCAAACATTGGTGAACCCGATCTTAAGCCCTCTCGCCCGAATGATCCTCAATATTCTGGAAGCCAGCTTTGCTTTCTACAGGAGCGGGCGCCCGGCGGGGTGTCGCTGAAGCAATATCATGTTCCTGCGGTAACCGGCGGATCACGAGGTTGAGCAGAATCAGGCTCCATTATTTGTGTTGGGGCATCCAATGAGGTTTCCAAATCTCGCCGGTCACCGCAGCTTTGGCTGAGGGGTGTTGCGGCTTGTTTTTCAGCGCTCCCGATGGAAAACCACCCAATTGATCAAGGGTATTCCTGCTAAAGTTTGGGGGGCTACGCAAAAGACTAGGCTAATTATGTGAGAAAATTTGCCCCGCGCTCTGGATTTGGTTCGTAAATTGCTCTACTGCCCCTGCCATCTCTTTAGTGAACATCAGACTTTGAAAGATTCACATGCAAGTATTGGTTCGTGATAACAACGTCGATCAGGCACTCCGGGTGCTGAAGAAGAAGCTTCAGCGCGAAGGCGTCTTCCGTGAAATGCGTATGCGGGAAGCATACGAGAAGCCGTCCGTCAAAAAGGCGCGTCAGAAGGCAGAAGCTATCAGCCGTCAGCGCAAGAATGCGCGCAAGCAGCTTCAGCGCGAAGGCCTTCTGCCCGCACCGAAGAAGAAGCCAACCCGCTAATAGCGGCGGCTTCTGACGAGATTCGGGCTTTTTAGTCCAAGGCGCGTCCGGTATCCGGTCGCGCCTCGTTTCGTTTTTTCTCGATAAGTAGATTTGGGCGACTCGGCCACCGTCGGCAGCGACGGTACGGCGCTGTGGAAGCTATATCCCGCCGATCGCACCGGTACGTGCAGCGCTTTCCGGCGCTCGAACGGTCCAGTCAATAACTGCTGCTACGCTCGTGCCATCGCACTCGCCAAAAGCCCTGGTTCTGCGCATCCCTATTTTCGGCGCCGCCGATGCCTCGCCGTCCCGGCTTCTTTGGCGTTCCCATTTAGCGTTGATGCTCTCCATGTGGGACGCATCCCCTCTCGCGGGAAACAAATGTGATTCCCTGCCGGATGTAGCCGAGTTGAACCGTTCAGTGAATTTCCGCTGTATAAAGGAAATATTTCCTACACGTTTAAGTTTCATTCATATCTACTTCTGATTGATTCCAGGGGTAGATCGATGCACCAGCCTAAAATTGACAGAGCGCGTGGCGATCGGCTCAAACAGGCTATGACAGCAAGCGGCCATCGCAAGGCGACAGCGCTTGCGGCCGAGCTTTCCATTTCCCCGGCGGCGATCACCAAGTGGACGCAGGGGCACGCCATGTCCGTGGATCACGCACGCAATCTTGCCGCCCTGCTCAATGTCTCACTCGACTGGTTACTGATGGGGCGGAACGGGCCGGACTGGCTGCGGCCAGGTCAGTTGAGCGAGCTTGAAATCGACCTTATCGGAAAGCTGCGGGAGCGCCCCACGCGGATTACCAAACTGCTGATCGGGCTGACCACCGAGATGCCAAAAGTGCCGCTACCCGAGCAACCAAAACGCGTTCAACCGTAGGTCAAAACGGCCTGGCTATTTTACCCACGGTAAACAGCTTTAGATAGTAAACACAAAGAGGATATCGCAATAGTTTCATCGGGGAATGCAACTGATGGGTGCGTATCGCGCGATGCCATAGGCAGCTGACAGAGGTGAAATTGCCCCCTTACAGACCTCAAATCGGAGAACTATCGATGTCCACACTCCTGACGATCAATGTCACCAATCTTGAGACCGCAACGCAGCAGTTTTATTTCTTTCAGCAGCCGGCAGTCTATACAGGCGGCGCGATTGTTTACAGCAACAGCCTCTATTCCGAGAGCTTGGGAAACTACGCCGCCACAGGCTCTACCCTGACGTTCCAGGTGAACATGCAGTTCTATGCCGGCATCCAGCAGGCGCATAGCACGCCAACGGTTGGCCAGTCTTCAGGCTATTCCTCTGCCAGCCGGGCCATTGATCTGGCGCCTGCCTCAGGTCCGGCCAACGACTGGACCACCGCATCCGTCGGCCCGCTGGGATTGACGCAGCCGACGAATGGTACCGGTGTTCAACCGGGTGCGTTCCGGATCACCACCCCGACCTATTCGCCGCCTGCCGTCTACAACGTCGGCTCGGCCGTCGAAGTCAACGGGGGCATCGCCCTGTCGAACTTCGTGGTGGCAAACCCGAGCAACAACACGGATTGCCAGCCGATTCTGAAATACTATGTCCAGACGGGCGGCTACACGCCGGGAACCGTCATGAATTTCTCGACCTCCAGCGTCAACGCTGCCGTTTGCGATTTCACCGGCGGCCACTCGATCATCAATGTCACGCTCAACGCCGATGGCTCGTGGGGACAGCAGATCATTCAGTAAGTGCTGATCTGAGAGTGAACGTGTGGGCGGCCATTCAAGGGACCCGCTCACACGGTTCAATCGAGCGGCTGGCCTATCGCTGGCACGCCCACATCCGGCTTCCTATTCACACATCACTGATCACTTAGGCAGCCGGACGGCACCTGGGAGGCAGAACCCATGGCTTCGCAATACAGCATCATCATCAAGAACATGTCGGCGCAGACCATGTCTTTCTATGCCTTCCAGAAACAGGCGTCCTTTACCAACTCCGGAGCAGCGCCGACCGTTCTGTCCAGCAGCCTCGCTTCCGGGACCTTGGCCTCCAATGCCAGTTCCGGCGCGCAACTGGATTTCGGTTTCGATATGCAAAATTATGCCGGCTCGAAAAGCACCGCCACGTCCTCGTCCCAGGTAAAATTCAATGCAAGCCTCTCTATGGTCAGTGCCAAAGGCGCCGTGAGCAGTGCAGCTGCGGTGCAGCCGATCAACCTGACGACCTCAGCGCCCAGTCAAGCGGTCGATAACTCTTCCGTGCTGACAACCAGCCCCTTGGGTTTGTCGGCGGCAACCTATCAGCCGGGTCTTACGGCAGGTTCTTTCGGTATCCAGGTCCCGTCCTACGCGCCCAAGCCTGTGCCGGAACTGTATTGCGGGTGCGCAGCCATCAATCAGGACGGGAGCATCACGCTATCGAGCTTCATCGCTCCGCTGCCCAACAGCCAAGTCTATTGTTCACCCTACGCGACATACTACGTCCGCGTCGGAAATTATTCCGCCGGGCAGGTTGTAACTTACACAACAGGCCAAGCTGCCGAGTGCGATTTTACCTTGGGATACAGCGTAATCATCGTTCAATACAACAGTGATGGTTCATTCACGACAAAGGGGAGCTGACGGATGCTGTAGAAAAATCACGGTATATTTTTAGAAATCGAGAATTTACCTGAAGCGCTTTTAAGCGGCGCCAACCAATGGGAGTTTCAACATGGCAACCTATTACAACATTACGCTGAACGCCGACATCCCGCATGGGTCCGACATTCTCAACAAACCCTGCACGGTTGTCTTCAGCTACCCCAACGGCAGTTTTTCCCAAAAATATTTCGGTAAAATTTTCGCATGGCCGAACGCCAACATCGTGCGCATCAGTTCCCCTATCCTGAATATCGAGGCCGGTTGGGCCGGCGCCAATGGCGGAACACTGACCATCCAAACCGGTGGCGGTCTTGCCTACGGGATTACTGCCTTTACCAAAATGTGAATGGGGTGTTGCCTAGGCCGCTGCGGGGCATGTCTGAAAAGGCGTTCGCAGCGGCCACATCTCCTGTGACCGCGTTGCGGCCCTCCGACGCTTGCGCTAAGCCTTCGTCTCACAATGGTGGGTAGCTCCCTGTTCGTCGTGGCGCCGGAGGAAAACATGCAGGATCAATCGCTCGTCACTTACGTTGGCGTGGCCCATCCGTGGATGTGCGACATCATGGGGCATATGAATGTCCGCCACTACGCCGCGATGTTCGACGATGCCAGTTTTCAGCTTCTCGGCCATATCGCCGGTACCGGCGGTCTTGCCGACACAAGCCGGGGCTGGGCGGATGTCCGCTCTGAGGTCGAATACAAGCACGAAACCAAGGCCGGCGCGCTGCTGACGATCCACTCTCGCGTCGTCAAGGCTGGCCGCAGTTCGGTGACGTTCGAACAGGTCATGTCCGGTTCGCTGGACGGTGTGGTTCACGCGGTCAACAGAACGGTCAGTGTCCGGTTCGACCTCGTCGGGCGGGTCGCCGTTGGAATTGATGCCGACATGCGAATACGCGCCGAGGCGCTTCAGGCAAGCGCCGCAGCCAACGAAAACAGTGCCGGTTAAGCGCCGTAGATGCGCTCATCGAGCGGCGTTTCGGCGATTGCGGTCTGGATGCCGGTGATCAGCGCCTTTTCAGCGCGATTGAAGATCTTTTCGGGATTTACCAGCAGGAAGACGTCGATCGCGGGCGGTGCCTCATAGGGCGGCAACCGCCACAAAAGGCCATCCTGCACATCGCGCTTGGCGACGTGAACGGGGAGCGGGCCGATACCAAGGCCTGCCACGATCATGCGCCGGACCTCCTCAAGGCTTGACGATACGCCGACCACATTGCTTGCCAGCTTTGCCTCGCTGCGCAAAAGCGCCACGGGCCGCAGCACATCCGCAACATTGTCCGTGTGGAACGAGACAGACGGTTCGCCCTTCAAGTCGGCGAGCTTCAAGCCCTGTTGCCCGAAGAAAGGGTGATCCGGCCCGCAGAAAAAGCCGAAGAATTCCCGGTAGACCATGGTGTAGTCGAGAGCGGCATCACGGCTGCTGACGAGGCACAATCCGAGAGACGCCCGTTTTTCACGCACCTGCCGGGTTACATCGCCGCTGGTTGCGACCGAGATGGTCAGCGTGGCGCGCGGGTGACTGCGATGAAACGCGGTCAACGCCTTGTCGAAGATCGGCGAGATGACGTGGCTGGCGACCGCGATCGTGACATGGCCGGTGACGTCGTCGCCGACACCGCGCACCAGCTGCGGAAGCTGCGAAATGGTGCCAAAGACCTCAATGCTTTGCTCATAAAGCAGCTGGCCAACATCGGTCAGCTCAAACCGGGTGGCGTCGCGCTCGACCAGGCGCCGGCCAATGCGGTCTTCGAGCCGGCGAAGTGCATTGCTGACACTGGGTTGCTTGAGATTGAGCTGCTCGGCGGCGCGCGTAATGCTCTTGACTTCGGCGATGACCACGAAGGTTCGCAGGAGATTCCAGTCCAGTTCCCAGACCAGCCTCTCGGATCGCGGTGGTATCATTCCTGAAATCTATGCCTTCTATTTACATTATCTATTTGCGCAATAATAGCACAAAGGCAATCATCAAAATCGGAAGGCGCGTCCACGCGTACCCAAGCGACAGAGAATGCGCTTTCATCCAGAGGAAAACAGCACATGAAGACACTCATTTCAGGCCTCATGGCCGCCACCCTGGCCCTTGCTGCCAGCTTTACCGCTTTTTCGGCCAGTGCCGACGATCTCGAGGCGATCAAGTCCTCCGGTGAAATTCGCATCGCCATGTCCGGCCAGTATCCGCCTTTCAACTTTGTCAATGAGAAGAACGAAGTCGTCGGCTTTGATGCCTCGATCGGAACGGCGATCGCCGAACGGGTCGGCGTCAAGGGTACGCTCGTGACCACCGCCTGGGACGGCATCATCGCCGGCCTGCTCGCCAACAAGTTCGACACTGTCGTCGGCTCAATGACCATCACGCCGGAGCGCGAGAAGGTTGTCGATTTCGTCGGGCCGTACTACCACGCCGGCCGCGCGGTTTTCGTCAACGAGGCATCGGCCGTCCAGAAGCTGGACGATCTGAAGGGCAAGACGCTCGGTGTCACGCTGGGCGAAACCCACGAGAAATGGGCCCGCGAACAGGGCGGCTGGGACGTGCGCACCTACAAGGGTCTGCCCGAGCTGATGCTCGAACTCAAAGCCGGCCGCGTCGATGCTATCGTCGTCGACAATATCCCTGTCATGGTTGCCGTCAAGGAAACCGGCGAAAAGGTCCGCCGTCTCGAAACGCCTGACATCGAAGGCGGCAGCGTCGCCATCGGCATCGCTATCCGCAAGAACAATCCCGAGCTGAAGGCTGCCATGCAGAAGGCTCTCGACGAGATGATGGCGGACGGTTCCTACGAAAAGATCGCCATGGAATGGGTTGGCAGCGACATCCGCTGATCGATCGATAATCAGACGCATTTGGCCGGCTGGATAAGCCGGCCAAATGCCGTTCGCAGGCCTCTCCCGGAGTTTTTCCCATGGATTTCCCGCTGATGCTGCGCGTCTTCCCGTTTTTCGTGGAAGCCGCTTGGGTCACCGTGCAGATATCGGTGCTGTCGTTGCTGCTCGGCCTTGTGGTCGCAGCCGTTATCGCTTCGGCGAAGATGTCGGGCTCGTTTGTCTTGAGGGCATTCGGAAGTTTTTATGTCAGCGTCTTTCGCGGTACGCCGTGCCTGATCCAGCTGTTCGTGCTTTATTTTGGCGGTCCGCAGATCGGCATCAATCTCGATCCCTTCGCTGCTGGTGTCATCGGTCTCGGACTGAACATCGGGGCTTACATGGCTGAATCCATTCGCGGCGGCATTCTCGGCGTTGATCGCGGCCAGGTGGAAGCGGCGCGCACGATCGGCTTCAGCAAGCTACAGACCTTGCGTCTGGTGGTCCTGCCGCAGGCAGCGCGCCTGATGATCCGCCCACTCGGCGTCAATGCGGTCGGTCTGATCAAGGGTTCGGCGCTCGTCTCGACGATCTCTGTCGTCGAGCTGACCTACACGGCGCAGCGCTTCATCGGCTCCACCTACAAGCCGTTCGAGATTTTTGGCATTGCCGCCCTGCTCTACATGATCATCGTTTATGCCGTAGCGCGGGCGGTCGATGTCCTCGACCGCCGCTACGCAATCAACTGAGGGAGGGCGCAACATGCAAGGTCTCGATTTCAGCGTCGTCACGCCCTATACCGACATCCTCCTGATGGGGGTGTGGTGGACGGTGGTACTGACCGTTACCGGAGCAGTCATCAGCTTCTTCTTCGGCATCTTCTTTGCCGTCGCCGTGCTCTATGCACCGAAGGTGTTGGCCTATCCGATCCGCTTTTTCATGTGGCTGTTCATGGGAACGCCACTGCTTTTGCAGCTGTTCCTGATCTATTTCGGCCTCTCGCAGATCGGCATCAATATCCCGGCGCTCGCTGCCGGCATCATTGGTCTTGGACTGCACTTCGCCGTCTACAATGCCGACGTCCTACGCGCCGGTATCGTCTCGGTCGATGTCGGACAGACGGAAGGTGCACGCAGCATCGGTTTCGGCCGGTTCCAGACGCTGCGCTACGTTGTCATACCGCAGGCGGTGCGCAACACCCTGCCCTCGATCGGCAACAACCTGATCGTGCTGTTGAAGGAATCGTCGCTGGTTTCGATCATCGGTATCGCCGAACTTGTGCATTCGGCCCAGCTGGCCATCAGCGAAACATTCCGGCCATTCGAATTCTACATCACGGTGGCAGCACTGTATTACATACTCAATCTCGTCCTTGAAACCGGTTTGCGGCAGGTCGAAAAGCAAGTGGAGGTAACCCGATGACCGTCCAGCGGCCCATGGTCGAGGTAAAGGGCGCCCGCAAGGCCTATGGCGCCCTGGAAGTCCTCAAGGGGATCGATCTATCCGTGTCGCGCGGACAGATCGTTGCCATCATCGGCCCGAGTGGTTCGGGCAAGAGCACCCTATTGCGCTCCATCAACCATCTCGAAACGCTGAACGGCGGCGAGATCTGGCTTGACGGCGTACAGGTCAATCAACCTTTGCGCGGTTCAGCGTTCGAGCGCCATATCAATGTGGTGCGCCAGCAGATGGGCATGGTGTTCCAGCACTTCAATCTGTTCCCGCATCTGACGGTGCTGGAAAACATCACCATGGGTCCGGTCATTCTCAAGGGCATGGCCAAGAAAGCCGCCCGTGAGCTTGCAATCGAGCTGTTATCGAAGGTCGGGCTGGCGGAGAAGGTCGATGCCTATCCGTCGCGGCTGTCCGGTGGCCAGAAACAGCGCGTGGCCATCGCCCGGGCGCTCGCCATGCAGCCGAAAGTGATGCTGTTCGACGAGGCGACCTCGGCGCTTGACCCTGAGCTGGTTGATGAGGTCAACGCCGTGATGAAACAGCTTGCTGCCGAGCACATGACCATGCTGATCGTCACCCATGAGATGCGCTTTGCGGGCGAAGTCGCCGACCGGGTCCTGTTCATGGATGGCGGCGTCGTCGTCGAGGAAGGACCGCCAAGCGAAATCTTCCGCGCCCCGACCCAGGACCGCACCAAGGCTTTCCTGAAGAAATACCTTGCCGCATAAGTGATACGGTGCGTTATGCCGGGAGCGGACTTTCCGGCATAACGCTCAACACCGAAGCGTCGACCGCTCGGTCGTCATTCGTATGCTGCCATTGTTGCAGCTACGCCGCTCGCCCCTATCGCTTCAGGTGGCCACCCCAAGCGGGCTCTCCTCGACGCCGATGCTTGAGTACTCCCAATATCATCGATATGGCATGGGATATTCCCCACAAGATCACGACCGCTGACCCGCTCATGCCGTAGAATGACGGCGTTGAGGCCGGCTTGCTATGCAGCGAGACAATGGGAGGATATTGCCATGGTGCAGCCACTTGGGGGCAGATTTTCGTCTATGGCAACTCGTTGAATGCTGCACCCGTAGCGCTTCCGTCGGGGCCGCGCGGACACATGCCCGATATTGCCCGCATGAAAGAGTTCTTTCCACGGCGTGTTTGACTTTTGTCAAAGGTGATGACTATTGTCTAATTCGGCGTTTGAAGGAGACATGATGCCCATCCGGTCCACTGATCAGATCCTGCACAAGGCGGCGTGGCTCTATTATACCCACGGTCTTCGACAGGATGAAGTGGCGCAGCGGCTGAATATTTCCCGCGCGTCCGTCGCCACCTATCTGCGGCGCGCCCGCGAAACCGGCATCGTCAACATCTCCACATCGACACAGCTGTTTGCCGACGACATTTTGGCGCGCCAGTTGGAGGATGCCTTGAGCCTCACCTCGGTGTGGATCGTGCCGGAAGACCGGCAGGCCATGGACCCGACTGCGGAAATGCCTGTGGTTGCGGCCGCCGTGTTCCTGGAATTGATTAACAAGGGCGATCGTGTCGGCGTTGCCTGGGGCCGCACGGTCTATCACCTGGCCGATGTCATGCCCTATGCAGACCTGCAAGGCGTCACTGTCGTCCAGTTGTGTGGCAATCTCGGCGCGCCGTATTCCTATCGGCCCGACCAGTGCACCACGGAAATCGCCCGGCGTCTCAATGCCGAGGGCATCAATGTCTATGCACCGCTGGTTCTAAGTTCCGAGCAATTGGCGGCGGCATTGCGGGCGGAACCGGTGATCCGGGAGCAGATGGCGACGATTTCCGACTGCCAGCTGGCGCTCTATTCCGTTGGCGGCATCGAGGATGACAGCCATCTGGTGAAATGCGGTGCGTTGACGGCGGAAGAAATGCATGCGCTCGGGCAAACCGGCGCTGCAGGCGTCATTGCCGGCCAGATCATTGACCGTGAGGGCCAATGGCTGGACTGCGCCCACAATCGGCGCTGTATTTCCGCCGACCTCGATTCCATACGCGCGATCGGCAAGCGCATGATGGTGGTGCAGGAAGACGACAAGTTCGAACCGCTTGTGGCGGCGCTGAAGGGCGGTTTTGCCTCGCATCTGGTGGTGACCACTTCCATGGCCCGGCGGCTTCTGGAGCGCTGGAGCGCCGAGGCGCGGAGCCGCACCACACCATAGACGACCCCAATCAAATCCTGATCCGCCCGGCAAGAACCGGGCCTGAAAACCTGCCCGAGGGAGGAGCAAACAATGAAAAATCTCTGGAGCGATGCCGACGCCGAAGCCATGGTCGCCATCTATGCCGCAAAGGGCGTCAACCGCGACCTGGCGCTGCGCACCTATACGACGCGGCTGCTCGGCGGTGATCCGCGGCTGGTTCTGCACGGCGGCGGCAACACATCGGTGAAGACCACCGTCAGCGATCTCGTTGGCGACGAATGGGATGTTCTCTGCGTCAAGGGCAGCGGCTGGGACATGGGGATCATCGAGCCTGCTGGTCTTCCCGCCGTCAAGATCGCGCCACTGTTGAAGGCCCGCAAGCTGACAAAGCTTTCCGACGAGGACATGGTGACGTTGCAGCGCGCCAACCTGATCGATCCCGCCTCGCCCAATCCTTCCGTCGAGGCGCTGCTGCATGCCTTCATTCCGCACAAGTTTGTCGATCACACCCATTCGACCGGCGTTCTGGCGATTGCCGACCTTGAGGGCAGCATGGAGGTCAGCGCCAAGGTGTTTGGGCCGAAGATGGGGCTTGTGCCTTATGTGATGCCCGGCTTCGATCTCGCAAAGCTGGCCGCTGAAGTTTTCGACCGGGACCCGACCGTGGACGGCCTGATCCTCGATAAGCACGGTATCTTCACCTTTGGCGCCACCGCCAAGGAAGCTTATGACCGGATGATCCACTATGTGACGCTGGCTGAAGAGTACGTGGCGAAAAACGGCAAGAACCCGTTCACCCCGGCCGCCCTGCCCGCAAATCTCGCCAAGCCCAACGATATCGCGGCCATGCTAAGGGGTGCCGTTGCGGTCACCAAGGGTGAAGGCCGATACGACCGGATGATCGGCGAGTTCCGCACCTCACCGGCAATCCTCGATTTCGTCAACGCCGCACAGGTCGAGGACATGGCCTCGCGTGGGGTTTCGACGCCGGATCTGTCGATTAGGATCAAGACCGGACCGATGGTGCTGCCAGCGCCGGATGCAAGCAATCTGGATGGATACAAGGCCGTCATCGCAGAGCGTGTTGCAGCCTTTGCCAAGAACTATACCGCCTATTTTGAGACAAATGACGGACGCGACGACATCAAGCGCGTCATGCTGGATCCGATGCCACGCCTGACGCTGGTGCCGGGCCTGGGGATGTTCGGCCATGGCCGCACCCTGAAGGATGCCAGGATCGCCGCCGATGTCGGGGAAATGTGGATCGAGGCCGCCCGTGACGCCGAATCCATCGGGCGTTTCCAGCCGGTCAGCAAGCCCGATCTGTTCGATCTCGAATACTGGTCACTGGAACAGGCAAAGCTTGCCGGCGCCAAGGCCAAGCCGTTCACCGGTCAGGTTGCTATCGTCACCGGTGGTGCTGGCGCCATCGGCGCGGCGACGGCAAAGGCCTTCGCCCGCGAAGGTGCCCATGTCGTCGTGCTCGATCTCGACGGTGACAAGGCGGCTGAGGTTGCAAAGTCGATTGGCAACCAGTCGATCGGCCTTGGCTGCGACGTCACCGACGCCGCGTCGGTGCGTGCCGCGTTCGATGCTGCGGTAACCACGTATGGCGGCGTGGATATCGTCGTTTCCAATGCGGGCGCCGCCTGGGAGAGCCCGATTGCCACCGTGGACGATGCTTTGCTGCGCAAAAGCTTCGAGCTGAATTTCTTCTCGCACCAGAGCGTGGCGCAAAACGCGGTGCGGATCATGAAGGAGCAGGCGACTGGCGGCGTGCTGCTGTTCAATGCCAGCAAACAGGCGGTCAATCCCGGCGCCAATTTCGGCGCCTACGGCTTGCCCAAGGCAGCAGCCCTTTTTCTGTCGCGTCAGTATGCCCTGGAACATGGAAAGGATGGCATTCGGTCAAACGCCGTCAATGCCGACCGCATCCGCTCCGGCCTGCTCAACGACGAGATGATCGCAAACCGTTCGGCGGCACGCGGCCTGTCGGCCAAGGACTATATGGGCGGCAATCTGCTGGGCCTTGAGGTGACAGCCGACGACGTCGCCCAGGCCTTCGTGCATCAAGCTTTGGCTGAGCGCACCACCGCCGATGTGACCACTGTCGATGGCGGGAACATCGCTGCGGCGATGCGGTAAGCTCTCAAAGAGCCGCGACAATCTGGAAAGCCGCTTGCAGCCACCCGCTGCGGGCGGCTTTTGTCTTTCGGGTTTAGAGAACTAAGGGCTCAGACCAAGCCGACCCGCGTAAAGCCTTAAGCGCCGACAAAAAAAAGGCGGCCCGGAGGCCGCCCTAAGTTACCACTGGGGGTGTGGGATTACTTCTTGTTCGGGTTCGGCATCCAAGCCGGCATGGCGACGTCGGCGTGGGCGAACTGCGGCAGCTTGGCGCCGAGCTCTTCCATGTTCTTGATGTCGTTGTCGTTGAGGTCTTTTTGGGTGATCAGCGTCGGTGGAACGATGACGTTGTGGCCCGGATCTTCACCGGCCAGCATCATCGCCAGCGTACGAACCGATACCTGGCCGACGACAGCAGGGTTGGTGGCGGCTGTTGCTGCCCAGGCGCTGTCCGGTTCGCGCATCGCGGCGATATCGGAGGTCGAGATATCGGCCGAGTAGATCTTGACGCTGGACGACATGCCGGCTTCGTCGACGGCGATCTTCACGCCCTTGGCGAATTCATCGTAAGGCGCGAACATGACGGTGATGTCCGGGTTGGCTGATATGACCGAGCGAGCCTGGTTGGCGACGGAATTGGCAATCGGGTTGTCCATGGTGCCGAACATCGCGGCCTCGTTGATGCCCGAATATTTCTTCTTGAATTCCTTCCAGGTCTCGTCGCGGCGGTCGAGCGGCGCGATACCAGCGACGTAGACATAACCGGCCTTCCAGCTTTCGCCATTGTCCTTGATCGCCTGTTCCAGAGCCAGGCGGGCAAGGTCGCGGTCGGATTGTTCGACCTGTGGAATCTTTTCGTTTTCGACATTGACGTCAAAGGCGACGACCTTGATGCCGGCATCCACCGCGCGCTGGGCCGCTTCCTTCATGGATTCGGTCAGGCCGTGCTGGATGATGATGCCCTGGACGCCAAGCGCGATGGCCTGATCGACCATGTCGGCCTGCAGGGCTGCGTCCTGGCGGCTGTCGAGTACGCGCAGATCGACGCCGAGCGCCTTGGCCTGCGATTCCACGCCCGACAGATAGGACTGGAAGAAGTCGCCGGTCGACAGGTAGCGCACCAGCGCGATCTTGACGTCACCGGGCTTGTCGAACGGTGCTGGCATATCAGCGGCAAACGACACGGCTCCGAGCGTCGTTGCAGCCAGCATCCCAAGCGTGAGCTTTGAGAAAGTTCTCCGCGTAAAAGTCATAAGGGTCTCCTCCACATTAGACTTGTTGTTTGATTTGCAGTCCCGCACGGAGCTTTGCTCCTTAGCGTTTGCCCCTCCTCGAGAGCGCAAAGGTGAACACCAGGGCGATGACGAGCACGAAGCCCTTGACGAAGTCCTGGGTGTAATAAGGCGCGTTCATCATCGTCAGGCCCTGCAGCAGAACACCGACGAACAGCGCGCCGATGGCGGTGCCGAACGCATTCGGTTTGGCGGCGCCGAGCACGGCAAAGCCGATCAGGGCTGCGGCGACGGAATCCAGCAGAAGATTATTGCCCGACGCGATGTCGCCGCGGCCGAGACGGGCGGCCAAAAGAATGCCGCCGATCGAGGCGAACACGCCGGAGATGATATAGGCCCAGATCTTGTAAGCATTGACCGGTGCACCCGCGAGCCCGGCCGCCCGCTCGTTCGAGCCAACCGCATACATCATCCGGCCAAAACGGGTATATTCCAGGAAGAACCAGATGAGGATGGCGAGCACGATCAAGACTACGACCGACACCGGCACCAGATTGGGTAGGACGAAATCGAAGCGATGACGGCCAAGCGCCAGGAAGGCGGGGCTGAAGGTGCCTGTGGCAGTCGATCCATCCGGCATGCTCATGCCGGTGGCAATCGAGCGGCCTTCGGTGGGGATACGCTGCAGGCCGACCAGCAGGAACATCATGCCGAGCGTTGCCAGAAGGTCCGGCACGCGCATGTAGACGATCAGGAAACCGTTGATCAGGCCGACGATGACGCCGATGGCCAGGCAGACAAGCGTTGCCGTCAGTGCGTCGCCACCCATGACAACCATGACGTAGGACGACGCCATCATCGCCGTGGTAGCAACCGATCCGATTGACAAGTCAAAACCGCCGACCACCAAGGTCGCGGTCACCCCGAGCGCCAGGATGCCGGTGATCGACACGGACTGGAAGATGAAGACGGCGCTCTGCGGCGAGGCAAAGCCGCTGGTCATGATGCAGAAATAGAGGATCATGCCGAACAGCAGCGTGATGAAGCCGTATTTGATGGCGATCTCGCGCGGTGTCAGCGTTGCCGCCGGCGGTGCGGCCTTGTGGGTGGATGGACTGGCAGTTGTCTGTTCAATGCTCATGTCTAAAGTACCATTTCATGTTGGCCGGCAATTTCGGCCAGAAGTCTGTCGACATTGACGTCGGCGTTGCGGTGCTCGCCGACCAGCGTGTGTTCCGACATCACCAGAATGCGGTCGGCGATCTCGAAGGCTTCATCCAGTTCGGTCAGAAAAACGATGGTGGCGCGGCCTGAAGCCGAAGCACGCAATTTGGCGGCGATATCCCGGCGCGCGGAAATATCGACGCCCTGGAAAGGCTCGTCGAGAATGAGCAGGCGCGAAGCCTGGCTCAGCCAGCGGCCGACCATGACCTTTTGCTGGTTACCGCCCGACAATGTGTGCATCTCGTCGCGCTCGGTCCGGCAGACGATGCCGAGTGCTGAAATCTGCTGGCGCGCCTGCGCCCGCTCAGCACGGCGATTGGAAATGCCGAAATTCGAAATCCGCTTCAAGAACGGCAGGCTGACATTCTCGTAGATATTGAAATCTGGAACGATGCCGCTGTCGCCGCGATCCTTGGCGACCAGGAAGACACCCTGATCGATCGCTGCCCGTGTCGTTTTCGGTGCGTAGGTCCGGCCGTCAAGCGTCATAGATCCGGACACAGGAACGCGGGCGCCGAACAGGGTCTCGGCCAGCGCTGTCTTGCCGACCCCGACAAGGCCGGTGATCGCCACCACTTCGCCGTCACCCAGCGTCATCGAAAACGGTTTTGCGCCTCGTGCTATGGTGAGCTTTTCCGCCTTGAACACCGGCGCCGTACCGTCGCGCACAACAATGTTGCTGAGGCTGATCTTCTGGCCAAGCATGGCGTTGACTGCGCCTTCGTAGTCGAGATTTTCGCCTTCGAACAGCCCGGCAATGCGGCCGTCCCGCAGCGAAACGATGCTGTCGGCGAGGCGCCGGATGTCGGACATGCGGTGTGAAATATAGAGAATGGCAACGCCACGGGCGCGCAAGCGGTCGACCAGTTCGAACAGCCGGTCAGCTTCTGCACTCGACAGCGACGAGGTCGGTTCGTCGAGAATAAGCACCTTGGGCTCGTGCGCCATGGCGCGGGCAATGGATACCATCTGCCGGTCTGCCAGCGAAAGATCGGCGACCATGGCATTGAGATCGATGGCCAGCCCCATACGATCGGCGACGGCCTTTGCTTCGCGCCGGATACGCCTGGGATTGAAAATCAGGTAGGCATCACGACCGTTCATGCGGTCGAGCGTCAGGTTGGTGGCGACATCAAGATCGGCAACGACACCGTCATTGATGTTCTGGTGCACTGTGACGACACCGGCGCGCATGGCATCGGCGGGGGTGGCGGGGTCATAGCGCTGACCGGCAAGCGTGATGGTGCCTGCGTCGCGTCCATAGACGCCGCTGACGATCCTCACCAGTGTCGATTTACCTGCTCCGTTGGCGCCCATCAGCACTGTGACGGCCCCGGCGCGCAAATTTAGATCGACCCCACCCAGAACCTGGATTGAGCCGAACGATTTGCGCAGACCCTCAATACGGAAAACGTGTTCCTGTATCATCTGCTCCTCCCTGACAATCAGGTTAGGCTGTCATCTAATCAAATGTCAAGCCCATTGACATTTGACAGAATGGTGGCTTACCAAAAGAGAAAGGACGGCGTGAATGCGTGTGGAGACGCATCGCACCGGGAGCGGGAACGAGGAAAGCGCCAGGTGTTTTTTCCGCCTGACGCGCCGCTCCGATGGAGAGGAGGAATCATGAGTACGAACAACTTCGAGGCGCTGACACCCGAGACGTTGCCGCAGCGGCTGGGCAGCAATGCCGCCCTCTCAGGCCGGATCGGCGCGAATAGTGCACATTGGAAGGTGCGCGAGGTCGGCGACGGCAATCTCAATCTCGTTTTCATCGTCGACGGTGACGCTGGCAGTGCTATCGTCAAGCAGGCGCTGCCTTATGTGCGGCTCGTCGGCGAAAGCTGGCCGCTGCCATTGAAGCGCTCCTATTTTGAATATCACGCGCTGAAGCGTGAGGCGGAGCGCGATCCCGGCATGGTGCCGGAGGTTCTTCATTTCGACCGCGAGCAGGCGATCATCGTCATGGAATTCCTGACGCCGCACGTAATCCTGCGCCGGGCACTGATCGATGGACGGCAACTGCCAAAGATCGGCTGCGACCTTGGCCTGTTCCTCGCCCGCACGCTGTTTCGCGGTTCCGATCTCTCCATGGAAGCGCGCAAGCGCAAGGAAGATCTGGCGCTGTTCGCCGACAATGTCGAGCTTTGCGACATCACCGAAAACTTGGTCTTTTCCGACCCCTATTTCGACGCCAAGCTCAATCATTTCACCACGCCACAGCTTGACGGGATCGTTGCGGAGCTGCGCGCCGACCGCGACCTCAAGGTCGAGGCGCAACGGCTGAAACATCTGTTTACCGCCAATGCCGAAACACTGCTGCATGGCGACCTGCACACCGGTTCGGTCATGGTTACCGACACGGAAACGAAGGTCATCGATCCGGAATTCGCCTTCTACGGTCCGATGGCGATCGATGTCGGCATGCTGCTGTCGAATTTCTGGATGAGCTATTTTTCGCAATCCGGCCACGAACAGGATGGCAGCCGCGAGGGTATGCGGGCCTATCTGCTTGGTGTCCTCGTCGAGACTTGGGAAACATTTCGCACCGAATTCTCGCTTCTCTGGCGCACCGAGCGGACCGGTATTTTATACCAGCGCACATTGTTCGAAGACCAGGGCGATCACCTGGGATCGGAACAGGCGCTGAACGAGGTGCTGCACACCTTGTGGACCGACATGTTGGGCTTTGCCGGCATCGAGATGCACCGCCGCATCCTCGGTCTTGCCCACAATGCCGATTTTGAAACCATCGAAGACCCGGATGTCCGGGCCTGCTGCGAAACCAAGGCGCTTAAGCTCGGGCGCCATTTAGCCGTCAATCGGCGCCGCATCCACAGCATTGCCGAGATCAATGCGCTTGCGGAACGCCTCGAGAAGGAGACAGTCATTTGAACGTCGGAGATCGCCACTACCACACCATCTGGCTCAACGAGGATGGCCGGTCGGTCGATATCATCGACCAGCGCTGGCTGCCGCACGAGTTCCGGGTCGTTACGCTGAAGACCGTCGATGATGTCGCCGTTGCCATCCGTGACATGTGGGTGCGCGGCGCGCCGCTGATCGGCGTCACTGCCGCCTATGGTGTTGCCATTGCCATGCAGGATGACGCCAGCGATGCCGCCCTCGATTCCGTCTGGGACGTGTTGCACGAAACCCGGCCGACCGCGATCAACCTGCGCTGGGCGCTGGATGAAATGCGCAATGGACTTCGGAAGGTGCCGGTTTCCGAGCGTGCCGCCGCTGCCTATAAGCGTGCCGCCGAAATCGCCGAGGAGGACGTGCAGCTCAATCGCAGCATCGGTGCCAACGGTTTGAAGGTGATCCGCGAGATCGCCGCGCGCAAGAAGCCGGGCGAGCCCGTCAATATCCTCACCCATTGCAATGCCGGCTGGCTGGCCACCGTCGATTATGGCACCGCCACAGCCCCAATTTATATGGCGACCGAAGCCGGTATCCCGGTCCATGTTTACGTGGACGAAACGCGCCCCCGCAACCAGGGCGCCCAGTTGACGGCTTGGGAACTGAACGGTCACGGCGTGCCGCATACGCTGATCGTCGACAATGCGGGCGGCCATCTGATGCAGCATGGCCAGATCGACATGGTGATCGTCGGCACCGACCGCACCACCGCCGATGGCGATGTCTGCAACAAGATCGGCACCTATCTGAAGGCGCTCGCCGCCAAGGACAATGGCGTTCCCTTCTACGTCGCCCTGCCCTCACCGACGATCGACTGGACCGTGCATGACGGCGTCAAGGAGATCCCGATCGAAGAGCGCAACAGCGATGAAGTGACTTTCGTACAGGGCCGCGCCGCCGATGGATCGATTGCCACGGTGCGCATCTCGCCGGAAGGCAGCCCTGCGGCCAATCCGGCCTTCGATGTCACCCCGGCACGGTTGATCACTGGTTTGATCACCGAGCGTGGCATCGCCGAAGCCTCGTCTCAAGGGTTGAAAGCCCTGTTTCCGGAACGGAGCTGAGTGCGATGAACCTATCCAACCAGCAGACTACCGAAGATGTCGCCGCCGGAATTCGCAAGCGCGTCTTCCTGCACACGATGCGCAACAATGGCGGCTATCTCAGCCAGGCCTGCTCGGCCGCCGAAAGCCTCGCCTTTCTCTACAACGAGGCACTGACGCTGGGTGAACCGACCTTGCCGAAGGTGCCGCTGCCGTTCGGCGGCGTGCCGTCCGCCGCCAACCCGGATGCCTTTACCGGTGCCGGCTATCACGGTCCGTTCGCGCCGGAATTCGACCGGCTGATCATTTCGCCTGCCCATTATGCGCTGGTGATCTATTCGGCCCTGATCCAGGTCGGCCGGATGGACGAACATGCGCTCGACCACTTCAATGTGGATGGCGGCTCCGTCGAGATGATTGGCGCCGAACACAGCCCGGGCATGGAAGTCACCACCGGCTCCCTGGCGCAGGGGCTGTCGATGGCCGCTGGTATCGCCTGGGCTCGCAAGCGCAAGGGTGAACCCGGCAAGGTCTGGGTCTACATGTCCGACGGCGAGTTCCAGGAGGGACAGACCTGGGAATGCCTGGCGGCGATGGCCTATCACGGTATCGACAACATCCGCGTCATCGTCGACGTCAACCGCCAGCAATGCGACGGCGCCATGTCGTCGGTTCTCGACCTTGGAGACCTCGTCGCGCGCGTCGCCTCCTTCGGCGTCACCTGCCGCTCGATCGACGGGCATGACCTCAATGCCATGCGGGCCGCTGCCGATAGCGCCGAGCCCGGCAAGCCTCTGATCATTCTGGCCAACACCTCACCCTATCAGGGCATGGAGTTCCTGAAAAAGCGTTTTCCGCGCCTGCACTACGTCCGTTTCAAATCGGCTGACGAACGCCGGGAAATGCAGACCGCGATCGCTGCCGAACTCGGTGTCGATGAAGCCGAAATTGCGAGGGCCTGATCATGGTCGATATCGTCAACCGTCCCTATGCCAAGGCTTTCGAAACCTTCGCTTCCACCCGCCCAGAAATCCTCTGCCTGTCCGCCGACCTCACGTCATCCTGCGAAGTCGATGGTTTCCGCGACCGCCATCCGGACCAGTTCCTGTCGCTCGGGATGGCCGAACAGAACATGCTGTCCTTTGCCGGCGGTCTCGCCATGCAGGGCTTCCGGCCGTTCCTGCATACGTTCTCGGTGTTCCTCTATCGCCGTCCCTATGACCAGCTGATCAACTCAATCGCCTATTCCAACCGCAAGGTGCGGCTGATGGGTTTCCTGCCCGGCATCACCACGCCCGGCGGCATCACCCATCAGGCGATCGAAGACATTTCGGTGATGCGCGCCATCCCGAACATGACCATCCTCGAATGCGGCGACGCCACCGAAGTCGAAACCGTGCTTGAGGTTGCCGACAGCATCGATGGACCAGTCTATGTTCGCGTGCTGCGCGGCGAGGTGCCACGGCTGTTCTCGACCCCGTTCGAATTCAACAAGCTGCGCACGCTCAGCGAAGGTGATGACATATTGGTTGTCACCGCGGGCGTGTGCACTGAAGAGGCCCTGCGTGCTGCGGAACCGCTGAAGACTCGTGGTATCGGCATCCACCATCTGCATGTCTCGACCCTGAAACCCTTTGATCGTGACGGCCTGATCAGGGCGGCGCGCGGCAAGAGGGGCGTCGTGACCCTGGAAAACCACACAATCAATGGCGGCCTCGGGTCGCTGGTGGCGGAAATTCTGGCGGAGGAAGGGCTCGGCGTCAAACTGCGGCGCCTCGGCCTGCAGGACACGTTCGCACACGGCGCATCCAAGCCTTACCTGATGAAGAAATACGGGCTCGATGCCAGCGCGCTGGTCTCTGCCATCGGCCAGCTTCTCGGCAAAGATCTTGATATCGACGACGCGGAACTCGAAGCCGTGCGGATCGACACTGTGCATTCTGCCCAGAAGGCGGAGGCACTGTAATGGCCCGCTTTTCGGTGACCTATTGGATTGGTGTTGCCAGCGAAACGGAGGCCCGTGCGCGGGCTCTGGAGATCGCCGTCGAGCAAACGGTGGAAATCCCGCGCGATATCGTGCCGGCCGGCTACATCGAGGACGAGATTCTCGGGCAGATCGAGAGCGTCGAGCCCTGCACCGATACGCGTGGCGGTTTCCTCACGGAAATCTCCTATAGCGACGACGATATTGGTGACGACTTTCCGCAGCTCTTAAATATCGTCTTCGGCAATTCCTCGATCCGGACACAGACCCGCGTCGAGACGATGACGCTGTCGCCTGCGATCACCAGGCTGGTGTCCGGTCCCCGGTTCGGAATACCGGGACTGCGCGAGCGTACCGGTGTCAAACAGGGGCCGATTCTGATGTCGGCCATCAAGCCGGTGGGCCTCTCCATTGCCGAACTTGCCGGGCTCGCCCATCAGTTTGCACTGGGCGGAATGGACTACGTCAAGGATGACCATGGCCTTGCCAACCAGAAGACATCGCCGTTCACTGAGCGCCTGAAAGCCTGTACCGAGGCCATCGGCGATGCCAATGCAAAGACCGGCTTTGCCACCACCTATGTGCCGAACATCACCGGCCCGTCCGATCAGATATTCGAGCGTGCCTGGATGGCCAAGGAGATGGGGGCCGGCGGCGTCATGCTGGCACCGTCGCTGGTCGGCTTCGACGTTTCGCGCGCCTTGGCCGCGAACCCGGATTTCGCCCTGCCGATCGTCTCGCATCCGACCTTCGGCGGCACCAACGTCATCACTCCGACTACCGGCTTTTCCCATCGCTTCTTCTACGGCATCCTGCAGCGGCTGATGGGGATTGATGCGGTGATCTATCCGAATTTCGGTGGCCGTTTCAGTTTCTCCCGTGATGAATGCCTGGCGATTGTCGATGGCTGCACATGCGACCTCGGTGGTCTGAAACCGATCCTGCCCGCGCCTGGCGGCGGCATGACCTTCGAACGCGTGCCGGAAATGCGCGATGCCTACGGGGATAGTGTGATGTACCTGATCGGCGGCGCCCTGTTGCGCGAAAAGTCCGACCTTCCGGCCGCCTGCCGAAAGCTCATCGATGCGGTTCGAACCGGTAACTGACCGATTTGATCGAGGGGCGCCGGCAGCGGCGCTCCTGGAGCGCGACGAATCTATACCTTCTCCGACCGCTGCAGCATGCCGAACAGGTCACGTGGATCGTCCGGATCGGCGATCATGTCGAGATCCTGGTACAATCCCGTACCAGTCAGCTTGCTGCGGATATAGCGAAGCGCCGAAAAGTCCTCGATGGCAAACCCGACGCTGTCGAACAATGTGATCTGGCGGGCATCGCGGCGGCCGATGGCCTGGCCGTTGATGACCTTCCACATCTCGGTCACGGGATATTCCGGCGGCATTTGCTGTATCTCGCCCTCGATCCGCGTCTGCGGGGTATATTCCACATAGGTATCGGCGCGGCTCAGGATGTCGCGATGCAGCTCTGTCTTGCCCGGGCAATCTCCGCCGACAGCGTTGATATGGACCCCGGCGCCGATCATGTTGTCGGTCAGGATGGTGGCAAGCTGTTTGTCGGCGGTACAGGTGGTGATGATACCGGCGCCTTCGATCGCAGCTTGCGACGAGGCGCAGGCGGTCACCTTCAAACCCGAGCGAGAGAGGTTGCGGACAGCCTTTGACGTTGCCAGCGGATCGATGTCGTAGAGTTGCACATGGTCGATACCGCAGACCGCCTTGAAGGCCAGCGCCTGAAACTCCGCCTGTGCGCCATTGCCGATGATGGCCATGGTACGCGCGCCTTTCGGCGCAAGATGCTTTCCGACCATCGCGGAGGTGGCCGCCGTCCGAAGCGCCGTCAGCAATGTCATCTCTGTCAAAAGCACCGGATAACCGGTGGAAACTTCCGCCAGCAGCCCGAACGCCGTGACCGTCTGCAGGCCCTGCGCCATGTTTTTCGGATGGCCGTTGACATATTTGAAGCTGTATATCTCGCCGTCCGATGTCGGCATCAGCTCGATGACGCCTTCCTTGGAATGGGAGGCAATGCGGGGTGTCTTGTCGAACAGATCCCAGCGTCGGAAATCGGCCTCGATGACATCGGCCAGTTCCACCAGCACCGTCTCGATACCAATAGCGTGAACGAGGCGCATCATGTTGGCGACGCTGACGAACGGGACGAGAGCTTTGTCCGATGGCAGAAGCGAGTGCATCGAGATATCCTTTTGAACGCCTGCGGCGCTTGGAAATGAGTAGACGGGAAGCCCTTATCGAAAGCCCGAAAAAGCGGTCGCTGCAGTTCGCCTTATCGGCACGGCAGCGACCGCTTCAGACGTTATCGCAGCGGCGCCAATTCGGCCTCTGCTAGGTCAAGAGCCACCAGCAGACGGTCCAAGGCGAGGTCGATCGTGTCGCGGGTCCAGACCAGTGGCGGCGACATGATCAGCGTGTCGCCCGTGGCGCGGATCATCAGGCCGTTCTGGACGGCGTGATCCCGCACCTTGATTGCGGCTGATCCGTCCGGTTTGAACCGTGTCCGTTCCCCTTTGTCCCGGACGATTTCGATTGCACCCATCAGTCCGACCGACCGTGTCTGCCCGACCAGCGGATGATCGTTCAGCCGTCTGGCGAGTTCCTTGGCAAGATACGGCCCGGTATCGGTGCGAACCCGTTCGACCAGACCTTCACTCTCGATGATCTCCAGGTTCTTCAACCCGACTGCGCAGCAGACGGGATGACCGGAATAGGTATAGCCGTGATTGAATTCGCCTCCCTTTTCCACCAGCGTGCTGGCGATCCTGTCCCCGATCAGCAGCGCCGATAGTGGCTGGTAACCCGAGGTCAGTGCCTTTGCCGTGGTGATCGTGTCGGCCTGGATGCCGAAAGTGGTTGCCGCAAACCACTCACCGGTGCGGCCATAACCGGTAATGACCTCGTCGAGCATCAGGAGGATGTCGTATTTCCTGCAGATCCGCTGGACTTCCGGCCAGTAAGTGGCGGGCGGAATGCGAACGCCACCGGCACCCATCACCGGTTCTCCGATAAAGGCCGCGACCTTGTCGGCACCCGCCGCAAGGATGGCCTCCTCGATGGCGCGCGCCGCGCGCAGGCCAAAATCATCATCGCTTTCGCCGGGTAGTGCCAGCCCATAGGCATAAGGTTCCAGCACATGCACGATGTTGGGCACCGTGCCGCCCATCTGCTTGTGCATATGGCTCATGCCGCCGAGCGAGGCACCGGCCACTGTCGAGCCGTGATAGGCATTGTCGCGCGAGATGATGATGTTCTTTTCCGGCTTGCCCTCCAGCGCCCAGTAATGGCGCACGAGACGAACAGCGGTGTCGTTCGATTCCGAACCCGACGAGCCGTAAAACACCTGATTGATGTTCGGCGGGGCGATTTCGGCAAGCTTGGCGGACAGCTGCACCGGGGCTGGCGTCGCGCATTTGAAGAAGGCATTGTAGTAGGGCAGTTCGCGCATCTGTGCGGCGGCAACATCGGCCAGTTCGTCGCGGCCATAGCCGATATTGACGCACCAGAGGCCGGCCATCGCATCGAGAAGTTTGCCGCCTTCGCTATCGTAGATGAAGGGTCCTTCGCCGCGTACGATCATGCGCGATCCGTGGGATCGCAGCTCCTTGTGATCCGTGAACGGGTGGAGAAAATGCGCAGCATCCTGCGCCTGCAACTCCGGCAGGGAATATTTGTGGTTCGAAAGGGTCATCATCGTATCCTTTATTTCTGACGTTTGGTGAAACAGGGTCAGAGGGATACGGGCGGCGAATAGCCGATACGGGCGCAGAGCAGCATCAGTTCAGCATGAAGCGTCCGCGCCGATGGCGTCGAAACGAACTCATGCGCTCTGCGTACTGCACTCTCCGTCATGACATGGTCTTTCGCAGAAACCGGTTGCTGTTCACGCCGACGATATCCGGCGGTTGCCGATGCGGCAACATGGTATTGCTATTGGCATCGCTTCGATTGACATCAAAGGCCGAGCTTGTCGCGCAATCCGTACCACCAGGCCCCGAGCATGGTGAACGGCACGCGAAAAGTCTTGCCGCCAGGAAACGGAAGGTTGGGCAGAGCGCTCCACACATCGTAGCGTTCCGCATGACCGGCGACCATCTCGCCGAGGATCTTGCCAAGCAGGTGTGTGGTGGTGACACCGTGACCACTATCTCCATGGGAGAAATAGACCGTGTCGGACAGCCTGCCCATATGCGGAATACGCGTCAGGGTCAGGGCGAAATTGCCGCTCCAAGCATAATCGATCTTCACCTTGGCCAGTTTCGGAAAGGTCTTCAGCATGTTCGGCCGGATGATTGCGGTGAGGTCCTTCGGATCCTGGCCGCCATAGCCGATGCCGCCGCCATATAGCAGCCGGTTATCAGCGGTGCGGCGGTAATAATCAAGAACATAGTTGGCATCCTCGACACAGTAGTTGGCCGGCAGCAGGTCTTTGATCAGTCCGGCATCAAGCGGCTCGGTTGCCAGCACCTGGCTCGAAACCGGCATCATCCGGCCGCCGATTTCCGGTAGCAGTTCGCCGAGATAGGCATTGCCGCAAACCAGCACATATTTCGCCCGCACCGAACCTGTCCGGGTGCGCACCACCGGAGAAGGCCCCTTCTCGACGCCGATCACCCGCGAGCTTTCGAAAATCCGCCCGCCGAGGCTCTCGACGGCTGCGGCCTCGCCCAGCACCAGATTAAGCGGATGGATATGTCCGCCGAACCGGTCGATCATGCCTCCGGCATAGCGGTCGCTGTCGACATGTTTGCCGACGTCGGCCTTGGATACCATTTCAAGTCCGGCATGGCCGCGTGCCTGCCAATATGCGCGGTGGTTCGCCATCTCGCGAACCTGCTTGTCGGTGAAAGCGGCGAAAAACCCGCCGTCGACCAGATCGCAGTTGATGGCGTATTTCGCCACACGCTCGCGGATGATATCGCCGCCTTCCAGGGACATGGCAGCCAGTTTTGCGGCTTTCTCCGGCCCGTACCGCCTGCCAATCGTTTCCAGATCACGGCTGTAGCCATTGACGATCTGGCCGCCGTTGCGCCCCGACGCGCCGAACCCGATACGCTCGCCTTCGAGCACGACGACGGAAAAACCGCGCTCGGCCAGTTCCAGCGCCGCCGAGATGCCGGTAAAGCCCGCGCCGATGATACAGACGTCGGCCGTGGTTTCGCCTTGCAGGATGGGTCGCAGACGCCTGTCGTTTGCCGAGGCCGCATACCAGGACGGAGCATGGCCGGGATTGGTATTGGTGGTAGCAATAGTCATGTCAGACCGTCCTGATATAGGCGTCGTATTCGACGTCCGTCACTCTGAGGGAGAATTCCGAAAGTTCCTGCCGTTTGCAGGCGGTATAGAGCGACCGGTATCGCGGCCCGAGCGTTGCATAGGCAAAACCGGACCGCGCGAAGCTTTGCAGGGCATAATCCCAGTTGGTCGGTAGCGGCTGGTGACTGACGGCGTGATCGTCGCCGGTAATGGCGCCACCCGGCTTGGTTTTTTCCGTCATTCCCGTCAGTGCCGCCCCAAGGATCATCGCCAGAACCAGGTAGGGATTGGTATCTGAGCCGGCGACCCGATGTTCGATGCGGGTCGCGGGCTTGCTTGCCGTAATCACCCGCACGGCGGCAGAGCGGTTGTCGAAACCCCAGGAGGCGTAGGTCGGCGCGTGTTCGCTGGGTCGCAGCCGGCGGTAGGAATTGAGATGCGGTGCAAAAACCGCCAAACTGTCGCCCATGTTTTCAAGAAGCCCGCCGACCGCATGCATCAAGGTTTCGGCCGGCCCATCTTCTCCGACGAAGATATTGCAGCCATCCTCGTCAAGGATGGAGAAATGCACGTGCATGCCGGAACCGGCCTGCGTTCCATAGGGCTTGGCCATGAAAGTGGCATCGAGATCGTGCCTGCGGGCAACGCCCTTGACGATGCGTTTCAACAGCACAGCATAATCGGCGGCCTGCAGCGCGTCCGGCACGTGATTGAGGTTGATTTCGTACTGGCCGGGGCCGTTTTCGCGCAGCGTCGTATCGGCTGGAACGCCCTGCGCGCGGCAGGCGGTGGCAATTTCGTGGAAGACATGCTCGAAATCCTGCAGTTCCGAGATCGACAGAACCTGGGTCTGCCCAGTATGCCAGCGTCCCTCGCGGGTATTGGGTGGCCGCACCGGATCGAGCGCCGAACGGACCGGGTCGATCAGGTAGAATTCCAGTTCAGTCGCCACGACCGGCGTCAGCTTCATTTTGGCAAAGCGCTGCATCACATCGACAAGCGTCTGGCGCGGGTCGCTGTAGAAACCGGTGCCGTCGGGGTTTTTCATGCTGAGCAGCACTTGCGCTGTCGGGCGGTTGAGCCAGGTCACCCGCGACAGCGTGCCGGGCACGGGAAAGCACAGGCCATCGGGATCGCCGGTTCCCTCTGCCAGCCCGGCGGCGTTGACATCCCGCCCCCAGATGTCGAGCGCGTAGACGGAGCGCGGAATGGCCATGCCCTTCATCAGTACATCCAGCGCCCGGTCGCGTGGGATCCACTTGCCGCGCGGTACGCCGTTGACGTCGATCACGAAGGCTTCCAGCACCTCGATGTCGGGATTGCGGTTTATAAAGTCTGAGGCTTCATGCTCATCTATCATTGTCCACCAATTATGTGCCGCTGGCCGGTGGCTACCGAGCTAGGCGGTCTGTTGCGATATCCTTTGCGGGCAACGATCGGACGCCTTCGTCACAAGGACTGTTCAGATCGAACCC
>NZ_CBDIHY010000002.1:310000-910563 GCF_965279435.1 Pararhizobium sp.
TGGGTAACACCAACTGGAGGACCGAACCCGCATCTGTTGCAATAGATTGGGATGACTTGTGGCTAGGGGTGAAAGGCCAATCAAACTCGGAAATAGCTGGTTCTCCGCGAAAACTATTTAGGTAGTGCGTCGACCGAATACCCTCGGGGGTAGAGCACTGGATGGGCTATGGGGACTCACCGTCTTACTGATCCTAACCAAACTCCGAATACCGAGGAGTACTAGTCGGCAGACACACGGCGGGTGCTAACGTCCGTCGTGAAGAGGGCAACAACCCTGACCTCCAGCTAAGGTCCCCAAGTCATGGCTAAGTGGGAAAGGATGTGAGGATCCCAAAACAACCAGGATGTTGGCTTAGAAGCAGCCATCATTTAAAGAAAGCGTAACAGCTCACTGGTCTAAATAAGGGTCTTTGCGCCGAAAATGTAACGGGGCTAAAGCCATGCACCGAAGCTGAGGATTGTAGCAACCTTCGGGTTGCCGCAGTGGTAGCGGAGCGTTCCGTAAGCCTGTGAAGGGATACCTGTGAGGGGTCCTGGAGGTATCGGAAGTGCGAATGTTGACATGAGTAACGATAAAGGGGGTGAGAGACCCCCTCGCCGAAAGACCAAGGGTTCCTGCTTAAAGTTAATCTGAGCAGGGTTAGCCGGCCCCTAAGATGAGGCAGAAATGCGTAGTCGATGGGAACCACGTTAATATTCGTGGGCCTGGTGGTAGTGACGGATTGCGTAACTTGTTTGCTCTTATTGGATTGAGTGGGCGAGGAAGCGGTTCCAGGAAATAGCTCCACCGTATAGACCGTACCCGAAACCGACACAGGTGGTCAGGTAGAGTATACCAAGGCGCTTGAGAGAACTATGCTGAAGGAACTCGGCAAATTGCACGCGTAACTTCGGAAGAAGCGTGACCTCTTCGTACGCAAGTATGGAGGGGTGGCACAGACCAGGGGGTAGCGACTGTTTATCAAAAACACAGGGCTCTGCGAAGTTGCAAAACGACGTATAGGGCCTGACGCCTGCCCGGTGCTGGAAGGTTAAAGGGAGAGGTGCAAGCTTTGAACTGAAGCCCCAGTAAACGGCGGCCGTAACTATAACGGTCCTAAGGTAGCGAAATTCCTTGTCGGGTAAGTTCCGACCTGCACGAATGGCGTAACGACTTCCCCGCTGTCTCCAGCATAGACTCAGTGAAATTGAATTCCCCGTGAAGATGCGGGGTTCCTGCGGTCAGACGGAAAGACCCCGTGCACCTTTACTATAGCTTTACACTGGCATTCGTGTCGGCATGTGTAGGATAGGTGGTAGGCTTTGAAGCGGGGACGCCAGTTCTCGTGGAGCCATCCTTGAAATACCACCCTTATCGTCATGGATGTCTAACCGCGGTCCGTTATCCGGATCCGGGACAGTGTATGGTGGGTAGTTTGACTGGGGCGGTCGCCTCCGAAAGAGTAACGGAGGCGCGCGATGGTGGGCTCAGAACGGTCGGAAATCGTTCGTCGAGTGCAATGGCATAAGCCCGCCTGACTGCGAGACTGACAAGTCGAGCAGAGACGAAAGTCGGTCATAGTGATCCGGTGGTCCCGTGTGGAAGGGCCATCGCTCAACGGATAAAAGGTACGCCGGGGATAACAGGCTGATGACCCCCAAGAGTCCATATCGACGGGGTTGTTTGGCACCTCGATGTCGGCTCATCGCATCCTGGGGCTGGAGCAGGTCCCAAGGGTTTGGCTGTTCGCCAATTAAAGCGGTACGTGAGCTGGGTTCAGAACGTCGTGAGACAGTTCGGTCCCTATCTGCCGTGGGTGTAGGAATATTGACAGGATCTGTCCCTAGTACGAGAGGACCGGGATGGACATATCTCTGGTGGACCTGTTGTGGCGCCAGCCGCATAGCAGGGTAGCTATATATGGAATGGATAACCGCTGAAGGCATCTAAGCGGGAAACCAACCTGAAAACGAGTATTCCCTTGAGAACCGTGGAAGACTACCACGTTGATAGGCCGGGTGTGGAAGTGCAGCAATGCA
Source organism: Pararhizobium sp. (assembly GCF_965279435.1). NCBI lineage: Bacteria > Pseudomonadati > Pseudomonadota > Alphaproteobacteria > Hyphomicrobiales > Rhizobiaceae > Pararhizobium > Pararhizobium sp. The sequence goes on from NZ_CBDIHY010000002.1 coordinate 312,022, forward strand.
TGAAGCTTACCGGTACTAATCGTTCGATTGGCTTGATTGTTCTCATTGCTTATGTTCATCGAAGATGAACTTAAGCCATCTGTTTTGTCCTCACGCTGTCGCCGCAAGGCGGCTGCGCTGCGGACGGCGCGCCAAACGATTGGCGACGCGCTCTGCGCTTGCGGTCTTCGACCGGAAGAAGAGCAACAAAACGTGTTCAAAGACTAAAAAGGAGAGAGGCAACGCCTCCCTCGCCAGCTTCTCATTTGGTTTTGCTCCGTCGCCGGAGCAATTCTTGCCCTTAGTTGACCTGGTGGTTATTGCGGGGTGGCTGCACCCGTTCCCATTCCGAACACGGCCGTGAAACGCCCCTGCGCCAATGGTACTCCGTCTTAAGACGCGGGAGAGTAGGTCGCTGCCAGGTCTATTAATGGCAAGAATTATACCAAATACACTATCTTCTCAGAACAAAACCCGGCCAAAGCCGAACAGCAGGCCGCCCTCAAGCGGCCTTTTTGCTTCGGTATAATGCCGGAAAATATACAAACCGGCTGTCTTTCGATCGAAAAACAGCCGGTTCCGCTAAAGGCCTCTGCCTGATACGGAACATCAAGGCGACAAATTCTGCGAATTTGCGCTGAAATGAACAAGGGAAGGCAAATACAGCCCAACCTGTAAGCGACAAACCTTCGGTTTGCGCTATTGACGAAAACCGCCAGAAGGCGGTTTCCTTGTCGCGATATTCGGCTTCGCCGAATACGCTGGTAACGCGACAAATCCTAACGGATTTGCACGGTTCCGACATTCGGCTAAAGCCGAATGCAGAGATAACGCGGGGTGGAGCAGCCCGGTAGCTCGTCAGGCTCATAACCTGAAGGCCGCAGGTTCAAATCCTGCCCCCGCAACCAAACTTAAAACCAAAAAAACACCCAAAAGCCCGCGATCCGGAAACGGATGCGGGCTTTTCCACGTTCAAAGGGGGATGGAAAAGCGGGACGGCAAGCGGCAGGAGCAAAGGCCGCAGGTTCAAATCCTGCCCCCGCAACCAAACATACACAAAAGCCCGCGATCCGGAAACGGACGCGGGCTTTTTGGCGTTCAAAGGGGGATGGAAAAAGGGGGAGATGATAAAAGACCAATAACCGCATCAAGCCGTCGAACAGTAAGCCCACGGTGGAGGCCGTCTTGCGATGATGGGCTGTCGTTGCGGTCCGGCCTGCGGGCACTGGATTACCGCTTCTCACTCGACTATGGGATCCGGGCTTAGAACGAAGCCTTCAACTGTCCGCCGATATTCCAATCGGGCTTGTCTTGCTGACGGAATGTCGCTGATAACGACGTTTCGACCTTCCAGACGTCATCGATCTTCCAGCCGACCCGGCCGCCAAGGGTGGCGAAGTTCTGATCGTCGGCCGTGCCGGTGACATCCCCTACCCAATCGACCGAGGCCTTGGCGCCGTCCTTGCCTGCAAACGTCCGGCCAATGGCGCCTGCCACCGTATAGTCTAGTCGTCCGCCGGTATCATGGCTCCAGGCTACTTCGGCGCTCACGGTATCGGCCGTGGAGCGGCCGCCCTTCACTGTGGCTGCAAAGAGGTTCTTGCCGGCGGCGGATTCGCGGTAGCCATCGAGGTTCAGCCAGGATCGGGTAAACCGGGCAGAAAAGGCAATTTCATTGGCATCATCGGGCGCATAGATTGCCCCGATACGTCCATAGGAACTGAACAGCGGCCCGGATACTGCGCCACCGGCGAAGACCATATCATTGATGTTCACGTAACTGCGCGACAGGTTGGCTGATACTTTGGGGGAGCCCCAGGCGCCGATCTCGCCAAACGCGCGCCATTGCGCCTCCGGCGTGGTATACCGTGCCGCCCCGGCCAGAAGAACCAGTGTATCGATGGAAACATCGGTCCGGTTGGGGTTCACAACGGCGGCGCCGCCGAGAAAGCTCACGCCATTGCCAGCGTTCCAGCGTCCATTGAACCCGGCGGCAGCGTCGGAGCTGCCAAACGCGCTGAGATAATTGCCGCTGTCAAATCGCTGAGATTGACCGAGCAGATTTTGCGCGGTGTCCATTAGATCCAGCACGATTGATTGTCTCTGGCGCGCCAGCTGGTCAACCGAATTTGTCACCGACTTTGCTGTGGTAAACCCCAGCCGTGCAAAATCGATAGAATCGAGAAAAAGACCAGCCTCAAGGTCCGCCTCATTCAAAGGCCCTGTTGCCCCAACGATAACTGTCAGTTCGAGCGTATCCGAACCGGACACCCCGATCCGATTACCAACGGAGACATCATCTTCCAAAGGGCCAGTGATCTGGTGGTTTAGAACCGTCTTGCCGTCCTGCCGCGTGACGATAGAGGCCCCCTGCCCGTCTTGGGTGGTGACGAAGCCGCGATAGTCAACCTGATAAACGGTGAAACCACCGGGGTTGGTGACGGGAACGCTCAAGTTGCAGGTGCTTGTTGCGCGTTGGGTTCCAGAGCCGCCGCCCGCAGTTGCTGAAAAATCGTCGAACAAGACACTGGTGGCGTTGCCATCCGGCGAGGGAACGTTCGAAAAAGTGCCTTCAGCGCAGCCATTCGCAGCATATGCCGTGCCGGCGGCGGCGTTGAACACAGCAAAGGCAAACAAGTTCACAGTCAGATAAACGGGGGAACGCATGACAACTTACCCTGTAAGAAAAGTAAGGGGCAGCGTGTCGATGCTGCCCCAATCTGTTTTAAAATTAGCGGCAGGTACGCCACTGAAGCTTGTAGACGATGGCAGCCTTAACGTCCTGCGTATCGACTGTTGCCATGGCTTCCTTGTTTTTCGTGGTGTTGACGCGAATGCTGGAGTTTGTCCGCAAGTTCACGTCTTCGCCGCAGGCCGACCAGATCAGGGCATCTGCCACGAGCTTGTTGGAAATGAGGTAGTCCTTCTCGCGGGGACCGGTAAACGTCTGTGTGAAGGATGGACCGCGGGCGCCGGCAAAGAAGTATTCGACGTTGAACTGCGAGCGTGCGCCGCGTGGCAACTGATTGAAACCGCGGTAGTCGATGGCCAGGACCGAAACGCTGCGGCCTTGCGGGACATGGACCGGAATAGCGACATTGCAGGTCTTGCGATCAAAGGACTTGCCTGTCTCGCCACCGGCTTCCACAACATAGTTGTCAAACAGCAGGCTGAGGGCTTTGCCGTCGGGGCTGATCGTCGCCGATACGCTATCGGAGGGGCAGCCGCTGCCTCCATAGCCTGGTACGCCAAGTGAGATATCATCTGCATAAGCCGTAGAGGCCACGAACAGGGATGCGAATAGGATGCCGATAGCCTTCATGTGATTTCCTCGGTGTTGTCGAACGAAGCGGCTGCTTCGCCTCAGAATTAGAGCCGCTGATCTGAACCTTTGATGAGCGCGTTGTTCATCTAGAGGTCATTTAGCAAAGGTCTATGTGTAGGAAGGCCGGATTAATAAACTTTTAATCAAACACGACGGAAAGCGCGCAGTTGAAAGGCAAGATTGTGTCAAGGGAGGAATCTGGCGGCGGTCGCCGGTTTGACGGTTCAGCCGGGGTTCATCCATTTTGCGATAGCCTTCACGGTGCAAAAAAGCAGGCGGAGAGACGCGGGATGCAAAAAGCAATGACGACCTTCAAAGCCTTTGCCGTTGCCGCCACGATTGGCTTTGTCACAGCAGGCTGCGCGACATCCACGCCGGTCGATAGCGAAAGGTCTCATGCGCCTTCCGCGCAATTGATCGAACATCAACGCAAGCAGAAGATCCGGTTCCAGGAAGGGCACTACAAGCGGCTGTATCGTCCAAAGATCTGCCGGGATCGCCCAAATTGCGGCATTTGAGCAGGCATCTGCATAAGGAGCATGGCGCCGACCGGCAGAGATAGTGCGCTTGAAGTGCGTGATTCCGGCGTTGGAGCGGACGTGGCTTGTAACGTACAAGCAATCTTTTCATCCATTCTTTCAACGGATCTTGATCGTATGGTGGCCCCCTCCCCTATCAACGGCTTGGGGACCATCGCGTTGGCAAAGATAGAGCCGGCTGCCGTGCCCTGTCGCAATCAATGCCACATTGTACGACGCAATACCCGTTTTCTACTTGTGTATCAGGAATTGCCCTTGCGGCTTGTCTCGAAGAGAAACCACACGCGCTCTTCGGTTTCGTCGATCCAGTTTTCCAGGACGCTTGTACTCGCAACGTCGCCATGCTCGTCGCAAAGGGAGCGCGTTTCGCGCATGCGGGACAGAAGATCCGAATTGTCGTCGCGCAGCTCTGCCAGCATATCCTGCGGATCGACATAATCGGCATCATTGTCTGAAATTCGCTGGATCTTGCCGATATGGCCGATCGAGCGCAGCGTCGTGCCGCCGATCTTGCGGACCCGCTCTGCCAAGGGGTCGGTCATTGCCAGGATCTGTGCGGCCTGATCGTCGAAGAGCAGGTGATAGTCGCGGAAATGCGGACCGGACATATGCCAGTGGAAATTCTTCGTCTTCAGATAGAGGGCAAACACGTCGGCAAGCAAAGCTGTCAAAGCACCGGAGATATCCCGGGTCGCGTCTTCTGAAAGGCCGGACGGTGTTCTCAAAGGTGCCATACGGCGCGCACGCGGTGTCTTGTCGGTCATAACTCGGTTCCTTTGTTTCTGATTTGACGAGGCTTGTTCAGCGGATGGGTTGCAGAGAAAGGGGCGCGTTTGCAGGGAATGGTTCCTCCAAAGCCTCTTTGAGCAAATCCTCCTTGTTGTGCCTGCGATTGTTTGGCAGAACGAGATCTTGCAGGTCGAGGGGTTCTGGCAGCGAGGCAAGCGCGTCGCGGAGGTATTCGGGTTTGCTTGCGGCGTTTTTCATGGCCTCTGTATCCCGGTGCTTTCATGCTTGGACCCGCCCCTTCATATAAGGCACTGCTCCAGTTCTTGCAGTAGGGTCTTGCCGAATTTTCGGCGTTCTCTTGCCGGCTGCGCTTCTGCCAATAATCTCCAGCCGTCAGCCAATCTGCATCTGCGGCAGGGACCACCGGCTGATGATACAAAAGTACGGGATTGCTAAGTTTGTCTGTAAATTAGGTATATTTTACTGTGCTCTACGCCGATCTGCCTCTAATTTCGGCCGAACGAGCGACGCGCTCAAACGAACTTATGTACAGGAGACGAATGATGAATGGACGATCCCGCCGGGCCAAGCTTCTCGGCGCCGTTTTCAGCTTTGCGCTTGCCGCCACGGCAGGGGTAGCCCACGCCGAAACACCCGCAAATGCCCTGATAGTTGCCCAGTCGATCGACGACGCAGTCAGCTTCGATCCGGCTGAAGGCTTCGAATTAACGACGGTACAGTCGTTCAACAACCTATACCAGCGCCTGATCGAATCCGACCGCACTGACGGCACCAAGATCGGTCCGGCCGTTGCAGCCTCCTGGGAATCTGGCGCCGACGGCAAGAGCTTGACGTTTACACTGACCGGCAAGTCGGTTTTCGCCTCCGGCAATCCGGTTCGCCCGGAAGACGTGATCTTCTCGCTGACCCGCGCCGTCAAGCTCAACAAGTCGCCGGCATTCATCCTGAACGAACTTGGCTGGACGGCAGAGAATGTCGATAACGCTGTCGAAAAGATTGATGACACGCATGTCAAGCTGACATGGACCGCCGATGTCGGCCCAGCCTTTGCATTGTCGCTGCTGACCGCACCGATCGCCTCGATTATCGACGAGAAGACTGTTTCGGCCGAAGCAAAGGATAATGACTTCGGTAATGGTTGGCTGAAGACCAATTCGGCCGGCAGCGGCGCCTTCAAGATCGCCTCCTATACGCCGCATGAGGCGCTGGTGCTGGAAGCCAACGGCCAGTCGGCCGATAAGCCAAAGCTTGAAAACGTCATTCTGCGCAACGTGCCTGACGTCGCCGCCCGTCGCCTGCTGGTTGAGCAGGGCGATGCCGATATCGCCCGTGGCCTTGGCGCCGACCAGATCGACGCGCTGAAGGACAAGCCCGGTATCAAGGTGCTCTCGGTTCCATCTGCCCGCACGGATTACATCTTGATCAACTCCAAGGCCAACGAAACGCTCGGCAATCCCGCCTTCTGGGAAGCCGCCCGCTATCTGGTCGATTATAACGGTATCGCCAAGGATCTCCTGCGCGGCCAGAGCCAGGTGCATCAGGCCTTCCTGCCGGTCGGTTTCCCCGGCGCACTCACTGACACCCCATTCTCGCTCGACGTCGAAAAGGCCAAGAGGGTGCTCGCCGATGCTGGTATCAAGACGCCGGTCAAGGTCGAGTTCATCGTGTTCAACGATCAGCCGTTCCTGTCGATTGCGCAGTCGCTGCAGTCGTCGTTCGCCAAGGCCGGCATCGAGCTTGATATCCAGCCGGGTGTTGCCAGCGATATCTACGCCAAGGGCCGGTCGGGTCAGTATCAGATGACGCTGCGCTACTGGATTCCGGATTATTTCGATCCGCATTCCAACGCCAGCGCATTCTCCAATAACCGTGACAACTCGACTAATACGGCTGCAAAATATGCCGGCTGGGTGATCCCGGAACTGACCGACGAGACGCTGGCTGCTGTCAAGGAACAGGACCCCGCCAAGCGCACCGCGCTTTACGAAGACCTGCAGAAGAAGGTGCAGAAAAGCTCGCCTTTCGTTTTCCTGCTTCAGGGTAACGATCAGGTCGTGATAAGCGACAAGGTGAAAAACTATGTCCAGGGCCTGAACGCCGATCAGGTTTATTACGATCACGTGGAGAAATAAGTCATTGCAGAAAGCGGTCCTCCGCAGCCTGCCTGAGCCAAACAACTCCCGCCAGCATCGCTGGCGGGAGTTGTCTTTGCTCGGGCCTTTTTCAAAATGGCTCGTGTCCTTTGCGATGACGCTGCTGGGCCTCGCGCTGGTGACATTTGCCATGACGCGGCTCTCGCCGATTGATCCCGCCTTGCAGATGGTCGGCGACCATGCCAGCCAGTCCACCTACCAGGCCGCTCGGCTTGAGCTCGGCCTTGACCAGCCGCTTCCAGTTCAATTCCTGCGCTATCTGCAACAGGCGGCCTCCGGCAATTTTGGCCAGTCGATCTCGACAGGCCAACCGGTCGCCTCCGATATTGCCCGAACGTTCCCCGCCACGCTGGAGCTTGCTACCGCTGCGATCATCATCGGCAGCGTCATCGGCCTGACGCTCGGTATTGCCGCCGCCATGCGCCAGGGCGGGCTGGTCGATGCAATTGCCCGCTTCGTCTCGCTGTTTGGCTATTCCGTGCCGATCTTCTGGCTCGGCCTGTTGATGCTGCTGCTGTTTTACGCGCGCCTGCATTGGGCGCCCGGGCCGGGGCGGCTCGATGTCATGTTCCAATATACAGTGAAGCCCGTCACCGGCTTTGCCCTGATCGACACCTGGATGTCGGGCAAGGCCGGAGCATTCCGCGATGCGCTGGCGCATCTGGCCCTGCCCGCCATCGTTCTGGCTTTTCACGCCCTTGCCGGGATTTCCCGACTGACGCGCGCCTCGATCCTCTCCGAGCTTGGGCAGGAATATGTGCTGACTGCGCGCGCCAAGGGCGCGAGCCTTTCCCGTGTCGTCTTTGTCCACATCCTGCCGAACATTGCCGGCACGCTTCTCACCGTCATCGCGCTTGCCTATGCCAGTCTGCTCGAGGGCGCAGTGCTGACCGAGACAGTGTTTGCCTGGCCGGGTATTGGCCGCTACCTGACGACTGCGATGTTTTCCGGGGACATGCCCGCCATTCTCGGCGCCACGCTGGTCGTCGGCAGTTGCTTCGTGCTCCTGAACGCGCTCACCGATGTGGCTGCGGCCCGAATCCACAAAGGGCAGGCTCGATGAGTGCGCTGACAACACCGCAAATTTCGCCGGCACGCTGGCTGCGGCTCCGCTTGTCCCGTTCGCCATCGTTGACGACCGGGGCCGCCATCATCCTGATCGTGCTGTTTATGGCGATCTTTGCACCGTGGCTTGCGCCGTATGATCCGACGCTTCAGGAAACCGCTAACCGGCTGATGGCACCGAGCCAGCAGCACTGGCTGGGGACCGATGCGTTCGGCCGTGATATTCTCTCGCGGCTGATCTATGGCGCCCGTCCGACGCTGCTGCTGGTGCTGTTCGTCGTGCTGTTGATGGCGCCCGTGGGTATCACCATCGGTATTCTCGCAGGTTATCTCGGCGGTTTCGTCGAGCGCAGCCTTATGCGCATCACCGATATCGTCATGTCATTTCCACGCCTGCTGCTTGCCTTCGCCTTTGTCGCCATCATGGGACCGGGTCTGCTCAATGGTGCGCTGGCGCTAGCGCTGACCAGCTGGCCCGCCTATGCGCGGCAGGCGCGTGCCGAAACGGCAAAGCTGGCCAAAAGCGATTATCTTGCTGCTGCAGAAATGGTCGGCATCAAGGGCCCTCGCCTGTTGTTCGGCCATGTCCTGCCGCTTGTACTACCGTCGGCTGTCATCCGCCTGGCGCTCGATCTCTCGGGCATCATTCTGGCTGCAGCCGGACTGGGGTTTCTTGGCCTTGGCGTTCGTCCGCCAACGGCGGAATGGGGCTCGATGGTCGCCGACGGCACGCAGGTGATCTTCGATCAATGGTGGATCGCTGCAACGCCGGGCTTTGCCATCCTCATCACCTCCTTCGGCTTCAACCTGCTCGCCGACGGTCTGCGCGACCTGATGGATCCCCGCAATGACTGATGCCCTGCTGACAGTGGAAGACCTCACCATCTCGTTTCCATCGGATAACGGGCCTGTACCGGTCGTCAAATCCATCTCGCTCACGGTCGGCCGCGAGATCGTCGCCGTCGTCGGTGAATCCGGATCGGGCAAATCGCTGACCGGGCGGGCGATCATGGGCCTCCTGCCGCGCCGCGCGCACGTTCGCGCATCCCGCATGCTGTTCGAGGGCATCGATTTGCAGACGCTCGGTCCATCCGGCTGGAACGGTTTGCGCGGCAGCGGCATGGGGCTGATCCTGCAGGATCCGAAATTCTCGCTCAACCCAGCCCATCGCGTCGGCCGCCAGGTCGAGGAGGCGCTGCTGCTGCACACCAAGCTTTCTGCAAGGGAGCGCAAGCAGCGCGCCCTCGATATGCTGGTAAAGGTCGGATTGCCGGATCCGGAACGGATTTATGCAAGCTATCCCGCAGCACTCTCCGGCGGCATGGGTCAGCGCGTGATGATTGCCGCCATGCTGATCAACCGGCCGAAGCTGATCATTGCCGACGAACCGACCTCCGCACTTGATCGCGGTCTGCAGGATCAGGTGCTCACCCTCCTGCGTTCGCTGACGGAGGAATTCGGCATGGGGCTGCTGCTGATCAGCCATGATCTGCAGCAGGTGTCGCGTTATGCCGACCGGGTGATCGTCATGCGCCAGGGGGAGATCGTCGAGCGTCTGCCGGCATCCGAGCTTGCGCAGGCGCAAACGGCCTACACGCGCGGCCTCTGGGCAGCCCGGCCATCGTTCGCCACCTACGGAACGCGGCTGCCGGTGTTTGAAGACAGTGGAAACCCATCATGATATCAACCGTTTCGGTCGAACAGCTGTCGATTTCCTTCCCGTCAGCCAAGACACGCTTCACGGCCGTCAGCAACGTCGCGTTTTCTGTTGAGGAAGGTCAAACCTTCGGCCTGATCGGTCCGTCCGGATGTGGCAAGACCACTGTTCTGCGCGCCATTGCCGGGCTCAATACCAGCTGGACCGGCTTGATCGACATTTTCGGAGCCAAGCTCGAACCGGGCCGGAAGATCACCGGTGACACCCGCTGCAATATCCAGATGGTATTTCAGGACCCCTATTCGTCGCTGCATCCCCGGCACCGGATCGCGCATATCCTTGGCGAGCCGCTGAAGGTTCACGGCGCTGAAGGTATCGATGCCGCGGTGCGTATCGCCCTTGATCAGGTCGGCCTTTCACCAGCCATTGCAGGGCGTTATCCCCACCAGTTGTCGGGCGGCCAGCGGCAGCGTGTCGCGATTGCCCGCGCTTTGCTGTTGAAGCCGAAACTGTTGCTGCTTGATGAGCCGACATCCGCCCTCGATGTGACCGTTCAGGCAGAAATCCTCAACCTGCTCAACGATCTGAAGGCATCGCATCGCATGACGTTCATCCTCGTCAGCCATGATGCGGGGGTGATTGGCCACATGTGTGATCGCGGCGTCCTGATGAGCCAAGGACGCATCGCCCGTGAACTCGACCGTGCGGCGCTATCGGAATTGACAGAAGAAACCGTCGAGGCCGCCGCCTGAGACGAAACGCCCAGATATCGAGAAAATTTCCGGACTATTCTCTCAGTGGGACATGCCGGACTTGATCGCCTGTTCGGCAAGCGCCTCGGCATTCTGCGCTGGGGGCAGCTCGTAATTTCTGCGAGCCTTCGCTTTCATTTTCAGCAGGGACAGCAGCTCGTAGCCGCCTGTCCACCGGCCGAAACCGCTTTCGATGTTGATGTGGCCGGCCGGCCCGAGGTTTCTGACCTGCGTCTTCCAGAGGCGGCTGTAGAGCGACAGGCTTTCCAGCGGCATGTAGATATCGTTCAGGCTTCCGACCGTGATGGTTGGAAAGGGCAGAGTGCGGGTCGGCATCCGGCCAAAATGGATCGCGCCCGGATGAAGCCTTTCGGTGGTCGACAGATCGCAGGGGGCAACCAGCAACGCGCCCTTGATCAATCTTGCCGATGGCCGGTCCGCACATTTCGCGGCCAGCAGGCAACCAAGGCTGTGCGCAACGATATAGGCTGGCCCTTCCTGAACAAGCACCTCTTCAAGACGGTCTGTCCAAGCTTCAACCTTTGGGGATTTCCAGTCGTCCTGCTCGACCAAACGGCTTTCCTTATCGTCCTTGAGCCAGAACCGTTGCCAATGCCCGTCATCGGACCCGTTCAGCCCAGGCAGGATCAGGGTGGATGTCATTTGGTTGTTCCTCACCGTCTAACGCCGTCAGCTTTGGAAAGAGCGAGACCGTTCCAGTGCTGAGATTTCCTGCGAAATCTCGGATATGCGCTCGCGCAGATCACGTCGTGCCCGGTAACCCATTCCGGAAAAGCCCGCATCATCCAGGTCCAGCTTTGCTTCCAACTGGTCCCTCATGGTTTGAAGGCGGTCAAAATGTCTGAGCAAGCTCATTATGTCCTCACATCTGCAACGCGAAATCCCATGATCTGTCGATCAGGGTAGAGTGAGCATTATTATCCATAAATTTAGTAGACAAAAGAAACTGCAGACTATCCGTGACCGCGATTGCGGAAATTCGAGCCTGCCGGTTGTTGAGGACACGGAAAAACTCACGGGAAAAGTGTTTTTCAGCTTTCAGGATGACATGGGCGCCAAGCGTTCAGGGAAGTGGCGACTGGCAAACGGTTACCCCAGGCGTCATGCGCAGAAACGGATGGATGCGGGTTTCACGGTGGGTAAAAAAGTGCGGGTTGAGACCGGACTTTGGGCAAAACGTTTAAATTCGGGAACGGAGCAGGATGTCATTCGTTGTTTGCGGCCGCTGCATTGAGCATACTGACGGCGGTTGAAGTTCTCGGTGCCCTCTCCTCCCGGGCCATCGTTTTTCAACCGTTCCCTCTGGAGGTTAATCCTTCAAAACTCAGGGTCTCCGTTTACTGGAGGCCTTTTTTTTGACCTGTTTTTGAAGCGTCGCACACCCGCACTATGCGGTTCCCGTTCGCCGCCGCAGGATCTCGATCTCGTGCCGGTCAAGAGCGCGGGCCGACCCTTTCGCCAACTCGCCCAGCTTGATATCGTCGATCGCGACGCGAACCAATCGAAGGCATTCGATATCCAGGCCCTTGAGCATTCTCCGGATCTGACGGTAGCGGCCCTCACGCAGCTCGACTTCCAGCCAAGTGCTTCTTCCTCCCGACCGCAGAATCTCGACGGATGAAGCCTTGAGCATCTCGCCGCCCTCGCATACGCCGCGGCGCATATGGGCAATCATGTCGTCCGTCGGGGTGCTCCTCACCTGCACGTGATAGATCTTCCCGACATTGGTGACCGGATCGAGCAGGCGTTGGGCGAGCACCGTATCATTGGTGAACAGCAGCAATCCCTCGCTTGCCTTGTCCAAACGGCCGACGGGGGAAAGGAAGGGATTGTCCATCTGCGCAAGGCAATCGAACACCGTTGGGCGCCCTTCAGGATCGACCCTTGTCGTCACCATACCACGTGGCTTGTTGAGCATGAGATAGACGCTGGATTGCGCAACCAGCCGGATGCCGTCGACCGCAATGATGTCCTTATGAACGTCTGCCCATGTCAGGATATCGGTGACCACCCGCCCGCCCAGCGTCACGCGCCGTTCGGCGATCAGTGTTTCGGCTTGCGTGCGCGAACAATAGCCAAGTTTGGAAAGCGCACGGCAGATGGTTGCGCGTGCGCCGCTGTCGAATGCTTGTTTAGCCAAGTCGAAGTATTCCGGAAGCTTTGCTGCCTGGACTGCGCTGAGACACGCCACATCGTTTGCAGTTGCGCAGCCAATCAACAGGGCAGCGCGCGATCAAACATGGATGGGTATCGGAATCCCGTCGAACTGTAACGGGTGCGCAAAGGCGGTAGAGTGATCATGTCAGAAACCTGGCCGTCCCGAACGTCAAGCCAGGGCTTCTTCAACGTTCGGGCTAAGTGCCGGTTTTCGAGAGTTTAGACTCTCGCCGAAGGTGGATCACGATACGCGACATCATCTCGTTGCGTTTAGCCAAAACCGCTTAGAAGTCAAGCTGGGCGGCCTGCGGCGCTTTATCCATCGGCGGTTCGTCTGGACCCGCACGCGCCTGTTGCCCGATTGGGCAGGAGGCACTATCCATCAGGTCGACACGAAGGATTCCGCGATGAGTGAAGACATGCAACCGGCTCTAGTTGAAAGGAAGCGGGGCGAAGGTGCAAAATTCGTCTATGAAATCTTGCGCGACGACATATTGAACCTCGTGCTTGAGCCGGGAAGCCCGATTGACGAGATTCAGCTGTCGCAGCGGCTGTCTATGTCGCGAACACCCATCCGCGAGGCGCTGGTCAGGCTGGCGAGTGAAGGGCTGGTGACCACCCTTCCCAACAGGTCTACGGTCGTATCCCCGATCGACTTTCTGAACCTTCATACATTCTTCGACGCCATCACGCTGATGTATCGGGTCACGACCCGCCTTGCCGCGCAACATTACAAATCCGCCGACCTCGACATCATCCGCCAAAAGCAGAACGACTTCGCCGAGGCAGTGGCTGCACAGGATGCACTGGCGATGATATCAACCAATCGCGACTTTCACGCTGCCATCGCGGATGCGGGGCGTAACGCCTATTTCACAGGGCTCTTCTGCCGCCTGCTGGATGAAGGGCGCCGTATCATGCGGATTTACTACTCGTCATTCGAAGACCGCCTGCCCCATCGCTACGTCGTCGAACACGAGGATATGATCGTGGCGATCGAGGCGCGGGATATCGATCTGGCCGATCAGCTGGCCGCTGCCCATGCGGACCAGATCGTCAAACAGATACAGCAGATGATAGCAAGCGACCGGCGGGTCAGCGTTCCACTTTGACGGGCGGCGGCGCCGCGCTCTGTCAGTTTGATGCCTTCGATAGCGGAATATCAAGTGTCACATCAGCGATGATTTTTCTTGTCGACAAATAAAATACAAGATGTATTATCGACCTCAGGAATTAATCAGGGCTGGCGGTTTGCGATTGTGGGCGCAGCCTATTTAAAAGGGGAATCGTCATGAAGAACGGCATTTTTTCCGGCTGTATCCCGGCGTTGATGACGCCATGCAAGGCCGACCGCAGCCCGGATTTTGAAACGCTGGTCCATACCGCCAAGGATCTGATCGCTGCTGGCATGGCGTCGGTCGTCTATTGCGGCTCGATGGGTGACTGGCCCCTGCTCAGCGATGAACAGCGGATGGAGGGCGTCGAACGTCTCGTGAAGGCCGGCATTCCGGTTATCGTTGGAACGGGCGCCGTCAACACAGCCAAGGCTGTGGCACATGCCGCGCACGCGCAGAAGGTTGGTGCACAGGGTTTGATGGTTATTCCCCGCGTTCTCTCGCGTGGCCCGTCGATCGCGGCCCAGCGCCATCACTTCAAGGCCATTCTGTCAGCGGCACCGGATCTGCCGGCCGTTATCTACAACAGCCCGTATTACGGCTTTGCGACCCGCGCCGATCTGTTCTTTGCGCTGCGCAGCGAACATCCGAACCTCATTGGTTTCAAGGAATTCGGCGGACCGGCCGACATGCGCTATGCGGCCGAAAATATCACCAGCCAGGATGAAAACGTCTCGTTGATGATTGGCGTGGATACCGCAGTCTTCCACGGTTTCGTCAATTGCGGCGCAACCGGTGCGATCACGGGTATCGGCAACGTGCTTCCGAAGGAAGTCCTGCATATGGTGGCACTTTCGCAAGCGGCTGCGAAAGGCGATGTCGATGCACGCCGGCGGGCGCTGGAGCTGGAAGCGGCGCTGGCCGTGCTGTCTTCCTTCGATGAAGGTCCCGATCTCGTGCTCTACTTCAAGCACATGATGGTCCTGAAGGGGCATGCCGAGTACGCATTGAATTTTTACGAGACCGACGCCCTGTCTGCCAGCCAGCGCGGCTACGCCGAGGCACAGCTCGCCTTGTTCGATGCATGGTATGCGGAATGGTCCAAGCTTGCAGGCGCTGTCCAGAAATACGCTGCCTGAGCAAGGCAAGGAGAGGCCCTGCCTGATGGAGGGCCTCTCTGCGGAACGATGTCACCTCGATCCGATTGACAGCACGCCGAAACGCATGCACGAAAAAAGCGGTTCCGGTGGCTTTGTGAGAACATCTTATGGATCGCTTGATCGAAGCGCGATGGCAAGATCATCTGTGCGGCGCCGGATTTAATCCCCAATGGTGGACGCCGGCGGGTATTAGCCTCGTCGGCCCCCGGTATTTTGGTTACGATGCCGATTACCAGCAGTATCCCTTTGCTGCGGCGGCGACGTAGCGCTGTTTGGGTAGGATATTGAAAAATAGGAACCCGGCGGTGGCGCTCAGTATCAAAGACCCCAGGACCGTGCAGTTGGCCCGTGCTCTTGCTGAGCGTACAGGCGAGAGCATTACGACGGCCATACGTCATGCCCTGGAAGAACGTCTTCGCCGCGTTGGCTCTGACGCCCGTAAAGCTGCGTTGCTCGATGACATGGCCGCCAGCCGCCGTCGATGGAGTGCACTACCCGTTCTGGATAGTCGCTCTGATGACGAGATCATCGGCTATGACGAGAACGGCTTGCTGAACTGATGGTTATGGATACCTCCGCCATTTTGGCGATTGCTCAAAACGAGCCGGAAGCAATGACTTGCGAGCAAAACTGCGGATGTCCCGTGTAATATCAACCGCAACCATGTTTGAGGCCATACCGGCCGGAGCGCTTGTTCCACAAAGGCAACGATTTTTCGCAAACCGATACAAGAACGGCGTGATGCCGACGATGGAGTATATTTCATCGCCCCGGATCGTTCCTCGACACTGGCAAGGTTTGCGTCGCCGCTGTACTGATGCTTTGGACACGCGATTTTCGTCTCGAAAATTGCAATGAAACCCATGCGACGCCAACGCCCTTACGGAGTAGATCATGTCTAATGAAAAGCAGGGTTTGCCGGTTGGACACGACGCAGGGCGCGGTGCCTACGTTCTCGCAGCGACCTGCGATCTCAACGGTTGCTTTCGTGGCAAACGCGTGGAAGCGGCATCGCTCGACAAGATTTTGAAGAACGGCATCCGTATGCCGATGTCCTCCATCGGCGTCGATATCTGGGGCACCGATGTCTTTGCGAATTCTCTGACGCTGGATCAGGGCGATCTGGATGGTATTTGTGAGCCGACGGAGCGTGGGCCGATCCCTTTGGCCTGGACCGCAACGCGGGCGCAATTCGTGCCGATGTGGATGCGTGCGGAAACCGGAGAGCCATTTTTCGGTGATCCGCGCCGTACATTGGCCGATATCCTCAACAGGTTTCGTGCCGTTCAACTGACCCCTGTCGTGGCGACGGAAGTTGAATTCTATCTGATCGATCCCAAATCGCCACGGGCGAAGCCGCTGACGCAGATGCCGGTCGGCCATGCGGATGCCAAGGATACGATCTACTCGCTGGAGGAACTGGCCGAGGTCGGGCCTTTCCTCGACGATGTCTACGCGATGGCCGCCGCATGTGGCGTTGCCGTCGATGCCGCCACGTCCGAAAGCGGGCCGAGCCAGTTCGAATTCAACCTGGTGCATGGTCCCGATGCGCTCAGGGTGGCCGACGACACCGTCTTCTTCAAGCAGATCGTTCGCAACATGGCGCGCAAGCACGGGTTTGCTGCAACCTTCATGGCCAAACCCTACCCCGCACATTCCGGCAGCGGGCTGCATGTGCATTTCAGCATCGTGGACGCTCAAGGCCGCAATGTCTTCGACAACGGTGGCCCTGAAGGCACGGTTTTGATGCGGCAAGCGGTTGCTGGCCTGATCGACGCCATGCCCGATTGCACCGCTTTGTTTGCGCCGCATCTGAACTCGTTTCGCAGGCTCTGCCCGGATAGCCTGGCGCCAACCACGGCGGCCTGGGGTTATGAAAACCGGACGGCAGCTATCCGCATTCCCGGTGGTCCTGCCGTTGCCCGGCGGATCGAACACCGCGTCGCCGGTATCGACGCCAACCCTTATCTTGTGGTCGCAGCCATTCTGGGCGCGGCCATTGACGGGATCACCCGGCGCGCGGAACCGCCGATGCCAACGGCCGGCAACACCTATGCCAGCGACGCCAAGTCCCTCCCGGCAACATGGCTGGCCGCCCTCGACCTCTTCGAGCAAAGCGCAATCGTCAAACGGATTTTCCAGCCGAAACTGATCGAGATGTTCTCGACCTGCAAACGCCAGGAGCTTGCCGTGTTCAACCGCGATATTTCCGACCTGGAATATGCCAGCTACCTGCACAGCGTTTAAGACGGGCTTCGCGCAACCCAATGACGCCGTCGGGTGAGGCTGTTGTTATGAGTGTGGGCATGACATCATGTTTCCCATAGGCCAAAGCGGTCTCTGAGATCCCCAGTGCACATTTTCGTACGGACTTTTCAGCCGGTAGTCTTCCGGAAGTTGAGCTGGCTGGATGATGCAATCTCTTCCATCTGAGCCAACCCCTCGTTCCTTGCAAAAAGTGAACCCAACCGTCAGGGACGGTGGGACGGGTGTGCTCATCACCGGCTTCTTTTTTGGCAAATGCGGCATTTTGGCACATGCCTGCCTTGACCAACCGGTCGGGGCGGAATATTCGTTGGAGGAAAATAATTTGCCTTTAAGGCAATATCGGACTTGAAAGCGTATTCTGGGAGGAACGCATGATAATCCACGAGGCAGGTGCCGACGCGCACCTTGCGACGCGCATCGACAAGATGCATTCCCGCGACAGGGCAGGCCTGATTATCTTCATAACAGTGTTGTGGTGCACGATGGTGTTCGCCCTGGTGACGATCTGGCCCTACATCGCCGTACCCGCCATCCGGATCATCCTGACAACCGCTTGCGGCTTGGTTCTGGTGTTCAACACGGCGGCCATCATCGCGATGCTGAAGCACTACAGCGAAGACAAGCATTTCATTTACGGGCTCGACCTCAAGCATCTCGACGAGATGCGCCGGCGCCGGCGCTAGGAGGGGATCATGGCTTACAAACCACCAAAACAAAGCTTTGCCGGGCAGATTTTCGACGTCATCACCCTCTTGGTCCTGACTGTCGGTGCGCTCTATCTTCCGCTCTATCTTGGCCTCGCAGGAGCGGCCAAGACCCCAGCACCCATCGCCAATCCCACATGGGAGACGCTCGGCCAGAATGCCACCGAGCAGCAGCAGTGGGCAGCCCTTGGTATCACTGATCCGGCGGCAGCCAACGATATCATCACCGCCCGTTTCGACTATTCGTTCAGCTGGATAGCCCTCGTGGTCATGGCAATCCTGGTCATCGGCTATTTCGTGCTGGTGGTGCGATTGTCTGACAGGGAATATCGCGACGTCATCGCGGAGCGCTTCGGCGCCAAGAAGAAATAGTGGGGGCACCAATGGATATCTGGACTGTTCTGGAATACGCGGCCTGGGCCCTTTCTGCGCTCTTCGCCTTTTTGATGCTCTCCGACATGGTGCGTATCGACATGACCTATGACAACGACCTGCTGACATCATCCCGCGAAGGCGAGATCGAAGCGGCAGCCGAACGTCACACGCTGTAAGGGGCCGGATATGGTAGACACGAAAACCACCTCCGGCCAGCCTGAACGGTTGCAGCTTTTGCGCGTTCTCGGCCCCGCCCATATCTGGGCGCTCGGCGTCGGCATCGTTCTTGTCGGCGAATATATGGGATGGAACTTCGCAGTCGGCAAAGGCGGCATGATCGCCGGCCTGATCGCATGCTGGGTGGCCGGCCTGCTGTATACATGCGTGGCAATGATTGATTCCGAGGTGACATCCACGGTTGCCGCAGCCGGCGGTCAATACGCCCAGGCCAAGCACATCGTTGGTCCGCTGATGGCCTTCAATGTCGGGCTGTTTCTGGTCATGGCCTATACGATGCTTGAGGCCGCCAACGCCATCACCATCGGCTTTCTGCTCGACACGGTGGCTGGGATGCAAGGCCATACGGGCCTGCACCAGCAGCCGTTCATCGTCCTCTGCGTGATGTTTCTGGCATGGCTGAACTATCGCGGCGTGCTGGCGACGCTGACATTCAATCTCGTGATCACCGCAGTCGCGTTCATGGCCATCATCGCCCTGTTCCTGTCGGTGCAGTTCGGCGTGTCGAGCGTGCCGCTCGATTTCTCGGCGGTAACGACGGATCCGATGCCCTATGGCTGGATTGGCATTCTCGCCTCCCTGCATTTCGGTCTCTGGTATTATCTCGGCATCGAGGGTACCTGCCAGGCGGCCGAGGAAGTCCGTTCGCCCGCTCGCTCGCTGCCTTACGGCACCATGGCCGGCATCATGACGCTGCTGATCGCTGCGACCATGACCTGGTATGTCTGCTCCGGGCTTATCCCGTGGGAATATCTCGGTCAGGCCGGAACGCCGCTGTTTGACGCGGCCCGCGTCACAGGCAATCGTGGCCTGATGGTTCTGCTGTTCATCGGCACGATGTTTTCGACGCTTGCCTCGGCAAACGGCTGCATCAACGATGCTTCGCGCGCCTGGTTCTCGATGGGCCGCGACCGCTATCTGCCGATCTGGTTCGGTGCCGTGCATCCGGTCTATCGCACACCGTACCGCTCGATCATCTTCCTCGTGCCGATCGCCTTGATCTTCGCACTCGGCGCACCGCTCGACCAGGTCGTCACCTTCTCGATCCTGTCGGGACTGCTGGGCTACACGTTCATGACGTTCAACATGGTGATGTTCCGCAGGAAATGGCCGCTCGATACCATCAAGCGCGGCTATGTCCATCCGATGCACCCGCTACCGACGATCGTTCTCCTGATCCTCTGCGCCACAGCCTATGTCGCCGTCTTCTTAGGGTACGGGACACAGCTGATCGCGATGGTCAGCTTCTATATTATCGCATCGCTGTGGTTCCACTTCCGGCGTTACCGGTTCGTGCGCCGTGGCGATCAGTTCACCATGCCCTGGCCGCGGCCTGAAGGGTATTGATCTGAACACAGCCCGCAGCCGCATCAATGGCTGCGGGTCCAGCATCTGGAGGGATCAGCGTTGACGATCACCTATCTGCTCTTCGCCTTTGCCCTTTTGGCTGTCGCCTGGTTTATTCGTGCGGCCATACGCGGACATCGGGAGGCTATGCAGCAGCGCGGCTGCTTGCTCGATGAAGCCCACGGGCTGCTCAGCGAACCCGGCATCAGCATGGCGGCGGATGAGTTTCCCATCGTTACGGGCCGGATCGGCGACGGCCGCCGTGTCAGGCTTGAGCTGATCGCCGACACGATGGTGACGCGCCGCCTGCCGCAACTCTGGCTGAAAGTGACGTTGTTCGAAGGCGCGCTGCGTGACGGCCCATCGCTCGGCGCGCTCGCCCGTCCGACCGGTTCGGAATATTACTCACTCGTTCATGGCTTTGCAGAATGGATGCGGCCGCCCGAGATGGACATGTCCTTGCTGATGCGCGGCGACGGGCGTGCGACCGCTGAGCAAGTGGCGATCGCCGGCCGTCATTTTCAGCGTCTGTTTGCTGATAAAAAGGTCAAGGAAGCGGTGATCACCGCGAAGGCAACCCGGCTTGTCTATCAGGCATCGCAAGGTGAGCGGGCGGCGCATATGTTTCTGCGGCAGGCGCGGTTTTCTCTTGAGACGGTTCCTGCCGCAACGATCACCCAGGCCATTGTGCTGGCGGCCGGTTTGAGTACGATTTACTCCGAAGCAGACAGGCCGCCTGTCTTGCAAGTTGCGTGAGGACTGATGTGTCGAAGCCGGTAAACCCTTACCTCGTTCTCCTTCTGTCGATCATCCTGCCCGGCGCCGGCCATGTTGCAATCGGCGAGGCCCGCCGTGGGCTGGCATTCGCGCTGTTCGTGCTTCTGTTTTCGTTCCTGACCTACATGACCACCACGCCGGAACAATCCTTTCTCGGACGGCATGCAGGTGGATTGTTCATCTGGGCGCTCTCCATCCCGGACGCCTATCGCAGGGCACGGATCCGGTTTTCGCTCAGGTCGCAAGCGTAGACGTGCAGGAGCGAAGTTGGCAGCCGTCTCCCAAGCCCCGGCAATAGCCGCAAGCCTATACTTTCCTGTTGAAACTATAGGATTGGAAGAGGCCTGCAGATGGCTGTCGACGCGCGCTCCACCAGATGGCAGGCGAGTTCGACGCGGCGCGGCGGCATCGGCAGGCCGGACAGGCTGTCGCGCAAAAGATCGAGGGCAACCGAACCGATCTCGCGCATCGGGATGTGCATTGTCGTCAACGGTGGATTGAGGAAAGAGGCCTGCGGCAGGTCGTCCATACCCATGACAGACACATCGCCTGGAACGGAATAGCCCCGCTGCTGCACGCCCATCATCGCGCCAACGGCCAGGCTGTCGCCGGCGGCCAAAACTGCAGTAAAATCCAGCCCATGCGCTTCTATCCTTGACGCAATGGCCTGCGCCGCCAGTTCCGGCAGCCAGTCATCGACGGGGACAACCAGATCCGCATCTGCGGCAAGCCCGTGATGTAGCAACGCATCCTTCCAGCCCTCGTAACGCCGCTCGATGGTGCGCCGCCCCGGCCGCATCAGGAACAAGATGCGCTCGTGACCGAGCCCGATCAGATGATCGGCTGCCAGCCGCGCGCTGGACCGGTTGCAGGGGGTGACGCTGGAAAGCCGCATGAACGGATCGTCGCTGTTGAGCAGCACAACCGGCTTGTCGAAGCCGCGTGTTGCGGCCAGCATGCCCTCGTCATCGACGGTCAGGAACAGAAGGCCCGCAACCTGCGGATCATCCTGCGCCTCCTTGAGTACGGCCAGTTCCTCGTTGCGATCGGCGATCGGTCGCGTGACGATCTCAAGCCCCAGTGCCAGCGCCCGTTCCTTCAGACCCTCGAGCACATAGAGGGTGAACTGGTTGCGCACATAGTCGATCATCGCAGCACTCGATGCCGCCAGAATGACCTTCTGGCCTGCAATCGCCGTTGGAACCACGTAATTGGCGAGCTTCGCCGCTTCGAGCACCAGCTGGCGGATTTCCGGCCGCACACCTTTTTCGCCCGCAATCGCCCGCGACGCCGTGCTCAGCGATACGCCGCAGGCCTCGGCGATATCCTCCAGACGCACACGCTTGCTCTTCTTTCCGCGTTTGCCCGCGATGGGTTTGACAGCCATATCGATCTCCGTTGCACCAACATGAGAAAAATTTTCAGATTGCGCAAGGAAATTCGGCGTGCATTTATTTCCCCAACGAGCCGTCCCCAAGAGCGGCACATGTGGAGGAGCATTCATGGGTCCAGATGGCCGCGATATCAGCAACGGTCTCGATCGCCTTGTCGCCGGAACAACCGGCCTCAGGCACGACGGCCGTTTCCATGAGCCTAATCTCGATGGTACGGCTGGCGATTACATCAGCTTCGACAGCTGGGAATGGCCGCAGGGCGTTGGTCTCTATGGCCTGATCAAGCTCTGGCTGTTCACCGGCCGCGACGACCTGCGCCAGTTGGTCGAAGACTGGTATCAGCAGCGTATCGATGCCGGGCTGCCACAGCTCAACGTCAACACCACCGCGCCGATGCTCGGCCTGTCGGTGCTCTGGGCAAAAACCCGTGATCCACGCTGGCAGCCGGTTCTCGATGAATGGGCAAACCGGGTGATGGCGGAGCTTGGCCGCACGCCGGAAGGTGGCTTCGAACATCACGTCTCCGACAAGGTCAATCACGACGAACTGTGGGACGACACGCTCTATATGGTGGCCCTGTTTCTCGCATCCTATGGTCAGGCCAGCGGCCGTCGCGAACTGATTGACGAAGCCTCGCGCCAGTTCCTCGTCCACACCCGCTACCTCGCCGACACCCATACCGGCCTCTGGTTCCATGGCTGGACGTTTGACGGACGGCACAATTTCGCCCGGGCGCGCTGGGCGCGCGGCAATGCATGGATCACAGCGGGCCTGCTCGATCTGTTCGATCTCGCCGACCTTGCCAAGCCCGTAAAGGACTTCCTTCAGGGCGTACTGGTCGCCCAGGTCGATGCACTGTTGTCGCTTCAGGCCCCCTCCGGCGCATGGCGCACATTGCTCGACGATGCGACATCCTATGAGGAAATCTCCGCCACGGCCGGGATCGGTTACGGCCTGCTGAAGGGGTATCGCCTCGGCCTCGGCACTCCGGTGTGGCGCGAAGCCGGCCTCAAGGCCTTGCAGGTGGTGATGGACAATATCGACGAGACTGGCACCGTTGGCAATGTTTCCTACGGCACCCGCATGGGCCATGACCTCCAGTTCTACAAGGACATTCCCATTCAACCGACCGGCTACGGCCAGGCACTGGCGATCCTGTGCCTTTCCGAAGGCCTGCAGCACGTCGGACAAGAAGGACAAGCAGCATGACGATGAAGATTTTGTACGGCGCGGCCCCCGAAGACGTCAAAGGCTATGACACGGAAAAACTCCGCAGCGCCTTCCTGATGACCGACCTGTTCGTGCCGGACGCCGCCAGTTTCACCTATACCCATGTCGATCGCCTCCTTCTCGGCGGCGCCATGCCGGTGTCCAAAAGCGTGACCTTCGGTTCCGGCGACGAGATCGGTACGCCCTATCTGCTGTCGGCGCGTGAAATGGGCATCGCCAATCTGGGCGGTACGGGTACTGTGACCGTTGACGGGCAGGCGTTCACCCTGGAAAATCGCGACGTGCTCTATCTCGGCCGTGGCGCCCGCGAGATTTCAATGGAAAGCCTGTCGGGAAAGACCCCGGCCCGCTTCTACATGAACTCCGTCCCCGCTGGTGCCGATATCCCCCACAAGCTGATCAAGAAGGCGGAATCGAAGGCCATCGACCTGGGCGACGGCCGCCGCTCCAACAAGCGCCGCCTCGCCATGTACATCCATCCGGAAGTGACCCCATCCTGCCTGCTGTTGATGGGTATAACCGATCTCGCCGAAGGCAGCGTCTGGAACACCATGCCGCCGCACCTGCATGAGCGCCGCATGGAAGCCTATTGCTATTTCGACATGGCGGCGGAAGATCGCATCATTCATCTGATGGGCCGACCCGAAGAAACGCGCCATCTGATCGTCGCCAATGGCGACGCCGTCCTGTCACCCGCCTGGTCTATCCACATGGGCGCCGGCACCGGCCCGTATGCCTTCGTCTGGGGCATGACCGGAGAAAACCAGGAATATAACGACGTGGCCCCGGTGGCCTTGGCAGAGCTGAAATGACCCCGATGAGATCCTTGATGAACCGCAAATTGAACGCTGGCGACGCCATCCGCTACTGGCAGCTCGGAACGATTGCCGAAGAGCGCTTCGACGTGCCCGATGCACCGATGAAGGGCGAGATGGATCCGTTCTTCTTTCTCACCAAGCACAAGAACTTCATTCCGCACGAATATCCTTGCCGGACGATCTTTGCCGAAACCTATCGCGGCAAGCGCCCCGATGTCCGCGGCGCCTTCGAAGCGGTCCGTTGGTGGTTGCCGTTCGGCTCGCCGCGCCTCGATCTCTCCGGCTTCTGGTTCCGCCCGACCCGGCTTGCCACCTTTGCCCGCACATTCATTGCCGCTGAGAAAGCCGGAACCGCCAAGGTTCGCCTCGGCACCTGTGGCGGCGCGGTCCTCTGGGTGAACGGTACCGAAGCCGGCTGGATGGCGCCCTATAGTCGCAATCTGGAGGCAAAGGCGGAATTCGACCTGACGCTGCAGGAAGGCCTGAACGAGGTCACGATCTTCTTCGATGATCTGGCCGAACGCGACGCCCGCTACTTCTTCCAGCTCGATTACCTCAATGGCCCGGCGGCCAGCATTGCCGTTCCCGTGCCGATCGAGGGCAAGGTGGCCGAGACGATCGAGGCCGCCCTCGACAGCATGCATTTCGAGCGCACGGCCTATTTCGAAGGCGACATCACGCTGCGGCTTGCCGAGCCCCTGCCAGTGGATGTCGCTGTCAATGTCACGGTTGAGGGCGACTTCATGTCGACCGAACGCTTCGACTATGACTTTATCCTCAAGGCTGGCGACGCGCGTCTGGTCATCGGCCCTTCGGAAGCTGCACCCGCCGATTTCCGCCATTTCCGCATCGCGCTGAAAGCCGGCAACTTCGTTGCCTCGCGCTCGCTCGGTATCGAGATATGCCATACCGGCCGCCAAGGCACGGCACCGGCGACGCTTACTGAGCGCATCACGGAGACGCTCACCGAAGTCTCGGAATTTTCCGAACGCGACACTGTCCGCGCTTTCGCCCGGCTGGCGAGCGGCCGGAGCGGTGCCGATACCGATGCGATGATCGAGGAGATCCTGCCGTCGATCGAGGATTGCCACGACTGCGCCGATTTTTCCCTCGTGCCGCTGATCTGGTCGCGCACCGTCTGGGGCAAGGATATCGGCGAAAAGACCCGCGCCCGCATCGACCGGGCCATTCTCGATTTCCGCTACTGGATGGACGAGCCCGGAAACGATGTTCAGTGGTATTTCTCCGAAAACCACGCCCTGCTTTTCCACACTTCCGCCTATCTCGCAGGACACCTGCTGGCAGAAGAAACCTTCGCCCGCTCCGGCCGCAAGGGTGCCGAGCAGAGCGCCATTGGTGCCACCCGTGTGCGCGCCTGGCTCGATCATTTCGAAGCTTGGGAAATGGCCGAGTTCAACTCGGCGCCCTACTTCCCGATCGATCTCAAGGGCCTGACGGCGCTCGCCGCGCTGTCGCCCGATGCGGATATCGCCGAACGGGCGAAGAAGGGCATCGTGCGCCTCTGCGAAGTGATTGCCCGCTCTGCGCACCACGGCATGGTCACGGCAGCACAAGGACGTTCCTATGAGCACACGCTCTGCGCCGGCCGCTCACTGGAGCTTTCTGGCGTCACCCGCCTGCTCTGGGGTGCTGGCTGGTATGGCCGCCGCGTCCATGCGCTTCCGCAGCTTGCTGTCTGCCTGCGCGATCATGATTTGGTCATTCCAGAAACGCTCGCCGCCGTTGCCAGCCATCAGGCAGACGAACATCAGGAATGGCGGTTTGCCCAGGGCCAGGACCGGTTTGCAGCCCTCTATCACTACAAGGGCCGCGATTTCGCCATGGGCTCCGCCGCGCATTATCGCTGGAATGAATGGGGCTATCAGGAAACCATCCTGCATCTGCGCCTCGGCAAGCGGCCCGAAGCCGCAGTCTGGATCAACCATCCGGGCGAAACCATTCAGTTCGGGTACGGCCGGCCGTCCTTCTGGGGTGGGTGCGGCACTCTCCCTCGCGCTCACCAGTATCGGGGGCTGGCCGTACTCGACTTTGTGACCTTTGAAGAACAGCCTGATTTCACCCATGCCTGGTTCCCGATCGCCGAATTCGACGAAAGCACTGTTCGCGGACGCCTTGCCATCGCCCGCAGCGGTGGCGGTGCGGTGATCCTGCTCGGCAGCACCGACCTGCAGCCAGTGACCACAGGTCCCTCGGCCAATGCGGAACTGCGCCAATACGGCCAGAACACCCGCTGGATCGTTCGGGTTTGCGAAGCCACTGATCTTAACACGGTGGAAAGCCGGTTCGCCTCACTGTCCGTCGCAGAGACGGCAGACGGCACGCTGGTCGTCGAAGACCCCGACTACGGCACGGTCACGTTCCGCAAGGATGGGTCGGTCGAGGCCGAAGGGCGGACAATCGTCCCCAGGGATTTCACGGTCGCGGGCGAAGTCGCCATGCTGGCCGCACACTAACGACGAAGCGCCGGCGAGGAGAAACCGGCGCCGGTTGCAATGCGGGCAAGGAGAAGCCCGTCCACAAAGGAGGAGGAAAGCATGACCAGGACCAGAACGATGCTCGCGGCATTCGCCGTCGGGCTTTTGACGTCCACGGCAGCATTGGCCGGGGACGTACGAATCATGTGGTATTCCGATGGCGTCGAGGGCGAGGTCCTGAAGGACCTGATCGGCCGCTTCATGAAGGACAATCCGGATATCAAGGTCACCATCGACAACGTGTCTTACAGCGTTGTGCGCGAACAGCTGCCAGTGCAGCTTGAGGCCGGCGACGGTCCCGATATTGCCCGCGTCACTGCCCTGAAGGCATTGAGCAAGCATTGGCTGGATCTCAGGCCGCTGGTTGCCGACGCCGCCTATTGGGACACGAACTTCGGCGATCAGGCGGACTGGATGCGCCCCGACGGCACCAACCAGATTTCCGGCTTTATGACACAGATCACGCTGACCGGCGGCTTTGCCAACAAGACGCTGTTCGAACAGGCCGGCGTTGCCCTGCCTGGCAAGGATGCGACCTGGGATGACTGGGCCAAGGCTTCCAAGCAGGTCGCCGAAAGCCAGCAGATCCCCTTCCCGATGGCGCTGGATCGCTCCGGGCATCGCCTGACCGCGCCCGACATTGCATTCGGGGCCAATTACATCGGCGCTGACGGCAAACCGGCGCCGCTTGACGAGAGCTCCAAGGCTTTCATCTCCAAGTTCATCGGCTGGATCGAAGACGGTACGATGAGCAAGGACGTCTGGGTATCGGCAGCCGGCTCGACCTACCGCGCCGGTGCCGACGACTTCATCAACGGCCAGGTCGCGTTCTACTATTCCGGCTCCTGGCAGGTGCCGAACTTCTCGACCAAGATCGGCTCGAACTTTGACTGGGTCGCGACCGGTAGTCCCTGCGGCCCGGCAAACTGCACCGGCATGCCGGGCGGGGCGGGTCTGGTGGCGATCAAGTACACCAAGAACCCGAAAGACGTTGCCGAGGTCATGGACTATCTGGCCAGCGAGCCGGTCGTGAAGGAGTTTTCCGAACGCACCCTGTTCCTGCCGGCCCACAAGGGCGTGATCGAGAAGGGGCTGGACTTCAAGACGGACGATGCGCAGGCCAAGACGGCGCTCGGCATCTTCGTCACGGCGTCTACCTCTCTGGCTGACCTGGCGCGCAAGCTGCCGGGTTGGGGCTGGTCCGACACGATCTACGGTGCACTCGTGACCCGTGTCAGCCAGGCGGCGGCCGGCGAGATGACGCTTGATGAGGCCTATACCCGTATCGACGCGGATATCGCTGCCAAGGTCAAGGACTCGGCTCTCTAAGGTGGAAACATGCGGGCGGCGGCGGGCAATCCAGCTCCGTCGCCCGCTTCATATCTTCGATGAAAGCCGGGCCGTGGCGCCATTCGCCGCGCAAGAGGAGAGAGATCAATAATGGCAGAGATATCCCGCCAGACCAGCCAGACGGGCCAAAGCCTGGGCGAGGCCGCCATGATGCCGGTGCGCCTTGCCATGGGCATCATCGATGCCCCCCTGCGCTGGGTCCAGAAGAAGTTTGGTCTGGGCGGCATGGCGGCATTCTTCCTGCTGCCCAACATGCTGATCTTCGGCATCTTCGTACTTCTGCCGTTCTTCATCAATTTCGCCTATTCCATGACTGGCGGCACCGCGCTGTTCCTGTCGGACCGTACCTTCGTCGGCGCGGACCAATATTCCAGGCTGTTCGACTGCTCGAACTACCTGAACCCCAATACCTGCGCCGAAGACACGTTCTGGACAGCAGTTGGAAACACCGGCTGGTTCGTCATCCTGCAGGTCACACTGATGATCGCGGTTTCGCTGATCACCGCGCTGATCCTCAACCGCAACCTGATGGCCCGCAGTTTCTGGCGCGCGGTGTTCTTCTTCCCAGTGCTG
Organism: Pararhizobium sp.; assembly: GCF_965279435.1. NCBI lineage: Bacteria > Pseudomonadati > Pseudomonadota > Alphaproteobacteria > Hyphomicrobiales > Rhizobiaceae > Pararhizobium > Pararhizobium sp. The sequence goes on from NZ_CBDIHY010000002.1 coordinate 340,263, forward strand.
CTGTCGCCGGTCGTCGTCGGCCTGATCTGGAAATGGATCCTGCAGCGGCAGGGGCTGCTCAACTTCGGTCTCTACGGCTTTGGTTTTGATCCGCATGTCTGGCTGAACGACCGTAACTGGGCTTTCGCCGCCACCGTCGGTGTCTCGATCTGGGCGCATATGGGCTTCTACACGCTGATCATTCTCGCAGGCCTTCAGGCTATCCCGAAGGATCTGTACGAGGCCGCCGAGATGGATGGCACGCGAGCGATGCGCGTCTTTAGCCGTATCACCCTGCCTCTGCTGATGCCGAACCTGCTGGTCGTCATCGTGCTGGTGCTGATCCGTGCCGTGCAGATTTTCGATGAAGTCTATGTGCTGACCGGCGGCGGTCCAGGCACCAGCACACTGTTTGTCACGCAGTACATTTACGAGACCGGCTTTGCTGCACAGTTGCGCAATCCAGGCCTTGCCGCCGCTGCCTCGATCCTGATGGGCCTCGTGCTCGTTGTCCTCACACTCGTGCAACTCGGCCTCAGCCGTTCACGTGACAAGAAGGGAGCCCGCAAATGAGCCGGGCCATCGAATTCCTGTTTCGCCGCAAAGGCGGCAAAGGCTGGCACTGGACGGATATCGTCACCTGGGTCTGGCTGATCGTCGGCCTGTTCGTGATGTTCGGCCCGGCCGTCTGGCTGACGGCATCCTCGTTCAAGTCGCCCGCAGCCCTTGCCGAGTTCCCGCCGACCATCCTGCCCTATGTCACCCAGAAGGTGACGGTTGAAGGTTATGACAAGCCGCTCGATCTCTACACCGCGACGCTGGAAGATGGCAGCACGGCGACGCTCGCTGAAGTTCGCCGCATCGGTACCGTCAGCCAGATGGTCGATCCCGAAAAGCCCGCCGAGATCATCAAGGTCAACATCGCCAAGCGCACGCCGGTCCGGCAGATGTCGTTTGCGACCGAGAACTATACCGAGCCCTTCACCCATTTCGATTTCGTCCGCTACCTCTGGAACTCCGTCTTCGTCACGGTAACCGCAACGCTGATCACATTGGTGGTCAATTCCATGGCGGCGTTTGCGCTGAGCAAATACGAGTTTCGCGGCCGCACGTTCGCGATGCTCCTCATCCTCGCGACGCTGATGGTGCCGCTGTCGGTCATCATGGTGCCGCTCTATTCCATCGTCTCGGCGCTTGGCCTGTTCAACAATCTCTGGGGCGTGATCCTGCCGACGGTGGCGACGCCGACCGGCGTTTTCATCCTGCGCCAATATATGCTGACCATCCCCGACGAACTGCTGGACGCCGCCCGCATGGACAAGGCGTCTGAATGGCAGATCTACTGGCGCATCATCCTGCCCCTGACAGCACCGGCGCTCGCCGTACTCGCCATCTTCTCCGTCGTCTGGCGCTGGAACGACTTCCTTTGGCCGCTGATCGTGCTGTCGCGCAAAGAGCTCTATACCTTGCAGGTGGGCCTCAGCATCTATTCCGGCGAGCTCAACGTGCAATGGCATTTCATCCTGGCGATGACGGTCGTGACCATGATCCCCGTGGTTCTGGTCTTCCTCTTCCTGCAGCGCTTCATCACCACCGGCATCGCCGGAACCGGCCTGAAATAAGGGTTCATCATGGGACATATCAAACTCACCAATGTCGCAAAGTCTTTCGGGGCAATCGACGTGCTCCATGACATCAATCTGGAGATTGCTGACGGCGAGTTCGTCGTCTTCGTCGGCCCGTCCGGCTGCGGCAAGTCCACGTTGCTGCGCATGATCGCCGGTCTCGAAAAGCCGACCGGCGGCGAACTCGCCATCGATGGCAAAGTGGTCAACGCCATTCCCGCCGCCGATCGGGGGCTTGCCATGGTGTTCCAGTCCTATGCCCTCTACCCGCATATGAGCGTGCGCCAGAACCTCGCCTTCGGGCTCGAAAATACCAAGATGCCGAAGGCGGAGATTAACACCCGCATCACCGAAGCGGCCCGCATGCTGGAGATCGAGCATTACCTCGACCGCCGACCCGGCCAGCTCTCTGGCGGCCAGCGCCAGCGCGTCGCTATCGGCCGGGCGATCGTGCGCCGTCCCGTCGCCTTCCTGCTTGATGAGCCACTGTCCAACCTCGACGCTGAACTGCGTGGCTCAACCCGCGCCGAACTGGCTGCCCTGCATGCCCGCTTGTCCGCAACCATGATCTACGTCACCCACGATCAGGTCGAGGCGATGACGCTTGCCGACCGCATCGTCGTGCTGCGTGCCGGACGCATCGAGCAGATCGGCACGCCGATGGAACTCTACAATTCCCCGGCAAACCGCTTCGTCGCCGGCTTCATCGGCTCGCCACACATGAATTTCCTCGAAGGCTCGGTGGAACCGTCATCCACCGGCAAGGCCGTCGCCACCTTCGCCGGCGGCAACAGGCTGGAACTGCCGGTCGCCGCCAGCAGCCTTGCCCACGGTTCCGCCATCACGCTCGGCGTCCGGCCGCAGCACGTCTCGATTGGTACCAACGGCGAAGGCATTGCGGCCAAGATCAGGCTGGTCGAAGCGCTGGGTTCGGAGACCATCGTTCACACCGATGTCGCCGGTCAGAAAATCCTGGTCGTCGCGCAAGGACAGCATAACCTGACGCCGGGAGCGGATATCCGCCTGGCACTGTCATCGGCGCCGTTGCATCTGTTCAACGAGAAGGGGTTGCGCCTTGAGCACGCTGTTTGATCTTTCTGGAAAGGTGGCGCTGGTCACCGGCGCGCGAACGGGCCTTGGCCAGGGCATGGCGCTGGCGCTCGCCCGCGCGGGCGCCGATATCGCCGCCCTCGGCTCCAGTCCGATGCCGGAAACGGCCGAAGCCATCGGCCAGACCGGCCGCCGGTTTCATGCGCTCGAAGTAGATCTTTCGCAAAAATTCGATGCAAAAGAGGTCATGGGCTCGGTCGTCTCTGCACTCGGGGGCATCGATATCCTCGTCAACAATGCCGGCATCATCCGCCGGGCCGATCTGCTCGATCATTCGGAAGAGGATTGGGACGCTGTCCTCGACGTCAACCTGAAGTCGGCCTTTCTGCTGTCGCAGGCCGTGGCAAGCCACATGGTCGAGACTAGGCGGCCCGGACGGATCATCAATGTCGCGTCGATGCTGTCTTACCAGGGCGGCATTCGCGTGCCCGCCTATACTGCATCCAAACACGGTATTGCCGGCCTGACCAAAGCCATGGCCAACGAACTTGCGCCGTTCGGCATCACCGTCAATGCCATCGCGCCCGGCTACATGGAAACCGACAATACCGAAGCATTGCGCAACGACACCAACCGCAATGCCCAGATCTCCGCCCGCATCCCGATGGGCCGCTGGGGCACGCCGGACGATCTCGCCACCTCGGTACTATTCCTTTCCTCTCCCGCCTCCAGCTATGTCACCGGTATTACCGTCCCGGTCGATGGCGGCTGGCTGGTGCGCTAAGAAAAGGCCATCTCCATCGAACCGCTGAGATTCCGGCTGCGTGTGGCGAAACCGTTCAAAGCCTCCTGTATAGGCTCCGGATTTCGGGAAGACTATTCTTCACCAGGCAATTTTACGCTCGTATCGTAGGAGCATCCGACCAGGGTTTTGCCCGGATGACTGCTGACATTGGATATATTCCGCGTTATGCGCGTGGTGACGGTCCAGCCCGTTTCCTGATCCTTTTCGACCTTGTTGATCAGCTCACGCTCACCAAGGAATTTGTCGGTTCCCGGAAAACTGTTCTGGATGTTTTCCTGGAGCGCCAATTGGCTTGGATCTGCAACATCAAGCACGGCCAGCACAGCATTGGCACTGAAAACAATCGTGCTGGTTTCATGGCCGGCGATCGTGATTGGCGAAGGAAGCAGATACTGTGACAGGAACAGGTTGCCGGATTCCTGTTTCTTCCAGCCCCTTTTTTTAAACCCGCCATCCTCGTCACCCAACGTGATCGAAAACCCCATATACTGAGGCGCCTCGAGCTTGCAGTCGATAGCATCAACGATATTGACGGCATTGGGATCGTATTCTTCAGCGTGAGCCAAAACAGTCGTTGTGATCAGCAATAGTCCAGTGAAGAACACACGTGCGATCATTTTACAGTCTCCATCGTTTGAATACTGCTGCAAGTTCTGGGTTAGCAAGCGGCCTAATCCTGTAATTATTCAAGGCTTTGGCATATCTGCTTTCATTCAAGCATCATAGCTGTAATCGGTTATCACGGGTGTGGAAAAGCCAACATTGCAAGGGAACCCAATAGGAAAGTGGAGTTGTCATCATCTGTCTGTCCACACAGATCGTTACAGTCAAAATTCATCGGTAGTGATCCATCGTCGATCTATTTGCGAAAATGATCACATCTGCACGCCAGTGAGCGTCCGGGTGGCCTCCTGGAAGTTCTGCGAAACAATCAACGCCGAAGAGATTTCTGTTGTGGCAATTGAAAAATCTGATTTACTGATATTTCGCGGATTGGCTTTGGGGGATATTGCCGATGGTGTCGACGCGTAGAGATATGTTGCTTGGTGGCTTGGCGTTACTTGGCGCCGGCGCGGTCCAGAATCCGGCGTTTGCGGCGGCGGCTTCCTATTTCGCCGGAACCGCCGTCGATAATGGCGTAACGTTCCGGACGACCAACTTTGCCAAGATCGACAAGCAGTGGCGCCGCCAGGTCGTTAAATACTTCAGCGCCGAGCCGGTCGGTACCGTGGTCGTCGATACGAGAAACCATTTTCTCTACGTGATCATGGAGAACAAGACGGCCATCCGCTACGGCGTCGGCGTCGGCCGCGATGGCTTCAAGTGGTTCGGCCGGGCGACTGTCGATCAGAAATCTCTGTGGCCGCGCTGGACGCCGCCGGCCGATATGCGCAAGCGCCATCCTGAGCTGCCGGAATTTGTCGAAGGCGGCTCGCCGAAGAACCCGCTTGGCCCCCGCGCCATGTATCTGCATCGCGACGGCGTCGATACCGGCTATCGCTTCCATGGCACGCTGGAACCGGGCAGCATCGGCAAGGATGCCTCCAGCGGCTGTATCCGCATGTTCAACGAAGACGCCATCGACCTTTACCAGCGTTGTCCCATTGGCACCGCAGTGCAGGTTCTGCCGCATATTGCCGACCAGGCCCCCCAGGTCAGCGACGCTACCCCGGTCGAATGAGGAATTTCCCCTGATGTCTGCAATGATCGGATACGCGCGGCATGTTTTGGCCGCGTCCATGCTCTTGGCGCTCACTGCCTGCAACACCACCGATATCGCCTCCGTCGAAGAGCCTGCGGCGGTCCCGATGACCGGCCAGACCAACGATCCCGCACCCGGCTTCGAAACCGTCTCGGCTGGCAGCGAAGAGGATTTCATCCTCAATGTCGGCCGCCGGGTCTATTTCACGCAGGATTCGGCTACGCTCGATTCTGTCGCCAAGGCAACGTTGGACAACCAGGCGGTCTGGCTCAACAGCAACCCGCGCTGGCTGGTCAAGCTGCAGGGCTTTGCCGACGATTCCGGATCGGAATCCAAAATGCAGGCGCTGTCGCAGAAGCGCGCCGATGCGACGATGGCCTATCTGACTTCGAAAGGTGTGGACGCCCAACGCCTGTGGGCCAAGGGTTACGGCAAGGACCGCGAAGTCCGCGACTGCACGGATCGCTCCTGCAAGGTGCAAAACCGCCGTGTGGTCTCCAACCTGCGCACCCAGCGAGACGCGCTCTGAGCGCAGATTGCGTGTTTGCAGAGTAGCCGGCCGACGAAACGCAAACGCGCATGTGTCTCTCAGCTTTACGCGAAAGTTTCAGGGTTGGCGTCGATACGACGCGCGAGCACAGAGATGATGCTGCACGATCATAGCCAGCATGGTGCTGGAAGCGATTGTTGCCGCAAGCGGTGCTGCCTGAAACGTATTAGCGTACTTCCCTGACACGGAGGGGAAAATTCCGTTGGTAGGTGGCGCGGATCAGTCGTTCCGCAGCTTCGGAGGCGCGTGTCTCATCGCGAGCCTCGATTGCGTCGATGATGGCCTCGTGCATTTTCAACGAGTGCTGCAGCCCTCCGAACGTCTTCAACGTCTTTGGGATGCTGATCGTCAGTGCCGCGCGGATGACGGAGGAGACAGGCAGCAGGAACCGGTTGTGGGCGGCTTGAAATATTTGCAGATGGAAGCTGATGTCGGCTTCGATTGCCGCCTGTGCCGTCGCGTGGTCTTCGGCCATACGGGAAAACGCCGCCCTGATCTGCGCATGTTCGGCGTCGGAGCCGCGACGCGCGGCAAGGCTGGCGGCCAGCGGCTCGACAGCCGAACGGATTTCGAACAGCTCTTCCGCCAGCGCGTCCTGATCATCGGCATCGCCCTGCCAGGCGAGAACCACCGGATCGAGTGTGTTCCAGAATTCCGGAGATCTGACGCGGGTGCCAAGACGCGGTTTGGCCTCGATGAACCCCTTGGTCGACAGGATCTTCAACGCTTCCCGCAGCGTCGTCCGGCTGACCCGCAGGTTGGTGAGGAGGTCGGATTCTGTTGGCAGGATCTCGCCGACTTTGAGCTCGCCAAGCGTAATGCGCCGGCCGATCTCGCCGGCAATTTGCGCCGGAAGCCCCCGGTCTCCGATGGCAAAGGTCTTCATCCGTCATCCATTCACGTATTGTGCTCTGCATGTCATAGGGCAAGTACAGACGACATGCACCTGTCCAGTCAAGGCCAACACGAAGGCTGGTACGACACCTCGAATGCGCCAAGATCCTCCGCATAGCGCTTTGTCATCGCAAGACCTGCGTCGCTGGGGCGAAGCGCCGGTGCGCGATCGTAGATGGGGATTCCTGCACGCTCCCCGAAGAGGCGTTTGCCATAGCACAACAGGTTTTCGATGCCCTGCATGGTAAAGACGACCGCTGGCAGCATGCGGCGATAGTCGTCCTCAGCGTGTTCCTCCCATCCGTCGCAGAAGAATTCGTAAACCCTGACGGCGTAGTCGATGCAGTCAGGTGCCAGGATCAGCCCGCGACAGCCGGCGCGCAGATTGTCCGGCAGTTCCAGCCCTGCCCTGCCGTTGAAGACCGGAAGTGTTCCATCGGTCACCTCGATCAGCGCTGCGATATCGACGACCGGCCCCTCACCCTTGACGAGCTGGATATTCGGGTGCTGCTGAACCAGATCACGAATATCGGTGGCCGACAATCCGCGCCCCATCAGGGCCGGGGCATTCTGGATGGCGACCGGCAGATCGGTCTGGTCCGCGACGCGGCCAAAGAACTGCATATATTCGCGTGCCGCGAACTGCCCGATCATCGGCGGCTGCAGGATCAGCCAGTCGGCGCCAACATTGGCCGCATGGCGGGCCTGGCGCACCTGTTCCTCGACGGAGGACCCGAAGATCGTCAGCGCCACCGGCACGCGGCCGGCCGTATCCTCGACGGTCCACTCCATCACCGTCAGCCGCTCATGTTCGCTCAACTTGGAGACCTCGGTGGCAAGACCAAGCGCTGCCATGCCGTGCACACCACTGGCCAGACACAGTTCGACCTGCCGGCGCATCGCATTGCGATCGAGCTTTTCGTCGCTATCGAACAGCGCGTAGAGAATGGCATGAATGCCGTGCAGATCCTGCACCCGGAAATTGTTCATAACCGCCGCCTCAATGACTGTCGCGCGGGACCGCATGACCGCGGCCACCGACGAGGAAATCGAGATCGGCGCCCGTGTCCGCCTGCATGACCCGTTCGACATAAAGGCCTTGGTAGCCTCCCGCCATTGCGGGCTGAGGCGGCCTCCATTTTGCCCGCCGCCTTTCCAGTTCAGCGTCGTCAACTTCGAGATGAAGCCTGCGGTTTTTAACGTCGAGTTCGATGAAGTCACCGTTCTCGACAAGCGCCAGTACCCCGCCCACCGCCGCTTCCGGCGCGACATGCAGTATGACGGTGCCAAAAGCCGTGCCGGACATGCGGGCGTCGGAGATGCGGACCATGTCGCGCACGCCTTTTTTCAGCAGCTTCTGCGGCAGCGCCATGTTGCCGACTTCGGCCATGCCGGGATAACCCTTGGGTCCGCAGTTTTTCAGCACCATGATGCAGGTTTCATCGATATCGAGATCAGGGTCGTCAACGAGGCTCTTGTAGTGATCGATGGTTTCGAAGACCACGGCCCGGCCCCGATGCTGCATCAGGCTGGCTGTAGCCGCAGAAGGCTTGAGAATAGCACCTTGCGGTGCAAGATTGCCCTTCAGAACGGCGATGCCGCCTTGCTGGGTCAAAGCCTTTTCGCGCGGCAGAATGACATCCGTATTGTAGTTTTCAGCAGTCTCGATGTTGGCGCCGACGCTGTTGCCTGTCACCGTCAGACAGGTCAGGTCGAGCATGTCGGCGATCTGCTTCATCACCACGGGCAGACCACCGGCGTAACAGAAATCCTCCATCAGATGCTTGCCGGACGGCATCAGGTTGAGGATGGTCGGTACGTCACGGCCGAAACGGTCCCAGTCATCGAGCGTCAATTCGGTGCCGATCCGGCCCGCAATCGCCAGGAGATGGACGACGGCATTGGTCGAGCCGCCGATTGCACCATTCACCTTGATGGCATTGGCAAAGGCCTGCCGGGTCAGGATCTGCGACGGGCGCAAGTTTTCGGCAACCATCTCGACGATGCGGCGGCCGGTCAGCCGCGCTAGCCGGGCGCGGTGCGCATCGACCGCCGGGTAAGCAGCGTTTCCGGGAAGTGCCAGCCCAAGGGCCTCGGCCATCGACGCCATGGTGGAGGCTGTACCCATCGTCATGCAATGGCCGGGGGAGCGCGACATGGCGCTTTCGGCGGCCATGAAATCCGCTGGCGACATGACACCGGCCCGCACATCCTCGGAGAATTTCCAGACATCGGTGCCCGAGCCGATGGTGCGGCCCTTCAGCCGGCCGTTCAGCATCGGCCCGCCGGAGATGACGATTGCGGGCAGATCGCAGGATGCAGCCCCCATGACCAGCGATGGCGTGGTCTTGTCGCAGCCCGCCATCAGCACGACACCATCCATCGGATTGCCGCGAATGGCCTCCTCGACATCCATTGATGCCAGGTTGCGAAACAGCATGGCCGTCGGGCGAAGGTTGGATTCACCGCAGGAAAAGACAGGAAACTCCAGCGGCAGGCCACCCGCTTCCAGCACGCCGACCTTGATCTGTTCGACCAGCCCCCGGAAATGCGCGTTGCAGGGCGTTAGCTCGGAGAAGGTGTTGCAGATACCAATCACGGGGCGGCCGTCAAAGACGTCGTCCGGCAAGCCATTGTTCTTCATCCAGCTGCGATGGATGAAGGCATCCTTATCAAGCCCGCCAAACCAGTTTTGCGATCTCAGTTTCCGGGACATGGGCATTCCTCCGATTTCTTATATATTCTCATATAATCGGAGTTATTATTCGTCAAGCATGCAACATGCGCGAAATCATCGTGACGCCCATAAGCAGAACGACCCGACCGCAGGCCTCTGCGATCGGGTCGTTCCTCATTAAGGAAGTGTGTAATGCAGCGCGCCCGGTCAGACCGGGTGGTGCTGAACACTCAGGCCGCCATCGATGGTCAGGCATGTAGCGTTCATGAACGGACATTCGTCGGAGATCATGAAGAGTGCAGCTAGCGCGATCTCGTCGGCCGTAGCGATGCGCCCGCCCGGATGCAGCTTCATCGTCGCAGCCTCGGCGGCAACCGGATCAGGAAAACTGTTCCAGTATTCGGTGGCCTTTTGCGTCAGCACATAACCTGGCGCCAGCGCATTCACCCGCACGCCCTTCGGCGCGTATTCGATGCCGAGGGATTTTGTCATGCCCAAAAGCGCGTGCTTGGCGACCGGATAGGGGAACGTGTGCGGAATGATGGTGAAGGCATGGGTCGAGGCGATGTTAAGGATCACGCCGCCGCCCTGCCCGATCATGCCGGGAAGCACGGCCTTCGAGCAATTCCAGGCACCTTTCAGATTGATGTCGAAGCAGCGCTGCCATTCGGCGTCGCTGGTATCCAAAGGCTCATGAAAGACGTTGACCCCGGCATTATTGATCAGCGCATTGATTGGGCCGATCTCGGTTGCGGCCCGTTCGACGGCTACGGAAATTGCAGATGTATCGGTGATGCTGGCGATAGCATAGCCGATTGTGGCACCGCCCGCCTGCAATGCCTTTGCTTCCGTCTCCAGCAAGCCGGCATCGAGGTCGATGAGAAACAGGCTTGCGCCTTCCTTGATGCAGGCCCGGGCGATCGCAAGGCCGATGCCTTGTGCCGCTCCGGTGATCATGATCCGTTTGCCCTTGAGCCGGTCCGTCATCGCGTTACTCCTCCATTACCACTCGGCAAAACTGCCATCTTCATGGCGCCAGATCGGGTTGCGCCAGCGATGGCCTTCCTTGGCGCGCTCGATGACGTAGGCCTCATCGACCTCGATGCCGAGGCCCGGCCCCTGCGGGATCGAGACGAAGCCGTCGGCATACTGGAAGACCTCCTTGTTGGAGATGTAATCGAGAATATCGTTGCTCTTGTTGTAGTGGATGCCGAGGCTCTGCTCCTGGATGAAGGCATTGTAGCTGACAGCATCGATCTGCAGGCAGGCGGCAAGGGCAATCGGCCCAAGCGGGCAATGCGGCGCCAGCGCCACGTCATAGGCTTCCGCCATGGCCGCGATCTTGCGGCATTCGGTGATGCCGCCGGCATGGGACAGATCGGGCTGGATGATATCGACGAAGCCGTCGGAGAGAACCTGCTTGAAATCCCAGCGCGAATACAGGCGTTCCCCAAGCGCGATCGGCGTCGAGGTGTGATTGACGATATCGCGCAGCGCCTCCTTGTTTTCCGAGAGAACAGGTTCTTCGATGAACATCAGCTTGTAAGGGTCGAGTTCCTTGGCCATCACCTTGGCCATCGGCTTGTGGACGCGGCCATGGAAATCCACGCCGATACCGATATAGGGACCGACCGCTTCCCGAATGGTGGCGATGGTCTGGACGGCTTTTTCGACCTTGTCGTAGCTGTCGACGATCTGCATTTCCTCGCAGCCGTTCAGCTTGATCGCCTTGAAGCCACGGGCAACCACGTCGCGGGCATTGTTGGCAACGTCAGCCGGACGGTCGCCACCGATCCAGGAATAGACCTTGATCTTGTCACGCACCTGGCCGCCGAGCAGCGAATGAATCGGTTGGCCGAGCGCCTTGCCCTTGATGTCCCAGAGTGCCTGATCGATACCGGAAATGGCGCTCATGTGGATGGCGCCACCGCGATAGAAGCCGCCACGATACATGACGTTCCAGTGGTCCTCGATGAGGAATGGATCCTTGCCGATCAGGTAATCTTCCAGTTCGTGAACGGCAGCCTGCACCGTCAGGGCACGCCCCTCGACCACCGGCTCGCCCCAGCCGACGATGCCCTCATCTGTCTCGACCTTCAGAAACAGCCAGCGTGGCGGAACGATATAGGTGGTCAGTTTGGTGATCTTCATCAGCGAAGGTCCTGTGTCGAAGGGAAGTGTCGGTCCGGAATTTTCGCGCCAAAGCGCTTGTGCGCCGGACTGTTAGGAGGAGGACTGCGGCACGTGCCGTTTAACGGCGACAGCAAGATCGCGTGCGGCCAGAGACAGCAGTTGCAAGGAGCAGTTCCTGGCGGCGGCCGTGTCGCGCATGCGCAGCGCTTCCACCAGCTGCCGGTGGATATCGATTGCCTCGTCGCGCGTATCCACCGCTTCGTTGGACGCATGCAGCGAGAACTCCAAGGCCACCTGGATGATGCTCGCCAATTGCAGAAACACCTGATTGTGGCTCGCCTTCAGGAGATTGGTATGAAAGGCGACGTCAGCCTTGGTGAAGCGCTCGATATCGCCATCGGCATCGCGCATCTCGTGCCAGGCGCGTTCGACATCGGCGATTTCCTGTACCGTCGCCCGCTCGGCGGCTAGTTCGGCAGCAGCCGGCTCGATCGCCCGGCGGGCTTCCAGGATGCAATTCAAGAGATCGAATTCAAAGATTCTGGGACCGATCCATTCCAGCACCTGCTGATCGAGGATGTTCCACTCGTCCTTGCGGCAGACAACGGTACCGACCCGCGAGCGTCCGCGCACCAGGCCCTTGGATTCGAGGATCTTCAGGGATTCGCGGATGACCGTGCGGCTGACGCCGTAGCGCTCGCAAAGTTCGTTCTCCGTCGGAAGGAAGTCGCCAGCCGAGAAGATGTCGGCGCAGATATCAGCGGCGATAGCCCTCGTCACGTTTTTCTGGACACGCGGCCGCCGGACGGCCTTGTCGCCGGCGTCATCCGCTGATCGTTCCTGTTGTCCTTCCACCGGCATCTCCATCCCCGTCGCCGCACGCTCAACGAGCCTTCGGCGATGCATATCGCAGTTTGAATTGCATGGCGACCGTTGCGAACGGACCATCACGTTCATTCTCAGTATCATACATAGATATTTTAATCATCATACAAAGGCAATTGACCAGTATGATGTTTCGTCCTACACAAATGACCACTGCAGGGAGCAGTTTGATCTAGGGAGAGAGACCATGCGCTTTTTAAAAGCAGCCATCCTGGCTGGCACCGTCGCCGTTTTCGCTGCCACGTCGGCTTATGCTGCCGATGTGAAAATCGGTTTCATCGTCAAGCAGCCTGAAGAGCCCTGGTTCCAGGACGAATGGAAGTTTGCTGAAGTTGCCGCCAAGGAAAAGGGCTTCACGCTGGTCAAGATCGGCGCCGAAGACGGCGAAAAAGTTCAGTCCGCAATTGACAACCTCGGCGCACAGGGCGCGCAGGGTTTCATCATCTGCACTCCCGACGTCAAGCTCGGCCCCGGCATCATCGCCAAGGCTGCTGCCAACGATCTCAAGCTGATGACGGTTGATGACCGCCTGGTCAACGCCGACGGCAGCCCGATCGAAGATGTGCCGCACATGGGCATTTCCGCCACCAAGATCGGCGAAGCGGTTGGCCAGTCCATTGTCGACGAGATCAAGAAGCGCGGCTGGAACATGAGCGAAGTCGGCGCGATCCGCGTTTCCTACGACCAGCTTCCAACGGCCGTCGATCGTATCGAAGGCGCCCTTTCCGTGTTGAAGGCAAACGGTTTCCCGGAAGCCAATATCTTTGATGCACCACAGGCAAAGACCGATACGGAAGCCGCACTCAACGCTTCGACCGTCGTTCTCAACAAGAATGCCAATATCAAGAAATGGGTCGCAGTCGGCCTCAATGACGAAGCCGTTCTCGGTGCCGTGCGCGCCACCGAAAGTGTCGGCATTCCAGCAGACAGCGTGATCGGCGTCGGTATCGGTGGTGCGGATTCGGCGATCAATGAATTCAAGAAGCCAACGGCAACCGGCTTTTTCGGCACGATCATCATCTCGCCGAAGCGTCACGGCTATGAGACTGCGCTGAACATGTACGACTGGATCGCCAACGGCAAGGAGCCGGAAAAGCTGACCCTGACGGCAGGCCAGGTCGCCTTGCGCGACAATTATGAAGCGGTCCGCAAGGAACTTGGTATCGAATAATCGTCGCATCAACGAAAACGCCCGGCGGCTTTAACCGCTGGGCGCCCCTATTCGGAGCGCGGCTATGCAAGACCTTCTCGACTTCAAATCCATATCAAAGGGTTATCCCGGCGTTCAGGCTCTGTCCGACGTCTCTTTCTCCGTCCGGAAAGGGACCGTTCACGGCCTGATGGGCGAAAATGGTGCCGGGAAATCCACCCTGATCCGTATTCTGTCCGGTGATCAGGCTGCCGATACCGGTGAAATCCGCATCGGTGGCGAACGGCAGGTGTACAAATCCGTCCGCGACGCCTTTCAAGCCGGCGTGATCGTCATCCACCAGGAATTGCAGCTGGTCGCCGAGCTGACTGTTGCCGAAAACCTCTGGCTTGGCCGCTTCCCAGCCAAAGCCGGCGTGCTCGACAGGCGCAAGCTGCTCGGTGTCGTGGCTGAAAAACTCACTGAAATGGGCATCGATGTCGATCCGGCGGCGAAGGTCGCCTCGTTGTCCATCGGTGAACGGCAGATGGTCGAGATCGCCAAGGCCGTGATGGTCGATGCGCGCGTTATCGCACTGGATGAACCAACCTCCTCATTATCTTCCAAAGAAAGCGAAATCCTGTTCTCGCTGATCGACCGCCTACGGGCGAACGGCACTGTCATTCTCTATGTCTCGCACCGTCTCGACGAGATTTTTCGCCTCTGCGACAGCCTGACAGTGCTACGCGACGGCAAGCTTGCCGCCCACCATTCGGACATTTCCAAGGTGACACGCGATCAGATCATCGCCGAGATGGTCGGGCGCGAGATCGCCAATATCTGGGGATGGCGCGGCCGGCCGCTCGGCGCCGAACGGCTGCGGGTCGAAAATATCACCGGCCCCAAACTTCCCAAACCAATCGATTTCACGGTGCGGAAAGGTGAGATCCTCGGCTTTTTCGGGTTGATCGGCGCCGGGCGCAGCGAAATGGCGCGGCTCCTCTATGGCGCCGATGCACGGTCACAGGGCACGGTCGCGGTAGACGGAGAAACGGTCACCGCCGATAGCCCCGCGCACTCGATCCGTGCCGGTGTGGTTCTGTGTCCCGAAGATCGCAAGTTGGACGGCATCATTCAGGGCCGGTCCATCGAAGAGAACATGGCGATTTCCTCGCGCCGCCACTTTTCGCCCTTCGGTATCCTTAACCCGAAGAAGGAAGGTGAATTGGCCGAAACCTTTATCGCCAAGCTGCGTGTGCGCACGCCGTCCCGCAAGCAGGACATCATCAATCTGTCCGGTGGCAACCAACAGAAGGTGATCCTCGGCCGCTGGCTTTCCGAGCAGGGCGTCAAGGTTCTCTTGATCGACGAACCGACGCGCGGCATTGACGTCGGCGCCAAATCGGAAATCTACGAAATCCTCTATGAGCTTGCGGCACAAGGCATGGCCATCATCGTCATCTCCAGCGAGTTGCCGGAGATCATGGGCATTACCGACCGGATTATGGTCATGTGCGAAGGCCGCATTGCTGCCGAGATCGAGCGACCTGATTTCGACGATCGGCGCATCTTGGCCGCTGCCCTGCCGGACGTTTCCAATGCCGCCGACCTTCCCATTCAACAGGTACAGAGCCGATGACATCCTTGAAAAAACTTCTTCTCGGCGAACAGGGACTGGTCGTCATTTTCGCCCTTGCCTTCGCGATCGTCTCGCTGACGGTTCCCAACTTCCTGACCGAGCGCAACATGCTCGGCCTGCTGCAGTCGGTGGTCACCATCGGCATCGTTGCCTGCACCATGATGTTCTGCCTGGCGTCGCGCGACTTCGACCTTTCCGTCGGCTCGACGGTAGCGTTTTCCGGCATGATCGCCGTCATGGCGTCGAATGCCACTGGATCGATCGTTCTTGGCCTGCTTGCGGCGCTGGTTTGTGGCGGCTTTGTCGGCCTGGTCAACGGCGTCGTCATTGCCCGTTTTCGCATCAATGCGCTGATCACGACGCTGGCGACCATGCAGATCGTTCGCGGCCTGGCGTTAATCTCGTCAGACGGCCGCGCCGTCGGCATCAACGATTCCGGTTTCTACCAGCTGGCCCTGTCAAAATTCCTCGGTGTGCCGACACCGATCTGGGTCATGGGTATCCTCTTCCTCGCCTTCGGCTTTCTGCTGAACCGCACCGTCTTCGGCAAGAACACGCTGGCAATCGGCGGCAATCCCGAGGCTTCGCGGCTGGCCGGCGTCAACGTCGCCCGCATGCGCATCTGGATCTTCATGCTGCAGGGACTGGTCTGCGGCATCGCCGGCGTGCTGCTTGCCTCCCGGATCACCTCCGGCCAGCCGAATGCCGCAACTGGCCTTGAACTCTCGGTTATTTCGGCCTGTGTTCTCGGTGGCGTCTCGCTTGCTGGCGGTCGCGCTGCCATGGCTGGTGTCATCGTCGGTGTCCTGATCATGGGCATTGCCGAAAATGTCATGAACCTGCTCAACATCCAGGCCTTCTACCAATATGTAGTGCGCGGTTTGATCCTGTTGCTGGCGGTTCTGCTCGACAATCTGCGCTCCGTGGCCGCCGGCCGGCGTGGGTGATCCGCGGATGGATCAGGACGTTCTGCATCTGCGGAATGGCGATCTCTCGGTAGACGTGAGCCGCTTCGGTGGCTCGCTTCTAACTGGAAGTTATCGCGGCGTCCCTTTCCTGAAGCCAACGACGACCGCCGGGCTCGCGTCGCACCGTTTCGGAGCCGAGGCAAGCTTTCCGCTCGTGCCCTACGGCAACCGGATCGAGGCGAACGCCTTCGATTTTTCGGGCAAGCATTTCTCGATGGTGCCCAACACAGCCGATCCTTATTGCCTGCATGGCGACGGCTGGCTTGCTGAATGGGAAATCCTGTCGCAATACGGCGGCGAAGCGGTGCTGCGGTATATCCATCGTCAAAATCCGTCAGACCCGTATGCCTACGATGTCATCCAGACGGTGCGGCTCGATGGCGATGCGCTGACACTGGCGCTGACGGTCACCAACACCTCCTACGAACCGTTGCCGTTCGGGATCGGATTTCACCCCTTCTTTGCGCGCACACCGCAAACCCGCCTGAAGGCAAAGGCAAGCCGATTTTGGAGCGAACGTAGCGGGCACTTGCCGGATGCTCCTACCTTAATCCCCAGACATCTGGACTTTACGGAAGCGGGTCCCCTTCCCCCGCACTGGATCAACAATGCCTATGATGGGTGGGACGCAAAGGCACGGATAGAGTGGCCGGAACACGGCCTTGGTCTTACGCTCACAGCCGAAGGCCCATTCGACTGCTTCATGATCTATTCGCCGGATGCCGACGCCGGCTTTTTCTGCTTCGAACCGATGACCCACCTGCCCAATGCCCACAACATGCCGTCAAGCGCAGGGCTGGTGACGCTGGAGCATGGCCAAAGCCTGACCGGTCGCATCGCCCTATGTCCGGCGGTGTTGCCGGCTTGAAGACTTCGCGTCTTGATCCCCGAATTTCAGGCGGTTGGGCCTTCCTGAAGGCTCATCTGTAAAGAACGCCTGTTCTCCCTCCCCAATGGCCTTTGCTGTCTTCCCGCGAATGGGCTATGGCGCTCATGTACTGGCATGCCTCATATTTCGAAGTAAAAATTTACTGAAACCATTTCGGAAATTTGTCGAATATGGCAGAGTGCGGTGCTTGAAAAGAACGGAATGACGGGCATGGTAACGATCAAGGAAATCGCCAAGGCGGTCGGCGTGTCTTCTGCCACCGTGTCGCGGGTACTGAATTACGACCCGGTGTTGTCGATTTCCCCAACCAAGCGACAGGCGATCATCGAGACCGCCGAGGCGCTGAACTACGAGACGCCGCGCAATCGCAACAAGGCCAATGGGGCAACGGCGCCCAGCCCATTGACCAAACTTGTCATCGTCCACTTCCTGGAGCCATCCGACGAGATCGCCGATCCATACTATGTCGGCGTCCGGCTCGGCATCGAAACCCGCTGCCGGGATCTCAAGACGGAGATTGTCAAAGTCTTCCACTCCGACGCGCTGCCCGAGGCTGGGCTGCTCGAAAGCGCCTCCGGCGTCATCGTCATTGGCAAGCATTCCGACAACGAGATCACATGGCTGAGCGGCCATGCGCGACATGTCGTCTTTGCCGATTTCGATCCCGGCCGAGATTGGATCGACAGCGTTTTCTCCGACATGGGTCTTGCGACGCTGAAAATCCTCGATTCTCTGAAATCCAGCGGCTACAGCCGGATAGGGTTCATCGGTAGCCACGAGAGCCTCAATGGTAGCGTGCAGCGCTTCGCCGAACGGCGCTGCGCGGCATATATCGACTGGCAGAAGAAAAAAAATACATTTGATCCTGCCTTGCTGGCGCTCGCCGATTGCTCAGGCGGGCAGAGCTTGAGACTTGAAACCGGCTACCGCCTTGCCCGCGAGCTTCTGGCTCTGGCAGAGCGGCCGGACGTCATCGTAACCTCGAACGACAACATGGCAATTGGCGCCTATCGTGCCATTCAAGAAGCCGGTCTTTCGATCCCGAGCGATATTGCCGTCATCTCGTACAACGACATTCCCGTCGCACAGTTTCTGACGCCGCCGCTCACCACCGTGCGGATCCACGGTGAGCATATCGGCGAGACCGCCGTCGATCTGCTCCTGGAGCGCCTTTCCGGCCGCAGCTACGGGAAGCAGGTTCGCATCGCCACAGAGCTGATTTGGCGGAACAGTTGCCGCAAGCCGCTGGAATTGTAGCGCTTTCTTGTGCTTGGTAATAACGAGATAAATATTTACTAAATTTCTGTTGCGTGTTTTCCCAAATTCGGTAAATCTTGTGTGGCTGGCAGGAGAGGAGAACCCTGCCCCATTAGAGTTTCTTGGGAGGAAACGATGTATCACAGGACGATTCTGTCGCGCTTTGTGGCTGGTGCCCTTGCCGGCGCAAGCCTTTTTGCATCCACGGCTGCTTTTGCAGGCGAAGTCACCATCTGGTGCTGGGACCCGAATTTCAACGTTGCCATCATGAAGGAAGCTGCCGCGCGTTACACGGCGCAGCATCCCGACACCACGTTTAACATCGTCGATTTCGCCAAGGCCGACGTCGAGCAGAAGCTGCAGACCGCACTTGCTTCCGGCACGACGGACGCGCTGCCGGACATTGTCCTGATCGAGGATTACGGCGCGCAGAAATATCTCCAATCTTTCCCCGGCGCTTTCGCCGAGCTTTCCAGCAAGATCGATTTTTCCGGGTTCGCTCCCTACAAGGTTCAGCTGATGACGGTCGATGGGGCCGTTTACGGCATGCCATTCGATTCCGGCGTTACCGGCCTTTACTACCGAAAAGACTATATCGAACAGGCCGGCTTCAAGCCGGAGGACATGCAGAACCTCACCTGGGACCGCTTCATCGAGATCGGCAAGCAGGTGGAGGCCAAGACCGGCAAGAAGATGCTTGGCCTGGATGTCAACGACGCCGGCTTCATCCGTATCCTGATGCAGTCCGCCGGCGGCTGGTATTTCGACAAGGACGGCGCGCTGTCCATCGAGGGTAATCCGGCGCTGAAGGCAGCCCTTGAAACCGAACAGAAGATCCTGCAGGCAGGCATCTACAAGCCGGCCGCCGGCTGGACCGAGTGGGTCGGAACCTTCACCACGGGCGATGTCGCGACTGTAACGACGGGCGTCTGGATTACCGGCACCGTCAAGGCGCAGGCTGACCAGTCCGGCAAGTGGGGCGTCGCGCCGATACCCAAACTTAATGTCGAGGGCGCTTCGAATGCCTCGAACCTCGGCGGGTCGAGCTGGTACGTCACCGCGAATTCCGCAGAAAAAGACGAGGCGATCGACTTTCTGAACGAAGTCTACGCCAAGGACATCGATTTCTATCAGAAGATTCTGACCGAGCGGGGCGCCGTCGGTTCACTGCTCGCCGCGCGCACCGGCAAGGCTTACTCGGAAGCCGATCCATTCTTCGGTGGTGAAAAGGTCTGGCAGAATTTTTCCGACTGGCTGGTGAAAGTTCCCGCCGTCAACTATGGCGTTTTCACCAACGAGGTGGACACGGCCGTGACGGCACATTTGCCCTCCCTCGGACAGGGAACTCCAGTTGACGATGTGCTCAAGGCAATCGACAGCCAGGCGCAGGGCCAGATTCAGTAAAAATCCTCCCCGGCTGGCGGTCGCCGCCCGCCTCTCTCCCGGAATGTCGCGCGTCCCTTGGCGCGTGGCATTCCGGTCCTTGTCCCTTGGCAATGAAGGTCGTCCCATGGCTGCCGGCAAAACAGGCGGGTTGAAACGCTATTATGATCTGAATGGCTGGCTGTTCATCGCCCCTTCGCTGCTTCTGATCTCAGTATTCCTTGTCTTTCCAATTTTGCGTTCGCTCTATCTGTCATTCTTTTCCGGCAAGGGCATGATGATGAAGTTTGCCGGCTTCGGAAACGTGGTCCGGCTGTGGAACGATCCGGTATTCCTCCAGGCACTGAAAAACACCGTCACCTTCTTCGTGGTGCAGGTGCCGATCATGATCGTGCTGGCGCTGCTGCTTGCCTCCGTGCTCAACAATGACCGGTTGAAATTTATCGGCTTTTTCCGCACGGCGATTTTCCTGCCCTGCGTCGCCTCGCTGGTCGCCTATTCGGTTCTGTTCAAGAGCATGTTTTCGGTCGATGGCGTCGTGAACCAGGCCCTGTTCGCGATTGGCTTCATTGACACACCCATAGGCTGGCTGACGGAACCCTTCTGGGCCAAGGTTCTGGTGATCCTTGCCATCACCTGGCGCTGGACCGGATACAACATGATTTTCTATCTGGCAGCGCTCCAGAACATCGACAAGTCGATCTATGAGGCGGCGCGGATTGACGGCGTGCCGGCATGGGCGCGGTTTCTCTACATCACAGTGCCCATGTTGAAGCCAGTGATCCTCTTCACCACGATCATCTCGACGATCGGCACGATCCAGCTTTTCGACGAAGTCTACAACCTCACCGAGGGACGCGGTGGCCCGGCAAACGCGACCATCACGCTATCGCTCTACATCTATAATCTGACCTTCCGCTTCATGCCGAGTTTCGGCTATGCGGCGACGATCTCCTACGTCATCGTGCTCATGGTGGCTCTCTTGTCCTTCCTGCAGTTCTATGCCGCGAGGGACCGCTCATGAACATCTCGCGCATCCTGACAACGGCGTCGCAATACGTTTTCCTTGGTGTCGCGGCTTTCCTGTCGCTGTTCCCGTTCCTCTGGATGGTAATCAGTTCGACGAACACCTCGATCGACATTATCAGCGGCCGGATGGGGTTGGGCGACGCCTTGCGCACCAATGTCGTGAATTTCTTCACGCTGGTCGATGTGCCACTGGTTTTCTGGAATTCGGCGAAAGTCGCCGTACTCGCGACACTGCTGACGATCCTCGTTTCATCGCTCGCAGGTTATGGCTTCGAGATGTTTAAATCGAAGGCACGCGACCGGATCTATTCGCTCGTGCTCTTGACGCTGATGGTCCCCTTTGCCGCGCTGATGATCCCGCTGTTCATGATGATGGCAAAGACAGGCCTGATCAACACGCATGTCGCCATCATGCTGCCGACGATCGCCTCTGCCTTCATCATTTTCTACTTCCGCCAGTCGACCAAAGCATTTCCGACGGAGCTGCGGGATGCTGCCAAGGTGGACGGGCTCAAGGAATGGCAGATTTTCCTCTACATCTATGTTCCGGTAATGCGCTCAACCTATGCGGCCGCCTTCGTGATCGTTTTCATGGTCAACTGGAACAACTACCTCTGGCCGCTCATCGTCCTTCAATCGAATGACACCAAGACGATTACGCTCGTCGTCTCCTCGCTCGCCTCGGCCTATTACCCCGATTACGGCGTGGTCATGATCGGCACGATCCT
This sequence comes from Pararhizobium sp., assembly GCF_965279435.1. NCBI lineage: Bacteria > Pseudomonadati > Pseudomonadota > Alphaproteobacteria > Hyphomicrobiales > Rhizobiaceae > Pararhizobium > Pararhizobium sp. Next base: position 361,585 of record NZ_CBDIHY010000002.1, read on the forward strand.
CGCCACGCTCCCCACCCTCCTCGTCTTCTTCGTCATGCAGCGCCAGTTCGTCCAAGGCATGCTGGGCTCAGTGAAATAGGAAATTCCGTCAATGCGCATTACAGAAGGTTTCAACGGAAACTGGATTTTCAGCCACGGCTTCGATCAGGCCAGCGTCAACAGCCCGCAGCCGGGCGAAACGGTACGCCTGCCGCACAGCGCCGTTGAACTGCCTTACAATTATTTCGACGAGACCGAATACCAGAAGCCCTTCACCTATCAGAAGCGCTTTGAGTGGCGGCCGGAATTCGAGGGCCGCGAAGTATCGCTGGTCTTCGATGCGGCGATGGCCGACAGCGTCGTTTATCTCAACGGCAAGGAAATCATCGCCCACAAGGATGGCTACACGCCGTTCGAGGCCCGGCTGACACCGCATCTGAAGCGTGGCGAAAACCTGGTTACCGTAAAGGTCGACGGTTCGGAAAACCCCGAAATCCCGCCGTTCGGCGGCCAGATCGACTACCTTTGCTATGCCGGCATCTACCGCGATGTCTGGCTGAAGATCGCAAGCCCGGTCTCGATCGCAAACGTCAAGATCGAAACGCCGGATGCCCTTGCTGAAGTGAAGACAGCGACGGTGCGCGTCTTCCTCGCCAACCCGCAAGGCCTCAGCCTCTCCGGCACGCTTGCTGCAAAAATCCGCCGGCCGGGCGGCGGCGAAGTCGCTTCCGCGACAGTGACCGTGAGCGGCAAAGAAGCCTTCCTGACTTTCTCGGATCTTTCCGGCATCGACCTGTGGGATCTCGACAACCCCATTCTCTATGCCCTGTCGCTCAAGCTGGAAACGGAACATGGCGAAGACGTCCTGACCCGTCGTTTTGGCTTTCGCACCGCGCAATTCACGCCGGATGGTTTCCTCCTCAACGGCAAACTGCTGAAACTGCGTGGCCTCAACCGTCACCAGGCCTGGCCACACACGGGTTATGCGATGGGACGCCGGGCGCAGGAAAAAGATGCCGACATCCTGAAATATGAACTCGCATGCAACATCGTGCGCACCTCGCACTACCCGCAGTCGAAGTGGTTCCTCGACCGCTGCGACGAGATCGGTCTGCTCTGCTTCGAGGAGATCCCCGGCTGGCAGCATATCGGCGGCGAAGCCTGGCAACAGGAATCGATCGAAAACGTCCGCCGCATGATCGAGCGCGACTGGAACCACCCCTCGATCATCATCTGGGGCGTCCGCATCAATGAAAGCCAGGACAACCACGCCTTTTACGCCGAGACGAACCGGCTGGCGCGCGAACTCGACCCGTCACGCCAGACCGGCGGAGTTCGCTTCATCACCAATTCGGAGATGCTGGAAGACGTCTACACGATGAACGATTTCATTCTCGGCCAGGAGGAAATGCCGGGCAACAATCGCGGCCGGGTCGTCCTGCGCGACCGGGTGGAGACAACCGGCATTACCAAGCCGATCCCCTACATGATCACCGAGTATAACGGCCACATGTATCCGACAAAACGCTTCGACCAGGAGCAGCGCCAGGCCGAGCATGTCACCCGTCACCTGCTGATCCTCAATGCCGTGGCCGGTGATACGAATATCTCCGGCTCCACCGGTTGGTGCATGTTCGACTACAACACCCACAAGGACTTCGGCTCCGGCGACCGCATCTGCTATCACGGTGTGCTCGACATGTACCGCATCCCGAAACTCGCTGCTTACGCCTACTCGTCGCAGGGCGATCCGAAGGACAATGTCGTGCTGCAGCCGGTGACGTTCTGGGCGCGCGGCGAGCGCAATATTGGTGGTGTGCTGCCGCTGATCATCCTGACCAACTGCGATTATATCGATGTGAAGTTTGGAGAGTGGCCAGCCAAACGCATCTATCCCGACACGGAAAATTATCCGCATCTGCCGCATCCGCCCGTGGTACTCGACCTGCGCACCGTGACGCCCGAGGAATTCGGCACCTGGGGGCGCGTCTGGCGCGAAGGCACGCTGACAGGGTTTGTCGATGGCAATCCCGTGAAGACGATCACCATGCCCGCCGATCCCGTACCAACCACACTGGACGTCACACCCGACGAGACGGTGTTGCGCCGTGGCGAGAAGGATGCCGTTCGTGTTGTTGTCCGCGCGCTCGATCAGTGCGGCAATCTGCTGCCGTTCTTTGAAGAGCCGGTGTCGCTGGCGCTTGAAGGCCCCGGCCGCATCATCGGCCCTATCGACCACACGCTCAAAGGCGGCGCCACGGGGTTTTGGGTGGAAGCCGGCGACGAGCCGGGTGTGCTCAACCTTACGGTCAAAAGCCACCGCTTCGACACCCAGACCATCACCTTCACGATCAACTGAGAAGCTCCCATGGCCGATGTTCGCCTGACCGACATACGCAAAAACTTCGGCGCCCTGGAGATCATCAAGGGCGTGGACCTCTCGATCAAGACTGGCGAGTTCGTTGTCTTCGTCGGGCCGTCCGGTTGCGGAAAATCGACCCTGCTGCGGATGATCGCCGGCCTTGAAGACATTACGTCCGGCGAACTGACGATCGGCGGGACACGGATGAACGATGTCGATCCGTCCAAGCGCGGCATCGCCATGGTTTTTCAATCCTATGCGCTTTATCCGCACATGACGGTGCGCGAGAACATGGGTTTTGCCCTGAAATTCGCCGGCATGGCCAAAGAGGAAATCGCCCGGCGCGTCAACGATGCCGCCCGCATCCTTGAGCTGGGTCCGCTGATGGAGCGGAAGCCGAAGGCGCTGTCGGGTGGCCAGCGCCAACGTGTCGCCATCGGCCGCGCCATTGTGCGCAACCCGGACGTCTTCCTCTTCGACGAACCGCTCTCAAACCTCGATGCCGAATTGCGTGTGCATATGCGCGTTGAAATTGCCAAGCTGCACAAGGCGCTGAAATCGACAGTCATCTACGTGACGCATGACCAGGTGGAGGCAATGACGCTTGCCGACAAGATCGTCGTCTTGCGGGCCGGTGTGGTCGAGCAGGTCGGGGCGCCGCTCGACCTCTACGATGACCCAGCCAATACCTTTGTCGCCGGCTTCATCGGCTCGCCGCGCATGAATTTTCTGAAAGCCCGGATTATCGCCGTCGAGGCAGGGCGTGCCGGTATAGTGCTTGTCGAGCAGCCAGATGTGAAGCTCAGCCTGCCGCTGACCCCATCGTCGCTTAATCCCGGTGACAATGTCAGTCTCGGTGTTCGGCCGGAGCATTTTCTTGGAGCCGGAATGGGCGATGCCGACCTGACGCTTGAAGTCGATGTTGCCGAGCATCTTGGCAATACGAGCTACGTCTATGCCCACATCTCCCCAGAGGAGCGGATCATCGTCGAGCATGAGGGATTCCGCGGGGCAAGCTCCAGGGACAAGCTGACTGTCGGCCTTTCGGCGGAAAAATCCTTCCTCTTCGACAGCACCGGAAATCGTATTCGATAAAGACATTTGGAGGCGGCCGCCATGAGCGAGACACAACGGATACGCTGGGGGATCATTGGTCCTGGCGGCATTGCTAAAACCTTTGCTGGTGGCATTGCCCATTCCCGAACCGGTGTATTGACGGCGATTGCGACGCGAAATCCGGAAAAACCCGGCCTTTCGGACGATTTCCCCAATGCGCGTATTCTGCACGGTTACGAGGCCTTGCTCGCCGATCCGCAGGTTGACGCGGTTTACATCGCCACACCGCACACCGGTCATGCGCAATGGGCGATCAAGGCCATCCGTGCCGGCAAGCATGTGCTGGTCGAAAAGCCGATCGCCTTATCGGCCTATGAGGCAGAAACGATCTATCACGAGGCCAAAAAGGCGGGCGTGTTTGCCGGCGAGGCCTATATGTACCGCCTGCATCCGCAAACTCGCAAGATCGCCGAGCTGGTTCGCAGCGGCACGATCGGCGCTGTTCGGATGATCAAGTCAAGCTTCGGCTTCGACATGGGCGCGGTGAAGCCAGAACACAGGCTATTTTCCAACGCGCTTGCCGGTGGTGGTATCCTCGACGTTGGTGGTTATCCGGTTTCCATGGCGCGGCTCATTGCCGGTGCAGCGTGTGGTAAGCCTTTCCTTGAGCCGCTGCAGGTCCTCGGCACCGGTCAAATCGGCGAAACCAACGTCGATGAATGGGCATCCGCTTTGCTCAAATTTCCAAACGGCATCATCGCCGAGGTTTCGTGTTCCATTCGCGCACGGCAGGACAATGTGTTGCGGATCATAGGTGCTAAGGGCCGGATCGAGGTTGCCGATTTCTGGTTCGCGTCGGGCCATACCGGCGGTACCGGAAGGATCGACATCATCCACAATGACGGCAACCGCGAGACGGTGGAGATCGATGAAAAAGGCTGGCTCTATTCCTTCGAGGTGGACGCCGCCGGAGACGCGATCCGCAACGGCCGGGGGGAATTTGCCGCGCCCGGCGTGACCTGGGCCGATACCATCGGCAATCTGCGGGTGATGGACCAGTGGCGCGCTGCCATCGGCCTTGAATATCGTCATGAACAGGCGGCCGAACGCCGCGTGAACATTCGTGGCGAGATCGTTCGCCCCGGCAATACCCTGCGGCGGCGGACGATTCCTGGAATTGCCAAGCCGATGTCGCCGGTGGCGCTCGGCTTCGAATTCTTTCCAAACTTCGCCGCCGCCTCACTGACGCTTGATGCCTTTTACGAGGCCGGCGGCAACGTCTTCGATACGGCCTGGATCTACAATCGCGGGGTCACCGAAGCGATCTTCGGCGAATGGTGGACGAGCCGCAGCGTGCCGCGCGAGGAGGTTGTTCTGATCGGCAAGGGCGCCCATTCGCCCCTGGTCTATCCGGATCAGATCGGCAAGCAGCTTGCCCAATCGCTTGATCGTCTCAAGACCGATTATGTCGATGTCTATTTCATGCACCGCGACGACGAGCAGGTGCCGGTCGGCGAATTCGTCGATGCGATGGACGCTGAGGTTCGCGCCGGGCGCATCCGTGGTGTTTTTGGTGGGTCGAACTGGACCCGCGCGCGGCTGCAAGAGGCGGTTGCCTATGCGCAGTCAAACGGCAAGGCAGTGCCCGGAGCTCTTTCCAACAACTTCTCACTGGCGGAAATGCGCGAGCCAATCTGGGCGGGTTGCGTGGCTGCCTCCGATGACGAGTGGAAGCACTGGCTGACCGAAACGCAGATGCCCAATTTCGCCTGGTCCAGCCAGGGCCGCGGCTTTTTTACCGACCGTGCCGGCCGCGACAGGCGCGACGACGAGGAACTGGTTCGTTGCTGGTATAGCGAGCGCAACTTCATCCGCCGCGATCGTGCCATCGAACTGGCGCAACGCCTGAACCGAAAGCCCATCCACATCGCGCTCGCCTACGTTCTGGCCCAACCCTTCCCGGTCGTGCCGCTCATCGGGCCAAGAACGGTGGCCGAACTGGAAGACAGCCTTTCCGCTCTCGATATCCGGCTGAGTGGAGATGATGTTGCGTCGCTGGAAGCCCGTTAGGAACTGACGGCCGTCAGGTTTCTAAATTTCATGTTCCTTACTCATAGGGCACTATCGACCCCCGGGATCACAGCGCAGATGGCTTGATTTCGCTGCCGCCCCCACACAGCTTGCGTGCGTTTAAAAGCCCCCATCCGAACACCGGGTCTTTCCCCGGCTTTCCGATATCATCGGTAAATTCTCTCAGCCTTGCCTCCAGACTTTCCGTTGGCATATCCGGCTCGCCGGCAATCAGCGCCGAGACCGCCGCCGTTACGAAGGGGGCGGCGAAGGATGTGCCGGTTTTTTGCCGGGCGCCAGAGACGGACGCCGCAGTCCAGACCCCGACACCGGGAGCGGCAATATCAACATGATCGCCGCGCACGGCCCGGCGGTAAGGGTTGCGCGCCTTATCGACCGCCGTTACGGCAATCACGTCTTCATAGGCCGCAGGATAGACAGGCTTGGCATTCGGGCCATCATTGCCAGCGGCGGCCACAAGGATCATGCCGCGATCGGCCGCCGCTTTCACGGACCTCTCGAGCACCGCGTTCGCCGGGCCGGTCAAGCTCAGATTGACGACCTTGATGTCACGTTGAACGAGCAGATCGAGCGCCCGTACGAGGTCGTAGGTGTCGGCGATATCCTTCGATTTTCCGAATCGCTTAAAGGCATCGACGGCGATGAGTTCGGCCCCTGGCAGGAGGCCCGGGACGCGGCTGTCCGATGCGCCGATCAAAAGGGCGGCGACGGCAGTGCCATGCTGTTCGCCCGATCTTTCCTCTTCCCCCTCACCGAGGCGAATGACCTCCAGCCGGGTATTCGTCAGGGTCACATGATCGACATTGATTGCCGTGTCGATAAGTCCGAGACGGGGCGGCTTGCCACACCCTGCGTTTTCGCCGGCCGGCCATCCAACGATGTCCCGGACGAGCGCGCAATCCTGCCCCGCACATCCTGTATTGCTCTCCGCTTGCGGCTGGTAGAAATGGTTGAAATCGACCGCCGCCGTCGGGCTGCGGGCAACAACGGCAGCACGCGCCGTTGCGAGCGTCATGCCGCGCGGCACCACGAGACGCACCATTTCGCTGCCGATCAGCGAAATCTGTGTGCGCTCATCAACGGTAAAGCCCTGCTGGATCAATCCGGCGATCGCCTCTTCTTCAAGACCGACCGCGACGAGTTCGTTTGCCGCGCGCTCCGGCACGGCGGCTGGACGGCGCACCGGTGCACGGCGCTCGCGCGTTGGCCAGCGAAAGAGCGAACGCAGATCGCGCAAAGTGTCTCCGCCACGGTGATATCCGGGGTTGCCACCGTCTCCACTGCGATTGTTACCACCGCCGCCGCTTCTACCGCCACCACCGCCGTTATCGTCGTCTCCATCGTCGTCATCGGCAAGCGCAACGGGGATGGTGAAGGCCGCGTCGTTCAGCGGCAGAGGCAGAACCACCAATGCTCCCACGGCGATTGCCGCAGTCAGGCGGCGCAATGGTTTTATATTAGCAATGAACAGCACGCTCAGTCTCCTGTGGCCGCTTCTTAATCCAGATTGTCAAACCAGGAAGCCGCTTTCGATCAAACTATCCTGAAAATACGTTTGACTCGACAGCTTATTCCCTGGCGTGCAAAAAAGCGGAATGACCAACGACATGCAGACAGTACCGGAACGGCTGGTTGCCTTCCTGCCGAACCTTAGGCGTTTTGCGATCTCGCTTTGCCGTTCCCGGGAGCTGGCGGACGATCTTGTGCAGACAGCCTGCGAGCGCGCCATCCTCGCCGCCGACAGTTTTATACCCGGCAGCCGCTTCGACGCCTGGATATTCCGCATTCTGCGCAATCTGTGGATCGATCACCTGCGCCGCCAGAAAACGGCAGGCCCGCAGACCGATCTGGAGGAGGCGCGCGATGTATCGGTTCCGTCCGGCGAAGCTGCATCGCTTGCGCGCATGGATCTGCGTGACGTCACCGCTGCCCTGCAAAAACTGCCGGACGAGCAGCGCGAAGTGCTCGTACTGGTCTGCGTCGAGGAACTGAGCTATCGCGACACGGCCGAGGTTCTGTCGATCCCAATCGGGACAGTGATGAGCCGGCTGGCCCGGGCACGGAAAAATCTTGCGGAACTGACAGGAATAAGTTTCGGGGAAAAACGTTCGTCCGATACGAAAGGGAGCCTTGCATGACCCGGCAGGATTTTGACGACGAAACATTGATGGCTTTCGCCGACGGCGAACTGGACGAGGCGACAAGCGTGCAGCTGGAAGCAGCCCTTGCCGGCGACGAAGCGCTGGCCGAGCGCCTGGCTGTGTTTTTCGAAACCCGCCTGCTGGTCGCTGACGCCTTGAAGCCGCTGGCAGAAGAGCCTGTACCGGAAGCGCTGCTGGAATCCGTTCGCCGCATGGCGGAAGAAGCGCGAAGCCGGGAAGCTCAGGCGGGCAACGTTGTGCCCTTCCGCGCAAAGCCGCTACAGGAGACACGCCGTTGGCTCATGCCCCTGGCGGCAAGTATCGTGGCGGTGATTACCGGCGTTGCCGGTTTCACGGTGGGCCGAAATCTGAACCCGTCCGCAGTGGATTCCAGCGCCGAAATCGCGGCAGTGCTGGACCGCGAGGCATCCGGGCGGGATATTGCGCTCAGCGCACCCGGTCAGACGCTTCATGTGATCGCCACCTTTCGCGACAAGAGCGGCGCACTCTGCCGCGAGTACGAGCTGAAACAGCCGTCGAGCAGCACGGTCTCGATCGCCTGCCGGCAGGACCGGACGTGGGTGACGCAGCTTGCCCTGACATCTGCGAAAGTTGAGGGTTACGTGCCTGCGTCGTCGCAGGACATGATCGATGCCTATCTCTCGTCGATCGAGGCCGGCGCACCGCTGTCGCCCGAAGAGGAACGGGGCATCCTGGCGCCCTGAATGAAATATTGTGTGCGCCGGGAATAAGTCTTTCCCGGCGCCGTTCTTCTCGCATCAGTTCATGAGGAGAACAGCCATGGCATTTGCCTTTCTGAAGACGCCACAGCCCCGGCTGACCTTTCTCTGCCGCAAGGAGGACGATGGCGTAATCCCCGCCCCCGTTCGCGCCAAGACGGCGCTGCCCGACTGGTTCCGCAAGCTGCCGCCGATCGACGAGGCGCATCTCTCGCCCACCAATAGCGGGCTGACGGTGAAACGCTGCATGCCCTTTCTCGATGCCATGGCGGCGGGCTGGATAATCGGGCTTGCGGCGACTGTGCGCATGGAAATCTCCGACGGCGGAAAGACGGTGGATTGCGGCTGGGATTTCGACCGCACGCTCGTCAGCAATCATGCGAGCCATCAGGTTGCCGGTAATCCGCGCGGGCCGCTGCCGCCCTGCAAGTTTCACAATTACTGGACCATCCGCACGCCACCCGGCTGGAGCTGCCTGTTCGTGCCGCCGCTCAATCGCCCGAACGGTGTGTTCGAAATCGTCGCCGGGGTCGTGGATACGGACACCTATCAGTCGGAAATCCACTTCCCGTTCTTCGCCACCGGCGAGGACGGCCTGCATCTGCTGGAACGTGGCACGCCGATCGTCCAGGTTATTCCGTTCCGCCGGGAGACGTCGGACCTCGACGCGGACATCCGCACTGAAAGCCAGGCGGAGGGTAACGTTCGCCAGACGATCCTGCGCAAGACGCTCGCATCGGATGGCTGGTATCGCAGGTTTGCCCGCGCGCCGCGGTAATTTCCCTGCCCATTTAGCGTTTTGCCGCCGCTGCCCACCCAGCGGCGGCAAAACGCGTGGTGTCAGATGCGGATCATGCCTCTGAAAATATTTTCATTTTCTCGGGAATAGGAAAAGCCCACCGCCGTTTCTCCTCTGCAGCCAACGAGGCTGTCACTCCAAGGAGAAACGGCATGAAGAAGTTCATCGCAATCCTGAGCGCATTCCTGGTCGTCGGTGCAGCAGCACCCGCGCCAGCCAGCGCCGACGATCCGGTCACGCGCTTTCTGCAGAAGGTAACGCGGAGCAACAAGGCGAGCCACGCCCACTATAATCGCGAGCGCGATGACAATCGGGGCGGCGGCTGGAGTTCGAACCGCAATTCCAACAGCTCGTCGAATTCCTCCCGCAATTCCAGCTCGAATTCGAACTCCAACAGCAGCTCCAATTCCTCAAGCAATTCAAGCTCAAACAGTTCGTCCAATTCCTCGAGCAACTCGAGCTCGAATTCATCGTCCAATTCGTCGTCGAATTCCTCTTCTGACGACGATTAAGACACAGCCGACCAGACCGAAAGGAGGGCGATCATGGCCCTTTATGCAATCGTTCCTCCCGAACCCCACGCCGATCGGCGTGGGGAACCGTCTCCTGCCACAGAGCCGGCCGTACCGCTTACCCGTGTCAAGCAGATCGTCGCGGTGATCGTACTCGTCTTCAGTGCCATGCTGATCTTCCTGGCGATCGACGGTCTCAGCGTGAACATGCGGCTGACGCTCGCCGTCTTTGTCGCAACCATCACCGCCTGGACCATTCTCGACTTGCCGGACACGCCGGTGGCGCTTGCGGGCGCGGCTACCCTGGCCGTTGTCGGTGCAATTGACGAGGACGTGCTTTACCGCTCGCTCGGCAATGACATTGTCTGGCTGATGCTGGCGGCTTTCGTCGTTGCCGGCGTGCTGCGTCAGGTCGGCGTCATCGAACAGATCATTCGCCGCCTGCTCGCCCGGCTCGCCACCGTGCAAGGTCTGTTCTGGGCGCTGACGCTGTTGATTTTCGCCACTGCCTTCATCATCCCCTCGACCTCGGCGCGTGCCGCCATGCTGGCGCCGGTCTATCTCGGCATCGCCGTCGCGATCGGCAATGCACGGGTTAATCGGGCGCTCGCGTTGCTCTTCCCCTCCGTCATCCTGCTTTCGGCCGGTGCTTCGCTGATTGGTGCCGGCGCCCATCTCGTCGCGGCGGGGATGATGCAGCGTTTGAGCGGCCAAAGCCCCGATTTCCTGGGCTGGATCACGCTTGCCGGCCCCTTCTCGCTTCTATGCTCGCTGCTCGCTTGCGCCGTGCTGCTGCGCTTCTTCCTGACACGCGAAGAGCGGGTAATGGCGATCGCAGAACGCAACGCCGACGAGGCCCCGACCCCACTGACGCGCCAGCAATGGACTGTGCTTGCGGTCACCGGCGCGATGATCCTGCTCTTTGCAGCCCAACCCATGCACGGCGTCGGCATGCCGCTGATCGGCATCGCCGCCGCGCTGCTTTTGGCCAACCAAAAGGTCTCCGGCCTGCCATTGAAGACAGCGCTCAAGAGCGTCGAATGGAACCTGCTGCTATTCCTCGCCGGCACGCTCGTCATCGGCGAGGCGCTGCTGGAGACCGGCACAGCAAAGGTGCTGGCCGACCGGATGGTCGGTCTTGCCAGCAGCGGTATCGCGGCCTGGCCCGCACTTATTGTCGCGTTCGCCGCTATTGCCGCTACGCTCTCCCACCTCGTCATCACGTCGCGCACGGCACGAGCGACCGTCCTCATACCTGCGCTTGCGCTGCCGGTCGCAGCCCTCGGCGTTGACCCGCTCAATCTCGTCATGGTCGTCACGCTGGCGAGCGGCTTTTGCCAGACGCTGATGGTATCCGCCAAACCGGTGGCGCTGTTCGGCGCAATGGATCCGCCGCCCTTCGGGCAGTCCGACCTGTTGCGGCTCGCCGGCTTTCTGATCGTGCCCTTCGTGCTACTGCTCGTTGTCTTTGCCACACTCGTTTGGCCGCTGCAGGGTCTGCCGCTGCACTGAACGATGCCGACAGACACAGGAAAAGGCCGCCGCGTGCGGCCTTTTTTATTTAGTCGGCTAATTTATTTTCAGTTTGCCGGAATAGATTGAGAACCGCCCCGTTCCTCCCCTGTCACATCGTTGTCACAGTCAAAAAGGAACACCCCATGTCTTTCACGGTTCTCGTCGCCCCCTCCGGTTTCAAGGAAAGCCTGTCGGCAGACCAGGCAGCGGATTGCATCGAAAGTGGCGTTCTGCGCGCCTTTCCCGGCGTTACCATCATCAAGGCGCCAATGGTCGATGGCGGCGAGGGTTTCGCCAAAGCGCTCGTCAAGGCGACCAACGGTACGCTTTACAATCTGACCGTGACCGGCCCAGTCAACGACCCGGTCGAAGCACATTTTGGGTTCCTCGGCGGTAGCGGTGAGCCGACCGCTGTGATCGAGATGGCCGCGGCCGCCGGGCTCAGCCTTGTACCGCGCGACCGGCGTAATCCCTGTCTGACAACGAGCTACGGCGTCGGCGAACTGGTGCGTGCAGCACTTGACCGGGGTGCGCGCCGCATCCTTCTCGGTTGTGGCGACAGCGGTATCAACGATGGCGGCGCCGGTATGGCCGAAGTGCTCGGTATCCGGTTTCTGGACGGGGCGGGCGATCCCTTGCCCCGCGGTGGGGCGGCGCTTGCCCGCCTCGAGACGATTGACATGAGCGGCCGCGATCCGCGCCTTGACGGCGTTCGCATCGATGCCGCCGTCAACTGGCACAATGTGCTCCTTGGCGAGCGCGGTGTGGCGCGCATTTTCGGGCCACAGAAGGGCGCAACGCCGGAACAGGTGGAACTGCTCGTTGCGGCGATGGAGACATACGCTGCAGCGATCCAGGGCACGACGGGCATCGCAGTCGGGATGGCACCCGGATCCGGTGCGTCCGGCGGTCTCGGTGCTGCGGTGTTCGGCCTCCTCGGCGGCAAGCTGCACCCGCGCTACGATATCGTCATGCAATATCTGGAGCTCGACCGTTTCATCGCGCAGGCTGATCTGGTCATCACCGCAGAGGGCAGCCTCGACGGGCAAACCCCATTCGGAAAGGTGCCTGCCGAAGTGGCCGCACGGGCAAAAATTGCCGGTGTGCCCGTCATCGCGCTTGCCGGCACCATCGGCAAAGGCGTGCGCCTGAATTTCGAGCATGGTATTGATGCCTTTGCCTCGATCCTCAGCAGGCCCTGCTCGCTAGAAGACGCCATCTTCAGCGCTCCAAAACTGCTGTCCCGGGCGGCAGAAGATGCAGCACGCATGGTGATGGTGGGTATGAAACTTGGGGCAAGATGGCGCCAGGTTGCGTGATTGCTTGCTGCGGCAATGGGATTGATCGGTTGCAGGGGGCTGTCCACCCCCTGCGGTTCCGCTGTACTCCCGCTGTTATTACTGCACCGGCAACCAGCTGCTGATGATGCTTGCGTCCAGGGCCTCGTACCCTTTCAGGTCGATGAGATCGTACAATTGCGCACGTGTCTGCATCCTTTCAACGACACCGGTGGTGGAACCCTCGGCGGCAAGATGCCCATAGAGATCATGCTGTGCCTTGTTCGCCATGCGAAGCGAGGAGACGGGCCAGATCACCATGCGGTATCCGATCTCCTGCAACTCGCCTGCGGTCGGCGGCGGCGATTTGCCGAATTCGGTCATGTTCGCCAGCAGCGCAACTCCTTTCATCGCTTTAGCGAACTCCGTAAACATCTCCCTGGTCGTCAGCGCCTCCGGGAAAATCGCATCCGCACCCGCTTCGACATAGAGCCTTGCGCGGTCGATTGCCTTGTCGAGCCCTTCATCGGCTGCGGCATCCGTTCGCGCCAGGATGAGAAGCGAACGCCGGGCACGCGCGGCGGCGGCGACCTTGGCAGCCATATCTGAGGGGCTTGCCAGCTTCTTGTCGTTCAGGTGGCCGCATTTCTTCGGCAGGACCTGATCCTCTATCTGGATGGCCGCAGCGCCTACCTCTTCAAGCCTCCGAACGGTGTGCATGACATTTAGCGCCTCGCCGAAGCCCGTGTCGGCGTCGACAAGCAATGGCAAGCCTGACGCCCGGACAATCTGCCGTGTGAAAAAGAGAACATCCTCGAGTGTCAGGATTCCAAGATCCGGCAGTCCCATGGACGCGCTCATCGCCGCACCTGACAGGTATAGCGCCGAGAAACCTGCGCCCTTTGCCTGAAGGGCTGCAAGACCATTGTGCGCGCCCGGCATCCGCACGATCCCGGGCCTGGAGAGAAGGGTGCGAAGGCGGGTACCGGCGGGCACGGCCTCGTCTACGACAGGAACAAGATACGACATCGTTTGAACCTCAATCCGTTTCTGTCACCGTTTCATGCCGCCAACGCCGGAACTTCGGCATCAGCAGCGGAATAAGAAGAACGGCAGCTGCCATGATCCAGAGGGTGATGGAAATCGGGCTGGACCAGAGGATGGAGATATCGCCTGCTGATAGCGACAACGCGCGGCGCAGGCTCTGTTCGAGGATTTTGCCAAGCACCAGGCCGAGGATCAGGGGCGCCATCGGAACGCTTGCCCGGCGCAGGAAGTAGGCCCCGATACCAAGCCCCACCATGAGCACGAGATCGAAGGTCGTGGACTTGCCGGAATAGACGCCAATGGTGCTGACGACGACGATGAAGGGCACAAGGACCCAAGCCGGCACCGAAAGCATGCGCGCGAAAACGCCGACGAGCGGGATGTTGATTGCGAGCAGGATGAAGTTCCCGATGAACAAAGATGCGATCAGCCCCCACACGAGATCGGGTTGCGACCGGAAAAGTGCGGGCCCTGGGGTTATGTTGTAGAGTGTGAGGACGCCGAGCATGATCGCAGTCGTGCCCGAACTCGGAATGCCAAGTGTCAGCATGGGAATGAAGTTGCTGTTCGAGGCGCTGTTGTTGGCGGCTTCTACGGAAGCAAGACCGCGCATATCGCCGTTCCCGAAACGGCTGCCCTCCGGATCGGTTCTATCCACGACGCGCTTTTCCGTCGTATAGGCAAGCGCTGAAGCGACCGTCCCCCCTGCCCCCGGCAGGATCCCAACAAAGAACCCGATAATCGATCCACGCAGCGTGGCTGCATTGGTGAACCGCATCTCACTCAGGTTGAACAGCGATCGCCCAAGCTGCTGGATGCGGACCGAAGTGCCTCCATGCATCGTCTCCAGCATGATCAGCAGTTCGCTGATCGCGAAAAGGCCGATGACGACTGTCGCGAATTGAACGCCGTCGACGAGGTTTGGTGATCCGAAAGTATACCGGTAAACTCCCGAGTTAGCATCGATACCGATTGTCGAGATGCCGAGCCCCAGCATGATCGCAAGCAGCGCCTTCACCGGCTGGTCTGTCAGCAGCCCGGTCAGGCATGCAAACGCGAAAATCATCAGCGCAACATACTCGACGGGGCCAAATGCCAGCGCCCAGCTAGCGAGTACCGGCGCTGCCAGCACTATGCCGGTGGTCGCGATCGCAGACCCGACGAAGGATGTCCAGGCCGAAAGGGAAAGAGCGATGCCGGCCTTGCCTTGACGGGCGAGCGGATATCCTTCCAGTGCCGTCATGACCGCGGAGGCCTCTCCCGGCACATTGAGAAGAATGGCACTGATGCGGCCACCGTATTCAGAGCCGATATAGATGGCCGCCATCAGGATCAATGAGCTTTCGGGAGGCAGATCCAGCGCGAAGACGACCGGGACCAGCATCGCGACCGCGTTGATCGGTCCCAGTCCTGGCAGGACCCCGACCATGGTGCCGACGATGGCTCCGAGTGTTGCCAGCAACAGGTTGGTTGGCGCCAGCGCGACGCCGAACCCGTGCATGAGATAGCCGATCATTTCCATCAGATGATCCCTCCCAAAGGACCGGTTGGCAGGACCACGTCAAGGACCCGGTCAAAAAGTAGAAATGACGAGACTGCGAGGACTGCGCCCACCAAAACCCCCTGCCACCATTTCGCACCGAAGATCATGGCGATCGGGATCATGAATGCGGTCGTGGCGACGACAAAACCCAGCGGCTGGAAGAGGAGTGCGTATGCGAGCAGCGATCCCGACAGAGCGACGACGGCTCTGCCGGGCATCGGAAGTACCGACGGGTCTGCCTCACTCGGCTTCAACACGAGTATCACGCCGCACACGGCGATCATTGCCGCCGCAATCAAAGGAAAAGCGCGGGGGCCTGTCGGCTCATAGGCAAAGGGTGCCTCCAAGCCATAGCCAAAGGCAAGCATGAGCGCTGCAACCGCAATTGCGGCTGCACCCAGAGTGCGGTCGGTGTGCATGGTTTAAACCTTACTTGACGGCGAGCCCGAAATCGGCGGCGAGTTTCTTGTAGGCTGTTACCCGTTCCTCAACGAACGCCGTGGTCTGCTCACCGGTCATCGGCAGCGGGAAAAGGTTCCGCTTCTGCAGTTCGGCAGCATAGTCCGGAGACTTCATCGTTGCGGTAAAGGCGTCCGCCCACCACGCGTAATCGGCATCACTGACATCCGGACCGACGTAGAAGCCGCGCACGATCGGCCACTGGATATCGAAGCCCTGCTCCTTGGCGGTAGGCACACCGGCGAGCTTGCCCGGAAGTCTGTCTTCAGAAAAGATGGCCAGAAGCTTGAGCGGTGCACCGCCGTCGATCGCCGCCTGGCTGTCACCGACGTCGTTCATGCAGACATCGACGTGTCCACCCTGGAGAGCCGTCGCGCAGTCTCCGCCGCCTTCAAATGCAACAAACCGCATGGCCTTGTAATCGATCCCTGCGGCGCGTGCCGCCATGGCGGCCTTCATCCAGTCCTGGCTACCGATCGTACCGCCCGCGCCGATAATGACGGAGGTGACGTCCTTCTTGATGGCAGACATCAGGCCATCAAGTGACTTGAACTCGCTTTCATTGCGAACGACGACCGCACCATAGTCGGCGCCGATGCTGGCGACCCACCGGACATCCTTCTCGGTGTAGGCGCCGAATTTGCCCTGCGCGAGATTGAGCAGGGAGCCAGCCGAAAAAGCAATGATCGTACCGGGCTCAGCGCGGCGCTGGCCGACAACAGCATTGTAGGCAACGGCACCGATACCGCCAGGCATATAGGATAAACGGACCTGCGACTTTACCGCGCCCGACTGCTTCAGGGTTGCCTGGGCTAGCTTGCAGGTGATGTCGAAACCACCGCCAGGCTGAGCGGGTGCAATACATTCAGGATTTCGGGGTTCGGCGGCGCCTGTCGATGGCACCGCCGCAAATGCGGTCAATGAAATAGCGGCCGCAGAGACGGCGCGGGAAACGAACGGCATTGATATCTCCTCCAAGACTGTGTGCAGATCTCCACATCTGCAGGTAAGGCAAATATCCGAGTGAAGCTTTCATTCGCCTTTCAATCAACGATCGGTAGAGAAATCCTTACGATCAGCCCGCTGCGGTCCTGCCGGTTTAGGACAGTCATTGTTCCGCCGTTGGCCCTTGCGACCGTCAGGGCGATTGCAAGGCCAAGCCCGCTGCCGCTGGCGAGATGCTTGCCGCTACGAAAACGCGTGCCCGCATGTGCGATCTCGTCTTTGCTCATCCCAAGGCCCTCATCCATCACTTCGATGATCGCCGTATCGCTATCGGTTTTTAGGAAGACCGATATCAGCGAGTTCTCCGGTGCATACGTTGCCGCATTATCAATGAGATTGGCGAGCGCCTCGCATAACAAGGCCCCATTAACGCGAACCGCCACCTTGGTATCGGGTGCCTCGAATATGCAATCCATCTTCCTGCTTCGGATGCGGGGCCAGAGCATTCTGACCGTATCTGCAATCATTTCGGAGAGGCCAAGGACTTCCTGCGGGTAGATATCGGTCCCCTGCGATGTCCGTGCCTTTGCAAGAGCGAGGAGCTGATTGGTTGTCCGGATAGACCGTTCCAGCACGTCTTTGGAGGCATGCAGCGTGGCGCGAACCCCTTCGCTATCCTGCTGGTGCAGCGCATAGTCGATCTGGGTGCGCAGGATGGTCATCGGAGTTCGAAGCTGATGCGAGGCGTCGTCGAGGAAACGCCGCTGCTGTGTCGCCTCCTCCACCGTTTTCTGCATCAGGCCATTCATCGCCTCGACCAGCGGACGTACCTCGCTCGGCAACGACGCGACGGCCACGGGCTTCAGATCCTCCGGCTCTCGATTATCGATCGCTACCCGCAGACTGTGCAGCGGTTTCAGCGCCTTGACGACACCCAATGCGATCAACACCGCCAAGATCAGCACGACCAGCAGATCACGAAGGATCGCCCGTCCGATAAGCTCGTTTTGAAAGGCCGACCGTGAAGTCTTGGTTTCCGCAACCTGGATGGTGATCTGAACCCCATCGGGATCGTGGGCATCGAGCGGACGTTGAAGTGCACCGATGCGTATATCCTGGCCAACATAGACGCCGTCGTGGAAGCGGAGTTGTCCATTCTCAAGATTGTGCGTCTTCGGCAGCAGCACATCGCCAATCTGGACGAGCCCGTCGCTCGTTGAAACGTTGAAATAAACCGCTCCCTGCGCCGTCAGCTGAAAGAATTCAAAGAGGTTGTAAGGGAGTTCGACACCCACCCCGCCGCTCTCGGTCGATATGTTCGCGTCTACCGCCCGGACCGCGCCCGCCAGCGACCGGTCGTAGGCGCTGTCGGCCATTTCCTGGATCGTTGTCGTACTGAACCAGAGTGTGGAGGCCATCGCAGCAATGATCGCCGGCAGGATCCAGAATCCGAGAGTGACAGCCAGACTCCGCCCATGGCGCTCGGGGTTGATCATGATTGTCCCGCTTCGAGAACATAACCCAATCCCCTCAGCGTTCTGATCTGAACGGTGCCGGACAGCTTCTTGCGCAACCGGTGTGCGATAACCTCGATCGCCTCCAGGTGCATGTCGGCATCGTATGAAAACATGCGATCCATGATTTTCTGTTTGGACATGGGTTCGCCGGCATGCTGGATGAGGACGCGCAACATCGAATGTTCCCGCGGTGTCAGTTCGATTGGTGCATCCTGCAGGCTGAATTTCTGTTCGGCAGACGAATAGGACAGCTCTCCGCAAGAAAACGTGCCGGCGTTTCGCCCATGCGACCTGCGGATCAACGCCACGAGCCTGGCTTCCAGTTCTTCTATGGCGAAGGGCTTCGCCAGGAAGTCGTCCGCACCTTCGTGCAGACTGTCGATCCGCTCGGCCAGCGTGTCACGGGCGGTCAGTATCAGTGCAGGCGTGGTGTCATGTCTGGCCCGCATGGCTGACAATACCGATCGTCCGTCCATGGCAGGAAGACCGAGGTCAAGGACAACGGCATCAAACTCTTCCGCTTGCAAACGGCTATCGGCGACGGCACCATCCTCTGCCCATTCGATCATGAACGAGTAGCGCTGCTTCAAAGCCTTGATCAGCCATTGCGCCAACTCGGCATCGTCTTCCACCAGAAGAATTTTCAAGAACGCCCCTCACCGTTTCTGCCAATCTAGCTGCATCACGATAACCAGCCAATGCGCGTCCGTTAAAATCGCGTCATCCCCGCCTGCCGCAAAATGATCCGCACATCCCATAGCTTGAGGAATGTAGTGAACCATCCGGCAAGGCATTGAGGGAAGGCTCGGCCCGCAGATATTGGGTGATCTATCTACAGTGGCCTGCTAAGAGTGTTCCGAGTTTAATTCGCGGTGATCTGAAGCCTGGCTCTAATGGTCCGGATCAGGCGATGTACTGAGCGCCGCCGTTCAATACCAACGATGTAAGAGGCTTTGCCTCAGGCTGACTCGCGTAAGATGATCTCGCCGTTTAGCAGGACCTGTTCATCACCCCCGAGCCCTGTGCCACTGCCGTCTTCGCCAAGTTTGCGGAGCAGCAATTCCATGGCGATGCGGCCGATGTCGTTGTAGCTCTGCGCGACCGTGGTAATCGGCGGGCAAGCGTAGCGCGACAGCGGGTGGTCGTCGTGGCCGGCGATCCGCAGGGTGCAGCCTGCGCCGTGACCGACCTTGATGCCGGATTGGTAAGCGGCTGCGATCGCACCGAAAGCGACGCGGTCGTTGGCACACAGCACCGTCGCCGTCGGGAAACCACCGGCTTCGAGAATCCGCAAGGTTTCCTCATAGCCGAATTTTTCGAAATCCCAGCTGGCAGGCTGCGCGATCGGTAATATGATCGGCTCCATGCGCAGCTGCACCATCGCCTCGGTGTAGGCGGCTTCCCTGGTGCCGGCATTGGTGTTGACGGGTGGCATGCCGAGATAACAGGGTGGCTCGCCGGATCGGCACAGATAATCGACGATCAGCTGGAAGCTCTGCCGGTTGTTGGTGCCGACGAACGGCGAAACATCATCAAGCGGCGAATCGACGAAAATCAGCGGGATGGACGCCGCCATCGCCAGCAGTGTTTCCTGCTGCGACTGCACGCCGAGCGGCGCAATGATGGCGCCGGCAACGTTCATCGACTTCAGCGTCTCGATCGCCCGCGCCTCCATCGCCGCATTGCCATCCGAGGACAGCACAAAGGCCAGGAAACCCGACGCATTGGCGATCAGTTCCACACGCCGCGTCAGCGCCATGTAGAACGGATCGGTCGAGTTCGGGATGATGATGCCGATGATGTTGCTGCGCCGGCGGTTGAGGTTGACGGCAAACATGTTCGGCCGGAAGCCGCTCTGCTTGAGCGCGGCTTCGATCAGGTCGCGGGTCTTGCGGCGGACGGAACTGGGATCGTTGAAATATTTCGAGACGGTCGGACGCGACAATCCGACAAACTCGGAGAAATCCTCCATCGTCCTGATCGGTTTGTCTTGCAAATTGGCGTCCACTCAAGCTCTCAATCGATTTAAATATCAGCTTCACGTTTCAAGCAAAACTTCCACCGGGATGCAAGCCGCTCTTCTTCAAGGGCGGCAGGCTGTAAAGTAACTCTCCAGAACATGGTCCACCGCTGCGATGGCCAGAGCCGTCGCTTGAGGCTTTGCCCGGCCGTCGCGAACCGCCGTGTAACTCGCCTGCAGATACTGGCTAATCAGCGTTTCGGGGATCTGGACACCGTCGAGAACGGCAAAAAGCTGTTTGACGGCGGCATCGATTTCCGGATGCGGCCAGTAATAGCGGATGCGGTCACTATAGCTGAAGTGACGCTGCAGCCGCTGCTCATCCGGCGAGCCGTGATAGTATTTTTCCCAGTTCTTCGGCTCTGACGTCAGGACCCGCTCAACGGTTGCGAGCAGGGTTTCCGGGCGCTTGGCCGGAAACAGGAAATCGGCGATCCGGTCGAGCCCGTAGAAGGCTTCCCTCAGGGCAAAGGTGAGCCCGGGGCCGACCTTGAGGATGGCAAAGCCATCCAGCACCAGTTGGCGAAGGGCTTCCTGCGTCTGGTAATCGGTGGAATGTGCCTCGAACACCATGCCCGGCATATCGGCCAATGTAGCACTCAGCGTTTGGGCCTTGCCGGTTTCGTAGGCGATCACGTTGTGATTACCGAACTCCACGCCCGGCTGCACGACGGCGCCGACTACGCGCGAAAAAGCGTTTTCGACACCGGCTGCGGCGAAAGCCTTGCGGTGCACGGCGATGGTTTCACGCGCAGCATCGGGCTTGGTGACCTCGAGACTGTCGAGTTCTTCCATGGCGCCGCCCGGAATGGGAACCTCCGTGCCGATGATATAGACCGGCTTGATGCCGGTGGAGCCGGCAAGTGCTGCCTCAGCGGCAGCCGCAAGACTTGCTGCCCGCTCTGCCGTGATCGCATCCGGCAGCGCAACAGGCTCGCCGGCACAGCCCATGCTGGTATCCAGATGAAGCTTGGTGAAACCGGCTTCGGCGTAGGCTTTGATCATGACCCTGGCCTTGTCCATCGCCTCGTCGGCGGGCAGGTTCTTCCAGGGATTGGGACCGAGATGGTCGCCGCCAAGGATCAGCTTTTCGAGAGGAAAACCGGTTCTCGCCGCAATCATCTCGACAAATGTACGAAAGTCGGCGGGCGTCATGCCGGTATAGCCACCGTCCTGATTGACCTGATTGCAGGTGGCTTCGACGAGAAGATGGGTATCGCTGCGAAGCGCATGCAGCATCGAAGCCTCGATCACGATCGGATGCGCGGAGCAGATCGAAGGGATGCCCTTGGGGCCGGTACGCATACCCCAGGAGGCGATGTCGGAGAGATAGCTCTGTGTCATGTCAGGCCTTGCCTCGCGTTTTGATAAGAAGATCGAGCTCGCTGCGGGTGGAGGCGCCTTCCATCGGGCCGGCCTTAGTGACAGCGCGTGCGCCGGATGCATTGGCGTATAAAAGAGCTTCGGCTGGGCTTGCGCCTTGCAGCCAGAACGTGACGAAGGTCGCCCCGAAGCAGTCGCCCGCACCGGTCGGATCGACTTCCTCGACAGGAAAGCCTTCGAGATCGAGTGCCGTCTCGGCGTCGAAATAACTGGCACCCTTGGCGCCGCGCTTCACAACGATCGCCTTGATGCCCCGGGCAAGGAGCTCCGCGACGGCCTCGCTCTCTCCCTTGGCCTTCGCAAACAGGAAGAGCTCTTCGCCACTCGGCATGAACAGATCGGTCTTCGACAGAACCGTCTGCAGCGCCTCGCGCATACCGGGACTGTCGAGAATTTCGGGCCGGAGATTGGGATCGAAGGACACGGTACCGCCAGCGGCCTTGATCCGGTCGACGGCCGTCAGGATGCTCTCCACCACGCTCGGTGCATAAAGGGCGGTTCCCATGACATGCATATGCGTGCAGCTGTCGATCAACGCCAGATGTTCATCGGACAGTTCGATCGTGCCGCAGGCGCTGTGTCTGATGTTGAAGACAAAGGCGCGGCTGCCGTCTTCGCGATACCGCACGAAGGCGCTGCCGGTCGTTCCCTGCGGCACCATTTCGATACCGGACACATCGACACCATCGGCTGTCAGCCGGTCGATGTTGACCCAGCCGAAATCATCCTCGCCGACGCGCGAGATGATGGCGCAATCCTGCCCCAGCTTGCCGACCTGGTCGATAAAGATTGCCGGAGCGCCGGAGGGAAAGGGACCAATCAGCGGCACAGCCTCACGGAAGCCGTTGCCGCGGTTGGTGGCGACGATCTCCACCAGGATTTCGCCGATAGTCAGAATTTTCGACATGGGATCACTGCTCTATTACGGATTATTGCTTGGCCTGCTTGGAGCGGACGTCGAGCCAGACGGCGACAAGGATGACGACGCCCTTGACGATCAGCTGGTAGAAATAGGGCACCGACATCATGTTCATGCCGTTGTTCAGGACACCGATGATCAGGGCGCCGATCATGGTGCCGATCATCGTTCCGACGCCGCCAGCAAGGCTCGTGCCTCCGAGGACCGCTGCGGCGATGGCGTCGAGTTCGTAGCTCATGCCGGCATTGGTTTGCGCTGAAAACAGCCGGGAAGAGAGGAGTACGCCGCTGATTGCGGCCATCACACCCGAAATCATGAAAATGGCGATCTTCAAACGATCGACCTTGATGCCGGAATAAAGCGCTGCTTCGCGGTTGCCGCCGGTGAGATAGGCGCGGCGGCCGAAGCGCGTCTTGCTGAGCAGGATGTGATTGAACAGGAAGAGCACGGCAACGAACCAAATGACGATCGGAACGCCGATGAAACTCTGCGTGCCGATGGCCGTCCATGTCGGTTCGGTGATCATCGCCGGCGCGCCGTTCGTGGGCAGGCTGACGAGCCCGCGAAAGATCCCCATGGTCGCGACGGTGACGATGAAGGATGGCAACCGGAATTTTGCCGTCAGCACGCCATTGGCAAGTCCGAGCATCGCGCCGGACAGCAGGGTAATGACAAATGTCGGCGCAAACCCGAGGCCAGCGGCAAAACACTGGGCCGCGACCATGCCGGCAACGGCGATAATCGAGCCGATCGACAAGTCAATCTCGCCGAGCAAAATCACCCATGTCATGCCGAAGGCGGCGATGGCG
This sequence comes from Pararhizobium sp., assembly GCF_965279435.1. NCBI lineage: Bacteria > Pseudomonadati > Pseudomonadota > Alphaproteobacteria > Hyphomicrobiales > Rhizobiaceae > Pararhizobium > Pararhizobium sp. Next base: position 384,699 of record NZ_CBDIHY010000002.1, read on the forward strand.
ATGACGGCAACCTGCTGAAGCACATTGAGGAAATTCGCCACCGACATGAAACGCCCGTTCATGAAGGAGAAGATGACGCAGAGGGCGACAAGCGACAGAAAGATGCCGCCATACTGCTTGAAGACCCGTATAAAGGCGGCATTGGCCGCCGTTGTTTCACTCATGATACAAATCCCGTCGCAAAGCTCATGATCTTTTCCGGTTTCATCTGTTCGCCCGACGCGGTTGCCGTCACCCGGCCCTCGCTCATGACGACGACACGGTCACTCATGCTGATGATCTCCGGTAGCTCGGAGGACACGAGCAGGATTGCCGTGCCTTCCGCTGCCAGCTGGCGGATGATCTTGTAGATTTCAAATTTGGCGCCGACATCGACGCCGCGTGTCGGCTCGTCGAGGATCAGGATTTTTGGCCGGGTCAAAAGCCACTTGGCCAAAACAATCTTTTGCTGGTTGCCGCCCGACAGCGACCCGACGATCGTCTGGAGTGACCCGGTCTTGATGGCCAGGCGCTTGACCTCGGCGTCTGCGGCGAGACGCTCCCGGCGGCGTTTGAGGAAGCCGAAGGTGCCGGAATAGTCCTTGAGCGCGACCATGGAAATGTTCGCCTCGACATTGTGGCTGAGGACGAGCCCTTCTTCCTTGCGATTTTCGGTAACGAAACCAATGCCGCGATCGATCGCATCGACTGGCGAGGAAATGGTCACCTGCTTGCCGTCGATACTTATGGAGCCTGAAGTGCGCTTCATGCCGAACAGGGCATTCATGACTTCCGAGCGACCCGAGCCGATCAGGCCGAAGAAACCGAGTATCTCGCCGGGACGGACGTCGAAGGTGATATTCTCGAATTCACCATCGCGCGACAGGCCGTCGACACCGAGGATCGGCTTTGCGCTCATGGCCGGCGCCGGTACATCCCGGGCGGGATAGATCGCGTCCATGTCGCGGCCGACCATGAGCGCAATCAGCTCGTCGATGGTGGTCTCGTTCTTGTCGCGCGTTGTGATGTAGCTGCCGTCGCGAACCACCGTAATGTCATCGCTCAACCGCATGATCTCTTCCATGCGGTGCGAAATGTAGATGACGGCGACGCCGCGCGCTTTCAGCTGGGAAATGATCTCGAACAGGATCTCGGCTTCGTTGTCACTGAGCGAGGATGTCGGTTCGTCGAGAATGACGACTTTTGCGTCGACGCTGAGCCCCTTGGCGATCTCGACCAGCTGGCGCTGCGCGATCGAAAGATCACCGACCTTTTCTGTCACCGCAACCGGAAGCTTGAGATCTGCGACAATGGATGCGGCCTTGCGCGTCAGCGCCTTGTCGTTGATGAAGCCGATCGTCGAGGGTTCGCGCGTTGCCAGAATGTTTTCGGCCACGGTCATGTTGTTGCAGAGGCTCAGTTCCTGGAAGACGATGGTCAGACCCGCCCTGGCCGCATCCTGGGGATTGGCTGGTGCATAGGGCTTGCCGTCCATCAGGATGCTTCCCGATGTCGGCTGGTAGACGCCGGCAAGGATTTTCATCAGCGTCGATTTCCCGGCACCGTTTTCGCCGAGAATGGTGTGCACGCGGCCCGGCATGACGCTGAGCTGCATGCTCTTCAACGCAGCCACAGTGCCAAAGTATTTTGTGACATCCTTGATTTCGAGGATTGCGGCATTGCCGGACGTATCCATCGCATCAACCTTTGCATCTTCGTTCCCGACGGCCACGCTTTTTCAAGCGAAGCCGTCGGAAGGGAGCGGTCATTGCCGGAAGGCAATTCGCCCTGGGAGGGGTATAGGAGGGCCGGATTACTTCTTGGTGTAAACGCCCGGGACGATCGGCTGCGATGCAGGCACCTCTTCGCCAGCGACGATCTTGATTGCGGTATCGACAGCAAGCTTGCCCATCTGGTCCGGGAACTGCTGGATGACGCCAACCATATCCGGATCCGAGTCAACTGCGGCGATCGCCTCCGGCATGCCGTCGAAGCCGATGACCTTGACCTTGCCGGTCAGGCCCGCGGACTTCACGGCAACGGCGGCAGCAAGAGCCGCATCATCGCCAAAACCGAAGATGCCGGCGATATCCGGGTTTGACTGCAACATGTTTTGGGCAACCGCAAGCGCTTCGGCGCGGGTGATACCGGTCTGAATCGAGACGATCTTCATCTCCGGGTGCTTGGCGATCGCTTCCTTGAAGCCGTTGACGCGATTGACCACCGATTGAACCAAGGGGTAGTCAATGATCGCGACATTACCCTTGCCGCCCAGTTGCTCTGCCATCAGCTCACCAGCCTTGACGCCACCGGCATAATTGTCGGTGCCGATATAGGAGGCGACTTCGGTGCCTTCTACCGGGACATCGACCGTGATGACCTTGATACCGGCGGCCTGAGCGCGCATCACCGCAGCAAGGGCACCCTTGCTGTCGACAGGCGACATGATGATGACGCTGACGCCCTTGACGATGAAGTCTTCAATATCGGCGAGCTGCTTGTTGAGGTCCTGATTGGCGATGGCAATTTCGACCGGAACGTTCTTCGCCTTGGCTTCGGCTGCAATCGCCTGGCCGAGCTCGATGTAGAACGGATGCTGCTGGGTCAGGAGCGACGCGCCAATGCCTTCTGCCTGGGCCGAAAAGGCAGCCAGCGTGAAGGCGGCGGATACGAGCAGTGACTTGGCGATACGAGAAATGGACATGATTTCCTCCCTAGAATAGCGACGAGGCCGGACGGCTATGGCCGTTACAGCTGGCGGCCTCCCATACCAGCCAGCGAATATCTGCCACTAAAGTTTCCGCGCGTCAACTTTAAATTCTATGCGCGTAAATTTGTGATGCGATTATCGTGCTGCGTTCCGGCGCCGGATGGCAGTTCCTCTACACTCCATGTTTGCAGGCAGGCTTGCGATCGTTATCACAACGATCCTCTATCACGCTGTATGATCAACCGAGCGTGCAGACGCACCATAAGGCTCTCGCGTTGATCGAGTACGTCACTGTATTTCGGCGGCCACTGGTAATGCCACTCTCACCTTGTGCTGTGGTGCGACATCGATGAGTTCGGACGGGGGTGGCGAAGAAAAGACATCCAGTGCGGCGCTTCTATCAGAAATGAAGCTACGCCCGTTCAACGAGTAAGGATGAGTGACGTTATTCGCTGAAGCGGGAGAGCTGAGTGCCCTCTCCGGATCAGGAATAGCGGCGATCAGGCGGCGCGTATAGGGATGGGTCGGTTTTTCGAAGATTTCCCGCCACCCACCTTCTTCCACGACCTGGCCGAAATACATCACCAGTACCCGGTCGCTCATGTGCTCGACCACGCTCAGGTCGTGGCTGATCATCAGGTAGGATAGGCCGAGTTTTTCCTGCAGATCCAGCAAGAGGTTGATGATCTGCGCGCGGATCGACACATCTAGCGCCGATACCGGCTCGTCGAGCACAACGATCTCCGGCTCAAGGATCAGCGCGCGGGCAATGCCGATGCGCTGGCGCTGGCCACCGGAAAATTCGTGTGGATAGCGGTTTGCGTGCTCAGGTGTCAGGCCGACATTCTTCAGCATGGCCTCAATGCGGCCCTCGATTTCCGACGCTGCGGTGATGCCGTGCAACTTCAGCGGGGCGGCAAGCGAGGTGCGCACCGACTGACGCGGATTGAGCGAGGCATAGGGGTCCTGAAACACCATCTGTACCGCCTTGGCACGCTGCATCCGTCCCGGCGCGCCCGGACCGGCGAGTGGCTGGCCGCGATAGCGGATCATACCCTCAGTCGGCTCTTGAAGACCGAGGATCGAGAGCGCCGTCGTGGATTTGCCGCAGCCGGACTCGCCGACAATCGAGAGGCATTCGCCTTTGGCAAGCGAAAAACTGATGCCGTTGACGGCATGCAACATGCGCCGACCTCTGCCAAGCAGACCGCCGCCGGAAATCGGAAACCGGACATGCAGGTTGTCCACCTGCAGCAGCGGGGTGGTCATGGCTGGCTCCCTTCCGCATCGCGCGGCGCGATGAAACGGGTTTCTGTCAGCGTCGAGCGGTCGGCGATGATACTGTCGATATCGACGAGCCGCTGGCGGCCGTGCTGGCTACGACTGCCAAGGCGCGGTAGGGCGCCGAGGAGGCCTCGTGTATAGTCGTGCTGCGGTGTGTCGAAGAGCGCTCGCGTCTCGTTCTCCTCCACCAGACATCCAGCATACATGACGCCGACCCGCTGGCAGATGCTGGCGATGACGCCGAGATCGTGGCTGATGAAGAGCACGGCCGTACCGCGTTCGGCGCAAAGTTCCTTGATCAGGCGCAGCACCTCAGCCTGCACGGTGACGTCGAGCGCCGTCGTCGGTTCGTCGGCGATCAGCAGGTCGGGATTGCAGGCGAGCGCCATGGCAATCATCACACGCTGACGCAGGCCACCCGACATCTGGTGCGGATAGTTTTTCGCGCGCCGGTCCGGGTTGGGCACGCGCACGCTGGCAAGCGCCTTGACCGCAAGCTTCTGCGCTTCGCCCCAGCTCTTGTCCTGATGCAGCACGAACATTTCGGCGATCTGCCGGCCGACGGTGGACAACGGGTTCAGCGCCGTCATCGGTTCCTGAAAGATCATGGCGATGCGATTGCCACGCAGGCGCCGCATCTCCCGCTTCGGCAGGGCCAAAAGGTTTTGCCCCTTGAACAGGATTTCGCCGCTGGAGACGGCCAGAGGCTTTTTCAGCAGCCCCATGACCGCAAGCGACGTCACCGATTTTCCGGAACCGGACTCTCCGACGAGACCATAGGCCTCACCCGGCATGATTTGAAAGGATACCCCCTTGAGCAGGGGATGGTGGGCGGTACGGCCAAGCGCCACGCCCATGTGCAGGCTCCTGATGTCGAGAAGCGGCGCGGTCATGGCTTGCGCGTCCTCATGTGCGGATCAAGGCTGTCACGTAGGCCGTCGCCGAGAAGGTTGAACCCGAGCACCGACAGGAAGATGGCGAGGCCGGGAAAGATAGCGACCCACGGCGCCAGCTGGATGAGCTGGCGCGCATCGGTCAGCATCGAGCCCCAGCTCGGAAACGGCGGCTGGATGCCGAGGCCAAGGAAGGAAAGGGCTGCCTCCGACAGTACCGCCGAACCCATGCCGAGCGTTGCCATGACGAGGATCGGCCCCATCATGTTGGGCAGGATCTGGGTGAACATGATGCGCAGGTCACCATAGCCGAGCGTTTGGGCCGCCTGCACATATCCCTGCGATTTCAGCGACAGCGTCGAGGAACGGGCGATGCGGCAGGTCCAGCTCCAGTTGGTGAGGCCAAGCGCGACAAGAAGAGACGGCAGCCCCGGCCCCAGCACCGCCATCACGGCGAGCGCGAAGATCAGCGAGGGAATGGCAAGCATCACATTGGTGAGGCCGTTCACCAGATCATCCCACCAACCGCCCCAGTAACCGGCGGTCATGCCGAGCGTGACGCCGATGATCGAATTGATCACCTGCGAGACGATGCCGACCGTCAGCGAGATCTGCGCGCCATAGAGGATACGGGTGTAGACGTCGCGCCCCTGAGCATCCGTGCCAAACCAGAAGGTCGCATCCGGTGGCAGTTCCGAGCTCATCAGATCGGCGTCGAGCACGGGGTCGAAGGGCGCGATCCACGGGGCGAGCACGCCTGCGAAAATCACCAGCGCTGTCAGGCCCGCGCCAAGCCAGAAGTTGAAGCCGAAACGCATTGGCGTCACTCCTGCTTGATGCGCGGGTCGATCGCGGCGTAGATCAGATCGACGGCGGTATTGATGACGAGGAACCAGAGCACGATGACGAGGATTGTGCCTTGCACCACGGGAATGTCGCGGATCGCAACGCTATCGACCAACAGCGAACCGATGCCGGGCCAGGCAAAAAGCTTTTCGATGACGACAGCCTGGCCGATCAGCGAACCGAATTGCAGGCCGACCGTTGTAACGATCAAAACCAGCGCATTGCGCGCCACATGCCAGCTGACCACCTTGATCTCGCTCATGCCCTTGGAATGGGCGGTACGGATAAAATCGGCGTTGAGCACATCGAGCACGCCTGCCCTCGTGGTGCGTGCAAGGAGCGCAAGTGGTGTAACGCCGAGCGTGATGGCAGGAAGGATGAGGTTCTGGAACGACCCGTTGCCATATCCGAAACTCGGCAGCCAGTTCAACTGCAGGGCAAACAGATACATCATCAACAGGCCCAGCCAGAACTGTGGCATGGAAAGGCCCGAAACCGCACCGATCATCGTCACCGTATCGAGTACCGAGCCTGGTCTCATGGCGGCGAGGAAGCCGAGTGGCACGCCGATGACCAGGGCAAAGGCCATGGCGGCGATCGCCAGTTTCAGCGAGGCCCACATCCGGTCGTGGATGAGATCGATCACCGGTTGGCGGGTGCGGAAGCTGGTTCCGAGATCGAACTGTGCGAGATCTGTGACATAGGTCGCGAAGCGTTCCATCAACGGCTTGTTCAGCCCGAATTCCTCGTTGAGACGGGCGATCATCTGCGGATCGGCGGCGCGTTTGCCGTCGGCAAACAGACTGGCGGCGAAGGTGCCAGGCACCACCGAGAAAATAACGAAGATAAGCAGCGCCACCACGACGACGGTGGGTACGATCTGCAGAATACGGCGCAGGGTAAAACGAAGCATGAGCGGTCCCGGTTTGGCCGCCCTTACGGAACGGCAATCGATGCGGGGGTGGCCGTGATGTTTTCACGGCCACCCCGAACCTCTCAAGGCTTACTGGCGTGCTGGTGCGGTCTCGTCGATCCAGATGTCGTCATAGGGCTGGATCGCCAGTTCCATTGCGTTCGGAACAAGCCCATGGATCCACGGCTGGTAGGCCATGACCGCCTTGTTGTAGTTGAAGAACCAGACCGGCGCGTCGTCCTGCAAGATATTGTTCGCCTGGCGCAGAAGATCGCTCTGCTTGGCCGGGTCGCGCTCCTGCTGGGCGGCCTCGTAGAGCTTGTCGAAATCCGGGCTCGCATAACTCGTATAGTTGCAGGCCGATTGCAGTGTCTTCGAATGGAAGCAGCGCAATGCGTTCAGCGGATCGGGGCCGGAAAGGTTCGACCAGATGAAGGCCTGGAAGGTGTTCGAGGTTACCGCATCGCCAAGTGCGGAGCTTTCGACCGGCTTCGGCTTCACGGTGATGCCGACCTTTTTCAGCATCGGCAGGATGGCTTCGACGATCGGCACGCCCCAGCTTTCGTTCGGGCTCGCCGTCACTTCGAATTCAAAGCCATCTGCATAGCCGGCTTCGGCAAGCAAGGCCTTGGCCTTCTCCGGATCAAAGGCATAAGCTGGCTTTTCCTTGTCGAAGGCGGGCGAAGAAATCGGCAGCCAGCCAGAAGCGGGGTAAGCCTTGTTCTTGACGAGGCGTTCGATGATCAGCGGCGCATTGATCGCATGGTTGATCGCTTGGCGCACCCGCTTGTCTTTGAAGGGCTCGAAAGCCTGATTGAAGCCGATGTTGCGGGTATAGACCTCGGCAACTTCAAGCAGGTGGTCTTTCAGCCCATCTTCGCCCTGATAGGCCTGATACTGGGTCGGGCCGAGGATCGAGACATCGATTTCCTTGTTGCGGAAGGCGACATCGCGCGCCGCATCCTCGCCCATCAGCACGATGTTGATGCGGTCCAGATAGGGTTTGCCCTCCTCATAGTACTTGTCGAATTTTTCGACTACGACCTGCGAGCCGGGCACGTGCTCCTTGAAGACGAAGGCACCAAGGCCGACGGGGGACTTGGCGAAGCTCGTTTCATCCTCGACATTCGATGGATAGATCACCGTCGTGTTCTGCATCAGCGGAAAACCGGGATTGATCGGGCCGGTGTAGGTGATTTCCAGCGTGTGGTCGTCGATCTTCTTGAGGCCCGAAATTTCCTCCGCCTTGCCGGCGATATAGTCGTCCGCGCCTTTGATGACCGCGATGAAGCTGGCGCCTGAAAAGGCGTTCTTCGGGTTGGCGATGCGCTTGTAGCTGTAGATGATGTCATCGGCCGTCAGTGGTTTACCATTATGGAAAACAGCATTTTTGCGCAGATGATAGGTCCGGACCGTGCCATCCGCAGAAATATCCTCTGACGTTGCCAGTTCCAGCACCGGCTTGTTCTGGACGGAATCCCAGCTGTAGAGCCCGCGATGAATGGCCTGGGTGATGAATTCTTCCTGCGTGTTCGGGCTTGCCTGCACGTCGAGCGTTGCAAAGCTTGAGCCGTACGGCGCGGTGAAGACAAGCGTTCCGCCGGAACGCTCGCCTGCGGCAAGTGCTCCGGTCGCGACGCCAAGGCTGAGCATGGCGGCGAGTGTCAGTTTTTTCAGCATTTCGTTCTCCCTCTCGTGCCGTTTTCGGCATCGTTTCGTTTCAGTCCCGTAGGCGTTCAGCGCGCGTCGTGCACGACGCGACCGGCAAGCAAGGTCAACAAGCAGCGGGTGCCGGACAGAATGGTGCTGGCCGGGGCTTCCAGAAGATCATTGTCGAAGACAGCGATATCCGCCCACTGGCCAGGCACGAGCCGGCCCTTGACCGCCTCGGCCTTCTGCGACCAGGCGCCGTATTCCGTGTAGGCCTGCAAGGCTTCCTCGCGGCCAAGCTTCTCTGTCGCATCCATTACCGTACCCTTGCCGGTCTGGCGCGTGATCATTGCATGCAGGTTCGGGAACGGATCGGGCGAGCAGACCGGTGAGTCCGAGCCGGTCGAGGGTTTTAGGCCCATGCGCATCCAGGTGCCGATCGGATAGGATGCCATGCCGCGCTCTTGCCCGAGCACGGAGATATAGCTGTCGCCGAAATCGTGGATGAAGGCCATCTGCGGTGCAGGCAGGATGCCAGCCGCTTTCATGCGCGCATTCTGCTCCGGCGAGGAAAAGCCGCAATGCTCGATGCGGTGGCGGCGGTCGGGATCGGGATTGGCGGCGAGTGCCTTCTCGTACGCCGTAATCAGCTGTTCGATCGCCCCATCGCCAATGGCGTGGCAGACCATCTGATAGCCCCGGTCATGGCAGTCCTTGACGACCCCCTCGACCACTGCATCCGGCAGCATCTGCACGCCGATATTGTCGGGTTCGCCCTGATAGGGCTGGGTCATCCAGGCCGTTCGACCGCCGGCGGAACCATCAAGGAAAATCTTGACGCCACCGACGCGCAGCATGTCATCGCCGGCCCCGCCGATAAGCCCCGCGCGCCAGCAATCCTCAACGATGGAAACGCCGGGATCGCCAAGCAGCGTCAGCCAGACGCGCACCGGTAACCGGCCGGTAAGCTTGGCCATCTCATAGGCCTGGATTTCCGGAAAGCCGGCAACATGTCCAACCGCTGCATCCATGCAGCTGGTAATACCGAAGGCGAGCAAATGCTGGCCTGCCCGTTCGATGCCGTCGATCAGCTCTTCCGTCGTCGTCTCGGGCATTGCAGCCTTGACCAGGTTCTGTGAATTTTCCGCGAGAAAGCCGTTCAGCTTGCCATCAGTGAGACCAATCACGCCACCATCCGGCACCGGCGTTTCTTCGCTGATACCGGCCAGCGCCAGTGCACGGGAATTGGCGATCGAGACATGGCCGCAGGCCCGCGTCAACATGACCGGGTGATCGGGCGCTGCGTGATCGAGATCTTCGCGAGTCGGATGCTGGCCCGTGTCGAGCTTGACCTGGTCATAACCGCGGGCCCGGACCCAGCTACCCTTTGGCATAGTCGCGGCGCGGTCGGAGATGGCTTGCATCAGGGAACCAAGCGTCGGCGCGGCGGCCGGTGTGGCATCGACAAAGCCCATGGCGATGCCGGTTGCAATCAGGTGCAGGTGGTTGTCGATGAGCCCGGGGCTGGCAAAGCGGCCTTTCAGATCGATGACCTCGGTCGCCGCACCCTTCAGGCTCAGCATGTCGGCATTGCTGCCCGTTGCAAGAACCTTGCCCTGCCACACGGCAACAGCTTGGCTGATGCCCTCCTCCCGGCCACACCAGATGCGGCCATTGTGCAAGATAAGATCGGCTTCAATTGCGAATGCCATTCACAGCTCCCCCTGTGGGCACCGGGCGAACCGGTGCCTATTTCCTCCAGACGTAAGGTGAAAGGTTGTGGCTGGCTTGGCCAATTCGCTTTTGGCACCACCCCATGCGAAATTGGCATACCCATTTTGATTGAATGACTTATGATCGTTTTCTCGGGCAAACAGGATCGGGGGAGCAGGGTATGGAGATCAAGTGGCTGGAGGATTTCGTGACGCTTGCCGATACGTCCAGCTTTTCGCGGGCTGCGGAGTTTCGCAATGTCACGCAGCCGGCCTTTAGCCGGAGGATCAAGCAGCTGGAAAGCTGGCTGGGCGCAACGCTGATCAGCCGCGCCACCATGCCGGCCGAACTCACGCCAGCAGGCCGTAATTTCCTTCCGGTCGCACAGGAAGCAATCCGCACCTTCTATGCGGCGCGTGAGACGTTGCGCCCGTCACACGAACCAGGCCTCATCCGCTTTGCCGCGCTGCATACGCTGACTGTCACCTTCTTTCCGGGCTGGGTGAAGGCGCTGGAAGACGCGGGCAGTGCGTTCAGCACCTCGCTCATTCCTGACCGCGGCGGCATCGAGGCCAACCTCGACGCGCTCGTCAACGACGAGGCGGATTTCTTCCTGACCTATGCCCATCCGGAAGTGCCGTTTCACCTCGACCGCGGTCAGTTTGCTTCGCTTACCGTTGCCCATGATCGACTGATCCCGCTGGTGTCGCCCGAGATCGTGCTGTCAGGCAATCCACAGCCGGGCCGCAACCTCATCGACCGCGCTGTCGCGCAGCCGCGGCTGGCCATCCCGTGTCTCAGCTATGGTTTCAATTCCTTCTTCGGTGTTGCCCTGTCGCGCCTATGGCTACGCCGCCCGCCCTTCCGGCGCCGCACGACACACGAAAACACAATCAGTGCAGGACAAATGAATATGGCCGTAACGGGCGCGGGCGTGTGCTGGCTGCCGGAAAGCCTGGCGCGCGACGAAATGGAAGCGGGCCGCCTGGTGCCCGCATCAGTGGACGATGGCTGGAACCTCGACCTCGAAATCCGGCTCTACCGCCATGCCGCGAGCCGCAACAGGAAGGTCGAAGAACTCTGGCACACGGCGGGGCAACTTTTGGAGCACGCCCCGGCCTGATCAGACCTTGATGAAGAGCAGCGCCCGCAGGATTTCGGCAAAATCCTTGTGTTCGAAGGCGACGGCACGAGGTCCGTGTGCGCGAGCGCCGGGATACCAGGCGGCCCGATAGGCGTCGGTCGGATTGTTGAATTCGATCACCACCTCGTAATGCTCTGCCTTTACGGGTAACGCCTGGGCAAAATCACCGGAGAGCGCCAAGGCCACACCTTCGCGGATCATGCGCCGCGACCAGGCTGGCGAGATGGACGTCGAGGCGCGCCCCCGCCCGTCCAGCGTGCCCACGGCCGCAAGCCCCGGCACCATGGCGCGTGCCTCCGCACAGATGCCTTCATCGCCAGCAAGAAAGACGGAAGGCACGCCGTAGCCGGCCGCGCACAGCGTATTCACAGTGAACTCGGACGCCACCTCGCCATTGAGCAGCAGCCGCGAAATACGCATGTTGGACGTATGGGCGAGCGGATTGGCCTCGCTGCCTGCCTCGGAGTGGTAGCCGGTATAGACGGCTGCAGCAAAGCTCTCGTCGAGCCCGAACATCATGGAGTCCGGATGGCCGGACCAGCCGCGCACGATCCGTGCATAATCAGGCAACCGGTCTAGGATGAGATTGCGGCCGCTGTCATGGGCGTCCTTGATGACAACTTCCGTCGCACCGGCAGCACGCGCGCCTTCGCAGGCCGCAACCACTTCCGCGGTCATCAAGGTCCGGAATTCGGCCCAGTCCGGATGCGTGCGTTCCGCCTCGTCCCAATGGGCAATGCCGGCAGTTCCTTCGATATCGGCGGAAATAAAGACTTTCATGGTGTGGGGTTCTCCTTCAACCAGTCGGCAAGAGCGGGATAAACCCGGCCGTTGCGGGCCGGAATGGCGGGAGCCATGCAGAGCGCGTTCAATACGGCCTCCTGCGTTGTCTCGGCGGCGGCGCGGAACGCGATGTCGATATGATCATCGGCAAGCCGCTCCTGCGTGGCGAACGGTGTTGAGGGGGCATGCTCGACCGGATCGGCGGTGGTGAAGCAGAGGACGACATCACCGCTGCCATGCCCCCAGAAGGCGCCGAGCCGCGCAAGACCTGCACCGCCGCGCCGCGCGACCCGTTGCAACTGTCGATCGGAAAGCGGCAGGTCTGTTGCCATCACGATGATGACCGAGCCACGCTCTGGATTGGCCGGCGCACGCGGATCGGGACGGCGGCCGTCTGGCAGGACGAGATCACCCGCTGCGCCGAAATTGGCGAGCACCAGCGTGCCGAGCGTGAAATCGCGCTTGCCGATCCGCATCAGCCGCGAGGCCGTACCGATACCGGCCTTGAACCCGAAGGCGGTCATGCCCGAACCAGCACCGGCGGCGCCCTGTTCCACTGCCCCCGTGCTGGCAGCCTCGATCGCCGCGTCTGCATCGGCGGATGTTACCGCCATCGCCTGGATATCATTGATGCTGCCGTCATTGCATTCGCAGACCAGCGCGTTGACCGTCGAGGTTTTCCGTCCGATGGCCGGATTGGCGGCGATGGCGCGGCGGATCAGCGCTTCTGTGCAGGCGGCGACGCCGAACGTGTTGGTGAGCAGGATTGGTGTCTCGATCGTGCCGAGTTCGGCAACCTGCATCAGGCCGGCCGATTTGCCAAAACCGTTGATGACCTCGACCGCCGCGCGTGGCTTGACGCGGAAAATGTCGCCCGTGTGGGGCAGGATGGCTGTCACGCCCGTGAAAATCCCCTCGCCGCGCAAGGAGCGATGACCAACCGAAACGCCGGCGACGTCGGTAATGGCATTGCCCGGCCCCGGCTCCAATCTCCCCTGCGGGATCAGTCCCAGTTCGCGTGCCGTCTTCATGTCAACCCTCCTGCCATCCACGCCGCTTCTAGACCGGAACGGCGGTTGCTTCCAGATAAAGAGCCTGGAGTTTTCGGGTCATCGGACCGGGTTCGCCGTTGCCAATCACCCGGTCGCCAATGCGCACGACCGGCATGACCAGGCTTGAGGCAGAAGTCTGGAAGGCTTCCGCAGAACCTTGCGCCTCTTCGGGCGTGAAGGTGCGCTCCTCGATCTGCAGTCCCTCTGTGGCACAGAGCCGTGCAAGGGCACGCTGTGTACAGCCTGGCAATGTCGCCTGCGACGCGGCGCGGGTCAGAATGCGCCCGTCGGCGGTGATAACATGAGCCGTTGATGAGGCCCCTTCCGTCACAAATCCATCCTCCACCATCCAGACATCGTCGAAACTGCGGCCACGCGCCGCCTGCTTCGCCATGACCTGACCAAGCAGCATCGTCGTCTTGATGTCCCGCCGTTGCCAGCGCGGATCAGCGACCAGATCGACGGCAATGCCGTGTTGCTGCGCCTTCGTCCCGGTCAACGTTTTCGCCTGCGTAAAGCCGACAAGGCACGGCGCCAGCGCATCGGAATAGAAAAAATCGCGATCCGCCTCACCGCGCGAGACCTGCAGATAGACAGTGCCATCCTGCAAGACGTTGCGCGCAATCAGTTCCGCCTGGACATTGGCAATTTCCGCACGGGAGAAAGCCAGCGGAATAGCGAGCTCCTTCAGCGAACGTTCCAGACGGTCGAGATGCAGATCGTTATCGATCATCCGCCCGCCGATCACCGCCGTCACCTCGTAAACGGCATCGCCGAACAGGAAGCCGCGATCGAAAAGCCCGATGCGGGCCTCTTCCTCCGGTACGAATTGACCGTGCACATAGACGATCCTGCCCATCTGTTCCTCTTGCTGCGTCAGTAATCTTGGTGCAGAATATAGAAGCGATTTGCGGTGGCTGACCAATTCAATTTGGGCAGCATCTCATGCAAAATTGGCCTAGGGCTTTATGTTTCAACAGGTTGGCGCCATCAAGCACAGCGGGCGTAGCTGATCGCCCGTGCCAGCCAGCAGCCAAGCGTCAGCCCGGCGATATGGCCCTCGTCATCGCGGATGACTTGCAACGTCCAATCTCCTGGCGCGGGCGCGTCCATGGAGCGGCGCGTCACAATGATCCAGAGATCTGGCCCCACAAGCTTGATGATTTCAGGCCGTCCGATACCCAAAAAGCCTTCTGGCGTCAGATAAGCGGCGCCGTCCCGGCATTCGATAACGACATCGGCCTCGAGTTCCGTCGAGCGATAGCGCGCTGCAATCGCCGTATCCAGAACCGATGTCACGACGGGTACCGGCATCAGCCTCTCGGCAAAGTTCTCCTGCGGGCGCTGCATCAGGAGATCCGTACCCTCTAGGTCAACAGTAACGTCCATGGAGGCAAGGTTTCCTTCCGGCGTTTCCGACAGGGCCTCGACCGACGTACCGAAGCGGAGGTTCACTGTGTCGTATCCCGGTTCAAGTCGCGCAAGCAGGCCGGTCTCGCGACTGATCCATTGTCCTGCATAGCGTTTGCGAAGCGGCTGCGATAAAGGATGCGGCAGGCCGAGCGCGGCACGCAGCACCCGGTGGGCCGCTGCATGCGCATCGCCGTGGTGGTTGAACATGACCACGACAGAAAGCCGCGCTTGCGTCGAGCAAATCCGGTAGGCCCGGAAACCGCGCAAGGCGCCGCCGTGGCCGGTAAAAGCAAAATCACCGACCTGCGAATGCTTCAGGCCAAAACCGTAGGCGGCAGCTGTGCCATCTCGGAAGCTTTGAGGCTCGGCGATCTGTTGATAGAGGCTTCCGGGGTCCCCGCGCGTGGCATCGATCCAGCATTCATAGGCTAGCATGTCGTCCAGGGAGGCGGAAATACCGGCGTCTCCCCGCCAATAGATGCCGTTTTCCGCCGGCAGATAGCCTGTGTCATCATTTCCCTCATAGCCGATCACACCATCTTCCGGCTGGCGGGTATCGGCTGTCAGCGTAACCCCCGCCATCCCCGCCGGTTGCCAGACATGCCGTGCATAAAGCGTTTCGAGGGTCTCCCCCGAAACCTCTTCTGTCAGATCGGCGATCAGCCGGAAATTCCCGTTGCTGTAGGAATAACGGGTGCCCGGCGCGAAATGGCCGGTGCGGGTGGGCGCGAGGACCGACACCGCATCCGCCC
Organism: Pararhizobium sp.; assembly: GCF_965279435.1. NCBI lineage: Bacteria > Pseudomonadati > Pseudomonadota > Alphaproteobacteria > Hyphomicrobiales > Rhizobiaceae > Pararhizobium > Pararhizobium sp. Next base: position 399,831 of record NZ_CBDIHY010000002.1, read on the forward strand.
GGGAGAATGTTTGCTCAGCCTTTGCACCGTGCAACACGGTCAACGCCCAATAGTCGCGCAGGCCGGACTGGTTGTTGCAAAGGTCGCGCACGCGCGGCAACGGCCCTTCGAAATTCGGCAGATGTGCCGCAAGCCGTGCATCCAGACGCTCCGGCGGCCCGCAAGCCGCCAACATGGCGGCGCAGGTAAACTGCTTCGAGATCGAGCAAATAGGCAGCCGTGTCCCAGCGGTCATCTGACGCTGCGTATCGAGGTTGGAAAATCCCCAGATACGGCAGGCGATGATACGGCCTTCGCTGACGACACCGACCACCCCACCCGGCCCCTGAAACTGAACAGGAACCATATCCAATTCCGCTTGGAGTTGCTTGCCGTTGACCATGCCTACCTAACTTTCATCTGCCACGAGGCGACCCAATTGGACTCGCCTTGATTCGAACGCCGGGATACTGGTGCAAGGTCGATGCTATCGCAACTGAGTGCATCCCGCTTCGATAGCGCCGAGATTGCTTTATCCGGTCTCCGCTTCCGCGTGTCGATCGATACGCTTGGCTGGCCGTCCCTGTGCCCGGCCGTGTTTGATTCCAAGATGTCGCGTGCCGTCATGGCGGCGGCTGCTTTCGTGGCCGTGTTCGGTTTCAATAGCACTCGGCGTAACGGTTCTGATCGATGTGACGGAAGCCTACTTGTGGGGCATCACCGCAGTCGCAGCACTCGGTAGGGTGGTCCTAGCGGTTCAAGCTGCATGGCATCCCCGTGGGTGTCGTCGGCCTCAATCAGGCAAGTTCGGCGCTGATCGCTAACCTGAGTCGAAGGGGGGAATCGAGCGGCATTATTCGAAAAGTGGGGATGAGAGTATCAAGGCATCTTTTTCAGCCGTGATCGCCGTCTCGCCCAGCCTTAGCCAAAATCGCACGGGCGCGCGACAGAACCGGTGCATCGACCATTTTGCCTTCGAAGGCAAAGGCACCACGGTTTTCTGCCGCTGCATTATTCGCTTCGGCCAGCACGCGCCTTGCCCAATCGCATTCCGCCTCGGTGGGCGAAAAGCCCGCGTTCAGAAACATAATGGCGGACGGGTGGATGCAGGTTGCGCCGTCGAATCCGAAGGACTTGGCTTCAGTGATTGCCGTCTTCATGGCGCCGCTATCGGTGTAATCTGCGATGCTGCGGAGAAGGCCGAAGGAGAGTTTGCCATGCGCCTTGGCCGCCATATGGACCAGGAGTTTGGGCAGCCGCAGAACATCCGGGCTCGGCTCGGCGCCCATCAGCATGGCAAAATCCTCACTGCCAAGTGCCAGCCCAAGCACACGGGGATGCGCTGCCACCGTCCGCGCGTCAAACACCGCACCCGGATCTTCGATGAGGCCGATAAATGGCATCGGCTCGCGGCCCGCTTCATGTTCCAGCGGTGCAAGATGGGCAGCGATCCGGGCAAGGCCCTCAACGGTTTTCACTTTTGGAACAACAAGCCCGTAGGCTCCGGCCCTGCAAGCTGCCGCCGCATCATCGAACTGCAGATCGGGTTCGGAATTGATCCGCACGAAAATCGCTGCGCCCGATTGCCCAGCTTTGCGGACGGATTCGGCCAGCGCTTCGCGGGCGCTGGGCTTGCTTGCCGCAGGGACAGAATCTTCGAGGTCGAGGATGATCGCATCGGCGCCGCGCTGATGCGCTTTATCGATAAACCGGTCGAGATGGGCCGGGACGTAAAGCAGCGAGCGCAATGTCATTGGGCAGTTCCAGCAAGGATTGCAGCTATGGCTTCAGGGGAAACGCCTGCTTCCGCCAGCACTTCCGTCGTGTGTTCGCCAAGTGCCGGAGCCGGGCGCCGGAAACCTCCGGGGGTCGCCGACATGCGCGGGACGATGTTGTGCATCGGCAGCACGCCGTGGTCCTCGTCGTCCAGCGAAACGATCACCTCACGCTCGGTAAAATGCGTATCGACGGCTGCATCGGCGATACTGTAGATCGGGCCGACAGTCGCGCCGCTGTCGCGCATGATCGCCAGTGCTTCGTCGTGCGACCGAACTGAAAACCAGGCGCCGATGGCTTCGTCGACCAGATCCCGATGTTTCAGCCGTTCGCTATTGGTGGAGAAGCGTGGATCTTCATTCATGTCCGCGCGGCCGATAATCTCGAAAATGCGCCGGGCAACAGCCGGCGTCGAGCCGGAAAGCGCCACATATTGACCATCGGCGCAGCGATAAACATTGCGCGGGCATGCGGTGTTGGAGGCGCTGCCGGTGCGTTCCTTGACCTTGCCGGTCAATGCGTAAATGCCCGCCTCGGGGCCGAGCACGGAAAAGATCGGTTCCAGCAGCGACAGATCGATTACCTGGCCGCGTGCTTTGCCCTGCTGCCGGGCGAACAGTGCCGTGACGGTAGCCGACATGCCGTAGATGCCGGCGATCATATCCGCAAGCGCCAGCGGTGGCAGAACCGGTTCGCGGTCTGGAAAGCCGGTGCGATACGCATAGCCGCTCATGCCTTCGACGATGGTGCCGAAGCCCGGAAATTCGGCATAAGGACCTGTCTGGCCGAAGCCTGAGATGCGAACGACGACGAGATCGGGATTGCGCGCGAGCAGTGCGTCCGGACCAAAGCCCATCTGTTCCAGCGTCCCAGGCCGATAGTTTTCGATCAGCACATCGGCACCGTCGATCAGCGTCCAGAACGCCTCGCGATCCGCCGTTTCGCGCAGGTTGAGCACCACGGAGCGCTTGTTGCGGCCATAGGTCTTCCAGAACAGTGACAGGCCCTCTTCCTTCCACTCGCGCAGGGGATCGCCGACCGGAGGCTCGATCTTGACGACATCGGCACCGAAATCGGCGAGTTGCAGCGACAGCATGTTCCCGGCCACAAGCCTCGAAAGATCGAGCACCTTGATACCTTCCAGCGGGCCTTCAGCAGTTGGATCCCAATGCTTGCGCGAATAACCGGTCATTGGATGCGTTCGCCGGACGCTTCATCGAACAGGAGTACATTGCCGGGGTCGATGCCGATCTTGACTTGCGCACCCGGCAACAGCGGCGGGTCGTCGCCCAGCACCATGGTGATGTCGGCCGCAGCCAGCCGGAGCGTGACTTCCTGCGTATCGCCGGTTGGCTCGACCAGTGCGATCTCGGCGCCGATGCCGTCGTCGCTGAGGCGGATATGCTGCGGGCGGATGCCGTAGGTAACTCTACGCCCCTGAGCCAGATTAAGGCCGGGCGGCAGCGGCAGCGCGGTGCCATCGGCAAGCCGCAGCATCGCGCCGTCGATCTCGCCTTTCAGAAGGTTGATTTCCGGCGAACCGATGAACCCGGCAACGAAAAGGTTGCACGGATTTTTATAGAGCTCCAGCGGCGGCCCCATCTGCTCAATCTTGCCGCCGTTCAGCACGACGATCGTGTCAGCCATGGTCATGGCTTCGGTCTGGTCGTGGGTGACGTAGATCGTCGTCTTGCCGAGACGCTGGTGCAGCTTCTTGATCTCGCCACGCATCTTGACGCGCAGCTTGGCGTCGAGATTGGACAGCGGCTCGTCGAATAGAAAGGCGCGCGGATCACGCACGATGGCACGCCCCATGGCAACGCGCTGGCGCTGTCCACCGGAAAGCTCGCGCGGCAGACGGCTAAGAAGATGCTCAAGGCCGAGGATTTCGGCAGCGTCGTTGACGCGCCGGCTGATCTCCGCCTTGGAGACGCCAGCAAGTTTGAGCGCAAAACTCATATTGTCGGCGACCTTCATATGCGGGTAGAGCGCATAACTCTGGAACACCATTGCAAGGTCGCGTTCCTTTGCCGGCATGTCGTTGACGATCTTGCCGCCGATGGTGATCTCGCCGGCGCTGATATCCTCCAGCCCGGCAATCATCCGTAACAGCGTGGACTTGCCGCAGCCCGACGGGCCAACCAGCACCACGAACTCGCCGCTGCTCATGTCCAGCGAGATATCGTTCAGCACAGACAGGCTGCCGTAACTCTTGCCGACGTTCCTGAGTTCGATCTCAGACATGCATGTTCCTCCCAGTTGATCCGCCAAGGTTGCCATCGCCCGCTCTTCTCAGTGTTGAGAAGGGCGGGCACGGCTTACTCAGACGGCTTCGACGATCTCGACCGTGCCCACGCTCATGCGCCCCAGCGCACCAAGACGAAGGCCAGCCATGCCATAGATGTACCGATCGTCTTTTGCCTCGATCAGCGTCTTGCCATCTACCGTGAACGACAAGGCATCGCCTTGGACCGAGAACGCGAACGCATAGTTGCGGCCGAATTCACGCTTGAATGGCGCCCGAGCCAGAACCGTGGTGCCGAAATCTTCCTTCAGGATCACCACATCATCGCCATCGAACCCGGCGGCATAGAACTGGCTGGTGCCCTGAACGCGGGCGGTGACCAGATGTGATGTCCCTGCCAGCGGCTGGATATCGGCCAGAATGGTAATGGCGCGGGCATAATAGTGCCCCGTCCAGATGTCGGCATCGCTGGCCGTATGGGCGTGGATGCGGCCATTCTGCAGGGTCCAGTGGCCACGGTTCCAGGTGAAGCGCGAAATCGCCCCCCATTCCTGCACTTCGGTTTTCGGGTCGATCACCGTGTGCCCGGCACCCTCGACCTTGAAATCGGCAAGGAACAGGCGTCCAAGGAATTTCAGACGGCCGAAATATTCCACCTGGATGCCGATTTCATCGATGGCTTCCAGACCGTCCGGGACGGTGAACGCATAGTCCTGCCAGCCCTGATGATCCGGCACATGCCAGCCGCCGATTTCCTCGATCGTTCCGGACATGGCGCGGCGAACATAAGGAACGACGCGCAGGTTGCCGTCGCCGTTCCATGGATCGAGCAGCAGCTTGAACGAGACGTTCTGCCCCGCATCGACCAGCGGCGTGAACATCGGACGATAACGCTCATCGTCAAAATCCTCGCGGCGATAGAACGGTTTCCAGAAGATGCGGCCGCCATGCCCGCGCTCGAGCCGGTCGAGCTGGATTTCCAGCGAGCCGCGCGAACCTTCGACATGTCTTTCTGTCGACGCCTTGACGCTGATCTGGTTGAAGCCCGCGGTGCGGAAGGCATGGGTGGAGCCGGGCAGATCGAAGTCGAAGCGGACGCCACGGCGGGTGAAGTCTTCAAGCCAGAGGGCCGGAACCTCATCGCCGCGCAGCTGCAGCGCCAGCACCGTCAGTTCGCGCGCAAACGACGGAATATCGACGATGTTGATCGAGCCGACGACGCCGGATGCGATGACGAAATCGTTGATCGGCGTCCGGTATCGATCCCAACCCGGCTGCACGCCCTGGAACGTGCCGACGATGGCACCGGCATTGCCGGCATTGCAGTCGGTATCCCAGCCGGCCATCGTGGCGATCTCGGCGGTGCGCGGCAGATCGCCCTCGCCGTACAGGATTGCCATCACGGTGACGCCCGCATTCGGGATGATGTGGCAGACGCCGGGATAGCGGTCATAGCCCCATTCGGCCGCCAGCATGTCGCGGCAGGCGCGCCAGTTGCCGGGATGGGCCTTGTGGAAGTCGATCACCGCCTGGGCGACGCGGGCATAGGTGGATTTTGCTGATATCGTCGCCATGGCAGTGGCGACGATATCAGCGATCGACGTTGCTTCAAACGCCGCCGCAATCGCGGCAGCGCAGAAGCGAGCGCCATTCAAACCCTCGCCGTCATGGGCGACGCTTGCGGCACGAGCGGAGGCGTCGGCAGCTTTCTGCGGCTCGCCCGGATGCACCCAGCCCCAGCTGTCGATGAAGATCTGTCCGCCGATCTGCTCGGCGACCGATGCGCCGTTCTGGGCGATCGAGCCGGACTGCGGTGCGGGGATCCCGGCACGCAGGTTGCGATAGGCCGTATGTTCGGTGGATACGCCGAAGCCGCCCCACCAGTACATGCCATGTTCCTCGGCTGCATAGTTTACCCAGGTACGGCCGACATCGGCAGCACTGGCCTTCAGGCCGTAGTCGCGCAAGGCGCGGATGAAGTAGACCGGACCGTTGGTATCATCATCGGCAGCGAAATTCTTGAAGTCGCGCAGATATTGGGTGACTTCGCCGTAGGTCTTCTGGATGCGTTCATAGCTCCAGATCGTCGGTTCGACCGGCGCGCCGAGACGAACGCCAATCGCCTTGCCGATAAACCCGGCATAGATCTTCTCGTAAATCATCTCTTTGGTCAGCTTTGACATCATGCGTCTTTCTTTGCAGTTCTAATTCAGGAGAGCAGCGCGGCTTACGGCGCGGCTGTTGGCAGCAGCCTGGTCGGCTGCGAGGATGGCTTTGACGGTTTCGGTAAACGCATCGGCCGATGCGATGAGGTCGAGCCGGTTTGCCGCGTCGAGCAATTGGCAATCGGCCTTGCCGATAACCTCTTCGCCATGCATGGCGCCGAGGATGGCGCCGGCCATCACGCCGATCGAGTCTGTATCGCGGCCGGAATTGATCCCGTCTTCGATCGATCGGCGGAAATCGCCGTCATTGACGAGGCAGAAGCCCAGCGCCAGCGGCAGCTCCTCGATCGAACCCAGGCGGTTTGGCTGATAGGCACCGGTCAACCGGCCAGCCTTGGCGGGCGTGTGGTTGACGTCGTCGCCCATTGGGGAATAGGGCGCGATGATCCGGTGGAACTCGGCAACAACGGTTGAATGGTCCGCACCCTGTGCCTTGAGCTGACGGGCACTCTGCGCGATATCGGCGATAGCGTTGCGGGTGCCGTCCTTTGCCAGCGCCAGCACCGTTTCGACCACCGCCTCGATCGTCGTACCTGGAACGAAGGCCGCCGCGACTGCAGCCGCAAACACGCCTGCCGCTTCGAGGCCATAGCTTTCCTGGTGACCAGAGGCAAAGGCGATCGCCTCATCATAGGCTGCCTTCGGATCGCAGGCATTGACCACTCCGATCGGCGCCACGTACATGGCTGCGCCGCAGTTCACCATATTGCCGATGCCGCCCTGCCGGGGATCGCAGGAGGTCAGCTGGTGACGCTGGAAAATCCATTTTTCCGGATAGAACAGCCGCTCGATCAGCATCGCCTCACGCTGCAGTTCCGGCACGTAGCGCGGGATCCAGGCGATCTGGCGCACCATGCCATCGGCCATGTCCCAGGCGTCCAGATGCCTGCCGACCTCGGCATAGATATCCATCAGGCAAAGTGTCATCAGCGTATCGTCGGTGACGATGCCGTTGCCGCGCACCCTGCCGTTGCGCGCCGTGTCGTCGAGCGACATCTTGTGCCATTGCGTGTCGAGCGACGAAACCCGCCCATACCGCGCCGCGATATCGGCCACCGGCAGTTTTTCGACCGGAGCCCCCATGGCGTCGCCTAACGCGACGCCATGGATGAGCGCGCGGACTCTCCCCTTGAGAGAGAGCCCGGAAGCACTATTTTTTTGCATCGAGAACAGTCCTTGCATACTCGTTGAGACGTGTGCCGCCGGCGGCTTCCCATTCGGCAACATATTGATCCCACTGATCCATTGTCGCCGCGCCGGAGATGAACTTGAAGACCCAGGAGCGGTAGACGTTTTCGGTGGCATCGAGGTCGGCGGCATAATCGGCAGGCCATACGAATGTGTTGTCCGGCTTAAAATCCTTCTGGATCGTCGCCAGCGACTGCTGGGCGGCCTCCGATTGCCAGACCACCGACGGCGTCCAGTTTGCCGCTACCATAAAGCGCGCATACCAGGTGGCGATCTTGTCGGTCACCTTGTAGGTGTCGCCCTCCTTGGTGAATTCCTGGCCTTCAAAGCCCAGCCGGTCGAACATCTGACCCTCTGGGCTTGCCATGAAGTCCAGAAGCTTCATCACTTCGGCCTTGTGTTCTGAGGTCGTCGAGATGGCAAAGCCACGCGATTCCTTGGAGACGTCGACGGCAGACAGACCCTGGCCGCCCGGTCCCTTCGGCGGTGCCAGCAGAACGAGTTCGGTGCCCGGATGAACCTGCCGCATCTTGCCGCCGTAGATATCGATGACTTCACCGGAGGAACCGAAGATCACGCCGGCCTTGCCGGTGTAGAACTTGTCTTCCTTCACATCGAACTTGGTGGTGATGTATTCCGGATCATAGAGCCCCTGTTCGCGCAGCGAGGCATAGAAGGCTATCTTGTCCTTCTCCTGGCTGGTGATCCGGGCGCTGACCCATTCCCCGGCCGCGTTCTTCATCCAGGTGCCGGTGATCCCGAATGCCTGGTTGAAAATCGAATCCAGCTCGTTGGTGTTGTCAGCCGTGGTCACGCCGTAGGTATCGGCGACGCCGTTGCCGTCGAGATCGCCGTCCTTGATCGCCTTGAACAGCGTCACGTAGTCTTCGACGGTTTCAGGCGCCTTGAGGCCGGTCTTTTCCAGCCAATCCTTGCGGATCACCGGCTGCGGGCCACGAACCGGATAGACGTAAAGAAGGTATGGGTAGTTTTTCAGGCGCTCGACATTGTGCGGCCAAAACGCATCCTTGAGATAGGTCGTCCCGGCGATCATCGGCCCCAGATCTTCAAGCACGCCCTGCTCGACCATCTTGGCATCGCCACCCTGGAAATAGATCAGGTCCGGGATATCGCCCGACAACAGCATGACTGAAAGCTTGTCGGCATAACCAGACGACGGCAGGTCGACGAGTTCGATGTCCAGATCGGTGCCCTGCGCCTTCAGCGCTTCCTCAATGCGCTTGATGTGCTTGACATCGTCCGGATTGGTCGGGCCGAAATCCTTGGACACGATCCGGATCTTGATCGGTTCGGCCATGGCAGGCACGGTGATGCCAAGGCACAGCGCCAGGGCGGTCGAGGTCGTCAGGACCAATTTTCTAAGCATTTCGTCTCCTCCGTTAGATTTGCTTTTTTGGTTATTGCGTCGTCACGATCAGCCCTTGAGCGCGCCGCTCATGGTGCCTTTGGTGAAGAATTTCAGGATCAGCGGGTAGATCGCCAGGATCGGAGCGATGGTCAAAAGGATCATGCCAGCCTTGAGCGCCCGCAGGTTGAGCTGGCCCGCACCGGTATTGTTGTTGGCGCTGTCTGCGCCAACGATCGCGACCTTGTCGCCATCGATGACGAACTGGCGCAGCACCACCTGCAGCGGCCATTTCCCCTGGTCGTTGAGATAGATCATCGCCCGGAAGAACTCGTTCCAGTGGAAGACCAGATAGAACAGCGAGATCGTTGCCAGCGCCGGCTTGGCGAGCGGGAGTACCAGGTGCCAGAAAACCTGGAAGGGATTGGCACCGTCGAGCTCCGCCGCTTCCAGAAGCTCCTTCGGGATTTCTTCGAAAAACCGGATGAGGATGATCAGATACCAGGCGTTGACCGCCTTGAAGAGGATCACCGACCAGTAGCTGTCGAGCAGCCCAAGCCGCTTGTTGACGAAGTAATCCGGAATGATGCCGGGCTCGAAGACGATGGTGACGAGCACCAGGATGAACAATGCCTTGCGCCCCGGCAGGTTCGGCCGCGAAAGCCCCCAGGCCATCAGTGCCGTGCCGACAACGCCGATCAGGGTGCTGACGCCGGTAATGAAGATCGAGTTGATGATGCCCCGCTGAACATTGGGATGCTGCAGCAGGACGCTCCACACCTCGAACGACAAACCGTCCGGCAGGATGGCCAGCCCGCTCATGCCCGGTACCTTGCCCGGCGCCGACAGCGAGACTGCCAGAAGGTTGAGGATCGGCTGAACGGTCACGACGACCAGCAGCAGCAGTGTTGAAACGATGATCGCGTATTCGATGCGTTCGATCGGGGTCTTGCGCGACAGGGCCATTACCAGACTCCCTTTCCGGTCAGGCGTTTGGAGATGAAATGCGCGATGACGATCATCATCGTCCCGAGCACCGCCTTGAACAGGCCGGCCGCCGTCGCCAACGAGTATTCGCCAGTCTGCAGGCCGATCCGGTAGACATAGGTATCGACGATATCGATCTTGCTGCGCACCACGTCGTTGGACAGGTTGATGACCTGATTGAGGTCGGCATTGAGGAACATCCCAGCATTGAGGATGAACAGGGTGGCAATCGTCGGAACGATGCCCGGCAGCGTGACGTGCCAGATCTTCTGCCAGCGGTTGGCACCATCGACCTCGGCCGCATCATAGAGTTGCTGGTCGATGGCAATGATCGCAGCCAGATACAGCAGGCTGTCCCATCCAGCCGAGCGCCAGATTTCCGTGAATACCAGCACCCAGCGAATGGCGCCGGTGTCGGTCATGAAGGACCGCGGCGCAATGCCGGCCATGCCAAGCAGATTGTTGACCGCACCATCCGTCGGCGACAAGGCGGCAATGAAGATGCCTGCGATGACCACCCAGGAGAGGAAATGCGGCAGGTAGATCGCCGACTGGATGAACTTGCGCAGCGAGCCGCCGCGCACCTCGTTGAGCAACAGCGCCACGACGATCGGGACCGGCAGGAAGAATACCATCTTCATGGTCGAGATGATCAGCGTGTTGGCCAGCACCTGCCAGAACACCGAAGACGAGAACAGCACCTGGAAATGCTTGAGCCCGACCCAGACATTCGGCGGCACGATACGGACCTGCTCGAAGGCGATGCGGGTTTCCCAGATCGGCAGGTAATGGAACACCAGAAAGAACAGGATACCCGGTGCCATCATGACGTAATACGGCCACCAGCGGCGCCAGCCATCGGCGAATGCAGACGTCCGTCCCGGCTTCCTGCGGATCGTATTTATGGGAACGTTCCCAATTCTGGGTGAAGTCAACGCGTGTCGGCGGTCAGTCATGAATTATCCCCTCCCCGCCGCGGCGGTCCGCCTGGGCTGGTGTAACGACAGGTCGGCCAGCGAGCCACGCTCGATCAACCGGCACGGCATGAAAACGCGGCCATGTTCGGGACGGCCGGCGATTTCGTCAAACAGGCAATCGACCGCGCGCATCCCGATCTCGCGGCCGGGCTTGGCGACGGTGGTCAGTCCCGGCCAAGAAAACGCACCAGCCGGAACACCGTCAAACCCGAGGATCGAGACATCCTCCGGGCAACTCAGCCCTGCCTCGCGCACGGCGACCATGGCACCGAGCGCCATCATGTCGTTGGCAGCAAACACCGCCAGATGCCCGGCGCGGTCTCGCGCCAGCAGCCGCTTCATCGCCGCATGCCCGCCTTCGACGGTATATTCTCCATCTTCCATTGGCAGGGCTGCGGGGTCGATATCCCGCTCGACACAATGCTCATGGAACGTCCGAAGGAAGCGCGCCCGCGCGATACGCGACTTGGGTCCGAGGATGAGTGCCGGCGCATGGTGCCCCTTGGAAACAAGGTGATCCATGCCGATCCGTACCGCCTGGGCGATATCAGAGCCGACGCTGGAGGTGGCGGGAAAACGCTCGGCGCTGGAGCCGATCAGCACGAAAGGCAGCCCGAACCGGTCGAGATCGTCAAAATTATCCGCGACCGGATTGATGATCGCACCATCGACGCGCGCCTGCCGCAGCGCGCGCAGATGACTGGCCTCGCGGCCGTGATCCCAATCGGAGGAAAACACCAGGAGCGACATGCCATTCTCTGCGGCGCGATCCTGCGCACCACGGGCAACATCCGCCCAAAACGGGTTGGTAATGTCAGGAATGACGAGACCGAGCAGCCCGGTCCGTCCAGACCGCATGCCGACCGCAAGATCGTTGCGTTCGTAGCCTACGGCCCTTGCGGCATCCAGCACGCGCTCGCGCGCCTCGTCCGTCACATTGGAGGCACCCGACAATGCGCGACCAGCCGTGCTCTTCGACACACCCGCCTTTTGCGCAACATCAATAATGGTCGGCCGCCGCCTCTGCATCCAAACACACCCTCCTCAGCATGGTTTCGTGGGAACGTTACCACGAGGCTCCATCGAAGGACAAGGGGCAATTTCTAGAAAACACAGCAAGACTGCCGCCGTCGGCATTGACGGCCTTAGTCGCAGCAAGGATCACGAGGTGAATGGCTGCGTTGACGGACCCGCCCACTCGGGCTCGGGCGAGACACCTCGGGTACGGCTCGGCAAAGCGAAGAGATTGCCGGATCGCAGCGAAATCTCTTTCTTTTTCGCTCTAAGCGCTGTCTCTTTAACCGCACATTTACCATGATGAGCGTCACTGGTGGAACAGCACTTTCCGCGCCGCACAATAGCCCCATCCCGGCTTTCAAAGCGTTGCAGTTGCTCTTGAAGGGATTGGCATATGAAAACGGACAAAGGAATTACGCTCGCCGTCATCGCATTCACGATCGTCGCAATGTTCACGTTGAATGTTGCGATGGCCCATTATGGCACGCCGGCCATCAATGATGGCGTGTCCGGCGAAATCACGTCTTCTATACCAAAATAATCGGCCGCTTTTGACGGCTGGCCGCTATTATCGACCCAGATGTGAACCCCAGGGAACTTTTTGCCGATCCGACCTGTTCTGCCGCTGAGGAGAACTGCGATGGACGACAGTAGCTTGGCCTTTGGACTGATACGGCTGCAGAACGGTGTTTTGGGGCCGCTAACCTGTTACCCACGGAGCGTACCTCGAACCTGCGGCCCAATCTCATCCATGACGGCAACGATCGGCGATAACGGTGACAAGCCATGACCGCGCGAGATGTTTTGCTGCTCTTGGTCACGGCGTTCTTCCTGACCGGTCTGCTGCTCATACACAATGCGTTCTATCGACCTGTTTCAACCAGTGCCATCGAGCCGCCTGCTACGGCCACCGGTGAAACACAGCCCTATAGTTGAGGTGTATTCCGGCTCTTTGGAACTTTGAGCACGCATGCCGCGTTTTGCCACTCGGAGGAGAGACAAATGGCCAGCGTAACGTGGATCATAGCACTCGTGGCAGCGATCACAGTCTGTGGCATAGCAATAGCCTACGGTATTCTCAGTCAACGGCGGTTCAACTCGAAAATGAGCCCCACGCAGCAGGACAGGCTCGATGAGATGTCCTGGCGCGAAAATCTGCTCGACCAGTGAGGCTGCTGGCCCTATTGGGCTGTCATCGTTATACACTCGACATCACATGGCCGGGAGCGATCGCCTTGCCAGCAGACTGCTCGGCCGCCCAGCCGGATCATTTTCCTGAAGGCGCCTCACCGCAAACTCCTGCGCCTCCTGCAGTTCTGCGAGGGCGCCGTCATAATCAAGATGAAGCACTTTGCCGCTTTCGACCACGGGCCGGCCATCCACATAGACCGCTGCAATGGCACGTTCTGCTGCGCAGTGAAGCAGGTTGCGCAAGGGGTCATAGACCGGCTGCATACCCGCATGTTTCAGATCGACCAACAGGAAATCTGCCTTGGCACCCCGTGCTATCCGGCCGATATCGCGCCGGCCAAGCGCGCGCGCTCCGGCAAGCGTTGCTGCCTCAAACACGTCGGCCGTACCGACGTCGAAGACAGAGCCCCCGGCAACGCGCGAGCAGATCATAGCCTGGCGCATTTCTTCCAGCATGTTGAACGGATAACTGTCGGTTCCCAGCGCCACATTGACGCCGTTGCGGCGATAGCGTCCGAGTGATTGCAGCACCATGCCGCTGCGCGAGAAAGTGACGGGGCAATGCGCCACCGTAGTCCGCCGCTCGGCGAGCAGGCCAAGATCGATATCGGTCCGTTGCCGCGTCCAGGAATGACCATCGACAAAGATGCAATGCCCGATGATCAGGTCTTCGCCTAGAACGCCCAGCTCTTCGAGATACCGGACAGCCGTCAGGCCCGTCCGGCGCATCAGCTCCTCATGCTCGGCCATCGTCTGCGCCGCATGCACGGTGATCGGCACGTTCCGTCCGCGTGCCGCCTCAGCCGCTGCCTGCAAGAGTTCGGCGGAACATGTCTCGACCTGCGAAGGAGAAACGATACCGCCCAGCCTGCCGGACGGATGCGCGCGTGCAGCATCGACTACCTCGAGTGCCTGGGCGAACGCCTCGTAACCCCTGCCCTTGTCCCAGGTGAGATCGAGGCGTCGGCTGTCTTCGACATGCCATGCGGCTTCCCGGAAGCCGGGAGCGACATAGGCGCGTGCGCCGCTCCTTGCCAAAGTTGGCAGCCAGCTGTCATGCGGACCGGCAATATCGACAAGGGTGGTAACGCCGCTACGCATCAGATCGCCGAGCATCACCGTCAACGAAGCCTCGACAGCGCTGTCGCTGATCTCGATCAGGTTGGAATATTCATAGAGGGCATTGCCCCAGAGCGCTGCGGTGCCTTCATCTTCGAACAAGCCCTTTGAGATCGGCTCTTCTCCGGAATGGCAATGCACGTTGACGAAACCCGGCAGCACCATCCTGTCCTTGCCGGGTATTTCACGCACGAATGCACCGTCATACCGGCCGCCGACATGGATGAAGCCGCTGGCGTCAAAGGCGATGTCTCCGTCGGAAAGATAGGCATGCCCCTGGCGGTTTTCGTCGTAGCCGACGATCGTACTGGCGTTGCGGATGACATGAATATCGTTAGCCATGGGTGACCCTGAAATGCTGTTCGAGGAAGCGGCTGTACAGGCCCATCAGGGCGCTGAAGGTGAAATAGACGGCAGCGGCAAAGACATAGCCTTCGAGAACGGCAATGCCCTGCCACTCGGGATCCCGCAGGGCCGAGCGCACGGTATCGAGAAAATCAAGTAGGCCGACGATGGTAACCAGTGTCGTATCCTGGAAAAAGCCGATGAAAAGCCCGACCATCGGCGGGATGACTTTCTTCAGGGCCTGCGGCAGGACGATCTTGCGCATCACCTGCCAATAGGACAGTCCGAGAGACTGGCCTGCTTCGAACTGGCCTTCGGGAACATCCTGCAGGCCGCCGCGAACGATTTCGGCGATATAGGCAGCGGCAAAGATGATGATGGCGACCTGCGCGCGCAGGAGCTTGTCGATGGTCACGCCCTCCGGCATGAACAGCGGCAGCATCACCGTCGCCATGAACAGGATGCTGATCAAGGGAACACCACGAACGATTTCGATGAAGCCGACGGCAAGAACGCGGATGGCCGGCAGGCTTGAGGCGCGGGCAAGTGCCAGCCCGATGCCGAGCGGCAGGGCGCAGACGAGCCCGATGAAGGACAGCATGAACGACAGCGGCAACCCGCCCCAGCTCGATGTCGCAACCGGCGACAGTCCGAAGACCCCGCCCGCCATCAGGACATAAAGAACCGGCAGGACTACAAGCAGCCACGCATAGAGCAATATCCGGCTCCAGAAGCGCGGCATCATCGAGATCAGGCAACTGGCCAGAAAAAGCACCAGCGCCAGAAGCGGCCGCCATTGCTCCTCGAATGGATAGAAGCCGAAGATCATGTACCGGAGTTTTTCGGCAAGAAACGGCCAGCAGGCGCCACCGCTTGCCTTGCAGGCTAAACCATCGCCGGAAAAGACGGCATTCACCACCAGCCAGCCAAACGCCAGCTTGCCAAGGAAAAAGATCGCAACCATCGAGACAAGGCTGATCATGGAATTCAGCGGCGTGCCGAAATAGGTCTTGACCCATCCGGAACGCCGCACGGGCGGCTTGGCAGCGCCGACCGGTAATGGCAGAGCTTGAATTTCGGCCATCAACGCTCCTTCAGCGCGACACGCGCGTTGTACCAGTTCATCGTCAGCGAAATGACGATCGACAGGCTCAAATAGACGCCCATGAAAATGGCGATGGTTTCGATCGCCTGCCCCGTCTGGTTCATAACGGTGTTGGACACCATCACCAGATCCGGATAACCGATGGCGATCGCCAGGGAACTGTTCTTGAAGACGGTCAGGTATGTGTTGGTCAAAGGTGGAATGATCAGGCGCAGGGCCTGTGGCAGCACGACCAGCCGCATCACCCGCGAACGATGCAGCCCAAGCGCTGCGGCGGCCTCCCATTGTCCCGGCCCTATGGCCTGGATGCCGGCACGGACGATTTCGGCCACACTGGCGGACACGCTGAGAAGAAGTCCGAACAGCAGGGCGACAAATTCAGGACGTACATGCAGGCCACCGGTCAACCGGAACCTGCCGGCCTGCGGAATATCCCAACCGAAGGACACAAGGCCGAACATCCAAACAAGAAGCGGCGGCAGCAGCAGCGCCAGCCATGCAATGACTGTGCCGTGGTTGGACTTTCCGGTCGCCAGCCGCCATTGCTGGCTGATGCGCCGGATGAGGATCGCAGCGGCAAGACCGGCGCAGATAAACAGGGCGTAGATCGCAGCGCCGTTTTCCACGAACACGGCCGGAAGAACAAGCCCACTATTGGAAAGGTAGACCCCCGGCAGGATGTTGAGCGCCTGCTTGACCGGCGGAAACACCATGATGATCAGCGAATACCAGAGAAAGAGATAGAGCAGCAGCGGGACGTTTCGCAGCACCTCGACATACGCAAGCGCCAAACGCGCCAGCAGCGGATTGCGCGACATGCGCGCCACGCCGACGAAGAGCCCCAGAACCGTTCCGAGGACCGCCGCCAGCAGCGAAACCTTGACGGTATTAACGATGCCGACAAGGATCGCCCGGGCAATGCTGTCGGTCGGCTGATAGGTGATTGCCGTTTCACTGATGACGAAACCGGCCTGACGGGCCAGAAAGCCGAAGCCGGTGGCAATATTCTGTTTTGCGAGATTGTCGCTCGCTGTCGCAAACATCGTCCACGCAACAGCGACAACCAGACCGATCGCGCCGATCTGATAGCAGAACGCGCGGAAACGCATATCATTCAGGAAGCTCATGAAAACTCGCCGCTTTTTTGCCGAACGGGAGAAAGCTCGCGCGCTTCATGCGCGCGAGCGATGTACTCAACGGAACGGCGGTGCGTAGACCAGGCCACCGGCATTCCACTGCGCGTTCGGACCGCGCGTCAGTCCAAGCCGGGTTTTCTCACCCAGATTGCGCTCGAAGACCTCGCCATAATTGCCGACAGCCTTGATGACGTTGTAGCCCCACTTGTTGTCAAGGCCGAGCATCGCGCCGAGTTCGTCGGTGACGCCGAGCATGCGCTGGATGTCCGGATCCTGGCTTTTCAGCATCTCGTCGACATTGGCCTGGGTAATGCCTTTTTCCTCGGCCGCCATCAGCATCCAGACCGACCAGGACATGACATCGCGCCAGTTGGAATCGTTCTGGCGAACGGCCGGTGCGAGCGGCTCCTTGGAGATCGTTTCCGGCAGAACGATGTAGTCGTCCGGGTTGTTGGCGACTGCGCGGATCGACGCGAGGTCAGAGCGGTCGGAGGAAATCGCCTCGCAACGGCCGGCGAAGAAAGCAGCCCGGTTTTCATCGGGGCTTTCAAACACCACCAGTTCGAACTTGCCGCCAATCGTGCGGAAAAAGTCGCTGAGGTTCTGCGCAGTGGTCGTGCCGGGCAACGTGCAGACCGCAGCGTCCGTCAATTCCTTGGCGCTGGAAACGCCAAGCGACTTGGCGACCATCAGGCCCTGGCCATCATAAAACACGGTCGGACCAAAATCGAGGCCGAGCGAAGCTTCGCGCGAAAAGGTCTGCGTCGTCTGGCGTGACAGCATGTCAATTTCGCCGGATTGCAGAGCCTGGAAGCGGGTATTGATATTGGTCGGAACAAACTCGATCTTGTCGCCATCGCCAAACACCGCGGCAGCCACCGAGCGGCAGACGTCGGCATCAAAGCCCTGCATCCGGCCCTTGTCGTCCGGTGCGGCAAATCCTGGTGTGGCGAGCGATACACCGCATACCAGCTTGCCACGGGCCTTTACGGTATCGAGCGTTCCCGCCTGCGCGACGCTGGCCGCCAGAAGTGCCGTGGCCGCGGCGCAGATCGTCAGAAATCCTTGTTTCATAGTCCCCTCCCTGATGGTTTCCTTGCTGCTGTCAATCAATGAAGACTTCCGCCCTCCAGCAGAATTTCATAATCGGCGATCCTCCCGATCGCAAATATTGTGTACAATATTGAAAATCATTTGGCAACAAAATCGAATACAAGAAATGCCGGGATTTCCGTACGCCGGAAAGGGATTTCACCGAGACTTCAGTAAACTCGCCGCATTGCAGCGGGTGCGATGGCATTCTGTCGCGATATTTCGTCACGCTTCGGCGCACTTACGCCTCAGAAAACCCAAGGCTATGTAGCGCGAAAAGCCAAAACTAGGTGTTAAGCCCGATACTGAATTAAAATAGTATACAATATGGAGGCGACTTCTCTCGCTGCTGCTAAGCGTCGATAAAGCCTTTACGCTTCAGGCTGAGGCCCAAGGTTGCAGCTCGGGCAAACATCAGCACCATCATCGCCATCCACAGTCCATGATTGCCAAAGAACCGCTGCAACACATAGGCGGATACGAGGAAGATGACCGTCGAGATGAACATGCTGTTGCGCAATTCGCGCGTGCGCATCGCCCCGATGAAGACCCCATCGAGCATGTAGCTGGTCACCGAGACGAGCGGCAGCACGATCAGATAGGGAAGGAACGCGACCGCGACGATACGGACATCTTCCTGGTTGGTCAGAAGTGCGATGATCGACGGACCGGCAAACGCATAACAAAGCGAAAACAGCAGTGCGACCAATCCAGACCATAGGAAGGCGGCTTTGATCACGCGGGCAAGCGCCTCTTTGCGACGCGCGCCGATGACGGAACCGACCAGGGTTTCGGTGGCATGGGCAAATCCGTCGAGCCCGTAGGAGGTGATGCCATGGAGATTGAGCAGAATGGCGTTGGCGGCCAGAATTGCGTCGCCTTCTGCAGCCCCGCTGCGGGCAAACCAGCCGAAGCAGATCAACAGAAACAGGCTGCGCAGAAAGATATCGCGGTTGACTGCGATCAACCGCTGGAACGCCAGCCTGTCCAACAGGTCACGTATAGCCAGTGCCGGACGTGCGCCAAAAGGCTTGACGATAATAAGGCCGGCGATCAAGGCAATCCATTCCGCCAGCGCGGTGCCAGCGCCGATGCCGGCGACACCCCAGTCGAAAACGAAGACCAAGGTCAGCGTTGCAACAAGATTGATGACGTTCAGGGCAACCTGCACGGCGAGTGAAATCATCACCCGCTGGCGGCCCAGGAGGTAACCGAGCAGGACGAAATTTCCAAGAGTAGCAGGCGCTGACCAGATGCGGGCGAACGCATAAGCCGAGGCACTTTCATAGACCGCTTCGCTACCGCCGAGAAATCCCAAACCAAGTTCGATAATCGGCTTTTGCAGGATGATGATGATCGCCCCGCCGGCAGCGGCAATCAGCAGCGCTCTGAGCAGGTGCAGGCGCATCAGCGCGCTATCGTTGGCACCCCAGGCCTGAGAGACCAGACCTGTCGTTGCCATCCGCAGGAAGCTGAAACTCCAGAACAGGAAATTGAACAGCACGCCGGCGAGTGCGACGCCGCCGAGATAGGAGGAGCCCGGGAGATGCCCCGCCACCATCGTATCGACCAGAGACAAGATCGGCTGGGCCAGATTGGCCAGAATGATCGGGAGCGCCAAGGTCACCATCCGGCGGTTCCAGTTTTCCCCTAACTCTGCAGGCGGTACAGCACTCATCATTCAACCTGCCCCGACGGGGAGGGTTTCTCACCAGATTGAACTGACATTCCGATCTCCCCGCCGCTCGTTGGTTTTAAGTTAGCCCTGCCTGCACGCCCTCACCCGTCCTACCAGTCCAAGACGACTTTTCCGGAATTGCCGGAGCGCATGGCCTCGAAGCCGTCGCGGAAGTCGTCGATGCCGATGCGGTGGGTGATGATCGGGGAGAGGTCGAGGCCGCCTTGCACAAAGGCGATCATCTTGTACCAGGTCTCGAACATCTCGCGGCCATAGATGCCCTTGAGGTTGAGCATCTTGAAGACCACCTTGTTCCAGTCGATCTCAAAGCCGGTCGGTGCGATGCCGAGAATGGCGATCTTGCCGCCATTGTTCATCTTGTCGATCATGTCGCGGAAGGCAGGAGCAGCCCCCGACATTTCCAGCCCGACATCAAACCCCTCGGTCATGCCGATGCGCTTCATCACATCGGCGAGGTTTTCCTTCGACGCATCGACGACATAATCGATGCCCATCTTCTCGGCCAAGGCCAACCGCACCGGATTGATATCGGTGATGACAACTTTTCTGGCACCGGAGCGTTTGGCAACCATCGCCCCCATGATGCCGATCGGGCCGGCGCCGGTGACCAGCACATCCTCGCCGACGACATCGAAGGAGAGGGCTGTGTGCACGGCATTGCCGAACGGATCGAAGATGGCGGCGACCTCGTCCGGAACCTCGTCGGGGATAGAGACAACATTGTATTCCGGAATGCAGACATATTCGGCAAACGAGCCCGGACGATGCACGCCGACGCCGAGCGTGTTGCGGCACAGATGCCCCCGGCCCGCCCGGCAGTTGCGGCATTTTCCGCAAACGATATGGCCCTCGCCCGACACCCGTTCGCCGACATGATACCGGGTGACGGCCGAGCCGACCTGCGCAATGACGCCAACAAACTCGTGGCCGACCACCATCGGCACCGGAATGGTCTTTTGCGCCCACTGGTCCCAGTTCCAGATGTGCACGTCGGTGCCGCAGATGGCGGATTTCTTCACCTTGATCAGCACGTCATTGGGGCCGGGCTCCGGCACCGGCACATGCTCCATCCACAGGCCGATTTCAGCTTTGGATTTGACGAGCGCCTTCATCATGTTTGTCATGTCTTATGTCCTCATTGGTTTGCCGCAGCTGCGGTTCCCCCTCACCAACTTCGGCCAAGCGATCGGCTTTGCCTCTCGCGGCCTTCGTATCCTCTCCCGCAAGGGGAGAGGTAAACCTGCAGCACCGCCTTGCCTCATGGAAGGGACGGTAATCGTGGCACCCTCCCTCTCCCCTTGCGGGAGAGGATAGCAAGTCCGCGAGAGGCAAGGCCGATCGCTGGACGCGCTTGGTGAGGGGTCCTTATCGGCCGTTCAAATCACACCCAGCTCTTTGCCGACCTCTTCAAACACCGCAATCGCCCGGCGGACATCCGCCTCGCTGTGGGCGGCCGACATCTGGGTGCGGATGCGGGCCTGGCCCTTGGGCACCACGGGGAAGGAAAAGCCGACCACATAGACGCCTTTTTCCAGCATCCTTGCCGCAAACGCCTGCGCCAGCGAGGCATCGCCGAGCATCACCGGGATGATCGGATGACCTTCACCGGCCAGCGTAAAGCCGAGCTTGCTCATTTCGGTACGAAACAGCGTCGCGTTGGCCTCAAGCCGCGAACGCAGCACGTCGCCATTGTCGATCAGGTCGAACACCTTTAGCGACGCAGCCGCGATCACCGGGGCCAGCGTGTTGGAGAACAGATAGGGCCGCGAGCGCTGGCGCAGCCACTCGACCACTTCTCGTTTTGCCGACGTGTAGCCGCCCGACGCGCCGCCCAGCGCCTTGCCAAGCGTGCCGGTGATGATATCCACCCGGCCCTCGACGCCGCAATACTCGGCCGAGCCGCGGCCATGTTTACCGACGAACCCGACGGCATGGCTGTCATCGACCATCACCATGGCACCGTATTTATCGGCGAGATCGCAGACCCCTTGCAGATTGGCGATGATACCGTCCATCGAGAAGACGCCGTCGGTGGCGATCAGCTTGAAGCGCGAACCCTCAGCCTTCTTCAGTTCCTCCTCCAGCGCCGCCATGTCGTTGTTGGCATAACGGAAGCGCTTGGCCTTGGAGAGGCGTACGCCGTCGATGATCGAGGCGTGGTTGAGCGCATCGGAGATGATCGCGTCTTCCTCGTTCAACAGCGTCTCGAACAGGCCGCCATTGGCATCGAAGCAGGAAGAATAGAGGATCGTGTCTTCCAGCCCGAGAAACGACGAAATCCGCGCCTCGAGCTGCTTGTGCTCCTCTTGCGTGCCGCAGATGAAACGCACCGAGGCCATGCCATAACCATAACGATCGAGCGCCCGTTTGCCGGCCTCGATCAATTCGGCATTGTCGGCAAGGCCGAGATAATTGTTGGCGCAGAAGTTCAACACCTTCGCACCCGACGCAACCTCGATCTCGCCAGCCTGCTTCGACACAATCACCCGCTCCGACTTGTAAAGCCCGGCGGATTTCAAACCCGAAAGCTCGGTGGAAAGGTGGGACAAAAATGCGTTGCTCATAGCAAATGCAACCTCGTTTGAGCCGATGACGCATTTTGCGCAACAGCTTTGGGAAAAATCAGTCGCGGAACGATGAGGAGGGCCTGTTGCCCCCCGCTTGCCCCTCTTCCGGCCTTGCGCTTACCCGCGGCAGTTTGCCGGAGGAAGCGAAGGCCGGGAATAGTTGATCGTGGTTATGCAGCGGCGGCGGCAAATCCGTTATGGCAGAGGCCCTTGAGCTTTTCCAACGACATTGCGTCCAGTTCCAGAGCGGTGAGAAGATCGTTCTCGGCGGTAAAGTCGCGGCCATACATGGCCGAAAAGATCCGCACACCGGCTTCATGCAGCTCTGCAGGATAGCCAGCGAGACGCCCGATCTTTGCCGTCATCACCAGACCGAACGGCACATCTTCCGTCACGTAACGGCTGTCAGCCGTGGTCGGACCGCTGCCGCCATTGCCGGCGTCGTGCATCTCCTGGTTCATCTGGGAGATCGAGTTGACCGGCACGTGGAACGAGAGGTGGAAATGCTGGAAGATGTTACGCACCTCAAGGCCGAGCTTGGTGGCGATGGCGATGCGTTCCTGGTCCAGATCTTCCAGAAGACGCCCGACGTTCGGCGTGACGTTCTGCCCCTGGCTCCAGCTTTCGCCCCGCTCCATGCGGGTCATATTGCCGAGCGCGATGCCCATGTGGTTCTGCGGATTGAGGTTGGACAGTGCGATCGCCATCAGGCTACCACGATCCAGGAAACGATCGCCAAACAGGTCTTTGCAGACAGCCAGACCGGCAGCGCTGCGCGAGGTGGGCACGGTTGCAAGATCCACCTGTTTGCGCACCGTGTTCACATTGACCGATGTCGGGCTCAGCTGCCGTCCGGACACTGCCGTAGTCCCCCAGGCAACAATCGTCGCGACAACACCGCGTTCGGCGAGCAGGCGTGACAGATAAAGCGCGCCAAACGAGGCATGCGAACTGAAGATGACAGTCTGCTCTGACGTGACATATGGCGCGATTGCGTCGAGAACAGTCTTGTGGCCGTAGGCCGGAAGCGCGATGACCAATGCTTCTGCACCGGCAACGAGTTCGGCAGCACTGACCGCAACGGCCGGGTGGAACGTGCCTTGGATTGCCCCATTGGCAATCAGCGCCTCGCCCGTGGCCAAGGCCTTGGTGCGTTCGCCCGATGGTGACCACAGCGTCACTTTATGCCCCTGCTGCTCGACAAGAACAGCCGTTCCAAAGGCGATCGAACCCGCACCAACAATACCTACCCGCATGACAACTTCCTTTTCTGCTTAATCTATCGAACCGGCTGAAAGCCGATCATCATTTTGGACGTATCGATGTCCGCTGCGGCCCCAGCCCGACGTCGCCGGATGCAACCACAAGAAATGCTCCGGCCCCGACAGGGCCGACGCTCTTCAGGGAATGGGGCACGTCGGCGGCGTAGCGCGCCGTTTCGCCCGCCCGCACAATCATTGTGCTGCCGGCACTGCGCACGACGATCTCGCCTGTGGTGCAGTGCAGATGCTCGATGGTGCCTGCCCCATGCGGATCGCTGGCGAGTTCCCCTTCCGCTTCAAAGCTCAGGAGATACCATTCGATCAGCGAAACCATATTGGCGGGCGACAGGATCTGCAGTGTGCAGCTCCCGTCAGCACTGCGAATGGTCGGCGTCAGGTTTCCGGGTTGCAGATCGATAATGGACCCGCCGCCGCGCTCTTCGCTGGCGCCGCTAATCAGACTGTTGAGATCGATGTTCAGCGCCCGTGTCAGGTGCCAAAGCGTTCCATAGGTCGGATTGGCATTGCCACGTTCTATTTCTGACAGCATCGAACGCGAGACACCGGACATTGCCGCCAGTTCGGCGAGAGTCAGGTTGAGTTCTTTTCGATAGGCTTGCAGGCGTGGCCCGATTTCGGGCGGATTGATCGAAAGCATGTTTTGTCCCCCTTTTGCCGAACCCGTGAATGCCGCTGCCAATCAGTCTCTGACTGGCTCGCCAAGTGTGTGCATGAGCCGGTTGGCCCATCCGAATAGAGACGTGGACAGGATGAGATCGAGGATTTCGTCCTGTCCCAAACCGGCCTCCACGAGTGCTGCCATATCGGCAGCATTTGCATCCGGCGGGCATTTGGAAAGCTTGACCGCGAATGTCAGGATCGCTTTCAGCCGCGGATCGATCTGTGCATCGACACCATCGGAAAAAATGGCCGCAATGACATCCTCGTCCTTGGTCAACTGGTTGTAGCGGCTGGCATGAACGGCCGCACAATAGATGCAGCGGTTGACGATCGACGCGCCAACCGCGCCGATTTCACGCTCTGCGCGCGACAGCCCATCGCGATTGTACATCACCGCGTTGAACAGCGGCGTTCTGTGTTTCAAGGTTTCGACGTCATGCGCCAGCACAAGAACGTAGTCCGACACCTTGGTGTTGGATGGCGTGATCTTCAGTGCCTCTAGCTGTTCGGCACTTGCCTCGGCGAGGTCAAGCGGGGTCACATAGGGCTTCCAGACCGGGATGTCGGTGGTAAAGTCGTGGACGATATTGCTCATGCCAGCCCCCGCATCAACTGCAGGCCGGCGGCAACCCGGATCTGATAACTGACGAAAGCCACAAGTTCGGACAGCCGGACGATGTCTTCGTCGGCAATGCCGGCCTCCTGCAGCAATTCGATATCACGGCGTGTTGCATCCTTGGGCGCGTGCGCAACCAGATCGACATGCCGGATGAGGGCTTTCGTTCGAAGGTCGCTGCCACCGTCAAACCAGATGTCAGCCAACCGGGCAGCGCTGTCCGGCGCACCGGCTTTTTCCAGCATCGCTTCGAAATGGTCCTCAAAGGCCTTGTTATCGTTAATCTTTGCGATGCGCCAGGCAAGTGCTGCACGCTCGGCATGCGATAGCCCGCCGGGCGTTTCCGGTGACAGAGCACCATCATGCGTTTGCTGGGTCAGCGCCATGATGTCGGCCCTCCCCGCCACCACTCCAGCCAACGTACCGCCTGGTTCAATGCCGACGATCGCGGCAATCACATCTTCGTTTTCAGCCATACCATCGTCCTCCTATGCCTGCTTGCGGGCGGTGATCTCTGCAATGTCCGGCAAGGGCGACGCTGTCCACTCATCGCCGCGCAATTCGGGCGTATCGTAATCAAGCAGGCGCTGCCAATATTGGTCAAAATTCTCGGTATAGAGCTTGGCAGCTATTTCTCGCGCCAGCCACGCCGCCCCTTCGCTGATGCCGGGAATGTCGCCACTGACCTTGCCTAAGCTGGCAGCGGCGCCCGAATTGAAGCTGTGGATGTTGGCGAGCCACGGCACCTGCCCCGGCTCGCGCTCCAGTAAGGTGAAATCGCCGGCGAGGTAGGGGAACTTGCCGAGATGGGCATTTTCCTCGCCAGCCGGCGGCGTGAAGCGGTCCTGCCACAAGAGAATCTTGTCTGCGTAGCCGTCGAGTTCCTTGCGGGCCAGCGGATCGACGCCGAAACCGGTACCGAGGATCAGGAAGTCGGCCCGAACCGGTTTGCCCTGCGATGTCTCGATGACGATCTCGCCGCCGTCCAGTTCCGTCTTTTCGACCGCCGCATCAAAATGGAAATAGGCGTTCGGATGGCGGCTGACGCGCATCGTCGAACCACGGGGTGCCGGCGTCTGGGTGCGTAGCGAATAGTTCATGATCTGCCAGCGCCTGGCATCGCCCAATTGCGGGAAGGCCGCAGTAAAACCGAACGAGCCGATGCCCATGAGCTTGTTGATGCAGGGCATTTCCTTGCGCCGGATGAGGTGGCGGACTTCGGCAGCGCCCGCTTCCAGCGCCTCGGCGGCATTGTCGACTGCTGAGGCACCGACGCCGACAACCACAACGCGCTTGCCGCGAAGGGCCGCAAAATCGATCTCATGCGAGGAGTGCGCCCAATATTTCTGCGGCAAGCTTTTGACGAAATCGGGAATGCTGGGTTGGCCCATACCGTCCCGGCCGGTCGCCATCACCACCTTGCGGGCAAGCACCGATTTTTCAGGCGCGCCGTCGCCGGTTAGCGTCAACCGCATCAGCGCACCCTCGGGCTGGATCGTCTTGACCTCGACGCCGTTTTCAACCGGCAGGCCGAGGACCTTGCGGTACCAGCAAAGATACTCCATCCACATCGGGCGCGGAATCTTGTCGAGCGTGGCCCATGTGTCATTGCCGAACTGGGCAATATACCAGGCGCGGAAGGTGAGCGAGGCGATGCCATAGGCAGGCCCGGTCAGCTGCTTGGGCGAACGCAACGTCTCCATCCGGGCATAGGTCAGCCATGGCCCCTCAAGGCCCGGCGGATTGCGGTCGAAAATGCGGATATTCTGGATTCCGGCGCCGATCAGCGCGAAACTGGCGACCAGGCCGCACATGCCGCCGCCGATGACGACGACATCATGGACTTTTTCCTCACCGTCGGCGGCCGTCGGCACCACCCAGTTTGCTGGCGGATAGCACAGGCAGGCAAGATCATCGCGGACACGCTGTTCCAGCTCCGGCAGGCTTTTCGCCGCAGATTGGAGCGGTGTCTGTGCATTATATACCATTGGTCACCTCCGCCGCCCGATGGAACTCGTGGTTCACATTGACTGCCTTACCTGCCTAGACCCGCACCGTATGCGATGCGGGCCGCTGTTTTCTCAATTATGCGCATGCCGGTCAGGAATGACCGTCGTGGTTTCGGGCTTCCAGCCGAGCCAGATGTCTTCACTGCCAAGCTGTGAAACATTGCTGGGGTGAACCAGAGTGTTGAGCATGGCACCGCCTGCGACTTCAACCATCAGCGAGGTGTGGTTACCCTTGAACACGCGCTGACGGATCTTGCCCTTGATGCGATTGCCGCTCGTCGGCTCCGCAGCCGAGCAATGGATCGCCTCTGGGCGCAGAACGACGTAAAGATGCTCGCCGTGCCGGGGTGACAACCCGCCAGGATTGGCGGTGATGGTGATGCCGTTCCAGTTCAGAGCTGCAACATCGCCCTCCGAGCTGATCACTGTGCTGCGCAACAGGTTGGTCTCGCCGATGAAGTTGGCAACGAAGACAGAGCCCGGCCGCCCGTAGAGCGTATTGGGGTCACCCATCTGTTCGATGCGGCCCTTGTTCATGACAACGATCGTGTCCGACATCGTCAGCGCCTCTTCCTGATCGTGCGTCACGAACATGAAGGTCTTGCCGGTTTTTTCCTGGATCGCCTTGAGCTCGATCTGCATCTGCTGGCGCAGCTTGGCATCGAGCGCGGAAAGCGGCTCGTCGAGCAAAAGCACATCCGGATCTGGCGCCAGTGCACGCATGAGCGCAACACGCTGGCGCTGACCGCCGGACAGTTCTGACGGCAGACGGCTGGCGTAATCCTGGAGCTGGACGAGCTCCAGCAGTTCCGACACCCGGCGGTGGATGTGCTGGTTGTCAAAGCCTTTTAACTCAAGACCGAAGGCAATGTTCTTGGCGACGCTCATGTGCGGAAACAGCGCATAGTCCTGGAACACGATATTGACGTTGCGCTTGTTGGGCGGAACCCGGGTTACATCCTTGCCGCTCAGCATGATGCGGCCGGATGTCGGCGTCTCGAAGCCGCCAAGCATGCGAAGCGAGGTGGATTTTCCACAGCCGGACGGTCCCAGCAACGTGACGAACTTGCCCGCCTCGATGCTCAGGTTCAGGTTATCGACGGCGACATGCTTGCCGTAGCTCTTGTTGACATTGTCGAATTGAACGACGGGTTCCATCAGCGGGTCCTCGCACGGCGGGTGATAAATTCGGCGTACAATCCGACAGCGGCCGTAACCACCAGGACAATCGTCGCCATTGCGTTGATTTCAGGAGACATGCCGCCCTGCACCTTGGCAAAGATCAGCATGGGCAGTGTTGGGCGATAACCGCCCAGGAAGAACGTGCGGACGAAATCGTCGATCGACAGCAGGACGCAGAAGATCATGCCGCCAAACAGCGCCGGTCCCAGATAGGGAAGCGTGACGCGGAAGAAGGCTACAATACTGTCGGCACCGAGATCGCGGGCAGCATCGACGAGATTGCCAGGCATGGACCGAAGACGTGTGAGCGCCATCACCACCACGAACGGCACCGCATGGACGGTATGACCAAGGATGATCGCCGCAGTTCCGGTCGGCATATCGATCGTCGAGATGAAGATGCGCAGCGAAATTGCTGAAATCATCCCCGGCACGACGGCAGGCAGGCAGGCAAGTGCAAAGATGATCGTCCGGCCGCGGATGCCATCCGCAACGATCAGCATGGCGATCCAGGTGCCAAGTACGGTCGCCGCAAGCGTGGTCGCTGCCGCGATCATGATCGAATAGAGACAGGCTTCCAGGAACTGCTTGTCCTGCATCACCTTGACATACCAGTCGAATGTCCAATCACTGATTGGAAACGCGACGAAGTTGGCATCCTTGAAGCTCATTGCCATCATCAATGTGAGGGGCAACAGCAGATAGAGAATGAAAGCCCAGTAAAAGCCGGTAAGGGCTGCGCGCGGGGCGTCTGAAAACGTCTTGCCCATCAGATTGCACTCCTCTTGCGTCCGCCAACCAGCCGCATGAAGATGGCGGCGGCGATAAGAGCTGTGACTAACATGATCAGGGCGAATGCCGCGCCGACCGGCCACTTGTTGCTGGCACCGTGGAAGAAGCCGCTGATCGTTTCCGGAAACATCACAGTGTTGGGGCCGCCGAGCAGCATAGGTGTCGCAAAGACGCCGATGCAGGTCAGGAACACCAGGCAGCAGCCCGACACGATGCCGTCCTTGGACAACGGCAATATGATGCGCCGGAAGCGGGTGAACGGGCCGGCGCCGAGATCGGCAGCAGCGTCGAGCAGCGGTGACGGGATCTTTTCAATGGCCGAATAGAGCGGCAACAGCATGTAGAGGCAGATCAGGTAGACTAGCCCGAAGCCGACCGAAAATGATGTGTAGAGCATCGGTATTGGCCGGTCGATCAGCCCGATCTCACGCAGCAGCACGTTGAGCGCACCGCGATTGGCCAGCAGCATGATGACCGAAAAAGTACGGATCAGCTCGCCGGCCCAAAATGGCACCAGCAGCAGCAGCAGCGCCTTTGAACGGCCCTCAGGCTTGACGATTTTGGCGACGTAATAGGCGACCGGATAGACCACGATCAGGGTCGCGGCCGTTGCTCCCGTTGCGAAGACGAAACTCTTGATCAGAGGCGTAAAGTAGAGGGACTCGCTGAAGAAGATCGCATAGTTGGCGAAGGTGAAATGCGATTCAACACCCGGCTGGACCGGATATTGCGACAGAAGACTGATCTTCAGCATTTGATAGATCGGGCCAATATGCAGCATGACCAGCCAGATCAGCGGCACCGCAGCCAGAAGAATGACGCGGCCAATGCGCGACTCGACCGCAGCTCCGAGCGTATGCCGGTACAGTGCGGAATTGACTATCTTCGCTATGCCGGTCGAATATTTGGGTATGGACGCACCGCGCCCTGCCGCATCCCCGGCTATCGTGTTGCTATTCACCATCAAACAATCTCGGTTGGCGCAGCCCAACTGGTAACGCCGCAGCGGGCGGTCAGTGATTGCGCGTTGTTAGGCGTGGAGGCCCCATGGCCGCCGCCTGCCCGGAGATCACCGAAGTTCTCCGGAACAGGTTACGGCTTATGCAGGCTTTGCCTCGTCAGGCTGCCTTGACCTCTGCAGTCGCGCGGTCGATCATCTCGTTCTTCATGTCGCGATTGACCGACGAGAAAAAGATGATGCGGTCGATCTGTTCCTGGGGCAGCGTCGAAGCGAGCTTTTCGCGTTCATTGAGCAGATCGGCAACGCCGTTCATCGTCGAACTGTAGCCCGACTGACGGGTCATCGCTGCGCCGACTTCCGGGTTGGCCAGGATGGCGTCGAGCAGCTTGTAGGCGTTCTCGGCGTTCGGCGCGTTGTTGACGACGTTGAGCGTGTAGCAGAAGCCGAACGTACCTTCCTTCGGCACCGACAGCTGAATCGGATGGCCGTCGATGATGAGCTTTGCAGCCGGACCCGACCACGAATGGGCGAGATAGATGTCTTCGTTGATGAACATCTGCTGCACTTCAGAGCCCGCATCGTAGTACTTGCGGACCATATCCTTGTTCTTGATCAGAAAATCACGCGCTTCGTTGGTCGCCTTCTGCGCGACCTCCGGCTTGCCGGCATAGGTGACGAAGTCGCCGTCATGACCGAGATACTGCATGGCGATCGTCATGAAATCGCTGACGATGTAGGATGTCTGGCCCTTGTACTGCGGATCGAACATGATCTCCCAGCTCGGCGCTTCCTTTACATAGTCAACATTGCGGGCAAGGCCTTCATAACCGGCCAGGATCGGCAGACCCCAAAGGTTGCCGTCGATACGCGCCCACGGAGCGTCCTGATAAGCGGTATTGAGGTTTTTCCAATTGGAGATCTTGCCGGTGTCGAGCGGCTGAAGCAGCTTCGAGCTGATGAACTGCGAATAGCGGTGGCCAGCAACCGTCACCATGTCGGTCGAAGGATTGGCACCCTCGGCAGTCAGCAGGTTGTACTGCTTTCCCTGGTCGTCAGTCAGACGGATTCTGACCTCGATGCCGGTGTCTTTCTGGAACTTTTCGATGAATTCCTGTGGCAGGAACTTGTCGTAGGTCGTTACGTTAAGGACACCGTTTTCCGCCCAGGCTGGGCGCGGACGAATAATGTAAGGCACTGCAAGAACAGCCGCACCCGTGCCGAACAGTTTCAGCGCGTTTCTGCGGGTGGTCGTCAACTTGTCACTCATTTGAGTTCCCCTTTTTTTGATTTGAACTTGTATCGAGCCTATAATCCGGAAGTGTTTACGTGTTTTTGGCGGCACGGCTCCGCATAGGCCGCGTTCGTGCCCAGACATGATAAATCTGTTAAGATAAGGCCTCCCCGCCCCTGTCCGGTATATCGCATAACGTATCCGGTAAACAGGAATTGACCTTTATACCGGATAGATGTCAAGCGCCTTTTTGGGAAAGTTACTGCCATATTCATTCAGTTTTAGCTTCGCTGCATGAAGCCTTGGCTATAAATACATCGGCTCATGTATCCTCCAATTGCGGGCGCATCCGCCCTGCATCCGAGGGTTACGCGCGGGCGTGCAATTTTGGGGTTCCGCCGCCGCTTTTGCAATTTGCGCCTGCCGCAGCCCTTGACCTTACCAGTGTTGGAACCTTTACCAATGACCCGAATCGGAGAGCTCCTGCCAGCGCATATGTGCGGCAAATTTCTCCGAGGGATTTATTCCAGTCGAGATCGGGTTGCCGGAAAGCAGCCATGAAGCATGGGCGCGATGTATCGGATCATATGCAGGAAATTGCTGATTCTGATTAGACTGGCGATCGTTCTGTCGCTTGCCGGGTATTCGCTGTCGACAGCGACGGCGGCGATGCACGGCCCATCGTCCGCCGGTGCGGCGGCACAGATGTCCGCTGTCATGCAGCACGGTGATGGCGCTCAGATCAGCACACATGATCGCCATCAGACAGCGTCAGCAGATGACGATGGTTCGAATTTGGCAAAGCAGGAATGCTGCAAGGACTTCTGCATCGGTTTTGCCATCATCGTATCCACGAAGACCATGGCCGGCCCGGTCGTAGCGTCGATCCGCGAATTCATCGATGACCGGTCTGCGTTTGGCGAAATCCAGTCCCTCCACCGCCCTCCAAGTCTCTGAACAGGACCTGCCCGTCCTCACGGGTCTGAACGAGCGTATGCAGGCGTAACCGGCCCGCAGCGCCGCTGATATCTCCTATTCGGATTACACCATGAATCTCAAACTTCTGGTGGCCGCCCTACCGCTCCTTGCGAGCGGTTGCGCTGCCACGTTGCCTCCTGATGTCATTGCTTCGAGGGAGCCTGCCGGTTCACCGGCGCATGTTCGTCCAGTGAATTACGACAGCCCCCTTTCCGGCTACACACACCGCATTCCCGTCGATCCCAAGCCATGGCGGGACCAGAATAGCGCTCAAGCTCCGCAAGGAGGCGCATCATGATCAAACTCAAACTCGCGGCACCGCTTCTCCTGCCACTCATTCTCGGCGGATGTGTTCAGGCGACAGAATATTCGCAGAAAAGTGCCGGATTCTCGTCCGTCTCCAGGACGGCGGCTGAGGCGACCGGGAAAGATACCGTCTGGATTCAGAACCGCCAAGATGCCCAGGCGGTCGCTGGTCAGGTGAAGATG
This sequence comes from Pararhizobium sp., assembly GCF_965279435.1. Taxonomy (NCBI): domain Bacteria; kingdom Pseudomonadati; phylum Pseudomonadota; class Alphaproteobacteria; order Hyphomicrobiales; family Rhizobiaceae; genus Pararhizobium; species Pararhizobium sp. Next base: position 432,046 of record NZ_CBDIHY010000002.1, read on the forward strand.
CTGCTGACAGCAAAAAACATCGATGTCGAAACGGCCGTGCAGGTCGCCCTCCTCAACAATAAGGGCCTTCAGGCGGCCTATGCCGGCCTTGGCGGCTCGGCTGCGGATGCGTGGCAGTCAACCATGCTCGTCAACCCGACCGTCGGTGTCGGGCTGACCGGGATCGGCACACCGGGTTTGGCGGTGTTCAAGTCTGTGGAAGGCGTGATTGCTACCAATATCCTGGCTCTCGCCACCCATAAACGGAACGTGGATATTGCCGACACCGAGTTCCGGAAAGCCCAGCTCAATGCGGCCCTGCAAACCCTGCAGCTTGCTGCAGATACACGGCGGGCTTGGATCAACGCCGTTGCATCCTGGGAAACAGTTGCCCAACTGAGCCAGGCGCAAGCTGCAGCCGATGCAGCGTCTGAGCTTGCCAGGAAACTCGGCGAAACGGGATCTTTGGCAAAGAGCGGCCAGGCGCGTGAGCATGTGTTCTACGCCGAACTGGCGGGGCAGACCGCCAAGGCACGGCTTGAGGCTCGCCTGGCGAAGGAAGAGCTAACGCGGCTTATGGGGCTTTGGCGATCAGACATCGACTACCAGATTCCCAATCGCCTGGCGCAGCTTCCAAAAGGCCTGATCAAACGGGACCAGATCGAGGCGGAAGCCCTGCAACGCCGCGTCGATCTGCAGATGGCCAAGCTCGACCTCGACGTGACGGCCAAGTCGTACAGGCTGACCGAGGCAACGCGGTATGTGACCGATCTGGAAATCCTGTCCGGTTTCGAGACCGAGCGCGAACTGGAAGACGGCGAGAAAAAAGCCGATACGACCGGGAATATCGAACTGGAGTTCGTGATCCCGATCTTCGACAGTGGTAAGGCCCGCATGCGCAAGTCGGAGCTGGCCTATATGCGGGCCGCCAACCTGCTTGCGGAAAAGGCCGTCAACGTCCGCTCCGAAGCCCGGTCTGCCTACCAAGCCTATCGCGCCAATTACGATATCGCCCGGCACTATCGCAACAGTGTCGTGCCGCTTCGCGCCAAGATCGAGGAAGAATCCCTCCTCAGCTATAACGGCATGATCACCAACACATTCGAACTGCTCACCGACAGTCGCGAGAAGGTCAATTCGATCCTTCTGGCTGTCAACGCGAAACGCGATTTCTGGTTGGCCGAAGCCAACCTCGCCCCCGCCATCTATGGCGGCGGTGCGGGGGCAGCGGGCGGCGAACCGGACGTGGCGGCGGCTGCCGATAGCGGCGGCGGTCACTGAGAAAGGACGCAAGATATGTTCAACAGAAGACAAATGCTGGGCGCCGGTGCCGCGTTGGTATCAAGCGCTGCATGGGCAAAGACCTCCAATATGGGGCTGCCCGATGCTGCCGTCATGGAAACAGCCGAAACGCAGGTATCTGCCCGCCCTTCCTCTGGGCCGGACTACACCCCGGTCGTAACGCTGAACGGCTGGACGCTGCCGCATCGCATGAACAACGGCGTCAAGGAATTCCACCTTGTCGCCGAGCCCGTCGAGCGTGAGATGGCGGAGGGCATGACGGCCCGCCTCTGGGGCTATAACGGCCAATCCCCGGGTCCGACGATCGAGGCGGTCGAAGGAGACCGCGTCCGCATCTTCGTGACCAACAAGCTGCCCGAACACACGACGGTGCACTGGCATGGCATGATCCTGCCATCAGGCATGGACGGGGTCGGCGGTTTGTCGCAACCGCACATCCCGGTCGGCAAGACCTTCGTCTACGAGTTCGATCTCGTGAAGTCGGGCACCTTCATGTACCACCCGCATTCGGACGAAATGGTCCAGATGGCCATGGGCATGATGGGGATGTTCGTCATTCATCCGAAGGACGAGAAGTTCATGCGCGTCGACCGGGATTTCGTATTCCTGCTCAGCGCCTATGACATCGGCCCCGGCACCTATGTTCCGCGCATCATGGAAATGACGGACTTCAACCTGTGGGCCTGGAACAGCCGGATTTTTCCGGGGATCGACCCGCTCGTCGTGTCCAAGGATGACCGGGTTCGGGTGCGCGTCGGCAATCTGACCATGACCAACCATCCCATCCACATGCACGGCTACGACTTCGAAGTCACCTGCACCGATGGCGGCTGGGTCAGACCCGAAGCCCGCTGGCCGGAGGTGAGCATCGACATCCCCGTCGGCGCCATGCGTGCCTACGAGTTCGATGCCAAATATCCGGGCGACTGGGCAATTCATTGCCACAAGTCGCACCACACGATGAACGCCATGGGCCATGACATCCCGACCTTCATCGGTGTCGACAAGAAGGGAGTTGCCGAGAAAATCAGGAAAATCCGCCCGGACTACATGCCGATGGGAACTGCAGGCATGGCGGATATGGGCCAGATGGAAATGGAAATCCCAGAAAATACCGTCCCGATGATGACCGGATGGGGCAAACACGGTCCAATCGAGATGGGCGGCATGTTCTCGGTGGTGAAGGTCCGCGAAGGCATAGCCGACGGCGATTACAGCGATCCCGGCTGGTACGAAAACCCGCCGGGGACACAAGCCTGGGAGTGGACCGGCGCGTTGCCTGACACGACCAAGGCCACGGATGCCAAAACCAAGGTCACACCCAAGCCGATGAAACACGGCTGAATCTATCTCCCAACAGTTCAAAGGACTGCATCATGAAGACTGCAATGATCGCCCTGTTTCTCGCAGGCCTCGCCTCTCCTGCCCTGGCCGTCGGTTCACACGCCGGTGGCCACGGTGGGGCCATGACTGTCGGCGAGCCCGGCGTGAAGGCACAGGCTACCCAGACTATCCGGGTCACCATGACGGAAACGGAAGACGGCAAGATGATCTTTACGCCGAACACCTTCAAGGTTCGCAAAGGCCAGACCATCATCTTCTCCATCAAAAACGCCGGCGAGCTCGACCACGAGTTCGTCCTCGACCAGGAAGACAAGGTCATGGAGCACAAGGCCGTGATGGAGAAATTCCCGGACATGGAACATGACGACCCGAACGCAATCCGGCTGGCGGCCGGAAAGTCGGGTGAAATCATCTGGAAGTTCACCAATGACGGCACGTTCAAGATCGCCTGCCTTGTTCCCGGTCATTACGACGCCGGCATGCATGGCGATGTGACTGTCACCAAGAAATAACCCACCCTCAAGGAGATATGATCATGAAATCCTTCATCAAATTCGCCGCAGCCACCGTTCTTGCGGTCACCGTTGCATCCGGCGCATTTGCCACTGAATTCACCAAGGGCACCGTCAAGAAAATTGACCTCAAGGCAAAGAAGGTCACCCTCATTCACGAGGAGCTGAAGACGCTTGAAATGCCGGCGATGACCATGGTGTTCCGCGTAAAGGACGACGCCATCCTCGCAAAGCTCAAGGAAGGCGCGAATGTCGAATTCGTCGTCGAGCGCGTCGAAGGCAAACTGACAGTCACGGACGTCAAGTAAACCGCGATCGTTGGATAGAGCGCGTGGCCGTTTGTGCGGCCGCGTGCGAACCCCGTTTTGCCGTGAACGCATCGACTGAGACGGACGGCAAAGGCTTGGAAACTCCCCGCCCTTCAGGCGGGGAGTACGTGCTGCAAATGTTGATCAAGGGCCGCTGGTTCAGGAAGCCAGTGTCGCCGTGGCGACCGCCAGGATTTTCGAGAACAGATCGACGTCCTCGCGCGAGTCGGATGGCGGCGTGCGATTGGGCGTGCCGTTGACGATCGTGTCGTGGAAGGCTTCGAGCTCGATCTGGAACGCGTCGGTGTGGAACGGCCCGAGCGTGCGCACCAGATTGCTGTCGGCCGTGCTTTCCTGCACTTCCAGCGTCATCGGCAGATTGCGCAGATACGGCGTGTTGTAGCGGAACTGCAGGCGCTTGTTTTTCGACAGAACCTCGATACCGGCATCGAAGCGGGCGATATCGTCAATCAGGCATTCGTAGATGGCGGTGAAGCTGCCATAGTCGAACATGGCGGTCAGCTGTTCGCCATTCTGCGACAGCTGCGCGCCGATTACGCGCTTGGGCGAGCCGCCGAGAAGATCGCGCATGGCCGACAGCGAGTGCGAGCAGAGACCGGTCATCACTTCATAGCCGCGCTTGACGATCGCCGGTGCATCGGCCCCGCACATCGCGTCCATCATTTCCTTGCGCAGCGCCCGGCTCTCGTCGATCAGCTTTGCCGGAATGTCGCCCTTCGGCGTCACGACCTTGTCCGTCTGGTTGAAGAACCATGGGCCTTCGCAAATCACGTCGCGGACGCGGACATAGGAGATCGGTCCGAAATTTGCGAGCTCCTGCTTTGCGGCCATGAACGCCGGCGCAAAGCGGCGCATGTAGCCGACCATGACGACGCGGTCGGATGCAGCTTCGGCAGCCACCAGCGTTTCCAGATCGGCCGGGGTCAGGCAGGCCGGTTTTTCGATGAAGACATGCTTGCCGGCAGCAATCGCTGCCCTTGCCTGTTCACCGTGATGCTGGTCGGGGCTGAGGATCAGGACGGCATCGATATCGGGATCGGCAAACAGCGCGTCGGCCGTATCGTAGCGCTTGGCGATCTTCCAGTGATCGGCAACCTCAGCCAGCACGGACGGCGAAACGTCATGGACGGCTGCCAGCTCGAATTGCTGCTGCAGTTTGTGCAGCGTCGGAATGTGCATCAGCTGTGCCACTTCCCCAAGCCCAACCAGGCCAACTCTTAATCGCATATCCCACTCCTTGTTGCGCTTTTTGCGCGAATTAAATTCGGATCGTGAATTTAAATACCGGAAGCCAACCCCTTGCTCAAGCGTGAAAATGGAATGAACATTCGATTTTTAACGCCCGATACCGAAATTTTCCATTTACAGACGGAAACTTCTCGATATTATGATCCATAATCTGGATTTAATAAAAGGGGAGTAAAACATGTCCATCAGCAAAGTCTTCGCATTCAGCATTGCCGCCCTCGGGCTGTCGGCCGCCTATCCCGCCGTCTCGCAGGCCGAAACCATCAATATCTTCTGCTCGTCGTCCGGCATCGAGTTGCAATTGTGCAAGGAAGGTTCTGAGGCCTGGGGCAAGGAAAGCGGCAACGAGGTGAAGATCACCACGATGCCGGCAAACTGGGATGACGTGTTGTCGCTGTATCAGCAGCTGCTGTCGGCACAATCGACCGATGTCGACGTGATGATCCTTGATGGCGTCTGGGTCGGCCCGCTGAAGAGCCACCTCTTGGACCTTGCGGAAGCCATGCCAGCCGGCACGGTCGACAAATATTTCCCGTCTGCGGTTGCCGCGGGCACGGTCGGCGGCAAGTTCGTCGCCATGCCCTGGTACATGGATACCGGCCTTCTGTTCTACCGCAAGGACCTGCTCGACAAGTACGGTGCCAAGGTCCCGGAAACCTGGGCTGACCTGACGACGACGGCTCAGCTTGTCCAGGATGGCGAGCGTAAGGCCGGCAATGAAAAGATGTGGGGTTACGTCTGGCAGGGCCGGGCTTACGAAGGTCTGGTCTGCAATGCTACCGAATGGTTTGCAAGCAGCGGTGCCGGCACTTTCATCGATGCCGAAGGCAAGATCACCATTGCTTCGTCCGAAGCCAAGGAAATGCTGAAGACGGCGGCCGGCTGGGTCGGGACGATCTCTCCGGAAGGCGTTCTGAACTATGACGAGGAAGGCTCGCGTGGCGTCTTCCAGAACGGCGATGCGGTTTTCATGCGCAACTGGGCATACGCCTGGTCTCTGGCCAATGGCGATGACAGCTCGATCAAGGACAAGGTCGGCGTGGCGCCACTGCCCAAGGGTGCAAACGGCCAGCATGTCGGCATCGATGGTGCCGCCTATCTCGGCGTCTCGAAATATTCGGCTCACCCGAAGGAAGCGGCTGCACTCGTCGCCTATCTCGCTGGAGAAAAGGAAGAAAAGCGTCGGGCTTTGGCGGGGTCCTACATCCCGAGCATCTCGTCGCTGTTTTCCGATGCCGATATCCTGAAGGCCATCCCGTTCCTGACGAGCGCCAAGGCCGCCTTCGAGAACGTCGTTACCCGGCCGACCAGCATCACCGGCAGCGACTATCCGCGCGTTTCGACGGAAATTTCCAACAATCTCCATTCCGGCCTCGCCAACCCATCGGCAAGCGATACAGCGATCGACGATCTGGCCTCCAAGCTCGATGCCCTGAAGTCACGCGGCGGCTGGTAAGCCCTCTCGAAAACAAGGTTCGCGCCGCCAGAGAGCGGTGCGAACCGCCTATTCCAAATGCAAGGTAACAAGACAATGACGATCAAAGTGGCGACAGCGCCGGACTCCTGGGGTGTCTGGTATCCGAAGGATGAAAAGCAGGTCGGGTGGGAACGCTATCTCGATGAAGTGCAAAAGGCCGGTTACGGCTACACCGAACTTGGCCCCTGGGGCTACCTGCCGACCGATCCGGCAACGCTGCTGTCCGAACTCGGCCGCCGCGACATCAAGCTTTGCGGCACAGGCGTCGTGCATCCGCTATCTCTTGCCGATTCCGCTGAAACCTTGGCTGCCCGCGTCGGGCCGATCTGCGCGCTGTTGAAAGCCGCAGGCGCGGAATGGTTCGTGCTGATGGACGAGTCTGAATCCTACGCCGCACCTGGCGACCGCCTGCTTGACGACAAGGCCTGGGCGCAGATGATTGCCATCGTCAGCGCAACCGCCAAGCGTGTCGTCGAAGAATACGGCATGAAGTTTGTCTTCCATCCGCATGTCGGCACCTGCATCGAAACCGAAGCAGAAATAGAGCGGCTTTTGGCCGATACCAAGCCGGAGCACGTCGGCCTCTGCTTCGATCTTGGCCACCACATTTATACGGGCGCCGATCCCCTCGCCTTCATGGCCCGGCATGCGGACCGTATTCCCTACTATCATTTCAAGAACATGGATGGCGCGCTGCGTCAGCGCATCACCGACGAGAACATTCCGTTCATGGACGCGTTCCAGATGGGCGTCATGTGCGAACTGGACAAAGGCGCGATCGATTTCGCCGACGTGGTGAAGTTCCTTGAAGCCCGCAACTACGATGGTTTCGCAGTCGTCGAGCAGGACATGTACCCCTGCCCACCGGAAAAGCCCTACCCGATCGCCAAGCACAATCGCGACTATCTGAAGACGCTCGGCCTTTAAGCCCAAGGCCGCATGGCCGGCGCTCGGCCGCCGGCCTTACTCGATCCGACTGGAGAATTGACTTGCCCGCGCATTCCGCTGAAATCCTGAACTCACCGGCCGAAATCGGCGATGTGCTTGCCACCGATATCCTGGCTGCCATTGCCGCCGCGCGCGCCGATGGCAATCAATATCTCCTCGGCTGCCCGAGTGGACGTTCGCCGAAACCGATCTACGACGCGATGGCCGACAAGACTGCGGCTGGCAATCTCGATCTCTCCAATCTCGTTCTGGTGATGATGGACGAATATCTTGGCGGTGGCGAAGATGGTCTGGGTCTTTGCCCGCCCGACGCACACAACAGCTGCCGCCGTTTCGCCGAACACGATATCCGCCAGCGGCTGAATGCCGGGATCGAACCTGCCCATCAGGTTCCGAAGGAGCATGTCTGGTTTCCGGATGCAACGAACCCCGGCGCTTATGATGATCGCATCAAGGCAGCAGGCGGTGTCGACCTGTTCATTCTCGCGTCCGGCGCTACCGACGGTCACGTCGCCTTCAACCCGCCGGGCAGCCCAGCCGATGGGCCAAGCTGCATCGTCAAGCTCGCGGAAGAGACGCGCCGCGATAATCTCGGCACGTTCCCTGATTTTCCATCGCTCGATGCCGTGCCGCATCATGGCCTGACCGTCGGCCTTGGCACCATCGCCAACCTATCCAAAGCTGTCGCCATGGTTATCCACGGCGCCCACAAGCAGGGGGCAGCCAAGCGGCTGACACAGAGCGAAGGTTTCGACCCGCAATGGCCGGCCACCATTATTCACCGCTGCAAGCAGGTGCGTATCCTGCTTGATACCGCCGCGGCGGCCCAGGCATGACAGGCGCCGGAGCAACACGACCAACTGCAGCTGCAATGATGGAGAGCGGTGATTATCGCGTCGGCATCGATCTTGGCGGCACCAAGATCGCGGCTGGCCTCGTTGACATCCAATCGGGTGCGATGACCCATTTCCGGCGCCGGCCGACGCCGGTCGCCGAAGGCCCGGCCGCGATCCTCCGCGATGTCGCAGAGATCGCTGCAGACATTATCGCGCTGGCAAAGGCCGAGGGCCGGTTTCCGCTGTCGATCGGCATTGCCGTGCCGGAACTGGTCGATATCGAGGGACGTGTCTGCAGCGACTGGAATTTTTCGATCGAAGCCATCGGCGCCGAAATCGAGGGTCTGCTCGGCATTCCTACAATGGCCGACAGCGATGTGCGCGCCGCCGCCCACGCGGAAGCCCGTTTCGGTGCCGGCGTTCCCCATCAAAGTTTCGTCTACCTGTCGCTCGGCACCGGCATGAGCTATTCGCTCGTGATCAACGGCCGGCCATGGTCTGGCGCCAACGGTTTCGCCATTCACTTCGCCAGCTCGGAGCTTGCGCTTCCAAAGGAAGACGATACCGGGTTGACGATTGCCAATGCCGAGGACTTTGCCTCTGGCAAAGGCATGCAACGCTCCTTCTCCCGCCGCGCCGGGGAACCTCTGGAGGATGGCGTTCGCACGCTGGAAACCATGAGCACCGAGGGCGATTTTCTCAGCACACGCATTCTTGACGAGGCTGCAGAGGTGACCGGCCGGTTGCTGGCGCAGATGATCAACATGATCGACCCCGAAGCGGTGGTTCTCGGTGGTGGGCTCGGTTGTTCGACCGGGCGCTATCGCGAAAAGCTGGAACAGCACATGCGCGAAAATATCTGGGCGGACCGCTGCAAGACTATACCGCTCAAGCTTGCAGCACTTGGTGAAGGTGCCGGCGTCGTCGGCGCCGCTCTTGCAAAACCACCGGGCAATCGCCGGCAAACAATCAAGGTCGGGGCATGATGGCGCAGACGGCACCTCAATCAAGCTGGATCAAACGTATCGAACCCTGGCTGCTGCTGGCCCCGATGCTGATCGTGCTGGCCACGGTCACCGCCTGGCCGCTGGCCCGTACGGCCTATCTCTCTTTCATGCACGCCTCGTTGGAGGCTGGCGACCTGCCGCGCTTCATCGGTTTTGGCAATTATCTGGCGCTGATGAAGGATGGTGATTGGTGGCATGCAGTACGCAACACCGCCTTCTTCGCGGTGATTTCGGTAACGCTGGAAACGCTGGCCGGTGTTGCCATCGCTCTTCTGATCGACAGCCAGATCAAGGGCCGTGGTGCACTGCGCGCCATCATGCTCATCCCCTGGGCGATCCCGACGGTTGTCTCAGCGCAGATGTGGCAATGGATGCTGCATGACCAGTACGGCGTTGTTAATGCGCTTTTGATCAAGCTTGGCTTCATCAGCCACGGCATTGCCTGGACGGCCGGAGCCGGCACCGCAATGGCGGCGATCATCGCCGTCGATGTCTGGCAGACAACACCGTTCATGGTGCTGTTGATCCTTGCCGGCCTGCAGATCATTCCGCGTGATCTCTACGAGGCCGCAAAGGTCGACGGCGCGCCAAGCTGGGCGCAATTCTTCTACATCACCCTGCCGCTGCTTTGGCCAACCCTTGCTGTCGCCATCCTTTTCCGCCTTTTGGATGCAGTGCGGATGTTCGACCTTGCCTATGTGTTGAGTTCCAAGAGCCGCGAAACCGCGACCATCTCGATCTACGCCCGCCAGCAACTGGTCGATTTCCAGGATGTCGGCTACGGCTCGGCCGTGGCGATGCTGGTCTTTCTAATGATTTCGCTGGTGGCGGCCGTTTATGTCCAGATCACCAAGATCCGATTGATCAGCGAGTGAGGATGCCGATGAAACGCCTTGCCAAAACTATTGCGCTGACATTGTTGAAGATCGTCGTGGTGTTCTACACGATCTTCCCCTTCTACTGGGCAATCGTCTCGTCGTTCAAATCCGGAGCTGCCCTGTTCTCGGTCGATTTCTTTCCGGCAATCGACCTCACCAACTATCGTGACCTGCTCAGCAACGGCAATTTCCTGCGCAACATCCTGAATTCGGCCATCGTCGCAGTCAGCGTCGTGACGCTGTCACTGATCTTCGCCATCACCTCGGCCTATGCGCTTGGGAAAATGAAATTTCGGGGCCGGGGCATCGTGTTGGCAGGTATCCTCGGCGCCTCGATGTTCCCGCAGATCGTCGTGCTGTCCGGCCTGTTCGGCACCATCCGCTGGCTCGGGCTCTACAACAGCCTTGGCAGCCTCGTTCTGTCCTACATGATCTTCAGCCTGCCGTTTACGGTCTGGGTGATGACCAGCTTCATCCGGCAGATTCCGTCGGAGCTGGAGGACGCCGCCCGCATGGATGGCTGCTCGACCTGGGCGATGATCTGGCAGATCTACTTTCCGCTCTTGGCGCCGGCACTTGCCAGCACCGGCCTGCTCGCCTTCATCGCGTCATGGAACGAGTTCCTCTTCGCCCTCACCTTCACACTTAGCGACACGGTCCGCACCGTTCCCGTTGGTCTGGCGCTGATTTCCGGATCCAGCCGTTTCGAGCTGCCGTTCGGTACGATCATGGCGGCCTCCGTCATCGTCACCGTGCCGTTGATCCTGCTCGTCCTGATCTTCCAGCGCCGCATCGTTTCGGGCCTGACCGCGGGAGCGGTCAAATGATGCACCCTGCCACCAAAGAGAGAAACATCCATGGCTGACCTGTCCCTGACCAATGTGCGCAAGGCGTTCGGCGCTTTCACGGTGCTGCACGGGATCGACCTCACGATCGAAGATGGCGAGTTTGTCGTCTTCGTCGGCCCGTCCGGCTGCGGCAAGTCCACTCTTCTGCGGGCGATCGCCGGGCTTGAAGAGATCAGCGGCGGCGACATCCGCATCGGCGGCCAGGTGGTCAATCACATTGCGCCTGCGGAACGACAGATTGCCATGGTGTTCCAGTCCTATGCGCTCTATCCGCATATGGACGTCTACAAGAACATGGCCTTCGGCCTGAAATTCGCAAAGATTCCCAAGGACGAGATCGACAAGCGTGTCCGCAAGGCGGCGTCAATCCTGAAACTCGATGCCGTGCTCGACCGCAAGCCCGGTGCGCTGTCAGGCGGCCAGCGCCAGCGTGTCGCCATCGGCCGCGCCATCGTGCGCCAGCCGAAAGTCTTCCTGTTCGACGAACCGCTGTCGAACCTCGACGCGGCGCTGCGCGTCAATACCCGTATCGAGATCGCCAAACTGCACCGCGAACTCGGCGCGACAATGGTCTATGTGACGCACGATCAGGTCGAGGCGATGACGCTGGCCGATAAGATCGTCGTGCTCAATGCAGGCCGCATCGAGCAGGTGGGAACGCCGCTCGATCTCTATCATGCCCCGGCCAACCTGTTTGTCGCCGGCTTCATCGGATCTCCGGCGATGAACCTGATGGAAGCGCGGGTCAATGCTATCGTAGACGGCAATCTGCACCTCTCGGTCGGCGAACAGCTCGTCAGCCTCCCCTATTCCGGAGCCACTGTCGCGGCCGGCGCAACGGTCACCATCGGCATCCGCCCCGAACACTGGATCCCCGGGGATGGTCCCTCGGTGAAGATCGAGGGTACTGTTGACCTCGTTGAACATCTCGGCGAAACCAGCATCGTCTATCTGCGACTCGCCGACGGGCAGATGATCACCGTCCGCTATCCCGGCGATATTTTCTGCACGGCTGGCGATCGCTTCGTGGCCGACGCCCCGGTCGCCGCGGTCCATCTCTTCGACGCTGCCGGACAGGCCATGCTCGGGCGCCGCTCAGGCCCGGCCTATGGCATCCTCGGCCAGGAATTCCGGGCACGCTGAATGGAAACGGAATGACCGATACGCCAAAGACACGGGCAGGAGCGCCCAAGCTGACCAGGCTCGCCGAAGGGCGGCAAAGGCTGCCCGATGTCACCGGCACCAATCTCGAGCATTCCCGCATTTTCAACCGGCGGCTCATCTTCGAAGCGCTGCACCAGTCCGGTCCGCTCAGCCGCATCGACATTGCCAAGCGGGTCGGGCTGACGCCGCAGACCGTTTCCGGCATCACGCGGGAATTGCTGGACCAGCAGTTCATCATCGAGACCGGACGATCCCAGGGTCAGCGCGGCCAGCCGCAAATCTATCTCGGCGCCAACCCTATCGCCGGTTTCTCCATCGGCATCCATCTCGATCGTAACCGTGTCGTTTTGGTCGTGTGCAATTTGCTGCTGGAGGTCATCGGCAGGAAAACCTGGACGGGCGACACGCGCGAGCCGGAACCGACACTGAAACACATTGCCAGCCTGACCGACAGCCTGATCGACGAGGCAGCGGTGCCGCGTGAAAAAATCTGGAGCATCGGGCTGGTGCTGCCAACGCTTGACGATGACATCTACGATTTTGCCACTAAGCAACCCGGATGGGATGCCTGGGCCAATGTCCCTGTTGCCCAGCGCCTGAAAGAGCTGTGCGGGCTGACGGTGCTGGTCGAGAATGACGCGACGGCAGCGGCGATCGGCGAGCATTTTGCCCGCAGCGACACGGACAAGCGCAATTTCGCGCATCTCTACATCGGCTACGGCGTCGGTGCCGGCATGATCGTTGATGGCATGCCGTTGAAAGGTGCATGGGGCAACGCCGGCGAACTGGGGTTGCTGCCGTTTCAGCCGAAGCGCATGCGCGACAACGGCGAGCCGCCGATCATCGATGCCGTGCTTTCGCTGAATGGAATCGCGACGGCACTCGAATGGAGCATCGAGGAGGCCGATGCGGCAGTTGCCGACTTGTCGATCCTTGCCGATATCCATGCCCGGCGCGACACCCAGCTGTCGGCCTGGATGGAAGAGGCAGGACTTTGCCTGCGTTTCCTCACCGCCATTCTCGAAAGCACGATCGATCCGGAATTCATCACCGTCGGTGGATCATTACCGCCTTCAATCATCACTGCGTTGGTGGAACGCGCTTACCCGCTGCACCGCTCCTTGAGCGAACGCAAGGACCGCCGCTCGCCCCGCCTCGTGGTCGGGGAATTGACGGACGACGCACCGGTCATCGGCGCTGCCAGCCTGCCGATCTTCGTCAACACCAACCCGAACTTCCGCCACCTCTATATCCGCCAGATCGGCGACGACCAGCGCCCCTTCGAGCAGCCGAAGAGAGGTTAGTCAGGGAACAATGGCAGCCTTCTATCCGGTTGGAAGATCGGCGAAGGGGTCATGTCTCCCTGTCGGGGACCAGAGGCTTCACGCCTCAGAAGGCAAGCGTGAAATCGCCTCATCAAACTGATCTGTGGCCAGTCATTATGCGCGGGAAGTGTCCTCGATGCCAGTTGGTCCAACGCCTCGCACCAAGTCACGCCTCCCTCTCACAATTGATCGAAATTGTGGCCAGTAGAGGCGTCACAATATTACTTTAATTTAACATGATCTTACGGGGCATGCGCAGTATATTCCCGGATTGAAGCCATGTATTGCCGGCGGCAACCGCGCCGTGACGCGACACTATAAGATGGCTTCCTGTCAAGAGACGCTTTAGACGCGTCTAATACTAAAGGTGACGCAAATGTTCTCTTTTGCAAAAACCGCAGCAATCTCTGCAATTTTCATCTCGGCCTCCATGGGTGTTGCTTTCGCCGGATCTCACGGCGATACGGGCCATGATCATGATCACCACGACGGCCACCGTGACCGCGCATTCATGCTCAACGACGAGGACATCACCAACGACGACACAGTCGGTCCGACCTATGTTGTTCCGGCCTATGCCCCTGCCTACGTCCACCGGTCGCGGCTTGATACGATCCTGGCTGAGCTTCGGGCCGACAACCGCAACATGAATGCGGACAGGACACACGGCCTTCTCACCAGCGGTGAATATCAGCGCCTGAGAGCCGACGACGCCCAGATCCGCCACGAAGCCATATCCGTGGCTGATCATAACAATGGTGCGATCCCGGCCGCTCGCTACAATGTCCTGCAAAATCAGGCTCAGCAGCTTCAAGCCAATATCCGCCGTATGGCATAAACGGCCTGCCAGCCCCGAACATACAGCACAGGCTGCATGCTCGGGGCTCGCTCGTATTCCGCATCGACCGGCGGACCATCTCCATGATCCGGTTCAATTGCAAAAAACTAAAAGCGTTAAAACTATTTCGTAATCTGGCTCGAACCACAGTCTGTTCGGGCTTTAGGCATGTTGACGAAGACGCATGAAATTGATCACGTTTTACGGTATCGGCCCTTTCCAGAGATGGCAGCGCTTAGCCATAATCACTCACAATGGCCAAGTTCTGATCACCGCCTGGGGAGCCGCTGCAGTGCTAAGCCTGATGCAAGGCAACCTGTGGTAATGATCCTATCCTAAAAGCAGAGGAAGGTCGGCGGCCAATGCGCAAGGGAGACTGGATCGCGGGGCTGTCGGTCGCGGGATTGATGCTGCCCGAAGCTGTCGCCTATGCCGGGATTGCCGGCTTGCCGCCACAGCGGGCGATCTGTGCTGCCATTGCCGGCTGCCTTGCCTATGGGCTGCTTGGACGAAGCCGCTTTGCCATTGTCACCCCGACCTCCTCCTCCGCCGCCATTCTGGCCGCAACATTGCTGACGCTACCGGGTTCAGCCGACGACAAAGCCGTGCTCGCCATCATCCTCGTTGCCCTGGTCGGCGGTCTGTTCCTGATTGCATCGATGGTCCGGCTCGGAAATCTGGCAGGGTTCATATCGAGGCCCGTGCTGCGCGGTTTCGCATTCGGGCTGGCGATTACCATCATCTTGCGCCAGATACCGGTTCTGGCCGGAGTGCCGGTCAACGCATCCGGCATTCTGCAACTGGTGACCAGGCTGGTTGCCTCCGTACCACAATGGCATCTGCCCAGCGTTATCGTTGGCGCAACAGCCCTAGTTGCCCTGATCGGACTGCGCCGCGTTCCATTCCTCCCGGGTGCGTTTCTGGTGCTGTGCGGCGGTATTGCCGTCTCGGCCATCTTCGATCTTTCCAGCCATGACGTTGCCCTTGTCGGCGCTATCCCGCTTCTGCCCGCATGGCCGGATTTCTCGTCGCGCCAATGGCCAGAAATCATAGCACTTCTGCCTTACGTGCTACCGCTGGTGCTCATTCTGTTTGCCGAATCCTGGGGAACCATCCGCTCGTTCTCGCTACGCAACAACGAGACTGTGGATGCGAACCGGGAACTGGGTGCCCTCGGCCTGGCAAATCTCGCCAGCGCCGTCGTTCAGGGCATGCCGGTCGGGGCCGGGTTTTCGGCAGGGGCAGCAAGTGAGGCGGCAGGCGCGCAAAGCCGCGCGACCGCGGTTGTCGCAGCGCTCGGCCTGGCACTCCTGATCATTTTTGCCTCCGGACCTGTGGCTCTTCTCCCGCAGCCCGTTCTGGCAGCGGTGGTCATCGCCGCATTGACCCATGCGCTCGACCCCATGCCGTTGTTGCGCCTGTGGCGGTTGAAACGCGACGGCTATATCGCGCTCGGTGCAGCGCTTGGCGTGCTGGTATTCGGTGTTCTCGATGGCATGCTGGTCGCAATCGCCTTTTCGTTGGCGGCACTGCTCAGGCGCATGGCATCGCCCTATGTCGCGCGTCTCGGGCGGCTCGCAGGAGGGCACGATTTTGTCGATGTCGCCCGCCACGCCGACGCGTTCCCGGTTTCCGGGGTCACCGTCTGGCGACCGGCACAGCCCCTGTTCTTCGCCAATGCGGATGCCATTTTGAACACGATCGTCAGCCGCGTTCGGGCGGACAGCCGCAGCAAGTGCGTCGTCGTCAGTCTTGAGGAGAGCTTCGATCTGGATAGCACTGCACTCGATGCCCTGCTGGAGTTCGACACGACAGTAAGGGCCTCCGGCAAGCGGGTGCAATATGCCCGCGTGCATGACCGGGCCCGCGATCTGATCATCGCCGCAGCGCCTCAGCTTGCCGGACGTTGCAGCGTCAGCGTCGATGATGCCGTTTCAGCCGTTCTAACCCAAGCATCAAGCACCGGAGGTGCCCCATGACGCGAACTTACGAACCCCATCTGCAACCGGTGGCGATAGCAAGCCTCCGGCCGACCCAAATGACAGTCGGCTTTCGCGAAGTCGCCTGCAAGCGGCTAGAATGGCGGGAGATTTCCGGACACGACGGCGCCGATTTTCTCGGCCGCCATATGGTTCCAGTCGTCATCGGCTGGAAGAAAAATGCCTATCTGATCGATCACCATCATCTTGTCAGGGCCTTGCTGGAGGAAGGTGTCGCTCATGTCCTGACCAGCGTCGTTGCCGATCTCAGCGATCTCGCCAAACCGGAGTTCTGGTCTGTGATGGATCACTATCGCTGGACATATCCGTTCGATGCCGCAGGCGAGCGGCAGCCGCACAACAGCCTGCCGAAATCCGTGGCCGGGCTTATCGACGATCCCTACCGGTCGCTGGCCGGCGCACTTCGCCGCGCGGGCGGATATGCCAAGGACAACACGCCATTCAGCGAGTTCATGTGGGCAGATTTCTTGAGAAACCGCATCGATGCGAAGTTGCTGCACAGAGATTTCAAGGATGCCGAAATCGCCGCCCTCAAACTTGCCAGAACCAAGTCAGCAAAGCATCTGCCGGGGTGGTGCGGCCCAAGCGATTGAACTGTCGCGTGTTCACGCCGAGCCGCTACCGCCTCCCTCCGACCTGTTACTCCGCAGGTGCAACCACACCCTTGCGTGACCAGAGCGACCGGACAAAGGCGGACAACCGCTCAATCTCGACGAAGATGACCGGCGTGATGAACAACGTCAGCACCTGGCTGACCAGAAGCCCACCGACAACCGCAACCCCGAGCGGCTGGCGCAGCTCCGAACTGGCGCCGGTTCCGATTGCCACCGGCAGCGCGCCGAGAAGTGCGCAGAAGGTCGTCATCATGATCGGCCGGAAACGCCGCACGGCTGCCAGATGGATGGCTTCGTGCGTTTCATGATGTTCGTCGCGCTGCAGCGTCAGCGCCACATCGATCATCATGATCGCGTTCTTCTTGACGATACCGATCAGCATTAGCAAACCGACCAAGGCAATGATCGACAGATCGAAGCCGAAAATCTTCAAGGTCAATAGCGCTCCGAAGGCTGCGGACGGCAGACCGGAGAGAATGGTCAGCGGGTGCAGGAAGCTCTCGTAGAAGACACCGAGCACCACATAGATGATCAGCACGGCTGCGCCGATCAACAGCCCGGTATTGCCGCTTGCCTGTTCGAAAATCTGGGCGGCCCCGGCATAGTTCGTCGTCACGGTGGGGGGAAGATTGATCTGCTGCTTGAGCGCGTCGACACGCGCGGTCGCTGTACCGAGTGACACGCCTTTCGGCAGATTGAACGACAGGGTGACTGCGGTGAGCTGGCCTGTCTGGTTGACCGTGACCGGTCCTGCCTCACGTGTGACGCGGGCAAAGCTCGATAACGGCACCAGCGTCCCGGATGCCGATGCAATCCGGATTGCCGACAAGGACTGCTCGTTCCAATCCAGCGACTGGTCATATTCGATGATGACGTCATAGCTGTTGCCGGTCGTCTGGATCTGGGTGACGACATAGCTGCCGAATGCCGCCTCCAGCGTCGTACGCAATGCCTGGGACGAAATTCCAAGGCTGTTTGCCCGGTCGTTATCGACGGTGACATGGGCCTGAAGCGCATTGTTCTGCAGGTCGGTGGCAACATCAACAAAGTGGGTGGTATCAGCCCGCATGGCATCCCCAAGCGTCTGCGACCATTGCCGTGCTGCCGCCGCATCGATCGATTGCAGGACGACCTGGTAGAGGCTCTGGGTGCTGCGTCCACCAAAACGTAGGCTCTGCTGGGGCGTGATGAATGTTTTCAATCCGGCGATCTGCGATAGCGAATGCCGCAGGGCCTGCAGCGTCGTATCAAGCGGCGGACGCGTATCGCGCGGTTTCAGCTGAACGAGAAGCGACCCCGAATTGAGCGCCGATCCGCCAGGTCCGGCACCGAGTGTCGAGGTCACATGCGCGACGTTCGGATCGCTGGAGACGATGGCCGCAGCGCGGGCCTGCAACGTGCTCATCGCCTGATAGGATATATCCTGGCGGGCCTGCGTCGAGATCGTCAGAATGCCGATATCCTCGGAAGGGAAAAAGCTGCGCGGCAGGCTGGCAAACATCCATCCGGACGCAACAAACGTGGCGGCGAACACCAGCATGACAATTGCGCGGTGGTTCAGGCACCAGCCGACGGCCCGGCCGTAGGCAGCTGTTACCCTGTCGAACACTCCCTGGCGCTGCGGCTCCTGCGTGTCCCGATGTGGAAGCCGGGCCGCAAGCATTGGGGTCACTGTCAGCGATACGGTCGCCGAAGCCAAGATTGCCAGTGTGACGACAACACCGAACTCGTTCAGCACGCGCCCGACGATGCCGCCCATCAACAGGATGGGCAGGAAGACGGCGACCAGCGAAATCGACATCGAAATGATGGTGCCGGTGACTTCGCGGCTGCCCTCGATGGCCGCCTCAAGCGGCGCCATGCCTTCTTCAACCTTGCGGACGATATTTTCCAGCATGACGATGGCATCGTCGACGACAAGCCCGACCGAAAGGGTCAGGCCCAGCAGCGAGATATTGTCGATCGAGAAGCCGAGCGCATACATGGCGCCCAATGTCGCCACCAGCGACAGCGGTACGGCGAGTGCGGGAATAAGCGTTGCCGAAACCCGCCGGAGGAAGAGATAGATGACAAGGACAACGAGGCCAATGGTAATCATCAGCGTCGTCTCGACATCGGACACTGCGGCGCGGATCGAGACGGAGGCGTCGTTGACGATGTTGATGTGCATGTTTGCCGGAAGATTGGCCTGAAGTTCCGGCACCTTGGCCAGAATGGCATCGACCACCGCCACGGTATTGGCACCAGGCTGGCGTTGCACGGCAAGCGCAATGGCCGGCTTTCCATCAAGCCAGCTCCCCTGATTGACGATGGAAGCGCTGTCCACGACATCGGCGACATCGTCGAGCCGCACGATGCGGCCGCCCGGCTGGGCGATGATCAGGGTTCGGAAGGCTTCGGCATCGCTGCGCTGCGTCGCCACATCGACCGTCAGAGCCTGCGACTTGTTTTGCAAGGTACCGACGGGGGACTGATCATTGGCAGCAGCAACGGTCGCCGCCAGTCCGTCAAGGGAAAGACCGCGAGCCTCCAGCTTGTGTGGATCGACCTCGATCCGCACGGCATAGGCCTTGGCGCCATAGACCTGCGCCTGTGCCACGCCGGAGATCGTCGAGAGCGCCGGCGAAATGATGTTTTCCGCAACGTCGTCCATTTTCGTCAGCGAGGCGCCGTCGCCGGTCAGAGCCAGGATCAGCACCGCCGCATCGGCCGGGTTTGCCTTGCGATAGCTGGGTGGCGCGGTGAGATTGTCCGGCAATTGCCGTTGAGCTCTGGCAATCGCTGCCTGGACGTCGGCGGCGGCCGCATCGATATCACGCGAAAGATCGAACTGGATGGTGATCTGGGTGTTGCCGAGTGACGAACTGGAGCTGATCGTATCGATCCCGGCAATCGTCTCGAACTGCTTGATCAAAGGCGTGGCAACGGAACTGGCCATCGTGTCCGGCGAGGCACCGGCGAGCTGCGCTGTCACGTTGATGGTTGGGAAATCGGCCTGCGGCAGCGCGGCGACAGGCAGGTTTGTGTAGGCGGAAGCGCCTGCGAGCAGAACCCCGACGATCAAGAGGATCGTTGCAACCGGACGCCGGATGAAAATTTCGGAGATGTTCATTGGACAGCTCCGGCTTTGGCCCCGCTTTCAGCCACCGTCTCGGCCGCCACCGCCGGAGCCGCGACGATCTCAACATGCGTTCCGTCCACCAGCCCCGCCTGCCCTTCGGTAACGACGATCTCACCCTCCTTGAGACCAGCGGAGATACCGGTCGTGTCCCCAACGGCGAAAGCCACCTTCACCTTGCGCACTTCAACCGTCTTGTCCTGCTTGACGACGTAACAGACGGCGCCATCGCTCTGCGGCTGCACGGAGACGGACGGCACCAGGACCAGATCCTTTTGTTCGCCGGCGGTGACCGTGACACTCAGCGACTGTCCCGGCCAGAATGTTCCGCCCGAATTTTCAAGACGCGCCCGCATCTTGAACGTGCCGGAGGGGCCATCGACCGCGTTGTCGATGAACACGATCGGCCCGCTCTCTCCCGCCGTCTTGTCCTGCGACAATGTGGGGGAAATGCTGACATTGAGCTGCCCGCCCGCAAGCGCCTGCCGGGCGAGATCCAGATCCGTTTCGGGGAGCGTGAACTCCGCATAGACCGGCTTCATCTGCGTCAGCGTGACGATATCTTGACCCGGTGCGACATAGGCCCCGGGTGATAACAGGATCACTCCAAGCTTGCCGTCGAAGGGCGCGCGAATTTGTGTCTGCGTCAGCGCGACTTTGTCGGCCGCAAGCGTGGCATTATCGACGCCGATTGCGGCCTGCGCCTGTTTTGCAGCGGCAACTGCATCATCATACTGCTGAAGGGTCTCGGCACCATCACTGCTTAGCGATTCCACCCGCTTCAGGTTTGTATTGGCCTCGTCGAGCGCCGCCTGGTCCTTGGCAAGCGCTGCAGTGTCCCGCGCGATATTTGCGTTGATCGTGCGATCATCCAATTGCACCAGCAAGGTGCTTGCCGTGACGTCGGCACCGTCCTTGACCAGGATCTGCGCAACCGTGCCCGACACCGGACTGGACAGTGCGGTAGACGCGAATGGAACGATGGTTCCGAGCGAACTGCGCGTCACCGGCAATGAACCGGCTTTTGCCGTCGTCGTGTTTACAGTGACTGCATTGCGGTGCCCGGCTGCGCCCTTCGGCTGACCGCCGTCACTGCTCGGTTTGCTTTCTGCCGAATCCACCGACAGAAAGCGTGCGACCGTGTCCGGCAGATACGGGCCGAGTTCGGCACGGCCAAGAAAAACACCCGCAGCAACGGCAACGACGACAAGGAGAGAATTCCGATACCGCATGTCGTTTTCCTTCAGTGGGGACAACGTTTTTCTCGAACGCTAGAATTATCCGAATATTGACAGTTATCAATGACCTTGAACCGGGCAACACGGTGTCACGAATGGCCCTGCCAGAATTAAATTCTGTTTAGAATTGCGGTGATGATTCCGGTCGGAGCTGCCGGTTTTGGCATCAGTCGATTGTCGCACCCGCTCAAGATACGCGGCTTCCAGGCCCTTTCACGAAGCAATCACTGCCGGGCAATTGGCATCGGAAAGGGCGACCCGCGACGAAAGGTCCTTCGCACTCATCCACTTCACAGCGGCAGGGGCCGGCGCAATCTGCTAGTACGTGTTCTAGTTGCAGATTTCACTACGCATTGGGGAACCGAACTGTCAGAAGCCGCCCGTATCGATATACACAACTCCGACACACCCTTCCTTTGTCGGAGTTGTGAAGTGCGTCACAAGGGATTGTGCGGTGCGCTTGATGCCGGGCAATTGCTTGCCATGGCAAAGCACACCCGCATGACGCGGTACGAAGCAGGCAAACTGCTGTCCGGTGAGGAAACGCCGATCCAATCCTATGCCAACGTCATGCGCGGCGTCGTCAAACTGACCAAGGTGCTCGAAAACGGCCGCCAGCAGGTTGTCGGTCTCCAGTTCGCACCGGATTTTCTCGGCCGTTTGTTTGGCCGCGAGAACGCGGTAACGGCGGAAGCTGCATCTGATGTCGAGCTTTGCGAAGTGCCGCGTGCCGCGTTCGAACGGCTGGTAACTGAGTATCCGCAGATGGAGCATCGGCTTTTCGCTCAGGTTCTGCGCGAGCTTGATGAGGCCAGGGACTGGATGGTCACGCTTGGGCAGAAGACCGCAGCCGAAAAGGTCGCGAGCCTGCTTTACCTCATTGCCGGACACATCGACCCATCCACCGGCCCTGAAACACGCGACAGCACCGCGTTCGATCTGCCTCTATCGCGCATCGACATCGCCGAGTTTCTCGGCCTGACGATCGAGACGGTATCACGCCAAATTACCAAGCTGCGGACCGACGGCGTGATTTCCGTGGTTGCCAATCGCCAGATCACGATCCCGAGCCTCAACCGCCTGAAGGCGCGCTGCGGTTAAACCGTCAACGCGGGAGCGGCGGAAAGCATCGGAAGCAGAACGGTGCAGTCAAACCGGATGCGCCGCCTGGCGCAATCGAAATAGCCACGCAGGATGTAGCCGAGCGTTTCCGGCGACGGTTTGACAAGCCCTGTGCCGTAAGCGCGCAGGGCATCGCAGAGCTCTTCGGCATAGCACTCCTCCTCGAGCTGCTCGTAGCGGATGTGGTCGAGGATTTCCGCCAAGCCGGAGGGCGTTTGCCAGCGCTGCGCCATCCATGGAAGGATGGCTTCCTCTTCCTGCCGGTGGACGGCCGCCAGAATCGGCGGGATCGCGCGGCGCAGGTGCAGGCATTCACCATGCGCGACCTTGTCCGGTAGCCGGTCTGCGACACTCTCCAGCGCGTCGCACAGCACCGCCTGATCCCGCAACGCGCACTCCAACAGGTCGACCGCCGGATGAACTCCGCTCACAACTCTGTCCCAGTCCGGAAAATTCGCGTCCATAGGTGGCCTCCCCGGCCAGATATCTGACCGTACCGCAGCAAACGTGCCGCCAGTTCCTCCGCGTGATGAAACACTCGTACACCTGCTGCAGCCTTGACCTCGATCAACCGGAGCCATTGTCTGCTGCATCCTGCGAACAATCGTCATCGAGCAGTATCCGCTGTGCCGCGCCGTCCATATCCTCATACTGGCCGCTTCTCAGCGACCAGATGAAGGCGCCGAGCCCGGCCGATCCGAGCAGGATGGCAACCGGCATGAGATAAATCAGCGATTTCATCGCAACTGGCCCTCCCGGGTGGCGGCTGACGATAATGAAGGAGCGTCGCAATCGTCCGCCCCGGCATTGAGACGCAGGGCATTGCCGATCACCAGCAGTGAGGATGCAGACATGGCGATGGCGGCAACCAGCGGTGTCACATAGCCGAAGACGGCAATCGGAACGGCAAAGGCGTTATAGCCGATGGCCAGAGCCAGATTCTGCCGGATCAGCCGGTCGGCCCCGCGCGAGACGTCCAGCGCCACGGTAACGGCACTGAGGGATTGGCGCAGAAAGACGAAATCTGCGGCATTGCGGCCAACGTCGGCAGCCGTCGCCGGCGCCATGGAAACATGCGCTGCGGTGAGTGCCGGAGCATCGTTGAGTCCATCCCCGACCATCAACGGCAGCCGGTCCTCCCGCGCCAGTGCCTGAAGCCGTTCCAGCTTGCCGGCAGGCAGAAGTCCGGCGCTATAGCGGTCGATCTTCAAGGTTTTCGCAACGGATTGCACGGCTGCCTGCGCGTCCCCCGAGAGGAGTTCGACGGCCATGCCGCTGTGATGCAGGCGCTTGATTGTCGAAGCCGCATCCGGGCGAAGCGTGTCGCTGAAGGTGAAGCAGGCAATCACGATCCCGTCTTCCGAAAGCACAGTCGTCTTACCCGGCGAGCCCGGTTCGCCAGTTCCCGCCCAGGGACTGCGCCCGAGGCGATAGGTCTTTCCCGCAATCGTCGCCTCGATCCCGAGACCGGGATGTTCGGTGACCCGGTCAACGGTGACATCCGGATAATGATTGCCGGGATGCGCCATCCAGATGGCGCGGGAAGCGGGATGGTTTGAATATCCGGCAAGGGTGACGGCGATGGCGAGGGCTGTCTCATCTCGCACGTCGCTACCAGCGAGGCTCAAATTGCCCAGCGTTAAGGTTCCGGTCTTGTCGAATACGGCAATATCGGCCTCTGCAAGCCGCTCCATGGCCGAGCCATCCTTGACCATGATGCCGCGTTCGAACAACCGGCGCGCGGCAACGACCTGAACGATTGGAACGGCCAAGCCCAGTGCGCACGGGCAGGTGATGATCAAGACGGCGATCGCGATGGTAATGGCCTTGTGCCAATCGCCCGAAACCAGCAGCCAGCCGATCCCTGTCAGAAACGCAGTCAGATGCACCGCCGGTGCATAATAACTCGCTGCGCGATCAGCGATGCGCCGGTAGAGCCCACGGCCGGCTTCGGCCGCTTCCATTAGCCGGATGACTTCGGCAAGGAATGAGGCTTCCGCGGCGGCGGTGACTTCGATCGTCAGCGGTCCTGTCAGGTTGAGCGTACCGGCGCTGATTGCATCGCCGACTTTCACCGGCCGCGGATCGCTTTCGCCCGTCACCAGCGAGCAATCGAGTTCGGAGATACCCTGCCGGACAATGGCATCCACCGGAATGCGATCGCCAGCCGCGATGAATACCTGCATTCCGGACTCGATCCGCGCAAGCGGCATATATTCGCGGGCTCCATTCGGAGCCACCACGACAGCCCCGGCCGGTGTCATCCGCACAAGGCTACTGACGGCTGAACGCGCCTTCTCCCTCATGACGTGATCGAGCACGCGGCCAATCAGCAGGAAAAATAGCAGCGAAGCGACCGCATCAAAATAGGCGTGCTGGCCGTGGTTGATGGTCTCGTAGAGGCTCATGCCGAAAGCGAGTGAAATGCCGACGGCGATGGGGACGTCCATGTTGGTGTGGCCATGCCGGAGCGCCGATGCCGCCGAGCGGAAGAAGATGCCGCCGCCCAACAAGAGCGCTGGCAGCGCGATCAGGGCCGAAACCCAATGAAACATGTCGCGCGTTGCACCCTCGGCCCCTGACCAGACGGAAACGGACAGGAGCATGATATTGGCCGTCGCAAAACCGCAGACAGCAACCGCCCGGATCAGCTCGGACCGCGTGCGATCACTCTTGCCATCCTCATCGGAAAACAGATGTGCCGGATAGCCGAGCCGGTACAACACGCCGCAAAAATCCGGGACTGCGCCATCGCGCCAGCGGATCGAGACCCGCCGGGTGGAAAGGTTGACACGGGCATTCTCGACGCCATCGAGCTTGCTCAGCGCCCGCTCGATCTTGCCGATGCAGGCAGCGCAATGCACGTCGGGCACGGACAGGTTTGTCTGCCGCAAGCCATCGCCAAGCACGTGGCTAAGCAGGCGGATTTCGTCGGCCGGCGGCATGGCCTGGCGTTCCGCTTCCAGCTCGAGCATGGCAGCATTGCCGACGGCACAGCAGCTCATTGGCGTGCCCCATCCCTGACGAGGACACGTTCGCTGTGGCGGTAGGGCACGGCAAGTCCGCCGTCGATCTCCAGATTGACGACCCAGATGCCGGGAGAAACAACCGAGGACGCGCTGAGCTGGCCGTTACCGGACGGCTGCAGCGCAACCGACCAATCCGCCGCCTCGAATGTCGGGTGCTGGAAGGTCGCCTTGCCGCCGGTCATCCTCACCGGATTGCCGATGCGATCGATCAGCGTGAAGGTGATCTTTCCGGCAGCGATGTCGAGCTTCGGAACCCAGCCGAGATCGTTCTGGGTTCGCACCGCCATCATCTTCTCGTTGAACTGCTGGCTGGCGACGTAGGAATTCTCGACCACCAGCCCCGTCCAACTGGTCATGGCAAACCGTGCCATGACGACATTGACGGTGATGATCACCCCGAAGAAGGCGAGCATGATCATCAGCATATGACGGCCGGTAAATTCGCGGGATTGCAATTTCATTTCGAGCCTCCCGGTATCTGAAATGTTGCCGTGTAAGTCTTGGTCTCGGGGCCTTGCGTATCCTCGATGACGAACTGAAATGTCTGCGACTGGCTATCGGCAACGTGACGCGGCTGTGTGACGAAGACTTTCAAGCTGCGCAGGCGATCCGGTTCGACCGGAACGAGGAAGGATCCGTCGCTCTGAGGCTGGATACCGGCGATCGCGACCGAGCTCTGCGGCAGGCCCTCGATCCGCACGGCCATCACGCGCGGCTTGGCGATCATGTTGAGGATCTTCAGCGTGTAGCCATTGCGCACCGAGCCGTCTGACAGCATGACGAATTGCGGGTTGCGGTCATGCAGGACATTGACGTCGAGCCGCTCACGCGTCACCAGCGCATAGACGAGGCCGACACCAACCATCGACCAGAGTGCCGCATAGAGCAGCGTTCTTAGCCGCAGGAACGAGGCGAAGCTGATATGGCGCAGCGTCGCGGCAAGCTTGCCGTCAGCCGTGCGCACCCGCGCCGGGTCGATCGGCTGCGTGCCTCCGGCGGTCGCCAGCGCCATATTGGCATTGTAGTCGTTGAGCGTCGTGTAGGAGATCAGGCCGCGTTCCCGGCCGAGCTTGTCCATCACCCCGTCGCAGGCGTCGATGCACAGCGCGCAGGTAATGCATTCCAGTTGCTGGCCGTCGCGGATATCGATCCCCATCGGACAGACGGCGACACAGGCATTGCAGTCGACACAATCGCCGACCACCGCGCCCTGCGCTGCCGACTTCTTGGCATGACGCGAACGTGGCTCGCCGCGCCAGTCGTTGTAGGTCACCGTCAGCGACGCTTCGTCGAGCATGGCCGCCTGAATGCGCGGCCAAGGGCACATATAAGTGCAGACCTGCTCCCGCATCAGCCCACCGAAGACGTAGGTCGTCGCCGTCAGGAAAGCGATGGTGCTGTAGGCGACGAAAGCCGCCTGACCGGTAAAGACATCGACGAGCAATGTTGGCGCATCAGCGAAATAGAAGATCCACGCGCCACCCGTCGCCACGGCGATCAGCAGCCAGATCGCGTGCTTGGCAGTCCGCAGCGCTAGCTTGCGCAGCGAATAGGGTTCCTTGTCGAGCTTGATGCGGGCGTTGCGATCGCCTTCGATCGCCCGTTCGACGACCAGGAACAGATCGACCCAGACTGTTTGCGGGCAGGTATAGCCGCACCATGCGCGCCCTACCGTCGAGGTCAGCAGGAACAGGCCGAGCCCGGCCATGACCAGCAGACCGGCGACATAGAAGAATTCCTGTGGCCAGATTTCGATGAAAAAGAAATAGAAGCGCCGGTTGGCAATGTCGATCAGTACCGCCTGATCGGGTGCATAACCGCCGCGATCCCAGCGCAGCCATGGCACCAGATAGTAGATGCCGAGCGTGATCGCCATGATCAGCCATTTGAAACGGCGAAATCCTCCCGAGGCCCGCTTCGGGAAGATTTTCTTGCGCGGCGCATACAGCACCTGCCGCTGTTTCTGCGAATTGACCGCCTCGGCGTCCAGTCTCTCGATATCCATTTTTTCCAGCATTCCAGCCGCCCGGGCATGATGCCGGCAGAGCCGGCCACTCGTCTTTGAACGGAGACTGGCACGCAGCGGCGCCAATCTCCTTGATCGAGGTCAAGCGACCGTATCGCGACGTCTATTTGCCGCCGCCGAGCGAATAGACGTATGCCGCCAGTTCCTTGACCGTGACATCACCAAGGCGTCCGCCCCAAGCTGGCATGACGCCGTGTTTTGGAGCGCGGATTTGCGCGGCGATCGCGTCCTCGCCGTCCACCAGCAGGGATAGGGTATCGGCAAGATTGGGCGCGCCCATCTCCTGGTTGCCCTCGCCGCGCTCGCCGTGACAGCTGGCGCAGTTTTGGGCGAAGATCTGCGCGCCTGGTGCCGTTTCCGCTGGAAAGCCGCTGCCTTTCGACAGATCGGCAACGAAGGTGGCGACAGACGCGATCTCGGCGGGTTTAAGAATATCGCCGAATGCGGGCATCTCGCTGACATGGGTGTCGGCGTCTTCCGGAGCGCGAACACCATGGGCGATCGTCGTCAGGATCTGCTCCGGTGTTCCGCCCCAGAGCCAATCGTCATCATTGAGGTTCGGGAAGCCCTTCGAGCCCTGCGCGCCCGATCCGTGGCACTGGATGCAATTGACCTTGAAGGCTGCGTTGCCGGCGGCCGTGGCGACGGTGCGCAACGTTTCATCGGCAAGGATCTGCTGCATATCGGCGGCCTTGATTGCCGCGACATAGCCTGAGCGGGCCGCTTCGGCCGCCGCAAGTTCGGAGCGCACATCCGCACGGCTTGAATAACCAAGCACGCCCGTGGTTGCCGAAGTGAACAACGGCCACGCCGGATAGAAGACCGTATAGATGAGAGCCCAGATGATGCAGGCGTAGAAGGACACGACCCACCAGCGCGGCAACGGATTGTTGAGTTCCTTGATGCCGTCCCACTCGTGGCCGGTTGTCGATACGCCCGACAACTCGTCCAGGTGAGGATCTTTATGAGGATCGTGCATATCAGTCGTCCTTGAGCGGGATTTGTGCGGCCTCGTCGGCGGATTTGCGGCTGCCGGGGCGAAACGCAAAAATCAGCGTGCCGACAAAGAACAGCGCCATCGCCAGAAGGCCCCAGCTGTCGGCGAAGGTCCGCAATTGTTGATATTCCATCGGGGTTCTCCTTCTCAGCGGTCGCTGCCGGCTTCGTCGTAGGTCTTGAAATCCACCAGAGTGCCGAGCATCTGCAGGTAGGCGACGAGCGCATCCATTTCGGTGATCGCCTGCGGATTGCCGTCGAAATCGCCGATACGGGCTTTCGGGTAACGGCTCTCGATGCCGGACGTGTCCACTGTCGGGTCCGCCTGGGCACGCAGGTCGGCGTCGGCATTGTCGATCATCTCCTGGCTGTAGGGCACGCCGACGGCGGCATTGGCCTTGAGATGGGTGGCGAAGTCCTTGACCGGCAGCGGCTTGCTTTTCAGAAAGGCGTAGCTCGGCATCATCGATTCCGGCACGACGTCACGCGGCTCGATCAGGTGCTGGACGTGCCATTCATTCGAGTAGCGGTTGCCGACCCGGGCAAGGTCCGGCCCGGTGCGCTTAGACCCCCACTGGAACGGGTGGTCGTACATCGATTCCGCCGCCAGGCTGTAATGGCCGTAACGCTCAACCTCGTCGCGGAACGGCCGGATCATCTGGCTGTGGCAGGCGTAACAGCCTTCGCGGATGTAGATGTTGCGGCCGGTGAGTTCCAGCGGCGAGTAGGGCCGCATTCCCTCCACCTTCTCGATGGTGTTTTCGAGATAGAACAGCGGTGCGATCTCGACGATGCCACCGATGCTGACCACCAGAAACGAGCCGATCAGCAGAAGTGTTGCATTGCGCTCAAGGATCGCGTGTTTGTCCAGGATACCCATGGTCTTCTTTCCTTATTCGGCCGCTTGCGGAGCGAGCACGGCGCCACCGATTTCCTGTTCGTCGCGCTGGTACCCGAGGATGGTCATGGTGACGTTCCAGGCCATGATCAGCCCGCCGATGAGATAGAGAGCTCCGCCCAGCGCCCGCACGACATAGTAGAGGTGCATTGCCTCGACGGTTTCGGCAAAGGAGTAGACGAGGAAGCCCTGCTGGTCGTATTCGCGCCACATCAGGCCCTGCTGGATGCCCGAGACCCACATGACGGCGGCGTAGACGACGAGGCCGAGCGTGGCGAACCAGAAGTGCCAGGTGACCATGCGCACCGAATAGAGCCGTTCACGGTTCCACAGCTTCGGCACGAGGAAATAGATGGCGCCGAAGGTGATCATGCCGACCCAGCCGAGCGCACCGGAATGCACGTGACCGATGGTCCAGTCGGTATAGTGGCTGAGCGAGTTGACCGCCTTGATCGACATCATCGGACCTTCGAAGGTCGACATGCCGTAGAAGGCGATGGCCGCGACCATCATGCGGATGATCGGATCGGTGCGGATCTTGTCCCAGGCGCCCGACAGCGTCATGAGACCGTTGATCATGCCGCCCCAGGACGGCATCCACAGCATGATGGAAAAGACCATGCCAAGTGTCTGAGCCCAGTCCGGCAGCGCGGTATAATGAAGGTGGTGCGGGCCGGCCCAGATATAGAGGAAGATCAGCGCCCAGAAATGGATGATCGACAGGCGGTAGGAATAGACCGGCCGATTGGCTTGCTTGGGCACGAAATAGTACATCATGCCGAGGAAGCCTGCCGTCAGGAAGAAGCCGACCGCGTTGTGGCCATACCACCACTGGGTCAGCGCATCCTGCACGCCAGCGAAGGCCGAGTAGCTTTTCGAGCCGGTGATCGACACCGGAACGGCCAGGTTATTGACGATGTGCAGCATCGCCACCGTAACGATGAAGGACAGGTAGAACCAGTTGGCGACGTAGATATGCGGTTCCTTGCGGCGCAGGATCGTGCCGAGGAAGACGATGAGGTAACAGACCCAGACGATTGTCAGCCAGAGATCGACATACCATTCGGGTTCCGCGTATTCACGGCCCTGGGTAATGCCGAGCAGATAGCCGGTCGCGGCCATGACGATGAACAGCTGATAGCCCCAGAAGACGAACCAGGCGAGATCGCCGCCGAACAGCCGGGCACGGCTGGTGCGCTGGACGACATAGAACGAGGTCGCGATCAGCGCATTGCCGCCGAAGGCAAAGACTACGGCCGATGTGTGCAGCGGCCGCACGCGCCCAAAGGACAGGAACGGCTCGACATTGAGATCCGGATAGGCGAGTTGCAGCGCAATGACGACGCCGACCAGGAGACCGACGACGCACCAGAACACGGTTGCGATCACGCCGTAGCGGATCGGTCCGTCCATGTAGGCGGACATATCGACCGCCGGCTGCGGGGCAAATGACGCCCGGCGCATCAGGACGATAACCGTCCCGATCAGCACGATCACCAGAATTCCCATGTGGCTTGCGAACAGCTCGTCCTTGGCAAGTCCGGCAGCAAGCAGCGCGAAGAACGCCGCTATGCCGGTGCCGATGATCGCCGATCCGTATTTCATCTCGTCGTCCCCGCATCAATCAGATGTCGGACCGCGCGCGGCGGTCCCTTGCCTCCTTCTCGGGGCAAGCGAAGAGACGCGCCTTGATCCAGATCAAAGCGGCGAGCGGAGAACATGGACAGGTTGCCCGCGAAGGCCGGTCCTTTTGGGTCATGGCCGCCGAACGATGCTCAGATCGGAGCCGCCAATGCTGCCAACAGCAACGATGCTCGACGCGAAGGTACCCCGCTACACCAGCTATCCGACCGCGCCGCATTTTCATTCCGGCCTCGGGCCTGAGACCGCAAGGCAATGGATATCGACGCTATCGGCGGGCAAGCCCGTATCGCTCTACCTGCACATCCCGTTCTGCGACCGGCTATGCTGGTTCTGTGCCTGCCATACCAAGCAGACGCTGCGCTACGAGCCGGTCAGCGCCTATCTCCAGGTTCTCCACGCGGAAATCGCAACCGTCGGGCGGCTTCTCGACGGACGCGTACCGGCCGGCGCCATCCATCTGGGCGGCGGCTCGCCGACGATGCTGCGCCCGGACGATCTGATCACGCTTGGCAAGCGTCTCCGTAACGCTTTTCACGTCCTGCCCGATGCGGAGATCAGTATCGAGATCGACCCGAACGACATGGATGAGGAAAGGCTCGATGCACTTGCGGAATTCGGCATGACCCGCGCGAGCCTCGGCATCCAGGATTTCGATCCCCGCGTCCAAAAGGCCATCAACCGGTTGCAGAGCTTCGAGCAGACGGCCTATGTCGTTGACGGCACGCGTGCCCGCGGGATCGATTCCGTCAATCTCGACCTGCTTTACGGCCTACCCCACCAAACCGTCGAAAGCGCCACCGCGACATTGCGCCAGGCGCTGCAACTGGCACCCGACCGCATGGCGCTGTTCGGTTACGCCCATGTGCCGTGGATGAAGAAACACCAGTCCCAGATCAAGGATGAATGGCTGCCGGACGGACCGGAACGTTACGCGCAGTCGGAAGTCGTGCGGAGGCTGGCGCTTGACGCCGGATATCAGGCGATCGGCATCGACCACTTTGCGATGCCCGGCGATGCTTTGACATTGGCATCACAACAGGGCCGGCTCCGGCGCAATTTCCAGGGCTATTCCGCCGACCAGTGCGATACCATCATAGGGCTCGGCCCCTCGGCCATCAGCCAGTTCGAGCAAGGCTATCTGCAGAACACACCAGCGACCGGCGACTACACGCGCCGCATTGAAGGTGAGGGCTCTGCCACGGTGCGCGGCATTGCACTATCGGACGACGACCGCGTCCGCCGGTGGGTGATCGAGAAACTGATGTGCGATTTTCGATTTTCGAGTGACGACGCCCTACGCCGTTTCGGCACTCCTGCTGACGAGGTCATGATGCAGGCGAAACGCCTCGCGGCAATGGAAAACGATGCGCTGTGCGAATGGCGCGATGACGGGTTTGAAATCACAGCCAAGGGCCGTCCCTTCGTCCGTCTCATCGCCGCTCGTTTCGATACCTATTTTACGGCGGCCACGGCACGGCACTCGGCGGCAGTCTGAACTGGCGATGAAGAGATTAAGTGAGCGATTCCTGCGGCCTTTTCGAGACAAGAACCCAGCTTGCTGGATAAATATGGCCGCTTACCGGCTCAGCGCCTGAGCGTCGTCACGTCAGTAGGCGGTCCACTCCTGAACCAGCATCTCACGAAAGCGAATGGCTGCCGGTGAAAGCCGTCCGCCGCGGCGTTCCACCAGTCCGATCGTGCGGCTGACGGTCGGAGCAGAAAGCGGGATGGTCGCAATCAGCGGGTGTTCGACCTGCGGCGTCGCCAGCCGTGGCATCACGGAAATGCCCAGCCCAGCCTCGACGAGGCCGAGCGACGTGGACAGGTGATTGACCTCGTAAAACCAGTTGAGTTGGACCTTCGCCTTGGCCAGCGCCTGGTCGAGTACGGCGCGATTGCCGCTGGTTTTGCTGACGCCGATAAGTGGGTGGCCGGCCAGATCCGCCCAGGTGAGTTGCTTCGAATTGGCCAGTGGGTGGTCGCGGCGGCAGGCAAGCACGAAAGGATCGTCAGCGAGCGGTGTAAAATTGAGATCGGCGCGCGCCGCTCCGGTAATATTGATGCCGAATTCGACTTCGCCGTTTGCCACCGCATCAAGCCCTTCATTGGCCGACAGATCGAGAATGCGGAAGCGAATGCCCGGAAATTTATCGTTGAACGACCTTACAACCCTGGGAAGAAAATAGAAGGCTGCGGTCGGGACGGATGCGATGGTGACCTGCGCGCGATGGCGGCCGCCAAGATCGCTGATCGACAGGATAGACTCCTCGAATTCATCAACCAAACGCCGCACCAACGGCAAAAGCTCGCGCCCAACTTGGGTCGGCGCCACGTGGCGTGTCGTCCGCTCGATCAGCTGCGCGCCGATGGACGCTTCCAGACCCTTGATTCGCCTTGAAAGCGCAGGTTGTGACAAATTCAGCTGCCGGGCGGCCTCATTGAAGGAGCCGAGATCGAGCACGGCGAGAAAAGCCTTGAGGTCCAGGAATTCGAAATTATTGCGCATATCGGAATAATGGCGAGATTTTTTGCATTTTACAACAGTTTTGAGACGTGGGACTGCACCCCTGACAACAGACGGCCACCGGGGGTGGAGGAACGTGCGGAATGAATGACCTGATCAGAATACCTTGCGTCATGATGCGCGGCGGAACGTCGAAAGGGCCGTTTTTTCTCTCTCGCGACCTCCCTACCGACCCCGTTGAGCGCGACCGGCTCCTGATCGAAATCATGGGCTCGGGCCATCCACTTCAGATCGATGGGATCGGTGGCGGCAATTCGCTGACCAGCAAGGTCGCGATCGTCGGCCCGTCGAGCCACCCGGAGGCCGACGTCGACTATCTCTTCGCCCAGGTCAAGGTACTTGAGCGCGTCGTGGATACGGCGCCGAACTGCGGCAACATGCTGTCAGCTGTCGGGCCGTTTGCTATCGAATCCGGCCTGGTCGTGCCCACTGGCGACGAAACGATGATCAAGGTTCACAACGTCAATACGGGCAAGATCATCGATGCCCGTGTCCTGACGCCGGGTGGATGCATTGCCTATCAGGGCGAGGCAGCAATCGACGGCGTACCGGGCACTGCAGCTCCCGTTTATCTGGCATTTCGCGACGCGATCGGCGCCAAGACCGGACGCCTGCTGCCCAGCGGCAAGGCCATCGACATCATTCAGGGCTTGGAAACGACCCTTGTGGACGGCGCCACGCCTCTGGTCATCCTGCGTGCCGGCGACATGGGCTTTACCGGATCGGAACCGGCAGAGGCCTTCGATGCCGATACGCGCTTCATGGCGCGGCTGGAACAGATCCGCCAGGAGGCAGGCGCACTGATGGGATTGGGCGATGTCCGGCAGTCGGTGTTGCCGAAGCCGGTGCTGATTGGCAAGCCCGCCAATGGCGGCGACCTCGCGGTCCGGTATTTCACACCCGGGAACTGTCATACGGCACTGGCAACCACCGGCGCCGTGAGCCTCGGGCTGGCGGCGACGATCCCGACCGGCTTGGTCGGACAACAATTTCCTGATCTGTCTTTGCCGGCGGCACTTGCCTGGGAACACCCAACAGGGCAACTGCGCATACGCGTCGAGAAGGCGGCAGGAGATAACAGCCCGACGGTGCTGGTGATGCGCACCACCCGCCGGCTCTTTGAAGGCGCGGCACTTGTTCGCAAGTACGCTTAGGGGACTTGCGAGAGATCGCAGGACAATTGCATTAACAAAAGGGAGGAGACTGAAATGACCCTACAAACTACGCGTCGATTTGCGCTCGCAATGTGTGGCGCAGCACTGGCCATATCGATTGCAACGCCCGTTTTTGCGCAGGACGCTTACCCGTCCAAGCCAGTCACGCTGGTAGTGTCCTATGCCGCAGGCGGCGGCACGGATGCGATCGCCCGCGTCTTTGCCGCACGGCTTGAAAAGGCACTGGGCGGCCGTGTCATCGTCGAAAACCGGCCGGGAGCCGCTGCCAATATCGGCACCGAAGTGGTCGCCAACGCCGATCCCGATGGATACACGCTGCTCATCGGCAATCAGGGACCGATGACCGTCAACCCGCATATCTTCAAGCTGAAGGCCGATCCGGGAGCAGCGCTCGATCCGATCTCCATGATTGCCGATGCGTCGCTGGTCGTCGTGGTCGGGCCGCGACTGGAGGTCAGCACGCTGGGCGAACTGGTCGAAGCCGCCAAGTCTAAGGAGCTGGTCTATGGTTCGGCAGGCAATGCCTCGGCCAGCCATCTCGGCGCGCTGCTGCTCGGCCAGACAGCCGGCATCAAGGTTAAGCATGTGCCCTATAAGGGTGCCGGTCCAGCCGTGAACGATCTTGTCGGCGGACACATCGACTTCATGGTCACCACGATCCCTTCGGCAATCGGCCTGATCGAAAGCGGCACGCTGAAGGCCTTGGCAGTGACCGGCGACAAGCGTTTCGACAGCCTGCCGGACGTGCCGACTGCAATCGAAGCCGGTGTTGCGGGCTATACAGCCTCCGCCTGGTATGGCCTCGTCGGACCAAAGGGCATGCCGGCCGACGTCAAGTCGAAGCTGGAAGCAGCGACTGCAGAGACGCTGGGCGATGCTGAATTCGTCGAAAAGCTGAAGAAGGACGGGGCAGTTCCCTCCTCCCTTGGCGCCCAGGCATTCTCCGATTTCATGGCCAAGGAACGCGCCCGCTGGGGCGACGTTGTGAAGACAGCCGATATCAAGGTCGAGTGATATGACAGGGAGCCAAACAAATACGGTAGCCGGGCCCTCCAATGGAGGGCTTGGCCGGGAGAGGCTGGCCGGGATTGTCCTGGTTGGCTTCGGTGGCCTCGGTCTGTGGGCTGGCTACGAACTGCCCTTCATGACAAGTGACGGCGTCGGGTCGGGGCTTCTGCCCCGGCTTCTCTCCTTCATCATCCTGGGCCTTGGAATTCTGCAGCTGGTGCTATGCCGGAAGGACCCGGGACCATCGACGGGGCGCTGGGCAATCCGCGAAACCATTCCCGTCATCCTCGGTGTCCTGTTGTTCGCTATTACCGTGCGTGGCCATCATCTCGGGCCGATCTCCATTCCGAGCCTTGGGCTGTCCGTTGCCTGTCCTCTG
This sequence comes from Pararhizobium sp., assembly GCF_965279435.1. Classification (NCBI taxonomy): domain Bacteria; kingdom Pseudomonadati; phylum Pseudomonadota; class Alphaproteobacteria; order Hyphomicrobiales; family Rhizobiaceae; genus Pararhizobium; species Pararhizobium sp. Next base: position 467,852 of record NZ_CBDIHY010000002.1, read on the forward strand.
GCCATCGTCGCGTCGGGCCTTGCCGCGCGTGACGCCCGTCTTGGCGAGCTGCTGATTTTTGCCGTGGTGCTGACAGCCTTCTGTATCGGACTGTTTCGTTATGCCCTGGGACTTTCCGTCCCCGTCGCTCCCTGGTTGCTAGGATACTGAGATGTTGGACGTCTTTATCAATCTCGGCCTCGGTTTCGCCGTGGCGCTGACCTTCAAGAATATCGCCCTGTGTTTCATCGGCTGTCTGATCGGCACGCTGGTCGGCGTCCTTCCGGGTGTCGGGCCGGTTGCCACCATTGCCATTCTGTTGCCCGTCACCCTGTCGCTCGATCCGACCGGTTCGCTGATCATGCTCGCGGGCATCTATTACGGCGCACAATATGGCGGCTCGACCGCTGCCATATTGGTCAACATTCCCGGCGAAGCAACGGCTGTCGTCACCGCGATTGACGGTCACAAGATGGCTCAGAATGGCCAGGCAGGACTCGCGCTTGGCCTCGCGGCCATTGGCTCGTTCGTTGCCGGTACCGTTGCAACCATCGTTATCGCCGCGCTCGGTGTTCCGATGACGCGCATGGGCCTGATGTTTGGCCCGGCTGAGTATTTTTCCCTGATGATCATGGGTCTCGTCTTCGCGGTCGTGCTCGCGCACGGTTCGCTGCTCAAGGCCATCGCTATGATCCTGCTGGGTGTCCTTCTATCCTGCGTCGGCGCAGACATGGAAACCGGCCGCGAACGCATGACCTTTGATTTCGGAATGCTGCATGACGGCATCGAATTCGTGGTGTTGGCCATGGGCATTTTCGGCTTTGGCGAAATCTTCAAGAACCTGGCGGATCCTGAATCGCGCGATGTCGTGCGCAACCGTATCGGCCGCCTCTGGCCGACCCTGCGGGAACTCCGCGAAAATACCGCGCCTATCCTAAGAGGCACCTTTCTTGGATCAATCCTTGGCGTCCTGCCGGGCAACGGTGCAATCCTCGGGCCCTTCGCAAGTTACGCCGTGGAAAAGCGGCTTTCCAAACGGCCCCAGGATTTCGGCCACGGCGCACCGGCTGGAGTTGCCGGCCCTGAGAGCGCCAACAATGCCGGTGCACAGACGTCCTTCATCCCGCTTCTGACGCTTGGCCTGCCGCCAAATGCGGTGATGGCCTTGATGGTCGGTGCCATGATGATCCAGGGCATCGTCCCGGGCCCGCAGGTTATCGAGCGCAATCCGGAATTGTTCTGGGGGCTGGTCGCGTCGATGTGGATTGGCAACCTGATGCTGGTTATCATCAACCTGCCACTGATCGGCCTCTGGGTGAAGCTGTTGCGCGTGCCCTATCGCCTGCTGTTTCCGGCGATTGTCTGCTTCTGTTGCATCGGGCTGTATTCGATCAGCAATGATTCCGCCCAGGTGATGATGGCGGCCTTCTTCGGGCTTGTCGGCTATGCGCTCTACAAGCTTGATTTCGAGCCAGCGCCGCTGGCACTTGGGTTCGTGCTGGGCCGCCTGCTGGAAGAGAAGCTGCGTCAGGCACTGATCATTTCGGATGGCAATCCCTTGACCTTCCTGCAGTCCCCCCTCTCCGCGACACTCCTGGTTGTCGGCGCCTTCGCCCTTGTGGTCGCGGTACTGCCGACGATGCGCAAGAGCCGGGAAGATGTTTTCAAGGAAGCTTGAGACCGGACGGGTCTAATCCCGTGGCCGCCCAAGATCGACAAGTCGCAGATGACTTTGGTTGATGGCGCGGCCACCGGGGCACGATAAGCCCCGATTAAAAGCGAAAATATGCGCCGGACTTGGTCCGTGTGCTGTTAGCGGCATTATCTTTCCCGGCCCCGGCGTGAGCCGGGATTTATCATTTACCGCTCGGAGCCGTCTCCGGTTTCGCATCCGGCTCTCCGCTCATATCCAGCGCCCGGGTGACGCTCAGAGCGACGATCGTGCAGATGGCGCCGGATATTAGGTAGCCGCCGATGAAGATGATGCCGAAATTGCTGGCAAGGCCGAGCGCCACCAGCGGCGCAAAACCAGCACCGATCAACCATGCAAGGTCGGAGGTCAGTGCCGCCCCGGTATAGCGGTAATATTGACCGAACCGCGACGATACGGCGCCGGACGCCTGGCCGAAGGAAAGGCCGAGAATACCGAAGCCGATGATGATGAAGGCATCCTGGCCCGATCGGCCAGCATCAAGCAGGAAGGGCGCCGAAAACGAAAAGATGGCGATGATGATCGCACCGATCATCAGCTGGTTGCGGCGGCCGATACGGTCGGCAATGACGCCGGACAGGATGATGGCGACAAAGCCGACGGCAGCACCCGCTACCTGCACCCAGAGGAACTGTGCTGCCGACTGGCCGCCGAACAGCGTTACCCAGCTCAGCGGAAAGATCGTGACGAGGTGGAACATGGCAAAGCTTGCCAGCGGCGCGAAGGCTCCGAGCAGCACGTCGGATGAGTGCTTGCTCAGCATCTCGAAAACCGGCCGCGCCTGCAGCTCGTTGTTTTCCAGCGCGGAACCGAATTCCTGGCTGGCAACGATGCGCAGACGCGCAAACAGCGCCACGACGTTAATTGCAAAGGCCACGAAGAACGGATAGCGCCATCCCCAGGACAGGAAGTCCGCGTCAGACAGATTGGCCACGAAATAACCGAACAGCGTGCTGGCCAGTGCAAACCCGATGGGCGCACCAAGCTGCGGGATCATCGCGTACCAGCCACGGCGGTTTGGCGGTGCATTGAGATTGAGAAGCGATGCAAGGCCGTCCCACGCGCCACCGAGCGCAAATCCCTGGCCGAGCCGGAACAGCGCCAGAAGTGCCACCGACCAGTATCCGACGGTTTCATAGCCCGGCAGGAAGGCGATGGAGGCGGTGGAACCACCGAGAATGAACAGAGCGATGGTCAGCTTCGTGCCTCGCCCATAATTGCGGTCGATCCACATGAAGACGAAGGAACCGACCGGGCGCGCCAGGAAGGCAAGCGAGAAGACGGCAAACGACATCATCGTTGCCGACACCGGATTGGCCGCAAACGAGAAGACCAACCGCGGAAAGACTAGGACGGAGGCAAGACCATATACGAAGAAGTCGAAAAACTCCGACATGCGGCCGATGATCACGCCAAGGGCGATGCTGCCGGCCGACAACGGCTTGTCGCCGTGCATGCGCCGGGCGTCCTGCTCAAGCCCCGATGACGAAGGATTTGCCACTACGCCCATAATCTTTTCTCCTCGCGGGATTTCGATTTTATCACAGTGTGAACCCAGGCCGGACCGTTATCTAGAATATGGTGCAAAAACGTTGCGGTCCATCCCAGAAAACACCACCGCCGCATACAAGTGCAGAGATCGTTTGATCTCCGCCCAAGACAGTTTATACCTTAGTTCAGCCAGACGCTCGATTTCGATCGCAGCCATATTTTTTGCAACGCGACAAATTGCTGCACTGCGACGAAGCACCTCATTCCTTGATCACAGTCGCTTCGTTAGTGCGGTACCCACGGAACGCAAAATTCGAGCCCGCTATGTCCCTATGGAAATCCGCCAGCCGTTTTCTCGCCGTATTGCCGCTCCTCGCCCTGGCCGGATGCAATATGGTTGTCATGGCCCCGTCCGGCGACATCGCCATGCAGCAGAAGGACCTCATCATCATCTCGACGGTGCTGATGCTTCTGATCATTGTGCCGGTGCTGTTTCTGACTGTGTTTTTCGCCTGGCGGTATCGTGGCTCCAATACCAGCGCCAAGTATGAACCCGAATGGCATCATTCGACCGCACTCGAAGTGGTCATCTGGTCGGCTCCGCTGATCATCATCATCGCGCTCGGGGCAATCACCTGGATCAGCACGCACAAGCTGGATCCCTACCGTCCGCTGGATAGAATCGACGCGGAACGCGCCGTTCCTGCCGATGTGAAACCGATCACCGTAGAAGTGGTGGCGCTGGACTGGAAATGGCTGTTCTTCTACCCGGACTACGGCATCGCCACCGTCAACGAGATGGCGGCCCCGGTGGACGTGCCGATCAACTTCAAGATCACCGCATCCTCGGTGATGAACTCTTTCTATGTGCCAGCTCTTGCCGGCATGATCTACGCCATGCCGGGCATGCAGACGCGCCTTCATGCCGTGATCAACAAGGAAGGCGAATATGACGGCCTGTCCGCCAATTACTCCGGCGACGGCTTTTCCCACATGCGCTTCAAATTTCACGGCCTGCAGCAGGCTGGCTTCGACCAGTGGGTTGCACGGGTCAAGGCACAGGGCACGGCGCTGAACCGCGACGCCTATCTGAAGCTGGAAAAGCCGAGCACCAAGGAACCGGTCCGCTACTATGCCACCGTCGATGACGGCCTCTACACCTCCATCCTCAACATGTGCGCTCATCCCGGCAAGATGTGCATGAGCGAGATGATGCATATCGACATGATGGGCGGCGGCGGCGCCGAGAGCGCTGAAAACCGGGCGCGGCTGAATTATGACAATCGCCACAGCACCGAAGAGGCACCGGCAGCGACCTTCCCGGCAACCGGCAATCCGGCGCGCAGCGAAGAGCCTGCCAAAGGCGTCGATGACCAGATGCCGATGGACCATTCCATGCACGGGGGCGATTCCATGCCCGAAAACGATCAGAACGGGCCCGCTCCGGCGCAACTGAACACCAACAGCACGACGCAGCCGTAAGGCCGCGCCCGCGACATTTTGGACAAAACCATGTTCGGCTATAGCACTTTGACGGAATTCATCTTCGGGCGGCTCACTTGGGAAGCCATTCCCTATCACGAGCCCATCCTGGTCGTGACGTTCCTCGGCGTGGCGCTTGGCGGCATCGCCGTTCTCGGGCTCGTCACCTATTTCAAGCTCTGGGGATATCTCTGGACGGAATGGTTCACCAGCGTCGATCACAAGAAGATCGGCATCATGTATATTATCCTGGCGATCATCATGCTGCTGCGCGGCTTTGCCGATGCGATCATGATGCGCATCCAGCAGGCGATAGCCTTCAACGGCAATGAAGGTTACCTCAATCCGCATCACTACGACCAGATTTTCACCGCCCATGGCGTGATCATGATCTTCTTCGTGGCGATGCCGTTCGTCACCGGCTTCATGAACTATGTCGTGCCATTGCAGATCGGCGCGCGAGACGTGTCCTTCCCGTTCCTGAACAATTTCTCCTTCTGGATGACGACGGCTGGCGCAATCATCATCATGATGTCGCTGTTCGTCGGTGAATTCGCCCGCACCGGCTGGCTCGCCTACCCGCCGCTTTCCGGCTCGGATTACAGCCCCGGCGTCGGGGTCGATTATTATATCTGGGGCCTTCAGGTCGCCGGTATAGGAACGACGCTCTCGGGCATCAACCTGATCGCCACCATCGTCAAGATGCGGGCGCCAGGCATGACCTTCATGAAGATGCCGATCTTCACCTGGACCTCGCTCTGCACCAACATCCTGATCGTTGCCACCTTCCCGGTCCTGACCGCGACGCTGGCGCTTCTGACACTTGATCGTTACGCCGGCACCAACTTCTTCACCAATGACCTTGGCGGCAATCCGATGATGTATATCAACCTCATCTGGATCTGGGGCCACCCGGAAGTCTACATCCTCGTCCTGCCGGCCTTCGGCATCTTTTCCGAAGTCGTTGCGACCTTCTGCGGCAAGCGCCTGTTCGGCTACGCCTCGATGGTCTATGCGACCTGCGTCATCATGATCCTCTCCTATCTCGTGTGGCTGCACCACTTCTTCACGATGGGTTCGGGCGCGTCGGTCAACGCCTTCTTCGGTATCACCACCATGATCATCTCGATCCCGACGGGCGCCAAGATGTTCAACTGGCTCTTCACCATGTATCGCGGCCGCATTCGCTATGAACTGCCGATGTACTGGACGATCGGCTTCATGATCACGTTCGTCATCGGCGGCATGACCGGTGTTCTGCTCGCCGTTCCGCCGGCAGACTTCGTGCTGCACAACTCGCTGTTCCTCATCGCCCATTTCCACAACGTCATCATTGGCGGCGTGCTGTTCGGGCTGATGGCCGGCATCGTCTACTGGTGGCCCAAGGCCTTCGGCTACAAGCTCGATCACTTCTGGGGCAAGATGAGCTTCTGGTTCTGGCAGCTCGGCTTCTTCTTCGCCTTCATGCCGCTCTATGTGCTCGGCCTGATGGGCGTCACCCGCCGCGTCTCCCAGTTCGAGGACCCGTCCTTGCAGATCTGGTTCATCATCGCGGCCTTCGGCGCTGTCCTGATTGCGGTCGGTATCGCGTCCTTCATCATCCAGCTCGTCGTCAGCTACCTCAGGCGCGACCAGTTGCGCTGCGATAGCGGCGATCCGTGGGACGCACGCACGCTCGAATGGTCGACGTCGTCGCCACCGCCGGATTACAATTTTGCCTTCACGCCGGTCGTGCATGATCATGACAGCTGGTACGACATGAAGAACCGCGGCTATGAGCGTCCGCTCACCGGCTTCAGACAGATCCACATGCCGAAGAACACCGGCACCGGCGTCATTCTGGCTGCCATCAGCATCGTGTTTGCCTTTGCGATGATCTGGTACATCTGGTGGCTGGCGATCGTCTCCTTCATCGGTCTTCTCGCCATCGCGATCGGCCATACGTTCAACTACAACCGCGACTTCTACATTCCGGCGGAAACCGTTTCCGCGACGGAAGATGCGTACACCAAGCTGCTCGCGGAGCGGACCTGACATGGCAACAGACATGGCACACAACATCCAAACGCAGGACGGCGAAAAACCGGTCTTCTATCTAAAGGAAGACCACCATCCGGAAGGCAGCACCAATCTCGGGTTCTGGCTCTACCTGATGAGCGACTGCCTGATCTTCGCCGTGCTGTTTGCAACCCACGGCGTGCTTGGCCGCAATTATGCCGCTGGCCCCTCGCCGGCGGACCTGTTCGACCTGCCGCTGGTGGCGATCAACACGGCCATGCTTTTGTTCTCGTCCATCACCTATGGCTTTGCCATGCTGCAAATGGAGAGAAACGCAAAGGCTGAGACACTGTTCTGGCTGGCTGTCACCGGCCTGTTCGGCGCAGCCTTCCTTGGCCTTGAACTCTACGAGTTTGCGCACCTGATCAATGAGGGCGCCGGGCCGACGCGCAGCGCCTTCCTGTCGTCCTTCTTCACGCTGGTCGGCACCCACGGCCTGCACGTCACCTTCGGCATCATCTGGCTGATCACGCTGATGGTTCAGGTTTCCAAACACGGCCTGATCCCGGAAAACCGCCGGCGGCTGATGTGCCTATCGATGTTCTGGCACTTCCTTGACGTCATCTGGATCGGCGTCTTCTCCTTTGTCTACCTGATGGGAGTCCTCGGATGAGCTCGCACCCGCACGCCCCCGCACATGAAGATGCCGCCAGCACCCATCACGCCCATAGCCATGGTCACGAGGCCGGCCATGGTTCGCTGAAGGGCTACATGATCGGCTTCGGGCTTTCCGTGATCCTAACGGCCATCCCGTTTATTCTCGTCATGGCCGGCGTCTTCGACAGCAAGCTCTTGACGGCCTTCCTGGTCATGGCGCTTGCCGTCGTCCAGATCATCGTCCACATGGTTTATTTCCTGCACATGAGCCCGCGCTCGGAAGGCGGCTGGACGATGATGGCGCTGCTCTTCACTCTGGTCATCGTCGGCATCACGCTCGCCGGCTCGCTCTGGGTCATGCACCATCTCAACGCGAACATGATGCCCATGTCGCCGGAGATGATGAAAAACATGCCCTGACGGGGGATCTCGGTGACCGCAAAACATCCCGTGACCACCGGCCATCCGCGCCGCGCCCGATTGATTTTCGTCAGCGCCATGCTGGTCCTGACGGCTGTATTCATCGGGCTCGGAACCTGGCAGGTCCAGCGGCTGTTCTGGAAGCTTGATCTCATCGCCCGTGTGGAAGCCCGTGTCCACGCCGAGCCCGTCCCCGCGCCCACTGCTGCAGACTGGGCTGCCGTCAGCCCGGAAAAAGACGAATATCGCCACGTCACCGCGACCGGCACCCTGGAGCATGGCAAGTCGGTGCTCGTGCAGGCCGTCACCGAGCGCGGCGCCGGTTTTTGGCTGGTGACGCCCATGCACCTTGCGGATTCGTCAACGATCCTGATCAATCGCGGCTTCCTGCCCGCCGGTCAGCGCGATTCTACGGCACGCACGGCGAGCGAAATTGCCGCCGGGCCGGTCACGGTCACAGGCCTCCTGCGCCTCAGCGAACCGGGCGGGGCTTTCCTGCGCTCGAACGATCCGGCCAATGACCGTTGGTATTCCCGAGATGTTGCGGCCATTGTCCGCGCCAAAGGCCTTGGCTCCCCGGTCGCGCCCTATTTCATCGATGCCGATGCCACACCCAATCCCGGTGGCGTCCCGATCGGCGGCCTGACGGTGACCAACTTCCGCAACAGCCATCTCATCTATGCACTGACATGGTATGCGCTTGCGATCATGACGATAGCCGTAACCATCATCCTTCGCCGCCGCCGGCTGATCTGATCGCGGTGCTGCGCCAGCCGGAGGGAGTTCCCGGCTGTCTATCGGGGCAGCGTGCCCGCCGACACATTCATCACGCAGGCTTTAGCGAAGGTGAGAGGCGGGCGTTACAGATAGGGCTATTCCTTCGTAGCGCCGCGACCTTTCCACCACCCACAGGCGCCCGGATATTTTCCGAGCGCCTCAAGCATGCAGACTACTGCACCCGCTTCAAGGCATCGCCGAGTATCGAGACGATATCCTCGATATGGGATTTCTCGGCGATCAGCGGTGGCGAAAAGGCGATGATGTCGCCGGTGACGCGGATCAGCAGGCCCCGTTCGAAGCAATCGACGAAGACATCGTAGGCGCGTGCACCGGGCGCGCCGTCGCGGGAGGTGAGTTCGATGCCGGCGATCAGGCCGATCGTGCGAATATCGGTGACATGCGGCAGGCCCTTCAGCGAATGCATCGCCTCGTGCCAATCGTCCTGCAGGTCGGCAGCGCGTGTTAGCAATCCTTCGTCGCGGTAGATGTCCAGTGTCGCGATACCGGCGGCGCAGGCTGCGGGGTGGCCGGAATAGGTGTAGCCGTGGAACAGCTCGATCTGGCCCTCCGGTCCATGCATCAGCGCATCGTGCACCTTGCGGCTGGCAAAGACGGCACCCATCGGGATCGCGCCGTTGGTCAGGCCCTTGGCCGTGGTGACGAGATCAGGTGTCACGCCGAAATAGTCGGTGGCAAACGGCGCACCGAGACGACCGAAGCCGGTGATCACCTCGTCGAAAATCAAAAGGATGCCGTGAGTGGAGCAGATCTTGCGCAGCCGCTCGAGATAACCTTTCGGCGGGATCAGCACACCGGTCGAGCCGGCGACGGGTTCGACAATGCACGCGGCAATGGTTTCTGCGCCATGCAAGGCGACTAGTCTTTCGAGATCGTCGGCCAGTTCGGCGCCGTGCTCCGGCTGTCCCTTGACGAAGGCGTTCTTTGAAAGATCATGCGTGTGGCGCAAATGGTCCGTTCCGGGAATAAGCGGAAAGACCCGGCGATTGTTGACGAGACCGCCGACCGAGATGCCGCCGAAACCGACACCGTGATAGCCGCGCTCGCGGCCGATCAACCGTGTGCGCGTACCCTGCCCGATCGACCGCTGGTAAGCGACGGCAATCTTCAGCGCAGTATCGACCGATTCCGATCCGGAGCCTGTAAAGAAGACGCGGTCGAGTTTTTCGTCCGGACCGCCCGGCGCGATTTCCGCCAGCCGCTCGGCAAAATCGAAGGCAATCGGATGGCCCATCTGGAAGGAGGGCGCGAAATCCAGCGTCAGCAACTGGCGTTCAACGGCGGACGCAATCTGTCGGCGGCCGTGACCGGCATTGACGCACCAGAGACCGGCCGTGCCGTCGAGAATCTTGCGCCCATCGACGCTGGTATAGTGCATGCCTTCGGCCGATGCGAGCAGGCGCGGCGCCGCCTTGAATTGCCGGTTGGCGGTAAACGGCATCCAGTAGCTGTCGAGTATCGGGGTGTTTGGTTTGCTGTGCTGGTTCATGGCGACCTCCTGTGAGAGATCGATGACGCCACGATTTCAAATGTCGAAACAAGTCCTTTTCTAACAATCTATAAACCATTGAAATTACTGATCATGAATTGTAATAGTTGCGGTATTTCGAACATGCGAAACAGAGGATGCGCCATGTCGGTTGATATTGGAAACCGGTTGCGCCATGTGCGCCTGCTCAACAATCTATCGCAGCGGGAACTGGCCAAGCGAGCGGGCGTGACAAACTCGACAATTTCGTTGATCGAGTCCAATTCCTCCAATCCCTCCGTCGGTGCATTGAAGCGTATCCTTGACGGTATCCCGATCGGTTTGGCGGAGTTTTTCGCCTTCGAGCCAGACCGCCCGAAGAAGGCTTTTTACCGGGGCGACGAACTCGTCGAAATCGGCAAGGGACCAATCTCCTACCGGCAGATCGGTGACAATCTGTTCGGCCGCAGCCTGCAGATTCTCAAGGAATGTTATCAGCCCGGCGCAGATACCGGCAAAGTGCCGCTGGTGCATGACGGCGAGGAAGGCGGCATCATCCTGTCCGGACGGCTGGAGGTCACCGTCGATGATGAGCGCCGGATCCTTGGACCGGGCGATGCCTACTACTTCGAAAGCCGCCGACCCCACCGGTTCCGTTGTGTCGGTCCGGTGGCCTGCGAAATCATCAGCGCCTGCACGCCGCCGACCTTCTGATCGGCGGGCGTCGCCGTTGGCTCAGTGCTGTCCCGGTTTGACCTCGGCCGGGATCGGGCAGACGTAGGGCTGGCCGTCCATGTTTTCGTTCCACTCGGCCCTTGCCTTGTCGCGCAACGTTTCCGATGTCGCCAGATCAAGGCCGGTGGCCGCCAGCACCTTTGCCGCATGCACCATTGCCTTGTGCGCCGCCGGGCTGCGGCCCTGCGCGACAACCTGCCATGTGTGTGGATTGGTGCCGATCGCCCAGGCGGGCGCCCAGCATTGCGCCGTCGGCGTCACCCGGCTGACATCACCGACATCGGTCGATCCAGCGCGAAAATGCGACTGGCCTTCGAAGGCGCGCAGGCCCAGATGCAGCGCCGTTGAGCCGTCGATCTTGTCGTTGGAGAAAACGTCGCTCTTGATCTGATACAGGCGGATGCTGCTTTTGATCGCCTCATCGGTAAAGGTGGCCTGGATCTTCCTTGCGAACGCAATGTCATCCGCATCGAAGGGCACAGGGCCGAGCGCGACCATGTTGTCATGGATGGCATTTTCAAGCGTCAGATTAGGCAGCAGGTTGGTAGAGGCGGTATCGAATATGGTCTCGACCTCGGTCTCCGTCATCGTGGCAGCACCCTGCGCCACCTTGCCCACCCGCTCGGCCAGCGCCAGCGCCTGCGTCATGTCCGGTGCGCGGATCAGGTAAAGCACTTCGGCCTTGGCCTGCACCACATTGGCAGCCCGGCCACCGGCATCGGTGATTGCATAGTGGACGCGGCAATCCGGCGGCATGTGTTCGCGCAGAAAATTGATGCCGACATTCATCAGCTCGACGGCATCAAGCGCGGAGCGGCCAAGATGGGCACTGTTGGCGGCATGCGCCGCCACGCCCTTGAACCGGTAATAGGTTTCGAGCACCGCCAGATTGTTGGTCGAGCGAACGCCGTTGAACGGGGCCGGGTGCCAGGTCAGTGCTGCATCGACATCGTCGAAGGCGCCAGCGCGCACCATGAATGTCTTGCCAGAACCGCCCTCTTCTCCCGGGCAGCCATAGTAACGAACCGTGCCCGGCAGGCCTTCGGCTTCTAAGTGCTTGGCAAGGGAGATTGCTGCCAAAAGCGAACCGGCGCCGAGCAGATTATGGCCGCAGCCATGGCCTGTGCCATCCACTGACGCAGGCTCAGGAGCATCCACACCCGCCACCTGGCTCATCCCAGCCAGCGCATCGAATTCGCCGAGAAAGGCGATGACCGGGTTGCCACTGCCAAATTCGCCGATGAACGCCGTTTCCATATCGGCGACGTTTTTGCGGACGGTGAATCCATTCTGCTCCAACATCGCGATCAACAGTGCCGACGACCGGTGCTCATCGAATTTCAGTTCCGCGAAGTCCCAGATCTGATCGCTGAGTGCTGTGAACTGGGGTGCCATTCCCTCGATGGCAGAAGCCAGGGAAAGCAGGGAAGATTTGTCGGGCATGGGTATCCTCGCATCGACGCAATTTCGGCGTCAGAAATCCAGTCCGGCGGATGAGTCTCCGCCGGCCGGGTTCATATAAAAAAGGGAAAGACACGCCGCCAGAGCGGCGTGGTTCGCTTAAGGCTTACTTGTCGAGTGACACTTCCCAGAGGCGGGCGTTGGACTGCCAGACCGGCTGGCCCTTCAGTGCCTTGGTGGCGCCCCAGACATCGACCATGTCGTAGAGGAAGATGCCCGGCATTTCCTGCAGCATCAGTTCATGGAACTCATCGAAGATCGCCTGGCGTTTTTTCGGATCGATCTCGGCATAGGCGGCCTTCATCAGGTCGCGCGCTTTCGGATCGTCCCACATCAGCGAGGCGTTCTTATCCTTGTCGCCGACATAGAAGCTGTACATCAGCGCCGGGTCGAGACGGGGCGTGACGGACTGCGAGATGATCTGGTAGTTGCCCGAGCGGCGGCGATCGACCTGCGTGGCATAATCGAGCACCTCGATCTGTACGTTCAGTCCGATCTGCTGCAGCATCGCTTGCGCCATCACGGCAGCCGGGAAACTGGGCACATTGCCGCGCTTGTTGGCGATGATGCTGATCGGTTCACCCTTGTAGCCGGACGCGTCGAGTTCCTTCTTCGCGGCTTCCAGATCATAGGGCAGACGCTTCTTCTGGACGTCGCTGTAATAGACGGAATCAGACGAGATCATCGAGCCGTTCGCCTCACCCGTGCCGTTCGATGCGGCAGCAACCAACTGGTCGAGATCGAGCGCTTGTGCCATGGCCCGGCGGATAGCAGGTTTGCTGAGCACCGGATCACGGGTCTGGATGTAGAACAGGTTCTTGCCGTTGTTGCGGGCAATGATCAACTGGGTGGTTTCGCTGTCCTTGAATTCCGGAATGAGATCCGGCGAGATTTCAGCCGTATCCAGCACGCCGGATTGTAGGCCTGCCTTTACCGTCGAGGCATCGGGGATGACCATGAACTTGATGCCATCAACCAGCGGCCGCTTCGATCCGACGACGCCATCTGGCTTGCCGTCGTTCTTCGGCGAGACGTAACCGTCGAACTTCGCAAGGTGCAGATATTCGCCCTTCTTCCACACATCCCACTGGAATGGGCCGGTTCCGATCGGCTTGTCGAACGTGCCGTCGGCTGCAACGGAGTCCGGCGAGATGATGCCGGTGTAACCGCATTCGGGGCGCGACATCAGACCAAGGAAAACGGCTGAGGGTTTTTCGAGCGTCATCGTCACGGTCGAGGCGTCAACGGCCTTGATCCCGGTGACGTGGGTGGCGCCATTGCCGTCAAAATCCTTGAGGCAGGTCCATTTGGTGGCCGGATCCGTATAGCGATTCCAGTTCCACACGACGTCTTCAGCCGTCAGGACCTTGCCATTGTGAAACTTCACATCGTTGCGCAGCTTGAATGTGTAGCTCAGGCCATCCGGCGCCATATCGACGCTTTCTGCCAGGAGCGGCTTGACCTCGCCATTGTTGGCATAACCGACGAGGCCTTCGACGATGTGAAGGATGATGCTGTCGGTATTGCCGTCGCGGTTGACGCCGGGGTTGTTACTGCGCAGATCGGAGCTTTGCGCCACGACGATATCGCGGGCGGCGGCGGTACCGGCGAGTGCCGCCAGCATGGTGCCGGCAAGGAGAATTGTCTTCATTGTTCTACCCTCTTTTTTGATTGGTTATGACTGGAATTCATCCCAGCAGGCGCGCGACAGCCTGCCGATGGTTTCGAGCGACATCGTATATCCGGGCGTCCCATCCGGCATCGCCTGCGGCACTTGGTCGGTATAGGCGGCGATGATGTAGAACGGCGCACTGTTGCGGTAGACGATGCCTGCGTCCATGCGGCCGCGCTTGCCGCGTCCACCCTTGCTGGCCACCTTGGTTTCGAACGGCAGGCGCGAATGAATGCCGTAGCGCAGGACCTGGTTTTTCAGCGTCTGCAGAGCGAATTGGCAAAGCTCAGTCGGGCAACCAAGTTTGGCGGCGGCGGCACTCGAGGTCTGCGCATCGAGAATGGTTTGCAACAGCATGACCTGATCGCTTGCCGTTGTCGTCGTGACGTCGCCGAGCGCATGATCCGGCGACAGTGCCAAGGGTGGGATAAGGAAGCGGTGATGGGTGCCGCTCATGCGGATCGACTTGCAGTAGAGATCGACCTCTTCCAGCGTCAGCCGCTCGAACACCATCTTGGTGCAAACATTGTCGCTCAGCACCATCATACCAGTGATCGCATCGCGCAGCGAAATGACGATGCCGGGTGTCAGGTAACGGAAGATACCGCTTGCCACTTCTTCCGCAAAGCGCGCTTCGTAGACGATCTGTTCGTTGAGATCGAGGCGGCCTTCACCGATGGCCTTGAGTGCGGCCATCATGATCGATGTCTTGCGTGTGCTGGCGGATGGGGTTTCCTCGTCGGCGCCACGCCCAAACGTCTCGCCGGTCAAGAGGTTTTGGACGCAGTAGCGGGTGACGAAGGATTGCGCGTCGCAGATCGTGTTCAGCCGCTCAGCCACCTTGCTCGAAGTCGTCATCGTGTTCATTTCAGGCCTCCAGACGCCATTTCAGTTTGACCCCGCCGGTCTCGTTGAGATCAAGCGCGGGGATGGCCGAGAGAAGGCGCCGCGTGTAGGCCTCCTTCGGCTTGTCGAAGATCGTGTTGCGGTCGCCCTGTTCGATGATGCGGCCGTCCTGCATGACGATGACGCGGTCGGCCACCTGCTCGACGACACCGAGATCGTGGCTGATGAAAAGGCAGGAAAAGCCGTAGCGCTTCTGCAGATCGGAAAAGAGCGTCAAGACCTGCGCGCGGACGGTGACGTCGAGCGCGGAGACCGGTTCGTCGGCGATCAGGAATTTCGGTCGCCGGGCAATGGCACGGGCAATCGCAACGCGCTGGCGTTGGCCGCCGGACAGTTCGTGCGGATAGCGCAGGGCATATTCGGTACTGAGCCCGACTTCCTCCAACGTTTCATAGGCCCGCTTCGTCTTGGCAGCCCGGTCAATGCCCGGCACCAGCCGCAAGGCTTCCTCGACCAGCGAAAGGATGGTCATGCGCGGATCGAGCGACGAATACGGATCCTGGAAAACCATCTGGCAGTTCAACCGGTAGTCCCGCCAGTCCGCCGACAGCTCACGGCCTTGAAACAGGATGTCGCCCGAGCTCTGGTTTACAAGCCCGGCGATGGCGCGCCCAAGCGTCGTCTTGCCCGAGCCGGAGCCGCCGACCAGTGCGACGACTTCGCCGGCATGGATGTCGACGCTGACGCCATGCAGCGCCCGTTTCGGCGTGCCCTTCTTGAACAGCGATTTGCGGCCGGGGTAATCGACGACGATGTTGCGCGCTGAAATCATCGGTGCTGAGGCCGTGTCAATGGTGCGCACTTCACCACGGATCGGCAACGATGAGAGCAGTTTGCGCGTATAGGGATGCTGCGGTTTTTCCAGAATCTGCTCGGTCGTTCCCTGCTCGACCAGCGAGCCCTTCTCCATCACCACGATGCGGCTGGTATAACGTGCCACCATCGGCAGATCGTGGCTGATCAGGAGGACGGCAGTGCCTTCCGCCTTGGTCAATTCGACCATCAGTTCCATGACATCGCGCTGGATGACCGCATCGAGCGCCGTCGTCGGCTCGTCGGCGATCAACAGTGCCGGCTTCAGAAGCATGACCGAAGCGAGCATGATGCGCTGGCGCATGCCGCCGGAAAACTCGTGCGGATAGGCGGAAAGAGCGCCTTCCGGATCGCGGATGCCGACGCGCTGAAGCATGGCAAGGATGCGGTCGCGCCGCGTGGCAGCCGGCATGCTGGTGTGGAGCGTCAGCCCCTCCTCCAACTGCCGACCGATGGTCATCGACGGGTTGAGCGAGGTCATCGGTTCCTGGAAGACCAGTCCGATTTCCGCGCCGCGCAGTTCGCGCAACCCGGCTTCGCTCATCGACAGGACGTCGCGTCCCTTGAAGGTTACCTGCCCGCCCGTCACCTTGATGGCCGGGGGAAGCAGCGAGATGATCGCGCGCGTGGCCAGCGATTTACCGGAGCCGCTTTCACCGACAATGCCGAAGATTTCGCCGGGCTCGATGTCAAAGCTGACCTTCTTCACCACTTCGACGCCACGCTGTGCGACCACAAGTGAGAGGTCCCGCACGCTGAGAAGTCTTTCCTGTGTCATTTCAGACCTCGCATGCGGGGATCGAGCTTGTCGCGGAGCGCGTCGCCGAGAAGATTGATGCCGAGCAGCGTCAGCGCGATGCAAAGACCAGGGAAGAGACCGAGCCAGACAGCCTGCTCGATGAACGGGCGGCCAGCGGCCAGCATGTTGCCCCACGTGGGTGCCGGTGGCGGTACGCCAAGGCCAAGGAAGCTTAGGGCGCTCTCCGACAGGATCGCCCAGCCGAACATCGACGTCGACAGGACGGTGATCGGCGCCAGGCAGTTGGGCAGGATATGGCGCAGCATCGTGAAGACTTCGCTGTTGCCCATGATCTTCGAGGCTTCGATGAATTCGCGTTCGCGCAGCGACAGGACTGCGCCACGAACGACGCGCGCCATCGACGGTGTATAGGCAATGCCGAGCGCGAAGATGATGCCGTACTGGTTTGCCCCGAACACGGCGAGCAGGCCGAGTGCCAGGAGAATACCCGGGAACGCCAGCAGCGCATTGTTGATCGCCATGATCACCGCATCGACCCAGCCGCGCGCATAACCGCTGACCAGACCGATCAGCGTGCCGGCGATGGCTGCGAGCGAGACGGTGAGCGCACCGATCCAGACGCTGGCGCGGGCGCCGACGATGATGCGGCTCAAGACATCGCGGCCGAACTCGTCTGTTCCAAGCCAATGTTCGGCGCTGGGCGCTGCAAGCCGGGCGGTGAAGCTGAGCTTCATCGGGTCGTACGGCGTCCAGAAGAGGCCGAGCAGTGCGACGATAAGCAGGAGGGCAATCAGGACACCGCCGATGAGGCCGTTGAATGTATAGTTTTTCATTCGGCTACCACGCGCGGATCGAAGAGGGGGTAGAGCAGGTCAACGATCAGATTGACGAGCACATAGGACAGCGCAACCAACAGTAGACAGCCCTGGATGACCGGATAATCGCGCTGGAAGATGGCATCGACCATCAACCGGCCAAGACCCGGAATGGTGAAGACGGTTTCGATAACGGCGATGCCACCCAGCAGGTTACCGAGGATCAGGCCGATCATCGTCCAGGTCGGACCGAAGGCATTCTTGAAGGCGTGCTTCCAGAGAACAGCACTTTCGGACAGTCCCTTTGCCCGTGCATGGGTGATGTAATCGAGCCGGAGCACTTCCAGTGTCGAGGCGCGCGCCATGCGGATCAGCACGCCCATCTCGTGGATGACCAGCGTCATCACCGGCAGGACCAGATACAGCAACCCGCCGACGAGATTGTCGCCGATCGAGACATAACCGAGCACCGGCAGCCAACCGAGCTTCAGGCCGAAAAACAGAAGCAGCAGCAGACCAAGCCAGAATGTCGGGATCGACAGCAGGATGGTCGCGGTGCCGACAAGCGCAAGGTCGGTCAGGCTGTTCTGCCGCCACGCGGCGATGACGCCGGCCGGAACGGCGATGAGGCTGGCCAGCAGGACCGCGACGAGCACGATCTGGGCGCTGACAGCAAAATGCGAAACGACGAGCTGCCGAACCGGCTCACCGCTGACGATCGACCGGCCGAAATCACCGGTCAGCACGTTGCCGCCCCAGATCAGGAACTGCTCAGGCATCGACTTGTCGAGGCCGAGCTCGGAGCGCATTTCGGCGATCTGCTCAGGCTGCGCCATATCGCCGAGCATCAACGCGGCTGGATCGCCGGGAATGAAGCGGATCAGCGCGAACACCGTGATCGAAACGATCACGACTGTCGGCAACGCCATAAACAGGCGGTTGAGAATAAATCGGAGCATCGGTTCCCCTGAACACGATTGAATGCGGGATCGCTGCCGTTGGCCGGCGTGTTTGTGACGGAACTATGATGCTTTTGCCAAATATCCGCAATATTATGCGGTTTTGTCATAGTCCTATGCAGATGCGGTGCCATCCGCTCCGCGCTGGATATTCGAAAACAGTAACCGGCAAAACCAGTTAGCGCGGTTCCTGTGACAGCGCGATCTGGCGCTTGAGCGCGTCCATCAAAGCTTGGGCTGCAAGGGATGGCGGAACGCCTGCTGGCTTTGCGAGCCCAAATTCCTGCGTGGAGACGGGAATGAAAGGCCGTTGGACGATTCGTAGATGCCTGTAGAGATTGGCATAGAAGCTGCTGATGATGCCGATACCGAGACCGTGCGCGGCATAGGCGCAGGCCGAGCTGTTGGTATGGGTCTCGATCTTGACGTTCTGCTTCACGCCCGCTCGCTTGAATGTCTGGTCAAGCAACATGCGTGTCGGCCGCTGCCGGCCGATCAGGATCAGCGGAATGTTGCGCAAGTCCTTCGGCGTGATTTGTTTCAGCTCCGCCAGTGCGTGGTTTTCCGGAATGACGCAAACACTGACGCCGCTTGCCACGGGCTCCATCTCGATGGCTGGCCCCACCTCTCCCTCGTAGCGCAGAAAGCCGAAATCGATCACTCGTTGTTCGACCAGCCGGGTGATCGCGGTTGTCGTTTCGAAGAAGGTTTCGATGCGAACACTGGGAAATTCCCGGGCGTAATCCATCAGCATCGACGGGGCGAAATCCTCCCACATACTGCTCGGCAAGCCGATGCGGACAACCTCGGGACCGGTTGCACCACTGCGCAGGTCTTCGGCCAGACCGGAAAACCGGTTCAGCCCCAGCAGGATATTCTCGGCGTCACGGGCAAGAATGGTTGCCTCCGGTGTCGGTATCAGCCGCCCCTTGTCGCGGGCGAAAAGATTGAGAGACAGGTCGGATTCCAACTGCGCGAGCAAACGGCTGACACCGGATTGGCTCAGTCCCATGCTTTTCGCCGTCGCGATCGTCGATCCCGTCGCAAGCAGGGTCTTGAGCACTTCCAGCTGCCGAAAATTGATCATCGTCCATGCCTCTTCATCACAAAATCGGGGGTGTCCATCCGATGGGTAGCGCCTACGCGCGGCGAAAGCAAAAGGCTTCCGCGCTGCGCCATGACGCAGAACGGGACGATACGCAGGGTCGCAGGTTACAGCAGCGGTAACGGCAGGCAGACAAGCAGATTTCATGAGTTTGGCGAAGGAAAAGAAACTTTACGAATACCCCAAAAACGGACCTTTTAAGTTGTATAAAAATATTATACGCAACCTATGCTAATTATTGATATTCTATTGGAGGTTGCAATGACAAGTGTAATTTCGCAGGCAATACGGAATCTGCATGCCATGCCGACGGCTGAGCCCGTCGCTTTCGGTTCACTGAAATTGATATTCACCGACACCTTCGATTATCGCTGGAATGACCGCGGCAGCGGTGGCAACTACGACGGCGCGTTCTACAAGCCGCGCGCGCCTGACGGCTTCCGTTCGCTTGGGAGCCTCGGCACCAGCGGATATGACGATCCCAACAACCGGTATTGGGCTCTGTGCATTGCGGCAATTGACGAAGATCCCGGCGCGGTTCGGGCGCCAACCGGCTATGAGTGGATCTGGGATGATTCCGGTTCCGGGGCGGATGACGACGGGGCATGCTGGCGGCCAATCGCGCCGGACGGTTATGTCGCTCTCGGCGATGTCTTCGTCACCTCGCACGGAGAGCCATCAGTCGATGACGTCTGGTGTGTGCGTGCTGATCTAGTTGGAGACGGCATTGTCGACGAATGGGTCTGGGACGATGCAGGCACCGGGTCCGACGATGATTTCAGCGCATGGAATATTTCGCCGATGAACATGTTTGTGAGCGAAACGCAGATGCTGATTGCGCCAAACACTTTTGTTGGATGCCAAGGCCATGACAGGCCACCCACAGCTGTCTACGTACTGAAACTCAATCCGCCGACGGTGTATGCAGGTGTTCCACCCGTCCCGTCACTCCCCAACCGATCCAGACCCGAACCTTTCTCCAACGAGGCCTGGGACCGGAAGGTAACGCTTCCGTTCACCGCGATCGTTGACGACCAGCATGATTTGGCCTGGAAGGTCGCCCATTCGCAGTTCTATGTTCTGGAACGCTGGATTAACTTCGAGCTTGTGGGTTTCTACGACAACGGCACCGAGAAAGACAACGAGATGGATGTTGTCGTGGATACCGGCGTATCCCAGCAGCAGACCGATACGTTCACCCACGAGGTCGGCATCAGTGTCAGTTATGAAAGCGGCATTAAGGCCGGCCCTGTCAGCACCAAAGTATCTGGCACCCTCTCCTATAAGTTTGGCTATCAAAGCGCGACCCAGGTGAGTAGTTTCCGCAACCAGTCCATCAAGACGGTCCTGACAACGCCTGCCGAACATTGCGCGGCCATGTGGGCGCAGCGCAACGCCTTCAAACTGCGCCGCAGCGACGATAGTTTGGTAGCGAACCCGTTGATGATGGAAGATAACGTTCCGGACTTCTACGTCCGCCAGTTCCCGGCACCAACGATCTCGAAACCGCTGCGCGTCCGCGGCCGTTAATTGATAAGACGGGAGGCGGCATTGTCGCCTCCCGTCTCACCTTGGAGCATGACTTGTGCCTCGTCCTCGCCCATCGAGATAGATCAACAGGCCAAGGCCGGCCGTACCGGCCAGCGCGCCGAGCATCGACGTGCCCGAATAATCGCTGAAACGGGTACCGATCGCAAACAGGATGGCGCTCAACCCACCGCTCAGGAACAGGTTCACCGAGATCAGCGAGCTGCCAAGGCCCGGACGGTCAGCGATGAGATCCTGGATATAGGTGATCGGAATGCTGATAAGGGCGGCGGCGGCAAAGGCGCTGAGAAGCGTCAACGCATAGACATGCCAGGGGGCGAAGGCGAGACCCAGCAGAGTGAGGTAAACGGCATAAAGCCCGGCGCTGATGGCCAGTGCTGTTACGGCACGCATGTGAAGCTGGATGCGGGCCCAGACGAAAATGAACACGACCTCGAGAAACGCAACGATGCCGACGACGATGCCGATATCGGTGACCGTTCCCCCGGCGGCACCGGTGATGATCAGCGGCTGGACCGCTGCGTTGACATGCAGGGTCGAGGTGATCAACGAGATCGCCATCAGGCGGACGAAGACAGTGGGCGCCAGAACCTCGCCAAAAGAGGCAAGATAGGAATGCCGGTGGCTTTTCGCCGGCGGCGGTCCGTTCGCCGCCGGCAACTTGAAGAAGACCAGCGCCAGATTGACTATACATCCAAGGCAGGCGAGCAGATAGGCTGGCAACATGCTGCCACGCCCGACCAGAACCAGAGCCACCAGGCCCGGCACCAGAACCCAGGCGACCGAGATTGCCGCCCGCACCCCGGAGTTGATCGCCGCCGCATCGCGTCCACCCTCCGCATTGGCAATGGAGCGGACATTGGCGAACAACAGTGACGTCATCGAATTGTAGACCGGTAGCATGACCAGCGTGCAGAACACGAAGCTGGCCGGAACCGGAACCGCATAGACGAGGCCATAACCAAAGACCCCGAACGACATGACGGTCATCAGCAGGATCCGGTAATTGCCGATCCGATCGGCAAGCACGCCCACCCACAGGCTGACGATGACGTTGACGGCTGCCGCCGCAAAAATCAGGATGGAATAGAAGCCATTGCTCAAGCCGAGCTCGGTGATGCCGATCACCGACTGATAGGGCGCTGTTGCCGCCCCGGTGAAGCCGAACATGAAGATCGCGATCATGCTCAGCCGGACCACGGGGTGGCGGAAGGCGATCGACAGCGTGGATGTCATGATGAGAGCACCGGAAAGGAGGTCAAAGGCCGTCCGGAAAATCCGGACGAAGATATAGGTCCAAGCATCCTAACCCGGCGTCATTCCCGCCAGCGCGCCGACAATGCTGCTGCGGGCGCATAGTCGAAATTACGGTCGAACGGAAAAACCGGCCTTGCCCTGCGAAGGCTCGACAGATTGGCAATATCCTGATTGACGACGCCGTCCGTCAGCGCCATCAGGTTGGGATTGGCGATCGGCGCAAGGTCCGGCGACAGATAGCCGGACTTGACCACGAGCAGCCGCAAAGCCTTCGGATCAAGCCCCAGCCGGTGGAAATCCTCGATATTGTGATAGGGGCGGCGGCGCGCGGCCAGCACGATCGTAATGCCACCAACACCCACGACCGCCTGACGGTCCGCGACCGCTCCACTGTCATCCAGACTCAGGACTGTTGCGGTCACCTCGGCCGGAATGCTGGCCGGGTCGAGACTGCCGCCGATCTTCAGAGCAAGCGAGGCACCCTCACCCGCAGCGAAGCACGCCTCGACTGCCGGACGGTCGGTGATCCCGGCAAGAAGCGCGTCCTGCCAATCGCGGGCGATCAGCGCGCGCAGCACGTCGGCACGATCACCAACCCCGCCACCGGTCGGATTATCGGCGGAATCAGCGAGAATGACGGGGGATGTCTCAGCCGCTGCAGCAATGTCGAGCATCTCCTCCAACGGTCCGGTGACCGGCCCGAAATCGAAATTTTCACGCGCGTTCCAGTATTGTTGTGCGATTTCCTTGGCCGCTTTCGAGGCGGCTTGCCTGTCCGTTCCTGTCACGACAGCGCAGGCAGTTGCGCGCGGTTCATCGGCCCAGACATAGCCGATCATCAGGTTGGCATCGAGAATGCCCGGCTGGGCGTCGAATGCCGGAAGGCTGAGATAGATCGACTTTGCGGGCTCATCTTCTGTGGAGGTGCATTCACCGGGCAAGAGCAGCGGCACCTTGGCCCAGGCGACACCTGGTCGATTGCCCGTGCGCAGCGTCTCGACCAGCATCGACCAGGCCCGCACCATGGTTTCGCGCACATCGATATGCGGCGCGGTGCGATAGGCGGCGAAGATATCGAGCTGATCGATGATCTTCTGGCTGACATTACCGTGAAGATCGTAGCTTGCCGCGATCGGGCAATCCGGTCCGACGACTGTGCGGGCGGCGGAGATCCAGTCGCCCTCGGCGTCGTCCATACCCTCGACATTGATCGCACCGTGCATGGCGAGATAGAGACCGTCGACCGGCAAGGCAGCTTTGAGCTTTTCAAGAAACTCCGCTTTGAACGCTTCATAGGCGGCACGCGATACCGGACCACCCGGCACGGCACGGGCGTGCAGCAACGGTACATGCTCGATCCCGTCAGCGTCGAGGAAATTGAAATACTCGGCGCCAAGCAGGTCGGCATCGCGCAGCACGCGAAAATCCTCGGTGGCCATCAGGACCGGCGAATAGGTGCTGCATTCGGTATGAATACCACCAACGGCGACGCGCATTGTTTTCCCCATGATACCAGTTGTTACAGCTTCGGACTGAGCGGGACGATGGCCGCGAAACGGAGCCAGTTCTTTTGATTTTTCGGCGTCCATGCAGCTTCGGCGATCGCCGGAAGACGCGGGAAGACCAGACGGTTGAAATAACCGCGCGACAGGTAATGCTCACACCAGATGCAGGCCTGCACGCCCTTCATCCGGTCTTTCAGCTCCTCGGGGAAGTCGCC
This sequence comes from Pararhizobium sp., assembly GCF_965279435.1. NCBI lineage: Bacteria > Pseudomonadati > Pseudomonadota > Alphaproteobacteria > Hyphomicrobiales > Rhizobiaceae > Pararhizobium > Pararhizobium sp. The sequence goes on from NZ_CBDIHY010000002.1 coordinate 491,607, forward strand.
CTCCGCCTCGTAGCCATAGGTGTGGGCAGGCGGAACTGTACCGGCCCAGCTGGCGCCCGGCTCCTGCCATTCCTCACCCTGCACCATGTCGAGATAATAGGCCTGCCCCGGCGTCATCACCACATCATAGCCTTCGCGGGCAAGTTCAATGCCGACTTCGGGCTTTTCCCAGGCCATCAGCAGCGTTTCCGCTGTGTCGACACCGCCCCCGTGGGCGACCTCGTTCCAGCCTGCCAGCTTCTTGCCGCGCTGGGTCAGCATCTCCTTGATCTGCCTCAGGAAATAGGACTGCAGAGCAAACGTGCCTTCAATGCCTTCCTTTTCCATCAGCTTGCGGGCCAGCGGCGACGCGAGCCAAGCTCCGTTCGCCACCTCATCGCCGCCGATATGAATATAGGCCGACGGGAAAAGCGCGATCATTTCATCGAAGACTTTTCCGAGAAACTCGTAAGTGAACGGCACTGCCGGATTGAGTGTGTTGTTCGGATAGCCCTGGACGGAATGATAGCTTTCCGGCGCTTCCTGGCCATCGGACAAGTCACGCAGGGCGACCAGTGTTGCCGAGTTGTGGCCGGGAACATCGATCTCCGGGACGATCTCGACGTTGAGTGCCTGCGCGTGCGCAACCAGCGTACGCACGTCGTCCTGGCTGTAGAATCCACCAACGGGCGTCGCCCCGTTGCCAAGCTGGGGCAGCAATGGACCATCCGGGCTGCGGACAACGCCGACCGTGGTCAGCTCCGGATAGGCCTTGATCTCCAGCCGCCACGCCTCGTCATCGGTCAGGTGCCAGTGGAAAATATTGAGTTTGAACCAGGCAAGGATATCGATCAGCCGCGCCACGTCGGCGACCGGATAGAACTGCCGGGAGACATCGAGATGGCAGCCGCGCCAGCTATAGCGTGGCTCGTCCGAAATCATGCCGGAGACCGGAAACCGGAATTTCGCCGGTTCGCGGCGTGCGCCGTTCAGAAGCTGTGCCAGCGACGTCAATCCATATTGCCGGCCAGCGGCTCCGCCATAGCTGAGCGTGATGGCTTCCGACGAAAAGGCCAGTACGTAACCTTCCACAGCCAGCGAAGTATCCTGCTTCAGGTGCAGCACCCTTCCCTGACTGTTCGCCGTCAGGCTGAGCGGCGCATGGTCGGCTTCGAACAGGCGGCGGAACAGCCCGATCACGGTATCAATCGCCTTGAGGTCATCCATCGAGGCGCCAGGCGCCGGATAGAGGCAAACCGGAAAACCACCGCCGGGAACCGCATCAATCTGGCGGGGCCATGGCTGCAGGGCAAACGGCAGGTCGAGCTTGCCTTCCGGCAACAGCACTGGTGGTGGTTCGCTGGTCCGGCCCTCGAGCAGGAGATCGGAAACGGCAACCGGCACATGGCGGCCATCGGCGAGTGTCAGATAGGCGGATTTCGCTCCATCGGTGCAGTGCACGGCCTTGCGGTGCAGGCCGCTGACCGTGAAGGTCCAGGATGCACCGGGCGCAAGCACGAAACCTGCCGGGGGTGCAAACTCATGATAGTTGGCGTTGCGCTTGACGAAGACGGCATTCTCGCAGGCGGTCTTGTCTATTACCCGGGTCAGCGAGGTGTAGACCACGGTAAAGCCGTGAATGGCTGTATCTGCCAGGTTTAACAGGCTGAAAACGAAGCGGCCGTGCGGGCCGCCCTGCGTATGCCACGCGCTTTCGAGACGATAGGACGCCGATTGCATGTCCGTTCCTCTGATGTCTAATAGTTTTCGGATTGCGAAAAAGTGCGGGCGAGCTCCGCCTGCCCTGCCGTCAGGCCGCAGTCGACCGGCAGGCAAACGCCGGTGATCGCCGAGGCGAGCGGACTGGCGAGGAAGCCGACAGCATTGGCCACATCATCCGGACTGGCGATCCGCTGTAGCGGATACCAGCGCCGCGCGTCCTCGAAGACGTTCGGATTGGCGGCGGCGCGAACTTCCCACGCCTGGGTGCGCACGGTTCCCGGAGACACCGAGTTGGCACGGATGCCGTACTTGCCATATTCGACCGCGATCAGCTTTGTCAGGTGCAGGAGACCGGCCTTGGCAGCGCTATAGGCCGGATGACCAAAGACGTTGGTGCCATTGACGGAGGCGATGTTGATCACCGAACCCTGGCTTTGCTTCAACGCATCTTCGACGGCGCGAAAGCAGAGGAAGGCCGCCTCCAGATTGAGGACGCTGTCCATGCGCCAGATTTCCGGCGTCGTATCGTGCAGGCTGACTGCACGCGCTGCACCAGCATTGTTGACAAGCGTTCGAACCGTGCCGAGCTTCGCCGCCCGCGCCGCCATCGCAGCAACACTTGCCACATCAGTGATATCGCAGGCCAGAGCAATAAACTTATCGGGATTGCCAAGGCTGGCGGCTGCTCGTTCGACAGCTTCATCATCCAGATCCGGCATCAGCACGATATCATGATCTTCGCCAAGGCGGCGGGCGATGGCTCGGCCGATATCGCCTGCGGCTCCCGTTACGATTGCGACGGATGAAATCATGACGGGTCCCTTGTGAGCATGGTGAAGTCAATCTCCGAGAAGCTGGCGGTCGTCGCCGTCACGATGAGCGACAAGTTGCTGTTTGATGCGCCGCAACGTCACCGTCGCCTGTGGCTGGATGTGATAGGCAACGAGACTGGCAAGGATATCGAGAACTGCGACATAGGCGATGCGGGTCGATGTCGGCCGATAGATATTGGTCCCCTCCGGCAGATCGACCGGAACGGTGATATCGGCGGCGCGGGCAACGGGACTGCCGCTCTGCGTCAGTGCGATGGTCGTCACCTTCTGGTCACGTGCGAGCATGAAGGATCGAACCAGTTCGGCGTTGCGCCCGGAAAAAGACGACCCAATGACGACGTCGCCGGGCCGGGCGGCGGCGGCCATCATCATCTGCATACTGTGATCGGAGCTTGCGGTGATACGCAACCCGAGACGAAACAGGCGGTTCTGCAATTCGCTGGCGATCATCGAGGAATTGCCGCCGGAGCCGAACGCGTAGATCATATTGGCGCTGGCCAATTTTTCGGTGGCCTGCTCGATGGCTGCAAGATCGAGGCTGCGATGCAGCATGAACAGCGCATTCTGTGCCTTGGAGACGATATCCTGCGCCACATCGGCCGGCTCCCGGCTCTTCGGCTCAGGCTTGAGGTAGCGCATACCGACATAGGCGGTACGCGCCAGTTGCACCTTGAAGTCGGAAAAGCTGTCACAACCGAGCCGGCGACAGAAGCGTGTAACGGTTGGCGGGGACACATCGGCCTTGCCGGCCAGCTCGATGATCGAGGCATTCACCGCAAATTCGAAATCAGTCAGCAATATTTCTGCTATGCGGCTTTCGGCTGGGGACAGCCGCCCTTTTTCTTCCTGAAGTGTCGAGAAAATATCCATCAGAGAGCACTTTCAATGAAATCGTCAGGCCGCCTAAAAGAGGCTTCCTGAAACCGCGGCAATGCTGCGATCTGGCATACGATTCTCACCTGGTGTCCACCCGTTTCCCGACTGTCTGAACCTTAGGACGTCTTTTCCTTGTAGGCGACGCAATCGATCTCGACTTTGCAATCAACCATCATCGATGCCTGAACGCAGGCCCGAGCCGGTGGATGCTCACCAAAATAGTCCTGATAGATTTTGTTGAAGGTCCAGAAGTCGCGGGGATCGTCCAGCCAGACGCCGACGCGGACGATATGCTCGGGTCCGTAGTTGGCCTCCTCCAGGATAGCAAGCAGATTGGCGATCGTTCTGTGCGTCTGCGGAACAATGCCGCCTTCGATGATTTCGCCGTTTTCCATTGCAACCTGACCGGACACATAAAGCCAGCCATTCGCCTCTACCGCGCGCGCGAATGGCAGCGCCTTGCCACCTGCACCCGTTTGTACGGTGCCGTAACGTGTAATGGACATATGTCCCGTCCTTGCAAATTATTTTCTTGATCCGTTGACAAATGACCATAGAAAGCGGAATTTGACCAGAGAAAAACGCCATTTATGAAAAGAATTTCAATACACGGAGCAATCGTGCGCGATCCCTTCCGCAATCCTTTCCCTTCCTCCGATACCGCTCGTCACGCGATCTGGCAGATGCTGGTCGAGCGCGACATCGATGCCTTTCTTGCCGCCGACTGGTCCAAGGTTGCCGGCGATTTTGTCGAGGAAGGCTTTATCGGCATCGATGCAAAACGCGAGACCAGCCCCGACAAATGGCGCCTGGCCTTTCCATCTTTGACGGCCTATCGCGACGAATGGCTGCGCCAGGCAGAGGATTTTGCCCAGCAGTCGTTCGCCGAGGATACCCGCAATGCCATTTTCACCACCACGACGCTCGAATACATCGAGATCGAAGGCGACATGGCTCTTGTCCGCAAGAAGTTTGATGGCAGCCTGAAAAAGTCGGACGGCAGCGTCGATAGTCTCAAGTGGCAGACGCTCTATTATTGCCGCCTGCATCAGGGCCATTGGAAAATCTCTGGCTTCACGGGATATCTGCCCAATCCGATGGGTACGGCCTGAGAGCCAAGAACGAGGCGAAGGCATTGCGCATTTTTACCGCCGTCCTGGCGACCGAGACCAATACATTCTCACCGATCTGCGTCGATCGCCGCGCCTTCGAGGCGTCGCTTTATGCCCCACCCGGAGAACATCCGGAAACACCGACGCTCTGTTCTGCGCCGATCACGGTCGGCCGCCGGCTTTCCGCAGAAATGGGTTTCGATCTGATCGAGGGCACAGCCACCTGGGCGGATCCGGCCGGTCTTGTCAATCGCCTGACTTATGAAGGCCTGCGCGACGAAATCCTCCATCAGCTGCGCGCAGCGCTGCCGGTAGATGCCGTGGTGCTTGGCCTGCATGGCGCGATGGTTGCCGATGGCTATGAGGATACCGAGGGCGATTTCCTCACGCGCGTCCGCAACATTGTCGGCCCAGACATTCTCGTCTGCGCCGAACTCGACCCGCACAGCCACCTGACAGCGAAACGTCAGGCAGCGGCGGATTTCTTTGTCTACTTCAAGGAATTTCCGCATACGGATTTCGTCGATCGCGCCGAAGATCTCTGGCGCATTGCGCTCGATACGCTGGCCGGCCGCATCAAACCGGTCATGTCAGTCTTCGACTGCCGGATGATCGACGTCTACCCGACTTCGCGCGATCCGATGCGCTCGTTCGTCGACAAGACCATGCGGATCGAAGCGGACGACCCGGACATTCTGTCCATCTCCGTCATCCATGGTTTCATGGCTGGCGACGTGCCCGAAATGGGCACGAAAATGCTTGTCGTCACCGATGGTAAGCCAGAAAAGGGCGAGGCCCTCGCCCGCGAGCTTGGTCTCGAGCTGTTTTCCAAACGTGGCACGTTCATGATGCCGCAGATCGACGAAAAGCAGGCGGTTTCCCAAGCTCTTGCCGCAACCAGCGGACCCGTGGTGATCGCCGACGTCTGGGACAATCCCGGCGGTGGTACGGCGGGCGATGCGACGGTGCTTTTGGCGGAGCTTCTGGCACAGGGCGCCAAGGATACAGCCGTCGGGACGATCTGGGATCCGATGGCGGTGCAGATCTGCATGGCAGCTGGCGAAGGTGCCGAGATCCGGCTCCGCTTCGGTGCAAAATCAGCCCCGGGTACCGGCAATCCGATCGATGGCATCGTCAAAATCGTCAAGCTGGTGCGCAACGCGGAAATGCGCTTCGGCGAAAGCTATGCGCCCTTCGGCGATGCCGCACACATCCATTTCAATGGCATAGACATCATCCTCAACTCCACCCGGGCGCAGAGCTTCGACCCCAGCCTGTTCTCGGTGATGGGCATTGACCCAACGTCGAAGAAGATCCTGGTCATCAAGTCGACCAATCACTTCTACGCATCCTTCGCGTTGATCGCGGCCGAAATCCTCTATTGCTCGGCAGGAACACCCTATCCGAACAATCCGGCCCTTACGCCCTACCGCCGCGCACCGCGCGATATCTGGCCGATGGTGGACAATCCACATGGGTTGGATATCGGTGCGGCTTGAGTTTGCCGATGAAAGCTTCCCACCAAGCGTGACCACTGGGATAAACAAAAGGGACGCATCATCTGCGTCCCTTTTGCATTCAATGACGCTCGGCGGATCGCCGCGACGTCAGCCGCCGGCGATTTTCAAGAGGCCGACATCGATATCGGTCAGCGCCACCCGGCGCTCGAGCGCAATCCCCGACGCATCGAACAGATGGCAATCGGCGGCCCCGATACCGATCGGAACCGTCTCGTCGGTCCGGATCGGCGCACTGCCGGGCAGCATTGCGCAGAAATTCTCGCTTTCGCCGTCAAGCGAAGCATAGGCGACAGTCTGGGCACCAAGCCGCTCGATCACCGACGGCGTCAGGTTCATCACCAGGTCAGACTTACCGAACTGGATATGCTCCGGACGAATACCGAGCGTCAGCGGTTGACCGATCAGTTCGGCCCGGCCGTTCACCGGGATCGTCGCTGATTGCCCCTTGAATTCGACCTCGACGCCGGCATCGCTGACAGCCTTGTAGGTGACCGGCAGCATGTTCATGCGCGGATTGCCGATAAAGCCTGCAACGAACATGTTGGCCGGCTTATGATAGAGTTCGAGCGGCGCTCCGGTCTGGGAAATCTCACCGGCATTGAGAACGACGATCCGGTCCGCCATCGTCATCGCCTCGACCTGGTCGTGGGTGACGTAGATCATCGTCGCCTTCAACTGCTTGTGCAGTTTCGCCAGCTCGATGCGCATATCGGCGCGCAATGCGGCGTCGAGATTGGACAGCGGTTCGTCGAACAGAAAGATCTTCGGTTCGCGCACAATCGCCCGGCCAATGGCCACGCGCTGGCGCTGGCCGCCGGACAGCATTCCGGGTTTCTGCTGGAGGCGCTGATCAAGATGAAGAATGCGCGCTGCATTCTCGACTTTCGCCTTCAGCTTGTCTTCCTGCATCTTTTCGACGCGCAGCGGAAAGGCGATGTTCTCGAACACGGTCATATGCGGATAGAGCGCATAGCTCTGGAAGACCATGGCGATACCCCGCTTGACGGGCGGCAGGTCGTTGACGCGTTTGCCGTCGATCATGATGTCGCCCGTACTGGTCTCGTCGAGACCGGCGATCATGCGCAGCAATGTCGACTTGCCGCACCCGGATGGGCCGACGAAAACGACGAATTCGCCGTTGCGGACCTCCAGTTCGATGCCTTTCAGCACTTCGAACGTCCCGTAGAATTTCTGAACCTTGTTGAGATTGAGCTGTCCCAAGAAACTGTCTCCGGCCGCCGGCGAAAAGCGGCCCGTTCGTTGCAGAAAAGGAGTGGACCGCGAGCCGGTGAGGTCGCGGTCCGATGGTCTTACTTGTACTGCTCGAGATCGGCAGCAGCCTTCTTCAGGGCATCTGCCGGTTCGGCTTTATCCGTGACGACGGCCTGGACCATTTCGATGATGACGTTCTGGAAGCCCTTGTAATCGGTGAAGAGCGGCTCCGGACCACCATAGGTGATGCCATCGATGAACGGCTTCCAGTAGGGGTCCTTCTTGACGAATTCATCGACCATTGGCGATGGGCGTAGCGGTGTCAAACCAGCGGCGCCCTGCAACTCATACTCGCCCTGCGGTCCAGGCGACGTGATGAACTTTGCAAATTCGATTGCCTTTTCCTCGACGCCGGAGCCCTTGAAGATCGCCAGACTGTCGGTGATCAGCAGAGTGCCTTCGCCCTTGGCAGACGGACCGAGCGGCAGCGGCGCAACGCCCCAGTTGACCTTGGTTTCCTTGAGGCGGACTGCGGCACCCGAACCGGACTGGAGCATGCCGACCTTGCCATCAAGGAAGATGGCGCGCATCTCGTTCTGCTCGTAGGCTGTGGCACCTTCGACCGAGTACGGCGTGATGTCCTTGTAGGCCTGAAGGGCTGCGAGAACTTCCGGGCTGTCGATGACGATCTTGTCGCCGTCGATGACCTTGCCATTGTTGGTGTAAACCCAATGCATGAACTGGTGCATGGTGTTGTCGAAAGTTTTGGCAGGCAGACCGTAACCGGCAATGCCGGTCTTTTCCTTGATCTGCTTGGCGAAGGCGATTTCTTCGGCCCAGGTCTTCGGCGGCGTTTCAGGATCAAGGCCTGCCTGCTTGAACAGGTCTTTGTTCCAGTAAAGCGCCTTGGTCGAAAATGCGATGGGAACGCCCCACTGATTGTCATCGAACGTGACGGTATCGGCGATATGCGGATAGTAGCTTTTCTTCTCATCTTCGGTCATCGGCACCGGAACGATCAGGTCGTTCTGGGCGAATTCCTTGAGCGTGCGCGAGCCGACATAGGCCATGGCGACCGGTGTGCCGGCAACCGCAAGCGTCGTCGCCTTGTCCTGGCACTGCGCCCAGCCGACAACTTCAGGCGTAACCTTCCAGCCCGGGTTCTTTTCTTCCCACTGCTTGATATATTTCTCGTGAACCTGGTCCATCACGTCGCCGCAATAGATCCAGCTGATCTCCTGGTCGGCCGCCTGGGCGGTCATGGCGCCGAGCGCGGTGGAGCCGAGCAGGGCGAGGGCAAGAATCCCCGTCTTGAGTTGAATTGACACGTTTGAAGCTCCCGTTTCTCTGGTGGTTGATTGCTTTTATTGTTTCACCGCGCCAGCGGTCAGCCCGCTGACGAGATAGCGCTGTAGGAAGAAGATCACGATAATGGCCGGGGTGATGCCGACGAAACTCGCCGCCATCAACTCGTTCCAGATCACTTCCTGCCGGCCGAAATAGGCAAACAGCCCAACCGGCAACGGCATGTATTCGGTCTTCGAGTTGAAGGTCAGCGCGAAGATGAATTGCTGAGCGTAGGACCCGATGAAGGTCGTGATCGCTACGACGGTGATGCCGGGCATGGCGATGGGGAGGATGACCCGGCGAAGCGTATAGAAATGGCTGGCGCCATCGACGAAGGCCGCTTCGTCCAGTTCGCGTGGAATACGCATCATATAAGTGCGCAGCAGCCAGATTGCCGATGGAATGAGAAAGGCGACCCCCGGTACGATCATGGCGAAATAGGTGTTCAGCACACCGAATGTGCGCATCAGGCGAAACAATGGAATGAGCAGGACGGCGCCCGAAAACATTGTGACCGCGAGAAATGCGCCAAGCAGAAGTCCGCTGCCGCGAAATTTGAACCGGGCAAAGGCGTAGGACGCCGGGATAACCAGGATCAGGACGAGCGCGGTGACGATAATCGAGATGAAGAACGAATTGAAGATATAGCGGGCAAAGCCCGGCACGCTCACCCACATCGTCCGGTAGGCGGTGAACGATCCATTTTCCGGCCAGAACTTGTAGGGCGAGGAAAACAGAAGCCCGAGCGGCTTCAGCGACACGAGAAACCCTTCGACGAACGGCGCCAGGATGAAGGTCAGGAAGACGAAGATACCGGCATAGATGCTGATCAGCTCATACCAGCGGTAACGGTTGATCATCGCGGGTTGCGTGCTCATCGGTTGGTTTCTCCCGCGGAAAGCCGGCTGGTCACCCGGAAATAGGCCAGGCAGAAAATCGACAGGAAGATGCAGATCAGAACCGCCCGTGCGGCACCTTCGCCGTATTTCTTCGAACCGATTGCCGTACGGTAGGTGTCGATGATCATCGTCGTCGTTTCACCGTTCGGCCCGCCTTGGGTCAGAATCCAGATGATATCGAACGAATTGAACGTCGAGATCAGCGACAGCATCGACATGGTGATCATTGATGGAATGAGCAGCGGCAGGGTAATGCGGCGGAAGCGGTAGAAGCGCCCTGCCCCATCGGTCCACGCAGCCTCATAAAGGTCCTGCGGCACGGCCTGCATCGCCGCCAGCATATAGAGTGTCACCATCGGCACCCCGATCCATACGTCGGTAATGATCGTCGCCCAGAACGCAGTCGAACCACGGGCGAGGAAGGCGATGGGGCCGTTGATGATGCCCCAGTTCTGCAAGACGCCGGAAATCATGCCGAACTGGCCGTTGTACATCCAGCCCCACATGAAGATGCCGATAGCCATCGGCACGATCCATGGCGGCATGGTCAGGACGCGAAACAGCGCCCGGCCGGGAACGGCCGCATTCAGCATGCAGGCGCCAAAAACCCCGATGATCATCTTGATGGCGACCGAGAAGAAGGTCCACACGAACGTGCGGATGATGACTTCGGCAAAGGTCGTGTTGAAAATCTTCTCGTAGTTGATCCAGCCAACCCAGTTGGAGGTCTTCTTCAACGAGGCATCGGTGAACGACAGGATAAACGTGTCCAGAAGCGGATAGGCAACGATCACGACGACGTAGAGAACGGCTGGCAGCAGAAGCATCCAGGCGAAGATGAGAGTGCTGCGCTGAACGTTCATCTTGTGCCCTCCTTATGCCGCACGCGAGTGGAGCGCCTCGTCAAAGCGATCCCAGACTGGCCGCAGATCGACGACGGTGCGCTTGCGGCGCGCTTCATCCATCGACAACGCCAGAATGCCCGCCTCCAGCGCATCGATCGTCGAGACCGGCAGCGCGCGGCCATCGCGGACATGGCCGATGATGTCGGTCGCCATCTGCTCGTCGGCACCATAATGCTGCGACAAAGCTGTCGCTGCATACTTGTTCTCAACCACTTTCTTGCCGGTCAGCATCTCATGCACGTCGAAATACCCACGGATGAAATCGCCCTCGGCCATGCCGCGCGACCCCATGATGCAGAAACGGCGGAACTGATCGGGCACGTTGAGATTGGTGTGGAAGTTCATGCCGACGCCGTTGGCATATTCGACGATCGCCACTTGGTAATCGATGATGTCGCCGTCGCTGTCGAACACCTTGTCGGAGCCCATCCAGCCGCTCGGCTTGCGATGGAAGAGCTCGAGGTCGTTGATGCCTTCGCGAGCCGGGTCATTTTCGGGAACGAAGCTCTTGCGGCCGCCGAAGCTTGCAACGCGCTCCGGCCGCGCGCCGATAATGCCATTGTAGAGATCGAGATCGTGGCAGCATTTTTCCAGCATGAAGCTGCCGGAATAGCGCTCGTAGCGGCGCCAATCCCGCATGAAGAAGGCGCCGTGATAGGGCTCGATATGTTCCGACGCCTCGATCGAGACGATCTGACCGAGTGTGCCGGCAGCCTGGGCTGCCCGCAGGTCGCGGTACATCGGCGCATAACGCAGCACGAGACCGACCATCAGCCGCTCATGGCCGTATTTCGCCATCAGACGAGCGAGTTCAATGCTATCCTCGACCGTCGAGACGATCGGCTTTTCGCTGAAAACCTTGAGGCCGGATTCCAGGCCGATGCGAATATGATCAAGGTGCATATGGTTGGGAGAGCCGATCATCAGAAGATCGATTTTCTCGTTGGCGATCAGGTCTTCGGGGGTCGCATAGGCGGTTCCGGCAGAGATGCCTTTCTCAACAAGACCCGGCAAGCCAGCCGGATTCGGATCCACGTAACCGGCGATCTCGAAGCTCTCGTCCATGGCCTTGAAAACATAACCCAAGTAGCCCAGACGGAATCCGAGCCCGATGATGCCCACTCTCATTATGCTGGTATTCCCCGTTTATTATCGTAATTTATTTTCTCAGACTGAGGCAGATTTTCAAACCCGTCAACCGGAATCCGCAAAATTGTCAGTTTTGTGAAATTCATTTTCATAAAACCCAATGTACGGCGCTTCTAAACAAGAGAAATAATCCATAACCACAGCCGGCGTATCCTCAAGTTGCAAACATGCGAAAGAGCACGCCACGGAGCTCCGGCGGCGGGGGTAATTCTTCTGTCATGGCTGAAAAATGCCACGCGCTTTTCCAAGCACGCAGGAGCATGACCGTTGCACTGTCTGCAGGCGGCTGTTTGTGGCCGCCTTTATTTGGCGTTGATCAGGGCGAGGACGAGCTGGTGGATATTGCCGCCGTTGCTGAGTTCGGCCCGGTCAAAATCCCGGCTCAGTTGCCGTTGGGTGCGTGACAGCTCACCGAGGCGCGCGGTCAATTCAGTGCGGATTTTCTGGCATTTGGGATCGTCGGCAACCGACAGGCCGATCGAAACAGCCTCGATCTTTTTCACCATATCCTTGATGAGGTCGCCATGCACCAACTCGTGCTGACGCACGCCGGCAATGAAAATGTCCCAGTTTCTTGCGACCGGCGCCGGCAGGCGCTCGGCCGGTTTTGGCAGTGTATAGGTTATGATCAGTTTTGGCCGTGCCACAGCCAGAACGCAGGCAGTGCCCCGTGGTTCGTATTTCCGGGTCCAGGTCAGCTTGAAATTGGTAAAGGCCATGGCGCGGCCGGAATTTCCAACCTTGGGCCCGCGTTCGCCGATCGAGGCGTACAATTCGGCGCCTGTCTTGCCGGCGACAGCATAGGCCTGCACGTTTTCGACGGCCTGCCAGTCTGCCCGTGCAGCATTCGGCAACAGGGCCATACAGCCCACCAGCATACTCAGGAAACGAATAGGTTTCACGGGGCTTATCTCAAAAGTGCGTTTGATTGTTCAGCGGCATGTACCGCTTGATGAGGCTGTTTGCCGATTGTGAACCGGTTTTGGTCACGATGGAAAGGGCGCCATGGGTGTCAGTCATCCTCATCGTCTTCGCTGGACCTCGTTTCCATCATATCGGCATCATCAGCCACTCTTTTCCGGTTGAGCAGGCCGCTGTCTTCGAGCATTTCGATATCCGGCAGATCGCGCAGCGTGTCGAAGCCGAAGGTCGACAGGAACACCGGGGTCGTGACGTAGGTGTAGGGCGCGCCCGGTGTCGGGCTGCGTGGACCGGAGGTGATCAGCTTTGCCTGGCGCAGGCCGGCAATTGTGTCGCGGCTGACCTCCTTGCCGAACATGGTCGACAGCTCGCCGCGCGTTACCGGCTGATAATAGCCGATCGCGATCAGAACGATCGCCTCTTGCTGGTTAAAACCCGCCATCGGCTGGGTTGTCGTCCCCGACGCCCGGATCGCTGGCGCATAGGCGGATTTTGTCCTGTGGTGCCAACCGCCCGCGACAGCCACAAGGTCAAACGGCCGCCCGCGCAATTCCTCGCGAATGTCGTCAATGACCAGATCGATATTGCATTCCTCACCAACGACGCGAGCGAGCGTCGCACGATCGACCGGGGTGGCGGAGGCGAAAATCACAGCCTCGACGCGGTTCATCCATTCCCGCCAGCGTAACGCCGGCGTCAGGGAAGCAAGTTCACGATCGAACAGCGCCGTGTCCGGTCCCATCGCTTTCTTTTTGCTCCGCTCGGTTTTCGCAATATCCGATCCAGGCATGGTCACAAGCCGTAAATTCGGAAAGTGGAGCGGCCCGAAAGCTCCCGTACACCACCCAGCGTTTCGAGGCGCTCGAACAACCGGCGGCTGGCCCAGCGGGAAAGGTTGCTGTTGGCTGCGGATGCTGACAGCGCGTCTTCATCCAGCAATTGCCGCATCACTGTTTCCGCGCCCTTGGTCCGCACCTTGGGTGCCACAGCAAGAAACTGCTCGGCGCGACGGCTGATCTCGACTGCCTGGCGCAATGCTTCACGCGCACCCTGAACGAGAGCGAGGCAAACGGAGCGGGCAAACGCCTCGTCATGGGGTGTTACCCGTCCCCTGCCCCCGGCAATCCGGAAGGCTGGATCGTAACGCATAGCCATCAGCAGCGGAACAGGCCTGTGCCAGTTGAGCTTTTTGGCCAGAACCCAGTCTGCCAGCCACCAGGCCAGAATTTCCGCGTCCGGACGAAGACGGCACACCGTCGTCACCAGTTCTGCGGCGGCAAACGGTGCGGCCCGGCCATCCTGAACCAAGTCGCTGGCAAGACCAGAAAAACCGGCCAGCACATCGTCCCATTTCATCGCAAAGAGATCTGCGATGTCGCGCAGCGCTTTTTCGCCGAGCGGTTCGGTATGCTGCGTGTTGTGTACTGACAGCGTTTTATAGGCCAGAAAGATATTGCCAGCCGGTCCTGCATCGCCACCGGGCGCACGCAGCAAGACGGCATCACGCAGCGCCGCTTCGTCTTCCGTCCGCCCCGTCAGCCGGACCGCGGCAACCGCACATTTCAGCCCGAGGCGCTGGCGCCAGCAACCGGACCAGACAGGCTCCGATCGCACCAATTGATCGAGTGAGCTAAGAGCAGCGCCCGCCATGAATGCCACATCGATCTCGCTCATCTGACCACGAGGCGTTACCCATCCGGGTATGACGGCTGGGGGTATCGCTAGCGGACGTGTTGAGGCTGGTCTCGAATCCATCTGGAAAAGCATATGGGAGAAGGGCAGTTCTAACCAGATGAAATGTCGAAACCGCACAGGGCATTGTAAGGAGTAAAGCGGTGCGGGGTTCCCCCCTCCACCGTTCATCGACCGTAGAGACGCCTTGGCGAGCGGGAACTGAAAGGATGAGGCGCGGGCAGTTTTCTTCGCAACAACAAGCCGTCCATAAACACGGCTCTAAAGGAAAAGGCCCAGCGCTTAACCAGGCCCCTTCTCATCTTCATGTTTTCTGGGGCTATTTGATTGCGATCGGCGCGTAGCTGCCCTTGCTCCAACGGTTGATGTCGTAGCTGACGTTTTTCAGGTCGCCTTTCGCGTCGAAAGTGACTTCACCGACGACAGTGTTGATCGGCTGTCCGTTCTTCAGCGCTTCGGCAACCTTGGTCGGATCATCCGAACCGGCGCGCTCGATGCCCTGCGCAAAAGCCTGGATCACCGCGTAGGAGAACAGTGTAAAGCCTTCCGGCTTGAAACCGCCTGCCTGGATCTTTGCGACGGCTTCCTTCGCCTCGGGCTTGGCCAGTGGATCCGACGGGAAGACGAACAGCGTGCCCTCGCCTGCTGGACCAGCGACCTGCCAGAATTCCGGCGAAGCGATCGAATCCGGCATGATCAGTTGGAACTTGAAGCCCTGCTCGGCCGCCTGGCGCAGGATGAGCCCCGCCTCCGGGTGATAGCCGCCAAAATAAACGACATCGACCTTGGCATCCTTCAGCTTGGTCACCAGCGCGTTATAGTCCTTGTCACCGGCATTAATGCCTTCGGCGAGGACCTCCTTGAGGCCATTCTCGTTCATGGTCGTGCGCACCGCATCGGCGACGCCCTGCCCATAGGCCGTTTTGTCATGCAGAACCGCGATTTTCTTGCCGGCATATTCCTTGGCGATCCACGGACCGATGAAGGCGCCCTGGGCGTCGTCGCGGGTGTAGAGGCGCATGATATTGGTCCAACCCTTGGCGGCGGCATCGTCCGTCATGATCGGGTTGGACGAAGCAGGGCTCATCATCAACGTGCCGCTTTCAGCATACACTGCCGAAGCCGGGATGCTCGAACCCGAGCAGGCATGGCCGTCGACAAACTGGATGCCCGCCGCGACGATGCGGTTGGCAACCGATACGGCCTGCTTCGGGTCGCACTGGTCGTCTTCTAATTGAAGCTTGATCTGACGTCCAAGCACGCCGCCCTTGGCATTGATGGCGTCCGCTGCTGCCTGCGCGCCCTGCTTGAACTGATCGCCAATGGTGGCGAGCGGGCCGGTCAAAGGTCCTGCCACGGCAAAGGTCAAGTCTTCCGCGCGGGCAGCGCTCCCGATGAGCAGGCCGATGGCCGTGCTGATAATCAAGATACGTTTCATTGTTTCAACTTCCTCCCTGTAGCCGCAACAGTGCGGCTGCTCCCTTTAAAAACCGCATACAATTACTCTCGCCCGCCTCCCTGCGAACAAGCAGCTGGCATTGGAACCACGCCCGGAGACAGGCCGCAAGCCCTGATCGATACGGATCCGCAAAGTCTGCATGTCCGCGTGAAAATACACGCTGCACATCACAGCCAAAAAACGGCATTGCGGACATGGGTCTGGATCTTGCCGGCACGCGGGGAGGCAGGAGGCGGAACTCCTGGGGGAGACCAAGACCGCCGCCTTCAGACTTGCCTTCAGAGACAACGTCTACCGCAGCCTCTATGCGGCAATCTCGCGGCTCACAGTGCGTGCCGTACCAGCGAGAGCCTTAGTGGCGGCAACGCATTCCTCGGCGGCGTACCAGTATCTCTGGTTAAGCTCGATATTGAACACGACGCCCGACGGGAAGGTACATTCCGACATCAACGCCTGCCAAGGAATATCACCCCAGCCGACTGGCAGATGCAGATCGCCGTGACCATAGGCCAGCCGCTCGCCTTCGGTGTACATCCAGATATCGTCTTGTCGGCCGAAGCTGTCATGCATATGCAGATGGACGGCATGCGGCGCTATGGCTGCGATCTCAGCGACAAAAGCCTCTCGGGTACCGTCGAAATCGAGCTTCAGATAGGAATGACTGAAATCCAGCGTCGCCATGACGTTGTCGTGACCGATCATTGCCAGTTCCTGTGCCAGGCGCTTCGGCGATGACGCGTATCCGTCGCCCTTGAAATCGGCAAACAACGTTTCGACGCACAGGATCAACCCGTGCTGGCGTGCCATGTCACCGGCGCGCGACAGTGCTTCGCGCTGGCGGTCATAAGCCGCTTCGATGCCACCCGCCTGCTGGCGCGGTGCGAGACCGGAATGCATGACGTAATGCTGAGCACCGACTTCGGCCGCCACCTCCAGCGAGGCTTTGAGCACCTCGAAATGCCGTTGGTGGCGCCAAGCCTCGTCCATGAAATTGATCGCCAGCGGTCCATGCACGGAATAGAGCACGTCGCGGCCACGGCAGGCCCGCAGCAGCGCCTCAAGTTGTGGCCGCCGGATTTTTCCGCCAACGACGAGATCCAGATCGAATGTCGGTATCTCGATCGAATCCACACCCAGCGTTTCGATCATGTCGAGTTCCGCACCGAAATCCGAAAGGTCATGCGCTCTCTTGTGAGCGGAAATGCCGATGCCCCTGACGCCGTTCGATACCATGCTTTCAATCCTTTTCATCGCCAGGCATCCGACGGCCGGCGTGGCCATGGATGCAAGGCGCCGCCCTAGCGGGAGAGCATGACAGGCAGCCGACAAACCCATGACATTTCAATGAAATGTCGTTTGTGAAGGCACGGGATAAGCTGTTGGCAAAATTGGCAGCACCCGTTCGCACGGCTGTCATACACCCCGCCTATGAGCGGGGCGATTGAAGGCGGACGATTCCCGCCGCCACCCAGGAGGTCTTTTCGATGACGCATATCAGCCGACGTATTTTGATGAAGAGCGCAGCCGCGACTGCAGGTCTGGCGCTCGCCGCACCGTTCGTGTCCCGCACGGGATTTGCCGCCGGTTCGTCGGGCACCGTCAATATCTTTGCCTGGGCCGGCTACATCTCCGACGAGATGCTGGCAGCTTTTGAAAAAGACACGGGCATCAAGCCGGTCTACACGCCCTATGGAACCAATGACGAGTTGCTCAACCAGATGCGCGCCAGTAATGGCAGCGGCTACGACGTCATCTGGCCGGCAGTTGACCGCGTTCCGAACTATGTCGAATTCGGTCTCATTCAGCCAATCGATGAAAAGAAGGTCCTGTGGGACCGCGCATTGCCAAGCGCCGTGAAGGGTTCGGAAACCCTCGGCGCCGTCGTCGGCGGCAAACGCTACCAGGTGCCGACCGATTGGGGAACCGAAGCCATCTCCTTCAACAAGAATACCACGCCATTGGAATACGGCACGGCCTCCTATGGCGATATCTGGAAGCCGGAAATGGCCGGCAAGGCGACCGTTCGCGGCCATTCCGGTCTTGTTGGCCTGGGTCTCTGGATGGAAGCAGCGGGCAAGCTGCCGAAGCCGATGCGCGACAGCTTCAAGGACGAAGCCACCATGCGCATCAATTACGATGCCATCATGATTGAAGCCACCGCGCGCAAGGCCAACATCGCCCAGTTCTGGTCGAATGAAAACGAGGCCCAGGGCGCATTTCGCGCCAACGGCGTAACGATCGGCCAGACTTGGGATTCCTCGGCTGCCGGGCTTGTTAAAGAAGGCCTGCCCATCGGCTTTGTCGCACCGAAGGAAGGTGCTCTCGCCTGGATGGAAGGCGTTTCCCTTCCAGTCGGCGCCGCCAATACCGAACAGGCCTATGCATTCCTCAACTGGGTGCTGACGCCAGAAGCAGGCGCGCTCTACGCCAACCATACATCGATCAATACGACGGCCGTCGGCGCGGAAAAGTTCCTTTCGGAAGCTTCGCAGACATTCTTCAAGTCCGCCTATCCGGGCGATGCTCTGGAAAAGCTGTGGTGGTGGCCGGTTCAGGACAACTGGTTCGTCGCATTGCGCAACGAATACCAGGACAAGTTCCTGTCGGCCTGATCGCGTCTCTCTTTATCAAAAGCGGCGGGGCGACAACCCCGCCGTTGTTATTCAAGGAACAGCGGCATGTCCCACTCCGTCGAACTGATCGACATCGAAATGGCCTTCGGCGCTACCCGTGCGGTGGAAAAACTCTCCGTGGCTGTCGAGGGCGGAGAATTCTTCTCCATTCTCGGACCATCCGGCTGCGGCAAGACGACGATCCTGCGGCTGATTGCCGGGTTCCTGCAGCCAACGGCTGGTCAAATTCTGATCGGCGGCCGCGATATGGCCGGCATCGGCGCCAACCAGCGGCCGACATCGATGATCTTCCAGTCGCTGGCGCTGTTTCCGTTGATGCCGGTATGGGAGAATATCGCATTCGGACTGGAAGTGCGCGGGGTCGCCAAGACTGCGCGGCGGCGGCGGGCCGAGGAACTGCTCGAATTGATCGCCCTTCCAGGTTATGGCGACCGTATGATCCAGGAGCTTTCGGGGGGCCAAAAGCAGCGCGTTGCAATCGCGCGGGCGCTTGCTGTCGAGCCACAGGTCCTGCTTCTCGACGAGCCGCTTTCGGCGCTCGATCTCAAGCTTCGCCAGCACATGCGCTCCGAGTTGCGATCGCTGCAAAAGCGCACTGGAGTGACCTTCATCTATATCACTCATGACCAGTCGGAAGCATTGGCCATGTCGGACCGCGTCGCGGTCATGAGTGCGGGCATTTTGCAGCAGGTGGCAACACCGCGCGAACTCTATGCAAACCCCGGCACTCCTTTCGTGGCAACGTTCGTGGGCGAGACCAATCAATTTTCCGGCAAGGTCGAGCGCATCGCCGATGGGCTTGCGGCGGTTGAGACCGAACACGGTCTCTTTGTCGGCCGCAGCGGAAAGGGGTTGAAAACTGGCGACAACGCCGTGATCTATGTTCGCCCGGAAGCTATCTCGCTCAACGCCGGTACCCAGGAAAATGGGCTGCATGCGCTCGCCGAACAGCTGGAATTTGAAGGCGCAACAGCCATGCTACTTGCCAGAACGGATGGTGGCCGCCGGCTGACGGCGGCCCTGCCGCATCATCTGCTCGCCGATGCCCCGATAGCCGGGGCCCGGGTACAGCTGTCATTCTCGCCAGCCCAAGCACTGGTCATGGCGCATGCGTAACATAATCCAGCGGTTCGGACCGGGTCTCGGCAGCCTGCTCATCGTCGGTGTTGCCGTCTGGCTGCTCGGTCTGATTCTCGCGCCAAACCTGATGATGCTTGATTTCTCGCTGCGGCCAAACCTGACACCGGCGCAGATCGGTGGACCCAGTGATCAATATACGCTCGTCAATTTCAGCGCCTTGTTCATCGATCCGGTTCACCGCGCCATCTTTTTCAAGACGATCTGGGCAAGTGCGCTCGTCATGCTGATAACCTTTGCCGTCACCTATCCGATGGCTTTCTGGCTCGCCAAGGTGGCGACGCGCCGCGCGGTCGGATTTGTCACGGTGGCGCTGATCATCCCATTTTGGATCAACGAGGTTCTGCGGACGCTCGCCTGGTACATCCTGCTCGCCTTCAATGGGCCGCTGAATGTCGTGCTGGTCTGGCTCGGCATCATCGATGCGCCGATGCGGTGGTTCGGGGATTTCGGCGTGCTGGCCGGTATGGTCTACGCCTATGTCCTGTTCATGCTCTTTCCGGTCTATAATTCGATTTCGACACTGGATTCAACGCAGATCGAGGCCGCCCGCAATCTCGGCGCCTCGACATTCCAGATCCATCGCCGGATTGTCATACCGCATGCCAAAGCCGGCATCGCGACCGGCTGCGTCTTCACATTCATGCTGGCCGCAGGCAGCTATGTTGCTCCAGCCCTGCTTGGTGCGCCGGGCAGCCGCTGGTTCACCGAAATCATCTACAACTGGTTCTTCGAAGGCGGAAACTGGAACCGTGGCGCTGCCTATGCGCTGGTCCTGCTTGCACTGTGCATGGCGGTGGTGATGGCAGCGCTGAAGATTTTCAAGGTCAACCTTGCGGATGTAGCCAAATGACAATGACCTTTGAAAACAAGGCAAAGACGCGGACCGGCACCTACCTGGCAAAGCTTGCAGAGGTTCTGCCGCGCGTGATCTTTGCCGCTTACATGGTGCTTTTCTTCCTCTATCTGTTTTTGCCCCTGGCAGTGATGGTTGCGGCCACTTTCAACACCAGCAAATTCCCAACGGTCACCCCCTGGCTCGGCACGACGTTCGACTGGTTTGCGGCCCTTTGGGCGGATCAGGCGATGTGGAACGCTCTTCGTCTGTCGCTCGTCATCAGCCTTGGTGTCATCGCCATATCCCTGCCGCTCGGTACGGCTGCGGCCCTTTTCCTGAACAGCCTGCAGGATCGCTCCCGCAGTTTCTTCTACGCACTGATGGTATCGCCACTGCTCACGCCCGGTGTCGCCATCGGCATTGCCACGCTGGTGCTCTGGCGGCAAGTGGGCGTCGGCGGCGGCACTTTGCTGATCGTGCTGGCGCAATCGAGCTTTATTACTGCCTATGTCATGCTGATGGTCGCCGCCCGGTTACAGCGGTTCGACCGGACCCTGGAAGACGCCGCTATCGGCCTCGGTGCATCGCGCTTCATGGTCTTTCGCCGCATCCTCCTGCCCTATCTGACCCCATCCTTGCTGGCAGCAACCTTTATCGCGTTCCTGCAGTCGTTTGAAAACTACAACACGACACTGTTCGTGCGGGGTACGCAGACACCTCTGACCGTTTACATCGCCACCAAGGTGCGCACTGGCCTCACCCCGGCAGTCAATGCACTCGGTCTGATCCTTATTGCGCTGACCATTGTTGCGGCAGTGACCTATGAACTCTCCCGCCGGAACAACCGCCAGAAAAGTGTGCGGTCAAATAGCGGATGAATTTTGGTTATTGACGCAACCATGCAGAATATCTTGATCTCATCGCTGCATTCCTGGAATTGCAAAAATGGTGATCGCTACCGCTGGTAAATTCCGGATGAAACGCTAAGTTGGCCCGCCGTATAACGGGCGATCAGTCCGAATCCGTGGGCCAATCGTGAAGCCGATCTATTCTTCAATTCAGGTATTCCATGGCTGTATTTTTCAGAACCGCGATAACCGACGCTGCAGCCTTTGAAATGCTTGAAGAGCGGCTGTCGAGCGAAATGGATTTCGACGGATACTTCAACCTATATGGGGCTCAGGACGAGATCACCGTTTCCTGGACACCGGCGATGAGCGCGTTTGAATTCAAGCAACAGGTGACAGACGCCCTGCTACCCGTCTGGCAGACCACGCGTTTCTGGCTGGTTTACCTGCGCAGTGACAGCCGCAACGATCTTGGAATAAACGAGATCAGAAATGCAGCCATCCGGCTGAGCAGCGGTTATCTCGAGACCGTCGTGGTTACGCTCTGCCTGTTTGGACGCGCCGACAACAATAACGATCTTGAGTTGATTTTCGTGTGCTTCCGGGAGGAAGCTGAGCGGCGCAATTTTCGCGTTCGGTATGAGGGCAAGTTTGTCCCTGCATCATAACTGCCTGGGCGATATGTCTTGTGAATCCTTGTTGAGGCACGGGGCATGGAACAGAGCACCGCTCCAGCCTCCCTTGACCGTGCGAGCGCCGATGATCAGCCAGAGAATGGCGAGGGCTGCGACCAGAGCCGTGCCGAATGTTCCGATTGCCGGCAGGGGAACAAGGGTTGCCAGCCGTAATGTCGCGACGGCATAGACACCGAGCGGAAAGGTGTAGCCCCACCAGCCGATGTTGAAGGGAAGGCCTTCACGGATATAGCTGATGGTAATCGCGATCGCCATCGCCATCCACCAGAGGCCGTATCCCCACAGCAGCACCGCACCGAGAAGGCTTGCACCGGAAAAAGCGGCGGCGAAGATGCCGAGCCCATTTGCAGCGAGCACCGCCGGGGCATTCTGGCTGATGATCAGCAGACCAAGCGCACCGGTTCCGATCGGCCCGAGTGCCAGCCAGCTTGATGCCGCCATGTTGATATGCGGCAGTTTGTGTACCGCCATGCGCAGGAACAGGATCGTGAGAACGCCCATGGCAAGCGGCACCGAACAGGACCAGAGCACGAGGTTGATTATCAGGATAGTCAACTGCTGGGTGGGATCAACGAGATAAGGCAGGAGCAGCGCTCCGCTGACCGCTGCCACCTCGCTTGCGACGATCGGCAGAAGCCAGAGACCCGTCATCTGATCGATCGAGTGCGACTGCCGGGTGAACATCGTGAAGGGGATGGCAATTCCGCAAGACAGCGCCAGAGCGACGTCGAACCACCAGAGACCGACTGCAATGGTCACAGAAAAATCGCCGTGCTCCGGCGCCCCGAAGATCAGAATGCCGTTGATGATCGTTGCAAGGCCCATCGGAATGCAGCCGAAAAACATCGACATGATCGAATGACTGAAGATGCGCCGGGCCTCGTGAAAGTAGAGCAGCCAGCGCGCCACGTAGAGCAGGGTACACAGGGAAAAAAGCGCAATATTGAAGATCCAGAGGCCGTGACCAATGGCTGTCAGAACCGGGATGCCTGGAAACTGCGCCAGTGCGATGGCCAAAATACCCGTTCCCATGGTCGTGGCAAACCAGTTTGGGGTAAACTGACGAACCATTTCCCGCGGATGCGAAAGGGTGTTCAGGGGTGTAAACCAGACTTGTCTGGCGGGATCGGACATGGCCATCCGTATTTCTCCTATCGGTGTGAAGGAGAAATACCCAAGCCAATCATTCGCTTCCAACGCATAATTCTGATCAATTCATTCGATGATATCGATTAATCCCCACGAGTACATCATCAACTGACGACGTTCACGATCATGGCGCCCGATCTTCGATCAGCGCGCCAAAAGCGTCGGCCGCCTTGCTGCGATACCGTTGTTTGTGATGAAGGAGAAAAAATGGCCGTGGTATCGGCGCAAACAGAAGTTGAAGCAACAAACCGCCCCGCAGTTCCGCCGAGGCCGCGCTACGCGAGATCAGCGTGATGCCGAGGCCCGCTTCAACCGCTCCCAGCACAGCCTCATTCCCCGGAAGAACGAGTGCAATGTCCAGATCAGTAGGGCCAATCTTTGACCTGCTCAGGAGACTGTCAAAGGCAAGTCTGGTCCCGGAACCCGGCTCACGCAAAACCCAGGTCGTCTCCTTGAAATCGTTGACGCTGATCTTTCGCCCGTTGGCAAAGGGATGGCCGGGGGCAGCGACCAGGATCATTTCGTCGGTCGCAACGGCCCGTGAAGACAAAAGTGGCCGCGAGACTTTTCCTTCGACGAGGCCAACTTCGACATGGCCGCCTTCGACAGCATCGGCAACCTCGCCCGTATTGCCGATGCGGACATCAAGCGTCACGCCGGGATACCGCCTTCTGTACTCGACCAGACGTGCCGGCAGCCAGTGACCAGCGATGGTCTGGCTTGCCATGATCGACAGTTCACCGCGCGTCAGGCCTGCCAAGTCGTTGAGTGCCGCCTCCGCTGCCTTTGCACGCGACAACACCGATTGGGCTTCCTTTAGAAACACCCTGCCTGTCTGATTGAGAATGATCGAACGGCCAACCCGATCGAACAGAGTGACGCCGTGACGGCTTTCAAGTGCGGTGACGGCGGCGCTGACTGCCGATTGCGTCATGTTCAATGCGGCTGCGGCCTTGGTGATATGTTCGCGCGCGGCAACCTCAACGAAAATGCGCAACTGGTCCAACGTCATCAATGCACCGCTCTTCCGGATCGGACTTCAACCCGCTAATCGATTTTCTCGAACGCTAGCACAGTGACTGTGTGATAGAAACGATTGGTTTCGTCCGGCAATTTGACAAAAAATCCTCATTATCATTCACATGAAGAAGCGATCCGCGTTGCCAACGATACCGAATATGGTCTGTCATCGGCGGTGTTCAGCCGTAATATCCAGCGCGCCATGGTTGTTGCCGCCCGCATCGAATCCGGCATCTGCCACATCGATGGACTGACGTTGAACAACGAGGCGCAAATACCCTTCAGCGGTATTAGAGACAGCGGCTACGACCAGTTTCGCTGGCAACACGGCGATCGCCGAATTCACTGACCTGCGCTGGATCAACACCGAGGAGCGATAAAGGCGCGGTGCGTCTTAAACGCATCGTTCCAAAAACCTGCAGGAACAAAGCTTACGAAGCGGATCATTAGCGATCCCCCATGGAACGGGATTCCATCCGCATTCCTCATCCATGGCAAAATCGGAATGCGCCTTGTGGTCCGCGCAGAAAAAACGTTCGCGCTGACGCCGCTTTCGAGACAAAAGGCCCACTACAAAATCTATAAAACTAGTAGATTTAATGGGTAATATCTGCCGCATCGGTCGCATCAGGAGAATGCCGTGCCCAAAACCCAATCCAATCCCATCGAAATCGGCGTCAAAGCCGCTGATTTTGCCTTGCCCGATGCACATGGTCGCGTTCACCAGCTGACCGATTTTGCCGGTAAACCGGCGCTGCTCGTTGCCTTTATCTCCAATCGCTGTCCCTTCGTGGTCCTGCTGCGCGAGGAGTTCGCGAAATTTGGACAGGATTATGCGGCCAAGGGGCTGCAGATTATTGCCATCAACAGCAACGATCCGGCCGCTCACCCGGAGGAAGCACTGGCTCGCCTCGGCGAAGAAGCCGAAACACACGGCTACACCTTTCCCTATCTGAAGGACGCCTCGCAGGACGTAGCCAAGGCCTATGGCGCGGCATGCACGCCTGACTTTTTCCTGTTCGATGCCGATCGCAAACTCGCCTACCACGGTCAGTTTGACGATGCGCGGCCGGGCAACGGCAAGGTTGTTACGGGCGCGGATCTGCGTGCTGCGGTGGATGCCGTGATCTCCGGCGCCCACCCGGCAACCCATCAGGTTCCTTCGATCGGCTGCAACATCAAATGGGAACCGGGCAACGAACCGTCCTGGTCGGCGGCTGCCTGAGGCATCCGTTTCTGCAGGGCGGTGCATTGTTCGCCGCCCATTTCCCACGCGTTTACGAGAGACGGCATGTCGTCAAAACAAACAGATCTGAACGGATCCGGTAGTCTCCATTTGGAGGCCGACGTTCTCGTGCTCGGCGGCGGCCCGTCGGGCGCGTGGGCAGCGCTCGCCGCAGCGGAGAATGGCGCCAAGGTGGTTCTGGCCGATAAAGGTTATCTCGGCACCAGCGGAGCAACGGCCCCGTCCAATACCGGAACGTGGTGCGTGGCCCCCGGCGAGGACCGCGCCCAGATCGTCGAACGGCGGTGGCAGCGTACGGCCGGTCTGGCGGATCCGCGCTGGATGTTGCGCTGCGTCGATCGGGCCTACGAAAACCTGCTGAAGCTTGTTGAATGGGGTTATCCCTTTCCAAGCGAAGACGACGGCAAGCTCTATATCGCCAATCTGCGTGGGCCGGACTACATGGCTTTCATGCGCCGCCGTGTTCTTCTCGCCGGCATCACCGTTCTCGATCAGCATCCGGCGCTTGAACTTCTGTCCAACGGCGAAACCGTGACCGGCGCGGCCGGCGTCGACCGGCAGCGCAATCGCGACTGGCGCGTCGATGCGAAAGCCGTGGTGCTGGCGACCGGCGGTTGCGCCTTCCATGAGCGCATTCTTGGCGCAACTGGCCTGACCGGCGACGGTTATCTGATGGCCGCAGAGGCCGGTGCGACGCTCTCCGGCATGGAGTTCACCGGAAAATACACGCTCGCACCGCATGGTTCGTCCCTGAACAAGGGCCTGCCCTTCCGTTGGGCGACCTTCTATCGCGAGGATGGCACGGAGATCATCAACAGTGACGGCGAGCCGTTGCGCAACGGCATTGGCGAACGCGAAAAGGAAATCGCCCGGGCGATGATCGAGGCGCCGGTCTACGCGCGTCTCGATCAGGCGGAACCCGCATTGCAGGACTGGCTGCGGCAAGGGCAGCCCAACTGTTTCGTGCCCTATTCCCGTATGGGGATCGATCCGTTCAAGAATCTGTTCCGCGTCACCTTCAAGGCAGAAGGTACGGTGCGTGGCACCGGCGGAATTCGCCTTGCCACGTCCGACTGCGGCACCGATGTCCCCGGCCTCTACGTGGCGGGCGATGCCGCAAGCCGTGAGAACATGACCGGCGCGATGTCCGGCGGCGGGGCGGTCAATTCCTCCTGGGCCATTGCCAGCGGCTGGTGGTCCGGTCAGGGCGCATCGCAATTTGCCAAGCGCCACGAGCAACGGTCGGCGTTTCGCTCGACCTCCAAGCCCCTTGGCGAAGCGGGTCTGCGGCCTGCCGGCACGACGAAACCCGGTCTCACGGCAAAGGATGTCATTGCCGCCGTACAGGCGGAAGTCCTGCCGCTCGAGAAAAACTATTTCCGCGATGGCAACCGCCTGGAGACAAGCCGCCAGACGCTCGACTCGCTGTGGAGTGATGTCCGTCATCATCTGGCCGGAGCCGGCGTCGATCGTTACCGCGCCCGTGAAGCCGCCGCGATTGCCGCAACCGGCCGCTGGTCGCTGAACGCCGCCCTTGCACGCCAGGAAAGCCGCGGCATGCACCGGCGCGCCGATTTCAAAACCAGTGATCCCGCTTTCACGCATCCCATTCTTGTCAGCGGCGTCGATGATATCCGCGTTCAAGCCGCACCGCCGGTGCAGCATGGCAAGGAGCTTGCGTCATGATCGAGGTGATCTCCGAAAGCCGCTGCATCGAATGCGACATCTGCGTCAAGGTCTGCCCGGCCAATGTCTTCGACAAGACCGGCGGCGTGCCGGTGATCGCCCGGCAGGATGACTGCCAGACCTGTTTTCTCTGTGAAATCTATTGCCCGACGGATGCGCTTTACGTGGCCGAGTATGCCGATGGGCCCGTCGCCATCACCGAGGCGGAGGTTGAAGAGCGCGAACTGTTCGGCAGCTATTCCCGCGCGCTCGGCTGGAAGCGCGGCAAACCCGGCGGCACGCAATTCGACCCGACCCATCGCATCCGCGTCGCTCAAGTCTGAGACCGAAGGAGACCAAAGACATGGACCGCATCACCGTTACCGATGTCCACAAGACATTCCAGCTGAAGCCGGGCCAGTTCGTTACTATCGACGGCCAATCCACCGACAGCGTCACCGTGCTCGACGGGGTGGATCTGACCATCCGCAAGGGCGAATTCATAACGCTGGTCGGCCCGAGCGGCAGCGGCAAGTCTGTCCTGCTCGACATCATCGGCGGTTTGACGCAGGCCACCAGCGGCAAGGTCGAGATCGACGGCAAGATCATCACCAAGCCCGATCCGAAGACCGGCTACGTTTTCCAGCAATATGCCCTTTTTCCGTGGCGCACGGCGCTCGCCAATATTGAATATGCGCTGGAAGTACGCGGCGTCGGTAAGCGAGAGCGAACAGATAAGGCACGTTACTTCCTGTCGCTTTTCGGCCTTTCAGGCTTCGAGGACCGGTTCCCCAATCAGCTTTCCGGCGGCATGCAGCAACGTGTCGCCATTGCCCGGGCGCTGGCGGCCGATCCGGAGGTTCTGTTGATGGACGAGCCGTTTGCAGCCCTCGATGCCCAAACCCGCGAAATACTGCAGAGCGAATTGCTGCGCATCTGGGAAAAGATCAACACCACCGTGGTGTTCGTCACCCACTCGATCGACGAGGCCATCTATCTCGCCGACCGGATCGTCGTGATGACGGCGCGCCCGGGCCGCATAAAAGAGATCATCGATATCGATCTGCCGCGCCCGCGCGACGGCGATATCCGCTCCAGCACGGCGTTTAACGGCCATCGCGGCCGCGTCTGGGAAGCCCTGCGCGACGAAGTGAACAAGGCGCAGAAAGACTGGGCACTTTCGCCCGCCTACGCTGCCTGAAGACAGACGCTGCTTAAAGACAATGGGAGGCCAAGATGGCTTTTGTAACCGATAAATCCGGCTTCGTGCCTGCAGTGACAGCGCGGTCTCGCGACATTCCCAAAGCAGCACCCGCGCGCCGCAAAAGCCGCCGGTTCAGCCTCGGGACGTTCGGGTACGGTTTGCCCTTGCTGATCACCTTCTTCGTGTTCTGGGAGATCGCACCGCGCCTTGGCTGGCTGAACGCCATTTTCTTTCCGCCGCTGAGCGAGGTGCTGACCGCCTGGTACGCCATGCTGCTGGACGGCACGTTGTCTGCCAATATCGGCATCAGCCTTCAACGCGCCTTCATCGGCTTTGCGCTGGCGCTTGTGGTGGCGATCCCGCTCGGTTTCCTGATGGGGCGATATTCGACGTTCGAGAAGGTTTCGGACCTTCTCGTCCAGACCCTGCGCAACACCTCACAATTTGCGCTGTTGCCGGTCTTCATTCTCCTGCTCGGCATCGGTGAAGCCTCGAAGATCGCCATCACCTTCTACTCGTCGATCTTCTTCCTCTTGATCAACACCATCAGCGGCGTGAAGTCGGTTGATCCACTTCTGTTGAAGGCCGCCCGGTCCATGGGTACCTCCGATCTCGACCTGTTCCGCAAGGTCATCCTGCCGGCCAGCATTCCGCATATCGTTGCGGGCGCGCGTCTTGCGGTGAAATCCTCGATCTTCGCTGTCATCGGCGCCGAAATGCTCGCGGCCAAATCGGGCCTTGGCTACCTCATCCAGAACTCGCAGCTGATGATGGAAACGGCCGACATGTATGCCGGCATCCTGACGATGACCTTCATTGGCCTGATCGTGAACTACCTGCTCGTGTGGTTCGAACGCTGGGCGACCGGCTGGAAGAGCCCATCGGAATCCTCTCCGCACTAATCCCCTATCCGACACACAACATTCAAAGGACGATCATGACCCACACATTTACCCGACTGCGCCGGAATATCTTGAAGGGTATAGCCCTCTCTTTCCTTGGCGCTTCCCTGCTTTCAGGCGCAGCCTTTGCCGAAGACAAGCCGGATATCATCCGTATCGGCACCACCGCGCCGGGCCACCTGAAGTTCATTCTCGGCCGCCATAACGGCGCGTTTGAAAAGGAATTTGCCAAGGACGGTATCAAGGTCGAGCTGGTTGCCTTCACCAATGGTGGCTCCGAGGCCCTGACGGCACTTGCCACCGGCGCTATCGAAGTGACCTACACCGGCAACAACCCGGCTTTGCGTGCCGCAGCCCTTGGCGCCAACGTCAAGGCGATCGGCCTGTCGAGCTTTACCAAGAATTCGTCGACCACGATCATCGTCAAGGCGGGTTCGCCGATCAAGACGGTTGCCGACCTCAAGGGCAAGAAAGTTGCCTTTCTGGCCGGCACGGTTCGCCATTCGGTATTCTCGAAAGCGCTGAAGACGGTAGGACTGACCACGGACGATGTCGAACCGCTTAACCTCGATTTTGCCGCATCCGGTCCGTCGCTGATCCGGGGCGATGTCGATGCCGTCGTAGAATCCGACAACTCGACGTCGAAGCTGGTCGAAAAGGGCGAAGCCCGGGTCATCCTCGACAGCAACAAATATCCGGAATGGTCGGCACCCTTCGTCATTTCGGTGAATGGTGAATTCGCCAAGAAATATCCCGATCTCGTCAAGCGCCTGTTGAAGGTCGATATCCAGCTGGCGCGCTGGGCCGATGCCCATCCGGAAGACACCATCAAGATTTTCGTCGATGAAACCAAGACATCGGAAAAATCAGTCCGCAATACCTATGCCGATGGCAAATTCTATCAGGACCCCCGCATCACCCCGGAAGCCGTCAAGGCATTGAAGGACGAAGAGGCATTCATGGCGCAAGCCAAGCTGCTCAAGGGTTCGGTGAATTACGACACCTGGATCGACACAAGCTATCTCGATGCAGCCTATAAGGAAGTCGATTCCAACCAGTAATCCGTTTATGCTTCTTTATTGACCGCCGGGCCTGCGTTGCACCGCTGCCCGGCGGTCGTTTGATTGCTCACAACACTTCAAGACTGAAATGACAGCAATTCCATCCGACCAGCGGCTGATGCCTGCACCAAAGAGCCGCAACTTCATCCTGTTTTCCATTGCCCAATGTGTCAGCTTTTCCGGCGACTGGATGCAGAAGGCTGCGGTCGGGTGGCTGGTCTGGGAGGTGACGCATTCACCGGCCTGGGTGGGAGCCGTCGCGCTGTCCGATCTGATCGCCGCCTTCTGGGTCGCGCCGCTTGCCGGCACCGTCACCGATCGCAGCAATCCCTATAAGCTCATCTGGCTCACCCAGGTTCTTGCCATGGCAAATTCCTGCCTGATCTGGCTGCTGGTTGTCCTGAATGTCGTTTCGCCCTGGCTGCTGCTTGCCTGGGCGGTGATCGATTCGACGCTGCAGGGTTTCAATCAACCGGCGCGGATGATGGTAACAGGCGCACTTGCACCTCCCGGCCGCGTATCCCAGGCGATCGCCGCCAACTCGATCGCAGCCAACATTGCCCGCAGCATCGGTCCGATGATCGGCGGCCTCATTATGGTGCATTATGGTGTGAGCGATGTGTTTCTCGTTAACGCCGTCTCCTTCATCGCCATCATGGCGGTGCTTGTCCAGGTTCGCCCGTGGATCGACCGGCCGGGGCTTGCGGTGCGCTCCGTGCACTTCACGGCCGATATCGTCTCAGGCTTCAAATACATTTTACGCGCGCCGCAGATCGCCATGCTGTTTGCGCTGACACTGTCGTTTTCCGTACTGGCACGGCCATTCACCGAACTGTTTCCAGCCCTGGCGGGTGGAACGTTTGCAGGTGGTCCCGATACGCTTGGTTTGCTGATGGCGGCGCAAGGTGTCGGGGCTTTGTTTGGTGCCGCCTGGATGTTGAAGAAGCGCGCGCCCCTGACGCTGGTCCGCGTCACATTTGCCGCTGCTGCCGGTATCGCCGTTTCGCTCATGCTCTTTTCAACCACCGGCACGTTCGTTTTCGCGCTGCCCCTGATCGCTCTTGCAGGGCTCTTTCATGTTGTGTGCAACATCGGCATGCAAACCATGGCGCAGACGATGAGCGAACCGGCCATGCACGGCCGCGTGCTGGCGCTCTATACGCTGGTTTTCCGCGCCGGCCCCGCGATGGGGGCGTTTCTGATCGGTTTTGCCGCACATTGGTTCGATCTGCAGGTTCTGATCGGACTTGCCGCAGGGACGTTCCTGGTTGGCATTATCGGCACACTTCCTGCAGTTCGGCGAATCTATTTTTCCGGACGCTTGCCCACCACCGCGCACGAGGCTAACTCATGACAATGCTCAATGCAGTTGAAAGTGTAGAGGTTGAGGCCTCGTCCAGCCGTTCGCGGCTTGTGGCTTTTGTCGTTGCGGTTTCTTTCTTCATGCAGATGCTGGATGCCACGATCGTCGTCACCTCACTGCCGCAGATGGCGCAGTCCTTTGGCGTGCAGCCGGTGGCTATGAGCATCGGATTGACGGTCTACATGCTGACGATGGCGGCTTTCATTCCGCTTTCCGGCTGGCTGGGAAACCGGTACGGCGCCCGCAATGTCTTCATGGCGGCAATTGCGATCTTCGTGATCGCGTCGCTGTTCTGCGGCCTGTCCACTACGCTCGCTGAGTTCATTGCCGCTCGCGCGGTCCAGGGGTTCGGCAGCGCGCTGATGAACCCGATCGGACGCATGATCGTGCTGCGGAATGCGCCGAAACGCGACCTCGTCAACGCCGTCGCCTTGATCACCTGGCCGGCCCTGATCGCGCCCGTCATCGGGCCGGCGCTTGGCAGCGTCATCACCACCTATGCCAGCTGGCACTGGAACTTTTTCATCAACATCCCGATCGGTATTGTCGGTCTTGCCCTTGTCTGGCATTTCGTGCCGCAGCAAAGGGAGGAAGATACAGGCAGGCTGGATATCACCGGCTTCGTGCTGTCCGCACTCGGTCTCACCCTGTTGCTGGCCGGGTTGGAAAGTTTCGTTCATGGAACGGTGTCGGCCTATCAGGTCATGGGCCTGCTTGCCGTGGGATTTGCGCTTTCCGCCTGGGCTATCCGCCACTTTCGCAGAACCGCCAATCCGCTACTGGATCTTTCACCTTTCGCCATCCCGACCTTTGCCCTTTCCACCCTGTCTGCCGGCACCGCGTCGCGGCTTGCGATCAACGCCATGCCGTTCCTGATCCCGCTGCTTTTCCAGGTCGGCTTTGGCCTCGATGCGATCGCGACCGGGACTTATATCCTCGTTTATTTTGCCGGAAACCTGGCGATGAAGTCCGTCACGACACCGCTTCTACGCCGGTTCGGCTTCCGGACGATCCTCGTCTTCAATGGCATGATTGCCTCGGCTTCCATCGCAGCCTGTGCGCTTCTGTCTCCAGCCACACCGGATTTGGCAATCTACGCGATCCTGTTCATTGCAGGACTATCCCGATCCATGCAGTTTACAGCATTGAACACGCTGGGTTTCGCCGACATTACACCGGCTCAACGCAGCTCGGCCTCGACACTGTCAAGCATGCTGCAACAATTCGCCATGGTCCTGGGTGTTGCCGTCGCCGCTGCGGTTCTCAGTACGTCACAATATCTGCGCAGCGCCACAGTCCTGACGCTCGCTGATTTCCAATGGCCGTTCATCCTGATCGGCACAATTGGAATGCTGGCGTCGTTCAGATTTTTGGCGCTGCAACAGAATGCCGGTGCAGAAGTGTCGGGGCATTTGCAGAAATGAGGGCAAACCGTTGCCCTGCCATTCCTTGACTGGGCTTGTCTGATCTCACAGGCGAACCGCGTCGCATGCCCGCTCTGGCCATCGCTGCTGGCATTGAAACCAGATTGTTGCCGAAATGAATATGCACTTCGCCAAGTCGATGCCCTTCAGACTTCGACTTGGCGATGTATTCTCCTGTGAATTCATCAATCACATCAGTGCAAACACGAGGTGTCGTTAGCGACGCCGCCTGCCTTTTCAAAAAACGTGATGATTTTTAGACGAAGAAGAAATCGGACGATTTCAGTTCCCGGATGGTGGTGTCTTCGAAGACCAGGACCGAACCGCCGAAATCGATGCGGACGTCTTCACCGCCGTTGATCGTCGTTGCGAGCTTCATCATGTCGGAAAAGTTCGAAACGCCGAGGAGCTTGGATAGTTCAACTCTGTCGGTACCGGCGCGGAAGTCTTCGATTTCGGTCCTGCCCGCCGAAAAAACGAAGGTATCGGAGCCGCTGCCGCCTTCCAGTTCGTTACGGCCAGAACCGCCATCGAGCCGGTCATTTCCAGAGCCGCCTTCCAAGTCGTCATGACCGCTGCCGCCGTAAAGCGCGTCATTGCCGCTATTGCCTTCGAGCTCGTCGTTTCCCCCATGGCCATAGATCGTGTCATTGCCGCCACCACCCTTGAGCGTGTCGTTGCCAGCCGTGCCGATCAGCGTGTCGTCCTTGGGCGTCGGCACGGTTTCAGTGTCGGGCTTGAGGCCGAAGTGCTCGGCTTTCAGGGATTTCACATCGACGTCTTCGAGAGTGAGCGTATTGCCGTTGGCGAACGTGAAGAGAACGTCATCGCCGTCATCGACGACTTTTGCCTTGCTGAGCAACTCCGAAAACGAACCTATGCCGAGAGACTTGTCGAGGCTGATGATGTCGTCGCGACCGTTGAAATCACTGATCTCGTCACGGCCGGAACTATAAACGAAGACATCCTTGCCACTGCCGCCTTCCATCTCATCGTTTCCGGAGCCGCCGATCAGCGTGTCGTTGCCTTTTCCGCCTTCGAGATCATCGTGACCGCTGCCGCCATCGATGTGATCGTTGCCATCGCCACCTTCAATATCGTCATTGCCGCCATAGCCATTGAGCCTGTCATTGCCGGCGTTGCCGTACATGCCGTCGGAATGGCCTGAACCCTTCAAAAGATCGGCGGCCTTGGTGCCCTTCAATCGTGCCATGTGCGTCACTCCTTCCTTGCTGCGAAGGCGGGCACACTGCATGTATCCGCCGATGACGGGCACCATGATCGAGCCGGCCTTTCAGCAATCTGACAACGATCGTCAGCCAATTGTCAGTTTGGCGGATGTATGAGACGTCATGTTTACGCAAAACCGCTCTCACAGCCTGATTATCTGTTTTCTGGCTGCGGCTTTTGTCCTCCTGCCCGTCAGCGCTTCAGGGGATCCGGCGTTGAACCTGGACGCCGCCGACGACGCGCGCGAGCAGTATGAGGCGCGCGAAGCGCTCAAGCAGGGTAAGATCCGTCCACTCGAAGAGATTGTTTCGGCCGTTCGGGAAAAGATCGCCGGTGATATCATCGAAATCGAATTTGAAGTTGAAGACGGCCGGTATATCTATGAGATTGAGATCATCCAGCCTTCGGGACAGATTGTCGAAATCGAAGTGGATGCCTTGACCAAGGAAATCATCGGGAATGAGGAAGACTAGTGCGTCTGCTGGTCGTTGAGGATGACGCCAGGATTGCGGAGGACATTCGCTCCGTCCTCTGTTCGTCTGGCTATGCCGTGGAGCTCGCCCATGACGGCGAAAGCGCCTGGTTCAAGGGCGACACCGAAGATTACAGCCTCGTCGTGCTCGACCTCGGCCTGCCGCGCATGGATGGCATCACCGTTCTCAAGCAATGGCGCAGCAACAGCCGCCATATGCCGGTGCTTGTGCTGACGGCGCGTGGAAGTTGGGCGGAGCGTGTCGAAGGCATCGACGCCGGGGCGGACGACTATCTTCCCAAGCCCTTTCAATTCGAAGAACTGCTGGCGCGGGTCAGAGCGCTCATCCGTCGTTCCGTCGGTCACGGCGCTGCGACCATCGATGTTGGCACCATAAGCATCGATACGCGCAGCATGCGCGTAAGCGTTGGAGGCATGCCGTTATCGCTGACAGCCTTCGAGTACCGCCTGGTCAGCTATCTCGCCCATCATCGCGACCGCGTGGTGCCGGCGAGCGAACTGCTGGACCATGTCTATGGCGACGACTTTTCTCGTGAGGCAAATGCGCTTGAAGCGTTGATCACCCGTCTTCGGAAAAAACTGGGCGCCTCCGCCATCGCAACACGCAGAGGCTTCGGCTATCTGATTGGTGAAGAACGCGCATGACCCGGCGCTCGCTGCGTTTACGGCTGGCGCTAGCAGGAGCCGCCTCGGTCGGTCTGGCGCTCCTGCTTGCCTTCTTCGGCCTGTCGTTCCTGTTTGAACGTCATGTCGAAAGACGCATCTCCAACGAGCTTGCCATCCATCTCGATCAGGTGATTGCAGGTTTGTGGCGGGGTGTTGGCGGCCGAATTGATGTCGTCCGCCAGCCTGCCGACCCCCGGTTCGAAAAACCGTTTTCCGGCCTTTACTGGCAGATCGAGGCGCAAGGCGAGCAGCGATTTTCCCGGTCGCTTTGGGATACGCCGCTGACAATTCCGGGACAGAATAATGCGGCCGTGCACGAGATTGGCGTGAAGGGTCCCGGCGACGCCGAACTGATCGCTCTGTCGCGCAATGTCGTCACGAATGCGCGGCTCGGCAGTGTTGCCGTTTTGGCAACAGTTGCCATCGATCGTTCGATCATCGACCAGGCAACACAGGCATTCCGGAAAGACCTGCTTCCCTATCTGGCCCTTCTGGCCCTTTTGCTTTTCGCCGCCAGCCTCGCCCAGATTATCGTCGGGACAAAGCCCCTCGACGAATTGCGCCGGCGCATTGCGCTGATCAGGAGCGGAGATGCTGACAGGCTGGGAAATGGGTTTCCCGATGAGGTGCAGCCGTTGACCGCAGAAGTCGATGGGCTGCTGCACTATCGCGAGGAGCAATTGCTGCGTGCCCGGGAACGGGCAGCAGAACTTGCCCATGGCTTCAAAACCCCTCTCCAGGTCCTTGCGGGTGATGTGGAGCGGCTGAAGGCCTTGGGACAAACGGATATGGCGCGCGACATCGACGCTGTAATCACGTCCATGCGGCGGCTTGTGGACCATGAAATGGCGCGGGCGCGGATTGCCGACAGCAGTCATTACGCCAGTTCCAATCTGGCCAAGGTGATCGACAGTGTCATCGCGGTTGTCCAGCGTACGCCCACCGGGCAGAGCATCGAGTGGATTATAGAGGTTCCCGCAGGCGTGAAGGTGCGGATCGACCCGGACGATCTGGCTGAACTCATCGGCAATATCTCCGAAAACGCCGCCCGTTACGGCAACGAAGAAGTCTCTGTTCGGGCGAAACCGAACGGGGCGATGGTAGAAATTGAAATCCGCGACGATGGTCCGGGAATTCCGGAGACACACCTGCCTCATGTACTGCGGCGGGGCGGCCGTCTGGATACCACAAGCGGGGGTGCTGGCTTGGGACTTTCGATGAGCGAAAACATCGTGCAAGCGGCCGGAGGCACAATCGCGCTTGAGAACGCCCGGCCGGGGCTCATGGTCTCCATCCGGTTGCCCCGCATAGCTTGAGCGCCAAATCCGGCATCTTATTCTCGACGTCAAAAATAGTCATTGCCGCGTGCACTTACAGTGTCCATCAATCAGGCTTGAAAAGAATGAACACGTGTGCAATATGAACACGTGTTCAAAATATACCATATGGCCGGAATTCATGGAATCAATGCCCTATCCAGACACCTTGGCAGCGCGTGCCGACCTATGCCGCGACGTAATTCGCTCCGCCGGAGCGCTTGTTCTGAAAGGCTTTCACGGCGAGACGACGCGCAGCTATTCGATGAAGGGCCCCCAGGATTTCCTGACGGTGACGGATGCCGCCTCGGAAGCGCATATTCGAGGTTTGATTTCGACACATTTTCCCGGTGACAGCTTTTTCGGGGAAGAAGGCGGTGGCGACATTGACGAGCGAGTCTGGGTGGTTGATCCCGTCGATGGAACAGCCAATTTCGCCCGCGGTATTCCGCATTTTTGCATTTCCATCGCCTATGTCGAAAATGGGCGCACCGAAATTGCCGCGATCTACAATCCGGCTGTTGACGAACTCCATTTCGCCCGCCGTGGCGAAGGGGCGACGCGCAACGGATTGCCAATCAAAGTCGCAGAAACGCAGCGCTTCGACGCGGCCTCGATCGAAATGGGATGGTCGACCCGCGTGCCGAATTCCACTTATCTCGATGTTGTCAGAAATCTGCTCGATATGGGCACCAATGTCCGCCGCGCGGGGTCCGGGGCTTTGGCACTCGCCTATGTCGCCGATAGCCGGTCGGATGGTTATATCGAATTGCACATGAATTCCTGGGATTGCCTCGCGGGCCTGCTGCTCGTCAGCGAAGCCGGCGGTGACGTCTGCCCATTCCTGGATCTCGGCAGCCTGAAAGACGGCGGGCCGGTGCTTGCAGCCGCCAAAGGCGTCGCGCAGGGTGTCAGCAAGGCATCGAATATCCCGCTGGCCGTAGCGCACGTGCAGGATCAGCGGCAGGCAACATTGGCTTAATTCTAAAGGCGAGCCAGAAAAGAACGCGCCGCGTGCGTGCGAAGGAATGAAAATGGATGGACCTGTCTATACCCGGCCCGCAATCAGCCTGATTGGCGAAGGCCTCGGCCCGCATGGCGCAGCTCTCTATATCGGTGGCAGCGATGGCGCCCGCGATCTCGACCTCCTGCGCCGGCACGGCATCACCACGGTGGTCAACTGCGCCGTCAATCTCGACATCAACTTTGTACCGGCGGCAGCAGGCGAAGGCGACCTGCGTCCTGCAGGCTATGGCGATGTGCGCTACTACAAGCTCGGCCTGATCGACGGAGAGGGCAGCCCGGACACGATGATGCTCGGCGCCTACTACATTCTCGACGGCGCCCTGCGGCAGACGATGCCGAAGCGGGAAACCTACCCTTTTCCGGACGGTGGCAACGTGCTCGTCAATTGCCGCAGCGGTCGTAGCCGCTCGGTCTCGCTGGTCGCACTGTTCCTGCACAAGCAGCAACCGCACCTCTATCCCACTTTGGACGATGCAGTTGCCGTGATCCGAGAGAAACGGGAATTGCGGCCGGATGAATGGTTCGAAACACCAAAACCGATGCTCTATGCCGCCGCCCGCCGCGCCTCCGAATGGATTGACCTTATCGAAGGCAGGAAGCAGCCGCCATCATGCTGACACGCAGTCTTCCGTCGGTCGCTGTCATCGCCGACGCTCATTTCCATGATACGGCGGCGGATTTCGGTTTTCCCCGCATCGAGATCGATGGCCAGCAGATCACCATGCGCAGCTGGTCGGATACGCGCCAATCCACCCGCGTCTTTAACGAAAGTGCCGATGCGCTGCATGCGGCGCTCGACGAAGTGCAGCGCCGCAGCATCCGCCATGTAGTGCTGCTCGGTGACTATACCGACGATGGACAGCGCACCACCACCGAAACGCTCAAAGGTATTCTGCAACTCCACAGCGATACCTATGGCACCGCCTTCTACGCGCTGCCTGGCAATCACGACATCTTCGGTCCACGCGGCCGGCACCACACCAAGGAGTTTCTGACGGAAAACGGCAGGGGCCTTTCCGTCTCCAGCGATGCGCGCCTGGCAGGCGAGCATGCCGTCTTTAACGACGGCATGTATTGCGAAGGTTATCCGGCCGGGCTTAGCCCCATGGCTGCGTTCGGCTATTTCCGCCGTCCGGACTATCTGCACTGGGAAACGCCGTTTGGCGGTTCCGATGCACCGCAAGATCGTCTCTACGATGTCCGCTCGCCGGGCGGCAGCAATGTCTACCAACTGATGGATGCGTCCTATCTCGTCGAACCGGAGCCCGGCCTCTGGCTTTTGATGATCGACGCCAACATCTTCGAACCACTCGATGGTCTCTTCGAGACCGGAGAAGAAGCGGCCTTCACCGACAGCACGTCGGGCGGCTGGAATGCACTTTTGCGCAGCAAGCCTTTCATCATGGACTGGATTGCCGATGTCAGCCGCAGGGCGCAGGCTCTTGGCAAGACACTGCTTGCCTTCTCCCACTATCCGGCGCTCGACCCTTTTGACGGCGCGACCGGCGCTGAAAGCACACTGTTCGGGCAAACCAATGTCGTGCGCCGCACACCGCGCAAGGCGGTCGAGGATGCGCTGGTGCAGGCAGGGCTTTCCGTTCATTTCAGCGGGCATCTGCATGTCGAAGGTGTTACGCGGCGAGCCGTCGGAGACCGCTCGCTCACCAATATCGCCGTGCCGTCGCTCGTCGCCTTTCCCCCCGCGTTCAAGGTCGTTCATCCGTCGCTTGAGGCGATCGCCATCGAAACCGTGGAAATGTCGGCCTTGCCAGTCAACGGCCGTATTGGCGCGGGCTATGCGCAGGAAACCACACTTCTCCGGGAAGATCCGGACCCGGCGTTCACGGCAGACAACTACGGCGCCTTCCTGCGTAGCCATAAGCGCGCGCTGGTGCGGCATCGCTATTTCGTGAAGGAATGGCCGCCCGGCATCGTTGCGGCGATCCAGGATCAACGGGTAGCGGATGTTATCGGCTTGCTCGACAGCAAAAACTGGCAGCCATCCGGCGACACACTATCGGCCGCTCTACCACTGTCGGAGCTGATCGCCGACTGGTACTGTCTGCGTCAGGGGGCAGCATTGGCACTGCCGCATATCGAGGCTGAAAGGCTCCTCCTCTACCGGGCACTGGCGAAGCGTTTCGGACGCGAACCGGACAACCACGACGGCTCCCTTGTTAGCTTCCTTCGCATTTTCCTCGGTGCGCTCGGCACTTTTCTCGACCGCGCCGAAAACGGAGCGCGAAGTGTAACGATCGAGCTTTCTCCGCGGCACGAGTTGCTGGCGGTATGATCGCGGACCTTCTCCCGGCAGGCGCAATTGCCCATGAGCCGCAGGTCAGCGGCGGCCTGATGACAAGCGAGGTGATCTGATGGAATCGCTCATTATCAGCATCAATCTGTTCGGCGCCGTCGCGCTGCTGCTGTTTGGGTTGGGTCAGATCAAAGACGGCATGACACGCGCCTTTGGCGCTAAGCTGCGTATCGGTCTTGCAGCCGGTACCCGTGGCGGGTTCCGCTCGTTCATCGCCGGCTTCGTCGCAACGGTCGCCTTGCAGAGTTCCACGGCAACAGCCCTGATGGTGGCTTCGTTCGTCGAGAAGGATCTGATCGTGCCGGCGATGGCGCAGATTGTGCTGCTTGGTGCCAATGTCGGCACCGCAACGACGGCATGGATTGTTGCCCTTGGCCTCGGCTGGCTTTCGCCGATGCTGATCCTTGCTGGCGTCATTCTCTCGCGCACCCAGTCGGCACCGCGGCAGGGGGCGGGTGCGGCCCTTGTCGGTGTCGGCCTGATGCTGCTTTCGCTGCACCTGCTTTCTGCCGCGACTGATCCGATACGCCAATCCCCGGCACTCAGCCTGTTCATCACCATGCTCGGCAATGCCTGGCCAGTCGCGCTGATCTTCTCGGCTGCTCTGGCTGTCCTCGCATCCTCGAGCCTTGCCATCGTCGTTCTCATCCTGTCGTTGGCGGCAAATGGCAGCATCGATACCAGTCTGGTCATCGTGCTGGTTCTCGGCGCCAACCTTGGAGGCGCCATCCCGCCTGTGCTGGCAACATTGAAAGCGCCGGCCGCTGCCCGTCGCGTCACCCTCGGCAACCTCATCGTGCGGGCCATCGGCTGCACTGCGGCCCTTCCGCTTGCCGGTTACGGGGCAGAGTTGCTCGAGATGTCGCCTTTCTCGCACACCAATTTCGCTGTTGATGCGCATCTGCTTTTCAATCTCGCCGTTGCCATCATAGCCTGGCCGCTATCGCCGCTCCTCTTGCGCGCAACCACAGCCCTTCTTCCGGAACTGAAGCAAAGCGAAGCTGACCGCAGCTATCTCGACAGCCACGACCTTAACCGGCCGGTCGCAGCGCTCGCCGGAGCAAGCCGCGAGGCCATGCTGGTTGGCGACCTGATCGAACGAATGCTGCTTCAGGCGCATGAGGCCATGCAGTATAACGACGTGTCCAAGCTCGCCGATATCAGCGCGCTGGAAGGACGGGTCGACCGCATCCAGCATGGGATCAAGGTCTATGTCTCGAAGGTTGGCCAGGATGGGTTGAGCGGCAAGGATCATCGCCGCGCCATGGATATCGTCGAATACGCCATCAATCTTGAGCATATCGGCGATATCATCGAGAAGGGCATTCGCCCGGAAATTGCCAAGAAGATCAATCTCGGCCTGCAATTTTCCGACGACGGAAAAACGGAGCTTGAGCACCTTTTCACCATCACGCTCGACAATATCCGCATGGCGCAAACGGTTTTCGCGACCCAGAATGCCGACCTTGCCCGCCGGCTTGTCGAAGTGAAGGAAGACGTGCGCCGGCTGGAAAAGCAATCCGCCGAGCGGCACCTGCAGCGTCTTCGCGACGGCAGGGCCGACAGCATTCAGACGAGTTCCGTGCATCTCGACATGCTGCGCGACCTGAAGCGGATCAACGCCCATATCGCTTCCGTCGCCCATCCGATCCTCGACCAGAGCGGCCTTCTCAGCGAAAGCCGGATCAAGCAGGCGATCTAACGGGCAGTGATGCGTTCGACCAAGGTAACGGGTACGATTTGAAGCCGGGTTTCCGGATCGTCGCTTGCCAGCGCCGTCAGGACTTTCTCGGTCAACGCATCGAAAGACTGTCCGACAGTTGTCAGCTGATAGCTTTTCCAGCCGGCCTGGGGGATGTCGTCAAAGCCGACGATCGACAGATCTTCCGGCACGCGGCGACCCATCTCCAGCCGGGCAGCGTCCATAAACCCCAGCGCCAGCAAATCAGTGACGCAGAATGCGCCATCAATTGTCTTGTCGCCCAACAGCTCGCACCCTGCCTGATACCCACTTTCATAGGCTGTCGGGCCATCGGACCAGGAAACGACGTCGACACCTTCGATGGCCATGCGCTGGCTGAAGGCGCTGGCGCGCCGCATCTGTGCCGGGGTTTTGCTGCCGCTGGATACCACCGCAACTTTTCGGCACTTTGCCTCGATCAGCCGCATAGCGGCGAGATCGGCACCATGGGAATCGTCGCTCAGCACCATGTTTGTGTCCGTGCGATCAAGCTTCTGATTGATCAGGATGAGCCTGACGCCATTGGCCATGCACTCATCGATAATCGATGCCGGTGGCTCGCCGGAAAGGACGACGATTGCCTGCGCGCGGAACTCGAACAAAAGCTCGATGAGCGGCGCGATATCCTTGCGGGCGTCGGCTGCATTCAGCAAAAGGCATTGCAGCCCGCGCCGCAGCAGGCCGATGCTCAGGAGGTCAAGCTGCTTGGAGATGAACGGAGACGCGAGATTTGCACCGACAACGCCGATCAGGTTCGAACGATCATTGTTGAGCCCCTGCGCCAGGCGATTGACGCGGTAGCCAAGGTCCTGGGCGGCTTTGATCACCTTGCGCCGGACCGCTTTCGACACGCTACCACCGGGGGTGAATGTGCGCGAAACGGCCGAA
This sequence comes from Pararhizobium sp., assembly GCF_965279435.1. NCBI lineage: Bacteria > Pseudomonadati > Pseudomonadota > Alphaproteobacteria > Hyphomicrobiales > Rhizobiaceae > Pararhizobium > Pararhizobium sp. The sequence continues at coordinate 534,092 of NZ_CBDIHY010000002.1, forward strand.
CGCGAAACCCCCGCCTTCTTGGCCACCTCTTCGGCCGTTACGAAGCCTCTTCCCATTCACGTCCCCGATACAAATCAAGTGTCTGATATTACAGGCCACATTGCACCGGTTTTTCCAACCTAAAAATTTGTACCGCTATCCAGCGGAAGCAACGAGAAATCCCCACTCCGCTTACTTCAAACAGGTGTGTTCCCTCCGGCGATTTTGCCAGGATCTGGAAGACAAGGCACGCGTTCGCAGAGTGCGTCGAATATTGTGCGCTGCGCGCAAAAAATATATAATGAAATCAATTAGATAAGTTAATGACCGCGTGTGCATTTTTTCGTTGACAAAACGTCCTCGTCGATAGATCATGCATTCCACGGTGATCCATAAAACGGAATGTTCATTCCATTTTTTTGAAGCTAGCGATGCCTCTGGGAGGAGCTGCATCATCGCCGTTAAGCAGGCCGGGAGGCCTGATGCTGGAGGATTGAAGCCATTGCCCGCGCCCGTGCGCATCGTGCCGACCCGCCAAGGGATAGCGCGACGCGTTCGAAGACATCTGCCGGAGTGCAGGGGCAATGCTGTGGTTACGGGGAAATATAATGGCACTTCTGACTGAAACGACGAAGGTGGAGGCTCTGGTTCGAAAGCCGGTAGCCGCGCCTTCGGCATGGCAGGCCTGGCGATACCGCTTCAAGGTTGCGCTGCGGGAACCTACGACGCTGATTGGCGTCCTGACGGCCCTGATCTTTACCTACCTGATCGTTGTTCCGATCATCTCGATCGTTCTCGACGCCGTGCGCGTGCAGTTTGGGCACGAGCGGCGTCTGAGCAAGGACGTCGGCGATCTTACGCTCTACTACATCGATCGGGCATTTTTCTCGCCAGTCGCCACCGACCTCTTCTGGCGCCCGCTGTTTAACACCCTCACCGTCGCACTCGGCGCCATCTCATTGTCGCTGGTGATCGGCACCGTGCTTGCCTGGCTGATCAGCCGGACGGACATGTTCGGCCGCCGCTGGTTTGCGACAGCTCTGATCGTGCCCTACATGCTGCCCGCCTGGACGTTTGCGCTGGCCTGGACGACGCTGTTCAAAAACCGCACGATTGGCGGCCAACCCGGCTGGTTCGAAGCCATTGGCCTGACGCCACCGGATTGGGTCGCCTATGGCCGCTTTCCGATCACGATCATTCTGGCGCTTCACTACACGCCCTTCGTCATCCTGCTGTTCGGCTCGGCGCTTCGCCGCTTCGATTCACAGCTGGAAGATTCCGCCCGAATCCTCGGCGCTCACCGCTACCAGGTTGCCATCCAGATCATCTTGCCACTGATGCGCCCGGCGCTGATGTCTTCGATGGTGCTGATTTTCGCAAAGTGCCTGGGCGAATTCGGCGTTCCCTACGTGCTCGGTCTCCCAGTCAAGTTCGAGGTTCTCTCGACTTCGCTGTTCCGCAGCATTGCGTCCCGACAGACCGGCGTTGCCGGGGTCGTCGCCGCCTCGATCATGCTGATCGGTATCATCACGCTGATGATCGACGCACGCTTGGTCCGGGAAGCGCGCCGCTTCGTGACCATTGGCTCGAAGGGATCAATGAACCGGCAGAGCCGCCTCGGCAAGATGCGCCTTCCGGCGACCGGTTTTGCGGCGACGATCTTCATCCTCAGCGTCGCCATGCCTCTGCTGACGCTTGCTCTCTCGACCGTCATGAAAATGCCGGCCAAGTTCACGCTTGACAATTTCACGCTCGACTACTGGATCGGCACCGACCTTCATACGGTGGCATTGCAGACGGGTATCCTGCTCAGCCCCGAGCTCTGGGCTGCGGCCAAGAACACGATGATGATCGTCGGCCTTGCCTCGCTGGTCTCAGGCATTCTCGGTCTGCTCGTCGGCTATGTCGTCATCCGCACGCCGGTCCGCGCCTTGTCGGTCTATCTGCGCCAGGTAACCTTCCTGCCCTATCTGGTTCCCGGGATTGCCTTTGCAGCCGCCTATCTTTCGCTGTTTGCGGTTCCGCGCGGCCCGATGCCAGCTCTCTATGGCACCGTGACCATCCTTATTCTGGCGCTTATTGCCGACCAGATGCCCTACGCCTCGCGCGCCGGCATCTCGGCCATGACCCAGCTCGGCAAGGATCCGGAAGAGGCAGCCCAGATCGCTGGAGCCGGCTGGTTCCGCCGCATGATCCTGATCGTCATCCCGATCCAGAAGGGATCGCTGGTGACGGGCGTGCTGCTGCCGTTCATCTCGGGCATCAAGGGGCTCAGCCTCTTTGTGATCCTGGCTGTGCCGAGCACCGACGTGCTGACCACCTATTCCCTGCGACTGGTCGATTACCACTACACGCAGGCCGCCAATGCCGTGGTGCTGATCATCGCCGCCATCGCCTATTTCGGCACGCTGTTGGCCCAGAAGCTGACCCGCACAAATCTTGCAGAAGGACTTGGAAGCTGATGCCTACCATCAACCTGCGCGGAGCGCAGAAGAACTACGGTGTAAATTCCGCCAACGCGGTTTCCGATCTCGACCTCGAAATTCGCGATGGCGAGTTCATGTGCCTGCTGGGTCCATCCGGCTGCGGCAAGACCACGACGCTGCGGATGATTGCCGGCCTCGAGAACCTTTCGGGCGGCGAAATCCGGGTCGGAGACAGGATCATCGACTCCGTCGCGGATGGCATCTTCGTCCCGCCGGAAAAACGCGAGATGGGCCTTGTCTTCCAGAGCTATGCCCTGTGGCCGCACCTGACGATCGAGCGCAACACCGATTTCGGTCTGCGACTGCGCAAGCTGCCGAAGGCCGAACGCGAGGCGCGCGTCGAGCGCGTCATGCAGACGCTCGATATAGCCAAGTACCGTGACCGCTATCCGTCACAGCTTTCGGGCGGGCAGCAGCAGCGCGTCGCGCTTGCCCGCATGCTAGCCGTCAATCCCGGTGTGCTTTTGCTCGACGAGCCGCTGTCCAATCTCGACGCCCGCCTGCGTCTCGAAATGCGTGCCGAGTTGAAACGCCTGCACAAGGAATTCAAGACGACGATCGTCTTCGTCACTCACGATCAGTGGGAAGCCATGACGCTGGCAACGACGATTGCCGTCATGAACGAGGGCACGCTGCAGCAGATGGGCACGCCCAACGATATCTACGACCGCCCGGCCAACCGTTTCGTCGCTGAATTCGTCGGCAGTCCGCCGATCAACATCCTGACGTTTGGCAAGCCCGGGGTCTCCGATGTCGCCGACAAGGCGGAAGCCTATTTCGCGGCCCGCTATCCGCAGCTGCGCGGCATCGGCTCCATCGGCATGCGGCCAGAAGCCATGGGTTATGCAACCAAGCTGGAGGACGTGCCGCAGGGCAGCTTCTCCGGCGAAATGACGGTGACCGGTGTGCTGCCGACGGGAGGCAGCTGGATTCTCGAATTGAGGAGCGAGAACCACACGCTGTTCCTCACCACCCATGCTCTGCCGCGCGTCGATAGCGGAGATCGCGTCTTTTTCCATGTCCCGGCCGAGGCCCTGCATGCGTTCAATGCTGACGGTCAGCGGATAACCGAAGCCGACGCGCTGCTGCGGAACAGCACCTACAACTAAGACCACCAGGAAACGAACATATGCTTGCTGAAGGAGGAGCAGTATGAAGCGTAAAATGACAGGCGGCAGGAACACCCTGCTATGTGCAACGGCCATCTTGGCCTTGTTTGGCGGTGCGGCGAAGGCGGAGGAGCCTTTTGACCTCAATGCGCTGATCGAGGCGGCCAAGCTGGAAAAGCCGATCACCGTCTATGACAGCACCGGCAAGATCGTCGAAATGGCGGAGAATTTCGCCAAGAAATATGGCGTCGCTGCCGAAGGGTCGAAGGTCAAGGCATCGGCCCAGCTCGAAATGATCATTCGGGAAGCACGTGCCAACAACATTCAGGGCGATGTCTCGATCATCAGCGATGCGCCAGCCGCGATGGCGCAGCTGATCCCGCAGGGGTTTGCCGAAAGCTGGCTGCCACCGGATCTCGCCAAGAGCATCCCGGCCGAATATCAGGAGCCGCTGACGGTGGTCACCAGTGCCAGTGTCTGGGCCTACAATACCGAGCTGTTCGACAAATGCCCGGTTGCCAACATCTGGGAGCTGACCGAGCCGAAGTGGAAGGGCAAGGTCGCCATGCAGGACCCGCTCGGCAAGGCATCCTATGTCGACTGGTTCAACCAGATGGCCAAACATGGCGACGATAAGGTCGCTGGCGCCTACAAGGACCTCTACGGCAAGGACCTCCCGGCCGGAGAGACGAGCGCCACGGCCGCATGGGTCAAGGCACTCGCCGCCAACGCACCGCTTCTGACCGATGCGGACGCCGCAGCAGCCGAAGCCGTCGGTGTCCCCGGTCAAAAAGAGCCCTTCATGGGGCTGATCAGTTCTGCCAAATTCCGAGACAATGCCGACAAGGGCATGAAGCTCGGCCTCTGCAAGGACCTGAAGCCCTGGCTCGGCTGGCTCTATCCCGGTGTCGGCCTGATCACCAAAGGCACCAACAGCCCGCACGCGGCCAAGCTCTTCATCCACTATGTGATGACCGAAGAGGGCATCGCGCCGCAGGCGATCGACGGCAAGATGTCGACCAATACGGACGTCAAGCCACCGGCCGACGAGCCGTCCGGCATCGGCGCTGCCCTCGATCAGGTCCTGCCCTACAGCATGGCGACCAGTCTCGACGACTGGGATCAGCGCGAGACCTGGCAGGACTTCTGGCGGTTGAACTATCAGAAATAGGCGATGGAGCAGGATGTGATGACCCAAACCAGACAGGCAACGAAATGGGGGCGGCATGCAGCCGCCTCCACACTGGCCCTCGTTCTTGCAACGGGGATCGGCGGCGCGGTCCATGCCGAAGATGCCTTCAATCTCGCTGCACTCATTGAGGCGGCGAAGAAAGAACCGCCGATCACGGTCTACGCCGTCACCGGCAAGATCGTCGACACGGCCGAGGCCTTCACCGCCAAATACGGCGTCCAAGCCAGCGGCAAGAAGGTCAACGAGGCGACCCAGGTCGAGCTGATGGTCCGCGAGCATCAGGCCGGCAACATCGTGGGTGACGTCAGCGTCGCAACCGATGTCGCGTCTGCGGTGGGTGAGCTTCTGCCGGAAGGCATCGCTACCAGCTGGACGCCACCCGACCTTGCAAGCGACATTCCCGAAAAGCTGCGTACTCCGCTGGTCGTCGTCTCCGATCCGCATGTGTGGACCTACAACACCGAGAAATATGACAAGTGCCCGGTCACCAACATCTGGCAGCTGACCGAGCCGACGTGGAAGGGCAAGCTCGCCATGCTCGACCTGTTCGACAAGCCGCTCTATGCGGATTGGTTCAACCAGATCGAAACGCATCACGATGCGGATGTGGCCAAGGCCTATGAAGACCTTTACGGCAAGAAGCTGGCGACCGGCGAAAAGAGCGCCACCGCAGCCTGGGTGAAAGCCTTTGCTGAAAACGAGCCGCTGCTTTCGGACTCGACAACGGTTGCCGAAGCCGCCGGTGCATCGGGACAAGCCGAGCCTTTCTTCGTCATCACCTCGACGGCGAAATACCGCGACAACGAGGCCAAGGGGCTGAAGCTCGGACTTTGCTCCGGCGTCCAGCCGTTCTCCGGCTTCCTGTATCCCGGTTTCGGCCTGATTGCCGGACAAACCAAGAGCCCCAATGCGGCAAAGCTGTTCGTTCGTTACCTGATGACCGAAGAGGGCATTTCGCCACAGACCGCAGACGGCAAGATCTCGGGAAATTCCAAGATCGACCTGCCGGTGGACGAGCCCTCGGGCGTTGCCAAGCACCTCGACGAACTGATGTCTTTCGACGCGGCAACGGCGGCCGATGATCTCGACAAGCGCGAGAGCTGGCAGGATTTCTGGCGTGTGAACTACAAGAACTAAACCGGAGGCAGGCGGAGGGACAAACGTCCATGGCCTGCCTTCACTTTTTCCTTGGGAGGGGAAACCATGAAACGAAACAAGCACCTGACATTGGCCATGATGGCCGCCGGTCTCGCTGCCGGGATGTCTGCCGGTTCAGTCCACGCCGAAGATGCCTTCTATCTGGATGCGCTGGTTGCCGCAGCAAAGCAGGAAAAGCCGATCAACATCTATGACAGCACCGGCAAGATCGTCGAGATGGCCGAAAATTTCAGCGCCAAATATGGGCTGAAGGCGACCGGTATGAAGGTCTCGGCCAACAGCCAGCTGGAAATGATCATCCGCGAAAGCCAGGCCGATAATGTCCAGGGCGATGTCGTTCTGATCACCGACGCGCCGGCAGCTCTGGCCCAGCTCCTGCCGGAAAAATTCGTCGAGAACCATCTGCCCGGCGACATGACCACGAAGATCCCGGCGCAACTGCAGAACCCGTTGGCGATCTCCACCAATGCCAATGTCTGGGCCTACAACACCGAAGTCAACGACACGTGCCCGGTCGCCAATATCTGGGAACTGACCGAGCCGAAGTGGAAAGGCAAGGTCGCCATGGTCGACCCCCTGACCAAGGGCAACTATACCGACTGGTTCAACCAGCTGGAAACGTATGGTACCGGCAAGGTGGCGGCGGCCTACAAAGCGCATTTCGGCAAGGACCTTGAAACCAGCGAAAAGAGCGCTGCTGCCGCCTGGATCAAGGCATTGGCGCAGAACGCGCCGCTGGCAACGGACGGTGACGATCCGGTTGCCGAAGCTGTCGGGGCGCCCGGCCAGAAGGAACCGTTTTTTGGTCTCCTCAGCTCGGCCAAGTTCCGCGACAATGCCGACAAGGGCTACAAGCTGGGCATCTGCGCCGATCTCGATCCCTGGGTTGGCTGGAGCTATATCAAGCTCGGGCTGATCGCCTCCAAGACAAAGAGCCCGAACACGGCCAGGCTTTTCGTCCACTATATCCTGACCGAAGAAGGCATTGCGCCGCAGATGAAGGACGGCAAGCTGCCGACCAACATCGATATCAAGATGCCGGACGATGAGCCGTCGGGCCTGATGAAGGTCGCCGACAAGCTGTTCGATTACAACTCCTCCACCGGTCTCGACGATTTCGATCGCCGCGAAGAGTGGCAGGATTTCTGGCGCGTGAACTACACGAAGTGACCCACCTGCCGGCGCGTCCTCCACCGCGCCGGCCTTTTACCCGAACGAACAGACTGGACATGCCGATGCAAATCCCCTCCTCGCCTGAATCCAAACCCGTAAACGAGGAGGCGCTTTCCCGCTCGACGCAACTGATGGAAATCGCCAAATCGGCAGCACTTGCCGTACGCGATCCGCTGCTTGAGGCATTCCGCTCGGACATGGCCGTGGACTACAAGGTCGATCTGCACGATATCGTCACCATCCATGACAAGCGCGCGGAAGCGACCATCCGGGCCTTTATTCTTGAGCATGAACCCAACTCGGCGATCATGGGCGAAGAGGGCGGCCAGATCGGCAATGGCGCGATCCAGTGGTATGTCGATCCGATCGACGGTACCGCGAACTTTGCCCGTGGCCTGGCCTTCTGGTGCGTCTCGATCGGCGCAGTTATCGACGGCGAAGTCGTCGCCGGTGCGATCTACGATCCCGTCGCCGATCTGATGTTTGCGGCTGATCTGAAAGGCTCCTATCTGAACGGCACGCCGTTGCGCTCCCGCTCGGTCGAGCAAGAGACCCGGGCCACACTGATCACCGGCTATCCGGTGTCGCGCGACTTCCGGCTCGATGGCCGTGAGGTGGCACTCACCAATCTGGGCGAGCTGGTCGAAACCTTCTCGACGCTGCGCCGCCCCGGAAGTGCGGCCCTCAGCATCGCCCATGTCGCCGCCGGCTGGGCCGACGCTGCCGCCGGGTTTGGCGTCAATGCCTGGGATGTCGCCGCCGCCACGCTCATCCTCAAGAATGCCGGCGGCCGATACGAGCCGCTAACCCTTGGCAAGGTGGCAAAGGGGTCTGCCGACTTCCTTTGCCCGGGCTATATCGCAACGGGGACAGGCGCCAACTACCCGACACTTGCGCGGGTGGCACACTCCATTTCCGAAAGCCGCATCGCAAAGATCGCAGCACAGCGAAGCGAGACAGCGGCGACCGCCTGAGCAAAGGCTTCGGGCGATCAACGAATTGAAACCATAGAATGGCAGCGCCCAGTGGATCGGCGCCTGCGGAGAAGCGACATGCAGCACTTGGAACGGGACACCACTCAACAGCCGGAATCGCGCGAGTTGCCAAAGCTCAGCCTGATCTACGAACAGCATCCGCTTTACAGCGTCGATCTGTTCATTTCAGGCAAGGAAGGCGCAAGCGATCTCAACCTTCTGCGCAGCAAGGGCATCACAACGGTCGTCAATTGTGCCGTCAATCTCGACTTCAACTTCGTCGAACAGCCGCAGGTCGTCTCGGATCATGAAGGCAGCGTCTACGGGCCAGGCGAAATCCGCTATTTCAAGATTGGCCTGATCGACGGCGACGGCAATCCCGAGACCCAGATGGTCGCAGCCCATTACATCCTGCGGGCGGCGCTGGAGCAGATCCTCCCCGACAAACCATCCTATCCGCGGCGCGAACGCGGCAGCGTGCTGATCAACTGCCGCGGCGGCCGCTCCCGCTCCGTTGCCGTCGTTGCGCTCTTTCTGCACCTGACCTTGCCACAGGAATTCCCTGCGCTCGACGACGCCATCAGTTTTGTGCGCATCAAGCGCGAACTGCCGGAAAACGAATGGTATAAGGCGCCCAAACCCGTTCTCGCCAGCGCCGCCCGCCGTGCGGCCACCTGGATTGCCATGATTGACGCAGACGCTGCCCAGTAAAGGCAGGCGGCCTTTATCGGCGAAGGCGCAGTGCGTTTACTCGGCAAGGCGCTCCAACGTGGACTGCTATTTCAACGCGCGCCCATCCAGCGCCAGACCCAGGCCATGACAAACATCGTCAGCAGCCAGCCGAGCACCACGTCCGAAAGGAAATGTGCGCCGAGGACAACACGGTTGAACGCCACAAACATGAGGCAAGGCACAAACAAAAGCGCAACTTCCCATCGGAATCTGGCCGGCACCAGGATCAGCAGCGACAGTGATGCGGCAGCTGCGGACGATTCACCGGAAGGAAAAGAGCAGCTGCGGCTGCACGCAGCGGAAAACTGCCAGACGGGTGTGAAATCCACAGTGCCCCCGAACTCGACGATCCCGCGCGGCCGTACGCGCCCGATCAGTACCTTCAGCGACTGGACCACGACGAGTGGGCCCGCCGCAAAACTCAGGAGCACGAACAATGGCTTGCGGAAGGAGCAGAACCGCCTTTGCTCCGGCAGGAGCATCTGCACCGCGATCAGCATGATCATCGAGCCGATAATGTAGGGCTGCGCCAGACGGCCGATATCCCTTACGTCCAGCAGGAATGGATTGTCGATCCAGATGAAGGTTTGTCCACTGACAAACCAGCGCGAGACGACAAGATCGAGATCGGGAAAGACGACAAAGACAAAACTGGCCCAGACGATTGAGGCAACAATGGCGGCAATCATCCCATTGATGCTGTCGGGCTTTACCGGCTGGTACGGCCGCCGCAACTCCCGAGATGAAGAATTCCGATAATCGAACGCAAATTTCTGCATGCCGGTCTCTCCGAGGTCTGAACCGGCGGCAAGTTGAATCCGGATTGTCAAGAAACGGCGTGGATGCGATCAAGGCCTTGTTCAGAACCGGCTGCCCGGTCGCAGAAAGACAACTTGAAAATTGCAGAAATCCCTTTTGTCCGTGATAGTGTCGGACGGCGGTAAAGCCGAGGCAGAAAATTGAAGAAACGCAGGGCATTAGGGTGGATAACAGTCTCGTTTTGATCGTTGAGGATGAACCGGCAATTGCGCAGATACTGGAGGCGTATCTGCTCCGCGACGGTTTCCGTACGGTGCGCGCCAGCGACGGTGAAATAGCGCTTCAACATCATGCACATCTCAAACCTGATCTCGTGTTGCTCGATGTGCGCCTGCCGAAACTCGACGGTTTCGCGGTCCTCGCCCGCCTGCGTCAGTCCTCGTCAACGCCGGTGATCATGGTGACGGCCATTGCCGACGATATCGACCGGCTGAGCGGCTTGAGGCTCGGTGCTGATGACTATGTGGTAAAACCGTTCAACCCACAGGAAGTCGTCGCCCGGGTCAAGGCCGTCTTGCGCCGGACGCAGGGCGAACGCGCCGGGTCCATCAAGCGGGTTGGCGCCATAGAAGTCGATTTCAGCAGTTACACCGCCTTTGTCACCCGGGATGAGCGCCGCACGCATCTCTCCTTGACGCTCAGCGAATTTCGAATTCTCGCCTATATGATCCGCCACCCGACCCAGGCTTTCGCGCGTGCCGATATTCTCGACGCCTGTCTGCCGGAAAGCGACGCACTGGTGCGCACCGTCGATACCCATATCTCCAACCTGCGGCGCAAACTGGAAGATATGGGGCAGAACGGCTTCTTTCCGGCCGTCCGCGGCATTGGCTATCGTTTTTCGGATCCAAGATGAAAATACCCAGGCTCCCCCCGCTGCCGCTTGCAACGCTTACGGCGGTCATCATCACAGTCATGCTGCTCCTCAGCGTCGGCATGACCTATTTCGGGGCCACCTGGTATGCTGCCTATCTGGAAAAAAGTATCACCGAAAACCTGCCGCCAAACGCCTTGACCGCCTATTACGATCTCGACAAGGGCATCCTCCCCGACCAGGCATCCCTCAAGCTGCTGCTCGATAATCTCAACGTGCTGCAGGAACCGACCGATCTTAAAGTCAATCTCTCGATTTTGATCTGCGGCCTGCTGTCGGCCCTTGTCTGCGCCGTCATTGGGATGTTTCTGGCGCGGCAGATCGCACGGCCTTTGGCAGAGCTCACATCTGCAGCCGAGGGACTGAAATCGGGCGATTTTTCCGTCAGCGTCGCTGCCTCAAGCCATGGCACCCGCGAGGTCTCGAGCCTTATGGATACCTTCAACGCGCTGGCAACCAGCCTCGACAGCATGGAAAAAAGACTGCGCTTCAACAATATGGCCGTGGCGCACGAACTGCGCACCCCACTGACGATCCTGCAGGGCTCGTTGCAAGGCATGCTGGATGGGGTCTTTCCGATGGACCGGAAGATGATCTCCGATTTGCTGTTTCAGGTCGAAGGCCTTGGGAGGATTGTCGAAGATCTGCGCACATTGTCGCTGGCGATCGGCCAAAAACTCGTGATGGAGCGCCAGTGGACCGACGTCTCACAGGTGGTCGCAGCGGTACTGACCTCAGCCAAACCCATGCTCGACAACAACAAGCTGACGCTGGAAACCGGACTGGAACCGGCCTTCATATCGGTGGACTCGCCGCGTGTACGCCAGGCCGTTCTGGCGCTTTTGGAAAACGCCTGCCGCTATGCCGCAGACGGCAATTGGCTCCGGTGCGAAACCGAGCGCTTGCCAGATGAAAGCGTCGTGATCCGTTTGCTGGACCGCGGCCCCGGATTTCCGCAAGGATTGGATGCCGTAGCCACAAACCCCTTCTGGCGGGGTGATCCCTCGCGATCGCGCGCAACCGGCGGCACAGGACTGGGTCTGTCCGTGGTGCAGGCCATCGCGCTGGCACACGGCGGACGCCTGGAATTCGCCAACCGCGAAGGCGGCGGCGCGATGGTGGCGATCCACCTGCGCCCGGAATAGTCAAAATTGAACCAGCAGGACAGTCTTATGGAACAGCGGGGATCAGGGCCGGCCAGACTTGCCCTGTCCTGATCCCGTCGCGACACGATGGAAATCTTAATGGAACAGTTCGCCGATCGTGTGGAAGCATAGTTTGCTGCGGCAACGGCCATCCGTTCCGGTGGTTCCAGATTTTGGCACCGTGAACCCGTAGGTACTCTCGGACTTTGCAGAACGCTCGGCCCAGAAGGCATTGACAGCCGACAGCATCATCGACCGCCGTTTGGCCCGGCGGTACTGGATCGGCTGCTTGGCTTCCGAAATGGCGAAGAAATGCGTCATGCCGCCCTCGACGGTCAGGCCCTGCAGCACCATCAGGACCGCCTCCTTCGGGCGAACGCCGAAGAGATCTCGGGTCGCCTCGACTGTCAGCCGCTTTCCGTTGCGAGGTCCCTGCATGCTGCCGACGACAAAGGTGTAGCTGTCATGCGAACCCTGGCGAACGAGAGTAAACCTGCCGGCGCAAAGAAGCGCCATGCCGCGTGTCCGGACAAGCCTGACGGCAAAGGCACCTTCGTGACGTCCGCCAAAACGGTCGGCCAGTGCGATGTGGCAGCTATAGGTCTCGGTACGACCTTCGACCAAGCCCATATCCAGCCATTCGCCCTGCCAGAGCTTCATCAAACTGTCCGTGGATAAAATCCTTTCCGCAATCTGGAAATGGTCGGCAAGCAATGCGAGCCGCCGGGAACTGGGCATTCCGTAAACCAGGAATTTCGACAGGGGCTTCTGCAGCAATGCGTCATGCGGGGCCGGATATCCGCGCGCTGCGGTAAAATCCGCAAGAAAACGCCACCAGCGAATAGTCAGGAGCGGATTAGCAGCGAAGCGGCACCAGAAGAGAATGCCGCGCTTCCAGCGCGCCCGCAGGACAAATGATAGTATTCTCCAAAGCACGAGATACCGGAATTGCTTCGGTTCATTGGCGATTTCCGGTTGTGTGTCCCGGCGCGGAGTGCTGGATGTTCCGCCTTTTGCCGCTGCGGCGATCAATTCGTTTTGAATCATGTCTTTAAACCCGACGACTATGGTTGCGGCCAACCATCTGCGGCGGAATTATCAAGATCGTGCCAAGAAACCGTGGTCTTTCGCCGGGGTGCTCCCGTGTTTCATACGTACATCGGCTGCCCCTACCCGCAGCCGATGTACGGTCAGCCTGCCGCTCTATGCGATGACGACATCGATCCTCTGGAACGTGCGGACGTCGATCAATCCCTTGTCGGAAATGCGTAATTCTGGAATGACGACCAGCGCCAGCAGCGAATGCTGCATATAGGCGTTGTTCAACTTGCAGCCGCAGACGCGCATTGCTTCGACGATCGCGGCAGCCTTGTCCGCAACGATCTCGGCGCGCTGATCGGACATCAGCCCGGCAACCGGCAATTCGACCAGGGCCAGTTCCTTGCCACCCTTGACGACGACAATGCCACCACCGACCTCGTGCAGACGGTTTGCGGCCTGCGCCATGTCGTCCTTGTTGGTGCCGACCACGATCATATGGTGGCTATCATGGGCCACGGTGCTGGCAATAGCGCAGTCACTGTCGTAGCCGAAGCCGGACACGAAGGCGTTGACGACTTCGCCGGTGGCGCGATGGCGCTCCACCAGGGCGATCTGGCAGACGTCGTTGGCACGGTCCATGTCGATGAGGCCCGCGCTTATGGCGAGATCCGCCTGTAAAGCCCGCGTCGGCGCCTGGTTTTCGACGACGCCGATAACATTGACCCGGACGCTGGAAGCATCAGTGGAGTGCCGGATATCAAAATCGCTAGCCGTCAGGGTCTTGCCGAGATGAACGGTGTCACGCGCGCTTGCCGGATAGACAAATGGCGGGATGTCGGCAACGAGAGCGCCCGCTTGCGCAAGCAGTTCCCCACGCGCAAAAACCATCTCGATTGGCAGCGATACCAAGTCTGACGTGATGATCAGGTCTGCCCGGCGGCCCGGCGCGATGGAGCCAAGCTCCCGCTCGAGACCGAAATGCTGGGCGGTGTTGAGCGTCGCCATCTGGATCGCCGTTACCGGTTTCAGCCCCTGTGCGATGGCGTGGCGGACGACGCGGTTCATGTGGCCATCGTGAACGAGTGTGCCGGAATGGCTATCATCGGTGCAAAGCAGGAAGTTGCGCGGATCGAGGCCGCTCTCGGTGACGGCCTTGATCTGGGCTGCAACATCGAACCAGGCCGAGCCAAGCCGCAGCATGGCCCGCATTCCCTGCCGGACACGGGCGATTGCGTCCTCGACGGTCGTCCCCTCGTGATCATCAGCCGGTCCGCCGGCTACATAGGCGTGGAATTCGCGGCCCAGATGCGGCGAGGCGTAATGCCCGCCGACCGTCAATCGCGCATCCTGGGTTGCCGCGATCTCAGCGACCATCTTCGGGTCGTTACCGGCAACACCCGGAAAGTTCATCATCTCGCCGAGGCCGATGATATTCGGCCAGCTGAGCGCTTCAGCCACGTCCCTCGCCGACAGCTCGGCGCCCGCCGTCTCAAGGCCGGGCGCGCTCGGCACACAGCTTGGAACCTGGACATAGACATTGACCGGCAGGCTCTGCGCTTCATCGTTCATCAGCCGCACACCGGCCAGTCCGAGTACGTTGGCAATCTCGTGCGGGTCGATGAACATCGTCGTCGTGCCGTGCGGAATGACGGCACGGGCAAATTCCGTGACGGTGACGAGACCGCTTTCGACATGCATATGCGCGTCGCAGAGCCCCGGCACCAGATAGCGCCCGGCCGCGTCGATAACCTTAGTACCCTCGCCGATTGTATGGCTGGCATCGGCGCCGACATAGGCAAAGCGGCCGGCTTTGACGGCGATGTCGGTGTGCGGAATGATCTCGCCGGAATAGACGTTGACCCATCGTCCGTTGCGGATCACCAGATCGGCAGGCGTGCGGCCCATGGCAACATCGACGAGCTCGGGTGCGGTCCTCGACCAGGATTGAAGCATGACAGTTTCCTTCGAATGGAGACCATACCGGCGCCCACCCGGGGCGCCGGCAGGCCTATTGGGTCTGTGCGACGAGCGCTGCGGCAAGCAGGGCAACGAACCACATCACCGGCTTTACATCGCCGGGACGGCCGCAGACCAGCTTGATCAGCACATACGCAATAATCGACAGCGATAGTCCGAGCGTGATCGAGAACGTCAGCGGGATCAGCACGATGGCAAGGAAGGCCGGAAGCGCCTCATCGAGATCGGTCCAGCGGATCTTGCTCATCGGCTCGGACATGAAGAGGCCGGTCAGGATGAGAACCGGCGCTGTCGCAACGGCAGGAACCAGCGAGAGCAATGGTGACAGGAACAGGAAGGGCACAAAGAGCAAACCCGCGATCAACGCAACAAGCCCGGTGCGGCCGCCTTGGGCGATGCCGGCACCTGATTCGAGATAGACGGTGGCAGGGCTGGTGCCGAGTGGTGCCGAAATCAGGGCCGCGACAGCGTCGACATGCATCGATTCCCTGATATTGCGCGGCATCCCCTGCTCGTCCTTCAGATCAGCCGCCTCGGCCAGGCCGAGGAAGGTCGACAGCGCCTCGATGAAGTTGGTGAACAGGAACACGAAGATGAAGGGAATATAGGCGAGGCTGAGCGCGCCGACCAGATCGATCTGGCCGACAAAGCTGAAGTCGGGGGCCGCCGAAAAGCCGCTCCAATTGACCAGCGTATGAACATCAGGCGTCTCCGGCGAAAAGGCGCTGCCATCCCCCCACCAACGCCCGATCGGAACAGCGAGAATGGTGGTGAGGATCATGCCAACCATCATTGCACCGGGCACCCGCCGGACGACCAGGCCGACCGTCAGGATGAAACCCGCGATGAAGGTCAGCGTAACCGGATTGAATGTCGTCAGACCAACGATCGTATCGGGATTGGCAACGATGAACTTGGCGTTTTCAAAGCCGATCAGCGCGATGAACAGGCCGATGCCGCAGGCAATGCCGTAGCGAAGATCGACCGGGATCGCCTCGATGATCGTCTGCCGCAGATTGAAGAAAGCCATGATGGTGAACAGCACGCCAGCCCAGAAAACACAGCCGAGCGCGATTTCGAGCGGAACATTTGCGCCGACGACCATTGTGTAGGCAAACAGCGCGTTGATGCCCATGCCTGGAGCAACCAGGATCGGGCTTTTTGCATAAAGCCCCATGGCGCAGCTGCCGATGAAGCTGACGAGCACCGTCGCGGTGACCCCGGCGGAAAACGGGATGCCCGCATGCGCAAGGATCGAAGGATTGACGACGATCACATAGGACGCGGCGAGAAAGGTGGTCAGTCCCGCGAGGATTTCAGTTCGAATGTTAGATCCGAATTTCGAGATCTGGAAATAGCGATCCAGCAGGCTGGCAAGCCACGAGGCCTTGCGGGAGGCCGGCTCCACCGATTTCGGTTGGTAATTCATTGTTGTTCCCCTTTTTTTGAAACGACGAAGGGGCCGACAGTGCCGGCCCCTTTTTACCTGTTCATTCTGCGGCCGCGACCCGCTCCGTCTCACCGCTGTTCCCAGCGAGCGGCGAGATGACCTTGAGCTGGACGCAATCGACGACGCCGAGATCGGTGATGGCATATTCAGGGATTGCGGTGATTTGCAACACGAACATGTACATGAACGGCCAAGGCAGCGAGCAGCCGAGGCTGCGCGCGGCATCGTCCAGCTCCTCCTCCAGCCGCGCCATCTCGGACGGTTCGATATCCGAAACGATGCCGCCGATCGGCAGGTGCAAGAAGGAGACGACCTCACCATTCTTGACCACGACCTGGCCGCCATGGTTGGCGATCAGGTGGTTGATGGCGACCACCATGTCTTCAGGGTTGGCGCCGATGCAGATGATGTTGTTGTCGTCGGGGGCGGTCGAGCTGGCAATAGCGCCTTCGCGCAGTCCAAAGCCAGACGTGAAGGCCACGGGACGGTTGCGGGTCTTGCCGTAACGCTCGACCACGGCGACATATTGGATGTCCTTGGCCGTATCTGCGAGCACGCAGCCATCCTTCACTGCCAGGATGACATCGCGGCGTGTGCGCACAAAGATCTTTTCCGGCGTGACGGCAATCGCCATCGCTTCGGCGCTGTTGCCGGCACCATCGTAGCGTACCCGCAGGTCATCGACGTTAAGCGGCGCAACCTTCATCGACGTCAGCAATGCCGCACTGCGCGGCGGCGGCACAAGATCAATCACCATGCGCCCGTCGCGTGCCACTTCCTCACCCTTGGCGATGACGGCTTCGATCCTGAACTCGCGCAGATCGCTGACGAGCAGGATGTCGGCGGAGCGGCCGGGCGAGATCGAACCGACCTTGTCGTCGATCCTGAGTGCGTCGGCACCGTTGATCGTGGCCATCTGGATCGCTGCCATCGGCGAGATGCCCATGGCGATTGCCATCCGCACCATATTGTCGAGATGGCCACGTTTCAGGATGTCGCTGGCAACGACATCGTCGGTGCAGAAGCTGATGCGGCGCAGCGCCTTTACGCCCATTTCCGTGACGATGCGCAGATTGTCCTCAAGGAAATGCGAAATCGAGGATTCGCGCACCACGACATGCATGCCTGCCCGCAGCTTCTCCAGCATTTCCTCCGGCGAATAGCTTTCGTGGTCGGCACGTACGCCGGATTGCTGGTAGCCGTTCAGCCGCGCGCCGCGCGTCATCGGGCAGCAGCCGAGGATTGGCAACCGGTTCTTTTCAGCCAGTTCAAGAGCAGCCAGGACGTCGCTGTCTTCTTCCTGAATGAACTCGCGCACGGTTTCCCAGATGCCGACGCATTCCGGCCAGTGATGGGTGGCCTGGTGGTCGGCCGGGCTGAAATAGTGACCAACGGTCGAACGTGGCATAGTGTAAGGGGTCTTGCACGGTGCGCCCCAGAAAACCTTGAGCGGCGTCTGCTTGGCTTCGTCGAGGAATTCGCGCGCGGCGTCCGGTCCACCAACGACGATGATCTGGTCGAGGCCGGTGACGATCGACGTCGTGCCCAGCGGCACGACCGCCTTGGCAAAGCTGGTAAGCGACATCTTCGAGCACTCGACATGCAGGTGTCCGTCGATCATGCCTGGCGTCAGATATTTGCCCTTGGCATCAATGATTTTGGTTTCCGGCCCGATGTAATCTGAGACGTCGCCGACGGCGATAATGCGCTCGCCGTAGATTGCAACGTCCGCCTGGTAGATCTCCTCCGACACGACGTTGACGAGCCTGCCGCCGCGGATGGCCAAAGTTGCCTTGCCGCCGGTGCCCGAGGCTGCGCGGATGAATTCCTTGATGTCGCTCACTGATATGTCTCCCATTACGTCAGGGAATAGTCCCAGTTTGATTTCGTTTGTACAATGGGCCGAAATAGCGTATTTATCGGACATATCATCCAAGATTTTGGACGAAAATGGATCTTTCTCTTCTCGACTGCTTCGTCAAGGTTGCCGATTCCCGTTCTATTTCAGCGGCTTCCAGGCTTCACCGGCTGCCCAAGTCGACACTGAGCCACAAGATCCGCCAGCTGGAAGACGAATTCGGCATCGAACTCTTCGTGCGTGAGGGGCATCAGCTGCACGTGACCGACGCCGGCGCCGAATTCCTACGCTATGCCCGGCTCATTCAGTCCAATTGCGAGGATGCAGCAACGGCGATGGCCGAGATGCGGCAGGAGGTTGCAGGCACGTTGAGGGTCGGCTCGACCGGCGAGTTCGGCACGACCATCACCTCCGAACTGCTCTACGCATTTCGCCAGCAATATCCGCAGGTCAATCTCGACGTGGTGTTCCTGAGTGCCAGGCAACCCTTTTCCGATGTCACCGAGCAGGCGCTCGACGGCATCTTCCACTGGGGGGAACCCTCCGACGTCGATTATATCAGCCGTCGGCTCTCGGTTTCGTCATACGGCCTCTTCGCCAGCCCCGACTACATCGCCCGGCACGGCGTACCCGCAACGCCTGATGATCTCCCCAGTCATCGCGGACTGGTCTTTCGCCAGCCGACACGGCTGCAATCCTGGTATCTGACGCGGGACGGCGATACGGAGGTCGACCTGTTGCCAGCCGCGACCTGCACCGCCAACGACTACTGGACGATCAAATATTTCGCAGTCGCCGGCGAAGGGCTCGCCTATCTGCCGGAGTTCTTCGTCGAAACGGAACGGCAGGCCGGCCTGCTCATACCCGTGCTTGGCGAATGGAGTTCACCGAAGACCGCAATCAATCTGATCTACTCGCGCCGCAGGCATGTGTCCAAGCGCTTCAAGGCCTTCGTTGAATTCTGCATCGACTTTTATCGGAACCGCGATCGCATGAGTGTCCCTCGCTACTATGTCGAGAAAGTCAGCTTCCCGGTTCCTACTTCAGCCAAATAGTGGTTCTCCGCTATTCCGATCAGGTAACTCGCGCGTTCCTGATAAACGAACGGTTGCCTAAGGATCGGCGGCCGGACTATATCAACCCGATAGATGCAATGCCCGAGACGGCCGGAAATCGTATAATGACGACCAAGATTGATATTCAGATCATTTCGGATTCTGAAACCGAAAACGCCGTTCAGGCAGACGTGTCTTCCCGGACCGCCTATCTATCGTCGATCGAACATGACGGTAAGACTTTTGCCGTCATCACATGGATCGCCAATCATGAGCTGGGCCTGAAGAAGCCGGAATGGGTCATCCCGATCAGCTCCGTCGCGCATCAGACCATGCCGGACACGTCTGCACCATACCGCTGGCGCCTCTCCGATCCATTGCCGAGTTCGCTGTTCGACGGCTCCGCATCGCGCCAAGTGAGACGCCAGTTCGGGGTCCAGCCCGCGCCAAACATTGCCTTCAAGCTCAAGCGGCAGCACCACTGAAGCCCGAACCGATCGGTCAATATCGCGCTTGCGCAGCAGACCAATGTTCGAATACGACCTCGCGGGGGGCGATCACCGGGCCGTAGTCGAAGGGCCGCCCGTCAGGCCAATAGAGTGAGCCCGGTTTGGCGGTCGAACAGATGCATGCGTCCCTCGTTGACGACAAACCGGACGTCGTCGCCGGCTTTCGGGCAACCGCCGGCCTTGACCAGGGCACCGATCTCCTTGTCCGCGAACAGGAAGGTGACGAGGGCATCGTTGCCGTGAAATTCGACGAGGTCCGCCGTGCCTGTCACGCAATTGCTCTCCGTTGACCCCGCTGCTGCGGTCTCCAGGTCCGCAGGACGGATACCAAGCACGATCTTCTGTCCGTCTGACAAGGAGAACCGTTTGCCGGAAACCGCAAAGCTGGCTCCTTCCACACGCAACAACCAGCCGTCACCGTTTGCTTTGACCGTCGCGTCGATGAAATTCATGTTCGGCGTACCGATGAAGCTGGCAACGAACAATGTACGCGGCCGCTCATAGATTTCCGCCGGCGTGCCGACCTGCTCTATGCCGCCGTCCTTCATCAGGACAATCCGGTCGGCCAGCGTCATGGCTTCGAGCTGATCATGGGTGACATAGACGGTCGTGGTCTTCAGCTTTTGATGCAGCCGGGCGATTTCGACGCGCATGTGATTGCGCAGCTTGGCATCGAGGTTGGACAGCGGCTCGTCGAACAGAAACACACGCGGCGTCTTGATCATTGCCCGGGCGATAGCGACGCGCTGCTGCTGTCCGCCCGAAAGTGCATTCGGCTTGCGGTCCAGATAGGGATCAAGGCCGAGCGTGGCCGATACCGCCCGTATGCGCGTGTCGATTTCCGGGCTCGAGATCTTCATGCGCTTCAGGCCGAAGGCGATGTTGTCGTAGATCGTCATATGCGGATAGAGCGCATAATTCTGGAAAACCATGGCAACGCCCCTGTCGCGCGGCGGCAGGTCGTTGACGGTCTTGCCACCAATGATCACATCCCCACCGGAGATGTCTTCAAGACCGGCGATCATGCGAAGCAGCGTGGACTTGCCGCAGCCGGAGGGGCCGAGAAATACGATGAACTCCTGATCGGCAACATCCAGGTTGAAATCCTTGATCACGTTGACCGCGCCATAGGCCTTGTCCACATGCGAACATACGATAGTCGCCATGCTCAAATCTCCCCGTTATTCATCAGGATCTGCAGTTTCACATCGGAAGGATTGGCCGCCACCGCGCGATCGAACGCCTTGATGCTGTCCTTGAAATCGAATGTGCCGGTAATCAGTGGCGTCAGGTCCACTTTTCCGGATGCAATCAGCGCCAAGGCCCGATCGAAGATATTGGCATAGCGGAACACCGTTTCGATCCGGACTTCCTTGGAAATCGCACCGGGCACGTCAAACGCGACCGGTTCGACCGGCAGTCCGACCAGAACCACCGCTCCGCCGGGCCGGACGAGATTGAAGATACCATTGAAGGCTTTTGCGCTGCCGCTTGCCTCGAACACCAGATCCGCGCCCCAGCCTGCGGTTTCCCGTTGCACGACATCAGCGAAGGATTGATCGGCTATATTGACCGGCACGATACCCGGGTAACGACCGGCGATGGCAAGCTTTTCGGCACTGAAGTCCGAAATGAACACCCGGCTGCAGCCTCCGGCCAGCGCCGCCAGCGCCACCATGATGCCGATCGGCCCGCAACCGATGACGGCGGCCACATCGCCCGGCGCAATACGTGCCCGTGCCGCAGCCTGCATGCCAATGGCGAAAGGCTCGACCATCGCACCTTCGGCAAAGGAGACATTGTCCGGCAGCTTGTAGGTGAAGGCCGCCGGATGGACGGCATAGGGCGTCAGGATGCCGTGGATCGGCGGCGTTGCCCAGAAGCGGACATCCGGATCGACATTGTAAAGGCCGAGCTTTGACGCCCTCGAGGACAGATCCGGCACGCCAGGCTCCATGCAGACGCGGTCGCCCACGGCCAGATTGCGGACATTGCTGCCGATTTCGACGATGGTTCCGGCCGCTTCATGGCCGAGCACCATGGGCTCGCGCAGCACATAGGGGCCGATGGCACCATGCGTGTAATAATGCACGTCGCTGCCGCAGACGCCGACCGTATGAATGGCGATCTTGACGTCATCGGGACCGACATTGAGTGGAAGATCGATTTCCCGCAGGCTGAGGACGCCTTTTTGCTCGAGAACCAACGCTTGCATTGTATATTCCTTTGAATTTTCAGGATGTCTTGCGCTTGAAGGCACTGTTGAGCATGCCGCTGAGAATACCGATGAACAGAAGAGGCGGTATCGACAGCAGCACGACCGAGGCATTCAGGATGCCCCACGGCACGTCGCGCCCGAGCTGGGTCAGCTCCGAGGCCACGATCGGAAGTGTCTTGGCATCGGACGTGGTCAACATCAGCGCAATCAGGAACTCGTTCCAGACCAGCACGAAGCTGAAGGCCACTGCCCCGATCAGCGACCGCGAGGCGATCGGCAGGGCGATGAGGAAGAAGATCGCATAAGGACCGTAACCATCCACACGCGCCGCCTCCTCCACTTCCTTTGGCACTCGGGCGAAAGCTGGAACGCTGAGCCAGATGATGGTCGCAAGCGTCAGCAGCGTATAGGTTACCGTCATCGAAAGGCGCGTGTCGTAGAGCCCGAAATCCAGCCAGATGACCATCAACGGGATCGCTATGGCGACCGGTGGCAGGAAGCGCAGCGACAGCACGAAGAACTGGATGTCATGCGACCAGCGGTTCGGATAGCGGGCGATGGCATAGGCGGCCGGCAGACCGAGCACCGCACCAATCAGCACTGAGGCACCCGAGATCAGGATCGAGTTGACCAGCCCCTCAAAGACGCTTGCCCGGCCGAGTACATAGGCGAAATTGTCCAGCGTCGGCGTGAAGAAGAACAGCGGCGTCGGCGTGACGATATCGACACGGTTCTTGAAGGCATTAAGCAGAGTCCAGAAGACCGGGAAAACGGCCGAAAACGCTGCCGCATACAGGATGATGCGGCCAATGAACCGGCCGGGACTGCGGGCGCTCATGATTTGACCCTCTTCCAGAGAAAGGTAAATGCCAGCGAGGTCGCGATCATCATCAAAACGGCCATACTGGACGCATAAGAGATGCGGCCGGATTCGATGAAACCTTGCGAGAAGGCGTACATGTCCAGCGTTTCCGTCGCGATACCCGGCCCGCCGCGGGTCATGACATAGATCAGGTCGAAGGCGCGTAGAGACTCGATCATCTTGACGAAGGCAAGCGAAATCAACGGTGCCTTGAGCATCGGGATGGCGACATAGGCATAGATTTCCCAGGTCTTCGCATGATCAAGGCGTGCCGCCTCGAAGGGTTGCGGCGGCAGCGTTTCCAGGAGTTTCAGCACGATAACGGCAAAAAACAGGCCCCACTGCCAGACATCGACCAGAGCCACAGTACCGAGCGCGGTTAAAGGATTGGACAGGAGATCAAGCGGCTGGCCGGTGATCGCCTTGTAGGGATAGGTGATGATCCCGTAGAGCGGATGGAAAGCGAATTTCCAGACGAAGGCGGCCGAGACACGCGGCAGGATGACCGGGATCAGGAAAAGAAAGGACACGACATTGCGCATGCGCGGCGAGGCACATTCGAACAGCAGAATGCCAAGACCGATCGCGATGATCAGTGTCATGCCGACCGTGACCGCCTCCCAGGTCAGCGAAACACCGATGGCATTGATGAACCGGCGATCGGAAAACAGGCTGGTGTAATTCGCAAGGCCGATGAAGCTGCCATCCGGCCGGCTGAGTTCCCGGTTCTGGAAGGAGATGATGACGGCATAGACCGTCGGCACCAGCGCCAACACGGCAAGGATCGCTATGGCCGGCGTCAGGAAGACCACCGGCAGGGTATTTTTCTGTTTCACGAATGCCCCCTTCGAAAAGTCGCAGTGCTTTCCGTTGGTGTAAGGATGCCCGGCAAGGGCTGGCCTTGCCGGGTCAGTGACAGCAAAGGATCAGCTTACTGGCTGCGGGCGACGAGGTCCTTGGCAAAGCTGTTAAGCTCGTCGAGACCATCCTTGATGTCTGTGCGGGTGCCTGCGATCAGCTCTTCCAGGATGATGCCCCAACGATCACCAAGATCCGGCCATTGCGGGCTCTGCCAAAAGTTGACTGCTGTGACCTTGCCAGTCTCAGCCAGAGCCTGACCGAGATCCGGACCGTAAAGCTCGGCAAATTTCGGACTGGTCATGACACTGGTGCGATTGAGTTCGCTGAACTGGTTTGCTTCCAGCCGGCGGTTCTCGTTCTCCTTGGAGGTCGCCCAGGCAACGAAGAGACCGGCGCAGGCCTTGGACACTTCATCCGTATTGGCTTTGGTGCCGATCGCAAGACCGTGGCCATACCCGCCGCCGGTCAGCGGCGTCGGCGGTGGCATATAACCGACCTTACCGGCGACCTGGGAAGATTTCGGATCGATTGCCATGCCGACCAGCGGTGTGGATTCGATAATCATTGCCACTTGGCCGGAGGTGAAGGCGCCGACCACTTCGTCCCAACCGCCGGTCTGGCTGCCGGGAGCCGAATACTTGAAGAGCTCCAGGTAGGTTTCGGTCGCCTTCACAGCAGCCTCGCTATCGAAGACTGGCTTCTTGCCGTCGAACCAATTGCCGCCAAAGCCCTTGAAGAAGGGCATCCAGCGCCAAACATTGGCCCCCGACCCACGCTGTCCGCGCAGCGCCGTGCCATAGATGCCCTTGTCCGGCTGGTTCAACGCCTTGACGGCAGCAATATATTCGTCGAGCGTCTTCGGCGGCGTGATGCCGGCCGCTTCGAGCAGATCCTTACGGTAGACCATCAGGTCGCCGCCGCCCGTCAGCGGCGCAAACCAGACTTTGCCGTCATAGGTGGCGACCTTCTGCCGGCCGGGATCGAAATCGGCATAGTCATATTCGGCCGGATAATAATCCATCAGTGGCGCCACCCAGCCTGACGATGCGAACAGCGCCACATTGGCTTCGTCGATATAGTAGACATTGTACTTGCCGATCGTCGAGGCGTCGGCCTTGCTCTTGGCGCGGCGATCGTTCTCGTTGAGATAGTCGATCTCGAAGGATGCGCCGCCGCTGAGCTTCTCGAATTCGGGCTTTTGCTCCTCCAGCAAAGTCAGTCCGTCGCGCGGCTGGGCGAGAACCTTGATCGTCCCGGAGCATTCGGCCGCAATCGCGATCGAGGATACCGAGCCGGCAAGAAGGCAAGCGAAGGCAATGCTCGAAACGAGCGTCTTTCCATTGGTCATGTGATGAACCTCCCCTAAAGGTCACTGCGACAGCCGCCGAAAATCTCCTCAGATCAAACGACCATCTCTCCATAGCGAACTTTTTCGCTGGGCTGATCCTACGTATCTGGATTGAGCGAACTAGCGCGCGCCATGCGTCGAATCTATATTTTAATGCGCAAAAATAGCAACGAACCGCCATTAACAGGGCAATTGCAACATAGCTTCATTGCTCTGCACAAAAACGCATTATCAGGCGCGTGAAGGACGGCGTTGCCCGGTCAGCCGCCGGTAGGCAGACGGCGTCATTTTATGATGCAGTAAAAACGTCCGATTGAAGTTGGAGATATTGAGATAACCGACCTCGAAGCAAATTTCGGTAATCGGCATGTCGGTCTCTGCCAAAAGCTTGCAGGCCTGCCAGATGCGCAGCTTGTTGACATGGTCGGTAAAGCTGTTGCCGGTGTTTTTCTTGAAAAACCGGGAGAAGGCGGTTTCGCTCATGCCGGCCAGATCGGCCACTTCGGCAAGGTGGATATCATTGGCGGCATTCTCGAAAATATAGATCAATGCCCGCTGCAAAACGTCGAGTGTTTCAGCGTTCAGCTTGGGTGCAAATTCCGGCGACGACAGGATTTCGTAGTCCTGCGTGCCGCTGAGCAGTTCGAGCAGCTGCACGAACATCGACAGCCGGGCAAAACCCTTTACCTCCCCCATGCCTTCCACCAGGGCGATACCGTCGGCCAGCGTCCGGCCGTAAAAAACAAGACCGCGTTCGGCGCGGGAGAAGAACTCCTCCAGCTGGGTAAATTCGGGCAGCATGGCGGTGATGTTGCGGATGCGATCCGGGTCGAACTGGATGACGATATCGCGTCCCTCGATGACCTCGCCCGGCGCGGTCGCGGTCACCCAGTCATGCGGCAGGTTACGCCCGATGACCGTCAGATAACCGGGCTGGAACTCGCCGATATAATCGCCGACAAACGCCATGCCCGACGCATGCCGCAAGAGATGGATCTCAATCTCCGGATGGTAATTCCAAACGTTGCGCTCCCACGGATAATCATCCACGCGCCAGAGAAAGCTTTCGGTGACATCGGTGACGATATGCTCAAAGGTCGGCAAATTGCCGCTCATCATCGCGGACTTTGCGCCGATTACAGCCCTTGCTGCCAGATTTCTCCTGTCCTTCAACATCAGCTTAGCGCCCGGTCTCGCGAGGAATAAGACGTCCAAGCCTTAAATCATCGCCAAACTACGCGAGTCAAACGGATCTCAACGGCTTGGCGAGTAGCGAGAGGCCGGCGCGGGCCTCTCCATTTGTCCGTTGTTGTGGCGAACTTTCGCCAACACGGGTACCCAACTTTATCCAGCGAGGTGCGCCTGAAGATCCTTCAAGCCGGCCGCAAAAACATGGGTGGAGACAATTTCCACGTATTTTCCGGCATCTTCCGGCGCTTCGTCGAACGTCGCTCCCCATTCTGCGAATGTCCGGCCGCCGTCGGTGATTGCGATCAGCCGTATGAAGGCCTCGTAATTCGTGACGGGAAACGCGGGCTTCACGAAATTATAGGACAGCGAATGCTCGTTATCGCTGAGCGCGAGCAACTGTTCACGCACATGCGCACCGTCCTGAAGATAGAACGAGCGGATACAGCCCACCGCGTGACTGCTCAATCCGTCCTCAATTTCGCTGCGGGCAATAGCGGAATGCCACTTCGGCAGACCGTTGAAGTCACGGATAATCTTCCAGACGGTTTCGATTGGCGCGTCGATCACCGCACTTGCATAAGCCTTGGCCACATGTCTCTCCTATTGTTATATGGCGATATTCTTGAAAGCCTGCGTTTGCGCAATGAGGGCTTTTTCGACAGGCAGGCGCTCCATGCTGGAGGCGCCGTAGAAACCATGGCAACCGGGGCATTGCTGCAGGATGTAACGGGCGTCATCCGGTTCGGCGATGGGCCCACCATGGCATAGGACGATGATGTCCGGGTTGATGCTGCGGGCAGCGGCGGCAATGGCGTTGATTTCATCGACGCAAGCCTCAAGCGTCAGCGCTGTATCAGCACCAATTGCCCCGCCGGTCGTCAATCCCATATGCGCGACAATAATGTCGGCGCCAGCCTCGGTCATGGCCCGTGCATCATCAACAGAGAAGACATACGGCGTGGTGAGCATGTCCTTGCTGCGCGCCAGGCGAACGAGATCGACCTCCATCGCGTAGCCCATGCCGGTCTCTTCAAGATTAGCCCTGAATGTACCGTCGATCAGGCCAACCGTCGGAAAATTCTGAATGCCGGCGAAACCCAGCGCTCTCAGGTGATCCAGGAAATGATCGAAATTGCAGAATGGGTCGGTGCCATTCACCCCGGCGAGCACCGGAGTATACTTGACGACGGGCAGCACCTCGCGTGCCATGTCGAGAACGATCTCGTTGGCGTTCCCATAGGCGAGAAGTCCGGCCAGCGAGCCGCGGCCTGCCATGCGGTATCGGCCGGAATTGTAGATGACGATCAGGTCGATACCGCCGGCTTCTTCGCATTTTGCGGAAAGGCCGGTGCCCGCACCACCACCGATGATGGGGATCTTTGCTTTGATCTGCTGGCGAAACTTGTCCAGCAACTGGTTCCTGTCGAATGTCATGCTAACGGCCTTTGGTGATTTCGTTGAAGTGGCGAACGGCTTCGGCGCTGAACTCCGATGAATTGATCGCATGTGGCACCCTGATAACCTGGCGGTCATCGGTTTTCTGGACGGTGCTTTCGATGGCGGTGAACAGGGCTTCATCGGCTTCCGGATCATGGAACGGTTGCCCGGGCGCATCCAGAAGCGACACACCACCCAACGGCAAGAGGAACCGCACCGGTCCGCAGCTGCGGTTCAGGCGCTCGCCGATCCACGTGCCCATCGCTGCATTCTCTTCGTCCGTGGTGCGCATCAATGTAATCTGCGGGTTGTGCACATAGAGGTTGCGATCGCGGTATCTCTCCGGAATGGTGTCCTTGCCGGCGAAATTGACCATATCCAGCGCGCCGCAAGAGCCGACATAGGGAAGGTTTGATTGGGCTAGGAAACCGAAGCGCTCTTCTGTCGCCGGCAGAATGCCGCCGAACAGGAGATCGCAGACTTCCGTCGTGGTGATGTCGAGGACACCGGCCAGGAAGCCGGAGGCAGCGAGTTTCTCCATCGACTGACCACCGATGCCGGTGGCATGAAACACCAGGCATTCGAACCGGTCGCCCAGTTGTTCTACGATCTGAGAAACGCAAGGGGTGGTTACGCCGAACATGGTCAGGCCGAGTGCCGGCCGGTCGTCCTGCTCCGGCTCTTGCCGGTTGCTAACCATACCGGCAATCGAGTTGGCGGCATTCGACAGGACCGTTCGCGATATGCGGTTGAGCCCGGCAATGTCGGTGATCGAATTCACCATGGAGATGTCATTCGGTCCGACATAGGCGCTGACGTTGCCTGCAGCGACGGTCGAAACCATCACCCGTGGCGTCCCGACCGGAAGTACACGCATAGCCTGTGTGACCATCGCTGTTCCTCCGGACCCGCCAAGGCCAATCATGCCGCCGACGTCGTCGCGCGACAGGATGAAACGCTCGAACGCAAGGCCCATGGCGGAGACAGCGGACCCACGGTCCCCGGTAAAAACGGCTTCGGCGCCGCCTGGATGAAACCCTGCGACGGTCCGGGCATCGACATCGGCATTGGCCGATGGTTTGTCCGTTGAGAGATCGACCAGGATCGCAGACATCGCCTGGGCGCGGATCAAGTCCGTCACGTAGCGGAGTTCATCGCCCTTGGTGTCGCAGGAGCCCGCCACATAAATGGTTTTCGGCACAGTCATCTTTTCCTCCTCAAATACTTTTCATCTTTTTTGCTGCCCCACGAAGGCCAAGGCCGATCATGGCAAGCAGGGTAATCGCGTAAGGTGCAATGTCGGTGATCTGGTTGGGCAAGCCCTGCCCCTGAAGCCGCAGACCAACCGCATCGGCGAGCCCGAACCCCAAACAGGCAAGCGCTATGCCGATCGGATGGGCGCGGCCCAGCATCACGGCAACCACCGCAATCCACCCCCGTCCGGCCGTCATGTTTTCTGCGAACAGTGCAACGGACCCCAACGCCAACTGCGCGCCTGCCAGGCCGCACAGTCCGCCGGCCAGAATGACGATCGCCGTCTGATAGCGGCTGACATTTGCGCCCATTGCGGCGGCCGCAGACGGCACCTCGCCTATGCCGCGCAGGCGCAAGCCCCACCGTGTGCGGAACAGGTAGATGTTGAAAGCGATTACCAGCAACCACGATAGGTACACGAGCGCATTGTGATCGCTGACGATCGCACCGAGCAGCGGAACATCGGCGAGACCCGAAATGCCCATTTTCGGCAAAGCTTTGACGGCTGGGTCGACGAGTGTGCCGGTCACGCCGAATAGCGCGCTCAAAAGATAGGTCGTCAGACCGGATGCCAAAAGGTTCAACCCGATGCCGATGACGATCGGATCACCACCAAACCGGGCGCCGCCGATTGCCAGCGGCGACGCGAAGATCGCCGTGCAGAGTACAGCAGACAAGACAGCCAGGAACGGAGAGCCGAAAGCGATGCTTGTTGCGACCGCCACGAACGCACCAACCAGCATCTTGCCTTCCAGCGCGATGTTGAAAACACCGGCACGCTCGCACAGTGCGCCGGCCATCGCTGCCAGCAGCACCGGCGTCATCAGATCAAGCACCTGCGAAAGAAGCATGTTGATCACGATCTGCGCCTCCTGAAGAAAAGCGGGCGGGCGGCAAGGCAAAGAATGATCAGTGCCTGCAAGACCCAGGTCAGCACGGCTGGAAGGCCAAGCGCCCGCTCCATGGAAAAGCCGCCCACTTGCAAGGCCGAAAAGAAAACCGACGTAACAACCGTCGCAATCGGACTTGCCATCGCGAGAACCGCAGCCATCAATCCCGACCAGGTGTATCCGGGCGCAAGCAGTGCCCCGTCCGTGAAACGGTATTGCTGCCCCAGCACAAGAAGGGCTCCGACCAGGCCTGCCAGTGCACCGCTGAGGAATGCCACACGTTGCGTCTGCCGCGGCAGGTTTGTTCCTGAATACTGGGCGAACCGCGGATTCAAGCCCGTTATTCGCCACTCAAAGCCACTGACGCCGTGTTTGTCGTTGATAATGACGGCGGTTGCGACCGCAGCCATGATCAGCAAGCCAAGGCTGATTGGAAGATCGAAAATGCTGTCTGGAAGACGCGCTGCGGACGCAACGCGATAGGTTTCCGGCATGCCTGTTGATGGATCACGCAACGGGTAACGAACCAGATAGGATGTTACGCCACGCGCGATGTAGCTCAACAGCAAGCTCGCGATCAGAAACGGGATGGCGAGGCTGAGTTGCAGGATCGCTGCGATCCAGGCGTAGAACCCACCTGCACAGATCGCGGCCGTCAACGCCAGAACCGCCCTTACGGGACCGGGTACTGGCAGATAGAGCGCAACCAGCGCAGCCGCGAGCCCTCCTACCAACATCTGCCCGTCGCCGCCGAGATTGACGAGGCCGGCACGCAGCGCAATTGCAACCGCCAATGCCATGCCGATCAATGGTACGGAGCGGGCCAGTGTTTCGTCCAGCCCGCGCCCCATAACGGCACCCTTGATGATCTCCAGGTAGACGGAGATTGGATCGCCACCGGTTGAGATGACGACAAGCCCACCCAGAACGACTGCGACCGCAATGGAAAGCAATATTGCCGCCAGCCGTGATTTCGTATCGAGGCTCCCTGTTGTCATGGGCTCTCCGTTCCCCCCATCATCCACCTGCCGATAGTGTTTTCGTTCATGTCGCGTCCGGTAAGGCTGGCATTGATGCGCCCCTCAAACATCACGAGAATCCGGTCCGAGAGCGCAAGCAATTCAGACAGGTCGGACGAAACGACCAGGATCGCCCGGTCTTCGTCGCGCTCGGCAATGAGGGTTTTATGGATGAATTCGATCGCCCCGACATCCACCCCACGGGTCGGTTCCTCGATGATGATCAACGGCGAGCCGTGTGCAAGTTCACGGGCAATAACCACCTTTTGCATGTTGCCACCGGACAGTGACCCGACAGCGACCTGTTCAGAGGCAGCCTTCACCTTGAATTGTTCGATCAGCTTTCGTGCCTTCGCCCGGAGGGCCTCCTTGCGGAGAAATCCTCTGTTGGAGGACGCGGCGCTGCGGTGCGTGCCGAAGGCGATGTTCTCTGCAATCGACGCGGCCGGTGCCGTACCCGTCAAATGGCGGTCTTCCGGCACATACGAAACACCCGCGAACCGGCGCTGCGCAACCGAGAGGTTTGAAACATCCTGTCCATTGACGGCGACTTCGCCGCTTGAAGCCTCCAGCCCCATCACCGCCGAAACCAGTTGCGGCTGACCATTGCCCGAAACGCCGGCGATACCGACGATTTCGCCCGGCCGAACGTCGAAAGATACGTCGTTCACCACCGTGACATCGCCCCTGCGAACTGACAGGTTCCGGATTGAAAGCATTGGTGCTGCTGTGGACTTCACTTTGAGGGCGATTGTCGGCGGCACGTTGCGCCCGACCATCGCCCGGATGATCTCGGCCTCGCTCGTATCCCTGGTCGTCAACGTGCCAGAGAGCCGCCCGTCCCGCATAACCGTAATCTCGTCGGTGACGGCGATAACCTCCGGTATCTTGTGGGTCACAAGGATGAGGGCCATGCCCTGGCTTGCCAGGTGGCGCATCGCCGTAAAAAGACTATCGCGCTCCTGCGGGGTCAGAACGGCCGTCGGCTCGTCGAGGATGAGTATCCTCGCCTGCCTCGACAAGGCCTTGAGGATTTCGAGACGCTGGCGGATGCCGACCGCCAGATCGTGCACCCGGCTGTCCGGATCGATTTCCAGCCCATGTTTTGCGCCAAGACGTCTGACGATATCGCGGGCGGCATCAGCAGAAACAAAGGGTCCGTTGCCAGGTTCGTTTTGAAACACCAGATTTTCCCAGACGGTCAGGTTTGGAAACTGCCTGAACGTCTGATGGACCATGCCGACGCCAGCCGCGATCGCGCCAAGCGGGCTGGAGAAATCCACTGCCTTGCCGTCGATCAGAATCTCGCCAGCATCCGGCTTCAACAGCCCATACAGGATGTTCATCAGGGTGGACTTTCCGGCCCCGTTTTCTCCCATCAACGCATGGATTTCACCGCCGTTCACCGAAAGGCTGACGCCGTCATTGGCAACAAGGTTACCAAATCGCTTTGTAATGCCTTTCATCTGAAGCGAATCCATCATCGAACTCCAGGACGATCACTGCGCCATCGGATCGGGCACGGTGATCGCACCCGATATGATTTTCGCCTGGATATCCTTGAGTTGGCCGATGACGTCTGGCGTCTTGGCGATCATGCAGCCCGAGGCAGCCACGTCGTCGGCCATGGCGACCAGTTCCAACCCGCCTTCCGCAAGGCCAAAGCTCACCACAGGTTTGGCCGAGCCCTTCAGGATGCCGTCGATGGTGGCCGGGAGGATGACATCGACGCGCTTGAGCGTGCTGTCCAGGATGGCGCCGGGCGCGTCGCCACATTGATTGACGTCAAGGCCGATCGCCATCGCACCGGGCTTGTCGGCCACCGCCTTAAACACGCCGCCATTGCTGCCGGCCGCAACCGCGTAAATGCGGTCCGCACCGTTGGAGAGTTGCAGTGCTGCCTGTGTTTGCGCCCTGACCGGATCCTGAAAGGGGTTGTCACCACCGATCCACGCGGTGGGCAAAACGTTGATATCAGAACGGGCGGCCTTGGCGCCGAGCGCAAAAGAATCCGTGTAGCGATGCAGGAAGGGAATATCGAGCGCGCCGATGACCGCGACCGTTTTGCTACTTGACGTCAGGGCGGCTTCGGCCCCCGCCAAATAGGCGGCCTCCTGTTCGCGGAACACCGCGCAATACACATTCTCCGGCGCGTCGGGAATACACGTATCGATGATGACGAAGTTCGTCTCCGGATTTTCCGGAGCCAGATCGGCAATGATATCGCCGAACTCGAAGCCTATCACGGCGACGATTGGCGCCTTCATATCAATCGCGGCTTGGACATTCTGCCGGCGTGTGGACGGGTCCGTGCCTTCGAATATCCGGGCCTTTGTGCCTTGAGCCTCGGCGGCCTTCTCGATCCCGGTTTTTCCAAGGCCGAGGAACTTGTTCACCCCGATGCGGCTGGGCGTGACCAGGACATAGGAGGTCTCCTCGGCCTTGACTGGAACAAAGCCCGTCGCAAGGGCAAACACCGAGCCCAGGCAGATCTGCATAAATTTGCTGGTAGCCGTCATTTTTGACTCCATAAGCAAGTGTGACGCGAATTGGTGAGTGCAGATGCCGAGTGATATCGGCAAGCCTGCTCAGTAGGGCGTATCGCCACCATCGGCATTGATCGCCTGGCCGCGAATGATCATCGCGTCGTCGCTCAGCAGGAAGGAAATCGTCCGTGCAAGTTCCGCCGGATCGATATGCCGACGCAATTGCGAACTGATGAGCTGCTTGAACACGTCGTCCGGCGCCTGCTTGACCAGATCGCCATAAGCGACGGCGACCTCGCGGAGCATGTCCGTCGCCATGCCGCCGGGGCAAACGCAGTTCACATTGATGTCATTGGGTGCAAGCACCTCCGACAGCACTCGGGTGAAATTGATCATAGCCGCCTTGCTGGCGCTGTAGGCCAGCGACTGGCTATGTCCCTTCTTACCGGCTTCAGACGCCACGTTGACGATCGCACCCTTGATACCCTTCGCGATCATGCCCTTGGCGACAAGGCGCGCCGCTTCAAACGCACCATAGACGTTGATGGAGAAAACGCGCTCCCAGTCGCTCCAGGGTGTTTCGAGCGGATCGACATGGCGCACGATAGCGGCACAGTTAACCAGGCCGTCTATCCCGCCGAGGCGTTGCTCGACCTCTTCGATCGCAGCGGCGATCGAGGCGGCATTGCCCACGTCGATCGCGACACCGGACTGTCCCGCAGCATTCGAGCCAAAGCTGGCGATCGCCTCGTTCAGTGCCTGCGCGCGGACATCACCGATGACCACTGCGGCACCTTCGGCTGCCAGCAATTCAGCGGCTGCCTTGCCGGCACCGCCCGCGCCCCCAAGGACCAGATAGCGTTTGTTCGCGTGAGACCGCGTCGGCACAACCTGCCGCACGGCCAACGGGGCATGCTCGCCCCTGATGGCAAAAGAGCCCATGTTCTCCTCCCTCGGGCCTCAGATTGAGACCCTTCATTCGTTCCTCGCAAACCAAGTTGCTCTACTCTCCGGGATCTGACAAAGTCCACTTGTTGAGAAGTGGACCAGGAATGAACAGGATTTCACCCGCACGGATCAGCCGGCTCATTGGCAGCTGGCGGACATCTGAAGGCAAAGTCAGCCAACAGCTCAGTGTCTCGATCGGCAGATTGATCGCAGCAAGGGAATTGCCCGTCGGTGGCCTATTGCCCTCCGAGCGCGCCCTCGCCTCAGCGCTCGCCGTCAGCCGGGGGACAGTCGTGGCGGCTTATACGTCGCTGCGGGACGCAGGGTTGCTCGACAGCCGGCATGGCAGCGGCCATCGTATCACGGCGTCTGCACCCGCGTCCGGAGTCGCACATACACGCCTTGTCGGCGAGGTGCTGGCGCTTCCTCGGGATATCGACATGACCAGCGGCGCCCTGCCACCGTCGCCGATCCTCACTGAGATGTTGGCGGCGCTACGCGGGGTGGACCTTGCAAGCATCGCGGCGGGTCTCGGCTACGATGCCTCCGGCCTGCCGGCCCTTCGTTGGGCCGTCGCCCGCTACTACACCGATCTGGGTCTTGCCACCCACCCGGATAGCATCCTGATCACCAGCGGAGCGCAACAGGCGGTCTGGCTGCTGGCCAACGCCTTGGTCGATGCGTCGGATGCTGTCGTCGTGGAGGACCCTGTCTATCGCGGTTCGCTTGAAGCCTTCCGCCGGCGCAATGCCAGAATCATTCCCGTCGGCGCCAGTGCACACGGCCTAGACATGGAGCTGCTCGAAAAGGCGCTCAAAAACCGTCCGAAACTTCTCTACGTCTTTCCCGAGGCGCATAACCCGACAGGAAGGTCGCTGGATGATGCAAGCCGCCGGGACCTGATCAGCCTGCTCGACCGCTATCCGACCTTCCTCATCGAGGATGGTGCACAAAATGAGCTTTCCACCGTTGCCGGAACCACGCCGCGCCCGATTGCCGGCAAGATAGACCCGGATAATGTCGCCACGATCGGCACGCTTTCCAAACTGTTCTGGGGCGGCATCCGCATCGGCTGGATCCGCGCGGCCCCTCCGGTGATAAAGCGGCTGGTGAGCTTCAAGGCGGTTAATGATCTCGGCTGTTCGATGTTCGACCAGCATCTTGCCGTCGGCCTACTCGAAAACATCCGGGAGGCACGGGCCTATCGTCACCAGGAAATCGTCGGCCACCTGAAAGCCGCTGAGGACGCCATCGCGGAACGCGCGCTGGGCCGGTGGCATTGGACGCGCCCGTCGGGTGGCACGGCAATGTGGATCCACATGCCCGGCGTCGATGCGGTGGCGTTGTGCCAGGAGGCCCAACGCCACCGCCTGTTCCTATCAGCCGGCCCGGGCTATTCCGCGCACGAGAATTTTGGCGACTTCGTCCGCCTGCCCTTCGTGCGCCCGCTCGAAACCATGCAATTTGCCATCGACACGATCTGCAACCTGACCAACAGGCGATCTGCCGGTTAGACTATGGCCAACGATGAAGCCACCTATTGCTCCAGGTTGACGTATGCCTCCGGAAAGAAGCGAGGCGTACACAGGCAATAGAATTCCAGATCCACCGAACCTGTGTTCTCAATACGCTGCGGCGCGCCGGCGGGTATCACGGCCTGATCGCCGGCCACAAGCTTCTGCTTTATGCCATTGACCTCAAGTGTTCCCTCCCCCTGGCGTACGATGTACCGCTCGATGACGCCGGCGAGACTGTGCAGCTGTGTGGTCACGCCTGCCTCAACCCGTGCCAGAGCCAACGACGTCTCCGGCGAGGCAGCACAATTGTGCAATTCCGTAATATAGCATCGCTCGTCGGTCCAGAACTCTCCGGTGTCATTCGCAAAAACGATTGTATGTTCTCCTGCCATTGCTTCCTCCTGTTGTTTGCCGTCGTGAACTGAACGCCGGCGCGAAGGTCGGCAAGGACCACTTTTTAAAATGTGGCCTACGGGTCCCCGATTGCGACAGCAATGTTATTGGGAAGGAAGCTCCGTCATGTCAAAAACCGGGCTCGAGCCTTATTGACCAAGGCTTTCCAATTCGCAATCCAGATCGCTGCAACGTGCTGCTATTGGCTCGATCAATCAGGCCCGAGCTTAGACCAACACAAGCAAAAAGCATTTCCCCGCCGAACTTCCTCTTGGCCACCGCGATCAACTGCATCGTCATTGCAGCTTTCAACCGGCTAACAATGGCAACAAAGCCCCATAAGGTGCTCCAATTGTGCACAAAATTTTGTTATTCGCCCGTCGCCATTGTTGTATGATCACCGCCACTCAAGCAGATTGCGTCCAGCAAATCGCCGAGCAGGGGGAGCGTGGTATGGAACAGAAGACACTTGATCCCGTCGATGTGGCGGAGCGGAAGACTGTCGCCGGGCAAGTGGCGTATCCTGACGGCAATGCCCTTTACACTGCCCAAAACACCGCGAAGCCGGAGCTTCGGACCTAGGTGCCTACGGGATCCCGACTGCAAACGCTTGGGCGGCTATGCTTGTTAAACAAGGACGGAAACGACGTTGCGTTTCCGCAAATGGGGTTGATTATCCTTGCCTATTTGAAGGCGAGAGGCCTCTCCAGTTATCCTCGCGCGGATATTTCGACCTTGCTGTGGGGCGACGCGGATACGGGACAGGCCTATGCAAACTTGCGCAAATCGGCCTCGCGAATCCTCAGTCGGCAAAACAGCATCGGCCTCCAATTTTTATCGTTTTCGCCGTCAATGGTCATTCTGGGGAAGGATGCCATTGAGACGGACATCGATTGCCTGTCCATCGACAGTACCATGATCGACCGCGCCTTCACTGTAACGCTTGCAGCACGGCTGCGGGAGGATTTTCTAAAGGATGTCAAACCGGCGAGCAAAGCGCTTGCCGCCTGGATCGATCGGGAGCGTGAAGCTCACCTGAGCGTGCTGCGCCGCTGCGTGCTGGCGACCGGGTTGACCGGAGATGACGCGGAAAATCGTCCGATAAAAGACGCAGCCGTCAAACTTCTGGAGCGCGATCCATCCGATGATGCCGTGCGCAATCTCCTTAGTGGCTCGATGTACCAGAAAGCGGTTGCTGCGGTAAAAACCGTGCAAGAGCCCGTGAAATCTGTCCTGGTCATACCGGAAGCCGCCGGCCCGGAGATCCGCACGGGTCTGCCCCGCCTGGTCTTGCTGCCGCCCCTGTCAGATGGCGCCGGGCCGGACGTTTCCCTGTTTGCCTCCGCACTCATCGAGGACGTTACGATCGGCTTGTGCAGTCTGCGCTCGCTATCGGTCATCGCCCCGTACAGCGCTGCCAAGATCCGTGATCACGGCGATAAGGCCGCGACCTACGAACGGTATGCAATCAGCTATATCCTCGATACCCGCCTCACCTATGAAGGTGACGGCTATTCGCTCTTTGCCCAATTGATTTTCTTTGGCAGCGACGAGGTCGTCTGGGCGGAACGTTTCGAGCTGAATGGCAGCGGATTGGTCAAGTCTCGTCGCGAGATCGCGCACCGTCTTGCCGAAGCCATTTCCCGGCAAATTTACTCGAACGAGATGATACGCAGCGATTATGAGCAAGACCCCGGGGTCTATCGCAGCTTCCTGCGTGGTCAGAGCTATCTGATGAACCTGGGACTTCCCGAAGTCCGGCGGGCTCGAAAACACTTCCGCGAGGCGCTTCAGCTCAATCCGGTCTTCGCGCCCGCGCAAAGTGGCATGTCGCGCAGCTATTTCCTGGAATGGCTCGTGACAGCGAGAAACGACAAAAGCCTGCTGTCGATGGCGCAAGGTTTTGCGCAAGACGCGATCGTTTCAGACCCGCACTTGCCGACGGGTTACAAGGAACTGGGCGTCGCCAAACTCTATATGCGTCAGTTTGATGAAAGCGCGGAATTCTTCGCGACAGCGGAAACTCTCAGCCCCCACTATGCCAACCTGATTGCGAGCTTCGGCGACGCATTGATCCAGGCATCGCGACCGCAGGAGGGCCTGGAAAAGGTCGAGCATGCGATCCACCTCAATCCGATCGCACCGGATGAATATTTTTGGACGGCAGCGGGCGCCTGCTATTCTCTCGGACGTTACGAGGATGCCCTAAACTACATCGGCCGTATGAACGACCGGGCACCGGCAGACAGGTTGTCTGCTGCGAGCTGGGGAATGCTCGGTGACGGGCGCAAGGCAAGCCAGTTCGTCCGCAAGACGTTCGATGTTCATCCCGCGTTCGATCTGGAAACGTGGATGGCTCTGGTTCCGTTCAAGGAAGAGTGGCAAAGGCAGCATTACAAAGAGGGCCTTATCAAGGCGGGTTTCTAAACCAACAAACCAACAACAGAGCAAGGAGAGATATAAAAATGGCAAATGTGGTCGTCATCGGTATTGCAGGAGAAAAAGACCTCTGGATCGCGGATCTAGACGCGGGGACGGTCACCAAGTCGCCTGCCCCATCAACGGGTGCTCTTCAAGTGGCAAATGACCTGCGCAACACCGGCACAACCGTGACGAAGGGCGTCAATCTGGCGGTGCGCGCTACCTCCGCAGCAGCCGTTTCCGGTGGTTATATGGACGGCTGATGCCACTTGCCTGCCGTGGATAGAAGCCCGTTCAGTGACAGCGACAGGATCTGCTCCCCGGCGGAAACGTGGCAGCGCGTCGAAGCTCTGCTGCCGCGATTTGGCATTACCCGGCTCTCACGGTTGACCGGATTGGACAAGGTCGGCATTCCCGTCTGGAATGCCGTATCTCCCAATGCGAAGTCGATCGTCATCAATCAGGGCAAAGGCGTCAGCGACATGGACGCCCGCGTCTCTGCGGCGATGGAGGCACTGGAGCGCGCCGTCGCATCCAGCCCGGCGGTCTTAACGATTGAAGCATCGCCCCGCGACCTGGCCGCTACGGGAGAAAGGGTCGCGACACTCCCCCAATTAATCGCTTCAGGCCAACCCGACATCAATGTGGACGACGTGATCGTCTGGGTTAAGGGCAAGGACCTGATGACACGGGAAGCGGTGTGGGTTCCGCTTCATGCCGTCACATTGGACCGGACGCTCGAGAATTGCCGCTTCTGGCAATCGTCTGACGGCCTGGCGTCCGGAAACAACGAAACCGAGGCAATCCTCCACGGCCTGCTTGAACGCGTCGAGCGGGATGCCGACGTACTGTGGCGTTTACGATCGACCTCCGCACGACTGGCCACATGCGTTGATCCGAAGCATTTCGGCGGTCCAGTCATTGATGACTTGGTTGAGAAATACGCACGGGCAGGATTGATCCTGCGCGTTTTTGATCTCACCAGCGACATTGCAGTGCCGTGTTATTCAGCGGTCGCCGCTGAAGCCGATATCCTCGATCGACGACAGCCAAGGTTTCATGACGTCACGATCGGCTATGGCGCGCACTCTGTTCCCGAAAAAGCCGTCATCCGCGCCCTCACCGAAGTGGCTCAGTCACGACTGACCTATATCAGTGGCGCCCGGGACGATGTCTTTGCCGAAACCTATCAGCGCCCTTTATCACCGGACACGCAGAAGCTTTTTGAAGCGCGGCCTGTCTCGCCTCCAAGCCACGCATTGCCGGGGAAAGCGGGTGGCCCTGAGTGTCTACTGGAGAGATTGCTCGGCAGACTGAAAGAAGCAGGAGTAATGACCGCCATCGTAGTACCCCTCCAAGCGCCGGGCTTTCCCATCTCCGTCATCAAGATCATCGTGCCAGAGTTCGAAAATCCCGACGGAGCCCGCAAGCGCCGGCTGGGCGCACGCGCGCTGTCGCTCGCTGTCAGCGCTCTATGACAGTCGTTTCAGCAGCCCGACGATCCTGACGCTGCATCATTTGCGAACCAGACATCATCGTCCGCCAACCCACTGTTCGGAAGATTGCAGGCGTGAACGGCGCGGCGCGTAGCCAGGTCGACAATTACAGCGATTGCAGTTTTCATGCTGGCCACTCCATTTGTCGGCAAACTCCAGCAGAATGCAAATTAACGGATACTTCACTCTACGATTGGGAGGCGGACGATAATACTCTCAACATATCTTTCCGGTCCTGTCATGTTAGGTCGCCCGAAGCTCGTTGGAGGCGCGGCAGCAACATTGAGGTAGCCGTGTAGCCGTCGTGGTGTGCTACCGCCATGAGCAACTGTTGGGCTGGTGAGCCCTGTAAAGCGCTTCAGGCAGATCACCGTGATAGCGGAGCCCTCAAACGAAGGCTCCGCTCAATCGCGGTTCAGGATACGGCACGTTGCCGGGCGACATCGTTGATCCCTTCGGCATCCGGCGCATGACCGTAGCTCATCTTGCGCATCTGTTCGATCACCCGGGCCATTTCGTCGTCGGGCAGCACCGGCGGCTCGCCGAGCGTCAGAGCTTGAACGTACATGCGCGACAAAGTTTCGATCTCGATTGCCAGCCAAAGCGCCGCTTCCAGTGTCTTGCCGAGCGAGATCTGGCCGTGCTGACCGAGCAGACAGGCCAGCCGGTCCTTCAGCGCCACCAGTGCATGGTCGGACAAAGCCTGCGTTCCGAAGGTGGCATATTCGGCGCAGCGCACCGTCGTCCCACCGGCGACACCGGTCATATAGTGAAAGCTGGGTATCGTCTTATGATGGCAGGCAAGCGTCGTGGCGTAGACCGAATGACAATGTAGAACAACGTTGATATCCGGCCGGTTCTTGAGGATATCGCGGTGGAAGCGCCATTCCGACGACGGACGGCGGCCGGTATAGGTGCCGTCGAAATCCATCTCCACCAGATCGTCCGGCGTCATCGTGTCGTAGGCAAGCGAGGACGGCGTGACGAGGAAACCATTGTCCGTGCGCACGGAGAGGTTCCCCGCCGTTCCCTGGTTGATGCCACTGGAATTCATCCTGCGGCAGGTTTCGACCATATCGCGGCGCAGCGCTGCGATATCCGTATGGTGCGTGCTCATTGGGAGGACCTTTCATAAAGCCTGTTGGATTGTGTGGTCTGTCCGGCCAGAACCCGCCAGCGGCGGGCATATGCCGCCAGATCGGCGGATGGATGATCGAACAGCGGCGGTTTTTCGAGTGCGATGGCCGCGCGCGCCGACCGTTTCCCATGGCTGGCAAGCAGCGCGGTGCCGGAGGCAACGCCATAGGTGTCGAGATTGGAAACCGTATCGCCCTGTGGCCGCAGCGCGGCCACCAGCCCGGCATAGAGCGGGTCGCGCAGAAAACTGCCGTCGAGGATCACGCGTCCGCTGCTTCCCAGCGCATCGAGGCATTCGACCGTCAAAAGCGCCGTATAGAGAACGGCCAGCGCCTTGCGCTCGGCCGCATCGACAGGTTGGGGACCAGTAATATGCCCCTTGCCGACACTACCGGGAAACAGGCCGTCGTCATCGCCAAAGGACGGCAGCGCCATCGTGCCCTGCCCAATCATCCGGCTCACAAGCGTGGCATCGGCATTCAGATGGGCATCGTCACGCCCGGCGACATGGGTGAACTCGCGCCCGCCCATCGTCAAGGCACCGCCGACGGGATTGCCATCGACATCGCTGTTGCAGGTCATGCCCCGGTGTTCGTCCAGCCTGTCAAACGGCGTCTTGCCGCTCAGCGCCACGATCCAGGTGCCGGTGGAAACCACCGCCGCATCATCGAAGCCGGCCGCCTGATAGCGATAGAAATTGGCGCTGCTGTCATGAATACCGGCGAGAACCCTGATATCGGCCGGCAGGCCATATCGCTCGACGAGAACCGGCCGGATCGCACCGATCGCCTGCCACGCCCTGGCAAACGGCGGCAGCAGATTTTGCCAGCCCTGCGATTGAACGATCGGCGACCAGTGCCGCTCTGCGACATTCCACAGATGCGACTGCGCACCGAGAACCGTCGCCTCAGAAACCGCCACGCCCGACAACCGCCAGGCCCAGTATTGCGGCACGCCGAGAAACCAGCACGCCCGGGAAAAGCCCTTGGGATCAGCCTGCTGCATCCAGAACATCTGGCGGGCATGATGGGTCGCCCCGTGCATCATCGCACTTCCCCGATCGAAGAAGGAACCGGACAAAGCCGAGTAACGCATGCGGATATCGTCCGGCAGAGCCTGCTCGTAGTCGATCATCGGCAAGGCGGTGCCGTCGACAGCGTCGGGATCGGGGCCAACCAGAACACCGCCGGAGCCATGGCCGGACGAGACGAATGTCGCGAGCGGATGGCGTCTTGCAAGACCGGCAAGCGTGCCGAACACCCAATCGCCGAGCGTATCCAGATCGTGATGCCGCCACGGCCCGTGTTGAAGCACCGGATTGGGAACCGACAGCGTTTCGAGAATGGTGCCGGATGTCGTGACCGCGTTGAGCTTCACATTGGTCTTGCCGACATCAAGGACCGCGACAGTCGCCGGCTGCCCGTCATCCCTTCGATCGCTCCACTGCCCGTCCGCCATGTCCGCATCCCGCATTTTCTATCCGTGCGGCTGCTCCCGCCGGTGCGGGAACAGCCTGGCATGGTATCAGATCAAACCGTATTGCCGCGCCTTGTTGCGCAGGAATGGCAGGCCGTTGCCCATCACTTCGGCCTCGTCCTTGGCCACCGGGCGCCAGACGGCGAGCCCGTAGGCCACCTGCGGCGGCATGTTGATAAAGCTTTCCATCGCAAGGCCGCCCTTGAAGCCGATGGCGGCAAGTGCTGCATAGATTTCGTCCCACGGCACGTTGCCATAGCCCGGCGTGCCACGGTCGCTTTCGGAGAGGTGGATATATTTGATGTGGTCGCGGGCATCGAGAATGCCGTTGGCCGCACCTTTTTCCTCGATATTCATGTGATAGGTATCGAGATGCACGAAGACATTGTCGGCACCGACGCGCTCGATCATGTCGACGGCCTGCTTGGCCGTGTTGATCAGATGGTTCTCGTAGCGATTGACCGCCTCGACACCCAACTGGATGCCACGGGTCTTGGCATGTTTCGCCGCCGCCTGCAGTGCACGGGCAATGTTGTCATATTCCTTCTCGGTCGGTGGAACCCCGGTGCGCTCGCCGATGCCACCAAAGATGACGCCGGACAAGGCTTCCGCGCCCATATCCGCCGTCTTGTCGATGGCGACCTTCAGATGCTCGACGGCCTTTTCCGGATGCACGGAAGCCCAGGCATGTTCCGGCAGGCCGAGCGAGCAGACCGAGCGCAGCTTGTGTTTCTCAAGCAACTTGCGGCTATGCTCGGCATCGACGGCCGGCGCATCGAGAAGCGCGATCTCGATGAAATCCATCTCGTATTTGACGGCGGCGGCAATCGCCTTTTCCGCCCCTGCATGGTCCCATTTCATGGTCCACATGCTGGTATGAACGCCAAAACCTTCCATGGTTTTATCCTTTTTTTCGCTTGAGAGATTTGAAGTGGCCTGCGGCAAACCGCAGGATCATCACGGTGATGAGCAGGATGCCCCAGACGGCTGTCGCCAGATGCTGGTTGGCGCCGAGGATGTTGAGGCCGGAGGACAGCAGCTGTAGCACCACCAGCGCTACGGCCACCGGAATGACCCGGCCGAAACCGCCGAACGGATTGACGCCACCGAGGAAGCAGGCAAGCACGGTGATCAACAGGTAGGATTCACCGTGGCCGACGCGCACCGAGTTGAACCGGGCCAGCATGATGATACCGGCAATCGCGCACATCGCACCCGACAGTGCATAGACCAGCACCAGCACCTTGCGCGTATTGACGCCGGAATAGCG
Organism: Pararhizobium sp.; assembly: GCF_965279435.1. Lineage (NCBI taxonomy): Bacteria > Pseudomonadati > Pseudomonadota > Alphaproteobacteria > Hyphomicrobiales > Rhizobiaceae > Pararhizobium > Pararhizobium sp. Next base: position 577,847 of record NZ_CBDIHY010000002.1, read on the forward strand.
CGCCGCCTCGATATTCGAGCCGATCATGTAGGTGTTGAAGCCGAGCTTCATCCGCGTCAGCAGCAGATGCCAGATCAACACGCAGGCGATGAAGACCAGAAGCGGGATCGGAAAGCCGAGAATGCTGCCATGGCCGAGCGGCTGCAGGAACGCCGGAAACCCGGAGACATCGCCGCCACGCGTCAGGAACTCGCCAAGCCCGCGCAGAAAGATCATCATCGACAGAGAGACAAGGATCGGATGGGCGCGGGTATAGGCAATCACCAACCCCATCACCACGCCGCTGAGCGCCCCGACGCCAATACCCAGCACGGAGCCGAGGAAGAAGGCGAACGGACCGGCATCGGCGCCGCCATTTTGCTGCAGCACCCAGGCAACTGTCAGCCCGGCAATATTGGCCGTAAAGGTGATGGCAAGGTTCAGCCCGCCGGTCAGCACCGGCAAGAGCATGGCAAGGGTCAAAAGCCCGAGTTCCGGCAACTGGAAGGCAACCGAGCCGAAGGTTGCCCAGCTGAAGAATTGCGGCGAAGCAAGGCTGAAGACCACCAGCACGGCGATCAGCGCAAATCCCGGCCCGGCCATATCCGGCCCCAGCACCGTCTTGATGCGATTGAGGATTGCGGTCATTTGCGGCCCTCCTCCTGGCGCATGAACGGCAGCAGTTTTTCGATGCTGGTATTGGACAAGGTGATGGCGACGAGAATGATGGCGCCGACGATCATCTTGAAGGCATAGGGGGAAACACCCGCCAGATTGAGCCCGTTCTGGGTGATCGAGATCAAAAGCACGCCGAGCACGCAGCCAAGCACCGAGCCCTTGCCGCCGCCGAGCCGGGCACCACCCAGCACCACCGCCGCCAGCACATCCAGTTCGCGTCCATAGAGCGCGTTGGGCACCACTTCCTGCGCATAATGCGCCTGGATCAGCCCGCCGATCCCGGCCATCAGGCCAAGCCAGCCGAAGGCGATGAACTGCATGGCGCCGATATTGATGCCGAACCGGCGCGCTCCTTCCGGATTGTCGCCGAACGCATAAAGCTGGCGCCCCGTGGTGGTGCGGGTGATGAACACCCAGGTGGCCACCACGCAGATCAGCATGACCAGAACCGGCAGGGTGATCTCGATCCAGCTGCCATCGGCCATCTCATGCTCGAATAGCACGACGCGCGACGTCAGCCAGTCCGGCAAGTTGTAGATCGACACCCCGCGGGTGAAGAACATCAACAGGCCGAAATAGATATTGAAGGTGGCGATGGTCGCGACGATCGAGATGATCCGGAACCTGTGGATCAAAAAGGCATTGATGGCACCCAACAGCACGCCGAGCGCACCGGCGATCAAAAGCCCGCTGATCCAGCCGCCGCCGCCCATCCAGCCGAGCATGAGGGCCGCGACATACTGGACGACGGAGGCCGCCACCGCGAACGAGATGTCGATGCCGCCGGCAATCAGCACCACCAGCAGGCCGACGGCGAAGATGATGTTGACAGAACTGGTATTGAGAAGATCGAACGCATTGCCGAGCGAGAAGAAGCGGTCAGTGATGATCGACAGAACAATGCTGATAACAGCGATGACGGCAAGCAGCGCAAATTCCGTCGCATGGGATTGAACGACCTTACGCATAGACGGCTGCCTCGATATCCGCGAGCGAGCAGTCCGCTGGCATGAACTGGTTGACGATACGCCCTTTGGCCATGTGCAGCACGCGGTCCGCGTTGAAATAGACTTCCGGCACCTCGTCGGAGATCAGGATGATGGCGAGGCCGGTCTCGGCGAGCTTCGCGACGATATCGAAAATGCCCGCCCGCGCGCCGACATCGACCCCGACGGTGGGCGCATCAAGGATGAGCAGCTTCGGATCGGTGGCCAGCCATTTGGCAATCGCAATGCGCTGCTGGTTGCCGCCCGACAGCGTCGAGATCGCATCGCCTTGCTTCCCGATCTTGACGCCGAGATCGGTGATCCATTGGGCGACAAGATCGCGCTTGCGGCTGTCGGACAACAGCCCGCCGGAGGTGATCTTGTCGAGCGAAGCGATCACCAGATTGTCGGCGATTGATTGCGGCTGGATCAGCCCAAGCGACAGCCGGTCTTCGGACAGATACGCGATCCCGGCCGCGATGGCGTCCCGGTTGGACGAAAAATGAACGGGCTTGCCTTCGAGTTTGACACTACCGGAACGAGGTTTCAGCATGCCGAACAGCGACAAAGCGAGTTCCGTGCGCCCTGCCCCGAGCAACCCCGTAATGCCAAGGGTTTCGCCGCGCCGCACGGTAAAAGAAATGTCCTCGAACTGGCCGGGCCGGGACAGACCTTCCACCTCCAGCACCACCGGATTGGCGCTGATATTGCGGGCGCGCACCGTCTGGTCGAAGGTCTTGCCGGTCATCAATTCTGTAATGCGCGACTGGGTCATGCCTTCAGTCGAATAGGCGCCGACCAGCGCACCATCGCGCAGCACCGTCAGCCGGCTGGAAATCTCCAGCACCTCAGCCAGCCGGTGGCTGACGAACACCACGGCGACGCCGGATGCAGACAGAGTGCGGACGATATCGAGAAGATGGTCGGTTTCCGATTGTGTCAGCGATGCGGTCGGCTCGTCCATGAAGACCAGCTTTGCCTCGCCGACCAGGGCGCGGGCAATCGCGACGATCTGGCGCTGGGCGATGGCGTAATCCTTCAGCGGCCGGTCGACATCGAGCGTCACGCCGAGCCGAGCCAAGGCCTTGACCGCCTTTTCGCGCATGTTGTTGTAATTGACGAAACGCGGCCAGCGGCCGAGCAGCGTCTGGAAGGAAATGTTTTCGGCGACCGTCATTTCCGGAAACAGCGCCAGATCCTGCCAGATCACCTGAATGCCGGAACTCTGCGCCGTCACCGGCGACATATGCGAATAGGTCTGCCCGTCAAACTCGATCACCGCACCATCCTGCGGGCGGTAGACGCCGGTGATGATCTTGATCAGCGTGCTCTTGCCCGAGCCGTTTTCACCGGCAAGGCAATGCACCTCGCCCGGCAGGACGTCGAAGCTGACATCCTTCAAGGCTTTGACGCCACCGAACGTCATGTTGATGTTGCGCAGGGACAGAAGCGGCTTTTGGCCACCCTTAGCGCTTTCGCGTCCAGTCATCGGTTCAACCTGTGAAAATGCGGATCTTTAGAACTTCCGGGCACCGCCGAGCCGACCGAAGTCAGCCCAGCAGCCCGGGAGAACCTTTGCGAGGAAAGTTACAGGCCCATGCCTGCAAGCTCGTCCACGGTATCCTTGTTGATCGGCAAAAGCTGATCGACGATAATGTCGTTGCCAGCCGGCTTGATCACGCCGAGGCCCGGAATGTCGTCGCCTTCCTTGACGCTTTCGCCCTTGATCAGGCGATCGGCCATGGTGACGAAGACTTCGCCGGCCTGTTTCGGATTCCACATGAAACCGCCAGAAATCGCACCGGACTTGATCAGCTTCTGGCCCTGGCCGGGCGAGAACGGCCCGAGCACGAAGATTTCGCCGGTCTTGCGGCGTTCTTCGACGGCACGACCAGCACCGATCGGACCTTGGCTGCCGAAGGCCAGAAAACCCTTGAGATCCGGATGAGCGGAGATCAGATCGAGCGCCGTCGACCGGCTCTTGTCGACATCTTCAGCCACGCCGTAGCGTTCGCCGACGAGCTTCATGTCGGGATAGTTGGCCTTGAGATAGGCGACCGCCGCATCGGCCCAGGCATTGTGCAGGGGAACGGTCAGCGAGCCGACGAACACGGCATATTCACCCTTGCCGCCCATCTTCTCGGCCAGAAGCTTGGCATGCGCTTCGCCAAAGCCGGTCGATGAGGCCAGTTCGAAATTCCAGTCGGCACCCTTCTGGCCTGGCGATTCATGAGTGATGACGAAGATGCCGGCTTCCTTGGCCTTGGCGAGAACCGGTTCAAGCACCTTGGCATCGTTCGGAACAACGCCGATGACCTTGACCCCTTGCGCGATCAGGTCCTCGATGGCGCGCACCTGCAGGGCCGGGTCGGCGCTGGTCGGACCGACCATGAAGGCATCAAGACCAAGCTTGGCGCCCTGCTCCTTGATCCCGGCATCCATGGCGTTGAACCACGGAATACCACCAATCTTGACGACGACGCCAACCTTGTCGGCAGCCAGTGCAGCAAACGAAACGCCAAGCGACAGCGATGCAGCCAGCGCTGCAATCATAAACTTTTTCATGCTCTTCCTCCTCCAAAACGTTTCCGCGCAGGCAACAGGACCAGGCCGCAGACAAGGCGGTCGCTGTCAGTTCACCTCAGGTCGGCGCTGGAAATCGCATCCTCCAAGTTACCGCCTCCTCAAGCGGACCTCGACATGCACAATCGATATTTCTTTTTTGCACAATCGATGGTGCAAATAATATGTTTTGGATTTAAACTTTCGTCAAGAGGAAATTGGCACTAAGCAAATGAAGGGAGGAATCGATGAAACCGCAGGGAAAAAAGAAGGCGACAATCTACGATCTTTCGCTCCTATCCGGCTGTTCCGCCTCGACTGTCAGCGCTGTGCTGAATGGCACATGGCGCAAGCGACGGATCAAGGAAAGCACGGCCGAACTGATCCAGAACCTTGCCGAACAGCATCAGTATACCGCCAACCTGCAGGCCCGGGGCCTGCGCAATTCCCGCTCCGGCCTTGTCGGCCTGCTTCTGCCCGTCCACGACAACCGCTACTTCTCCTCGATGGCCCAGACTTTCGAGGCACAGGTGCGCAGCCACGGCAAATGCCCCGTCGTCGTCAGCGCCTCGCGCGATCCGCAGGAAGAGCTAGCGACGGTCGAAACGCTGATTTCCTATTCGATCGACGAGCTGTTCATCGCCGGCGCCACCGATCCTGACAGCATTCATGGCCTCTGCGAAGCCGCAGGCATTCGTCACATCAATATCGATCTTCCGGGGACCAAGGCGCCGTCGGTGATCAGCGATAACTATCAGGGCGCCCGGATGCTGACGCAGGCAATCATCAAGCGCTTCGACGGTGCCGCCATCCCGCTGAAGCCGGAGGAGCTTTTCCTGTTTGGCGGGCGCAACGACCATGCCAGCCGCGAGCGCATCAAGGGTTTTCGCCATATCAAGACCGAGATGCTTGGAGGGGACAGCGACGCCTGCATCCAGCCGACCGGCTATTCGCCGAACATGACGCAAAAGGCCTTCGAAGCCTTCTACGAACGTGAGGGAAAGCTGCCGCGCGGACTGTTCATCAACTCCTCGATCAATTTCGAAGGCCTGCTCCGCTTCATGGCGCAGCATCCACTCGAAACCTTCGCCGACATCGTCGTCGGCTGCTACGACTACGACCCCTTCGGCTCCTTCCTGCCTTTCCCGGTGATCATGATCCGGCAGGATAGCGAAAGCATGCTCGCCAAGGCTTTCGAGCTCATCGAAGAAGCCCGCCCAGCCGTCAAGATCCACCTGATCCAGCCCGAACTGGTGCATCCGCGCACCGCCCTCAAGGGCCCGCTCGATTCCATCCGCGACATCGACGCCTGAGCACCAACACACTGGTGCTGCAGCCAAACCGCGACACTATGCGCAACAGGCGATGACAGGGGCGACACCACTTGCACCGCCCGGGAAGACGACAGTCTTCCCGGGCGGTGTCTCTAAGAAAGTCCGGCTTCGTTATCCGTGGTAATGTGGAGGGTCATGGAAACAGGCAAGCCGACACTGTCCGAGACAGGCCACCGTGGCCAGCAGGCCATAACAGTAGATTTTTTATTGGTTCGATGCAGCAGAACTGGTTTGATGCGACGTTGGTGAGGTTGGTATCAAGGGGGCACTCGAAAGCCTGACCCATATCTGGCGCCGGTATCGAAAGGGGATGGATTATGAAAGCACTGGTTTTTAACGAGTTTGGCGCCCCCGAAGTGCTGCATATAGCCGACATACCCGCGCCTGTCCTGGGTGTCCATGACGTCCTGGTGCGGGTTGCCTATGCAGGTTTGAACTTTGCAGACGTCTACCGGCGGCAGGGGAACTATCATCTCAAGGGGGCTAGCCCCTGGGTATTGGGATATGAAGGGTCTGGCCATATTGAAGCCGTTGGCACCGGCGTCAGCGGACTTCAGATTGGTGACAGAGTAGCATTCGCAGACAGTCCATTTTCGAACGCCGAATATGCGGCTGTCGATGCCGACAAAATCATCCCGGTACCAGCAGACATCCCGCTGGACATTGCAGCGGCTGTCCTGTTGCAGGGCCTTACGGCGCAATATCTGGTTTCCGACAGCTACGACATCCGGCCCGGCGATATCGCACTTGTTCATGCCGCCGGGGGTGGCGTCGGCCTGCTGCTGTGCCAGCAGGCGCGCGACAAAGGCGCCAAGGTGGTGGCGCTCGCCTCGTCGGAGGCCAAACGGCAGGCTGCTCTTCATGCAGGAGCCGTCCATGCATTCGGATACGAGGGTTGGCGCGAGAGCGTTATCGGTGCCGTTGGCGAAGTCGACGTCGCCTACGACTCCGTCGGATCGACGCTTGTTGAAAGCCTCGCTGTTGTCAGGACCGGCGGTTCGGTCGTTTTCTATGGGATGGCCGGCGGCGACCCGCAGCCCGTGGATCCACGCGTCCTGATGGATCGGTCTCTCAAACTGATCGGAGGCGACCTGTGGAATGTGCTGAGAACCCGTCAAGAGAGGATTGAGCGATCCTCAAGGCTTTTTGCCCTCATCCGTTCCGGAAACCTTTCGGTGGAAATCGCAGCCGTCTTTCCACTTTCGGAAGGAGCCTCCGCGCATCGCCTGCTTCAGGAGCGATCCGTGATCGGCAAAATCCTTCTCTCCGTTGCGGAAAGCTGAAAAACCCGTCGTTCAAAGTCGGCCCGTCTAGACCAGAAGCTGCTCAACGGCGAATGGCCGCTCTCAGAGTGAGAACGGCCATTTATCTGGGACTTAAGCCTGGACAGCACTCGGTAAGATGATCCAGATCAAATGGACCGGGTGATGCCGCCGTCAACGCGAATATTCTGTCCGGTGATATAACCGGCACCATCCGAGGCCAGGAAAGCGACTGTCGCTGCAATCTCCTCGCTTTTGCCATATCGCTGCATCGGCACGCTCTCCCGCCGTGCGTCTGTCGCAGGAAGGCTGTCGATCCAGCCCGGAAGGACGTTGTTGATGCGGATATTGTCCTTGGCGTAGGTATCCGCGAAAATCTTGGTGTAGGCAGCAAGGCCGGCCCGGAACACCGCTGACGTTGGGAACATCTCGGACGGTTCAAAAGCCCAGGCCGTCGAAATGTTGACGATGGAGCCGGAGCGCTGTTTCTGCATGATCGGCGTGACGATGCGGACCGCACGAACCACATTCAGCAGATAGACGTCCAGCCCCTTGTGCCAATCGTCGTCGGATATGTCGAGGATCGGCGCGCGTGGCCCGTGACCGGCGCTGTTGACGAGCACATCGATACGGCCCCAGGTCGAGACGGCCAGATCAACCAGTCTCTTCAGGTCATCATTCGATTGATTGGAACCGGTGACACCGACGCCTCCCAGCTCCAAAGCAAGCTTTTCGCCTTTGCCTGACGAGGACAGAACAGCGACCTTGTATCCATCCGTGGCGAGCTTGCGGGCAGCCTCGGCCCCCATGCCGCTTCCACCGGCCGTAATGACCGCAACCTTTTCGTTTGCCATTTCCTATTCCCTCCAAGCGCTGTGACGATTCCCACACGTTGACACAAGTGGAGACGGAAGACTAAGCAGAAAGATGGACCCCTGCCTGTAGGAAAACTATTGGATGTTTGGTGCACACGGCCCCTACCGGTACCCACCTCTGAACGCGCTCAGGATGTTTGAGAGTGCCGCCCGGCATTTGAATTTTCGTGTTGCTTCCGAGGAACTCTGCGTCACTCAAGGGGCCGTTGCCCAACAGGTCCGGGCACTGGAGGAAGCGCTCGGCGTCAAGCTGTTCGACCGGCTTCCCCGCTCGCTTGCCTTGACAGAAGCCGGGCAACGCTACCTCAAGCCGATACAGCGTGCGCTGTCGATGATTACAGAGGCGACGCAGGAACTGAAGCCGCATAAAACCGTCATTACCATCAGTGTGACCCATTCCTTCGCCACGAAATGGCTCATTCCACGGCTCGGCCGCTTCTCCGACGCGCACCCGGACGTCGAGGTTCAGGTGCTTGCGGCAAATACTCTAGCAAACTTTCAAAGCGATGGCGTCGATATCGCCGTTCGCCAAACGAAACCGCCTTTTGGAGCCGGCTTGCAGGGTGACCTGCTTTTTCCGGTGAAACTATACGCAGTCTGCAGCCCCTCCCTGCTGACGGGAGCAAAACCGCTTAAAACAATTCAGGACTTGCCGCAGCATGTGCTTTTGCATGACGCGCATGGCATGTGGCCAGTGTTTCTGGAGCGCGCCGGTGTGCAGGCTGACAGGAGCGCACTGAAATCGGTGAAGTTTTCCTATGCCTCGCTGGCAATCGATGCCGCCATCGCCGGCCAAGGTGTCGCCTTGGCAAGCGAACCGCTGATCGAGGACGATCTGGCGAGTGGCCGCCTGTGCAGCCCCTTCGCGTTCAGCCTTGCCGACGAACTTGGCTTCTATCTCGTCTATCCACGTGCACCGCGCAAGGCAGACAATGTCAGATGGATGAGAGATTGGCTTCTCACACAAAACATCCCAAAATCACCCCCGGGAATGAGCCTCCCCGTTTGATCTAGTCAAACTGATAGCCCGCCAACGGGTTGGTCATCCCGCGACAATGGTATCTCTGGAAGCCAAAGGCTGATTAAGCCAGCTACGCAGCGTCGACGCCGCGGCGTAGGCCTGCAGCACGATTTCCGGCACCTGGTCAATGTCAGGCAGGCTGCCCAACCCCAAGGGCCCCATCGCAAACAGCCCATCGAATTCATCTACCGCCACGACAGTCCGGCCGCAGCGATCCACGAAGATCCCGAGTTCCAGTTCATCCCGCCGCGCGAGCCCTGATGAAAACACCGACCGGAACAATGGTGCGTCGACGTCGACGGGACGGATGCGGCAATCTATCGTCCGGTCTCCCGCCAGCACCTGCAGACCTGCCGATGTCGAAAGCAGCACGCCGTTGGTGGCGATGCGCTCGACTTTTCCCTTCTTCATGGTGATGGTGCCGTTGTCGATGGCCTCATGCAGGCTTCTGTAATGGCTTGGTGGCAGACGGTTCCGATGGCTGTCGTAGATCGGCTTCACATGGCGCTTGAAACGCCGGCGCTCTTCGGTGGTGAGCCCTTTCCAAAGGTCACCCGCACGAAGGCGAAATCCGTTCATGATGCCTTGCCAGCCGGAGCCTTCCAACTCCGCCGTGTTTGCGGCTTGGCGCAGGAAACGGAAGGCGCCCCGAAGCGTGCCCGGCAGCGGCTTATCCGGCGCCACCGGTCCGACAGCCGCCCCGGTATGCGACTGTGGCAGGAAGCCCGAGGCGGAAACCAGCGTAACATGGGAGGCCTCGGCGGAGGCCAGAAGCTTCAGTGCCCGATCGACCGCATGAACGCCCCCGCCGACGACAATCGCGCTTTCGGCATGGGCTGGCGCAGGCCGGTCTTCCGCTTTCTCGCTGACGCCATAGCCGGTCGCCAGAAACACGGCATCGAAATGCGCTTGTTCCCCATCGCCTGAAACAATCTGAAGCCCGCCATGCGGATCGCGGTCCACGGCGATCACCGCTTCAGCACGGACTTGCACGATGACATCGGTACGCTTTCTCAGCGCTTCGGAAAAACGCTGGTAGACATAGGCACTGAAAACCTCGCCGGACACAAAGGCATGATCGAGGTTTTCGCCGACAGCGCCCTCGCGGCCGGACAACTCGTCATCCGCTTCAAGCCAATGCCTGAAATCGACGCGGGTATCCGGATCGACCGAAAGGTCCCTGACACGGCTGTTCAGAACAGTCTTGCCGGACCGGCTGATGTCTTCCCCACCATTGATCCTGGGGTTCGGGTCATACATGACGAGATGGAACGGCTGGTCGAAACCCTTGAGCAGGGCAATCGCGTTCATGATCCCGGTAAACCCGCGGCCGATAATCGCAATCCTCGCAAGCGGGCCTTCGTGTGAATCGTTGGAAGGATCGGAATGCGGGGCGCTCTGCAGTGTCATAGGTCAAACCCTTCCTGCTTCAATCAGGCGGGCACCGGTTGGACACCCACCTGGATTGGCCTCAACGTCATACTCTACTAAAATAATAGAAAATAGAAACCGGAATGCAAGCGGTTGTTTTGATCACCTCGCATTATAAGGGGTGCAACACTTTCCTCACGCGCCGTCGGCCACCAGAAGCGCAAGAAGCCCGGGGAGCTTGCTGTCGATATCCTTGCGGCACAGGCACGCGGCCCGGCTATTGCCACGGTCTACCTGCTGGATCAGGCCAGCCTCGCGCATCACCCTGAAATGGTGGGTCAAGGTCGATTTGGATACGGGTAACTCGAAAGACGCACAGGTTCGCTCCGTACCATCAGGCGCGCGCGCGAGTTCGGCGGTGTCCCCATCCTTCTCTAAGTCATCGTCCCGGGCCCCGTTGTGCAGGGAAGGCGGGCCGACGCAGACGGCTGATCCTGCCGCCAAATCTGTATCGGCTTGCGGTTTTCCGGATTCGTATCGAGAGAGGCTTGAAAGCGATCCGGGAACATCGCAGTACCGGTATGGATACGATCCAACCCGGAATGCACCATGAATGCCCTAAATTCCCGGCCTGCCCAGGCCAATCCGCTTGTCTTTGTCATCGCGCTTGGTACCGGTGGGCTGCTGAGCTTGATGGTGCATCTCAATGGCGAGCTCGCCCGAACCGGCAATCCGCTTTTTTCATCCTGGGTTGCGCATGGAACCGGAACCGTTGCGGCGCTTGTGCTTCTTGCCGTGTTTTACCGGATTGCAGGAAAACGCGGGGTGAAAGCCCCGGCACCCTTTTGGGCTTATCTCGGAGGCATATCCGGCGCTGCAACCGTGATCTTGTCGTCGCTCGCCGTGAATTCGCCAGTCGGGCTTCCGGGCACCCTGGCTCTTGGCCTTGCCGGGCAGCTGGCCTTCAGCTTTTCCGCAGATAAATGGGGACTGTTCGGCTTGCCGAAACGACAGCTGACCGCGCGGGATTTCGTCGCGCTCGCCCTTGTTCTTGCAGGCAGCACGCTCATCATTTTTTCGAGTTCGATATGACCCCGTTCATTCTATGCGCCAGTCTGGCCGGTATCCTCATTGCCCTTAGCCGGCAACTCAATGGACGGCTCAGCCTGTCCACGTCACCCCTCATTGCATCCTTCTGGAACCACGCCGTTGGGTTCGGGTTGCTGACGATCATCGGGCTTTCCATCGGCGGGCTGATACCCGCCGGTGCCCTTGATGCCCCGTGGTACGCCTATCTTGGCGGCACTGTCGGCGTTGTCTTCGTTGCCTCCGGCAGCTGGTTGATTACGCGGATCGGCGCCATGAACACCGCTCTGATGATCATCGGAGGACAGATGACAGGTGGGGTGGTGATAAACCTGCTGAAATCGGCGACATCGGCATTCTGGCTGGCAAGCCTCGGGGTTGTCCTGATCATGAGCGGTATGGTCATCGCTCAACGCCGCACCAGGGACTGACAAACGGACCTGCGGCGATGGCCGAACACGAAAGAATATCCGTGAAGCAGATCACGTTCAGCTTCTCCCCTTTGCCGCAAAGGGTAAAATTGTTTCCCGAATACCCCATCTAGGAAACAGAATGGCTCTACAATTATCGTGGACCATATCACAGTGGCGGCGTGCAGCCGATAACTTCACGCGCGTTCCTTCACGAACACGACGCCGGATCGTTATCCTTGATTGGACAAGGGGACGGGCAGCTGAGCGCGTGTGGCCAAACGGATTAATGAAGTGAAGGCGCGGGGGCAGTGTGACGGACGGCTCCAAGGCGGCGGGAGGTGTTCCTGCTACCGGAAAACCTGAGATCGTCACATTAGCAGGCATAACCGTTCATTCGAAAGACAAAGTCCATGCCAACCCGCCAGCTTCACCTCGGCGCCTTCATGCGGCCGGTCAGTCTTCACACAGCCGCCTGGCGCTATCCCGGTTCCTATCCGGATGCAAACTTCAATTTCCGTCATCTGAAGGCGTTTGCCGAAACGCTTGAACGGGCCAAATTCGACGCCTTCTTCATGGCCGATCACCTGGCCGTCCTCAACATGCCGATCGAGGCGCTGCGGCGTAGCCACACGGTGACATCGTTCGAGCCTTTCACCCTGTTATCGGCATTGGCGACGGCGACCAGCCGCATCGGGCTCGTGGCGACGGCATCGACGACGTTCGACGAGCCGTACCACATCGCGCGCCGCTTCGCTTCGCTCGACCATATCAGCGAGGGCCGCGCCGGCTGGAACATCGTCACGACGTCAAACCCGGATGCCGCCCTGAATTTCGGGCTTGAAGATCATGTAGAGCATGCGGAACGCTATCGTCGTGCCCGCGAATTCTACGATGTCGTCACCGGGTTGTGGGACAGTTTTGCCGACGATGCTTTTATCCGCGACGCGGCGTCCGGGCTCTATTTCGACCCGGCAAAACTGCATGTCCTTGACCACAAGGGCGACTACCTTTCGGTGCGCGGTCCGCTCAACATCGCGCGGCCGCCGCAAGGCTGGCCGGTGATCGTCCAGGCCGGCGCATCCGAGCCGGGACGCCAGCTTGCGGCCGAAACGGCGGAAGTGATCTTCGGTTCCTCGCCGGACCTGGAAGCGGGCAAGAGTTTTTATGCCGATGTCAAAGGCCGCATGGAAAGGATTGGACGCAACCGCGATCATCTGAAAGTGCTGCCGGGTGCGTTCGTGGTCGTCGGCGCTACCGTCGATGAGGCGAAGGCAAAACGCGCCCATCTCGACAGTCTGGTGCACTACGAGAGCGCCATCGCCTCGTTGTCCATCGCGCTGGGGCACGATGCTTCAGGCTTTGATCCGGATGCGCCCTTGCCACGCGACATTCCCGATACCAACGCCAGCAAGACCGGACGCGCGCATGTTCTGCGGCTGGCGGAGCGGGAGGGCCTGACCGTGCGGCAGCTCGCACAGCGCTACGGCGGCTATTCCGGCCTTTCCTTTGTCGGCACGCCGGCGAGCATCGCCGACGAGATGGAGACCTGGCTTTTCGAAAACGGCTGTGACGGGTTCAACGTCGTGTTCCCGTTTCTCCCACAGGGGCTGACTGACGTTGCCGAAAAGCTGGTGCCCGAGTTGCAGCGGCGCGGTCTGTTCAGGCGCGAATATGAAGGTACGACATTGCGCGACCATCTTGGACTGCCGCGGCCGGCCAACCGTTTCTTCGACAACATTGACGCCGCGCAGGCACGGAGCTGAATTCCCGCCACCACCCAATCGGACAGTCAAGAGCGCCAACAGGGCAAGAACGCCGACAGGGAAGGACCCTTCACCATGGCAACGCAGCCAACCACTCTGACGGTGTTGAAAACCGACACTGTCGCCTGGCCGACCGTACACCGGTTGTGGGAAATTTTATGCGAAGAGGCGACGGCGGCGGCGAGAAAGGACGCGGCGCTGGTGCGCCCGATGAACTCTGCCGTGCTCTATCACTCAAGCTTCGCATACGCGCTTGCCCACCGGTTGGCATTGAAACTCGCCAATCACGACATGGACCAGGAAGAGCTCCTGTCGTTGATCCATCAGGCGTTTCTGACCGATCCGGAGCTGCTTCACGCAGCAGCGGCCGACCTGGAAGCCGTGAAGGATCGCGACCCCAGCAGTACCGAGATCCTCACGCCTTTTCTGTATTTCAAGGGATTTCTGGCGCTTCAGGCGCATCGCGTCGCACATGGCCTCTGGCTTGGAGAGCGGCCTCATCTGGCCCGCCATATGCAGAGCCGTATCTCCGAAGTCTTCGGAATCGACATCCATCCGGCGGCCAGGATGGGCAAGGGCATCATGCTTGACCACGGGAACGGTCTGGTGATCGGCGAAACCGCCGTGGTCGAGGACGACGTTTCCATCCTCCAGAATGTGACGCTCGGCGGTACCGGCAAGGAAACCGGAGATCGCCACCCGAAAATCCGGCGCGGCGCACTGATCGGCGCTGGCGCCAATATTCTCGGCAATATCGAGATCGGGACCGGCGCCAAAGTCGGAGCCGGCAGCGTCGTGGTGTCCCCTGTCCTGCCCTATACCTCAGTCGTTGGCGTACCGGCCCGCCCGATCGGGCAGCGCCACTCCGCACTGCCGGGCGTCACCATGGACCAGGCTTTGCCAGAACCGGACTACGTGATCTGACAGCAGCTGCCGCAAGGCCGGTATGACTCAGGTATCCGCAGAGCCCTGCAGATGCGCCGATATCAGCGATGCCACATCCCGCGCCTGGACACGAATATCCGGTACCGCTGTTATTTCCCAGAACCGCCCGGCCGTCAGCGCTCCGACAGCGTAGAGGCCTGCCTGCGTCTTGCCATCGCAATCGATGACCTGTGAATTGGCATTGACGCAGATACCAAGTCCAAGGTCATCTGCGGCGATCAGACCGTCGCTGCGCATCTGCCGAAGCAGCGGCGAATGCGCGATCCCCGCCCGCTCCATGCCCGTGCAGTTGACCACCCAGTCGGCTTCTATCCGTTGGGTGCCCGTTCCGCCGCGCGGATGAAAGGAAAGATACAGCCGGTTTGCATTCTCTGACACAGCTTGAAGATAGCCCTTGTGCACGGTTACGGTGCCATCATCGAGGAGCGCATGAAGCTGGCTAGCGACATCCGGCGCCAAGCGATGACGATGGATGTTCCACCATGCGAGAGCATGGCGAAGAAAGCGGCTTCGCTGCGTGTTCGACAGTTCCTGCCAGAGGCTTTGCGTCAGGGGACGCAATCCATCCATGACGCCACGCCATTGCGCGCCCGCACGGACCTGTTTGCGCAAGGCAGACAGAACGATGCTGATGTCGCGTGAAGCAGGAAGCGCCGGGACGACAGGCTCCACCTTCCGGGTCGCGTGCGCATGGGAAACCCGGCCGCGACGGGACAGAACATGGATCGGGCCGCGATGTCCGTGCGCGCGAAGCGCCAGCACCTGATCGACCATGGTCAGGCCGGACCCGAGAATGCAGACCGTCTGAGACGGCTGCACATGCGACAGCCAGCCAAGCCGCCAGGGATTGGCAACGATACGCTCTCGCAACACGCCCTTGACGCTGGACAGATCGGCCGGCAAGTCCGCATTGCCAACGCCGAGGCACAGGACGACGTTTGTGGCTTGAAGCCTCGACCCATTGTCGAGCTGGAACACAAGCTTACCCGGCGTACACTGATCGCAGGCCGTGGCCTTTGCCTTGATGAAATGTACGGTCGGCCGGTTGTCGCGATCGCGCAGGAGGGATGCCAGTCTGTCACGAAGATAGCGGCCGAAATCATCGCGGGATGCAAAGCCATCCGGCGGCACCTCGCGTTTCTGATCGCGCAGCCAGTCCACGAAGTTGTTGGGCTCGTCTGCAAATATGCTCATGCGGCCAGCCGGAACATTGAGACGATGGACGTGAAGTTCAGTCCGGTAGGCCGTGCCCCGTCCAAACCCCGGATCATCGCCAACGACGGCGATCGATGCCGAAGGCGGCAACAACCGCAACAGGTTGGCGGTTTCGGCTATCGCCGAAAACCCGGACCCAACGACAGCGACGTCATAGACCATCTCATTTCCTCGCCCGCCAGCCGCAGAATATTCATGCCCCGAAATGATGCGCATCCTCTAGGGGAATTCGGCAACGCGTGGCTTCATCCTTGGGTATGGCAGATAGTGCGGTGACAGATATCCCGCCAGGGCCTTATTCGGAGTTCGGAGCCGTATCATGGGTGCCGGTCGCATCGTCGATAGAGGCCCAAGAGCAGATATCGCGGCGTGATCCCGGCCGCGATATAGATCCTTATAAGGTTGCCCAGCCACACGGCGATGACACATGGCCAGCTAGTGCGAATGCCCTGCGTGGGAAGCGTTCGGAGCGCCAGCCTCCTCCAGGCTGCAACTGGCGTCTCCTTCCCAGTCGATGCCGACCGTTGGGTGTTCGATGTTGAATTTCGTCTTCAATTCGTGCTCCACCTGCTTGACGATACTGCGGACATCGCCTCCCGCCACCGGCTGCACCTGAAGCGTCGCCAGCACGCGACCGGACGTCAGTGACCAGACGTGGATGTGGCTAACGTTCTGAATGCCCGGAATGGTCTTGCGAAGATGCTCGGAAATCTCGGAACTGCCAGCATTGGCGGGAGCCCCTTCGAGCAGGATGTGCAGCGCATTCTTGAACAAGCTCCAGGCACTGCGCAGGATCAGCAGGGACACGAACACCGAGAGGATCGGATCGATCGGGGTCCAGCCCGTGTACCAGATCACCACCGCTGCAATGATCGCGCCGACCGAGCCGAGCAGGTCGCCCATGACATGCAGCACCGCGCCCTTGACGTTGACATGCTCGGAATCGCCACGGGTCAAAAACCAAAGAACGAAAATATTCACGAGCAGGCCGACGAGAGCGACCACAAACATCGATCCGGCCAGAACCGGTTGCGGGTCGCGGAACCGTGCGATGGCTTCATAGAGGATCCAGCCGACAATGGCGAAGAGCGTGAGGGCGTTGACGAGGCCCGCAATCACTTCGAAACGGGCATAACCAAAAGTCCGCTGCGCATCGGCAGCTCGCCGTCCAAGACGGAAGGCGACGTAGGCCAGGCCGAGCGCGACTGCATCGGTCAGCATATGGCCAGCATCTGCAAGAAGGGCGAGCGAGCCTGAGAGATATCCGCCGACAGCTTCGACGAACATGTACGAGAAGATGATCAGAAAGGCGATGAGGATCTTGCGCTCATTGTTCTGCGTCACCACCGGAGCGTGGTCATGATCGTCACTGTGGGAAGGAGATGGGTTTGCCATAGATCGGTCCAATCCGTTTCATATTAACAATTGAATACATGTTCATATGTTGTCGTGTCAACCCGCTGTGATTGAAATATACGAGGAGTATGAGCGCAGAACAAAGCGGCTGCGCAAAAATTTTTAAGCTCCGGGAAGACCGGTCGGATGACCGGGGATCAACGCAATCCGGCCTACACCAGACACAAATAAAGGGGCCAGCCCTGCGGCTGGCCTCTTTATTTGAATTATTAAAAGTAACGGCAACACCTGCGGCGCAGGATTGCGCAGGCGTCAGGCCGCAGCCTTATCCTCAGCCGGATAACCAGCCTCGGACAAAATCTCGCGTAGGGCTTCTTCATCCGCAGACGTTTGGATCCGGACTTCGCGCTTCGGCGGATTGGTCTCGATCGTCGCATCGGCATCGACGCTCTGCAGCGCCTTGACCACTGACTTGGCGCAGCCGCCGCATGTCATGTTGGGAACAGTAAAAAGATACATGGAGGCCTCCTTGGTTTGCCTCCAAGACAGATGGGGCTTCCTACCGTTGCAAGGTCAAGTCCTGAAAGTGAGAAAATCGACGCTTGCGCCCACCACGGTTGGGATACGCACGACGGCATTTCCGGAGGTGAATAAAAGGTTGTCGCTGTTTAGCGCGAAAGCGCGCCGATCAACTGGGCGCGCTTTCTATCATTTCGGGTTGCTGTTGGGAGCAAGGCAGATCATCCCTTTTCACTGCCGCCTTCCGATACCCCGGCATAGACGTGCGAGTGCAGTGCGGCAGTGGTTTCACTCCGCCTCTCGCGGGCGATCGCCATCCGGCGGACCAGGACGTAGAATACCGGCGTCAGCACGAGACCGAACAGCGTGACGCCAAGCATGCCGGCAAACACGGCAATACCCATGACATGCCGCATCTCGGCACCAGCCCCCGTTGCGAGCACAAGCGGCACGACACCGGCGATGAAGGCCAGTGACGTCATCAGGATTGGCCGCAGGCGAAGCCTCGCTGCTTCAAGCACGGCGCTCAACGGATCGACGCCCTCATCTTCCTTCGCTCGAGCGAACTCGACGATCAGGATCGCATTTTTGGCGGCGAGACCCACGAGCACGACAAAGCCGATCTGCGTGAAAATGTTGTTATCCCCTCCGGTAAACCAGACGCCCGCGATCGCGGAAAGCAACGCCATCGGAGCGATCAGCAAGACAGCGAACGGTAATGACCAACTGTTGTACTGCGCCGCAAGGATCAGAAACGCGAGCAGAACAGACAGCGGGAAGACGTACATTGCGGTGTTGCCGGCTTGTTTCTCCTGATAGGCAAGCTCCGTCCACTCGAAGGCCATGCCGGGTGGCAACGTTTCCGCTGAAATCCGTTCCATGGCGGCCGTCGCTTGCCCAAACGAATATCCGGGCGCCGGACTGCCGCTGATATCGACCGAGGGGAAACCATTATAATGCATAATGCGATCAGGCCCCGAACTGTGCTTGATCGTCAGCAAGGCCGACAACGGAATCATTTCGCCCGCAGCGTTACGCACCTTCAAACGGCCTATGTCCTCCGGCTGCATACGGAATGGTGCGTCTGCCTGAACCACCACGCGGTAGGTGCGGCCAAAACGATTGAAATCGTTGGCATAGAGCGAGCCAAGGTTAACCTGCAACGTCTCGAAGATCGTATTGAGCGGGACCCCTTGCGATTTGGCTTTCACCCGATCGATGTCTACCTGAATTTGCGGGGCATTCACCTGAAAACCCGCAAGCATACCAGCCAGTTCAGGTGTTTGCATCGCTTTGCCCATAAGTGCGCCCTGCGCCTGCGCGAGGACATCGAAGCCAAGCCCCGCCCGATCCTCGATCTGGATTTTGAAACCGCCGGTCGAGCCGAGGCCCGGAACAGGGGGTGGCGGGAAGATCCCTGCAAAGCCATCGGGTATCTGGCTGAACTTACCCATCAGGCGATCAGCAATGGCGAAAGCGGACAGAGAAGGATCCTTACGCTCGTCAAAAGGCTTGAGCATTGTGAACATGACGGCGGCATTGGGAATATTGACCATACCGTTAACTGACAGCCCCGGAAACGCGACGACACTTTCCACGCCCGGCTCAGTAAGCGCGATTTCCGACATTGTCTTGACGACCGCCTCGGTGCGATCAAGCGAGGCTCCGCTCGGAAGCTGAGCGATACCGACGAGGTAATATTTGTCCTGAGCCGGAATAAACCCGATGGGTACAGTTTGGAAACCCATCCATGTCATGCCAACCAGGCCGGCATAGATAAGCAAGACAGCCACGCTGAATCTCACGGCGCGGCGCACCGTCCAGACATAGGCATTCGAGGCACTGTCGAAAAAGCGGTTGAACAGCTTGAAGAACCGGCCGAACAGAGTGTCGATCACGCGGGTCAAGATATCGCGCTTCACCTCGCCGTGGTGCGGCTTCAGAAGTACGCCAGCGAGGGCCGGAGAAAGCGTGAGAGAGTTGATCGCCGACAGAATGGTTGAGATTGCGATCGTCAGGGCGAACTGCCTGTAGAATTCCCCTTGCAGACCTGACAGAAATCCCGAAGGAATGAACACGGCCGACAGCACCAAAGTAATGGCGATAATCGGCCCGGTCACTTCGTCCATGGCCTTGCGCGCTGCCTCCTTTGGCGTTTCGCCGAGCGCAATGTGCCGCTCTGCGTTCTCGACGACCACGATGGCATCGTCGACCACGATGCCGATCGATAGTACGAGCCCGAACAACGACAGCGTGTTCAGCGAGAAGCCGAACATGTGCATAAGGGCGAATGTGCCGACCAATGATACCGGCACGGCAACCAACGGGATGATCGAAGCGCGCCAATTCTGAAGAAAAAGCACGACCACGAGTACGACCAGCGCGATGGCTTCGAGCAGTGTGACCACCACAGCTTCCAGAGAAGCCTCGACGAAGACGGTGGGGTCGTAGGCAATCCGATATTCTATACCCTCTGGAAAACCTTTCTGGAGTTCATCCATGGCACTGCGAATGGAGCTCGACACGTCGAGTGCGTTGGCGCCGGGACTTTGAATGATCTGGAGCGCCAGCGCCGGCTTGCCATCGAGAAGACTGCGCAGTGCGTAGGAATCCGCTCCAAGTTCGATACGGGCAATATCGCGCAAACGGGTGATCTGGCCATCCGGGCCCGTCTTAACGACGATCTCGCCGAACTGTTCCTCGTTCGAAAGCCTGCCAAGGGTGTTGACCGTGATTTGGAACGCCGCCGATGTATCTGGCTGCTGGCCGACCGAGCCAGCGGCCACCTGAACGTTCTGCTCCTGAACTGCTGCGACCACGTCGGAAGCGGTCAGACCACGCGCCGCCACTTTGGTCGGATCAAGCCAGACCCGCATCGAATATTCGCCAGAACCCCAGACCAGCACGTCGCCCACACCTGGCAGGCGCGCAAGCTGGTCGCGCACCTGAAGATGGGCGTAGTTCGACAGATAAAGAGGGTCGTAGCGATTATCAGGCGAGACAAGATGCACGACCATCAGGATGTCAGGCGAGATCTTCTGCGTCACAACGCCGATGCGCTGCACTTCTTGCGGCAAGCGTGGGAGCACCCGCGAGACACGGTTCTGCACTTGAATCTGCGCCATGTCAGGATCGGTGCCCTGCTGGAAAGCCACAGTCAGCGTCATGCGTCCGTCGGTGGCGGACTGCGAGCTCATATAGAGCATGTTCTCGACGCCGTTGATGGCCTGCTCCAACGGTGCGGCAACTGTTTCAGCGATCACCTCGGGATTGGCGCCCGGATAACTCGCCGTCACCTGCACCGTCGGCGGGGTCACCTGCGGATACTCGCTCAACGGTAGCTTCAGTAGCGTCAGGCCACCGGCAATCAGCATCAGGACAGACAGCACGACCGCAAAGATCGGTCGGTCAACGAAAAAGCGCGGAATGTTCACCGGCTCGCCTCCTGCGCTTCAGCCGCGGACCGGTCGCCATCCGTGGATTGGCCAGCCGTCATCGAAATCATCTGCGGAGCGACCCGCATACCCGGACGGACCAGCCCCTTCACGATGATCTTGTCACCAGAGGTGAGACCGGCTGTAACGACACGCAGACCATCGATCATCGGCCCGAGTTTGACTGGGCGATATTCGGCCGTGTCCTCAACTCCAAGAACCAGCACGTAGCGGTTTCCTTGATCGATACCGATTGCCTGATCGTCGATGAGCACGGTCTGAACCGGTTCGGCAGTCACGAGGTTGACCCGCGCAAAAAGACCAGGCGCCAGCCGGCCATCAGGGTTTTTGACAACGGCCCGGGCGCGGATTGTCCCCGTGCTCCGATCGACGCGATTGCTGAGAAAATCGAATTCGCCAGCGTGCGGGAAGCCGGCATCGGTCATCAATCCCACCTGCACCGGCAACTTTCCACTTTCGATCGCCAGCGCACGTCCGACGAATTCGAGATAGGTGGCTTCGTCGATATCGAAATAGACATAGAGGGGGCCGGTCGAGACGATCGTGGTGAGGAGTGTTGCGGCACCGGCATTGCCGCCGGCAACAAGATTGCCTTCGGAGACCAGTACCCGGTCGACACGCCCGGCAATCGGCGCGGTGACGCGCGTAAAGGAAAGATCGAGCTCACCGGCTGCCACGGCCGCCTTGGCGATTTCGACCTGTGCCCGCCGCTGGCTGCGCGCGGTCTGCGCATCGTCATAGGCCTTGCGCGACACGGTGCCCTTCGGAGCCAGCGCTTCGATTCTCGTAAAATCGATCTCGGCCTGATCAAGCAGAACTGCAGCCTGCTGTAACTGAGCTTTGGCCGAATCAAGAACAACCTGGAATGGCCTGGGGTCGATCTGGAACAGAAGCTGCCCCGGACGCACGAGGCCACCTTCGGGAACGCTGACGGCATCGATGGCGCCACCGACACGCGGGCGGAGTTCGATGAACTGGGCTGCGTCGAGATGGCCGGTAAACTCCGCCGACATCGCGACCGTGCGCGTGACGACCTCGGCGACCGGCACCTGTGGCGCGGGCATTTCCCCCGTCTGGGCAGCAGCTTTAGACACAGCTGTCGACGATACCAGCGCCAGAAGGCGATTGGTGTAAGGCTCCACTTCATCACGATAGACAAAGGCAAGCGTGCCACCGGCAATGACGACACCTGCCAAAAGCAGGGTGGCGGCTTTCTTATTCATACTCATTCACTTTCATACGGGCGCACGCTTCCGGCCTACGGAAGACGGCGGCGATCAATTTCAACGAAGGTGGGGTTTCCAACGATGGAAAGGTCAAGGCCCTGGGAAAGCTTTTCCGAAGAGGCGTTGAGGCAGCTGTGCTGCTGGGAGGCAGCCAATAGACACTGTGTTTGGCGACGCTGTTGAATGAACGTAGTTCGGGCTGCATCAGCGCCGTGAGTCGGCTTTCCTCACGCGACGGGTCAATGGCTTTCGGCCGATTTCACGCGCCTGAGGCGGAGACGCCCACTGCATCCAGCGCCGGGATTACGGGATATCGGTATTCGGCGAATACAATAATCCCGAGACCCGTGGTGGGCTTTTGGATGGTGTCCGCCGATCAGCTTGATAAAGCGAATACCCATTGCTTTCAGTTGGTCGGCATCCTCCCAACGCCCGGCGGGGCTCGCGACAAGACCATGGCGCGATTGTGCTGGCCAGTTTACTCGTCGGCATGCTCTTCCGAGATGTGCATTGCCATGTCCTGCAGCACCTGGCTGACGTGCAGGTCGGCGATCTCGTAGAATATCTGCTTGGCCTGACGCACGCCCTTGACGAGGCGCGCGCCGCGCAAGAGGCGCAGGTGATGGCTGACAAGGGACAGCGACAGATCCAGTCTTTCCGCGATATCGCCCACCGATATCGGCCCCGCCAGACACGTGAGAATGATCCTCAGCCGGGACGGATCGCCGAGCAGACGGAAGGTTTCCGCCAGAATTGTGATCTCGTTCTGCGACAGAGAGGAGTGATCCAAGGGGTGGTCGCGGACCGCCGTACTGACTTGTTTTGCAAGTCCGTCCTGCGGTGCAACGTTTGCTTTCGGCTTATGAGAAGTCATCTGCTTGAACTACCTGTAGACGGGACGAGCCTCGCAGGCTCGTTCAGAGCGAGAATTGGTCCACATTGATATGTCGAGCTGCCAATCTAGCCAAACAGTGAGCAATCGCAATAACGGCGATGCCGCTCCTCAACGGCAAAGGCACCGATTCAGCGCTTGGTTCACCTATGACGGGTAGTGAACCCGCGCAATGGCGCGCTGGAAGGCCGTTACCGGTGCGGCCGCTTGATAGCAGACTGCCTGCGGCAAAGACCGCTCGATAACGTGCCAACGTCGATTTTCCATATCACTTTGATAGATTCTCGCGTGGCTTCCGCCTTACTTGAATGAACAGCAGACAAGGAAGAAGACCGAGCAGAGCAAAATAGGCGGACATAACGATCAAGTCGAGAGTATCGACACCTGCAGGCCCGCCTAAAGCAAGCGCATCCGTGATAAATGCCAAGCCTAACACCATGGCAGGGATAGCGAAGACAAGCGCAACGATCTTCAGAAGCCGGTATGCAGGAAATACAAGCAGGAGTCCGACAATGCCACATGCAAGGGCCAGGGCAGGAAGTCCAAAAAGTACAGCGTAAATACCATCCAAATTTAATTTGATATCAGACATTCCGGCTCCGCTATTACGTCCGTCGTGAACAACTGCCGCCCCCACCTCAGTGAAAGCCCCTTGCCCCTTATCTGCATAACCTGGAGCGCTGGCCTAACTGTCCCAAATACTTCAACGATATACATCGTATTTTACCCGATGCGTCATGGGTGGAGTGCTTAAGAAGGTAATCGCGGAATCGATATTATTATCAATAGGAACGCAATCGCGGCTGCCATCATCACCGCAACACTGCAAAGAATAGCGCCAGCAATAACGCTCGACCTACGATATCCCGGTATGACAGCCAACGATAAAATGAGCACACACGCTGTTGGGGCGAGAAAAATCCAAGGCTTATATTGAAAATTTCCAATCCCCTCCAAAAGGACGAAAACGGAAGGGGCAAAAACTTGTGTCATAAAAGTCAACGGCATAACCAGTAGCCAGATGATCAGCGCGAGGAATACTCCGTCTCGAAATGTCTTTGTGCGAGGAATAGGTGAATTGCGCATATTGCTTATGAATAACCTTGTTTTCCCTAAGCCGTGTATGTCCTGCGAGGGGGCCCTTCGCAGTGTAGGGTTTCCTTGAGGCGGGTCAAATAATTACCCGCTTGCTGCGGCATAACCTGACAAGCCTCAGGAGCGGTATGAGTGGCGTTGTCACATAAACTTGGCTCCAGTGAATTGCGCATAGAGACGGTGGAATAAAGTGTCCTGCCATTCACGACAAGCTCCACCGTTTCCCGCGACAGATCAGCCCCGCATGCCGGCATCTTTTGGCCACCAACTGTGTCGGTCGCGCGAAAAGTCCGTTGCAGCGCAATAACACCCCTTGACCTTGCAAGCGTTGGAAGCCGCACCCTGACGGCAATGTTTCTCTACCCGGCGGCTCTCTGAGCAGCCGGGTGCGAGCAAATGATGTCGACTTCAGAGAAAGCAAGACCATGACGCAGGCCAACCCAACACACATTCTCATCTACACGACCCCCACCTGCCCGGACTGTCATGCGCTCAAGCACTGGCTCGCACAGCAGGGGTTAGTCTACGAGGAGCGCGATCTGACCGACCCGCAGATCGCAGAAGAGGCCAAGGCGCGCACGGGCGTACGCGTAGCGCCCATCACCATCATCGGCTCAAACATCTTCTACGGAATATTCCAGAACCAGAAGCCGGGCCTGATGAAGGTGCTCGGACTGACGCAGGGCATGTGAGGAAGTGGACATGACAGCCAAACGCGTCGACATCCGCCAAGCCCGGACCAGCCTTAAAATCCAGGAGGGACAGACAATACTTGATGCGGCGCTCGCCGCCGGCATTCCCTTTCCCCATGGCTGCAAGTCCGGCCGCTGCGGCTCCTGCAAGTCCCGGCTGATCGAAGGCGAGGTAGAACTGCTCAAGCATTCGCGCTTCGCGCTTACCGATGAAGAGAAAGCCGACGGCCTGATCCTGCCCTGCCGGGCGCTGCCCCAGACGGATGTGGCCGTGGCCTGGCTCGGTAGCGACGAAGACGTCGATCAGGCCCCACGGCGTCTGAATGGTATCGTAACCTTGCTTGATGATCTCACCCACGACATCAAACTGGTTCGGATTACGGCCGAGGACGGGGCTCCCTTGCTGTTTACAGCCGGACAATATGCGCAGGTCGGCTTCGATGGCGTTCCTGCCCGCAGCTATTCCATGGCCAACGCACATGGCGACGACGGCCTCGAATTCCACATTCGCCGTGTTCCGGGAGGAGCAACTTCAGAGCATGTGCACAACGTGCTGAAGACCGGCGATAAGATTACGCTCGAATTGCCCCTGGGCTCTTCTTCCCTGCGCCAGCACCATTCCGGCCCGATCCTGTGCATCGCCGGCGGCTCCGGGCTGGCGCCGGTCAAGTCTATCGTGGAAACCGCCCTCGCCCACGGTATGAAGCAGCCGATCCATGTCTATTTCGGCGTTCGGGCCGAGCGTGATCTCTACCTGGTCGAGCATTTCCAGGCCCTCGCCAAACGGCATCCCAATCTCACCTTCGCGCCCGTGCTGTCCGAGGCACAGTCCGCGCAGTACCGAAGCGGCTTCGTGACGCAGGCCGTGGCGGAGGACCTGCCCGACCTCGACGGCTGGAAAGCCTATGTCGCTGGCCCGCCGCCGATGGTGGACGCGGTAATGGAGATGGCTTTTGCGCGCGGAATGCAAAGGAAGGACATGCATGCCGACGTGTTCTTTACGCCGGAAGAACTGCCCGCGCTGGCCACAGCTGAATGATGCCGTTGGCCGCGATGCGCGGCCAGCGCTCGCCGTCCATCAATGACAAAGGCCCGCCGCGAACATCGCCGCGGCGGGCCTTTGTTTCGTTCGTTGATCGAGACTAAGCTCGAACGTCAATCGTACCCATCATGCCGAGCTGTTCGTGCTCGAGGATGTGGCAATGATACATGCGTGGGCCTGGCATATCCTGGCGCAGCAATATCCGGACCGTCTCGCCTGCGACGATATTCACAGTATCCTTCCAGGCGCGATAGGGCGGCGTAGTGATCTTCCCGTCCTTTTCGTGCTCAACAATCTGAAACTGCGTCCCATGCACATGGAACGGATGATCCATATCCGCGTCATTGACGACATCCCAAAGCTCGACCTCACCGACTTTCGAGACTTCATCGATGCGGTTCATGTCAAAGCTGGCGCCGTTGATCAGAAACTTCATCGCCATGCCGCCGGAAGACATGGACATTTTGGAGTGATCCATGCCCTGCATCGGCATGCTGCCATGATCCATTCCACCCATGGATTCCGTCAGCACAAACCGGCGCGTGACAACCGGATTGCCGAGAGGTTCGATGGAACGCAAACGTGCCGGCAGGGGCGGTATCGCCGTGGCCGCCGCTTCCGATACGTTTGCCGTCAAAAGAATCATCCCGGCCTCGTTCGGCTTGCCCGGCCCCATCCAACCGCGCTCATAGTCAAGCGTCATCAGCCTGGCCGCTCCCGGCTTGTCGAAGGAAACGATCACTTCAACGCGCTCGGCCGGCGTGAGCAGCAGCTCATCGACGGCAACCGGCGCTTCAATCAGCCCGCCATCGGTTCCGACCACGATCATGCTGGCATTCTCGAACGTGAGACGCAGGAACCGCGCATTCGTCGCGTTGTAGAGACGGAGACGGCGCTTTTCGCCAAGCGCTACCGGCATCGCCGGGTTCTTCTGCCCGTTGACCAGCACGTGATCGCCGACACGGCCGTTCATCAGATCCGGCATCGTGCTCTCAGGCATCGTCCCGTCGGCGTTGATCCTGAGATCGGTGAACATCAGGACCGTGTCACCGTATTCCTGTGGGATGGGATCGTCCTTCGGTTTGACGATGAAGATCCCGGCGAGCCCGCGATAAACCTGCTCGGCGGTCAATCCATGCGGATGGGGATGAAACCAATAGGATGCGGCGCTGCCTTCCGGCAGATCAAACGTATAAGTGCGCTCGCTCCCAGAGGCTACCGGGTCATTCGGATTGCCGTCCTGATCGGCCGGAACTGGCATGCCATGCCAATGGATCGTGGTGGGTTCGCCCGGAATACCGTTCTTGAAACTGATTTCGATTTTGTCTCCCTCACGGGCCTCGATCACGGGATTGGTGCGGTTGTAGAGCAGCACAGGTGTATCGAGCCCTTCGGCGAACCGCACGAAACCTGGCTCCGCAACCAGCTCTGCTTTGAATATGCCAGGCACCGCCGACTGGTTGGACAGGCGTGGCAAAGCCCTGAGCGGCTGCCCCTGCGGCAGAATAGGATTGGTGCCCGCCATGGGCATGGCATGATTACCGTGGCCGCTCATACCGCCCATATCATGTTTCATCTGGGCAGCCGCAGGTCCGGCAACGACGAGACCCGCAAGGCTCGTCAGAAAAGTCCGCCGATGCATTGATCGTCTTCCTTTCGGTCATTCGACAGTCAACGGCGACGCCGCTCAGCACTGTCTCAAGTCTTCGTTCCTAAGCGAGGCGCGGCTCCTGAGAGCCGCCCTCATATTGCTACTGACCGCGTGCGGCCAGCCATGTCTTCATCATGGCGATCTCGCCTTCCTGGGCCTTGATCACCTCTTCGGCGAGCTTGCGGACCTGCGGATCTTTGCCGTATTCCAGCACGACTGTCGCCATATCGATCGCGCCCTGATGGTGCGGGATCATGCCGCGCATGAAGTCGATGTCGGCATCGCCGGTGAACGCGACCGTCATGTCCTTATGCATGCGGTCATTGACGGCGAGGTAAGCCTTGGTGGACGGGGTATCGGAGCCCGGCATCTCCATGTCCGACATCTCCATTCCCGTCATATCGTGCCCCTGCATCGGATTGTCCTTGTTCATTTGGCTCTGCGCGAACGCAAGGCCTGCGCTGATAACCAGCGATCCTGCAATGAAGATTGGCGTGAGCTTGTTCATGATACCGCTCCTGCTTAGCGCGTGGTTGCCGGATAACCGGCGTCTTTGAGAACCTTTTGAAGGGCTGCCGAGGTTGCAGTTGTCTCGACCTTGACTGTGCGTGCGGCGGGATTGGTCTCGATCCCGGCATTGGGATCGACGGATTGGATCGCCTTGGTAACGGATTTGGCGCAGCCGCCGCAGGTCATGTTCTCGATTCTCAGTTCCATTGGAATTCTCCTTGTTTGGCTTATGACGGTGAAGATGGGGCTTCCAACCATGGGAAGGTCAAGTGGTGCGGGGACGGAAAATTTGCTATTGACCTTCCCATGGTTGGAAGCCCCATCATCCGTCCGAACCTGAATTTCGGAACGAGAAAAGGAGGCGGCTATGAATGCCCCCGTTCGAACAACAGACTTATCCGGAGCGATATCGCTCCCCATAGAGGGCATGACCTGCGCATCCTGCGTTGGCCGTATAGAACGAGCCTTAAAAGCCGTCCCGGGGGTTGAGACCGTATCGGTCAACCTGGCGACGGAGCGTGCGAGCATCACCACCCAATCGCCTGTTGCCCGCGCAAAACTTGTCGAGGCCATCGAAAATGCCGGTTATTCCGTGCCGGTAAAATCTGCCAGCCCAGTCGGTCCCACAGAACTATCGATCGATGGCATGACCTGCGCATCCTGCGTCGGCCGGGTCGAGCGCGCGCTGAAGGCTATCCCCGGCGTGACGGAGGCGGTCGTCAATCTGGCGACAGAACGCGCCACGATCCACGGAACCGCCGATACGGCCGCCCTGATTGCGGCGATTGAGGATGCCGGTTATGACGCAAAGGTCATCAGCGCCGCCGCCGGCAATGGCGGCGAGGACGAGAATGCTGAGCGCGCCGAAAAGAAGGACGCAGAGCGCCGCGAACTAACCCGTGACTTCACCATCGCAGCAGTGCTGACGGCGCCGATCTTTCTCATCGAGATGGGATCGCACCTGATTCCGGGCGTGCATGGGCTGATCGACGCGACGATTGGGATGCAGTGGAGCTGGTACATTCAGTTCGCGCTGACAACGCTGGTGCTGTTCATTCCGGGCATCCGGTTTTATGATAAGGGGCTGCCGGCGCTCTGGCGTCTTGCGCCGGACATGAACTCGCTTGTGGCCGTTGGTTCGCTTGCCGCCTATGGCTATTCGCTGGTCGCAACCTTCGCACCCGGCTTCCTGCCGCCCGGAACGATCAACGTCTATTTTGAGGCCGCCGCCGTCATCGTGACGCTTATTCTGCTCGGCCGCCTGCTTGAGGCGCGTGCGAAGGGTCGGACATCAGAAGCAATCAAACGCCTCGCTGGCCTGCAAGCCAAGACGGCGCGTGTCCAAAGGGACGGAAAGACGGTCGATCTGCCGATCGGCTCGGTCATCTCCGGCGATATCGTCGAGGTTCGTCCTGGTGAACGTCTGCCTGTCGATGGCGAAGTGGTGGAAGGCGCCAGCTATGTCGACGAGTCGATGATCACCGGCGAACCGATCCCGGTTTCAAAGTCGGTGGGTAGTGCGGTCGTCGGCGGCACGGTCAACCAGAAGGGCGCATTCGCCTTCCGCGCAACGGCGGTCGGCGGCAATACGGTTCTGTCGCAGATCATCCGCATGGTCGAAGAAGCCCAGGGCTCCAAGTTGCCGATCCAGGCGCTGGTCGACAAGGTCACCATGTGGTTCGTACCGGCGGTCTTTGCGGTCGCAGCGCTGACCTTTGCCGCCTGGCTCACGTTCGGCCCGTCGCCGGCGCTCACCTTCGCGCTGGTCAATGCGGTTGCCGTGCTGATCATCGCTTGCCCGTGCGCCATGGGTCTGGCAACGCCGACCTCCATCATGGTGGGTACCGGCCGGGGCGCTGAACTCGGCGTGCTGTTCCGCAAGGGAGAAGCGCTCCAGTTGCTGAAGGACGCCAAGGTTGTGGCGCTCGACAAGACCGGCACGCTGACTGCGGGCAAGCCGGCCCTGACCGATCTGGAACTGGCCGATGGCTTCGACCGTTCGTTCGTCCTCAGTCTGGTTGCCACCGTCGAGGCCAAGTCGGAACACCCGATTGCCGGTGCGATCGTGGACGCTGCCATTGCGGAAGGCATTTCGCTGCCACCCCTTTCGGACTTTGAATCGGTGACAGGCTTTGGCGTCAAGGCCAAGGTAGACGGCAAGAACGTCGAGATTGGTGCAGACCGCTACATGGTCGAGCTCGGCCATGACGTGGCAGCGTTCTCCAAGGTTGCCGAACGTCTGGGCGACGAAGGCAAGTCGCCGCTTTATGCCGCAATCGACGGCAAGCTCGCGGCGATCATCGCCGTGGCCGACCCGATCAAGGAGGCAACACCTGCGGCCATCAAGGCCCTGCATGCTCTTGGCCTCAAGGTCGCGATGATCACCGGCGACAATGCCCGCACGGCAAAGGCGATCGCTGCCCGGCTGGGGATCGATGAGGTGGTGGCGGAAGTGCTGCCGGACGGCAAGGTCGATGCGGTTCGCCGTCTCAGGGCCAAGTATGGCAAGGTCGCCTTCGTCGGCGACGGCATCAACGACGCCCCGGCGCTGGCCGAAGCGGACGTGGGTCTCGCCATCGGCACAGGCACGGACATCGCCATCGAGGCGGCGGACGTGGTGCTGATGTCGGGCAGCCTGCAGGGCGTCCCGAATGCGATCGCTCTGTCGAAAGCGACGATCGGCAATATCCGGCAGAACCTGTTCTGGGCGTTTGCCTACAACACCGCACTGATCCCTGTCGCGGCGGGTCTGCTCTATCCGGCCTACGGCATCTTGCTGTCACCGGTCTTTGCCGCGGGCGCCATGGCCCTGTCGAGCGTCTTCGTGCTCGGCAATGCACTGCGGTTGCGCACGTTCAAGATGGTCAACTGACAAACCGCATCAGCCGGCCCTCTATCCAGGCCGGCTGATCAACCATTTCAAGGAGAACACTGATGAACATCGGGC
Source organism: Pararhizobium sp. (assembly GCF_965279435.1). Taxonomy (NCBI): domain Bacteria; kingdom Pseudomonadati; phylum Pseudomonadota; class Alphaproteobacteria; order Hyphomicrobiales; family Rhizobiaceae; genus Pararhizobium; species Pararhizobium sp. The sequence goes on from NZ_CBDIHY010000002.1 coordinate 608,722, forward strand.
AGGCATCAAGAGCATCGGGCGTTTCTGCCAAGATGATCCGCTACTACGAGCAGACCGGCCTCATACCGGCCGCAGACAGGAAGTCGTCCGGCTACCGCGATTATTCCGACACCGACGTCCATATGCTGCGCTTCATCCGCCGCGCGCGCGATTTGGGTTTCTCGGTTGCCGAGATCAGCGATCTTCTTGGCCTGTGGCGTGACGACACCCGGCAGAGCGCCGAGGTCAAGCGTTTGGCGCAGGGCCACATCGATGAACTGCACAAGAAGATCAAGGGGCTTCAGGACATGGCCCATACGCTGACTATGCTGGTCAACACCTGCAACGGCGACCACCGTCCGCATTGTCCAATCCTGCAAGGCCTCGAAACTGGGCTGGAGGACGAGGATCTATCGATCCAGCCCCGCCCCGGTGCCGTTGCACGCCTGTCGCAATGAGGCAGGGCGCGCATACCGTGGCATCCTGCGAGATGGGCGGTTCAGTCGTTTACACTAGGGAGCCGGCTGCACCTGCCGCTCTATTGTACGGGCCTTCACATGCACGGAACGCCCTGCGCCCCATCCGGCAGTACCGGCACCAAGCCCCAGTAGGATAAACAGGAAGGCGCTGGCAGCGAAGCTGCCCGTCCACGAGTGAAGAAGGCCAACGATCAAAGGCCCGACTGCGGCCAGGAGATAGCCGACGCATTGCGCCATTCCCGAGAGATGCGCTGCGACATGCGCATCCGGGGACCGCAGCACGATGATCGTCATGGCAACAGCGATGAGACCACCCTGCCCTACACCCTGCAGGACCGCCCAGATCCAGACCATCGACAGCGGTGCAAAAAGCAGCCCGAGCAAAGCGATGACCGCTGCCGAAAGCAGTATCACTACGACGGCGCGCTGATCGGGGCGGCGAACGGCAATATGCGGAATGACGAGGCAGGCGCCGGCCTGGACCATGACCGAAACGGACACGATGGCGCCAGCCGTAATTCCATCGAGCCCACGCTCGCGCAGAATTGGCACGAGCCAGCCGAAGACCGAATAGGCAAGCGCTGACTGGAACCCCATGAACAGCGTCACCTGCCAGGCGAGCGGATCGCGCAAAAGCCCCTCGACCCGAAATCCGGCATGCTTGGGGCGGCGGCGGAGCGAAAGCGTCTGTGGCAGCCACAACAGGAGAACAACGAAAACAGGCAACGCCCAGGCACCGAGGGCCGCAGGCGCTGAACCATTGAGAAGATGTTCGATCGGCAAGGTGAGGCCAGCAGCGGCGGCGGCACCGGCGCAAAGCGCCATTGTGTAGCAACCCGTCATCAGGGCCGCCTTGTCTGGGAAATCGCGCTTGACGAGGCCGGGCAAAAGGACGTTGCCGACAGCAATGCAGGCGCCGGCAAGCGCCGTTCCAAGGAAGAGAAGCGGAACTGAACTGAAACTGCGAAGTGCCGTTCCCAGCATCAGTAGAGCAAGGACACCCAGAAGGGTTCGCTCCGTTCCGATCTTTTGTGCCAGCCACGGTGCCAGTGGAGAAAAAGCCCCCAGGCAGACGACCGGCAACGTGGTGAGCAAACCAATGCCTGTAGCAGACAGACTGAACGTCTGGGCAATTTCCGGAAGCAGCGCAGAGGCACTGGAAAACACCGGGCGGAGATTGAACGCGATCAGAACGAGACTGGCGCCGAGCAGCAAGCGCGCGGCGGCACCCGGCGGCGTCACGACGCGCGGTTGCGGCGCGCTGTCGATCTCGGCGTCGATCAGTTGATCATCGATAGCCAGCAGCGGCCTTGAGGATTCTGGGCCGGCGGTCATGAAAGCAGCATCCTGTCGAGCGCGGCCAGTATCGGCGCCATGAAACGGCGCGCCGCCACATCAGCCTTGTCCGGCGAACCGGAGGCAATGGCGTCGATGATATCCGCGTGCGCCTGCATGTCAGGCTCGGGGAGTTGATCACTGAGCGTCGCTTCGATGGTTTCGCGGATGGAGGCAGAGAAAAACGCGTAGATCTCGATCATGGCCTGATTGCCTGACGCGGCAATGACGGCCTTGTGGAAAGCAAGATCACGCAGGATATATTCCTCACGATCGCCCTCGCCGCTCCGGCCCCGATGCTCAAGCAGCGCACGCAATGCCGGGATCGCCGCCGGGGCGTGACGGATAGCAGCCATCCGGGCGGCTTCGACCTCCAGCGCACACCGCGCCTCAAGCAAGTCGCGCAAACCGGCGCCGCGTGCACGCGAAAAACTCTCGCTTGGGTCGGTCTTGGAGCGGACATAGGTACCCGAACCCTGCCGGGTCTCAAGGTATCCCTTGGCCACAAGAACGCGCACTGCCTCGCGCACGGTTCCCCGGCTGACCGACAAAAGCGACGACAACATCGCCTCATTCGGCAACGTTCCGCCCACCGGCCACCTGCCGCAGAGGATTTCAGTTCGGATTGCTTCGACAGCGGTGTCGGTAAGGCTGGTTCGGGAAAGAGGTCGCATCGCTCTATTCATCAAGTCATCGGATGATCGTATCAGTAAGGCGGTATCCGGCGAACTGCAAGCCGTTAAAGAGCGTGAGGTCGGCTACGGCCTGAAATGCGTTGCGTGTGGATTGGGTAAGGCGATCCCGGCTGCACCATGATGTACAGATAACCTGCCTACATGCGCTGACAGCATTTGTCTTCGACACCGGCCGACAAATCCTGTTGCCTGATCGCCTCAAAACGCCTTCAATAGAGCGGCCGCATCCCTCTCGTGGACGCCGTGACACCGGCTCTCAGAGTTTTGTCTTTTCAAAAAGCAGCGCGTCCGCGAAGCCTCCAAAGTCTCTTTTCGAATAATCCGTGGTGAGATCGGCAGGAAACGGCCCTGTGGTCAGCAGCGTGAAATCAAATGAACCACGCACATCCGCGTGAAGCACATACTGTCTATGTACTCTGAGAAAATCGCGTTTGATTCTCCGGTAGCGTTCCGGGGCCAGAAGATGCTTTACCCTGATAAACATCAACTCCGCTTGCGGCGCATCGTGGTGTCCACACAGCGAAACCACCGCGCTCCTGTAGAAATGGATCACGTCCGTCAGGCATTGTACTTCCAGAAAAGACACCTCCGGAGCGCGGGCTATTGCGCCGACGCGTTGACGCAGCCTGCTTGCCAATTTGAGCAGCGCGCATTGCAGGATCGCCCCGCCGAGCGTGATAAACACCACGCGTTTGCCCGCGATGGCGTCAGGCTTGCGTTCAAGCACCATACCCAGCACATGCGCAGCAAGCGTCGATCCCATGCTGTGCGAACTGATGACGTATTCGTCCGCAGGTTCCTCCAGCGCTTCGATCATAGTGTTGCACTGCCGCTCAAGCCAACGGGTGAGGTCCGGGCCGTCAATGCGTGCGGCCGACGCTGCCAACTCCCAATCGGCGAACAAGTGGAGCGTAAGATACCTTTCCGAAAAAGGTAGAAGGACGTAGCGATAGAATGCCCAAGCGAGCGGCAGGCTCCAGAGATAGTGCCAGGGCGGGAAGCCCAACCAGAGAGGCAAAGCCGCGACGGCGAGACTTCCGGCAAGACCGATACTCATAAGAAGGAAGGGAAACAGAAAGAACAGGCCGAACCGCCAAGCGTGCCGGAAATAGGCTGCCAGCCCACCTTGAACGATAACGGACCCGAAGCTTGCAAAGCCCGCCAGAATTCTTTGGAAGATTGGTTTGTCGCTGAATTTTTCGACAAGGCCATTGTGATCGCACAGGTAGATCGTGCTTGCGGTTCGCCAGCCCTGCGCCTCGCAAACGGCCGCAAAATGGGGCACCCCGGCTGCTTCGGATAACGGGTCAATGGCTGTCGAAAAACCCCAGACTTCCGCCGAGCGTTGCGCTGATCTTTTGAAACGTCTGTGGTGAGCCTGGGCGTCCATGCGTTCAAAGCCAGGAAAATGGATAACCACACGTCGTTTTACGGGTTCGATCATATGTGCCTGCATGCCGAAACATTCGAAGGAGGGGAGTAAGCAGACCGGTAAACGCTGGGGTGCCAAGTCAGGCACACCATTCGTGGTGGTGGTCATCTGTAATCGTTGAAAACGCAAGAACGCTTTGGGGCCGTCCTCAGAACCACCTGATCTTCCCAGGCGGTGCAAGCCGGCAGGTCGTGGGCTCCGCGCAAAGGCAACGGCTGAAAGCTCTGTGTTTTTTCATTGTCGGCATTGAGCGGGCATGTGCGTAGCGTTCTCTGGTGCGATAAGCCAATGAGAAAATTCCGGGCTTCAGAATGGGCAATGCAATGGCTGAGTCCCGGTATTCTGAGGCCCAATTTCCTTGCAAAAACCATCTCGGCGATTGAGGTATTATCGCCCGGCAGCCAAAACAAGATCCTTGGACGAAAACGCAGTCGCAAAAATATCCGGCGTGATTGTGGCAATTGCCGGAATGTCTTTAGGAATCGGGTGCCGATAATTTATAATCTGGATTTCGCGCGATAGACTGGTCGCCGCGAAAAGTCATGAGCATGCGTCCGCCGATGCATGTGACCGCTTGCCCTATGGTATTCTTCATTCTCCCTGACCCGTGAATAGCATTTTCCGACCAACGCCTTCACCATTGCGATCGGCTCTCTAGATACCCACGGCAGCTTCGCTATGCTTTTGACGTCGGCTTTATCAAAAAGGGCACATCTATGCAGATCGGAATGATGGGTTTGGGCAGGATGGGTGCGAATATGGTCCGACGCCTGCTACGCGACGGTCATGAATGCGTCGTCTACGATATCAACACGTCCAGTGTCGCAGCTCTGGTGGCTGAAGGTGCGGTCGGCTCAACCTGCCTGGAGGATTTTGTGGCCAGGCTGAAAAAGCCAGCCTGCGCTTGGTTGATGCTTCCGGCAGCTATCACTGGCACAAATGTCGACAAGCTCGCCGCATTGCTGATCCCAGGCGATATCATCATCGACGGCGGCAACTCCCATTATCATGATGCCGTCGACAAGGCCGCGCAACTTCAGGCCAGCAGTATAAACTATATCGATGTCGGCACCAGCGGTGGTGTCTGGGGCCTCGAGCGGGGCTACTGCCTGATGATCGGCGGCCCGGATGCGGCCGTCCAGCATCTGGACCCTGTCTTTGCAACGCTCGCTCCCGGCAGAGATGCCAATGCCGCAGCGGAAAGCGAAGGACTGAGGACGGCTCATCTGGGCTATCTCCATTGCGGACCGAGCGGTGCGGGCCATTTTGTGAAGATGGTCCATAACGGTATCGAGTACGGCATGATGGCAGCCTATGCCGAAGGTATGAATATCCTCAAGGCCGCCAATTCGGGCAACGAAAAGCGTGAGGCCGACGCGGAAACAAGTCCGCTTCAGACACCGCAATACTACAAATTCGACATCGACATGGCCGCCGTATCGGAGGTCTGGCGGCACGGCAGCGTCATCAGTTCCTGGTTGCTGGACTTGACGGCGGACGCACTCAAAAGCGACCCGGCGCTGTCCGCCTATAGCGGCCGGGTTTCGGATTCCGGCGAAGGACGCTGGACGCTGAAGGCTGCAATCGACACGGGCGTTCCCGTTCCTGTGCTGTCTTCGGCGCTGTTCCAGCGCTTCAGCTCGCAAGGTGAGTCCGAGTTCGGCGACAAGCTTCTGTCCGCCATGCGGTTTGCCTTCGGTGGCCATCTCGAGAAGCCCAAAGATGGTGCGTGAGTTGCATTGATGAATGCCAGCACACGCCATGCCGGCCTTGCAGGCATCAAGACTGCATGGGCCGACTTGCTATGCTGGAGAAACAGTTGCCCCAAATCCTGGGCAGCTCAAGGCCAGTCTTGCCGCAGTGGCTGGCCTCCGTGTGGCACGCTCCACGGAGGTGTATTTGCCCTGCTCCAACGCGACGCTGCTGAAATCTGGGTTACTTAGTGTTAGAGTTCGCCCGCCAACGCGAACTATGCCGGTAAAGGCACAATGGAACCGGATGCGCCCATAAGCGTTGACGGTCGCGGACCTGCCCCGCCCAATATTCTCAGGGCAGTTGAGGAATCATCATGACATTCAATCGATACCTGATGGCAGCGATGTCGTCTCTTTTATTCGCCGGGTCAGTGTCGGCTCAGACGCCTGAGGACCCGGCCGTGACTGCTTGCAACTCGACCGGCCTTGTTGCCCTTCAAGGGCAGTCATCGGAGATCACCGGGCTGGTTTTCGATCCTGAAAGCCTTGCGGTCAGTGCGGCTGACACCAAGGTTGAGGATGTCTCGGTCAAGACAGTCATTCTGGGTGAAGCCTATATCGAGCGAAAGGGGGTGGCTGGAAAAGCCGACCGCTTCGTCTGCCTCGTTGGGGAGAAGGGGAAGGTCCTGCTGACGTTCTTCACCGCCAAATAGCGCGCTTGTGACGTTTAGGCTTCGCTGAGGTGGCTACAGCAGGAACCGTTTGGTTCACACAACGTTGTGCGAAGACGTGTTCGGGGACGTCTCCCCGAACACCGGAGGGCATCACATGAAAATTTCCGTCATCGGAGCCGTCGGGCTGACGCTCATGCTGTTCTTAAAACCCGCCTTGGCGGACGAAGCAGGATTTTTGAAGTCGATCGAGGGGAGTTGGTCAGGCAATGGTTCGGTGACGACGAAAATCGGATCCCGGCCTTTCAAGGTTACATGCAGGTTTGACAGCACGGTGCGGGGTATATCTCTTGTCATGTCGGGCCAGTGCCGTGGGCTGGTGGTGGTGAGGCGGGCCGTTTCCGCCGACATCAGGGCAGACGGCACGAGATATAGCGGAACCTACATCGGACCGTCAGGCCGCCCGTCTCGTCTTTCCGGCTCGCGCACCGGCAATTCGATCAACTTCACCGTCCGGTGGAGCCGGGATATCAATGGTGACCGAACCGCTCAGATGACAATCGAAAAGATCGGCACCAGAGGTTTAAGATTGAGAACGATCGACAACGACCCGAAGACTGGCCGCCTGATTGTCACCAGTGATATCCGCCTGACCCGGTAGCTGAAGATAGAAAATCAAATCCACTGGCGTGCGAATACTGACAGCAATCAAACGGGATCGGAATTTCCTTTTGTTTTCGCGACATCATCAGGACTTCCGGCAGGTTTTTCGGTCGCTTCGTCTGAGGGTTTGAAATTGGTCATCAGGCGCAATGTAAGGAAGGTCATGATCGATAGAACAAGTGCGATGTCGTAGGCTCCCAGCCCCACAGCGGTCCCGATCGCTCCCGTCGCCCACAGACTGGCCGCCGTCGCGGTTCCCCGGACACTTTTGCTCACCACCAGGATCGCGCCACCGCCAATGAAGCCCATCCCGGTGATCAATCCTTCGACGATACGCGCGGTGGCTTCAGGATTTCCTGCCGTCAGGTTTTCCGTCGCCTGAATAAACCCACAGCTCGCGATCGCGACGAGTGGAAAGGTTCGCAAACCGGCGCTCCTCTCGCTCTTTTCTCGATCCCAGCCGATCGGCAGTGCCAGCAGATAGGCAATGACGAGTGCGCCGAGATGCGGCAGCACGTTGAAGGATTGGCCGATTGCAGAAATCTGGTCGATCATGGGCTGCTCTATCGATAGATATGTGTGAAACCTCGCTCCGCGAGGACGGAACTGTCACGCCGGGTCCTACTCTGTGAGCTTGCGTCCAGAGGACGAAGTTGGGTGAGCCCGAAAGCTCACCCGTGCCGGTTATTTCTTCAACTTCGAATAGTCGAGCTTGGGGGCGTTCGACAGATCGTCCTTCGTGGTGTCGACATAGGCCTTCCAGCTGCCGTCAACTTCAGCAAGGGCAACCGATGCCGGATCGAGAACGACGTAGCTTTCGCCGATGCTGAGGAAGCCGCCGACACTTGCAACAATACCGATAACCGACTTTCCATCACCGATCACAACGTCGGAAATCTCGCCGATCGCCTCATTCTGCTTGTTGTAGATGTCGATGCCGATCAGCCTCGAGGTCATCAGATCTGTGTCCTGGATGTTCACATACTTGAGTGGGATGGTGGCGGCAGTCCCCATCGTGATGCCAGGACCGGTAAGTGCAGCGTCAGCGCCAGTTGCTGCGGCGGTCTGCGCAAAGGCGGCGCCGGAGAGAAGAGAAAAAACAAGGCCGGCAACGATCGGACGAAAGTTCATAGTGATAGCTCCTGAAAGTGAATGAGGCCGGCAGGAGAGTTACCAACTGTCCGGCGGCGGTAAACACGCAACTGGGCAATTGGTTCCCGGACAGGCATCTGAACAGGCAAAACAACGGAACCTGTTGCCAGCGTCCACAAAGCGGATGACAGAGGCGCGCAAACTTGCGACCTGAACTCCTGATTGTCCTCTAGGTTTTGGTAGAGCCCGTCACAATGAGCAGACTGGCAGCATAAAACATTCACTGATGGTTGTCGCTTACGGTACTTGTCGCGACAAACGCATTGCGTTTGCGCTTCCACTGTAGACCACTTTCTGGCGCGGCACACCGCCCTCAGGTCGGCGGATTGCGCGGGAACTCCATGCCGTCAATGCGCACCGAGGAAGGCCACGAGCCATGGTTTCCGGCAAAGGGCAGAGATGAGAAACATGACCATTCTCGACTGCCACTAAATAGTTCATGGTGGAACGTGGGTTTGGGGGCAAATATCTCATTTCCGTGACCGGATCGAGAAATTTTCGCAAAAATCCGAAGCCCATAGGCATGACCACATTCGGGCACTAAACTTTGCCTTGTCCGGCCCTGACCTGCTTCGAGCAACTCAGGAGGGAAACCGATTCGGTGCAGGCTTTCACCGCGAAACACACATGATCGTGTGATGAAGGCAGACGTTGGTGTATAGCTCAGTTCAAAAATCGTTCTGTCTACAAATGACCAAGAGGGACCCGATCGCCGGACCCCTCTTGGTTTGGAATGCTGTCGTCGTTTTCGAAACGAAAACGCTCTACATCATGCCGCCCATGTCAGGCATGCTGCCGCCAGCCGAATCCTTCTTCGGCAGTTCGGCAATCATGGCTTCCGTGGTGATCAGCAGCGAAGCAACCGAAGCCGCGTTCTGCAGGGCTGTGCGAACAACCTTGACCGGATCGACGATACCCATGGCAATCATGTCGCCAAATTCGCCGGTCTGGGCGTTGTAGCCGTAGTTGTCGGTGTTGCTTTCGAGGATCTTGCCAACGATGATCGAGCCTTCGTCGCCTGCATTTTCAGCGATCTGGCGAACCAGCGACTGAAGGGCCTTGCGCACGATGTTGATGCCCGCAGTCTGATCGTCGTTTGCACCCTTGATATCGAGAACGATCGAGGCGCGCAGCAGAGCCGTACCGCCGCCTGGGACGATGCCTTCTTCGACCGCTGCACGGGTTGCGTTCAGCGCGTCGTCGATACGGTCCTTCTTTTCCTTCACTTCGATTTCAGTCGCACCGCCAACACGGATGACGGCAACGCCGCCCGAAAGCTTGGCAAGACGTTCCTGCAGCTTTTCCTTGTCGTAGTCAGACGTCGTTTCCTCGATCTGGGCCTTGATCTGGGCAACGCGGCCATCGATCTCAGCCTTGTTACCTGCACCATCGACAAGGATAGTGTTTTCCTTGGTAATGGTGACCTTCTTGACGCGGCCGAGCATGTCGAGCGTGACATTTTCGAGCTTGATGCCGATATCCTCTGACACGACCTGCCCCGCAGTCAGAACCGCGATGTCTTCAAGCATAGCCTTGCGGCGGTCGCCGAAGCCAGGGGCCTTGACGGCAGCAATCTTCAAGCCGCCTCGCAGCTTGTTGACGACGAGCGTAGCAAGCGCTTCGCCTTCGACATCTTCCGAGATGATCAGGAGCGGCTTGCCGGTCTGAACGACGGCTTCCAACACAGGCAAAAGCGCCTGCAAATTGGATAGCTTCTTTTCGTGCAGCAGCACATAGGCGTCCTCGAGTTCAGCAACCATCTTTTCAGGATTGGTTACGAAGTAAGGGCTGAGGTAGCCGCGGTCGAACTGCATGCCCTCGACGACTTCGAGTTCGGTTTCGGCGGTCTTGGCTTCTTCAACCGTGATGACGCCTTCATTGCCGACCTTCTGCATCGCGTCCGCAATGTACTGGCCGATTTCGGTTTCGCCATTGGCAGAGATCGTGCCGACCTGGGCCACCTCTTCCGAGGTGCTGATCTTCTTGGCCTTGGCCACCAGTCCCTTGACCACTTCCGTCACGGCCAGATCGATGCCGCGTTTCAGGTCCATCGGGTTCATGCCGGCTGCAACCGCCTTGGTGCCTTCGCGGACGATGGCCTGGGCGAGAACGGTTGCCGTCGTCGTGCCGTCACCGGCGATGTCATTGGTCTTGGAGGCCACTTCGCGCACCATCTGGGCGCCCATGTTTTCGAACTTGTCCTCGATCTCGATTTCCTTGGCGACCGTTACACCATCCTTGGTGATGCGCGGTGCGCCATAGGACTTGTCAATGATGACGTTGCGGCCCTTTGGGCCAAGCGTGACCTTGACGGCATCGGCGAGGATATCGACGCCGCGCAGCAGCTTTTCGCGCGCGTCACGGCCGAATTTGATTTGTTTGGCAGCCATAGAAAGAACTCCCGGGCGTATCGCCCAATGTCTTCAGGAAAGGGAAATGAACGGTGAGGCTGAGATCAGCCGATAACGCCCATGATGTCGGCTTCCTTCATGATCAGAAGGTCTTCGCCGTTGAGCTTGACTTCGGTGCCCGACCACTTGCCGAACAGGATACGATCGCCGGCCTTGACGTCGAGCGCAACGATCTTGCCTGCTTCATCACGGGTGCCGGTGCCGACGGCGACGATTTCGCCTTCCTGCGGCTTTTCCTTGGCCGTATCAGGAATGATGATGCCACCCTTGGTCTTTGCTTCGGCTTCGATACGGCGCACCACAACGCGGTCGTGCAGCGGACGAAAATTGGTATCAGCCATGTTTGGATCCTTAATGGGCTTGCAGCCGGATGGCTTCTCCCCTGCACAAGGAGTAGCACTCTGCGACTGCGAGTGCCAGCAGTCATTCTGCGACAGGGAGCGAACATAACCCTGTGTGTTTGAATAATTAAAACATAAATCCAGTGCAGTATGATAAAGCACCAGATATCCGATTTATCACGGGAGTCCGGCGATGAAATCAATCTTCGATTCCATTTATCACTTTCGATATGTTCTTTTCTTCATCCAGTGGACATTGACTTTGTCTTTGGCGCTTGGCGCCTGCATGGCTGTCGATCAGGCGTATTTCTGAACGGGTTACACATTTTACCTTGTTTTCATGACGAAAATACCAGCTCCCCTCAATTCGGAGCACAGCCGAAAGACCATCGAGATGATCAAGTTTCGCCCCAAGACTGAAGAAGAGTTGAAGCAGCCATCTGCGCCAGCTGCTGACAAGGCCGTCACCGCCAAGCCCGCTGATCCGAAGAAACGCGCGAAAGACTGAGAACGCGCCGGGTTTCACCAGACAAGCGCCGAGAACGCTGTGCCCGACGCAAACGCATGCCAACAGCGGAAGACAAAACCTGTGACGCCCGTTGAAATCAAGCGATCCCATTATCAGTGGCGATTGCTGGAACTGTCTCTCGAAAATGATTTCCTCGGCTTCGACGGCGATATCCCGATCGGGCGGATATTCCTGGAGCCGCGTCCGCGTTTCAAAGGATTGTGGCGCTGGTCGAGTGCTCGGAGCGAAACCGCCATTGCCTCGCAAGGGTATGCCGCATCCGCCGGTCTGGCAGCGGCAGCGGTCGAAGCTTTGTACGAAAAATTGCGGGCCTTCGATCGGCCCGATCCGTTACGCCAACACCAATGAACCCATGACAAGCCCTGTGGCTTGGCATGCACCGCAAAGGAAATTCCATGAACGTCGATTTTGCCATCACCGGACGCTATGTGCACGAGATCAAGGCGGTTCTCCAATCCGTGGGGATCAACGAGGGCACCGACTATGATGCGCTGCCTTTCAGCCCCGCGAGCCGTGCCAGTGGCCAGCATACTTTCGCGTTTCACAACAAGCAGGCGGCTCTTGAGGCCACGACAACCTGGGAAACACATGTCAAGCAGCGCGCTCTTTTGCATCGCTGAGATCTCTGGCACCCGGTGCTGCAAGGCACCGGGTGCCAACCCTTTGGCTCAACCTGCCGGATATATTCTGTGCGGTGCGGTTTGCCCTATTTGGGAAAATCACGGGTAAAAGCATCGAGCACGTCGATCAGAACTTCGTTGACTTTATCCGTAGTGAAATCGTCGAGGCCGATCACGTTATGCCCAACCGATACGCTTTGCGCAGAGGAGCGGCGGTAGTGCTGGAACTGGATATGATCCTCGGTCAGGCTAACGGCACTTCGGATCGAGCGGCCCGTCAGCTCGCTGGCGATTTCCATCTCGACTTTGGACGACGTCCCCGGAGCTGGCTCGGTCAGTCGCATTTTCGGCATATCAGCCATTTGAAGCTTCTGGTTCAGGATCTCGATGAGGCTTTCGATCTTCGGCCGGAACACCTGCACCCAGTTTTCCTCCACCCATTGTTTACGGTCGGCCTTCCTGGATTTGGCCAGTTCGATTTCCTGCTGCTTTCGTCTGGCTTCGCTCTCGATGCGGCTTCCCAGTGCGAGAAGTTTATTCAGGCGCTCATCGGTGAATTTGGACATGGTCATTCCTAGAGATTTTGAAACAGACGGATGGCGATCGGATGTGTGGAACAACATTTCAGGACAGCGCCCGGCATGTTAGCCTCAATTTTCTGCCATGAGCGATCTTTCACCAAGGCGGCACGGCGGAGTTCTTTCGCGCAGTATCGCCGGTCACCCAGTCGCCCCTAGTAAAACCAACTATGGTCCTAGCGATAGCGCCAACGACGACGCCATTGAAGGTGGGCTTCGTCCAAGTGGGATATCCAAGATATGTTCCAATCTTTTGAGGGCGCCGAAACACACATTTGTATGCGAGCATGCATCGATAACACCCTGCACAGATATCCTTGCATCAAATCGATGCTTCGCGGGCAATACGCCCCAAGAGGTGATTGACGGGTCTTGAGCTTGTCTTTGCCAAATCACTCGCTCGGCGCTAAAAGCTCGGCAAAACCAACCGGGATATCCCCTTGAAGACAATCGCCATTGATTTCGAAACCGCTAACGAGCAGCGTGGCAGTGCTTGTTCTGTTGGTTTGGCCTGGATTGAGGATGGCCGGGTCGTCCGGGTGGAGGAAAGGCTGATCCGCCCCAGCAACATGCGCTTTTCATCCTTCAACATTGCCATTCACGGCATCCGTCCGGAACACGTGGAAGATGCTGGTGAGTTTCCTGAGGTGATGGACGAATTCACCGATGACTTTCGCGGAGCGACGATGATCGCCCACAATGCCGCCTTCGATTTCAGTGTCTGGCGCTCTTGCCTCGATCTCTACCGGCAGGCCTACCCCGAACTATCCTATCTCTGCTCGGTGAAGATGGCGCAAAAGGTCTGGCCGCATCTCGGATCGCACAAGCTCAACATTCTGGCTAGCCATCTCGGCCTGACCTTCAAACATCACAAGGCGGCTGAAGACGCGGCGGTCTGTGCGGAAGCGGCTATTGCTGTTGCCCGATCCCTGCGCGTTCCGCATATCCGCGATATTCCGGCAATGATCGGCATGAGGGCTGGCCGGCTGTTTTCGGGCGGCTACGACGCTTGCACCTGCAGAAAAAAATGAAGCCGTTGCCCGCCCGGAGCTTTCAAAGCTTGAAATTTCGGTCGGGAGGCGCCGGCTTCAATCGATCATGCTGTGCCGTAACTTGAGCAATATCATACGCAGACATTCGCGAACCCAACCACGACGGTCTCTCATGGACAGCCACAATCACGCTTCCTCAGATTTTCAGATCCGCCGCACCCGTATCAATATGCGGAGCCCAGAACGCGATGCTTTCGGCGATAGCGGGGATGACGTTGCGGTCGTCCGGTTCACGTTCCTTGAATGACAGTTCCAGGCAGATTTCATTGTCTACCGCACCGCCCTCCAGGAACGCTGCCAGTAGCGGTTCCGGCTGGACCCGTCCCGTGGCATTGTGTTCGGCGGTGAAGGGGCGGTGACCGCCCTTGTCCATCTTGCTCTGCTTGATATGGATGATCGGCGAGACCTTCGGCACTGCCCGCGCCCAGGCATAGGGGTCGGTGTCGTCGGGGTCCGGTGAGGTGACGTCGCCGTGATCGATATCGGCCATCATCCACATCGGGATTGCCATATCAGCCGCCGTCAGCCTGTCCTGCAGCGCCATGCACTCTGGAATGGTATGCCCGAATTCGCGTCCAACCGACATCGGTTCCCAGAACACGTAATCCAGCCCGGCCGACTTGCCATGTTCGGCCACTTCCGCCCAGCAATCGATGGCGATCTGGGTCAGGTCTTCACGGCGTTGCGGATCATCGAAATCAGCAAAAGTGAAGATGGCGAACTGCGTACCGACGGATTTTGCCCCGAGGTCAGCCGAGATGTCGGCAAAGGTCTTGAACCAGTCGACGTAATAGCGTCGCACGTCGCGATCGGGGTGGCCGAAATGGTTGAGCCGCCCATAGGGGCCGGTCATGCCGGAGGTGACGCGCACGCCGGTCCGATCGAGGGCGGCACGAAAACTGCGTGTTACCCGGCGGATCACCGGCGCTGGCCATGACGGATTGATGAATTCATGGGTCAGTTGCAGGTCGCGGATTTTCAGGTCGCGTGCAACGGTGTCGATAAGGTCGTCGGGGGCGGCGAAACGGTTGACCAGAGGATTGGTATTCAGCGACAGGGTCAGGGACATGGCAGCTTCTCAAGGTTAAGATTGCAGACGGTGACGACGCGGGCAGTGTGCGGTTTACCCGGAGGCGCGGACGCTCTGTGCACGGTCTGCCTCAAACCATGCGCCAAAGGTTGCCTTCTCGCTTTCGCTCAAATGCAGGCCCTGTTTTGTCCGGCGCTGAAGGATGTCTTCGGCTGTCATCGCCCATTCGTGCGCCATCAGATACCGCACTTCGGCCTCGTATAGATGCGCACCGAAATGCCGGCCAAGGCCGTCCAGCGCGGTTGCATCACCAATGATCTTGTCGATCCGCGAGCCATAGAGGCGGCCGTAATGTTGGATAAGCGAGCGCGGCATCCAGGGATAGGCACGGCGCAGGTTTTCCGTGAACTGGATGAAGTCGGCGTTTGCAATTTCGCCGCCGGGCAGGATCGATTGCCGTGTCCAGTTTCCGCCCATGGCCGGGAAGAATTTGGCAATTTTTTCGATCGCATGCTCGGAAAGTTTACGGAACGTGGTGATCTTGCCGCCGAACACACTGAGCAGCGGTGCACCGTCGGTCTCATCGAGATCGAACGTATAATCGCGTGTTACCGCAGACGGGTTGCCTTGACCATCGTCGAACAGCGGCCGCACGCCGGAAAATGTCTCCAGCACGTCCTCGCGCCGCAGCGTCTCCTTAAAGTAGCGGTTGACGGCCGCCAGCAGGTATTCGACTTCAGCTTCCTCGGCTTTCACCTCTTCCGGGGCACCATCATAGGGAATGTCGGTGGTGCCGATCAGGGCTTTGTCGCCTTCGTAAGGGTTGATGAAAATGACCCGTTTGTCGTGGTTCTGAACCAGGTAGGCATGCTGGCCTTCCCAGAATTTTGGCACGATGATGTGGCTGCCTTTGACGAGGCGCACGTTGCGGCGGCTGTTTGAGCCGGCGACGCGGCCGACGATGTCGTTGACCCAGGGGCCGCCGGCATTGACGACGACGCGCGCGCGCACCGTGCGGATTTCTCCGGTGCGCTCGTCGCGCATCTGGATTGTCCAGCCACCGTTTTCGCGCCGTGCGCTGGTACAGGCCGTGCGCGTCAGGATCTCGGCACCCTTTTCGGCAGCACCGACGGCGTTGAGGACAACAAGGCGGGCATCATCCACCCAGCAATCGGAATATTCGAAACCCTTGACGTATTTGTCCATGATCGGCGCGCCCTCGGGATCGCGGCGCAGATCGAGAGAGCGGGTGCCTGGCAGCTTCTTGCGGCCACCGAGGTGATCATAGAGAAAAAGGCCAAGCCGTACGAGCCAGGCAGGACGATCGTCAGGACTGTGCGGCAGCACGAAGCGCATCGGCCATATGATATGGCTGGCGGAGTTCAGAAGCACTTCACGCTCGATCAAGGCCTCCCGTACGAGACGGAATTCGTAATATTCAAGATAGCGCAGGCCGCCATGGACAAGTTTACCCGATCGGGACGATGTTCCCTGCGCGAGATCGTCCTTTTCGCACAGGATAACCGATAGACCCCGGCCCGCCGCATCACGCGCGATACCCGCGCCGTTGATGCCGCCCCCGATAATGAACAGGTCGATCATCCGGGAATCATTCATGTCACTCTCCTTTGGCATGGCCAATCGTGATGTACGCGCTGCACCAGATCTCGGTCGGGCAGCGCCAAAATTCGTCAATTCGTTCCGCCAATAGCGCGCTCGGCCATCATGTCCCACACCGGCGCGAGCGCGCGGCGGGCGTTTAAATAGGCCGGGAACATTCGGGAATAGGCCTCTACCAGCGCACTATCGGGTGCTTCCGCAGGACCGAGCAACGGCGTTACCCATTCGGCGATACAGGCATTCATGTCCTGGTACACACCGATGGCGACGGCGGCGATCATGGCAGCGCCCGCAGCGCCAGCCTCTTCACGCGACGAGACACGGGTCGGCGATCCGACAGCGGCCGCGATAACCGAACGCAATGCCGTTGAGCGCGCGGCTCCGCCTGTCATCCTCAATTCGGCGGGCATCTCGCCCATCGCCGCGTAACAATCGCGTGTGCCCATTCCCAGCCCCTCGACCACCGCCCGCAAAAGATCGGGAAACCGGTGTCCGCTGCTCAGGCCGATGAACCCGGCGCGGGCATCCGGGTTGACGAACGGCCCGCGTTCTCCGGCTTCGGAAATATAGGGGTGATAGAGGATGGCGCCCGGGCGGCTTGCTGCAAGCCAGCCTTCGATCCGCCCGACCAATTCGCCGTGAAAGACCGGATGCCCCATCTCGCCCATCAGGTCGCCGACCATCCGTAGCGCCCAGTCGATATTGAGCGTCGCTGCCATGTTCGATTGCGCCGGGGCGACGATGCCCGGTATCGGCAGGACGACCATATAGCCTGTGCATTCGGCATTCAGGACGACGTCATCAACCGCCATCGCGCGCATGTGCATGCCGGTGGAGCCAATTGTCGAGCAGGCTGATGCCTTGCCCTCTGTAAAGATGCCGGCACCGAGCGCCGTGCAGGCGAAATCGACGTAACCGAGGCTCACCGGCGTCCCCTCCAGAAGCCCGGTCTGCGCTGCGGCGGCCGAAGAGAGCGGATGACTGACCTGCGTTCCGTCGATAATCTCGGGCAACAGCCGCCGCTTTGCGGTCAGCCCGAGTATGGCAATGACGGTGTCGTCATACTGGCGCGTGCGAAAATTGCCGAACGTGAAACTTGCCTCCGATGGATCGGTGGCCCGCACGCCTGTCAGGTTCAGGTAAAGCCAGTCCTTGCAGTGAAGGGCAATGTCCGCCTGTTCGAGCAGTTCAGGGCTCTGAGAAGCCATATGAGCGAGTTGAGCACCCTGCTGGCAGGTGGAAAGTCCGGTCCCCGTGGCTTCGAAGCGGGCGCGGTCATCTGGAGAGGCACAGAGTTTACGCACGGTCGGTGCTGCGCGTGCATCGAGCCAAAGCCAGGCATCCGCTGCCGGTGTGTTGTCCTTACCCACGAGCCAGGTGCCGTCCCCCTGCCCGGTGGCGCCGAGTGCTACCGTGCGCTGCGCAAGGCCTTCGACCTTGGTGCCGAGATCGCGGATCGTCCGGGCGCAATCGTCCCATGTCTTTGCCAGGGACTGAAATGCTGCGCCGTCTTCGCCCGTGGAATAGCTGTTCGGCACGGAAGCCGCAGCAATCTGGCGACCGGTCAGATCGAAGGCGACTGCCTTGATCACCGAGGTTCCAGCGTCGATGCCGATCAGGATATCTTTCCCGGCATGGGGCATCAGGGTCTCCAATTCTCTAACTGCGTTAGGACGCATCGTTTATAAGCGCCGACGCCGTCTGTTCGTCGATGATCAGTCCACTGAGACAGCCGCTCAACAATGCCGAGCGGATTGCCGGGATTTTGCCCGGCCCGCCGGCGATCGCGACAATGCGGCGTGCCTTCATGCTTTCCAGGCTTGGTGATAGAGTCCGTTCACCCAGCGTCGTCTCGACAGGCTTGCCACCCGCATCGAAGAAATGGCCGAGCATCTCGCCGACCCCGCCGTGATCGCGCACATCCTGCATCTCGGGAACCTCGATCATCTGCGACACGACGAGCTGGGAATCGAGTTCTGCGGTGCCGATACCAATCAGCATCAAATCGGCGCGCGCGGCCAGGTCGAAGACGTGACGCACACCACGCTGAGACAGGAGCACCTCCCGGTCTTCCACCGAGTTGGCAAAGAACGGCACCGGCATGACATAGGAAACCGCGCCGGTTTTTTCGGCGAGGCGGTGCATGACATCGTGGGGGTTTGCCGCATAATTGCGCGTCAGGCCGCCAAGAAGTGAAACAAACCGTACATCTCCGGCATCCACATTCGGCATCGCAGCAATAGCCGCAGCCAATGTGCGGCCATTGCCGATGCCGATTACTTGGCCCTGCAAATTTTTGATTTCGCGCTGCAGGAATTCGGCTCCCGCAACGCCGAGTGCGCGCATCAGCAGGCTTTTGTCATAGAGGTCCGGCAGGACTTCGCAATAATCCAGCCCGAAGAGATCAGCGATCTTGGTTTCGATTGCCACGCATTCGGTCACGTCACCATGGATGGAGAATTTTACCACCCCATTCTGGTTTGCCCACATGATCAGCCGGTGCGCCTTTACATTCGGTATGCCGAGCCGGGACGCAACCTCCGCCTGCGTTAAGCCGCCGACGTAATGGAGCCATGCTGCGCGGACAGCCAGGCTGTCGTCGCGGTCGCGCGCTGTAACCGTTCGCACCATCTCCCCTCCCGTGCCGCTCGTTGCAAAATGTAATTAATTTCACCTATTGCATTTTTTTACACAAAACGTAGTTTAAGTCAACAAGATCACACGATATCCCTTGATTATCACATACAGATTTTTCGAGGAACATGATGAAAGAAAAGAACTTTTGAGGTTGCTGACTTCGGCTTGAATGCGGGGTGTCTAACTTGGAAGATAATGGAATTCGTACGGTTTTTGCGGGTTACTGGTCGCGCATCCTTGCGAGGGGTTGGACTTTCTTCCTGGGTTTCCGGTTGCTCAATATGGAAACGTATCACTCAAATGCTTTATCTTAACGTTGTAAGCGTTGACATGAGCAGAAACGTATCACACTATTGGGGTAAGTTATAATGCTCGGATAACGGGACTGATGGGGTCCTGGCAAAGATGCGGAATTGCGCTGCGCGGGTGGGGGGATATCGCCGCGCGCAGGAAGCTGAGGAGGAGTAATCATGCAGACGATCACAGTTCGACCAAACGCAGTCCCACGCCTCCTGACGCTCCCGATCTCCGGTGCAGCTGGCATTGGCCCTACCTACCATCTCCCGCAAACTGCACCGCTACGAGCGTTGCGTCCGCTATTGATCCAACATCAAGTACAGGTCGGCACGATATGAGTTCACAGTCTTACATCGCAAAGAAGGGCCGCAAGCAGTCCAACATGGGCCGGATCGTGGCCTCGGCTGCCGTGCTGATTGTTCTTGCCGCAATGGCGCTCGATACCAAGGTCATTAGAATTGGCTCAAGCGATGACGTGAAGGCCGGGGTGTTCTCCGCTGCCGATTACGGCGCCACGGAATTCCCGAAGATAAAGGCCGGTGTTGAAGAGCGCGCGGTCGATGCTGCAACGCTGGCTGCTGCCATCGCCAGCGACCGGCCTGCTGCCGAGAAGACATATGGCATTTCTGCGGGTACTGGCGCTGTGATGTCCGTCAAGCTGACCGGGGTTTTCGGCGAGCCGAAATCAGGCATTTACGACGTCAAGGTCGAAGGCATCCCCGATACGGTGCGCGTCCGCGTGCAAACCGGACCGGCCATCAACGGAACGGAACTGCGCGATGCCACGGGCACGATCGCGTTCGGCCAATTTACCAACCAGATCGAATATCAGGATGCGGGTTCCGCTCTCAACAACCAGCTGAAGAAAGACGTTCTTGCCCAGATCGACACAAGCCAGCTGACCGGCAAGACGGTATCGATTATTGGCGCGTTCAAACTGATCAATCCGAAAAACTGGCTGGTCACGCCGGTAAGGCTGGACGTGCAATGAAGCCTTTAGCTGCAACCCCTCCGGCGTCTGATGACGCCGTCCTGTCCGCGCGGAACATTGCCAAGTCCTATGGCAATGTCCATGCGCTGAAAGGCGTCAACTTCGACATCCACCGCGGCAAGGTCACCACACTGTTCGGGGAGAATGGCGCCGGCAAATCGACGCTGATGAAGATCCTGTCGGGCGTGGTAACGCCCACGTCTGGTGATATCGTGCTTGACGGCGAAGTGGTGCATTTCTCATCGGCTTCCGATGCCCGTGATTGCGGCATCTCGATCATTCACCAGGAACTCAGCCTGGCGCCCAATCTCAGCGTTCGCGACAATATCTTCATGGGCCGGGAAATCCGCACGGCAACGGGTGTCGATTTTGCCGAGGAAGCGCGGCAGGCCAGAGCCCTGATGGCCGATCTAGAGGAAGACATCGACCCAATGACCCTTGTCGAGGATCTGCGGCTGGGGCAGCAGCAGATCGTCGAGATTGCACGCGCTTTGTCGGTCGATTCCCGCATTCTGATCATGGACGAGCCGACATCGGCGCTGAGCGCGACGGAAGTCGAAGTGCTGTTCAAGGTGATACGCGACCTGACGAGCCGGGGCGTCTCGATCGTCTATATATCCCATCACCTCGAAGAGGCGCTGCAGATCACCGATTACGCCGTAGTATTGCGCGATGGCGCCATGACGGCCAATGCCGAGGCAAAAGACATCGACCTGGAGTGGATTGTCCGCAACATGGTCGGCGAGAACTTCGATCTCGGTTCCCCGCCAACAGGCTACGCATTCGGCGAAACGGCCTTGTCGATCGAGAATGTCAGCGTCGACGATGCCTCGGGATCCGGCTATTCGGTCGTTGATCGCCTGTCACTTGAGGTCAAGGCCGGCGAGATCGTCTGCATCTATGGACTGATGGGGGCGGGCCGCACGGAACTGCTTGAAGCGGTTGCCGGACGGATGCCGCTGAGCGGTGGCCGTGTGATCGTCGAAGGCGACGACATCACACGCCTTAGCATTGCGCAGCGCATCGATAGGGGCCTAGTGCTCGTCCCGGAGGATCGCCAGCGGGACGGCTTGGTTCAGACGATGTCGGTTGGCCAGAACCTGTCGCTCGCCAGCATCGCAAGCTTTACCAGACGCATGCTGATGTCGCGGTCCGGCGAACAGGCTGTCGTCAACGAAGCGATCAGTAAGGTTCATATCAAGACCGATGGCGGAAGTGCTGCGATCGGCTCATTGTCGGGCGGCAACCAGCAGAAAGTCGTCATCGGCAAGATGCTGGCGACCAATCCGCGCGTCATTCTTCTCGATGAGCCGAGCCGCGGCATCGACATCGGCGCAAAGGCCGAGGTGTTCCGCCTGCTCAGCGAACGGGCAGCCAAGGGCCTCGCCGTCGTTTTCTCCACATCCGAGGTCGCCGAATGCCTCAGCATTGCGCACCGGGTTGTGGTGATGCGGCGCGGCAAGATTTCAGCGCAGTTCGGCGCCAATGTTTCAAAAGAAGAGATCATGGCCGCCTCGGGCGAAGCCGTGCATGTCTGATTACCGAGTTTAATGGAGCCCTGACTATGGCCAGTTCAGTCACCACCCCACCTCGTTCAGGTCTTTTCCGCGATGGCTTTGACCTGGGCAGGCTATTGCTTGAAGGGCGGGCATTTTTCGCGCTGATTGCCATCATCGTCGTCTTCTCGTTCCTGTCGCCCTATTATTTTTCGGTCAGCAACTTTCTGATCATGTCGTCGCATGTGGCGATCTACGGGATTCTCGCGATCGGCATGCTGCTCGTCATCCTGAATGGCGGCATCGACCTGTCGGTCGGCTCGACGCTTGGGCTTGCAGGGGTCGTTGCAGGTTTCCTGATGCAGGGCGTGACGCTTAACGCGCTTGGCGTCGTTCTCTACCCACCGATCTGGGTCGTCGTCTTGCTCGTCTGTGCACTTGGTGCCTTCGTTGGTATGATCAACGGCATTCTTATAGCCCGCTTCAAAGTTCCGGCCTTCGTTGCAACGCTCGGCGTGATGTACGTGGCGCGCGGCTTTGCGCTTTTGATGACCAATGGACTGACCTACAACAACCTTGGCGGCAAGGCGGAACTGGGCAATACCGGCTTCGACTGGCTTGGCTTCAATCGTCTCGCCGGCATTCCGATCGGTGTCGTCGTTCTGGTCGTCCTGGCGCTCATCGGCAGCCTCGTGCTCAACCGCTCGGCTTTCGGCCGCTGGCTGTATTCCACGGGCGGCAATGAGCGGGCTGCAGAACTCAGCGGCGTTCCGGTCAAGAAGGTTCAGGTGGCAGTCTACATGCTGTCCGGGATCTGCGCTGCCATCGCTGGCCTCATCCTGTCCTCGCAGCTGACCTCGGCTGGCCCGACGGCCGGCACCTCGTATGAACTGACGGCCATCGCAGCCGTGGTCATCGGTGGCGCTGCACTGACGGGCGGCCGCGGCAATATTCGTGGAACCCTGCTTGGTGCCTTCGTCATCGGCTTCCTGTCCGATGGCTTGGTGATCATCGGCATTTCCTCCTACTGGCAGACAGTCTTCACCGGCGCGGTCATCGTGCTCGCGGTGCTGCTCAATGCCGTTCAGTATCGCCGCCGCGTCAAGAAGACGACCGAGACCGACGGCACATCCGCTTCTCTGCAATCGACCGGCAAAGGCCAGACCGCCAATGCCACTCACGGGAAGATCGCCAGCTGACTGGCATACGACCAACCATCAAGGGAGAGAGTACAATGTTGAAACTGACAAAGAGAATGCTGCTGGCCAGCTTCATCCTGGCTGCACCTGTCATGGCGCTGTCGGCGACGGCTGCATCGGCCGAAGGCCTGATTTCGATCATCGTCAACGACCCGTCGAACCCCTATTGGTTCACGGAAGGCGAAGTGGCCGCGGCAAAGGCCAAGGAACTTGGATATACAGCAACGGTTGGTGCATCCAAGGGCGACACCAACACCGAAAGCAACCTGATCGATACCGCGATCACCAACAAATCGGTCGCAATCATTCTCGATCCGGCCAATGCTGACGGTTCCATCGGTGCCGTGAAGAAGGCCATCGCTGCCAACATCCCGGTTTTCCTCGTCAACGCCGAGATCAACCAGGAAGGCCTCGCCAAGGCACAGCTCGTTTCCAACAACGCGCAGGGTGCAGCCCTCGGTGCCCAGCAGTGGGTCCAGAGCATCGGCGAAAAGGGAAAATACGTTGAGCTTTTCGGCGCCCCTTCGGACAACAATGCAGCTACCCGGTCGAACGGTTACGAAACTGTTCTCAGCCAGTATCCTGATCTGGAAAAGGTCGGCTCGCAGGTTGCCAACTGGGACCGTACCCAGGGTCACGACAAGATGCAGAGCCTGCTCCAGGCTAATCCTGACGTCATCGGCCTGATCAGCGGCAACGACGAAATGGCGCTCGGTGCGATCGCTGCACTGAAGGAAGCCGGCAAGCTTGCCAACATCAAGGTCGGTGGCTTCGACGGCTCCCCGGACGCCGTAGCAGCCATCAAGGCTGGCGAACTGGAATATACCGTTCTTCAGCCAGTGGCGATCTTCTCGGCCGAAGCCGTCAAGCAAGCCGATTCCTTCATCAAGACGGGCAAGACCGGCGCTGCAACTGAAAAGCAGCTGTTCGATTGCCTGCTGATCACCAAGGACAATGTCGACAAGTACACGGCTCCATTCACGCTCTCTGAGTGACACTATCCGAGGGCGCCTTCGGGCGCCCTCAATCTCGATTGCGATTGATAGACAATCAATCGACGGCTTCCGGAATGACGGAAGAGGCCTTGATGGTGCCATTCCATTATCCCAGCGCATTCTGCAGTGAATGCCCTTCTGTGCATTTTTTTCCTTCGGTATAATTTCGGTTATCGCCGCAATCGCGCTGCATTCCGGGCATGTGCTTGCAGCCAGAGACGGCAACATACGGCTGAAAAAGCTCCTCAAAAAGATAACAATCCTTGACGTTAATTTCACACTGAAATACGATACCGTATCACAATATGGTATCGTCTTCTGCGTTGGATGACGGTGTCTCGATGCCCGATCAACGACGAGGAAAACCATGGCGAGCCTGCTGGGGATCGACAACGGACTGACTGTGACGAAGGCGGTCATCTTTGATGCGGACGGGACGCAGCTTTCAGTCGCGCGGCGGCGCGTGCCGCAATCCATCCCCCAGCCGCGCTTTGTCGAACGCGACATGGCCGGACTTTGGAGCGCCACGGCCGAGGCGATCCGCGAGGCGATTACCCTCAGCGGCAGGCCCGCATCAGATATCAAGGCGGTCGCGGCGACGGCCCATGGCGACGGCCTTTATCTGCTCGGTGAAGACAAACAGCCTCTTGGTCCGGGTATTCTATCGCTCGACAGCCGCGCTGGCGCAGTCATCGACACGTGGTCCGAGAGTGCCGTATTCAGCCAAGCGCTGGCTTTGACCGGCCAGATTCCGCACGTATCCGCACCGTCTGCCCTGCTCGCCTGGATCAAGCAGCATGAGCCAGAGCGCTACAAGCGCATCCGCCATGTGCTAGGCTGCAAGGACTGGCTGCGTTTCTGCCTCACGGGCACGATCGGAACCGACCGGACCGAGGCAAGCACATCCTTCACCGACGTCCACACCCAGGCCTTTTCAC
Organism: Pararhizobium sp.; assembly: GCF_965279435.1. Classification (NCBI taxonomy): domain Bacteria; kingdom Pseudomonadati; phylum Pseudomonadota; class Alphaproteobacteria; order Hyphomicrobiales; family Rhizobiaceae; genus Pararhizobium; species Pararhizobium sp. The sequence goes on from NZ_CBDIHY010000002.1 coordinate 633,556, forward strand.
CGGAAGCAATGCGCCTTTTCGGCCTCGACGAGGTGTTCGAAGCACTGCCGCCGATGGCGCATTCCGCCGAGATCGCCGGATACGTCACGTCCGATGCCGCGACCCTGACAGGGCTTGCGGCCGGTACTCCGGTGGCCTTCGGCTTGCATGACGTCACGGCTTCTGCACTCGGCATCGGCGGCCATGCCGACGACATCGTCAGCATCGTCGCAGGCACCTATTCGATTAACCAGGTTGTCTCCACGGACGTGCGCGTCGATCCCCGCTGGTTCTGCCGCAATGCCATTGATGCAGGGCGATGGAACAACATGGCGATCTCGCCTGCTTCAGCCGCAAACTACGACTGGTTCCTCGACACACTATGCCGCAAGGACCAGGACGCAGCAGCCGAAAGCGGCACGTCGATCCACGAGACGCTGGCGCACGAGATCGACGCCGCCCTGCAAAGACCATCGACCATCCTTTTTCATCCCTATCTCTTCGGCTCGCCCCATGGGAATGTCGCCAGCGGTAGTTTTCTCGGGCTGCATGGCTGGCACGATCGCGGCGATATGCTGAAGGCCGTGCTCGAAGGCATCGCCTTCAATCATAAAATCCATATCGATGCGCTGCATGACGGTTTCGCCTTCAAAGAGGCGCGGCTTACCGGCGGCGCATCGCGTAACCCGGCCTTTGCGCAGATGTTTGCCGATATCCTCGGTATGCCGGTAACGGTGACATCGACCGATGAAGCAGCGGCATTCGGCGCAGCATTATGCGCCGGCGCAGCCGTTGGCCTGTTTGCCTCGGTCCAGGACGATCCGCGCGACCTGAGCGCGACAGGACGCCAATATCAGCCCGATCCGGCCCGCAGCGCAGACTTCAACCGGCGCTTCTCGCTCTACTGCCGCATTGCTGAAACATTGAAACCGCTGTGGCCGGATATCGAACAACTGTCAGAAAAAACCGAGGGGGATAGCGCGTGATCAAGGCAGACGAACGGCGGGAAGAAATCGCCAACTATGTCATCAAGCTCGGTCAGGTCCGGCTTGACGATCTGGCCGAACATTTTGGTGTCTCGCGCATGACCATCCATCGCCACATCGACCACCTGGCGCAGCAAGGGGTCTTGCGCAAGCTGCATGGTGCGGTGACTGCGCAGCCATCCGGTGTCTACGAGAGCGCCTTCCGTTACCGCATGACGGTGGGAACCGCGGAAAAGAACGCTTTGGCGCGCGCTGCTCTGGACTACGTTGAAGCCGGTCACGTCATCATGCTCGACGATTCGACCACGACCTGCGCCATTGCGCCGCTTTTGCAGGATATCAAACCGCTGACCGTGATCAGCAACAGTCTCTCGACAGCAGCTCTGTTGACTGCAGCCGACGACATCGACTTCATCTGTCTTGGGGGGCAATATCACCGGACATACAATGCCTATATCGGCATTGTCTGCGAAAACGCCGTCTCCAGGCTGCGCGCCAATGTGCTGTTCTGCTCGGTCTCCGCCATCACCGGCACAACCACCTATATCCAGGATCCGCAGGTGGTGCGCGTCAAGCAGGCGATGATGGCGGCGTCCAACCAACGCATTCTGCTGGTTGACCATTTCAAGTTCAACAATGTCGCTCTGCATGCGCTGGACGAACTCACCGCATTCGACACCGTTCTGGTGACCGACGGGATCAGCGACGCCCAAGCGCAAAAACTCGAACAGGCGGGCGTACGCCTGCGCGTCGTCAGGACAAACCCGGCATGAACCAACTGCAAAACGAAACGTCTTCACACCCGGCCGATCGTCTGACCGCTCTAGGCAATGAAGAGGATTTCGACGTCGTCATTTTCGGCGCCGGCATCAATGGCGCCGGCCTGTTCCGCGATTTGTGCGCGCAGGGGCTGAGATGCCTGATCATCGATAAGGGTGATTTCGGTTCGGGCACCAGCGCTGCCCCTTCCCGGCTGATCCATGGTGGCCTCAAATACCTGGAAACAGGCGAATTCGGCCTTGTTGCGCAATCGACGCTGGAGCGCAATCTGCTTCTCAAGAACGCGCCTCACTATGTCACTCCGCTACCGACGCTCATCCCGATCTTTTCGTGGTTCAATGGCATAACCGCTGCTCTACGTACGCTGTTCGGCTCGACCAGCGCACCGCGCAGCCGAGGTGCTGTCCTCATAAAAATCGGATTGGCACTCTACGATTTCTACGGATCGCGCGACCGGGTCATGCCGCGCCACAGCCTGGTCGGGCGCAGCCGCGCGCTAAAAGAGATGCCTGTGCTGACCAAGTCGATTGTGGCCGCAGGCACCTATTACGATGCGAAAATCAGCCATCCCGAACGGTTGGTCCTTGAATTGATCGAGGACGGCCTGGCGACCAGCGAAACCTCTGTGGCGGCCAACTACACCACAATGACGTCGGCCTCGGGCGGTCTTTTGACCTTTCAGACGCAAAAGGGTGGCACGTTTTCCGTGCGCCCGAAACTGGTCGTCAACGGCGCTGGCCCCTGGATCGATCACGTTAACGCCGCGCTCGGAGCGCCTTCCAAAATGATCGGCGGCACCAAGGGCTCGCATATTCTGCTCCAGAACGACGAACTCGTGCGTAGTCTTGCCGGCCGAATGGTCTATTTCGAGGCCGATGACGGGCGTATCTGCCTGGTATTCGATTACCTCGGCCGCGCCCTTGTCGGATCGACCGATACGAAGGCCGACAATCCGGATACGGTTCGCTGCGAACAGGATGAAGTCGATTATTTGCTGGCAAGCGTCAGCGCGCTGATGCCGGGCGTCAAAGTCGATCGCGCCCAGATCGTCTATGCCTATAGCGGCATCCGGCCCCTGCCCGCGTCGGACGCGTCTATCGCCGGCCTCATCAGCCGCGATCACTCGGCGCCGGTCACCGAGCCGGATCAAACCCGTCCTTTTGCGATCATGTCCCTGATCGGCGGCAAGTGGACCACTTTCCGGGGATTTGCAGAGGAAGTTGCTGACACGGTACTCAAGCGCCTTGAACGCAATCGGTCCGTCAGTACCCGCTCGATGCCGATCGGCGGCGGCCGGAATTTCCCCGCAGACGCAGGGCAACGTTTGCAATGGCTGACCGAAACATCGGCCGCATCCGGCCTTGATCTGCAACGGGTCGACACCCTTCTGTCCCGCTACGGAACCCGCGCCTCGGAGGTCGCACGACATGAAGGCGCCTGGAGTGGCACCGAACGGCTGCCTGACTCGCAGGATTACAGTCTGGCGGAAATCGACTACATCGTCCGCAACGAGTTTGTCGAACATCTGGCGGATGTTGTGATGCGCAGAACAACACTGGCCGTCACCGGTTCCCTGACGATCAGCGATCTGCAGGCCATTGCCGCCATTGCCGCCCGTGCTCGCGGCTGGAACAGCGAGCGGACCGAAAAGGAAATTGACGAGACTGCAGTCCAACTCAAGGGTAAAAACCTGATGCGGATTTGATGGTATGGTTCCGGGCATGGTCGGAACTTTACCAAGCCTCGCTAATATTGACGCAAGGGGTTCTCAAATATCGGCGAATCCAAGTCGAGGAGGCTTTCAATAGATTCAGCGGTTTCTTTGGTTCTGTTCCAAAATTTGGAGTGCCCGCGTACAATGAAGCGGCCAAACGCGTTGTGTTGATAGGCGTTAGAAGGATTCGCTTCTCTGCACCCAGTCAAGAACGTCAGATCTGCTCTATCACGAAATCGGCGGTGTGCTTCGACCGTTGGACCAAATCGACATTGATCATGTCATTGAGGTCAACTTGCGCAACGATCTCTGGTGCGGTCTTGCCGTGTTCGAGCCATCGCCCAACCAACCTGCGCCTCAGGATCTCGCGCGGCACTTCGATCATAACCGACATATCGAAAACGCAGCTGGTTCCAGCGATCCTGATCGAGGAGAAGGTAACTGCCCTCGACGATAACAGCACGGATCGATCGGGGTATAATGCGCGCTCCGCCACGGGAGATCTCGAGACCGCGGTCAAATACGGGCACGGCGACCTCTTCTGCATCATTAGATCGCAGACGCTTCAACATGTGCAGGAAGCCGTCGCTGTCGAACGTTTCGGGCGCTCCTTTAAGATGCCTGATGCCCCGCCGAACGAGAATTTCGTCGTCGAAATGGAACCCGTCCATCGGGACAACCCCCGCATATCCAGGAGACTTGGCGTTGAGCGCACGATCGATACCACCTGCTAAGGTCGACTTTCCGGACCCTGGCGGCCCCGCGATCGCGACAGTCCGTCTCTCACCAATGGGTATACCGGTAAGGTGCCCGATGAGGTTTTCTGCCGAGATCGTCTTCATTTTTTGAAACGGCCTCACTTCAAAGTTCACGCGCAAGCCAACGCACCATGTTGGCCATCAGTGTGTCATAGCCACCCCAACGCATAAATTCGTCCGACAGCCAGTGCGGCCCGATGTCTGTCATCCATGCCAAAGAGCGGCCGGCCTTGTAGTCTCGCGTTGAAAGGAGCGGCAAATTGCGGTCCTGGTATGGACAATGAACCAACGTTGTTGCTTCCGCTTCCGATCTGGCGTGAACCCTGTTCATTCCTAGGACGAAAGGCAAGGCCGACGTCAAATCAGAGAGAACGGGATGATCGGGGCGGACAATGACGGGGTCGATCCCCTCGGGCGCCTCTAGACCATCCGGCCCTGCATCTTTGGCCTTCACCGGGTTTCTTGATCTCTCGCGGGAGATCGGCCGCGACACTGAAAACACAGGGTGCCGGTGGTAATACCTCTTTCAAATGCGACGGAGTGATGTGGGAGAAAGCATCCGGCACCTGGGTCGATCATGCGGGTGAGCGTGATATTGTGGTGCCGGTGATGGTGACGACGCTGGTGGCGGCGCTCCGCGCGGGGAATCCGGGCGCTGAGAAGCGCCATCGATTTTATCGTCACGGCGCTGAACGCTTCCGGGCTGCGTCCCTCGATCGAGACCAGTTTCCACGCGGTGTTGCCGCAGACCGTCGTGGCTCACTACCATTGCGTCAACGCCATTGCACTCTCCGTGCTGGCAGACAGGGATGCCGTCATCGCGGCGCGCATGTCGAGAGTGTCAGATCTGACATGGGCAACGATCCCCTATCGTCGCCCGGGCACACCTCTCGCCCACGAGATTGATCGTTTCGCCGACACCCGGACGGACGTGCTGGTCCTCTACGACCACGGCATAATTGTCAGTGGCGAAACGGCTGAAGAGGTGCGCCAGCACATCGCACGTGTCACGGAGGCTTTCTCGGTCGATGAGCGCGATGCGGGAAACGTCAACCCGGCAACGCTCGGAGCCATGGTAGAGCGCACTGATTTCCATGCCGCAGAGGACGTGCAAAGCCACAAGACTGCACTCAGCCCAGCGAATGTGGTCGCGGCCACGCGCGGTTCGCTCTATCCGGCCCAATCTCATTTTCCTCGGCACCGAGATCGGCGTGCTGCTTAGGGAGAGGCGGTAACGGCCTATTGTAAGGCGCGCCGGGCGCAAAACCGTCCGATTCCGAAAATGCTGCTCGCGCCGGGGCACTGCGTTCTGCTAGCCAACAAACTCACCGCCGGCGGCCGTGTCATGGCACGCTGCCTGGCGGAAGTGGTTTCCCGCATCCCGGAGGGTATCTTGGTCGCTTATCTTGACCCTGTACAGGAACATGAACCATGTAATAAACGCACGATGGACTTGTCGCAGACTATGCTCGTTCTGCAACGTCATAAACATCCAACACAAGACCGAAAAAGCTCGGGAATTTCGCGCCAACGGGGGAAAGATGGAAAGTGAACCGAGGCCGACACGAGCAACAATAATTCTCTCTATAGGAATGGCCCTATCAGGAACCGCAGGGCTTTTTTCCGTTTCCTCCGGTCAACCAACTTTCAATGTCGTGTTCTTCCGCTGCGTCTTCGGGGCACTCGCGCTTATAGGTTGGGTATCCCTGCGCAGTGGCTGGAAAAGTCTCTTCTCTATCGAACGACGACTATGGCCACTTGTGCTGATAAGCGGCATCTGTCTGGTCCTCAACTGGCTGAGCCTGTTCGAAGCGTTCCATCGTACCTCTATCGGCTTTGCAACGATCATCTATCATCTTCAACCCTTCTGGATCGTGCTCGCCGGCGGCCTACTCCTGAAAGAGGCGTTGTCCCGGCACAAGATCGGCTGGATATGCCTCGCCTTTCTCGGCCTCATCATCACCATTCTGCCGAAGATCGGCAATATGCAAACTGACCGGAACTGGCTGATCGGCGTCGGTTTGGCTCTCGTCGCCTCACTATTCTATGCCGCGACGACACTGACCACGCGCGCGATCAAGGGCGTGAATCCGGACGTTCTGAGCGCAGTTCATTGCCTGATCGGATGTATCGCCTTCCTGCCATTTCTCAACACGGCAGCACTCGAAACGGATAGCGCCGGCATGTGGGGATGGCTCGTCGGTCTCGGCATCATCCATACCGGCATTGTCTATGTATTGCTGTACACGGCATACCCTAAAGTCCAAACCGCCGTCATTGCCGCCGCTGCGTTCCTGAACCCTGTCGTAGCGCTGTTATCCGACTTCCTCGTCTTCGGCCGTTCAATCACTGTGCTGCAGGCGGTTGGCTTGGGCCTGATCCTACTCGCCGGTCTCGGCGTAAATCTCGGTTGGCCGTTTTGCTTTGGAAAGCCCCATGACTCGTCGCGATGTTCCCGCAGACCGTCCAGAAACTCTGCGGATAGCTAGGTTTCGGCTTGCGCCCACCTTTGAGGATTCCGGATAGGGCGCGCTGCGCTTCGTGCTGATGACGAACGTGGTCTGTTCTTTAATCGCGACAAACGTCAGAAAGGAAGCGCAGCACAAAGTACTATGCGGGTTTGGACGCCTCGCTGAAAGAGACCTCTATAGGCATCTTGAATGAAGCCGGCGCGGTGTTCCGGGAGCTAAAAGCCCCCAAGCCATCCGGAAGATTTGGTCCGGATATTGGGGGATTCTGCCTTGTAGCTCGTTCGGGTTAGCCTTGACTCGGGACCACTGTCACAATGGCTATTTAGCGGGATGCCGGAAGCTGGTCTGACTGCCATCAGCATCGAGACCCGTCTTCCTAGTCAGTGATTTAAGCAGCTATAAAAATCCACTCGCCTAACGGGTATCAATAGTTTTACCGCGAGCCCAATCTTGGTTGTAACAGATTTCAATTTCGCGCATCGCGCCAGTTGGCGGTCAAGCTGACGGGATGACACCACGCCATCCGCCTTATAAGCAGATGGCGTGGTTGGATCAGATATCGGAAACTCAGTTCTTAACGGTATCCTCAAGGAAGAAGCGGCCGAGCGGGTTCTGGTAGAAGTTGCCGACATTCTTGCGCGAGACGTTGATATAGGGGCTGTAGTAGAGGTCGATCCAGTGGACGTCGTCCTTTGCGATCTTCTGGATCTCGACATACATCGCTTCGCGCTTGACTGGGTCTAGCTCCAGCCGTGCGGCTGCCACCATGTCTTTGACCTTGTCGTTCTTGTAGCGGGTCATGTAGTTCATGTTGGTATCATGGCCGAGGACGAAGGTGGTCTTCTGGTCCGGATCGAGAATGTCGTTGGTCCAGTACATTACCGAGATATCGTAATCGCCGGCAACCAGCATGTCCCAGCTCTGGCTGGCATCCACCTTCTGCAGGTTGACTGTAACACCGGCCTTGGCCAGTTGCTGCTGCAGCAGAACGGCTATCTGCTCATCGACCTCGTTGCCGGCGTTGACAATGTAATTCAACGACAGATCGGAAGCCCCGGCGTCCGCCAGCATCGCCTTGGCCTTGGCCGGGTCATAAGGATACTGGTAGTTGTCGGCATAGTGATAGAGCGAGCCCTTCGGGATATAGGAGTTTGCAACTTCACCGAGGCCGAAGGTGACGGTATCGACGATCGCCTTCTTGTCGATCGCCATATCGAGGGCCTGGCGGACTTCTTTCTTGGCAAGGGCGCCGTGTTCGTGGTTGATCAAAAGATGATCCTCGCGCGTCGAGGTGTCGATATGGACCGCAAGGTTCGGATCTTTTTTCAGTTCCTCGACACGCGAGAACGGCACGAAGATCGCCGTATCCAGTTCTCCGGCCTGCACGTTCAGCATGCGCGTATTGTCGTCCGGCACCGAAATCCACTCGACACCATCAAGCTTGACCCGGTCAACCTGCCAGAAGTTCGGGTTCTTTTCGAGGATGACACGGTCGCCCCGGCGCCATTCCTTGACCGTGAAAGCGCCCGACGAGGCGATCGGCTTTTCGGCGAAGGCTTCCTCCCCAGCCTCTTCCAATCCTTTCTTGGATAGAACCGAGACGTTCGGCAACGCCAGTGTCGACAGGAACGGTGCCGATGGCGTCTTCAGCTTGACGACCAGCGTCCTGTCGTCGCTGGCTTCGGCCGTCTCGACGATCTTGTAACTGTCACTCCAGAGCGAGCCTTCGTTGTCGCGGATGCGCAACAGGCTAAAAGCAGCGTCGCCGGCAGTAATGGGCGAGCCGTCGGAGAATTTGGCGTCGCGGATCTTGAAGGTATAGGTCAGGCCATCGCCGGAAACGGTCCAGCTTTCGGCAAGGCCGGGTTCCAGCTTGGTGCCGGTCTTGTCGACACGGACCAGCACGTCGAAGACGTTTGAGAATACCCAGTTGTCGACGTTCTGCGCCGACTTGATCGGGTCGAATGTCGTTGAATCCTCACGCCGGCCGATGGTCAGCACGCCCGCCGCTTCGGCAATCGTCGAGCTCAGCATGAGCATGGTCAGCACCGTGGCCATGCTCATCGTTTTCCATTTGCTTTTCATGTCGTTCGTTCCCTTTGTTGTTATTCTCAGGCAGTCAAGAGATGCGGTGTGGTTTGCCCTGGCAGGCGCCGCAGCAGCGGCTTGTCTGGGTCGATGTCCGGAATGGCTGCGATCAGCGCAGCGGTGTAGGGATGCCGTGGCCGGGCAAAGACGTCGGCGCAAAGCCCCTCTTCGACGATTTCTCCGCGATACATCACCACGACGCGCTCGCAGAGATCGCGGACAATGGCGAGGTCGTGTGCAATAAACAGCAGCGTCAGGTTCATGATGCTCTTCAGTTCGCGGAAGAGATCGATGATTTGCGCCTGGATGGTAACATCGAGGGCAGCCACACATTCGTCGGCGATGATCATTTTCGGATCGACGGCAAGTGCGCGGGCTATGCCGGCACGCTGGCACTGGCCGCCGCTCATGGCGCGCGGGCGCCGCGTGGCGAATTCGCGTTCCAGACCGACAAGATCGAGCAGCTCGTTTATGCGCTCCGGGATGCGGCTTGCGGGAACCTTGTTCTGCACCCGCAACACTTCGGCCAGAGTTTCACCGATGGTGAGGCGCGGATTGAGGGCGTTATAGGGATCCTGGAACACCATAGCTGCCTGGGTGCGGATCTGCGCCAATGTCTGCTTACGCTGCTGCGCCAAATCCGAGCCATCAAAGCTGATATGGCCCGATGACAATGGGGTCAGGCCAAGAATGGCGCGCGCCAGTGTGCTCTTGCCAGAACCGCTTTCGCCGACGATGCCCACGGTTTCGCCGGGCATGACACGCAGGCTGACGCCGTTGACGGCGGCAATGTGTTTCCGGCCGCCTTTGAACAGGCCAGGTCCCGGGGTTGGAAAGCGTACGACGAGATCATCTATCTCCAGCAATGGCCGCACCGTCGGGGCAGAGATGCCTGCTACGGCCGGTGCCAACCCACCCTCCTCCGGCATTGACGGATGGCTTTTCAGCAGGCTGATCGTATAGGCGTGCTGCGGCGCCGACAGCACCCGGCGTTTGTCGCCGATTTCCAGCAATTGGCCGTGACGCAGAACGGCAATGCGATCGCAGGTCTGGGCGACGATGCCAAGATCATGGGTGATGAGAATGATAGACAGGCCGCGGCTGTCGCGCAGGTCCATCAACAGCTTGAGAATCTGTGCCTGGATGGTGACGTCGAGCGCCGTCGTCGGCTCGTCGGCGATAAGGATTTTCGGGTTGCAGGAGAGCGCGACCGCGATCATGGCGCGCTGCCGCATGCCGCCGGAGAGTTCATGCGGATAGTTGTCGTATTGCCGGGCCGGGTCGGGAAAGCCGACCTGGCCGAGAATGTCGGTTGCCGCAGTTTTGGCTTCGCTACGCGATTTGCCTTGGTGATAGCGGATACCCTCGGCAATCTGGTCGCCGATGCGCATCACCGGATCGAGATGACTGGTGGGGTTCTGGAACACCATGCCGATGTCGGCACCGCGCACAGAGCGCATCGTAGCCTCATCGAGCGTAACGAGATCGCGGCCCGACAGCAGGATGGAGCCGCCTGTGATGGCAATCGCCTTTGACGGCAGGAGCTTGACCAGCGCGCGGCAGATCATGCTCTTGCCGGAGCCGCTTTCGCCGACCAGACCAAGGATTTCACCCTTGCCGAGATCGAAGGAGACGGCATCAATCAGTGTGCGTGTCTCACCGTCAAGCCGCGCTTGGACCGTGAGGCCACAGATGGAGAGCACCGGCTCGCTCATTCGCGCACTCCCAGCCATTCGCCAAGTCCATCGCCAAGCAAGCTGAACCCAAAGGCAAGGACGACGATGGACAGTCCGGGAAACAAGGTGATCCACCAGGCCGTGGTGATGAAGCTCTGACCTTCGGCGACCATGACACCCCATTCGGCTACCGGCGGCTGTACGCCAAGCCCGAGATAGCTGATAGCAGCCCCATTGAGCAGCACCAGCACCGCATCCGACATTGAGAACACCAGAGAACCGGCAATGGCATTCGGCAACAGATGACGAAACATGATGCGCGGGCGACTGAAGCCAAGGCTGACGGCGGCCAGTGCATAATCGCTATTCTTCAGCACCAGTATCTGGGCGCGGATCAACCGGGCATAGGAGACCCAGCCGACCAGTGCCATGGCGATGTAGAAGCTGGACAGGCCTGGTCCGAGAATGGCGATGATCGACAGCATCAGCACGAGGAATGGAAAGGCGAGAATAATATCTACCAGCCGCATGAAGATGGCGTCGACGATGCCGCCGAAAAAGCCTGCGACGGTACCGATGAACGTGCCGATCAGGAACGGAAAGACGACGCCGATGACGGCAATCTGCAGGTCGATCCGGGCGCCCCAGATGACGCGAGAGAGGATGTCGCGGCCGAAATTGTCCGTGCCGAAAGGGTGCGCAAGTGCCGGCGGCAGCAAGCGAACGTCAGCATTCTGGAAGATCGGGTCATAGGGCGCGATCAGCGGGGCGGTCAGCGCCATTAGCAGGAACAGGCCAAGGATGCCGACACCCGTTGCAAGCGTCAGGTGACGGCCGAGAAAGCGGCTCCACGGCATGTTCATGCGCATGGCGTTGGTGGCGGAGGTCATCATAGGCGCACCCTCGGATCGACGGTCACGGTGATGATATCGGCGAGGAAATTGACCAGCACGGTGGCACAGGCAAACACCATCGCAACGCCTTGGACCACCATGTAGTCGCGCGAGAAGATGGCGCGCACCAGAAGCTGGCCCATACCGGGAATGGCAAACACGGTTTCGACCACCACCGTGCCGCCGATCAGCCAGCCGATGTTGACCGCAAGCAGGTTGATGGTCGGTACCAGCGAATTCGGCAGCACATGCCGCCAGAAGACGATGCTCTCCGGCATACCGCGCGCGCGCGCCGCCGTTGCCAGATCCGATTGCAGCTCGACGATCATCGCTGCCCGCAAACTGCGAGTCAGCACCGCCGAAAGCGACAGGGCGATGGTCAGGCTCGGCAGGATCAGGTGGGCCGCCTTGTCGAGCAAGGTGTCGCCGTAACCCGATACAGGGAAGATACCGAGCTTGACGGAAAATAGGATGATCAGCATCAGCGCCAGCCAGAATGGCGGAAAGCCGATACCCAGTGTCGAGACGATGCGCACCGCATGATCGGCAAGGCGGCCATTGTTGCGGGCGGCAAGCGCCGCCATCGGCACCGCGATCAGGATCGACAGGATGACGCTGGTGAGCACCAGCACCAGCGTCGGCTCGATGCGGGTCAGTATAAGCTTCAGCACATCGATCTTGAACAGAATGGACTTGCCCATCTCGCCCTTGCCGAGATTTTGCAGGAAATAGAAATATTGCAGCCAGATCGGTTCATCCAGGCCGTACTGGGCGCGGATTCTGGCAATGGCCGTCGGCGTTGAGCGCGTGCCAAGCAGAACCCGGGCCGGATCACCGGGGATGAGGCGCACGAGAATGAAGGTGATGACGCTGATGCCGAACAGCACCGGCAGAAATTGGAGCGGACGGAACAGAACGAACCTATACCGATGCATGCAAATACACCTTTCCAAGCTGCCAGAGGCCTGGGAACTGCCCGTTGCGGATCATCCCTTCGTCCTGTGGCGCGAGAGAAAGTCGAGAAGCGCCGGATAGTAGGCCCCAGGATTTTCATAGAAGGGCATGTGGCTGGCGTTGTCGATGACTTTCAACTCGGCATCCGGCAGGTGGAGTTTCATCCGCAATGCGCAGGCCGGCGTCAGTTCGTCATGCTCGCCGCAGGTGATCAACACCGGCACCTCGATCCTGTGCAGATCTGGCACGCGGTTCCAGTCCTTGAGATTGCCGGTATAGAGGAACTCGTTCGGTCCCTGCATCGTGCCATACGGTCCCATGTTCCAGTCACCGAGCGAGCGAAGGACCGGTGCCGGCCATTCTGAAAGGCGGCAGACATGGCGATAGTTGAGGATGGTGATCGCCGCCAGATATTCCGGATGATCGATCGTTCCGCGCGCCTCATGCTTTTGCATCATCGCCACGGTTTCCGAACCCAGTGCTGCCCGCAGCCGCTCGAGCTCCACGATCAAATGCGGCATATCGGCGACCGTGTCTTCAAGGATCAGTGTCTTGAGATTGCCGGGATAGGCCAGCGCATAGTCGATGCCCAGCCAGCCGCCCCAGGAATGTCCAAGCATATGCACCTTGCCGAGCCCGAGCGCCTTGCGGACGATCTCGGTCTCCTCGACATAGCGGCCGATGGTCCACAGCGCAGGGTCTGTCGGGCGGTCGGAAGCGCCGGTGCCGAGCTGGTCGAAGGCAACGACACGGTAGCCCTCATCCACCAGGCAGGAATGTGCTTCGCGCAGGTAATCGCACGGCAGGCCGGGGCCGCCATTGAGACAGAATATCGTCTCCTCACCCGAACCGAAACTGTAGGCGACGACCTTGTGACCTTCGACATCGATCTCGACGCGCCCGTCCGGTTCAATCTCGCGCCACATCGTCCATCTCCCGTGCCCTGCAACGTCATTGCTCATCTTTTGAGCATGTCCAATTTTTAGCGGATTGCCGGTTCCGCGCCAGCTATAAGAAGTGATAGGATAGCCCCGCCCCTGCTTTTCAGATCCGGGTGTTGGACGTTAGGATTTGCGCATGTTTGACGACATCGGAGCGATCAGATCGCGTTTTACAGCCGAGCAGACACTGGATGGACGGATCGACACCGCGTTCGAGGTCATCAAGGGCTTCGGCTTCGATGCGCTGATCTACGACTACACGCCGGTTCCCTACGATCTTGACGGCCAACTGATGCTGCCGTCGCTGCTGAAGCTGCGCAATATTTCCGAAGACATGCGCGAATACTGGTTTGACCGGGAGTATTTCCGGATCGACCCGGTGCAGCTTCTGGCTATGCGCACGACGACGCCGTTCTTCTGGAATTACGATCGCACAGCCGGGACGGCGATCAACCGGTTCCTCACGGAGCGCAGCGCCCCGGTGTCGCGCTATCTCTATGAACGCGATATGTCCTGCGGCGTGACCGTGCCTGTGCATCTGCCGCGTGGTGACTGCGCGACGGTGACGGGGGTACGCTTCGGGGTTGGCCGTGACTTCCAGGGCGACGCCGACCGCCACATGGCGGATTTCAGCCTTTTGGCCCATGTTTTCCACGAAGCTGCCTTTGCAGCCTTCGACAAGAGGGCGATCACCGGAATCCGGACGCATTTGACCGAGCGCGAGCGCGAATGTTTGCGGCATTCGGCCGAGGGGCTCTCCGCGAAGGAGATTTCCCGCGTCATCGGCCGCTCGGTGCCGACCGTCGTCATGCATCTCAACGCCGCCGCCAAGAAGCTTGGCGCCAGGAACCGAACCCAGGCCGTGGTTCGCGCCACCCATTACCGCCTGCTGGAAGACCAGCCATCCTATTACTTGTGATAGCTGCCGCCGCCTGAAACAGGACGGTATGCTTTCTCCATCGGAACAACCGCATGGAGGCAAAGACGTGGCACCGGTCGAAGTTCAGGAATCCTATATGCCGTTTCGTGACTACCGAACCTGGTATCGCATCACCGGATCGCTGGGCTCGCCGCTGTTGCCGCTGGTGGTCGCCCATGGCGGGCCTGGGTGCACACACGACTATGTCGATTCATTCAAGGACATTGCTGACCTCGATGGCCGCGCCGTTATCCACTATGATCAACTCGGCAACGGCAACTCGACGCGCCTGCCGCACAAGGGGCCGGACTTCTGGACGGTCGCGCTGTTTCTCGAAGAGCTCGATGCCTTGCTGAAGCATCTTGGTATCGCGGAGCGCTATGCCTTTCTCGGCCAGTCCTGGGGCGGTATGCTCGGCGCCGAACATGCGGTGCGCCGGCCTGATGGGCTAAAGGCGCTTGTTATCGCCAATTCACCGGCCAACATGCACACTTGGGTGTCGGAGGCCAACCGTCTGCGCCGCGAACTGCCGGCCGACGTTCAGGCAACCCTCCTGAAGCACGAGGAAGCGGGCACCGTCACCGATCCGGAATACATTGCGGCATCGCGCGTGTTTTATGACCGGCACGTCTGCCGCGTCTCGCCGTGGCCGCCGGAAGTAGCGCGCACCTTTGCGATCATGGACGAGGACAACACCGTTTACCGCAACATGAACGGCCCGACCGAGTTTCACGTCATTGGCACGATGAAGGACTGGACGATAGAGGATCGTTTGCCACAGATCATGGCCTCGACGCTGCTGATCTCGGGGCGTTACGACGAGGCGACCCCGGACGTGGTTCGGCCTTATGTCGAGCGCGTTCCTGGCTGCCGCTGGGTTGTGTTCGAGCAGTCCAGCCACATGCCGCATGTCGAGGAGAAAAACCTTTGCCTGGCAACGGTTTCCGACTTCCTCAAGCTCCACGATGCTTGTTAAGGGCCAACTGCAAGTGACAAGAGGTCAATCAACTTTATTTGCTTCCTCAATCGCCCGTGCCGGCCGCACCAAATTTGCAAGGGTTCAGAGTGGTTTGGTCCCGAAAAAAACGGCACCGTTTTTGATGGGAGTTTTCCTCGTCAGATTCCGGACTGGGTAAAGGAGTGAAAGTAATGGCGGCACCTGCCGCCTTGAACAGATCCTAACACTTCAGGATAGTTGCGCCGCCCGCCGCTTGAACGGCAAGCGTACCCATGGCGACGGCGTCGCTGAGGCAGGTCTCGTCATCATGTCCATCAAGCCAGCTATGGATAAAGCCGGCATTGAAGGCATCGCCTGCCCCTGTCGTGTCGATGACTTGCACGGGTTTGGCGGGATGGTGCAGCACATTTCCGCGGCTCGCGAGATATGCGCCCTCGGGTCCGGCCTTCAACGCAATGACCGGAAATACCGTCGAAAGTCTGTCCAGCGCCTTTAAAGGTTCTGTTTCGCCGGTGATGGCAGCAGCCTCCTCGACATTCGGCAGGAAGATATCGACGCCTTCGCATTTGGCCAGAAAATCCCGGTCGAAAATCAGGGTTTCGTCCCAACTCGGATCGAGCGACACGGTGAGGCCCTTTGCTTTTGCGGCTGCAACCAGCCCCGGAATTTCGGCAAGCGTTGCAAATTCGGCGATATGCAGATGGCGCGCGTCGGGCCATTCGAGAGCCATCGACAGCGTCGCCGGTTCGGCTTGACCAGCGCGGCGCGAAAGGAAGGCCCGCTCCTGCTCGTTGATGATGGCGACTGTGACCTGCGGCCCGGCCTCAGCAGCGCGGTCGAGGAACCGCAGATCGACGTTGCTCGCGGCAAGCTGACCTTCCAGCCCCATCGACAATGCGTCCGTGCCAAGGCGTGAAAGAAGCGCCGTCTTGCGGCCCGCATGAGCGCAATAGGCAGCCATGATAAAGGCGCCGCCACCGGCGGTGATATCCATGTTTTCGGCAAAAATCTCGCGGCCGAGCACAGGCATGCCCTGCAATCCGGTGAAAATCAGGTCGCAATAAACCCGGCCGATACTGAGCACGGCCGATCTGGTCTCGTTCTTAAGCGTCATTGGCGGCCGAGGGCCTTTTCCGTTTTGGCATCGAAAAGATAGAGCGAGCCGGGTTTGGCATGAGCGCTCACCGTGCTGCCAACGGCCGGTAGCAGTTTTGCCGGGGCGGTTGCAATGACCGATGTGCCGGCCGCATCGAAATGCACCAGTGTTTCCGAGCCGAGCGGCTCAACCGCGGTGACCGTGCCCGTGAGATTGAACCCGCTGTCCTGCGTCTCGCCGACCAGGAGATCATGCGGCCTGACGCCGATCAGATGCACGCCTTCTGGGCCGATGCGGGCGCCGTCATCTGTCCATGTGCCGGTAACGAGGTTCATTGACGGGCTGCCGATGAATTTGGCAGTAAACACATCGACGGGATTTTCGTAGATATTCATCGGTGTCCCCGCCTGCAGGATATGGCCATCGCGCATCACGACAATGCGGTCAGCCATGGTCATCGCTTCGATCTGATCGTGGGTGACATAGACGATCGTCGTGCCAAGCCTTTGATGCAGGCGCTTGATCTCGATACGCATTTGTGCCCGCAACTGCGCATCCAGATTGGAAAGCGGCTCATCGAACAGAAAGGCGGACGGATTGCGCACCATGGCGCGGCCGATCGCGACGCGCTGGCGCTGACCGCCGGAAAGGGCGGCCGGCCTGCGGGAAAGGTACTGGGTCAGCCCGAGCACCTCGGCCGTCTCGTCGATGCGCTTGTTCTTGTCCGCCTGGGAGATTTTAGACGTATAGAGCCCGAAGCCAATATTCTGCCGCACGCTCATATGCGGGTAGATCGCATAGTTTTGAAACACCATGGCGATGTTGCGCTGCTTGGGTTCGCGCTCGTTGACAACCTCGCCGCCGATGCGCAGTGTACCGCCGGAAATATCCTCCAGCCCAGCAATCATCCGCAGCGTCGTCGACTTGCCGCAGCCGGAAGGGCCGACGAAAACCACGAACTCGCCATCAGCGATCGCAAGATCGATGCCGTGGACAACGTCTATCTTGCCATAGCGTTTGAGCAGACCCTGCAATTCTATGTTTGCCATCAGGCTGTTCCCATCAATGCTTTGAATTTTGTATCGAGTTCGACGGCTGCTTTTGCTTCCCGCGCAGCATTCTCCTGCGCTTCCGCGACAAAGGCGGCAGACTTGCTTCGATAGGTGCTTAGCGCCTGCGCCATCGGCTCAGGTGCCGGACCGCCGAAACGGGTGCGCACGGCAACGAAGTGCTCCGGCGAGACGATTTCGGCGAAATGGTTCATATCGAGCGAAGGCTTACGGCCCGTCAAAGCCTCGAATGCAGTCAAAAATGGCCCGTAGCCGTCATCTTCGAGCCCACCGCCGCCGGCCACGACCGAGCGCGCCACAGACGCGGCGATCTCATGTGCCTGACGGAATGAGAGATCTTCGAGCCGGACCAGAGAATCCGCAAGCTCGGTAATTGTGATGCAGGAGCGGCGGATATTGTTGGCGACCTTCTCGGGATCGATCCGGATTGCATCGACGAACGAGGCCATCAGATCCAGCACCCGGCCAGCCGCGTGGAAGGCCTCATAGCCAACCGACTGCGTTTCGCCTTCGCTGTCGTTCATATCGGTGAACGGCGTATTGTGCATGATATCAAGCATCGTGCGGGCGCGTCCAAACGTCTGGCTGGCCAGAAGCCGCATGTGCTCGATCGGTACCGGATTGCGCTTCTGCGGCATGATCGACGAGATCTGCACCAGCGCATTCGGCACGTAGATCTGGCCGACCTCGAAGCTCGTCCAGAACTGAAAATCCTGAATGAGCCGACCCAGATGCAGGAACATCAATTCGACGGCACTATAGGTCGCTGTGGTATAATCGACGGCGGCAATGCAGCTGTACGAGTTTTGCAGGGCCGCCCGAAAGCCTAACAATTCGGCCACCCTTGCCCGGTCAATGGGAAAGCCCGACGTGGTGATGGCCGCTGCACCCATCGGACTGAGATCGACGATCCTGCGCGCTTCGGACAAACGTTCGATGTCGCGGATGAACACCTCGATTGCTGCTGACAGATAATGACCAAATGTGGTCGGCTGCGCCGGCTGACCGTGGGTATAGGCGACAATCAAAGTCGCCTTCTCTCGATCAACAGCCTCGATCAGCGTGTCGAGCAATGTATGCGCCTTGACCATCAGCGCGTCGATACGCGCCTTCAGGCCGAGCTTGAACAGCGTATGGTCGATATCATTGCGCGAGCGCGCGGTATGCAGACGCCCTGCGACATCGGCCCCGATGCGCGCTTTCAGTTCCTTTTCGATCAGGAAGAAAAAGTCTTCGACTTCGCCGGTATAAACGAGTTCGGCTGGATCGACATCGCGATCAATCGCCTCAAGCGCCCCGGCGATCTTGGATGCCTGCGTCCTGTCGAGAATGCCGGTTTCAACCAGCATGACCAGATGCGCACGGTCGATGCGCCGGAAACCGTCGACATGATGGGTCTTGGCACCATCGAAAAGCGGACGCAGAACCGTTTCCTTATAGATTGGATCGGGAAAGACACTTTTGTCGTTCAGGCGTGGATTGCTATCGGGCACTGTCTTATCCTTTCAGACCGGCCAGCATGACGCCGCGCACGATGTAGCGCTGCAGCACCAGGAAGACGAGCAGCGTCGGCAAGGTGGCAAGTGCCGCACCGGTCATGATCATTTCCCATTGAATGGATTGCTCGACGGCAAAGCTCGAAAGCCCCACCGGCAGTGTATAAAGCTCACGGCTCGTCACCACGATCAGCGGCCAGAAGAAGGCTGTCCAATTGCCAAGGAATGTGAAGATCGCCAGCGCAGAGAGCGCCGGTGTCACCAGCGGCATCGCCACTTTCCACCAGATCTGGAATTCGTTCAGTCCGTCGATGCGGGCCGCTTCCAAAAAGTCGTTCGGAACCGTTTCGAAAAACTGTTTCATCAGGAAGGTGCCGAAAGCCGTCATCATTCCCGGGAACATGATGCCCCAATAGCTGTCCAGCCAGCCGAGTTGGCTGGACATCAAATACCACGGAATGACCAGCATCTCCGTCGGGATCATCAGCGTCGACAGGATCGCCAGAAAAACCAGCTGGCGGCCGCGAAACGCGAATTTGGCAAGCGTGTAACCGACGAGACTGTCGAAGAACACGTTCGATAACGTCACCGTGCAGGCAACGATGGTGGAGTTCAGGAACCACCGCATGAACCGGCCATCGGAGAGCACGTTGACGTAGTTCTGCAGCGTTGGTGCCGCCGGGATCAACCGCAGATCGTAGACCTGATTTGCTGTCTTCAGCGATGTGGAGAACATGAACAGCAATGGCGTGATCATCACTAGGCCGCCGATGAACAGCAGCGTCCAGACAATGATGCGGCCGGGGCGAATATTCGCTTTGGCGAGCGGGGTGGTATTCTGGGTATGTGCCGTCATTTGCGTTCCCTCAGGATCCAGAGCTGCAGAAGTGACACAGCCAGCAGGATGGCAAAGAGCACGACAGTTTGCGCTGCCGCATAGCCCATATTGTAGGAGGAAAAGGCCGTCTGATAGATCATCAGCACCAGCGGTTTGGTGGAGCCGAGCGGGCCACCTGGATCATTGGTCGTCATGTTGTAGACCTGATCGAAAATGCGCAGGAAACCGATCGAGGAAAAGACGACGAGAAAGACGGTGGTGGGCTTCAGTAGCGGCAGCGTGATTTTCCACAGGATCGGCCATTCGCCAAGTCCATCGATCTTCGCCGCCTCGTAATAGGTCGAGGGAATGGCGCGAAGGCCGGCCATGAAGATAATAATCTGAAACCCGAGACCGGCCCAGATCGACGTCACCATGATTGACGGCAAAGCCTGATCGACGGATCGGATGAAGGGTTGCTGCGGCAATCCGATCAGACCTAGCACGTCGTTGATGACGCCGATCGGTGCTGGCTGATAAAACCAGCGCCAGACCCAGGCCATTGCAGCAGCGGTCGTCAGAAACGGCAGAAAATAGAGCGCCCGGATCAGCCCGTGCAGAATGCGAACACGATCGAGATAGAAGGATATCACGAAGGAAATCAGAAGGCTGAGCGGTGTTCCGATAATCAGGTAGCTGAAGGTGTTGCGGAAAACCTTCCAGAATTGCGGATCATTGTAGAGCTTCACGTAATTGGCAAAGCCGATGAATTTCGGCGGCTTCATCAGGTTCCAATTGGTGAAGGAGAGATAGAAGGCCTGCAGCGTCGGGTAAAACCGGATGACGCAGTAAAACAGGATCGGCAGGGCCAGGAATGTCCAGACCCAGATGAGGCGCTTATGGCGCATGGATAGCCGATCCCAAAGGGATGCGGCGGGGCGGCGCGCGGCCGTCCCATCCGTATTTCCAGGTGCGGAGCTCATGGCTTGCCCTTATTTGCTCTTCGCAGCGTCGATGATCTCTTGCTCGGCTGCCGCAGCCTGAGCAATCGAGTCCTCAGGAGACTGCTTTTCCAGCAGCACGCGATTGACCATGTCGATTGCCGTCTGGCGTTGGGCGGCCTCATCGACAAACAGCGTTGTCTGAGCGTAATCCAGCGCCTTCAGGAAAGGCGAATAGATCGGATCAGCCAGATTGGCATCGGTCAGAGCTGCCGAGCGGCGGGCCGGCAGTTCACCGACCGTATCGAGCCAAACCTTCATGGCTTCCGGCGAAGAGATGTAGGCGAGGAACTTCTTCGAAGCTTCAAGCTTCTCGCCGCTCACCTTGGCACCGATGCCATTGGCAAAATAGCTGGCGTAATTCGAACGTATGCCTGCGGCATTGGTCGGCAGTTCAGTGACGCCCCATTCGAAATCCTTGATGCTCTTGAAGGAACCGAGACGGAAGGTGCCATCAATGGTCATCGCCGCACGGCCGGCGCGGAATGCGGCCTGGCCTTCATCCATGAAGCCAACCTCGCCAACCTTCTGTTCGGTCTGCAGGTCCGTGTAGAACTTCAGCGCCTTGATGCCGGCATCGCTGTTGTAGGTTACCTTGGCGTAATCGGCGGTATACGGCTCGCCGCCGTTCTGGCGGATCAGCACCTCACGCCACCACTGATGGTCCTGCCCGGCCATATCCATTGTTGTGCCAGCCACGGTCATATTGCCGTTGGCATCGTGCTTCACGGTCTTTTCAGCGGCGGCGACGAATTCGTCGACCGTCTTCGGCGGGTTGTTCGGATCGAGGCCCGCTTCCTGGAATAGCTTCTTGTTATAGAACAGCGCCAGCGAACGAACGGCGGTCGGCAGACCATAATAGTTGTCGCCACGCTTCATGGCGGAAACGATCGGGAAGAATTCGCTTTCGATTTTGTCATGCGGAAAGGTATCGACCGGCAAAGGCTGAACGAGATCGCCGGCGATAAATTGGTCAAGCCAGCCATAGAAAAGCTGCATCACATCGGGGCCACTGCCGGACATGTTGGCGGCAACGACGCGGGTCTGATAATCGGCATAAGGGAATGTCGTCTGCTTGACGGTAATATCCGGATTGGCCTTCTCGAAATTCGCGATCAGCTGATCCATCGCCTTGACGCGCGTTTCATAGACATACTGCCAATATTCGATTTCAACAGCCTGGGCGCTGTTGACGGCAAAGACACTGATCCCGGTAAAAAGACCGGCCAATAAAATTCCGCGACGCATAATAACCCTCCTTATGCCGAGTCGGCTGTGATCCCGCTCGCGCTCATCTGGTTCCCCAAAGCTGCCTGTCAATATTCTGCCGGGCGCTTCGCTGTGCTTGTCCGGAAGGATCTCCAACGGCCCGAGGGCCACCCTTCCCTTTTCAATGATCGCAGGTTCGCGATTTCATAAGGCTCATCCGGCCGCCACGTTTTGTCAATAAGATAATTTAGTTTAATTATTGTATTGCGGTGTACTGCACAGTGGCGCTATCCCTATGCCGCAACGGCAGAGGTAGTCGAAATGGTGCGGCAATCAGGCAAGCAACAGATCGCGATCGGGAAAAACCCGGAACGCAGCCGGGATCATAACCGGCGCGTCGTCATGGATGTCGTGCGCATGCATGGTTCTCTCGGACGCATGCACATCGCCAAGCTGGCCCAGCTGACGGCACAGGCTGTCGCCAATATCGTCGATGAACTCGTCGACGAACACCTGCTCATGGAAATCGGCCGCCTGCGTTCGGGCCGTGGCCAGCCACCAATCCAGTTTGCTGTCAATCCGGATGGAGCCATCACCATCGGCATTGAAATCGCGGCTGACCATATGGTCACGTCCGTCCTCGACCTCTCGGGAAAGCTTCGCTCGAAATCGATCGTCGCGGTGCAGGATACCCGGCCGGAATACATCGTTCCCTTTTTTGCGCGGCAGGTCGAAGCCGTGCGCACTCAGTTTCCGTCAAAGCTGCTGGGTATCGGCGTCGTCATGCCCGGCCCATTCGAGATCGAAGGTATGAGCTCCGTTGGCCCGACCACACTGCCGGGCTGGGGATCGATTGATGCGGCAGCGGTTCTGAGTGCGGCGAGTGGCGAAACGGTCATCGTCGAAAACGATGCCAATGCCGCCGCCGTCAGCGAGCGCCTGTTCGGCGCCGGGCGAACGATTTCTAATTTCGGCATGATCTATTTCGGCGTAGGCGTCGGGCTGGGTCTGATCCATGACGGCGCACCATTTCGCGGTGCGTTCGGCAATGCCGGTGAAATCGGCCATGTCGTCGTCGCTCCGCGCGGCCGGCCCTGCGCCTGCGGCCAGAATGGTTGCCTGGAGCGCTACGCCTCGGTCTACGCTCTGAAAGAAAAGCTCGCAGCAGCCGGCTTCGAGAAATCCGATTTCGAGGCCATTGAGGTGCTGCACAAGGAGGGCAATCCGGTGGTTCGAGAATGGATCGCAGAAACGGCGGAATATCTGTCGCCGATTGTCGCGATGCTCGAAAACGTTCTCGATCCGGAGACTCTCATTCTGGGCGGTGCGCTGCCGGATGCCGTTATCGACGATATCATAGACGCGCTGCAGGCTCTGCCTGTCTCCGTCGCAAGCCGCCGTACACGCGCGCTGCCGCGCGTCATTCGCGGCCAGACCGGGCAGCTGACTGCAGCGCTCGGTGCTGCAGCGCTGCCACTGTTCGAAGCGATGACTCCGAAAATGGAGACATCGCCAACAGGCATGACAGACAAAGTGGCCTGAACCGGGCTGGCCGACAGCAGACAAGAAGAGATAGTGGGAGAGAGCATGCTGACCGATCGCGAGCGTATCGAGAGACAGAAACAGAACCCTTCGCTGATCGGCCTGCATCGGGCTCTGTCCCGGCTGAATTCCACCGTTAGCATCATGAACACCGGTGCTCATCCGGACGATGAGCATAGCAGTCTGCTCGCCTATCTTCGGCTGGCGCTCGGCATGCGCGTCGTGATTGCCTGCTCCACGCGCGGCGAAGGCGGCCAGAGCACCCTCGGCCCGGAGCGGCTCGGCGCGCTTGGCATCGTGCGCAGCCGCGAAATGGAAGAGGCCGCGCGTGAACTAGACGCCGATATCCACTGGCTGGGGCATGGCCCCTGCGATCCGGTTCATGATTTTGGGTTTTCAAAAAATGGCGACCAGACCTTCGCCCGTTGGGGCGAAGAGAGAACGGTCGAGCGGCTGGTGCGCGCCTATCGAACCGAACGGCCAGATATCGTGCTGCCGACATTTCTCGACGTTCCGGGTCAACATGGCCATCACCGGGCGATGACACGGGCGGCCGAGACGGCTCTTCGGCTGGCCGCCGATCCCACAGCATTTCCGGAGCATATGTCCGAAGGTTTAAAACCATGGGCGGTTTCGAAATTTTATCTGCCGGCCTGGTCCGGCGGCGGTGATACCTATGACGACGAGGTACCGCCGCCCCTCGCCACCCTTCTGATCGAGGCATCCGGCGTGGAACCGGCCACAGGTGCGAGCTATGATCATATTGGCGAGTGGTCACGTTATTATCATGCCTCCCAAGGCATGGGCCGCTGGCGCGACCAGCCGCGCAAAGATTGGCCGCTGCATCTCCGACACGCCGTAACTGGCGCCGGAAATGAGGCCTCCATCTTCGATGGCCTGCCCACCACGCTTGCCCAGCTTGGTGAGCAGTCCGGCGTGTCCCAGACTGTTGTCGATGCACTGGCGACAGCCGACACCTGCATTGCCGAAGCCATCGACAGTTTCCCCGACGCCTCCCGCATTTCCAAAGCGCTGCTGCAGGCGGCCCGCTCGATCGATGAGGCTCTTGCGGCCGGGAATGCAACCCTGCTGGACCTGCATGGACATCGGCTTGAGCGGACGCTTTCACACATCGATACTGCAATCTTTGCCGCGCAGGGTCTTGCGGTCAGGGCCGTCGCGACGACGGCGACTCTGTCGCCCGGCACCCAAGGGCTTTTGACGCTGCATACGGGCGGCGGCGCTTCTCTGAACGTCGATCTCCATCTGCCTGAGGGCGTATCGGCCACCCGGCAGCCAGGCGCTGACGATCAGATCATCTTTGCCTTAGCCGCCGCAACGGATGCGCCATTAACTCCGCAGTACACTCCAGCCTGGTCAAGCATGGGCGGCAATGGCGATGCGTTTGCGGAAATCTCCACGGAAATCGATGGGCGCCTGGTCAAGATGCGCGTCGATCTTGAGGAGCCCCTGTCCCTTGCTCCAGCCCACTCGCTGGTATTGTCGCCAAACGCGATCATCCTCCCGCTTGATGCCAAGCTCCGCCAGTGGGACGTGAAAGCACAAGGCACCGAGGCGCATATCGATTTCGCTGCGCCGGAAGGCTGGTCTGTCGATCGGCGTGTTGGCGGTTTCCATGTGAAGGCGCCAGCCTCCATGGCACCCGGCTTGACCGTGCTCACACCAATGATCGACGGTCAGCCGGCGATGCGAGTGACGCCGATTGCCTATCCCCATATCGGACGCTCCGCGTTTCGGGGAGCCGAGACCCTGTCCGTTCTCGCTCTCGACTTGAAGCTGCCGACGGGAGCCAAGGTCGGTTATGCCGGCGGCGGCGCTGATCGCGTCGGTCTCTGGCTTCACCGTATGGGCATCGACGTGACCGAACTCGACGAAACGGCAATGGCTGGCGACCTCTCGGCATTCACGACGATCGTTGTCGGCATTTTCGCCTTCGGTATCCGCAAGGATCTGAAAGCGGCCACCTCGCGGCTTCGTCGTTTCGTGGAAAATGGCGGGCACCTCGTGACGCTTTATCATCGGCCTTCCGATGGCTGGAATCCAGCTGAAACGCCACCGCTGGACATCGAGATCGGCTCGCCTTCCGTACGCTGGCGGGTCACCGATCCGGCAGCGGTTGTCAACATCCTGATGCCGGAGCACCCGCTGATGATCGGCCCGAATAAGATCGAGGCCAGCGATTGGCATGGGTGGGACAAGGAACGGGGACTTTATTTCCCGGCACGTTGGCACGAGGCATATCAACCTCTGCTGTCGATGAACGATCCTGGCGAAAATCCGCTCCAAGGTGCACTTATCTCGGCAGAGATTGGCAAGGGGCGGCATACCCATGTCAGCCTCGTTCTGCACCACCAACTTGATAAGCTCGTACCCGGCGCTTTCAGGATTGTGGCCAACCTGATCCAGCCCGTAGGCCACTGACAGCGATTGGGGCACGGAGTTATTTCAGTGAAGGGAGTGATGTTGCGGCTGACCTGGCGCGCAAGTTGATATCGGTGCAAAGGCCAAAACAGTTCGGTCATTCTGTATGGCCTGAAACATGATAAAGGTCGCGCGAGCTTGTCATGTAGGGCAGGATGGCTAAAACATCTTCCTTCCATTCCCGCACCGGATTTCCATGCCGTTCGTCCCGCTTCCTTTCGTTGTCTCTATCCTGCTGATTGTTCTCTTCGTTGCCGCCGTGCGGCACGGCGATGAGCGGCCTGCGAACCGGCCTTTTTTGGCGCTTATCCTCGTCAGCGCATTCCTGTCGCTGCTCTCTGGCCTGCGCTGGGGATATGGCGTGCGGGGCGCCATCATGTATCTCGCGCCGGTGACTGCCGCCACCGTGCCGCCGCTCGCCTATGCGGGGGTGACTGAGCTGGTGCGCAGGAGCCGTACTCCCGTGGCGGGCCGGCTCTTTCTCCATGCCGTTCCCGTGTTGATCATCGTCGTGTTGCTGGCGACGTGGCGTGATGCTATCGACATGGCTCTCGTGGTGAACTTCATCGCCTATGCGGTTGCGATCCTGCTGCTGATGCGGACGGGGACAGATGCGTTGCGCCTCGCGCCTTTTGAAGAAGCCGCGCCCGCCTACCGCGCCATCCTCTTTGCCGCGTTTGCGCTGCTCTTATCCGCAGCCATCGATACATTCGTGTTTTTTGACCTGACCTGGATGCGGGGAGAACATTCCCCACCGCTGATTGCGGCCGGAAATCTTGCCTCGCTGATCATTCTGTCGATTGCCGCTGCAACCGCGAGCCGAAGCCACGCGGTGACGGAGACTGTCGAAGCCGCCGTGCGGTCTGATACGGGCGGGGACAAGGAAACGCTGTCGGCCATCGAGGCGTTGATGGCGGCCAAGCGCGCCTATCGCGATGTCGATCTCAACCTCGATCGGCTCGCGCGCAAGCTGGGCATACCGGCCCGGCAGATTTCCTCGGCGATCAACCGGGCGACCGGCAAGAACGTTTCGCAATATGTCAACGAGCACCGCATCGCCGAGGCCTGCGCATTGCTCGTCGAAACGGACAAGGCCGTGACCGAGATCATGTTCGAGGTGGGCTTCCAGACCAAGTCCAACTTCAACCGAGAATTCCGCCGCGTCACCGAAATGTCGCCACTCGAATGGCGTGAGCGGAAGGCGGCGATGTCCCCGATCGCGATCAAGCACGACCCATAACGCGTTCCAGGTCGCGCTTGCGCCCTCGCCGGTCATGATGCCCGGCATGAACACACATTTCGATATCATCACCGAATACGGCCGAAATCGCGCCGAGACGCTCAAGTCGCTATCGCTTGAAGTCGTCCCCCACGAGGCTCAGGAACCGAAGCCGACGCTTCGGCGTCTGACAGTGCCTGCTTGCCTTTGCGCGCTGATGCTCGCGGGCACCGCCTGCATCGTTCTCTATCGACCAGACGTGGTTCGCCAGTTCGAAACCATGTTCGGTGCCTTGCCAGAACCGGAGTACGCAACTGTCGACCCCGTCCCTGTGACGCAAACCCAGGGCGAGCGCATCGCAGAACAATCAACCGTCCGTAATCCCATCCCGGCCGGGCGCGAGATCACTGGCTCCGGCTACGTCGTTGCGCCGCGCATGACGACGGTGTTCGCCAAATATGAAGGCCGGATCACAGAGATCGCCGCGATGCTGGGCGACGCTGTCGAAGCGGGCCAGATTCTGGTGACACTTGAGGATGCTGGCGCCCGTT
The DNA here is from genome assembly GCF_965279435.1 of Pararhizobium sp. Classification (NCBI taxonomy): domain Bacteria; kingdom Pseudomonadati; phylum Pseudomonadota; class Alphaproteobacteria; order Hyphomicrobiales; family Rhizobiaceae; genus Pararhizobium; species Pararhizobium sp. Next base: position 661,116 of record NZ_CBDIHY010000002.1, read on the forward strand.
TCGCGCTTGAACAGGCGCGTGCTGCGAAGGCTCAGGCGGAACTGGTCCTTGCCGCGCGCAATATCGATCTTGCGCAGGCCCGCAGCCTGCTGGATCGCACCAAAATCCTCGCTGTCCGCGACGCGACGTCGAGACAGGCGCTGGAAGACGCACGCGCCACAACGGAGAGGACATTAAACGCGGTGGCGCAAGCGCGGCAATCTGCAGACAGCGCTGATCTCGCCATTCGCATCGCCGAGGAAAGGGTGGCCGAACTGACCGTTCGCGCACCGTTCGCCGGCACGGTCACCCGTCTCGATGCGCGTGTCGGCGACACGGTGCTGGCACGTATCGACAGCGTCCGCGAAAGCCAGAGCCTGCTCACGATCACCGATACCAAAAGCCTCGTCATCGACGCCGATGTGGCGGAAACCACCATCGCCGCCCTGAACCCTGGCCTCCGTGGCCAAGCGGTACTCGACGGCTTCCCCGATCAACCCTTCGACGTTGCCGTCCTGCGGCTGGCGCCCGTCGCCTCCGCAGAAAAGGGCACCGTCACGCTCCGCCTGTCGCTTGCTGATCCGCCCCGGGGCATCCGTCCAAATATGGCGGCCCGCATTCGCCTTACCCTCGATGAAGCAGAAGGACCAACACAATGACCGAGACTGCCAACCCCTACATTGCGCTGAGCGGAGTCAGGAAGGCATACCGCATCGGCGGAGAGCCGATTTCCATCTTCTCGGGACTCGATCTGGCCATCCCGCATGGCGATTTCGTTGCCGTCATGGGCCCCTCCGGATCGGGAAAATCGACGCTACTCAACATGTTGGCCGGTATCGACCGGCCGGATGCCGGAACATTGCGGATCGGCACCAGCCGCCTCGATCAGATGGGCGAAGCGGCGCGCTCCGCCTGGCGGGCGCACAACATGGGTATCGTCTTCCAGTTCTACAATCTGCTACCCATGCTGACGGCAGCCGAGAACGTCGAGCTGCCGCTGCTGCTGAAACCGCTTACGCGCAAGGAGCGGCGCATCCGCGTCGATAAGGTCCTCGATCTCGTCGGGCTGGCCGGCCGCGAAAAACAATATCCGGCCATGATGTCCGGCGGCCAGCAGCAGCGCATCGGTATTGCTCGAGCCATCGTCTCCGATCCAGGCCTGCTGCTCTGTGACGAGCCGACCGGCGACCTCGACCGCAAGTCCGCCGACGAGGTTCTGGAGATGCTGCGCTTCCTCAACCGGCACTTGGAAAAAACCATCGTCATGGTGACGCACGACCCACAGGCCGCCCTCTATGCCCGCCGCACGCTGCATCTCGACAAGGGCGATTTCGTTGAAGAGAAGAGGGCCGCCTGATGACTTTTTTCGATCTCGCCCGAAAAAATGCCTGGCGAAAGCCGTTGCGCACTGTGCTGCTCATAATCTCGATCACAGTCGCTTTCCTGATCTATGGATTGACCGCCAGCTTCCTCAACGGAACGCAAGGGGCGGCTGGCGCCAGCGACGACATTCTTGGCGTGATCAGCGCGGGCGGGCGCACGCAGCCGTTGCCGATGGCGGCAATGGCGCGCATTGCCGCCGACCCCGATGTTGCGGCAGTTGGCTATGTCACACGGCTGCGCGGCTTCGTCGATATCGAGAAAAACATCGTCGCCATTAGCGCCGCCGATCCCAATCGCTTGCTGGCCGTCAATGGCAAGGGCCTGGGGCTGACGCCCGCCCTGGTGGCGGCAATCGGCCAGGCCCGCAACAGGGTGCTGGTCGGCCGTGCTTTGGCGGAGGCGCAGGGATGGGCCGTCGGCCAGCGTGCGACGGTCACAGCATTCGATACGCCGAGAGAAGACGGTGGTCGTGATTGGAGCTTTGAGATAGCCGGAATCTTCGAGGGCGAAAACGCCGCCACCGACACCTATTTCATGATCGCCCGCTACGACTACGTCAACGCCGCCCGCGCGCGCGGCAAGGACACCGTTGATGCCTTCATCGTTCAGCCACGCGCGGGCACCTCGCCAGGGGAGCTTGCCGCCCGGCTCGATAGCCTTTTCGCCAACTCCGCCACGCCGACACGGACGCAATCGGAAAGACAATTCCTCGAAGCCTTCCTGCGCCAATATGCCGATGTTGGCCTAATCGTGAACCTCGTCGTCGGCGCTGCTTTCGTCACCCTGCTGATGATCGTCGTCAACACCATGGTCTTTGCCGTCCGCGAACGCACATTCGAGATCGGTGTGCTGAAGACGCTCGGCTTCCCCCGTCTCGGGATCACGGCGCTTGTTCTCGGCGAGACCCTGTTCGTCTTCTCCGTGGGCGGCGGCCTTGGCCTTGGCCTGGCAAAGCTCGCCGCCATGCTTGCCGGCCCGGAATTGGGGCTGGTTTTCTCCGCGCCGGTTTTTGTCAAAGGGCTGATCATCATCGCCGCCGTTGGCCTTGCGACCGGTGCGCTGCCGGCCTTCAATGCGGTGCGAACCCCCATCATCAAAGCTTTCAGAACGAGGTAAATCCCATGTCCACCCACAGCAGACAAGCACTCGTGATGATCCGGACCAATCTGTCCAGCCTGCCGCGCCGTTTTGCGATTTCCGCCTCCATGATGCTGTCGGTCGCGCTCGTCGTCTGCGTGCTCGCAGGCTTCCTATCCATGGCGAAAGGGTTCGAGACAGCACTGACCGCCGCCGGCTCGCCCTCCGTCGCCGTCATTCTTGGCGGCGGGACCAATCAGGAAATGGGCTCCGATATACCCTCAGCCGTTATCCGCACGCTCGATGCCATGACCGGCGACCTCGGCGCCGCCCGTGATGCTAACGGCAAGCTCATCTCGTCCCGGGAGATCGTCGTGCCCGTCGATGTGAAGCATGCGGCGGACGGGACGGTACGCACGCTGGCCCTGCGTGGCATGGACGCGGCAGGTCCGTCGATCCGCGATGGAATCAGCCTTTCGGCCGGACGGGTCTTTGCGCAGGGTGCTCGCGAGATCGTCGTTGGGAACCGTCTTGCCAGTGAGTTCCGCCTCCGCGTCGGTGACGTGGTCCGCCTTGGCGCGGTCGACTGGACGGTCGTGGGGCATTTCTCCGCCCGGGGCAGCGCCTTCGAATCTGAAATATGGGCCGACCTCGACGCCGTGCGCGCTGCTTTTGACCGGCAGGGGCAGGTACAAAGCCTGAAACTCCGTCTCATTGATCCCGCCGCGCTCAAGCGCTTAAAGGACAAGATCGCCACGATCACGGGGACTCCGCTCGTTGTCCTTTCCGAAGCCGATCTTTATGCCGCACAGTCCGGACGCACCGCGAGCCTCATCCGCCTGTTCGGCTGGCCGCTTGCGTTATTGATGGCGGTGGGTGCGACCGCAGGCGCGCTCAATACGATGATGAGTTCCGTTACCGACCGGACCGTGGAGATCGCCACCGTTCGTGCGCTCGGCTTCAGCCGCCTCTCGGCCTTTCTCGGCACATGGGTTGAAGCCGTGGTGCTTGCGGGCGCCGGCGTTATCCTCGGCCTCTTCGTCTCCTGGCTGATCTTCAACGGCTGGCAGGCAAGCACCATCGGCGCCAACAACGCCCGCATGGCCTTCCAGCTCGCCGTCACGCCCGGCGTACTCTTGACATCAGGCTTGCTCGGCCTCGCCATCGGCATACTCGGCGGCGCCCTCCCCGCCATCGCCGCCACGCGACTGCCGCTGACCGCCGCGCTTCGTGCACGGGGTTAGGAAATATTGCCAGCAAATAGCCAGGATTCCGGGGCCTGAAAGGATACGAAGCTATTATCCGCCATATGGCCGCTCAAGGACGCATGCTGGATAATGGCTCGTGGTCATGCCGCCGGGGCTCCCAGCTGTCGGTGGCCGCTAACGTCCTTCCCGAGAAGAGCTCACGCACTGTTGTTGCAAGTATGCCACATCTCTACGCTCTGTCGAAAATCTCTCTGGACTGACTTGGCCTGCGCGCACAACTGATCTAGGGTTGCGCATCATCAACACGGTTCCAGGGAGTTTTCGATGGCTAATTTTTCCAACTCCCCGGTGGCTTCCGCGCATATCGCCTGAAGCCGTCAGCGTTTTCCAACGCGGCAGAACCTGATGGACTGGTGCTAATCTTCCGGTCAATCCTTTCTCACCAAACCATTTCGCGCGGTTTTGCGCGGACATCCTTTTCCTTATCCTTATGACGGAGCCGGCGAAAGCCGCATAAATCCATGGCCTTTGGTTTTAGATCCCGCCGTAGCGGGGCTTTTCGCAGCGTTTTCCGTTTTTGCTGGGCTCATTGGAAGCATCAGCCGGGCCGCGCTTCCTTTATGTTGCTCACAGTGATGCTTTCAACGGTTGCAGATGTACTGACGCCTTTGTTCTCCGGCCGTCTGGTCGATGCGGTGGTGTCCGGACATGCGAGCGACCCCACAACCTGGAACAATGCCGTCAACGCTTTCTGTTGGTTGATGGCGCTGTCGATCGGCGCGGTCATCCTGCGGCATGCCACTTTCACCGCCATCATCGGCTTCACGCTGAAGTCGATGTCGGAGATTGCAGCGAATTCCTTCTCCCATATCCAGCGTTTTTCGAGCGATTGGCACGCCAACAGCTTTGCTGGCTCCACCGTCCGCAAGGTCACGCGGGGCATGTGGGCGCTCGATCTGCTCAATGACACCGTCTTCGTCGCGCTATTCCCATCGCTGGTCATGCTCATCGGCTCGACCATTCTGATGACCTGGTACTGGCCGATGATGGGATTGCTGGTCGGCGCCGGATCCGTACTGTTCATCGCGTTCACCGCAACCATGGCTTTGCGCTATGTTGCGCCGATGGCGAGCATGGCCAACAGCTGGGATACACGCCTTGGCGGCGCCCTCGCCGATGCCGTGACCTGCAATGCCGTGGTCAAGGCCTTTGGCGCCGAAGACCGGGAAGACGAGCGTCTCTCCGCAGTGACACGCAAATGGCAGGATCGCACAGGACGCACCTGGACGCGGGGCACCCTGAACGGCACATTGCAGAATGCGCTGCTCAGCCTGTTGCGCGGTTGCGTGCTGGGTCTTGCGCTTTGGCTCTGGGCCAACGGCAAGGCCAATGCCGGCGACATCACTTTCGTTCTGACTGCCTTTTTTATCCTTCAAGGCTATCTGCGTGAAGTCGGCATGCATATCCGCAACCTGCAGCGGTCGGTCAACGACATGGAAGAGCTCGTCACCATCCATGAGCAGCCTTTGGGCGTAGAAGACGTTGCGGGCGCCCCTGCTCTCCATGTGAAGGCCGGCTTGATCACGTTCGATAACGTCACCTTTCATTACGGCAACCATCATGCCCCGCTCTACAAGGACTTCTCGGTCGCCATCAAGCCGGGTGAGCGGGTTGGTCTCGTCGGTCATTCCGGCTCGGGAAAGACGACCTTCATCAAGCTGATCCAACGGCTCCATGACGTCAACCAAGGTGTAGTCTCGATCGACGGGCAGGATATTTCCAAGGTGGCGCAGACTTCACTTCGCCGCCAGATCGCCATCGTGCAGCAGGAGCCCATCCTGTTTCACCGCTCGCTGGCGGAAAATATCGCCTATGCGAGGCCAACGGCCACGCAAGCGGAAATCAGGACTGCTGCGCGGCTTGCCAGTGCCCACGACTTCATCGAAGCGCTGCCAAAGGGCTATGCAACGCTTGTCGGCGAACGCGGCATCAAGCTTTCCGGTGGCGAACGGCAACGCATCGCCATCGCCCGCGCTTTCCTGGCCGATGCGCCGATCCTGATCCTCGACGAGGCGACCTCGAGCCTTGATTCGGAATCGGAGATGCTCATCCAGCAGGCGATGGAGAGGTTGATGCAGGGCCGCACGACACTTGTCGTTGCTCACCGCCTGTCGACTGTCCGTGCGCTCGACCGTCTGCTGGTCTTCGACCACGGACAGATCGCCGAGGAAGGCACCCACGCCAGCCTCATCCGGCGCAACAGCGGAATCTATCGCGGGCTGTTCGAGCGTCAGGCACTGGAGCTGACGAAGGGCATGCCGACCGAAGGGGTGACCGGCTGATCTATAGCTACGGACAGTCCCCTCCCGTATAGGAGTGACTGTCCGTTGAAGGTTGCCAGAGCTTTGTCAGTGATCATGTGCAAGCATAGCCTTTTACGGTTTTGGAGCGTCAGCCGACCGACAAGATCAACGCAATGGCACTAAGGATCAAAATCAGGCCGACTGTCCTTCCGAAAAAAGGACGAAAGCCATTATTGCTTTCGTCCAGCCAAAGACACCTATCAGTTATTTCGGATTGACGATTTCTGCGGGGAGCGGTGCTCCGTGATATTTCTCGTAGATCGCATTAAGTTTGCCGTTCCTCACGTTGGCGACCACCCATTCGTTGAGTTTGGCCAAAAGTTCAGGCTCGTTCTTACGCACGCCAATCGCCAGGTTGAACACGCGAATGGTGCTAGGAGAGAGAGATCCGGAAGCGTGCGGAAATGTCACCTTCGCACCACATTGGGAAATTGGTTCCCCACTTGTTGTTGTGAAGATTGAAGCGAATACCTCCGCCAAAATCGGGGACGTCCTTGCAGTAGGTCATGAAATCCCAACTCGCGGGGGCGACCAGAGGGGCATCCAATGGCTCAATCGAAAGTACAACACCGTCTTCCAGCGCACAGCGCGTGCCGCTCACTGCCTGCAGCTGTGCTCCTCCGCCCGGAGCAATGGCATGAGCATCGTGCCAAAGTCCCATCTTCCGTAGCCTCCAATCGGCGCCGCCCGCCGGCGTGAAGGTGATAAAACTTGCTTCCGGCATGCGGTTCGCCGGCTTGGCATGCAGCGTGACGCGCAGCTCGAGAGCATCGCCGCGTTCAGAGAAGCATATTGATACGAGCTCAGGCGCTCCATACTGGGAGGCGGCGCGGCTGGGCATTGACAGGATAATACTCGCCCCCCCCGCATTCTCCAATGCGGGCACAAAATTTTCCGACAAAGCGGCTCCGGAGCGCTCTAACCCAGGCTTGTCATGATCCAGAACGGCCCATTCCTGACGGTGGGTGAGATAGGTGTCCATATGCCGATTTATGTCGGAAGCATCATAGCTCTCGTAGCGATAGCCGATCAGCGAACGTCCATCCCCCCGCACAGTGCGGCCGGATGGAGCAGTTATGGCGCTCACATCGCCCGAGATGCCATCCAGTTCAATCGTCCAACCGCCGATCGAAAGCGTCGTTGCGCGCTCCGCAATTGCCGGAACCGGCGGTGCTGTTAGTTGGGCCATCGCGATCCCAGCAGCTTCCGTATCTCCGCCATCGAGTTCTGCGACGGCCTGATCGAGATAAGCCCGCTGCTCGGACCAGGAGGCTTCTGAGTAGGCGAAACGGAAATCCGTGCGGCGCGCGGCCTTGAAGTCCGTGCGCGACCAGGCCCGGTCATCGCGCAGGTAGGATTTGATATCCACGCCACAGGTATGCTCGGCCGCCATGGTCAGCCGCTGACCAAAGGCGTGCCTGGCGGAGGTCAAGCCTTCTGCGGCAAAGCGATCATAAAGCCGCTGAAGCGCTAGAAAACGGGCGGTTTTTTGCGGATCGCTGGCACTGCCGTGGATCCAGCTATCACCGAGCTCCAGCTCTACGACCGGAAAGACGTCACGTTTGGCCCAAAGCAGCCGGCCGTAGTCATCAAGCGTTGCAGCCTTGATCGTCGCATGCGGTTCCTGGCGGTGCAGTGCGCGATAGGTTTCCGCAGTCTGGGCAACACTCTGCGGGCCGATATTGTCGCTGGTATGGGCAAAGCTAAGCCCGTCAGAGAAGCCTTCCGGAAAATGGGTTTCGCCGTAGGAACGCTGGTACATGACCAGGACTTCCTCCCCGCCCGGCGCACGCCAGCGAAAGATATCCGGCACCTGCGGCGGCGGAGAGGCTGTGTTGACGCCGAGATGAAGGAATCGGATTCCGGCTTCGGCCAGCAACGGCACCATTCCTAACGTGTGGCCGGGCACATCCGTCATCTTGGCGGCGATTGTGGTCGTATCGAAGCGCCGGTCGAGTTCCTGCGAATAGGAGAGCCCGGCGCGAAAAAGGTCCGGCGACATCAACTCCGTGTGGGTGGTGAAAGGCAAACCGTGCCATCGGATAAGGCCCTTTGCAATCGCCAGTTCGAGTGCCCTGATCTCTTCTGCCGATCGAGAATTAAGATAGTCCCAGATCAGCCAGGCGCCCGTGGTCCAGATGAATTTCGGCTCAGTTGGATTCTCATCGTAAAAATGTGCGCCGGTTTCGATCGCCTGTGGAATGAAACGCTCGTGGTAAAGTTGGCGGACCTTTTCTGCATGGTCCGTAAAACCGATATCGAGGTGGGTCTTGAAGACCAGATGCACGCATTTTTCTGCCATGAAGTGTCCGTTCAGCCGACGGTGCCGCGCACGACGAGGCGTGTGCCTAAAGTTTCGACCAGCGGGCCGGCGTCGGGCGTTTTGAGGCGTCTGAGAATCAGGCGGACGAGAGCGCGAACGCGCTCGTCCAGGTCGATCCGGACGGTGGTAAGATTGTAGCTTTTCCAGTGCGACTGCTGGATGTCGTCGAAACCGACGATCTTGACGTCGCCAGGAATGCTCAGTCCAAGTTCGTGGCGCAGGGCGTCAATCGCACCGAAAGCGCCGACATCGTTCGAGGCAAAGATGGCGTCAGCACCATCGCCGACGCGAAAGAGGTCCATCGTAGCGCTGTAAGCGGTATCATAGGTATAGTCACTCTCAACCATGATCGGCGGTGCCATGCCGCGCTCGGCCATGATCTCGCTGATCATGCGGCTGCGCTCGACATTGGCGAGCGACTGCGTCTTGCCGCCTAGGTAGGCAATGCGCTTGACACCGTATCCCTGCAACAAGGCTACCGCCTGCTCGATGCCGTCGCGCTGACGCACGACGAGCCTGTCGAACAGAGTATCGTGACGGCGGCCAGCCAGACCCTCGTTGCCATCGTAAATGACGTAGATCGGGACGGCGCGATCCAGAAAACCTCCCAGTATCTCCGGATCAACATTCTCCGTGAAGGTAATGACCGAGTCTGGATTGAATCCGCGCATATAGGTCAACAACGTCAGATCGATACTCAGATCGGCCTTGGCTTTAAACAGAAGCGTGGCAAACCCTTCCGCCTGCAGCGCACTGGTCAGCGCGTCGATCTCCTGGCTTTCCCAAGCACTACACACATCCGGAACGATCACTCCGACCAAATGGGAACGTCGAGTCACCAGCGAGCGCGCCGCCATGTCTGGCGTATAGTTCAATTCACGTGCCACCTGCAGAATGCGGTCGCGCTTATCAGCTTTAAGCGATGCGTTCGGATTAAAAGCACGGGAAACAGCGACTCGCGACACATTGGCTTCTTTGGCCACCATGTCGGCTGTCGCGCGCACCATCTTCCGTTCCATTCACTCAATCATCCGACGTTTCGCCACATTTTTGTAAGCGTGTTCATTTGAATTTGTACTACCCCCGCCAACTGGTCAAGATTATTTCCAGAAAACCCCCATTTTTCGTCACAAATCGCGGCTTATCGCAAGATCCAGGAAAGCCACTTTCATGGAGGGTTGACAAAAATGAAAGCGTGTTCATTCTTGGCACGGAGGAGCGACACATAAAACTGGCGGAGGAGCCGGAGTCGATGCTCGGGGTGTAGGCAACGGTGGCGGATCTACCGCACCAAATTCTCGGGAGGAGTTTTAATGCACACTTATATCCGGTCACTGTTGCTGGGGACGACGGCGATGATCGCCTTGGCCGGCCCCGCACTCGCCGTTGACCTCAATATTACCTGCCGCTGCGTTATCGGTGGCGTCAATAGCGGCACTGCCGAATGGATCGAACAGAAGGTCATCCCGGCGTTCACCGCCAAGATGAAGGCAGAAGGCAAGGACGTAACCGTCAAACTTAACCAATTTGGCGGTGAGGACGAGCAGTTGACACAGCAGCTCGCACTAGACTTCTCCACTGGTGCCGGACCCGACATATCTCAGTTCGACGGCTTTCTTATTCCAAGCTTCGTACAAGGTGGACTCTTGAAGCCGCTCTCGGACGTTGCCGGCCCGGAGGTCGATACCTGGGAAGGCTGGAGCCACATTGCCGAAGGCCCAAAGGCGCTGATGAGCTACCAGGGGGAACCGTACGGTATAGCGCTCGGCACCGATGCCCGAATGTTGTTCGTGCGCAAGGACCTTTTCCAGAAAGCGGGCATTGACGCTGATACCTGGCAGGCGAAATCGTGGAGCGAGCTCCTTGATGCGGCCCGCAAAATCAAGGCTGCTGATCCGGAATCGTTCCCGCTGCAAATCAACGCTGGCGTATCCATGGGTGAGGCAACCACCATGCAGGGCTACTGGATGGCGCTGCTCGGTACCGGCGAGGGCGTCACCGACGAGACCGGCAAGTATATCGTTTCAAGCCAGGGCATCCTCGATACGCTGAAGCTTTACAAGACCATCTACGTCGATGAAAAACTCGGCGACCAGCGCGCCCAGTTACTGGCTGACGGCCGCAACCGCACTTTCGCCAGCTTCCGGGATGGCAAGACGGCGATGCTGGTGGAAGGTGACTGGTTTTACCGTTCGGTCACCGCACCTGGCGCGGAGTTCGCGGTCGCAGACCGTGACACGGTCATGACCTGGAAGAAGATGCCCGCCATCGAACCCGGCCACGGTCTGAAGGGTCAGGACTTTGTTACCATCTCCGGCGGCACGGGCTTTGTCATCAATCCGAACTCGGATGCGCCAAAGGAAGCTTGGGGGCTACTCTCGTTCATGAATAGCCGCGAGCAACTTGATGCCTTCCAGGAAATTCAGCCCGCCATCCGCATCCGCGACGATGTGGCGATCCCGAACGCGCCATTCCTGACCGAGACGTCTACCCAGCTTCTGCCGCTCACCACAGCCCGGCCAAACGATTCCAACTACAACAAGGTTTCCGCCGAAATCCAACGGATGACTGAAAGCGTCGTATCGGGAGAACTTTCGCCGGAAGAGGCAATGGCCCAGTTCAAGGCCGCTGTCACGGGCATAGTCGGCGCTGAAAAAACGGTCAGCCGGCTCTAACCAGAATTCCGGCCGGTGCACGTTTGCTCCGGCCGGCCCTTTGAAACAACGGCGCCGGATTGGCGAAATCCTTCATGAAGAATTTTTCCCTGCTTTCCACGCGCGCGGGCGCGCTCTTCCTGACGCCTGCAGCTGCGCTGGTTGGCCTGTTCGTGATCATCCCTTTCTTCTGGGTGATTATCGTTTCCTTTACCAACCGCACGCTGCTCGGCACCACGGCACTTCATCCTGATTTTGTCGGTTTGCAAAACTATGTCTCTCTTTTTAATCCCGACACTTTCTTCACGCGCGGCCAGTTCGGTTTCTCACTGATCCTGACGATCCAGTTTGTGTTGCTATCGGCACTTTTAGGCCAAGCCCTATTGGGCCTGCTGCTCGCTTGGTTGAGCCAATCAGTACCTCCACCTGTGAAGTCAGGCCTGCAGACGGCAGTCATCGCTGCGTGGATCTTGCCTGAGGTGGTAATCGGCTTCGCATGGTTCGCGTTCCTCGACTACGACAACGGCACCTTCAACACCATTCTGCGTAGCCTGGGCCTCCCGCCGGGGGACTGGCTGCTGCAACAGCCGTTCCTGGTCATCGTTTTCTTCAATACCTGGCGTGGTGCGGCATTCTCCATGATGCTGTTCAACTCAGCTTTCCAGTCAATCCCGCCAAGTTACTTCCAGGCTGCCGACGTGGCCGGTGCCACCTCTTGGCAGAAGCTGCGCGACATCGCCATGCCGTTGATCCGTGGACATGTGGTGACGGACCTTATCCTTATTACGATGTGGACCTTCAACGTCTTCACGCCCTTTCTGCTCACCAATGGTGGGCCCTCCTACAGGACCGAGATTCTGTCGATCTATACCTACCGTGTTGCATTCAAGGACTTCGAGTTTGGCAAGGGCGCCGCCGTCGGTGTCGTCATCATGCTGATCAACCTTGCCTTCGCGCTCGTCTATCTGCGCATCGCGCGCAAGAAGCCGGAGGAGACGGAACAATGAGCCGCTATTTCTCCCGCATCGGCTTTTCTGCCCTTGCCTCGTTTCTCGGCGCCGCTTTTGCGCTTCCGCTGGTCTGGTTTATTTTTGCGCCGTTCAACGCACGCGCTGAACTGGGCCTCGCCATCCCCTCCCCGTTCACACTATCGAATTTTCGCACGGTCTTCGAAAACGCCTTTGCGATGAAGGCGCTGCTGAACAGTCTGATCCAGGCTTTCGGGGGCGTGATCCTCATCGGGGGTGCCGCGACACTTGCGGCCTACGCGCTCTCGCGCTCTTCGATACCGGGCAAACGTGTGGTCACCTACCTGCTCCTGCTTTTTTCTTCGGTCGTCTCCGGATCGGCAGCGATGGTGCCTATCTTTCTGATCGTTTCAGCCATCGGACTTGTCGATAGCCACCTCGCCGTTATCCTGGTGTTCGCGGGCGGACTGTTGCCAACTGCGATGTTCATCCTTCGCGACTTTATCGATGCCATTCCGCGCTCCTATGAGGAAAGCGCAATGGTTGCAGGCGCATCGCCTATCCAAGCTTTCTTCGACGTGGCGCTTCCGGTCATCCGGCCGGGCATCGTGGTGGTGGTAGTCTGGGCGTTCGTGAACATCTGGGGTGGCTTCCTTATCCCCTTCATCTTGCTGCGCAGCGACAACCTCATGCCGGCGTCGGTCGCGATCTACTCCTTCTATTCGGAGGCAGGAACACCGATCGTCACCCTGCTCGGTGCCTATGCGCTTCTCTATTCGCTGCCGGTGATCATTCTTTATCTGTTCGTCAACTGGAAGTTCGGCTTCCGGTTTTTTGGCGGCATCAAGTCTTAACGGATCCTGTCTTATGGCTACTGTAGAATTCCAGAACGTTTCCAAAAGCTTCGGCTCCTTTCTGGCCGTGCCCGACATCAGCTTCTCCATCAATGATGGCGAATTCATCTGCCTGCTCGGCCCGTCCGGCTGCGGCAAGACCACGAGTTTGCGCATGATCGCCGGCCTTGAGACACCGACGTCCGGCAAAGTGATGATTGGCGGACATGACGTCACCCACATGCACCCGAAGGACAGGCAGATCTCGATGGTCTTCCAGGATTATGCGCTGTATCCGCACATGACACTTGCCGATAACATCGCCTACCCACTGAAAGTCCGCGGCCAACCGCTGGAAGAGCGCCACGCGCGTGCCAAATCCGTGGCGGACGTGCTGAAGATTGGTGATCTCCTGAAGCGTTTGCCAAGCCAGATTTCCGGTGGCCAGCAGCAGCGAACCTCGCTCGCCCGGGCACTGGTCTATCCGAGCCAGGTATACCTTTTCGACGAACCGCTTTCTAACCTGGACGCCAAGCTTCGGCTCGAGGCTCGTGCCTTTCTCAATCATTTGCAGCGCGACATGGGCATGACTGCAATCTACGTCACCCATGACCAGGCGGAGGCGATGGCACTGGCAACCCGCGTCGCTGTCATGGACAAGGGGCGCATCGTCCAGTTCGCTCCGCCCATGGAGATCTATCGCCGGCCAGCCACGACCTTCGTTGCCAATTTTGTCGGCAACCCGCCGATGAACCTAGTGCCCGTTGAGGCGATGGTGGCCGACGGAAAGCTGCATCTGCGGGCGGATGGCTTGACGATCGAACCGCTGCCGGTTTCCGACGCAAATGCCACTGCCGCTGCGGCCGGCATGACACTCGGCATTCGCCCGGAACACCTGCGCGTCGGCCGGGTTAACGACAGAAACACCATTACCGGCACGTTGTTTGCCAATGAGAACATGGGGCCGGAAAGCCTTGTCACAATGGAGCGCGGTAGCCATGGCCGGGTTACAGCGCGCATCTTCACCGATGAGGAAGTGCACATGGAGCAGGATGTCCGGCTCGCCTTCGATGCCGCGCATATAACGTTATTCGATAGCGCCGGCGCTCGCATACCTGATGTCGGCGAATAACGGTTTGCGGAGACGTCATAAGATGATCGAGATCAAGGTTCGCACCTGCCGGCCAACCGGCCAAACCAATATTACGCGGTTGCCTTCGACATGCCGACCGGCGTGGCGCGCATAGATGCGACGATGCGCTATGAGCACGTCGACGACCGTGTCCATGGAGTGGCCGGTGGCAACAAATTCGATCCTTCACGACGAGACCTAGCTCGGGACATTTGAACAGCGGGGATAAGTGAAATTTATGCCTGACTTAGGCTGAAATGCCGGGAATAGGAGATACCATGACAAGACGACCTCGCCGGCGCGGCCTTCAAGGCGAAAGTGGCGTTTGCCGCAATCAGGTACGAACAGAAGCTCGTAGAATTTTCACAACAGTCTCGTCGGTTCGATGGGCAGAAGGGGGAGCCCGTATCACAACGCCAAGGCCGAAAGCTTCAGGAAAACACTGAAGGCTGAAGCGGTCTGTCCAATGGCTTATGAAACATTCGAAGAGGCGACTGAACACCTTCCCCTCTTATTCGAGGAGGCTTGCAATACACGCAAACTTCATTCCGTGCTCGGTTGTCTCAGCCCCGAACAGTCCGAGGGTCTATATCCAGCAAACTGGAAAAATAACGACCTGATCACTTTCCGCCCTTGGGCGCGCTCTAATACGCGGCGCCGCGATTGCGGTAGACAGTTGCGTTTTGCGGGATGAGCGTGATAGCGACGGTAAAATCGGCCACCGCCTGCTTGAAGTGTCCCGCCGGCAAGTGAATCTTGCCACGCTCGGTATGCGCAATCGGGCTCGCCGGATTGAGTCGGATGAATCTGTCCAGCTCGTCGATCTTCTGGCCCAAACCGGCAACTCCAAGGTTCTCCTGCGCGTGGACCGCAGGAGAACAAACAGAAACCAGCACAACAATTACACCAATTGCAGTTTTCATGCCGGCCACTCCAGTGGAGTACGGACTTTACAACAGGAAATATCCCTTCGAGAATGTCACGGCATCATCCAGATGAATGGCGAAGTCAGCTTTGCCGTCACCGTTGACATCGCCGTAGACATAGGTGTCGGAGGCACCCTTGACGTAACGCACTTCTCCGGCCTTACCGGTGAAGGCAGCGGTGCCAAGGTAGGAAAAGGCCTGATTGCCCGCCACTGCGGTGTTTGCGTCGATCGCCGACAGGTCGATCCGGTCACCGCCGGTGCCCGAGAAGTCGAAGATCGTGTCGCGGCCACCGGCAGCCACAGTCGTATCGGACAGTGCCTTGAAGGCAAACGTATCGGCGCCCGCGCCGCCGACCAAATAATCGGCCCCGACACCACCATACAGCACGTCGTTGCCGGCGCCACCGTTCAGCACGTCATTGCCGGCGCCACCGGCGAGCAGGTTGGCACCGCTGTTGCCATAGAGCTTGTCGGCGTAGTTTGAGCCGGCCAGCTGCTCGATGGAAACATAGGTGTCACCCTTGGCATCGCCTGTGTTAATGGCTGCATTGGCAAGGCTGGCGGTTACGCCGGCCTTGGCGCTGGCATAGGAAGCCGTGTCGGTTCCTGCACCGCCATCCAGCCTGTCGGTGCCCGCCCCGCCGTCCAGGATATCATTGCCGGCGCCACCGGCGAGCAGGTTGGCACCGTTATTGCCGTAGAGCTTGTCGGCGTAGCTCGAACCGACCAGCCACTCGATAGAGAGATAGGTGTCACCCTTGGCATCACCTGTGTTGATGGCGGCATTGCCAAGGCTGGCGGTTACGCCGGCCTTGGCGCTGACATAGGAAGCCGTGTCGGTTCCTGCACCACCATCCAGCTTGTCAGCTCCTGCACCACCGATCAGCACATCATTATCTTCGGCACCAGTGAGTTCGTCGTTGCCAGCTCCGCCATCAAGATAATCCTTGCCCGTGCCGCCATTGACCCAGTTGGTGCCATTGTGGCCGATGAACACATCATTTCCGTTGTCCAGATACATTACTCGATTGCTGGAGAACTGTTGAATGCCACTAAAGTCGAACCTGTCAGCGCTGGTCGTTCCGTTAAAATCATAACCGTAGAAGCTGAAAAACTCTACGCCTTTGACTTTGGTAGCGCTAAAATCTACCCTTGAAACCATGGTGTTTCTGTCGAGCCTGATGACATCAGAACCCGCACCACCATCAATGGTGTCATTTCCGAAGCTACTACCACCAATCCAGAAAATGTCATCACCACTGCCGCCGATCAGCGTGTCGTCGCCTTCGGCACCCACCAATTCGTCGTTTCCGGCAGCACCGTTTATGTAATCGTTCCCTGATCCGCCATTGACCCAATTTGCGCCGCCGTGGCCCACAAACTTGTCGTTACCGTCGTAGAGGTTCATATAGCGGCTGGACGAAAAGGTTGTGATGCCGCTAAAATTGAAGTTGTCGGCATTGGCAGTTCCATTGAAATTATAGCCGTAGAAGCTGAAAGTCTCGACGCTGATGGCCTTGGTTGTGCCGAAATCGGCATAGCTGACACTGACATCGCCACTAAGCTGAATAACGTCTGATCCGTCACCACCGTTAAAGATATCAATACCGAAGCTGCTACCGCCAATCCAGAAAATGTCATCGCCACTGCCGCCGATCAGTGTGTCGTTGCCTTCGGCACCAACCAATTCATCATTTCCGGCACCACCGTCTATGTAATCGTTACCCGATCCGCCATTAACCCAATTTGCACCGCCGTGGCCCACAAACCTATCGTTACCGTCGTAGAGATTCATATAGCGGTTTGAAGAAAAGGTTGTGATGCCGCTAAAATTGAAGTTGTCGGCATTGGCAGTTCCGTTGAAATCATAGCCGTAGAAGCTGAAAGTCTCGACGCTGGTGACCTTGGCTGCGCTAAAATCAGCGTAATTCACAATGACGTCGCCGCTCAGCCGAATGATGTCCGATCCGTCACCACCGTTAAAGCTATCAATACCGAAGCTGCTACCACCAATCCAGAAAATGTCATCGCCGCTGCCGCCGATCAGCGTATCGTTGCCCTCGGCACCAACCAACTCATCATTTCCGGCAGCACCGTTTATGTAATCGTTACCTGACCCGCCATTGACCCAATTTGCACCACCGTGGCCCAAAAATCTGTCATCACCGTCGAAGAGATTCATATAGCGGTTGGACGAAAAGGTCGTGATGCCGCTAAAATTGAAGTTGTCGGCATTGGCAGTTCCGTTGAAATCATAGCCGTAGAAGCTGAAACTCTCGACACTGGTAAGCTTCGTGGTGCCAAAATCAGCGTAGTTCACACTGACATCACCATAAAGCCGAATTTGGTCCTCACCGGAACCGCCGTTGATCGTATCGACCCCGAAGTTTGAACCGCTATAGTAAAAAATGTCATCCCCGCCATTCCCATTCAGGATGTCATTTCCTTCAAGTCCGGTAATTTCATCGGCAGCGTCCGTACCGTTATAATGATCTACGCCTGCCGTTCCTGGAAATTTAGCCATAAATTCCTCTTGTAGATTTTCCGACCCAACGACCAGCGGCTTCGTGGCCGTTGAAATCCACGCTAAAGTTGAAATTTCTTGCAGCCTCAAGGCTGAAAAAACGCCGATTCATAAGATTGCCATTGGACCTGTAGCATGGAGAGGTTGCGCCGCCAACCATTGCAACCTCTGCACCTGCCGGTTCACGAACGAGGTATTCGACATTTGGATACGGTACGGTTTGCATCTTGGTTTTTGCTTTGCGCTCTTGCCACAATCGAGGACCGCTACTCAGCGCTTATATGCTGCATCGTTGCCGCGAGGCCACTAGCACGCTTGTACTATATCAAAGCCCGGGCAAGCCTCACTGCTTGAGGTTGAAAATGGCAACTGCACTGGCCATGCAATCATCCGGCGACGTAGCACATTCGCGCTATCTGGCCGAAAGTCTTCTTGGGTGCTAGATAGTGCTCCCTGTGGTATCTGGGAGGATACGAGAGGAGTGCAGAAAGATAGAGTTATCGTCGCTGACGACCATCCGGTTTTTCGTGATGGCCTAAGAAGGCTCGTCCAGCGAATCGTACCTGCCTCGGAAATCATCGAAGCGAGTTCATTCCAGGAAATGCTGGCCGTTGCGCGGTCTGGTGACGCTCCCAGCTTGTTTCTCGTCGACCTGTATTTTTCCGGAGAAAGCATCCAAGGCTCGTTGGCGGCGTTGCGCAAGGAATTTTCAAGGTCGTCCATCATCGTCGTCAGTATGGTCGAGGACCGCGATCACGCAGATCGTGTCATAGCACAAGGTGCCGATGGCTTCTTGAGCAAGTGTGTTCCACCTTCTGAACTGAGAAACTCAATTGAGGCCATATTGAAGGGCGAGATCGTCGTTCGGCTCCAATCAGGCGCGCCTGCGTTAATAACCGAAACTGACGCACCACCTGAGCTTAGTCAGCGCCAGCGGGAAATGCTGGCCTTTATTTCCCAGGGAAAATCCAACAAGGAAATCGCGAAAGTTCTCAACCTCTCGCCATTCACGGTTCGCATTCACGTTTCGGCACTGTTGCGCAACCTCGGGGTGCCTACCCGGGCAGCAGCCGTGGCAAAGGGCATCGAAGAAGGCTTTTTGTCTTAGCCAGGAGAGGAAAAGCGGGGACGCTATTACCGGAGGAAGAATAATCCCCCGGTTGTCAATCCTGCACCGCCTCCAACTGCAGGGGCATGTGGTGAGGTCAAGGGGTCTATTCGTCTCGCAGTTGTAAAGCCATTGCCGTTAGCACAGAGCGCAACTCTGCGGGCCTCACGGGCTTTAAAAGAATGGGAACGCCCGGGTCCTCAAGATCATCGCGAACGCGACCCTCGTCGTGGCCGGTCATGATAATCGCCGGGACTTTCGCACCGTTCAGAAGCCTCACCTGAGCAATACAATCCGCCCCTGTTCGAGCATCGCCGAGGTCATAGTCCGCAATCAGGATGTCACATTCTGTTCGAACCCCCGGCTCAACTGCGGAAATTTGGACGATACACCCCCATTTTGTTAAAAGCGTCGATGTTGCGGACAGGACATCCTGATCGTCCTCGACAAGAAGCACGCGCAAACCATCGAGCAAGAATGGGGAATGGACCGGTCGGCGCGTTGCACTCTCCGACACAGATGGCTTCGATAGAATTTCGATGCCATCTATGATGACAACGGTTCCCTTTCCTCGGGTCGATCGGATCGTAACCTGCAGATTCAATAGAATGCCAAGGCGCCGCACGATCGACAATCCGAGGCCAACGCCATCTGTGTCTTTGTCGCCGCGTTCGCGTATCTGGTAGAACTCATCAAATACATGCGGTAAATGCTCGATCGAAATACCCGGGCCACGATCATAGACTTCGATTGAAAGTTTACCCTGGCGCCGACGGCAACCGATAAGGATCGGCGCGTCCGGCGCGTATTTGAGCGCATTCGTGACGATGTTCTGTAGCATCGTCGTCACTAGGCCTCGATCAAACCGTACCGTCAAATTGCACGGCACTGTACGCAAAACCGTGTTGGCCCACTGCGCCGCCTCGGAATTCTGACGGGATAAGTCTTCGAGGAGATCGGCGATTGCAACGCTTTCATTCCGAACCAAAAGTCTTCCGCTATCCAGCGTCGAAATATCCAATAGGGATCGAAACAGTCGCGACACACTCTGCAGCGATCGATCGATGTTCTCGACCATCTGCCTTTCTTCAGAACCTAAGCCCGCATCATACAAGCACGCTGTAAACAGACTGATCGCGTGAATGGGCTGGCGCAGATCATGGCTAGCCTGCGCAAGAAACCTTGATTTGGCAAGGTTTGCCTCCATCGCGGCGCTATAGGCTTTGTTGATGCGCGTCAGAAGTGACAGCACATAGGCAGGCACGATAATCGCGGTCAACATGAAGGTAAGAACGAGGTACGGATTCTGCCGCCAATAGGTGTTGAGATATGTTGTCATCACAATGACCGCCAGCGCAACACACGTTGCGCCGATAAGATAGCGTGGTCCGAAACGAAGACCGTTTCCGACTGTAACCCATAGCAGTGTTGCGTAGACGGGCAATGTCGTCGCCCCTCCAACTGACATTGCCAGCAACATGCACAGATAGTCATTCGCCATTCCAAAGAACCGGCGAGCGGGAAAGTTGCCTGGCCAACGCACGATAGCAGCGTAGAGGAGAGCCGATATCGGGACATATGAGATGAAGTACGCGACTAAGATTATCGTCAGTATTGGCGGAACGTTGCCGACAAGAAGTATTGGGACAGTGTACAGGCAAAAGAGTGGAACCAGCACAAGGCGCACAACCGCTTGACCGCGCTCAGCATCGCCGCCGCTGGGCCTGAATAGTCCGACAACACGATCAGCAAACCGTAAATGCAAGGACTGTACAGCGGTCATGCCCACGTGCTCCTTCTCCTAGACGAACATCGCGTCATTTACCTCCAAAGCTGCACTGCTTGCTACGCGTGCCGCCGGAGCAATATGTAAAGGTACACAATCAAACTGGACATGCCGTGGCTACTAGCACAATCGCCCTATTCCGTTTGATGTAGAGTTCTAAAATGTTCTTAAGGGGCGAGGAGACCCTGAAAAGCTCGTCCCGGGTGAATTCCCAGGATCGACGGCCCGTCATCGACTTAGTCCAACCAACCTCACTCATCCTGATATCTTTGGGGGCATTCAACTAGCGTGCAGTTTAGATGAATCCGTTATGTGAAGATTTTAAATCCTCCATATGCAAGACACCACCTGTGCGATACTAAATCAACACCTCCACCCTCGGCATTCGTACCCTCGTTCGGAAGCCAAGACATGCCAAGCCCCGAAGACAAATGGATGGCCATCTTGGGCATAAGGGCGCATCTCAACACGAAAAACCTGGCGGAGACTGCATTTCGGAGGCGCTTCGGAAGCGGCCGAACGGATGGCTGCCACGGAGGCCGACATCCACCTTTTCTGGGGTAAGCCTCTCGACGAAGTGTGCCAGCCGATCGAGCGGTAGAAGACGCTCGACCGCGATATCGCAGCGTCGGCCCACGTTGTCTCGCCAGTGCGGCAATCCCATCATTTCAAAATTGACTGATTTTTGCTCACGCAATCCATGAGCTCATTATTTGTACATATATGTATAGACAACCCCTGGAAAAGGTGGTGCTATGGTGAAATAGCAGAGCCGTAAGACGGATGGCGAGCCCGATGAATGTACCGGCACTTTTCGATCTGACTGGGCGAAAAGCACTTGTGACAGGTGCAAGCCGCGGTCTCGGGCAGGCAATAGCCCAAGCGCTCGCGGCCGCCGGCGCGGATGTCGCAATCACTGCGCGCGACGTCAAGGGTCTTGAAGAGACCAGAAAGCGCATCGGCAGCACGGGCAGGCGCTCTTTCGCCTACGCACATGACGTCCGCGATGTCAGTTCTTGCTCTTCTGTCATGGACGCTGCGGCGCACGCCTTGGATGGGCTGGATATCCTCATCAACAATGCGGGTTATGAAGAAATCCGGCCGGCTCTCGACGTCGATGAGGCGTTGTGGGAGCGGATTGTGTCGACCAATCTAAAGGGGGCGTTCTTCTGCGCGCAGGCCGCAGCGCGCAACATGGTCGCGCTCGGTACGGGCGGCGCGATTATCAATCTCTGCTCCCTGACCTCCTATGTTGGTGTCCCCACGGCAGTCCCTTACGGCTCCTCCAAGGCCGGCCTGATGGGCATGACCCATGCGCTGGCCGCCGAATGGGCGCAGCAGGGGATACGGGTCAACGCCATTGCGCCCGGCTATTTTCGCACCGCGATGACCGATGTTTTCTATCAGGACGGGGCATGGCGGGAAGCGATGCTGGAAAAGATCCCGCAGCGCCGCTTCGGCGAGATGGAGGACGTGGCGGGCGCCGTAGTCTTTCTTGCGAGTGATGCGTCGCGCTATGTCACGGGGCACTGCATACCGATCGACGGCGGCTACCTTGCCTCCATCTAATATTTTACATGCGGCAGGGTCGCCGCGCAGGGAAAGCATGATGCCGGTTGCACTCAACGGATCGTCGATTAAGGCCAAATCGGAGCAGGCTGCCGTTGCGGTATCCGTCAAGGCGGTAAACATGGTCTATGACGGGGTCCATGCCGTATGCTCGGCGTCCTTCGATCTGGAAACGGGAAAATTCCTGACGATACTCGGGCCCTCCGGATCCGGAAAGACCACGCTGCTGCGACTGATCGCAGGCTTCCAGCGGCCGACAAGCGGCGAAATTTTCATTAACGGCGCGGCCGTCAGCGCCGTGCCGCCGCATCGGCGGTCGATCGGCATGGTGTTCCAGAATCTGGCTCTGTTTCCGCATATGACGGCCGCTGAGAATGTCGCGTTTCCATTGAAAATGCGGCGTAGTGATGCGCGTGACATCCAAGCTCGCGTCGAGCACTATCTGGACATGGTGCGTCTTGGTGGTTACGGCGCACGCCGGGTGCACGAACTGTCGGGCGGCCAGCAGCAGCGCGTGGCGATTGCCCGCGCGCTGGTGTTTGAGCCGGACCTGCTTTTGCTCGACGAACCGCTTGCAGCCCTTGACCGGAAACTGCGTGAGGAAATGCAGCTCGAGTTCCGCCGCATCCAGCGCGAGCTTGGTGTGACGACGATCAACGTGACTCACGACCAGCGGGAAGCCCTCGTGGTATCCGATGAGATCATCGTCATGGACCGCGGGGAAATCCAGCAGAAGGCGCGGCCGGCCGAGACCTATCGAAGCCCCTCGAACGCCTTTGTTGCCAACTTCATCGGCGTCACGAATTTCCTTGATGCGCCGGACGGCGAGCGCCGGGCAATCCGAGCGGAGAAAATCGGAATCGCTGCGACCCGCGACGGGTTGGCTGGTGCTGACACGATTGTCGAGGGGGTCGTGGCGGATGCTATCTTTGAGGGCGAGAGGGTCGTCTACGAGGTCAAGGTCACATCGCTCGGTGATGCGCTGCTGCGGGTTTTCGATCATGATCCGTCTGCACATACCCAGTTGGAAGCGGGTTCTGCCGTTTATCTTGGGTGGACAGCCGGCGATGTCCTGGAATTCAAACCGTAAGCCGGACAAACCGGCCAACCAGAGGAGAATGACTATGACCGAAGATAAGCTGACATCCTTGATGCTCCGCCGCCGCCGGTTCCTGCAAGGGGCCGCGACGATCGGTGGCGCTGCGGGCTTGTCGTCACTGGGCCTGTCGAGCGCTTTTGCGCAGGAACCAGAAAAGCCGAAGGAACTGATCGTTCGCGCCTGGGGCGGGAGCTGGGTCGACGCGCTGAAGGCCGGCGTGTCCGATAGCTTTACCGCCAAGACAGGTATCGCCGTCCGCCACGATCTGACCGAGGATAACGAAATTCAGCCAAAGGTCTGGGCAGCCGTAGCCCAGGGCCGCGTGCCGCCGATCCACATCAACTGGGACACGACTACCAACGCCACGAAATCGGCGCTGCGCGGCGTCACCGAAGATTTGTCGGATCTTTCCAACCTGAAGAACACGACCGACCTTGCAAAGCCCGTGGGTCTCGACGGCTATCCCATCGTCAACACCTACGGTTATGTCTACGTGCTTGCCTATCGTCCGGACGCCTTTCCGAACGGTGCGCCGAAGTCCTGGAAGGACCTGCTCGATCCCAAGTATAAAGGCCGCATCGCGCTCTACAACGACGGCATCGGCTTCCATTTCCCTGCGCAGGTCGCCGGCGGCGGCAAGCTGGAGGACATTCCGGCCAACATGCAACCGGCCTGGGATTTCGTCGCCAAGATGAAGGAACAGCAGCCGTTGCTCGGCGAAGATCCGGATTTTACCACCTGGTTCCAGAAGGGCGAGATCGACGCTGCCTGCACGATTTCCACCAATGCGCGCGAAGCCAAGAAAAACGGCATCGACATCAAGTGGGTCGTGCCGGAGGAAGGCGCCAAGTTCGACACGGATGGTCTCTGGATTCCGAAAGGGCTGCCGGCCAACGAGCTTTACTGGGCGAAGGAATATATCAACCATTCGCTGACGGTCGAAGCCCAGCAGATCTGGCTTGACGGCCTCGGTCTGCCGGGCGTGGTGCCGGGCGTCAAGCCGCCAGCCGATCTCGTCGATGATCCCTCCTATCCCACCACAGAAGAAGCCTTCAAGCACCTGATCCGCATCTCTTCCAAGGTGCAGGTGGAAAACGAGAGCGAGTGGTTCTCGAGGTTCAAGGCTATCATGCAGGGTTGACCCCTCGAATACTCCCCACAGTTCCCTCTCTCCGTCAGCGGCGAGAGGGAATGACCGAGTTTGCCTCCCGGTCTTTCCCCCCCGTCGACGAGGAGAGGGTGGCCGGCAAGCCGGACGAGGGGCGCTCCGGCGCGCGGGCACTGCTACCGAACAAGGACTGACATGCGAGCGGCGAAATCTGCCTATCCCTTGACCTGGCGCATCATGGATGCACTGGAAGCCTTCGCGGCCTTTGTCTGGCCGGCGCGTTTTGGCCGCGCGATACCGTGGCTGATGCTTACACCCGCGCTGCTGCTCATCGGTCTTCTGGTGCTCGGTCTCTGGCAGATCGGAGATGCCAGCCTCCGAACTCTGGATACGACAACCTTCCTGATGTCGGAAACCTACACGCTTGCAAATTACCAGCGCGCCTTTACCGAAAGCCTGTTTGCGGTCGTTGCTTGGCGCAGCCTGGCGGGATCGCTGATCGTCACGGTCGCTACCCTCATCCTCGCCTTTCCCTATGCCTATGTGATGGTGCGCACATCCTCCCCGACCATCCGCAAGCTGTTGCTGATCGCGCTGTTTCTGCCCTTCTTCATCGGCCAAGTCGTGCGGGCCTATGGCTGGCTGATCATTCTGGGCAATCAGGGCATGGTCAATGAGGCACTCGGTCTTGTCGGCATCGCGCCGATCCGCCTTCTTTACAACTACTGGGCCGTGCTCTTCGGCCTTGTCCAGTACATGCTGCCCTTCGCCGTGCTGATGCTGGCGCCGGCACTGACGGCCATTCCGGAAGAGCTGGAAGCTGCGGCGGGCTCCCTTGGTGCCGGCTGGGTACGCACCTTCCGTCACGTGGTGCTGCCACTGGCAAGGCCGGGACTGGTCGGAGCCGGGCTTGTGGTGCTGACATTGTCTCTCACCGATTTCGCCATGCCCGCGATCCTCGGCGGAGGCAGCCAGGATTTCATCGCCAACGCTATTTACGACCAGTTCTTCCGCACCTCGGATCAGGGACTGGGCTCGACGCTGGCACTGCTGCTCGTCGTCGCCGGCTCTTTGCTGGTCGGTCTGGTCTTCACCCTGTTCGGTGCCGGCACCCTGGCCATGGGGAGGGCCCGCCGATGACCGCGCCCTTGAGCAAAACCATCGTTCTTTGGATTTTCGTCATTGCGGTGCTTGTTCTCCTGTCGGCGCCAACGATCGTGATCCTCGGCGCCTCCTTCACGTCCGGAAATATCATCACCTTTCCACCCGAGGGCTTCTCCCTCAAATGGTACGAGAAGATCGCCACCTCGCGCGATCTGTGGGATGCTTTCCTGCGTTCGCTTTATGTGTCGGCAATCTGCACAATCGTCGCGATCCCGGTGGGGACACTGGCCGGTATCGCGCTTGCAAAATACGCAATCCGCTTTGAAAAATCGATCCAGATCTATCTTCTGCTGCCGTTCACCATCCCGCTCATCGGTTCCGGCATTGGACTGATGCTGATATTCGGCGAGGCGCGGCTTCTGGGCCAGCTCTGGCCCGTCGGACTTGCATGCTGCGTCATCAACCTACCGTTCATGATCTGGGCCGTGACGGCAAGCGCCTCCAGCCTTGATCCGGACCTAGAGCTCGCCGCCGCCAGTTGCGGCGCGCCACCGCTCTCCACCTTCGTGCACGTGACCTTGCCCGCCGTTATGCCCGGGGTCATCAGCGGGTCGCTGCTGATGTTCATTCTGGCACTGAATGAATTCCTGGTGAGCTTGCTTTTGACGGATGCGCGCATCGTGACGCTACCGGTCCAGATCTACAATTCCATCCGTTCAATCATCACGCCCGATCTTGCCGCGATCTCGGTGGTCTTCATCGCCTGCGCGGCGCTGGCGATCGTTCTGCTGGATCGCCTTGTCGGTCTTGAAATCTTCCTCAAATCCAAATGACGCAGAAGCCGGCGCGGTGCACCGGCGAAACGGGAAAACAGCCATGTCAGACGTCTCCTTTCACGATCTCTCCACATTGGACGCGCCGAGCCGCGCAGCACTTTTGCGCCGGTCGGAGACTGACCTCTCCGGTTTCATGGAAACGGTGAAGCCAATAATCGAGGCGGTTCGCGTCGAAGGCGACGCCGCTTTGGTGCGCTATGCGCGCGACCTGGACAAGGCGGATCTGGATGAGAGCCGGCTCAAGGCGACGGAAGCCGAATTCGATGCAGCCTTCGATCTGGTGGAGGAGGATGTCATTGCGGCCATCCGGTTTGGCATCGACAACATCCGGCGCTTTCACGAAGTGCAGAAACCGGAACCGATGTGGCTGAAGGAAATGCGCCCCGGCGCCTATGCCGGCGACCGCTTCACCCCGATCCGCTCGGTTGCGCTCTATGTTCCCCGCGGCAAGGGCGCATTCCCCTCGGTGACAATGATGACGGCTGTTCCCGCCGTCGTTGCCGGCGTGCCGGAGATTGCCATCGTCACACCGCCGGCGCCGGATGGGTCCGTGGATGCCGCGACACTGGTCGCAGCGCGTCTCGCTGGTGTCTCCAACGTCTACAAGGTTGGCGGGGCGCAGGCCGTGGCGGCCGTTGCCTATGGAACGCAGACCATCAAGCCTGCGCTGAAGATCGTCGGTCCGGGAAGCCCATTCGTGGTCGCGGCCAAGCGGCTTCTGTCCGGCGTCATCGATCCCGGCCTTCCTGCCGGCCCGTCTGAGGCCGTCATCTTTGCCGATGATACGGTGAAGGGCGGCCTTGCGGCACTCGACCTTCTGGTCGAAGCCGAGCACGGTCCGGATTCATCAGCCTATATCGTCACTCATAGCCGCCTGGTTGCCGAAGAGGCTCTCGCCGCCCTGCCCGATCATTGGGCCCGCATGACCGAACAGCGGGTTGCCTTTTCCAAGGCGGTGCTCACCGGCCGTTGCGGCGGCATCGTGCTGACCGCCTCGCTTGAAGAAAGCTATCGCTTCATAAACGACTACGCGCCAGAACATCTCGAAATCTTGTCGACCGATCCCTTCGCCCATCTCGGCCATATCACCGAAGCTGCGGAGATCCTGATGGGACCGCATACGCCGGTCTCCATCGGCAATTTCGGTCTTGGGCCCAATGCTGTTCTGCCGACAAGCCGCTGGGCGCGTACCTATGGGCCATTGTCGGTGACCGATTTCGTCAAGCGCTCCTCGATCGGCTATGTCACCGCATCAGCCTATCCGGAATTTGCGAGGCACGCCCGCACCCTGGCCCGCTACGAGGGCTTCTCCTCGCACGAGCACGCGGTCTCCGACGTTCGCAAGGACTACCTGTGAAGATGAAGGCGGCAAGGCTCTATTCTGCGGGCGATATCCGGGTCGAGGACATCGACATCCCCGGCCCGCTTTCGCCGGGCTGGGTCCGCGTCGCTGTGACCGCAGCCGGTATCTGCGGCTCCGATCTTCACAATTTTCGCACCGGACAATGGATCACGCGGTCGCCTTCGGTTGCTGGGCATGAGTTCGCCGGCGTTGTCACCGAGGTCGGAGCTGGCGTTCGCGCGTTTAAGGCCGGCGATACAGTCGTCGCCGACTCCCGGTTCTGGTGTGGCGAATGCCCTGCCTGCCAAAGTGGCCGGCACAACATCTGCGACCATCTCGGCTTCGTCGGAGAAATCTGCGACGGTGGCTTTGCAGAGCAGGCGGCATTACCGCAGCGGCTGCTCGTCAGGTACGATCCAGCGCTTGATCCGGCCATTGCTGCCATGGCTGAGCCGCTGGCTGTTGCCCTGCATGCGGTGCGCCGGCAGGCGATCCCGGCCGGTGAACCTGTTCTGGTAATAGGCTGCGGCCCGATTGGCGGACTTGCGGCTCTTCTCCTGTCGCGCTTGCATGACGGCCCTGTCCTTGTCTGCGACCGCAACACGGATCGCTCTGAACTGGTCGCAAGAGTGACCGGCGCTTCGAGCGTCACCCTCGACAAGAAATCCTTTGGCGAGGTGCTTTCCGGCCGTGTGCTGCGTTACGCTCTCGATGCGACGGGCCATATCGATGTCCTGATGCGGGCCATCGCGCTTCTTGGCGGCGGCGGTTCACTGACGCTGGTCGGCATTACACACGGTCGCATCGATCTCGACCCGAACTTACTCGTCGAGCGCGAAATCGCGCTCGTCGGCTGCCATGCCTTTGCCGGCGAGCTGCCAGACGCTGTTGCCATGCTTCCTGGACTATCGGGCGCTCTTGCCAAACTGATCGATCAGGAAATAGCAATCGATGCCGTGCCGCAGGCCTATGAACGGCTTATTGCCGGCAATGCGGCGGGTCTCAAAACGATCGTTCGATTTGCCCGACACGAGTACAGCCCGTGACTCAACCCTTCGACGGAAAACCGGCCGCGATGCCGCCCCTGACAGACAATGCGAGCCCTCTCTACGAGAAGGTCAAGGACTATGTCCTTGCGCATATCGGCAGCGGCGAATGGGACAAGAACCGCAAGCTACCGTCCGAGCACGATCTGGTGGCGGCACTCGGTGTTTCGCGCATGACCATTCACAGGGCGCTGCGCGAATTGACATCCGAAGGTTACCTTCTGCGTATCCAGGGGGTGGGAACATTCGTCGCGCCACCCAAGCCGCAATCGACTCTGATCGAGGTCGCCAATATTGCCAACGAGATCAGCGGGCGCGGCGGAGAGCATCGTGCCGAGGTTATTCTCCTCGAAGCCATAAGGCCGGAAATCGAACTCCTGGCAGCCTTTGAGGCCGGCAGGCAGATCCGCGTTGCCCATTCGATCGTCGTCCATTTCGACAGCGGCATCCCTGTCCAGGTCGAAGAGCGCTTCGTCAACTCCGAACTGGTTCCGGACTACGCGCACCAGGATTTCACTGTCATGACCACCTACGACTATCTACAGCGCTCGACGCCGATGACCGAAGTGGAGCATGTCATTTCCGCCATCGGAGCGGATACCGCAACCGCAGGGTTGCTGAAACTGGTCGAAGGGGCTCCCTGCCTCCTTCTTCACCGCCGGACGTGGTCCGGTACGAAGGTCGCTACGGTCAACCGGCTCACCTATGCCGGCAACCGCTATTCCCTTGGCAGCCGCTATGCGCCGTCATCGTTGAAATAATCTCAGAGGCTGGAAGATGAAGATGAGCGAAAGCAACAGCAGGACAGCGGACATTCGCCGGATGGCGCGAACCGACGAGCCGGCAGCGACAGCACTTCTGGCCAGCTTGCTACAGGATCTGTTTTCACTGAAGGCAGAGCAGGTCCGCATCAACCACGACCAGTACAGTCTGAATTCACTGAACGGCTTTTTCGACGCCGACGGGCAATCGTTTTTCTTCAAGTTTCATCAGGAGGATGGCGAAGAGGCGATGTCCGGCGAATATTATCGCGCCGACATCCTCGCACGCGCCGGGCTTCCGGTCGATCAACCGCTCTACATGTCGGTTCTGCCGGGAGAACAGATCCTCATTTACCGCCGACGCAGCGATCCGCGCTTTTCCGATGTACTGCGGGCGCTGGACCTCCAACCGGATCCAGCCGCGGAATCGAAGGCGGTGGATGCCGAGCAGGCTCTTTCTGCCCGGGTGCTTTCCGTCTATCTCGAAAGCCTGCATGCGGTGACGCCACAGGAAGTGGCGGCCGAGCCGATCCATAGGCTGTTCTACGACAGGCTCACCGATCCGCAATCCGGCGCCATTCCGGGCGGGCGCTACAAAAGTTTCTACGTCGGCCAGCCGTTTCTTCTTCCGGGCGCCGATCTCGACTGGGAGACTTTTTCCAAGGCCCGGATCGTCATCAATGGCCGGCGCTATCGTTACAGCTTCGGCGAACTCTTCGACCTTGCAAGCATCCGCTTGAGACCTGACCAACTGGCCGATGCAGGTGGCGTCGTCGCGCATGGCGACGCGCACAACGCGAATGTCTGGTACACGGAGACGGATGGGCGGGCGCAACTGTCCTATTTCGATCCGGCCTTTGCTGGGCAGAACGTGCCTTCGCTTCTGGCTGAGGTAAAGACGACCTTCCATAATGTTTTCGCACATCCGCTTTGGCTCTATGATCCAGCCGAAGCTGAAAAACGATATTCGGGACTTGCCCGCTACGAGGCTGGAACGCTTTTCCTGGAAACGGATTGGGATCTGAGCGCGGTGCGCGGTAAATTGCTGGACGTGAAAGCCGGCAGTATGTGGCGGCCGCTTCTAAGCGCGTTGGACACAAGGGGCATGCTTCCACAGGATTGGCGCCGTGTCGTTCGGCTCGCGCTTTTCCTGTGCCCGACGCTTGTGATGAACATCAGGGCCGGAGCATCGACGCACAACCCTACCTCCTCGCTCATCGCAATCGCCACTGCAATCATGGTTGGGAGCGAACCGGAGACGGGGGACGACATGGTGTCACTGTTTCTGGATTGCGTTGATCCCGCCCTCGATTGTGTTTTTGAAACCTGATCGAAAGCTGAGTGAAGGGTTGCCTCCGTCAAGTCAGGGACGGTTCTACGCAGAAGCGCGACCGTCGGCTTCGACGGTCCGACCATTTGGCGCGCAATGTTGATGATATCGTCCCGCGATGCCGTCGAATACTCTATGCTTCATGGCAACTCCATGCAGATCCCACGCGCGGCCCCTCACGCAGCTTGAAAATTCGGTTAGGCAATCCCTGATCCGCTACCGCGAAAAGCTGATGCCAAGGCCTGTCGGTATCAGTGAGACAAGCGCAAACGTGTCATCGCAGATACAGGCGATGTTCCCTTCAGCACAGGGGCTGCGCTTCTTGATATGGAGTCCGGTGGCAAGCATGCGTTCAGCCAACTGCCCTTTGGCCTGCTGATCCCCGCAAACATCTGGTACCGGTATCTGCAATTGGCCGCAACAATGCCGGACGACGCAAGTTGGAGGCCCAGAATTCCGACACGGCGCATGACGTATCGTAATCAGGCGTATCTTGCCAGCAGTCTGCCCCGCCCAATAGACCCCTTTAGTAAGGCAAACCTTGCCCAGAGGGAGCAGTAAAAACCTCATACACACAACCGAAGGTGTACATCTTCGGCGCCGGATGATTGTGGGCCGCAATGCAACCATTACGATATCCATGCAGTTTACTAAAATTTTATACATTAACTAAGTATTAACGAGGAACTTAACTTCATTAGCGGGAATTGATATGTATATCTCAACCGGAGGTATTTTAAATGGTGGGCATTAATGAGGGGCCGGGGAAGGAATTTCCCGGAGGGAATACAATCACAGATGGGCGCCTGGCCGACCGTGCTGGGCGGCCAGGAATACCGCTATCCACGACGGGCGGGCTGCGTGTGGACGGGGAAGATAAAGCGCAACCGCTTGCGGCAAAGCAGCGCGAAATCGTTCATCCAGAAACCCCCGTCACATTCCCTCACATTCTTCTCGGGGGGCTGTCCATTGCGGTGCTTGATCGGCAAAGTGCGGCTTTTCTGATGATTTCAGCGGCGTGGAAACGTCGTCCCGACAACCGCCCCTATTATTTTACCTCCGCCAATGGCGAGGTTATTGCACGCGCGCACGCAGATGTTGGGATAGCCAGCCTCTTCCAGGGCGCCGACCAGATCTTTGCGGACGGACAACCGCTCGTCTTCGCCTCACGATGGCTATGCAGGATAAAACTTCCAGAACGCGTCGCCACCACCGACCTCTTTCACGACGTCGCAAGGCTGGCTGAATTTATGGGCGTCACGTTCTACCTGCTGGGATCCGCAGAGGCTGAAAGCGACAAGGCGGTTGCCGCTATTCGGGCGCGCTATCCCAACCTGCGCATCATCGGCCACTGTCACGGTTATCTCGCCGGTGATGCGCTGGAAGCAAAGATTGAGGAAATCAACGCGCTTGCACCCGATATCTTGTGGTTGGGCCTGGGTGTTCCGCGCGAGCAGATCTTCGTGCGTGATTTTGCATCCCGTCTGACAAATATCGGCGTCCTGAAAACCTCGGGCGGACTATTCGATCATCTGGCGGGGAAGACCCAGCGCGCACCGCTCTGGGCACAAAGAGCCGGCTTCGAGTGGTTTTGGCGCATGATGAAGGAGCCGCGCCGTCTGTTCTGGCGCTACATGACCACCAATCCTCGTGCCCTCTATGCCATCTGGCGGTATTCGAAATGACTGTCCATCGTCGCATTATCTCGTAGCTCGTCGAAACCGAAAGCGATATCGCCGGCCTCACTGGGACATTCGCGGACGGCAGCACACGTTGAATCAGGCAGAAACCACCACTTTATCAATAATATCTTGGAGTTGATTATGGCTGTTTTAGGTGCATTCCCCCCAGGCCTCGCCTGTCGACCGATTCATGAGGATGATTGGGAAGGTGTCGTCGAGTGTCTTGGCAGAGGTTTTCCGCAACGTCACCCGAGCCACTGGGTGAGGGCTCTTGCCCGTATGGCGCAACGGTCTGCGATCGCCGACTTCCCGCGCTATGGCTTTGCTCTGGCCATGGAGGGGCGGATTGTCGGTGTTTTGCTGGCGCTCTACTATTCCCGGCCAGGGCAGGAGGGCGAAGAAATTCGCTGCAACCTTTCAAGCTGGGCTGTCGACGAGGAATTTCGACCCTACGCTGGAAAGATGGTCATTGCGGCGCTCAGGCGAAAGAATGTGACCTATATCAACGTTTCACCAGCACCCGAAACGATGAAGATCAACGAAGCCCTCGGTTTCCGCCGCTACTCCAACGGTCAGTTTGCCTTCCTGCCTGCCTTGGGTTCGGTTCGACGGCCATACCGGGTGCTGGAAGTTCGGCCCGGTCTCCCCGAATTGATGCTGCTGTCCGACAGCGAACGAGGCATCCTCCTGGAGCACTCGGCACTCGGTTGCCGTTCGTTGGTTTGCGTTTCCGACGGTCGAGCTTTTCCGTTCGTATTTAAGACGCGCCGCGTATTTCATGGTCTGCTTCCCTGTAGTCAGGTCATCTATTGCCGTTCCGCTCTGGAACTGAGCCATTGCGCTGGTCCAATCGGCCGCTTTCTCCTGCGAAAAGGAATCCTGCTGTGTGTCGTCGATGCCAACGAGCCGGTCCCCGGTCTGGCGGGCCGGTACTTTGGGGAGAGCGGCCCGAAATATTTCAAAGGCCCGAAACCGCCTTCACTTGGAGACCTCGCATTCACCGAGTTTGTCATATTCGGCTCCTGAATGCAGAACGAATAAGCAGTCTTGCGCGGGATGGACTGGAATGTGCTCTGGACAGTGTTCTCAGGGCGCCTGCTGCGCAAACGGGCGCGGTGATCGGAGAGCGGGTGAGGACGCTCGAAGGACTATTCACCTGCGGCTCTTGCCGTGTTCAGTCGTTCGAGTGGCCCCTTGCCATTGCCACTTCCCGCCAGCGCGTGCCCAACGCGACACCGACAAGGATCAGACAAAAGCCGAGAGCAAGGGGGGAGAAGAAAGCCTCCTCCTGCAATACGGCATTGGCCGAGACCGTGACGATGACAACGAAGGCAAACAGGAAGTCGGGCTCACCCGTCTCTATCAGCTGCTTGCGCGCCGTTGCGGCGAGCGCCGCCAGAAAACCGAAAAAGACAAAACTGCCGATCCCCATTTGATAGAGCATGACGCCGACGGCGCTCTCGACGGGGACCGAGGCAACGCCCTCTCCCTGGGCCCGGCCCCAATCGAGGTTGGCGCTGGTGCTGGACAAGTTCCCACCCAATCCCAGTCCTTGCCCAAGGGGGTTGGACAGAAATTCGCGAACACCCGCAATCAGACCCAGAACATGATAGTCGCCATGCGTTGCCCCATAAACAACGGCTACCGTCGTCCAGCTCACAGCTAATGCGACCACGGCGATGAGCGTCAGTTCGGCGCGGGACGGCCGATAGATCAGACGGGCGCCAAGCGCGACGACCAGCATGAATGTGGCCCCCTTTGAACCGACCACAAGAAGCAGGGGCAATGCTGCGATGGGCAGCAGCCAGCGCCCCTTGAAGAGAAGCCAGGCCGACATGATGCTCAAGCCATACGCATAGCTGATTGGATGAAAGTTCGGGCCGCCATTGCGGAAGATGGGAGGGACGAGGTCGCTGAAAAACCGCGTATTGAAGAAGGTCGTCATCATCGTATCTTCAAGGCCGCGGAGCACGAATCCCGTTTCCCTCAGCGCCTTTTCCCATACGCCCGCCTCAATCTGCTCCTTGAGGCCACGTTGAATGTAAAGGTCGCCGTGGAACAGGCTGAGGAAGTCCATCCTGAAGATCTGCTCCAGATAGCCGTAGACGATCGCACCAACGCACAGCCAGAATATGCTTTTGCGCAAGTCGATCGGATAGAGGCTGGCGGCAAGGACGGCGATGTGGAAACAGGCCAGCGGCGTGATCGTATTGCGGAAATAGATGACAGCGTCCTTGGGGCCTCCGTTCAGGACCCCAAGGGCGAAATAGAAGCACACTGTTCCGCATAGTACGAAACTGAACAGCAGCCAGGGGCGTAACTCGGTCAAGGCGCGCACTCGATATTGAAACGAAGCCATGAGGAAAATGCCAAAAGCAGTCATCAGGATGACGAAATTGGCACCACGCAGCGCGTCGAACGTATTGTCATCGGGGACAAAAGGCGTGAACCAGGCGACCACAAGGTTCTGGTATAGAAAGGCGCAAGCGATAATAACGGGCATACTTGCAGGCAGCGCGACTGTAAGAATCAACGTCAGGAGGAACGTTGCAACGATCCCGAATGGCGTCCAGACTGCAAAAGCAGAAACAGCCGCGACGACAGCGAGGAAAGCAACGCACAGATCAAAGAGTGCGTCGGTGTGCGTCAGCCTCAGATCTCTTGCGCCGAACCTGATCGGCACGCCCGTGACGTTCATCTCCGGGCCCCTTCGATTTCCGCAAAGGATATTGCGACGGGATATCCTGCATACATGTCAACCTCCGCCATCCGTCTCGAACAGGGCGGCGATCATCGCGTGATCGAACCCTTCGGTGCTCTGTCGGCTCTGAATGAAGCCGAACCCCTGATCGAGCTCCCAATAGGTCCAGCCGATCTGGCTCGCCTCGGCCACTTGGCGCACGGCGCGAACCCAGGACGTGCGGCTTTCGGCATCCACGCAAAAATTGAGCACGCCGAACTCGTTCAGAATCACCGGACAGCCGTGTGTCACAGACCAGCGCGCCAGCCCGGCAAACTCGGACGCGATCGAGGCTTGCGTCCATGGGATCGACAATTGCTCTTCGATCATGGCTGCCGCCTGCTCATCTCCGGCCGCCCGCAGCTCGGCAATACGCTCGCGGACGAGCGGCGTTTCCCTGGTTGCCGGAAAAGGCAGGTTGGCGATGCGTGCAAGCGGCGATGTGTCCCAGGTCTGACATTGATGCGTAAAGGCAATCGGTGCATAGAAATGAATGGCAACGATCTGGTTGTCGTCGGCAAGGGGCGGCGTATCAGTGAGCTCCCAGATACCTTGGGAAGGGGCAGGCCCCCATATCAGCGTGTGAAGCGGACATTTGGATCGCACGGTTTCCGCAAGCCGGTCCCGCAAGGGGAGCCACGCCGCGCGTCCCATCGGCGGCTCATTGAGGAGTTCCGGATAAACAGAGCTCGCCGGCAGATCGGCGATGATGTCGCGAAGGGTCGTCCACGCTTGGATTGTCCTCCCAGCTCCGGTGTCGAAATCGTCTCGCAAGGCCGCGTGAAGATCGGCGGAGGGATGCATATCCACAATAACATCAAAGCCCTGCCGGACGAGTGCCGTCACTCCATCATGGATATGACGGAGCCCGGCCGTATCGCCGGCCGATATGAGGGTATCGTTTACCGGCAACCGAACCGTTTCGAAGCCTGTCTGGCGCAACTTTTCAAGCACCGCCTCGCTCGGAGCAAGTCCGTCCTTGCGGTCAAACCAGCCCGGCAGATTGAAGCCGCGCGACGGAACGGCCCGCCCCCTCGCCACCTGTGCCAAACCCGGTAAGGGAAGGGAAAGCGCCGTCAACAGGGAGCAACCTGCAAGCGCAAGGGCGTCCCGGCGTGACATGGCCATCGATGGACGTCGGCTATTCACCGGCATCATCAACCATGCCTTTCAACGACGCTTGGGCTCCACTCGTCGTCCCCGGTCGGCTGGATATGGCGCTTCATCTTGCTTTCGCCTGCCCCTACAACCTCGGGCGCGATGACAAGCGTTGCGCTCCGCCGGATTTGGTCAGCGTCGAGATGTTGTCGCAAAAGGCTGGTCGCTTCAGCAACGTCTTCCGATGGCCCGAGCGCGAACAACGAAAGATCCGCATTCGCGAGAAGCGCCGAATCCCAGCCGCTGCCGGTGATGGACGGGGCTATCATGAGCAAAAAATCGAACGTCCCGGCGTCGGCCAGAATGTCATCTACGGGTGAGCGATCATAGGCTCCCTTGCCCGTAGCGGTATGGTACACGATGGTCTGGAGGCCGCTTGCGCCATTGACGAACACGCCGGTGCCGCGTTGCGCCAAACCGTCGAACTCGACCATAAGCACTTTCTGGCCGGTCTCTTGGAAACCTATTCCGATCATGACGGCGGCAAGTTTTGCTTCGAAAGGGTTTTGAATAGAGGATACCAGGAGCACATAGGGTTTGGGATGCTCGGTCAGGTGGAGAATTATCTGCCGCAAGAGCTGCAGCAAGTCCCGCGAGAAGGTTTCGCTTCCCGCTTGGAAAAGACGTCTTCTTATCGCCCTGACGCAGGAATTCGCCCCGGAACTCGCGCGGGCGGGCAAGCGGTACTCCCCAAAGTTGACGGGCACAGGCTCCGGCCGCGATATGGCAGCGCCACTGTCCTTTAGTGTTTCAATCGTCTGCCGGCGTCCCCTTATGGGCGATGGGGAGCCATCTTGCGGTTGACGGATCGGTCCATTCACCAGAGCAAGACCACATCCGGCGATAAGGCCCAGAACAGCGCTTACCGGCAAGAGCAGAAACGGTTTCGGCCATGTCGGTTGCACCGGGGCAGCGGCCATACTGATCACCCGCGCCTCGGACCGCTGGAGACCTTGCAACTGGGACGTCTCCTCGGCGCGTTTCAGAAAATCGTCCAGTACGGAGCGGGCCGCTTGTGTTCTGGCTTCCAGCCGCCGCAACTGCACCTGCGCGGCATCCGAGCTTTTCGACTGCTGTCGTAAAGCATCAAGTTTCGCTTGTAGCGTCGTGACATTTTGTACCGCCAGATCATATTTTGCGTTCAGCTCACGGGTAATCCGGGTTGCCTCTGCAGCCATGAGTTCTTCGGTCCTGCCCAATTCGGACCGCAGCCGCCGGATCGTCGGATGGCGGGGTTGGTACACGGTTTCGTAATTGGCAAGCTCCGCTGCGCGCTTGTTGTAATCATCGCGCAGTTTGTCAGTCGTGCTGGAAGACAGTATTTCCGAAAGCTTGCTGAGGTCGGCTGGGACAGTCCCTGCTGCCAGTGCCTGATCATATTTATCCTTCGCTCTATCGGCATCGCCCCTGGCCGCGATCAACTGGTCGGTTACCTGATCGATCTGAGACTGCAGTGTACCTCCGGCGGCAGGGTCCAGGATCTGATGTTCAATTTTGAAATCACCAACGGTGCGCTCGGCATCGCTGACGTTTTTCTGAAGGCCGCTGATCTTGTCGGCAAGCAGCGAGTTCACATCGCTATTTGCGGTTTCTCTTTCTCCGGAAAGACTCGCTCTGTAGCGGTCAACGATGGCGTTGGCGATGCGTGCGGCCTTGTCGGAGAACTCGGACATAAAGCTGACATTGATGACATAGGTCAGCCCCGCCCGCTCCACCGAGACCCGGCGTTCAAAGCGCTTGAAGATGGAATCTTTCTCGACGGCTCCTGAGGCCCAGAGGAACGACAGGAGGCCAGGATTTGAAAATTCGGGATCGCTCTCGATCCCTTCGCTTTCCAGGACCTCCATAAGCAAGTCACGCGAATCAATCACGAAAACCTGGCTTGCGATGGCAGCACTGTCCGTCCCTATCCCGGGAAGAACACTGTTGAAATCGGTTGCGTGTGAATCGCGTGGATCAATCAATATCGAGGCTGTCGCCGTATAGCTCGGCTTCGTCACGGCAAGATAAAGCAGCGTCAACAGAAGCATCGCCCCGACGCTTGCCATCACCATCATTCGGCGTTGCCAGAGGATGTTCCAGACCGCACCCAAATCAAACAATGGCGGAAGGGTGCGCTCATCAATGTTAAATGGCTTCATCCTCTTCCTCTGCGCAACCGCGGGTTACAGGTCGTCCGCTTTATTATTAACGAGCAATGTTAGCTATCCGTTAAGATTGCACCCATAGGTCGCGCGATATTTGCCGCCGCCAGTAACCATGCCGCGAGTTCATTGTGGCGCGATCACCTGGTTTTGCGCTATTTAGAGACATGTTGCACTGTGAGGGTCCCGGCCGCCAGGCTAGGATCATTTCATCTCAGGATTGCAGAGTTGGTTGACAATTTAAACGACGACAAGATACCGCTCGCCGGATCGGCTGACCCGGCAGCCGGCGGGCGCATGTCTGTCGGTGCGCTCGCCAAAAGCGGTGCCGTTGCAGCCTTCATCAAGCTTGCCAGCGCGGGTCTGTCGTTTCTCATGTTCGTGGCGGTGGCAACGGTTACCGACGTGCGGCAATTCGGCCTCTACAGCGCCGCCTATGCCGGAGCCAGTCTTGTGTCCTTCTTCTCCCTGGTCGGCCAGCACAGCACCGTATTGCGGTTTTGGCCGCAATATGCCGGGAACAATGATCTCAACTCAGCCAATGGCCTGATGGCTCGCGCCATTGTTGTTGCTTTGGCCGGACTTACCGTTTTCAGCCTGCTGATTATGGGGGCCGGTTTTCTGCCAATCATTGGTAGCGACGTACCGGAATGGCGGTCACTCTGTGCGGCCACGACTGTTCTGGCTTTCGCCCTTGGCTGGTCGGAATTCACGTCATGCGCCTTCCGCGCCAAAAACAAGCTCGTCGCCGGCCTTTTGCCACGCGACATCATATGGCGCGCTGCGACCTTGGCGGCTTTTTTCGCAGCGCGCTTCATGCATGTCGAGATGAGCGCCGTCGAGGCGATCTACCTGACGGCCGGGCTACTGCTGCTTTCGATCGTTCCACAGACCGTTCTCCTGCTCCGCGACACAGCCCGTGCCAAGCGCGGCCCGCTCAGCGAAAAACAGAAGGAAGAGTTCAAGACCGTAACGCTTGGCGTTTGGGGCGTCACGGCTCTGCCGCCGGCGCTCGGCCAGGCAACGACGCTGCTTGTTGCCGCAATCCTAGGCCCCGAAGCTGCCGGCGCGATCTTCGTTGCCGACCGGACCATGCGGCTGGTGGTGCTCGCGCTCAACGGGATCAATCAAGCGCTGGCGCCGCAAATATCAAATGCCTTCTACAGCGGCGACAGGTCACATGTGCAGCGCATCACCAGCCTCGCTGCCCTCGGCGGCTTTGCCATTGCTGTTTGCGTGCTGGCGACATTTGTCGTGTTCGGAAATATGATCCTGTCGATCTTCGACCCCGCTTATGCCACACCAACGATGCACGCGACGCTCATCATCTTCGGCATTGGCGCAACGGTCGGAACGGCTTGCGGCCCGACCGAAATCCTTCTGCAATTGACCGGCCTGCAGGATGCGCTTTTCAAACTGCTCATTGTCGTCAACACACTGGGGCTCGGTGCAACGGCCGCACTGACTTATCTTTTTGGACCCATCGGCGCGGCGCTCAGCATCGCGGGCACCATCATTGTATGGTGCGTCATCGCAGTGTTCATCGCCCGGCGAAGAATAGGTATCAACCCGTCAATCTTTGGCCTTCTCGCCGGGAAAGACGAACTTGCCATCCGTCCGCTTTGAGAGGCCGCCCGTGAAAATCATCCAGGTGCAGACACAGGCGGAGGCCGCTGGTTCTCAACGTGTTTCTGACATGGTGGGTGAAGGGCTTCGTGCGCGGGGCCACGAGGTTCGCACCGTGTTCATGTACCGTAAGACCGACATCTACGACCGCGATCCCTATGCCGATTTCATCCTCGCCGAGCCCCCGAAGGGATTGCCGGGGCAGGCACGGGCAGCTATCGGACTGGCGGGCTATCTACGCAGGTCACGGCCGGATGCCGTCATCACCTTCCAACACTATGGCAATATCTTTGGCACGATCGGCGCACGGCTGGCGGGTATCCGGCCGATCGTCGCAAACCAGAGCGGAGCGCCGCAGACGAACGGTGTCAGAGGGGTGCTGACGCAGATCGACAAGCTGATGGGTGTGCTCGGACTTTACCACACAAATGTCGTTAACTCAGCGTGGACCAAGGCCCAGTTTGATCGCTACCCGCAAGCCTATCGCAAGCGGATCCTGCGCATTGACCATGGTGTTGCCGCGCCTTTGGAAAAATTCGACAAGATGGCGGCCCGGGCCGCATTCGGCC
The DNA here is from genome assembly GCF_965279435.1 of Pararhizobium sp. NCBI lineage: Bacteria > Pseudomonadati > Pseudomonadota > Alphaproteobacteria > Hyphomicrobiales > Rhizobiaceae > Pararhizobium > Pararhizobium sp. Next base: position 701,496 of record NZ_CBDIHY010000002.1, read on the forward strand.
TGCCCCCGCAAGTTTGGCTTGCCGTTTCGTCCGGCCGGCTGGCGCCTTCAAAGAACCAGATCGCACTTGTCGGTGCACTTGCTCACCTGCCCGAGATCCACCTAGCCATCGCCGGCACGGGACCAGAGTGGGACGCGCTTATCGCCTTTGCCAAAAGCCGAAACGTGGCAGATCGGTTGCATCTGGTGGGCGAGGTTCCTCCAGAGCGCATTTTCGAGTTTCTGGCGGCGGGCGATGCCTACGCATTTTCCTCGGCAACGGAAACGTTCGGCCTCGCCGCCGTCGAGGCCGCCATTTCCGGACTGCCGGTCGTATCGAGCAACCTTGGCGTATTGCAGGAAGTGCTGACAACGGAGGACGGCGAACCCGCAGCGCTTTTCGTCGAGGCCGACGCTCAAGGCATTGCCGAGGGGCTTGCCAGCATCATTGCGAAGCCAGAGCTTGGCGTCAGACTTGCGGCGGCGGGGCGGCGGCTGAAGGAGCAATACTCACCTGCAAGGATGTGCGCAGGCTACGAGGCGTTACTTGTTTCTTGAAACCTTCGGTACAGCGGCAATCCCGTCAATCACTTCCAGTCCGCCCGCGTGGTTCAGAGTGTGGATCCGCGGATAGGGCCAGTCACCATCCGCGACAATTGGCCGAGGCTCGCCCAACTGCACCGTGTGCACGTCCAGCGTCAGCAATTCGGAGAGCCCGAGCCCACCGCCATAACCGAGCGTCCCGTCCTGGACCGGCAGGAAAATCCGATGCTCCCGGTCCTGAACGAAAGCCCCTCCTGGACGCGCCATGCGGCGGTCGATGAGGATCGGGTTGAGCGGATGCGGCTTCCACGGCCCGGTGAGCGCCGATGCGTAGAAAACCACAAGGGTATCAGAGGTGCTGCCATAGCCATCGCGGTTCGTGGCAAAGAGCCAAAGCAGCCCCCCATGATCGAGAAGCGTCGCATCGGAGATCTCGCCCTCGATGAGTACGCTCTCTGCAACCCAGCGATCGGGAAACTCTACAGCCCGGTAGAGTATAAGCTTGCCGCCTGAGCTTGCCTCCGGCAGCATCCAGATCGCGCCATCGCGCTCGAATACCTGCGGATAGGAAAGATGGTGCGGCTCCTCCAGCACCACGCGCGGCTCTTGCGGGGTCCCGTCGGGTCCGAACGGCACAACCGAAATCACCGCCTTGCCAACGGCATGGACATAATCTTCAACGAACACGAAGGAGCGGCCCTGCCACTGAAAAGGAAAAGGATCCGCATAGAAGCGATCGCCGGCATCCGGCAAAACCGACCAGCCAGACCCGAGCCGGCCTGTTTCAGCCACTCCAGGTCCATCGGTAAAGCGGTAGCCGATACGCCAATGGGCGTGACGGAAGCGCGCACGCCTAAAGGCTTCCCGGCCAAACCGCATCAAGGATTTGGTCATATAGGCAGCAACGAACTGCATTGCTGAGCCATTGCCGTTCTGGATCGTTGCAGGCGCACGTTCCCCACCAACGAGCCGGCCTTCGGTAAAGGCGCGGACGACTGAAACAGTCAACGTTATCGCGCGGGCGAGGACATCCTCGATGCCCAATGCTGCGGATTCCCGCCTGTCAATCATCGGCCACGCCCGCCCGACCACGGTCTTATGATTCAGAATGGCCTCAATCACCGACAAATTCCCCGCCGCCACCGCCAAGGCTGCGGAAAGGTCGAAAGGGGATCCGTCGAAGGTAAGCCGGATGGTGGAGACGTCTGACGGCGCGGCATTGCCCGCAAGATCCAGCCGCAGGGCCGCAACGCGGCTGCGGGGGCTTGCCGGAATTTCCGGTTGGGGAGCAGCAAGGTGCCGGGTGGCCCGGCGAAAAAGACGGCGCTCAAGAGCCAAAGTTGCATTCACCACGGGGGGCCAACCCATGGGGCCGACCTGCTGCAGCACGGCGACATCATGCCCCTCCGCCTGAAGCCGGCGGACAACCACCTCCTGCCAATAACGAGGAGCGGATCGCGAAACGATGACATCGATCGGTAGCATCGGCACTTTCCCATCGCGGCGGCATCACGCGACTTCCGAGTCCAGAGAGACTAAGAGTTGGCCGAGAAAGCTTACATTCCGGTTACTCTTGAATTCCGATCGTAAATCGAGCCCGCGTGATGTTGTTGGCGGGCTCTAATCTTGGGCATTCGGGTTCTCTTTGGATCCCTACTTGCCCAAGGAAATGCTGTTGGAGCGAAGTATTCTCGTCTCTTACGAAATGATACGCCCCGAGATGGCCCAGTCAGCCCCTGTCCTAGCGTTCCTCGATCTTTCGTTTTGCATTCTCCTCATGCCATCCCCAATCGATCGAGCCTTCTTGCGCTTTGTGGAAATATTGGCTAGCGATCAACCAGCCTTTGACCGGTCTTAACGGGGGTATGCACGTTAAAAGCATAAGTGGGCCTGTGGTGATCAGATGTACCCACCATGCGGGCTCATACGTTATCTGGAGCCAAAGCGCGAAAACGGTGCTTGGAATGCAGGCAAACATCATGATGAAAAACGCGGGGCCATCGGCAGGGTCCGCGAAGGAGTAGTCGAGCCCGCAAGCCTCGCATTTCTTCCGCATGGTAAGGAACCCTTGGAAAATGTGGCCTTGTCCACAGCGCGGGCAGCGCCCTCTCAATCCTGTCTGGATCGGAAGCAGAGGCGGCCATTGTTGTTCTGTGGACATTGCGCTTTCCTTTCACGGAAGGTGATCAAGAGTTTATGTGCATCTCGAGCAGCCTGAAGGGGCATTCTTGTAAGACCTCATCAGGAGGCTGGGCTTTGCATCTAAATGATGGTTTATTGTATGCATCAATGAATGCATAATTGTCAAGATATGTATGCATTTTTCGAGGACAACTAGTTCGCCTGCGTCAATCACACCACCATCGACGAGGTGGCAGGAGATTGGCTGAGCAAGTCCGCGATGATCCGCAGGCTCTGCGTGAGTTCTTCCCGGGTTTCAGGGGCGCCAAGCCCCAACCGGACAGCCTCGGGAGGGGAAGCCAACGCGAAAGCGTCGCTCGCGACCACGCCAATTCCAACCGAACGCAGCCGCGACGCGAATTCGCCTCGCGTCCATGGAGTTGTGAGTGTCAGCCAAACGTGGAAGGCTTCCGGGTCGGCGCAGGTGTGCTCTAGCGGGAGGATGCTTTTTGCGATGAGATACCGGGATTTCGTTTCGGTTCGTATTGCGGCGAGCACAGCGTCGGCGATACCGTGCTCGATCCAACGTGAGGCAATGCCGGCAGTCAAAGGCGAGGCCATGGACGCCGTGGCGCGCACCGCTCCGACAAGCCGGGACGCCGCACGGCCATCGGGAGCAACAAGGTAGGCTATGCGCAAAGCAGGCGCGATACACTTAGCAAGGCCGGCGATATGATAGACAAGGTCCGGCGCTAACGCCGCCAGCGGCGGCAGAGGATCAACAGGCAGCGCGCCGTAAGCATCATCCTCAATGATCGGCACGTGAAATCGGCGAGCGATCTCCAAGAGAGCGAGGCGCCTGGCAAGCGGCAAAGTGGCCGTTGTCGGGTTCTGGAGCGTTGGAGTGCAATACAGAGCCTTCGGTTTTTGCGTCTCGCATATTTTTTCAAACGCTTCGGGGATGAGACCATCCTCGTCAGTCGGAACGCCAATCAACTCGATCCGCAGATGGGCTGCAGCAGATCGAAAGCCGGGATATGTTAGGGCTTCGACGCAGATGCCTTCCCCCGGCGCAGCAAGGACGCCGGCTATCGCAAGCATTGCACACTGGGCGCCGGGGCAAACCAGGATGCGGTCTGGCGTCACGCCTTCAAGCCGGGACGCAAGCCAAAACGCGCCCGCCTCCCGATCCCTCGCGGCGCCACCCGCCTCCTGATAGCGCATCAGAAGATCAATGCCACCCGCTGCCTGCACGTCACTGATCCCATCCCACATGCGTGCAACGAGGCCCGGATCATCGAACCGAGGCGGCAGGTTCATGCTCATGTCAACAAGGCCACTGGATGGGCGGCGACTGGCACTGAGGCGCTTTGCCTTGACATAGGTGCCCTGCCCCACCCTGCCCTCGACAAGCCCGCGTTTACGAGCCTCCGAATATGCCCGGCTGACCGTCGTAAAGTCGATTTTTAGCGCGTCTGCCAAGGCACGCTGCGGTGGCAAACGCGAGCCCTCGGCAAGCCGCCCTGACAGGATATCCGCAGAAAGCGCATCCGCAATCGCGAGGTAAACCGGCCCGTCAGCCTTGCGGATCGACGGCGTCCAGAATGCCGCGGCCTGATCGTTCTCCATTGTCCAGCTCCAATTTGGAATATATGCATATTGTATGTTTCATAACGAGACGCAAGTCCCGGCAGATTTGTCGGGGAGTTCAATTTATAGGTAGTTGTGGAGATGGACGACGTTGTGAGGTTAGAGACGCCGGCAGGCACCCGAAGATCGGAAGCCGGCCGGCGTGCAGGATGATCGCGGCTAGGCTGTCGCAAAGCGGGTTGCGAACTACCGCATCATGGCGGCGACATTGCCGCCATCGACGGTGATGACCGCGCCGGTGCTGGTGCGAGCCTTGGCGAGATGGACGAAAGCTGCCGCGACATCACTGCCGGTCACCTCACGCTGGACAAGATTGCCCCGCATATAGGTTTCCGGTGTCATGCCGCGCGCGCGGCTGCGATCCTCAACCATCTGGTCGGTCATCAGGCCGGTGCGGATGCGATCGGCATTGACCGCATTGGAGGTGATACCGTCGGCACCATGTTCGACGGCATACTGCCGCATCAGTGCCATCAGGGCTGCCTTCGATGTACCGTAGGGGCCGAAATCCGGGCCTGGATTGACTGCTTGCTTCGAGACGTTGAAGACAAGAGCGCCACCGGTCCCCTGCGCCTTCATGATCCGCACGGCGCCACGCGCCATATAATGATGTCCCCAGAAATTCAATGAGAACGCTTTCTCGAACACTTCGTCGCTGACATCGGCCATCGCGCCCTGGAACGCAGCGCCGGCATTCGAGATGACGATATCGATACCGCCAAAATGGGCGGCGACTTTGGCAAGGGCCGCATCCACCTCTTCAGGCTTGGTCACATCACAGACAAGGCCAATACCGCCCAACCGCTTGGCTTCCGTTTTCAAGGCATCCTCGGCCAGATCGAGCAGAGCAATTTCAGCTCCTTCGGCATGCAGTGCCTCGGCGATCGATAGACCGAGACCACCCGCACCGCCGGTAATCACGGCCACCTGCCGGGTCAGGGGCTTTTCCGCCTGTTTAGCAAGCTTGACCTGCTCCAACGACCAGTACTCGATGTCGAACAGATGTTCCTCTGACAGCGCTTCGAAGCTTTCGATGCCTTCGGCGTTGCGGATGACATTGATCGTCGCCTCGGCGACATCAGCACCCACCCGGCTTGCCTTCTTGGTTGGACCAGCGGCAAACAGACCAACACCCGCGACATAGAAGACCCGTGGCATCGGGTCCAGCATGCGCTTGTGACCGCCAACGCGTGCATTGTTGCGCTCGAAATAGGCTTTGTACTCGGCCTTGTAGGCGGCGACCGCCTCATGCACCCCTGCGGTCCACGCGGCCATATCACCGGCAACGGGAGCGGGCAGCGCAACGCCGAACCGCTTGATGTGGATGACATGCTCAGGCGTCGCATTACCACGGCGAACCAGGTCCGAAACGTTAGCCGCATTGCAGAAGTCGATGACATCCGGTGTAGCGCGATGTTCCAGCACGAAACGGCGCGGTAGACCTTCGACGCCTGTGTCGATGGCAATGGCCCCGCGAAGGGCCGGGGCGATTTCCGCCGCAGAAGCGAGAGCCTCCGGCTGCTTCACGACGGTAAACGGACGGGGATTGCCCCGCGCGATACGGCGCTCGGCCTTGTCGATCGCGGCAATCATCTTCTCATAGGATTCGCGCGGATCATCCGACCAGCTGAAAATGCCGTGTTTCAAAAGGATCATGCCATCGCCGCCGGGATTGGCCCGGAACGCTTCGTCGCAGGCCTTGGCAAGATCGAAGCCCGGCATCACGTAGGGAACGATGATCGCATCCGGGAACAGTTCGCGCACCAGGTCTTCGCCGTGCGGCTGGTTGGTCAGGGACACGATTGCGTTGGCATGGGTGTGATCGATATGCCGGAACGGCAGGTTTGCATGCAGGATCGCCTCGACGGAAGGGTTGGGCGCGGCCGGATTCATCAGCAACCGGCGCTGCAGCATGACCATGTCGTCGTCGCTCAACGTAGGGAATTTCACCATCGCCTGAAGCGGTTCAAGACGAACAGCAGGCAAGCCCGCCGGCTCGATCGTTCCCATATCCCACCCGCTGCCCTTGACACACAGAACGGGAACCTCGGTACCATCCATCTCGATGAACGTCGTCTTGACCGACGTGTTGCCGCCGCCGTGCAGAACCAGTTCCGGATCACAGCCGAGAAGACGGGTCGTATAGGTCCGGATGGCAAGATCGCGATTGACGCCGGCCGCAACATAGGCGTCGACGACGCGCGTGAATTCTGTGTCTGACCATCTGGACTTCATGCAAGGCTCCTGTGCTGACCGCGCGGTTCGATCTGTCGCGCAGGGTATGGAAAAGTGAAATCTGCTGCGGTGCTACGGCTGAGACAGTCACCGCAACGATGTGAGTATGGGAGACAAGGACGACGCCAGTGGATCGAAAGTGCCGCAAGCGGCATCGCCGAACGGCCCGCTCTCGACCACCATCGTTATCAATCGCATTCTGGCGTCTCCCAATACCCTCTTCAAGACAAATGGCACCGCATGGTGTCTTTTGTCAACACGCACCATAAATTTGTTTGACAAACACCACCCGCCGGGGCGAGGAGAGACAGAGGACAATCCAGCGGAGCGATGGAATGATGGATGCTGCGCGTGCAAACCGATCGATCGGAGAGAGCGTGGTTCTCCCCGCCGAGTTCGACGATGCTGTGGTCTGGGCGGCGTGGCTCTATTATGTGGACCAGCTGACACAGAGCGATATCGCCAAGATGATCGGCGTCTCAAGGGCGACCATCGTCAACTTCCTGCAGGAAGCCCGCGAGCGTGGCCTCGTCTCCATCCGGGTCAACACCGAGGTTGGCAGCCGTACCGGCATTGCCCGGCGCCTGAAAGAGAAGTTCGGCCTCGAAGGGGCACTGGTCATCCCGGCTGCGGATGCCACACCCCTCGTCCAGCGTCTCGGGGAAGCAGGCGCGCGTCTTCTGGCCGACATGGTCCAGGAGGGCGATACGATCGGCGTCGCCTGGGGACAGACCGTTCTTGCAGTCGCGGATTATATTTCCTTGCCGGAACCGTTGGCGGGACTGACCGTCGTCCAGGTGTCGGGAAGCTCCATTGGCAATCCGGACTTTTCGCCCGAGTTCTGCACCTCGTTGATGTCCAATCGCATCCATGCGCGCTGCGTCAACCTTTTGGCACCTGCCCTGCTCTCGACACCGGCCTTGAAACAACAACTCCTGGCCGAGCCGGTGCTCGTTAAGCAGTTCGAGCTTATTCACTCGGCCAATCTCATCCTGTTCGGTGTCGGCGACATCGGTCCCCAGACCCTGATGCGCTCTGCCAATATTGCAAGTCAGGAAGACATCGACCTTTATGAGGCAAATGGCGCCGTTGCCGTGCTGATCTGCCGTTTCATCGATGCGGATGGCAATCCGGTGACCGGTGAACTCGATGATCGCATGGTGGGGATCGAATTGAACGAACTGGCGCAGGTTCCCCGCCGTCTCTGTGTTGCCGGCGGTGCCTTCAAGGTTCCGGCGATCCGCGCGACGCTGAAGGGTGGTTTTGCCACGCACCTAGTAACGGATATCACCACGGCGGAAATGCTTCTGGAATAGAATAGAAGCCCGCCCGCCGCTCCATCAGGAAACGGCGGGCAGTGCGGATCACCTAGTAATCGCGCGCCGTCAATTGCTCTTGACGCGGGCGGTCTTCATGAAATCCCAGGTACCTTCGAATGAGACGATGCCGGCGTCTGATCCAAGGCCTGTGGCGACGAGTGCTGCGGACGCCTGTGCAAACCGCATCGCGGTTTCCGTATCCATCTTGTGATGCAAGCCGGCAATGAAGCCAGCATTGAAGGCGTCACCGCAGCCGGTGGTATCGACGACATCGATCTCGAAGGCCGGAAGCTTCAGGCAGGCCTGGCCTGCGTCCATAAAGCAGACACCATCACCGCCCATGGTAAAGACGCAATGCTTGACGCCGAGATCGGCGAAAAAGCGTCCGGCATCCTCAGCGGTCTTCTGCCCGGAAATCAGGAACGCCTCTTCGACTGATGGCATGAAGTAATCGATATAGGGGAAAAGCGGACGGATGAGCGGCAAGGTCTTCTCGCTCGCGCCCAAAAGATCGAATGTTACAGTCCGGCCGTACCGCTTGGCTTCTTCCAGCAGGATACGGCTCGGCTCGCCGTCGAGCCGGTCGAGCAGGCCTGTGCCACCGAGATGGACGATCGGCGGCGCAAGCACGCGTTCGCGTGCTTCGTCTGGAATTTCAAAATGACCGGAGGCCCCGCGCACGTGCAGGGCAGGCCTCTCGCCATTGCGGCGAATATTGAGGATACTCGCAGATGTCGGCACGCCCGGAATGCGCTGCATTTCGCTTCGGTCGACACCAAAACGATCCAGCGTCGCCAGCACGAAATCCGCTTTTTCATCGTCGCCGACGGCGCCGACAGCCAGGCAATTGAGCCCGAGCTTTGCCAGATCCACCACCGTCCCACCGGCAGTACCGGCGACAGTCAGGCGAATCTCGTCGATGAACTCGACATTGCCCCCCGCCGGAATGCGATCGACCGGCCGGCCGAGAATATCGAGAATATAAAGTCCGATTACGGATACGTCGTGCACCATGCACTCAAACTCCCTAATGAAAATCTGTTGCCCGAGGGGTTCCCTGTCTTGCCCACGGACCTCGGGAACCGTGCGCATCTCAGTCATTCAGCGCCTGGGGCGCAGCGAAAACACGGTGCCGGCAAGAACGATGAAGACGCCGACGATCGCAAGCTGCCATGTGCTGGGAATCCCGACGAGGATCAGGACGTTGCTGACCAGAGTGATCAGCACGACACCCAGCATCGTGCCGATGACGCTTCCGGAGCCGCCAGTGATCCGCGCTCCGCCGAGAACAACGGCAGCAATGATTTCAAGTTCAGTCCCGGCAAGGTCAAAAGGGTTGGCCAGGCGGTTGCTCGAAACGTGCATGATCCCGGCAACGCCAGCCAGAAGCCCCGCATAGGCAAAGACGAAGACGTGAACGACGCGCAGATTGTAGCCGAGACGCTCCGCGATGCCGGGACTGCCACCAACCGCGTAAACAGCGCGGCCGATCAGCGTTCGCTGCAGAATCCACCAAGTGAGCACGGCGGCGACGAGCAGGACGAGCACCGACGCCGGGAGCACGGAAATCGTGCCATTGGCGCTGTGATGGGTAAACAGCGCCATCTTGCCGAAGGCTTCCATCGAAACCGGAATGTTCATGAACAACGCGGTGCCGACAAAGGTCAGCAGGAAACTGCGGATCACATATTGCGTGCCGATGGTCACGATGAGCGACGGCGCCCGCAGCGAATGAACAAGAAGTCCATTGAGGGCGCCGAAACCGGCGCCGCCGGCGGCGGCAAGCACCAGTATGACCGGCATTGGCATGTCCGGCATCCAGTTGGTCACCAGCATGGTGATGGAATACATCACGAAGGCGGCAATGGCGGTGAAGGAAACATCGATGCCGCCCGACGCCAGCACCACCAGCACGCCCAGCGCGAACAGGCCGCGTACCGTGGATGCGCGCAGGATATCGAACAGGTTCGCGACCTGCCAGAAATCCGGGTTGATGGAGCCGACGACCACGCAGACCAGCACGATCATGATCATGGTGAAGACCGGCGGATGACGCAGCAGCCAATGCCAGATGCCGGCAGCAGACGGCTTACCGGTTGGTGCCGGTACGGTTGTAGGTGAAGTCACGTCCGTCATTGCCTTGTCCTTGCAGTCTCTTGAACCAGCGCGCGGTAAAGCGTCTCCTCGACAAGGCCTTCGGCCTCGAAGGTTTCGACCACCCTGCCCTTGCACATCACCATGATCCGGTCGCAGTTCTGTAGAAGCTCCGGCAGGTCGTCGCTGATGATCACGACGCCCATACCTTCATCCGCGAGCCGCTGAATGATCCGGAAGATCGTATCCTTGGATCCCACATCGACACCGACGGTCGGCCCATGCAGGATCAACAGCTTCGGATTGATCGTCAGCCACCGGCCGATCAGGACACGTTGCTGATTGCCCCCGGACAAGGACTGAACCCGATTGGCAACATCCGGCGTCGCCACCTGCAGATCGGCGATCGTGCGCTCCGCCAGTGCGCGGCTGCGGCGCCCATCGACGATGCCGAATGCGTTGCGAAGCCGGTCCAGTACCGGCATGACGATGTTTTCCTGGATGGATTTTTCCAGAAACAATCCTTCTGAAAGCCGGTCTTCCGGCACATAGCCGATGCCCGCAGCGATAGCCTCGGCAGGTGTCTTCGGTGTCACGTCGGCGCCATCAAGCCGGATGCGGCCCGTGTCGGCGGGAATGACGCCCGCCATGGCCAGCGCAAGCTCATTGCGGCCTGAGTCGAGGAGACCGGTGATCCCGATGATTTCACCACGCCGCAGTGAAAAGGAGATATCCGTGAAAGCGTCTCGCCGCGACAGGTTGTCGACAGCCAAGAGATCGTCCCCGAATACTGGCTTGTCGCGATAGCGCGCCTCGTCCAAGATCTTGCCGGTCATCCAGAAGGCAAGTTCCGTCTTGCTATGGTCTGCAACGTCGCATTCGGCGACCTTCAGGCCATCACGCATGATCACAGCGCGGCCGCCGATCGACTTGCATTCGTCCAGCTTGTGGGTGACGAACAGCACTGCGACACCCTTGGCACGCAGGCGATCGACCACGCCGATGAGGTTGTCCACCTCGCGTTTGGTCAGCGCAGTGGTCGGCTCGTCCATGATGACGAGACGGGCATCGGACGCGATGGCCCGTGCGATCGCAATCAGCTGGCGCGTCGCAATCGGCAGCTCGTCGGTGCGCGTTGAAAGGAACAACCGGTCTGTCGGCAGGTTGACGGCTATCAACGCCCGTTGTGCAGTCTGGCGCATCTTGCCAAGATCGAGACGGCGCGCGAGCTTTCCGCCGGAGGCAACCAACTGCTGGGTAAGGCCGACATTTTCAGCAACGGAGAGATTAGGGAGCAGCGACAGGTCCTGATAGACGGTCTCGATGCCGGCAGCCAGCGCCGCCACCGGCGTCAGCTTGCCCACCGGCTTTCCATCGATCAGCAACTCCCCCTGGTCCGCCGGCTGTGCGCCGGAGAGAATTTTAATCAGCGTGCTCTTGCCACAGCCATTCTCCCCCATGAGATGATAGATCTGGCCGGGTTCGATGACAAAACTGACACCTTTCAGAGCCCGGACACCGCCAAAGCTCTTATGCGCGTCACGGATTTCCAGAAACGGGATCGCTGCTTTCGATAGCCCGGCATCGGGATGGGAGGCGTCCGTAGACTTGAGCTGCATGGTACGATCCTGCTGAAGAGACACTCTCTGAACACGCGATGGACAACGCCGGACTTCGTCATGAAGCCCGGCGTTGCACAATCAGCGTTCGATCAGAACGGGTACTGCGCGTAGTTCGACTTGTTAACATCGACCCAGGCCTGGCCAACCAGGATCACGCCTTCGCCAGCGCCCTTCTTGACGGCGACCTTTTCATAGCCCGGGACACCGAGGTCCATGCCATCCTTGATCTCTTCACCCTTCAGAACCATGTCGGCGACCTTGTTCATCACGAAACCGGCGTCCTTCGGATCCCAGAAGCTGATGCCATCAACCGCACCCGATTCGAGATAAGAACCGGTGTCCTTCGGCAGGCCGATACCGAACACGCAGGTCTTGTCCTGCAGGCCGGCTTCTTCGACAGCGCGGCCAATACCGATCACGTCGACGGCCGATCCACCCTGGAAGCCCTTGATGTCGGGGTATTTGCGCAGGATTTCGCGCGCCTTTTCGTAGGCCTTGTTGGCATCGTTGAAGGATTCGTTCTTCTCAGATACCAGCTCCATTTCCGGGTACTTCTGGGCATTCTCGGCGCCACCGTCAGCCCACTGGACATGGGTCAGGCTGCCAAGCGAGCCAACGAAAGACGTCCACTTGCCGGACTTGCCCATGCATTCGGCGATCTTTTCGTTGAAACGTGCACCGAACACCTTGTTGTCGAAGGCTTCGATGTCGACCATCGTGTTCTTCATGCTGTCGGCTTCGTGGGTGATCACCTTGATGCCGCGCTGGGCGGCGCGCTTCAGCACGCCTTCGAGCGCTGAGGCGTCCATCGGAACGACAGCAATGGCGCTGACCTTCTTGGCAACCAGATCCTCGATCAGGCGGGCCTGCTGTGCGGCGTCGGCCTTGGCCGGTCCGATCTGGCTTGTGGTGACGCCGGCATTGTCTTTGCCATAGGCAACGACGCCTTCTTCCATGCGCGTGAACCAGTTTTCACCAGTCACCTTCACCACGGTAACGATGGTCGGCTTGTCCTCTGCAATGACGGCGGTCGCCGTACCCAGAGCCCCCAGAGCGACCGCGCAAGCGGCGAGTTTGCGGATGATAGTCATTATTCCTCCCTAAGAACCTTCAGAGATGGTAGTCGCCGGCGCGCGAAGGCATCGCGCAGGCGCCATGGTGTGGGTCAGCCGCGCAAGGCTTTGAACCAGGCTTTCGGGTCAAACCCCGATTGGGCGAGAAAGGCGAGAAGCAGGACACCCCAAGCGAGGTCGCGGAAGAAATTGGAGATGTCCATGAAATTGAAGAGGCTCGAGAGCATCTGCAGGGCCGTGGCCGACAGGACAACACAGGTCACCCGGCCATAGCCGCCTTCCGGACGGACACCGGCCATGACTGCGATCAGAATGGCAATGAGAACATAGGAGCTGCCGTAATCCCACTTCACGCTGGATGTCCGCGCGGCGATGACGATGCCGGCTATGGACGCAAGCAGGCCGCAGGCCGTGTAGGTCAGAAACAGAATGCGCTTTTCCGGAACGCCTGCAAAACGCGCCGCCTTGGCGTTGCTTCCCAAGAGCAGCAGGCGCAGGCCGAATGGGCTGAAACGCAGGACAACGCCGAGAACGAGGGCGACGATAAGGAAAAGGGCGAAACACTGTGGCACGCCCAGCATCGGCGTGTTGCCGAAGTTGTCGAGCGGCTCGACATAACCAAGGCTGACCGCAGAGCCATTGGTCAAAGCGACCGCAAGACCAGTGAAAAACAGCTGCGTGCCGAGCGTTGCAATGATCGGCGTGAGCCCGGCACGCGCCACCAGCAGGCCGTTGAGCATGCCCCCGGCAAGCCCGACCAGCAGCGCCACACCGGCGAAAGCCCAGCTGAACAACAGCGGCGCATCGTCCGCAGAAACGTGATCACGAACAACGATATAGGCAAAGACACCCGAAAGATTGGCGAGGGCGATACCCGAAAGGTCGATGCCGCCATTGCCCGAGATCATCGCCAGCATGACGCCGAGCGCCAGAAGACCAAGTTCCGGAACCTGGGAAGCCATGGACTGAAGATTATAGATATCGAGGAAACTTGCCCCCACGAGAACGCCGCCACCGACCATAACGGCAACATTGACGGTGGCCAGAAAGCCCAATTGGCGATCAACGCGAAACTGCAAGGCAAACTCCTCCACTTTTGGCAAGCCGCAGACCTCCACTACAGCACCCCGACAACACCTATCGGAAGGCTGCACATGACAAGCTTCAGGCAGATCCTCCAGACCCCACCCCGCAGCCACCAACACTTTCATGCCGGCAGTGACATTTGCCAAATAGAGTTGTGTATTGTCAAGGGAGAAGTTTTTATCACCTGTTTGCAGCCTTGAGCATACCGTGCGTAAGCGTAAGGTGCGGCCCTCCCGCTCTCGACGGGCGCCCGGCGGGAGAATTTTGCGGAAGATTGGTCTGCGCCACGTAGTTTAACCTGGGTTCGCACTATCAAATCCCTGCTGTACTTGGGGGATTTGAATCGCCACCGCAATTGCCGCCTCGTTAACGCTGCGAGGGCACTCCTTCGTGCGGCGCACAAATTGCTGCGCTGCTTACATTGTGACCCCCTCGCACATTCTTATCGTTATTTCTCATCAAGTCTGGAGAATGCGTTCATTGACATAAGCGCAAGTACGCCCAATAAAGGTTGTCTGACATCTTACAAAATGTCGCTGAACATGCTGGGAGGCACCATGAATTTTCTCACGAAGCTTATTGCCGGTACTGCGCTGCTGGCTGCCGCAAACTCTGCCTTTGCGGGCGAAACGCTTGACCGCGTGATGGAAAACAAAGCGATGGTTGTCGCGACCAACAGCAGCTGGCCGCCGCAGAGTTTTCTCGATGACAACAATGAAATGGTTGGTTTCGATATCGACGTATCCCGGGAGATCGCCAAGCGACTTGGCGTCGAGGTGAGCTTTCAGACGCCGGACTGGGCGACATTGACCGGCGGACGTTGGCAGGGGCGTTACGATATTGGCGTCGGTTCCGTCACTCCGACCAAGGCGCGTGCGCAGGTCATCGACTTTGCGGGTATCTATTACTACAGCCCGTACGTCTATGTGGTTCACAAAGACAGCGCCGCGAAGACGGTGGGCGATCTGAAGGGCAAGGTCATCGGCGTCGAGACGGCGACGACATCTGAAGATTTCGTCCGCCGCCAGCTGGAAATCGACGCACCCGGCTTGCCGCCGATCGAATACAAGCTGGAACCGGGCGAAATCCGCACATTTGCCGATTCGATGCTGCCTTTCGACGACCTGCGTCTCGGCGACGGTGTGCGTCTGGATGCGGTCATCGCGCCTGAGCAGACCGCCAAGAATGCGATCAAGAATGGCTATCCTTTGCGCATTCTCGATGACGGCTATGCCTTCCGCGAGCCGCTGGTTGTCATCGGCGAAAAGACCGATCCGGAATGGACTGCCAAGATCGGTGGTTTCATCGCCGACATGAAAAAGGACGGCACGCTCTCCGCCCTGACGACCAAATGGTATGGCAAGGATTACAGCGCCGACTGACCTTTTCAACAATGCCGGGCTTATGGCCCGGCATCTCCTCGCCAGATGAGCCTCACATGACCTATCCAGACACCTATTATCGCCGCACATTGGCGAACGCCGTCGAGCGCCCAACGCTTTCGAGCTCCGTCGATTGCGACACGGTCATCATCGGCGGTGGCCTCGCTGGCTTAACGACCGCTCTTCAGCTTGCCCGCGCTGGCCACGCTGTCGTCGTTCTCGAAGCCAGTAGCGTCGGCTTTGGAGCCTCGGGCCGGAACGGGGGCTTCGTCAGCCCCGGTTTTGCGACAGGCAACGACGCCATCGCTCGTGCTGCGGGACCCGATGCGGCCCGCAAGCTTCACCACCTTTCGATAGAAGGGGTTGATTTCATCCGTGACACGATCCGGGAGCTGGGCGTCGCTGATGCCAAAACCCAGGCCGGGATCATGAGCGTGACACGCTACGATGATGGCGCGAATTTGAAAGCCCACGCCGAGCATATGCGCAGAGACTATGGCTACGAGCTTGAGTTTCTGGGCGTAGATGCCGTTCGCAACCGCCTGAAGTCGAACCGCTATTTCCAGGCTCTCCGCGATCCGAAAGCGTTTCATATGCACCCGCTGAACTATCTGCGTGCGCTGGCAGCGGAGATCGAACGGCTGGGTGGCCACATCTACGAGAATTCACAGGTATTGCGCTGCACTCTCGCTGGCGCGCAAAAACTCGTTTCATGCCGCGATGGACAGGTCACCGCCCGTCAGATCGTCTTCACGACAGGCGGCTATACGTCTTCATTGGTCGGCAAGCTCGATCGCGCTTACCTGCCCATCGCCACCTACGTCATGCTGACGGAAGAAGCACCGGACCTCATACGCGAAGCGATCGTGACCCGTGACGCAATCGGCGATAACCGCCGCGCGGGCGATTATTACCGGCTCGTTGAGGACGGAAAACGTATTCTTTGGGGTGGCCGCATCACCACCCGGGCGGCCTCCCCCGCGGCACTTGCGGGCGAACTGCGCCGCGAGATGACCACCACCTATCCGCAGCTGAAAGACCTGAAAACCGAACTGGCCTGGTCCGGTCTCATGTCCTATGCCCGCCATCTCATGCCCCAGATCGGGGAAATGCAGCCTGGTGTGTGGCACTGCACGGCGTTCGGTGGTCACGGCCTCAACACCACGGCCATTGGCGGCAAGGTCGTTGCAGAAGGCATTCTTGGTCAATCGGAGCGCTACAAGCTCTTCAAACCGTTCGGCCTTGTCTGGGCGGGCGGTATCGCGGGCCTTGCGACGGCACAACTCACCTATTGGAAATTGCAGGCGCAGGACTGGTGGCGCGAGCGCGCGGCCTGATCAAACACGGCGGGGAAACCGATGCTTGGAAGACTGATACTCGACTATCCCACGGCAGCCCGCCGCATCGGGGTGCTGATTATTTTTGCGCTGGTTGCAGCAGCACTTTATGCGCTTGGAATAAGCTCCGCCTGGATCGGCAAGCTCTTTCCACCGGCCATCGACTGGCTCAAGGACAACAAGCAGCTGGGGCGCGCGCTCTCAGCAATTGCCATTGCCCTGATCATCGCATTCAACTGGAAACTGCTCCAGCTTTTGCCGCGCCGGCAACAGATCGTGACGGTCTGGATCGAGTTGTTCGTCCTGCTGATGCTGTTCTTCTACTCGTTCGACCTCTCCCTCTCCTTCATCGCCCGCAAGATCGGTTTCATGATCTCGCAAGGGGTTGTCACAACGCTCTACATTTCTGCCATCTCGATTGCGATTGCCACCGTCATCGCTCTGGCGGGCGCCATGGCAAAACTCTCGAAGAACGGTGTGGTCTACGGTCTTGCCACTTTCTACACGTCCTTGTTCCGCGGCCTGCCGCTTCTGATGCAGATCTACATTATCTATCTCGGTCTGCCGCAGGTCGGCTATGTTATCAGCGCAGTTCCCGCAGGCATCCTGGCGTTGTCGCTATGCTACGGCGCCTATATGACGGAGATTTTCCGCGCCGGTATCGAGAGCATCTCGCGGGGCCAGACAGAAGGCGCGACCGCGCTGGGCCTCAGCCCCAATCAGACGATGTTCCTCGTCATTCTACCGCAGGCAATGCGGGTGATTGTCCCGCCGACCGGCAATCAGTTCATCGCGATGCTGAAGGACTCATCGCTGGTATCCGTCGTTGGCGTCTGGGAAATTATGTATCTCGCCCGCACTCAGGGTCAGACGGAGTTTCGGCATATCGAAATGCTGATCACGGCCTCGATGATCTACTGGGTGCTGTCGATGGGCCTTGAATTTCTGCAGTCGCGCATCGAGGCGCATTTCGGCCGTTTCAATGCCCGCTGATCCGACTGTCCTGACTGCCGGAATAAGCCCGACGCGGGCGAACATGCAGGCGGCGGCAATCGTCTTATGTGCGTTCGCCTTGTTTTCCGGAACAGATGTTATTGTAAAGCTCCTGACCGAGCGGTTTGCGGTTCCGCAGGTGACATTCATGGTCACTGCCGCAGCGTTCATCTTTGTCGTGGGAACCGCAATGGTCACCGGGCCCGGGCAGGCGCTTTGGCCACGTTATCCCGCTCTGGCCTTGGTGCGTGCAGCACTGCTCGCCGCCGATACGCTGCTGATCCACTATGCCTTCGCCGCGCTTCCCTTGGCAGAGGCCTATGTGCTGGCTTTCCTGTCACCGGTGCTCGTCGCCGTCCTTTCCTTTGCCCTGCTCGGCGAGCGGCTGTCGCGGGTGGCCTGGATCGGCGTATTCCTTGCCTTTTCCGGCGTGATCGTCGCATTGAAACCCGGCATCGCACCGATGAACATCGGACATGCAGCCGCAATCGGTTCGGCTCTGCTGTTTGCATTTTCGCTGGTGCTTTTGCGCCGAACGCAAACGAATGAGTCCGACACGGCGCTGGTGGCGACCCTGCTCGTGGTTCTAGGCCTGCTCTCGTTCGGGGTTACGCTTGCCGGCGGTGGTTTCGCAGCTGTTGCAATGGGCGATATCGTCCTCGTGATTGCGGCCGGTCTGATGCTCTTCCGCGGCCACGCGCTTTTGGTGCGCGCTTTCCGCACCGGTGAAGCGTCGGTCGTTGCACCCTTTCAATATAGCCAGATCATTTGGGGATGCCTGTACGGCGCACTGGTATTTGGCGCACCGGTCGAAATCCACACACTCGCCGGCGCTGCGATTATCATCGCCTCAGGCTGGCTGGTCCTAAAATAAGCGGAGGAATTTCCATGCTGCAACCATCCAAACCCGAGATCGAGATCGCGTTGTCTGGAGTGAACAAATGGTACGGATCGTACCATGCGCTCGCAGACATCAACCTGGAGATCGCCAAGAAGGAACGGATCGTGATCTGCGGCCCCTCCGGTTCGGGAAAATCCACGTTGATCCGCTGTATCAATCGGCTTGAGGTGCACCAAGAGGGCACCATCACTGTCGGTGGCATTGTGTTGAACGAAGACGAAGAAAACATCAAAGAGGTGCGCCGCGAAGTCGGCATGGTGTTTCAGCACTTCAATCTCTTTCCGCATCTGACCGTTCTGCAAAACTGCATTCTTGCACCCGTATGGGTACGCAAGCTGAGTAAGCCCAAGGCAACCGAAATCGCCATGCATTTCCTCGAGCGGGTGCGCATTCCCGAGCAGGCCGATAAATTTCCGGGACAGCTGTCCGGTGGTCAACAACAGCGTGTCGCAATCGCCCGTGCGCTCTGCATGAGCCCCAGGGTCATGCTGTTTGACGAACCGACCTCAGCACTCGATCCGGAGATGGTCAAGGAAGTGCTGGATACGATGGTGTCGCTTGCCCAAGAGGGTATGACGATGATCTGCGTTACCCATGAGATGGGCTTTGCCCGCCAGGTCGCCGACCGGGTGATCTTCATGGATCAAGGCCGCGTGGTGGAAGAGGCTCCCCCCACCGAATTCTTCGACAACCCGCAGAATGAACGCAGCCGGCTTTTCCTAAGCCAGATCCTGCACTGATCAGCTGATACGAAAAAGGGACTGGCAGTGCTCCGCCGGTCCCTTTTTTGAATGCATCGCGCCATGCCTCAGAGTGATTGCGGTTCCTGCGGAAAACCGCCGAAATGGCCGCATGTCCGCGCGGCGCATTGGCGGCCCGAGGCGAGGCTGGCTTGGAGGTTTCCGCCAGAAACGTAAGCATGCAGGAAACCGGCAATGAAGCTGTCGCCTGCTCCCGTCGTATCGATGACATCGACGGGTGTGATGCCGGTCTCGGCATGTTCCCTGCCCGCCAACACCGCCGATCCTTCACCTCCGCGCGTGACAACCGCGAGCTTGGCGCCGTTTGCAATATATCCTTGCATCATCGCTTCTGCCTTCTGGCGATCCTCGCCGGCTGAACCGAAGGCGATCCGAAGCCCTTCGACACCAAGATGGATGGGGTCGTTGTTGACAGAGAGATCCTGCGAGACGCTGGCGCCGGTACCGGCAACCCTGCGACGGACGAGGCCGCCATCGGCTATCCAGCCAACGTGCACATGGTCCATGCCGATGAGAGCCGCGAAATCCGCCTCGCTCGGTATGTAGTCTGCGCACACGCCAAACTCCTCGAAAGCGAAGATGCGGTCGCCGTTCTCGGTAATGTCGATATTCGTATAGGCGGTTTCGCCCGGCAGCACCTGCAGGTAATCGACGCGCACGCCCTTCGAGACGAGCAAATCGCGGGTACGCTCGCCATCCGCATCGCGGCCAACAGCGCCGAAATAATAGGTTTCATGGCCGAGCAGCGCGAGCTGGACGGCGACATTGATGGCATTGCCGCCGATAAGCGATTGCCCGACAGGCGGCTGGAAACGATCGACGCAATTATCGCCAACGGCGGCGAAGCGGAGACGGGACATGGGACCTCGAATGCTCTTTCACAACGAAAGCGCCGCGACTGTCGTTGCGACTGTCGCGGCCCGAATGGCAGCACCCGACAATCTCAAAGACGTCCGGGTGCTACCGATTTGTCATCATGCCGATGGCGACTTAGTAGGCAACCCGCTTATAGTAACGTCGCGTGGTGAGCGGATGATTACGCAGGACTTCGAGATGGGCGCTGATGCGCTCAAGCGCCGTTGCCAGCAGGATTGGCGAGATCAGACCACGCACCTCTTGCGAGATGCCCGGCAGTTCAAAGCCGGCGGTATCCAGTACCGTCAGCTTGTCGGTGTAGCTCGGCGCGAAACTTTCCACACGATCGGCAACCGGACGGCACTCATCCTCACCCTTGAACAGGATGACGCTTACCCCCTTCTCGACCAGTTCGAGCGTGCCGTGAAAGAAATCGGAGGCGTGGACCGGACGTGTCCGGATCCACTGCATCTCTTCAAGAATACACATGCCGTAATAGAAGGCTTCCGGCCAGACGTTTCCCGCGCCGGTAACGATATGATAGTCAGAGGCAGCGAGGACCTTGGCAAACCCTTCCGCCTTGTCTTCATAGGCGCGCTTCACGTCAAGCAAGAGCTTGGGAAGGGTCTGCAACTCTGCGACGATCTGCTGGTGACTGGCGATCT
Source organism: Pararhizobium sp. (assembly GCF_965279435.1). Classification (NCBI taxonomy): domain Bacteria; kingdom Pseudomonadati; phylum Pseudomonadota; class Alphaproteobacteria; order Hyphomicrobiales; family Rhizobiaceae; genus Pararhizobium; species Pararhizobium sp. The sequence continues at coordinate 722,111 of NZ_CBDIHY010000002.1, forward strand.
CGCCGTGGTGATTCATGATCGACAGAGCGATGAACAGCGACTGAAGATAAAAGGATTCACACGACGTATCGTCTGCGGCAAAATTCACGAATACATGGTCGCCGCCCTTGCCGAGAGGCGTTTCTTCATGGCCGACAAGGGTGAGCACAGTCGCTCCGGTTTGCTTGATCTTTGCCAGCAGAGCAACGCTCTCCGTGGTCGTGCCGGACAATGACGGCATGACAACAATGGATTTCTTCGTGAGATTGACTGAGCCGGTGATGAGGAGTTCGGCGGTCAGGTCGATAAAGGACGGGAAGCGCGATTTGCGCTGCAACAACTGGTAAGCTGGTTGCATGAGGATGGCAGCCCCCCCGGTTCCCAGGAAGAAGACATTGTCGGCACCGGCAGCCAGGCAGCCCGAGATCACATCATCGAAGCGCTTTGCAAGGCTGGCGGCGCCGGACTGGATGCGCAGGAATCTCTCTTCGTCAAAATTCAGCATGGAAAACTCTCTGTTGTCATGATCATGGCTGCCCGTGATCGCCTCTGCACCTTGTCAAGCTTGACAATGTTGTAAGACAACTGACATCCTGATTTCCTGCTGTCAAGCGCCCCACCAGCTTCTTTGTCTGACGATGCGTAAAGTGCCTTTCCAACGGTCGCTTGCATGCCCCGTGGCCCGTGCTTGACCTTTGCGTATTTGTCAGACAAGGAGATGGAAATCTTTTGAACACGTGAGGAATGCCTTGGACGAACCCATTCGCGATACGCGCACCCTGGTCATCCAGCTTCGCGATCGCATTGCCGATCTGATCCGGGACGAAGATCTTCAGCCCGGTGACAAGCTGCCGACAGAAGCGCAACTGACTGCCCGCTTCAAGATTTCGCGCCCGGCCTTGCGCGAAGCCCTAAAGCTGCTCGAGCAGGATGATATTATTTATGTCGAGCACGGGCGCGGCCGCTTCATATCGGCGATTTCTGCGGTCCAGGTCGTTCGCCCTATCACCGTATTCGAAAGCGTCACCGACATGGCGCGCCATTATGGCTACAAGCCTCAGAACAAGGTTCTGTCGATCTCCGAAGAAGCGCCCGACGCGACCATTGCCCAGCAATTGCGCCTTGATGCCGGCGAGCGCGTCATCCGCATTGAGCGTCTTCGGCTGGAGAACGATACGCCGATCATGTACTGTCTCGATTACGTGCCGCGCAGCATCGTGCCTGCGCGCCTCTATGATATAGACTGGAGTGGTTCGCTTTTGTCGCTGCTTGAACAGCACAAGCAGCGGCCGCGCATGTCGGCTGCAGCCGTGACCGCCGTGATGCTTCCGGACGATGTGGTGGAACGCAACGACCTTCGGGATTTCGGCCCTGCCCTGCTGATCACCGAAACCTGTTTCAATGCTGTCGGCATACCCGTCATCTACGCGATCGACTATCACCGCGGCAGCCATTTTTCCTTCAGTCTCGTGCGCAAATAGCCGCCACAGGCGTCGTCCGCTGATTTGAAACCCGTCGCCTCTCGAGAAGGGGCGTCTTCTCGTACCCGAACCACCGCCCAGCTGCGAAGCTGCACGAGGGAAGGGCAGGTGCTGCGGTCGCCGCCTGCCCACATCTGTGGATCCAGTGATGCCATGAAGCTGGACTTCATGCCGGCAAAAAAATCATCGTTACGTGCAGAGGGATCATGTACCCTGATATGGCAGGGTCCACTGCGCCGCTCAGAATTTATAGATCATGAGCGATACGAACCCACCGAGCAGGATTATGGCGAGCGTCGGGACACGAGGGGAAAAAACGAGAGTGCCGGCTGCTGCAAACGCTATTGCCACTGCCACCCAGGTTGCCATCAAACCGAAGATGGAAATCACCCCGGCGATGATCAATCCGGTTCCTACCGGTGCCAGGCCTTCCCGCACAGCCCGGTGCCAGCGCTTTTCGCGATGGGCGTTCGACCACCGGAAGACGCCGTAGCAGAGTAGTGACGACGGCACGAACAGGGCGAGCGAGGCAATGATTGCGCCCGCCCAACCGGCCACCTTCCAGCCAACGAGGGTCGCAAGCATGACGCCGGGGCCGGGTGCCGCCCGCGAAATTGCGAACAGCTCCAGAAATTCCCGTGAACTCAGCCAGCCACGCGCCGTCACCACCTGGTTTTCCATACCGGAGATGATGCTGGCGCCGCCGCCGATCGAAATCAGTGAAAACGGCACGAAGACCATGATCAGGCCGATCAAAGGATCATCCCGCATCCGGGCCGCCCTTCCGTTTCCAGCGCAAGGCGACGCTAACAGGGGCGACGCAGGCGACCACCGCCAGGAGTGGCCACTTCAACAGCCCCACAGTCACCGCGACTACGGCCACCACAACCAAACCGGACAGATGCCGGGACGCGCGGCGCAGACCGTGCCAGCCGATGACGACGAGAAGACCTGTGGCGGCTGCGGCTACGCCCGCCAGCGCCGCCTGCAAGGGGCCGGCGTCGGTGATGCGATCGATGATGGCGCTGAGGCCGATGACGGCGAAAAAAGGACCGACGAGAAAGCCGAAGGCGCCGGCGAACGCCCCTGCGGGTCCGCGCAGCTGCTCGCCCATGCAGACGACGAGATTGATGACATTGGCACCCGGCAGCATCTGTGAAATCGCCAGGCTGCTGGCAAAATCATCCGCATCGATCCACCTGTGCCGCTCGACGAACTCGCGGTACAGCCAACCCGATAGGCCGCCACCAAAACTCAATAAGCCGATCTTCAGGCAGACGAGAAACAGCGCCGTCAGCGACGCCGGTTCAAGGGGCAGACGCTGAGGATCCTCTGTCATTCCAGCTCAGGCTGCATCAGGGACATGGACCACGCTCGCGGACAACAGCCGCTTGGTGTAGTCGTGCTGCGGGTTGGTATAGACGCTGAGGGTCGGCCCCTGCTCGACGATCTGGCCGCGATACATGACGATCACCGAGGTGGCGAAATCCCTGACAAGCGCCAGGTCATGGGCGATGAAGATATAGGACAGCCCGAAATCACGCCGCAGTGTTTTCAGGAGATCAATGACCTGCGCCTGAATGGACACATCGAGCGCCGACACCGCTTCATCGCAGACGATGACCTCCGGCTGCAGTGCCAGGGCGCGGGCAATGGCGATGCGCTGGCGCTGGCCGCCGGAAAACTGATGCGGATGCCGGTCGATATGATCCGCCTTCATGCCGACGCGTTCCAGAAGTTCGATGACGCGGCCGCGCCACTGGTTTTTCGGCAGGACGTCGGAATGGATCGCCCAGGGCTCGGAGACGATCTGGCCGATGGTCATGCGGGGATTGAGCGACGCGGTCGGATCCTGAAAGACAAACTGCATCCGCCGCCGCACCTTGAAGGTCTCGGCCGCCGACATGGCATTGAGATCCTTGCCGTCAAACCGGATGGTCCCGACGGTCGGCTGGTCGAGCCCCAGAAGCATGCGCGCCAACGTCGATTTTCCCGATCCGGATTCGCCGACGATACCCAGCGTTTCACCGCTATGCAGCACAAAGCTTGCATCATCGACCGCCCGCACCGCGTTGGGAGCCACATCCAGCACCTTGCTGGGAAGAACACCATAGATACGCGAAACCCGGTCCACTTCCAGAAGCGGACGGGCAGTTCTGTCCGTTAGCCCAGCCTGCGGATCGAAACCACGGCGGCCCGGCATCGCGTCCAGAAGCTTGCGTGTATAAGGATGCTCCGGCGCGTTCATGATGGCGGCTGCCGTACCGCTTTCGACGACGCGCCCGTTCTGCATCACCACGACGCGATCCGCGACCTGTTCGACGACGCCGAGATCGTGGGTGATCAGCACCATGCCCATGCCGCTTTCGGCCTGCAGGGATTTGAGAAGACGAAGCACCTGCGCCTGGACGGTGACGTCAAGCGCGCTGGTCGGCTCGTCGGCGATCAAAAGGTCCGGCTCCAGCGCGATCGCCGACGCGATCATGATGCGTTGCCGCTGCCCGCCGGAAAACTGATGCGGATATTGCTGCGCGCGCCGCTCCGGATCGTCGATGCCGACCTTGCGGAGCAGATCGATGACACGGGCGTAAGCCGTCTTCCTATCGACGCCGTGGACCCGCAATGTTTCGGCAATCTGCCATCCGACGGGATAGACCGGGTTGAGCGCTGCCAGCGGATCCTGGAAGATCATCGAAATGTTCTTGCCATTGATCTGGCGCCGTTCCGCACGCGGCTTCTTCAGAAGGTCCTGGCCGCGATAGAGGATCTGCCCGCTGGAAATCACCGCCGGTGGTGCATCCACCAGGTCGAGCACCGCCGAAGCGCTGACGCTCTTTCCGGATCCGCTTTCGCCCAAGATTGCCAGCGTTTCACCCGGATTGACCGACCAACTGACATCGTTGACGGCGTGAACCACGCCGCCGCGGCTCGGGAAATCGATGCTCAGGTTGCGGATGTCGAGAAGTGGCTGATCAGTCATGTCTGCCCACCGTGGTCTGGAGGCGCCAGCGTTCGACCGGATCGGTCACGACGCGGAGCCAGTTGGAAAGAAGGTTGAGTGCCATGGTCACCAGCATGATGGCGACGCCCGGCCAGAAGGCCAGCCACCAGGCTGAGCCCAGATAGTTGCGGCCATCGGCGACCATCAACCCCCAGGTGACTTCCGGTGGCTGGATACCGATGCCCAGGAAACTCAGGCCCGATTCGACCAGCATCACGAAGGCGATTTCAAGCGCCGCCAGATTGATCACCGTCGGCAACACCATTGGCGCTATATGCCGGAGAAGAATGCGGTCGGTCCTTGCCCCCATTGCGCGGGCTGCCGTTACGAACATTCGCTCCTTGATTTCCAGCACTTCCGCACGAACGGTGCGCAGGAAAATAGGGATGCGGGAGATGGCCAGGACGAAGATGACGTTGGTGACGCCCGGATCGAAGACGAACAGCACGATCACCGCGAGCAGCATCGACGGAAAACTCATGATCGCATCGGCAAGCCGCAACAAGAGGGCACTGACCCAGCCGCCCTTGTAGCCGGCGATCAGCCCGAACAGGCCGCCGATGACCATCGACAGACAGACGGCGCTGGCGGCGATCACCATGGTGTTCTGGCTGGCGACGATGATGCGGGCCAAAAGGCTTCTGCCCAGTGCATCGGCCCCGAGAAAGAACATCCATCCCTTGTCGATCGAGAACGGCGGGGCATTGCGCGCCATCAGGTTGACCGCACGCGCCTTGTCGGCCAGCAGCCAGGGGCCGAACAGCACGCAGGCGAGCACGATCAGAAGCAGGATTGCCGATAGCGTCGCCACCTTGTCGCGCCACAAGAGGCCGATGGCTTCCCTGAAGCCCGAGGAAGGGACGGACGTTTGGAGTTTGAGCGAGATGGGTGTGGTCATCTCAGCTGTACCGGATGCGCGGATCGACGAGGGCATAGGTGATATCCACGATGATGTTGATGATGAACACGGCAAGCGCCGTGACGAGGACGGCTGCCTGAATGACGGCGAAGTCGCGCAGCATGACCGAATCGATCATCAGCTTGCCGATGCCGGGGAAGCCGAACACCGTCTCAACGATGACAGCGCCATTGACGATGCCGGCGGCCTGGTCGCTGGCAACGGTGATCACCGGCAGCAGCCCGTTTCTGAGCGCATGGACAAAGACGATCGCCCGCGACCCAACGCCCTTGGCGCGGGCCGTCTTGATATAGGCAGACGACAGGGCGGTCATCATCGAGGTGCGCACGACCTGAACCAGCACACCCGTCGGGCGAAGCATCAGCACGCCGACGGGCAACACCCAGTGCAGCGGCGTTCCGGTTCCGGACGTCGGCAAAACCCTGAGCGTCACGGCAAAGACGAGCACGCCGACGATCGCCACCCAGAAATTGGGCGTGCTGGCGCCGATCAGCGAGATAAAGCTGGCGAAGCGGTCGAACACACCACCCGGTCGATAAGCTGCGAGCGAACCGGTGATGATGGAAAGCAGCAGCACCAGCGGCATCGTGATCGCGGCGAGCGTCAGCGTGGTTGGAAATGCCTTCAGAACGACATCGACGGCAGGGCGGGAAAACTGCAGCGACTGCCCCATGTCGAAGTGCAGCAGACCCCAGAAAAACCGGCCGAACTGGACATAGAGCGGATCGTTGAAGCCGAGCTGCTCGTTGAACTGGTTGCGGACCTCCAGCGATGCATCCTGCGGCAGGTAGAGATCTGCCGGTGAGCCGGTCATCCTGGCCAGGAAGAACACCAGGATGATGAGAACAACGAGCGAAAAGACGCTCTGCAACGACCGCTTGAAGATGAAAGAACCCATATCAGCCTCCTCCGCCGGATGTGGATTGAGCGTTTGCTTGGCTGCAGGTAAACCGCAACAGGGCAAGCGCGTATCGGGACAGGCGGCGGATGCAGACGCACCCGCTACCTTGGATCAGTTCAGTTCAATTTGAGCTTTGCGAGCTGCAATTCGACCGCATTGGCAATTGTCGGCGTGAAATCCAGGCGCTTGCCGACCCGCATATAGTTGACCATATGAAAAAGCGGTACATCGGCGACGATATCTTCGTAAATACGACGGAAGACCTCGTTGTACTGCTCGGCTCGCTTGGCACCGGCCTGTGTGCCTGCATCGACGATCAGGGCATCCAGGTCGGCGTCATGCAGTTCGCTCTGGCGGCCTTTGGAATGGTACTTGAAGAACGCCGTGAAGGCCGCATCGCCGCTGTTGTTGTCGTGCATCGTCAGGAAGATGTTGGGCTGACGATCCTCGGCGAAGGGCTTGTTGGCTATTTTCAGCCATTGCGTCATCTCGAGATTGTCGAGCTTGATGTTGAAGCCGACGCTGCGCAGCATTTCGGCTGCCGCTTCGACGAACTCGTTGCTGTTGGCAAACATTGCCGGCCGGCCGATCATGCGGATTTCGCGGCCTACATCGACGCCGTCGGCCTTGGCCTCCGCCAAAAGCGCCTTGGCCTGCTCCGGATCGTAGGGCCAGGGCTTCAGATTTGCATTGAAGCCGAGAACGCTGGGGCCGACCTGCTGCATGGCAAGTTCGGCTTTGTCGCTGATGATGCTGCCAAGAAAAGCCTGACGATCGATCGCGAGATTGATCGCCTTGCGGACACGAACATCGTTCAGCGGTGGCACATCTACGGAAAGGCGGAACATGGCGCTATCGGAGTTCGGATAGACCTTGTCGGTTTCCGGATTGGTCGCATCCTGCGGCGCGATCGAAAACGCCAGATCCGCCTCGCCGGTCTCGACCATAGCGGCTGCGACGGACGATTCGCTGCGCCAGACATAGGTCGCCTTGTCGATCACCGGCTTGTCACCCCAATAGGTATCGCTGCGAGCGAGAACGACATTCTCGCCCTGCGTCCAGTGATCGAACTTGTAGGGGCCGGTGCCAATCGGCGTGGCGGTATATTCGCCCTTCGGTGTGTTCACCGATGAAATCGCCAACTGGGCAAGCAGCGTCGGCAAGATTGGCACCGCCGTCTTGGTGGTGAATTTCACAGTATGCGCATCGACTTCCGTCGCCTTCACATCGGTGCCGTCGAGATATTTGGTCCGGGTGATGCAGGTCAGCGCCGGATCGCTTGTCCGCTCCAGCGAATGAATGACGGCCTTGGCATCGAACGGCGTGCCGTCATGAAAGGTCACTCCTTGCCTCAGCTTGAAGACCCATTCCGTCGGCGCCGTCTGCTCCCAGCTCTCGGCCAGACGCGGCAGGGTGGTGCGATTGGCGTAGTCGAGCTCAACGAGCGTCTCGACGACATTCTGCTTTATGATGCGGCCGATCACCGATCGTGGTGTCTCGCAGGGGTCGAGCCGGTCGGGACCGGCGGGCAGCACGATGGTCACCGCGGTGGCATCCTGTGCCCTTGCGGGAATAAGCGGGACGATCAGTGTGGCCGAAACGGCCAGCAGCATGGGTTTCCAGAAATTCAACGACGTTCTCCTCATTGTCGGTAGAATTTTGCGTATTCAGGCCTTGACCAGGTGCAGCCGCGCTTCCTTGAACTTGGCTATCTTCAAACGCTCCCGCTCCTCCTGGGCGCGTATGCCGGGCAGAATAGTTTCGGCTGTCTGCGGCGACAGTGCGACGATGCCGTCCTCGTCACCAACAACGAGATCACCGGGATGAACGACCAGTCCGCCGATGCTGACCGGGACATTGATCGATCCCGGACCATTCTTGTAGGGACCCTTGTGGGTGATGCCGCGGGCATAGCATGGCAGCTCGGATGCCCGGATCGCCGCCACATCGCGGATCGCACCGTCGATGACAAAGCCGGCGACGCCGATTGATTCCGCGTGCGTCAGGATGATTTCGCCGATCAGCGCCTGGCTGATGTCACCGCCGCCATCGACGACGATGACATCGCCGCGCCGGGCAACCTTGAGCGCGGCGTGAATGGCAAGGTTGTCGCCGTGGCGGGTCTTCACCGTCAATGCGGTCCCGATGAGCTGACCACCCTTGTGATAGGGCAGGATGCCGGTGGCGCCCGGCAAACGCGCCATGTTATCGCTGATGATCGACGTGGCGACGCCACGAAATTCGGATAGCAACCCTTGGGCGACCGGCTCAGCGGCTGCATTTTCTTCGACTGACATTGGTCCTCCTTGGCAGCCATCTCCTCGGCTGCTCAACTCCACCGCAAGATTACGCTTGCACAATTGAGCAAAAAAGCGATATTTTCTACTGAGTTTAAATCACTTTTGTTCATCCATCATGTTCACGCTGAAACAAATGGAAGCCCTGTACTGGGTCGCGACGCTGGGCAGCTTCGAGGCTGCTGGGTCTTATCTGAATGTGACGCAATCGACGATTTCCAAACGGATTGGCGAGCTTGAAAGCCGGTTTTCGGCTCCATTGTTCGATCGCTCGAGCCGCCAGTCGGTGCTGACCAGCAAGGGGCAGGATATCAAGGACATCGCCGAGCAGATGCTGCGGCTGAATGACCGGCTGACGCTGACCGCGCGCACATCGAATGCGCCACCTTTCCGTTTCCGGCTCGGGGTCACCGATCTGGTTGCCCTGTCATGGCTACCGCAATTGCTGGCAACGATCATCGAGAAACATCCGGGCATAACGTTGGAACCCGAGATCGATTTGACTACAGGCCTTCTCGACCGCCTGACCGAACGCAAGATCGACTTCGTGATTTGCCCGCGCATGACCCAGCACCCGCAATTCGTCAATATGAGGCTCGGGGAAATTGAGCTGGTCTGGATGTGCAGTCCGAAATTCTACAAAGGCAACGAGGTACTGACCAAAGAAGAGATGCTGCGCTATCCGCTCCTGATACAATCGGCAGGGTCAATGCTGCGGCCTATCCTTCACGATGTGATCGACAACCCCCGCCTGCCCTTCGGCAAGACGATTTCCTGTAACAATATGGCAGCCTTGGCCGAGTTGGCAGCCTATGGCCTTGGTATCACGATCCTGCCGAAGGCGTTCTTCAGCCGTTATGTCGACGACGGCCGCCTTCACATCATGAAATCCGAATTTGAGCTGCCGAAACTCGAGTATTTCATCACCTATCGGAATGACTATAACGGCGCATTCTTTGAAGAAATAGCCGAAATCAGCCGTAATCTGTGTGATTTTACAAAGGATTTGACTAACAGCTAACGTGAAATCGTTTGGATAGACACAAACGGCCGCCGATTCACGTGGTGACCTAGACATCAACGTCCGGGGTATCGGCCTCAAACTTGTTGATCAGCGAGGTGATGCCGCATTCGCCGACCGCCTTGAAAACGGCGGAGACGGAACCATAATCCGGTGACCGCCTCGGCAAGGCTATCGCCGACAGAGGTGCCCAAGTCGCCGCCCTCTCGTATAAGGTTAATAAATCCACGGTTATCACAACTTATGATTGTGAATTTGTTTCGGCCGAACTGCCCGCAAACCGCAAGGCGGAGACAACCTGAAATCGCGATTCAGCATGCCCTCGCCCTGTATCCAGAGCGACAGCGACGTGCCCCGCCACCAGCTACGTAAAACTCTCGTTTAGGCTGACCTTCGCCTGTTCAATAGTATCCACGATGACGAAAAGCGCGGTGAAGCCGCTGATGTCGAATACGTCCTGAACGGCGGGTTGCACGGCTGCGAGCACCAGCTTTCGCTTGGCAGCGCGGCTGGCCTTGGCGGTCTTGAGCATCACGCGCAATCCTGCCGAACTGACATAGTCGAGGCGGGCCAAGTCCATGATGAGCGCACCATGGGCGCGTATGTCTGGCCCGGCGAGAGCCTCCTCAAGTTGGCTGGCCGTGTTGCCGTCAAGCCGACCGGACACGGACACGATCATCGTCGCCCCGTCTATGCGCTGCGAGATCTCCATAGCTAACCCTCTATTCCAAATAGCCTTTTGAAAAACCAACATGATTGCGACCGCCACGGCGGCTGTAACACAAATCTTGCATCATGGTCCGCAAGAAATGAACCCCAAGCCCACCGATCTGACGTCCTTCCAGATCCGCATCAAGGTCAGGCTCGGGGGCAGCGAGCGGATTGAAGGCTCTGCCATCATCACTCAGATCGATCTTGATTACGCCGTCCAATGCCGCCATCGCCAGCGTAACCGGCGTTCCGGCTGTCGGACTGTCCAGGTACCCATATGAAACAATATTGGTGAACAGTTCCTCAATCACCAGGGTCAGCTGCATAACCGTTTTATCTGGCACATCATGTTCATCGCAGAAGGCCTCGACTGCGGATGTCAGCCGATCGAGTTCTACCATGTCTACCGCGAGATCGATCATCATTCGCATACCTCTCGCTTCCTGGGGCTTGTTCGAGATCAGAACTGCAACCGTAACAGTGAGAAATCGTCCGGCAACGGTCCGCCGTCCCCGAATGTCAGGACCCATCGCAAAATAGCATCGGGATCGTCGCATTCCTGTGCGGCATAGGAAGCAAGCTCGGCTATTCCAAGCATTTGCGCGCCGTCACCGCTGACTTCAAACGTACCGTCGCTCAAGACCAGGAGACGGTCACCCGGTTCGATCAGGATATCTTCGGACCTGTATGTCACACCCTCGATAGCGCCGATGGCCATTCCTCCGGGTGTTGCCAGCAGGCGGGTGTGAACGGTACCGCCTGCATCGGTCCGCAGGTGAACAGCCGGCGGATGCCCGCCAGTCGAATAGCGCAACCGCCGGTTTGGATAATCGTACACGCCATACCATATCGTGAAGAACATGTCGTTCTGCCTCTCCATCGGAAAGGCGTCATTGAGGGCTGCAAGAACCCTTGGCGGGTCGCGGAAATCGGCAGCGGTTAAGGCCGCATTGCGCAGCACATTCACAACCGTCGCCGACAGCAGCGCTGCGCCAACGCCATGACCGCAGACGTCTATAAGGTAAATGGCGAGATGATCCTCATCGATCGCATGATAGCCAAAGGAATCACCGCCCAGTTCGGTCGATGGCACAAACTGCCAATCGGTCGCGGGATCGGCGGCACGTGGCGCTGGCAGGAGCGACGTGACATAGCGCGCCGCATCCTCCAATTCTGCCTCCAGCCGTCGCTGTGCCGTGCGCAGCGCCAAGTTGCTCTCCGTGAGCTGATCTTCCACCGCCTCTCCGTGTTCAATGAGGGCCTCGTAAAGCAGTGTCAGGTCGTCATGTTCGGCCCGGAGCGCCGCCAGTTCGGCGCGCAGAAAATCCAGTTCTAAAGCACTATCAGCCGCTCCGGTGGCGTGTTCAGCAGGAGGCATCGCCGACCTTTCCATTGACTAAATTAGGAGGAAATAATTTTGGAAATACAACGAATTATCGCATGAAGTCTGTCAAAATTATTAAGGAACTTATCATAGCGTCTGCCATCATTGCCTCGCGACGTAACGCCTCCCGGAGGATGCCTGCGTGACACGACGAAGGCAGCTTTAGTCACGCCTACTCCGGAAGGGGGCCCGGATGCCAAGCACACCGTCAGCGCGCGTACAAGATTTCGAACCGTTGATGCGGATCGATATGGATATCGCACTTTTCACTTCGGACTGGGCCTATTGCGACCGCGTCTCATCCTATGTCGCACGCATGATCAGCCACGACAGAGGCGATTCCCTTCGATACGGGAACCTTTTTTCGTCCGCACTGAACGAATTGCTTGAAACTGTCTTCCGCGTCCACGGCCCCTTCGGGGCTTTTTCCTGCGCCGTTTACCGGATGCAAGGCTGCGATCGCATTGAACTGACGCTGCCGGCGGACGCGCAGGCGCGCGCTTTTTACAAAAACACGACCAATAGCCTCGATGCCGAGCGCTATCAGACAGCCCTGTTTGCGCCCGGCGCGATCGAACCGGCAATCGGCCTTCTCGAACTCGCCATCGACTATCAAGCAAAAATCCGGGTTGAAGATGCAGGTGGCGATACGCTCCGGCTGGTCACGGAACTTGTACTGGAAGGGGAGCGGGACTAATGGCCGGATTGCCGCAAAAGGGTTTCGAAGTCAGCTTCGATGAAAACAATCAGGAATTTTCCATCGTCGGGTCGATGCGGCCCGAACGGACGGAAGATCTTGCTGATTGCATCAAACTTTTCCAGACCTCGGCCCGCTCTGTGCGCGGCACGCTCTATGTCAATGTCAAACGTCTCGTGCGGTTGAACAATATCGCGTTTCGCGTTCTTGCCGACCTCATGGTGGTGGCTTGCGCCGATCATTCCGGCCTCCGCATCTCCGTCATCACCTCCAGCGTTGTCGGCTGGTCGACGCGCAAGTTTTCCAGTCTGAGGGCGGTCAACGACAACATCCAGGTCGAACAATACGACGCCGACTTTTACCCCGGGCAGTCCTTTGTCGAAGACAGCGACATTATCGCGCTCCTGCGCACGCAGACGAAACTAACCTGGCGTCACGAACGGGACCTCCTGCCGAAGCACGGTCTCAAAGCCGGTATGCAGGTGGCCGACATCTGTTGCGGCATCGGTGATTTTGCGGTTCTTCTGAGCAAGGAATTTGAACCGTCGCGGTTGGTTGCACTCGACCATTCCAAGCCAAGCCTTGCCTATGCGCGTACAGTCGCCAGCGACTTCGGTATCGGCGGCATCGAGTACATTTACGGCGATGCCGCCGAGATGCTTCTGGAGGACGACCAGTTCGATTTCGTCACCTGCCGCCATTCGCTGCAGATCTTCGACCGGCCGGAACGGATACTCAAGGAGCTGTTTCGTATCTGCAAGCCCGGCGGACGGGTCTATGTTACCAACGAGAAGAATTCCCATTGCCTCGGCGAGCCCCGTGGCGAAAGCATCCAATGGACCTATAACGAGGTCGCCCGGATGCTGGCGCATTTCAACCATGACATCGAGATTGGCCCCAAGAGCCGCCGCCTGATGCTGGACACCGGCTTTTCCGAGGTCCGCATGGAATCCTTCATGGTCACCAACATGGACGGCGATCCGCAGGATTTCGCCGATATCATCACGGCTTGGCGCGATCTCTTCGCCGGCAAGATGACGCAGCTTCGCGGCGACGATGAAGCCTTCGTCAGCCGCTTCCGCCAGGGCTTCGACGACCATATCTTCGCCGCACTGCATGCCAAGGGCTATGCCGGCTGGCCGATCTGGGTAGCTTCTGGAACCAAGCCACTATGACCGCAGCCGATATCGGCGATATCGGCGCTGCGCCCGGCCGTTTTTCGCTGCGCAGTTTTCGTGCCAAGTTCATCCTGGTGGTTGGCGCGGCCTTGCTGTTCGACTTTTTGCTGTCGGGCGGTATTGCCATCTTTAACGTGCAGCGCCTATCGCGCGACGTGGCGGCGCAGGTCGGCGAAGGCCTGACCAGCGCCAACGAGGAATTCTTGCGCACCTATATCGAAACGACAGCGCAGCGGGCCGACCTGCTGCTTGAGGGCGTGCATTCCCAACTCGAAACCCTGGCGGGCGTCACGCAGTTCATGCTGGACAATCCCGCGACCAGCGAACGTGTCGGCAATGCGCTGCTGGCGGATCCCGCCCTGTCGAGCGCACTGCAATACAATGCCACCGCCGGCTGGGCACAGAACGGCGCCGGTGCGCCGTCCGCCGTCAGCGTCTGGGGATATTTGTTGGACGAGAAAGGTGTGCCCAAGCCGGCCGCACAGGCGGCGATCCGTGATAGCGCCATCCTCGAGCTTCTCGGTCCTGCTTTGATGGCAACCGGGTCGCCGAAACTGCAGCTCTACTACATCGGACCGAAGGACGCCTCCATCACGCGCTCGGTGCCTTATTCGAACCAGGCAAGCACCCTGGACGACATCTATCCAGGACATAACAAAGGCCCAAGCTTTTGGGACTTCTTCTTCCCCGGCATCTACGAGGGCTGGCAATCCTGGCTCGTCAATCCGTCTGCCCGGCCGACGGATACGGACATCGTGGCTACGATGCCCTATATCGACTCTACCTCGGGCAGCATGGTTGTCAGCTATTTCGACGCGCTCTATACGCCTGACCGCAAGGCAGTCGCCGGAGGCGTGGCCGTCGATCTCACACTCGACCAGCTGGTGAACCTCGTCGAGAGCGTCAACATCGGCGAGACGGGTTTCGGCTTTCTCACCACATCGAGCGGCAACGTGCTGGCGACCAATGCACTCGGCGAGCGTACACTTGGGCTCTCCGTCAGCGACGTCGGTGGCCAGGGCGTGACTGGCGTCGCCCGTTCGCTGCGCGGCAGCAGCCAGACCGCGATTTCCGGGCTGGAACTGCCTCGCGGGGGAGACACTGTGCTCCGTCATATTTTCCTTGATGAGAAGGGCGAGCAGGTTCCTTATCTGGTCGTGCTCAAGCAGTTGGCACCAAACAATCTCTGGGATGGCAGCAAGATCGTCGCCGAGACGATGACGTTGGGATTTGTTGTCTCCGAACGCGACATCTATCACTCGCTGATTTCCGCCCAGGCAAATATTTCCGCCGCGACGCGCGGGATCGTCAACTACCAGCTCCTCATGGTGCTCGCCAGCCTGCTCGTCGTCTTGGCGGCAGTCTATGCTATTTCCGGCCGGATCACCGCAGGGCTCAGGCAGCTTGCCGAAGCCGCCCACCGCTTGCAAGCTAAGGACTATACGGTGCGGGTGAACATTCCGTCGCGCGACGAGGTGGGCGCGGTAGGTGTTGCCTTCAACCGAATGGCCGAGGAAATCAGATACCACACCGCAAACCTCGAAAACCTTGTTGCAGAACGCACACGCGAACTGGAAAAAGCCAATGGAGCAATCAACGCTCTCAATGCACGGCTTGAAAGCGAGAACACCCGGCTGGGCTCGGAACTCGATATCGCTCGCAAAATCCAGATGATGGTACTGCCACGGCCCGAAGAACTCAGCACCGTGCCCCGACTCGATATCGCCGGCTACATGGCACCGGCTGACGAGGTGGGCGGCGACTATTACGACGTGCTGCAAAACGGAACCAACGTGAAGATCGGCATCGGCGATGTGACCGGGCACGGCCTGGAGAGTGGTGTACTGATGCTGATGGTGCAATCCGTCGCGCGGGCACTGCAGGAACAAGGCAGGGCGGACCCGCGCGAATTTCTCGAGGTCCTCAACCGGGCGATCTACAAGAACGTCGAACGCACCCGCACGGAAAAGCACCTTTCGCTTGCCTTCCTTGACTATTCCGATGGGCATATCACGCTTTCCGGCCAGCACGAGGAAGTCCTGATTGTTCGGGCGAACGGAGATGTCGAGCGGATCGACACGATGGATCTCGGTTTCCCGATCGGACTTGAGAGCGAGATCGGCGCATTCATCGACACTCGGGATATCGACATCGCCAACGGGGACATCATTGTCCTGCATACGGACGGGGTTACAGAGGCTGAAGCGCCGGGCGGTGAACTGTTTGGTTTCGACCGGCTTTGCAAAAGCGCGCATCGCCATCGCCATGGTCGAGCCGAAGAGATTAAGGCGGCCATCATCGGAGACCTCATGGCATTCATCGACACCCAGAAGATCCACGACGACATCACACTCGTCGTCATGAAGCACAAGTAGGCCGATATGCAGCAGAGCTTTGGAACGATTGAACTCCGCAACAGCACGTCAGCATCAAACAACTTCATCCGGCTGGTCGATGGAACAATTGGCCTCGGGTGGCATCACTGCGCCGCGACCTCGGATTTTCTCGGCGAATTCTTCGCCTTGCAGCGGATGCCGAATAGCGACCAATACATCGAGGTGCGTCACAGCATCGGCTATCTCGTTAATGAACTGCTGGAAAATGCCGTCAAGTTCCGTCAGCCCGGCGATATTGTCATTGAAAGTTCGCTGGAAGGTGGACGGTTCGAAATCCGTGTCGCAAACCGCGTCTCTGCCGATGTAGCCGAACGCTTTCAAAAGACGCTGGAGGATATGACCTCTCGCGATCCCGGCGAGTTGTTGATAGAGCGGCTGGAGGCGAACGCGGCGGATTCGTCATCGACGTCATCAGGGCTCGGTATTTTGACGTTGATGAACGACTATGAAGCTGAAATGCGCTGGGTGTTCCGCCTGGCGGATGATGGCACAGGCGTCGAGCTCGAAACTGCAGCCGCCCTCAACCTTTTCTGACCACTCCCTTTTATTGGATCGAATGCTTATGGAACACAAGACCAGCGACTGCCGAGTTTGGACCGATGGGCTGACCATCCATTACGAGGGCACGATGCGCCTTTCAGGCACAGAAGCTTACCAGCCCATTATGGACCTGATGAATGAGCTTCTCGATGCGGGCGCAGGCCCGATCGTGCTGGACCTTTCCGGCCTCGAATTCCTGAACAGTTCCGGCATCAATCTCTTGGCGAAGTTCACCATCGAAGTGCGCAAACGCGGCGATATCGGCCTCGTCGTCAAGGGATCGACCCGTGTGCCGTGGCAGTCGAAATCACTGCCGAACCTGAAAAAGCTCTATCCCGCTTTGGAGCTGGATATTCGCTAAGCCGACCTTCGCCCGCCTTCACGCCCCGGCGAGGACGAGGCGCGCGAACTGGCCGTTTTTCTTCATCAGATCATCGAACGTACCGGTTTCGACGATCCGTCCATTGTCCAGCATGATGATGCGATGGGCGTGACGAATCGTGCTGATCCGATGCGCGATGATCACGCGCGTCGCACTCATCTGCATTACGCTATCCATCGCCCGCGCCTGGGTCTGGCTGTCCAGCGCACTCGTCGCTTCGTCGAGCAGCAGAATAGGTGGATCTGCCAGAATGGCCCGCGCCAGCCCGATGCGCTGTACCTGGCCGCCTGAGAGCGCCCGCCCGGCATCTGTCAGAGGCGTGTGAAGGTTCAGTGGCATAGCTGCAATCTCCTCGGCGACTGCCGCCGCCGCAAGAGCTCGCCAGACCTCTTCGTGCGTTGTCTCAGTCACGCCCCGGACGATTTCGTAGATTGTACCGGGTGGAAGCTTGTCGTCCTGCAACACGACACCGATTTGGCGACGCACCGCCCCGGCGTGAAGCGAGCGGACGTCGTGGCCATCAATGTAGATTGCGCCCTTATTGGGCTCTTCCAAACCCAAGAGCAGGCGGACAAGTGTCGATTTGCCGCTGCCCGAAGGCCCGACAACAGCAATCATTTCGCCAGCCCCGACCCGGAAATTCACCCCCTCCAAAACCGATGTGCCGCCCTCATAGGCGAAGCTGACCGAAGAAAACTCGACCTCTCCGGAAAGTACGCCCGGATCTGTCCTGCCTGCGGTCGGCTCTGGCTGACTTTCGAGCAGGGGGCGCGCGAACGTCCAACCCGGCTTCAACATCCAGACGGAAAGGACCGCGCGCAGAAACTGGCCGGTTGCGACGAACATCACGCCGAACGCGGTTATGACAGCGATGACCGAGGCCATTGAAAGCGGTGGTACACCCTCCTGTGCCGGGGTAAAGCCCTGTATCGTTGCGAAAAGGACGGCGCTGCCGAGGATGGGAAAGGCGGCAAGCCAGCTCTCATAAAGGTTCATTACACGCCGAGCACCGACGAGCTTTGCACGCATGGCGGCAAACCGGTCGGCCCAACGCATGATCGCGCGATCTTCTGCGGCGGCCGTGCGCAGCTTGGTGATGCCCGAGACGATCTGGAGCATGTGGTTGTCAGCTGTGCCCATAAGCTGATCGCCGCTGGCATAGGCCCGTGCTTGCAACCAGCCTGCCAAAACGCCGATGGTGATGTGCACCAGAAACAGGGCGGCGGCGGCTCCCGCCAGCGGCGCACTGTTCCAGGCGATGACGAACAGGCTGGATACCAGCGTGCCGACCATCGCGGCGGCTGCGAAGGCAAATTGGCGCAGACCTGAGAGCGCCGAAAGCGCTGAACCGGCACGCGCGGTAGTGTCTGCGCTCGCATATTTGCGCAGGTTACCCAAGGGCTGACTGACGATGCGGTCCCAAGTCTCGCGGTACAGCGATGCGTCGGCGCGCACATTCATCCGCTGCCGGGCGATGTCGCCCGCCAACTGGACGAGGAAAGCGGCCACGCCCACAAGGACGATGAGAATACCGATTTGCAACAGCGCATCTTTCATCGCCGCGGGTACAAGAACGCCGAAGACCAGACTGGTCGCCATCGGCAACAGTTGGGCGATAAAGCTGGAAGCAAGAATCGTCGCCAAAAGACCTATTATATCGAGCCGGCTACCGGCAAGGCTGGCGAGTTGCAGGTTGACGAAACTGAGGCGAGCCGGCTGCGGGCGGAAAAGCACGTCGACGGCCGCGAGGATGTCTTGCGCTATTGCACGATCGACGCGCCGCCGCTTACCGGTCCGGTCGATTTCGACATAGCCGCGCGCCCAGACGAGAGCGACCGGCTCTCCCGAGCGGCGGCGGCCCAAAAGCGGACCGGACTCGAACCGCCACCATTCGCCCGACAGCTCGATCGATTGGAGACGGAAGTTGGATGCCCGCGCGTATTCGTCCAGCGCCGGCGCCAGATCCATCTGCGCGCGTCGAAACTTGACCGGGCGCTCGATCCGGATGCCTATCTCGCGACCAAGGATTCGCAGGACATCTGCAAGGCCGTCCGTGCCGGTTTCCTGGACGGATTCCAAATCATTGCCCAGCAGAGCGCCAAGTCGGCCGGCAATGTGATGAGCGTCGAGTGCCTCGGCGGCGTTGCGCGCGCGGATACGGTTGAATTCATCGGTTTCGTTGAAACCGCGCACCAGGGGCAATAGCTCGCCGGCCGCGGCGTTGAAGCTGTCCAGCGCCTCCGGCCAGTCGGCGCGCTTCAGTCCCTCGGTCCAATCGAGGACCGTCAGGCAACCGGCGTCGGTGATAGTGAGCCAAGCACCTGGCGGCAGCGGGATCAGACCACTGACCGGCTCGATGCCGAAAAGTTCTCCGCCGACATCGCCGAGATCGACCCACATTGTGCTGATACTCGCCGCCAGCACCATGTTGGCACTTGCCTGAACATTCCTTCCGGTGCCGGAAAGCGTCAGGTCGGGATGGGGTTTCGGCTCGATCTTCTCACCCAGCCCGTGGGCCAGCGCCGTAAGCCACGCTGCAAGTCCCTCGGCGAAGGCCTCCGCCGGGTCAGCAAGACGCCAGCTTTCAGCAGGCAAACGGTAGAAGCGAGCATCAGGGCTGCCGACCGCAAGCAGCGTTTCCTCGCCGAGAAAGCTTGGTGGTGCGCCGAACAGAAGCGCACCTTCGCCGATCCGGCCGAGAGAGAGACGTGCAACCCGGGCGTTGGCACGCGTCGAGAAAAGGCTGACCTCTCCGGCGACAACGACATGACACTGCGCAGGATCGTCGAGCAGGATCGTCCGCACCTCGATCTCGACCGGCAATATGTCGCTCTCGTCCTTGACCTCGGCGATCTGGGCCATCACGCCTCCTCCCGCATGAGTGTACGGAAGGGACCAGGCTGCTCATAGAGGACGGCAGGTGCACCCGATTGTACGATCTCGCCCTTTTCCAAAACGATGACACGGTCGCATTCGCGGATGGCTGAATAGCGGTGGGCGATGACGATCTGGGTCGCACCAAGCCGTCGAAGGTTTGCGAAAAGGGCGGCCTCTGTCTGATTGTCGAGCGCAGCCGTCGCCTCGTCCATGATGAGGATGCGTGGCTCGCGCACGAGCGCCCTGGCGATCTCGATACGGGACCGCTGGCCACCGGCAAGATCCGTCCCGCCCTCCCGCAGCATGGCGCCATAGCCGCTCGGCCGCCGTAGGATGACGTCGTGGATCAGCGCCATGCGAGTTGCGGCAACGATCCGCTCATCGGGAAGGCTGTGGTCAAACAGGCTGATATTCTCGCGCATGGTTGCCTCGAAGATGGCGCTACGTTGGTCGACGAAGGCCATGGACTGGCGCAACCGCTCGCGCCCGACATTGTGAAGCGAGATGCCGTCGATGAGCACGTTGCCGCCGGTCGGCTCAAACAGCCCGGCAATCAACGCCCCGAGCGTGGACTTGCCAGAACCTGATGCACCGACGATGCCAAGCCGCTCGCCGGGCTCGATCCGCAGCGAAATCCCCTTCAACAACGGGGCAGCTCCGGCAGAAAAGGCAAAGGAGACAGCGTCCAGCTCGATGGCGCCGTTAAGACGGGCGGACGCCGGTGCAGCGCCGTTGCCCGGCAGAAATTCGGCAGCGAGCGGATGCTGCAGCGTATCGTCGAGAACGCGCAGATAGGCCTGCCCATCCTGGATGCGTCCACCGAGTTGGATCAGCTGCGACATGGGTGCGAGGAAGCCGGCCATCAAGGCCTGGAAAGCCACGAGCATACCGAGGGTCATTTTGCCTTCGATCACCATATTGCCGCCGATGACGAGCACCACTCCACCCAAAACGATGGACGAAAGGCCGGGCATGGCATTGAGCCGCATCTGCACCCGCGCGACGGTCTGGCGCAGGTTGAGCATCCGGATGTTCATCGCCGAAAGGCGTTGGCGGAACAGGTCCTCCGTACCGCCAGCCTTGTAGGATTCGACCATCTGCAGACCTTGCTTGGCGAACCCGGCCTGCATGTTGGTCGCCATCAGCAGTCGGCGGTTCTCGTCCTCGAGACTGCGTGAGACAGTGAGAAGCAGCAGGAAATTGGCGGCGGCGAATGCTGCGACAATAATCGCCAGCACCGGTGCGTAGAGCAGCATGGCGGCAAGGTAGGCCAGCGCCGTCAAAAGGTTGAACGCGACGAAGCCGACCTCACTTGCCATGAGCTGGGCGACCCGGTCATTGAGCATGACCCGGCCGGCAACCTCGCCGGGGTGACGCTGGGCGAAGTAGCCGATGGGCAGGCGAACGACATGGCCGGCGAATTGGAGCGCTCCGGCGAGCGCAAGCCGGGTTTCAAGGCGCAGCAGCGTCTCGCGCTGGAGCCAGGTAAGTACGCCCATCAAGACCGCGCAGGCCACCATACCGGCGAGAAGCGGCACCATCCAGTTGTCGAAGCGGTTGACGAGGATCTGGTCGATAAAGACCTGCGAGAACACCGGCACGAGCAAGCCGGGCACGACGAGGATCAGCGAAATGATGACAATGAAGGAGAAGGCGTCGCCGCTCCCTTTAAGCCGTTCCGTGAGGGCACGCGCCAACGATGGCTTGCTGCCCGCCCGGACAAAACTGCCGCCAGGCTTCATCGTCAGAACGATACCGGTGAAGTTTCTATCGAATTCTTCATCCGAGACCGTACGTGGGCCGAGCGCGGGATCGTTGAGATGGACTTTGCCGCGCGAAAAGCCTTCCACGACCAGAAAGTGGTTCATACCCCAATGGATGATCGCCGGCAGGGCCGCCTTACGTAGATGCGCCGGCTCCATCTTCATCGCCTGCACGTCCAAGCCCTGGTGCTGCGCGGCGCGTAGGATGGTTTTCGCGGAGCTACCGTCGCGGGAGACGTTGCAGGCGGTGCGCAGTTCCTCGATCGTCAGCCACCGGCCGTAAAACGCAAGCATGATGCCGAGCGCGACAGCACCGCATTCTGCGGCCTCGACCTGCAGAAGCGTTGGCGTGCGGCGACGGGAAACTGCCGGGGCCTTTAGCGTCATTGGCGGTTATCTTCGGCGTCGATGCCCACGTATTTCAGCGCCGGCACGGCAAGGCTGAGCAGTGATGACGAGCGCGTGGTGACGCGGACTTCCGCCATCGTGCCGCTGTCGATTGCAGGCGGGTTCGCCCGTTGCGAGGACCAGACGAATCGGCTGGAATCTGCAGGATCGGTGTCGAGAGACACGGTCACCTCGAATGGTGCGCCGAGGGTTTGCAGGAAGGTCTGGACCAACCGGTCGTTTTGAAGCGCGCGAAGCATTCCCGCACTGCTGGCTGGTACGTCGCTGACATGAGTGACGGTGCCGCGGATGAAGCCGTGTTCCTCGCGCCGCGTCGTTGCTGGCGATATTTCCACAGGCATTCCGGCACGGATCTTTTTTCCGTCGGCGGCGCCAACATAAGCAACGACCACGCGTCCCGCAGAAACCTCGCCCAGCTTCGTCCGCTCGACGGCAAGCACCGGCGTTCCGGGCTGGACCATCTGGCCGACATTTACCTTGGCCTCGACCACCCGTCCGGCAAAGGGTGAGCGCACGGTTTCCATACGGGCGAGCTGCTCGGTAAGGGTCGAAACCTTGCGTTCTGCCTCGGTGACGTGGCGAACCGCTTCCAGCCGTTCGCGCTGTTCTGCCGTCGCCTCTATGGCTGAATTCGTCGATATCGTGCCAAGTTCATTCTCGGCGTCCGAAATCTGCCCGCTGGTCAGGAGGATTTCATGGTTGATGTTCAAGAGACGGTCGCGCGGCACGCTGCCGCCTTCAACCAGCCGTCCAATGTCTTTTCCCTGCTCGACAAGCGCATCTCGCCGCTCTGTCATTGCCTGTACACGGTCGCGCAACGCGCGCGAGCGTGCGTCACGTGCGGTGTTGCGGCTGAAAACATCGCGTGTGTGGAAATCATTGAGCTGTTCGAGAAACTTTCTGGCGTCGGCAAGTTCGCCTCCCGCAACCGCAAGGTTCAGCTCCGTATCAGGCTGGCCGACACGCGCGACAATCATATCCGTCGTGACCGCCTGGCCCGTTTCGACCGACAGTTCCTGAACCTGTCCACCCGCATTCGCCACCACATCGACGATACCCTCGGGGACCAGGATGATGCCTTGGCCTGCTACAGAGACGGGAATTGTGAAGAACGCACTCCAGACGACTGCCGCAATCGTCAGTGCGCCGACGAATAGCCCCGCCCACCACAATGCAGGACGCATGACCTTGAGAGCGTCCTTATATTCACTGTCGGTGGCAACCGAGTGAACAGCCTGCGGTCGGAAAAGTTGCGTGGTTCCAGACATGGGGGATCACAGTGGTCTACTGATAAGTATCGGGTAGACCACTGGATAGACCACAATGATTTACCGCATGTTACCGATGATCGACGACCGGCTGTCTTGCATCTTCTTGACGAAGTTGGTCATCACATCGAACGCTTCGTTACGCTTGTTGGAAAGGCTCTGCAGGCGCAGCATATCCATATGCTGACTGTTGCCCGCAGCATCAAGCTGGCCCTTGACATGTTGGACGGCGGAATCGATCTCAGCCTTGTCCAGCGCACCGTTTCCGTTCGCATCAGCCTTTACACCGAACTCCTGGAGTTTTTCAGCCCAGGTTGGACCATCCGGTTTCCCCGCATCGAACTTGTCGTTAAGCGATAGAGGCGGTTTTTCTTCTCCACTTGCGCTGTTGAGACCGTGGAGGACCTCGTTCAGCTGTGCGACAGTGTTGTTTCGCTCTTTAACTTCAGCAACTTGTGTTTGAAATTGAATGTCGAGAAGCCGGGTGCGCTCCCCTTGAACGGCCATCAGTGCGGTCTCGATATCCATTCCGCCAATATCGAGCGGACCGCCCTGCGGAAGACCGTTTTGTAGGGCATTATTCACGCCGCCAATGATCGCGTCGAGCTGCTCTTCGCTCAGCATGACCGGTTGCGAATCTTCCATCATTCTCTCCTCAACATATACGACACATCCGCATGCGGATACGCATCCACCTATATATGCCAGAGGTTGCGCAAAGTTCGTCGTCAGTGCAATAGGCTATTTTGCTGGACAGAGAGCGTTGCTGAAACAGGGTTTAAAAAGCCTGAGTATTTTGATGGCAAAATATTTGGCAAAAGTCCTCAAACTGCCACCTAATTACGCACTCCTGCTGTTAGATGATGCCGAGGGTGAGCCCACTCGGCCTCCCCATTAAATAGGGGCGTCTGTGGCGACTTAGACGTGCTGCGACCTTCCATAAACAACCATTAAAACACCTCCGACTGTTTTTAGCGCCAAGGCAATCTGTTTTTGCGTTTAAGATAACGTCCAAAACGGGGAGCATAGAATGAGACAGTCGTATGGTGTATCTCTACATATCAGCGCAACGATGACGCCGCTATGTAATATGCTGTCGTCTTTGCTTGCCTCGGGAGAATTGGCTGAGGCTGTTCTTCCCAAATGATGTCTAACGTTACGAGTTTTCCCACGTCAACGCGAACCCGCCCGAGACTTGATCGTCGAGTTTTTGCTGAGAAGGCAATCACGAACCAGGAGCGAGGATCAGCACCACTTGGTCAGCGCAACGTCATCAACTTCCTTGAGGAGCGCAGCAGACAGAGAAACCCTTAACCATCTGTCCCGTGTCTCCGGTGGGCTGCATCGGCTCAACAGACCTGCCGCCCGAACCTCCGGTACCGCGAAAACCGCTGCCTGCTCAATATCACAATGTTGGAAACACTTGACGTTGGCAAAAAGCCGCCGCCCCTTGGGGCGGCGGCTTTTTGTTGTTATCGAAGGAAGAGTTCGAAGACGGATGGAGCGTAATAGTAGCCGTCGGTGTGGCGCCGGTAACCACGGCGATGCTCCCGATAGCCACGATGACCATTCCAATATCCGCGACGGTCATGACGTCGCTCCATACGATCATGGCGGCGATAATCCCGCCTGTCGCGATCGTAGCGATTGTTATGACGTCCCGCCCGGTCCTGGCGATCGTATTGACGTTTCTTCCAACGAGGCTGATCATCGTCCCTGTGACGGTACTGAGCGAGCTGCACGTCAGAAGTGACTTGCACCTGCGTTGGCACCGGCGCAGCGGATGCCGGTGTGAACGACGTCAAGCCGACAACCACCGCTATGGCGGCTGCGCTCAATGCTGAGACAATTCTATTCATAGTCCATCCTTTCAAGGTTTGGATGGACCTTGCGCTTCCCGTGATGAACCCGATGTGAACCCCCCGTTCATGTAAAAGTCTGAAAAAGCCGTTGTGTCCTGGACACTTGCGGGGTGAGACCGGCTGCTTCAAAACCATACCACAACTTTGCAATTCACAAACCGCCGACCCACGCGACGCCCAAGATATTGGATAATCAAACTAACCAGCTTCACTCAATTGCGCACCCTTCATGCAGGCAGCGCGGGAACAAAACGATGCCGAATTGGGTTTCTCGGACTGAACACAACCAAGGAGCAGAAAATGGATCATACCAATCACGTTCGCCTTGCGACTTCGGAACTGACCCCGGCCGTGCTCGAGGGCGCGACAATCTATGGTGCAGACGATCACAAGGTCGGCAAGCTGGATCATATCCACGGCGGAAGTACTGCAGTCATTGACGTCGGCGGTTTTCTTGGCATCGGAGCAAAGCCAGTCGGCGTGCCGCTGACCGATCTTGAATTCATGCGGGACGAAGACGGTGATGTCCATGCCGTGACGACCTGGACGAAGGACCAACTCAAAGCGATGCCCGAGCATCGCCACTAAAATTGAGAGCCCGGCCACAGTGCCGGGCTTTTTAGATCGGGGTGCAGTTTGGTAATTAGAATAGGGGGGCGCTCAGCAAACTCGTTTGGCCGAGGCAGGCAACAGCAGTGTTTGTCCACCTCGCTCAAAGACTTATCCGATAAAGAGCCATCTGGCTCGCTTTCGGTATGATGCGCATTGGAAGAGTGTCACGGTCAATGACTGCAGTATTGACTGGATAACGGTATCCGCCCGCCCAATGATCTGAGCACATAGTCAACCGAGTCCAAGCTTGGGGCGGACCCAATCAGCCAGACGCAGGATTGCCGCATCTGCCTGCGGGGTGACACCTGCTAGGAAATGGTAGACGTGCTGCATGCCCGGCTCGATCTCGAAGATTACCTCAACCCCTTCGCTGCGTGCCTTCTCGGCGAGCCTGCGGCTGTCGTCGAGCAATGTCTCGTCGCCCCCAACCTGAATATACATAGGCGGCATGCCCCGGAGATCAGCCAATAGCGGATTTGCCAACGGATCCTGCCGGTTGCCGCCCTCCCCCAGGAAAGTGGTTGCCATTCCCAAAACAATTCCCCGCGTCACCAAGGCATCCTTGTCGCTGTTCGATTGATACGTCTCGCCTGTCGCCTCCATGTCGAGCCAGGGCGACAGGGGTATCACCGCCGATGGCATTGGCAGGCCGCGTTCTCGCGCTCGCAACACCGTTGCAAGAGCGAGCCCACCACCACCCGAATCACCGGTCAGGGCAACGTGCTGCGGCCGGATGCCCTGATCCAGCAGCCACTGATAGGCGCTTGTCGTATCGTCGACAGGCGCTGGATGCGGATGCTCGGGAGCGCAACGATAGTTCAGGATTAGGGCTCGGCAACCAAATGTCTTGGCGAAATGGCCGTACATCTTGCGATGCGAATACATGGAACCGCAGACGTATCCCCCGCCATGTGTGCATTGCAGAACCCTGTCCTGCCTCACACCTTTCGGTACCGCCCAGAGCCCAGGAACGCCTCCGGCATCGACTTCAATGTAGTCCACCCCACCTGGCTCAGCTGTCACATCGGCCCAGTGCTCAAACATACGCCGCAATTCATCAAGGGGCATGTTCGGATTGTCGGCCATGGAGGCGGCCCAACTTTTGTACAGAGACTTCAGGGCATCTGATTGTATACTCGACATGCTGTATCCTGTGCGTGGGACTATTACGTTGCGACATTGCAGATTTCGACAAGCCAGAGACTTGACGTGCCTATGAGGAGATCACCCTTCATGGCCGAATGCTGCAGTAGCGGGAGAGCTTAGTCTTGAAGCAAATTGCTGTGGTCCAATTTTGATTCAGCCCATCTCAGATGTTCTTAGACGGCAGAAGTGCAAGCTGGAAAAACCATCGCTTTCTCAGTTTTCTGCACCGTAAATTCAGCCCACACGCCTTCAAATGGAGGCATCACAGTTCCGGCGAGGATCTTCCTCACCTGGGAAAAAGGTTATTTCCGCCGTATCGAGTATACGCAGCGCTCATACGGAAATCTGTCTTATAGGATGGCGCGCAACCATTTCCGAGCCGCCGACACGCCCAAGGTTCTGGTGCTCGACGCCAATTGTTTGGAAGGGTTATGAAGCGACCGCCGCACGATAGACCCCAGGCGTTACACCGACGCGCGCCTTGAAGACACGCGTCATATGGGCTTGGTCTGAAAAGCCAGTGGCGACCGCGACCGCGCTCAGTTTTTCTCCCGCGCGCAGCCTTACCTTTGCCTGTTCGACGCGACGATTGATAACGTAGGCATGCGGTGTCTGACCGGTGGCGCGCTGAAACGCGCGGATCAGGTGAAAGCGCGAAAGGCCGGCCTCTGCCGCGAGTTCCGCCAGGGAGATATCTTCGGTGCATCGGTCGCCGATCATAACTTTGACGCGCTCGATGGGTCCCTGCTCGCGGCCAATGGATGCCGGTATGATTTCCGCATGCCGAACGAGAAAGCCAGCGTAAACTTCGATCAGCTGTTCCTCCCCAGCCAAGGTATCCCCGCCAAGCTCGATGGTGCGGTGCGCCACCGTAAACGCGGCCAAACCGTTTGGATCGCAGACGATCGGCGCCTTGAAGAACGGTGTATCTATGCGAGAATGGCGCGAGACCTCCTTGGCGACGCGCTTCATCATATCGACGCTGGGATACGACACGCGATAGTCAAACCCGGCCTCGCACCCAGGCGCGCAGTCGTGGACTTCACCTGGATTGTACAAGGTTAAATCGCCCGAGCCGGCCAGCCTCTGGCTACCGCGGATGAACTGTGTCCCGTGTCCTCCACTGATGCCTCCAATCACGTACGTCTCGTGAGAGTGCGGTGCCTGACGCTGGGCCGAAACGCTGGCTGTGACGAACTCAGGCTGATCAAAACTCTTAGCCACAAAAAAATGCGCGCGGTCTGTTCTTTCAACCGCACGCATTCCAGCCGTTTGGGGACTTGTCCGATCAGTCTTCATAATTGAATATCGTAGCACCCGGAATAACCTGTATTGAAGAAAATTGCTGTCAGAGGTGGCTCGTAAAAGCTGGACAGCAGGGATAGGTGGAATTCTGCCTGACTTTGGCTTAGGCTCAGGACTCATTAATCCATCCAGTAGCAGCATGTTGCGGCGATGGGGATGGCTGAGAAGAATGTGTGGGCACATCGATCGTATCTTGTTGCGATGCGTCTCCAGTCCTTGACCCTGCCGAACATGTTCTCGATGCGGTGGCGTTGCTTGTAGAGAAACTCGTCATAGTGGGCCGGGTCTCGGCGCTTTTTCCCCGGTGGAATGCAGGGAGAAATCCCCTTTTCTTTCAATCCGTTGCGGAACCAGTCGGCATCGTATCCACGATCTGCCAGCAGTTCTTTTGCTTTCGGCAGACGCTCAAGCAGATGCCGTGCACCTTTGTAATCACTCACCTGGCCCGCCGTCAGCAAGAACAGCAATGGCCTTCCCCTGCCATCGGTGACGGCATGCAGCTTGGAATTCAGGCCACCCTTCGTTCGTCCGATGCAGCGGGAAAGAGCCCCTTTTTTAGCAGGCTGGCTGCGGTGCGATGGGCCTTGAGATGGGTCGCATCGATCATCAATCGATCCGGTTGGCCCGCTTTGCCCGCGAGCGGCTCGAAAATCCGATTGAAGACGCCCAACTCGCTCCATCGGATAAAGCGATTATACAACGTCTTGTGAGGACCGTATTCCTTCGGCACATCTTTCCACTGAAGTCCATGTTTAAGCACGTAAATAATGCCGCTGACCACACGCCGGTTATCGACACGGGGGATGCCGTGAGCAAGTGGAAAATACGGTCTGATCCGAGCAAGCTGCGAGGGCGTCAGCAAAAACAAATCACTCATGGCAAATCCTCCTGCCAACAGTGAATCAAAACCCACCGAGTTTGAAAAGGAGTTTAATCAATAGGGCCTGAGCCTAGATCCTGGAAACAGGAGAGACCATGACGAGACGACCGTGCCGGAACCACACCCCGGCTTTCAAAGCGGAGGTGGCGCTTGCCCCAATCCGTGGCGAGCAGACACTGGTAGAATTATCTCGACAGTTCAACGTCCACGCCAACCAGATCAAGCAGTGGAAACACCAACTCCTTGAGGGAGCGATCGGCGTTTTTGTTGGTGAAACCAAGACGGAAGCGGCGACACCGGCCGTCGATATCAAACGCTTCATGCCATAATAGGCGCGCTGACATTGGAGAACGATTTTTGCCCAATGCGCTCGGCAAAGCCGGATTGCTGAGCGAAAAGAAATGATCAACCGCAAGCACAAATTGCCTGTCGTGCGGCAGGCGAAGCTTCTCGGCTTCAGCCGGGCAGCGTCTATTATCTGGCTCGTCCCGCGTCTGAGGGCGAGCTGGCTCTGATGCGCCGAATCGACGAACTGCATCTCGACTATCCATTTTCCGGGAGCCGCATGTTGCAAGGACTTTTGAAGGCGAAAGAGTTTGCCGTAGGGCGCCTTCACGTCGCCACGCTGATGAAGAGGATGGGGCATCGAGGCGATTTACCGTCGTCCCAACACCTCGAAACCAGTACAAGGGCACAAGGTCTACCCGTATCTACTCGCAGCTAGAATTTGGATCAGATCGTTATGAGTCTACGGCCTAAGCGAATCCAGTTTTTCGAACCAGACATGCTCGGGCTGCAACTGTAACCACATCGTCTACCCGTGAGAGCTTAACGTTGATTGTAACAGTCCTACGCCCCCATTATCCTAATATGACCAGGGTTTATGAGGGTATCTTTCCAATAGGCTCATTGCGACCTCACGTCGCTCTGAATTTCATCACTTGGACGAAAGCAGGTAGAGGCGTACTAATATTTTCGCCTAAAATTTAATCGATTCTGGTTGTGCTGCTATTTTAGGCCAATCGATATTGCACAATCTGCTGCACTGCGGCATGAATGAGCGATGGCTTATCAGGATCTCACCATTCTTGTGATCGACGAGAACACAATTCGCGCCTCGATCATTGAGGAGGGATTGCGAGAGGCCGGGCATGCGAAGGTCACTGTCGTGCACGAAGTGAACGGTATTGCCCGCGTCATCGAGACGCTGCAGCCGGATGTGATCTTCATCGATCTCGAAAATCCCAACCGCGACATGATGGAACACCTGTTCCAGCTGACCCGTACGGTCGGTCGACCGATCGCCATGTTCGTCGACCGCTCCGATACCGCCTCCATCGAGGCAGCCGTCGATGCCGGCGTATCCGCCTACATTGTAGACGGCCTGAAGAAGGAGCGGGTCAAGCCCATTCTCGACATGGCCGTCAGCCGCTTCAATGCTTTCAGCCGGTTGCGGCGGGAACTCGCCGACGCGAAATCTGCATTGGAAGAACGCAAGATCGTCGAACGCGCCAAGGGTATCCTGATGAAGATGCGCGGCCTTTCCGAGGAGCAGGCGTTCGCATTGCTGCGCCAGACGGCGATGAATGAAAAGAAGAAAATGGCCGACATCGCCCAAAGTGTCGTCACCGCAGCAGGATTGCTGATGTGATGGACGCATATCGGCCAGGCATCTTCCGGCGTGGGAGAGTGGAGTGAACATGATGACGAAACTTGACGGCATGCAGAATGGACCGGACGCCGGGCACGCTCGTCTTGCCGCACCCGCCGGCCTGGCTGGCGAAGGCTCGCGCACCCTGCGGGCCGGCTTCATTCCTTTGGTTGACGCATCCGTGCTGATCGCAGCATCCGAATTCGGCTTTGCGCAGAAGGAAGGCATCGCCCTCGATCTGGTCAAGGATGTCTCCTGGGCGAACGTACGCGACCGGCTCGCCTTCCGGCAGTTCGACATCGCCCACATGCTGTCGCCCATGCCGGTCGCCTCGATGCTGGGCCTCGGTTCCAACCCCTCGCCAACAATCACGCCTTTTTCGCTCGGGCGCGGCGGCAACGCGATTACGCTTTCAACCCGGCTCTATGCTCGCATGCAGCAGGTGGAAGCTCTTTCGGAAACGGCGAGCGCACTTGAAAATGCGCAGGCCCTGGCAAAGGCCATCTGCGGGATGAAGGCGCGGGGCGAACCGCTGCCGACGCTTGGGGTCACCTACCCCTTCTCCTCGCACAACTACGAGTTCCGCTTCTGGCTGGCAGCCGGCGGCATCGATCCGGATCGTGATGTCAAGCTCGTGGTCGTGCCGCCGCCGCTGACCTCCGATGCGCTGGCCGCCGGCGCCATCGACGGGTTCTGTGTCGGTGCGCCCTGGAACATGGTCGCTTCCGAGCGTGGCGTCGGCCGCATCGTCGCGGCCAAACAGGATATCTGGCCATCCGCCCCCGAAAAAGTCATCGGCATGCGGCCGGAATGGGCCGAAACGCATCCGGAAACCGTCTCCCGGCTGATCGTCGCGCTGGATGCGGCCGCGCGCTGGTGCGACCGCCCGGACAATCACGATGCGTTATCGGAGGCGCTGGCCGATACCCGTTACCTCGCCGCACCCGTCGATATCATTCGTCGCGTGCTTGCCGGCGAATTCAATCTCGATGATCAAGGCAATCGCCGCGTCATCGATGGCTATTTCAAGTTTCATGCCGGCTTTGCCAACTACCCGCGTCCGAGCCAGGCGCTGTGGATCTACAGCCAGATGATCCGCTGGGGCCAGACCGATCTTTCCTCTACCGGCATGACGGCGGCGGCGGCGGCCTATCGACCCGATATCTATCGCCTGGCGCTTGGAGCGGACGCAGCACCTCTGCTGGATGACGATATTCGCGTCGAAGGCGCCGTGGATGGCGACCGCTTCATGGACGGGCAGATTTTCGACCCCGGCCGGATCGCCGACTATATCGCCGGATTTGCCGTCAAAAGCGTCATGCGCAGCGGGTCGCTCCCCGAGGAAAACTGACGGCGGCGAATTTTGCGTTGCACAAAATTTCCCACCTGGAAATGAGTGCGCCAAAGCAGACGCTGAAAATTTTTGCATATGCAGGACATGGTCAAAATTTACGCGCGGCTCTGAGATCGATGAAAACCCGTTCAATTTCAAAGCGCTAATACTTTCCTTCGAAACTGGCACAGACTTTGCTTGGTATAATTAGCTGCGGTCAATGGCGATCGCAGTAAGCCGAGCCCAAGACAGGCGCTCGTAGAGACATCGACGTCGCAAGGTTTTTGCAGTCCGGGAATCTTTTTCTCCCGAAGACGCAATCTCCGAGCGGCGTTTTTTTATTGCCAAAATTTCGACCGGCCACAGCAGAGGGAACTGTTCATGAAGACGATATTGAGCAACGGCATCACCCGTCGCAGCCTCCTGAAGACGACCGCAACCGCCGCGCTGTTCGGCACCATCAAGACGGCCTTCCCGTCCGGCGCCTTTGCCGCCACGGCCGGCCCCGAAGTGACCGGCGTCAAGCTCGGCTATATCGCGCTGACGGATTCGGCGGCACTGATCATCGCCAAGGAAAAGGGTTTTTTCGATAAGCACGGGCTGCCGGATGTCGAAGTCGCCAAGCAGGCCTCCTGGGGTGCGACCCGCGACAACCTCGTGCTCGGCGGCGTAGCCAACGGCATTGACGGCGCCCATATCCTCTCGCCCATGCCCTACCTGATGCACACTGGCAAGGTGACGCAGAACAATGTTCCCGTGCCGATGGCGATCCTCGCTCGCCTCAATTGCGACAGCCAGGCAATTTCGGTTGCCAAGGAATATGCCGACACCGGCGTCCAGCTCGATGCCTCCAAGCTCAAGGCAGCCTTTGAAAAGAAGAAGGCCGACGGCGGCGAAGTGAAGGTCGCGATGACTTTCCCGGGCGGTACGCATGACCTGTGGCTTCGCTACTGGCTGGCTGCAGGCGGCATCGACCCGGACAAGGATGTCTCCACCATCGTCGTGCCGCCGCCGCAGATGGTGGCCAACATGAAGGTCGGCAACATGGATGCCTTCTGTGTCGGCGAGCCCTGGAACGAGCAACTCGTCAATCAGGGCATCGGCTTCACTGCGGCCTCGACCGGCGAACTCTGGAAGGGTCACCCGGAAAAGGCGTTGGGCATGCGCGCTGACTGGGTCGAGAAAAATCCGAACGCTGCCAAGGCGCTGATGATGGCCGTGATGGAAGCCCAGCAATGGTGCGAAAGCATGGACAACAAGGACGAGATGGCGGCGATCGTCGGCAAGCGCCAATGGTTCAACGTTCCGGTGAAAGACATTATCGGCCGCCTGAAGGGCGACATCAATTACGGCAATGGCCGCGTCGTGCACGGCACCGACCTCTACATGAAGTTCTGGGCGAACGGCGCGTCCTATCCGTTCAAGAGCCACGACACCTGGTTCATGGCCGAGAACATCCGCTGGGGCAAGCTGGCACCCGGTACCGACATCAAGGCACTGGTCGACCAGGTGAACCGCGAAGACATCTGGCGTGCCGCCGCTGCCGACCTCGGCGTTGCCGCGTCGGACATTCCGGCCACGACCTCGCGCGGCAAGGAAACCTTCTTCGACGGCAAGGTCTTCGATCCCGAAAATCCCTCCGCCTATCTCGACAGCCTGTCGATCAAGGCGGCGTCCTGACCAAAACAATCCCGGCGCATGACCGTTTGCGCCGGACTTCCTCTTTACCTTCAGGAGACATTCCATGCCCGCACTGGCCCGCACGGAAAAAATCGTGACCGCCGCACCGCCCAAGACAAGCGCAAGCATCGTCACCCTGCCGGGCCGGCCGGCCTCAAAATTCAAGCCGAAGCAGGTCGCGCTTGCCGTTGCCCGCAACGTCGTGCCGCCGCTGATCGTGCTGGCCGTCATTCTAGTGATCTGGCAGATTCTCTGTTCGGAGGCCGGCGCCACGCTGCCGCCACCGTCACAGGTCTGGCAGGAAAGCTACGACCTGATCGCCTATCCGTTCTTCAACTACGGATCGCAGGATATCGGCCTTGGCTGGCGGGTGCTGATCTCGCTGCAGCGCGTCGCCTACGGCTTCGGGCTTGCCGCCGTCGCCGGCGTCCTGATCGGCGCGCTGATCGGCCAGTCGATCTGGGCGATGCGCGGTCTCGATCCGATCTTCCAGATCCTGCGCACCGTGCCGCCGCTCGCCTGGCTGCCGCTGTCGCTCGCCGCGTTCCAGGACTCGAACCCCTCGGCGATCTTCGTGATTTTCATCACCTCGATCTGGCCGGTGATCATCAATACCGCCGTCGGCGTCCGCAACATCCCGCAGGATTACCGCAACGTCGCCAAGGTGCTGTGCCTC
The DNA here is from genome assembly GCF_965279435.1 of Pararhizobium sp. Lineage (NCBI taxonomy): Bacteria > Pseudomonadati > Pseudomonadota > Alphaproteobacteria > Hyphomicrobiales > Rhizobiaceae > Pararhizobium > Pararhizobium sp. Next base: position 756,459 of record NZ_CBDIHY010000002.1, read on the forward strand.
AACCAGTTCGAGTTTTTCTTCAAGATCATGCTGCCATCTGCTGCACCTTACATCTTCACCGGCCTTCGCATCGGCATCGGTCTGTCATGGCTTGCCATCGTCGCGGCCGAAATGCTCACTGGCGGCGTCGGCATCGGCTTCTTCATCTGGGATGCGTGGAACTCCTCGCGCCTGCCCGACATCATCGTCGCGCTCGCCTATATCGGCGTCGTCGGCTTCATTCTCGACAAGCTGGTCTCAGCGGTCGGCACCATCGTCACCCGCGGCGCTTCCGCCAACTGAGGACCCCGTTCATGAACGCCTATCTGAAACTCGATCATATCGACAAGCATTTCGACCGGGGCGGTCAACGCGCCGAGGTGCTGAAGGGCATCAATCTGACGATCGGCAAGGGCGAGTTCGTCTCGATCATCGGGCATTCCGGCTGCGGCAAGTCAACCCTGCTCAACCTCATCGCGGGCCTGACGCCGGTTTCCTCCGGCGCGGTACTTCTGGAAAACCGCGAGGTCAACGCACCCGGCCCGGAACGCGCCGTCGTCTTCCAGAACCACAGCCTGCTTCCCTGGCTGACGGTCTACGAGAACGTCAACCTCGCCGTCTCCAAGGTTTTCGGCAGGACCAAGAGCAAGACCGAACGCCACGACTGGGTCATGACCAATCTCGATCTCGTCCAGATGGCGCACGCCAAGGACAAGCGGCCGTCCGAGATCTCAGGCGGCATGAAGCAGCGCGTAGGCATCGCCCGGGCGCTCGCCATGGAGCCGAAGATTCTTCTGCTCGACGAACCCTTCGGCGCGCTCGACGCTCTGACGCGGGCACATCTGCAGGACGCGGTGATGGAGATCCACCTTCGCCTTGGTAACACCATGCTGATGATTACCCACGACATCGACGAAGCCGTTCTGCTCTCCGACCGGATCGTCATGATGACCAATGGCCCGGCTGCCTGCATCGGCGAAGTGCTCGACGTGCCGATCGCCCGCCCCAGAAACCGCATCGAGCTTGCCTCGGACCGGACCTATCTCAAATGCCGTGAGGCCGTCCTGAAATTCCTCTACGAGCGTCACCGCTTCGTTGAAGCTGCGGAGTAACCGGCATGACCCAGAAACTCGTCATCATCGGCAATGGCATGGCCCCCGGGCGTATGCTGGAGCACCTTTTTGAACAGGCTCCCGGCCAATACGACGTCACGATCTTCAATGCCGAACCGCGCGTCAACTACGACCGCATCATGCTCTCGCCGGTGCTATCCGGCGAGAAGACCTACGAGCAGATCGTCATCCACGGCGACGGCTGGTACATCGAACACGGCATCACGCTCTACAAGGGCCACAAGATCGTCGCGATCGACCGTGCCAGTAAGACTGTCACCTCCGATCATGGCGTGACGGAAAGCTACGACAAGCTGGTCATCGCCACCGGCTCCGTGCCCTTCATCATTCCAGTGCCCGGCAAGGACCTGCCCTGCGTCATCACCTATCGCGATCTCGACGATGTGCAAGCCATGCTGCTCGCTGCCCAGTCGCGCGAAAAGGCCATTGTCATCGGCGGCGGTCTGCTCGGGCTCGAGGCGGCAGCCGGTCTTGCTTCGCGCGGCATGGATGTGACCGTGCTGCACGTCATGCCGACGCTGATGGAGCGCCAACTCGATCCGGCAGCCGGTTATCTCCTACAAAAAGCCGTCGAGGAGCGCGGCATCAAGGTCATCACCAAGGCCAATACCAAGCAGATCGTCGGCAACAGCAAGGTCGAGGGCATCGAGCTGGACAACGGCACAATCATCCCGGCAAGCCTCGTGGTGATGGCCGTCGGTATCCGCCCGAACGCAGGTCTCGCCAAGGAAGCCGGCCTCGCCGTCAATCGTGGCATCGTCGTCGATGCCGGCATGCAGACCTCAGATGGCGACATCCTGTCGGTCGGCGAATGCGCCGAAGTGGATGGTATGGTCTATGGCCTTGTCGCGCCGCTTTATGAAATGGCACGGATTGCCGCATCGCATCTGGCTGGCGACCGCACGCCCGCCTTCGTGCATTCGGATACGCCGACGAAACTCAAGGTCACCGGCATCAATCTCTTCTCCCTCGGCGACTTTGCCGAAGGCGACGACCGCGAGGAGATCGTGCTGCGCGACGCGACGGCCGGCGTCTACAAGCGCCTGGTTCTGAAGGACAACCGCATCATCGGCACGGTTCTCTACGGCGAGACCGCCGACGGCGCCTGGTTCAACGACCTGAAGAAGAAAGCCACCGATATCTCGGAAATGCGCGAAACGCTCATTTTCGGGCAGGCCTACCAGGGAGGGTCACCGCTGGACCCTATGGCGGCCGTTGCAGCCTTGCCGGATGATGCGGAAATCTGCGGCTGCAACGGCGTCTGCAAGGGCAAAATCACATCGACGATCACCGGCAAGGGGCTAAGCTCGCTGGACGAGGTGCGCGCCCACACCAAGGCTTCCGCCTCCTGCGGCTCTTGCACCGGGCTGGTCGAACAGCTGATGACCATCACGCTGGGCGATGCCTACAACCCGAAGGCCGTGCAGCCGATGTGCGGCTGCACCGATCTCGGCCATGACGATGTGCGCCGCCTGATCAAGGCCAAGGGCTTAAAGACCATTCCCGCCGTCATGCAGGAGCTGGAGTGGAAGACTTCGTGCGGCTGCGCCAAATGCCGGCCTGCGCTCAACTATTACCTCGTCTGTGACTGGCCGGACGAATATGCCGACGACTACCAGTCACGCTTCATCAACGAACGCGTCCACGCCAATATCCAGAAGGACGGTACCTATTCGGTCGTGCCGCGCATGTGGGGTGGCGTCACCAATTCAGGCGAGTTGCGGGCGATTGCTGACGTCGTCGACAAGTTCGAGATCCCGATGGTGAAAGTCACAGGTGGCCAGCGCATCGACCTGCTCGGCATCGAGAAGGAAGATCTGCCCGCCGTCTGGGCTGATCTCGGCAAAGCCGGCTTCGTCTCCGGCCAAGCCTATGCCAAGGGCCTGCGCACGGTAAAAACCTGCGTCGGCTCCGACTGGTGCCGCTTCGGCACACAGGATTCGACCGGGCTTGGCATCCGCATCGAGAAGTTCATGTGGGGCTCCTGGACACCGGCCAAGCTGAAGCTGGCCGTTTCCGGCTGTCCGCGCAACTGCGCCGAAGCAACCTGCAAGGATATCGGCGTCATCTGCGTTGATTCAGGTTTCGAAATTCATTTTGCAGGGGCAGCCGGCCTCGACATCAAGGGCACGGAAATCCTCGGCCTCGTCAAAACCGAGGACGAGGCGCTGCACTATATCGTGGCGCTGACACAGATGTACCGCGAGCAGGGCCGCTATCTTGAGCGCATCTACAAATGGGCGAAACGCATCGGTCTCGACGAAATTCGCCGCCAGATCATGGGCGATGCGGACAAGCGCCACGCCTATTACGAGCGCTTCGTCTTCTCCCAGACGTTTGCCCAGGTCGATCCCTGGTCGGAGCGCGTCTCCGGCAAGGACAAGCACGAGTTCCGGCCGATGGCGACGGTCGGCTATCCGCAGCGGCGGAATGATTACCTCCCCCCTGAGGGGGGAGGTCGCGACAAAGTCGCGGGTGGGGGTGATCGTTGCTTGACATGAAAGGTCACCCCACCCCGTCGCTTCGCGCCGACCCTCCCCCTCAAGGGGAGGGTAAAGGAGCCGATGCCGCCGCATATTCAGAGAGTAAAGGGAACGAACACATGAACTGGATCGCGATCGGCGACATTTCCGACATTCCGCTGCGTGGCGCGCGCTGTGTCAAGACCCCGCAAGGCAAGATCGCCGTGTTCCGCACCGCAGAAAACGAGGTCTTCGCCATCGAGGATCACTGCCCGCACAAGGGCGGACCGCTGAGCCAGGGTATCGTTCACGGAACGGCTGTCACCTGCCCGCTACACAACTGGGTCATTTCGCTCGAAACCGGCATGGCGCTCGGCGCCGACCAAGGCGAGGTGCGAACGATCCGGGTGCGCAACGACAATGGCGCCCTCTCCATCGCGCTCGAAAGCCTGATGATGGCGGCGGAATAGTCGGATGACGGAGTTTGCGGCAATACCTCCCTCTGTCAGCTTCGCTGACATCTCCCCCACAAGGGGGAAGATCATTCTTTTCCCTCTTGGTGTAGTGAGTGAGGGACGCAAGAAGCATACGGTCAATCTCCCCCCTTGTGGGGGAGATGTTCCGGAGGGACAGGGGGGGGTAACGCACCTCAATCTCGAAATGCGGATACGGGGCACCTCCCATGTCCACTGAAACCAAGACCACCTGTCCCTATTGTGGCGTCGGCTGCGGCGTCATTGCCAAGATCGATGACACCGGCACAGTCAGCGTCAGGGGCGATCCGGATCATCCCGCCAACTTCGGAAGGCTGTGTTCCAAGGGCTCGGCGCTGGCCGAAACCATCGATCTCGACGGACGTGTTCTTTACCCGCAGATCGACGGGCAACGCACGAGTTGGGACGAGGCGCTCGATCTTGTCGCCTCCCGTTTTTCCGAAGCCATCGCCGAACACGGCCCGGATTCGGTGGCGTTCTACGTCTCCGGTCAATTGCTGACGGAGGACTATTACGTCGCCAACAAGCTGATGAAAGGCTTCATCGGTTCGGCCAATATTGACACCAATTCGCGCCTTTGCATGTCATCCTCGGTCGCAGGCCATCGCCGCGCTTTCGGTTCCGATACCGTTCCGGGTACCTACGAGGACATCGAGCTTGCCGATCTCGTCGTCCTGACCGGCTCCAACCTGGCCTGGTGCCATCCGGTGATCTACCAGCGCCTCGCCGCCGCCAAGGCCGCCCGGCCGAGCATGAAAGTCGTGGTCATCGACCCGCGCCGCACGATGACGGCCGATATCGCCGACCTGCATCTGGCGATCCGGCCGGATGGCGACGTGGCGCTGTTCATGGGCCTGCTGGCTCATCTCGCCGGCACCGCCGCGATCGACCAGAACTATATCGGCACGCATACCAACGGTTTCGCAGAAGCTTTCGCCACTGCATCGGCTTTCGACATCGCCGAGCTGATGGAGCGCACAGGCCTGCCGTCGATGCAATTGCGGCAGTTCTTCCGGCTGTTCGAAGAAACACAGAAGGTCGTCACCTGCTACAGCCAGGGCGTCAACCAGTCCGCCTCCGGCACCGATAAGGTCAATGCTATCATCAATTGCCACCTGGCAACGGGACGTATCGGCCGGCCCGGGATGGGACCCTTCTCGCTCACCGGCCAGCCGAATGCCATGGGCGGACGCGAGGTCGGCGGTCTTGCAAACATGCTCGCGGCCCATATGGCCATCGAAAGCGCGCAGGACCGCGACCGCGTACAGCGCTTCTGGCAATCGCCCGATATTGCCCGCAAACCCGGCCTCAAGGCCGTCGATATGTTCCGGGCGGTGGCAGACGGCCGGATCAAGGCGCTCTGGATCATGGCGACCAACCCGGCTGTTTCCATGCCAGATGCTGATGCGGTGGCGGCTGCGATCGCTGCCTGTCCCTTCGTCGTGGTCTCAGACGTCCTTCAGAAAACCGACACGACGCAATACGCCCATGTCCTCTTGCCCTCGCTAGGTTGGGGCGAAAAGGACGGCACGGTGACCAATTCCGAACGCCGCATTTCCCGCCAACGTGCCTTTCTCAACCAGCCCGGCGAGGCAAAGGCCGACTGGTGGCAAATGGCCGCAGTCGGGCGCCGCATCGGCTTTGTCGACGCCTTTTCCTTCCCCGCCGCTGCCGATGTCTTTGCCGAGCATGCCGCCCTATCGGCTTTCGAAAACGGCGGTAGCCGCGATTTCGATATCGGCGCCCACCAGTCGATCGACGCATCGACTTATGATGCACTGGCTCCGTTCCAGTGGCCGCAGCCGGAAAACACGCAAGCCCGGATCAAGCGCTTCTTCGGCGAAGGCGGCTTTTTTCATGCCGATCGCAAGGCGCGCTTCATTGCCGTCAGTGCCCCCATATCGGATCGCACCAACGCCGATTTCCCGCTGACGCTCAACACCGGCCGCATCCGCGACCAGTGGCATACGATGACGCGGACCGGCAAAAGCGCCCGCCTCTCCGCCCATATCGCCGAGCCCTTCGCCGAAATCCACCCGCGCGACGCCATGGAGATCGGTGTTGCCAGCGCATCGCTGGTGGAGATTGAAAGCCCCTATGGCAAGGCCGTGGTGCGTGCCCTTGTCACCGACCGGCAGGCACGCGGCAGCCTGTTCGTGCCGATGCACTGGAACGACCAGTTTGCCGCGAAAGCCCGTATCGACGCGGTCGTTGCGCCACTGACAGACCCTGTCTCAGGCCAGCCGGCCTCCAAGAATGTCGCTGTCACAGCCCGGCCGCTGAACGTGGAAAGCTATGGTTTTGCAGTCTCCTTCAGCAAACCGGAAAACCTCGATACCGCTTACTGGGCTCTGGCGAAGGCAGACGGGGGCTGGCGCCTAGAGCTTGCCTTTGATGCTGCACCCGACAGCTGGGCCGATTGGTGCCGTGCTCATTTCGGCATTCCCGATCATATCGAGCCGCTCGGTTATGCGGACGCCCAATCCGGCGACCTGCGCCTCGCCTTCTTTGACGTCGACCGGCTGCTTGCCGCCTTCTTCCTCGCCCGCCGCCCCGTCGCCGTCGCTCGCAACTGGGCGATCGAACAGCTCACCGTCCAGCATACCGAACTCGCCATACGCTTCACCGTCGTTGCCGGACGTCCCGGCGCCGGACGCATGGACCCAGGCGCTACCGTCTGCTCGTGTTTCGGGGTCGGCGTCAACCAGATCGTCGCCGCTATTCGGAGCGGCTGTCACAGCGTCGAGGCGGTCGGCAAGGACTTGAACGCCGGAACCAATTGCGGCTCGTGCCGCGCCGAAATCAGGGGGATCATCGATGGATGTCTTGCAGCTGCTGCCGAGTGACCGCAACGCCACCCCCGCCCGAATGGCGCCGCTTGCCAAACTGCCGGTCTTCTGGGTGCTCGACGGAAAACGTGCCGTTGTCGCCGGGGGATCGGACGCCGCCGCCTGGAAGGCGGAGCTGCTGGCCGCCTGCGGCGCCGAGGTGCATGTCTATGCCGAAAACCTGAGCGAGACGTTTTCAACTCTGGTCGCTCAGGGTTCGGAATCCGAAAACGGACGTTTCGTCGATCATGCTCATGAGTGGACCGCCGCCGTGTTCGACGATGCAGCCATTGCTATCGCCGACTGCCAGGATGATGGGGCCGCCGCAAAATTCTTCGAAGCCGCCTGCAAGGCTGGCGTCCCGGTCAACGTCATCGACAAACCGAGATACTGCCAGTTCCAGTTCGGCTCGATCGTCAACCGCTCGCCCGTTGTCGTCGGCATTTCCACCGACGGCGCAGCACCCATTCTGGCCCAAGCCATCCGCCGCCGCATCGAAACGCTGTTGCCGCCGTCACTGAAATCCTGGGCCGCGCTGGCGCACTCCATCCGCGACAAGGTCAATGCGAAGATAAGCCCCGGTGCGCCAAGACGCGCCTTCTGGGAAAGCTTCGTCGATCGCGCTTTCGGCACACCGCCAGAGGCGGACACGGAAGCCGAGCTTCTCGCCGATGCCGGACGTATCGTTGCGAAGACAATACCGTCCATCGGCAGTGTGACTCTGGTCGGCGCCGGTCCCGGCGACACGGAACTTTTGACGCTCAAAGCCGTCCGCGCGTTGCAGGCCGCAGATGTCATCCTGTTCGATGATCTCGTTTCCGACGAGGTGCTGGAACTTGCCCGCCGGGAGGCAAAGCGAATGCTGGTCGGAAAACGCGGCGGCCGGACGAGCTGCAAGCAGGAAGACATTAATGCCATGATGGTCACGTTTGCCAAGGCCGGCAAACGCGTCGTGCGGCTGAAATCCGGCGATCCGATGATCTTCGGCCGCGCCGGCGAGGAAATCGCCTGCCTCGAACAGGAAGGCATCCCCGTCGATGTCGTGCCCGGCATCACCTCGGCCAGCGCCATGGCAGCAAGGCTCGGCGTCTCGCTGACGCACCGCGACCATGCGCAGGCGGTTCGTTTCGTCACCGGCCACTCGCGGTTCGGCTCCTTGCCAGCCGACATGAACTGGCACGATCTCGCGCACGCGCGGACAACAACGATCTTCTACATGGGCGGTCGTACCGCAGGCCAGATCCAGACCCGGCTATTGGCGGCCGGGATGAATACTGACACACCCGTTGCAGTCGTCAGTGCTGTGACCCGCAACAATGAAGCCCGATGGAGTGGACGATTGGACGATCTGGCTTCAGCTGTCGTGGGCATGGGCGTCGACCATCCGATCCTGATCGGTGTGGGGCATGTATTCGCTCAGCTGGGATCTGCGCAAAAGGTATCAACGGAGCACCCGCGATCGATAAATTACAAAGCGGTGGGGGAATGCGTATGATCCTCCTGGATATTGTTGCCCCCTTCTCCCTCAGCTTTGCAATCGCGTTGAGCTGGGGAGGTTTTCGTCCGATTTTCTCGCGCACGACCGGCGAAGCCGTGTTGCGCTCGCCGGTGACGACGCTTGCGAGTGCAATCTGCGTTACCTCATTAGGAGTGGCATTCAACGCCGAATCCATTGGACTTATCGGAGTTGTTTCAGCGACCGGTCTGCTGTTGGGAGTATTTCTCGACATGTCTCCCGTGCACCCGCCGAGAGTCCTCGCCCTGAGTTTGGCTGGCGCGCTGCTATTTTTCCATCTTTCCATCATGGCTTAAGCGAATTGCAGAAGATGTTCGCCCCGTTATGTCATGACAAATGGTTGTCTTGATGGGAATCGAAGCAATGGTCGGGAGACAACCTCCCCGCTTCTGCCCTCTCCTTAGCCGCTCTCCCTCACCGGCATGTGCTGTGGCCGGCCAAGCAAAGCCTCCTGCTTAGATAACGACGAAATCGTTTGCGGTCAGTGCCAGGCCGGCCGTCAGCGTTGCAAAATGCACGCCGCCATAGGACGCGCCGTTCCCGTCCCGGTCGTAGTAAAGATTGCCGGTATCGGTTTCGTAGACGATGCGGTCGGAGGCGTCCCCGGCCAGTCCGGTTTCATTCGCGGCAAACGCTGCCAATGAAAGCACGCCGGGGGTGGTAAGGGCTGTGAAGATTGCGTTCTCGATCTGGATCGTATCGTTGGTCACGTTGTAGTCCGAGATCACGTCGACGTTGTTCGTAGCGTCCAGCGCTGTGTTGAACGCAAACGTGTCACTGCCGACGCCACCCGTCAGGGTATCGTTGCCGGCTAGGCCCTTGATGATGTCATTGCCGGCACCGCCGATGCAATCATCGCTGCCGATCCCGCCCGTCAGTTTGTCGTTACCGTTTCCGCCGTTCAGGACATTGCTCGAACCGCCGAAGACGGTGAGTTGGTCATTGCCACCGCCGCCGGTCAGGAAGCTTGATCCAAATGATCCTGGTGCGACCGTTGCCACAAGCACATCATTGCCGGCACCACCATCCAACCGGTTCTCGGCCCGGGAACCGTCCGCGGCGAACGGAGCGGATGTGATCAACAGGAAGGCGTCGAGCGTGTCGTTGCCGGTGCCGCCACTGAGGAGATTGGCGACGTGATACAGGCTAAGGCCGAGAGAGCCAGGGCCACCATGGGCGTCGGCCACAATACGCGCTGTTAAGGCATCTTTTCCAGCGCCGCCGCTCAAGGCGTTCAAGGCAGCGACAAAGCCGCCGAGCGCAGTGGAATCCGCCTTCAGACGGTCATCCCCCGTACCGCCGTTCAGGCGATTGGTGACGTCGGTCACCGTATTTTCACCATCCGTCGTATGCGTTGCCTCCAGGGTGTCATTGCCCTCGTCGCCCCACAGGGTGTTGATTCCAACCGGAGACCGGGAATTGGAATCTGTAAAGTTGAAAGCATGCAGCACGTCATCGCCCGTGCCGCCATGGAGAGAATTCGACACCAGTTCCGTACCGTTGGAGACGCCTCTGGCTGTGGCCTTGATGACATCGTTTCCGGCGCCGCCGTCGAGAATGTTGATGGCCGTGGCGGTAAAGCCCTTGAACTCGGTTTCGGCAAGAGCGGTAATGTGGTCGTTTCCGGCGCCGCCATCGATCTCGTTCTTGGCGTAGTTGTCGTCCAGCGCATTTCGTGTGCTGGCCACGGCATTGATCGTATCGTCACCGCTGCCGCCAAGAAGGTGGGTTATGGCTTTCACGTTTCCGAACACCGGCTGCGCCACGTTTGCCACCGCATTGATCATATCGTTGCCGGCGCCGCCGTCAGCCAGAACTTCGGCACGCAGTTCCCGATCGTGGACTGTGGTAACCCCGCCCTGCAGCATCACGGTCGCGCTCATGTTGTCCTTCCCGGCGCCACCGAACTGGACTGCAAGACCTTCGACATCATTATTGCCGTTCATCGGCACGAGAACATCGGTGACCAGCGTATCATTGCCGCCGCCGGCGATCAGCGCTGTCCGGTTGAAGGTACTATTCAAGCGATCGTTACCGTCGAACGCGAAAATCAACGTCCCCTCGGCCGCGGCGTTGAAAGTCTCGTTGCGGCTGTTGCCGATAATAACATCGTTGAATGGTGCTATTCGTAAGAGCCAATCAAGTGCTGTGAGATTGACGGTGCCCTGGACAATCGTCGCTGACCACTGCGCAACTTGAGCTTTTGTTGGTTGGAAAAATGCCATCTTCTTCTCCTTGCAACGGTTGCAAGCGCGCCGAAGACTCAGAACTGTTAGCGCGGCCGTGCGATGCGTTTGCACTTAGCGAAACCACTGACGCGTGTTTTCCGCCGTGCCATTTTGTGCAAAGCGCCAGTGTTCGTCCACGCCTTCTAATTCATGCGCGGCATTTCAAATGCAGTCAGCCGAAAGGCTTACCCGCTCGGCGGGCCTAGGCGACGGGCGTATAAGACTGCAAAATTGACCTTAGATGTTGCAATGGTGCGCGGCGTTGGTCGGCGAACCAGGCCGATGTGACAGTTATGATCACTGCCAGCGCAGTCATCTGATTGAAAGTCAGAGAAGATTGATGCTTCTTTCGCGCGCTCTGGATTGCATTTGCTGTCGCTTCCCCGAAATCGATATTCAATACGGGTGAGCCGCTACATGATGAAAAACCGTAGAGGACCGCTGATCTGTTGCTGTGAGGACGGTTCGACAAAGTGCTGCTTTGCCTACGCCTTTTATCCAACGCCTATCGCGCCGTATTTGGCGTATTGTCATAACAGCTCGGTCAGTCTGCCTTTGGGCCGTCTACACGAAATGACTGTTTAACCAACTCCTCGCCGCCGATGAGGATGTAACGCGAACACCGGGCTTCACAGGCTCCGGCGTTCGTGAAAGCGAGCCCTTGTACGTTACCGGCTTGGCGGGCCTGAAACGCATGGTGAACACGGAGAAGCGCATGCGCGGTTATTACCTCACAATTCTAGCTGGCATCCTTATCTCAGGATGTACATCAATCGCGACGACGAACGAACGATCCGACAGGCAGCTGGCCACCAAATCGACAGCAGTTGCCATGGACACCCCGAAGGTTGACCCAGTGAAGCAGCTTGCACAGCGAGCAGGAGCAAAAGACACGGACGGAAAGCCAGGCGAACCGAGTTGCCCCGACTGCGACGGGAACGGCCCGGTCTATCTCGCAAGCATCCGGCCCAGCCAGTAATACCAAGGATCGACGATAGGAACAGAACTGCTCAAGGCTCCCTCACAGGGAGCCTTTTCCATTTCATCAAAGGACATCGCCATGAAAACGATCGCTGGCATTCTGCAGCGCTTGCTTGCCGACGTTGGGCCCGATCTGTCTCGACAAGCTGTTCGGCATCCCGTCGCGACGCAAAAACCTTTAGGCTCCGGACAGCCATGCTGGCTGACCTCTTGGCCGACGGCATTGCGGCTTCGTGAGATCGAGGGCAAAAACCACGTCCTAGAAACACTGGAAATGTCGAAGACCAACGGCCTTCCGAAAGATGATGAAAAACCGATATTAATGCGCATCTCACGGTTCGCGGATAGCAACATCCAGTCCACGTAGAAGGGGATAGAGGAAATACGAAATCACCGTCCGACGTCCGACCTTGATCTCCGCAGAAACCGTCATTCCGGGAAGGAGCCGTGTCAGATGTTCCGAGGCACCCAGCCTGGAATCGGCGATTAGAATGCGCGCCTTGTAAAACGGAACAGCGGGTTGACCAGCCGCCATGCCCTCTTGCGTGGGCGTGAATGCGTCGCGACTGATCGTCCGGACCGTGCCGGAGGCGGTGCCAAACTTCTGGAACGGGTAGGCATCGAACTTGATCCGCGCCTCTTTATCGACCGCGATCCGACCAATATCGCCTGAACCTATCGAGACTTCCGCTTCCAGCGGAACGTTGAGGGGCACCAGCGTAACCACCGGCTCCGCCTCGCGAACCACCGAGCCAATGGAACGCTGTGCGAGGTCCAGAACGACCGCATCGGCGGGCGCTGTCAGCGTCACCATGTTGCGGCGCAATTCCATCTTCTTCAGTTCTTCACCGGCCGTATCCCGCTGACTGCGCAGGTCCACGAGTTGTTCCATCGATGCGCGCCGGAAATCCTCGATGAACGCCTGCCGGTCGGCAGTCAGTTTCGCAAGGGAATGTTCAGCTTCGGCTGCCTTTCCGTGCAGCGCCGAAATGTCTGAATCGACATCGAGGCGTGCGTCGCGCGCACCCAGGAAAGCCACCAGAGATCCCGTGTCGTTCTTGAAAAGCGTCTGGCGCGCATTTTCGATCAGGGTCAGATTTTCGCGCCGGCTGGTAAGCACCGTTTCCTGATCTTTGCCGGCCACAATCGCCGCAGCTTGACCTGCAATCTGCTGCCCGAAATTTTGGAGCTGGGCGACGTAAAAAGCACGACGCTGTTCAAAAAGCCGTACCTGCAACACTTCATCCGAAGAATTACCGGCCAGCTTTGTGTAGTCGGCGCCCGACAGTTCGGCTTCGATCCGCTTGACCTGCGCGTCCAGCGCTGCGAATTTCGTATGTTGCTGATCGACATCCGACTGGCTGAATGTGGCATCGAGCGTGGCCAATGTCTGTCCAGCACGAACTTCCTGACCGACGGCGACGTTGATCGTGCGAACGATCGAGGTTTCGAGTGGTTGAACCACAATCGTCGGCTGCGTCGTGATCAATTTGCCCGGAGCAATGACCACTTCGTCGATCTCGGAAACCGAGGCCCAGAAAACGGCGGTACCGATGAGGGCCGTTATGCCATAAAGCGTCAACCGGGCGATCTTTGGCGGCACCCGTTCTTCCAACTCCACCGCGTCGGACTGGAACTCGGCGATGACAGGCGGCAAAACACGTTTTTCCGCCAATCTGGTTCCGGATTTGGCGACCGGAACGGGCAGATTCTGATGAACATTTTCCGGGCGCGCGTTCATGCGGATTGCCTCGTTTGCTGCGACCACAGGTGGCGATACGTTATGCAGCGCGAGACTAGCTGATCATGGCGGCCGATATCGGCGATCTTGCCGCGGTCCACCACGAGGATCGCGTCGGCATCGACCAATTGGGAGAGACGATGGGAAACGATAATGACCGTGCGCCCGTCTGCGATCTTGCTCAGGTTCTGCCGCAGAATGGCCTCGCTGTCAGGGTCGAGCGCACTGGTGGCCTCGTCGAGAATGAGCAGTTTCGGATCGGTTATCAGCGCCCGGGCGATGGCGAGGCGTTGTTTCTGACCGCCGGAAAGGTTGGACGCATTCTCTTCCAGCATGGATTCGAAGCCGCGTGGCAGCCGCTCGATGAACTCCTCGGCGCCGGCGATCCGCGCGACCGCGATCACCTCCTCGATGCTGGCATTGGGCTTTGCGGCCGCAATATTCTCCCGAACCGAGCCCCGGAACAGGAAATTATCCTGCAGCACGACGCCGATGCTCGACCGCAGGTGGGCAAGATCAATTTCGCGGCTGTCATAACCATCGATCCGCACAAGCCCCTGCTGGTTCTGATAAAGGCCTTGTATCAGCCGGGTTACGGTGGTCTTGCCGGATCCGCTCTTGCCGACGATGCCGAAGACGGAGCCTGCCGGAACCGTGAAGGAGACGTCGTCGAGCGCGGGCGGGCCGTCCGGGCCGTAACGAAATGTGACCTTGTCGAACTCGATGCGCCCCTTGAGAACCGGTCTGATGCCTCGCCCCCGACCGAACTGCTCGGGGCGCTGGTTCATGATTTCGCCGAGCATACGAACGGAAAGCGCCACTTCCTGATACTCATGCACCATCGTGACGATCTGGACGAGCGGACCAGAGACCCTTCCAGCCAGCATGTTGAACGCGACCAGAGCGCCGATCGTCATCGAGCCGCTGAAGACATCGAGAGCGCCCAGACCGATGATAGCGACGCTCATCAGTTTTTCCAGAAGCCCGGTCAAAGCTTGGGCGACGGTGGAGATCTTATCAACGCGGAACCGCACGGAAATTGCCTGGGCGGAACTATTGTCCCAGACCTGACGCTGACGGGGTTCGAGAGCGAGCGACTTGACGGTACGCATTCCGTGGACGGTTTCAACCAGCAGAGCCTGCCGCTCACCTTCGGCCTGATAGAGAGCCTGGAGCCGTCTCTGAAAAGGCCCCACAAGTACCATGACGACGAGGCCGACAAGTGCAGCAAAACCCAACACGACAAGGGTGAGTTTGACGCTGTAGAGAACCAGGATCGGAATGAAGACCAAGAGAGACAGGGCATCCAGAAGGGTCAGGAAGAGCCGGCCCGTCAGAAATTCGCGGATGCGCCCCGTTTGTTGCATATGCTTGACGAGAACGCCGGCTGCAGCCTGCTCGAACAGCGCGATCGGCAAATTGAGGAGATGCCCAAAGGTGCGCGTCGCCACGCGGATATCGATCCTGTTCGTCGCGTATAGCAGGAGGTAGCGCCGCAGGAAGGTAAAGGCGGCATCGAAGATGAGCGCGATACCTATGCCGATCGTCAGAACTGCGAGCGTCGCATAGCTCTGGTGCACCAGGACCTTATCGATGACGAGCTGGAAGAAGATCGGTGTGGCAAGTCCGAGCCCGTAGAGAACAAAAGCGGCGAGAGCAACATCGCGAAGCAGGCTGCGCTGACGAACGATTTCCGGCACGAACCAGCGAAAGCCGAACGGTTGATCGTCGTCGGCAAGGCGATAGCTGCGCTTTACCAGAACCACCGATCCGTGCCAGCATTTGGAAAACTGCTCTTCGTTCAGGAGGAGAAATTCAGGGCGTTGTGCCAGCGGGTCAAGAACGCGGATCATCTCGTCATCCCCGCTACCGGCGGCGCCAGCAATGACGACCCAGTTACCGTTTTCAAGCTCGGCAAGCACCGGGTAGGCATCGCCCATCTGAAACAGCGACCGCCAGGTCAGATGCAGGCTTTTAGCACGCAGGCCCGCGTCCTTGGCCATGCGCAGGAGTTGCCGGGTGGCGACCGGTTCATCGCCCACTGCATAATCGTGCAACAGTCTCTCAGGTGACAGATCGACACCGTGGTGGCGACCGACCAGAGCCAAGCACTGCAGGTTTGTATGCGGAAATGTGCTCATGGCCCCACCCGAGACATTGCTGCCTTTTCATTCAGTTGAAATTCGGCGATGCGTTCAGCGCCGTCTGAGACTGGGGAACCGCGTCGCCAGCTGGAAGTGGCTGGATATCACCGATGCGACGTATCGCGCCCGCCTCGACCAGGCCACTGAGCGCCTTTTGCATGAGATCAACGGCATTGGCGAAGGCATCCACCGGCATAATGATCCGCTGGCGAAACACTGGTTTTGGGTTGTTGCTCGCGTCCCGCTCCGTTGCGGAAAGAGACATAAGGTCGATCCGGACGATCGTCCCGGTGACGGTGATTTCGCCGATGCCGTCGGCATAGAGTTCATTGCTCATTGTCGTCTCCATGGTTGAGGATCAAGCTTTGTCAGGCGGCGTGCACATGCTCCCAGGGTGGGAATGGATCGCGCATATTGCGCGCAAGCTGCGGATCGAAGCCGTTGTCGTGCCCGACGAGACAATCATCGAGCGCGCCGCAGATGGCTTCTTCGTCCAGACCTGCGCCGATGAAGACCAGTTCCTGCCGCCGGTCACCCCAGACGGCATTCCAGTTTCTATCGAGAAGAGCGCGAAATTGAGGATAGCGAGGCCAGTTGGCCCGTGGAACCGTAACCCACCAGAGGCCTTTTGCCTCCGTGCGGCGCTGCACGCCAGCTATGGAAAGCAATCCGATCCAATCGGGCCGGGTGGCCAGCCAGAAATGGCCTTTCGCGCGGATGAGGCCCGGCCATTCCTGCGCGAGGAAATTCTCGAATTTGGAAGGATCGAAGGGGCGTCGCGCGCGGTAGATAAAGCTGGATATGCCATATTCCTCGGTCTCAGGCACGTGGTCCCCCCACCCGTATAATTCCTTGTGCCAGAGCGGATATCTTGCCGATTTCGCCTCGCTGAAAAGGCCTGTATCGAGGATACTGGAAGGCGGCAGATGGCCGAAGTCGGTTTCTATGACGCGTGCATCGGGATTGAGCGCGGCGACTGTCCGGCGTAGCGTCTCGCGGGTTCCGGCAGTTACTTCGGATATCTTGTTGATGACAATGACATCGGCGAATTCGATCTGCTCTACCAGAAGATCGACCAGCGTTCGCTGGTCGTCATCGTCGCGTGCTTTGCCCCGATCGCGAAGCAGGTCGGTACCGGAGTAGTCTGAAAGCAGGTTGACGGCATCAACGACCGAAACCATCGTATCGAGCCGGGCGATATCATTGAGCGCGGCCCCCGCTTCATCCCTGAAAGAAAATGTTGCGGCAATCGGCAAGGGTTCGGCAATGCCCGTCGCTTCGATCAGGAGATAGTCGAAACGTTCCTCTGCTGCGAGCCGGCGGATCTCGCCAAGCAGGTCGTCGCGGAGCGTGCAGCATATGCATCCGTTGCTGAGCTCGACCAGCGTTTCGTCGGTGCGGGAGAGATCCGCGCCGCCGTCACGAACGATATCGGCGTCGATATTGACCTCGCTCATATCATTGACCAGCACGGCGACACGGAGACCATCGCGATTTCGCAGAATGTGGTTCAATATCGTCGTTTTTCCCGCACCGAGAAACCCTGCCAATACCGTTACCGGGAGCCGTTTATCGCTTGTCATTCGTGCCCCATATGTCCTGGTTCAGGCTGCCAGTTGCTTGAACGCCACGTCCACATAATAGTTTGTGCTATTGTACGTGCTCGTCGGAAACAGCCCGCTCGATCCGTAGGCGTAGACGCCGTTGCCGCCGCTCAGCGTCGAGGAAAGTGCATGCAGGTTGCCGTTCGCGACCTCGGAATTGAAGAAATTGCTCGTTGCCGAATAATTGCCATTGGTGCTGTAGGAGACGACGTAGGTGGTGTTCGCCTGGATGGCGACGTCCTGAGAGAGGTTGATCGATTGCCACCCGCTGGCGCTCTCGGCACTGAACGTCGCGCTAGCTAGTAGCGTGCCGGTCGATGTCCAGAGATATCCGGTATGCGATCCAGTGTTGTTGGCACCCTTGTAGAAACGGATTCCGGTTATCCACCCAGCCGTGTCCGCCTGGAACTTCATACCGAGATTGACCGGATTGTTGTCGTTGACCGAAATGCTCGATGGCGTACTACCCGCCGTGAAGACGTTTTGCGTCGTCACTTGCGGAGAAACGGTCAGAGATACCTGGGCAGATGCCGTGCCGCCGCGACCGTCGGAGATCGAATAGGTAAAGCTCGCGCTTCCGGTATAACCTGTCGTCGGCGTGAACGTGACCATGTTGGTCTGGCTGTTGAAAGAAGCCGAACCGTTGACCCCACCGCTTGCGCCCGTGATCGTGAGCGTGTCGCCATCCGGATCCGTGTCGTTGGCAAGCAGTGCGGAGGCCTGGATGACGAGGGGGGTGTCGATCGTTGCGGAATAGCCTGGATCAGCGACGGCGACCGGTACAGCATTCTGGGTTGACCGCTGGTACAAAACATCGACCCAATAGTTCGACGCATTGTAGGAGGATGACGGGAACAGGCTGTTCGTCCCGTAGGCATAGACGCCGTTTCCGCCGCTGGTGCCGCTGGACGGCGCAGTCAGCCCGCCATTGGTCCGGCTCGTTGAGAAATGATTGGAAGTCACAACATAGTTGCCGTTGGAATGATAGCTGGCCACATAGGTCGTGCCGGCTGCGATTGTCAGCGGCTGGGCGAAGAGCACCGTTTGCCAGCCACTGGCGCTTTCGCTGGAGAAGGTCGCAGTGGCGAGCCGAACGCCGGTCGTGCTCCAGATGGAGCCCGTATGGGTTCCCGTATCCTGGATGCCCTTGTAGTAGCGCACGCCGGTAATCGTCCCCCCAGCCGAAGCGACGAACTTCATGCCGAGTTCGACGGCGTTCGGATCGTTGGAAACGGCAGCCGGTGTATCCGACAGGCTGAAAAGGCTTGTCGCTGTCGATGGCGGTGTCACCGTCAGGTTGACGGTGGCCGAGGCCGTGCCGCCCCGCCCGTCAGAGATGGAATAGGTAAAGCTTGCCGCCCCCGTGTATCCGGCTGTCGGGTTGAAGGTAATGGTGTTGTTCTGCGCGTTGAAACTCACGGAACCATTGACCGCTCCGGCCGCTCCGGTGATGGCCAGCGCGTCACCGTCAGGGTCCGTGTCGTTGGCAAGGAGGGCGGATGTGGTGATGATCACTGCCGTGTTCTGGACTGTCGTGTATCCATTGTCGTTGGCGGCGACAGGCGCTGTGTTGACCGTAGAAGGGCTGAATACGACATCCACCCAGTAGTTGAAGCCGTTGAAACTGTTGCCGGGAAAAGTGCTGGTACTTCCGTAGGCGTAAACGCCGCCGCCCTGGGAAACGCTCAAGGCGCCTTTGGTGTAGCCGGAATTGAAATATCCACCAGTAGAGGAGTAGTACCCGTCGCTATGATAAGAGGCGACATAGGATGTTCCCGCTGTGATCTGTATTGCACTGGAGAACGTGACCGTCTGCCACCCCGAAAGCGACTCTCCGGTCGATATTCCGGTGGCAAGTAGTGTTCCATCGGCTTTCCAGAGGCTGACTTTGTGTTCGCCGACATTGTAGAAACCCTTATAGAAGCGAACGCCTTGTACGGAGCCGCTCGTCGATGCTTGGAAACGCACGCCGAGTTCCACGCCGTCCCGTTCGACATTGGTCTCCACAGCCGGTTTCGAGGCCATAGTCCACAGACTGGACGTCGAGGGCAGAGAAATCGTCACCTGTTTGCCGGTCGAAGGCGTTTCAAGATTGACGCTATCATCGACAGCACGCGACAAAATTGTATAGGTTCCGCTTGCCTGAACGACCCAGTTATAGCTCCAATTTTCTCTGCCAGCCGCCTTAAACCAGTGGCTGCCTCCATCCGTGGAGATTTCGATGCCGGCGATGATACCGCCGCCCGAATCCTGTGCCGTCCCAGTGACGGTCACATGCTGGCCTTCGATGAAAGTCGCACCAACCGTTGGAGACGTAATGGTCGAGGTCGGTTTGACGTGGTCGGGTGATTGCGTTGCAAGGATCAGGCTGGCATCAATCGTCGTTGGCTGGATGCCCATGTCGGCGAACATGTTGATCATCGCTTGCTGGACATTGCGGTCGGTTGGCGTGGCCGGCCCGTCATGCTGTGCGTTCAACCCCCACGACCAGAATACCGTACCGGCGCCGAAGACAAGTGCGCCGCTCTCGGCACGATACATGGTCAGGCTGTGTGTCGCCTCGGCGCTGCCGATGGTGGCACCGTAGTCGCGCAGAAAGGTATCGACCGAAACGGTCGAGAGAGAAAGATTGACAAGACCGGCCGGCCGAAAACCGTTCTCGACGTCGGAATCCCATTCGTAACCGAGGAGATTTTTGACAAGCTCGAAGCTTTGTCCCGGCAGGATGTTTGCGACGTCTGTGTTGCGCCAGAAGCGAAGATTGGAAAAGTCGTAGGGAACCGAGATCGAGTCCTGACGATAGCTATCGACCGTGAACATGGTGCCGGTCAGCGCATTTTCCGGCTTCTGCCCAGGATCTGCATAGCGCGGATCGCGCCAGGTTCCTGTTCCTATGTTGCTCGGATCGGTGCTGGTACCCCAGGTCTCCTTGTAACAGACCATGGTGCGATACGGTGTACCGCTGCCGTCGATGCTGTTTTCCCAGCGAACCTTCCAGTAGCATTCGTTGCCGCTCCAGAAGGCCAGATTAACCCCCGCATCGCGGGCGGCCTCGACATTGGTGCGCTGTTCGGCCGACCAATACTCGTCATGTCCGACCGAAAGAAAGGCCTGGTGATTGAGCAACTGGCTGCCGTTTCGCGCGGAGTCGACCCCGGATATGTAGGAGACGTCGTAACCGTTCTGCTCCAGCCACTGAATTGCGGAGTGCTCGACGCCGAAGACGTAGTCATGTGAGCCGCCGACGGGGCTGGTGTTGGTAACGATCGGGCGATTGTAGCTGATTGCCGAGGCGCGCCCGATCGCGGTGATGCCACAACTGCAGTTTGGCGGCAGGTAGCCGATCATCTTGTTGGGATCGACAGGGACTTCCCCGAAATAAAGGCTGGCGCCACCCCAGGCGTTGTATGCCTGCCATGTCGTATCCGACGTCTGGAACACGATGTTGCTGGTGGAGCCGTCATCGCGCACAATGAAGGGGACGATGCTCTGGCCTGCAGTGCCATCTTCGCGCACCAGCTTCGCGAAGTAGACGCCCGAAACGGCGTCCTGCGGAATTGTCCAGCTGGCCGAAACCGACCAGTTGCCGGCATCGATCAGCCCGAGCGACATATCGACGATGGGGTGAGGCTGAATCTGCGCCGTAGTCAGCGATTTGTCGATCGTCGCAACCTTGCGGGCGCCATCGCCGCCATAATATCCCATCCGGTAGATATCCAGGCGGTAGTGTGTCGAATCGGTCGCAATCTTGAAGTCTACGGTCTGCCCTATGTTGCTACTGATTTCCGTAGCGAACCCCTGGATGTTGCCGTCGCCATCATCCTGAATGGCCCATTCGCTGCGCGGATTGCCCTGCTTCATATTTTCGAGGGCGATCTTGTTTGGGACGGCCTGGGCGGGGGCTGCCTCCGTCGCCGCGAAAGCAGGCGTTTCCGAGATGGTTCTTGCGACGACCGGAGGTTCCGTCAATGCTGACGATATGGCTTCGGACTGAAAGCTCATGGCGCGACTAGCCGGAAAAACCGATTGGGTTTTGTTTTCCGTGGAGGAGGTGTTTGCCGATAATACGATTGAAGCATCCTTATCTTCGATCGGGTCCGACTTATCGGCAGGATTGAGACCGGGAGCCGATGTCTGCTCACTGAGCGATGATGTTGCTTTCACGATACCGGCCAGGGTATCTGCGGAGACCGTCGCACTGGCGCTTGCCGATAGGTCTGCCGATGATCGGTAGACGACAGTAACGACATCCTGGGCTGGGGCAGCGGTTGCCTTCGACGACACCGTGGTCCATGTCGAAAGCGGATTGTAATCGCTATTCGCCCCGCCGGACACACTCAAATACTGATCGCTCTTGATGTTAATCCTTAGCATGTAGCACCGCCCCGCTTGAGACCGATTGACGAATTCCCCAAGCCAGCATCTTGCCAACTTTATCGTCTTCGCGAACCACACCAATCGGTAGTACGCTCTGCCGGCGCTCCATCCTCCTATCTGATGAGGTTTGGTCGCAGCGAGATCACATTGTCTGTTGTTTTTAAGGTTCGCGGATAGCGGGGCGAGGATAACCAAGTGCCAGGACACCAAAACTGCCGAACGGTTAAGGCTGCAAGGTGCTGCCCCTCAGGGAGCATCAGGCCAACGTCACGGCAAACTGTGAAGCCATTACCCAGGCGAAAAGAACCGGCGCTCGAAGCCGTCTATTTATCGTCTCGGTTCGGAGGATGATCAAACGAATAACCGACGACGGTGTGATCCGGGTGAATATCGTGGTGATCGACCCGGCGGCCAAGCGATCAAGATCTTTGTGGAAGTCTAGGCTCAGGCCCTATTGATTAAGGGCCTTCCCAATTTGGGATTGTTTTGATTCACTCATGGCGGGAGGATTTCGCCATGAGTGATTTGTTTTTGCTGACGCCATCGCAGTTCAGCCGGATCAGGCCCTATTTCCCGCTGGCTCATGGCATCCCACGCGTTGACGATCGCCGGGTTGTCAGCGGCATTATTTACGTGCTGAAACATGGACTTCAGTGGAAAGATGCACCGAAAGAATATGGTCCTCAGAAGACGCTCTATAATCGCTTCATTCGATGGAGCGAGTTGGGCGTCTTCAACCGGATTTTCGAGGCCCTTGCCGGCAAGATCGGCAAATGCTCGCAATGCCACTCATAGGTCCCAAGCGGCACGTAGGCGACCGGCATTGACGAAACGGCAGTGCGGATTTCGTGCGGCAGCAGAAACTCGATACGCACCGTCCGGAAAGGATCGTCTGTCCACTCCGTCATTTGTAAAAATTCCTTGGCCAGGCATGCACAGGAAGCTTCCTGGCCAATTCATCGGGAAATGCTGCGCCATCGGAATAGGCGACATTCATGTCGACCTCGGCGCGGTTTTTCATGCCGGGAATGAGTGTCGACAGTTGTGGCGCGCTCAAGACATAGCGCATCGCCGCCTCGGCAAGGGTTGGGAAATAGGGTGCACAATCGGCTTTCAGAGCCTGCATCCGCCGCAGGGTTTCGGGAAAGCGTTCGTCGCGAAAAAGCTGGACAGGGACCGACTTTGGCTGCCAGCTTTTGTAGGTTTCTTCCGTCCAGTTTCCGACGAGAGAGCCGGAATCGAGGGGCACACGGGCAATAAAGGCGGTTTCAGTGGCTTCACCGGCCTTAAATAAGGCGCCAGCCGGACGCTGTTCGAACAGGTTCAGGACCACCTGGATGGAATCGACCAGTCCGAGCCGGGCGAGGTCTACGCCCTCCTCCGGCCGGTAGTCACGGATCGAAACGCCGATGCGATCAATCTTGCCTTCCAGCCGAAGCGCATTGAGTGTCTCCAGCCACTCCAGTGTCTGAACGCCGTCGGCAAGCCAACAATGGAGTTGGAAGAGATCGAGTTGCTCGACACCGAGACGCCGCATCGAGTTTTCGACATTTTCGCGCAGGTACCAGTTCGGATATCGGCCTTTCATCTCAGGATCGTCGAGATCGGGACTGGGCCATTTGATCGGTTGCGCCTTGGTGGCGACATAGATCTTGCCGTTTTTCCATTCCTTCAGAGACTTGCCGATAACCTCTTCGCTGCGGCCCGCCCCATAAAGCTCAGCGGTATCGACGAAATTGATGCCCTTCTCGTAGGCATAGAGGAGCGTATCCATTGATTGACAATCATCGATGTCTCCCCACTCACCGCCGAGTTGCCAGCCACCGAAGCCGATCTCGCTGACCTGCCAACCGGTTCGCCCAAATGTCCTGTAGTGCATGCATGCCCCTCCCCGGGGTTTTCCGGCCGCGAACCGTCGTTAGACCTGGATGAAAACTGTGCCGTCCTCGACCTTCACCGGGCAGGTGAGAAGGTTGACGCAGACGGGCGCGCCTTTTGCTTCGCCTGTTCGATAATCGAAGCGGCCATTGTGCTTGGGACATTCGATGATGTGACCCATCACCAGACCGTCTGCGAGATGAACCTTCTCGTGCGTGCAGAGGCCGGCGGTTGCGAAAAACGTGTCGTCTTCGCTTCTGTAGATCGCGTAGGTTCGGCCTTCGTGATCGAACCGGATAACATCTTCCGCATCGATCTCGTCGGCGGAACAGGCTTCAATCCAAATTGTTGTTTCAGCGAGCATCTTCGTTACCCGGAATTTGATGTTGAGACAGGGAACCGGCGCCCGACGAATGTCCGGTGTAACGAACGTCGTCGGCCGCTCAGGCAAAGGAAAATCTGCCGCAAGATACCGCGGCGAGTGTTCCACGGATTTACTCGGCGGCCACCATGCCGACCGGACGTGTGATGAAGAAACCCGGATCACGGCGCTGTTTCCAGACGGCAGGAACCAGTTCCATCCAGCAGGCCCAGACCGACGGGTAGGCTGGTGCGCACTGGTCCTTGATGGCCTCATGCATCTCCGGCAGCCGGAAATACGGGATCATCGGGAACATGTGATGTTCCACATGGTAGTTCATGTTCATGTAGAGAAAACGGAACACCGGATTGGTGTAGAACGTCCGGCAATTCTGCCGGTGATCCATGACGTTTTCCTGCAGTCCGGCATGCTGAGTGACATTGAAAAGCTGCGCCATGAAGCCGCCGTAGAAGCGCGGCGTGACGACAAGCAGTACGGGCAGCCAGCTCTGCAGGTAGACTGCAAGGGCAACTGTCGCAGCCATGATCAGCAGGTAGATGCGCGCAGTGCGAATAATCTTGCCGCGCGCGCTGTCCGGGATGAAGTGTTCGCCATCCCCCGACAGGTTGCCGAAGGCATGTTTGACGATCGACATCAGCAGCTGGGTGCCTGACCACAGGAAAAAGAAGTCGAGCATACCCTTCAGAATGTTCGGCGGCGCCATGACGGCGATCTCGGGATCGCGGCCAACCAGCAGCGTATCGGTGTGATGACGCGTGTGGCTCCAGCGCCAGTACTGGCTTTCATGCAGCGTCATGAAGGCATTCAGCTGATAGAGCGCCTCATTCAGCCATTTCGATTTGAACGGCGTGCCACGCGATAGCTCGTGCGCATGGTGATCGGACATCGAATAGACCACGCCATAGAGCAGCAGCCACGGCACCGTTGCCCAGGTGCCCCAGGTGGCGATCGCTGCGCCGCCAAAGCCTACGAGCAAAAGCAGCCAAAGCCCGAAATGCATCAGTGCCGGCCTGTCATCGCGCTTCATCAGCGATTTCATCAGCTTGCGATCGACCCGCGCGGCAAACCATTGCGTCGAAACATCGGCCTCGAAAGTGTCGTTGGTCAGCGGATTTGCCTGACCGGCATCGCCCACCAGGGCATAGGTCTTCCTTGAAACCTGCATCGCAATCTCCTCCTCACATTTGACCACCGTTTCCGAACGTTGCTGGCTCATCAGGGCAGATCCGCAACGTTGTCGGCAGTCATTCGCCAGCCGAAACCGGGTTTGGCGTAAGTGTAGTCATCAAGGTTCAATTGCGTAGTCAGGTTTCTGATGGTTTTACATCAAATGCCGATGCGAGGTGAGGTTCAGATGTTCGTCGGCCCGTAGAGCGTAAACGGAACCGGGCTGAGATAGGGAAGCGTGATGTAGTCCATTCCCTCGAACCCGAAATGGTGCATGAGCACGCTCAGCGCGAACTGGACCTGCTGCTCGGGGTTCTGATCAATCGCGATCGCCATATGACCTTCTTTCAGCATTAGGCGCGTGTTTTCGGTCAACTCGTGCCCGATGAAAACCGGTTTGCGATGGAGAATGTTCTGCTGGATGGCGGCAACCACGGCCAGATTGGCGGCCCCGACATTGTAGACACCGACTGTTTCCGGAAGCACCTTGAAGGCCGCCGTCAGTTTCTTCTTCGACAGGACACGATCATCGTGCCCTTCGACGACCTGCGTGATCTCCAGCATCGGCGCATAGAGCTTCAACGCCTCGCGAAAACCCTCGACGCGGCTGGAATGAGACTGGAAACCGAGGTGGTTGCACAGAATGATCAATGGTCCC
This sequence comes from Pararhizobium sp., assembly GCF_965279435.1. Taxonomy (NCBI): domain Bacteria; kingdom Pseudomonadati; phylum Pseudomonadota; class Alphaproteobacteria; order Hyphomicrobiales; family Rhizobiaceae; genus Pararhizobium; species Pararhizobium sp. Next base: position 782,031 of record NZ_CBDIHY010000002.1, read on the forward strand.
GGCTCCCGAACGATATTCGCCATGAAATACCCAGCCGTGCTTCCGGCACGGACATGGTCTGTCCCCGCATAGGCGAGAGTTTCGACCCTGAAAGATCGGAAATCAGAGTGACGACCGGGATGCCCCTGATCTTGAGATCATGAATGGCGTCATCGACCAGTTCATGCTCCTGCGAATAGACGATGACGGCGTCGCATTTCGTTTCGCGCAGCGCATGCGCAATCGTTAGTGGCGCCTCGTCCTTCAGGACACGCCGCTGAATGATCACCGGCCGGGCGAAATTCTGCGCGCGCGCCAAAACATGGCGAAACTCGGTGATCATGCGCGCGATCAGCGGCAGCTCCGGCCGTGGCAGGATGGCTTCGATGCGGATGGTACGCTGGTGACTTGACGGCAAGATCCGCCGGACACCGATCTCACGCGCGGCATGAAGCACCTTCTCGATGGTTTTCTGGCTGACGCCGCCGCGTTCGTTCAGCACGCGATCGACGGTCGCGGTGCCGACACCGGCACGCGCCGCGATGTCGGTGACGCCCCGTTTACTGTGTTCCTTTTTCATGTCCCCTCCAACGAAGCCAAGCATTCACCGGTGGAAGTATAATGGCAATCGGCGAAATGATGGAAAAACACCAAAATACACCCTGCGACAGTGGGTCCGCTTCAAGTGGCGTTTTTGAGTGGGGGTAAAACATCACTATAGCGATGACATTCCCCTGCACGGATATCAGAGGAGTGGCGTTCTCATCGACAACTTAAACCAGTCAATCCGCAGACCAGACGAATTTTTTGCAGCGGATGCCGTATCCATGTTGACCTCAATCTTACTTGAGCCTCTATAAAATCCATCATATCGCAGTATGGAGGATATGATGACTGAACAGTTGCTCTTTCGAAATGTCATGAAGATCAAGGCCGGGCACTTGCAGCCGTTCCGAGACGCGGTGCGAGCGGCGGTCGCATTTGTGGAAGACAATGCGCCGCAACTGATGGTCCAAACGTTTATCGACGAGACCGAAATGTGCGCCGTCAGTTTCCAGCTCTATCGAAATTCTGCAGATGTCCTGCGTCATTGGCAGATGTCGGATGCACATATTCAGAGCGTGTCGGAACATTGCTCCGTGGAAAAATTCGAAGTCTATGGCAATCCGAGCGATGAAGTGGCGAGAGGAGTTTCCCAATTCATGGAAGACGGGCGCGGGATGATCATGCCGCCGTTGACAGGGTTCTCGCGCTTCTGAAAGCCAGCCAGAAAAGCTCGGAATTTGGAGAGCTAATCAAGCGATCGAGCAGGAAATGCCGAGGCATCATCCCCGCGTGTTCCGCAATGCGATGAAGTCGTGTTGCGGACCATATTTACCGGTGACGCCGGGCCGGAATCGGTTGAGACGAACGGTGTCCCGGCGGCGGTGGCAACACTGCCTGTACAAACGAACGGCCAAAAAAAACGTGTGCCAGCAGATGGATGGCTGGACAAAGGCAGTTTGCGCCTATGTAGTGTATCGACAACCAAAAGAAGAACGAAGAAGACAGGTCGGGCTTGCCGGGCAAGCCTGATTTCGGAAACCGGTATCGATCGAGGAGGATTGACGCCGGATTTCATGGAAATTTCGCTGTATTGTTTTTGACATCACCGGGAGGAAATCATGTTTAAACGTTCGCTCGCCTCATCGACGGCCTTTCTCGCCATCTCTCTTCTCTTGCCGGCAAGCGCCCATGCGGCGACCGACTTGCAGTGGTGGCATGCGATGACAGGTGCCAACAACGAGGTGGTCAACCAGCTGGCGAAAGAATTCAACGAGAGCCAGACCGACTATACGATTACCCCGGTCTTCAAGGGCACCTATCCCGAGACGCTGAACGCCGGCATCGCTGCTTTCCGCTCGCAGCAGGCTCCCGCCATCATTCAGGTTTTCGATGCCGGTAGCGGCGTGATGATGGGCGCAGAAGGCGCCATCGTTCCGGCAGCCGACGTACTGCAGAAGGGCGGCTACACGTTCGACAAGTCGCAATATCTGGCAGGCATCGCCGCCTATTATTCGAAGCCGGACGGCACGATGCTGTCCTTCCCCTACAATTCGTCCTCGCCGATCCTCTACTACAACAAGGATATTTTCCAGAAGGCGGGTCTTGACGCCGATAACCCGCCGAAGACATGGCCGGAAGTGTTCGACGCTGCCAAGAAGATCAAGACCAGTGGTGCCGCCTCTTGCGGGTTTACGTCGACCTGGCTGACCTGGATCCAGACCGAAAACTTTGCCGCCTGGAACAACGTTGCCTATGGCACCCATGAAAACGGTCTCGGCGGCAACGACGTCAAGCTCGAGTTCAATTCTCCTCTCTTCGTGCAGCATTTCCAGTCGATCGCGGATCTCGCCAAGGACGGTACCTTCCGCTATGGCGGCCGGACCTCAGAGGCCAAGCAGCTGTTCATGTCAGGCGAGTGTGCGATCCTCACCGAATCCTCCGGCGGCCTTGGCGACATCATCAAGTCCGGCGTGAAATACGGTATCGGCCAGCTTCCTTATTACGAAGGACATGGACCGCAGAACACCATTCCGGGTGGCGCAAGCCTCTGGGTGTTCGGCGGAAAGAGCGACGAAGAATACAAGGGCGTCGCCCAGTTCTTCAACTTCCTGTCGCAGACCAAGATCCAGTCCCGCCTGCATCAGGTGTCCGGCTATATGCCGGTGACCAATGCAGCCTACGAGGAGACCAAGAAGTCCGGGTTCTATGACAAGAACCCCGGCCGTGAAACGCCGATCCTGCAGATGATGGGCAAGGCGCCCACCGAGAACTCCAAGGGTGTGCGTCTCGTCAACCTGCCGCAGGTTCGCGACATCATGAACGAGGAGTTCGAGGCCATGCTGGCGGGCCAGCAGGATGCCAAGGCCGCTCTCGACAAGGCCGTCGAACGCGGCAATGCAGCGATCACCGAGGCTGTCGGCAACTAAACCCAACGGCCTTCTGCCGCTCGCATCCGTTTGCGGGCGGCAGAGGGCCGCCGCTGCCTGTCTGACTGCCGGAGGAGAACCCGTGCACAACGTTGCGTTTCCCAACAAGATCCTGCCGTATCTGCTGATCGCTCCGCAGATCATACTGACGATCATCTTCTTTTTCTGGCCAGCCAGTCAGGCACTGTATCAATCCATGGTCCGGCAGGATCCGTTTGGCCTGAAGAGCGGGTTCGTCGGCCTCGCAAACTTCAAGGCGGTTCTCTCCGATCCAAACTATATTTACGCTCTGCAGGTCACGGTCGTCTTCAGCCTTTTGACGGCCCTTGTTTCCATGGGTGTTGCCCTGCTACTCGCCACAGCCGCCGACAAGGTCGTGCGCGGTCAGGGTTTTTATCGCACACTGCTGATCTGGCCTTATGCGGTCGCACCGGCTGTCGCCGGTATGCTCTGGCTCTTCATGTTCAATCCGGCCATGGGCACGCTGGCTTATCTTCTCCGTCGCAATGGTTTTGCCTGGGACCCACTTTTGAACGGCAATCAGGCAATGTCGCTGGTTGTCGTTGCCGCCGCCTGGAAGCAGATCAGCTACAACTTTCTGTTCTTCGTGGCGGGCCTACAGGCCATTCCGAAATCACTGATCGAGGCTGCTTCCATCGACGGCGCCCGTGGCAGCCGGCGCTTCTGGACCATCGTCTTCCCGCTGCTTGCCCCGACCACATTCTTTCTTCTGGTCGTCAACACCGTCTACGCCTTCTTCGATACGTTCGGCATCATCCACGCGGTCACCGGGGGCGGCCCTGCCAAAGCGACGGAAACGCTGGTCTACAAGGTTTACAATGATGGCTTCGTCAATCTGAACCTCGGTTCTTCGGCAGCCCAATCCGTTATTCTGATGGTGATCGTCATCGGGTTGACCGCTTTCCAATTCCGCTTCGTCGAGAAACGGGTCCATTATGGCTGAGGGCAAGAGATGATCGAAAAACGTCCTATCGCCAATCTGGTCGGCCACTTCATTTTGATCCTCGGGATCATCATTGTCGCCTTCCCGATCTACTACACGTTCATAGCCTCGACGACGACATCGGAAGCGATCATCCGGCCGCCAATGTCATTGCTTCCTGGCGGTCATATGGTGGAAAACTACACCGAAGCCATGGCCGGCGGCGTCGAGCGGGTCGTCGGCGTTAGCTTGGAAAGATTGCTTTTCAACTCTTTCGTGGTGGCTATCGCGATCGCCGTCGGCAAGATCGTGATTTCGTTTCTGTCGGCCTTTGCCATCGTCTTCTTCCGCTTTCCCTTCCGCATGGCGTTTTTCTGGATGATCTTCGTGACATTGATGCTGCCGGTGGAGGTGCGCATCCTGCCGACCTACAAGGTCATCGTCGATCTCGGCCTGATCGACACCTATGCCGGATTGACCCTTCCGCTGATGGCGTCCGCCACCGCAACATTCCTGTTTCGCCAGTTCTTCCTGACGATCCCCGGCGAACTTGTTGAGGCCGCACGCATCGACAATGCCGGGCCGTTCCGCTTCATGCGCGATATCCTGCTGCCGCTGTCGAGCACCAACATTGCCGCGCTGTTCGTCATCCTCTTCATCTACGGCTGGACGCAGTATCTCTGGCCATTGCTTGTTACCAACGATGCCAAGATGAACACGATCATTATCGGCCTGCGGCGCATGGTCGATTTCACCGACGCTTCGACACCCTGGAACTACGTCATGGTGACCGCGATCCTCGCCATCATACCACCCATTCTCGTCGTGGTTTTGATGCAGCGCTGGTTCGTCAAAGGTCTCGTGGATACGGAGAAATAATGGCCAATATCATCTTGAATGACGTTCGTAAGAAGTATGGCTCGGTCGACGCCATCCAGGGCGTTTCCCTCGATATCGCCGATGGCGAACTGGTGGTGCTGGTCGGCCCATCCGGCTGTGGAAAATCGACGCTTCTGCGCATGATCGCCGGCCTCGAGAGCATTACCGGTGGCACGATTTCGATTGGCGACCGTGTCGTCAACGATCTCGAACCATCCGAACGCGACATTGCCATGGTCTTCCAGAATTACGCGCTCTATCCGCACATGACGGTTCGCCAGAACCTCGCCTACGGCCTGAAGAACCGCAATACGCCGAAAGACGAGATAGACCGGCGCATTGCCGACGCCGCAAAAGCACTGGAGATAGAGCCCTTCCTCGATCGCAAACCACGGCAATTGTCCGGTGGTCAGCGCCAGCGCGTCGCCATGGGCCGTGCTATCGTTCGCGAGCCGGCGGCATACCTGTTCGACGAACCACTCTCCAACCTGGATGCCAAATTGCGCGTCCAGATGCGCGTCGAGATCAAGCGTCTGCAGCGGTCGCTCGCCACCACCAGCGTTTACGTGACACACGATCAGATGGAAGCCATGACGCTGGCTGACAGGCTCGTTGTCCTCAACGCCGGCCGGATCGAGCAGGTCGGAACACCGATCGAACTTTATGAGCGGCCCCAGACGACTTTCGTGGCCACATTCATCGGATCACCTTCCATGAACCTGCTGCCGTTGGAAGGTTCCAGTGCCTGGGATGGTGGCCGCAACCTGACGATGCCTGCGGGTACGGCCACCCTTGGCGTGCGCCCGGAAGATCTGCATCTGCCTCAACTGGGTGCCCCAGAAAACGAATTTGCAATCGAGCTGACTGTTCTGGCAGTCGAACTCGTTGGCGCAGAAAGTTTCGTGCATGGTATCCTGCCGAACCGGCAGCCGATTACCTTTCGCGCGCCCGGCCGTTCCACCATTGCTCCCGACGAAAATCTGACCGTTTACGCAGCGTTCGAAAAACTGCACTTCTTCCGCCAGTCCGGCCAGCGGTTGGAATGAAACGGACCAGCGTTGCCTGACAATCGCCTTGTCGAATGCAGGGCGTGTCGGCACGCTGGTCTCATTCCATAAAATTTTGGAAGCGTTGCCGGGCAACGCTTCCTTGCCAGTCAGCTTAAGCCGCTAGATGCTCAAACAGCCGCGCCACGGCTTCCGCGCCGGGATCGATATGGCCCTCGAGCTGTTTCGCATTGATATAGGCAGCGCGGCCGGCCTTGGCTTTCAGCATTGTTGCCGTCAGGTTTGCGCCAGCGCGTGCCGCCTCTGCCGCCGGTAAGAAACCTTTCTCCAGCGCATCGAGAGCCGGTGAAAGCGCGTCCACCATTGTCCGGTCGCCGAGGTGGGCACCGCCGATTTCCTGCATGCGGGCAAGCCCCGCCTTCAGTGAATCGGCCATCGGCAGACCGCTTGAGGCTGCGTCTCCGGCCGCTGCAAAGAAGATGGCAAGCAGGACACCGGACGACCCGCCCATCGTCTGGCTCAATTCCTGGCCAATGGCGCGATAAAGCTGGGTGTGGTCCGAGAGCGGCAGGCGGTCGATTGCACTGATGAGCGCACGCGCAGCACCTGCGAGCGTGGATCCCGTATCGCCGTCGCCCGACTTGGCATCCAATGCGTTCAGATCCTCTTCGGCTGAAATCAGGACCTTGCAGCAATTGATGAGAAAGTCGCGCGTCTCCTGATGATTGGACGGCTGCGGCGTGATCGGCGTCAATCCGTCCGGCAGCATCTCAATCCGAATGGGTTTGACGGCGGACAAGCCAGGCCAGGCCGCCATGGAAACCGGGGCGCCCAATGCCTTTATATCGGCCTCGTCGGCCGGATAGAGCGAGATGGAAAAGCCCTGCATGTCGAGCGATGTCATCATCGGCGCCGGTCCGACGACATGGGAAATCCGGTTGCCGATCGACGAGGCGATCAGCTCGTGGGTCAGCACCGACATTTCAAGCGCCGAGGTGCCACCCAGATTATTGATCAGTGCGACATGCGGCCCATCGCCGATGGCAGCGGCCAGTTTGCTGACTACGGACCCCATGGCCGTTTTTGCATTGACGAATGCGATCTGTTCCACACCGGCTTCCCCATGGATACCGAGCCCCAGTTCGGCCATGCCGGCAGGAATGCGATCTTCCTTCGGAGACCCGGGAACCGTGCACGTATCCAACGACATGCCGATGCTCTTTGCCCCGGCGATCACGCGCCGGGCAGCAGCCGTCACCGTTTCGAGATCGGCGCCGGCCTGCGCAAGCGCGCCCGCAATCTTGTGGACGAAGAGCGTTCCCGCCACGCCGCGCGCCTGCGGCAGGTCGGGCAAGGCAACGTCATCGCCAACGATGACCATGTTGACGTTGAGGCCGAAGGCCCGGGCGCGCTCTGCCGCCAGTCCGAAGTTCAGCCGGTCGCCGGTATAGTTCTTGACGATCAGGAGGCATCCGGCGGGGCCTGTTACGGCGAGAATTCCGGCGAGAACCGCATCGACGCTCGGCGAGGCAAAGACGTCGCCGCAGACGGCGGCCGTCAGCATTCCCTTGCCGACGAAACCGGCATGCGCCGGCTCGTGTCCGGAGCCGCCGCCGGATACCAGCGCCACCTGCGATTTATCCCAATCGCCGCGCAGAACCACGCGAATATGTGGATAGCCGTCAAGACGCACCAAAGAGCCGCCGCTGACCGCCAGCAGGCCATCGATCGCCTCGGTGACCACGTTTTCCCGCTTGTTGATAAACTGTGCCATATCTGCTCCCTTAACCTAAGCGCATGCCGTCCGCGTCGAAATAGAGCGGCTTGTCCGGCTGGATTTTGACGATATCTCCGCTCTTTAGCCTGGTATGGGCGTCAGTCACGGTGACGATGTCGTTTTTCTTGAATACCAAATGAAGGCGCGTCTGGTCGCCGAGATGCTCGACCCGTTTGACCAGTGCCTCCTGCCCCTCGCCCTGGGTGATATGCTCCGGACGCAGGCCGATGGTCACTGCTCCCGGCGGAGAGCCGGGGAAGGTATCGGCGGCGAGGACATTGATTCGCGGCTGACCGAGCCGTGTCGCCGTATAGAGACTCACGGGCCGCTCATAGATTTCGCGCGGCGACCCGAACTGCACCAGCCTGCCCTCGTGAAGAACGCCGATATGGGTCGCCATCGTCATCGCCTCGATCTGGTCATGGGTAACGTAAAGCAGGGTGGCGCCGGAGTTGGCCTGGATATTCTTCAGTTCGATGCGCAAATCGGCCCGCAGCTTGGCGTCGAGCGAGCTGAGCGGCTCGTCCATCAGATAGATCTGCGGATTGCGCACCAGCGCCCGGCCGATCGAGACGCGCTGCATCTCGCCGCCCGAAAGATTGGTCGCCTTGTTGTCGAGCTTATGGGAAATCTGCAGCATCTCCGCGATCGAGTTCACTTTGCGCTCAATATCCGCCTTTGACGTCCTGAGCAGCGGTGACTTCAACGGGAATTCGAGATTCTGGCGTACGGTCAAATGCGGGTAGAGGGAGTATTGCTGAAACACCATCGCGACATTGCGCTCGGCGGGCGTGAGGTCCCTGACGGAGCGCCCTGCGAAAGAGATGTCGCCGCTGTCCGGCTTGTCCAGTCCCGACACCATGCGCAGGGTCGTGGTCTTTCCCGCGCCGGTCGGGCCTAGGAGAACAACGAAGGAACCGCCGGGGATCGTCAGCGACAGGTTGTCGAGCGCCGCGTGGCCGGCAAATGACTTCGTCACATTTTCAAGAACCACATCAACCATGGCGCAAGACCCTTTCATTGGCTTCAGACAGCAGCGCCTGCCCTTTCAGGTCGTCGAAGATGGTCAGCGTTTGCGGATCGAATTCAAGACCGATGATCTCGCCTGACTTTATGGACTGCTTCGCCGGCGTGCGTGCCTTGATCTCCCCGTTGGGCGTCGCCATCGTGACGATCTGCGTCGTGCCGAGATATTCCGTGGCGAGCACCCGTCCGCGATAGGCCGACGCATCGGAAAAGCGGATGTGCTCCGGCCTGACCCCCATGGTCAGCTTGCCGCTGGCCCCCTGCCGGGACACGGGAACATTAACCCGGTGTCCGGAAAGCTCGACGGCGTCGCTTCCGATGCCGATCATGCCGTCGAAATCGAAGAAGTTCATCGCCGGGGAGCCGATGAATTTGGCAACGAATTTGGTGGCTGGCCAATCATAGATATCCTGTGGTTTGCCGAACTGTTCAACGACACCATGGTTCATGACGACGATCTTGTCGCCCATCTGCATGGCTTCCAGCTGGTCATGGGTAACGTACACCGTTGTCGCACCAATGCGATCGTGAAGTGCACGCAGCTCCTCGGCCATATGCTCACGAAATTCCGCATCGAGCGCGCCCAAAGGCTCGTCCATGAAGAAGGCCTTCGGACGGCGCACGATCGCACGGCCAAGCGCGACGCGCTGCCGGTCACCGCCCGACAATCCGCCAACCGGCCGGTCGAGGATGCCCTCGATCTTGAGGATACGCGCAACCTCTTCCACCCGCGTCTTCGCCTCGGCGCGGGGCATCCCCTGGCTCAGCAGCGGATAGGAAATGTTCTTGCGCACATTCATATGGGGATAGAGCGCGAACATCTGGAAGACGAAGGCGATATCGCGTTGACTGGCCGGCTTCATGCCGACTTCCTCGCCATCGATGTAGATTTCGCCGCTGGTCGGCAGTTCGAGGCCGGCCATCATGCGCAGCGTCGTCGTCTTGCCGCAACCGGACGGCCCAAGCAGCATGAAGAACTCGCCGTCCTCCACGGTGAACGAGGAAGACTGGACAGCAGTGAATGCTCCGAACTCCTTGCGCACATTCTGAATTCTGATTTGTGCCATGGTTACTCCGGAAAATGACTGACGATGATGAACATCACGGTGCCCACCAGGGTGACGATGAAGGACGCGGAGTACAGCGACAGGGCGAATGGTTGCATCAGCATGAACACGCCGAGCGCGATGAGGATCGATGCAACCATCTCCCAGGCGCCGCGCCGGAACCCGCGCAATCCCTTTATGAATTCCGTCATTTGCGGACAGCTCCAAATGTGATGCCGCGCAACAGGTGCTTGCGAAGGACAATCGTGAAGATCATGACGGGCACCAGAAACAGCGTCGCGCCCGCAGCGACCGCCGGCCAATCCTGACCGCCGACACCGATGATGGTGGGAATGAACGGCGGTGCGGTCTGGGCCGTGCCCGAGGTCAGGAGAACGGCGAAGGCATATTCGTTCCAGGCAAAGATCAGGCAGAAGATCGCCGTCGATGCGATGCCGGTCATCGCCTGCGGCAGGACGACCTTGTAAAACGCCTGGAAGCGCGTGTAGCCGTCGATCAACGCCGCCTCCTCGTATTCGATCGGGATCTCGTCGATGAACCCCTTGAGGAGCCAGACTGCCAGCGACAGGTTGACGGCCGTGTAGAGCAGGATCATGCCGGCATGGGTATCGTTGAGCCCGAGAGACCGGAACATCAGGAAGATCGGGATGGCAACTGCGATCGGCGGCATCATGCGCGTCGACAGGATGAAGAACAGCAGGTCGTCCTTGAGCGGAACCTTGAAACGCGAGAAGGCATAGGCCGCAGCCGTGCCAAGCACGATGCATAAAACGGTGGAGCCGAAACCGATGATCATCGAATTGGAAAACCGCTCCAGGAAGCGCGACGGCCCAGCAATCACGAAACCATCCTTGCGCACGATGCGATCATACCAGGTGTTGGGCTCGCCAAGCTCCTTCAAATCCTGTTCCGTCGCCCGGGTGCGGGTGGTGAACAGGTTGACATAGCCTTCAAGAGTTGGCTGGAAGACGGTCTTTGGCGGATAGGCGATGGCGTCGGACGGCGACTTGAAGCTGGTCGCGATGATCCAGAGGAGCGGCAGGATCGTGATCAGGGCGTAGACGACGACAAGCGTTCCGGCAGCCCATTTCTGACGAACCGACGGTTCTGTAACGGAATAGCTGCTCATCTTTGTTTCACCTTGTTCAGGGCTTTGACGTAGATCGACGCGAGGCCGAAGACTGTCACGAAAAGGATGACCGCATAGGCCGACGCATATCCCGTACGCCACTTTTCGAAGGCTTCGCGCTTGAGGTTGATGGACGTCAGTTCAGTGATCGATCCCGGTCCTCCCCCGGTCAGCTGAACCACGAGGTCGAACATCTTGAAGTTTTCAATGCCGCGGAAAAGCACTGCGAGCATCAGGAACGGCAGAACCATCGGAATGGTGATCGTCCAGAACTGCCGCCATTTGCTGGCGCGGTCGCATTCGGCCGCTTCATAGATACTGCTGGGGATGGAACGCAGGCCCGCCAGGCAGATCAGCATCACAAACGGCGTCCACATCCAGGTATCGACGATGACAATCGCCCAAGGGGCGAGCGAGACATCGCCGATCATCGAGAAGGCGGAAGGGTCCGTTCCGGTGAGGTAGCCGACCGCGTAATTGAACAGGCCGATTTGCGGCTGGTAGAGGAATGTCCAGAAGTTTCCGACAACCGCCGGGCTCAGCATCATCGGCAGGACGATAATCGTCGTCCACAGGTCGTTGCCACGGAATTTCTTGTTGATCAGATAGGCGAGTGCAAAGCCGATCAGCACCTGAAGGACGATCGTCCAGATCAGGAAATGCGCCGTCGCCTGCATCGTCTGCCAGATATCCCCGTCAGTGAGGACGCTGATGTAATTTTTCAAGCCAACGAACTGGAGCTCGGCATTGGGCCGATTGACCCGGAAATTGGTGAAGCTCAGCCGCACCGTCCAGATCAAGGGAAAGATGTTGACGGCAAGCAGCAGGAAGATCGATGGCGCCACGAACAGCCAGGCGATCGCTCTGTCGGAGAGCCCTTGGCGGCGTTTGGACACGCCACTGCTTTTGGACACAACGGGCGGCGTTTCGCCCACGGCCCGATCGGCCGATGAATCGAGCATGGTATTCCCCTCAATCAGAAGCAGCATAATTCGCAGGACCGGCCGGCAAGCAGCCGGTCCCGCACAGACACCCCGCGGAGGAGGTCAAGCGGTCAGCGTCTAGTATTTGCCGTCTTCTTCGAAGACCGTCTTCCAGTCGGCGACAAGGCCATCAAGCGCCTCCTTGGCCGTTCCCTGTCCGGCGATGACGTAGTTGTGGAAGCGTTTTTGCGACGCTTGCAGCAGCGATGCATAGGACGGCTCGGCCCAGAAATCCTTCACGATTGCCATGGAATCCAGGAAGGTCTGGGCGTAGGGCTGGCTTTTGGCAAAGCCCGGATCCTCGACCACCGCGCGCAACGCCGAATAACCACCCAACTGCCACCACTTGGCCTGAACGTCAGGCTGGGCAAACCACTTGATGTACTCAAGGGCCGCGTCCTGCTTTTCGGAAACGGCAACCACGGAAATGCCCTGACCGCCGAGCTGGGCAAACTGCTTGCCATCCGGTCCCGCCGGGTTGGGGAAGTAGCCGGACTTGTCGCCACCGACATTGGGGTCGGCATTGATGCCGGGCCAGGTGAAGGCGAAGTTCATCTGCAGCGCCACCTGACCGGATTTATAGGCGTCGATGTTCTCCGACATGTAGGCGTCGGATGATCCGGGAGGAGCACAGCAATTGTAGAGCTCCTTGTAGAACTCCAGTCCCTTTACGGACTTGTCGGAATTGACATATCCCTCGAGCTCGTAAGGCTTGTCGGGGTTCTGGTATTCGAAGCCGTAGCTGTAGAGCACGTCCATCGCGCCCATGGTGATGCCTTCGGAACCGCGTTCGGTATAGATTGCGGCGCCATAGACTGTCTTGCCATCAATCACCCGACCCTGGAAGAATTCCGCGATGTGCTTCAGTTCTTCGAAGGTTTTCGGGACCGCAAGATCGTGGCCATATTTCTGCTTGAACTCGGCCTGCAGCTCGGGCCGCGAGAACCAGTCCTTGCGGTAGCTCCAGCCGACGACATCACCGAAAGCGGGAAGCGCCCAGTAATTCGGCGTTCCCTTGGGCCATTCGGAATAGCCGGTGACGGTCGCCGGGATGAAGTCGCTCATCTTGATGCCTTCTTTGTCGAAGAAGTCATTGAGCTTCACATACTGGCCATTTTCCGCTGCGCCGCCGATCCACTGGCTGTCACCGATCATCAGATCGCACAGCTTGCCGCCAGAATTCAGCTCGTTGAGCATGCGGTCGGCGAAGTTTGGCCAGGGAACAAATTCGAAATGCATTTTATTGCCGGATTTGGCCTCGAAATCCTTGCTGAGCGCCACCAGCGCATTGGCCGGATCCCAGGCAGCCCAGCACAACGTCAAGTCTTCCGCCTGAGCCGATGTTGCCGCTCCCAGCGACACGAGCCCGGTCACGACGCCGGCCGCAAATGCCGACTTCAGATACGATTTTGGCATGAAATCTCCTCCCTAGTGACACTCCGACCTCCATCGGCATGTGTCTGAACGCTCTTGGCGAGCACGACTCAAGGCCAGCCCAGCGGCCAAGCCTTCCCTCCAACAATCAGCTTCACAGTCTATGGACCGTCTTCGCCGCCGTCGTTCTCATGATATAACTGAGGTGCGCACCTCAATGCAAGGTGATTTTGAGGTGCGCACTTCAATTTCTTGCTTTTTGGCGCGGACTGTTGGAAAACGGTGTCGGGCAAATGCGTGAGAACGGAAGACAATCAATGATACGACCCACCGCGAAGGATCTGGCCGAAGCCGCCGGCGTCAGCCTGGCAACGGTCGACCGGGTACTCAACGACAGGCCGAATGTCAGCGCCCGCGCCTCGCGGAAGGTTCAGGAGGCCATTGAAAAAATTGGCTTTGTCCGCAATCTCGCCGCCGTGGCTCTTGCTCGCAATAAAATCTACCGGTTCCGCTTCGTCCTGCCGAGCAAGGGAGACCAGTATCTGCAGGAACTGCTGCAGCGTGTCGGTGAGGCGAGCCACACCCTGAAATCCGATCTGACGGAAATCACCGTCGATCAGATTGCGACCGACGACCCCTATCAGCTCTCGCGGCATCTGGCGGCGATCGAAACGGAAGAGGTGGATGGTGTTGCCGTCATGGCGCCGGAATCGCCACAGGTGCGCGATGCGTTGAGCCGCCTGATGACACGCGGCATTCATCTCGTCCAGTTTCTGTCCGGCCAGGAAAAATTGAAGACTGCCGATTTTGTCGGCGTTGACAATTTCGCCGCAGGGGCAACCGCCGGCAGGATCATCGGCCGCTTCCTTGGCAGCGAACCGGGCAAGATCATGATTGTCGCCGAAACCATGGTCGCACGCGACAGTATCGAACGCCGCCGCGGCTTCGACAGCATCATCAACGAACAGTTCCCGCATCTGCGCGCCTTGCCATCGCTTGAGACCTATGGTGACCAGAGCCGGGCAGCGGCGATCATTCAAAATGTCGTCGAACGCCACCACGACATCCGGGCGGCCTACGTGATGAGCCCGGAAAGCCGGATCCCGGTTTCGGCGATCTCGCAACACGCCGATCTGCAGAAAGTGACCGTCGTCGTCCACGAACGCACACCGTTCAGCGAGGAGGCGCTGCGCACCGGCCGCATCGACGCCATCATCGCGCAGGACCCCGGCCACGCTGTGCGCAGCGCAGTCCGCATCATGCGCGCCCGCGCCGACCTGCGCGACCCGATTGCCGCCCAGGAAAAGATCAGGATCGAAGTCTTGCTGAAAGAGAACCTTTGAGCAGAACTTCGGAGCCGTCAGAGAACAGTTTCCCTTAAATCCAGGAATGCAGCGGCGGCTGGATGTCGTTGAGGTAGAACTGGCCGATCGCGTGCAGTTTCCAGCGTACGGGATCGTGCAGCGTGTGAGTACGCGCGTCGCGCCAGAACCGGTCGAGATTGTGCACGCCGAGGGTCGAGCGCGTCCCGGCAAGCTCGAAAAGCTTTGACGAGGCAATCAGCGCGATATCGGTGGTCAGCACCTTGGCTTCGGCGACGGCGATCTTTGCCAGGCCAATTGTCTTTTCGCTGACGCTGGCGATCGTCGCATCGAGCTGGATACCGGCACGCTCCAACAGGGCTTCTGCCGCGTGGAGCTTGATCTTCAGATCGCCGATTGCCGCGATCGTATAGGGATCATCCGATGCACGCGCCTGCCCGCTATCGATCCACGGGCGGGCGTGATTGCGAACGAGGTCTATGGTCGCTTCGATGGCGCCACGGGCAATGCCGGCATCGATAGCCGCATGGATCAGTTGGCTCTGCGGCCCAACCGCGCTTGGATGTTCATAAACGATATGGGCCGGCAGGACGCGCGCCGCATCGACAATGACATTGTCGAGAATGACCGTGCCGCTCGCGGTCGTCCGCTGTCCGAAAGCGGACCAGTCGTTGACGACCTGAAGGCCGGAGGCATCGCGGTCGGCGACGGCGACGACTACATGCCCGTCCTCATCGAGCGCGACGATCGGCACGAGATGGGCAAACAGCGCCCCGGTCGAATAGAATTTCTGTCCCTTGACGACATAACCATCGCCTTGCGGCTTCAACGTCGTCTCGAACGCCTCGACATTCTTTCCCTTGAATTCCGAGAAGGCGTTGCCGAGCCGCTGCCCGGCCAGCACCTTGCCGAAAAGATCGCGTTTCTGCGCCTCGCTTCCGGTTAACCGGATAACATCGATGATTTCAAAACTGTTCTGGGCGATCTGGGTCAACGAAGGGTCGCCGGATGCCAGCGTTGCAAAGACCTTTGCAAGCGTCACCTGCGATACGCCGGCACCGCCATAGTCGTTCGGAATGGTAATCCCCCACAGGCCACTCTGCGAAAACAGATCGACCTCGGCAAAGGGCAATCGCCGCTCCCGGTCCCGCTCGACCGCCTCGGCTGCAAACAGCGGCTTGAGCTGTGCGGCAACGGCAAGCGCCTCGACATCGTCACGGATGACATGCGCGGGGCGGGCCGGCTTTGCCGGAACCCAACCGGTATCTCCCGATGATAGAGGCGTTGGCGCAATGGCTGCAGTGGTAGTGATGCTCATGGGAAAACCGTCTTTGTCTGGTGTTTCATTGCGACAGGCATGGCGGAGCAAAGGCTCCGCCATGGATGCTTATGGCAGCGCAGGATCAGAACGCGGCGATAATCTGGCCCTTATAGCGGTCTTCGATGAACTTGCGTGTTTCCGCACTGTTCAGTGCCTTTGCCAGCTTGGCGATCCGCGGATCGTCCTTGGTCTGCGGACGCGTGACCAGGTATTCGCTCCAGACATTGTAACCATCCTGGCCGCGATCGATCAGCAGCGCCTTTGACAGATCAAGCTTGGCTTCGAAGACATAATTGCCGTTGAGCGCACCGAGATCGACTTCGCTCAAGGCGCGCGGCAAGAGCGCCGATTCAAGTTCGACGATCTTCAGGTTTTTGGGATTTTCCACCACGTCCTTGAGAGTTGGGAGCTTGTCCTCCGGCGAGGTGAGTTCCGGCTTGCCGCTGACCTTGATCAGCCCGAGTTTCTGCAACAGCAAAAGACCGCGTCCACCATTGACCGGGTCGTTGGGGATCGCGACGGTTGCGCCGTCGGCCAATTGGTCGATCGAGGTGATCTTGGTGGAATAGGCGACAAATGGCTCGATATGAACCGGCACGATCGGCACGAGATCGGTACCGCGCTCCTTGTTGTAATCGTTGAGGAACGGCCGGTACTGGTAGTAGTTGGCGTCAAGTTCGCCGGAGACGAGCTGCGCATTCGGCTGGATGTAGTCGGTGAAGACGCGGATATCGAGGTCGAGGCCTTCCTTGGCAACGATCGGCTTGACGAACTCCAGGATTTCCGCGTGCGGAATGGCGGTCGCGCCGACGATCAGCGTATCGGCAGCCTTCGCCGCCTGGGACAGGCCGACAGCAAGTGCTGCGGCAAAAGTCAGGGTTTTCAGAATGCGCATTGTAATCCTCCTGGGTGGGTTCATTTTCGGGAAAAATGGGAGACGAGTCTGTTGCCGGCAGCCTGGATGAGCTGGACGAAGACAATGAGGATGACCACGCAGACAAGCATGATCTCGGTCTGGAAGCGGTGGTAGCCATAGCGGATTGCCAGATCGCCGAGGCCGCCGCCGCCGATCGCACCGGACATTGCGGTGTAATCGACAAGCACGATCGCCGTGACCGTTACCGCTGCCAGAAGGCTCGGCAGGGCTTCTGGCAGAACGGCGCGGAAAATCGTCTGCGCGGTGGAGGCGCCCATCGCCTGGCTCGCTTCGATGATCCCCCTGTCGACCTCACGCAGCGCAGTCTCCACCAGACGGGCGAAAAAAGGAGCCGTGCCAATCACCAGCGGAAAGATCACGCCACGAATACCAAGCGATGTGCCGGTAACGATCACTGTGACCGGCATCAGCACGATCAACAGGATGATGAAAGGGACAGAGCGAATGATATTGAGCACAAAGGATAGACCGCCATGAGCGAGCGGATGCGAAAAGATTTGCTGGCGCCCGGTCAGATAAAGCAGAATTCCCAGTGGCAGTCCCAGCAGCACCGTCAAGGAAAGGGCGCCCCCGACCATGGCCAGGGTCTGCGACAGGGCTGCGAAGATATCGCTCCAATAGAGGTTCTCAAACGACATGGCGAAGGCCTCCGCCTCTTTGCAGAGCCGGCAGCGACGTGACCGAGGATTGCTCCTCGACATCATCGCCATGCACCTCGACGGTGACGCCACCGCTGCGCAATCCGGCAATGGCGCCGGCGACATCCGGCCCGGACAGCGACACGGTAAACTGCGCATAGGGGGTGTCGCGGATATTGCCCACCCGGCCCGCCAGGATCTGGTAATCGGCACCGTTTTCGCGGGCGATACGGCCAAGCAGGGGCTTGCGCGCCGCCTCTCCAAGGAAGGTCAGGCGGACGATGCGTCCAGACGCACCAACCGCTGCGATATTGCCGAGAAGCCCGCCATCCGGTTCAGCTTCACGCACCAGTTTCAGAGTCGCCTCGTGCTGTGGGTGCAGGAAAACCTGTGTGACCGGCCCGCTCTCGACAACCCGGCCGTGGTCAAGGACAGCGACGCGGTCGCAGGTGCGGCGGACAATGTCCATCTCATGGGTGATGAGCACGATGGTCACGCCCAGGTCGCGGTTGATCTGTTGCAACAACTCGAGCACCGAGCCCGTTGTCTGCGGGTCGAGCGCGCTGGTCGCCTCGTCGCAAAGGAGAACTTTTGGTTCGCAGGCGAGTGCGCGGGCGATGCCCACCCGCTGTTTCTGTCCGCCCGACAGTTGCCGTGGATATTTTTGCGCGTGATCCTGCAGGCCGACCCGTGCCAGCAAGGTCTCGACCTTGGCAGCGATTTCGATGCGGCCATATTCACCGGTCAGTTCCAGCGGATAGGCGACATTGCCGAAAACGGTCCGGGCGCTCAGGAGATTGAAATGCTGAAATACCATGCCGATCTTGCGGCGCAGATCCCGCAAGGGCTGTCCCTTGAAGCTTGTCACAGGTTCGCCATCGACGATGACCTCGCCGCCGGTCGGGCGCTCAAGAAGATTGATCAACCGGACCAGCGTCGATTTTCCAGCGCCGGAGGAGCCGATGATGCCGAAGATTTCTCCCTTGCCGATGGACAGGTTTATGCCATCCAGCGCCGTGACTGCCCCGGTCTTTCCGGGAAAATCCTTCCTAATATTTTCGAGCGTGATCATGATGGTCAGCCCGCGCTCAGGCCAATGCGCCACTGATAGGGCGGCAAGGTGCCGTTGACGGAAAAATCGCCGACGATGCGGTCCTTGTAGATGCGCGGATTGTGCGACGCCAAGGTCCGTGCGTTGCGCCAGTGCCGGTCAAGACCCGAAGGTTTCTTGGTTGCCGATGCGCCGAGTGCATCGAAGACGATCGTCGCCGCATCAAGGATCAGCGTCGAAACCACGGTCTGTGCCTGGGCCGTCTCCAGCTCTGCAACAGCGTTCGCCGTTTCCTCCGCGTCCTTATCGTCTGCCAAGTGAGCATCAAAAGCACGTTGGAGCGATTGTGCCGCCTGCAGGACGATGGCACCGGCGGCATAGGCGTTGCTCCGGATCCGGCCGACGACCTGCAGAACCTGCGGATCCTGGCTCGACCGGGGGCCAGCGGCATTGGTATATGTCCTGCGCCGCTCCGCCACAGCCTTTGAGGCATCACTGGTCAGCGCCCGGCCGATCCCGGCCAAAGTCGCCAGATGGACGAGCTGATAGAAGGCCGCCGAATACCGAAATTTCTCCTCCTCGATACTGACGTCTTCCGCCAGGATTTCGACATCGGTGAACGTCGTCGTGCCGCTGGCCGTCAGTGTCTGGCCGAAACCGTCCCAATCGTCGATGACATCGACACCGTCAGCATGCCGGCGAACGGAAACGGCGACGCCCGCGCCATCCTCGTTGCTGGCCCCGACATCAATCCAGTCGGCAAACAGCGAGCCTGTGGTGTAGTATTTGGTGCCGTTGAGAACCAGTTTTCCGCCCTTGTCCGTGACCCGCGTCGAAAAGCCCTCTTGCTTCGCTTCGCCAATTTCGGTCCAGGCGTTGCCGGCGATTTCGCCACGCGACAGGCGGCCGGTCCAACGGGTCCGCCACGCTCCCTCGCTCTTGTTGACGATATCCTCGGCAAAGCCGAAATGGCCGCGAAGCGCCTGGGTGATGTTGGAATCCGCCTCCGACAATTCGATCAGCAGATTGAAAAATTCAGGCAGCGTCGCGCCCCGTCCGCCTTCGCTGACAGGTAAACGCAGAGCCCCGAAACCGGCCTGCTTCAACCAGCCGATTTGGTCATGTGGCAAGCCGCGCTCAAGCTCGCGTTGCACCGCATCTTTGGCGATGCGAGCGAACAGTGGCCGGAAGCCCGCAGCCAATGTCTCGTAGCGCGGGCTCGGCCCTGCGCCCCAGGCCAAATCGATCTGGCTCATTGTCGTTCCTGCACCTGTTTCCGGTTGATGGTCCGCGCTGGCGGCGGGTAGCGCCTGGCGTTCGAGAAGCGTGTCACCCATCACGCACCAACCGTCTTCAGCTTGTTCTCCGCCTGCTGCTCGCGCCGCTTGACCGCCTCGATGTCGCGGTAGCCGTCGGCAGGATGGCTCTTCGGCAAGTAGGGTCCGTCACCGAAGAGCTTTTCCCTGAGCGTCCCCGGCTTGTAGGCCGTGGGGTATGCACCGCGCTTTTGCAGTTCCGGCACGATATGGCCGACGACATCCTCGAAACTGTCAGGTGTCACCGCATAGGCGATGTTGAAACCATCAACGCCGGTATCCTCGACCCATTCCTGCAGGATATCGGCTATCCGCTCCGGCGAACCGACGAAGACGGGCCCCATGCCGCCGATGCCGCCGAACTGCGCGAGTTCGTCGATCGTCCACGATTTGTCACCGCCGGCAATGTGCTCGACAAAGGAATGGATCGCATTGGTCTCGATCTTCTCCACCACGTCCGTCGGCGCGTACTGGCCGAAATCGATGCCGCTCCAGCCGGACATGAAGGTCAGCGAGCCGTCATAGGAGACATAGCTTTTGTACTCCTCGAACTTCTTTTGTGCCTTTTCTTCAGTGTCGTCGGTGATGATGGTGATCAGCGTGTAGATGAACACCTTCTTCGGATCGCGGCCGGCCTGGGCAATGCGTTCGCGAATGTCGGCGACATAGCCCTTGAGCACCGATTTCGTCGGGGCAGCGACAAAGATGCACTCGGCATGGCCGGCAGCAAACGTCTTACCGGGGCCCGAGGCACCGGCCTGGTAGAGGACCGGGGTCCGCTGCGGCGAAGGCTCGCTCAGGTGATAGCCGGGTACGTCGAAATACTTGCCCTTGTGGCCGATCTCGTGAACCTTGGTCGGGTCGGTGAAGATGCGCTTTTCGCGGTCGCGCAGAACCGCGCCCTCCTCCCAACTGCCTTCGAAAAGCTTGTAGAGCACTTCGACATACTCGTTGGCGACCTCGTAGCGGTTGTCATGACCGCGCAGGCCACCCTGGCCGATATTCTTGGCGCCGCTTTCAAGGTAGGACGTCACGATGTTCCAGCCGACGCGGCCCTTGGTGTGATGATCAGCCGTCGCCAGCCGGCGGGCAAAGGTATAGGGGTGCTCGAACGAGGTTGATGCGGTGATGCCGATACCGAGATGTTCGGTGGCAAGCGCGATCGGGGCGGCGAGCTGCAACGGATCATTGACCGGGATCTGGGCTGCCTGGTGGATCGCGTGATAGTTCGTGCCCTTGTAGACATCGTAATAGCCGATGACGTCGGCAATGAAGATGCCATCGAAGATGCCGCTCTCCAATGTGCGGGCTAAGTCTTGCCAATAGTCCAGATCCTTGTATTTCCACGACCGGTCACGCGGATGCGACCACAATCCCGGCGACTGGTGGCCAACGCAATTCATGTCGAAGGCGTTGAAGCGGATTTGACGGGCCATGGATATCTCCAGTTTGCAGACAGGCAGCATTGGAAATGCCGCTGGAACCGGGACAAAATAGCCGCAAATTCGCACAAATACAGATAATCTATGTTTTTTATATTCTAATTAGGGAAATCGAATTCCAGCCAACTCACCCCGCCGAGGCCGGTTGCGCGGTTCTTCTGCAAGACCCTCAGCCAGATTTTTGGCGCGAAGTGCTGCCTGGCATTTAAAAGACGCCATGATCTCCATCGGCGGCCAAAACATCGTTTTTGGCGGTCACATGGATGAAACAGGAATTGTTGGCCCCCGATGTCATCGCGGGGCCAACGGCGTCTTAAGCGTTAGAATTCGAACAACGAACGCACGATTGGGACCGGCGCATGCCGTCGTACGGGCCAAGTTTCCGCCCATGCTCCCAACCGTTGTATCGCTGCCTATCGCACGCCTTCCTGCAAATCCGCTTCATCCGCCAGAATGGCGGCGGCCTCATTGAGCAAAACATCCTTTGCATTCTTGCGGGCAGCTTCACGGGCAATATCAGCGCTCAGGCTGCGCTCGTCTGCCTGCAGACCATCATCTTCACCGAGATCCAGACCATCGCTGAATTGCGCCCGCTCCTTGAGACGGGCGGCCTGGGCAGCCAGTTCGTTTCGACGCTCCGTCAGATTGAGGGAGACAACCCCTTTCTCGCGCTGCGCTTTCAGTTCGGCAACGTCTTCCACAAAGCGCTGGAAATCCCGATCATTGCTCACCCGGGCATCGTGGCGCTCTTGCAACTGCGGCAGCAAAGCCGCCATATCACCGGCAGGTGCATATTTTGCCGGCTTGATCTGTTTCCATGGCAAAGCGTTGTCATAGCTTGCTTCACCGAAACTCTTCGCATCCGAAAGGCCCGGCAAGCTGATATCGGGCGTGACGCCGCGCAGCTGCGTCGTTCCGCCGTTAACACGGAAAAACTGCGCAATGGTCAATTTCAGTTCGCCGAATTTCGGTTTGCTGTTGTTGGCCGCCTTATCAAGGTTGACGACGGTTTGCACGGTGCCTTTGCCAAAACTGGGTTCGCCGATGATCACGCCTCGGCCGTAGTCCTGTATCGCTGCTGCAAAAATCTCGGAAGCCGACGCAGAACCGCGGTTGATCAAAACACCAACCGGACCTGTCCAGGCGGCCGCTGGACGATCGTTGCTTTCGACCTCCACCCTGCCATTGGCACCGCGTTGCTGAACCACCGGACCTTTTCCGACGAACAGACCTGTCAGTTCAATCGCCTCGGTCAGTGACCCGCCGCCGTTGTTGCGCAAATCGATGACGACACCATCGACATCGTCCTGCTGCAGTTCGCCGAGAAGCTTGGCGACATCGCGGCTGGCGCTTCGATAATCCGGGTCGCCTTTTCGCCGCGCTTCGAAATCTTCATAAAACGCCGGCAACGTAATGACGCCGATTTTGCGTGTCGCCGCGCCATCCTTTACCGGCAGGATGGACTTGCTGGCGGCCTGCTTCTCGAGGCTTATCTTGTCGCGCGTCAGGCTGATAATACGATGGCTGCCATCTGGACCAGCATCCGCCGGCAAGATGTCCAGTCGTACGACTGAATCCTTCTTGCCTCGGATCAATTGCACGATCTCATCCAGGCGCATGCCCACCACTTCCTTTACCGGGCCGTCGGGACCTTGACCGACACCGGTAATGCGATCTCCGACCGTAAGCTTGCCGGACAATTGCGCCGGGCCACCCGGCACGAGTTCACGGATCGTCGTGTAGTCATCGCGCTCCTGCAGGACCGCACCGATACCAACCAGCGAAAGCTTCATGGAAATATCGAACTCAGCTGAAGCCCGCGCGCCGAAATAGTCGGTGTGCGGATCAACCGACGTCGTATAGGCGCCCATGAAAGACTGGAAAACGTCGTCGCTCTTGTACTTAAAAGCGCGATCGAGGGAATTTTGATAGCGTTTGTCGAGCGTGTCACGAATGACAGCGTCCGTTTTGCCTGCCAGTTTCAGCCGGAGCCAGTCGCCTTTGACGCGTTTTCGCCAGAGGTCATCGCTTTCGGCTTGAGATTGCGGCCAGGGCGCTTCGTCGCGCAGCAAGGAATAGGATTCCTGCGCACTGAAATCGAACTTTTGCTTGAGCAAGGTGCGCGCATAGTCCATCCGGCCGACAACGCGCTGCTCATAGACGTTGAAAATTGAAAACGGAATCCGCAGGTCTTCCCGTTTGATGGCATCGTCAATCTTTGTGCTGTTGGACATGAATTTATCGATGTCCGCCTGCAGAAACAGCGTCCGGTCCGGATCGAGCGACTTGATGAAGCTGGTCATGATCTTGGCTGACAAGGCATCATCGAGCGGAACGGGTCTGTAGCCGAAACGCGTCATGAATTGCGCGCTTAGACGCGCGGCTTGTCCCTGTTGCTGCAGTGGCCCCAGAACGGGCGGCGATCCGGCTTCCAGAGCATATGCGGATGGTGCGACTGCCAGGAACATACCAAGCAAGCAGTGGTGTATACGCATTCAGCTGTGATCCAATTCTAATGTCGTGTCGTGATCAGTAACGTTGGTGGAACAATTATGGTTTTTTGGCAACCAAAGAGGTGCGTATGCCTCGATACACCAGTCCTGCCCGCTATCTGCTCTGAACAGCAGCGCCATTCCGATCAATTCACGATCGCGTGACGTCGAAATCCTCATGGCAGGCAGCTGGGCTGCTCTTGGAACGATGCTTGGTATGAATATCCAGCCTAAGCCTGAAGCGCCACCTCGCAAAAGCCCTTGCGGCCTCGTCCACAAAATCTTGCGGTCGTGGCGCACTGCGTCCATATAGGCTTTATGACGCTTGATTCGAAAATATTTGTCGGACTTAAATCGACCCGCAAAAAGACGGCTACCACCAGCGCACCCGCTGGTCCGAAATGCCAATGGGATGGCTGCGAAAAGGTTGGCACGCATCGTGCCCCTGTTGGCCCGGGTGCGGAAGGCCTGTATCTGTTGTTCTGTCTTGAGCACGTGAAAGACTACAACAAGGGTTATAGCTTTACGACGGCTCCAGTGGATGCGGACGTTGCCCGCTACCAAAAGGAAGCGACGACCGGCAGTCGTGCGACGTTCGGAACCCGTGTCCAGCAAGCAACCGAAATTCCCATTCCGTCGACTGTCCGCTCCGGCTCTGCAAAGACGTTGAACGCCCGCAGAGATGCACAGAACCGGGCGCAAAAAAACGGTGTCCCGGTCCGAAAACTCAAGGTTCTCGAAGCCAAGGCCTTCGCGACACTTGGACTTCCGCCAGAGGCGACGCCGGAGGAAATCAGAAGCCGTTACAAAGAACGGCTCAAAATGCACCATCCCGACGCCAACCAGGGCAACCGCACCTCCGAAGACGAGCTTCGCGCATCGATCGAGGCGCACAAGATCCTCAAGCTGAACGGTTTTTGCTGAGGCTCTCACCTATCGGCAGGCACTCACCCATTGGGCTGAATGTCAGGCCAGAGATGCCAGCATAAAACTCACCGCCGATGGCTATGAATCCAGGTTGGGATTAGCTTGAGATCGCGCCCGATAAACCGGCAGCGGGCGATGATCATTGCGCTCGCCACCTCTGGCACTGGGTGTTGGGGGTGAAGGTGCTCGGTGCCAATCGGATGCAGTTCCGGTGACAACTCGGCATTGCTACCGCCGAGACCACACACTTATTTCATAACGCTAGATCCGTGAAATCCTTCACGCTTGCGGCATGCGCAACACCGCCTTCAACGTTACTCCGGATTCACAATCCTTCACTGCCTGGTTGATTTCAGCAAGCGGATAGAATTTCACCAGCTTATCGAAGGGGAAACGGCCTTGACGGTGCAGTTCTATGAGTTGCGGGATGAAGACTTGCGGCACGCTGTCGCCCTCGACGATACCACGGATGCTGCGCCCCTTGAGCAGCAGATTGTTGACATCAAACTCGGCCTTCGTCCCGAGCTTTGGTGCGCCAACGACCCCGATGACGCCGAGCAATCCGAGCGTTTCGATCGCCTGTGCCAAAACCTCCGGCCGGCCAGTCGATTCCAGCGCAAAATTCGCCCCGGCTCCGGTGATTTCGATGACGGCCGCGATGACATCACGCTCGCGGCTGTTCACGATATGCGTTGCGCCAAGTTCCTTGGCAAGCTCCAGCCGCGACGAAACCACGTCCACCGCAATGATGGTGGCCGCACCGACGATCCGTGCAGCCATGATGGCACTCAACCCGACGGCACCGGCGCCGAAGCTGACAAAGCTTGCTCCCGGCGTCACCTTGAGCGAGTTGATGACCGCGCCGGCCCCCGTCTGTATGCCGCAGCCGAGCGGACCGAGAATATCGAGCGGAGCGTCCTTCGGCACCTTGATCGCATTGTTTTCCTCAGCGATCGCGTAGGTCGCGAACGACGACTGGGCAAAGAAATGGTCATGCAGCGACTGCCCGTCGGCATCCTCGATCGCCGTCTGACCACTGGCGTCGGAACCGCCGAAATTCAGCCGGAAGAAGTGTTGGCAGTAGGATCCGTGCCCCTCCGCACAACTGTCGCAATGACCGCATGACCCGTAGGTCAGCACAACATGGTCGCCGGGCCTGATCATCTTGACGTTCGGCCCCACGCTCTCGACGATCCCGGCACCTTCATGGCCGAGCACCGCCGGCAGCGGAACCGGATAGTACTGATCCCGAACGATCATGTCGGTGTGGCACAGGCCGGTTGCGACAACGCGCACCAGCACTTCGCTCCCCTGAGGTTGGCGAATGCGTGCCGCTTCGATTGTGAAGGGAGCGCCCTTGGAGCGCGTCACGGCGGCAGTGATTTCGGTGCAGCGAATTGCCTGGTTCATCATGATATCCTCCATTTCAAAGGGGGTAGGCCGGGGCTTCGGCCTTGACCGTCACCCACTGCCATTGTGTAAACTCTTCCCAATTGGCCGGACCGCCGATGCTGGCACCGTTGCCGGAGGCGCCGACACCGCCGAACGGATTGACAACCTCGTCATTGACCGTCGAGTCATTGATGTGCAGCAACCCGACATTCAGTCTCTCGCCGAGGGCAAGTGCGCGCCCGACCGAGCGCGAGACGATGGCCGCCGAGAGGCCGTATTCCGTATCATTGGCAAGCGCGATGGCGTCCTCGTCCTTGTCGAAGACAGTCAAGACGGCGACGGGCGCAAAGATTTCCTCAGTGAAAGCCGGGTTGCCCGGGCGTACACCGGTCAATACCGTCGGCTGGAAGAACAGACCGTCGGCAGATCCGCCGGCCGTAAGCGTTGCACCATTCGCAACCGCTGCCTTTACGATCGCCAATGCGTGATCAACCTGGTTTTGGTTGATCATCGGACCAAGAGCCACCTGTCCTGTCGCTGGGTCGCCGACCGGCAACCCGGCCGCGTGCGCGGCAAGCCTGCGGCTGAATTCCTCGGCGATACCGGACTGTACGAGAATACGGCCCGCCGACATGCAGATTTGCCCTTGATGCAGATAGGCGCTCCAGACCGCATTCTTAACGGCAAGATCGAGATCGGCATCGTCGAGGACGATGAAGGCATTCTTGCCGCCAAGCTCGAGCGAGACCTTCTTGAGGTTTCGGCCCGCCGTCTCGCCGACCTTACGCCCTGCCGGCGTCGAACCGGTGAATTGGATCATGCCGATGTCGGGCGCTTCGCATAAAGCAGCCCCGGCAGCACCGTCGCCCGGCAGAACGGACAACACACCGGACGGAAGGCCCGCTTCCTCGAACAGGCGGGCAATGACATATCCTCCGCACACCGCGGTGCGCGGATCCGGCTTCAGCACGACCGCATTGCCAACCGCGATGGCGGGCGCGACCGCGCGCATGGCGAGGTATAGCGGGAAATTGAACGGCGAAATAACGCCGACGACGCCTATCGGCCTGCGGCGGGCAAGATTGAGGCGGCCGGGCCGCGTCGGCAGCATCTGCCCTGCGGACTGAGACGGCATTGCCGAGGCTTCGTAAAGAGCCTTGATCGTTACGGCGAGTTCGAATGCTGCCTTCGAGATCGTCGATCCGGATTCGCGCACGAGCCAGTCTATGATTTCGTCGCGGTTGTCTTCCGCAGTCCGGGCGGCGTTGCGCAGAATTTCCGCGCGGCGCTCATAGTCTGTCGCGGCCCATCCGGTTTGTGCCTTGCGGGCGGCGGCGGCGGCGGTGTGTATATCATCGGGGCTGGCCATGCCGATCTGCCCCAAAATTCTGCCGGTTGCAGGTTCAATGGCGGCCTGCGTCCGGACGGAGCTTTTCCAGGCGCCATCGAATGTCGCACCTTTCAGGTGTTCGTCCTTGATAATGAATGCCGTTCTTGTCATTTCAATTTCCTCTCGATCCAATGGACGTTGTTTCGTACCCGGCTAGCCGTGTTGATGGGCCTGCGTATCGCGTTAGGCTCGCGTGACGGCAAAAGAATGAACGCTGCCGCTGCGTGAGCCTCATTCCTATTCGGCGTCCGTTGCTAAGAATCCATCGCTAAAAAACCTGAGCAGCAGTTCGTTGAAGGCTGGCGCCGCCTCGACGTTGATGATGTGCCGTCCAGGCAAGGATACGTGCCGCCCCTGCTGTACGCGCCCGGCGATCTCCTGGAGATCCGATGGCGGGCACACTGCGTCGTCAGCACCGGAAATAGCCAGAAGCGGACTGGCAATCACCGCGATCTGGTCTCGCAGATCGGCGCCGGCAAGAGCCGCGCAGCAGCCGGCGTAACCGTCCAACGAGGTGGCGGTGAAGCTTTCGAGGATGGCGCCGACGGTGACAGGTTCGCGCGCGTTGAAACCTGGCGTGAACCAGCGCTCGGCGGTTGCCCCGGTCAATCCACCAAGGCCGTTTTCCCGCACGTCTTTGATGCGGGCGGCCCAGCTTTCGGCCGTTCCGATCTTCGCCGCCGTCGCGCAGAGGACGATCTTGTCAATTCGTTCTGGCGCATGAATGCCCAGCCACTGCCCGACCAAGCCGCCGATCGACAGACCGCAGAAATGGGTCTGCCCGATCTCCAGTGCGTCGAGTAGGGCAAGCACATCGCCGCCAAGATCGGCCAGAGCGTAAGGCGGCGGGGGTGCCGATGACAGCCCGTGCCCGCGCCGATCGTAGCGCAGGATGCGGAAATGCGGCGAAAGAGAAGCCACCTGCGCATCCCACATATGCAGGTCTGTTCCGAGCGAATTGCTGAACGTCAGCCAGGGTTTTCCCGGTGCGGCGTCAGCATCGACGCGGTAGTGGAGACGATGGGTGGCGAGATCAAGATAGGGCATGACTGGACTGCTCTTTGTTCGTTGCGGCGTATTGGAACTCTGCGACAAGGCTCCGTGTGGCTGGCGTGGCGGAACCGTGAGCTGGGATTGATCATCGTGCAGCCCCTTACGCCGCTGCGACCAGCACCGCGCTGGTGCGGCGGGCATTGGCGACCGTGAACACCAGCATGGCCAGCGTCGAGATCGCGGCCGGGATCGCGAAGATCAGGAAATTCTGCTGGAGCGGCATTTGCTGGGCAAGAAGAACACCACCCAGCGTCGGCCCGACGATAGCGCCGATGCGCCCGACGCCGGAGGCCCAGCCCAACCCCGTGGAACGGACGGAGAGATTATAAAGCTGCGCGACGCTCGCGTAGAGCAGTATCTGCGTGCCGATGGTGGTGGCACCGGCGATGAACACCATCAGGAACAGAAGGCCGGTGGGCAGATTGAAGCCGATCAGGGCGATCGAAAGTGTGGCTGCAATGAAGAAGCCGACGACCACCTTCGGCAGTCCGAAACGGTCGCCCAGACGGCCGCCGGTGATGGCACCGACCATACCGCCGAAGTTGAGCGAGAACAGGCTGAGAAGGCTGGCTTTTTCAGCATAACCCGCCTCCTGCAGAACTTTCGGCAGCCACGACGACAGCAGATAGACGAGCAGCAGGCAGCAGAAGAAGGAAACCCAGAGCATGAGGGTGCTGAGCATGCGTTGATGGCGGAACAGTTCGGCGACCGATGCGGACGCGCCTTTGACTTCGCTGAAGGCCAGTCTGTCGCTCTCGGCAAGGCGCGTGGAAGGGCTGAGCTTTTCATAAATCCGCTTCGCCTTTTCCTGCTGGCCCTGGCGAATGAGGAAGCCTAGCGATTCCGGCAGCTTCCACAGGATGACCGGCAGCATGACCAGCGGCAGCGCGGCGATCAGGAACATCGGCTTCCATCCGTATTGCGGGATAAGACCGATTCCGAGCCCCGCGGCCACCATGCCGCCAACGGAATAACCCGAGAACATGATCGCTACCATGGTGCCGCGAAGGCGTTTGGGCGCGTATTCGTTCATCAAGGCCACGGTGTTCGGCATCAGGCCGCCACATCCGAGACCGGCAATGAAACGGAAAATCTTGAACTGTTCCGGCGTATTGGCGAAACCGGTCAGAAGGGTTGCGACGGTAAACAGCAGGAAACTGATCGCAATGCCCTTCTTGCGCCCGATCTTGTCGGCAAGGGTGCCGAAGATGAGGGCACCGAACATCATTCCGAAAAGCGCCCACGCCTGCAGAGCGCCCGCCTGTGGTTTGGTCAGGCCCCATTCGGTAATGAGCGTTGGCAGAACGGTTCCGGCAACGAAGACATCGTAGCCGTCGACGATCAAAAGCAGCGCGCAGAGCGCCACCACGGTCCACTGGAACCTGCCAAAAGGGTTGTTATCTATTGCTTCATTGATATCGATATTGCGCATCATCGCTCCTCCCCGAGTCGTTACGCATAAAAGTTGGAATCTTCAGCCGAGATCGCCTCCAGCGACGGCCAAGACGCTGCCGGTAATGTAGGACGCCTCGTCCGAGGCAAGGAACAGGATCGGTGCAGCCTGCTCCTCGATGGTGCCGTAACGCTTCATGAAACTCGATTGCTTCACCTGCTGCACGACATCGGCCATCCAGGCCTCTTCCTGTTCGCTGTCGCCGGCGGCGTTGCGTGGCACGCGGCGCGGCGGCGCCTGCGTACCGCCCGGCGCGGTGGCAACGACGCGGATGTTGCGTTCCGCCAGCTCCATGGCAAGCGCCTGAGTAAGCGCGTTGACACCACCCTTCGCCGCCGAATAGGGCACCCGGTGGATACCACGCGTGGCATTCGACGACACGTTGACGATGGTGCCGCCGCCGCCTGCGAAAAGGTGCGGCAGAACGGCATGACAGCCGTAGAGCGTCGGCATCAGCGACCGGCGGATTTCCGCATCGATCTGCGCCGGCTCGAAATCGGCATAGGGACGCATGCGGATCGCTCCGCCGATATTGTTGATCAGGATGTCTATGCCGCCGAACCTTTCGGCCGCAAACTCCATGGCCGCCGCCGCACCGTCGAAGGTCTCGAGATCGGCAGTGAACGCGGCCGCGTTGCTGCTGTCCGCCTCGGCGGCCACGTCCCCGACGAAATCGGCCCGGTCGACGAACAGCACGCGCCCGCCTTCCTGCACCGCCCGCAACGCAACAGAACGCCCAATGCCCTGGGCAGCACCCGTCACCACCAGAACCTTGGCGGCAAAACGGTTGGCGAAATGGGCCGCGCTCATGCGCTTTCCTTCAGCGCAACGTTCGGCGTGAACTTCTCGTAGTGAAAGCTGTTGGGTTTGACGCCGTTGTCGTCGAAATAGTGGCGCACGGCATCGACCATGGGCGGCGGACCGCACAGGTAAACATCCAGATTGCCACCATCCGCGGTGTCGTCCGGCATATGCTGTGTAACCCAGCCCCTGCGTGGATGGGACGACGCCTGGTCGGCCACTACGGTGGCGAAGGTAAAGTTGGGCAGGCGCGCGACATAGGCCTCGATCGCGTCGACGAGCACCAGGTCGAGATCACGCGTCACAGCATAGATCAGATGGATTTTCTGTTGCGAACCTGCCTGGCCAAGCACTTCCAGCATCGAGAGGAACGGCGCAAGCCCGGTGCCACCCGCCAGCAGCAGCAACGGACGCTGTACGTCGCGCATGTAGAAGCTGCCGAGTGGGCCTGTCAGGTCCAGCCGGTCGCCCGCCTTCGCCCTGGCAAGCCAATGGCTCATGGTGCCACCAGGGATTTTCTTGATGAGGAAAGCGATACGCCGGTCGCCCGGCGCCGAACTGAAGGAGTACGAGCGGCTCTGCCCGCTGCCCGGCACGTCGATGTTGACATACTGGCCCGGCAGGAAGGCCGGCGCCACTGTGGCGGCGTCAACATCCAGCTCCAGCAGGATCGCCGCATCGTTGTGCGGGGTCACCTGTGCCACCGTGGCTGCAAATTTCTGCTGTCCGGTCTTGCAAACCAGCGATGTGGTGGGAACCGCGATCACACAGTCGCTTGACGGCACCATCTGACAGGTCAGCACCAGACCCTCGGCCGCCTCGTCTTCGGTCAGGGCGTCGTCGATATAGTCACCACCCAGATCGTAGACGCCGCTTTCGGCGCGACACTTGCAGGTACCGCAGACGCCGTCGGAACAGTCCATCGGCAGGTTGATCCGGTTGCGGAAGGCGGCGTCGAGAACCTTCTCGCCCACCTTGCATTCAACGAAGCGGGTTACCCCATCTTCGAAGTTCAGTGCAATCCTGTAGCTGGTCATGGTTGCTCCTCAAAGCTCTTGCCACGCCGGAACTCGATCGTCAGATGTGATAAACGTCGATGACCTGGCGGATGTAGTCGTTCTTCAGCACGATCTTCTTGTTGGCGATCAGCAGACCGCCTTCGCTTTCGCGCAATGTGACGAAAATTGTTCCGAAGAACTGGTCCGTTATCTTGTAACGGTGGTTCAACGTGTTGAAATTGTAGCGCACGTCGACTTCGTTGCCCCGGTCTGCCAACACCTCGACATTGGTGACGTTGTGGCTGGTACGGGGTTCCGGCATGGAAGCCCCAGACCGCTCCGTCTTGATCCGGAATACCCGGTCTTCCAGGCCGTCCCGGGTGGGATAATAGATCAGCGAAATCTGCGAATACGGGTTCTCCACGATCTGATCGTCATCGTCCCAGGCGGGCATCCAGTAGGTCACATCGGGGGCGTAGCAGGTCAGCCACGCGTCCCAATCGCGGTCATCGAGGAGACGAGCCTCCCTGTAGAGAAAGGCATTGATGGCATCGTGGGAAATGCTCATGCGATCACTCCATTCTTCTCGGTGGAAAGCGCATCGCGCATCACCCTTGCCCAGTATTCGTGCTGGCGCACGAACAGGCCTTCGTCCTCGCTGCGCTCACCGGACAGAAGCGGGTTCAGTCCCATCTTGCGGGCATTGTCGTCGGGACCATCGATCCATAGCGGCGCACCGCGGGACAGATCGTTCCACAGCGCAGCCGTGCCGGCATATCCTGCCTGACAGGCGCGGAATTCCTCCAGATCGTCAGCCGTGCCCATACCCGACACGTTGAAGAAATCTTCGTACTGGCGGATGCGCAATTCCCGCGCCTCTGCGTTCTCGCCCTTTGGCGCGAAACAGAAGATGCTGATTTCGGTCTGGCCGACGCTGATCGGGCGGGTCACACGGATCTGCGTGCTGAACTGGTCCATCAGGAAGACATTCGGGTAGACGCAGAGATTGCGCGTCTGGTTGACGATGAAGTCCGCCTTGTCGGCGCCGACGCGGGCGCTGATCTCGTCCTGCTGGTGATAGACTGGACGAACCTCCGGGTTCATCGTGTTGGTCCACAGCAGGATGTGGCCGTTCTCGAAACCGTAGACACCGGCGACGGAGCGGCTCCAGCTGTTGGCATCGACGGCCTTCGTGCCTTCTTCCTTGCGCCGTCCCATCGTCGCGGCGTAATTCCAGTGCACGGAGCTGACGTGATAACCGTCACAGCCGTTTTCCATCTGCAGCTTCCAGTTTCCGTCGTAGATGTAGGACGAGTTGCCCCGCAACACTTCCAGCCCGTCCGGAGCCTGGTCGACGATCTGGTCGATGATGACCTTGGTTTCGCCGAGATAGTCTTCCAGCGTCGCCACGTCTTCCTTCAGACTGCCGAAAAGAAAGCCGCGATAGCTTGCAAAACGGGGAACGCGCTTCAGGTCGTGCGACCCGTTCTGAGCGAACTGCGGTGGATACTGGGTCGTCTTCTCATCCTTGACCTTCAGTAGTTTGCCAGTGTTGGAGAAAGTCCAGCCGTGGAACGGACAGGTAAAGCTACCCTTGTTGCCGTGCTTGCGCCGGCACAGCATGGCACCGCGATGGGCGCAGGCATTGATGACCGCGTGCAGCTCGCCATTCTTGTCGCGGGTGATAACCACCGGCTGGCGGCCGATATAGGTCGTGTAATAATCGTTGTTCTCCGGGATTTGGCTTTCGTGCGCCAGATAGACCCAGTTGCTCTCGAAAATGTGCTTCATCTCCAGCTCGAACAAGTCTTCGCTGGTGAAGATGTCGCGGCGGCAACGGAAGATGCCGGTCTCCTTGTCGTCCTGCACGGCGGTGGCAAGCAGGTGATCGAGGTTCCGGGCTTTATCGATAATTGCGGACATGACTTCTCTCCCGCAAGGCGCGCCTCTGCGAGCGCCGCCCTTGCAACAATGTCGATGACAACGGTGAATGTTGGTGGCGGCGGTCCCTGCGGGGCCGCCGCTATAGCAGGGTTTTACGCGGCCGCGCGGCTGCGCTGTTCGTTGATCTGGTTATCAACGCCGTTGATCAGGGCCGTGAGATGAATATCGAACTTGATCTCGGCGAACGGACCTTCGAGGTCATTGGCCCTGATGCCAGCCTCGTCGGTCCGCTCGATGACGGACGGCACCAGACCGTCGCGGGTCGCATAAGCAAAGTCGTCGTTGACCAGAGGGTCGCCTTCGATGTTGATCTGGGTGGTCAGCTTGCGGTGACCGTCGGCGCCGATGAAGAGGTGGATATGCGCCGGGCGCTGGCCGTGACGGCCAAGGCTCGAAAGAAGCCGCTCTGTCGGGCTACCGGGAGGCACGCCGTACCCATGCGGCACGATGCTGCGGAACTTGTAACAGCCCTTGTCGTCGGTGATGATCGTCCGGCGCATGTTGAACGGCGCCTGCTTTCCGGTCGGGTCGAAGTGCGAATAGAACCCACGGGTATCACAGTGCCATACCTCGACGGTTGCGCCTGGCAGCGGCTTGCCGTCTGCACTGAAAACAGTGCCATGCATGATCAGAGTATGGCCGTTGGTATCCGTACCATCGTCCAGGCGGGCAAAGCCACGCGAGACCGGGGCGCCGGCGACGTAAAGTGGACCCTCGATGTTGCGCGGTGTCGGGTTGTCGATGCCGAGCGACGCATCGATCGCATCCAGACGTTCGTCGAGGAAGTGGTCGAGGCCAAGGCCGGGCGAGATCAGGCCCGCCTGTCCGGTCGCACCGATTTCGTTGATCCAGGCGATGCCGGCCCAATATTCGTCCGGGGTAATATCGAGATCATCGATGGCCTTGAACAGATCGGACATGATGCGATGCGTGATCTGCTTGACGCGCGGATTGCCGCCGTCCTTGTCGAGACCGCTCAAAACACTCAGAAACGCCTGGATGTCCGGTCTGTCGAAAATCTTAACTGTCATGGTCATTCCTCCTCTAAGGATTGTTGGAAAAAGCTGGCGCGGCCCCTCCTCTCCGGGAACGCCGCCTTGCGAAATCGTCAGGTATCGTCATCGCGGATGGAGGACGGATGCCGCAGAAGCGGCGTCACCTCGATGCGCATGAACTTGAACAGCGGCAGCCCCGAGAGGATCTCGTGCAGCTCGGTATTATCCTTGACATCCAGAATGCTGTAGTTTGCGTATTCACCGGCAATGCGCCAGATATGCCGCCATTTGCCGCTACGCTGAAGTTCCTGCGAATAGGCCTTTTCTTTCGCCAGAATGTCGGCCGCCTGGGCCGCAGGCAGATCGTGGGGAAGTTTCACGTCCATTCGTACATGGAAAAGCATGGTTTTCTCCCTTACCCGGCAATGCTGATGGTTTTGCGCAGTCCGTCACGAATGAAGAAAGCGACGCGATCATCATCCAGCTCAATCCCGAGCCCGGGTCCGTTGGGTACGGTCAGTTCGAAGTCATGATAATCCAGCGGCTGGCGTAGGATTTCTTCCGTCAGAAGCAGCGGGCCGAACAGCTCGGTGCCCCATTGCAGATTGGCAAAAGTGGCGAACACATGCGCCGAGGCGATGGTGCCGAACGCGCCTTCCAGCATCGTGCCACCATAAAGGCCGATACCGGCAGCGTCGGCGATCGCCGCCACGCGCTGCGCATTGAAAAGCCCGCCGCTCTGTTCGATCTTGACGGCGAACACGTCGGCGCCGCCGACCTTGGCCAACTCGAAGGCCGATTCAGGACCGGTCAGCGATTCGTCAGCCATCAGCGGCACGGGAAAACGCCGCATCAGGCGCGCCAGCGCCGAAGCAGCCGCGACAGGCTGTTCGACCAGCTCACAGCCGGCATCGGCCAAAGCAGCCATGCCATGGGCAGCTTCCGTTTCGCTCCAGGCCATATTGACGTCGACGCGGACCGCGCCGCGATCGCCCAGCGCCCGCTTGATTGCGGCGACATGCGCGATGTCCTCGCGCAGGCTTCTCGCCCCGATCTTCAGCTTGAATATCCTGTGACGGCGCAGATCAAGCATCGCCTCCGCTTCAGCAATATCCCGTGCGGTATCGCCCGAGGCCAGCGTCCATGCGACGGGCAGGCGATCGCGGCGGCGGCCGCCCAGCAGTTCGCTGACCGGCAGGCCAAGCCGCTTGCCATGGGCGTCGAGCAGCGCTGTCTCAACGGCGCTCTTGGCGAAACGGTTTTCCTTCACCATCTTGCCGATGCGCGCCGTCAGTGCCTGCACACGGGTTGCGTCCTGACCAATCATTACCGGCGCAAAATGCGTATCGATGGCAAGCTTCATGCTTTCCGGGCTTTCGCCACCATAGGCGAGGCCGCCGATCGTCGTGCCCTCACCGATGCCAAAGATGCCGTCGCTGCAATGGATTTTCACCAGCATCAGCGTTTGCCCATCCATCGTGGCGACGGATAATTTGTGTGGCCTGATCGTCGGAAGATCGACCAGCCAAGTCTCAATCCGTTCGACGACAGGGGCAAAATCGGCAGTTTGGGTCGGTGGTGTAAAGGCTTTGCTCATGCGGACAGGTTGCGACGGAGTGGTACTCTTGTCCAACACCGTTTGAATCTGCAATGATACTTTTTAAGTATCGTATAGCGAAAAATGCCTCCGCATTTTAGTTTTTTGCGGTGCAACATACCCGCACTGATGCAGTGCTTGACGGCGGCAGGAGAAAAACAGCAATGGATCTCAGACAGCTACGCTATTTCGTGGCGGTTGCCAGCGAACGCAATTTTACCCGCGCGGCGAAAGTGCTACACATCGCCCAGCCGCCGCTCAGCCGGCAGATCCAGCTCTTGGAGGAAGGTCTGGGCGTCCAGCTCATCATCCGCAAAAGCCGCCCTTTGAAACTCACGGACGCCGGGCGGCTGTTTTACGAGCAGGCATTGCAGGTTCTTGGCCGGGTGGAGCAGATGCAGGAGGCGACACGCCGGGTGGGGCTCAACCAGAACAGCGTGTTTTCCATCGGCTTCGTCGCATCGACGCTCTATGGCGGCCTGCCGTCGCTTGTGAGAAAACTCCGTCAGCATGCGCCGGAACTGGATATCCGGCTCCTCGAAATGGTGTCCGTGCAGCAACTCCCGGCGCTGAAGGAGGGACGCATCGATATTGGTTTCGGCCGATTGCATCATGACGATCCAAATGTCGTAGGCATTGTGTTGCGCCAGGAACGCCTGGTCGCCGCCATCCCGAGGAGTTCGCGGCTGGCTGAACTGTCAACGCCTCTCCCGGTTTCGGAATTGTCTGGCCAAAAGCTGATTGTCTACCCGAAGGAACCGCGCCCCGGCTACGCCGATCAGGTGCTGAGCCTGCTGCACAACCACAATGCCCGGGTCGCTGAAGTACAGGAGGTGCGTGAGATCCAGACAGCGCTGGGCCTTGTCGCAGCCGAAGCCGGCGTCTGCGTCATTCCCGCCTCGGCCCGCCAGATGCGCTCAGACGTCCACTATCGCCTGCTGAAAGAAGAAGACGCCATCTCGCCCGTGATCCTCAATCACCGGGTTGGCGACACCTCCGCTCAGATTGGCCTGGTCAAGCGGTTGATCCAGGAGATGTATGCCGAGAACCCACCCTGGCTCGACATGGCCCACAACCTGCTGCCCGACCGGCCAGCGGACAAATGACCGGCCCCCTGCGAAATTTTCCGATTGTGGCCGTGAACTGGGCCGTTCAATCTACAGTGCGCCATTTTCCGCAGTGTGGCTGCCATGTGAGTGGCCGGAGACCTTTAATTCGTGGTCGGCCGTCACGCATTCTGGAGCGCTTGCCCATCATCCAATTTCAAAGTCGGCGGCTGGAGCTCACGGAGACCGGCGATTATTTTGCAGCGTATAGCGCCCGCGACCGTTCCAGATGTTTCAGCACGGCCTGTTCGGCAGCGTCGGGGTCGCCGGCTTCCAGGCAGGTAATGATTTCCTCGTGCTCGGCCAGCGTGAACTTTTCCTTGCCGGTCCAGATCAGCATTTCGGTATGGTATTCCTTCAGCCAGGCGAGCATTGCCTCGCTGACGGCGACATAGATCGGATTGCGCGAAATCCGGGCGATCCGGGTGTGGAATTCCATATCGGCGGCGATGAAGGCTTCGGCGTCGCCGAGCGATGCGCGCTGCCGGTCGAGGATTTCGCGCAACCCAGCCATGTCGTTGGCATCGCCCTTGACGGCTGCCTCGCGCGCCATGCCGCGCTCGAAGAAGATGCGGGCGCTTTTCAGATGTTCCAATGAATCCGACGACTTGGCCAGCATCATCTTCGCGGTCATATCCATCTGCCGGAAGATCGATTGCGCTGTCAGTTCCAGCACCTTGGCGCGCTCGCCGTGCGAAATCGCCACCAGGCCCATGCCGGCCAGCGCCTGCATCGCCTCGCGGATCGCCGGCCGGCCGACGCCGAAGCGCTCCATCAACTCCCGCTCGGACGGCATTTCATCGCCGGGCTGCAATTCGCCGGAGGTGATCATCGCCTTCAACCGTGCGAAAACTTCGTCGGACAGTTTGCGGCGGACGATCTGTTCGGTCTGCTGGCCCATGGTATCTCGCTGGTTTACATTCGCCATCGTTATGCACCGGTCCCGTTGCGAAGGAAATGTGCACATCCGCTTTCGAGGGGCACAGTCCACATTGATTGCCGCAGACGCAAGTGCCCTCTTGCGCAATTGATATACTCATTATACCAGTTGGCGAAAACGCGCCAGACAGAACTGGCCAGGATTTGCCATACCGCGAGGCTTTGCACGATCATGATCGTCGTCACCTACAGAATTGAAACGTCGGGCAGCGTTGAGGCCATGGCGGAAAAGATCGCCAGCGACCAGTCGACCGGCACTTTTGTACCCGTGCCCGGCGAAACGCCGGAGCTGAAGGCGCGTGTTGCCGCCCGCGTGCTTGCCATCCGCCCACTTGCCGATGTTGAAACCCCGAGCTGGCCGGAGGCTTCGCCCGGCCATGGCTCGATCCGCCGCGCTGATGCCGATATCGCCTTCCCGCTCGATGCGATCGGTACCGATCTTTCCGCCCTCATGACCATTGCGGTTGGCGGCATCTTCTCGATCCGCGGCATGACGGGCCTGCGCGTCGTCGACCTGAAATTGCCGCAGGAATACAAGTCTGCCTATCCCGGCCCGCAATTCGGCCTGCCCGGAAGCCGCAAGCTCACAGGTGTTTACGACCGGCCGATCATCGGCACCATCGTCAAGCCGGCACTGGGCCTACGCCCACATGAAACGGCCGAACTGGTCGGTGAACTGATCGGGTCCGGCGTCGATTTCATCAAGGATGACGAAAAACTGATGAGCCCGGCCTATTCGCCGCTCAGCGAGCGCGTTGCCGCTATCATGCCGAAAATTCTCGATCACGAGCAGAAGACCGGCAAGAAGGTGATGTATGCTTTCGGCATCTCGGCGACCGATCCCGACGAGATGATGCGCAACCACGATCTCGTTCTGGAAGCGGGCGGCAATTGCGCCGTGGTCAATATCAACTCCATCGGCATGGGCGGCATGGCGTTCCTGCGCAAGCGCTCCGGCCTTGTGCTGCACGCCCATCGCAATGGCTGGGATGTGCTGACCCGCCATCCGGGCATCGGCTTCGATTTCAAGGTCTGGCAGCAGTTCTGGCGTCTTCTCGGTGTCGACCAGTTCCAGATCAACGGCATCGGCGTCAAATACTGGGAGCCGGACGACAGTTTTGTCGAGAGTTTCAAGGCCGTCACCACGCCGCTGTTCGATCAATCCGACTGCGCTCTACCCGTCGCCGGGTCCGGCCAGTGGGGTGGGCAGGCTCCGGAAACCTATCGCCGCACGGGACGGACAACCGATCTGCTCTATCTGTGCGGCGGCGGCATTGTCAGCCATCCCGGTGGGCCGGCAGCCGGTGTGCGGGCCGTGCAGCAGGCGTGGCAGGCGGCCGTTGCCGATATTCCACTGGAGACATACGCCAAGGATCATCCCGAGCTTGCCGCCTCCATCCAGAAATTCGGCAACGCCAGCGAGTAGATTTGATGACCGCACCGAGCAATCCTCTCCTTTCCTTTTATGGCGACGACCTGACGGGATCCACCGATGTCATGGAGGCGCTAGCCTCCAATGGCGTCGAGACGGTGCTGTTCATGGATGTACCGGATGGCGCGCTACTCCAACGTTTCGGCCATTGCCGCGCCATCGGCCTTGCCGGCACCAGCCGCAGCGAAACGCCGGACTGGATGGACGAAAACCTGACGCCGGCCTTCGGCTGGCTGAAAAGCCTCGGCGCTGATATCTGCCACTACAAGGTCTGCTCGACCTTCGATTCCAGCCCGCAGATCGGCAATATCGGCAAGGCCGTCGAAATCGGCAAGGCGCTGTTCGATCAGGCTTACGTCCCCATCCTGGTCGGCGCGCCACAGCTAAAACGCTACACCGCCTTTGGCCATCTCTTCGCCGCCTATCAGGGCGAAGTCTACCGCATCGACCGCCACCCCGTCATGAGCCGCCACCCGGTGACACCCATGGCCGAAGCTGATCTGCGCCAGCATCTCGGCGCTCAGACGATGTTGAAAACACGACTCGTTGATCTCTCCATGCTCGCCGCTGCGGATGCGGATGGCCGGGTCGATAATCTCTGCAGGGATGCGGACGGCTTGGTGCTGTTCGATGTCGACAGCCCGGAAAGCCAGTCCCATGCCGGGCGCCAACTCTGGCGCCTGCGGCGGGACAGCGGCTGGTTCGTTACCGGTTCGTCCGGTGTCGAATACGCACTGCTAACCGCCTGGAGCGTTGCGGGCCTAACGGACGGAAAGAAAACCTTCCCCCTGCCCGGCAAGGCCGATCGCATTGCTGTCGTTTCCGGCAGTGTCTCGCCCACCACCGAGCGGCAGATTCGCCATGCGACCCAGAACGGGTTTGCCGGCATCAATCTCGACCCGCTGGAATTGCTCGGTGAAAACGGCAATGCCACTCTTGAACGGGCCATTGCCAGCGGCCTCGACAGCCTCAAGCGCGGCGAAAGCGTCATCCTCAATACAGCGCTTGGCCCATCCGCCGATCGCGGCGGCGATATCGACCGCATTCCCGGCAGCCGCCACCGGCTTGGCCGGCTGCTCGGTACGATCCTGCGGTGTCTGGTGGAAGAACAACAATTGACCCGCGCCGTCATCGCCGGCGGCGATACGTCCAGCCATGCGCTTCGGGAACTGCATGTGCAGGCGCTGACCACTCTGCTGCCGCTGCCGCAGACGCCGGGATCGCCGCTCTGCACGGCACACGGCACCTACGCTGCGACCAACGGCCTGCAGATCGCGCTCAAGGGCGGACAGGTCGGATCGGATGGCTATTTCGCGCAGATCCGGGACGGCCTTCAAGGGTAAGATATGCCGATAGCCTATTGGACCGCCCGAACCCCGTTGCGGCGGTCTTTCGGTGGAGCGGGTGAAAACGACGCGCGTAGGCTGGCATGGAATTGCGTCAGCAGATGCCGGTCGAAATGGCCCTCCGATTTCAGCATCATCCTCAGCGTTTCGGCGGGCGTCCACGCGCGTTTATAGGATCGCGCCGAGGTCATCGCATCATAGACATCGCAAATGGCCGCGATCCGGGCCGAAGGGCTGATCTGCTTGTCCGACAGACCGAAGGGATAACCCTTGCCGTCGATCCGCTCGTGATGGTGCAGGCAGACATCCAGAACGGCCTGCGGCATGTCGCCCTGGCGCGACAGCAATTCGTAGCCACGCACCGGATGGGTGCGGATCTCGCCATTTCTTCGTCGGTCAGCGCGCTTTTCTTCGACAGCAGTGCGTCGGGCATGACCATCTTGCCGATATCGTGCAACAGACCGCTAGCACCGAGAATGCGCACCGTCTGTTCATCGAACTTGAGGAAGCGCGCGAAATGCACCATCAGCGCGCTGACTGCGATCGAATGCAGGAACGTATATTCGTCCTTGGTCTTGAGGCGGGTAATGCCGATCAGCGCAGCCGGATTGCTTTCCATCGATTTGGCAATCTGTTCGACAGCGCGATCGGCGGGCTCGAATGTGGCCTTGCCATTCATACGTGCGTTCGAAAACAGCGTGTCGAGAAGCGGCCTGGTCTGCTCGATCGTCTGCAGCGCTTCCTTGATTTCGGTCTGGGTAAAAGGCCGGGACAGATTGGACAGCGATGCCTCGCTTTGTCGCATGTCCGGCTGGGCCCGGCCGCTACCGACATCCACTCCCCTGCGGATGTCGATGACAAGGCTGATGATATTGCTGGCCTTCACCTTCGCCGCCGCCGCTTCGTCCTTCAGCATAAAGCTGCGCACAGGCGCCGCCTCGTCCCGCAGAGGATCTTCGATATCGGTGATGAACATGCCCACCCGGACCTGGTGCCGCTTGATACGCTTGAGCATGCTACCGCTCTTTTTCAATCATCGCGCGCTCCTTGTCGAAATAACACCAATAAAATGCCAGTCCCTGAGTATAAATTCCGCTCTTTCAAATCCGGATAATGAAAACCCTTGCCGTTCATCCAGAAATCTCACTCCGAGAAACAACTCTCTGATGGATGATCTTTGGTTACAACGATTTATTCGGCGTTAAAGTCTCATCATCTGCTCAAAAATAATCCGGCGCTGGGCGTAACTACTCTTGATTGCCGGGATATCCATGGAATCTTCCAGTGATTGTCGATACTGCCCACATTCACCCGTGCGCCAACGATCCCAGGCGGGCCACCATAAATAATCACCTCACCATGTGACATGCTGATTGACTCATCATACCAGTTGCCATAAACCATCGCGAAACAAACGCGTAGGTGAGGAAATATGACTTCGATCGCACTCTTCGGTGCTGGCGGCAAAATGGGCTACCGGCTTGCCAAGAACCTCAAGGGCTCACGTTTCGATGTGCGCCATGTGGAGGTAAACGAGGCTGGAAAGGCACGGCTGCAGAACGACCTCGGCCTGTCCTGCGTCGATGTCGATGCGGCACTGTCCGGCGTTGACGTCGTCATTCTCGCCGTGCCGGATACGGCCATCGGCAAGGTCGCAGCCGGTATTTCAGACAAGCTGAAAGCCGGTACCATGGTCGTGGCGCTTGATGCCGCCGCTCCGTTCGCGGGGCACCTGCCGGCGCGCACCGATCTCACCTATTTCGTCACCCATCCCTGCCATCCGCCGATCTTCAACGACGAGACGGATATGCAGGCCAAGAAGGACCATTTCGGCGGCCTGTTTGCCAAGCAGCACATCGTGTCCGCGCTGATGCAGGGACCGGAAGACGCTTACGGCCTCG
The DNA here is from genome assembly GCF_965279435.1 of Pararhizobium sp. Taxonomy (NCBI): domain Bacteria; kingdom Pseudomonadati; phylum Pseudomonadota; class Alphaproteobacteria; order Hyphomicrobiales; family Rhizobiaceae; genus Pararhizobium; species Pararhizobium sp. The sequence continues at coordinate 824,960 of NZ_CBDIHY010000002.1, forward strand.
GCGAAGAGATTGCCAAGGTCATCTGGGCGCCGGTCATGCGTTCGCACCGCGTCACCGTCGATCAGATGGCGATGCTGGAACCGGGCCTGTCGGAAACAGTAGCCGCTTCGCTGCTGGTTGTGATGAAGCAGGCCATGGACGAATGCGTCAAACGCGGTGTGCCGGAAGAGGCTGCCCGCGACTTTTTGCTCGGCCACCTCAACGTGCTCGGCGCCGTGATTTTCGGCGAAGTTCAGGGCGTGTTCTCCGATGCCTGCAACAAGGCCATCGAATTCGGCATCCCCGCGCTGATGCGCGACGACTGGAAAAAAGTCTTCGAACCCGAGGAGATCGCCGAAAGCATCCGGCGCATCACCTGATCGACAGGGAGCAGAGGCTCCGCACATCGACGGCTCCGCCGGGAACGGGGCCGTTACTCTTATATCAACCGGGAGGAACCACATGAAACTGACACGCAGACTGACCCTTGCCGCCTTTGCCGGCGCCCTTTCGCTGGGCGTTGCCATGCCGGCATTCGCCGCCGACCTCATCGCCATCATCACGCCATCGCACGACAACCCGTTCTTCAAGGCGGAAGCGGTCGGCGCAGAAGCAAAGGCCAAGGAACTTGGCTACGAGACGCTCATTCTCGTTCACGATGATGACGCGAACAAGCAGAGCCAGCTGATCGATACCGCCATCGGCCGTGGCGCGAAGGCGATCATTCTCGACAATGCCGGCTCGGAAGCCTCGATCGCCGCCGTCCAGAAGGCCAAGGATGCAGGCGTGCCCTCCTTCCTGATCGACCGCGAAATCAACGCTACCGGTGTTGCCGTCTCGCAGATCGTCTCCAACAACTACCAGGGTGCCCAGCTCGGCGCCGAAGAGTTCGTCAAGCTGATGGGCGAGAAGGGCAACTATGTCGAGCTTCTCGGCCGCGAAGCCGATCTCAATGCCGGTATCCGCTCCAAGGGTTATCACGACATCATCGACGAATATCCGGAGCTGAAGATGGTCGCCCAGCAGTCGGCCAACTGGAGCCAGACGGAAGGTTATTCCAAGATGGAGACCATCCTGCAGGCCAACCCCGATATCAAGGGCGTCATCTCCGGCAATGATACGATGGCCATGGGCGCGATCGCCGCTCTTCAGGCTGCCGGCCGCAACGACGTCATCGTCGTCGGCTTCGACGGCTCCAATGACGTGCGCGATAGCATCACCTCGGGCGGCATCAAGGCGACTGTCCTGCAGCCGGCCTATGCTCAGGCGCAGATGGCCGTCGAGCAGGCTGACGCCTACATCAAGACCGGCAAAGGCCCGGCAGAAGAAAAGCAGCTGATGGATTGCGTGCTGATCAATGCCGGCAACGCCACCAAGCTCGAAACCTTCGCGCTCAAGGACTAACCGTCCCCACGGATGCGCGCAGGGCGGATACAATCTGCCCTGCGCGTTTTTTACCATCTGACGGAGTGACTTTTATGCCGAATTTCCGGGCCGCCGTTGCGATCCCGCTGGCCATTGTTCTGGCGCTCAGCGGCTGCAAGATCATCAAGACACCGACGGCCGAAGAGGCTGCGGAAGCCGCAAGCGGCGGCTTCAATCCCGCCCGTCAGGTTGCCGAAATCTGGGACAGCAAGGTCATTCCGTTCCTGCAGACGCGCGCCGGACCTTTCCAGAAGGTCGATGCCCTGTCCAAATCCGATCTTGATGCCGCAGCGGCAAAATACGGCCACAAGGAAAAAGAGGGTAGCGCACCCTGGACCTTCGCGGCCAAAGTGTCCGGCACGATCATCAAGGCCGAAACGACATCGCGCGCCGCCTATCTCGACGCCGATGTCGATGGCGACGGCAAGGCTGATGTCCGCATCCAGATCGGCCCGGTCATCAAGGGCACGGCGATCCGCGACAGCCTCGATTTCGTCAATTTCAACGAATTCAAGAACCAGATCCAGTGGGCCGAATTCGGCAAGGCCTTCAATGTCCATGTCAACGGCCTGACGCTCGAAAAGCTCTCGCGCGATGGCCTTGTAGGCAAGAAAGTCGAGGCGCTCGGCGCCTATCCATTGCCATCCTCCGGCCAGCCGGCGCTGTTCACGCCGGCCACCATCGCGATCGGCGGCTGAGATGGCGACCGAGGCGCACGATACGATCCTGAAACTCGACGATGTGACAAAGGTCTATTCCGGCATCGTCGCGGTCAAGCATGCCAGCCTTGAGCTGAAACGCGGCGCGGTCAATGTTCTCGTCGGCGAAAACGGCGCCGGCAAATCGACGCTGATGCGCATGATCGCTGGCGTCGAGAAACCATCGCTCGGCCGCATCCTGCTTGAGGGCGAGGAAGTTGAGTTCAACTCGCCGGCCGATGCCCAAAAGCACGGCATTGGCATGGTGTTCCAGGAACTCAACCTGTTCGGTAATCTCTCCGTCGCTGAAAACATTTTCGCCACCCGCGAGATCATCAGGGGCATTCGCGGCATCGACCATAAGGCCCAGGTTCAGAAAGCCAATCAGTTCCTTGACAAGCTGGATGCCGGCATCAGCGCCGAAACCATGGTCGAGGACCTGCCGATCGGCCAGCAGCAGCTCGTCGAAATCGCCAAGGCGATCTCGCTCGATACCCGCATCCTCATTCTCGACGAGCCGACATCGGCGCTCTCTGCCGCCGAAGTCGATATCCTGTTCAAGGTGATCGGCGAACTGAAGGCGCAGGGCGTAGCCATCGTCTATATCTCGCATCGCCTCGAAGAGCTGATGCGCATCGGCGACTACATCACCGTGTTGCGCGACGGTCAGATCACCGGTCAGGCAATGGTCAAGGATATCGACACCAAATGGATCGTCCGCTCGATGATTGGCTCGGATGCGAAAGACTTCGCCAAATCTCTCGATCACAAGTTGGGCGCTGAGGCCTTTCGCGCCGAAAATATCTGCCTGCCACGCAAGACCGGCGGTTTTGCCGTCGATCACCTGTCGATCTCGGTTCGTGCCGGTGAGGTGCTGGGCATCTACGGCCTGATGGGCGCCGGCCGCAGCGAATTCTTCGAATGCGTCATCGGCCAGCACGCACATTCCACCGGCAAGATCTTTGTCGCAGGCGAAGAGATCGCCGCCAGGGACACGTCCACCCGCATCCGCAAGGGCCTTGCCCTCATCCCGGAAGACCGCCAGCGGGAGGGCCTAGTGCAGGTCCTGTCAATCGCCGCCAACCTGACTTTGGCAAGCCTGGAAAAATTCGTGAAATTCGGCTTTCACATTTCCGGCGATCGTGAACAGGCGGCAGTCAAGGAGCAGGTCCGCAATCTCTCGATCAAGGCGCCAAACCCGGATTTCGATGTCACTTCCATGTCCGGCGGAAACCAGCAGAAAGTCGTCATCGGCAAGGCGCTGATGACCAATCCGAAGGTGCTTCTGATGGACGAGCCGAGCCGCGGCATCGATGTCGGCGCCAAGGCCGACGTGTTCCGCACCATGCGCAGGCTCGCTGGCGAAGGTCTTGCCATCCTGTTTTCGACCTCCGACCTCGAAGAGGTCATGGCGCTGTCCGACCGGATCGCCGTCATGAGCAACGGCAAGATCACGACGATCCTCGACCGGGCTGACGCCACCGAAGAACTCATCGTCAAGGCTGCGTCCGAGGGACACAAATCGGCCGGCCACACATCGACAAGGGAAATTGCGTGATGACGACTGCAACCTCGACCGAAAAAGTCCCTGCGGCCGATACCGGCTCCATCCTCCTGACGTTGATGAAGCTCAGGACCTTCATCGCGCTGTTTGCCGTCATCGCCTTCTTCTCGGTCTTCGCCCCGAACTTTTTATCGACGGCCAATATCATCCTGATGTCGAAGCATGTGGCGCTCAACGCCTTTCTCGCCATGGGTATGACGTTCGTCATCATCACCGGCGGCATCGACCTGTCGGTCGGCTCGATCGTCGGTCTCTGCGGCATGGTGGCCGGCGGCCTGATCCTCAATGGTATTGACCTGCAGATCGGCTACACGATGTATTTCAACGTCGTCGAGGTCTGCCTGATCACGCTCGTCGTCGGCATCCTCATCGGCGCGGTCAACGGCCTGTTGATCACCAAGCTCAACGTCGCGCCGTTCATCGCCACGCTCGGTACGCTCTATGTGGCGCGCGGCTTCGCGCTGCTCTCCTCCGACGGCCAGACTTTTCCGAACCTGATCGGAAAACCTGAACTGGCAACGACTGGCTTTGGCTTTCTCGGCTCCGGCCGCATCATCGGGCTGCCGGTGTCGATCTGGATCCTGATCGTGGTGGCGCTCGCCGCCGCCTATGTCGCTAAATATGTGCCGATCGGTCGCCAGATCTTCGCCGTCGGCGGCAATGAGCGCGCCGCCCGCATGTCCGGCATCCGCGTCGATCGCGTCAAGATGTTCGTATATATGTTCTCCGGCTTTTGCGCCGCCATCGTTGGCATCGTCATCTCGTCGGAACTGATGGCCTCGCATCCCGCAACCGGCAATTCGTTCGAACTGAACGCGATCGCTGCAGCCGTTCTCGGCGGCACCTCGATGTCCGGTGGCCGCGGCACGATCGGCGGCACCATCATCGGCGCCTTCGTCATCGGCATTTTGTCCGACGGCCTGGTCATGATGGGCGTGTCCTCCTTCTGGCAGATGGTCATCAAGGGCATCGTCATCATCGTCGCCGTGGTGGTAGACCAGGCACAAAGGCGCTTGCAGCAGCAGGTGGCATTGATGCAGCTGGCGAAGAAGGGCTAGTACATCTGTGTTCCTGGAGGCTTCCCTCTTCTCCCCAGGGGGGAGAAGGTGGCCCGTAGGGCCGGATGAGGGGGCGGCTTACTCGGAATGCGCGGCCCCCTCATCGCCTCGCATCCGCTCGGCACTTCTCCCCGGTGGGGAGAAGAGGGAACCACCGCCAGCGGCCATACACATATGCAATCGCCCATTCCGCGCACGGAAGAAGCTTTTGAGTCTTGAAGGAAAACGATATGCCAGACCTCAAGGGCGCCCTGATCGGCTGCGGCTTCTTCGCCGTCAACCAGATGCATGGCTGGAACGACGTCAAGGGTGCCGCCATCGTCGCCATCTGCGACCGTGATGCCGAGCGCCTGAAGATCGTCGGCGATCAGTTCGGCATCGTGCGGCGCTACACCGATGCAGCCCAGATGTTTGCCGATGGCGGCTTCGATTTCGTCGATATCGCCACGACGGTGAACAGCCACCGTGCCCTTGTCGAAATGGCCGCCGCCCACAAGGTTCCGGCAATTTGCCAGAAGCCGTTTGCCCCGACGCTCGCTGATGCCAAGGCCACGGTCGCGGCCTGCACGGCAGCCGGCATTCCGCTGATGATCCACGAAAACTTCCGCTGGCAAACGCCGATCCAGGCCGTCCGCAAGGCGCTGGATAGCGGCGCGATCGGCTCACCCTTCTGGGGCCGTTTCTCCTTCCGTTCCGGCTATGATGTGTTTTCCGGACAACCCTATCTCGCCGAAGGCAAGCGCTTCATCATCGAAGATCTCGGCATCCACACCCTGGATATCGCCCGCTACATTCTTGGCGACGTCACATCGCTGACGGCCCGCACCAAGCGTGTCAATCCGAAGATCAACGGCGAGGATGTCGCCACCATCCTGCTCGACCACGAGAGCGGCGCGACCTCCATCGTCGATGTCAGCTATGCGACGAAGCAGGCAATAGAACCTTTTCCCGAAACGCTGATCGAGATCGACGGAACCGAAGGGTCTATCCGCCTGTCGCAGGGCTATGAACTGCAGGTCACGAATGCGCAGGGCACCGTCAACACCGATGTCGCCCCGACGCTTCTCCCGTGGGCATCGCGTCCGTGGCACAATATTCAGGAAAGCGTCTTCACTATCCAGCAGCACTGGACCGATAGCCTGATTGCGGCCAAGGAAACCTCGACCTCCGGCGTAGACAATCTGAAGACCTTCGTACTGGTCGAGGCTGCCTATGAAAGTGCAGCCACAAAATCCACCGTCGATATCGGACCGCTGCTGACATGATGGACGCTGACCTCGCCTTCCAGCTCTACGGTACAAGGCAGGCCGAGCCCGCTCCGCGACTGCTGAAAGCCGGAAAACTGACGGCGCAGTTGGCCGGTGGCAATTTGAGAACGATCATCTATGACGGCGTCGAGGTGTTGCGTGCCATCTCCTATCTGGTGCGCGACCGCGACTGGGGCACCTATGACCCAACGCTGTCGAACATCGCCGTCGGCGAGACGGAAGCCGGCTTTACCGTTGCCTACACCGCCCGCTGCGCCGGCCCGGATGGCACCCTTCTCGATATATCCGCCGCCATCGAAGGCACGGCTGATGGCAGGCTGACGTTCAAAGGCACGGCCCAATCTCCAGCCGGTTTTGAGACCAATCGCTGCGGCTTCTGCATCTTGCATCCGATCGTCGACGTCGCTGGAACGGCCGTGATGGTCGAGCATGTCGATGGCAGCATTGAAGATACCGAGTTGCCTGACCTGATCGAGCCATGGCAGCCGTTCAAGGATATGCGCGCCATCACCCACACCGCCCTTCCCGGCGTCAGCGTCGAATGCCGCATGGAGGGCGATACGTTCGAGATGGAAGATCAGCGCAACTGGTCCGACGCCTCCTACAAGACCTATGTCCGCCCCCTCGCCTTGCCCTGGCCGTATCAGATTCCGGCAAACGAGCCGGTCAACCAGCAGATCGTCCTGACGATCGCCGACAGCCGCGCCATCTCACGCAATCTTGTCGTCTCCACGGAGAATACCGGTATTATCCGCCTCACTCCCGGCGTCGCCACTGGCATCATGCCCGCCATCGGCCTCCTGATCACGCCGGAGGAAGCCAAGGCCAGCCTCGCAGCCCTCCGGCAACCGGATGCCCTCAAGCCTCAGGAATTGCTCTTCCATTTCGACCCGTCGGCCGGCCATGACGCGTCAGTGTTTACGGATTTCGCCGAAATCGCCGCCATTCAGACCGGCACCACCACACTCGAAATCGCCGTTCCCTGCCAGCGCCCTCTCGATGAAGAACTGCAGGAAATCGCCACCTGGATGCGCACCGCATATTTCGTGCCCGACGCCATCGTGGTCAGCCCCTCGGTCGATCGCCAATCGACACCACCCGGCAGCAGGTGGCCCGATTGCCCACCGCTCGAAGACGTCTATGCCGCAGCGGCAAAGGCCTTCCCCGGAACCCGTCTCGGTGGTGGCATGCTCTCCTACTTCACCGAGCTCAACCGCAAGCGCGTACCCAGCGAAAACCTTGCCTTCATCAGCCATTGCACCAACCCGATCGTCCATGCCGCCGACGATGTCAGCGTCATGCAGACGCTCGAAGCCCTGCCCTTCATCACTCGGTCCGTCCGCGCGATCTACGGTGGGAAGCCCTACCGCATCGGCCCATCCACTATTCCGATGCGTCAAAATCCCTATGGCAGCCGCACGATGGACAATCTGAACGGCGCCCGCATCCCCATGGCCAACCGCGACCCTCGTCACACGGGCCAGTTTGCGGCCGCATTCGCGGCCGGATATGTCGCCTCGGTTCTGGATGCCGGCGTCGAAACACTGACGCTCTCGGCGCTGACTGGCTCGTTCGGGTTTTACGCGGAAAAGCATGAACCCGTCAAAGAAGGCGGCAAACGTCCGCTGCATGCCATCGTCAAAGGGCTGGCTGAAATTGCCGGGGAAAAATGGCAGGCGATCACGTCGTCCGCCCCGGGCAAGGTGTTGGCGTTCATAGTGAAGACAACGGGCGGGGGAACTGTCTGGATCATCAATCTCACGGCGGAGAAGCAGTCGATTGAAACCCTACACGGCCGGTCGTCCCTCGCTCCATTTGAAGTAATCCATATCGCCTACGTCGCTGGAGACGCACATATGTCGAGCATCCGCAACGCATTTTGAGCTGCAGCGCCGGAGGTGGTGTTGTCGAACACGCACCAACTGCCGGGGCCAAGCACTCCGCGAAATGATCGGAGCTCTTCGTCCGAATAACTGGAATAGTAGAGTTTTGGCGTGCCATGCAGGCGGACATATTCGATCGGTAGTGGGAAATCGGCAACCTGCCAGACGGGCGCCGGATCCGCCAGAACCCGGCTGATGGAGAAACGCTTCAGCACCGCAAATGCTCGATCGTCCGCCCAGCTTTTATGACGCGCTTCAAGAACGATAGGTCCTTGATGCGCTGTCCGCATCGTCTCGAATGCCGTTTCCGCGTCCCGTTCGTCGAAAGTCAGGCTGGGAGGCAACTGGCAGAGAAGCGGGCCGAGTTTTCCGTCCAGCGGAGAGATATCACCGAGAAACACTCGGAAGGCCCCACCGACGTTTTTCAGTCGACGTGTATGGGTAATTTCGCCAGGCAGTTTAACAGCAAAGCGAAAGTTGTCCGGTACAGCCGATGCCCACCGTTCGAAGGTGGTTGCGCGGTGCCGGCGGTAGAAGGTCGAGTTGATCTCGACGCCGTTGAACACCGCAGCGTAGCGCGCCAGGCCGCTTCCCTCTTGCGGAAACCGGCTGGCGACGGCTTTCGGGATCGACCAGGCGGCTGTTGCGATGATCGGCAAGGAAACCTCCTGACGGATATGAGCATGGAGGGAAAAAGAGGGCGTTGCCACGCGGTAAGCATGAACGCCCCTTTCTGTAGATTGTGCGGTTAACCGCTGCGAAGTCTGTTGGTTCCTGCCCAAGATTATCAGTTGCGTACACAGATGCCGTTTCCGGTGGGAGAATGCGTGCAACAAATTTGAAGCCGGCGAGTTTACACAGCACATCTCAATCAGGCTCGATGGAGCATCGTCGTGCAAAAAATTGTTATCGGTTTATCGGCTGTGGTTCTCCTTGGTGCCGCCGCTGGCACATATGTTTTCCTCGACCGCGAGCAGGCAACAGTCTCTGTCGATCAGGGATATGGGCCATCACCCGTTTTGCCGAAGCCGAATGCGACGATCCTTCCAACCGTGAATATCGCTGAAGCGGCCTCCTGGCCGGAAGGCAAGACGCCGACAGCGGCTGAGGGCTTGAAGGTCAATGCTTTGCGAAAGACTTCGATCATCCGCGATGGATCCACGTGCTTCCCAACGGGGACGTCCTGATTGCCGAGACCAACAAGCCGCCGAAGCTTGCCGGGCGGGTAGCGTCGACGGTGGTTGGCCCGGCCGTGATCAGGTCACCGTCTGGAACTTCAAGATAGTTGACGCATCTGAGAAGCGTGCTTTTCCCCGAACCGCTCGGCCCGATGGTGGCAAGAACTTCACCTTTCATGACCTCAAGGTCGATCCGATCGAGGACTAGGTAGTTCCCGTAATGTTTGCTCAGCGCCGCAAGTCTGATCAAAGGCTCAGCCTTTTTCGCCGCCATCAATGCACCAAGGCTCCCCGGGAGGCGATTAAAAGAGCCGAGATCCGAGCCTATTTTTGGGGGATGTAGAATACCGCGCCATCCATATCATTCAGATCCCGCTGCACGCACGGGTCCCCAGCCTCTTCCAGGAGGAAGCGTCAGTGGTCCTGATGGCGTTGGTTTTGTGCCCGCTGTTTACAGCTTATACCAGCCGTCACTGAGTGTGACTCTCTCGAGGATTCCATCAAGCCGACGAATCTGAATCTCTGGCGCAAACAGGAGGTTTGCGATGGGTTCAGCGATTTCTTTGCGACCGGATTTCAATGGGTTCATTTTGCGGCGTCTGGCTCGGCAGGCGCGCGATGCCGATCAGGCGCGGCGTCTTCTGGCGCTCGCATCGATCTATGATGGCGGCTCGCGCGCCGATGCAGCTCGGGTCGGCAGTGTGACAGTTCAGATCGTGCGTGACTGGGTGGTGCGCTTCAATGATCGTGGTCCCGGCGGCCTGATCAACGGCAAGGCTCCGGGCAAACCTTCTCTGCTGAACGACGATCAGCGGGCGGCCTTGGCGCAAGCCATAGAACGTGGGCCGACCCCGTATCTGGATGGCATCGTTCGGTGGCGTCTATGTGATCTGGCGCAATGGATTTGGGAAGAATTCCGCATCTCGGTGAGTGAGGAGACCCTGGGCCGCGAAGTGCGTGCCATGGGGTATCGCAAGCTCTCGGCTCGCCCAAGACATCATGCGCAGGATGCCGAGGCGGCTGAGACATTTAAAAAAACTTCCCCATCGCTGTGGCAGAAATCGCTGCCGGTCCCGCCAGTGGCAAAGTGATCGAAATCTGGTTCCAGGACGAGGCTCGTATCGGGCAGAAGAACAAGATCACCCGCCGCTGGGCCAAGCGTGGATCAAGGCCATCCGCACCCCATGACCAGCGCACACGCTCAGCCTATATCTTCGGCGCGATCTGCCCCAAGCAGGGCAAGGCGGCCGCTCTCGTCATGCCCTGGTGTGACACCCATGCCATGAACCAGCACCTGACCGAGATATCCCGCAACGTCGCAGACAACGCACACGCCGTCCTCATCATGGACCAGGCCGGATGGCACATGTCCAAAAATCTGATCGTTCCCGAAAACATCACCATCCTGCCACTGCCGCCCAAATCGCCGGAGTTGAACCCCGTCGAAAACATCTGGCAGTTCATGAGGGACAACTGGCTCTCAAACCGCGTCTTCAAGTCCTACGAGGATATCGTTGACCACTGCTGCTACGCCTGGAGAGCGATGCAGGAGCGCCCATCGAAAATCATGGCCATCGGCCGACGCCTATGGGCGCAAGGGTTCTGATCAATGACGTTTGGTATTAGCGGTCGGTCCCATCTGTTAGCCTCTACGATAGCGGCTGAGTGGGATATGGCAGGCGAGAAAAAATACATCCCTACCCAACCTGAAGTTATGAATAATCCAGAAATGTAGTTGCCCGGCAATGGAGCGTCAGAGCCACCGCGACAACACCAGATCGGCCGCCGTCGCGCCAGACAAGAGCTCGCCGGTTTCTACTGAAAATTTGAAACCTTTAGCCGCGCCGAAGCCGACGCAACGTCGTGACAATCTTTCTGCGTTGTGTTTTTTCGCCGTCATTGGCTGATGTGCGCAAGTGGATTGAGAACATCCAAGCGACATCAGCGGTTTTGGCTTATTGGCCGGCCAGCAGCGCTCAGGCGCAGGCCGCAACCTTGCTTTCCTTGATACGGGGATAGTCGTAGGCGTTCACTTTCGAGGTGGTGTAGCCGGCGCCAACCAGTGCTTCAGCAAGCTTGATTGCCGCCGTCACGCCGTCGATGACCGGTACGCCGGTTGCGTCGCGCAGCCGTTCGCAGAGAGCGGACATGCCGGCGCAGCCGAGGATGATGGCTTCCGCCTGGTCTTCGCTCTTGGCCGCCTCGATCTGGCTGATCAGCAACCGTTCGGCCTCCGCCGGATCCTCCTCCAGCCCGAGAACAGGAAGGTTGATGGAGCGGACATGGCGGCAATGGCGCTCCGCACCATAATTGCTGACGAGGTCTTCGATGATGGGAACCGAGCGCGGCAGTGTGGTGATGATCGAGAAGCGGCGGCTGATGGTCATGGCGACCTGCACGGCTGCCTGACAGATACCGATGACGGGCCCGCGCGCCACTTCGCGCGCAGCATGCAGACCCGGATCGTCGAAACAGGCCAACACATAGGCGTCGATACCCAAACGTTCGCCCTTGCGGATTTCGTCCAGCATGCCGGGTACGGCCAAGGCTTCGTCGGCGCCGCCTTCGATGCTGACAGGCGTGCCGAGCGGATTGACGGCAGAGACCTGTGTGTCCCTTTGCTTGACGCGCAAAGCGCTCTCCAGTGCCTGAGCGGTCATGGATGCGGTGGAGTTGGGATTGATGAGACGGATATGCATGGAATGGAACCTTTCAGCGTCCCTCAATCGCCCTGCGGCTTGATGAAATCGGCAATTGGCGGAGCTTTCAGAACGAACTGGCGGTCCGAGGTGATGTAATTGTCGGCATGCAGTCGGGCGATCGGCTGGTACTGCTCGGGATCGACATAATGCCCGTCGCTATCCAGGCATTCGCGCCGGACATGCATATGGACGACTTCGCCGAGAACGAGGGTACGCCGCGGGTAATCGATGAAGCGCTCGACCCTGCACTCGAAAACGCAAGGCGATTCCGCCGCATAGGACGCATCGATATTGGTGCAGGCGGCAGCGGTAAGCCCCGCCATCGAGAGCTCATCCACCTCACTGTCAAAACCAAGGCCACAGACCAGCATCTGCTGCGAAAGGGCCATGTCGACCATGTTGATGGCGAATTCCTTCGTACGGCGGATATTGGCTGTCGTATCCTTTTCCTCGCCGTTCAAGCGCGGCTGGATGCCTAGGACGACGATGGCCGGATCATGGGAAAACACGTTGAAAAAGCTCATCGGCGCTGCATTGTTATGGCCAGCCTGCGAGCGTGTCGTCACCAGAGCGATCGGCCGCGGCCCGATGAAATTCGTCAGCAAGCGATAGCGGCTTTGCGGATCAAGCTTTGTGAAGTCGAATTCCATTGCGTCCACCCAGATTAATAATCTACAATATCAAATCATATTGTCTACAATCCTGCAATCAAAATCGTGTTGTTACGGTTGACTTTTTCCACCGTTTCACGCTTGTCTAGCCCCAATGGGGAGTGAATTTTATGACCGAGCAAAGCGGCCCTTCTACGCAGCAAATTGTCGAGAAAGTCTGGCTGTCCATCGCAGAGCGCAGGCTCCGGCCGGGTGTGCAGCTCAAGGAAGAGCAACTGGCCACGATTTTCAATGTCAGCCGGGCGAGGATTCGCCAGGCGCTTGCCGTTCTTGAGCGGGATGGACTTGTTACCATCATTCCCAATCGCGGCGCTTTCATTTGCAAGCCTTCTGTCGAGGAGGCCCGGGACGTCTTCTTCGTGCGAAGGACGGTGGAGCGCTGCGTCATCGAGCGGCTGTGCGTATCGGTCTCCAAGGTCAATCTGAAGCGCCTGCGCGATCATGTCGCCAAGGAGCGGATTGCCAACGCCCAGGATATCACCACCGACATCATCAAGCTCTCCGGCGGCTTCCACCTGCTGCTTGCCGAAACCGTCGGCTCCGACTTCCTGTTCACGACCATGCGGGATCTGATTTCCCGCTCGTCGCTGATCACCGCCGTCTACCGCAACACCAACCGCTTCAACTGCGGACCGGACGAACATGCCGAAATCGTCGAGGCGATCGCCAGCAACGATGCGGGCAAGGCCACCCATTTGATGGCCCATCATCTGGACCATGTGGAAGCTGAACTCGACCTCAGCGAAATCCGCGACCTGTCCCACGACCTGCGCGCCGCGCTCAGCTGAGCCACGGGCTCAGGCGCTCGCCGGTTCGTCGATCGCAAGGTGACAGGCGACGCGCGTACCGTTGGCGAGAGCACGAACGGCCGGCACCTCCGCCGAACAGCGGGCCGTGGCGATCGGGCAGCGCGGATGAAAGGTGCATCCGGATGGCGGCTTGAGCGGGCTTGGCACTTCGCCGGTTGCCAGTTCCCGGTCACGCCGCGGCGCAGTGATGTTGGGAATGGTCTGCAGCAGAAGCTGCGTATAGGGATGGCGTGGCCGGGCAAAAAGTTCCTCGGTATCGCCCTCTTCGACGATGCGGCCCAGATACATCACCGCGATACGATCAGACATATGGCGCACCACGCTCATGTCGTGGCTGATGAAAAGATAGGTCAGGCCTAATTCATCCTGCAGGCGGCGCATGAGGTTGAGAACCTGGGCCTGCACCGAGACGTCGAGCGCCGAAGTGGGCTCGTCGCAGACAAGGAATTCCGGCTCGCTCGCCAGCGCGCGGGCAATGGAGATGCGCTGGCGCTGACCGCCGGAAAACTCGTGTGGAAATTTCTCACCATCGGACGCGGAAAGCCCGACAGTCAGGAGAAGCTCCTCGACGCGCTCGATGACTTCGGCCGCGGTATCGCGCAGTTTCAGTTCGCGCAACGGCTCGGCGATGATGTTCTTTACCCGCCAGCGCGGGTTAAGCGAGGCGTAGGGATCCTGGAAGATCATCTGCGCGGAGAGTGGTGCCCCTCCCCGGCCAGGCGCAAACCTGATCTCTCCGGCGCTTGCCTTGTGCAGTCCCGTGACAAGCCTAGCCACCGTGGATTTGCCGCAGCCGCTCTCCCCGACGATACTCAGGCAGCCGCCGGCAGGCACCGTAAAGTCGATATCGTTGACCGCCTGAACAAACTGGCGCGGTTTGCGCTCAATCACCCGGTTGAGCCAAGGGGCGGAAACGTCAAAAGTCTTGACCAGACCGTTGACGGTCAGGGCCGGCTTTTTCTGAGCAGATACGGTCATGCTGTTCCTCCCGCGTTGAGCCAGCAGGCATTGGCGCCATCGCCAACGGCTATGAGTTCGGGTCTCTCGCGCAGACAGCGCGGGCCGACGGAAACGCAACGCGGATTGAAGGCGCAACCGGTCGGGATGGCGTCGAGGCGCGGCATCGAGCCGTCGATCTGGTTGAGTTTTTCAACGCGTGCGCCAAGCGACGGGATCGACGCCATCAGCCCTTGCGTATAGGGGTGGCGGGGTGCGTGCAGCACCTGTTCGACCGGCCCAATCTCGATGAGACGGCCCGCATACATGACGGCGACGCGGTCTGCCGCTTCGGCAATGACGCCCATGTCGTGGGTCACCAGCATCACCGCCGTCTGCTTTTCCTTGCAGAGCCGGCGAAGCAGCGAAATGATCTGCGCCTGGATCGAAACGTCGAGCGCAGTGGTCGGCTCGTCGGCGATAATGAGCTTGGGGGAAGCCGAGAGTGCAAGCGCGATAACCACGCGCTGGCGCATGCCGCCTGAAAACTGGTGAGGATAATGGTCTACCCGCTCCTCAGGCGCTGGAATGCCGACATCGCGAAGAAGCTGAATGGCCCGTGCCCGCGCCTCAACCTTACCCATCGACAGATGCAGCCGGATCGTCTCCGTCAGCTGCGAGCCGACAGTGAACAGCGGATTGAGCGACGTCAGCGGATCCTGGAAGATCGCCCCAATTTCCCGGCCTCTGATCTGCTCCATCGCGCGATCGTCGAGCGTGTCGATCCGGCGGTCGCCGAGCCAGATTTCGCCGCCGCTGATGCGTCCGGGCCGTTCGAGCAGACCCTGGATCGCCAGGCCCGTCATCGATTTTCCGGCGCCGGATTCACCGACGACGCCGAGGATCTCGCCGGCACGGATGGACAGGCTGATATCCGACAGCGGCGTCACCGTGCCACGGCGGCCTGGAAACTCCACTTGAAGATTGCGGACGTCGATGACCGCTTTTTCTGCTTCACCCATGGGTATCAACCTCGATCGGATAGCTTGGCGAGAAGATTTCCGAAACTGGCGGATTGTTCCAGCTCCGTTCCGGATATTTGGCGATCAGCCCGTCATACTGAGCCTGCGCCTGGACGCGGGCTTTCTCCATGTCGATACCTGCAAGCTTGCGGTCCAGCATGGAAACACGGCCATCGACGAAGACGGCACGGGTGACCTTGCCTGAACCGCCGGTCACCAGCGTTGTAATAGGGTCGATGGACGGCGCCATAATGGTATCGTCGAGATCGAAGACCGCAATGTCGGCACGGGCACCCGGCGACAGGTGGCCGAGATCCGCTCGCCCAAGAGCGCGTGCGCCACCAAGCGTTGCAGCATCATAGAAGTCGGCCGATCGCACCTGATCCGGTGCACGGTCGTTGGCGCGGCAGGTGATCAGTCCGACAAGCAGGTTCATCAGCATGTCGGCAGGTGCCGTATCCGTACCCATGGCAATGTTGATGCCGCGCTTGCGGCAGGCCGAGAAGGAATTCAGCGTGCTGCCGCCACGCCCGGAAACCAGTGGACAATGCACGATCGAAACGCCGTTTTCCGCATAAAGCGCTAGGTCTTCCTCAGTCGCATTGGTGGCATGCGGCGCAATCAGTCGGTCGCTGAGAAGGCCAGCCTTGGCAAGCCAGACCGGTGCGGTCGAGCCATGCAGCATGCGGACGGTGTCGACTTCCATGGCGCCCTGCGCCATATGCAGGCGGAACTTGACGCCAAGATCGCGAGCGGCGGCGTCCGTGCGCTGCAGAAGGCCCAGCGTCGAGGTTTCGACCCGATCCGGTGCCAGCACGCCGCGCACGAGATCACCATGGCGGCCGTGCTGCCGTTCGATATAGGCGATGGCGTCGTTCAGTCCTTGCACGCCCCGCTCTTCGTCGAAAATCGGGACGATCTGGCCGGGACTTTCCAAAACCATGCCGCCGGAGCGATAGGCGGGGCTGAGATAGACGCGCAAGCCGAGTTCGCCGGCGGCATCGGCCGCAGCGTCGAATTCGCCGATCGTTTCGCCCCATTCGCGATAGAACAGCGAGGCGATGGGTGCTGCAGTCGTGATGCCGTTCAGGAGCAGTTGGCCGAAAGCAAACCGCTTCTGGAACGCCAACTCGTCCTGGCTGTACATTTCATAAGGGCCGGCATCGACATAGGAGCGCGGCCAGACGCGGCCTTTGGTCCAGCCGGGATGATTGTCGATACCCAGAATGGTCGTGTCGAGATCGGACAACGCATCGAGATCGATCAGGCCGGGACTGATCAGCGCGTTGCCGAAATCGATGCGGCGGGCGACCTCGCCGGCAAACCGGTGACCGACGAAAAGGATCTCGCCGTTTTCGAAAACAACTTCACCGTTCTGTAAAAGCCGGTGATTGCCATCCTTGTGGCCAACCACCCAGGTTGCGGTAACAAGTGTGCGGCCTTCCGGTCGGCGGCCAAGCGTGAGGGATGCAAGGTCTTTGCTCATCACGGCATCTCCACCACAGCTTTGCCCTGGCGAGCGGTGACCTGACCAGCCTTCAGGACCAGCGGCCGCGGCGCGATATCAACCACAGCATGGGCGAGCGTTTCGCCGGTCAACAGGGTCAAATCGGCATTGCACCCAATCTGCAGGCCGTAGTTTTCCAGCCGCATCACATCGGCTCCCCCTTGGGAAACGACGTGGAGAACATGAGCGAGCTCGATGTCCGAACGCAGTCCGTTTTTCATGCCGATGACCTTGGCGCGGTCCAGCATATCCGGCTGACCCCACGGACCCCAGGTATCGCGGATACCGTCACAGCCGCCGCCAACGCGCACACCGGCTTCCTTCAGCCGCATGATGGAGGGCACGTTGGCCGATGGCGCTCCGGTCGTCAGGATCGCGACATCGAGCCGGGCGATCTCGTCGATCAGCTTGCCGACGCGCAGATAGTCGTTCATGCCGAGTGCGAAAGCGTGGCTGATCGCAACCTTGCCTTCCATGCCATGGGCGCGGATGCGCTCGAAAATCAGTTCCATGGTGAAGGCGCCGAGATCGGCTGCCTCATGCAGGTGAATGTCGATTGGAACGCCATGCTTGACGGCAAGGGCAAAGAGGATGTCGAGCTGGCCCTTGGGATCGCGGTCGATGCCACACGGATCGATGCCACCCAGCACTTCGCAACCCTGACGGAGCGCTTCGTCCAGAAGCTCCACGGTGCCGGGCATGACCATAACCCCAGACTGCGGGAAGGCAACGATTTCGATATCGATGACACCCTTCAGCTTTTCGCGGGTTTCCCAGACACCCTCGACAAGCGAAAGGCCGTGGGTTGGATCGATATCGACATGGCTACGGATATGCGTACCGCCGTTGGCGGCGAGCCCGATTGCATGGCGCATGGACTGGCGATGCGGATCCATGCCGATCTCAAGGCGGTTTTCCCGTTCGAAATCGATCCGCTCGCGCAGGACTGCGGCGCGGTTGTTGACATGCCAGGGCATGCCCCAGGTGGTCTTGTCGAGATGCGTATGGGCATCGATCAAGCCCGGAACCGCGATGGCGTTACCGCCGTCCTCGACGGACATGCCGGGCTTGGGCTCAAACGTTCCAAAACCGGCAATCTTCCCGTCCTTGATCAGGACATCGCAGCTTTCACCGGCCATCGGCCTGACATTGCGGAGCAACAGATCGTGCATGGAACTTACCTCAGTTTCGGATTGAGCGCATCGCGCAGCCAATCGCCGAGCACATTGACGGTGACGACCAGCAGGCAGAGTTGAGCGACGGGGAACAGGACGATCCACCAGGAACCGGAAAACAGGAACTGGTTACCGATACGGATCAGTGTTCCCAGCGAAGGCTGGCTTGGTGGCATGCCGATACCGAGGAAGGACAGCGTCGCTTCCGTCAGGATAGCCATGCCGAAATTGAGCGTGGCAGCGACCATGATCGGTGTCAGCGTATTGGGCAAAATATGGTGAGCCATAATGCGCCGGGACGGTACGCCGATGAGTTTGGCTGCCTGCACATAGTCCTTGCCGCTCTCGACGATCGCCTGGGCGCGCACCGTTCGGGCATATTGCACCCATGCCGAAAGAGCGATGGCGAGGACAAGCACAGCCGATGCACCAATCTCGCGAAGGCTCTCCGGCAGCATCTGGCGCACGACGGTGGAGACGAGGATCGCAACGAGGATCGTCGGAATAGAGAGCATGATGTCGCCGATGCGCATCAGCAGATTGTCGATGAACCCGCCGAAATATCCGGCAATCAGACCGGCGGTCAAACCGATGACCAGGGACAAAGCCACGGAGGCGATGCCGATGACGATCGAAATGCGGGTGCCGTAAAGGATGGCCGAGAGCATGTCGCGGCCCTGCGTGTCGGTGCCCAGCAAATAGGGCCATTCGCCGCCATCCTGCCAGATCGGCGGGAGTTCGGCTTTCCACATGTCGAGCAGTGCCCCGTCATAGGGGTTCTGCGGCGCGATCAGCGGCGCAAAGATTGCCGTCAGAATGAGGATCGCCAGCAGAATGGCGCTGATCTGCGCAGATCTGCTCTGGCTGAAAGACCAACAGAGATCGCTGTTGCGGATGCGCTTGAACAGCGAGGGACGAGCGGCCTTGGCCGTTTGCGAAAGTTCATTGGTCATCGAACCGGCCCCGTTTCTTAACGTGCGTTGCGCAGGCGGGGATCAATCACCGCGTAGGCGATATCAACCAGCATGTTGAGGACAACAAAGATGAAGGAAATGATGCAGAGGTAGGCTGCCATGACCGGGATATCGAGAAAGGTCACGGCCTGGATGAAGAGCATGCCCATGCCCGGCCATTGGAAGACCGTCTCGGTGATCAGCGCGAAGGCAATCAACGCTCCGACATTCATGGCCGTCATGGTGACGACCGGCATGAGACAGTTGCGCAGCGCATGACGGAAGTAGATGCGCCAGCGCGGGATACCGCGTGCCCGGGCAAACTTGACATAGTCGGAGCGCAGCACTTCAAGCATCTCTGCTCGCACCAGCCGCATCACCAGCGTGATCTGATAGAGCGACAAGGCGATCGAGGGCAGGATCAGTGCCGCCAGACCGGATGAGGTCAGGAAGCCGGTGGACCACCAGCCGATCTGAACCACTTCGCCGCGCCCAAACGCGGGCGCCCAGCCCAGGATCACCGAAAAGACGAGGATCAATAGAATGCCGACGACGAAGCTCGGCAGGGATACCCCGACAATGGACAGGAATTGCAGACTTTCCGTGTACCATTTGCCGCGCTTGATCGCGGTCAGGATGCCCAGCGGCAGACCGAAGAGCAAGGAAAGGACCGTCGCGACCAGAACCAGTTCCAGTGTCGCCGGAAACCGCTCGGCAATCACGGGCAGTACTTTTTGGCCATTGCGGTAGGAAACACCGAAGTCACCCTGCACAGCGTTGGTGACAAAACGGATATATTGCGTCGGCAGGCTGTCGTTCAGACCGAGACGTTCGCGAAGAGCCGCGCGATCGGCTTGGGACGTCTGCTCACCCACCATCAATTCGACGGGGTCGCCCGCAAGCCGGAAGATTAGAAAGGCGAGCAAGGCGACGGAGAGCATCACCAGGACTGCATTTCCGAGACGCTTGATGATGAAGACTAGCATGGTGACCTCTCCGCTTCGCTCCAGCCACGGGCAGACCCTGCCCGGGCGGTTCGATCAATAACACTCAGAGACAGGGATGGCCGCTTGGGCAGCAAATGCAAAGGCGCAGCTGAGCGGTGCGCCCTTCAGGACTTAAGCCGCAATGCCAGCACCACCACGAGACGTACGCTCCTCACGTACAACCTCCCCTGTTCTCGTCGTGCCCCCATTAAGACAAGGTTTCAAAAGTTGTCAACGTGATTGTAGACAATTTTGTGCAATTAAAGCGCCGTTTCCTCAACATCTTTGCCGCCGCCTTCCGGCCACAACGGATAGCTTGGCGAAAACAAGGCCTCGACCGGCGGGTGCTCCCAGCTTCTATCGGGATATTTGGCAACCAAACCTTCGAACTGGCTCTGGGCTCGTCTGCGGGCATCTTGCATATCGAAACCTGCCAGCTTGCCCGCCAGCATGGAGAGCCTCCCGTCGACAAAAACCGCTTGTGTGACCTTGCCCGAACCACCAAGCACCAGCGTTGTGATCGGATCGACGCTGGGCGTCATATGTGGATCATCGAGACGGAAGACGGCGATATCGGCGCGGGTGCCCGGCGCAAGCCTGCCGATGTCGGTACGGCCGAGCGCTCTGGCGCCTCCCAGCGTCGCCGCGTCGAACAGACCGGCAGACAGCACGGCATCGGATTTCTTTTCGCTGATGCGGCAGGTGACGAGACCCATGAGAAGGTTCATCAGCATGTCCGGCGGCGCGGTATCCGTCGCCATGCCGATGTTGATGCCGAGTTCCCGGCAGGCCGCGAAGGAATGAAGCATGCTGCCCATCCGCGCCGACACCAGCGGCGAATGGGCGATGGAAACGCCGTGCACCGCATAAAGCTCAAGATCCCGCCTGCTGGCATAGGTGGCGTGCGGCGCGATCAGCCGTTCACTCAAAAGCCCGTGGTTCGCCATCCATTGCGGTCCGCTTGCCCCGTGCAACCGTTGCATCGTCTCGAGCTCAAGCGGTCCTTGCGCCATATGGAGCCTCGCCCGGCAATCCAGATCGCGCGCCGCATCCATGGTCTGCTTGAGCAGTTCCAGCGTGCAGGTCTCCACCCGGTCCGGTGCCAGCAGGCCGTTGACGAGGCCGCCGTGACGCCCCTGCTGATGTTCGATGAAAGACACCGCCTCACGCAGCCCCTTCAGCCCCCTCGCCTCATCAAAGACCGGCACCATCCTGCCCGGCGCTTCCAGCACCATGCCGCCGGAGCGATAGGCCGGACTGAGGAATACCCGAAGACCAAGGTCGCCGGCGGCATCGGCTGCGGCCTCGAACTCGGCGACCGTTTCGCCCCATTCGCGATAATAAAGCGAGGCGACCGGTGCGGCGGAGGTGATGCCGTTCAAAAGCAGAAGACCGAAGGCAAAACGCTTCTGGAAGGCAAGCTCTTCTTCGCTGTACATTTCATAGGGGCCGCGCTCGACATAGGATTGCGGCCAGATGCGTCCCCTCGACCATCCCGGCTGGTTGTCGTGAACCAGCGTATAGGTATCGAGATCGGACAGGGCATCCAGATCAATCAGGCCGGGGCTGACAAGGGCCGCGCCAAAATCGATCCGGCGAGCAACCTCGCCCTGAAACGAGAGACCGGCAAAAATCACGGCGCCGTCTTCCATGACGATTTCGCCACGCGGCACGAGATGATGTGTACCGTTACGCCAGGCGAGAACCCAGTCTGCGGTCAAAAGAGTACGGCCCGCCGGCCGCTGGCCGAGTGTCAGCGTGTTGAGGGGATCGGATGTCATGGTCTTTCCTGAAGCGGCTAAAGAGAGAGACTGAAGTTCAAATGAAAAGAGCGCCTCATGGGGCCATGAAACGCTCTTTTCCTGTCAAAACTGGTCTTGGACGATTATTTGCCCATCATTGTGTGCCAATGACGTGGCTTGTTGTCGGCGCGGAAATCGACGCTCTTGACCGTGCTCAGCATGGCCCAGGCGATCGGTTGCTGATGCAGAGGAATGAGCATGGTTTCATCCTTGGCGATTTTCAGGGCCGCTTCTTCCAGCGCCAAACGCTTCGTATTGTCCGGCTCGTGGGCTGCCTGATCGACCAGCTTGTCGATTTCCGGATTTGACCAGCCGCCGTAGTTGGAAACGCCCATCGCGCCCTTGCGGGTCGAAAGGACCTGGGACAGCAGCGAGTAAGCGTCGAGCGTCGGCTCGTTTGCCCAGCTCAGGTTGAACACATCGGCCTTGCCGTTGCTGCGCTTCGGCGTCTGGACGGCGCGTGGTGCGATATCCATGGTCGGCTGGAAGCCGCCGCGCTTCAACATGTTGACGATACCGGAGCAGATATCCTCTTCGTTGATGCTTTCGTCGTTCATGCACATATAGGTGAAGGCGAGGTCCTTCATGCCCGCATCGGCCAGCAGCTGCTGGGCGCGCGCCGGATCGGCGGGGCTGTAGGTGTCGAGCGACTTGGCATAGCCGGAAATTTCCGGAGCGATGAGCGAGCCCGAAGGACGCGCCAGGCCACGCATCACCTTTTTATTGATCAAATCGCGGTCAATCGACGCTTCGAATGCCTGACGCACGCGCAGGTCATTGAACGGGTTCGGACGGCCATCTTCCAGCTTTTCCTTGCGGTTGAACGCGACGAATACAGTCCGCAGTTCTGTGCGTTTCTTGACGGTGATCCCCGGCGAAGATTCCAGACGCGGCAAATCCTGGATCGGTGCTGAATCGATTACGTCGATTTCACCGGAGAGAACGGCGGCGACACGCGTTGCAGCCGACGAGATCGGCATGAACTCGATGCGATCGAGATTGTGCTTCTTTTCGTCCCACCAGCCATCATTGACGACGAGAACGGTCTTGCTGTCCGGGACGCGGCTTTCCAGCTTGAAGGGGCCGGTGCCATTGGTGTGCTGCGTGGTGTAGCCTTCGACCTTGGACGCAAAATCGGTCGGCTTTTCGCTGTTGTTGGCCTTCAGCCACGTTGCGTCGAAGATGAAGATATTGGTGATGTCGTTGAGGAACAGCGACGTTGGTGCCGTCACTTCGATATCGACGGTGTAGTCATCGACTTTGCTGACACCGGCGAATAACGGGATATTGCCGCGCAACGGCGAGGTCTCATCGGATGCGCGCTTGAAGGAAGCAACCACGTCGTCGGCCGTGAAATCGGCGCCGTCGTGGAACTTCACGCCCTTGCGCAGGGTAAAGCGCCAACGTTTGTCATCGACCAGCTTCCACTCGGTGGCGAGCGCCGGCTCGATCTTGAAGTCCGCATCGTAGCGCACCAGGCCCTCATAAATATGGTTGAGGAAGGCAAGGTTCGACGTGGAAGGAACCGAATAGGGATCAAGCGAGAAGATATCGGCTCGTCCGCCCCAGCGAAGCGTTTCTGCGCTGGCAGGCGCAGCAATGGCAGCCGCTGTCAGCGCGGCAAGAATGAAGCTTTTCACACGGGACATGTTTCCCCCCTTATTGATCGTTGATGCGCCTGCACATCCAAGCACCCAGGCAGACGGGAGTATTGTTTCACCTATTTCTATTGTCAATGATATTGTTGACAATTATCGTAGCCAAAATTCGCCCTTCTGGTCAGAGGGGCGGTGATTATGAAAATAGGAGGAAACGGGATGGGAAATTACCTGCTGCTTCACGGCACGATTGTCACAGTCGATCCGGAGCGGCGCATTATCGAGGACGGAGCGCTGGCGATCGCGGGCGACAGAATTGTCGACATCGGGACGGCAGAGGAGCTTGAGCCCCGTCACACCGGCAAGACAATCATCGACTGTCGCGGCAAGCTAATCATCCCGGGACTGATCGATGCCCATGGCCACGCGGGCCATGCTCTCATCCGCAGCGTTGCGGCCGACACCAATGCGATGTGGATGCGCGTCGTCACCCCGACCTACTACCATTATGTTACCCGCGACTACTGGTATGCCGACGGCCTCGTCTCCGGCCTCGAACGGCTTCGCGCCGGCGTGACCACCGGTGCCAGTATCATCACCTCGATGCCGCGCGCCGATGATCCAGTCTTCGCCATCAACCATGCCCGTGCCTATAGCGAAATCGGGTTGCGAGAAATTATCTGCGTCGGCCCTTCGGGTCTGCCCTGGCCGCATCCGGTCACACGCTGGGAAAGTGGAAAACCCGAACGCCGGCATATCGCTTTCGAGGAGATGATCGAAGGTAGCGAAGCTGTCATCGAGGCGCTGAACGGCAGCGCCGATGGCCGCATCAGTGTTTTCCTGACCCCCTTCACCATCGTCCCATCGGTCGAGCCGTCGAACGCATCGTCACCGGACCAGGCGGTAACACTGACGGAAAACGACCGCTATCAGGCGCGCCGCGTGCGTGAAACCGCCCGTAAATGGGGTGTGCGCCTGCATTCTGATGCCTTTGCCGGACAGATCCGCATGGCCTTCCAGGATAAGGAAAATGCACTGCTGGGGCCTGACATTCATCTCCAGCATTGCTGGGGCATCTCGCACGAGGAAATGGACATCCTGGCCGAAACAGGAACCCATGTCACCCACGCGCCTCCCGGACGCTCGACGCCGATCATGGAAATGATGTCGAAGGGTATCCGGGTGGCGATCACCACCGATGGCGCAGCACCGAGCCGGCATTTCGACATGCTGCAGACTGCACGGCTGGCGCAATTCACGCAACACCTCATCCACAACCACGATCGCTACCTGCTGCCGCCGGGCAAAATTTTTGAAATGATCACTATCGACGCCGCCCGCGCCATCGGCATGGAGCATGAAATCGGATCCCTCGAAGTGGGCAAGAAGGCAGACATCGCCATCATCGACATGCGCAAACCACACCTCATGCCCATGTGGATGCCGGTTCACCGGCTCGTCCATCAGGTCTTGGGAAGCGATGTCGACACCGTCATCGTCGACGGCAAAATCCTCATGGAGGGCGGCAAGGTGCTGACAACCGACGTCGAGGCGGCGATCGCTTTCGGACAGGAGGAGGCGCTGGCGCTGGCCGCGCGTGCCGGGCTGCACGCCCACATGCACGACCCCGGCTGGGGAAAACTGCAACGCACCTTCGACGAACCCGTCATTCCGCCTCAACCGCCGGTATGCTGACGGGCGAAATGGTGCATGGGTTTCCGCTTTCAAAGCAATCGCGATCGCCTTGAAACAGGTTGAACCCCGAAGGGGTCAACAACAATACATCACGCGTGGCAAACGGTGTCGCCACGCGTGGACCGAAGGACGTTAGATGGCAAGCGTTTTGATCCATAGGGTCCGAGCGCTCTGATGCCAGTTCGGTCGCTCAGATAAGTTACGAGCGGCCGAAATGTGCTTCGGCGATATCGGCGATATGTTTGCCGATCGGTAGTGCTGAGGTGGCGGCAGGTGATGGGGCGTTGAGGACGTGAACCGTGCGGGCCGTGCGTTCAATCAGGAAATCATGCAGCAGGCGGCCGTCGCGGCTGATAGCCTGGGCGCGAATGCCGGCGGGATGCGGATGCAGATCTGCCTGTTCCAGCTCCGGGCAATAACGTTGGCACAGCGCAAGGTACCGGCGGCGACTGAGTGAGTTGGCCATCTCGCCCAGCCCGTAGCGCATGTTGCTCGCCATGACGTGGCGAAACCCCGGGAACCGAACCATCTCCCAAAGATCCGTCGGGCTGATGTTGCCGAAGCTGTAGCCGTTGCGGGCAAATGCCAGCACGGCATTGGGGCCGACCGTCACGAACCCGCCAATCATCGGTGTCAGATGCACGCCGAGGAACGGCAGTGATGGTTCAGGAATGGGATAGATGAGATGTTTAACGATGTGGCTCTTGTCGGCGCCGAGCCGAAAATACTCGCCGCGGAAGGGAACAATCGCGATATCTTTCGCAAGGCCGCACATCCGCGCGAGGCGGTCGGCGTTGACGCCAGCGCAAACGATGACGTGGCGGGCACTGAGCAGCATGCCCGTGTCGAGGGTGATTTCAACACTATCGGCTTGTTCGTCGATGCGGGTGACTTCAACGTCGGTCATGATCGTGCCATCGGCTTCGATAAGAAGCTCCCCCATGCACCGTGTCACTTCGCCGTAATCGACGATACCCGAGGCCGGAATGAAGAGAGCCCCAAGACCGGCAATATGCGGTTCACGTTCTGTCAGCTCAGCCGTGCTGATCCGATGAACATCAAGTCCATTGGAGACGGCACGCTCATGGAGCTTTTCCATGCGCGGTAGCTCTTCTGGGCTGGTGGCGACGAGCATTTTGCCCCGCTGTTCGAAGCGGATGCCATAGTCTTTGCAGAACTGCATCGTCGCAGCGCTGCCCTCGCGGCAGAATTTCGCCTTCAGGCTGCCGGGCTCATAATAAACGCCAGCATGGATGACGCCGCTGTTGCGCCCTGTCTGATGACTGGCAAGCATCGGCTCCTTTTCCAGAACGGCGACGGTAAGGCCGGGAAACCGCTGCGATAGCTGCATGGCTGTCGATAGCCCGACAATCCCGCCTCCGATCACTACGATATCGAAATCCGCCACGCGCTCGAAATTCATTCTGCCCGTTCCCGTCGTATCCGCAGAAAGCCCTTTCTTGCTACACGAATGGCTGCTTCAGTGCCAGGCGCCACGCGTATCGTAGATCACTTTGCCTGCCAGGCGGGTGTGCCGCATGGCCTTGAAGGGTTCGTGCTCGACGAGAAGCACCACGATGTCCGCACGCTCCACCGCCTGATACGCACCCTCAAGGTGAAGATTATCGTATTTTGACAGTGCTCCCGGCATAGCGCTGACATAAGGATCCGCCACAAGAATTTCGACATCCGGCAGCGCCTCGGCGATGAGCCCGACGACTTCTATCGCGGGGCTTTCGCGCACATCATCGACATTGGCCTTGAAGGTCAGGCCCAGACAGGCAACCGTTGGCGAACGGAACCGTTTTGCTTTCTCCACCACCTGCCCGGCGACATGATGCGGCCGGTGATCGTTGACCTCGCGCGCCGTGCGGATCAGCCGTGACAACTGGGGGGCGGCAGAAACGATGAACCAGGGATCCACCGGAATGCAATGCCCGCCGACGCCCGGTCCCGGGCTGAGAATATTGACGCGCGGATGCCGGTTGGCCAGGCGTATGACTTCCCAGACGTCGATATGAAGACTTTCGCTGATCAGGGAGATTTCATTGGCAAAGGCAATATTGACGTCGCGATAGGCATTTTCCACCAGTTTGGCCATTTCGGCGCTTGCGGCATCGGTCAACAGAATCTCGCCTTGAGCGAACAGACGATAAATGGACGCCGCCTTCTCCGCGCACCTCGGTGTCAAACCACCAACGACGCGGTCGTTGGTGATCATCTCGATCATGATGCGGCCGGGAAGAACACGCTCCGGGCAATGAGCAACAAAAATGTCGGCACCGGTTTCGCCGTCACGCGGCATTCTCAGATCCGGACGAAGGGCGCCGATCCAATCTCCCACCTTCTGAGTGGTTCCGGGAGGAGACGTGGACTCAAGCACCACGATATTTCCGGACTTCAGCCTTGGAGCAATCTGTTCCGCAGCCGCCTTCACATAAGACAGATCAGCCGTTCGGTCTTCATTGAAGGGGGTCGGAACAGCGATGATGAAGGCGTCCGCCTCCGGTGTTTCGGTTGTCGCTGTCAGCCGCCCCATTGCAACGGCACCGCTGACAGCCACGGCCAGATCCGGCTCGACGAACGGCACCTCCCCGCGCGACAAGGCCGCGACGGTCGCCGGGTTTATATCGACGCCGATCACATCCACCCCGCGTGTCGCAATCACCACGGCGGTCGGCAACCCGATATATCCCATGCCCAGGATGGCAACCCTGCTCTTGAACACTTCACTCATCAGCGATACTCCGAAACTGCGCGTCTGGGATCATGGACCTGGCAGGCGCCACGTTCCGGTTCGCACCCAGCCTGAATGCCCGCGCGGGATGAAACAGTTCCCGGGCGGTGAGTTGGACAAAGCTGGTATTGGTCTTCAGATAGCGCCACCATAACCGGCGCGGCTCCTGCAACAGTCTGTAGGCCCATTCCATACCAGCCTTCTGCCAGGCGATAGGCGCACGTTTTGTCAGACCTGCGATAATGTCGAACGAGCCGCCGACGCCGTGCAGCACCGGAACGTTTAGCGACGCCCCATACGATCCCAGAAATATTTCCTTCTTGGGCGAGGTCATTCCCAGAAACAGCATATCGGCACCGGATTCTCGAATGTCGGCTGCGATCCGGCCTGCCTCTGCGGCCTCATAATATCCGTGATGGCTATAAGCGATCCTCAACCCGGGAAAGCGCTGGGCGATGACGCGCCGCATTTCCGTCAAGACTTCGGGTTTGGCGCCCAGCAGTGCAATGGACCGGTCGTCGCGATGCGCCAGAAAAAGAAGTCGCGTGAAGATGTCGATGCCTGCCACGCGCTCCGGCAAAGGCCGGCCGAGCAGCTTACTCGCCCACACAATGGATTGACCGTCCGCCAGCAAAAGATCGCATTCCATCAGGGATTCGCGCAGGAGTGAATTCCTGTGAAGCTCGACAATTTTTGCAGCATTGAGCACCCCCAGTAGGACTGGCCGGCGTGTCGTGAGGGCCTTACGGCATCGCTCGATGACGTCATCCATGCGCATGGCATCCATATACATACCAAACAGAAGCTGGCGTTGCCTTTGCATATCAAATCTCCTTGAAAACTGCAGGCATGTCCCCTGCCGGGGTGCGGGAAAGCCGTGCCACCACACCTCCCGAAAGCCACGCATACATGAGCCAGCCGAGTTCATAGGGCCGGCATTCATAGTCCACGCGGATGGGCGGAAAGAGCGTATCAAGCCCGGGGATATGTCGCCCCGGCAGCAGCGCTGTCGTCACAGCCGATAAGGCTCTGGCCAACTTGCGGGGTTCGCGGCGCGTCACCTTGCGCCAGATCACACCTTTTTCCGATGCGACGAGGGGCATTGATACCTCGGGATGTTCGTCGAGCCAGCGCATGCCTCTGATGATCGCTTGCGAATGGTCAGTGCCTCCGGCTTCCCGAAGGTCGAGCAACGCCATCGGGGCCATCGCGTGCTGGTGAACGCTATAGACCGGATACCCTTCGATCACGCCACCATTGCGCGCATCGTAATGCCACCACCACTGGCCCGCCGGCCCCTGCAGCGCGCAAATTCGTTCTGCGCAAGCTTCGGCTGCAGACAGGGCCTCGGTGTTTGGCTGGGCTGCATGGAGACGCGAGAGCGCTTGTATCGGGTAAACCTGATCGGCGAAACATCCGATATGCGCCCGGAAACGCCCGCTGGCCGATGCGGGCAACATATGCGTAAACAGGCCTGATGAGGACAGTCCTGACATCAACCGTGTCGTCGCGAGGGAGACGACATCCTGTGTGTCGCCGAATTGCCGAGCCGCCAAACCGGCGCTCAATGCCCACGCGCAATCGACAGTCGCGATGGGCGTATCCGAAGCCAGTATCTGGACAAGCTGCCGGAACAGCGGCACGGAATGGAACCGCCCTGCCTCTGCGGCGGCCCAAGCAGAAAGTGCGATTGCACCCATATCCGCCGATGTCGTGCCACGAACCGCACACACATGTGCGAGATCGAACGCCGTATCGCCACCCAGTATCTCTTGCTGTGTGGCTCTGTCGACATAGGACAGCCCGAGTGCGGCGATGGCGGTATACCGAAGACTGTCTCCTTCAAGGCGCTCCGTCCAGTCCGATTTTTCTTTGACTGCCCGCAGCGTATGCCCGAACGCGCCACTCCGGTGCATGCGTGGCAGACCTCGCTTTGCAATGTTCAGGAAACGATCGGCCTGGGCTCTTGTCTTGCGCGAGATCGATTCAAGGGCCTCCAACCGGTCAAGTGCATTTGGACCCGTTTGCCCGAGTGCAACCGGCCGCTGTCCGTTACTATCCAATGATATGTTTCGCGCTTTCGATTGTAAGGAATGCTGAAAATCAATCGGCATGGCGGCTCCTGATAACTTGCCGTCTCAACGGAAATGGCAGTTGACCAAAGGTTGGCGCAAAGGCGGCGCGGGATTCGCACCAAAATCGCCGCTTGCTGCCGACATGCTAGAAAATCCCCACAGATATGCCAGCGCACTCAAAGACTTACAGAGCCATCATCGGCATGCCGGCAATGGTATGGACATGCACCGATAGGATTACCCGGACTGGTCTTCATTCCGCTTTGGGATGAGCGGCAGAGCTGGACGGGACTGACCGTCTACCTCTCTCTGCAGTGTTTCGGCGCCGGCGCTTTTCCAATAGGAATTGCTGGACTCCCGCTAGCGGGTCTCGCCGGACAGGAGGACGCGAAATGGATGCTTCTATTAAACAAAGAGACTTCCTGCATGGCAGCAAGATTGCGCCGAGGTCTATGGCGACACGAAAACTCTCGCTCGTCGTTGTTACGTATAACAGCGCCTCGGTGCTGCCGGGTTTGCTGGATTCTCTGCGTGCGGGCCTTGAAGGTATTGAACAGTACGAGGTGATTGTCGTCGATAATGACAGCCATGATCATTCTGTCGATCTGGCGATTACTCATCCGATCGGAGCGAGAGTTATCGAAACGGGTCGCAATGGCGGCTATTCCGCCGGGATCAACGCCGCCACTGCGACGATAGACGTTTCATCGGATCTGCTTGTTCTCAACCCGGACATTCGCCTGCAGCCCGGTTCGATAAGCCGCCTGTATGCAGGCCTGAACAGTTCTTCGGTTGGCGTAGCCGTGCCGCAGGTCCGCGGCGAGGATGGCGTCATTGCCAAATCCATTCGCCGTGAGCCATCGATAGCAACGGCGTGGTCCGACGCATTGCTGGGAGGGATGCTGGCCGCCCGAATGGGGCTCGGTGAAATGGTCGATCGTTCTTTGCTGTACCGGGACGGCGGACGTATAGAGTGGGCGACCGGTGCAATCCTGCTGATCACTGCCAACGCCCGTGCGGCAATTGGAGATTGGGATGAAAGCTTCTTCCTCTATAGTGAAGAAGTCGATTATCTTCGGCGCGCTCGAGCAGCAGGCCTGGACGTTCTCTATGTTCCCTCATCCGAGGCGGTCCATATTGGTGGTGATTACCAAAGCAGCGACTTTCTGACCGCGCTCATGACGACCAATCGCCTCAAATATTACAGCCGGCATCACGGCACGCTGGCCTCGGCATTGTTCCGATCGGGCATCGTTGTCGGAGAAGCAGTGCGCCTGGCCCTCGGGTTGGGTCGTCGCGCAGCACTGAGCGCTGCGCTCGGCCGTTAACACGCGACCAGCTGCCGATTTCACAGGTGGCTTAGAGCCATTGTTCGGCTCTCCAGCGAATCACGCGAATAATCAAACCCACGATTTCACTGCATTTTCTGAATATTCGAGCCGTGTGCTCGGCAGCCGGCAACCGGAAACCGGGTTGATCCGCGTATTTTCGAATTCTTATGGTTGTGTAGAATTAATTTTTAAAAAAAAGATACAGGCTTTTATGCGCCCTCGACCCCGGCGCCCCTTCCCCGACCCTTTAGTACTTTTTTTACAAGTCTTTTCAGGGCGCTCATCGCACCTCAGGTTGCATTTTCGCGTAAGGATTTAAAAATCCTGCGAAATTTAGCTTCCATTGAACTGCAGAAAATTCGGCAAGTATATCAAATGGAAACGTCTTTTTTAACGTTTTACGGCAATATTAAGACTGAAATTAGGCGTGCGGCCCCAATATACCAAGCAGCTCCCAACCGCATTGCGCCCCCTTGGAAGTTGCATTACTCATCGCTGTTATAAGTTGGGCTTACCTAAAAAGAGGTAGCCAGCTTACCCGTAATACCATCTTGAAAACGGGGTTTAAGGGCTGATGAGAAAGGCGATAACACAGTGGCAAGAACACTATTGAACGCAACCACTAGTGGTTTCATGACGGAGAATAACACCCAAGCGAATTCTCTAGACGTCATCGAGCTAAACAAGGCAAGCGAGTCTCAACAGGCAACGGCTCCATCCAAAGTCACGCTGAACAACTCTTTCAATACCGCCGATCACGGTTCAAATGTGATGGACGGCTTTGGTGCACGCGACGGTGTTCACCATGAACAGCGGGGCGGCGACCGGCCTTTCCAATTTGCGAGCAATTCCACGGCCAAGACAGCCGACACTGCGAGTGTTGATGGGGGCCAAGGCAGCTCTTCACTCACCAGCAGCGGACAAAGCGCGTCCGGTACGATCAATACTGAAACGGCAGTGAACGCCGACAGCGGCGCAGCGTCTGCGGTGGCCGCGAAATCCGCCATCGCCAAGGCGCCTGTCACCAGCAATGCGACGGCCGAAGCCGCCGCTGTTCCAGTGGCTGCCGCTGCTCAGGCAGCCGGTTATCCCGATGCGACAAATACGGGCGTCAAGGCCGGCACGTCACTGACGAAATTCACCGGAACGTACTACGTCACACAAGACAATGCTGTGATCAGCAACATGGAAATCCATGGCCAGATTGTCATCCAGGCCAAGAACGTGACGATGTCGAATGTCAAACTCGTCGCCAACACATGGCACGCGCTTTGGGTTCAGGACGGTTCCACTGGTTTCACGTTGAAAGACAGTGAGATCGACGGCGGTGGCTCTTCTCAAAACGGCGTCCTGGGTCAAGGCACGTTTCTGCGCAACAATATTCACGGCGTCGAAAACGGCATCGCCGTCACCGGACCGTCGGTCATCCGCGATAACTATATCTACGGCCTTCAGGGCGGACCGGATGCCCATTTCGATGGCATCGAGATCAACGGTGGCCACGACATCGACATCATCCACAACACCGTCATCAACTCCCACGACCAGGCCGCGGCTGTGATGATGAACAACGAGTTCGGCGGCCTGGCGAACATCAACGTCGACGGCAACCGGCTGGTTGGCGGCGGTTACACCGTCTATCTCGACGGCCGCAAGGGCGGAGGCGCCGTCGATGACGCTTCGATCAAAATCACCAATAACCAAATCGGCGATGGTTACTATGGCAATTTTGCCTTCTACGACGACAAGCCGGTTGTGTCTGGAAATACGGACCTCAATACTTTGCCGGAGAAGCCCGTCACGCCAGAGACGCCGGTCCCTGGCAAGGCGACAGCTGGGAACGACGTGCTCACCGGCACGGCGGGTGTCGACAAGATCGACGGTCTGGCCGGTAATGACACCATCAACGGCCTTGGTGGCAACGACGTGCTCACTGGTAGCGCCGGCAATGATGTGCTGGACGGTGGTGCGGGTGCCGACAAGCTGGATGGTGGCACAGGAACCGACACGGCGTCCTATGCAAGCGCCAAGGCCGGCGTAATTGCCAGCCTTGCCAATGCTACCATCAACACAGGCGACGCCAAGGGTGACACCTATGTTTCCATCGAACAGCTGAAGGGTTCAAACTACGCCGACAAGCTCTATGGCAACAGCGGTGCCAACCTGCTCTCCGGTGGCGTCGGCAACGATATCCTGGACGGCGGTGCGGGTGCTGACAAGCTGGATGGTGGAGCAGGAACCGACACGGCTTCCTATGCCAGCGCCAAGGCCGGCGTAACCGCCAGCCTTGCCAATGCCACCATCAACACAGGTGATGCCAAGGGTGACACCTATGTTTCCATTGAGCAGCTGGCCGGTTCGAGCTACGCCGACAAGCTCTACGGCAATAACGGTGCCAACGTGCTCGCCGGTGGCGCCGGCAATGATATCCTGGACGGCGGTGCGGGTACCGACAGGCTGGATGGCGGTGCAGGAACCGACGCGGCTTCCTATGCCAGCGCCAAGGCCGGCGTAACCGCCAGCCTTGCCAATGCAGCCATTAACACAGGCGATGCCAAGGGTGACACCTATGTTTCCATCGAGCAGCTGACCGGTTCAAACTACGCCGACAAGCTCTATGGCAATGGCGGTGCCAACCTGCTCTCCGGTGGCGCCGGCAACGACGTCCTGGACGGTGGCGCCGGCAATGACGTGCTGTATGGTGGTGCTGGGGCCGATGATCTGGTCGGCGGCGCGGGCGCCGATACGTTTGCCTTCAAGGCACTGTCCGATACGACGGTGGCGGCCAGTGGCCGTGACACGATCTTCGACTTCTCGGGCACCGGCGGTGACCGGATCGACCTGTCGGCGATCGACGCAAACACCGCAGTGGCGGGCAATCAGGCCTTTTCCTACCTTGGCACCGCTGCCTTCACCGGTAAGGCCGGAGAAGTGCGTTACGTCAAGGGGGCCTCCGACACCTATGTCTACGGCGATGTCAACGGCGATGCGAAAGCTGACTTCGCCATTCATCTGGATGATGCCGTCACACTCTCAAAGGGATACTTCGTCCTTTAAAGCAATGAGGCCGCGCAAGCGGCCTCAGTTGACGGACAAAACAGATCAGAGGCGGCCAAAAACCGCCTCTGACTTCCGGAGACGTTGCGGCGAACCGCCGCGCGCGTTCCTTTGCATTAAACACAAGCTTCGAAGCGAAGTGAAAAGTTGTCACGACAAGCCACATTGGCATGAGACGGGCGCTTGCCGCCCCGTCGCCTGTGGAGGCTTACCTCCCCAACTCCAGCACTTAAACGGGAGCCCTTAGTATGGCTATTACCTCAACCAAAACGCTCACAGGATTTCCGGATGCAAAGAGCACCGGCCTGCCGGACGGTGTTGTTCTGACCGCATCGGGCGATGTGACTATCACCAAGGCAGGCACGGTCATCAATGCGCTCGATGTCAAGGGGACGATTTGGGTCATGGCCCCGAACGTCACGATTCAGAATAGCCGCATAACGTCCACCGACTGGACGGGTATCTGGATCAAGCCAGGCATTACAGGCACTGTCGTCAAGGACAACGAAATTCTCAACGTTGGAAGCAGCAAAGATGGCGCCAACGGCATCTTTGGTTCGGGCACGTTCTTGCGTAACGATATTCACGACGTGGAGAACGGCATCAATGTGTCTGGGCCAAGCCTTATCCAGGACAATTATATCCACGATATGAATGCTCCGAATGTACGCGCCGGCACCGCAATGGGTGGGCCGCATTACGATGGCATCGAGATCAATGGCGGCGTTTCAGACGTCGATATCCGGCACAACACAATCATCAACGATAATGGCCAGACCTCGGCCGTGATGATCAACAATGATTTTGGTCCGGTTTCCAACATTCGGGTAGATGGCAACTATCTCGCAGGCGGCGGCTACACCCTCTACTCCGATGGCAGCTTCAGCAGCACCGATAAAATTTCCGGCGTCGAGTTCACTAACAATGAACTGGGTCAGGGCTACTGGGGTTATTATTACTTCAAGAACAATACGCCCACCGTGTCAAACAATGACGAAATAGGCACGGACTGGCCAACACCCGTCACGCCAGAGACGCCGGTCCCTGGCAAGGCGACAGCTGGGAACGACGTGCTCACCGGCACGGCGGGTGTCGACAAGATCGACGGTCTGGCCGGTAATGACACCATCAACGGCCTTGGTGGCAACGACGTGCTCACTGGTAGCGCCGGCAATGATGTGCTGGACGGTGGTGCGGGTGCCGACAAGCTGGATGGTGGCACAGGAACCGACACGGCGTCCTATGCAAGCGCCAAGGCCGGCGTAATTGCCAGCCTTGCCAATGCTACCATCAACACAGGCGACGCCAAGGGTGACACCTATGTTTCCATCGAACAGCTGAAGGGTTCAAACTACGCCGACAAGCTCTATGGCAACAGCGGTGCCAACCTGCTCTCCGGTGGCGTCGGCAACGATATCCTGGACGGCGGTGCGGGTGCTGACAAGCTGGATGGTGGAGCAGGAACCGACACGGCTTCCTATGCCAGCGCCAAGGCCGGCGTAACCGCCAGCCTTGCCAATGCCACCATCAACACAGGTGATGCCAAGGGTGACACCTATGTTTCCATTGAGCAGCTGGCCGGTTCGAGCTACGCCGACAAGCTCTACGGCAATAACGGTGCCAACGTGCTCGCCGGTGGCGCCGGCAATGATATCCTGGACGGCGGTGCGGGTACCGACAGGCTGGATGGCGGTGCAGGAACCGACGCGGCTTCCTATGCCAGCGCCAAGGCCGGCGTAACCGCCAGCCTTGCCAATGCAGCCATTAACACAGGCGATGCCAAGGGTGACACCTATGTTTCCATCGAGCAGCTGACCGGTTCAAACTACGCCGACAAGCTCTATGGCAATGGCGGTGCCAACCTGCTCTCCGGTGGCGCCGGCAACGACGTCCTGGACGGTGGCGCCGGCAATGACGTGCTGTATGGTGGTGCTGGGGCCGATGATCTGGTCGGCGGCGCGGGCGCCGATACGTTTGCCTTCAAGGCACTGTCCGATACGACGGTGGCGGCCAGTGGCCGTGACACGATCTTCGACTTCTCGGGCACCGGCGGTGACCGGATCGACCTGTCGGCGATCGACGCAAACACCGCAGTGGCGGGCAATCAGGCCTTTTCCTACCTTGGCACCGCTGCCTTCACCGGTAAGGCCGGAGAAGTGCGTTACGTCAAGGGGGCCTCCGACACCTATGTCTACGGCGATGTCAACGGCGATGCGAAAGCTGACTTCGCCATTCATCTGGATGATGCCGTCACACTCTCAAAGGGATACTTCGTCCTTTAAAGCAATGAGGCCGCGCAAGCGGCCTCAGTTGACGGACAAAACAGATCGACACGAGCTCGGTGTCGAGTGCATGCGTCTATAGACACATGGCGCCGCCGGATCTCAGCTGATCATTTGCTCGGCTCGTAACGCAAGCCTTTGATGAGTTTTGCGAACCGGCTCACGCACCTGCAAGACACGACGGATCCCCACAGGCAGCAAAGCCTTGAGCTGTTCTCGGCCGGAATCAAGCACCGCGCTGGGTGCGAGGGGTGTCATGACAGAGTGCTCACCGGCCGGATGGAGGCGCGCGTATTCACCGAAGTTGGTGAAGGCTTCGTGATTGTTGGACCTGAGAAAGAACGTCTCTGCTGCAACGCCCTCGGCTAAAATCGCTTCATGCGTATCGAGCAGAACATGGTAATACTCGATCATCTCCCGATCATCCGGAAGAGCTGGTGCAATGGAGATCCCGTTGACAAGATCCTTGGCTCTGATGAGCACACCGTCGATGAGCAGGCGGTGGCCCGGGGAGACATAAAGATCCCTGTTCGGTGTCCGCTGGTCAATGGCGTGTTGCGCGATGCGGATCGGGACCACGCTGGCGGGCCAGGACGCGCCGTTTCGCTTGTAAAGATGACGGCCGATCCATTTGACTGCCATGGTCTTGCCATGCACGGTTTTCACAAAATCACCGATTAGAAGGCTTTCGATGGCGATTTCGCCTGCAGGCGTCATGATCAGGGTGCCGCAGAGAAAGCACATAGGATCTCCGCCCCCATGGTCACCTTTTTTCCACCACGGTGTCCCCATGGCCTGGGCGATCGACGAAGGAAGTACCGTTGTCGCGGCCAAGGCACTCAATGCTGCAATCTTCGCACCCGTTGCCGCAGCCAAACCGAGAAAATGCCGCCGCGGACCATTGATTTGCGCCTGCCGTTCCTTCTTTGACGACATTGTCGCCTCCTTTTTTACTTCGCTCGGATCAGTCCGTCACTTGAGAAAACCACCATATTCTCTCCCGCCCAAAGCGCCCATCGCTTCAAGAGGTGGAGGTGGGTTGTCTCTTTGGAGTAGGCCTGACTTGCCGAATGGGTTGTGTGCCGCCGATATATCAATCCAGCACAAACATCCTGTTCGTGCCGTGAAGCCTTTCCGAGGTCCCCGTGCACAAAGTCGTCAAGAAATGCAATGTTTGAACAGTGCTTTGGGCCGAAGGCAACGAGGGTGGCGGCAAGCACCGGGCGGGAGCCCAGCTTCATCAGTCAATTCTGCTCGCCCTTTGTCGGAACCTGATTTTCCACCTCCTCGGCGTAGAGGATGAGAAGAGCGCCGAGCTCCTTGGCCGCGGTCGGTGACATGGCTGTTTGGAGCTGATGAGGCGACCGATCGGTATCCTTGTAAGTGTCCCATTCCCACTTGGAAACAGCGTAACCAATCCGCAGCAGGACATGATACGGTTCGCCAACGGCAACACCCCATTCCAGGAGAGTAAACGCCTTCGGCTTGTTCTCGACATCGACCTTCCATTTCGACATGTCATTTTCGCTCACGGTAAGGACTTTCCTAACGGATGGCGGTTCCAGTATTTGGTGACGAATATTAGAACGGAAATCTTCCAAAGAGCGCTTACCTTTAAGGTGTAGCCACTCTTCACCTTTGCGTTTCAACAGGTGAGACCAGTCGCACTCGCCTTTCGCAAAGATGAATCAAAGTGGTGATGCCTTGGCTTAATAGCGGCGGCTTTGTACACCTGCCGCGGCAGATCTATATGCGCATCCAGGGAAATCCCGAGCCGTTGGCCGGTCGCGGACTGGCTTTGAACGCGCAGTGGGTTTTCTCTCGCTGTATCAATACGCGGATGCCAAACATGCCAAAACTAGGCGGCAAAGCCGCTGACCACCCGTGCCACGGATGGTACGTCGGACGTATCAACGCCGGCATCAAACTCGCTTGGTCTCTCTCCAAGAGCGAAAAAGTGTTCGATCGCCTGGACTGACCGCATTGCAGCCTGACCATCTCCATAAGGGTTCACGGCGCGCGCCATCTCCTGGTAAGCCCTCCGGTCCGTCAGCAGTTCGCTCACTTCACTAACGATACGATCTTCGTTCGTTCCAACCAGTCGCACTGTTCCGGCGGCAACGGCTTCGGGACGTTCTGTTGTTTCCCGCATGACGAGGACTGGCTTGCCAAAGGTTGGAGCTTCTTCCTGCACGCCGCCGCTATCCGTCAACACGATCGAACAGTCGCGCATGGCTTTGACGAAGTCGCCATAATCGAGCGGCTGTGTAATCAGCACATTTTCCAGCCCTTGAAGCGGGGGAAGCAGAACATCACGTACAGCCGGATTGAGATGCGCCGGAAGCAGAAAGGCGATCTCCGGAAACTTGCGCGCAAGCCGTGCGATGGCACGAGCAGTCTGCGCCATCGGCTCACCCCAGGATTCGCGCCGGTGTGCGGTAACCAGAACGCTTCTCCTACCCATGATCCGCCGGAGATCCTGATTTTCAGTCTGGTCGTTGCGGCCGGACACATGCAGCAAGGCATCGATGACAGTGTTGCCGGTAACGACAATATCGTTTTCTGCGACGCCATCGTTAAGGAGGTTTGCCTTGGAGGTATGTGTAGGCGCCAGATGCAGTGCTGCGAGTTGAGTGGTCAAGCGACGATTGATTTCCTCCGGAAAGGGGTTATGGCGCTCGCCCGTTCTCAGCCCCGCCTCAAGGTGGATCAACGGAATTTTTCGATAGAAGGCCGCCAAGGCTGCGGCAAAGCAGGTTGTCGTGTCGCCCTGAACCACGAGTGCGTCGGGTGCCTCGATTTCGATGAGATTGGCTACGCCTGCGAGGACGCGCGCGGTGACGCTCTCTAGGGTCTGCGCTTGTGTAATGATGTTGAGGTCGTGGTGGGGCTGAATTGCGAACAATCGATTGACCTGGTCGAGCATCTCGCGATGTTGACCGGTTACGGCGACGACGGGCGTGCAATGGGGAGAGGAAGCAAGCGCATGGATCAAGGGAGCCATCTTGATCGCTTCAGGCCGAGTGCCATAGACGACGAGTACTTTACGCATCGCAATTTCCTTCAATCCAGCATTGAAAACCACTTTTGCAAACAATGGAAAGAGACCTTCGCCGCCTCTGTCCGGGTTCATCATTAATCCGCGCAATATCGACACTTGTTCAAAACGACCCCGAGCATGTTGGTCCGCTCGGACAAATACCGCTCGCAACGATCCACGTCGGCAAATGTGCTTTGTTCTGCGGCTGCGACCAGGATCGCGCAGTCCACATTCGGAAGGAATGCGGTCACGTCGTCGCTGGAAAGCATCGGGGGCAGGTCGTACAAAATAACGTCCGGTCCCATCCGCATCCGCAGATCCTGCAATACCTTTGCGGCTTCCAGGCTCTGCAGCAATTCCGCTGAAAACTGCACCGGCTGATGGTTTGTACCGACCGCGAGATTGTCGCCATATCGCAGGAAAATATCGTGGATCGGCGCATCGCCCTTCAAGAAATCTTCCATGGATGCGGGCGCGCGCGCACCCAGCATCTCGCCAATTTGCGGCTGCTTCAGATTGAGGTCGACCAACAGCGTGCGGCAGTCTTGCTGGTGCGCCAGGCTGAATGCCAGGTTGAGTGCGACAAGCGATTTTCCGCAGGATGCAGTCGGTGAGGTGATCGCAATTGATGTCCAACTGTTTTGACGCAGGCTTTGCAAAACCCTTGTGCGCATCATGTCGAACGGCGCGTGTGCCGGATCAGACCGGTCTATCGTTACAATGCGATTTCGAAAGATTGTATCAGGCGCTGGATCCAGCTCTGCCAAATTACCCCATGCGATTTCAAACCCCAGCCGCGTGCAGGCCTGCATGGCCTGTTCAGCCAGCTGGTCATTGCTCTGCAGCCTGAGACTATCCTGAAGAGACGCCCTTATCTGATCCATGATTTAAACCCTGCCCCTGACGAAGATTTCCGCTCTCGAAAGGGAGACATTTGGCTCGGTCTCCGCTTGGATGATGCGGTGGTTGGTTAATGGCCGCCACACTGCGCTTTCGGTGACCGCAATGAACAAAAGCGGCATCATCCCCACAGCCAGCATGGCGGCCATGCGACGTCGGTAGCTTGGGAAGCGAACCTTCTTTGAGGTCCGGATGTTTGGGATCGTGGCTAGTGGTTGCGACTGAAGCAATTGCGCAAGCTCAACCGGCCGGCGGATCGTTTTGTTGAGCATTTCGAGCAGCACGATCACGGCAAGCCCAAGCCCAAGCCCCGCCATACCGCCAAGGCCGACGATGCGGGTGCGTTGGGGGCTGATTGCCTTGACGGGCGGCGTTGCGGATTCAAGCAGCGAAAACCGGCCGCCGTCTGAACGCATTTCTATTTGTTCACCGGTCAAGGCCTCCGCGCGTCTCGCGATGGCGGCATTGTACTGCATTTGAATATTCTGACGGTTCCGCTCCAACGAATTCAGGACGGTTTCACTGGCGGCTGTGCCAGTGATCGAACGGGTCAGGTCTTCAATTCCGCGGATGACGGAAGCCTTCTCCACTGCCACCGCTTTAAGACGGGTATCGATATCCGACAGCTGCAGATCGAGTCCAAAGGGGGCGGCTTGTTTGGCAGGAGTAGAGTTTTCATTCTTGGCGTCCTGCGAAGGGCTGGAAACCAGTTCATTCTGCAGCGCTGTTATCCTGGCGCGCAGCGCCTTTATGTTGGGGCTCGTTTCCGAAAAGAGTGCGAGTTGTTCCGCCAGAGCTCGATTGAGGTCTGCAAGAATCTGCTGTTCCGGCGTGAGAGGGACAGAACCGACCAGCTGCCCGGTATTCGTATATGTCGCGATCAAACTGCCTCGCTTTGTATGCAGATCGGATTCCTCGCGTTGAAGCGCAATCAACCTCTCCTGCAGGCTTCCCTGCTGGCTGCGCCGAAAATCGAGACTTTCCGGAAGGGTGTCTTTATTCTTAGTTTTGAACGCGAGGATATCAGTTTCGAGCGTGTTCAAATCGGAGGACAATCTTGCGACGGTCTGGTCGAAAAATTGCAACGTGCTTCCGGCACGATCGGTCCGTTGACGCTGATTTCTGTCCAGGATCATTGCAGCGAGTTCGTTGGCCACTTGAGCGGCCATATCCGCCTTTCCTGCCAGGAACGACACGCTGAAAACGGTTGCACCCTGGTCGCGGCTTGGTGTGTCGAACTGCAGCTGTTCAAACTTTATCCGAGACAGCATATCTTTGACGATATCGTCATCGAGAGGCTTCTTCTCGGTGCCGTTGTAGATTGCCAGCCTGGTTGCCAATGCAAGCAGATCATCTCTTGTTGTGATTTGCTGCTGAAGTATCTGCAATTGTTCGACCGCACTGAGGGGAACGGTCGAGCGTGCGAGATCAGCCGGGATCTGTGGTGCCTCGGAGAGAATTTTAGCGCTCGAACTGTATACTGGCGAGATAAGACGCGTCGCCGCGATGGCCGCCAGCAATGCCACGATCGTTATCGCGATGAGATAGGGCAACCTTCGCAGCAGGATCGAGAGATAAAAGCCAAAATC
Organism: Pararhizobium sp.; assembly: GCF_965279435.1. Taxonomy (NCBI): domain Bacteria; kingdom Pseudomonadati; phylum Pseudomonadota; class Alphaproteobacteria; order Hyphomicrobiales; family Rhizobiaceae; genus Pararhizobium; species Pararhizobium sp. The sequence continues at coordinate 866,880 of NZ_CBDIHY010000002.1, forward strand.
TATATTGCCCATTACGCAGACACCCAACTTCTGAAACTGATTGGCACCGTGGCCACGTTCATTGTTGAGTGGTTCGAAATCCGACAACAGATGGTCAATGTGGGGTGAGCAGGAGAGTATAGCCTGCGAAATTCATCCTTTTGGACGTATCGGATCTACCTACCTTATCGAATCCTATCGGCCTGCATGGTGGCTTCCTGATAGCGAAATACCCTCGTTCAATTGGCCCAACGTTTTGTAGGCTTTGCCGGTATGTGAGATGGGGTAAGCCAAAGTTCTGCCTATGATTCGTCGTCGACCGAAAGGCTTATCCCGCCTTCTGGCATTACGCCAAAACCCTCCCAAAGTTCATAGCGCGACTAACCTTCATTCGCCTCAAGGCGAGGGCCGGAGCGTCTTCCTACGCTCAGCCATTCCATTCATTCTACAAGGAGAACACGAATAGGCGGCGCCGCGAACCTGGCAGGGATGCTCTTGCGCGGGCTGCATCGGTATCGACAACAAAGCCTCGTCCGGATCCAATGGGAAACCCTATGCCACCTCCCCTGCAGCTCAGCGTGATTGTTCCTCACCTCAACGAGCCGGACGATCTGCACAAGTGCCTTCTTTCCCTGGATGCACAACACATGGATGGTATTCCGTTCGAGATCATCGTGGTGGACAACGGCTCGGTAGAAATGCCCTTGGCTGCGTGTCTCGACATTCCAAACCTTCGCTTGGAGCGCGAGATTGTTCCCGGCCCCGGCCCAGCGCGCAATCTTGGCGCCGGTCTCGCTCGAGCGGACATTCTGGCGTTTATTGATTGCGACTGCATTGCTCAACCCGGCTGGGTAAAGTCGATCGTCAATTTAATGACAAGAGAACCCGGTATTGATCTTTTGGGGGGCGATATTGCCATATTGCTCACGGATCCTCGACATCCGAGCGCAATCGAATCCTACGAAAGCATTTACAGCTATCGCGCCCGTGCCTATGTCGAAAAATACGGGTTTGCGGCAACGGGCAACATGGCGGTTCGAAAGGCTGTCTTTCGGTCAGTGGGGCCTTTCGGTGGCATCTCGACGATGGAGGATACCGAATGGGGCCAGCGGGCGACGGCGAAAGGGTATCGGATCGCCTTTCTCCCCGAGGCAAGAGTTCTGACCCCCTCATGCAAGTCCTTTGCTGATCTGGCGCGGCGATGGGACCGGCACGTAGCCCACGAGTTCCGCAAGGTTTCCGGCTACCGATCGTTGATGCGTTGGGTTGCTGGCAGCTTGATTGTTATCGGCTCACCGTTGGTCGAGAGTTTTAAGATTTTCACGACGGATCGCGTATCCGGCGTCCGAAATCGCATGCTTGCATTCGCATGTCTAACCCGTATCCGGCTGCACCGGGGACGACGGATGGTCGGTCTGATTTTTCATGGCGATGCAGCTCGATTTGTCGAAAGCTGGAATCGCGAAGGATCTTGAAACGCCTCTCCGTGATTAGGGTTCCAGCGAAATCATTTCGCACTGGGCATTATCCCGGAGCCTCTCAAAGACACAACCGGTCCAAGATCTGGCCCAGCGCTGACGGCTGACGAAGCGTCAGCTATAGCGGTGCCGGCTATCCCAATAACGTCAGACACAAATCGTGCGCTGGGTCGCCAATATATCCAGTCGCCGCAGCATGCTTCGGCCTCCGTGTCAGCGGGTTTATCCGCGCCTTTGCCCCTTCACCCACCGGCCAGCCGCCGCTCGAACACCCAAAGATCTCAAGTCTAAAACGACACGAAGAGCCAGAAGCGATTCGACCTACATCGAATTGTTTAGATTAGATTTATTGTGATTTTTTCCTCAATGGTTAATATCAGATTAACAAAGGCTATTGGGGCAATATTTCATAATTATTCAAAGTACATAATTATTCACCTCGAAAATTATAAATAATTTTTGCATGCCCTTTTTGCCGCTTTATCAAAAATAATCCATTTTTGGAGGCGTCATGTCGGAAGGTAACCTTAGATACTCCCTGCGGTTTATTACGAAAAGCTCAACATCCAGCCGAAGAGACAAATCCCGATCGCTCTATTTTGCGGCCAAACGTTTTTTTGACGTCGCTGTGACATTGCTTGCCGCGCCATTGGCGCTGATGGTTGTCGGAGTATTTGCTCTTTTGATCTGGCTGAATGGCGGAAAGGCCTTCTTCTCCCAGCCGCGCGTTGGAAAGGGGGGGAGGATATTCAATCTGTGGAAGCTTCGAACCATGGCCACCGATGCAGACAAGAGGCTGCAGGAACATTTGGCGGCCGACCCCGATGCAAGAGCCGAGTGGGATGCCAAACAAAAACTCCAGAATGATCCGCGGATCACACGGCTGGGCAGGTATTTGCGCAAATATTCAATCGATGAGCTGCCGCAACTGTTGAATGTGCTTGCTGGAGATATGAGCCTGGTTGGACCCCGTCCGATGCTCCCCGAGCAGCGGCAATATTATCCGGGGACCGCTTACTTTAACATGCGTCCTGGCTTGACCGGACTATGGCAGATCAGCGAGCGCAATGGCTGCACCTTCGTCGAGCGGGCACTGCATGACACACGTTATTCCGTCATGATGTGCTTCAGTGCCGATTTGTGGATCTTGTTCCTGACGCCGATGGTCGTCCTAAAAGGAACAGGCCTCTGAGAAGAGGCCATCCACAAAAAGCAAAGCGCCAATTACGCTTGGTGCTTTGCTATTTTTTTGACTTACGAACTAGAGGCAAACGATCTTCACAAAAAAGTGGCCTCAAATGATGATCACGCCCAGCTTGGGATTGATCCGTCCATTCGGACGCTACCGTTAATGTTCACTTCCCTTCATTCCCTCGGCTTGGGAAACTGAAGAAAGCGGGAACATGTCTTTGATTTTGTAGGCCACCTCAGTCCTGTTGGTCGCCTTCACCTTCTTCATGATATTGCGGATGTGCACCTTTACTGTGCTTTCCCGCAAATTGAGTTCGTAGGCTATGATCTTGTTGGCTTTTCCACGCCGTAGCGCCTCAACAACTTCGGCCTGCCGCTCCGTGAACATGCCGGCCAGTGGGCGCGCAGCAGGATTTCCAGACTCAATTGCCTGGCGCATTGCAAACACGCTGCTCGCCGGCACGAAAATGCCGCCGGCCATTGAAAGGGCTATGGCTTCAATGCAAACGTCAATGCTGACTGAAGATGGGATATAGCCTTTTGCCCCGCATTCCAGCGCCTTCATGATCTGTGGAAGGTCATCAGCATCTGCGAGAACAATTATCGGCGCTTCAAAGGTGGACGAAAGCCTGGTGATTTCTTCGGATACGCTTTGGTCCCCAATTTTTTTCCCGCCGATATTCAGAAGAACGGCGGCCAGCGGTGGGTAGTCATGCCGCTTGCGTTCCCATTCTTCCATTGAACCGAATGCCAGAACATCCATATCCATCTTGTGGGCAGAGATGCAGTAAGCAAGGCATTGGCGGTCAAGTGCGCGATCGTCAATAATCAAGAGTGAGCGTCCTCGCGGAAGTTCACCATTCCTTTTATCGTTTTCTATGTGAGAAGGATCAACTCCTACGGAGTGGAAGAGGTTACTCGATATGTCCTTGCCATTTGTCATCAATAGTGAGTTCATACGTGTTTACTCCTAAAACGCACATGCAACACGCCTGGGCATAACCAAGGTTGTAAAAAACGCATGCGCTAGCCCCAGATTCTACTATAAATTCAAGCTGTGATATAAATTTCTAAAAATCAAAATATCTATTCGCAGTTACTTATATTACACGATGTTATCGGTGTTGCATAGCATTTGAATGAAGCCGTAAATTATTTGTTTTCCCTGATGAAGGGAAGGCCAACCGAACGACCACCAAGGTCACCTTTAGGGGTAAATAGCCAATACCTTTTTAGGGGTATTATCCGTGCAAGCCGGTTGCTGAAGTCCGGACTGGGGATTTTGTCAAACTACCGAGACTCGAAAGACTAGATGTCTCGCGGGAAATTCCCTGAACTAAAATAATGCATAAGTATTCTAATATTATTTTCTTGGTATTTCGGCCTTCTTAAACAACATCATTGCTGTGATGGGATCATAGCCATATCGGCATACTGGACAGCGAGTGCCGTGACGTTGGTCGTCAATGCCGATCTTTTATCCGGTGCTTGTCACAGTTGCGTGGATGGCCCGACCCCACAAGCTCCCCTTTGATTGAAGGGCCTATGTTTCGACGCGCAAGGTGGCAAGCGTCCGCAGTAGAGAGCACCAACACCCCAGTCCTTGCTACGCCTTTCGAAGTGCGGATTACCGCATTTTGTTTTCTTTACTCGCTGGTCGAAAGGAACTCTTCTGAAGGCGGAAGAATTCAAACGCAACGTGGCAATCGATGATTGTTTTATCGAGAGAAATCGCCCCGCCGAGCCCATTTGAATTCAGCGTTCGTCGATGATTTGAGGTCTTCGCAGCATGATCGCATCGAGTGTCACTTTGGATGACGGGGTTGTTATTCACCATCCCGACCTGGTCAATCTTTACGGATGCAGGGTGGGGGCGGGTTCCCGCATTGGCACCTTCGTCGAAATCCAGAAAAACGCCGTCATTGGCCGGAATTGCAAAATCTCCAGCCACTCCTTCATCTGCGAAGGCGTGGAGATCGAAGACGGCGTTTTCGTCGGCCATGGCGTGATGTTCACCAACGATCCCTACCCGCGCGCCGTCAATACGGACGGAGAGCTCGTGACCGATGGCGAATGGGAGGTTGTTCCCACCTTGGTCAAGTGCCAAGCGGCGATCGGCAGCAATGCGACGATCCTTCCAGGGGTGACGATTGGCATCGGCGCCATCATCGGCGCCGGCGCCGTGGTGACAAAAGATGTTCCTGATTGGGCAATTGTTGCGGGTGTTCCAGCTCAAATTGTCGGTCGCGTTCAAAACGCGCCGGCCAAAATTCCTTTATCCAGGAGAGTATAATGATTGGCATAGCGGTGATTGGCTACGGCTATTGGGGCCCAAACCTTGTGAGAAACATAGCGGAAGTCCCCGGCGCGCGTCTTCTGTATGTTTGCGATCTCATGCCGGAGCGATTGGCGACCGTTAAGGCGCGCTATCCGGCCGTGGAAATCACCAGTGACTTCGAAGAGGTTCTGCGTGATCCCCGCGTCCATGCGATCGCAATCGCGACCCCGGTTTCGACCCATTTCAAACTTGCGATGAAAGCAATGATGGCGGGCAAACACGTCTTTGTCGAAAAGCCGATGGCCTCGACGGTGGATGAGGCGCGCCGCATGGTCGATGAAGCCGCCCGCCGGCGCCTGATCCTCGCCGTGGATCATACATTCGTGCATACGGGGGCTGTCCGCAAGATGCGCGAAGTCGTCGAGAATGGGCTCGGCGACATGTATTATTACGATTCCGTCAGGGTCAATCTGGGTCTGTTCCAGCACGATGTTAGCGTCATCTGGGACCTCGCCGTCCACGATCTCTCCATCATGGATTACGTGCTGCAGGAAAAACCGGTCGCCGTTTCAGCGACGGGGATGAGCCATGTCGCAGGCGAACCTGAAAACATCGCCTATCTCAACCTGTTTTTCGAAAGCAAGCTGATCGCTCATATCCATGTCAATTGGCTGGCACCCGTCAAGGTGCGCCGCACGCTGATCGGTGGCAGTAACAAGATGATCGTCTACGACGACCTTGAGCCGAGTGAAAAGATCAAGATCTACGACAAGGGCATCACGCTGAATGGCAATCCGCAGCGCAACGGCGAGAAGGTCTACCAGATGCTGGTCGGCTACCGAACAGGCGACATGTATGCGCCACAGTTGGATATGACCGAGGCGCTGGGGCGCGAACTCAAGCAGTTCGTTGATTGCGTGGAGAAAAACCAGCAGCCCATCGTTGATGGCCATGCCGGTTTGCGCGTTGTCCGCATTTTGGAAGCGGCAACCCAGTCCCTTCAGCAGCGTGGCCGCGTGGTCGAGCTGGAACAAGCGAGGCTAATCGCATGATCCCCTTCCTTGATCTCAAAGCGCAGTATGCATCGATCAAGGATGAGATCGATACTGCCGTCCTCGGCGTTCTGGCATCGGCACAATATGTCCTGGGTCCGGAAGTCTCCCAATTTGAGGAGGAATTTGCGGCTTATTGCGACGCGAAACACGCTGTAGCCGTCAACACCGGCACCAGCGCACTTCACCTGGCCTTGCTTGCTGCAGGTGTCGGCCCGGGCGATGAAGTCATCACCGTTCCGTTCACCTTCGTCGCCACGGTATCGGCGGTCTGCTATGCGGGCGCATTGCCCGTATTCGTCGATGTCGAGCCGGTGACACTGACCATGGATCCGGCCAAGCTTGAGGCCGCGATCACCCCGCGCACAAAGGCAATCGTCCCCGTTCACCTATATGGCCAAATGGCCGATATGGACGCAATCATGGCAATTGCCGGCCGCCATGGCATTGCTGTTATCGAAGACGCCTGCCAGGCACATGGTGCGGAGTACAAAGGCCGCCGCGCAGGCAGTATCGGCGCTTCCGGCTGCTTCAGCTTCTACCCGGGCAAGAACCTTGGCGCCTGCGGCGAAGGCGGCATCGTCGTCACCAACAATGATGCGCACGCCAAGGCCATTCGAATGTTGCGCGACTGGGGCCAGGAACGCCGCTACCATCATCTTGTCAAAGGGTTCAACTACCGCATGGACGGCATTCAGGGTGCAATCCTGCGGGTAAAGCTTCGGCATCTGGACGCCTGGACCGCTGCGCGCCGCACCCATGCCGCACGCTACTCGTCGCTGTTGTCTGGTTTGGACACAGTGGAGACACCCACAGAAGTAGCCTACCGCCGCCACGTCTATCATGTCTATGCGATCCGCTGCCGGGACCGGGACGCTCTGCACCGCGCTTTGGAAGCCGAGGGGATCCAGTCCGGCCTGCATTATCCCATCCCGGTGCATCTCCAAAAGGCGCATGAAGATCTTGGCTACCGGCCGGGCGACTTTCCCGTATCGGAGGCGGCCGCCCGCTCGGTTCTTTCGTTGCCAATCTATCCCGAAATGACGGCAAGACAGGTGGAGCAGGTGGTGGCAGCGGTGGAGCACGACGCCTATGTCAGCTGATGTCAGCTCCGTTGCCCGGATTGTTCAATCTGTTCACGGCCGCCGTGAAATCCCGCAGGATCCGGACTTCCAGCGTGAACTGTCCGCAGAACTCAAACGATCATACGGCGCCGGCGGTCTCGTCGAGCTCTACGGCCGCTTTTCAGCTGGCGATGGATATGTTGACGCCTTGATGCGCAAGGCGATCTGGCAAGCTGCCACCCGCCGATGCGGGTCCGGTCTTCAAATCGGCAGCGGCGCCGGCTTCAAACATCCCGAAACATTCGAAATCGGCAGCGGCGTATTCATCGGCGCGCAGGCCTATATTCAGGGCCGGTACGATGGAACATGCGTCATCGGCGACAATGTCTGGATCGGGCCGCAAGCCTTTCTCGATGCACGTGACCTGGTGATCGAGGATCATGTCGGCTGGGGACCTGGCGCCAAGCTGCTTGGTTCCAGCCACATCGCCATCCCAATCGACGTGCCCATCATCCGCACGGACCTTGAAATCAAACCGGTGCGCATCGGTGCGTGGGCGGATATCGGAACGAACGCGACGATCCTCCCCGGTGTGACAATCGGCAAGGGCGCGATCGTTGGTGCTGGAGCGGTTGTCGTTTCCGATGTCGCTCCCTTCTCGGTCGTCGCCGGCGTCCCGGCAAAATTCCTGCATTGGCGTAGCGATAGCGACACGACGATGGCCACATCCTGAACATTGGGAGCAGATAATGAAAGACAAGCGGGTACTCATCACCGGCGGCGCCGGTCTCGTCGGATCACACATCGCCGATCTTGTTGCTCTCGAGCAGCCGCGCGAGATTCTGATCCTTGATAATTTCGTGCGTGGCCGGCGGGAAAATCTTGCGCAGGCGTCGGCGACTTTTCCACGGACCATCATCGACGGAGACATCCGCGACCGGGCGTTGCTGGCAAAGCATTTCGAGGGTGTAGATATCGTCTTCCATCAGGCGGCGATCCGGATCACGCAATGTGCAGAAGACCCCCGGCTTGCCTTTGACGTTCTAGCTGCAGGAACGTTCAATGTTCTCGAAGCGGCCGTTCATGCCAAGGTGGAAAAAGTGATCGCCGCCTCCTCCGCGTCCGTTCTGGGGCTCGCCGACAGTTTTCCGACGACCGAGGAACATCACCCCTACAACAACCGGACGATCTATGGCGCCGCGAAGGCGTTTAACGAAGGCTTGCTGCGCAGCTTCGCCGAAATGTACGGTTTGAACTACGTCGCCTTGCGGTACTTCAACGTCTATGGCCCACGCATGGATGTCTACGGCGCCTATACCGAGGTGCTAATCCGCTGGATGGAACGGATATCGGCGGGCCTGCCGCCGCTCATTAACGGAGATGGCAGCCAGACCATGGATTTCGTCCACATTCACGACATAGCACGGGCCAATATGCTTGCGGCACAGTCGGATGTCACTGACGAGGTCTTCAATGTCGCGAGTGGTGAAGAGACCAGCCTTCTGGAACTCGCAAAACTGTTGACCAGCGTGATGAACGCATCGCTGGAACCGCAGCACCAAGCGGCACGCACCGTGAACGCCGTGACGCGCCGGCTCGCCGACACGCGCAAGGCCGAGCGCCTTTTAGGCTTCAAGGCTCAGGTGTCGCTGGAAGACGGCCTGCGCGGCCTTGTCGACTGGTGGCGCCAGGAACGGGCACTGGAAGTCGGGGGGCGAGCCGCATGAACCCGGTACTTCCCCAGATTCCCGTCGCCAAACCTCTCCTCGATGAGATGGAAGTAGAGGCGGTCCGCCGCGTGGTATTGTCCGGTTGGGTCACACAAGGTCCAGAGGTCGCCGCATTCGAAAGTGAGTTCGCCGCTTTCGTCCAGGCCGATCATGCCTGTGCGGTTTCAAACTGCACGACAGCTCTGCATCTGGCGTTGAAGGCCGTCGGCGTCGGCCCGGGCGATGAGGTCATCACCGTCAGTCATACGTTCATCGCCACGGCAAATGCCATCCGCTATTTGAGCGGCATCCCAGTATTCGTTGATATCGAAGGCACTGGTTTCAACATCGACCCTCGGCAGATCCAGGCAGAAATCACGCCGCGAACGAAGGCAATCCTGTGCGTGCATCAACTCGGCATGCCCTGTGATCTTGCGGCAATCCTTGAGATCGGCAGCAGCAACGGCATCCCGATTATCGAGGATGCGGCCTGCGCGACGGGAAGTGAAATTCTCTTCGAGGGCCAATGGGAAAAAATCGGCAGGCCGCGCGGCGATATCGCGTGTTTCTCGTTTCATCCCCGCAAGGTCGTCACGACCGGCGACGGGGGCATGCTGACAACCGCCAATACCGAGTATGACCGCAAGTTTCGCCTGTGGCGGCAGCACGGCATGAGCGTTCCTGATACGGTCCGCCATGGCTCGCGGCAGGTCATCTATGAGGGATATCCGGAGCTTGGCTACAACTATCGCATGACAGACCTCCAGGCTGCCATGGGCCGGGTACAACTGACCCGCCTACCGGAGCTGATATCGAGACGGCGTCATCTCGCCGATCTCTATCGGCAGGAGCTTTGCGACATTACCTGGCTGGAAACACCCGTCGAGCCGGTGTGGGCACGCAGCAACTGGCAGAGCTATTGCGTCATGCTTCCGCCCTGGCTCGACCAGCGGGACACCATGCAGGTGTTGCTGGACAAAGGAATTTCGACCCGGCGCGGCATCATGAACATTCATCGCGAAGACGCTTATGCGGACAAAACCACCCATCGGGTCGCCGCAGGCCAGCTCCCCAGAAGCGTGGCAGCGCAGGAGGGAACGATTATCCTACCGCTGTTTGCACAACTGACTGATGAAGAGGTTTTGTTCGTAGCAGACTCGCTTCGCAAGCTGTGCCTGACACCTCAAAGAGCGATCGCCTGATCTCCCTTTCAGATCGGGCCTCACGACAATCAATCGAAGAGATTGACAAGCAACCGTCTCCTAAACGCGCTCTTCTGGGGCGCGTTTTTTTCTGGTTATGGATGCAACCAGGTGCCCCCCCTCAATCACCCGTCAGGCCGCCCTGAACATCCATCTTCTGATCGGAAGAGGAATTTTCTCCGGCGGCAAAAGCCCCATCAGCATTTTCAACGAATACAGCCCGCTCAACAGGACAGCGAGAGAGCCAAGCGCCGTGGCCTGCCAGAACGGCAGGAAAAGTGTCGCACTAAAGATTAGCGCCGACGAGGCGATAAAGATCAGCCCGATTTTGAGATTGGCGGGGGACCAGCGGAATCCTGTCAGCCGGAGTGCGAAAAAGTAGATGAGTATGCTGTGCCAGAGGTAGAGCCCGAAAAACGCCGCTGCCGAGCCGACGAGGCCGAATTGCGCGACCAGCAACCAGGCAAGCCCGATATGCACCACGGTTGCGGCAACTTCCGTCCAGAAGAATATCGCCTGCTCGCCCTTCGCCGGTACGATGAACCCCATGGGCCATGCAATGATGCGAAGCAGCATTCCGAGGCAGATCCAGCGCAGCAGATCTGCTGCACCATAGAATTCCGGGGAATAGAACAGCCGCATGACGACAGGTGCAAATGTCAACGTTGCGAGGACACCGGGGCCGGCGAGCAGGATGCTAACACGCGCCTGTTCGTTGACCAGGCGGTTACAGGCTGCGTGGTCGCTGACAATCGCTGTCAAGCGCGGGTAGAAGTCCGTGCCCATCGCTTGCAGGATGAAGCCGGCGTAAAGACTGCCGAGCGCCCAGGCAGCCTGATACAGTCCTGCTTCGACAATGCCGCCGTGCTGCAAGACGATGAGACGAACGACGTAGGCGCTTGCAAGGGTGAGCAAACCGCTTGCCATGAAGACGAGGCCAAGTTTCAGCAGCTCCGCCAATTCCTGTCTGAACTGCGGAGCCGACAAGTTGGTCGCACTTTGCATCATCTTCCGGCTGTACCACCAGGAGACGAACAAGGTTACAGCGGCGATCGCGACGAGAGACGGTGCGACCCCGTCAAAGCCGAAAAAATAAACAAGGGGAATGGTGACCAAAGTTGCAAAAAGTGCAGTCAGAAGGTTGATACGGGCGAGAGTTGCGATTTCCCGCATGCCCTGGATCATTGCTGTCTGCCCCGCAGAAGCAACCCGAAAGAAAATCGCAAGCGAAAGAAACGCGACACTCACGGCATGCTGATGATCTCCAAAGGTCAGGCGCGCGACCGGAAGGGCAAGTGCCGCAAGCAGCAGGGTACCGGCTATGCCCAGAACGATGGATATCCGCTGAAGAATAAAGGCCGTTCGTGCAATTCTCTCGGTATCACCCGTCCCGACAGCCTCGGCAATTTGCCTGACGCCGCTGGACTGGACACCCAAGCCTGCAACGGCCTGGGCAATATCGGCGATCGAACTGTAGATGGCCATCAACCCAACGCCTTCGGGTCCAAGGATGACGGCCATTGCCTTATTGCGGATGATGGAAAATCCCACGGTTATCAATGACGATCCGCCGATCAAGGCTGTCGACTTGAGAATCTGCGTGTAGGTTTGCCCTTCAGACGGGGTTTCGCGCGCATTCATGGGGTTTCAAGCCTTATGCCTGCCGTGCAACGGCGGAGAATAATTGGGGTAGTCGCTCTCGATGATGCGCCGGACAACCGTTTCTACGCTTGATTGCCAACTGGGCGCGCGCCAGCCGAAAACCCTTTCGAACTTGTCCGTTGAAAGACAGGAGTTCGCCGGGCGTCTTGCCCTGGTCCGGTAATCGGAGGACAGGATATCTTCCACGTCTGCAGAAGGGCCGCCATGGGCTCGGCTGACATCAAAAACATGCCTGGCAAACCCCGACCAATTTGTCTCACCCGTCCCGCTCAGGTGATAAATTCCGGTATAATGTTTCTCTGGATATGTCGCGATGAGAAGGATCGCCGTTGCCAGGTCGAGAGCAGATGTCGGGCTTCCCCACTGATCGGAAACGACACCGATACTCTCCCGTTCGGCGCCAATGCGCAGCATGGTTTTGACAAAATTGCTACCGAACGGACTATAGACCCAGCTTGTGCGCAGGATTATGTGGCGAGGATTGACGCTCGCCACCGCGCGTTCGCTGCGCAGCTTGGTATAGCCGTACACGGTTTTCGGCTCTGCCTCGTCATCCTCCAGGTAGGGATAGGGGTCCGTTCCGGAAAAGACGTAGTCGGTAGACAGATGAATAATCGGCACGCGCAAAACAGCCGCCGCCTCGGCGACTGCGGCCGCGCCCGTCACGTTGATCGCGTAAGCGAGGTTGCGCTCATCCTCGGCTCGATCGACCGCAGTATAGGCCGCGGCCGACACGACGATTTCAGGTTTCGCTGCGAGAATTGCCTGTCTGACAGACGAGGGATCCGCGAGGTCGAAATCGGGCCGGCCGACGGTGACCAGCTCGATGTCATCCATGATGGCGGCGGCCTCGACAAGGCTGGTGACGACCTGCCCCTTCGTGCCGGTCACCAGGATTTTCATTGCACCGCCGCCAGTCGGCCAAGGCGGGCGCCAGCGTAAGTCCCTTCACGAATAGGCTTCCACCACCATTCATTGTCGAGATACCAGGCAATTGTCTGCGCGAGACCGGTTTCAAAACTCTCTTGCGGTTTCCAACCTAGATGGCTTTCAACTTTCGTGGTGTTCATCGCGTAGCGGCGATCATGGCCGGGCCTGTCGTCCACGAAACGGATGAGGTCACGATAGCTTCTTTGCTGATCGCGCGGCTTTACGCGGTCCAGAATGTCGCAGATTGCCTGCACTACCGCGAGGTTGGTACGCTCACAGCTTCCTCCGATGTTATAACTCTCACCGATCGCGCCTTGGCTTGCAATCAGTGCAAGCGCGCGTGCATGGTCTTCGACATAGAGCCAATCACGGACGTTCATTCCCGCGCCATAGATGGGCAGGGGTTTTTCGTCGAGGGCGTTCAAGATCACCAGCGGGATCAGTTTTTCCGGAAAATGGTATGGACCGTAGTTGTTCGAGCAATTGGACATGACGATCGGCAGGCCGAAGGTCTGATGCCAGGCGCGAACCAGATGATCCGATGCAGCCTTCGATGCCGAATAGGGCGATGACGGCGCATAGGGTGTCTGCTCGTCGAACGTGCTGTCGTCGAACGGCAAGTCGCCGAAGACCTCGTCGGTGGAGACGTGATGGAAGCGGAATTGGCGCTGTGCCGCATCGGGCAGTTGGCGCCAGTATTTCAACGCCGTCTGAAGAAGCCGGAAGGTGCCGACGATGTTGGTTTCGATGAACTGGGCTGGACCGTCGATCGACCGGTCTACATGGGTTTCAGCGGCTAAATGGATGACGCGGTCGATCCTTTCCCGCCTCATCAGCTCGCCCAAAGTGGCTTCATTGCAGATGTCGGCGTTGACAAAGCGATAATTCTGGCAGCTCTCGACGGACCGTAGCGAAGCCAAATTACCGGCATACGTAAGCTTGTCGACGTTCAGCACATTCTCGCCAATGGAGATGAGATGCCGGCAAAGAGCCGAACCGATGAAACCGGCACCACCAGTAACGAGGATGTTCATATCCTCCCCTCCCCGTGCATATCGAAGATTTCCGCTGTCTCAAGGGATGGCGCCATGCGATCGTTGTCGGAAAGCTGAAATGTGGACGCGTTCATCGGCCAGATGATGCCGATGTCGGGATCGTCAAAACGTATGGCGCGGCTATGGCTGGCCGAATATGGGCTGGTGACCTTGTAGACCACCTCGGTGTCGGGTTCGAGCGTGAGGAAACCATGAGCGAACCCTCTCGGCACCAGCACTTGGTTCCATTTGGCGGCAGAAATCCGCAGTGCGGTCCAATGCGCGAAGCTGGGGGAGCCGCGCCGGATATCAACGGCGACGTCAAAAATGGAGCCTTTTACCACTCGAACCAGTTTGTCCTGAGCGTAAGGCGGCAGCTGGTAGTGCAGGCCTCGCAATACCCCCGCTGCCGTGGAACGGGAGTGATTGTCCTGGACGAAATCGAGCATCACGCCATGTTCGGAAAGCAGCTGCGCGTTCCATGTCTCGGAGAAGAAGCCACGGTCGTCTTCGAACCTCGGCGGGACGATTTCCAGCACACCGTCAAGCCCGAGCGATTTGATCTGGAGGCTCATGCCGCATACTCCTCCACACGCCGTCGGAGATAGGTCGCATACGCGGTCTTGCCCAGCAGGCATGCACGCCGCAGGACGTCCTGTGGCTGGAGCCAACCCATATCCAAGGCAATTTCTTCTGGACAGGCGATCTGGATGCCTTGCCGGCGCTCGACGGTGCGCACGAACGAAGAGGCATCCTGCAGGCTATCGTATGTGCCGGTATCAAGCCAGGCGTAACCGCGGCCGAGTTGGCAGACATGCAGATCACCCCGCTCAAGATAGATGTTATTGACGGTGGTAATCTCGAGTTCCCCCCGGTTGGAGGGCTTGATGGAGGAGGCGATGTCGATGACATCGTTGTCGTAGAAATACAGCCCGGTCACGGCCCAATTGGATTTCGGTTCGATCGGCTTTTCCTCGATCGTCATTGCCTTGCCGGTCGCCTTGTCGAAGCTGACGACGCCATAACGTTCCGGATCCTCGACATGGTAGGCAAAAACGGAGGCGCCTTTTTGCCGGGCGGTGGCCTGCCGGCAAATGTCTGGAAGTCCGTGCCCGAAGAAGATGTTGTCACCGAGGATCATCGCGACATTGTCTTTGCCGATAAAGTCGCGGCCAATGATGAAGGCTTCGGCCAGGCCGTTCGGATGAGGTTGTTCGGCATAGGAAAGGTTGAGGCCAAAATCGGAACCGTCACCAAAAAGCTCTTGAAAACAGGGCAGATCACGCGGTGTGGAAATGATGAGAATCTCGCGGATGCCGGCCAGCATCAAAACGCTCAGCGGATAATAAATCATCGGTTTGTCGTAGATTGGCAGCATCTGTTTCGACACCGCAATCGTGAGAGGGTAGAGCCGTGTACCGCTACCCCCGGCGAGTATGATCCCCTTCATCTTGGATGCCCTGCTTCCTGTCTCGCGTTGCCCCTGGTGGTTCGATCCACACCACCGCCTGCCGTCATGTAAAATGCACGGTCCATCACTGGCTGGCCTGTTCCGATTGTATTTTCTGCTCAGCCACATCAGCCGGCGCCGGAGACACCTTGCGAAGAACCCGCACGACATCGCCTGGCTGAAGGACGGTTGTTTCTGATGCGGACATCTCCTTGACAGCCGCGCCTTCATGCCGCGTGACGCTGTAGGCCAACATCACCGCGCCGGCGTCGGCTTGCGAATCCGCGTCGGCCGACAGTGCTTGAAGCAGAAGTTTCTGCGTCGTCTCTCGCTTCAGCTTTTGCTGGTCGAGGCTGGCCTGCTCCGATTGGAGTTCGGAGGCAACCTCCGTGCGTTGCTTGTCGTAGAGGCCATCGAGGTTGCGTGTCGCTTCAGCGATGTTTTGGCGCGCCCGCATAATTGCGGTGACAAGGTCCAGGCGATTTCCGTTATAGTTGCGCATCGTGCGCTCAAGATCCGACTGGCGCGTCGGAAGGGCGATGCCGCGTTCGACCATGCCCTTGACGTTGGTCAGCTCTTTCCGGATCGATTCGATGTCCTCGTCCGTGCTGGCGATTTTCTGTTCTGTGATGGTGATTTCGGACGTCAGCAGATTACGCAGTTCAACATAGGACTTTGACTGCCGGTCCGTGTCATTCATGCGAGCCGCAAGGATGACCTTTTCCTGATCAAAAACTGCCGCAGCAAGGTTCGAGGGGTCCTGGGCATCCGGCTCAAAACGCATTTCCTTGGCGCCCGACATTTCCGCTTGCAGCCGGGAAATTCTGACTTTGCTGCGCAGGATCGAGTTATCGATTTCCTGCAATTGGCCAACATAGCCCGTTTTGTCGCTGTCCCCTTGTGACCCGTTCAACGGTCTAAATTCCCCGCCGCTCATCGCCAGTGATTGCAGAACAGTCAGTCCAGGATGAAATTTGTATTCGCCGGGTTTGTTCACATCGCCGACAACGTAGATCGGTGGTTGCTCGAGGATTTCGACGGTGGCCTCGGGTGTCTGAACAAGACCTATCTTGGTCTTCAGCTGTTTGGCGATTTCGGTAGCGAGACCCGCACCATCGAGATTGCTGACTGGCATGGTGCCGATGATTGGAAGCGAGACCGTTCTCTCCTCCGAAATCAGGAATTCGCCGCCGAGTGCATCCCACTTTTCGTAAACGCCCTTGGTGGGCATCCACTGGACCACTGTCAGGCGAATTTTAGTCTGCGGCGCGAATTGATCACTGTCCGCGAGAACAGGCGAAAAAACGCCACCGGATACACTTATGGCAACCGCGGCAACCACCGCACGGAGTGAACCACCGTAACGCCAGATAGATACACTCAATGTATTTCTCCAAGCTAAAAACGCCGAACTGCCCCGTGACCGGAGACAATAGTCAGCTTCCAGTGTGCCCATTCGATAAAGATTGAGAAGGGGAAGAGCGGTGGCTTTGCTTCATCAATATGGTTGAGAGCGGGATGCGAAGCCCATCGCGAATATGACGATGTCTATATCGATTGATCTAGACCGGTCTAAAGGCGGGTCGCGGTGGAAAAGGTGTAAAGAAGAAAGCAAGAGCTTACCGTCGCTTGGAGGCGCGTCAGGCTACTCTCCTTCTCCGTTTGGATGAGAGATGAGGCAGTGGCATGTCGGGACACATTGAACATCGATGATCCCGTCTCACCCCTTTTGCGCCGTCGCGGCCGTTCGCCGCCTCAGCTACAATCTCCAGGCTAATGCGTGGATTCCGCTCGATTGCCGCCATTAACGGCGCAGGCGAGCTCAGAGTAATGGGTACGGATATGATGTTGTTGGACGGGAATGAGCATGACGCTGCAGGATCCAGAAGACGAACCGGGCCACAACGAGTCATTTTGATCCTGGCGAACAGCGGGAGCATATCGGCCTCTCTTGTCGATGCAGTCGGGCGCGAATTTCCCTCGATACGGGTCGAACAGGTTGAGACGATCGCTGCAGCATGTACTGCCTTTTCTCATCCCGTCGCGCTTATCCTGATCGATGTAGCTCTGCTGAGGAAAGCAGAAGCGGCGGCGGCTGAGCTCGTGCGTCGACACCCACACGCTTTGACCGCCGTTATCGAGCCCTATGATAAGGTCTTGGTCACATCCTTAAGCGATGTCGCCAGTTCTCCCCTCATTCGCAGCGTCCTGCCAACGGATCTCAGGCTCGATGTCTGGCTGTCGATCATTCGGCTGCTGCTCTGCGGCGGGGAGTATTTTCCGCCGGGGCTGATCCTCCAGGCAAAGGCCCGCGACCAGAAATCAGCATTATACGCAGACAATGGCGCTGCCCTAACCGGAGCGGCAAATATGGCCGAACTCACCACACGCGAATCGCAGATCCTGGGAATGGTTTCTCACGGCCTCCAGAACAAGCTGATTGCTGCGGAGTGCGGCTTGTCGGAGCATACTGTAAAAATCCATCTGCACCACATCATCCGGAAATTGGGCGTCCACAATCGCACAGAGGCCGCAGCCCGGTTTCGCAGCCACCATGAAAGCAGCCGGGCGATGAATGAGAATTGAGCCGGGAGTGCCTCTGTAACGTCAACGGACTCGCATCGAGAGCCTGGAGAACCAGGAGGTCTCTTATCGGTGACAGAGAGGAGTATTCCCGTAGACTACGGGATTTTCGTCGTAGAACGCGAAATTGCCCCATTGGCCATCGCCGATTTGGTTATTGGTGATTTTGATCGAAGCGTCATCGACAGCGCCTCCGCCCTTGCGGCCGTCGAGATAGACGGTGTAACCGCCGCCAACCAGCCGGTTGCCGTCGACGTTGATGTTCGCCAGGCCGCCGAACTCGTTGTTCATCATCACAGCCGCGGCCTGGTCGTGGGAGTTGATGACGGTGTTGTGAATGATGTCGATGTCGTGGCCACCGTTGATCTCGATGCCATCGAAATGGGCATCCGGTCCGCCCTGAAGGCCGTAGATATAGTTATCGCGGATGACCGACGGTCCGGTAACGGCGATGCCGTTTTCGACGCCGTGAATATTGTTGCGCAGAAACGTGCCTTGACCCAGGACGCCGTTTTGAGAAGAGCCGCCGCCGTCGATCTCACTGTCTTTCAACGTAAAACCAGTGGAACCGTCCTGAACCCAAAGCGCGTGCCATGTGTTGGCGACGAGTTTGACATTCGACATCGTCACGTTCTTGGCCTGGATGACAATCTGGCCATGGATTTCCATGTTGCTGATCACAGCATTGTCTTGTGTGACGTAGTATGTTCCGGTGAATTTCGTCAGTGACGTGCCGGAGCAAATGTCCACGCTTTTGATGTCTGTCAAATCCGTAGTCATCGCGGAACCCGTCAAAAGCAATGAAAAAATGAGACCAAATTTGCCGGGATACATGTGATCCTCCTCGCTCCCGCTCAACAAAAATAGGTTCTTGCGAGGAGTACGCATGACAGAGTTATCAACAAAGGTTTGAAAGTGGGAAGATAGGCAAACTACGTCGGGCGCTATCCTTTCGATGAGGCCCGCATGCGCCAGACAAACGATATCGAAAAGCTGGGCAGATTGCCGAGCGGCTTGGTGGACGCCCATTGCAGAAATTGCCAAACAGCACCTTTGTGTATGGCACCGCTATCCACTGCGAATCGTAGGAGAGTTCCGGTTTCAATCACAGATGGAGATCGGGCTCTTTTGCCTGGACCCCAGGGAACAGATTGGGTCGATTAACGCGCACGCTTTGCTTACCCAATATGGCTGGGGAAATGCACCCATTGTCTAAGTTTGCGCGGCCCGAGACTTGGGCAATTGTCGTTCTTGAAAAAGTGACAGGATCGGCGGCGCAAAGGGAAATTCTCGGTGATGGACGTCATAACATCCCGCTCTTCAGCCGGCCTTTTGAAAACGGCTTACCGCGAAATCTCCAACCGGCTGGAGAAACTCAAGCGGGCACAACTCAGGCTGCTCTTGCACGATCGGCCTTCGGCCGCACCGCGTATCTTGTTTCTGACGCCGGACTACAACGTGCCAAGCGGCGGCATCAGGGTTATATACCGGCATGTCGACATTTTGAACGATGCGGGAATAAGTGCGTTCGTTCTGCACCAGCGTGCGGGCTTCCGGTGTACATGGTTTGAAAACACGACCAGCATCACAAATATGGGCAACGCCCAGATAAATCGAAGTGACCTTCTGGTCGTCCCGGAACTTGATGTGGATGTTTTAGGCCGTCTTTCTCCCGGTATAAAGTATGCAATCTTCAATCAAAACTCACATCTCACCTGGAAGCGTGCATCCAGCGTCGAGCTCAGCCGTTACATGGCGAACGACGATTTATCGGGCATCGTCACCGTGTCCAGCCACAACCAGGAAATGCTTGAATATTCGTTTCCAAATGCCGCGGTCCAGCGGGTCCATCTGGGTATTGACCCGGCGATTTTCTTTGCCGGCTCGGGAAACAGACCCCGCAGCATTGGCTATATGCCTCGCCGTGGACGGGAAGACGCGCGGCAGGTTTTCGAAATGCTTCAAGCGAGAGGATGTTTAAGAGGCTGGCAAGTTACAGCGTTGGACGGCCTTAGCCACGGGGCGGTTGCGGACAGGTTGCGCAGCACCCGCATCTTCCTCGCATTCACAAATCAGGAGGGGTTTGGCCTGCCTGCCGCTGAGGCGATGGCGTGTGGAAACTATGTGATCGGCAATCACGGCAATGGTGGGCGCGAGTTCTTTCACAACGATTTCAGTTGCTCCATCGATCATGGCGACACGCTTGCATTCGCCAAGGCAGTAGAGCAGGCGATCATTGCCGATCGTGAAGACGACGATTGGTGCACGCAGCGGGGGCGTGCTGCCTCCGAATTCATTTTGTCGAAATACACGCCTGAACAGGAAAAAACCGACGTCCTAACGCTCTACACCAAGCTTCTACGGAACGGTGGAGATAGCAAAAAATCCGCCGCGCCTATTCAGACGGAATGGGCGTCAACATGATCGCGACAAGCGAGGCGCGGGGAGCGCTACGGAACGTGGATATCCTTAGTCGCATCGCCCTTATTCCGAGCAAAGGTCGTATAGCGTGCGCGAAAACCCTTACGAGGGTTCCGAAAGTAAGCGTCGTCATCCCCTGCTACAACTATGGCAGATATCTTCGACAATGCGTTGACAGTGTGCTTACCGGACAGCCTGGCATCGAGTTGGAAGTCATCATCGTTGACGACAAGTCGACAGACGACAGTCTCCGGATAGCCAGAGAGATAGAAGCGGAAGACGCACGTGTCCGTGTTATCGCCCATGAGGTGAACAAGGGGCATATCACCACCTATAACGACGGACTCGATGCTGTAAGCGGCGAGTTCGCTCTGCTGATCTCGGCTGACGACCTGGCGACGCCGGGCGCCTTGACCCGCGCAGCGGAATTGATGGTCGCCAATCCGTCCGTCGGATTGGTCTATGGTACTGCAATTCATTTCCACGATGCGCGGCCACCGGCTCGAACAGATGGCAAGGCCTGGATCATTTGGCACGGTATCGACTGGCTGAGGGTTCGCTGCAGGTCGGGCTATAATGTCGTCGCATCGCCGGAAGTGATCATGCGCACGTCACTCCTCAAGGAGTTTGGAGGGTACAGGCAGGATCTGCCGCATGCCGGCGACTTCGAGATGTGGCTGAGAGCTTCAGCGGTATCGGGAGTGGGTTTTCTGGTCGGCGTCGATCAGGCGTACTACCGTCATCATACTGCAAACATGAACAGTACCATGTTTAGCTCGGGGACCCCCAAAGGGCAGCTCATAGACGTCAAACAGCGCTGGCATTCTTTCGAGGCGATATTCGCCGGGGTCGGTTGTCAGGTCGATGGCGCGGTCAATCTGCTCCGCACCGCGCGAAAGACCTTGGCCAAGCAGGCACTCGAACAAGCCAACTATGCCTTTGCTCGAGGCTTCAAGGACTTTCCCGTGGATGAGTTCGAAGCCTTCGCGAAGTCGATCCAACCGAGCGTCGAGTCCACAAGGACCGGGAGGGCACTCGCCCGGCGCCGGCGACTGGGTATGGTACCTCTGCCGCTCCACCCGCTCTGGGCTGCGTCAGCGATCGCGTGGCGCCTTAAAGAACACGTCCGGCGCTGGCGCAGAGCAAAGATTGGCATCTAACAGCTTTGGCAAGATACGGCGATGAACGATAGGGTCGCTCTGGGTCCTTTCACCCGCATCAGAGCCCAAGACGCCATTGCGCGGCGAACGGACCAAGTTCACGAGGGAATATCCTTCATTGCAGGAATTTCCCGGACCTGACTGTTGGTAGGTTTTGGCCTCAATCCCGGAAGGCAATCCGCAGGAGCTTCACCTCAATAGTGCTCGTCATACATCTTTGGAGTTAGCTCTTTCGAATACGGTGCATGGCACACAAGCAAATGCGCAAGGGTCCTAGCAATTCGATCAGATCGACGGTCGCAAGAATATCCTGCTCTATTGGGGCAAGCGCAGTTGTTGGTCTTACGCTCACTATACCGGCGCTCAATCGGCGGGAGTGTCCTACATGACGAGAGCCTCGGCTCAACTACAGGTCGGTTCGCGTCGCTCTCCGTCGATGACGAATATCTCTCCTCGCCCCAGCCAAACAATCCCAAGACGGGCATATGCAGCAACATCAGAGCAAAAAAAGCTCTCCCTATTTGCGGCCGTATTCCTGGTTTGCGTGTTCATTCCTTGGCTTTGGAAGATTGGGTCTCTCGTCCTCTCGCCCTACCGTCTCGTCTTGCTCGTTGGTTTTGTGCCCTGCATGTTTCTGTGGTGCTCTGGAAAAGTGGGAAGGATCAGAACGCCAGACATTATGATCGTCTTCTACTGCTTGTGGTGTGCCCTCAGCCTCAGCGTCGTGCACGGCGTTCCGACTGGCGTGCAATCCGGCGGTGTTATAATTCTGGAAAGCGCGGGGGCATATTTTTTCGGCCGCTGCTTCATCCGGGGTCCAGAGCAGTTTTATGCCATGACCCGGTTATTTCTCATCATTATCGCAATCATGTTTCCGTTCGCACTTCTGGAAACTTTATCGAATACCAACGTCATACTTTATCTGTTTTCAAAGGTCTTTTCTGTCCCACCGGAATCTTTCAAGGAGGCTAGGTGGGGATTAAGGCGCGTCCAGGGCGTCTTCGAACACCCAATCCTTTTCGGTGTATGCTGCGGCGCGATGCTTTCGTTGGTGCACATGGTCTACGGCTCCGCTCAGTCGACGGCGAGGCGATGGTTTGCAACAACGCTCGTTTTAACGACGGCTTTCCTGTCGCTCTCGTCTGGACCCATCACCGCCCTTCTTGCCCAGATATCGCTCATTGCCTGGAACTGGTTGTTCGCTAAAGATGCAAGGCGTTGGCGATATCTCTGGATAGTCTCCCTGTTGATGTATGCGCTTATGTCGCTTGTATCCAACCAGTCTGTGTTTGAGCTCCTGCTGACGCATTTTTCCTTTGAACCGGCGTCAGCATATTATCGCGTTCTCATATGGAGATTTGGATCTGGATCTGCTTTGAACCATCCGCTTTTCGGTGTCGGCTTTGGCCGTTGGGACCGTCCGGCGTGGATGCCTCCCAGCATCGATATGTTCTGGCTTTATCAAGCCGTGATATTCGGCCTGCCCGCGGCAGCATTCATGATGGGTGGTTTCATAACCATGTTTATCGCGATTGCCTTTCATAAAGCACGTGATGAGCAACGCCTGCGGTATAGGACCGCTTACTTGATTATGATGACGGGGTATTTTCTCGTCGGATGGACGGTCCATTTCTGGGATGCAACGTATGTACTTTTCCTGTTTCTTCTCGGCAGCGGTGGTTGGCTGCTTGAAGATGCGGAAGACGAACCTCCATCGAGGCGAAGGATTGTTGACCGATCCTTTCGCGCAAAGAACAGCATGACCGTGGCAAGGCCACCCCTTGCCGGAAGATAATTATTGGCGGCTGAGCGCCATGTAAAAGCGCTGATGCTTTTACTGCGCTTGGACTTTGAAGCGAGGTTGCAGATTTCGAAACTGCATCTGGCGCCGGTACCGCCGAACGTAAGCCCGGTACCACTATTTACTGCCTTGTTTTGCCCCTTATCCGCTGTGTAGCGTGATCGGCGGTCAAGCTTTACTGACAGACACCGCTCTCTGGAACGCTCTGATGATAAACAAGGAAATCATTCTGAATTTTCATGGTATCGGCAAGCCTCATGCGCAGGTTGGCCCGGATGAAATCCCCTATTGGATCGGAGAGGATTTCTTCGACGACATTCTGGTTCTCGCCAAGGGCCATCGGAATAGCCGTATGGTTGTTTTCACATTTGACGATGGGAACCGGTCTGATCTGACAATAGCAGCGGAGCGGCTGCAGTCGCGGGGGCTGACAGGCAAGTTCTATGTGCTTGCCAGCAGGTTCGGTTCCCAACATTACCTTTCTCGCGATGATGCCCGCCGTCTTTGCGAGACCGGCATGGAAATCGGTCTTCATGGACGCGACCATGTCGATTGGCGCACCGTCGCTTCGGATCAGCTGGCTGATGAGACAATCGCCGCAAAACAGGAGATTTCGGTGGCTATCGGACGAGCTGTGGACAGCGTCGCTATTCCCTTCGGCGCCTACAACGCTCGTGTCATCAGGCATCTCAGGGCGTGCCAGTTCGAGCGGATTTATACGAGCGATGGCGGCGTTGCTTCGGCGCGCAACCAGATCCGCAACCGGACATCCATACGTTCAAATATGGGCATTGCCGACGTGCTGGCGATTTTGGATGAACACGAAGCGACAACAACGCGTGCAAGACGCTTGGTTTCCACGACATTACGTCGATATCTGATTTGAGTCTGCCCCATGGTATTGGAAAAGTTCATTCGCGGAATGTGGACGCGCCTCTGGCTTCGGCGTTCGAAGTTTTCGGGGCGTTATGGCGATCTTGAGCGATTGTACGCGCTCAGGGATCCATGGAACCTGTCGGGCTCCGGCGAGCAAAGCCGGTTCGAACAGACGAATGAACTCATTGCGGAATGGGTGCCGGATTGCCAAAGCCTGCTTGAACTCGGCTGCGGCGAAGGACTGCAAACGGAGCACCTGACGCGCATCAGCAAATCTGTGGCGGGGTTAGATATCAGCGCTACGGCAATCGGCCGCGCGCGCAAGCGATTGCCATCAGTGGAGTTTAAGATTGGCCGTGGAGAAGATGCCGCCAGATTGTTTCCCGGCCAGAAATTTGATCTCTTGACCGCTTTCGAAATGCTTTATTATTCGCCAGACATTCCTGCCATGATCGTCGAGATGCAACGATTGAGCGATACGCTGCTGGTAACCAACTATGCAGAAAGAGCCCACGTCATGGGCCACCACTTTGAGGGGCCCGGATGGCAGCGTGTGCGGTCGATCAGTGCAAACGGGCAACGTTGGGATTGCCACCTTTGGCGCGCTAGGCGGCAATAGTTTCCCGCCTATGATCCTGGGGGATGCACCTGGTCCCAATCATGATCAGCCTTTGAAAAATGCCATCGGTCCTTATAGCGAGCGACTGCGGCCGCAGCTTGCGGATCGTTGGTGACAACCGTCGGGCGGTGCACCTTGACCGTCACAAACCCCAACGCCTTGAGTGCAGCAATATGTGAGGGATGTGAAGCGCCGGCAACGATCGCTTCACAGTCTGGCTCCATGGCTCTCACCGCATGTGCAGACATTGCCGATATGGCTTCGACATCATCCGGGTCCGCGACGATGTCAACAAGCGTTCCAAACGGCAGTTCGCTGGGTTCTGGCATTCGCCATATCGCGAACCCGCGGGTTTTTCTGCCGTGGTCACAGTGAACGCTTTGATATTGGAGATCCGGCGCATTATCAAAACGCCACTGACAAAATTCACTTCCTCTGTCGAAAAGTGCTGGGATCTTAGACATCGCCCTTGTGAAACCTTCATCGGCAATCTCCGGCGCGACGCGCTCGACGTCCCAAATTTCCGCCACTCCCGAAAGCGGTTTACGCAGAGCGTTATAGCTTCGGAAGGCTTTCGTCCCTATCGCAGCGACAGCCGGTCCGAGCATCGATCCGCCAAGCAGGCCACCCACCATTCTTAACAGGGGCCGATGCGCTGCCCTCGTGTCGATAAGTGATGATACAGTCTTAGCTGATAGACGGTGAATCCGCGCAAATTGATAAACGGGGCCAAGTGTTATGCACCCCGCCCTCTCGGAAATTCGCCGGGTGGCATCCGCCATTGTTAGCGTCACCAGGGTCCGGCCGCTTGCCCTGATCGCATCATGAATTTTATGGCCAAGGCCACCACCGCGATGATCGGGGTGGACCATCACATCGACAACCCAGTCAGCTGGGTATGCGGAACCGTCAATCCACATTCTACCCGCCTGAAGCGCAATCTGACCGACCACCTGGCCGTCGTGGACCGCGATCCACACGGGAACCAGGCCACCCGCTTCCTTGGCATAGGGGTTGTCGACAAATTGCCAGCGCCAGCGGCTCTCCTGCTTATAGTGAGCCGACGCGCCATAACAAACGTTGATGAAAGGCTTGATAAGAGGCCAGTCGCCAAGTCGCGCTTGTCTTATTTCGTACATCCTGCCGCCCACCCCGATTTCCGCCGATAGTAATCTTGGCAATGCCGTCCGTCGATCAGCAAAATTGATGACCAAAACCGGTAACATCAGCGTTCTTGTCGGTCTCGACATTCACCTGAGCCCTATATCGAGCACAGCGGGGTACTGCCGGCCATGCGAGGGGCCGGGCGGTCCAAGGGTCGGGGCTCAGTGCAGCGTTATTCAAACACGATGACGAGCCGCTTCCATTAACTTTCTGTTAACCACTTCTTCGCTACATCAAGGCAACAGAAAATTTACCAAGTTGAATGATGTGTTAACACAATCCCGGCCGATCCGTCTTAAGGGGCGCTCTTTCCTTGCGCTTGCACTCACGCCAGAACTGCCGTTCGAAGACTGGCTTGTCCAGCTCGATGCGCTTGCTTCCCGTTCCGCCGGGTTCTTCCTGCGGCGACCAATTGTGCTGGACGTTCAAGGGCTTGAGATCGATCGATCGCAACTGCGCGATCTTGTCAATCAATTGGGCGCGCGCAATGTCAGAGTGATGGGGATCGAAGGCGCGCGCTCGTCAATGCTCGGCCCGGACCTACCGCCCCCGATGCAGGATGGGCGCGCGGCTTCAGACGTTGAATTGCCGAATGGCGAGGAAACGGAAAAGGTCGCCGCTGCCGAGAGCGTTGTAGTCTCTGGTCCGCCGACAAAGGCAACGCCATCAATTGTTGTCAACCAGCCTGTTCGTTCAGGGCAGTCGTTCTTCCACCCCGATGGCGACATGACCATTGTCGGCTCGGTGGCATCTGGTGCGGAGGTGGTTTCCGGGGGGTCCATTCATGTCTACGGCGCTCTCAGAGGCCGGGCAATGGCTGGCACCACGGGCAATGCCTCGGCGCGCATCTTCTGCCGCAAGTTTGAAGCGGAGCTGATTGCGATCGACGGATTCTACCAGACAGCCGAGGACATGGATCCGCGGCTGCGTGGAAGAGCGGTCCAGATCTGGCTTGAAGGCGAGACGCTCAGGGCTGAAGCGCTCAGCTAAATATGAAGACGTATTCCTGTTGAATTGGAGAGGTACATGGGCAAGGTAATCGTGGTCACGTCCGGCAAGGGCGGCGTTGGCAAAACGACATCGACCGCAGCATTGGGCGCCGCGCTCGCACAGAATGGCGACAAGGTCGTGGTGGTGGACTTTGATGTCGGCCTGCGCAATCTCGACCTGGTGATGGGCGCGGAAAGACGCGTGGTCTACGATCTCGTCAATGTCATCCAGGGCGAAGCTAAACTGACGCAGGCACTGATCCGCGACAAGCGCGTGGAAACCCTCTATCTGCTCGCGGCATCGCAAACCCGCGACAAGGACAACCTCACGCCGGAAGGCGTGGAGAAGGTTATTGAGGCGCTCAAAAGTGCCTTTGATTGGGTTATTTGTGACAGTCCTGCAGGCATTGAGCGCGGTGCAACGCTCGCCATGCGTCATGCCGACGTCGCTATCGTCGTGACCAATCCGGAAGTTTCCTCGGTGCGCGATTCCGACCGCATCATTGGTCTGCTCGATTCCAAAACGCTGAAAGCCGAGAATGGCGAACAGATGGAGAAGCACCTGCTTTTGACCCGTTACGATGCGGCTCGAGCGGAACGCGGCGACATGCTCAAGGTCGATGACGTTCTCGATATTCTATCGATTCCGCTTCTCGGCATTATTCCGGAAAGCATGGATGTCTTACGTGCATCAAACGTAGGCGCCCCCGTCACCCTGGCGGATGGCCGCAGCGCACCGGCGATGGCCTATTTCGATGCCGCACGCCGGCTCAAGGGCGAAATCCTGCCGATCACCATTCCCGGTGAAAAGCGGAGTTTGTTCGGCAGGATCTTCGGAAGGAAAGCAGCATGAATCTCTTCCGTTTATTTTCCCGGTCTCAGTCTGCACCCGCTGCTCGCGAGAGGCTGCAGGTACTATTAGCCCACGAGAGGGCCTCGGCCGGCGATTCGGATCTTGTCGTCAAATTGCGCGACGAAATCCTCCGCGCCATCTCCAAGCACATGGAGATCGACAGCGAAAAGGTCAGCGTGAAGTTGGAGCGCGGCGTCCAAGTTTCAACCCTCGTCGTCGATGTTGAAATCCCTTTCGATGCAGCGAGGAAGGCGGCTTAAGGGCCGGCATCTTCGGCAGAGCAGGGGCGCGCCCCGCGTCTCACGAGCGCCGATGGCGATGTCACGTTGTTTCATAAATGATGAAGCAAGGCGACATTGCCATCGCCGCCCGAAGCGCTGCTGCTTAAATTCGTTGCCGATCACCTCTCAGGCCCGCAACGGCGGGAGAGCGATCACGACATGCGGGCCGATATCGCCGAAAACCTCCGGCAGTATGGATTTCTCAAATCCGTCGGCCCAAACGCGTCGCCGCAAGAGCGCCAAGGTGGTCAGATGTCGTATCACGTCCACAGCACATCATGGGGCATTTACCAATGCGTTTTGTCTTGCCACACGCGACTACTCTGTAACCGGCCAAACGGTGTCGAGAATTCCCGCTGTCAATCGGCTCGGACTGTTGCCCCTATCCCCCTTTGTTGGCGACCGACGATATGATCGCGTTGCGACTTGCAATGCTCCAGGGCATGGTGTGTGCCAATTTCCTTTTATGGTGGTAGCAAATACGTAAAGGCTGGCCGGTTGATCGACGTCCTGCCCGATTGGGCGCCCAAAAACGGCATCATCCATGCCGGCTTTCCCTCGCGCCGCAGGCTTTTACCTTCCGTGCGGAAACTGCTGGTTTTCCTTGCGGGCGAATACGCGATCCTCTCGGACCGGGAAAATGGCGGAGGTTCAAGATCTCCACCCCGCTCCCAACGCGCGCGCCATCAATCGACCACCATCTGGAACCATATATCGAGAAACTTGCTACGCTTGATCGTGTCACGAAACACGAGAAGTTCCGGGCCGAGTTCGATGCTCTGGAGACTATCAAGCCCTGGGAAGCCTTTGGAATAAGTGAGACCCACTTCTGAAAGTGCTGGCTTGCTAACCGGCGACAGCAGCGCGCGAAGGACAACCCGCGCATCGCCAAGGTTCGGTGCGCCCTTCGGCATGAACGCGACCCACGGAACGGCAAGGACATAATCCTGCGGGGCTATAATCTCCATACCTTCCAGCATGTTTTCGCCGATTGGCAATGTGGAGAGCGGGACGTTGTACAAGACATCCAGCTCTCCGGCTTGGAGAGTGTCCATCAGATCATCTGTCGTATCGTAGATCCGCGCTTTCGCCCCGCCGAAGGCACGCATCAGCCGCCAATAGAGCGACGTCCGTATCGAATCCTGCGATGCCAGCAGGTAGCTGACATCGTCAATGCCGATATTGACGATTCCAACCCGCCGGGACAGACGACTGCTGTTCTGCTCCAGTGCGCGCACCAGTTCGATGCGGGTCCGGGGCATTCGCTCAGTAAACACATCTCGACGCAATACGATGACGGCAGGGTCCGGCCAGAAGCCAAACACTTCATTTCGCCACTGCACGGGGGCGACTGCTCCGACCGTTTCATCGGACGCGGCATACCCTTCATTTGCAACGGAAACAGCAATGTCCGGTGATGAAAGGAGAGCGATGTCGAAAGGCGCATTGGCGGACTGTTTCGCGGCCGCAGCAATCTGTGCGGCGGAAAGCCGTTCATAGGAGAGTTTTGCCCGGGGTATGCGGGCCATCAGCGCCTCTAGCAACGGCGCGATCCGCTCTTCGCTGACAACACCTGCCAGCCTTATCGTTGGCTCTTGGGCGAGCACAGTAGAGGGAACAGTCCAGCACAGCAGAAAAAGGTAAAGCGCAACGTTTCGCGGCCAAGCAGTCAGAGACTTCATGAGGCATCTCCAACGAAAGCAAGAGGCAAAGTGACCTCTACAACAAGCCCCCCGCCGACGCGATCGGCAACGGAAATCGCGCCCCCGAACGCCACAGCAACGTCCTTGGCGATCGCAAGGCCAAGGCCGGTGCCCGGATGCCGATGATCCGCGCGCGCAAAGCGTTGAAATACCTTGCTCTTTGACGAGTCCGGTATTCCAGGTCCCCTGTCCATCACCTGGAGTACTGCCTGGCCTTGCCGGATCGCAACGTCCACATATGTCGGACCAGGGGCGTGGATGAAAGCATTCTCGATAATATTGCGAACCATTTCCCGGCACGCGATATGTTCCGCGACGATGGGGACTGGGGTTTCCTGTACATTCAGGACCAGCAAATGCATCAGATTCGCATAGGCGCTTTCTGCCCTCAGCATTTGCAAAGCGTCTTCCGCAGCCGTGCGAAAATCGATGATTTCGCGCTCCTGCGTTTCGAGACTGTGCATCGTCGTTGCCTCGGAGAGCAACATGTTTGCCAATAAGCCAGCCTCACGTGCGTTGTGATAGATACGGGAAAGCCGTCTTTTCACGTGTGGGTCTTCCGCTTCGTCAAGCCCGACCTCCGCTTGTGCCTGAATAGCGGCCAGCGGGGTCCGCAATTGATGAGCGGCATCGGCGGCGACGCGCTTGACCCCGTCGAGTACCGAGCCCAACCGATCCATGAATTCGTTTAGCGCGGAAACGAGGGCCGACACTTCGACCGGCACTTCCTTGTCAATACGGCTGAGATCAGAGGGCCGCCGCGCCCGCAGATTGCTTTCAATAAGACGCAGCGGTGCGAACGCCGAGCGCACAGACACGAGGATAAGACCGCCCGACAGGAGCGCAACTGCCACGGCCGGCAGCATTCCTTTAACAGTTAGCTCTTCTGCAAGCTCTTGGCGTGCCTCCCTGGTTTCCGCGACCAGAACCCCGATCCAGCCACCTGTTCCTGTCACCGTGTCGGCGCGATAGCGCTGCACCGAAGCGACCCGCACCGGATTTTCCCTGTAGAGGGCATCATAAAGATGCAGTGCTCGCCCCTGT
The DNA here is from genome assembly GCF_965279435.1 of Pararhizobium sp. Taxonomy (NCBI): domain Bacteria; kingdom Pseudomonadati; phylum Pseudomonadota; class Alphaproteobacteria; order Hyphomicrobiales; family Rhizobiaceae; genus Pararhizobium; species Pararhizobium sp. Next base: position 897,403 of record NZ_CBDIHY010000002.1, read on the forward strand.
ACAGCCGGCATGTCGAGACCCAGTATGGGCGAGCCCGTTACAAGGCTGCCATCGGGCGCTGTTACCTTGTAGAAAACGCGGTTGAGACGGGAGGTCCCCAGAATGGCAAATGCCGAATAGGGAATATCAACCGTCACTTCGCCCTCTTCAATGCCGACAGTATCGGCAATGGCGAGTGCAGATGCTGTCATGACGCGATCGAAAGCCTCATCGGCTGCGCGGTGAGCATAGGCGCGCACAGTCAGGGCAAGCACGCTTCCGATAACAAGAAAAAGGCATGCTGTGCTGATCAGCAGCCGCCGTTCTATCGACAGGCGCGCCATCAACTCACCGCATCGAGCTTGCCGCGCAGCATGTATCCGGCTCCCCGGTGCGTAACGATCTCGACGTTGACGGCTTCCAGTTTTTTGCGGACACGCGAGACCAGCAATTCGACGGCGTTCGGCGTTCCAGCATCATCATGGCCAAAGAGCTTTATATAAAGCCTCTCCTTGCTGACGGTATTGCCCGCATGAATCGCGAGCGTTTCCAGAACCTCGAACTCGCGCCGCCCCAGCTCAAGCGGGTCGCCACCCACACGCGCTGCACGGGTAGACATGTCCACCTCGAGCAAACCGATCCGGATGAGCGAATTGGCAAGCCCCTGGTGCCGGCGTGTCACCGCCCTCAGCCGCGCCTCGAGTTCGCTGAGATCGAATGGCTTGACGATGTAGTCGTCCGCACCAAGATCAAGCAGGCTGATCTTGTCATCCAGTTGATTACGGGCGGTGATGACGAGGACCGGCGTCGGCGAATTGCGCCGCCGCATATGCGCCATCACTTCGAATCCGCTTCGACCAGGAAGGTTGATATCGAGGACCACAACATCAAACTCACCATGAATGGCCAGCTCCTCACCTGAGATGCCGTCTTGAGACCATGTCACATGGTGCCCTGCCCGCGAGAGCTTTGCTTCGATCGCTTCGGCGATATCGACAGAATCTTCTATGACCAGAATACGCATGGGGCTGACAGGACTCTGACAGGAATTTCGGGATATCCCTCTTCCTATAGCAAGTGCTTTGCCGAACGCGAGACGGTAAAACACTTCGGGAGGAGAAAAATGAAGTGCCACCGCACCCTTGCGGCATGGGGAATGCTGGTCATGCTACTAGCAATCAGCAGTACCGCTGCTCATGCTGAATCGTGTCAAAAACGCGCAGACCTGGACCGGGCCTATTGCGACGCCGACGGTGATCTCGTGGCGGATATCCCCCTGGATCCGTCCAAATGGCACAATCCCGATACACTTGTCTGGGGATTCACCCCGATCGAGGAACCGGCGGTTTACGCTCAACTTTTTCGGCCGTTCACGAAACATCTTTCGGCCTGCCTGAACCGGCAGATCGTTTATTATCCTGTGCAATCGGTTTCGGCGGAAATCGCTGCGATGCGGGCCGGCCGCCTGCATTTTGCCGGCTTCTCCACCGGCCCCACGGTTGCAGCCGTCAACACGGCAGGTGCTGTGCCGTTCGCCACGAAAGGACAGAACGGCGAAGTGCGCGGCTACCATCTTGTTGCAATCGTACGCGCGGACTCGTCCTACCACATGCTCGCCGACCTGAAAGGCAAACGTGTCGCCCATGTTTCCGCAGGGTCGAACTCCGGCAATCTTGCACCCCGGGCCTTGTTTCCGGCCAAGGGTCTAACGCCCGACGCCGACTACAAGCCGATCATGTCTGGTGCGCACGACAGGTCCGTCATGGGCGTTGTGTCCGGCGATTATGACATGGCGGCCGTCGCATCGGATGTGCTTCAGCGCCTGGTGGAGCGTGGCGCGGTCGACCGGAAAGCCATACGGGTGCTGTATGAAAGCCCACTGTTTCCGACATCGGCTTTTGCCCATGCCCATGATCTTCATCCCGACCTGACGAAGAAACTGAAAGCCTGTTTCTTTGCCTTCCGTTTTCCGCCCGAGATGACTGCCGCCTTCAACGGTGACGAGGAGTTCCTCCCGGTCCACTACGACGCGGCATGGCAGACTGTTCGCGAGGTCATCGCCGCGGTCGGCGCCTTACCGGACTGACATATCTAAAGACACCCTTCCTTTCCGCACGAAACAAGTGACCCCATGACCCTGCAAAACATTTTGCCGGAGGATCGTCTGCGTCCTCGATCGGCTCCCCCCTGGAGAAGGCTCTCCTATCTGATACGCGTCAACAGCACGGACCCGACACTGCTGCTCGGTCTGTTTCTGCTGATAGTTTTCGCTTACCTCATCCTCGCCCCGGTCGTCCTGCTGCTCGCCGACGCGGTCACCGTGCATTTTGCCGATGTGACACGCACCAAGCAGCAACTCGGCGAGCTCACGGTTTACTATCTGAACCGCGTGCTCTTCTCACCGATTTCGCGGGATCTCTTCTGGTGGCCACTGGCCAACACCGCGATCATATCCGCCGCAGCCATCATTATTGCTTTTCTCGTCGGCGCACCGATCGGCTGGCTGCTCAGCCGCACGGATCTCATCGGCAAGAAGTGGTTCTCCACGGCCCTACTCGTACCCTACATGCTGCCGTCCTGGACGTTCGCCCTTGCCTGGCTGACACTCTTCAAGAACCGCACCACCGGCGGACTTCCGAGCTGGATGGAGACGTTCGGTTTCACGCCACCGGATTGGTTCGCCTATGGCGCTTTTCCGATCGCGCTCATCCTGGCGCTGCACTATGCGCCGTTCGTCATCCTGTTGTTCGGCAACGCCCTGAAGCAGTTCGACACGCAACTCGAGGATTCGGCACGCAGTCTTGGCGCACGCCCTCTTGACGTAGCTCGCAAGATTATCCTGCCGCTGATGATGCCATCGCTGGTGTCGGCGGCGACGCTGATCTTCGCCAAATGTCTTGGTGATTTTGGCGTTGCCTATGTGCTCGGCGTCCCGGTGGGCTTCGACGTGCTTGCGACATCATTGTTCCGTGCCATCTCGACCAGCCAGGCGGGCGCATCCGCCGTGCTTGCCGGCGTCATCGTCCTCGTCGGCACCATCTCCGTTGTCATCGACATGCGCCTTCTCAAGGAGGCCAAGCGTTTTGTAACCATCGGATCAAAGGGCGCGATGGTGCGCCAGACCGCACTGGGCAAATGGCAGGTTCCAGCGGTGCTTTGGGCGCTTGCAATGTTTTTCGTCAGCGCCGGCATACCGCTTATGGCCCTGGCGCTGACGACGGTGATGCGGGTTCCGGGCTCTTTCAGCCTCGACAACTTCACCCTTGATTACTGGATCGGCACCAATCTTGGCACGACCGCCCTACAACAGGGCATCCTGCTAACCGGCGAGTTCTGGCTGGCGCTTTGGAATACCGTCTGGATGGTCGGACTTGCCGCCACCGGCGCTGGCGTGCTCGGCCTGCTCGTTGGCTATTGCGTCGTGCGGTCGCCCGTACCCTTCGTTTCCGTGGCGCTACGTCAGATCACCTTCCTGCCCTATCTGGTGCCCGGCATCGCGTTTGCGGCGGCTTATCTGTCGATGTTCGCCGTGGCGCGTCCTCCACTGCCGGCACTCTATGGCACGCCGTTCATTCTGGTTCTTGCCATCCTTGCAGACCAGATGCCCTTCGCCTCCCGCGCCGGTATCTCTTCGATGATGCAGCTCGGCCGGGAGCCGGAGGAAGCCGGCCAGATTGTCGGCGCAGGCTGGTTCCGCCGCATGCGTTCCATCGTCCTGCCGATCCAGCGCGGCGCCCTGGTTTCGGCAATCCTGCTGCCCTTCATCTCCGGCATCAAAGGGCTCAGCCTGGTTGTCGTCCTTGCCGTTCCCGGCACAGACCTCCTCACCACCTACGCAATCCGCCTTGTCGATTATGGCTACGGCCAGGCTGCAAACGCAGTCGTCCTGATGCTCTGCATCGTCGCCTTCACCGGCACGATGCTCGTCCAGAAAATCGGCAAGAGCAACCTCTCAGACGGGATCGGAAGCAAGTAATGTCCAGCATCACTTTGGAAAACATCGGCAAGAGCTATGGCGGCAGCGGCCCCGCCGCAATCGGCAATCTCAGCATGGAGATTGGCAAGTCGGAGTTTCTCTGCCTGCTCGGCCCGTCCGGTTGCGGCAAGACGACGACATTGCGCATGATTGCAGGCCTGGAACATCCGACTGATGGCCGCATTCTCGTCGATGGCAAGCCGATCGTTTCGGTAGAAGAGGGCATCTTCACCGTTCCGGAAAAGCGAAACATGGGTCTGGTCTTCCAGAACTACGCCCTGTGGCCGCACATGACGATCCGCCAGAACGTCGAGTTCGGCCTGAAGCTGCGCAAGACTGCTACTGTCGAATGTGATGCGACCGTCGACCGGGTCATGACGAAACTCGGCATTGCCAAATATGCAAACCGCTACCCGGCCCAGCTTTCCGGCGGACAGCAACAGCGCGTCGCGCTGGCTCGCATGCTGGCGCTCAATCCATCCATCATCCTTCTCGATGAACCTCTCTCCAACCTCGACGCCAAACTGAGGTTGGAAATGCGCGCGGAACTGAAGCGTATCCATGCGGAAGCCGGTTCGACCATCGTTTTCGTTACCCACGACCAGTGGGAAGCCATGACGCTTGCGACGACCATTGCGGTGATGAGCGAGGGCGAATTGCAGCAGGTCGGCACGCCCGACGACATCTACGAGCGCCCCGCCAACCGTTTCGTCGCGGAGTTCGTCGGCAGTCTACCGATCAACATCATCGAGATGAATGCTGGACAGTCCAGCCCGTTGCTCGGCTGGCTCAAGACTGTTCTCGCGCATTTCGAACTGAGTGGTGCCACCATCGCCTCGGCGGGCGTCCGGCCAGAAGCGGTGCGCCTTGGAGCGCTTGCCGACGGCGAAGCGACACGCTGTGCAGCCGGCCGGTCTGCCATCATCGACGTCGTGCCTACTGGCGGCAGCTGGATTGTCGAGCTTGACGTGGATGGCAGCCGCTTTCTCGCCATCGCGACCGAGAACCCACGCCGGGCCAAGGGCGAAATCATCCATTTCTGGGTCGAAAGAGAGCACTTGCATCTTTTCGACCGGGAGAAGAAGCGCGTCGCCCTTTGACCGGCACGCGAAAACCAAAGGCAACGGAGGAAAGACATGCCTAAAACACTCATCGGCCTGCTGACGGGCGTTTCCGCTCTGGCAATCGGCCTGACACAGGCGATGGCCCAGGAGCCCAAGGAAATCGGCATTCCCGATAGCGAGTATTCGCTGGAAGCACTGATCGAGGCTGCCAAGAAGGAAGCACCGATCACGGTTATCGACGCGACCGGCAAGATCGTCTCGATGGCCGAGAATTTCTCGAAGAAATACGGCCTGAAGGCAACCGGCGTGAAAATGAGCGGCCAGGACCAGGAGCAGGTCATCGCCCGTGAAGCAACCGCCGGCAACGTGCGCACCGACGTGTTCAACATGAGCAATCTGCCGTCTGTGACCAGCCAGATCCTGCCGCAGGGCCATGGCGTTTCCTGGCTTGCCCCTGACCTCAAGGACAAGATCCCGGCCGCCTATCAGAGCCCGGCGATCACCAGCAACAATCCGTGGGTTTTCGCCTATAACACCGACATTCACGGTGAGGCCTGCCCGGTCAGCAATCTCTGGGCACTGACGACCGGGGAATGGAAGGGGCGTGTCGCCATCCCCGATCCGCTTCTGCGCAACGAGACCATGTTCTGGTTCAACCAGATCGCCACGCATGACGACGCCGCGATGCGCGAGGCCTACAAGGCCCAGTTCGGCGAAGAGCTGAAAACGGAGGAAACGAGCGCGACGGCTGAATGGGTCAAGCGTTTGGCTAAGAACAAGCCGATGGTCACCCGTAGCGATACCGACGTCGGTCCGGTCATTGGCGCTCCGGGTCAGGAAAAGCCACCAATCGGTTTCCTCAGCGTTGCCATTTTCCGTGACGCCAAGAAGGATGGTTACGGGATGGGCATCTGCAAGGAGATGAAGCCTTGGGTCGGCCAGCTCACGCCACGCGTCGCGGTGATCGCCGCTGGCACCAAGAGCCCCAACGCCGCCAAGCTCTTCGCCCGCTTCATGATGACGGAAGAAGGCATGGCCCCCCAACTCGGCGACGGCAAGATCTCGACGAACATTGAGGCCAAGATGCCGGAGAAAGAAGTATCCGGCATCGCCAAATACGCCGATCTTCTCTACGTGAATCACTCGGAAACCGCACCGGATGATTTTGCCAAGCTTCAGGATTGGCAGGACTTCTGGCTGCAGTACTCCCGCTGAACATCCATGACCCCACGCCTGAACAGGCGTGGGGTCATGGGCAGTATCGTATTAACGTTTGCGGCTGTCTTTACTGGCACGAGTTAGAACCCGCCGACCGATGTTAGCGCCGAGATATAAGCATACGGTTTCCCGTTGAGATCACGGCGCCTGCAGTGTGGCTCTACTTACGCTTTCCGCTAAGCCTGCGTCAGGAAGAAGATTGCTGGCTAAGGGCGGGATTGACGTTGCGTTCCAGGCTTATCCCATCGGCTGGCCCCTCGTAGTCATCCTGGGCCGAACCAGGTACAGGGAACGCTACCCTCCGCCTAGTTCGCGACGCCCATTACTCTCCCGAGATAGGTGACGTATTCGCCGAACTTCGGCATGGCGCGGGTTGTCGCCGCATTGCGCGGGCGTGGCAGGTCGATCAAGACCTCGTCGATGATCTTGCCGGGGCGATCGGCCATCACCAGGACGCGGTCGGACAGGAAGACGGCCTCGGCGATGCTATGGGTAATCAGCATAACGGTCTTGCGATGCTCCTGCCAGATGCGCAGCAGCTCGACATTGAGCTTGTCGCGGGTGAGTGCATCAAGCGCACCGAAGGGTTCGTCCATCAACAGTACCGGCGGATCGAGAACCAGGGCCTGGCCGATCGACGCGCGCTGGCGCATGCCGCCCGACAGTTGGTGCGGATGCGCGTCGGCGAACTTGGTCAGCGACAGCACTTCGAGGATCTTATCGACGGCCGTATCGCGGGCAGCGGCCGGCATGTTGCGGATGCGTGCACCGAGTTCGACATTGCCGCGGACGGTCAGCCAAGGCAGCATGTTATTGGTCTGGAAAACAACTCCGATATCGGGGCGCGGTGACAGCACCTTTTCGCCCTTGATGCTGGCCGTCCCGGTCTCGTAAGGGATCAGTCCAGCCATGATACGCAGGAGGGTGCTCTTGCCGCAGCCGCTCGGCCCTAGCACCGAGACGAACTCCTGGTTCTTGATAGTGAAGTTGATGTCTTCGAGCGCCTTGAATGCTCCGAAGCTCTTGGAGAGCCCAGACGCCTCGATGTGATTGGCTGCGGAGACGGCATCTAGGCCCTCGCCCGCGTTGGGCAGTTCGCTTGTGGCTGTCGACACCATCTTTTCCTCCGGAAAACGAATATTCATACCTGGATACCCCGCCACCAGACGGACTTTGCCGCGAATTCGATCAGGGCATAGAGCACCAGCGAGATCATCGTGATGACGATGATGCAGCCGAACACCAGGTCGGTGCGCGTCGATGCCGTGCCGAGCATGATCAGGTTGCCAAGACCCCGGTCCGAGCCGACGAGTTCACCGATGATCGCGCCGATCATCGCCAGCGGCATGGCAACACGACAGCCGTCGATGAAGCTCGGAAGCGCGCTCGGCAGACGCAGGGTGGTAAAGGTGCGCCAAGGACCGGCGTTCAGAGCGCGAAAATGCTCCTCGAGGTTCTTCGACGTTCCGGCGAAACCGCCAAGTGTCGCAACCACTATCGGGAAGAAGGCGAACAGGAACGCCATCGCCACCTTGGAGATGAAGCCGTAGCCAAACCAGACGATCATCAGCGGCGCCAAGGCGCTTTTCGGTGTCGTCTGCAAGGCGGTGACCAGCGGATAGATGGTGCGCTGGGCAAACGGTGAGACATAGACGATCATGCCGAGCATGACGCCGACGATGACAGCTGCCCCAAACCCGATCAGCACTTCTGCAAGGGTATACATCGAGTGCTCGAAGACTGCGTTTCTGGATTCCCAGACGGCAATGGCGATCGCCGAGATCGGCGGCAGAATGTAGCTTTTGACTTCAAAATATCGGACGCCATATTCCCAGAAGAGTAGAAACGCACCGAAAAACAAGATGACTTGCGAATAGGCGACAAGCCGTGAACTAACGCCTGGCATATAGGCCTCCAAAAAGCGAGTTGGCATCCGTGGTGAACGGCGCCGGCCGGCGCCGGCGCCCTGGGGTTACTGCCCCTCTTTGTCCTTGATCACCTGGTGCGGTGGCGGCACGACGAAGCGCGCAAAGCGCCACTGATCGAACGCCTCGATATTGCGCTCCCAGACCTGCGGCGTATGCGGATTGTCTTCCGTGACCTGGATCATGTCGCAGTAGATCTCGCAATTGTTGCCGTCGGGGTCTTTGAACACCAGGAAGCAGTTGGCACCCGGACCATGCTTGCCGATACCGCGGACGATTTCAACGCCGCGTTCCTGCAGCATCTCGGCCGCAGCCTCCATGTCCTCCAGGCTGTCGACCAGATAGGAGAAATGCTCGAGACCTGGCCTCGAATATTTCGGCAGGTCGTCGCGATCGGGCGAATCCGCCGGTATTTGCGACAGGGCGAGATCGTGGTGATCGCTTCCTGCCCGCAGAAAAACCATCTTGTCTTCAATCCAGTCCGAAACCTCCAGTCCGACGATGCTGGTGTAGAATTCGACGGATTTCTGGATATCCCGGACCATCAGGACCATATGGCCCAGTTTCCGCACGTTGATCTTCTTCTTCATTGTCTCAATCCCGGGGCTGAGCCAGCCTTATCGGCTGATGTTGCGGTAAAGATCTGTCGTCTTGATGCTGTCGTCGACGACAAAGGCATTGCGGACGAAACCCATGGTCTTTTCCATGCGATCGGAGCGAACGAAGCCCAGGTCCTTGTTTTCCGCATGCGGATCACGAACCAGTGCGTTGATCTGCTCGATCTGTCCCAGCACCACGCTCTTCTTCAGCGTCGGATACTGTTTGACGATCAGATCGGCGGCCTCATCCGGATGCTGTGCCATATACTCGTAGCCGCGATAGGACGCGTCGAGGAACTTATCGACAACCTCCGGCTTGTCGGTCAGCATCGCCTCGGTAGTCACGAAACCGCTGCCGTACATGTCCAAGCCGAAGTCGCGGTACTTGATCATGCCGATTGTCTTGCCGGTTTCCTGGGCGTTCTCAGTGAGAATTGGCAGGCTGGCACCTTCCCAGCATTCGGCAAGATCGACCTGACCTTCAAGGAACGCCGAGGTAATGACAGCCGGGTTCATGCGCAGCAGTTTCAGGTGATCTTTGGGCAAACCGTTCTGTTCAAGCCAGGTTGGAACGATGTTCTGCACCGGCGATGTGGCGCCGCCGCCGACCGACTTGCCGCTGAAATCTGCGAGTTTGGGAGCCGCTTCACCGTCCTTCTGCAGGTAGCAGAGCGCACCCGGCCAAACGGTGTTGATCGAACCAACGAACACGGCCTTGCCGCCATTGGCGCGGTTCAGGATAACGCTCACCGGATCGCCGTAACCGATATCGAACAGGCCCTGGTCGATTTCGTTGACGGTGCGCTGGCCGCCGTATCCCTGGTAGACGGATACGTCGAGACCGGCTTCATCATAAAAGCCCTTGGCCTTGGCAACGAAAACGCCTCCAACGCTCCCTTGCGGCAACCAGGACATGTTGAACGAGATGCTCTCGGCCGCCGAAGCTGCCGTCATCATCGATGCGAGTGCTCCAACCAACGCAGTCAGACGAAGCGATTTTCCAAACATGCTAGCCATACTGTCCTCCTCAGTTTTGCCATCACGGCGTTTTTATATGTGTTAACCCGACATCACCGGATCGGGTTGGTGATCGCTCCAACTTTTTCGACTGACGCGGTCACGATGTCACCCGGGTTCAGGAATTCTCCGGTTCCCATGCCGACGCCATCCGGTGTCCCGGTGGCGATGAGATCGCCGGGCCGAAGCGTCAGGATTGATGAGAGATAGGAAATCTGCTCGGCAACGGAAAAGATCATCGAGCCGGTGCTGTCGTCCTGCTTACGCTTGCCGTTGACATCGAGCGTCAGTCGCAGGCTCTGCGGATCACCGATGCAATCGGCTGGAACGAGCCACGGGCCGAGCGGCGCGAACGTGTCGAAGCTCTTGCCGCGGAACCAGTCATGCTTGAATGGAAAGTCCGTGCGCCGCGTCAGATCGCGGGACGTGATGTCGTTGATCACGGTATAGGCGGCAACGTGATCGAGTGCTTTTTCGACGGGAATATCGCGCCCGCCAATGCCGAGCACTGCGGCAAGTTCGACCTCCCAATCGACCTTTTCGGCGCGTGCCGGGATGATGATTGCCTCATCCGGACCGATAACGCAGGAATCCGCCTTCATGAACACGAAGGGCTGACTCTCGGACTTCGCCGCTAGCACCGTCCCCATCTCCTGCGCATGCTCTACATAGTTCGAAGCGGTAGCAAAGATCCTCGTCGGGCGATAGGGCGCGCAAAGCTTCGTCCCCGTTCCCAGCGGCTCGAATTTCGGGCCACTTTCGACAACCTTGTCAGCAAGGGCAGCAAGGGCTGGCTCAACATCCGTCCACGCATCGAGCATCGCTGAGATACCGCCTGACAGCCACCGGCTCCAGGCTTCTCCGGGGCGCCCCGCGACCCGTGCGACCAAGTCGAGATCATAGACCCCCAGCTCGGTTACCAAGACAGGGCGAACTTCTTCCCTGATGATCCTCTGTCCAAGTGCATGCCAAACCACCGGCTATCTCCTTCCATGCTGTCGGTATCGTTATTGCATACAATTTCTTTTTTGTGTATGCTTGTCAAGCGCATTAGTGCACACAGAGATGAGGGGCAGCACAAAAGCAGCAGCGAGACCGATCGAATTTTCCATGAAGTGGGGGCGGCCCATTCGTTGAAGCGATGACGTGGCTGAGAGAGTGCGGTCTCGTATCGCCGAACCAGTTCGTCGAACGTGAACTGGCCGCACCACTGCGATCTCAGACCCTGAATGACAAAACTCACTCTCCAGCCTCAGAGAAACGAAGGACAATCCATGGATCACCAGACGGCACACCAAACCCAGCAGAACGGCACTTTGCTCCAACGCCTGTTCTCGGACGCCAGAAGCCAGAATGGCTGGCTCGAGCGTCCGGTGGCGCCAGCCCTTCTCGAACAGGTCCATGAACTGGCGCGGATGGGGCCGACGAGCATGAACTGCTCGCCGCTGCGCATCGTTTATCTCGTCAGCGATGAGGCGAAGGAGAGATTGAAGCCTGCGCTCGCCGCCGGAAATGTTGAAAAGATGATGACCTGCCCGGTTGTTGCAATTTTCGCGACCGATTTTGCGTTTGCCGAGCACCTGCCGTTCCTATTTGCCCATACGGACGGAAAAGGCTTTTTCGACCGCAACCCGCACCTTGTCGAGGACACCGCATTCCGCAACGCGACGCTGCAGGCGGCCTATTACATGCTGGCGGCGCGTGCGTTCGGGCTCGATTGCGGCCCGATCTCCGGCTTCAATGCAAAGCAGCTCGACGAGATTTTCTTTACGGGCACGTCCTTGAGGGTAAATTTCCTCTGCGGTCTCGGCCATGGTGACCCCGCAAAGCTGTTTGCGCGCCATCCCCGCTTTTCCTTTGATGAGGTCTGCCAGGTCCTGTGACGGACAAAGCCCCCGGCGAAAGCATCGCCGGGGGCTTGTAGAACAGTGCAAACGGCTTCAAGCCGTCGCGCTTGCCACCACCTTGAGTTCGACCACCATGTCGGGGTGTGGCAATTGCTTTACCCCGACGGTCGTGCGGGTCGGCCCATCGGCGCCGAACCACCTGTTGTATTCGGCATTCATGGCGCCATAGTCGGCCATATCCGTCAGGTACACGGTCACGTCGACGAGATCAGCAAGCGTTGCGCCTCGTGTTGCAAGCGTTGTGGCGATGTTGGCTATAATGGCGCGCAGTTGCTGCGCAACGTCATAGGCGATGGTTCCGTCGGCTCCTCTCGCAACGCCGGCAATGGTTCCGTCAGGCTGCCTGGCACTGACACCGGCGAGGAAGAACAATCCTCCCGCCTGGCGCAAATAAGGATAATTGGCCAGCGGCTTCGCCCGGCCGGCATCCGGTGGGCTCATGCGTTTTCCAACTCGGCTGTCCAGGGCTTGAAGCCGATCTCGGTAGATGCCGCGATGAACTTCTGCACGGTCTGCTGATCCATTTCCACCAGAGGCGGACGCACGGCACGCCAGCTGGCATCGCCGCTATGGCGGGCCAGCGCCAGTTTCATCGCCTGGATAATCGGAAACTGCTGGAACAGCGAGCGCACCGGAGCCACGGCGGAAAACGCCTGCGCCGCGCCAACCGAGGCACTTGCCGAGACGGCATCGACCATTGCCCGGGCGTTGACGTTGGCGGTCGCAGAAATGCAGCCGACAGCGCCCCGTTCGATCGTTTCGCCGAGCAGGATTTCCGATGCCGGGAAAACGCGGAAGCCACCGCCGATCGCCAGATAACGGTTGAGATTATCGCGGTCGCCGGAGCTGTCCTTGACGCCGAGAATATTGGCCGGGTAGCGGCGGCGCAGCGTCTCGATCAGTTCGACGGTAATGGGCACGCCGGTGAACTGGGGGATATGGTAGAGCACGATCGACAGCCTGTCCGAGCCGACGGCCTCGATGAGACTGCCGTAATAGCGGGCCAGACCTTCCGTCGTCACCGGCTTGAAGAAGAAGGGCGGCAGAACGAGCACTGCAGGGGCGCCGGCATCAACAGCTGCGCAGGTCAGCTCGATGGTTTCCTCAAGACTGCACGCACCGACACCGGGCATTAGCGTTCTCGCCGGAATGCCCGCTTCCATGACGCCATCCAGCAACTTTCTCTTCTTACGAAGCGAAAGGGACGCCGCCTCGCTGTTGGTACCGAAGATCGCAAGGCCGGCGTCCTGATCGACGAGCCAACGGCAATGGTCGATGAACTTCGTCGTATTGCAGCTCAGGTCGGGATTGAAGGGAGTAAGGACGGGGGCATAAACGGAAAGCAGATCCGGGCTCATGTTAGTTCACTTTCGCTTTTGACAGGAGAGGCCGCAGGAAAAGAGGCTACATTCTTCCAACGCAAAACGCATGATCTCACGTCCCAATTCTTCTTCGCGCGTATCGAAATGCGCGACG
>NZ_CBDIHY010000003.1:0-342500 GCF_965279435.1 Pararhizobium sp.
CTTGGCCAGACCGTCATGCAGGCAGCCGACGGCAAGCCGCTGCTGGTGTTGAACCGCGTCGGCAAGGGCCGCGTCGCCATGCTGCTCTCCGATCAGGGTTGGCTTTGGGCACGCGGCTTCGAAGGCGGTGGGCCCAGCGTTTCGCTCTATCGCCGCACCGCTCACTGGCTGATGCAGGAACCGGCGCTGGAGGAAGAGGCCTTAACGGCGCATGCGAGCGGCCGCACACTGGAAATCGCCCGACAGACCATCGCTGGCGATCCGGGCGCCGCCACGCTGACCTATCCGTCGGGCAAGACCGAGGAAATCACGCTCAACGAAGGCGAACCCGGCCTCTACAAGGCCAATGTGCGCACCGCCGAGACCGGCCTGTTCGAAGTCACCAATGGTGAACTCAACACGCTGGTGCATGTCGGCAGCGTCGATGCGCCGGAGTTCAAGGCGACGATCTCGACCACCGAGACGCTTAAGCCCTGGGCGGAAAAAACCAAGGGGTTGGTGCAGCGTCTTGCCAATGCCGATGGCCCGGTCGACGTGCCGCCGATCCTGCCAGTGCGCGGCACCGTCCGCGTCGCCGACGACCAGCGCATGTCGCTGCGCATGACCGACGAGACCGTGCTGAAGGGCATCAATTCGCTATCGCTGTTCGCCGGCTTCCTCGGATTGGCGGCGCTGCTGTTCGTGCTTTCGGCGACGTGGCACCGTGAGGGACGATAGGAATTGAGTTTGGGGTTCGCCTCGGCTCACGGCATCGAAGGCCTCAACGCCTCCGTCATTCCTGTGCTTGTCACAGGAATGACGGAGGAGAGTTTCACAAGCCGTCATTCACACTGACTTTGAGCGGAAGGCGACGCCCCTTAAAGCCTCTTCCGGATCGGATCGAATTCCGGTCCCGGTTTGCGCTTCACCGGATCGGGCTTGCCCTCGTCAATAGCCTCCCAGTACTTCCAGTTGACCTTCTGCGAGCCCAGTTCGTAGTCCATACCGTCCCAGCTGTCCTCGCGAAAACTGTAGAAAGCCCAGTGCAACTTGCTGTCATCGAGCGACGTCAACACATCCTCGAGATAGGTCTTGCAGCCCTCCCAGCGGCGCATGCAGCCGAATTCGCCGGCGACCATGCGGTTGCGCGGCACGTGGTGGCTGTCGGCCCAGTCGACCGGCTGCTGCAGATAGGCAGCGACCCGTTCACGGTTCCAGGTTTCTTCCGTCTCGCCAAATGGGACCTTACCCGGATAGGCATAGGGTGTGTCCCGCTTCATGTTCGGCGCGCTGGTGGCAGCATAGGGCTCGTACATATGGAAGCTGTAGAGCACCTTGTCGTCGGTAAGCGGTTTGGGCCAATAGCTGAAGGCATCGGCCGCCGCATACCAGCCGGCGTCCGCCATGACCGGGGTTGACGGGTCGGCCTCGCGGATGGCCTTGATCACGGTGTCGTAAAAGGCCGGCAGGTCACGCGCGCTGTCGGTCTGCTTCGCGTACCATTCCTTCATTGCATCGGTGCCGCCATGCTCGGCCACACCATTGTTCTTTTCCGGCGCCGGTTCATTGATGATGTTGTACGCGGCGACACCCGGGTGATCCTTGAGGGCTGTGGCAAGGTCCTTCCAGAAGGCTGCGGCCTGCCCCCACCAGGCCTTGTCCTGCCAGATCCGGCCGTCAAACTTATCGCCGTTGTTCTGCGCCCAGCGCATGCCGGGCAGCGACAGTGGCGTGATCACCACCTTCAGCCCTGCCTTATCGGCGCGGTCGAGCGTGGCCTTCAGCATTGCCAGATCACTTGCCGGAATGCCGTCATACTTATCGGCATCGCCGATCAGGAAGTCGCGTTTGGCCGGTTTCCACTTGTCATAGGACAGCCGCACCCAGGTAGCGCCGTAGCCTTTCAGAGCGTCGAAATAGGTCTGGTCCGGCGGCAACCGGTTAAAACTGTTGCCGCCATGCTGCGGCTTGTCCCAGAACTGGATGAGATCGGCTGAAGACGCCGAGGTGGCGAGGAGAAGCGAGGCGAAAACGGCGGGCAGCAGACGCATTAAAAATATCCCGGTTGCGATGGCCGGGATATTCGCAGTCACTGTGGCGGAATTGGGAAGGCGGCGGCGTTATCCACCTATAGTCCCCGGCGGAAAATCACGCCCGCCAGTGGATCTCGCCCTTCAGGCCGGCGTGAACGTCCTCAATCATCGGCACGACCAGAACCCGATTGGGATCAACCGGCCCCGGAAACGTCAGCTCACCATAGGCGACTTTCTCGAAACCGAGCGGCTGATAATAGGGCGGATCGCCGACGAGGATGACGCATTCCGAACCCTTGCGCCGCGCCGCTTCAACTGCAATGCGCACGAGCTCGCGGCCGATGCCCCGGTTCTTGTGCGAGGGGCGAACGGCGAGCGGACCGAGCAGATGGCCCTTGATCGAGCCCGCCATTACCGGGGTCATCCGCACAGAAGCAATTGTCTCGCCATCGTCGGCGCAGACGAAGGACAGCGCCAGATCATGTGGCCCCTGCTCGCGGATGCGGGCGGCGGCGCGGGCAAAACGGCCGGGGCCGAATGCTTCTTCATTGATGATGTCGATGGCTGCGTCGTGGGAAGCGTCTTCGGTGAGATAGACGAGGTCGTGCTTTTTCATGAACATCGGGAAACCGGGCATACGAGACAAAAATATGATGGCTTCGCCCTCCAGGGCGTTTGCAGCATCAGCGTCGTCGTGGGCTTCCCGGGAAAAACATCAGCTTTGATCCGTGTTCAGAAAAATTCTGCTTGGCCGGATAGCAGAAAAAAGCGCCGCGTCAAAGCCTAAAACGCACTGTTCAGCTTTTGCGGACTATATGCGCGAAATTGATGCGCTATCTATGGATCACGAATTCACAGACAAGCGGCGCTCCAGCCGCAGGAGATTGACGATGGGCATGCTGGTTGATGGCGTCTGGCAGGACGTCTGGTACGATACCAAGGAAACCAAGGGACATTTCAAGCGGGCTGCATCGCAGTTTCGTAACTGGATCACCGCCGACGGCTCAGCCGGCCCGACAGGCGAAGGCGGCTTCAAGGCCGAGGCTGGGCGCTACCACCTCTACGTATCGCTTGCCTGCCCCTGGGCACACCGCACGCTGATCTTCCGCAAGCTGAAGAAGCTGGAAGACCTGATTACCGTCTCGATCGTCGATCCGCTGATGCTGTCGAAGGGCTGGGAGTTCAAGAACGAGATCGGCGGCACCGTCGATCACCTGTTCGGCTCGGACGCGCTCTGGCAGGTCTATGTGAAGGCCGATCCGCGTTATTCCGGCCGGGTCACCGTGCCGGTGCTCTGGGACAAGCAACAGAACAGGATGGTATCGAACGAATCCGCCGAAATCATCCGCATGTTCAACTCGGCGTTCGACGGTTTGACCGGTTCGAACGAGGATTTCTATCCGCAGGCTTTGCGCGGCGAAATCGACGGCCTGAACGAGCGCATCTATGGCGCCGTCAACAACGGCGTCTACAAGGCTGGCTTTGCCACGTCGCAGGATGCCTACGCGGAAAACGTCACGACGGTGTTCGAGGTGCTGGACGAGCTGGAAGAACGCCTGTCGACGCGGCGTTATCTGAGCGGCGAGCGGATCACCGAGGCCGACTGGCGGCTGTTCACCACGCTGGTGCGCTTCGACCCGGTCTATGTTGGGCATTTCAAGTGCAACATCCGCCGCATCGCCGATTACCCCAACCTGCAGGCCTATCTGCAGGATCTCTATCAGGTGGCTGGCGTCGCCGAGACAGTCAACATGCGCCACATCAAGGAGCATTATTACCGCAGCCATACGATGATCAACCCGACCGGCGTCGTGCCTGTTGGGCCGGTCCTCAATCTCGACGCACCACATGGCCGCGAAAAACTGGCTGCCTGATCACCAGACGTCGGCTGGCGGAGCGCTTCCCGAGAGTTCCGCCAGACGCCGGCGCGTCGCAGGTGTCGTTGCCGCTGGCAGGTCATCCAGCGCAAAGAAACCGCTTTCGACGATTTCCATATCCGGCTTCTTCGGCGAAACCTGGCGGACATTAAGGCAGCGATAGAAGATCACATGGTCGCGCTTGCTGGTTTGCCGGTTGTAATAGACATGAAAAAGCTCCGGCGGTCCGCTCATCTCGAGATTGCCTTCCTCGCGCAATTCCTTGACGAGCGCCTGTAACGCTGTCTCACCCCGCTCCAGTCCGCCGCCCGGCATATGCCAGCCCGGAACATAGGAATGCCGGACCAGGAAAACCCGGCCCTCGGCATCGAAACAGGCGGCACGAACTCCCATGGTCATGCCGCGCGCGAACGCGAAATAGCTGTGCACCACGCGGGTGATCAGCCTGGATTTCCAGCTGCGCATTTCCGGCGGTGTCTCGCTCATACCGATCCGGTTCCCTTCATTCTTTAACTGCCAGGATAAAACACCTGGAATGATTCCCCTTTTCGGGAATATGCGCTAGGTACGAAGGATGTTCAAACTCGCCCATATTTCCGACATCCATCTCGGCCCCCTGCCAGATCTTTCCTTCCGCGAACTCGCATCGAAACGTATTACCGGCTTCGTCAACTGGCACCGCAACCGGCGCAATCATCTGGTCGGCAATACGCTCAACCTCTTGATGGACGAAATCGAGCGGATCGATCCGGATCATCTGGCGATCACCGGCGATCTCGTCAACCTCGCCTCGTCGCGCGAAATCGAGGTCGTGACGGAGTGGCTGCACGAAGCTGGCAAGCCGGAAAACATCTCGATCGTGCCCGGCAATCACGATGCCTATGTGCCGGGTGCCTACGAGAAGACCACAAAGGCCTGGTATCCCTATATGCGCGGCGAGCGCGGACCGGCGGAGTGGAACGAGGATTTTCACTGCTATCCATATCTGCGCGTTCGCGGCCCCGTGGCGCTGATCGGCTGCTCGACCGCCGTCGCTACCCCGCCTTTTGCCGCCAGCGGCTATTTCGGCAGCCGCCAGGCGCGCGAGACCGTCAATCTCTTACGTGCCGCAGGCGAAGCCGGACTGTTCCGCGTGGTTATGATCCATCATCCGCCGATCCGTGGCGCCACATCGCTGCACAAGCGCATGCTCGGCATCCGCCGCTTTGCAGCCACGATCACCGCCGGCGGCGCCGAACTGGTGTTGCACGGGCATACGCACCTGAACACGGTTTATTCGCTCAAGGGCCAGGTCAAACCTGTGCCTGTTGTCGGCATCGCATCGGCATCGCAAGGCCAAGGCGGCAGAAAACCACCGGCCGGGTTCAACCTGTTTTCAATCTCCGGCAGCCCTGGGCAGTGGAACGTGATCCGCGAGCGGTTCGAACTGACGATGGACAGCCGCTCTGTCACGCTGGTTGAAACCACACGGCTCTGATCGTCCCATCGTTACTCGCCAAGCAATGAAAAAAGGCTATTCTCGTGAAATAATTGGCTCCGGTCATCCGTCCAACGGGACTGACCGTAAGATGGAAGTGCTGACATCGGCAAATGTCAGGCAATATCCGGCTTGCCGGTATCAGTTCAGCCAGGAGATGACCATGATCCACAGCAAGACTGCCATAATCGCCTTGTTCTCAGCCACCTCATTCTTCGCGCTAGGCCAGACGGCCTTTGCTGCGGGCGAGGATACGACCGCGCCGCCGGAAAAGACCAAGACCTCCACCGAATGCAAGGACGGCAAGATCTGGGACAAGGACAAGAAGGAATGCGTCAATGCCAAGAAGAGCGGCCTTGACGACGATATCCTGTTCAAGGCTGCTCGCGAACTGGCCTATGACGGCCAGTATGAAAATTCGCTCAAGGTCCTCGACGCCGTCAAGGACCAGAACAGCGCCCGCATCCTCAACTATCGCGGCTATTCCAACCGCAAGGCCGGACGCATGGAACTCGGTATGAGCTTCTACAAGCGCGCGCTGCAGGCGGACGAAAACTACATCCTCGCGCGGTCCTACATGGGCCAGGCACTTCTCGAACAGGGCAAGGTCGAGGAAGCCAAGGCGCAGCTGATCGAGATCCGCGACCGCGGCGGCGAAAACAGCTGGGCCTATCGCGCCTTGCTCGAATCGCTCGGCGGTGTGCGGCACTATTGATAACAATCGGGCCGGGCCACGTTAACGCGTTGCCCGGCCCGACTTTAGACGTTGAGAAACGTCCCGAAGCTGCAAAATATGCGCTTCTGCCAGGCTGCCGACTTGCAGACCATGGGTCAAATGTTTCATATCAACCGGCGTATATTTCGACCGGACGAATAAAACCCAGATCCGGAACGTTTCCTTGGAAGAGCAATGCGTCCAGCGGCAGAATCGAACGAATTCCGGCGGGACTTGGTCAGCGTGCTGCCCAAGCTGCGCCGTTTCGCAATGACGCTGACGCGCAATGCAGCCGATGCCGATGATCTGGTTCAGGAGGTTTGCGAGCGTGCGATCACCCGTTACCACCTGTGGAACGGCGAAGGGCGGCTTGAGAGCTGGATATACGCAATGACACGCAACCTTTGGATCGACGAGATCAGAAAGCGCCGGGTGCGCACCGGCAGCGGCACGGTCGACGCCTCCGAGCAGGACGAGCTCTCAATCGAGGCATCCGGAGAAAAGGCTGTCTACGCCAACCAGTTGCAGAAAATGATCCTCTCCATGCCGGAAGGGCTGGCGAGTGTTTTCCTACTGGTGAACATCGAAGGGCATAGTTACCGGGAAGCCGCCGACATCCTGAAGATACCGATCGGCACGGTGATGAGCAGGCTTTCAACCGCACGCCTGCGACTGGCTTCGATGATTACAAAGACGACGGAAAGGAGAGCCTGAATGTTGCAAAATACCAAAGGCCTCCCGCTCGACGTTCGTTTGTCGGCCTATATCGATGGCGAAGTCAATGAAACCGAACGCAAGGAGCTGGAGCAGCTGATCGCACGCGACGACGAGGCAAGGCGGATGCTCGAGACGCTGCAGGCAGGAAGCTCCTTTGGCAACAAGGCCTTCGAGGAACTTCTTCACGATCCGGTACCTCTGGCGCTGGTCCGCAGGATCAAGCAGGGACCCGGTGTCAGCGCCAAGACCGAGCACCTTGTCACCACTACGCCCCGCAAGGCAAAACAGCGCCTTTGGCCGCGCGCACTCGCCGCCTCCGTCAGCCTGCTGCTCATCGGCGGTTCGACCGGTTTCATCCTCGGCAAGACCAGCAATGACGAAGCCCAGTCCGTCAAAATCGCCGCTGCCCGCACCTGGCTCGACGATATCGCCGACTATCACCGCGTTTATGCGCGCCAGACGGCAGAACATCTGGTGGAGGTTCCCGCCTCCGCAGGAGGCAAGATCGAAGGCTGGCTGGCTTCGAACGTCGGCGTGAACTTCTCGTTACCGGACCTGAGCGGCAAGGGCCTGACCTTCGAAGGTGCCCGCCTGCTGGTCGCCTCCGGCAAGCCGGTGGCGCAGTTGATGTATAAGGACCAGGACGGCGATGTCTTTGCGATCTGTTTTCTAAAGAGCACGCCGGGTGACACGGACGGCAAGATGACCGAAAGCATGCGCGACGATATCGCGATGATTTCCTGGCAGAAGGCCGGCGCATCCTACGTCGTGGTCGGCCCCTCTTCCGATGCCGACCTTCATGAACTCGCCACAGCCGTCTCGACCGCGATCTGAAGTTCTGCTTTATCAACGAAAAGGGCCGCATCCCCGGAGGAAGCGGCCCTTTTCGTTTGAATCAACTCCTTCACAGAGCCGCGTAAGCAGTTGGTTTATTGAGCCTTCAGTTCCAACACGCGGTTGGCGGCCGAAACAATGGCTTCAAGGGAGGCGGCAACGATGTTGGTATTGATACCGACGCCGAACAGTTTGCCGCCGGGATATTCGACTTCGACATAGGCGATAGCTGCCGCATTCGAGCCATGCTGCAGCGAATGCTCGGAATAGTCGGCAACCGATATATCGACGCCGAGATAGATCGACAGTGCATTGATGAAGCCATCGATCGGGCCGGTGCCCTTGCCTTCGATCCGTTTGGTTTCACCATTGTCGGTGATCTCGGCCGCAACGACCCGCACGCCCTTATGCTCGCCGACCGGATAGGTGTGGTGATCGACGAACCGGATGCGGGCATCCGGCTGATCGACGTAACGCTCGATGAAACGTCCGTGGATCGCCTTCGATGGCAGTTCCTTGCCGAATTCGTCGGTGATGCGCTGGATATCCTCGCGGAACTCGACCTGCAGGTTGCGCGGCAGGTTGATGCCGTAATCCTGCTGCAGGATATAGGCGATGCCGCCCTTGCCGGACTGCGAATTGATGCGGATGATCGCCTCGTAGGAACGGCCGACATCCTGCGGATCGATCGGCAGATAGGGCACTTCCCACTGCGGCTTGTTGGCAACCTTGATCGCCTTCATGCCCTTGTTGATGGCGTCCTGGTGCGAGCCGGAAAAGGCCGTATAGACCAGTTCGCCAACATAAGGATGGCGCTCGGGAATGATCATCTGGTTGGAATATTCGTAGACTTCCTTGATCCGCTCGATATCGGAGCAATCCAGCTCAGGATCGATCCCTTGGGTGAACATGTTCAGCGCCAAGGTCACCACATCGACATTGCCGGTGCGCTCGCCATTGCCGAACAACGTGCCTTCGACACGGTCGGCACCAGCCATCAGCGCCAGTTCGGTGGCGGCAATGCCCGTGCCCCGGTCATTGTGCGGATGCAAGGAAATGATCAGGTTTTCTCGATTGTCGAGATTGCGGCACATCCATTCGATCTGGTCGGCATAGACGTTTGGCGTCGCCATCTCGACGGTCGAAGGCAGGTTGAGGATCAGCTTGTTGTCGGCCGTGGGCTGGATGATCTCGGCAACCGAGTTGCAGATTTCCAGCGCCACTTCCAACTCGGTACCGGTAAAGCTCTCTGGCGAATATTCGAACCGGAAGCCACCGCCGGCCTTGGCTGCCATGTCGGCAATCATCTTGGCAGCATCAGTGGCGATCTGCTTGATGCCCTTGACGTCCTTGGCAAATACCACGCGGCGCTGCAACTCGCTGGTGGAGTTGTAGAAATGCACGATCGGCCTGGTGGCGCCCTGCAAGGATTCGAATGTGCGGGTGATCAGCTCGGGGCGGCACTGAACCAGCACCTGCAGGGAGACGTCGGCCGGAACGTTGCCCTCCTCCACACACCAGCGGGCGAAGTCGAAGTCAGTCTGCGAGGCCGACGGGAAGCCGATTTCGATTTCCTTGAAGCCCATGTCGAGCAGCAGCTGGAACATCCGGGCCTTGCGGTCGTGACCCATCGGGTCGACCAGCGACTGGTTGCCGTCACGCAGATCGACCGAGCACCAGATCGGCGCCTTGGTAATGGTGTTGCCCGGCCAGGTGCGGTCAGGAATGTTGATCTGCGGATAAGGCTGATATTTGACCGCGGCTTCAGGCATGCCTTGCTTGACGGTGTGGGACTTCATGATCATTGCGGCTTCTCTTCACTCTGTGAGGCGCATATCCCGCATGCAATAACCGATCGACGGTCGCATTGCGACGGCAAAATGCTGGCTCTCGGGTTCTTTTCGATGCTGGATTTCAGTAAAGACAAGGAGCTGGGGCCGGTGGGCTTTGGGCCACCGGGCGCTCCTTCAAAGAACCCGGCAACCGCGTGTAAGGCCGAGAAGAAGAAGCGATGTGAAGGCGCGCGAACGTTCCGCGATGGCAACGTGCCCGCGGGAAACCTGTTCGACAATGATGGCGCCTGTCTTCAACATGAGGCTTGTATAGCTGCAGAGGAAACGAAGGGCAAGCGCGGATCGTGTCAACGCAGCGACCAATGTATCCCCCACGCATAGGGAACGCGACGAGCAAAAGAAAACCCCGCCGGGCGAACCAGCGGGGTTGAGATTTTCGAGTATTTTAAACCCTTAGATATCGGCAGCCGATGTGACGATGCGCGATACGAGGCCGTAGGCCTTGGCTTCCTCAGCGGAGAGCCAGTAGTCGCGGTCCGTGTCCTTGGCGATCTTTTCGACCGACTGGCCGGTAGCTTCAGCAAAGATCCTGTTCAGGCGCTCGTTCATCTTGATGATTTCGCGCGCCTGGATCTCGATGTCGGACGCCATGCCGCGCGTGCCACCGGAGGGTTGATGAAGCAGGAAGCGGGTGTTCGGCAGGCAAATGCGCCGTTCCTTCGGAGCCGACACATAAATCAGCGCGCCGGCGGAAGCGACCCAACCGGTTCCGATCATCCAGACCTTCGGCTTGATGAACTTGATCATGTCGTGGATCGAGTCACCGGATTCGACGTGTCCACCCGGCGAGCTGACGAAGATGCGGATGTCGTCATCACTGGCGGCGGCAAGCGCCACGAGCTGCGAGCAGACCTTCTGCGCCAGTTCCTGATTGATCGGGCCATAGATGAAAATCGAGCGCGACTTGAAAAGGTTCGCCTCAGTCTCTTTGCCCAATGACAATTCCTTTGTCTTGTCGTCGTCTTCGTCGTTCATCATGCGAACTCTCCCGCGAAATAAATTCAAATGTCCTGCCGCTGTCAGATAAGGCGACTCGACTGCGAAAACAATGCAACAAAAGCGGTTACCGATGAAAGCGCAATCCGCAACACCCTGCCGCTATGGTAAAGATGCCAACTAAGGCAATTGCCGTATGGACGGAAATTCACTGCCAAATAAGATGCGGTCGTCATGATTTCACATCCGGCGGGGGTGCTCCCACATGCCCCGCCCACCCATGGGGACCATAATGAAAAGACGCCTTCTTCTCGCCGCAGCAAGCTTTGCCGCTTCGACCGCACCCGCCTTTGCCCATCTCGATCCCGCCGAACACGGATCGCTGCTCGCGGGCTTTACCCATCCCTTGTCGGGTCTCGACCATATCCTCGTGATGATCGCCGTCGGCCTTTGGGCAGCGCAGATCGGAGGGCGCGCCCTGTGGGTGGTACCCTTAGCCTTCGTCGGCACCATGGCTTTCGGTTTTATGGTGGCAATGGCCAGTATTTCCCTGCCTTTCGTCGAGCCAGCGATCCTCGCCTCCGTTGTCGCGCTTGGCCTGCTGGTCGCCATGGCCGTCCGCTTTGAAATCGTTGCCTGCGCCGCAGTCGTCGGCGTCTTTGCGCTGTTCCACGGCTATGCCCATGGCGGCGAGCTGGGTGCCGCCGGCGCCCTGCCCTTCAGCACCGGCTTCGTGATGGCGACAGCCTTGTTGCACATCGCCGGTATCGGCCTTGGCCTCGGCATCAGCCAACTATCGTCCGGCCGGGTCATCTCGCGCGTTCTCGGCGGCCTCACCGCATTCGCCGGACTGGCGCTGATCTTCAACTGATCGCCACCATCAAAGAAAAACGGCAGGCCAAAAGCCTGCCGTTTTTCGTTTCAACCGCGTCCGCGATAAGGCTGGACGCCCTGGTCCGGCAGCCACAAACCCTCCGGCGGAGTGCCCGTCTGCCAGAAGACATCGATCGGGATGCCACCGCGCGGATACCAGTAGGCGCCGATCCGCAGCCATTTCGGGGCGAGCAGATCGACCAGCCGCTTGGCAATATCGAGCGTGCAATCCTCGTGGAACGCACCATGATTGCGGAATGAATGCAGGTAGAGTTTCAACGACTTGGATTCCACCAGCCAGCCATCCGGAACATAATCGATGACGATATGGGCGAAATCCGGCTGTCCGGTCATCGGGCAAAGGGAGGTGAATTCCGGTGCCGTGAAGCGGACGACGAAATCCGTTCCGGCATGGCTGGTCGGAACACGCTCGAGCACGGCCTCTTCTGGGTTCTGCGGTGCCGTTACATTCTGTCCCAGCTGCGACAGGCCGGAGACGTCTGTGGTTGTCATGATCTCAATCCTTCGATGACTTTGACGCGAATGCCATGGGCCTTTTCGCCCTCCGGCTCGACGTGAATGGCAATCTTGGCTCCGGCGTGGACCTCGCGGATGGCATCTTCAAGGCGGTCGCAGATATCATGCGCCTCGCCCACCGGCATGGCCGCCGGAACGACCATATGGAAATCGACAAAGATCGCCGCACCCGCCTCGCGGGTCTTCAGGTCATGCACGCCGAGAGACCCTGCCGCATTGGCTGCAATCGCCGTCTTGATCGCTTCCTCCTCGTCGGCCGGAACGGCTTTATCCATCAAGCCGTCGACCGAACGGGCAATGACCTTCCAGCCCTGGTAGAGAATGTTGCAGGCAACGATCACCGCAAGCAGCGGATCGAGCACGGCATAACCGGTGAGAATGGCAAGCACCAACCCGATGAGGACGCCGATCGACGTGATGACATCGGAAAAGATATGATGTCCGTCGGCGGTCAATGCAGGGGAGCGCAAGGCAGCACCGGCGCGGATCAGGGTATAGGCCCAGATTGCGTTGATGATACCGGCCACAAGATTGATTGCCAGACCAAGTGCTGGCGTTTCCGGCAGCTTTGGCGCCAGGATCGCAGGGATCGCTTCGGCAACGATCAAAAGAGCCGCGACGACAATCAGCACGCCTTCGACGACGGCGGAAAAATACTCCGCCTTATAGTGGCCGAACGGGTGTCCGGCGTCTGCCGGCTTTGCGGCATAACCGATGACAACAAAGGCGACGATGGCGGCAATAACGTTGACGATCGATTCCAGACCGTCCGACAGCAGCGCCACCGAGCCTGTCACCCACCAGGCGAGCATCTTCAGACCCAGCACGGCCATCGCCAGCGGGATGCCCCAGAACGCCAGCCGCTGCGCCTTGTTTCCCTGAATTTCACTCGCCATCGCTCATTCCTTCGTCCCATAAAAAGAACCGCCGCACCATTTCGGGCGCGGCGGCTTTCAACCTGCGTCCATGCTTGCTCAGGCAGCCTTGATCTTTGCCCGTTTGGCCAGATGCGCCACGACATTCTCGATCATCCGCATGCCGGCATCGCCGCCCAGCGTCATGATCGATTCTGGGTGAAACTGCACGGCTGCGATCGGCTCCTTGGTATGCTCGATCCCCATGATCGTGCCGTCATCGCTTTCAGCCGTGATCATGAAATCGCGCGGTAGGGTCGAAGGGTCGGCAAAGATCGAGTGATAGCGGCCAACCGTGACTTCCTTGCCAAGGCCGGAAAACACGATACCGGGCTCAAGCACGCGGATGCGCGAAGGCTTGCCGTGCATCGGCACTGCGAGCTGCCGCAACTCTCCGCCATAGGCTTCGGCCAGCGCCTGCAGCCCGAGGCAGACGCCGAAGATCGGCAGATCATGGGCGCGCGCCTTCTTGATCGTCGCCTTGCAATCGAAATCCTTCGGTTTGCCGGGACCGGGCGACAGGACGACAAGATCGGGTTTCACACGATCGAAAACCTCGTCGGAGACCGGCGAGCGGACCGTCGTGACGGTCGCGCCTGTCTGGCGGAAGTAGTTGGCCAGCGTATGGACAAAGCTGTCTTCGTGATCGACCAGCAGGATCTTGACGCCGGTACCGACTGGGGCGACATCGCGACCGTTACCACGGCTGTTGGCTGACTTTGCGTCGCGGATCGCTGCGATCATGGCGGATGCCTTCAGTTCGGTTTCGGCTTCTTCTTCTTCCGGATTGCTGTCGTTAAGCAGCGTCGCGCCGGCCCGCACCTCGGCAATGCCATCCTTGATGCGGATGGTGCGCAGCGTCAGCCCCGTGTTCATGTCACCGTTGAAGCCAACCATGCCGATGGCACCACCATACCAGAGCCGGGGGCTCTTTTCATGGCTTTCGATGAAGCGCATCGCCCACAGCTTTGGCGCACCGGTGACGGTGACGGCCCAGGCATGCGACAGGAAGCCATCGAAGGCATCCATATCGTCGCGCAGCCGCCCCTCGATGTGATCGACTGTGTGGATCAGGCGCGAATACATCTCGATCTGGCGGCGGCCGATGACCTTGACGGAACCCGGCACGCAAACTCTGGACTTGTCGTTGCGATCGACGTCCGAGCACATGGTGAGTTCGGATTCGTCCTTCTTGGAGTTCAACAGTTTGAGAATCTGTTCGCTATCGGCGATCGGATCTTCACCGCGCTTGATCGTGCCGGAAATCGGGCAGGTCTCGATACGGCGGCCGGAGACCCGCACGAACATTTCCGGCGAAGCACCAACCAGATATTCCTGATTGCCGAGATTGATGAAGAACGAATAGGGCGACGGATTGATCGCCTTCAGCCGGTTGGAAATTTCGGACGGCTTACTTTCGCAGCGCTCGAAGAACTTTTGGCCCGGAACTACCTCAAAGAGATCGCCGCGGCGAAAACTTTCCTTCGCCTTTGTGACCAGCTCGGCATATTCGCCGGGACGATGGTCGCCATGCGGCGGGATGCTGTCGACGGTGCGGAACGGTTCCGAAGCGATGTCACCCGCCTTGCCGTCCGTGGCCTTGCCGTCCTTGGCAAAATCATAGCGATCGATCCAGGCCTTGGCGGCATAGTGATCGACGACAAGGATTTCATCGGGCAGGAACAGCACCATGTCGCGCTGGTCGTCGGGGCGCTTCAGCTTCAGTTCGATCGCATCGAACTGAAAGGCGAGATCGTAACCAAAGGCACCGTAGAGCCCGAGATTGGCATCTTCCTGCGAATAGAACAGGTTGGTAACGGCGCGCAGAACGGTAAACACCGTCGGTATCTTCGAGCGCTCTTCTTCAGTGAACACCCGGTCCGGCATGTTGATGGTCAGATCAAGACGGCGCGCCGTCGCAGTGCCGAGCGTGATATCGGCAACATCGGCCAAATGCGCCGCGACCATTTCCAACAACGCTTCGCCGCGCTCGTTATAGGCTTCGATCCACAGGGCACGGCCAAAAGAGGAGATGGCCAGCGGCGGATCGATAATCGCCGTGTCCCAGCGCGTGTAGCGGCCTGGATATTCGTAGTTCGAGGAAAAGACCGCACCCCGGCGCTCGTCGAGCCTGTCGACATAGCTGGAGATCGCTTCGCCATAAGGGGCCTCGCGCCGCCGCCGGGTGACGGAAATGCCGCCCTTGGTGGTGTAGGCTTCCGCACCGTCTGCAAGAATTGTCGTCGCCATCTGTCGCTCCGTTCAGGCCCATCATTTCCTGCGGCCCGAATACAAAAAAGCCGCCTCGAAACTTCCGGGCGGCTTATCGTCTCAATCACGCATGACTGGTCAAGGCCGCTTTAGCGAGCCCACCACCAGATTGCAATGTTGCGTGACTGTGTCATGGCGGAATTGTTAGCGTGGGAGAGAAGATTGTGCAAGCGGGCGGGCGCGGAAAAATGGAGCCACGATTTCCGCCGCGCCCTTTGGCACATTATGCCGGAAGCCGGGTGGACATATGCGCCTGCACGCCCTTCGGATCAGCAGCGAATGCCGTGGCGACAGTGCGGGTCAGTTCGCCCGGGAAAACCTCCTCGATGCCGGCCTCGACCGCATCGAGCGTTTCACTCACAACCTCAAGCGGCTGCAGGCGCGGTTCCGGCAGGCTGCGGCCCATGTCGGTCTCGACCTGCACCGGCATTGTGACGACAACCTGTGTACCCTGACCAAGTAGTTCCGCCCGGATCGAGCGGCTGGCGGCAAGACCAGCGGCCTTAGACGCCGAATAGGTGCCGGCCGATGGCAATGTCACCAGCGACAGGAAGGACAGGACGTTGACGATACTGCTCTGGGAAGCCTTGGCGAGAACCGGCGCGAACGCCTTCGACAGCGCCAGCACGCCAAAATAGTTCACGTCCATTTCCTGCCGGGCGATCGACAGATCCGGCGCCGAGACAACCCCCTGCCCGCCGGCAAAACCGGCATTGTTGATCAGCAGCGTGACGTCGGTTGCCACCTTGGCGGCGTTGGCGACATCGGCCGCATTGGTCACATCCAGCTTCAACGGTACGAGGCGAGCGGGATCAAGCGCGACAAGATCGGCAAGCGAGGCCGTATCCCGAGCGCCGAGATAGATTTTCTTCGCGCCACGGCGCAACAGTTCAGTGACGAATTCGCGGCCGATACCACGATTGGCACCGGTGACGAGAGCAACGGCATTTTCAATTTTCTGGGACATCGTTTTCTTCCTTCTATATGTGTATATGCACTATATCGATCGTTAAAAAAGCCGAATACAAATCCGGCCTTTCCTTTTCAGGCGGCCTTACTGGCCGGGATAGTTAGAAGCATCTGGCGCAACTCGTCGGCACACTCGGCTCCGACAAGTTCCACATACTCCGCTTGTGCTGTGTGCCAGCATTCGACTGCTTCCGAGAGCTTCTGCTGCCCAATCACCGAGAGCGCCAACAGCAGCTTGCGCGACCCCTTGCCTTCCGGTTCGCTGACCACATAGCCGTCGCGCTGCAACGGCTTCAGGGCACGCACCAGGGTGGTACGATCCATCACCATCGCCTCGGCCATCTCCGCCATGCCGGCTTTTCCCACTTCGGCGATATAGACCAGTAACGAAAACTGCGCCGCCGTGATCCCTGCCCGCGCGTAATGCCGCTCGTAAAGCTGCGATACGAAACGCGCAGCCTGGCGAATGGCAAAGCAGTTGCAGGTGGTGATAGAGGATTGTGGGTTCATGGGAAGAAGATATAAGTGCATATGCACTTTGTCAATCAAAAAGAAGGCGGCCCTTGCGAGCCGCCTTCTGATCCAATGATTAGAACGTTGCCTTTGCCGTCACCAGGAACGTCCGCCCACGGCCGGTGTCGACCGTGATGCTCGGCGATGTGCTGAGCGCCGGGGTGTATTCCTTGTCGAAGACGTTGAGGACGCTGGCCGTCAGCTCGAAGCCGTTCTTGAACTTGTAGTTAGTGAAAATATCGACCAGTTCGTAGCCGTCCTGGTAGGGCGACTGGCCAGGCGCGACATTGACTTCACCAATATAGCTTTTGCTGACAGCATAAAGCCGGCCGCCGGCCGTCAGGCGGTGATCTTCAAGGAAGCGGGCGCCAAGCGTCGCCGTGAAGATGTTGTCCGGCAGGTAGCTCTGCGCGCCAAAGCCATTGGTCTGGGACGGCAGATCGGAGTCCGTATGCGTATAGGAAACGTTAGCGAAGGCGAAACCTGCATCATAGGCACCTTCCACTTCGATACCCTGCACCTTCGTCGTGCCCCGAACATTGGCGAAATGGGTACCGCCGATGAAGTTTGCCGTGATGTAGTTATCGACATCGTTGTTGAAGTAATCGGCCCTGAAGCGGAAGCTGTCGCCTGCTGTCAGCAGATCATCGACCTTGATGTTGGCACCGATTTCCCAACCCTTGGAGATTTCCGGCTCAAGGAACGGATTGGGGAAGAAGAACTGCGGTGCGCCACCGCCCGGATGCGTTCCGCCGACAAACGTCTCATTGACGGTCGGGCCGCGCGAGGTTTCGGCGTATTTCACATAAGGCTGCAGCCAATCCACCGGGTTGAGCGCGAACGTCACGCTGGGATTGAGCCTGCCTTCGGAACTATCAACCGAATAGGGACCAGCCGGCATGCCCAGCGGGTTGCCAGCGGCAACCTGGCCATTGCCTTTGAGATCGAAGCGATCGTAGCGCAGGCCAAGGGTCAGATCGGCGATGCCATAGGTCAACTGCGTCGAGTTGAAGACACTCGTCGTCGAGCTCTTACCACTACCGTTGACACCGGAATTGAGCGCCCGCGTGCTGTTCACCACATCGTAGTCGTCGGAGAAATACTCGACACCGTAATTCGAGGTGACAGCGACCGCACCGAGATCGAAGCTGGATGTGTTGGAGACATCGAAGCCAAAACCCTTGTCGTCGATGACACGGCCAGCAGCCGAACCACCACCGGGGATGATCGGGCTTTGGTCATATTTCATCTTGATGTCGTTGTAATAAACGTTGGCGCGGAAATCGATCAGGTTATTGCCGGGTGTATAGGCATAATTGGCGCTGTAGGTCTGCGCGGTAATCGACTGATCGTAGGAATTCGCAATGAAATCGTTGTTGTAGAGAATGCCGCTGAGCTTCAGCGAATGCTCGTCGTTCGGCGTGATCTCGGTTTTGAAAATGCCGGAGATCAGGTCGGATTCGGTGTAGGGAACAACTTCGCCATTGCCGTTCTTGTAGTTGCCGGGGTCTTTCTTGCTGATACCGCCGAGGAAGGCGATGCTGTCATTGACCCGATAGGCGCCAAGTGCCGATTCCGACCAGCCGGATTTATTGCTGCCGAAGGACGCCGTGGCAAAGCCGCCGTAGTTCTTGCCGTCCGTCAAAAGGTCGTCGATGTTATAGGTGCGCAGATTGGCAGCGCCCGCCAGCGCCCCTGCCCCGCCAACCCCGGAGACTGCACCACGCGAAATGTCGATGCCGCTGATGAACGCCGGATCGATATAGGCAAAACCCTGGGCCTCGTGACCCGTGAACCGGAAATTCTGTCGTACGCCGTCGATCATCATGTTGACGCGACCGGATCCTTCGAGGCCACGAATATTGACGGCAAGACCCGGGTTCTGCGGGTTGTCGCGGGTAAATGTTCCTGGAGATGCGCGCAGGGCATCGTCGATATTCTTGTTGCCGAACTGCTCGACCTCATCAGCGGTAATCGTGCTTGTGGCCGCTGGTGTCGAGTAGGGATCACGGCCCGTTTTGCCACCCTTCACCGTAATGGTCTTCAGATAGGTCGCTTCACCGGCCGGTGCTGTTTCTTCGGCCTTCTTCTTCAGTGCAGCCAACTCCTCCGGAGTCTGCGCAAAGACGTGGCCTGCTGGGGAAAGTGTCAAAAACGCCGCGCACGCCAAAAGCGCCGCGCAGTGATGCCGGGTAATCATGGATCAATCCTTTGATGAATTCACCGGGCTGGCTGCTGAGGCAATCTGCTCAAGGGGCTGGCTGGGCATGGGCGATGAAGCATTCTGGGAGCAGCTGCGAAGAACTGCTTGTGTCCATCGGTTAGAAAACATGACACTTATTGTCAACAAATAATTGTCTTACTTTTGTCAGATTTCGCCACACCTTGGATAAATGTTTCGATTTGGCAACGATCCGGCATCCTGCGGCTATCATGCAACCCTTTCCTGCCCGAATGCGTTGTGAATTCGAACCCCTGCCGCCTCTGGCAGAACCGGAGACTTTTCATGCCTCTTCGATTCCTCGCCCCCTTCCTTTCTATCTTGCTCCTGGCAGGCGCCGGCCTTCCGGAAAACGGTCCCGTCCCGGAGAAAAAGCCAGCGGTGGCTGAAACGGAACAAGGCGAGAAGGTTGCGACGCCGCAGGAAAAACCCGAAGTAAACCCCGAGGGTACGCCAGAGGTCAAACCGGAGGAAAAACCTCAAGCAAAGGACGACGAGAAGGCGCCCGCAAGCGAGGAAAAACCTGAAAACCCTGTGGACGTAAAGCCCGCGACGGTTCAACCGGCGCCGGAACCCGTGCTGACCATCAAACCCGAGGACGAGAAGGAACATGCCGCTTGCCTTGCGGACCTGAAAGCCATCGGCGCGGTTTTCAAGGAGGAGACGCGAATCGATGACGGCAAGGGCTGCGGTATCGACAAACCGTTGACGCTGTCGACCGTACTACCTGGGATCGCGCTGAAGCCGGAAGGCAAGATGCGCTGCGAAACCGCGCTGGAGCTGGCCCGATGGACCAAGGATGCGGTTCTGCCTGCGGCTAAGGTTGCGCTCGAAAGCGAGGGGGAGCTCACCACCATCAACCAGGCATCGAGCTATATCTGCCGCTTGCGCAACAATGCGGCGACCGGAAAAATCTCCGAACACGCGCGCGGCAATGCCATCGACATCGCCTCGTTTACCTTCAAGAACGGAAAATCGATCGAGATCCAGCCGCGTGACGAGGATTCGACGCTGGCCGGTGCTTTCCAGCGTGCCGTGACGGCGACCGGGTGCCTCTATTTCGAAACCGTGCTCGATCCTGGCAGCGACGAAGCCCACGAAAACCATCTGCATTTCGACGTGATAGAGCGCAAGGGTGGATACCGCTACTGCCGGTAAACGCGCTTCTTCAGCCTTCCCTGGAGAAAAGCATCGCTGCATCTTGCCCAGGGCTCAAACACGTCCCATCTGCTCATGACCACAGGACCACCCACGGCTTCCGTTCAAAGGATTTTCCATGTCCGTCTCCATGTTCAAATTGTCGGTTCCCGTCTTTATCCGCGGGCTCAACGTCTTGGCCGGTCTTCTCGACAAGGCCGAGTCTCACGCCGCGCAGAAAAAGATCCCTCTCGAGAGCCTGTTCAACGCCCGCCTGGCCCCGGACATGCTGCCGCTTTTCGGCCAGATCCAGCGGGTCAGTGACACATCGAAAAATACCATAGGACGGCTCACCGGCGTCGCGGCACCGAGCTTCCCCGATGAGGAAAAGACATTTGCCGAATTGCGCGAACGCATCGCCAAGACGATCGCCTACCTGGAAACCGTCAAACCGTCCGATCTGGATGGAAGCGATACCAGGGAGGTCTCGGTTACCTTCGGCAAGCTCAGCTTCACCTTTGCCGGCGATGACTATGTGCTGAAATTCGCCCTGCCAAATTTCTTCTTCCACGTCACAACGGCTCACGATATCCTGCGCAACCAGGGCGTCGCCGTTGGCAAGATCGATTTTCTCGGTCCCTATGGCTGAGAAGCAGAACGCCCGGAGGATCGCGGCAGCTGCCACGATCCTCCGGATACCCCGCTAGAAAAGCCCTTCGATAAACCCGTCTGCATTCAGGAATATCTTTTCCGACGACGGCACCCTTGGCAGGCCCGGCATCGTCATGATCTCGCCGGTGATGACGACGATGAAGCCCGCACCGGCTGATAGCCGAACCTCTCGAACCGGAACGGTGTGGCCGGTCGGCGCCCCGCGCAGGTTGGGGTCGGTCGAAAACGAGTATTGGGTCTTCGCCATGCAGATCGGCAAATGGCCGTAACCCTGATTTTCCCATGTGTGCAACTGCTCGCGCACCGACTTGTCGGCGATAACGGCATCGGCGTGGTAGATGTCCTTGGCGATCGTCTCGATCTTCTTGAACAGCGGCATATCGTCGGGATACAGCGGCGAGAACTGCGAGTGGCCGCTTTCGGCCAGCGCCACGACCTTACGGGCGAGATCCTCGATGCCGGCGGAGCCTTCCGCCCAATGCTTGCACAGGATCGCCTCGGCGCCGAGCGTGGCAACGTAGTCCTTGATCGCCTTGATTTCGGCTTCCGTATCCAGGGTGAAATGATTGATTGCCACCACTACCGGCACGCCGAATTTTTTGACGTTCTGGATATGGCGGCCGAGATTGGCGCAGCCTTTCTTGACGGCCTCGACATTCTCCTGCCCAAGATCCTCCTTCTTGATGCCGCCGTTCATTTTCATCGCCCGGGCTGTCGCCACCAGCACCGCCGCATCGGGCTTCAAGCCCGCCTTGCGGCATTTGATGTCGAAGAACTTTTCAGCCCCGAGATCGGCGCCGAAACCGGCTTCGGTGACGACGTAATCGGCAAGCTTGAGCGCCGTCGTCGTCGCCACCACCGAGTTGCAGCCATGGGCGATGTTGGCGAAAGGACCGCCATGCACGAAGGCCGGGTTGTTTTCCAGCGTCTGGACGATATTCGGCTGCATCGCATCCTTGAGCAGCACGGTCATTGCACCGTCCGCCTTGATGTCGCGGGCAAAGACAGGCGTCTTGTCGCGCCGGTAGGCGATGATGATGTCGCCGAGGCGTTTTTCCAGATCCTTGAGATCGGTTGCAAGACACAGGATCGCCATCACTTCCGAGGCGACGGTAATGTCGAACCCGGTCTCGCGCGGAAAGCCGTTGGCAACGCCGCCGAGCGAACCGACGATATGGCGAAGGCCACGGTCGTTCATGTCCATCACCCGGCGCCAGGCGATACGGCGGATGTCGATATTTTGCTCGTTGCCCCAGTAGATGTGATTGTCGATCAACGCCGACAGAAGATTGTGGGCCGAGGTGATAGCGTGGAAATCGCCGGTGAAATGAAGGTTGATATCCTCCATCGGCACCACCTGCGCATAACCACCGCCGGCTGCACCGCCCTTGACGCCGAAACAGGGGCCGAGCGACGCCTCGCGGATGCAGACCACTGCCTTCTTGCCGATGCGATTGAGCCCGTCGCCAAGGCCGACCGTGGTGGTCGTCTTGCCTTCGCCGGCCGGTGTCGGATTGATCGCCGTCACCAGGATCAGCCGCCCGTCTGGCCGGCCTCTTTGCTGGGCGATGAATTCGGCGCTGATCTTTGCCTTGTCATGACCGTAGGGAAGCAGATGTTCGGGTGGAATTCCAAGCTTGGCGCCGACCTCGAGGATCGGTTTTTTCGTCGCTGCGCGGGCAATTTCGATATCGGACTTCACGTCGGCCATATGGTGTCTCTCCCGTTCCACCTTTTTCTTGGTCTGAGAGCATATGAGCGTGAACCGAAGGCGCTTTCCATCATTTTGTTGGGAAATGATGCCGGGGAACTTAGAAATTCGATGATTTTCTGAAAAACCAAAGAAAAAGACGGAAGAACAACGTTCTCCCGTCTCCAAGATGGCGGAAAGACTTAGCGGGCTAGGATGTCGCGCATCTCGACGAGGTTCGAGCGCACCCTGAGAACATAAAAGCCGAGCGTTGCCAGATGCGTCGGCATGATCCAGCCATCTTCCTGGCCGTTGGAAATGATCAGCGGCTGGATGCGCAGGGCAGCGCGCATCTGCTTGATGCTTTCGTTCCAGATCGGCGCCAGGCCGCGCTGATTGATGACACCGTCGAAGTCCGCGCCGGTTGCCGACAGGATACCATAGTAGCCGTAGAGCTGGCCGTAGGCGAACCAGAACCGGTCATCCGCACGTGTGTCGAACCAGCCACCGTTATAATTTTCGGAACGCTCGCGCAACATCGCAGACGTGCTGCCGATCGAGCTGGAAACACGATCCATGAATTCCAGGAAATTGTCGGCGCGGGCATCGAAAGTGGCAGCACAGGTTGCGAGCTGATCGTTGAACGAGCGAAGATCGACCATGGCGGCGCGATATTGCGTCGGCGTCGGCGTCAGGAAGCCGAAGGGCGACAGGCCGAAATACCAGTTGGTTTCCTCATACTGCATCTTGCTGCGCACGCTCTGCAGCTGCGGATTGATGCCGGACGTGCCGCGCATGCGCACCAGAGAATCGACCAGCTCGACCGTCGTGCGGCGCACCGCTTCGTTGACGCCACGCTGGAACGACGCCTTGTTGTCGAGCCATGGCGTGCGGTCCCAATCCATCCCGAACAGGCCGGCCTTGTAGAGGACCATCGACGAGATCCAGGAGTTCTGGTTGACGTTGTAGTCAATCAAATCTGCGGTGACATCAACGATGGCGGAACGTTCGCAGGCATTGGCCGGCGCCGTCTGGCCAGCAGCGACCTTGACTGGAAGGCCCGCATCATTCTTGCGTTCAGCAAGATTGTACCGGTTGGGATAGTCTGGATCGAAATTGGTCCAGGCCTGCGTCTGCCAGATGAAATAGCCATAAAGTGCGATGAGCAGCAGGAGACCAAGACCGATCGGCCCCTTGATGATCCAGGCGCGCCCTCCGTACCAGTTGGCAACGGCTACGAACGGAGAAAGTATCCAGGACACCGCCAGGCCAATGCCCCGGCCAATCGCTGCAAACACACGCTGGAAAAACGCAACGATCGGATCAAGCATTCGTATTATCCTCCTTGAGGCCATAAAGGCGTTTGCGGAACGCCACCTTGTCCCTGAGATATGTGCTGGTCAGTGTCGCCACAACATATTCCCTGAACTTTTCGCTGTATTTTTCATAGGCCGCATAAAACCCCTGCTTGTCAAAGACGAAGCGGGAGACGAAATCGCTTGGGCAAAGTTGCGAGATCAGCCGGTTTGTCAGCCATTGGTCTGGATGATTCGGTGCGGCCCGCACCAGCAGAAAGCGGTTTTCAGGAGCAACATCCTGCATCTTGATGCTGCCCGACGCCAAAACTGTACGCAACATCGTCTGCAGGAACGGATAGGTGCCATCCGAGGACACCAGTGCCGAATTGCGGTGTATCCAGGTCTGCAGCCAGATCGCATCAATCGCATTGATATCCGTCGTTGGGTCAGCCTGATTGACCAGGCTCCGCAGAGCCATGT
Organism: Pararhizobium sp.; assembly: GCF_965279435.1. Lineage (NCBI taxonomy): Bacteria > Pseudomonadati > Pseudomonadota > Alphaproteobacteria > Hyphomicrobiales > Rhizobiaceae > Pararhizobium > Pararhizobium sp. Next base: position 23,997 of record NZ_CBDIHY010000003.1, read on the forward strand.
CGGCGCGATGCTGATAAAGGCCACTGTCCTGCACCCAGGACGCCTGCGGCAATTGCAGCCGGTTGGTCGAGGCAAGGAACTCGTAGATGCGCTGATGATCGGACAGACCGATATAGCCGACCTGCCAGGGTCTCGAGCGCCTGAAGCCCGGCACCGACGGATCGCAGATCACGGTCGTGGTCTTTTCATCCAGAAAGACATAGACGCCGCCGAAATGATTGGCCCAGAAGGCATCATGGCGGAACACCAGCTTATCCGGCACCAGCGCATTTTCGCGGATATCGCCGGTGACTTTCGCAAGTTCGACCATCCGGTTGAGCAGCGCATCGTCGGCCCAGGCTGTCGGTACCGTCTTCAACCGGTCGACAAGCGCGCGCAACTCCGCCGCCTTGCCAAGCATGTCCTCGGCCGACAGGACGCGAAACCGCACCTCATTGATTGACAGCAGATCGTCGATATCATTGACGACCGATACGGAATCCTCGATCTCGCCGTAGAGCGCATCCTTGATCGTCACCGCATTGATCGCCCGCCTGTTGGCGCCGAAAAATTCGTGCATCAGCGCGGCGGTGTTGGAAAAACTCGTATGAACGACCGGCAGTTCTTCCTGATCCGGGGTCATGATGATGAAACGGCGGTTGACGCGGTTGGGATCGAGATAATCGCGATCGCCAAGCTCATCGGCAATCTCCGGCGAAAACCCGGTCATGTCGATCTGAAACGACGGCAGCGCCGTCGGGCGCAAGCCAAACCCCTGCAACGCCTTGTTGTAACGCGCAATCAGATGCGGCTCGGAAATCTCAAGCAGGCGTCCATAGATCAGTTCGGCTTCGAGGAGGAGTTTCATGCGGTTCCGCTTATCATTGGTAGGTCACTTGTAAACCCTGCTTCGATGTCCGACCTCGACCACCAGAACAACAAGTTGTTTATCGCGCAATTCACAAAGAATACGGTAGTCGCCTACGCGGTATCGCCACAGATGGCCAAATGCACTTCCCGTCAAACCACGACCAATGAGACGAGGGCTGTCGAGAGAGGCGACTTTGCCACGCAAGTATGCGCGTATCCGCTTTGCCTCGGGTCGCCCCAGTTTCTCAAGTTGCCGGACAGCATCATCGGTTAATTCAATCGCCCAGCCCAAGTTTACGCTCCACCTCCTCAAGCGTTTGAGTACCCATCTCGCCCCGCTTTAATTTTCCAAGAGCCTGCTCCGCAAGATAGATATCCTCGAGATCCTCAAGATGCTGCTCGATCGCCTCACGAATATAGTAAGTCGCGGTGCGACCTGTACGTTCAGCAAGAGTCTGAAGCCGTTCGTAAGTTTCGTCGGGGAGCCGAATTGCTGTCTGACGTGTCATTTTTCAACCTCAATGGGATACGCGTATCCCATCTTAGCATTATAGATTTTGACTGACTATGGCCGGATGTAATATTACCACCGCCCGTCCCCCTTCATCGCCTCGATCTCGCGGATTGCCTTTTCCCGCTGGCGTTCGCGGCGGATGATGTCGGTGACGGCCGCATCGTCGGACTTGTCTGTGTAGCGGAACTCGCTATCGGCGTAGCGGTTGATTTCCTGCATCACCATGTCGAGCGTGATCGGCCCGCGCAGGGTTTCGATCATGGCTTTCTTCTCGTCATAAGCCTTGTGCATGAAGGCTTCCGGCGTCGCAAACCAGTCGTCAGGCAAATCGACGTCCATCGCCCGCATCTTGACCGCATCGGTGATGTTCTTGATGGCACGGCCGGTAAAGCGGGGCTCCGCCTCCTTGATCATGTGCAGGTAGGAGCCGACATCGGCCAGCGTCTCGATCTTGCCCTCTTCCTTCTCGTGGCGCTCCCAGACGGCCAGCAACCCCTCCTCCTTCGGCCGGGCATGCTCGGCATAGGATTGCGAGACGGCTTTCTTGATCTCCTGGCCGGCAAACAGCTGGTGTTCTCCAAGCGGGATCTTGTGATTCTTGCCGACCAGCATGGCAAAGATATCGATATAATCCCCTTCCGACTGCGGCCCATCGACCAGCCAACGGGCGCCGGCGCGCTGGCGCAGGGCATCGTCGACATTTTCCGGATAGTTGGAGAACATGCCGAACGTGCAGTTTCCGCGGATCACCGTGGAGGCTCCGGCAAAGCTCTCCATCAACACCGCCGTCACCTCGTGCTGACCGGCGGACGCGCGGTCATCGGAGCGCTTGGCAGCGACCTGATCGACATCGTCGATCGTACCAAAACCAATGGCGCGCGGATTGATGACGTTATTGACGAAAGCCTTGCAGTTCTGGCCGGATTTGCCCTGATAGGAGGAAATCTGGTCGACGCCGAAATTCTCGTAGTGGAAGGCGTAGCCGGCGATCTCGCAGTAATCGTTGAGCAGACCGGCCAGCATCTGGATGAGGATGGTCTTGCCGGTGCCGGGCATGCCGTCGCCGATGAAGGTGAAGAGAAAACCGCCCAGCTCGACGAACGGGTTCATCTGCCGGTCGAAATCATAGGCCATCAGCATCTTCGCCAACTTCAACGCCTGATACTTGGCGATATGATTGCCGATGATCTCTTCGGGTTTCTTGAAGGTCATCACCAACGGCTTGCGCTTGGCGCCGGGCGCCACGTCGAAACCGTTCAGCGTAAAATCGTCCTGATCGATGCGGATATGCACATTCTCGAAACTTGCAAGCCCGGTGAAGCGTGCCTTGCGGCCGATCAACCCCTCGATGGCAAGCCGCGCAAAGGCGCGGGCCCTGCTGGTCAAGGCTGCATCGTCAGGCGCACCGGCAATGGTCTTGTCTAGCGCCGAGATCATGCCCTTCAGCGCATCCTGAGGTGTGTCGAACAGGAAGTCAGGCTCGGTCCCATCCTCGACCGGCTCACCTTCGCCTGCAAGCGCTGCGCCGAGATAGGCGGCGAAAGTGAAGGCGGAAATATAAGCCGACGCCGACAGAAGCGCCTTGAACTGGCTGGCATCATCGCCCGACAGCGGCGCCGTGGCATTGCGCGATTGCAGGCCTTCCAGATTGGTCTGGCGGGCAAAGACATCCGCAACAGCCAGCGCCACCTGAATGCCCCGCCGGGAACGGTAGAGCAGAGCATGCTGGGCTGGCGAAAACAGAGGATCTGCAGCGCGAATCGACTGAATGGTCTTCGTCAACTCTACTTCACGGGTGCGACGCTGTCCGCCGGTCGAAACCGTGGAAACAAAACGGCGACCGGTTCCGGCCAGTGCCGTTCCGGCCGCCGGATCGTCAGCCTCCAGTAGGATCAGCCGGGTGACAAGACCCTGTGCTACCGCCTGATGCTTGGCGATGTCGTCTTCATGCAGCGTCGTCAAACCCGCGTTCAGTGACATTGTCTAGACCTCGCTGATAACCTGGTTTCCGGAAATCACATGGACCTTGTAATCGCCGAAGATTGTTGCTGCGTCGCCAGTGGCATAGAGCGCCTGATAGGCGTCGTGCGGCACCAGCGCATGTTTCTCGTAGGAGCTCACACCCATGCGGGTCGCCTCGAGATTGTCGGTGTCGATATGGAATTCTTCCGATGCCGGCGTCGATGAGAAGAAGCCGCGCTGGGCCGGCCGCTCCGCCTTGGAGAACACCTCCTGCACAGTCCAGGTGAGCAGCCAGGCATTCTCCGTCTTGCGAACCTTCGACAGAATATCGTTGATCTTGGCATTGTTCTCGGTAATCCCGGCCGAATAGAACGGCCCGAGCACGATGCGTCGCAACTGCTTGGGGTGCAGTTCTTCGAAATCCTTGTCGAGATTGGTGGCGATGGTCACCGGCGTCAGCGAATAGGCGCTGTTCTTCAAGGCGAAATCGTCGAAACGGCTGGCGAGATCGGGATTGAGCAGCCCGCCGATCGGCAGCGGTATATCCGTGTCGGGATTGAGCTTGCCGTCCGGCGTCACCAAAAGCTTGACGATCTTTTCTGACGAATCCTCGACGACAGACATATAGACCATCGGCAAAGTGCTTGTGCCGTCGAAGGCACCCCAGCAGACGACGTAATAGGGCCGCTGGGTCTTAGGGTTCACACCAACGCGAATGGTCTCGGGCATGATGAAGGGTGAAAAAATATCGCCCTTGCCGATCTGCTCGAGATAGAGCCGTTCGGCCATACGCGACTGCAATTCAGCTGGAAATGTCTTTTGGCGCAGGATGAAGTCGGCCATTTCCTGACGCAGCGCATCGGCAACCGGAATTCCCGCCAGCCGCTTTTCCGCCGATTGCCGGTCGTTTTCCAGCTCCAGCACGTTCTGGAACACCGGAAAGCCGCTTTCCGCCCGCGAGATGCGGAACTGCTCGATAAAGCCGATGCGGTTTTCCCAGCAGGAAAACGACGCCTTCAACCGTGACAGGTAGGGAATGACGACCTCGCCCACCACCGTATCGCGGTAGAGCGGCGAGTTGCGATCACCCAGGAAAATTTCCAAGCCCCCGAGCGCTGCCCGGATCGAGGCGAAATACTGACCGACGGCCCCTTCGGATGCGGCGTTCATGGTTTCCACCCTCCCCTTGAGGGGGAGGGTCGGAGCAAAGCTCCGGGGTGGGGTGACCTTGGGGCGCCCCTGACAATCACCCCCACCCGCGCGTTCCGCGCGACCTCCCCCCTCAAGGGGGAGGTATAGACCGCCCGACGGCTATGATAGCCAAGCATATCAACCATTTTGGTGCACGATGGCATCTGCAGCATCACTGCTTCACGTAATTCGCCGTATTATGCTTATCCATGACATCCTTGAACCGCCGTGCAAACGCATCGTCGGCAAGCTTCTTGCGGCGCTGGATGTCCTGCGTCGAGAGCATGTTCTTCTCGTGCATCTCCAGCAGATCGCCGATATGGCGCTGCGAAGCCGAACCGATGCCGGCCATGGTTTCTTCGGCCGCCGTATCGACCTGGCTGCCAAGCGTGTTGATCTTGTGGGCAACATCCTGCTGGGCCGCCGTCTTCAAGGAATCCTCGAGCGCCTTGTACAGCACGATGCGCTGTTCGGTATCGATAGTCAGCTTGTTGATCAGCGTGTTCTGCGCCGCGATCTGGTTGTTGAGTGAGTCGACGAAGGTCTGGAACATCGAGGTGTAACGCTCGTATGTCTGACTTTCCGCCAGGAGTTCCTGCTCTTTGGCCTGCTTCTCATTATATTCCGTCGCCAGAACCGAACGCTCTCCTTCAAGCTGGGTGCGGGAAATCTGGTCTGTCGAGGCAGCAATCCTGTTTTCGATATCCATCAGCATCGGGTTGAGTTCCTCGATGCGCTTCTGGGTTTCCTGGAGGTTAGCAATCGTCGCCTTACGCCGCTCGATCACCTGAAGCAGGCTTGCCTCGGAGGTCTTGTAGCGCTGGTCGAGCACGCCCTTCTGTTCCTTCAGGATGCCGACGATGGTGTCGGACTTGGACAGCAGCTCCTGCAGATTGCCGGCAAGCGACATGTTGCGGACACGGTCGGTGCGCATGCGCTGAGCGCTCTGCTTGGAAAAGATGCCGATGAACTTTTCGTAGCCGGTATAGCTCTTCATGCTCTCGAATTCCGAGCCGAAGGCGTTGGTTGCATCTTCCAGGCCAATGATCAGGTCGGCAATATTGCCTTCCATAACCTTCTGCTGGTTGATGACATCCTGGATACGGGCATTCTCGATGTCGAAATTGGCATCGCCCAGTTTCGTGTCGGATTTGGCAAACTGATCAAGCACGACGGCCGACTGGTTCATCTTGCCGCGCATCTGCTCGACGATGCCGCGTGTTTTCTCGATTTCGCTCTCAAAATTCTGAAGTGTCGCCATCGGGTTTCCCTCTGTTGCTCCGGTGCAGACGCGCCGCGCAGCCAAATTATTCAGTCATGACATCAGCTTATATAATGGGAGCGGTAATTTGAACAACAAGTGCGCAATCTGCGGATTTTAAACCGTATATCGCTTTGGCGGACTGCATCGGCTGCGATTGCGCGCCTATTGCCCTACCGCCGTCTTCAGATAGGCAACGATATCTTCAATCTCCTGCGGCTTTTTCAGGCCCGGAAAGGACATCTTGGTGCCAGGAACCATCGCCTTGGGGGCCATCAAATATTCCGACAACCGCTCCTCGTCCCAGATTTTGCCATCTTCACCGAACGCCGTCATGGCGCTTGAATAGTTGTACCCCGCAAACGTTGCGACCGGGCGACCGATGATGCCCATCAGACTGGGGCCGACACGGTTCATCGGCTCGGTCGCGGTGTGACAGGCACCGCATTTTTTGAAGACCTGCGCACCGGCATCGGCACTGCCGGCTGCATGAGCAAGACCTGTCCCAAGACAGAGGAAAAGGCCGAGTGAAACAAGACGAAGAGACAAAGGCAGAGACATAGACGATTTCCCGGAACGCATTCGCAAGGATACCATCATGGCACGGCCCGCCCACCCAGTGATAGCCTGCCTCACGCTTCGTTCATCTTGTCTTCCCAGTGACGGCGGCAATAGACGACATATTTCTCGTTGCCGCCCACTTCCACTTGCGCGCCTTCGCGCACGATATTGCCGGCCACATCCATCCGCGCCACCATGGTCGCCTTCCGGCCGCAATGGCAGATCGTGCGGACCTCGCGCATCTCGTCGGCAAGAGCGAGCAGCGCCATCGAGCCAGGAAACAGCTTGCCCTGGAAATCCGTGCGCAAGCCGTAGGCCATCACCGGAATGCCGATCCGGTCGGCGACGCGGGCCAGTTGCCAGACCTGATCTTCGCCGAGAAACTGGGCTTCATCGACAAAAACGCAGGCGATCTTCTCTTCGCCATGCAGGCGTTCGACCAGAGAATAAAGATCGTCCGCATGCGTAAAGGCGATACCGTCTTCACTCAATCCGATCCGCGAGGACACCCGGCCCTGACCCGCACGGTCATCGAACGCCGCAATCAGGATGACCGTGCGCATGCCACGTTCGCGATAGTTGTACGACGCCTGCAAGAGCATGGTCGATTTGCCTGCGTTCATCGTGGCGTAGCTGAAATACAGTTTTGCCATGGCGTCCTCTTCTGTATGCTGTTGGTTGTTCATGAACAGACAAAGCGGGGAAGGCCAGAGCGCAGGCGCGAAAGTCACAGAAAATCGACGGCAGGCGCCAGAACATGAGCAATGCGACATATCACGTCGCTTTAGGCGGGCGTGTCCGGCAAATGTCCCAATACACTCAAGACAACACCAGGGCGCTTGAATTGGCGGACATTTGGTGATTGGCTAAAATCAAAAGGCAGGGGAATAATCACGATGACCAGACTGACATTGAAATTCATGCTGACAGCAGCCGTATCGCTGAGCGCACTGACATCCGCCTATGCTGCCGAGCCTGAAAGCTGTGGCACCGTCCGCTTCGCCGATGTCGGCTGGACGGACATCACCGCCACCACAGCGACGGTCTCCTCGATCCTCAAGGGCCTCGGCTATCAGACCGACATCAAAGTTCTGTCCGTTCCGGTTACCTACCAATCACTGAAAAACAAGGACATCGACGTCTTCCTCGGCAACTGGATGCCGACGCAGGAAGCCGACGTTCGCCCCTTCCTGAACGACAAGTCGGTCGAATCGTTCGGCCCGAACCTCGAGGGCGCCAAGTACACGCTGGCGACGAATGCCAAGGGTGCCGAACTCGGCATCAAGGACTTCAAGGACATCGCCGCCCACAAGGCCGATCTTGACGGCAAGATCTACGGCATCGAGCCGGGCAATGACGGCAACCGCCTGATTATCGACATGACCGACAAGGACACGTTCGGCCTGAAGGGCTTCGAAGTCGTCGAATCCTCCGAGCAGGGCATGCTGGCGCAGGTCGCCCGCGCAGAAAAGGATGGTACTCCGGTCATCTTCCTCGGCTGGGAACCCCACCCGATGAATTCCAACTTCAAGCTGACATACCTCACCGGCGGCGACGACATCTTCGGACCCAACCTCGGCGGCGCCACCATCTTCACCAATGTTCGCGCCGGCTACACCACTGAGTGCCCGAATGTCGGGAAGCTGATCACCAATCTCAAATTCTCGCTTCCGATGGAAAACGAGATCATGGGCAAGATCCTCAACGACAGCAAGGATCCGGAAGTCGCGGCCAACGAGTGGCTGAAGGCCAATCCGACGGCGATCGACCCCTGGCTTGCTGGTGTCACCACCAAGGATGGCGCTGAAGGATTGCCTGCCGTAAAGACCGCGCTCGGTCTCTGACCGGCAGTTGAAGGCGGGGCTTAGTCCCCGCCTTTTTTAAGCGCATTTGACGCGCTTCCGCTCCTATCATTGGCTCCAAGAACCAGGCGATTTTCCCGTGGAATGGCTAACCAACCCTGATCGACGCATCCCCATCGGCGGCTGGGCGAAGAGTTTCTTCACCTGGCTGACCACCAACTTCACCGGATTTTTCGATCAGGTATCGGCGATCCTGTCGGGCGTAGTGAATGCGATCCTCTGGGTCCTGCAGACGCCGCACCCGCTGATCGTCGTGGCCATCGTCACCGCGCTTTCCTACTGGTTCCGCCGTTCGATCGGTGTGACCCTGTTCACGCTGTTCGGCCTGCTGCTGATCATCAATCTTGGCTACTGGAAGGCGACGACCGAGACGCTGGCGCTGGTTCTGGCGGCCAGTGCCGTCAGCATGGCGGTCGGCATTCCCTTGGGGATCGCCGCTGCCCGGCGCGCCTGGGTCTACGCTGTCATGCGGCCGATCCTTGACCTGATGCAGACCATCCCGACCTTCGTCTATCTGATCCCGGCCCTCGTGCTGTTCGGCCTCGGCATGGTTCCGGGTCTGATCGCAACCGTGATCTTTGCCATTCCGGCACCGATCCGGCTCACCCGGCTCGGCATTATCTCCACCCCGCCGTCGCTGGTCGAAGCGGCAGTTTCCTTCGGCGCGACGCCGTCGCAGGTGCTGCGCAAGATCGAGCTGCCGTTTGCCATGCCGCAAATCATGGCCGGCCTCACCCAGACCATCATGCTGTCGCTGTCGATGGTGGTCATCTCGGCGCTGGTCGGTGCTGCCGGTCTCGGCGTTCCGGTCGTGCGGGCGTTGAATACCGTCAATATCGCCATGGGCTTTGAATCCGGCCTCTGTATCGTCATCCTCGCGATCATTCTCGACCGCCTGTTCCGTTCGTCCGATGAAGGAGAAGGCGCATGACCGATGCCGTTATTTTCAAGAATGTCGACATCATCTTCGGCAACCGGCCGGAAACCGCCATCGCCATGGTCGATCAGGGCAAGACCCGCGACGAGATTGGGGCTGCGACAGGGCTGGTGCTCGGCGTCGCCGATGCGTCGCTGACCATTACCGAGGGTGAAATCCTCGTGCTGATGGGATTGTCGGGCTCGGGAAAATCGACCCTTCTGCGCGCCGTCAATGGCCTCGCGCCGGTGGTACGCGGCGAGGTTCAGCTCAAGACCCGCCACGGCAATATCAATCCCTACAAGACATCAGCCAAATCGCTGCGCGACTTCCGCATGCACGATGTCTCCATGGTGTTCCAGCAGTTCGCGCTGCTGCCGTGGCGCACCGTGGAAGACAATGTCGGCTTCGGGCTGGAGCTTGCCGGGGTACCGGACAAGGAGCGCAAGGACCGCGTTGCCGAACAGCTGGAACTGGTCAACCTGACAAAATGGGCGGGCCGCCAGGTCAAGGAACTTTCCGGCGGCATGCAGCAGCGTGTCGGCCTTGCCCGCGCCTTTGCCACCGGTGCGCCGATCCTGTTGATGGACGAGCCGTTCTCGGCGCTCGATCCGTTGATCCGCACCCGTCTGCAGGACGAACTGCTGGAATTCCAGCGGCGGCTCAAGAAGACCATCCTGTTCGTCAGCCACGATCTCGACGAAGCCTTCCGCATCGGCAACCGCATCGCCATCATGGAAGGCGGCCGCATCATCCAGTGCGGCACGCCGCAGGACATCGTCAAGAACCCGGCCAACCAGTATGTCGCCGACTTCGTCCAGCACATGAACCCCATCACCATGCTGACGGCGATGGACGTGATGAGCCAGGGTGTCAGCCGCACAACTCCGGCTACCGGCGTCTCGGCAACGGCCAAGCCGACAACCCCGCTGATCGATATCCTCGATGCGATGTCGCGTCAGCCCGGCAGCATCGGTGTTGTCGATAACGGCGCCATCATCGGCACGATCAATGCGCAGAACGTCGTGGAAGGCCTGACAAGGCATCGCAACAAAAGTTGACGATTGCGGTCAAGATGTCGTTATAAAGGGCGCCCGGACGATCAGAGTCCGGGCGTTTGGCATTCAAGACAAGAGGCGATTCGATGGCCGACAAACCCTCCGTTCTGCGCGAAACCGATGATGAGGCGCGCAAGCTTGCCCGCATCATCCTGCGCTCCGCGCGCAGTGCCGCCATTGCGGTGATCGAGCCGGACAGCGACGGCTTCCCTTTTGTCAGCCGCGTGCTCATCGGCATCGATACCGATGGTACACCGGTCATTCTGGTTTCCGCCCTGTCGGCCCACACGCAGGCCCTGTCTGCAGACCAGCGCTGCTCGCTGCTGACGGGCGAGATCGGCAAGGGCGATCCACTCGCCCATGCGCGCCTGACAGTTCAATGCGAAGCAGAAAAAGTCGAACGCGACAGCACCGCCAATTCGCGTATCCGCGAACGTTTCATCCGTCGCCATCCGAAGGCGCAGCTCTACGTCGATTTTCCCGATTTCGCGTTTTTCCGGCTCACACCAATAAAGGCCAGCATGAATGGCGGCTTTGGCCGGGCCTATGTGCTGATTGGCGAGGATCTGATGATCCGTTCTCCGGCGATCGAGGATCTTGCCGATATGGAACCCGGCGCGATCGACCACATGAATTCCGACCATTCCGATGCGGCCACTAAGTATGTAGAGCGCTATTGCAAGGCAAAGGGAACCGGCTGGAGAATCTGCGGTCTTGATGCCGGCGGGATCGATCTTGCATCCGGAGATCAACTAAAACGACTGGAATATGATGCGCCACTGCAATCAAAAGGGGAATTACGGACCACACTGGTAAAACTTTACCGTTAAATACGGGCCCTTTTACCCCGATTTCTTGCAGTAGCCAGTTGTCCTTTTATTCATCACGGCTAATTATCCCTTATTCACATTCATAACCAAGCGTGATGTGAACTTCGCATGGAGTATGGAATGCAAACGATCTCTCCTCAGAAACACGGCAAGGCTGAAATAGCTGCGGAGTTTCTATCGGCTATGGCCAATCCAAAGCGTCTGCTGATCCTCAGTTCACTGGTGAACGAGGAAATGGCAGTCGGCGCCTTGGCAAACCAGGTCGGCCTCAGCCAGTCTGCCCTGTCGCAACATCTCTCGAAGCTGCGTGCCCAAAATCTCGTGACCACCCGTAGGGATGCCCAGACGATCTATTATTCAAGCTCGTCGGATGCAGTACTGAAAGTTCTGAAAACACTGAAGGAAATCTACGGCGACGAATCCAGCGCGATCGAAAAGATCCCGCAGCGCCGTACCGCCTGATACGGATCGGGGCCGCTTGCGGCCCCGGCCTGTTTCTGGCCCTGCGCCATCTTCGGAAAGGCAGCAGTATCGGCAACTGCCTTTGACGTTTACGCGCCTTTGAGACTTGGCGTTGCAGTATCGCCGCCATGAACATGACACCCAAAAATCGGCCTTCCACAACACGCATCAAATGGGCTGTGCTTGGCACGGGCTCCATCGCAACCACATTCGCCGAAGACATCCAGTTGACGGATAACGCAGCACTCGTTGCCGTTTTCTCACGCACGCTTGAGGCCGCCACCCTTTTTTCAGGACGCTTCGGCGGGCTGCGCATCCTCCCGGATATCGATGCCTTGGCCGCCGATCCGCTGATTGATGCCGTCTATCTCGCGACACCCAATACCGCCCATTTCGATCAGGCCCGGACGCTGCTCCGTGCTGGAAAACCTGTGTTGATCGAAAAACCGCTTGTCACAACCGCGTCGGAGGCAAACGCACTCGCCGACTTGGCTGCAGAAAAACAGACCTTTGCGATGGAGGGTCTCTGGACCGTCTTCCTGCCCGCCATCGACCACGTACGGCAGCTTTTGGCCGACAAGACGATCGGCGCCATCACCGGAATCCGCGCCGAACTCGCCTATATCAAGACATTCGACGGCGACAGCCGCTTTTTTTCGGCGGCACTTGGCGGCGGTGCGCTGCTTGATCTGGGCGTTTACCCGATCGCACTGACGCTGGCTTTGTTCGGCTCGCCGCAGACGGTCACAGGGCGCTGGTCTGCCGCGCCGACGGGTGTCGATATGTCGGCGGATGTCACGCTCGGCTATGATCGTTTCCAGGCAAGGCTGTCCGTCGGCTTTGATCGCACCGGGAACAATCGCTTCATCATCGACGGCGAAACCGGCAGTCTGGTGATCGATGCTCCGTTTCTCAAGGCAAGCAAAATTATCCTGACGAGAAACCGCATCGTCCACCATCTTGCCGTACCGTCCGGCACCGGCCGCCTGTCACGCGCCACCGGAAAGATTGTCGGCCGGCTGCCCCTGCCCGGCCTCACAGTTTATCGGCATGGCTTTCCCGGAGATGGCCTCCAATTCGAGATCGCGGCGGCAAGCCGGGCCATTCTCGAAGGACAACATCAGCAATCGCAGATGCCACTCAGCGCCAGCGTCGAGGCACTCGGCATCATCGAGACCATCCGGTCACTACCGCCGTCATAGCGCCGTTGGTGTGTGGTCGCGCTTGCCGGCGTTGAGGGCCAGCACGATGTCGGTCAGATGCAATGCCGTCTCGCCGGAAAACAGCGGCCGGGTGCCAGCCCTGACCGCATCCGCCTGCGCTGCAATCCCGCGCACAAAATCGATTTGCGACGGATAGGCCGGCAGGCTGTTCTTCTGCGCGGCCTGCGGGTAGGCCACCGGCTTACCGGCTGTGAGGCGAAACGGGAATTTCCGCTGAAACTGCCATTCCAGGCGTTCGATCAGCCGATGCGAGAGCGGCCGCTTGCTGCCAGCCAGCTCGACATGGATCGGAGAGCGATTGTCCCAGAGATCGCGCACGACGATCGTGCCCTTGTCGCCGACGACCGTCAGCGACCGGTCCCGGGGCGCCGCCAGCCCGCTGGTCAGACGCGCGACAAGTCCCGACTTGAAGGTCAGACAGCCGACGGAAAAATCCGGTCCCAGGGCGAGATTTTCGGTTCCCGGTCCTTTGTTGGGAAACGTCAGCGCGGAAAAGGCGGCGACATTGGACACCGGTCCGAACAGCGACACCAGCCAACTGGTGGCATACCCGGCGTGCTCCAGCGTGCAGCCGATTTCGAACTCGTGGACAGCCGGCCATTTGGCGCCCGAGCGGCTGCGCCATTCCTGCCATTTATCGCGAAAGACCGGTCCATCCTCCATCTCGGCATAGGCCAGGCGCGGTGTGCCGATGACGCCGGAACTGAGGATGCCGGCGCAGTGACCACAGGCATCGCTGAGCGCATTGGCTGGCGCGCCGGCAAGGACAAGGCCTCGCTCCGCGGCAAGCGATACCAGCTCCCGCGCCTCGTCTACCGTCATGGCCAGAGGTTTCTCGCAATAGACATGCTTGCCGGCCGATAACGCCGCCCTGTTGACGGCATAGTGGCTTTCCGGCGTCGTCAGGTTGACGATGATGGTGACGGCAGGATCGGAAAGCGATTCCGCTTCAGAGGCATACGAGCGAACGTTCCAGTAGTTGCAAAACTGCTTTAAGCGATCGGGGTCGACGTCCCAGACACCCGCCAGCCGCAATTGCGGGTGGTTGGCCAATGTCGTCATGTAATAATCGGCAACGAACCCCGTGCCGATGAAAGCGATGCCCGTGCGGTCGCTCATCGCGCATCCGCCAGGAAAGACGCGATATAGACCAGCGGCGCATTCCAGTTGATCGTCATTTCGTTGGTGCCCCAGGCCATGATGTCGTCGATATAGCAGGTCTGCGGCGCGCACCCCTTGAGCCGCGCCCGCGCGACATCGTCGACCAGCGTCGAATTCGGCCCACCGGCCAACGTACCAACCGGCGGATTGGGCAACATGCTATCGACCTGATGGGCATACCAGCGGCTATGTTGGTTCTTGGAAAAAACGCTGCCATATCCGGTGACATAGGACATGTTCATCGCGTTGCGCCCAAGAATGTAGTCGATACCTTCCCGCACACCATTGAGAAACGGTACTTCGCCTGTCAGGTCATAGGCAGCGGAAACGACGATCATATTTTGCAAAATGAGCTGGTTCGATCCCCAATCGTAGCGGTTGTTCGCCGGTTTGTAGATCTGCCCGAACGGCTCCTTCGCCTGCAGGCCAATGAAATTCCGGGCAACGGATACTACCGATGCCATCATCATCGCCTTGTCATCAGCCGCAAGATTGTCGCCATAAAGCGCCAGGTCCAGACGGCCGAGCCCGGCGACACTACGCCAATCGAAGGCGCCTGTAGCGGGAAAGACGGCCCCTACCCAATAGCGAGAGGATTTCAGCGCGGTGAGATAACGGGCTTCTCCTGTGGTGATGAAAAGCTCGGCCGCAGCCCAATAGGTTTCATCGGAAATATCGTCGTCGCCATAATCGCCGCCACCCTGCAGACCATCCGAACCCGGCGCGAAGAGCACCGGATTGGCGGCGGCGGCCAGCCAGGCTTTCTGGCCGGCCGCAAGCAGGCGCTGCGCAAACTCTCTGTCATAGGGCGCAAACAGCCGGGCGCCCTGTGCGGCCACAGCAGCAAGGTTGAGCGTCGCGGCTGTCGATGGACGGTGCAGCGCCCGCAATTGCGGATCAAGATGCGGCAGCATCGGCACCCCGGTCCATTTGATATCGTGAACCTTGTGGTGCACCATGCCGGCCAAGGGCTGACCGTCTGGCACCATCATCTTCATCAGAAATTCGAGTTCCCAGCGCGCCTCGTCCAGAATATCGGGAATGCCATTGCCGTTTTCAGGGATGCGCGACAGGCTGTCGCTCAAGACCGGCGATGCGCCGTCGCCGTAGATTAGGCCGCGTTCGAACGTGCTCAACAGTTGCGATACGGCGATGCCGCCATTGACCACGTACTTTCCCTGGTCGCCAGCATCGTACCAGCCGCCGGAGACGTCCAGCGTGTAATCGCAGGTCCAGTCCTTGCCATAGAGTTTGGCAGCGACCTTACCGGTCAGGCAGGTCACCTTGGTATCGCCCTGGTTGGGGCTTTCCTGCACATGTCCGGGCGGCCGCGCATAGGCTTCTCCGGCGATATCGCCCTTGATCTCAATTCCGCTGCGCTGCGGATAAAACCAAGACAAAGCATCGACACGCAGTTTGCCATAGACGTCGTGGCCGACGGAAAACGGCAAGCTTTTCTTCTCGCCGATGACCAGCCTGTAGCCCTCTCCGGCCGTCGCAAAGGCCGAAAAATCCGCGATCTGGGTATTCGCCCGGACAGTCGGGTCAAACCCGGCAGGCGCTGTCATTCCCTCGCCAATTGCGACACCGGCCCCATCTTCCAGCTTGAACGGCAACGGGCCTTGTGTCTCCGACAGAATTGTCGCCCGCTTCGGCCCGTCGAGGAAATATCCGGTCTGATTGACCAGCGCCGGTAGCCCATACAGCGTTTTTTGTGCGGCCACCGCGATCTTGTCGGGCTTTGTTTCGCGTATCGCCACATCATCCAGACAAACGCGCCACGGCTTTTCAGACCCGCCCAACTGGAAGATGATCTGGGCCGGATCATTCTCGGTTGCCGTGAAGACGGCCGAAAATTCGACCGTTCCGTCCTTGGTCTCCGCAGTGAGGGCTGCCTGTGGCGTCCACGGTTCGGCATTGCGCTGAATCGTGACCGGGAATGTATGCACACCCTCGGCCTCGAGCAGCATTGTCAATTGATAGGATGTGCCCGGATCAAACTGCAGGTCATTGAGACCGAGCAACCGGTCCCAAGGGGTACCGCCGACCTCGACATCGACACAGAGCTTGCCGCCTTCGCGCAATAGAGCCACACCGCCCGCTGCCCAAAAGCCATCCTGCCCCTTCTCAAAGGCGCCGTCGGCAATCATGTCGGCAGCACCTGCCTGCACTGGAAGACTGACGAAAAGCGCGAGCACCAGGCTGGCTGCAAATTTTGGCAAGATCTCTATCCTGAGCGCGTGTTTCGGGCCTGAGCGCGTATTTGGGAACGCGGCGCCACTCTGCTGCAAACAGGTTAACCTTCGGAAAAGACGGGAGGCAAGCCCTGTTTCCAGATGTTTCCATGCGGCGAAATTCCGCCTTTTTCCACCGCGCAACTTCATTTGGCCGTCTCAGGCCAAGGCTTGACCGCGAAAAGCGCCCTGATAGTTTGACCATCAGGTAAAGATTCATCGAAACCCACTGGACTTGGCCGCCAGACAATACGCGCCACGGAGAATATGATGTCGAACCGCCTCAATGCCACACCCAATGACCTCAGCGCCTTCTGGATGCCGTTTACAGCCAACCGGCAGTACAAGAAAGAACCGCGCATGTTCGTCAAGGCGAAGGACATGCACTACACGACCCATGACGGCCGCCAGGTGCTCGACGGCACGGCAGGCCTCTGGTGCGTCAATGCCGGACATTGCCGACCGCTGATCACCGAAGCGATCCGCGAGCAGGCCGGTGAACTCGATTACGCCCCGGCCTTCCAGCTCGGCCACCCCAAGGCGTTTGAGCTGGCAAACCGCCTGATCGACATTGCGCCCGACGGCATGGAACACGTGCTCTACACCAATTCCGGCTCTGAATCCGTGGAGACGGCGCTGAAGGTGGCGCTCGCCTATCACAAGGTGAAGGGCCAGGGTTCACGCACCCGCCTGATCGGCCGCGAACGTGGCTATCACGGCGTCAATTTCGGCGGTATCTCCGTCGGTGGCATCGTTTCCAACCGCAAGATGTTCGGCACGCTCCTGTCTGGAGTCGACCATATGCCGCATACCCACCTGCCGGAAAAGAACGCCTTCACCAAGGGCGAGCCGGAACACGGCGCTGATCTTGCAACCGAACTGGAACGCATCGTCACGCTGCATGATGCCTCGACCATCGCTGCCGTCATCGTCGAGCCGGTCGCTGGCTCCACCGGCGTGCTCATCCCGCCGAAGGGCTATCTGCAGAAGCTGCGCGAGATCTGCACCAAACACGGCATCCTGTTGATCTTCGACGAAGTCATCACCGGTTATGGCCGCCTCGGCACACCGTTTGCCGCCCAGTATTTCGATGTCAAACCGGACATGATCGTCACCGCCAAGGGCCTGACCAACGGCGTCATCCCGATGGGTGCCGTGTTCGTCACCGCAGAAATCCACGATGCCTTCATGACCGGCCCGGAGCACATGATCGAGTTCTTCCACGGCTACACCTATTCCGGCAACCCGATCGCCTGTGCCGCAGCGCTCGGCACGCTCGACACCTACCGCGACGAAGGCCTGCTCACCCGTGGCGCCGAGCTGGCATCGTACTGGGGCGATGCGCTGCATTCGCTACGCGATTGCCCGCATGTGATCGACATCCGCAACATCGGCCTGATCGGCGCAATCGAGCTGGCGCCAATCACCGGAGAGCCGACAAAACGCGCTTTCTCGGCTTTCCTCAAGGCCTATGAAAGTGGCTACCTGATCCGCACCACCGGCGACATCATCGCCCTTTCACCGCCGCTGATCATCTCGAAGGCTGAGATCGATGAACTGGTCGACGGCATCCGCAAGGTGCTGATCGCCAACGCCTGATCGAATATATTCGATCGTGAACAATGCCCAAACGGGGCCGGGACACATGTCCCAGCCCCGTTTGGCGTCATATCTGAACAATTATTTTGCACATTGCCTAAAAAATCGCCTTGCGGAATCGTGAGGAGCTTCATAGACGAGAAGCATGGGATCGATCCGTTCACAGAAGACGGACAACTCAACGGAACTGGAGTTGCTTTTCGACTGGCAGGTTTCACCCTCCCGGCCCAGCAACCGAAGCGCTGGCACTGCGGGGAACCAACCCACCAAAGGAGAAGCAAGATGAACTTCAAGACATTGACGGGCGCCACCTTCGCAGCCTCGCTGGCCTTTGCGCCGCTGGCGCATGCCGAGATCGTGATCGGCCTGATCGCGCCGCTGACCGGGCCCGTTGCCGCCTACGGCGACCAGGTCAAGAACGGCGCCCAGGTTGCCGTTGATCAGATCAACAAGAACGGCGGCATCCTCGGCGAACAGGTCGTGCTGAAGCTGGCCGACGATGCCGGCGAACCCAAGCAGGGTGTTTCGGCAGCAAACCAGATCGTCGGCGAAGGCATCCGCTTTGTCGTCGGCCCGGTCACGTCAGGCGTAGCCATGCCGGCCTCCGACGTTTTGGCTGAAAACGGCATCCTGATGGTCACGCCGACGGCAACGACGCCGGACCTGACCAAGCGTGGCCTTGCCACCATCCTGCGCACCTGCGGCCGTGACGACCAGCAGGCCGAAGTCGCCGGAGCCTATGTCCTGAAGCAGTTCAAGGACAAGCGCATCGGCATCCTCAACGATAAGGGCGCCTACGGCAAGGGTCTCGCCGATTCCTTCAAGGCAACACTGAATGCCGGTGGCGTCACCGAAGTCTTCAACGATTCCCTGACACCGGGCGACAAGGACCTGAGCGCGCTCACCACCCGCCTCAAGGCTGAAAAGGTCGACGTCCTCTATTTCGGCGGCTATCACCCGGAAGCTGGTCTTTTGGTGCGCCAGCTGCGTGATATCGGCGCGCCGATTCAGATCATCGGTGGCGACGGCCTGTCCAACACCGAATTCTGGGCCATCGGCGCAGATGCCGGTGCCGGCACGGTCTTCACCAATGCGGCCGACGCTTTGAAGAACGATGCCTCGAAGGCCGCCGTTGCAGCCCTTCAGGCCGCCAACATCCCGCCGGAAGCTTTTACGCTCAACGCCTATGCAGCCGTTGAAGTGATCAAGGCCGGCATCGAGAAGGCTGGCAGCGCCGAAGACGCAGCAGCCGTTACCGCTGCTCTGAAATCCGGTGAACCGATCAAGACCGCCATCGGCGACGTCACCTATGGCGAAACCGGCGACCTTACCTCGCAGAGCTTCTCGCTCTACAAGTGGGAAAACGGCAAGATCGTCTCTGCCGAGTAAGCAGATGAACCAATGACGGATCGGGCGCTTCGGCGCCCGATTTCGTTTGTGGTGGCTGTTTCAGGTGCAGGCCTGCCGTCCACAATGGCGATCATCGATTTTCCGCATCCCGGGTATGCAAGGACGGCGATCAGCCTCTATGCTCGGGGCGAACCACACTTTTTAGACAAAGCATCCAAAAGGCAGGCCCTCGTGAGCGAAAAACTTGAACAGCTGATCGATCAGGGCACCGGCCGCATTCCGGCCGATATCGTTCTCAAGGGCGGCCGTTTCTTCGATCTGGTCACCGGCGATCTCGTCGCTTCCGATATTGCCATTTGCGGCGACCGCATCGTCGGCACCTACGGCAATTATACCGGCACAACGGAAATCGACATTACCGGCAAGATCGTCGTGCCGGGCTTCATCGACACGCATCTGCACATCGAATCCTCACTGGTCACCCCGCATGAATTCGACCGCTGCGTCCTGCCCTATGGCGTGACCACCGTAATCTGCGATCCGCACGAGATCGCCAATGTGCTCGGCACCGAAGGCATCCAGTATTTCCTCGATTCGGCGCGCGAAACCATCATGGACATCCGTGTGCAACTCTCGAGCTGCGTGCCAGCCACCCATCTGGAAACCTCCGGCGCCAATCTGCCGATCGAGAAGCTTTTGCCCTTCCGCGACCACGAGAAGGTCATTGGCCTGGCGGAATTCATGAATTTTCCCGGCGTCATCCACAAGGACCCGGTCTGCCTTGCCAAGCTCGACGCCTTCCAGGGTGGCCACATCGATGGCCACGCTCCCCTCTTGAGCGGCCTTGATCTCAACGGCTATCTTTCCGCTGGAATCCGCACCGATCACGAATGCACCACCGCGACTGAGGCGCTGGAAAAGATCCGCAAGGGCATGCACGTCTTGGTGCGCGAGGGCTCTGTCTCCAAGGACTTGCACGCGCTGATGCCGATCCTCACCGAACGCCTGTCGCCGTTCCTGGCGCTCTGTACCGATGACCGCAATCCGCTCGATATCGCTGAGGAAGGCCATCTCGACTATATGATCCGCGAAGCGATCGCCCAAGGCGTCGAACCGCTCGCCGTCTATCGCGCCGCCTCGATCTCAGCCGCCCGCGCCTTTGGTCTTCGCGACCGTGGCCTGGTCGCACCAGGCTGGCGTGCCGATCTCGTGGTCGTCGATAGCCTCGAAAACTGCAAAGCCGGAATGGTGTTTGCCGGTGGCCGTCTCGTCGATGACGCGCTGTTTGCCACCCGCCGTCCGGTCGCGCCCGTTGGTCTCGACAGCGTCAAGGCAGGCCACATCAATGCCGCCGATTTCGGCCTGCCCTATGCCGAGGGAGAGACGTCCGTCATCGGCGTGCTGCCCGGCAAGATCATCACCGAACACCGCCGCTACAAACTACCAGCATCCGGCAATCAGGCCGGCGTTGATCTTGGCCGCGACATCATCAAGGTCGCCGTCATCGAGCGCCACGGCATCAACGGCAACCATGCCAATGGCTTCGTTCAGGGTTTTGGGCTTAAGACGGGCGCCATTGCCTCGACCGTCGGCCATGACAGCCACAATATCTGCGTCGTCGGCGTCAACGAGGACGACATGGCGCTGGCCGCCAACCGGCTCGGCCAGATCAAGGGCGGCTTCGTCGTCGTCGAGGACGGCAAGGTCACCGGTGAAATCTCGCTGCCGGTCGCCGGCCTGATGAGCCTCGAGCCCTATGAGAGCGTGCGCGACACGCTGCATCATCTGCGCCAGGCCGCCTTTGCGCTCGGCGCCACGTTGCAGGAGCCGTTCCTGCAGCTGGCGTTCCTGCCCCTGCCCGTTATCCCGCACCTGAAGATTTCGGACATGGGCCTGGTGGATGTCGACAAGTTCATGCTGATCGGGTGAGAGGCCGATAATTCTCTAATCCTGGGTCTCGCCCGAAAGCGGCGTCTTCAGCATCGATGGCCGCTGCGTAAACGCATCGAACCATCCTGTGAGATTGGCGTGGGCGCGAAAGGATGGCAGGTGGCGGAAGGCGAGCCAGTCCAGTGTCGTTGCAATAGCGATATGGCCGATATGCAAGGGCTCGCCGCTCTGGATCTCCCGGTCCAGCCAGCGATAGCTTTCAGCGAGTTTTCGCTCATAGCCAGCTTGCAGTTCCGGATAGCGCAGATGCTCGGGACGCCGCGCTGTTTCCCAGCGAATGCCGATGCCGGCATAGGCCATGTCCTGCGCCAACGCCTGCAAGCGTAACGCCGCCCATCGGCGCTCGGCGTCTTCGGGGAAAAGCGACGGGCCTGCGCGCAGCGTATCGAAATAGGCGCAGATGACGTCGCTGTCGAACAGCGGCGACAGGCCGTCACGCAGCAGGACCGGCACTTTTCCGAGCGGATTGCTACTGAACACCGTGGCATTGGCGTTTGTCGGACTGGTTTCGTGGTGCTCGACAACCAACTGGTCGGCAATGCCCACCTCATGTGCGAAGACCAGCGTCTTGCGGGCGAAGGGCGAGTGGGTCTGGTACAAAAGCTTCATTGGCAGCAATCCCAAGGTGGACCAGTATGCTCTGGTCCGTTCATATAGGTTTTAAGGCATTGCAGTGTCGTTCTGCCGCGATGGATAATACCAGATCGCTTTTTATCCGCGTTCGATGCCTGTAACATGCCTCCATGAACCTCGACCGCTTCGACCGCCATTTGCTCAATCTGGTGCAGCAAGATGCATCCCAGACCGCCGAACAGCTTGCTGCGGTGGTACCGCTCTCCATTTCGGCGATCCAGCGTCGATTGAAGCGGCTGCGCGAGACAGGCATCATCCAGCGGGATATCGCGGTGGTGGACCCCAAACAGGTGGGCCGGCCGACATTCTTCATCGTCGCACTGGATGTCGAGCGGGAGCGGCCGGAGCTTCTTGCTCAGTTGCGCCGCTGGCTGGCGAACGAGCCGATGATCCAGCAGGCCTTCTATATCACCGGCGGATCGGATTTCGTGCTGATCGTCACGGCACCCGATGTTGATGCCTATGATGCGCTGATGTCCCGGCTGATCGCCGAAAACGCCAATATCCGCCGCTTCACCACCAATGTTGCGCTTGGCGTCATCAAACGCGGACTGGTCATTCCCGTTGCTCTGGACGACGACTAGCCGTGAAAATCGCGGCCTTTCTACGCCCACGCGGGTATCAACGCGGTTTTCCCGCATTGGACGCCGTCATATTCTGCGCATGACACATCTTCATCCTCCGGTTCACGCCACCGCAACGGCGCTCTCAGATTGCCCGGCTCTCGCCCGCCGCGCCGGTGTCGGTCGCGTCCTCGTCAAGGTCGAGAGCGGACGCCCCTTTGGAAACTTCAAGATTCTCGGAGGCATGACGGCGGCGCTCAGCGCTTTGGCCCGCATCACCGGAACGCCCGTCGCGCAATTGCGGATGCGCCACGACCTGCCACGACTGATCTGCGCCAGCGATGGAAACCATGGGCTTGCGGTCGCGGCCGCTGCCCATATTGCCGGGGCACCCGCAACGATCTATCTGCACCATGGCGTTCCCCGGTCGCGGGCAGACCGCATCCTGGCACTTGGCGCATCGGTCTACTGGATCGCCGGAACCTATGATCATGCGGTGGATGCGGCCGCCGAGGCCGCCCGTGTCGATGGCGTCCTCGTGCCGGACACCAGTTCAGATGTGAACGATCCGATTCTCCGGGATGTGCTGTCGGGTTACGCAACGCTGACCGCCGAGATCAACACGCAACTCGCCACCAACGGCATGATCGTCTCCCATCAGTTCATTCAGGCAGGTGTGGGCGGCCTTGCCGCCGCCATGGCGCAAGGATTGCCAGTGGCGAAGCTTGCAATTGTCGAGCCGGAACAGGCAGCCTGCGTGGCGCCCGCTCTGGCCGCCGGCCACGTGGTCCGCATCGAAGGCTCGCTGCATACATGCGCGGAGATGCTCGCCTGCGGCGAAGCATCGGCACCTGCACTGGCGATCCTCCAGCGGCATGATCCTCTACCGGTCCTTGTCAGCGAAAGCGGACTTCTTGAGGCAGCCGGGATCATGCATCATGAAACCGATATCCACACCACACCCTCCGGCAGCGCCGGTCTGGCAGGATTGCTGCATGTGGCATGCAGAGGCGATCTCAGGGAACTGGCCGGGCTTCACCGCTCCAGCACCGTCCTTCTTGTCGCGACAGAGGCGCATCCGGAAGCCTTTATCCGCAACCTCGACAGCGAACTCAACGCAGCCCGCAATTTCGCAGCAGGCTTTTTCCCGGAGATGCGGCCGCTGGACAACACTCTCCCGGCATGAACAGGCGTTGCGACGGGTACTGCTCTCAAAGAGCCATGCTTATCCCAGCCGCCCGCAAAACACGTCCATGGCCTCCAGTACAATCCGGCCGTCGATGCTCTGCGGCTCAAAGCCCGGCATCGGCAGAACTTCGGCAATCACCACGCCTTTCGGCAGATCAACCGTTTGCGGGCCGCGGTGCAGGTTGAAGATGAACAGCAGTTTCTCGCCGCCCTTTTCGCGGGTGAAGGCCAGGATGTCCTGGTTGGTTTCGAGGAAGGTCATGCTGCCATCGAAAAGTGGTGCATGCGTTTTCCTGAAGGCAAGCGTCTGCCGGTAGTGATCGAGAACGGAGCCAGCCTTTTCCTGCTGATCAGCGGCAAGCGGCCGATGTTCGGCAGGCACCGGCAGCCATGGCTTGGCACTGGAGAACCCCGCATGCTCAGCCGCCTTCTCCCAGACCATCGGCGTACGGCATCCGTCGCGGCCCTTGAAGGCCGGCCAGAAACGGATGCCGTAGGGATCGCGCAGATCTTCAAGCTGCAGTTCGGCTTCCGGCAGGGCCAGTTCCTCGCCCTGATAAAGGCAGATCGAGCCACGCAGCGCTGAAAGCACCGAGATCGCCAGCTTGGCGACCCGCTCGCGCTCGTCCGCCGTCTGCATAAACCGGCTGATATGGCGGGTGACGTCGTGGTTGGAGAAAGCCCAGCAGACCCAGCCGTCGGTGACGGCATCCTGAAACGCCTGGACGCAGCGGCGGATATGGGTAGCGGTAAAATCCGGCCCCAACAGGTCGAACGTGTAGCACATATGCAGTTTGTCGCCGCCGCCGGTATAGGCGGCCACGGTCTTCAGCGAGCGAGCGCCATCGCCGACCTCGCCGACCGATGCACGATCGTCGAATTCGTCGAGCAGGGCGCGAAACCGCTGCAGGAAGCCGATGTTTTCCGGTTGCGTCTTGTCGTAGAGATGATTCTGCATGCCGTAGGGATTGACGTCGGGTGCATCCAGACCGATGGCATCGGGATCGTAGACCAGCGGCGGGTTATCGCGCAGTTCCTTGTCGTGGAAATAGAAATTGACCGTGTCGAGCCGGAAACCATCGACACCGCGCTTCAGCCAGAAGCGTACGGTCTCCAGCAGCGCCTCCTGCACATCCGGATTGTGAAAATTAAGATCGGGCTGCGAGCCCAAAAAATTGTGCATGTAATACTGCTTGCGCACGCCGTCCCATTCCCAGCCCGGCCCGCCGAAGATCGACATCCAGTTGTTGGGGGCCGTGCCATCCGGCTTCGGGTCGGCCCAGACGTACCAGTCGGCTTTCGGGTTGGTGCGATCCGAGCGGCTTTCCTTGAACCACGGGTGCTGGTCGGACGTGTGCGAGATCACCTGGTCGATGACGACCCGGATACCAAGCTGGTGCGCCGCCTTCAGCAGGGCATCGAAGTCGGCAAGCGTCCCGAACATCGGATCGACATCGCAATAATCCGAAACGTCATAGCCCATATCGGCCATCGGCGACGTGAAGAACGGCGACAGCCAGATGGCATCGACGCCGAGGCTGGCAATATGCGGCAACCGTTGCGTCACACCCTTGAGGTCGCCCAGACCATCCCCGGTCGTGTCCTGGAAAGAGCGGGGATAGACCTGATAGATCACCGCGCCGCGCCACCAATCGGGATTGGACTTCAAGGGAGATGCCATCAAAAAACTCCGCGATCACAAGGATATGCTGAAAGATGTAGCGTTGCTGCAGGAGCGAGTAAACGGCCTTGCCGGCCGTTTGCGGTGATTGACTGGCACCGATGCAAAAATGATGATGGCAGTGAATCAGTTCTCCCCGCCAGAATTTGGAGACGGAATGACCGAAGACATGGTGACAGTCAGCCTTTCGGACGCATACGACCTCGCGGTCGCCGCGCTCACCGGCGCCGGCGCAAGTGCTGCCATGGCGGCTTCGCTTGCCCGCGCCACGGTGGATGCCGACGCACGCGGCTCCTCCGCCGTCGGCTTTGCCCATCTGGTCGATTATCTCGAAAGCCTTCACGCCGGGCGCATCAATGGCAGCGCAGAACCGAAAAGAACTGACCCCGCCCCTGCCCTGATCCGCATTGATGCCGATGGCGGCATCGCGCAACTCGGCTTTGACCGCGCCCTGGACGATCTGGTCGGCAAGACCAAATCCTTCGGCATTGCGCTTCTAGCCCAGTTCAACAGCTATACATCGGGCGAACTTGGTGACTATGTCTTGCGGTTGGCGCAACACGGCCTCCTCGCTATCGCCGCCGCCAACGGCCCGGCGCTGGTTGCCGGATCGGGCGGTTCCAAACCAGTCTATTGCACCAATCCGCTAGCCTTTGCCGCACCTCGCAGCAACGGAGCACCGCTGCTGATCGATCAGTCCTCCAGCACCACCGCATTCGTCAATATGCGAAAAGCAGCGGAGCGTGGCGAACCGATTCCACAGGGTTGGGCCATCGACGCAACGGGACAGCCGACAACCGACGCGGCGGCAGCAATCAGGGGCGCGATGCTCGCTTTCGGCGGATCACGCGGCGCCAATATCGCACTCATGGTGGAGGTGCTGGCCGCAGGTCTCGGTGGTGCCAAGTGGTCACTCGATGTACCCGATTTTGCCGGTGGCAGCGCATCGCCCGGCAGCGGCCTGACAGTCATTGCCGTTGCCCCATCTCTTCTGGGCGAGGGCTTTGAAGACAGGCTTGATGCACAATTGACGCGGCTTTCCACCGGCTACGGGATTCATATTCCCGGCGCAGCGAAATACGCTTCCTTGATGCAGGCCCGCCGGGACGGCATCCGCTTGCCTTCCGCGCTGGTAAGACGTATCTCCGCCTTCGCAAAGCATGAATAACGGGGAGAATTTCATGGCGGGCAGGTTGCTTTCGATCGGCGAATGCATGGTGGAACTGATGCAGGCCGAGGGCGACCTGCTGCGCAAGGGCTATGCCGGCGATACGTTCAACACCGCCTATTATGCCCGGCTGTTCCTTCCGGACGACTGGTCCGTCGATTATCTGACCGCTGTCGGTACCGATACGGTTTCCGATGAGATGCTGGCCTTCATCGAAAAGACCGGCGTCGGTACCGGCTCTATTCGCCGCGTCGAGGGCCGTTCACCCGGGCTTTACATGATCCATTTGAAGGATGGCGAGCGCAGCTTTTCCTACTGGCGCTCGGTATCCGCCGCCAAGACCCTGGCCGATGACGCCGCCCATCTGCGCTCCGCCATTGAAGCCTCCGATATCGTCGTCTTTACCGGCATCACCCTCGCTATCCTGGCACCATCCGCCGTCGAAACACTACTGTCCGAACTGCGCCGCGCCAAGGCGGCAGGCAAGGGTGTCGTCTTCGACCCCAACATCCGGGCGCGGCTGTGGGACGACAAGGCCTATATGCTTGAAACAATCTCGGCCGGCGCCCGCGCAGCCAGTCTCGTCATGCCGAGCTTCGACGACGAAGCGGTGCATTTCGGCGATACCGATATCGCCGCAACCATTGCGCGGTACCGTGGACTTGGCGTCGAAAATATCGTCGTGAAGGACGGACCGAACGGCGTGACACTGAGCTTCGGCGATGCGCCGCTCCATTTCGTCCCCTCGGCCAAGGTCGACGAGATCGTCGATACGACGAGCGCCGGCGACAGTTTCAACGGCGCTTTCCTCGCCCGCTACGCCACCGATGGCGATGCCGGTAAAGCCGCACAGTTCGCAGCGGAAACGGCGGCGGCGGTGATCCAGCATCACGGCGCGCTTGTCTCGAAGGATAAGCTCGAGCGCAGCTTGGACATCGAAATATTGTAATCTAGCGGCATCGGCCTTACCCTTGGTCAACCTTAGCCAAGGGAAATTTTGATGACCATCGTCAACATGCTCGAAGCCAAGACGCGGCTGTCTCAGCTCGTCAGTGCCGTTGAAAGCGGCGCGGAAGACGAGATCATCATTGCGCGCGACGGCAAGCCGGCAGCAAGGCTGGTGCCAATCGCCGCCAATGAAAAGCTGCCGAGACAGTTGGGGCTTCTTCAGAGACAATTTCCGGGCATATCTCTTGAAGACTTCAATGCGTTGGATGACGAGATTGCCGAACTCTTCGGCGTCAAGCCGGAATGAGGCTTCTGCTCGATACCCATGTGGCCATATGGATTCTGACGGCGATACACCGGCTACCATCAGACATACGTCAAATTCTCGCGCGCCGAAGCAATGACGTCCTCGTCTCGGCTGCCACCATCTGGGAAATCGCGATCAAATTCCGGCTCGGCAGAAAGGATAGCCCTCCCTTCGATGCCAAAGAGGCGATCCGGCATTTCACCAGTGTCGGATATGATTTCCTGGATATCTCGGTCGCTCATACCGCCGCCGTCGGGCACCTGAATACCCCTCACGCCGACCCATTCGACCGTCTGCTGATTGCTCAGGCTATCACGGAACCGCTGACGCTCGTCACGCGGGACCGTAATGTCGCTGCCTATAGCCCAACCTTCATCACCTGGTAGGGCCTAAGCCCCCTGCCCAGCCTTACCGCTTCTTCTTGCGGTTCTCGAACGGGTTTTCAGATGCCCTCAAATGAATACGGATCGGCACGCCCGGCATTTCGAAATCGGCGCGCAGGCCGTTTGTCAAATAGCGAATATAGCTTTCCGGAACGGATTCTGGCCGCGTGCAGGAAATCATGAAACCCGGTGGGCGGGCCTTGACCTGGGTCATATATTTCAGCTTCAGGCGGCGGCCGGAAACAGCCGGCGGCGGATGCTGGATCTGCTGCGATTCCAGCCACTTGTTGAGCTTAGCGGTGGAGATGCGGCGGTTCCAGGTCTTGTCCGTGTCGATGATCGACTGCATCAGCTTGTCGAGGCCGTAGCCGGTCTGGCCGGAGATCGGCACGGCGCGGATGCCGCGCACCTGCGGCAGCAGGCGTTCGGTCTTTTCGCGCAGATCGGCCAATAGCGCCTGGGTGTCCTCGACCAGATCCCACTTGTTGAAAGCGAGGATCGCAGCGCGGCCTTCGCGGGCAACGAGATCGACCAGCTGCAGGTCCTGCTTTTCGAAAGGAATGGTCGCATCAAAGACGATGACGACGGATTCGGCAAAGCGGATCGAGCGCAGGCTGTCGGCAACCGAGAGCTTTTCGAGCTTCTCCTGCACGCGCGCCTTCTTGCGCATGCCGGCGGTGTCGAACATCTTGATGGTACGGCCACGCCAGTCCCATTCGACCGAAATACTGTCGCGGGTGATGCCGGCCTCCGGGCCGGTCAAAAGACGGTCTTCGCCGAGGAAGCGGTTGATCAGCGTCGATTTGCCGGCATTCGGACGACCGATGATCGCCACGCGCAGCGGCTTGGTATCATCGTATTCCGGCTCGTAATCGTCGTCTTCCAGGTCCTCTTCGCCGCGCAGATCGACATTGGTCGCCGGCTCGTCGATCTCAGGCGGAAAGGCGCGGTCTTCGCCGAGTGCTGCGACGATGGCGTCGCGCAGGTCGATCATGCCCTGACCGTGTTCGGCAGAAATGGCAACGGGCTCGCCGAGGCCGAGCGTAAAGGCGTCGTAATAGCCGCCATCGGAGCCCTTGGCTTCCGACTTGTTGGCAACCAGCACCACAGGCTTGCCGCGGCGGCGCAGCATCTTGCCCAGCGTCTCGTCGGCGGGTGTCAGGCCGTATTTGGCATCAACGACAAACAGCGTCAGGTCGGCCTCTTCGATGGCTGCTTCCGTCTGCAGCCACATGCGGCCTTGCAAGGTCTCCGGTCCCGATTGCTCGAGGCCGGCGGTATCGATGATGGTGAAGCGCAGATCGACGAGCTTGGCGTCGCCCGGACGGCGGTCGCGGGTCACACCCGGCGTATCGTCGACAAGCGCCAGCTTCTTGCCAACCAGACGGTTGAAAAGCGTCGACTTTCCGACATTGGGGCGCCCAACGATGGCGACGGTGAAGTTCATCGAATAATCCTGTCCTCAGAGCATCCGCAAACCGGTCATGCTCCAATGTTGTTTTTCTTGGGCGTCCGTTCAGGACACCTTGCCGCTGGCAGTAATCAGATCGAGCAGCATCTGGGCGCGGTTTGCCAGATTGCGTGGTGTTTCGGCATCATCAGCGATCTGCTGGAACCAGGTCTTGGCCTTGGCCATATCGCCAGCCTTGTAGGCTGCAAGACCGAGCGCCTCGCGGGCCGAATGGCGCATGCCATTGGCTGGAACGGCAAGCTGTTCGGCCTCGGCCGAAACCTGCTCATAGGTGCCGGTATCGACCAGCAGATAGGCGGCGCGCATACGGGCTGCATCGCGCATCGCCTGTGGCAGGCTTGCATCCTTGGAGATATCGGAAAAGACCTTGACGGCCGCAGCGGTATCACCCTTCTGCGCCTGCAGGGTTGCAGCCCGCATCTTGGCAAGAACCGGATAGGCACCGTAGCCATCCTTTTCCAGCGTGTTCAGCGCTGCAATAGCCTCATCCGTCTTGTTCTCGCGGGAAAGGGTCAAGGCCGCCAGGAATTCGTCGCCGGACTGCGAAGCCGATGTCTCATGCCAATATTCATAGCCGACCTTGCCGATCGTGCCGAGCACGATGAGAATTGCGAGCCCGATGATCACACTGCCAAACCGCGTCCAGACGGCTTTCACCTGTTCGGAACGCAGTTCTTCGTTGACTTCGCGGATAAAGCTTTCGTCCTGGTTCGCCATTCCTAAGTTCCGGTTTCCCGGCCTTCCCTGCAAAGATGAATGTAAAGATTTCCGCGCTTCTACCGTATTTTGAGGCTGTTGTAAGGGGGCAGCGCGATTTAGAGCCGTTTAGCCCATCACAATCGGCGCAACACCGATCAGCAGTTCATGCAACTTCCAGACAAACAGCACGTAGACGACGACGGCCACAAGCACGGCGATGACATCGTATTTGTAGGATACGAACACCGGATGCGTGACTTCGCCTGCGCGCCAGCGGCGCTTCATCGAGATGCGCAGGATGACGCCCCAGATCAGAAACGTACCGAACAGCAGCACCGAATTGACCTCGCCATTGGCCATCAGATGCGCCAGTGCCCAGATCTTGATGGCGAGAATGGCCGGGTGCTTCGTTGCTGCCTTGATCTTGCCGGCAGGCAGGAAGGCGGCCGCCAGACAGATGAATGCGATCAGCATCAACGTCAGCGCGATATGGGTGAGAAATTTCGGCGGCGTATACAGCATGCCGGTGGTTGCCCGCGAGACGTCGAAGCCATAGGCGATCAGACAGAGGCCCAAGAGAGCGCAGAAACCGTGAATGGCATGCCACAAACCGGTACCGCCCTGCTCGACGATGGCAGCGCGAAGGCCGGGCGCAAAACTTTTGACAAGATGGACGCCGAGGAAGATGACGATACCGAGAATGAGAAAAGCCATGAAGAACACCCGCAACTGTTATGAATTCCGAACTACCGCATAGCGGTAACGCGGCGCGTTTTCCAGCCCGATCAAAGGATTGCCGCATTTCCGGCTCAAGGGTCGCAGTTCCGCATTCGCCGTCCAAGGTTTTCGCATGTCCAGATTTTCCGCAGCGCCCTGTCTCGCTTTCGCAATGGCACTGGTTCCCACCCTCGCCCACGCTGTCGCACCACCGGTGCCCGAAGACCGCAAGCAGCTCGTCATCATTTCTTTCGATGGTGCGCACGACAACAAGCTCTGGGAGAAAAGTCTTGAGATGGGCAGGCGCACCGGCGCGCATTTCACTTACTTCCTCTCCTGCACATTCCTGATGACCAGGGCAGAGGGCGGCAAGGCGTATCAAGCACCCGGTCACAAGGCCGGACGCTCCAATGTCGGCTTTGCCCAGAGCCGCGAGGAAATTCAGACCCGTGTGCGCCATATCTGGCAGGCCCGCCAAGCCGGTCATGATATCGGCAGCCATGCCTGCGGCCATTTCGACGGCAAGGGCTGGAGTACTGCCGACTGGAAGCAGGAATTCTCCGCGTTCAATTCGGCCCTTGCCAACGCCTGGAAGGCTGGTGGCATTGCCGGTGAAGAGCCGGAGGGTTGGGCGCATTTCGCCGCCAACGACATCAAGGGGTTTCGCGCGCCCTATCTATCGCTGAGCGACGGCCTGCTGCCCGCTTTGAAGCAGGATGGTTTCACCTATGACGCCAGCCTCGTCACCAAGGGGCCGGGCTGGCCGTCCGACGCCGATGGATTGCCGCGCTTCGGCCTGCCGCTCATTCCCGAAGGCCCGCAGCAGCGCCGGGTGATCGGCATGGATTATAATCTGTTCGTCCGCCATTCCATGGGCATCGAAAACCGCAAGGACAGCGCGCTTTTTGAGGAGCGCACGCTTGACGCCTACCGCAAGGCTTTTCAGAAGGAATACGACGGCAAC
This sequence comes from Pararhizobium sp., assembly GCF_965279435.1. NCBI lineage: Bacteria > Pseudomonadati > Pseudomonadota > Alphaproteobacteria > Hyphomicrobiales > Rhizobiaceae > Pararhizobium > Pararhizobium sp. The sequence continues at coordinate 55,702 of NZ_CBDIHY010000003.1, forward strand.
CGCATTCCCCTGCAGCTGGGTTTCCATTTCGTCGAAATGAACGGCGGCGCCTATTGGCAGGCCCTCGACCGCTTTCTGACCGAAACCTGCAGCAAACCGGATGTCGCCTGCGTCAGCTATGCTGAGGCGCTACCGATGATCGCCAAACAGAAAAAGGCGGATCGCTCCGCCTTTTGAGTGTTTTCGACGACAGCGCCATGCCTCACGGCTTGCCGGCTGCAATTTCCCCATCATGTTCTTCGCGCTCGAGATAACGCTGGTCGATGGCAGGCAGTGGCTCGTCATCAATGGCGGCTTCGAAGGCCTTCAAGCGTTTGTGGATCGACAAAAGCTCGATGATCGTCGTCCAGGAATTCACCAGATATTGGAATGAGTTGCTCACCTGGCCGAAGGCGGTCGAAATTTGCTGGAAAATACCATAGGTGATTTTGCCTGCGACGATGGTCGGAACCAGCATGAACAGCACGAACAAGGCATCGGCCTGTAGGTAGAAATAGCGGGCGACATTGAAATAGAGATAGTGGAAGTACATGCGGAAGTAATTACGCCGTACATTGTTGAAGAGCTCGGTAACGGTTAGCGGCTGGGCCCGATCCGCGTGATCTTCACCGTAGACCAGTTCCTTGCGGTAAGCCGCTTCAACGCGCTGGTTGCGGAAATTCAGTCCCGGCAGTTTGATACCCGCGACCGCAAGCAGCCCTGTGCCAAAGGCTGACCAGAACAATGCCAGCCAGAATAGCGTGTGTGGAATCTCGCCGATGATCGGCAGTTCGGTAACGTAGCTTGATAGAGCAAGCAGGATTGGCAGGAAGACCACCAGCGTCATGACCGCATTGATCAGACTGATCCCCAAGCCTTCGAGAATATTGGCGAAACGCATCGTATCTTCTTGGACACGCTGCGAAGCGCCTTCGATATGGCGCAGCTTCTCCCACTTCGACATATAGAAATCGTTCATCGCCGTACGCCAACGGAAAATATAGTGGCTGGTAAAAAAGTCCGTCAGGATCGACACAAACATGCTGAGAAAAGCGATCTGCACAAAGATGATCTGAAGATCGTAAAAATCCCATACGGTAATGCCGGGCTGCTTCGAAAGAGCGTTTTGCAGAAGATCACCCATCGGGCGCCGAAAATTATTGATCACTACCGAAATCTGGACGCTAAAATATGTAACAAACACAATCAGCGCCGATCCCCAGAGAGACCAAAGAGCCCAAGGGTGGTTCTTCGCTTTCACCTGCCAGAAACCGCAAAAAATAACGGTGCAGAGAAAGAAATAGCCATAAAACCAAAGGTTGCTCGGCAACAGAAAGAAGCTCAGGTCAATCGGTTCTTGCCCCTCTGGCGGATGCGTGAAACCGAGCGATATCCCCAAGTCGGCACCAACAAAGTACCAGACAAGGATTGCAATCACCGACCAGACGGCAAGGGAGGGGAAGAGCAGCTTGGGCTGAGGAAAAAATGAATGAAACAAGGGGCACTCGCGTTTTTTGAGGGCGCAAACACCCTGCTTCGATGTGCAGAACCTAGGGCAAAAGCCCTCACCTGCCAATCACGTCAAGCTAATGTTACCGTTATTTAATCGCGGGGCTGATCAGGCTCCCGTAGCGGCAACGATCCGGCGCATTTCCAGTCCGATCAGGGCGGCGCAGAAAAGCAGCACTCCGGCCGCAAGTAAGGTCGGCACGGTGAAACTGCCGCTGCCTTCAGCCAGCCACCCCGCCACCAGAGGCCCGGCAATCTGGCCGACGCCGAAGGCTGCCGTCATGAAGGCGAGTGCCTTGCGCGGGCTTTGTGGCGCCAGCGCCCGGCCGATTTGCAGGCCATAGGCTGTGACCATGATGAAGGTCAGCCCGAGCAGGAGCCCACCGATCAGCGGCGCATACGGGGATGGCAGGGCGACAACGAGGATGAGGCCGGCGGCTTCGACCAAGAGGCCCGCCAGATAGACACCGACAATCCCGAGGAGTGGCACAGCGCGGCGCCACAGGTGAACGGAGATCGCAGCCGACAGGCCGGTGATCAGCCAGGCGAGGAATTCGACCGTGTGATCGCTCGCTCCTTGCCGCGCCATCGCAACGAGGAACGTCGCGGTGATGACATAGCCAAAACCGAACAGGCCGTAGGTCAGGGTGACCACGAATAGTGGCCGGGTCCAGACCAGCGGTTTTTCCCGCTCAGTGTTTTTACCGGAGGCGGGACCTGACGGCAGCAAGGTTGCCACGAGAATCGTGCCGACGCAGGCAATGACCGCGCCGCCGAACCACGCGGCCTGCCAGTTTGCAAATGCGCTGAAACCTTGGGCGGGCAGCAAAAAAACCATCAGCGAGGACACAGCGATACCGATGCCGACGCCACCGAAATGGACGGATTGCACATGCGGATTTCCGGTGGCGAGCCCTCTGCTCAGCACGATCGCCGACGTGAAGATCATCGTGAAGGCGCTGGCGACACCGGCCAGGAACCGGATGATGGAAAACAGCACGATTGACGATGTCAGCCCCATGGCCAGCAGCAGCACTGCGGTTGCTGCAAGTGCCGAGAGACTGATCGCTCGCTCGCGCCCGGCCGCCCAGCCATAACCGGCAGCGACCGCACCGACGAGATAACCGATGAAATTGGCCGACGCGATCAGCCCGGCATCGGCAGGGGAAAGTCCGAGCCCGGTCATCATGCCGGGCAGGATCGGCGTATAGGAAAACCGTCCAAACCCCATCGCAACCGCCATCGCAATGGCACCGGCAAGCGCGGTCGGGACGAGGCTTTGGTTCAACGAGCGGTCCGGCAGGGTCATGCACTACCTATCGCAGTGCAGCATGGCGGCGACAAACGACAAAATTTGATGGTGCCGTTCAACGGCGTGAATGCAACAGCCGTCAGCCCGGCAGGGTAACGACCAGCGGCCCGTTACGGGTAACAATCACGGTATGCTCGTATTGAACGGTCAGCGCCCTAGGCTCGCTATAGAGCGTCCACTCGTCATCGCCGCCTTCGGCCCATTGCGCACCCAGCGACAGAAACGGTTCGACGGTGAAGACCATGCCTTCGCTCATCCGCCGCTTTTCATGCTTGTCAGGCCAGGTGGCGATCTCTGTCGGTTCCTCGTGCAGCGAACGGCCGACGCCGTGGCTGGCGAGATTGGTGATCAGCGTATAGCGGTTCTTTTTGGCAAAGCTGCCGATGGCGTTGCCGATCGCTGCCAGCGGCTTGCCGGATTTCACCTCATTCAGCCCCACCCACATGGCGCGCTTGCCGTCGCGGCAGAGGCGCTCGATCTGCGGCTTGACCGGCGGCACGGCAAAGGACGCGCCGGTATCGGCAAACAGCCCGTTCTTCTCGGCCGACACATCGATGTTGACTAGATCGCCGGCCTGAATAATGCGGGCACCGGGAATACCGTGGGCGACTTCCTCGTTGACGCTGATACAGGTGGCGCCGGGGAAATTATAGGTCAGCTCCGGTGCCGAACGGGCACCGGTATCCTCCAGAACCTTGCGGCCGATGGCGTCAAGTTCCAACGTGGTCATGCCCGGCTCAAGCGCCGCCGCCATGATCTGGATCGTGTTGGCGCAAATACGGCCGATTTCCTTCAGCCGCTCCAGATCTTCATCATTGTTGAGTGTCATCGTCTCTCGCTTTCGACTGCTTATGTAACGCGCCGAAAGCGGTCGATCCAGACGCCAATTATGGGAAAATCATCGAAGTCAGGCAGTTTCCGTTTGTTTTTTCTCGTCCGCCAGTGCGGCGCGGACCAGCGGCGCCACTTTCGTGCCGTAGAGTTCGATGCCGCGCAAGATCTGGTCATGCGGCATCAGGCCGATCGCCATCTGCAGCAGAAAGCGATCGTTCTTGAAGATCTTCTGGTGCCGGACGATCTTTTCCGCCACCGTATCCGGATCGCCGAGAAAGAGATTGCCGTTCGGTCCGATCGACTGGTTGAAATGCGCCCGGTTGGTCGGTCCCCAGCCGCGCTCGCCGCCGATGCGGTTCATCACCTCGGCCTGCGGACCATAGAACTGGTCGCCAGCCTTTTCATTGGTGTCAGCAATGAAGCCATGAACGTTGATGCTGGTCTTCAGCTTCGATGCGTCCTGTCCCGCCCGGCGCGCGGCCTCGCGGTAGAGATCGAACAGCGGCGCATAACGCGCCGGTTCGCCGCCGATGATCGCCAGCGCCACCGGCAGGCCAAGCGCTCCGGCCCGCGCCACCGATTGCGGCGTGCCGCCAACCGCGATCCAGACAGGCAGCGGATCGTTGACCGGGCGCGGATAGACACCACGGCCATTGATCGGCGCGCGCTTCTCGCCCGACCAGGTGACAACCTCGCCATCGCGGATTGCCAGAAGCAGGTCCAGCTTTTCTGAAAACAGCTGATCGTAATCTTCGAGATCATAGCCAAACAGCGGGAAGGACTCGATGAAGGAGCCCCGCCCCGCCATGATTTCGGCGCGCCCATTCGAGATCAGATCGAGCGTCGCAAACTGCTGAAACACCCGGACGGGATCATCCGAGCTCAACACCGTAACCGCACTGGTCAGCTTGATGTTTTTCGTGCGCGAAGCCGCAGCAGCCAGGATCATCGCCGGCGCAGACGCGACATAATCCGGCCGGTGATGCTCGCCCAGACCAAAAACGTCGAGCCCGACCTGATCGGCCAACTCGATTTCCTCGATCAGATGGCGCACCCGCTCCTCACCCTCCCGCCCACGCCCTTGCGGTGCCTGAGGATGAACGTCACCAAAAGTGTAAAGACCGAGTTCCATGCGATTCCTGCCTATTTAAGAAGCCCAGAGGGGCGAGGATGGTGTTTGACCTCAAACATAATCATCCGTGCAAATGCCACACAGCACAAAAGGGGAAACGGTGTGTTTCTCCAGGAAGATCAATCGCCCCAGGGATTGAGAAGTCGCACACCCGTCCCGTCGAAATCACGCGTATTGCGGGTTACCATAACAAAGTCATGTTGAAGCGCTGTGGCAGCAACGAACCCGTCACGCTCGGGACGTTTGTTAGGGACGTGCAACGTCGCGCAAATAAGCGCCGTCGACAATTCAACATTTAGAATACGGTCCTCGAAAGTCGGAAATATTTGCTCGGCCAGCCAGACACGCATCCTGGCAGCCTGAGCTGGGTCCCTCCGTTCTAGCAACAAAATTCCCACTTCAAGCTCGAAGATGGTGATGACAGAAACAAACAACTCGGAGGGTGTCATAGTCTGCGACCAGGCCAGGACGGCCGGATCGCATTGTCCTTTATGAACCTTACGCAGCTCCGAAAGAACATTGGTATCGAGAAGATACATCAGGAAAAATCAGGGACCTTAAATTCCCAATCGGCGCTTCGATCTGGCAATTCAAAATCGATATCGTCGTCCGAAGGCATCGACAGTAATTCCGCGATGCTTTTTCTTTTTGGCATTTCCACAGGCTTGGAAGCGGTCAACTTGCGGTATTCTTCTATCGACAAAAGCACGTGGGCAGGGCGCCCCCTGTCAGTAATAAACACCGGTCCATCTGCCGCAGCTTTCTTGGCACGCCCGGTGTCCTGATTGAATTCCCGGCTGGACAATGTGGTGCTCATCGGCGCCTCCATTCATTTGTAGCAACGTTACTACATTTAATGTCCGGTTTCAATATTTCTACCCGTCGCTCAGTGTCCTCTTCACCGCATTGCGCCAGCCCTTCAGCTTTCCGGCGCGGGTCTTTTCGTCCATCGTCGGCTCGAAGCGCTGGTCGCGCGCCCAGGATTTGGCGAAATCCTTCTGGTTCGGCCAGACCCCTGCCCGGCTGCCGGCAAGCCATGCGACACCGAGCGCCGTGGTTTCCAGAATGGTCGGCCGGTCGACTGGCGCGTCGAGCAGATCGGACAGGCGCTGCATCGTCCAGTCGGAGGCGACCATGCCGCCATCGACGCGCAGCACGGTTTCCTTGCCGTCGCTCTTCCAGTCCTTGTGCATGGCGTCGAGCAGATCGCGCGTCTGGTAGCAGACGGCCTCAAGCGCTGCGCGGGCAAACTCGGCCGGGCCCGTGTTGCGCGTCATGCCAAAAATGGCGCCGCGCGCATCCGGATCCCAATGCGGCGCACCAAGGCCGGTGAAAGCAGGGACGAGATAGACTTCCTGCGACGGATCGGCGCTTGCGGCCAGCGTACCCGTGTCGGATGCCGCCTTGATCACCTTCAGGCCGTCCCGCAGCCATTGCACGGCGGCACCGGCGACGAAGATCGAGCCTTCCAGCGCATAGGTGGTTTCGCCGTCGAGACGGTATGCAATGGTGGTCAGCAGCCGGTTCTTCGAGCGGACAATGTCCTTGCCGGTGTTCAAAAGCGCAAAGCAGCCGGTGCCATAGGTGGATTTCATCATGCCCGGCTGGAAGCAGGCCTGGCCGATGGTGGCCGCCTGCTGGTCGCCGGCAACGCCGAGGATCGGGGTTTCTGCGCCGAAGACCGACGCATCGGTGACGCCGAAATCTGCGGCGCAGTCGAGCACCTGTGGCAGCATTGCCTCCGGCACGCGCAGGATGTCCAGCAGTTCGCCATCCCAGTCATTGGTGGTGATATTGAACATCAGCGTGCGCGAGGCATTGGTCGCATCGGTGACGAAGGATTTGCCGCCGGTCAGCCGCCAGATCAGGAACGTATCGACAGTCCCGAAGCAGAGGTCACCCTTCGCGCCACGCGCCCGCGCACCTTTGACATTGGCGAGCATCCAGGAAAGTTTGGTGCCGGAAAAATAGGGGTCGAGCAGCAGGCCAGTCTTCTTGGTAAAGGTCTTTTCCAGCCCCTGGCGTTTCAGCTTGTCGCAATAGGAAGCGGTGCGCCGGTCCTGCCAGACGATGGCATTGTGAATGACCTTGCCGCTGTCGCGCTCCCACACGACGACTGTCTCGCGCTGGTTGGTGATGCCGATCGCCGAGAGGTCACTGGCCTTGATACCGGCCTTGCTGATGGCTTCCTTGATCGCCCAGACGACAGTGTCCCAGATTTCTTCGGGGTCGTGCTCGACCCAGCCGGATTTGGGGAAATGCTGCTTGAATTCCTTCTGCCCGGACCCGGCAATTTTCTGGTCCTTGTCGAAGACGATCGCGCGGCTCGATGTCGTGCCCTGATCGATTGCGAGAACATATCCGCTCATCTTGCCCCTCCCAGCTTTTCTTTTGCCCGCACTCTCCTCAAGACCGCAAGCCATTTCAAAAACTTCAATACGATACAAAAACGAATGTCAAACGAAAACAAAACGCAAGCGAACAAGCCTTTTTAACGGGCGAAAAAGCCGGACGGTGATGGTAGAAACACAATTGTCACGGTGCCGGTTTTGGGCATAGTTTCAAGAGTCGAAATGAAAAGAAGAGACAGCATGACACAGTCCGCCGGCAGCATCCGTTTCATCCTGAACGATCGGGAGATTGCGCTGACGTCTTTGTCCCCGACCGCAACGCTGCTCGATTTTCTGCGCCTCGAAAAACGGCTGACTGGCACCAAGGAAGGTTGCGCCGAAGGAGATTGCGGCGCCTGCACCGTTCTCGTCGGTAGGCTTTCGGGCGGGCAACTCGTCTATGAAAGCGTCAATGCCTGCATCCGGTTCACCGGCTCGCTGAACGCCACCCATGTGGTCACCGTCGAGCATCTGGCGGCAAAGGACGGAATGCTGCACCCGGTTCAGCAGGCGATGGTCGATTATCACGGCTCGCAATGCGGTTTCTGCACCCCCGGCTTCGTCATGTCGCTCTATGGCCTATGGCTGTCGAACGACAATCCCGGCCGCGCCGATATCGAAAAGGCCCTGCAAGGCAATCTCTGTCGATGCACGGGCTACGAGCCGATCGTCAAGGCGGCTGAAGCCGTGGCAACGGCAAGACCCGATGCGGTGTTCGATCCGATCGTCAAAGTCCGCAAAGAAATCATCGCCAAGCTGACCGCAGTCCGCTCAACGCAGACGATCCGTATTGACAGCGATGACGCCACCCTCATGGTGCCCGGCACGGCGGCCGATCTTGCCGACGCGCTGGCCGATCATCCGCAGGCGACCATCGTTGCCGGCTCCACCGATGTCGGGCTCTGGGTCACCAAGCAGATGCGCGCCTTAAACCCGGTCATCTTCATCAACGGGCTGGAAGATCTGCAGTTCATCCGCGAGACGGAAGACGGCATCCTGATCGGTGCCGGTGTCAGCTATTCGACGGCTTTTGTCGCCATTTCCGCCCGTTATCCCGCCTTTGGGCGAATGCTTGATCGTCTCGGCGGCGAGCAGGTGCGCAACATGGGCACGATCGGCGGCAATGTCGCCAACGGCTCGCCGATCGGCGATACCCCACCGCCGCTGATCGCGCTTGGCGCGAGCGTCAATCTGCGCTCGAAAGCCGGACAACGCACCGTGCCGATCGAGGCCTATTTCATCGAGTACGGCCGTCAGGATCGCAAACCTGGTGAGTTCGTCGAAAGCATTTTCGTGCCGAACCTGCCTAAGGACGATCATTTCGCCGTCTACAAGATTTCCAAACGCCGCGACGAGGACATCTCCGCACTCTGCGGCGCCTTCCGCATTGCACTCGATAGCGACAACACCGTGAGGTCAGCCATTGTAGCATTCGGCGGCATGGCCGGAACACCGAAGCGAGCGTCACATGTCGAGGCGGCACTGATCGGCAAACCATGGACCGAGGAAACAGTCAAGGCGGCGCAGGCGGCATTCAATCTGGATTACCAGCCCCTGACCGACTGGCGCGCCACGGCCGCTTATCGCATCCTGACGGCGAAGAACCTGCTGTTGCGATTTTTGTTGGAGACTTCGGGGCAAAAGGTGGAACTGGTCCGGTTTGAGGTGACGGCATGAGCGACGGGGACGGGTTTCCTCTTCTCCCCAACGGGGAGAAGTGCCGAGTGAAACGAGGCGATGAAGGGGTCTTGCAGCAAACTCTGGTTGGCGTGGCTCCCCCTCATCCGGCCCTTCGGGCCACCTTCTCCCCGCTGGGGAGAAGAGAAAGAAGCGAAGGACCCTGCTGATGGACAACTCCACTTTCGAGGAACGCAAGACCATCGCCGGTTCCATGCATTCGAACCTGCGCCATGACAGCGCCCACAAGCATGTATCCGGCACCGCCGACTATATCGATGACATCCCGGAACCGGCGGGTACGCTGCACGGCGCGCTTGGCATGACCGACCGCGCCCATGCCGAGATCGTTTCCATGGATCTGTCCGAGGTCGAAAGCTATCCCGGCGTCGTCTGCGTGCTGACCGCAAAAGACATGCCGCATTCCAACGATATCAGCCCCAGCCATCTCGATGACGAGCCGGTGCTGGCCGAGGGCCTGGTGCAGTTCCACGGGCAGCCCACATTTGCCGTCATTGCCGAGACCCGTGACATTGCCCGGCGCGCCGCCCGCAAGGCAAAGATCACCTATCGCGATCTGCCGCACCACACGGATATTCTCGACGCGCTGGAAAACGGTGCCGAGGTCGTTACCAAGCCGCTGACCTTGTCGCGCGGCGATGCCGAGGCCGAACTGGAACTCTCCCCGCGCCGCCTCACCGGCCAGATGCGGATCGGCGGACAGGAACATTTTTATCTCGAAAGCCATATCGCCATGGCCATTCCGGGCGAGGATGACGACATCACCGTCTGGTCCTCCACCCAGCATCCAAGTGAAGTGCAGCACATGGTCGGCCATGTGCTCGGCGTTCCCTCAAATGCCGTGACTGTGCAGGTTCGGCGCATGGGCGGCGGTTTTGGTGGCAAGGAGACGCAGGGTAACCAGTTTGCAGCCCTCGCCGCTGTTGCCGCCAAGAAACTCAACCGCGCCGTAAAATTCCGACCCGACCGTGATGAAGACATGACCGCGACCGGCAAGCGTCATGATTTCCTCGTCGATTACGATGTCGGCTTCGATGAAGACGGCCGCATCCATGCGGTGAAGGCCAATTATGCGGCGCGCTGTGGATATTCTTCTGACCTGTCCGGCCCGGTCACCGACCGTGCGCTGTTCCATGCCGACAGCTCCTATTTCTATCCGCATGTGAAACTGACCTCGCAGCCCTTGAAGACGCACACTGTCTCCAACACCGCCTATCGCGGCTTTGGCGGCCCGCAGGGCATGGTCGGCGGCGAGCGGATCATCGAGGAGATCGCCTACGCGCTGGGCAAGGACCCGCTCGAAATCCGCAAGTTGAATTTCTACGGCGAGAAAGGTTCCGGCCGTGATCTGACGCCCTATCACCAGCAGGTGGAAGACAACATCATCCAGCGCATCGTTGCCGAACTGGAAGAGAGCGCCAATTATCAGGCCCGGCGCAAGGCCGTCATCGACTTCAACAAGTCGAGCCGCATCATCCGCAAGGGCATCGCGCTGACGCCGGTGAAATTCGGCATCTCCTTCACCATGACCGCCTTTAACCAGGCGGGTGCCTTGGTGCATATCTATCAGGACGGGTCGATCCACCTGAACCATGGCGGCACCGAAATGGGCCAGGGGCTCTACACCAAGGTGGCGCAGGTTCTGGCCGACAGTTTCCAGGTCGATATTACCAACGTCAAGATCACCGCAACGACGACCGGCAAGGTGCCGAACACCTCGGCAACCGCCGCCTCATCCGGCTCCGATCTCAACGGCATGGCGGCTCATGACGCAGCACGCCAGATCAAGGAACGCCTGGTCGCTTTCGCCGCCGAACGCTGGCAGACCGATGCGAGTAACATCGCTTTCGTTCCGAACCATGTGAAGATCGGCGACGAACTGGTGCCCTTCCCGGCCTTTATCAAGCAGGCCTATTTCGCCCGCGTGCAACTGTCGGCCGCCGGCTTCTACAAGACGCCGAAAATCCATTGGGACCGCAATACCGGCCGCGGCACGCCGTTCTATTATTTCGCCTATGGCGCCTCCGTCTCCGAGGTTTCCATCGATACGCTGACTGGCGAATACATGGTCGATCGGGTCGATGTGCTGCATGATGTCGGCAAGTCGCTCAATCCGGCGATCGATATCGGCCAGGTCGAGGGCGCTTTCGTGCAGGGCATGGGCTGGCTGACGACCGAGGAATTGTGGTGGGATGCCAAGGGACGGCTGCGCACCCATGCGCCGTCGACCTACAAGATCCCGCTCGCCTCCGACCGCCCGAAGATCTTCAACGTCAAGCTGGCGGAATGGGCCGAGAACGCAGAGATGACCATTGGCCGTTCGAAAGCGGTCGGCGAGCCGCCGTTCATGCTGCCGATCTCGGTGCTGGAGGCGCTGTCTATGGCGGTTGCCAGCGTCGCCGATTATCGCGAGTGCCCACGGCTCGACGCGCCGGCAACGCCCGAACGTGTCCTGATGGCCGTCGAGCGCCTGCGGACAGAACAAGCATAAAGAGCCATTGAAATGAACTTTGCAGTCGACAGCCTCGAAGCGTTCCTTGAACGCGAATACAAACTGGTCATCGTCGAGATCAGAGAGACTTTCGGATCGACGCCACGCGAAGCCGGTGCCTTCATGCTGGTGTCGCCGACAGATACGCATGGCACGATCGGCGGCGGTCAGATGGAGCATATGGCGATCGACAATGCCCGGGCGCTTCTGGCCGGTGTCAGCGACCAATTCGAAATGGATATTCCCCTTGGCCCCGATATCGGCCAATGCTGCGGCGGCCGCATGGTCCTGGCTTTCCGCATCGGCGATGACGCAACGCGCGCAGCGCTCAATCTGAAACTTAGGGAAAGGCTGAAAGCCCTGCCGGAAGTCTGGCTGTTTGGCGCTGGCCATGTCGGCCGGGCGCTGGCCGATGCGCTCCTGCTGCTGCCGCTCAACACCTATGCGGTGGAAACGCGAAAGAGCGAACTCGACCTGATGTCGGCCGGCGCGAGCCACCGTCTGGTGGCGATGCCGGAGGCGATCGTCAAGGATATCGCCCCGGGCTCTGCCGTCGTTATCCTGACGCATGACCATGCGCTCGATTTCCTGATTGCCAGGGAAGCACTTGCCCGCAACGATCTGGCCTATGTCGGCATGATCGGCTCGAAGACCAAGCGCGCGACATTTGCTAGCTGGGCGAAGAAGGAAGGCCTGGGCGACAATGCGATCGGCAGGCTGGTTTTGCCAATCGGCGGTAAGACAGTCAGCGACAAACGCCCCTCGGTGATCGCCGCCATGACCTCGGCTGAGATTCTTGTCGCGCTGAACGCGCAGTAGCGTTACGGGCGCTGAGTACAAGCCCGGATCAGCGCATGCGCAGCCTCGCCCGCCGTTTCCATATAGGACGGGTCGCGATGCAGAAGAACGACGGCGAAGGAACCATCCAGCAACAGGATCGTCCGCCGGGCGAGCATTCTGGCCTGCGCGCCCAGCTCCGCTGCCTCGAAGACACTGTCCAACCAGTCCTCGACCCGCCGCTTATGGGCCGCGCCAATCTTCATCGCCGGATGACCGGGCATGTTGGCGAGTTCGGCAGACGTTCTCAGAAACCCGCAACCCTTCCAGCGCGGATGCCGTGCCGAGACCGCCAGATTGAAAAAGATACCCCGCACCTTGTCGGCGATATCGCCTTCGGTTTCCGAAAACCAGCGTTGGAACAAAGCCAGGTTGGGCTGGTCACGCATATCGAGATAGGCGGCGATCAGATCGTCCTTGCTGTCGAAATGGTAGTAGAGCGTGCGCTTGGTGATGCCTGCCTTTTCCGCCACCGCATCGACGCTGACGGCGCGGATGCCCTCGCTGTAGAACAGCTTTGACGCGGCAGAAACAATGCGGTCGCGGGTGGAAAGAGCGGGTGTTGGCATACTTCAATGTATACCGACCAGTGAATATACACAAGCGATGCCCTCGCCTACGGTATCGCCATCGAAACCGCCGGAGAAAGTTCATGCTGGAGATGGAGGGGGAACCCATCGGGATTGTCTGCCGCGACGGTGTGCGGCTTGGCGGCCATCTCTGGACGCCCGGAGGCAACAGCGGTTGCGGCGCCATCGTCATCAACCCGGCAACCGGCGTTTTGGGGCGCTACTATCACCCCTATGCGCGGTTTCTTGCCGGTCACGGCTTCACCGTGCTGACTTATGACTATCGCGGCATCGGTCAGTCGCGGCCCGTCACGCTGCGCGGCTGCAACTATCGCTGGGCGGATTGGGGCGAACAGGATTTTACCGCAGCCCTTGGCTTTCTCAATACCCATGCACTGGATGGTCCAAGGCTGGTGGTCGGCCACAGCATCGGTGGCTTCCTGCCCGGCTTTGCCCGCAATGCACCGCTGATCGACCGCATGCTCACGATCGGCGCCCAATATGCTTATTGGAGGGATTACGCGCCTGCCCGGCGCCGGCGCCTTCTGTTGAAATGGCACATAGTCATGCCGCTCCTGACAGCACTATGCGGATATTTTCCCGGCAAGACGCTCGGCTGGCTGGAAGACCTTCCGGCGGGAGTGGCAAGAGATTGGAGCTTTCGCCGGTCACGAATGGAACGCAGCCATCCCAGTAAGGACCGGGCCGACATTTTGCGGCGCTTTGCCGCAATCACAGCCGATATTCTTGCCATCGGCGTCACGGATGACGAGATCGGAACCCAAAAAGCCATTCGCCGGGCGCTAACATATTACGAAAATGCCAATCCCGTCGAAGTCGCCTTGTCCCCCGCCGATCTTAGGCTGGATCGCATCGGCCATTTCAGCCTCTTCCACACACGCCATGCCGCCGGTTTCTGGCTGGATAGCCTGCTCTGGCTACGCGACGGAATCAATCCATGGCCCGGAAAACCGTTCGGCAAAGAGGTTGAGACCAGCAAGGACACCTCTTTCACCACCCGTTGTTATATTCCCTCGAAGGGCATGATGTGACGCGGACAAGCCGGCACAAGGCCCTTCCAACTCTTCGAGAGAAACAATGCCCTATGTTCTGATCATCCACGAAGTCGCCGACTATCCTGCCTGGAAAGCCATCTTCGACGGCGCCGCTGGTATTCGCCGCGATGCCGGAGAACTCGCCTATCAGGTACTGAAGTACGACACCGATCCCAACCGGATCGTCCACTACTCGCTATGGCGCTCGCTCGATGCGGCAAGAGCCTTCTTCGAGTCCGACCGGCTGATAGAAATCCGCGCCCAGGCCGGCGTCAAGGCACCGGAATTCATCTATCTGGAACAATTGGAACGCGGAGTGCTGGACGCGTCCCACTAAAAATTATACCGCCAGAACATCTGATATGTTCCGGCGGCGAGTGGCTTCTACCGCGTCAGATTCGAATCCTCGCGCGGGTCGCGCCCGTCGAGGAAGCCCAGGTCCCTCTTCATGTATTCGGACATGACTTCGAGATCGAGCGGCGGATATTTCGGTTCCAGCCCACGCAGCAGTCCAGCCAGCCAAAAGCGCCACCCGGCCTTGCGGGTCTGCGGTATTGGTTGATATCTTTCAATTGCTTGGCAATCCATGACGACACCTGTTGTTTTCCTGAATGTGATTGCAGCATGCGCGCAAACGTGCTCCAATTCCAATTGAACAACCGTCTGCATGCATCAAGAGAACTTATCCATGAAAATGTCGAAACAGTTTCCATTGAATGCACTTCGCGTGTTTGAAGCGGCAGCCCGGCTGGGCAGCTTCACCAAGGCGGGCACCGAACTCGGCATGACGCAAACGGCGGTCAGCTATCAGATCAAGCTGATCGAGGAGAATGTCGGCGAACCGCTGTTCCTGCGGCGGCCACGCCAGATCGTGCTGACCGACGTAGGCCAACAGCTCGCCCCACGCGTTAGCGAAGCTTTCGAAATGCTGCAGGAAGCAGTTTTGTCGGCGCGCGGCGACATCAACACCGCCCTCCAGATCAACTCGACACCGACCTTCGCGTCACAATGGCTTGCCCGCAATATCGGTAGCTTTCAGCTCGCCCATCCGAACATCGCAGTGCGGCTCACCACCACCGAAAAGGTGATCGATCTCATCGCTGAGTCCACCGATATCGCCATCCGTGCCGGTGTCGGGGACTGGCCCGGCCTCGACAGCCACCCGTTGATGCGCAGCGAGTTCACGCCGATGCTGAGCCCGGCGCTCGCCGAGGCGATCGGCGGCATCCACGAGCCGCGCGATTTGCTAAAACTGAGAATCATCGATGCCGCTGATCCTTGGTGGCGGCTTTGGTTTGCAGCGGCCGGCATCAACGACCCGGATCTCGAGGGCCGGCCGACCAGCCGGCTCGGAGCTCAAAGTTTTGAAGCGCGCGCGGCAGTCGCAGGCCAGGGCGTCGCCATCCTGACGCCTGACTTCTATCCCGATGACGTCGCACTCGGCAGACTTTACCAACCCTTCGACCTGCGCTGCAGCGATGGCCGTGACTATTGGCTGGCCTATCCGCACACGCGCCGCAACACCCCCAAAATCCGTGCCTTCCGCGACTGGATACTCAATGCGTTCGCGCCCGCCGGAAGAGCCGCCAGCCCCGGTACAGTTGACCAAACCGTGAATTAATCATTTCAGAAAGATTCCGCTCGAAATGCGTAAAACACGCATAGGGAGTACTTTCTTTTTTGCCACGCTTCGCTCAAAGGTGCGCGCATTCGAGGGGGAACCGTTCATGCTGAAAATTTTTATTGTCTGCCTTTTCACGATGCTTGCGCTTTCCTCATGCAACGGAGGAACCGTCGTCCATCTTCAAACGGGGCCTACCGGCAAGCTGGCGGACGTTTTGCTCGGTACATCGTCGGGAGACCACAAGCGTGACCGCGCCCTGGCCAACGAAGCGCGGCGTCAGTTCAACACGCTTGTGCCCAACCCCAAACCCTACCGCGACTATGTCCTGACAATCACTCCAACTGCAAAGTCGAAACCGACGGACGCCAAGACCTATAGGGCAATGCAGAAAGAATTGAAAAAGGATGCCTCCTTGCGGGAAGACGTCATGCAAATTTGCCGCAAAAAACTTGGAAATCCTGCCAATATTGCGGAGATGGCAACCTACACGCACACCTCGCGCTCAAAGGCGCTTGACGTCGGTTGTCAGCGCCTGACCGCCGCCCTTGCAAATGGGCGCTTGTCTCATTCCACCTTCGAGAAAACCCGGCAGGGTGTGAAGACGAAGGAAATCATCGCAATCCTCGCAGGACGATAAAGACATCACGTTTGCCCCTTTCCCCTACCGCCGTTTTTTCGCACAGTAGCAAAGCAAGAAGCATGGAAGGGACCTGTATGTATGAATTCGCTATCGCCTGGGAATGGCTGGCTTTTGCCGTTCGCTGGCTGCATGTGATCACGGCGATCGCCTGGATCGGCTCGTCCTTCTATTTCATCGCGCTCGATCTCGGCCTTGTAAAGCGTGACCATCTGCCGGTCGGCGCCTATGGCGAGGAGTGGCAGGTGCATGGCGGCGGCTTCTATCATATCCAGAAATACCTGGTCGCACCGGCGACCATGCCGGAGCACCTGACCTGGTTCAAATGGGAGAGCTACGCGACCTGGCTCTCCGGCTTTGCAATGCTCTGTCTGGTCTATTATGGCGGCGCCGATCTCTTCCTGATCGACCGGCATGTGCTGGATATCTCCTCGACCACGGCGATTGCGATCTCGATCGGCTCGCTTGCGATCGGCTGGATCTTCTATGACCTTCTGTGCAAATCGCCGCTCGGCAAGAACACCTGGACGCTGATGGGCATTCTCTATGTCGCATTGGTGGTGATGGCCTGGGGCTATACGCAGGTCTTTACCGGCCGCGCCGCCTTCCTGCATCTCGGCGCGTTTACCGCGACGATCATGTCGGCCAACGTGTTCTTCATCATCATGCCGAACCAGCGCGTCGTCGTTGCCGACCTGATTGCCGGACGCACGCCGGATCCGAAATACGGCGTCATCGCCAAACAGCGCTCGCTGCACAACAACTACCTGACCCTGCCCGTCATCTTCTTCATGCTGTCGAACCATTATCCGCTTGCCTTCGCTACCGCCTATAACTGGGTGATCGCAGCACTGGTCTTCCTGATGGGCGTCACCATCCGGCACTGGTTCAACACCACCCATGCCAGAAAAGGACGTCCGACCTGGACCTGGATCGTCACCCTGATCATTTTCATCGTCATCATGTGGCTTTCAACCGTGCCGAAGGTGCTGACCGGCGAGGACAAGGCCGAAGTCGCGCCGGCTTTCCAGCAATTTGCCGCCAACGCGCATTTTCCGGCTGTGAAAGACGCGATTTCGACGCGCTGCTCAATGTGCCATTCCGCCGAGCCGGTCTATGAAGGCATCAACCGGCCGCCGAAGGACGTGGTGCTGGAAAACGATGCGGAGATTGCTTCCCACGCCCGCGAAATCTATATCCAGGCTGGCCGCAGCCATGCGATGCCGCCCGGCAACATTACCGACATGACAAACGACGAACGCAAGCTTTTGACCGCATGGTTCGAAAGCGCGGTTTCGGAAGGCAAGACAGAATGACCGCTACCCTCATTCGCGGACGCACCCTGAGTTTCAACCGCGCCCCCTTGAGCCTCGATGACACCGGCGCCTATAGCTACGAGGCCGACGGTGCCCTGCTGGTCGACGACGGTCTGATCCTTGCCAGCGGCAGCTATGATGCCGTCAAGGCACAGGCAGCAGACGACGTCGTCGAAATTGACCATCGCCCGCATCTGATCCTGCCTGGCTTCATCGATACGCACCTGCATTTCCCGCAGATGCAGGTGATCGGCTCCTATGCCGCCAACCTTTTGGAATGGTTGAACACCTATACGTTCCCGGAGGAATGCCGCTTCGTGGAAACGGCGCATGCGAAGCGCATTGCCGGAAAATTCTTTGATGAAATGGTCCGCCACGGCACGACGACGGCGGTTGCCTATTGCACGGTACACAAGGCCTCCGCCGACGCCTTTTTCGCCGAAGCGCTGAACCGCAACATGCGCATGATTGCCGGCAAGGTGATGATGGACCGCAACGCACCGCAGGGCCTGCTCGATACGCCTGAAATGGGCTATGACGAGACCCGCGCCGTCATCGAACAATGGCACGGCAAGGGCCGCAATCACGTTGCCATCACCCCGCGCTTTGCCATCACCTCGACACCGGAACAGATGTCGGCTGCGGAAGCTCTGGTACGTGAATTTCCCGACCTGCATGTGCAGACCCATCTCTCGGAAAACCGCGACGAGATCGATTTCACCTGTGCACTCTACCCGGACGCCATCGACTATACCGATGTCTATGCCCGCTACGGCCTGCTCGGGCCAAAGACCCTGTTCGGCCACGCGATCCATCTGTCCGATCGTGAGATGGACGCGATGAGCGAGACCGGCGCGATCGCCGTTCACTGCCCGACTTCCAACCTTTTCCTCGGCTCCGGCCTGTTTCCGCTCCGGCGGTTGATGACCAGAGAAAAGCCCGTGCGCGTCTCCTTCGCCACTGATATCGGCGGCGGCACCAGCTATTCGATGCTGCGCACCATGGACGAGGCCTACAAGATCCAGCAATTGCTGGGCGAGCGGCTGAACCCTCTGGAAAGCTATTATTTCATGACGCTCGGCAACGCGCGGGCGCTATCCCTCGAAGACAGGATCGGCACGCTTGACACTGGCAGCGACGCCGACTTCATCGTTCTGAACATGGCGGCAACCCCGGCCATGTCATTGAAGGCAGAGGTCGTGACCTCACTCACCGACGAGCTATTCCTGCTGCAGACCATGGGCGATGACCGGGCAATCGTCGAGACCTATGTGGCGGGTATAGCCGCAAAGGCGGGGTTGGCCGTCTAAGCCATCTCCTCCACCATGGCCTTGATCTTGATTGCTTTTTCGAAGTGATCGAGCCTGTGCGTCCGGATCCACCATTCGGCCGCCTCCATCAGCAACTCCGGATCATCATTCCTGTTGGCGAAGAACGCGTAGAAGGATAACCCGACACCAGGGCCTTTTTCCGCGATCTTGCGATCACAGACCTCGATGATTTTCTGTCTCAAGCTGGCTCTCATCCGAAATCCCATTCCGCAGAATACAGTTTCCTCTTTGAGCAGACCATATTTCGGGAGAAGCCGACAGTAAACGACATCGATCGCCGCGCTCGAAAGAGGTAAAAATATTTTACCTCTTTCCGATTCCACTCTTAACAACGGTTCTGGAAACATGGTATTGCCGGGCCATCTCTTGAGTTGGAACCCTGCGCCATGTCCAAAATCCTCGAAATCAGCGACCTGAAGGCCCTCGCCAAGCGCCGCGTGCCAAAAATGTTCTTCGATTATGCCGATAGCGGCGCCTGGACCGAAGGTACCTACCGCGCCAACGAAGAGGATTTTCGCAAGGTGAAGCTGCGCCAGCGGGTTTTGGTCGATATGACCAACCGCTCGCTGGAAAGCACGATGATCGGTCAGAAGGTCTCGATGCCGGTGGCGCTGTCTCCGACCGGCCTGACCGGCATGCAGCACGCCGATGGCGAGATGCTGGCGGCAAAGGCGGCCGAGGAATTCGGCGTTCCCTTCACGCTCTCGACCATGAGCATCTGCTCGATCGAGGACGTTGCCTCGGTGACGAGCAAGCCGTTCTGGTTCCAGCTCTATGTCATGCGCGACCGGGAATTCGTCAAAAACCTGATTGACCGCGCCAAGGCAGCCAAGTGCTCGGCACTGGTGTTGACGCTCGACCTCCAGATCCTCGGCCAGCGCCACAAGGACCTGCGCAACGGCCTGTCTGCCCCGCCAAAATTCACGCCAAAGCATATCTGGCAGATGGCGACCCGGCCGCTGTGGTGCATGCAGATGCTGGGGACCAAGCGCCGCAGCTTCGGCAACATTGTCGGCCATGCCAAGAACGTTTCCGATCTCTCCTCTCTGTCGTCGTGGACAGCCGAACAGTTCGATCCGCAACTGTCGTGGGAAAATGTCGAGGAGATCAAGAAGATGTGGGGCGGCCCGCTGATCCTGAAGGGCATTCTCGATGTCGAGGACGCCAAGATGGCGGCGCGCACCGGCGCTGATGCGATCATCGTTTCCAATCACGGCGGTCGCCAGCTTGACGGCGCACCCTCGTCGATCAGCATGCTGCCGAAAATCGTCGATGCCGTCGGCCACCAGATCGAGGTCCATGTCGATGGCGGCATCCGCTCCGGCCAGGACGTGCTCAAGGCTGTGGCACTCGGCGCCCAGGGCACCTATATCGGCCGCCCGTTCCTCTACGGCCTCGGCGCCGCTGGCAAGGCTGGTGTGACCACCACGCTCGACATCATCCGCAAGGAACTCGACATCACCATGGCGCTGTGCGGCAAACGGGATATTCGCGATATCAACCGGGATGTGATTGCCGAATAACGGTCAGCTGCCCCGATAGGTCGAGTAGCTGAACGGCGAGAGCAGCAGCGGCACATGGTAGTGGCTGCCCGCGTCGGCGATGCCGAAGCGCAAGGGGATGAGATCGAGGAAAGCCGGCTCCGCCAGGGCAGCGCCGGTTCCCCTCAGATAATCACCCGCGTGGAAAAGCAGTTCGTAAGTGCCGACGGCAAAGACTTCGCCTTCCAGCATCGGCCCATCGACGCGGCCGTCACTGTTGGTTTCGACCGTGCGCAGCAGGTGGCGCCCCTCACCCTCGATCAAAAACAGGTCGATCCTCAAGCCCTTGGCGGGCTTGCCCAGCGCGGTATCAAGGACATGGGTGGTCAGGCGGCCGGACGTGTTCATGGAAACCTCGTGCGTCAGAAGGGATTGGCGATGACGAAGGGCTCGTCGTAGAAAACCTCTTCCAGATTGTTGCCCGGACCGTCGCGATCGACAACCAGGAAATCGCTGACCGCACCGACCGCCATCAACGGATGGTGCCAGACATTGCGGCCATAGTTGACGCCCTGTGCGCCAGTCGCCAGAAACACGCGCGGTAATCCCGGCTTTCCGTCTTCATCGGAGGCAACGACGGCAAGCCAGGAACCGCCACCGAGCGGCGAAAAGCTCTGCGAGCCCAGCGGATGGCGTTCCATCATTGTCACGTTGTAGGGAAAGCTGCGCGGCTGGCCGCGAAAGATGTTGATGATGACGCGGGCGTCTTCACCGCTCACATCGGCTCGGCCGAGTGCATGAAACCGCTCGGTGGAGCCACCGTTGATCAACCGCATGGTTTCCGGATCAGCTTCAATAACAGTGCCGAAAGGCGCGAATGCCGCTTGCGTCAGCGGCTCGATCGTCAGGAACTGTGGCATCAGATCGTCAGTCCCGCCGTGAAATGGCATGGCGGTGTCGTCTCAGGCATTGTCTTCTCCCGGAAGCAGTGAACGCAAACGCAACAGCGCAATCTTTTCGACCTGCGCAGAAGCCGTTTCAAATTCCTCTTCCAGGCTATTGTCAATCCGCCTTTCGAAGGCGGAGAGAATATCGTCCTTGTCTAGCCCCTTGACCGCGATGATAAACGGAAAACCGAACTTGTCCGTATAGGCGGTATTCAGCCCCGTGAACCGTGCATGTTCGGTAGCACTCAGGCGGTCGAGCCCGGCGCCTGCCTGCTCCGCCTTGGAATCCTCCGTCAGTCCACCGGCAATCGCCAGTTTACCGGCAAGATCCGGATGAGCCCGGAGGACAGCCAGGCGTTCAGCATGCGAGGCTGCACGGAAAGGCGCAACAAGCGCCTCATGCACACCATCAGACGTCAGCGAAATATCCGGGGTCGCGTCAAAAGCCCGCTCCGCCACCCAGGGCGAATGCTCGAAGATCCCGCCAAACCGCGCGACAAACTCATCCCGCGCCAGCATCACAGAGCCCCCTCCAGCTTGTGGTGTTCCTGCCAGTGCCGGGCGATATCGATGCGCTTCGGCGTCCAGACCTTTTCGTGGCTGAGAACATAATCAAGGAAACGGGCGAGCGCCGCAGCCCGGCCGGGGCGGCCGACGAGGCGGCAATGCAGGCCGACATTCATCATCTTCGGGCTACCGTCCTTGCCTTCGGCATAGAGCACGTCGAACGTGTCTTTCAGATAGGCAAAGAACTGGTCGCCGGAATTGAACCCTTGCGGCGTTGCAAAGCGCATATCGTTGGCATCGAGTGTGTAGGGGATGATCAGGTGCGGCTTGTCCTTGGTCAAACCCGGCACCCAATAGGGCAGTTCGTCGGCATAGCTGTCGGAGGAATAGACAAAGCCGCCCTCCTCGATCACCAACTTCAGCGTGTTGTCCGAAGGCTTGCCTTGGTACATGCCAAGCGGATGCGAGCCCGTCAGTTCGGTGTGCAGACGCACGGCATCGCGGATATGCTTGCGCTCTTCTTCTTCGGAAAAATCCTTGTATTCCAGCCAGCGATAACCGTGGCTGGCGATTTCCCAGCCGGCTTCCTTCATAGCGGCGACCGCTTCCGGATTGCGCGCCATGGCCAGCGTCACGCCATAGACGGTGACATCGACATTGCGGCTGGTAAACATCCGCCATAGCCGCCAGAAACCGGCACGCGATCCATATTCGTAAATCGATTCCATGTTGAGATTGCGCTGCCCGGCCCAGGGCTGAGCGCCGACAATTTCCGACAGCAGCGATTCGGATGCCTTGTCGCTGTCGAGAATGCAGTTCTCGCCACCCTCTTCGTAGTTGACCACGAATTGCACGGCGATACGCGCATCGCCCGGCCAGCGGACCTGCGGCGGATTGCGGCCATAGCCGATGAGATCGCGTGGATAGGATTGGTCTGTCATGAAATCACCCTTCGAATTTGCCGGGACGGTAGCATCCGGGGGCGGAAAATCGAAGTCAAAATGGTGATCGGCGATGCTCTGTCCAAAGCTTGAACAGCGCTAACCGTCAACAGTCAAAACGGCATCCGCCGCTCAGCAGTTCGCCTGCAGCAGACGGGCTGCGACAGCCGCTTTCGATTCGCAGATGCGCGGCACAGTGATCAACGCAGAGACGCTGGCCTTTGCGCCAGCAGCGACTGGCCGGTGCGCCGAGAGCTTGCCAAGCGGGTGCTGCGAATGCACGCGCAACGGCGCGCCTGGCTCGGGCTCGATGAACAAGGCAAGGCTGGAAATCTTCAGCGGATCGGCGATCACCGGCTCGAAGAAATCGCGCAAGGCGGTCTCGAACCGTGCGTTAAGATTGGCGTTCACCGGACCCGTCAACATCATGTGGAAACGGAATTCCTCCATAACATAGGGGTAGCCCCAGCGGTGAAGATTGGAAAACTGCGGCGCCGTCAGCCGGTCCGGATCCCGGCGCTCGATCTCGGCATCGCTCAACGACGCCCGGAATTCATCAAACGCCTGAACGACGGAAGCCGCAAGATGGTTCATCTGCTCGCAGGGAACCGAAGGTGCAAGGCCGAAGAACTCGCCGAGCCGCCCGATTTCCATCCGCGGAATTTCGAACGGGGTCATCGTGCTGGCGAAATGCATCAGCGCCTTCAGCAGCGCCGGCTCATTGGTTTCGTCATGCAGGCGAAACGGCGCCTTGATCGTTCCATGAAATCCGTAACGGCGTGGCACAGCCGTGTGAAAAGCCAGTTCCTGGCGGCTGAAGCCGGTGATGGAGGGCGCCTCCGGGGCTTCGCCGGAATAGACGTTGCGCCCAAGCCAGCTTGCCGCAGCAACCGACAGGGGGTCGTAGATCGACGGTGTAAAATAGATAGCGTACCGCATCGGCCCCGCTCCGTTGAAACTCGTTCTGAAGCCGGGTTAAGTGATTTGCATGACACAATGACGAATGCGGCGATGGATCGTGCTTGCCTCACCGTCTGCTCGATCAAAACGGAATCCTGCACTCAAATGCCGGTTTTTGAACGGAACCAACCTGCTTTTGCTTCGTTTTGTCTGCGGTAACATTAAAAATCGGAGACGAAACATGACCTTCCAGGACAGCACTATCCAGGATGCCAGTATCAAGGAAACGCACGACCTGATCGCCAGCGACAAGGTGGTCGGCACCCGCGTTTATGGCCAGGACGGAAAACACATCGGCTCGATCGAACGTGTGATTCTGGAAAAGCGGAGCGGCCGTGTCTCCTATGCCGTGCTCGGTTTCGGCGGCTTCCTCGGTATCGGCGAAGATCACTATCCGCTGCCGTGGCAAAAGCTTAGCTATGACGAAAGCCTTGGTGGCTATCGCACTGACATTACCCGCGAACAGGTGGAAAGTGCGCCAAAATATCATGGCGACGACGAATACGACTGGAACAAGGAAAACGGCCGCCGCGTCTATGATTACTACGGCGTGCCTCCGTACTGGATGTAATCCATCCTGAATCGTTGGCGAAAAGCCCTGTTCATTTGAGCAGGGCTTTTTTGCGTGAACGGCAGACTATCTCAGGCAACTAGAGCGTCACTCAGTGCGCAGCAGAGAAAAATGGCTGGCGCAGCGAAACGAGTCCGGCAATGCGTCGTCCCGCTGTCCTGCCATTTCGCCGATGACGCTGGTTGCCAAGCGATGCGCCAGTCCGAAGCTGATCTTGAAGCCGCCGGTCAGGGTATAGAGATGGGGATGATCAGGGTGACGGCCGATCATCGGATCGCGGCCGATAGCCTTTGGCCGCAAGCCCGCCCAGCGCTCGACCACAGGCGCTTCTGCAAGCAAGGGCACCACCGCGCGTGCCCGCGCCAGCAGATCGTCAAGCAGGTGATCGTTCGACGAAGGATCGGCAAAACTATTTTCACTGGTGCTGCCGACTGCCACCAGGCCGTTGTCATGTGGCACGACATAGAGTCCATCCATGAAGATGACCGGCAAAGCAGGGTCGAGATCGGCCTTCAGCACGGCCGCCTGCCCTTTGACCGCACCGCCGCTGGACACCATCGCTGGTTTCTCTTCAAGCGCATCCAGATGCCGGAAGGTATCGACGCCGTTGGCGAGAATGCAAGCGCCGAAAGAGACGGAATGCCCGTCCGAAAACGTCGCCTTGCCGGCAGCCGGGTCAAGCCCCACAAGCGCGCGGCCTTCCTCGATCCGCACATGCCGTGACCGGCCAAGTGCTGTAGCCAACAGGGCAAGCAACCGACGCGGATCAACGCGGGCAGCCAAGGTATCGAATACAACGCCGCTGGCCATCGCCTCGTTTTCCGGCCAGCCGGCCGCCGCCGGGATATCCTGCACATGCCAGAAAAACCGCCGGTCGCCCTGCTTCCAATTGATAAGCGCGTCCTGCTCGTGGCGCAGCGCAATGGTGCGCAGATGCGGCTTCGGCAGCGGCATCAGGCGGCCGGAACGGCGGTAACCGGCGGATAGTCCGGTTTGCGCTTCCAGGCCCAAAATTTCCTGCTCAAGCGAGAGCAAGGCATCGAACTGGAACTGCTTTTTATTGTCCCAACGATCCGGCATATAGGGCATCAAAGCGCCGAGCACGCCGCCGCTGGCACCGGCGCCGATCCTCTCGCGCTCGACGAGAACGGTTTTCAGCCCGGCCCGATCGGCCATGACGGCCGCCCAGAGGCCCATGATGCCGCCGCCGGCAATCAGCAGATCCACCATCGATTGACCTTCTTGAACGTGGAGATTATCGGTTCGCCATGACCCACGATCAATTGGACATAACGCCCACGCCGGACGGGCAAAGCCCGGACCGGCAAACGCTTGAATGGCACGAAGGCGATATGCCCTATTCGCAGGAATTTGGCGACCATTTTTATTGCCGCGAAGACGGTCGGCTGGAATGCGGCCATGTCTTTCTCGCAGGCAACGGTCTGCCCGAGCGTTGGCGCAGACCCGGCACATTCAGGATAGGGGAGCTCGGCTTCGGTACCGGACTGAATTTCTGCGAGACATGGCGGCAATGGAAAGCAGCCCCATTCGAGGGAGCAAACCTGCATTTCGTCTCGTTCGAACGGTTTCCGATGCGTGCGCCCGAAATCGACCGGGCGCTATCGCGCTGGCCGGAGATCGAGGCAGAACGGCTGGCGCTCTGTGCCCAGTGGCCAGACAATCCGGAGGGCCGTATCGACATCGATTTCGCAGGCGGATTGCGCCTCACCGTGGTCTGCGGCACCGCTTTCGAAGGGATCAGCGGTTTTACGGAAAAATTCGATGCCTGGTATCTCGATGGCTTCTCGCCCAAGCGCAATCCGGATATGTGGTCTGAAGACCTGATGCGGCTTGCCTATGAAAACACCGTCGAGGGCGGCACGTTTGCCACCTACGCCGCCGCCGGTTTCGTCCGTCGCAACCTGCAGGCCGCCGGTTTTACAGTCGAACGCAGGCCCGGTTTTGGCAGCAAACGCGAAATGCTCGGCGGCGTAAAATCGACATCCGGCGTCGCGGAATAACCAGCCCTCAAAGCACCCTTCTCTTTCAGGGAAATTTGCTGTCGCAAATGGTGGCGCCTTTGGCGTATCGAATCTGCAACATGCCCCTCTGTCCAAACCGATGGAAAAGTCATGAGCGAGCACGAATTTCCGCAGACCACCCAAAGCGACGCCGAAGCGCCGGTGGAACGCCGCCGCCGAGCCGGCGGCCGTGGCGCGGATCGTTCGCGCAAGGGCGTAAGCAGTTCGAAATATCTCAATCTCGTCAACACGATGGCGAAATCTTCCGTGCTCTCGGAAGAGGCACTTCAGGCCGTTCACGACGCCTCGCTGACCATCCTGGAAGAGATCGGCATGGACGTGATCCTGCCGGAAGCCCGCGACCGGATGAAAGCGGCAGGCGCTGACGTGACACCCGGCACCGACCGCGTGCGTTTCGATCGCGGCCTGATCATGGAGATGATGGCGTCCGTGCCATCCGGCTTCACCATGCATGCACGCAATCCGGCGCGCAATGTGCAGATCGGCGGCAACAATCTGGTGTTCGCCCAGATCGCCTCGGCGCCGTTTGTTGCTGACCGCGAGGGCGGACGGCGCGCGGGTAACCAGGAGGATTTCCGTAAGCTGGTCAAGCTGGCTCAATCCTATGACATTATCCATACGACAGGCGGCTATCCGGTCGAGCCGATCGATATCCATGCATCGGTGCGCCATCTCGATTGCCTCTCCGACATGGTGAAGCTGACCGACAAGGTGTTCCACTGCTATTCGCTCGGCCAGCAGCGCAATATCGACGCGCTTGAGATCGCCCGCATCGGCCGTGGTATTTCCGCCGAGCAGATGGAAACCGAGCCGTCGCTGTTCACCATCATCAATACGTCCTCGCCGCTGCGCCTCGACGGGCCGATGCTGCAGGGCATCATTGAAATGTCGTCGCGCAATCAGGTCGTCGTCGTCACCCCGTTTACGCTGGCGGGCGCCATGGCACCGGTGACGATCGCCGGTGCGGTCGTGCAGCAGAATGCCGAGGCATTGGCCGGCATTGCCTTTACCCAAATGGTCCGGCGCGGGTCGCCAGTGATGTATGGCGGCTTCACCTCGAATGTGGATATGAAAACCGGAGCGCCGGCCTTCGGCACGCCGGAATATATGAAGGCCGTCATTGCCGGCGGACAGCTCGCCCGCCGCTACAAGGTGCCCTACCGTACGTCCAACACCAACGCCTCCAACACGCTCGATGCGCAGGCGGCCTACGAATCGGCGCTGTCGCTCTGGGCGCTGACGCAAGGCGGCGGCAATTTCATCATGCATTCGGCCGGCTGGAGCGAGGGTGGACTAACGGCGTCCTTCGAGAAATTCATCCTCGATGTCGATATGCTGCAGATGGTGGCAGAATTCCTCACTCCCCTGGATGTCAGCGAGGACGCGCTTGGCCTCGATGCCGTCCGCGATGTAGGCCCCGGCGGCCACTACTTTGGCACCGCCCATACGCTGGCCCGCTATGAGACGGCATTCTACTCGCCGATCCTGTCGGACTGGCGCAATTTCGAAACCTGGACCGAGGCCGGGCGGCCGACGACCTACGATCACGCCAACCGCGTCTTCAAGGAAAAGCTCAACGAATACGAGAAGCCCCCGCTTGATCCGGCTATTGAGGAAGAGCTTGACGCCTTCGTTGCCCGACGCAAGGCCGAAGGCGGCGTTGCGACTGATTTCTAACGAAAATTTAATGAGAATCTAAGGCAACAAAGCCACATTTCAGCGCATTAATATCATTGTTCGAGCAAGACATGACCGGAAGGCGGCCATCGCCCGGACATAGGGAACAAGACCATGTTTTCGTTGAGAACAGCAATTTCCACCGGTCTGATTGCCTTGACAATTGCGGGTACCACAATTGCCACCGCCTCTGAGGCCAACGCCCATGACCGCTTCTGGCCCGGCCTGGCCACAGGCCTTGTCGGCGGAGCCATCGTCGGCGGCGCATTAAGCCAACCCCGCTACTACGCCCCTCCATCTTACTATGCCCCCGCCTATCGTCCATATTATGTGGGCGGCGGCTATTATCCCCGTTGCCACATTGTCTGGCGCCAGGATCGTTGGGGCGATCAGTACAGAACCCGTGTGTGCAACTGACGTCGTCCAACGGAAGGGGCAGGCACAGACCTGCCCCTCTGCTCCAGATTAGTTCGACATCGCAGCCCGAACCGATGAAATCAACTTGTCGGTCGGAAGGTTGCTGTAGTCCTTGCTGATCTCGGCAGTGGTCTTGGCCCGCGTTGCCGTTGAAAGCATCGAGCGAAGATCACCCAGCGTCTGAGGTGCGGCGCACACGACCAGACGGTCGAATGCCCCCTCCTGCTCATAGCTATCGATCGTTCTGGCAACATCGGCGGTAAACTTCTGTTGTTCCTCGCGTACCGGGTCGCTGGAATATTCCATCGCAGATCGGCCGTGTCCGACGGAGGAATGGCTGCGACCGGGCTTGTCGGCCATAATGTCCTGGACACGCTTGGTATCCAGCTGAAAAATCTCCTGCTCGGGGCTCTGGGGTCCATCTTTGAGGAAATTCACGCCCTTCAAAAGGCGGGCCTGGTTTCCGTCAGCGGCAAGAATCCATGTCGTGGTCATACTTCACTCCTCGAGCAATGTTCATCTCGACGGCCATATGTCACCACACCGGCGGCAGGATGACTGGGCGTCAAAACACGCCGTGTTCAACCAAGGCGCGTCGAAGATTCAACGCGGCGGCAAAAAAGAAGGTTCCGAAATAAACATGGGAAAATCCGTCGGATGACGCCGACGGCGGAAACCTGATCTATAGGCCCCGCAGAACTGCAGCTATGGTCCACGGGAATCAAACGCTGGATGGATGCCATGGCCGAACCGCTAAAAAACCTTTTGCATCCGGCACTCGTCAAGACAATGGCAGATCATATTGCCGCCCATTCTGCAGGGTTCGACACGGCACGGTTCGTCGATGTCGCCACCCACGACATGCCGCGGCTGGAACTGATGCAGCGCGCCATCCAGATTCGTGACGCGCTTGTCGAGACCTTACCGGGCGATTTCGAACACGCAGCAACCGTTCTCGCGGCAAGCCTACCGCAATCCGGCCGCCCCGGCCTTACCGGCTGGACACTCTTACCCGTCAGCCAGTTCGTGGCGCAGAAGGGCCTTGGCCATTTCGATCTGTCCTTGGCATTATTGAAACAACTGACTCCGCATTTCACTGCCGAGTTCGGCATCCGGCCGTTCATTCTCGCCGAACAGGACCGTGCGCTGGCAACGATCGGCACATGGACCACCGACGGCAACCACCATGTCCGCCGGCTGGCAAGCGAAGGCACCCGCCCGCGCCTGCCCTGGGCCATCCGACTGCCAGCGCTGATGCGCGATCCGCAACCGATTCTGCCGATCCTCACCGCACTTTTGGATGACCCTGAAGATTACGTCCGCCGCTCCGTCGCCAACAGCCTGAACGATATCGCCAAGGATCACCCGGATCTGGTCGCAGCCTTCGTCGGCGAACATATTGCAGCGGCCTCCCCCGAGCGGCGGCAGCTTTTGCGGCATGCCTCACGCACGCTGTTAAAGAAGGGACACACGGCCGCGCTGTCGAATTTCGGCTTCGCCGCGCTTTCCGGTATCCGAGCGACTGTGAAGATACAGACCCCGCAGGTGGATTTCGGTAATGCCCTCGCCTTCACCCTTGCCATCGTCAACGAAGGTTCCGCCCCGCAGCAGGTGATGATCGACTATGCGGTCCATCATCGCAAAGCCAATGGCAGCCTTGCCGCAAAAGTCTTCAAATGGAAAAGCCTCGTGCTTGCTCCCGGCGAAACCGTCACGATGGCCCGCCAGCATGCGATGCGCGCGATCACCACGAGGCAATACTATCCGGGCGGCCACCGGCTGGAAATTGTCGTCAACGGGACCGTTCTGGCAGATGGAGATTTCCAGCTCGTGATGGCGTAATCCACCGGTCTCTTCGCACCTGCAAAAAACTATCCCTTGACTTTTGACCGCAAAACAACGACATGAGGCCCAGCGTCACCTTCCGGCCGCCGCGTGAGCGAGCCCTGCGGGATCCAACCGATCCGTAACGAAGGATAAGCGCAACACAGAATGTTTTGCCAAACGTGGCAAAATGCATGCGCTAGACGAGATTAATCAACCCACAAGTTCCCAAATCACGCGGGGTTCTTGACGCGAAGCGAAACCGGAACCGCATGGTGCAGTTCCGGCGTTGTTCGTTTTGCGCCCCCGAAAAGGTACTACATTGATCACTTTCAAAGACCTTGGTCTCTCCGAGCACGTGCTTTCGACCCTCACAGCCCTTGGGTTCGATACGCCGACGCCGATCCAGGCCGAAGCCATCCCGCTCGTGATGGAAGGCCATGACCTCATCGGTCTCGCCCAGACCGGCACCGGCAAGACCGCCGCTTTCGGCCTGCCGATGATCGAAAAGATGCTGAAGGACGACAAGCGTCCCGATCCACGCAACATCCGTGCGCTCGTTTTGGCGCCGACCCGCGAACTGGTGAACCAGATCGCTGCCAACCTGAAGGACTTCGTCAAGAAGACCCCACTTAAGATCGGCCTCGTCGTCGGCGGCGCATCGATCAACAAGCAGTCTGAACAGCTGGCTCGCGGCGTCGATATCCTCGTCGCCACCCCGGGCCGTCTTCTCGATCTCGTCGCACGCCGTGCAGTCACCCTGACGCAGGCCCGTTATCTTGTGCTTGACGAAGCCGACCAGATGCTCGACCTCGGCTTCATCCACGACCTGCGCAAGATCTCCAAGCTGGTTCCGAAGAACCGCCAGACGCTGCTGTTTTCGGCCACCATGCCGAAGGCGATTGCCGATCTTTCCAGCGAATACTTGAGCAACCCCAAGCGCGTCGAAGTTACGCCTCCGGGCAAGGCTGCCGACAAGGTCGAGCAGTATGTGCACTTCGTGCAGGGTGCCAGCCAGAAGACCGAGCTGCTGAAGAAGTCGCTGACCGAGAACCCGCAGGGCCTGGCGCTCGTCTTCTCGCGCACCAAGCATGGCGCCGAAAAGCTGATGAAGCATCTCGAACACACCGGCTTCTCCGTCGCCTCGATCCACGGCAACAAGAGCCAGGGCCAGCGCGAGCGTGCCTTGAAGAACTTCCGTGACGGCCAGACCCGCGTTCTCGTCGCTACCGACGTTGCCGCTCGCGGCATCGACGTTCCCGGCGTTACACATGTCTACAACTACGATCTGCCGGAAGTGGCGGATGCCTACGTTCACCGCATCGGCCGTACGGCCCGCGCCGGCCGCGACGGTATCGCCATCGCTTTCTGCGCACCGGACGAAATCCGCCTGCTGCGTGACATAGAGCGTCTGATGAACATCGATATCGCTGTTGCCAGCGGCGAAGTTCCAGCCGACCGTGCCCGCCCGAAGGGTGGCCGTGGCGGCAATGGTGCCCGTAACGCCGGACGCCCGGCCGGTAACGGCCATGCCGAGCGCCGTCCGCGTCCGCAGGGTGGCAGCGACAACGTCCACCGTGCTGAACGGTCGGCTCCGAGCCCGTTTGCCGGTGACGATCTCTTGGCAACCGGCGAACCGAAGAAGCAGCACCGCAAGGGTCAGGGCCCGGCCGCACAGGCAGCCCACGAAACCGCAATTGCCAAGCGCCCCGGCGGCAACCGCAACGGACGCCCCGGCCAGAAGCAGGGCGAATGGCGCAACCGCAACCACGGCGGCGGCAATGCCGCTGGTGGCCAGAGCCGCGAAGGCGGCGCCGGTGCCCAGGGCCAGCGCAAGCGCGCCACCACGGCACCCCGCCGCGACGAGGCATAAGCCTTTCGCGATAGTGAATTGAAGAACGGCGGGCTGGACCCGCCGTTTTTTTATGCCGGAACGGCGGCAGGTTTGCGATTGGTGAGATAGACCCCGGCCACCGCAATAACCGTGCCGACAATCATCGGCAGCGTCAGAGGTTCATCGAACAGCAGCCATGCTTGGAAAGCCGCGAGCGGCGGCACCAGATAGATCAGCGACGCGGCCTTCGAGACCTGCCCGCGCCGGATGAGATAGAGCAGCAGGGCAATCGCGCCCATCGACAGGCCGAGCACGGCCCAGGCCAGGGCCGCAAACAGCTGCACGCTCCAGATCACCCGCATGTCCTCCAGCAGAAACGCCGCAGGGATGGTGACGATCAGGGCACCGACATATTGCAGGGTCGCGGTCGAGCGGATGTCGCCATCCTGCAGGTGCCGCTTCTGGTAGATGGTGCCGTAGGTCACGGCCGCCATTCCCAGAACGTTGATGACCACGGGAAACAGATGGATCGGCGTCATGCCGGTATCGATCGCCAGAACCTTTGGGATGACGGCCAGCGCGATGCCGAGAAAGCCCAGCGTCAGCCCGATCTTCTGTTGGCCTGAGAGGTTTTCACCGATCAGGGCCGGGGCGGCAACTGCCGTCATCAGCGGCTGCAGGCCGGCGATAATGCCGGAGATTGCCGCCGGCACCCCCTGCCCGATCGCCCACCAGACGGCACCGAGATACAGTCCGTGCAGGAAGATACCTGAGATCACCGCATGGCCGGCGCCAGTCCATGTCTTTGGCCAGGCAGCACCCGTCGCCAGACAGAAGCCGACGAACAGCAGCGTGGCGAGAAGATAGCGCATCACCAGGAATGTCAGCGGATCGGCATAAATATCGGCATATTTCGCCATCACCCAACCCGTCGACCAGAGCATAACGAAAATGGCCGGGGCCAGGCGGTCGAGGGTCATGGATGTGTCCTAGTGCAATATAAGCGTCACCGCATGCGATAGGGCCGCATCGAATGATGGTCAAAGCAAAATTCCTGATGTTTATCGTCAATCGCGGCGACAACCGTCAGCGATGGCTGCATAAATTTTGGGCGTTATCGGCTTTCTAAGACCGGCGACTTGCCCCAACAGTCGGGCCAACTCTGCAAGCGGCACGATTCCATGATGAAAACAGCGCCATGATCCGGCGAAAAGCCCGGTGAAAGGCCCAAAAAAGCGGCGAAATTTCTTTTGTCTTCGATTGAGCATGCTTCTTGCATTGCTCTTGCTGTTGGTCTCAAATGACAAAAAAGGGGATCACACCGTTGGCATTTGACGAAATGATGAATGCGGACAACAGCCCGCGCCAGCCTTACTCGACTTACAATGATTGGTACGCAGCCCAGGACAAGGCCCGCCTGATCGCCAAATCGCGGGAGGCGGAAAACATCTTCCGCAAGACCGGCATCACCTTCGCGGTCTATGGACACGCAGACAGCTCCGAAAAGCTCATCCCCTTCGACCTGATACCGCGCATCATTTCCGGCCGTGAATGGCGCAAGCTCGCCCAAGGCATCGAACAACGGGTCATCGCACTCAATGCCTTTCTTGATGACATCTACCACAAGCAGGAAATCATCAAGGCAGGCCGCGTTCCGCGCGAGTTGATCGAGCGCAACGTAGCCTTCCTGCCGCAAATGATCGGCTTTCGCCCGCCAGGCGGCGTCTATACCCATATCGTCGGCACCGACATCGTGCGCACCGGCGAAGACCAGTTCTACGTTTTGGAAGACAATGCCCGCACGCCGTCCGGTGTCAGCTACATGCTGGAAAACCGCGAGACGATGATGCAGATGTTCCCGGAACTCTTTCATCAGAACCGCGTCCGCCCGGTCGAGAACTATCCCTATCTGCTGCGCCACTCGCTCGCATCGCTTGCCCCTCCCGGCTGCGAGGGCAAGCCGCGCGTTGCGGTCCTCACCCCCGGCATCTACAACTCGGCCTATTACGAACATGCCTTCCTCGCCGACATGATGGGCGTCGAGCTTGTCGAAGGCTCGGACCTGCGCGTCATCGACGGCAAGGTGAAGATGCGCACCACGCGCGGCTATGAGGCGATCGACGTGCTCTACCGCCGCGTCGATGACGATTATCTTGATCCGCTGACCTTCAAGCCCGAATCGGCACTCGGCGTTCCCGGCATCATGGATGTCTACCGCGCCGGCAATATCACCATCGCCAACGCACCCGGCACCGGCATCTGCGACGACAAGGCGATCTATTCCTACATGCCGGAGATCGTCGAATTCTACACCGGCCGCAAGGCGCTGCTCGAAAACGTGCCGACCTGGCGCTGTTCGGAGGCCGATAGCCTGAAATACGTGCTGGAAAATCTCGCCGATCTGGTCGTCAAGGAAGTGCATGGCTCCGGCGGCTACGGCATGCTGGTCGGCCCGACCGCGTCCAAGAAGGAACGTTCGCTGTTTGCCGAAAAGCTGAAAGCGCGCCCTTCCAACTATATCGCCCAACCGACACTTTCGCTGTCGACAGTGCCGATCCTCGTCAACAAGGGCATCGCGCCACGCCATGTGGACCTTCGCCCTTATGTCCTCGTTTCCGACAAGGTGCAGATCATTCCGGGCGGGTTGACCCGCGTGGCGTTGAAGGCCGGCTCGCTGGTGGTGAATTCCAGCCAGGGCGGCGGTACCAAGGATACTTGGGTTCTGGAGGACTGATGCACATGCTTGGAAGAACTGCAAACGGCCTCTACTGGATGTTCCGCTATATCGAGCGGGCCGAAAACAGCGCCCGGTTGATCGACGCTGGCCTGCGCATGTCGCTGACCCGCTCGGAGGCGACTGAAGACGATTGGGACGGCGTGCTGCAAAGCTCAGGTGTCCGCGACATCTACGACGACCTCTATCCGGCACTCACCAGCGCAGACGCCATCGATTTCCTGCTGCGCGACAAGTCCAATCCGTCCAGCGTGATGTCCTGTATCGATTCGGGCCGCAACAACGCCCGCATGGTGCGCACTGCCCTGACCCGCGAAACCTGGGAAGCCACCAACGAATGCTGGCTCGACCTGAAGACGATGCTGGCCCGGCGCGTCAAGCCGGCGGACCTGCCGGAAGCGATCGACGCGATCAAGCGGAAGACCGCGCTGATCCGCGGTGCCTTCCACGGAACGATGCTGCGCAACGAGATTTTCAACTTCTCGCGCATCGGCACCTTCATCGAGCGGGCCGACAACACGGCGCGCATTCTCGACGTGAAATATTACGTGCTGCTGCCGGCGGTGTCGCAGGTCGGCTCCTCGATCGACAATGTGCAATGGGAATCGATCCTGCGCTCGGTGTCGGCGCATCGGTCCTACGGCTGGGTCTACGAGGCGGAATACAAGCCGTCGAACATCGCCGACTTCCTGATCCTCAATGGCCGCATGCCCCGCTCGCTTGCCTATTGCTACGACAAGATCGTCAGCAATCTCGGCTATCTCGCCCGGGAATATGGCGAAGGCCACGCGGCGCATTCCACGGCGGAAGGGACCCTGTCTTCCTTGCGCAATCATTCGATCAAGGATGTCATGGACCAGGGCCTGCACGAGTACATCGAGAATTTCATCAACCACAACAACCGTCTGGGGCAGGAAATCTCCGACGGTTACCGGTTCAACTGAGATTCGGATGGGGAGAGAGCAATGCGTCTGAAGATCAGCCACACCACCGAATATACCTATGCCGAACCGGTGCAATATTCGCTGCAACGCCTGCGCCTGACACCGCTGACGCAGACCGGCCAGACCGTTATCAGCTGGGAAACCTCGGTCGAGGGCGCCAAGATGGAGGTCGGCTATGACGATCATTTCGGCAACCGCGTCAATCTTGTCAGCGTCAACGGCGACCAGACCTTCATCCGCATTGTCGCATCAGGCGAAGTGGAAACCGAGGACAAAGCCGGCGTTTATGGCGCGCATCAGGCTTATGCGCCGCTCTGGCTCTATCTGCGCGAAACGCCTCTGACCAAGATGGCCAAGCCGATCCGCAACCTCGCCAAGGCGATGGCTGGCGATACGGACTTGGCGAAGATGCATGCCTTGATGGGCGAGATCGCCGAAACCGTCGAATACCGGCAGGGCGAGACCGGAACGGAGACAACGGCGGAACAGGCCCTCCTTCAAAAGAGCGGCGTCTGCCAGGACCACGCCCATATCATGATCGCCGCCGCGCGCACGCTCGGCCTGCCGGCCCGCTATGTGTCGGGATACTTGATGATGGAAGATCATCCGGAACAGACGGCCAGCCACGCCTGGGCCGAGGTGCACCTTACCGGCCTCGGCTGGGTTGGCTTCGACGCCGCCAACAAGATGTGCCCTGACGACCGCTATGTCCGCATTGCCTGCGGGCTGGACTATCGCGACGCAGCGCCGATTTCCGGCCTGATCCACGGATCGTCGAGCGAGGCACTGAAGGTTTCGGTGACGGTCGAGCAGCAGGGTCAGAGCCAGACGCAGAGTCAGTGAGCTAACGTGCGGTCACGACGAGGCGGCAAGAGTGCCGACATGGCCCTTTGTCCCATAGCCGAGGATCGCCTGGTCTGCCGTCATCAATGGCACCTGATGAAACCGGGCTGTGGCAACGATCATCCTGTCGGCAGGATCGGCGTGAAAATCTCCCGGAAGCCGAACGCTGCCAACAGCGATGGCAGCATCCAAAGGGGCAAGTTGCACGC
This sequence comes from Pararhizobium sp., assembly GCF_965279435.1. Classification (NCBI taxonomy): domain Bacteria; kingdom Pseudomonadati; phylum Pseudomonadota; class Alphaproteobacteria; order Hyphomicrobiales; family Rhizobiaceae; genus Pararhizobium; species Pararhizobium sp. The sequence goes on from NZ_CBDIHY010000003.1 coordinate 92,347, forward strand.
CGGGCAACGCCAGAGCCCGGTCAATCCAACGGCCGACATCATCGCCAAGCGCAATGCGCCCCTTTTCCGCCAGCATCGCAATTTCCCAAGGTGTGATCGCGGAAACCAGAATGCGGCTATGCGCAGTCGTGTGATCAATGACCTGCCGTGCCTTGGTGCCAAGTCGCGGATCGTCCTGCACGGCCCAGATCAGCACATGCGTATCAATGACGATCACCGGTATGCATCCCATTCCACCGCCTCAATCGCCGGTGAAAACGGATCATTATAGCTTAAAACGCTGCCCTTCATCGCGCCGATGATGCTGGTATTAGCCACAGCTTCTGGAACCGGCGAGAGCACCGCGACGGGTTTACCGCGCTTGGTAATGGTGATGGGTTCACCATCGTCGCTCATCTGATCAATAAGATTGAGGCACTTTGCCTTGAATTCGGCTGCACCGACTGCCTTACCAGACATGACCACTTCTCCTGTACATGTGTACAGCAATATAGTCCATACTGGCCACTCCCGCAATGGCGGCCTGATTCAGAAAAGGCGGAGCAAATGCCCCGCCTTTTCTCGATTTCAAATGCTGTGCAGATCAGTGGCTGTCCTTGCCAACCGCGCTTCCACGACACCCTTTGAGAAAGTCGAGGTCGGCGCCGGTATCGGCCCCTTCGACATGCTGCTGATGCAGGAAGGCATAGCCCGATGTCGGCAGGTTGTGGTTCGGCTGCCATTCGGCAAGCCGCAGCGCCAGTTCCGCGTCGGAAATATCGAGATGCAGACGGCGGTTCGGCACGTCGAGCTCGATAAAGTCGCCGTTCTTGACGACGGCGAGCGGGCCACCGACGGCGGCTTCGGGCGACGTGTGCAGCACGACAGTACCATAGGCTGTCCCGGACATGCGGGCATCGGAGATGCGTACCATGTCGGTGATACCCTTCTTCAGCACCTTTGGTGGAAGGCCCATGTTGCCGACCTCGGCCATGCCCGGATAGCCCTTCGGCCCACAGTTCTTCATGACCATGATGCAGGTCTCGTCAATGTCGAGATTGTCATCGTTGATCTTCGCCTTGTAGTCGTCGATGTCCTCGAACACGACAGCCCGGCCCCGATGCGTCAACAGATGCGGCGATGCGGCAGACGGCTTCAGCACCGCCCCCTTCGGCGCCAGATTGCCGCGCACCACGACGATGCCGCCCGATTGCGTCAGCGCCTTGTCGGTGGGCAGGATGACATCTTCGTTCCAGTTGACGACGTCCTTGACCTCGTCCCACATGGTTTCGCCGGACACCGTCAGCGCATCCTTGTGCAGCAAGCCTGCCTCGCCAAGGCGCTTGATGACCACCGGCAGGCCGCCGGCATAGAAGAACTCTTCCATCAGATATTTGCCCGACGGCATCAGGTTGACGATGGTCGGCACGTCGCGGCCACAGCGGTCCCAGTCGTCCAGCGTCAGATCGATGCCGACGCGGCCAGCCATTGCGAGCAGGTGAATGACGGCGTTGGTCGATCCGCCGATGGCAGCGTTGGTGCGGATGGCGTTCTCGAAAGCTTGTTTCGTCATGATGTCGGACGGCTTCAGGTCATCCTTGACCATCTGCACGATCCGGCGGCCGGTCAGTTGCGCCATCACCTTGCGGCGGCTATCGACGCCCGGGATCGCGGCATTGCCCGACAGCGCCATGCCGAGCGCTTCGGCCATGGAGGCCATGGTGGAGGCGGTGCCCATGGTGTTGCAGGTGCCCGATGAACGGCTCATCGAGGCTTCCGCCTCCAGGAACTCGTCCTGCGTCATCTCGCCCGCCTTGACCATCTCGGAAAACTTCCACAGATGCGTGCCGGAGCCGACGCGTTCGCCGCGGAAATAGCCGTTCAGCATCGGCCCGCCGGTAACGACGATCGACGGCAGATCGACGGACGCAGCAGCCATGATCAGCGACGGCGTGGTCTTGTCGCAACCGACCAGAAGCACGCAGCCGTCCATCGGCTGGCCGCGGATCGTCTCTTCGATCGCGAGAGCCGCGAGGTTGCGGTACATCATCGCCGTCGGACGGAAAGTATTTTCAGAAGCCGAGAATACCGGCACTTCCATCGGGAAGCCGCCGGCCTCCCAGACGCCGGCTTTCACCTTTTCGGCAAGCTCGCGCAGATGGCCGTTGCACGGCGTCATATCCGACCAAGTGTTGAGGATGCCGATCACCGGGCGCCCGTCGAACAGGTCGTGCGGATATCCCTGGTTCTTCATCCAGCCGCGATGGTAGATCACGTCGCGGCTCGTGCCGCCGTACCATTCCTGGGACCGCAGCTTGCGCGGCCATTCCGCTTTCTTCGTCATAGTCCTTGTCCTTTAAGAGGGACCGGACCGAGCCATGCCCAGTCCGGAAACTTCGTTACGCCAGCGTGTAAGCGGTCTTCACCACAGTGAAGAACTCGGCCGCATACTTGCCCTGTTCGCGCGAACCGAAGGACGAAGCCTTGCGGCCACCGAACGGTACGTGGAAATCGACACCGGCGGTCGGCAGGTTGACCATCACCATGCCGGCTTCCGAATTGCGCTTGAAATGCGTCGCGTGCTTGAGGCTGGTCGTGGCGATACCGGCCGACAGGCCGAACGGCGTGTCGTTGGCAACGCTGAGTGCTTCCTCGTAATCCTTGACCCGGATAACCGAGGCGACGGGGCCAAAGATTTCTTCGCGGCTGATGCGCATCTGGTTGGTGGCTTCGGTAAACAGCGTCGGCTGCAGGTAGAAGCCGGGATTGTCGCGGGTGATGGTCTCGCCGCCGAAAGCGAGCTTGGCGCCTTCCTGCTTGCCGATGGCGATGTAATCGGTATCGGTAGCAAGCTGGCGCTCGTCGACAACCGGCCCAATGTGCGTACCAGCCTTCAGCGCATCATCGACCACCAGCGTCTTCAGCTTTTCGGTCAGTGCCGCGACGAACTTGTCGTGGATGCCTTCAGTGACGATCAGGCGTGACGATGCCGTGCAGCGCTGGCCGGTCGAGAAGAAGCCGGAGTTTGCAGCCGCTTCGACGGCGACGGTCAGGTCGGCGTCATCGAGCACGACCATCGGGTTCTTGCCGCCCATTTCCAGCTGGAACTTGCGGTTATGCTCGATCGAGGCCGCAGCGACGCGCTTGCCTGTGCCGGTCGAGCCGGTAAACGTGATACCTGCAATATCCGGGCTGTCGAGCATGGCCTGGCCGACGACCGAGCCCTTGCCCATGACGAGGTTCAAGACGCCCTTCGGCAGGCCGGCGCGGTGCAGGATATCGGCGATCGCCCACGAGCAGCCTGGCACCAGTTCGGCCGGCTTGAAGACGATGGTATTGCCGTAGCAGAGTGCCGGCGCAATCTTCCAGGCCGGGATAGCGATCGGGAAATTCCACGGCGTGATGATGCCGATGACGCCGATCGGCTCTCGGGTGATCTCGACGCCGATGTTCGGGCGAACGGACGGCAGCACTTCGCCAGCTAGACGCAGGGCTTCACCAGCGAAGAAATCAAAGATCTGGGCGGCACGGATGGTTTCGCCGATGGCTTCCGGCAGGGTCTTGCCTTCTTCGCGGGCAAGCAGGTTGCCGAGTTCATCCTTGCGGGCGAGAATTTCGTCGGCGGTCTTCTTCAGGATCGCGTGACGCTCGAGAATGCCGGAGCGCGACCAGGCCGGAAACGCGGCCTTTGCAGCAGCGATCGCAGTCTTGGCATCGTCAGCGCTGGCGCTGGCATAAAGGCCGACGATTTCCTTGGTGTTCGACGGATTGATGTTTTCAACGCCGTTGCTGCCGACCCATTCGCCGGCGATCAGGTTGTGATGGAGTGTCATGGGCTTAAAGCCTCCTTGGTTTCAGCGAGCGCCCTGAGAGCGGCACCCGCAGTCAAATATGTGAGCAGATCAGAGCTGGCCGATCGTGATCTCGTCTTCGCCGACGATAGCCAGCGTGTTGCGCAGCGGCAGACCGAATTCGGACGCCTCGATTTCGAAGATGTCACCCGCTTCGGTCTTGATGCCGTCACCGAAGGACAGCGTCGCTGTCCCGAACATATGGACATGCACGTCGCCTGGCGCACGGAAAATTCCATATTTGAAGTGGTGATATTCCAGATTGGCAAAAGTATGGGACATGTTGGCTTCGCCCGACAGGAATGGCTTTTCCCAGAAGACGGCGCCGTTGCGGATGATGCGCGACGTACCGCGGATGTCGCTGGGGGCTTCGCCGACCCGGATTTCCGGACCGAAGCTTGCCGGCCGCAGCTTGGAATGGGCGAGGTAGAGATAGTTGACACGCTCGGTCACATGATCGGAAAACTCGTTGGCGACCGCAAAGCCGACGCGGAACGGCGTACCCGTGTCGGAGATCACGTAGATCCCGGCCATTTCCGGCTCTTCGCCACCATCCTGCGCAAACGACGGCGAGACCAGGTCGCCGCCGGGGGCGACCGTCTGGCTGCCGTTGCCCTTGTAGAACCATTCCGGCTGCACGCCCTTTTCGCCCGGCTTCGGCTTGCCGCCTTCAAGACCCATCTTGAACATCTTCATCGTGTCGGTGGCGCCCTCTTCCACCTTGGAAACGGCCGCGTGCATCGCGTCGCGCGTCGATGCCGAGCCCAGATGCGTCAGGCCCGTGCCGGTCAGATGCAGATGGGCGTTGTCCGGATGGGTGATCGGCGGCAGAAAGTTGCCCCTAGCGTGAACGTCCTGAAGATCGACTTCTTCGCCCAGCCCATGTGTCTCGACGATAGCCTTCAGGCTTTTTCCCGAATTGGCCGCCTCCATTGCCAATGCGTAGACGCTTGGCGCGTTCTTCACCGCCCGTGCGGCTTGCCCCGTTTCGCGGACGGCGACCGTGATCGAGCCGTCATTGTTCTTCACCTGGGAAATCAGCACAGCACTATCCTTTTCTCAATCCGGGCTGTTTTCGGCGTCAAGCGGCGGGCTTTCGGCAACAACACCCCGTTGGGAGACATGGGCACATGCTCCCGTTGGTGGCGGCAAGGCCGCCGTTCTCGTTATGATGCGTGGGCCGGAGCATCGCGCCAAATGACAGCGCCAGACACGCTCCGGCACCCGTTTACACAGCCGGACCCGGACATCGCCCGGCGCGGAGGGCAGACCGGAACCGGTCAGCCCTTGTTCTTGTTGTAGACGTCGAAGAACACGGCAGCGAGAAGCACGAGGCCCTTAACCAGCTGCTGGTAATCGATGCCCAGGCCCATGATCGACATGCCGTTGTTCATGACGCCCATGATCAGAGCCCCGATGACAGCGCCGGTGATCTTGCCAACGCCGCCGGATGCCGAAGCACCGCCAATGAAGCAGGCCGCGATGACGTCGAGTTCGAAGCCGACGCCGGCCTTCGGGGTTGCCGAGTTCAGGCGGGCCGCGATGATCATGCCGGCGAGAGCCGCAAGTACACCCATGTTGACGAAGGTGTAGAAGGTCAGCCGCTCGGTGTTGATACCGGAGAGCTTTGCCGCCTTCTCGTTGCCGCCCATCGCATAAATGCGGCGGCCGATCGTCGAGCGCGTGGTGACGAAGGTGTAGAGCGCAATCAGCAGCCCCATCACGATCAGGACGTTGGGAAAGCCCTTGTAGGTCGAAAGCTGGAAGCCGAGGAAAATTGCCACGCCGGCAATGATCGCCATCTGACCGGCAAAGAAGGCAAAGGGTTCGTTTTCCGTGCCGTGTTTCTCGTTGTTCCGGCGATCGCGCACACCGTAATAGATGGCGAGCGCAACCAGAGCCACGATGACAACCAGCGAGAAGAAGTTGGTGATCGTGCCTGGCAGCGGATTGAGGAAATACAGGAAGTCAGGGACGAAACCGGTCGACAGCGACTGGAAATCCTTCGGGAATGGGCCGATCGGCCGGTTCTGCAGGATGAGGTAGGTCAGGCCGCGGAAGACCAGCATGCCAGCCAGCGTCACGATGAAGGCCGGGATCTTCTGGTAAGCGACCCAATACCCTTGCGCCGCGCCGACGAGACCGCCGAGGATGAGGCAAACCGGGACCACGATGGAGTAATGAATACCCCACTTGACCAGCATGATCGCTGACAGGCCGCCGGTGAAGGCAACGATCGATCCAACCGACAGATCGATATGACCAGCGACGATGATCAGAAGCATACCCAGCGCCATGATGACGATGAAAGAGTTCTGCAGGATCAGGTTGGTGATGTTGACGGGACGGAACAGAACGCCGCCGGTCATGAACTGGAAGAACAGCATGATGACAACGAGGGCGATGAGCAGGCCGTATTCGCGGATATTGCTTTTGAAGTAATCGCCAAGGGATGGTGTGGTTTTCTGAGCGCTTTTGTCGGCGGCCATTAGTGTTTCTCCCCGGAGCGCATGATGGCGCGCATGATGGATTCTTGACTTGCTTCCGCTTTCGAAAGCTCGGCGACGATGCGTCCCTCGTTCATGACGTAGACGCGGTCGCAGGTTCCGAGCAGTTCGGGCATTTCCGACGAGATCATCAGAATGCCTTTCCCTTCGGCCGCAAGCTGGTTGATGATGGAGTAGATTTCATATTTCGCACCGACATCGATACCGCGAGTCGGTTCGTCGAGGATCAGAACCTCGGGATTGGTGAACAGCCATTTCGACAGCACGACCTTCTGCTGGTTGCCGCCGGAAAGATTGACGGCCTCCTGATAGATCGAATGGGAACGGATGCGCAGCTTGGTGCGGTAATCGGTGGCGACCTTGGCTTCCCGGTGCCCATCGATGACACCCCCACTGGCCACGGCATTGAGGTTGGCCAGCGTCGTGTTGTGCATGATGTTGTTGTTGAGCACCAGGCCAAGATGCTTGCGGTCCTCGGTCACATAGGCAAGACCGGCATCGATGGCGCGCGGAATGGTGCTGACATCGACCGGCTTGCCGTGCATTAGGACGTCGCCGGTGATCTTGTGGCCCCAGGACCTGCCAAAAATGCTCATCGCCGTTTCGGTACGGCCTGCACCCATCAAGCCGGCAATACCGACGACTTCACCGGCACGAACGGTGAAATTGATATCGTGCAGGAACTGGCGGTCACGATGGTGCTGGTGAAAGACGTTCCAGTTTTTCACTTCCAGCAGCGTCTCGCCGATCTTGGGCTCGCGCGCCGGGTAGCGGTCTTCCATATCGCGGCCGACCATGCCCTTGATGATCCGGTCTTCGCTGATATCTTCGTTATGACAGTCGAGCGTTTCGACTGTTCCGCCGTCGCGGATGATGGTGATCTTGTCGGCGACCTTCTTGATCTCGTTCAGCTTGTGCGAAATGATGATCGAGGTCATGCCCTGCTTGCGGAACTCCATCAGGAGCTTCAACAGCGCGTCGGAATCGGTTTCGTTGAGCGATGCGGTCGGCTCGTCGAGGATCAGCAACCGGACCTTCTTCGACAGCGCCTTGGCAATTTCCACCAGTTGCTGCTTGCCGATGCCGATATCGGTGATGCGCGCCGTCGGCGGTTCCCGCAGGCCAACCTTGTCGAGCAGTTCCTGGGTGCGCGAAAACGTCTGCTTCCAGTCGATGACGCCGTTGGTGGCGAGCTCGTTACCAAGAAAGATGTTTTCGGCAATCGACAGCAGCGGGACAAGCGCCAGCTCCTGGTGAATGATGATGATGCCGAGATGTTCGCTGTCGGAAATCGTCGAAAAATTGCGAACTTCATTGTCGTAGTGAATCTCGCCGTCATAGGTTCCGGCGGGATAAACACCGCTCAAAACCTTCATCAGGGTTGATTTTCCGGCGCCGTTTTCGCCGACCAGTGCGTGAATTTCACCTTCGCGGACCTTGAGGTTGACATTGTCCAGGGCCTTTACGCCCGGAAACGTCTTGGTAATGCCCCGCATTTCGAGAATGATGTTGTCCATGTTCAGGTATTCCTGCGGCAGTCCGTGGATGATGAGGCCAGACACAGCGACAATACAAGTCTCTCATCAAGATAAAAGGGCCCGCAAGTGATCGCGGGCCCCGGATGGAAAAGACGGGATCAGTTGTTGATCTGGTCTTCCGTGTAGTAACCGGCGCCGACCAGCACTTCCTTGACGTTCGACTTATCAACAGCGACCGGCTTCAGGAGGTAGGACGGGATAACCTTGACGCCGTTGTCGTAGGTCTTGGTGTCGTTGATTTCCGGCTCCTTGCCGCCAATGATGGCGTCCGTCATCGAGACGGCAACCTTGGCAAGCTCGCGGGTATCCTTGAAGATCGAGGAATACTGTTCGCCAGCGAGGATCGACTTGACCGACGGCAGCTCGGCATCCTGGCCGGTAACGATCGGCATCGGCATGTCGCCGGAACCGTAGCCAACACCCTTCAGAGCCGAGATGATGCCGATGGAGAGACCATCGTAAGGCGACAGAACGCCGTCAACCTTGGCATCGGTGTAGGTCGAGGAAAGCAGGTTTTCCATGCGGGCCTGTGCAACAGCACCGTCCCAACGCAGCGTGCCGACCTTTTCCATGCCTGTCTGGCCGGATTTGACGACGATCTTCTTGGCGTCGATCAGCGGCTGCAGAACCGACATTGCGCCATCGTAGAAGAAGAAGGCGTTGTTATCGTCCGGCGAACCGCCGAACAGTTCAACATTCTTCGGCTCGGTCGCGCCGTCGAGCTTGAGGCCCTGTACGAGCGTCGTTGCCTGCAGAACGCCGACCTGGAAGTTGTCGAACGTTGCGTAGTAGTCGACATTGCCGGAATCGCGGATCAGACGGTCGTAAGCGATGACCTTGACGCCAGCCTCGTGAGCCTTTGCCAGGATGTCGGAGAGCGTCGTGCCGTCGATGGCGCCGATGATCAGAACCTTGGCACCCTTGGTGACCATGTTCTCGATCTGGGCAAGCTGGTTCGGAATGTCGTCGTCAGCAAACTGCAGGTCCGCCGTGTAGCCGGCTTCCTTAAACAGCTTTTCCATGGTCTCGCCGTCGGAAATCCAGCGGGTCGAGGTCTTGGTCGGCATCGAGATACCGACAGTGCCCTTGTCCTGGGCAATAGCCGGAACGACGAACGACGCCACGCTGAGCGCTGCGGCGGCGAGAAGCGAAGTAACTAATCTCATGTATCTCTCCCTGAGTGTTGATCCAAGCGGCGATCAGCCGGCCTCGATATGTGCAGCGCGTCGCGTAGCCAAGAGATCAGAAAATCTCTTGGCGGAGGTTTAAGGGGTGAAAGAAAGCCCTCCCAGGCCTTACACGCTCCCGAGCACGTTGGCGCACATGGTTGCAAACTGGAATCAAACATCATAACTGTCAAATACAATATAGGTGTATAATTATAACAATATCGGTATAGTAAGCCGTAACAGTGTGATTTTTCGCAGATGCGAAGGTATTTTTCTCGGAAGGTGGGTTAAATATGGACGATTCTTTGCCGGTCCCATCCACAGCTGTGGATTATTCGGAGCGCGGAATTTTTCGCTTAGGCTTAAAAATGAGTCATCTTCAGCTGATTTTGGCCATCGAAGAGCATGGTCAGATCAGTGCGGCAGCCGATTCTCTGAGTATTTCACAGCCAGCCGCGTCACGTATGCTGGGTGAGATCGAGACCATTCTAAAGGCCCCACTCTGCGCCCGCGTCGCCCGTGGCGTCGAGTTGACGCAATATGGCCGGGCACTGGCACGGCGCGCCCGCACCATTTTCCTGGAACTGCGGGAGACGACGCGCGAGATCAACGAACTGAAGACAGGAAGCGGCGGCTCGGTTTCACTCGGTTCCGTCACAGGCCCGGCTCTCAATCTTGCCGTTCCCGCTATAAGGCAGGTTTCGACCGCCTATCCCGGCATCGAAATCAACATCCAGATCGAAAACAGCAACGTGCTGGTGCGCGAACTGCTGGCAGCGCGTCACGACTTCGTCATCGGCCGGATACCCGACGACATGGATCCGCGGCAGTTCAATCTGATCGAGCTTGGAGAGGAAGATGTCTGCCTGATCGTCCGGGCAGGCCATCCGCTGCTCGACAAGGACATCGTCAGCTCAGCCGACCTGCCCGGCTATGACTGGGTCTTCCAGCCATCCGGAACGCTGCTGCGGCGCGCGGTCGAGGACAGCTTCCTGTCGGCCGGTACGCCCCTGCCCGCTACCATCATCAACACCTCGTCGACGATCCTCACGGTTTCCATCGTCCGCCACACCAACGCCGTCGCGCCCGTTGCCCGCGACGTGGCCACATTAATTGCCGGAAGCGGCAGCCAGGCGGGCGAAATCCGCGTTCTTCCAACCGACTTCGACATCAAGATCCGGCCTTACAGCCTGATCACCGCACGCGGCCGAGCCCTGCCGCCGAGCGCCAAGCTGCTCTACGATCTGATCCTGAAGCAGAGCACCGCCTGATCAGGCCCGCAAAACCTTGCCATGCTCTAAAGCCCGCGAAACGGGGCGAAACACATGTTCGGAATGTCGGTGTTCCAGTCGGTTCTGGAGCGGCTGAAGGCGGAAGAAGACGAGGAAGGCGCTGCTGAGGACGAGCAGTCGGCCCATGCAAATATCCGTGGCCTCAACGGCGGCTTCGTCGGCAATCTTGCGGCATCCGGTATTGCTGACAGCGGCGCGGTTCAGCGCGCCTATTTCGACACGGCCAGCGACGAGATGCTGGCGCCCGCCAAACCTATACCCAAACCTGTCATGCCGGAGCACCTCGCCCGCATCCGCCCCGAGCAGATCGCCGCCGACCTCGGGTTGACGGACACCGAGACGTCACAGGGGCTGGCTGACAAGCGCAGGCGCTTTGCGGCCGATAACCATCCGGACCTGCATCACCCGGAATTTCGCACCAACGCCACCACCCGGATGAAGATCGCCAACATGCTGATCGACGAAGCACAACGGCGGGTGCGCCTGTTGCAGCGGCGGTGACAATCATATCTTTCCGGCAGATTAAGCCGGGTCGTCGGTCTTTGCCTCCTCGGCTACCTCGGCCTTCGGCTTGAAGAAGATGATCAAGACGCAGGCCGTATAGGCGGACACAGCAAGGAAGATCATCCCCCAGGTCTCTGCGCCATTCCAGAATTCAACGGCAGTCCACGCAGAACACAGCGCCACGATCAGAAGCCGAACCCAAAGCGGCCTGTAGAACGGATGATCCGGATCGATGAGCTTTATCATGCAAACTGTCCTTGGGGATTTGCCCGGCCATAGAGGGCCTCGCATCAAAGGCCACAGCTTTATGTCCAAAAGGACATTTGCCGCAAGGGGCCGCAGCCTTTAACAGCTTGACGGCACCGCCTCAAATGGAATAAATATTCTGAAAATTAAAGTTGTTACGTTTTTATTCCGATTTTCGAATGTGCCGGAGGAGATAGACGGCACGCTGATCGGCATAAGGCAGAAACAGGGAGAGAGATTGCGCCTGCCCGCAACGCGCGACCGGCAGACGCCTGAAACCAATCTTGAGTGCATCTGCGCGGACCTGTCTTCCGCAACGCCTGTCCGGAGTGAGCGTCATCACCCCGTCCCTTCGCGGCGCTTTGCCGCTCGTCAAAAAGAGATGAACATGACCGTCAGATTTGGTCTTCTTGGTGCCGGCCGTATCGGCAAGGTCCACGCAAAAGCAGTCAGCGCCAACCCCGATGCCATCCTCGTGGCCGTTGCCGATGCCTTCCCCGAGGCAGCCAACACGATCGCCAAGCAGTATGGCTGCGCGGTCCGCACGATCGAAGAGATCGAGAAGGCAGCGGATATCGATGCCGTTGTCATCTGCACACCGACGGACACCCATGCCGACCTGATCGAGCGTTTCGCCCGCGCCGGCAAGGCTATCTTCTGCGAAAAGCCGATCGATCTCGACGTCGGCCGCGTACGCGAATGCATGAAGGTCGTCGAAGAAACCAAGGGCAAGCTGATGGTCGGCTTCAACCGCCGCTTCGATCCGCATTTCATGGCGGTCCGCAAGGCGATCGACGACGGCAAGATCGGCGATGTCGAAATGGTCACGATCATTTCGCGCGATCCGGGCGCGCCACCAGTCGACTACATCAAGCGTTCCGGCGGCATCTTCCGCGACATGACCATCCATGATTTCGACATGGCCCGCTTCCTGCTCGGCGAAGAGCCGGTCGCCGTCACGGCTCATGCGGCTGTTCTCGTCGATCCGGAAATCGGCAAGGCTGGCGACTATGACAGCGTCTCGGTCATTCTGGAAACCGCATCCGGCAAGCAGGCGATCATCTCCAACTCCCGCCGCGCCACCTATGGCTACGACCAGCGCATCGAAGTGCACGGCTCGAAGGGCGTCGTCTCCGCCGAGAATCAGCGCGCCGTCTCAATCGAGATCGCCAATGGCGACGGCTATACCCGCCCGCCGCTGCATGATTTCTTCATGACCCGCTACACCGAAGCCTATGCCAACGAAATCGCCGGCTTCATTTCCGCGATCGAAAAGGGCACGACGATCACCCCTTCAGGCGCCGATGGCCTTGCAGCACTGGCCCTGGCCGATGCCGCCGTGAAGTCGGTCACTGAAAAGCGTCAGATCCGCGTCTGACGCTTAACCGCTCAAGGAGCGATATTGAGGGCGCTCGCGGTAGACTATCGCGGGCGCCTTTATTTGTGCAGGTTACTTTGCCAACGCACGGCTCTCGCCCAACGGACCGCTTTACGAGGCCGCATTGTGCAGCCGCCGCTCGCCGAGCTTGAACCACGCCTTGGCAATCTTACCACCTTCAACTTCATAGATGCAGATCACGTCGACTTCGCCCGGTCCGTCCGGAAAATTGCGCTGAACCGTCTCGCTATCAACGACGACGTTGCCGACGGCGATCCGTGTCAGCAGGGTTCCGTGAAGGGCCGGTTCCTTGAAGCGCTCGATGTGCCGCTCGCGAATTTCCGCAGCACCATTCGCCAAGAGCGTGGAGGGGAAAGCATAATATTGGCAATCATCCGCCCACCACGTCATGAAGCCGTCAATATCGCGCGCATTGTAGGCTTCGAGCTGCCTCTGGACCGGCAGTACAGTTTCGGCATTTTCAACACTCTGCATGGGGCACCTTGCAACAAAGATTACGATGACGGATAGCCGGTTCGGTTGAGCACGATATCGCAAAACCTGGCAGCGAAAGCCAGACTCAGTGCCCGGCATTGTCTCAGTCGATGCCGGATTTTACATTCGAATCGAAGATGGGCGACCTTAGAGATTACGCACCTTTTCAGCCGTCGCTTCCACCGGATGGAAGTGGCCTAAAGGCGGCGATGTCATGGTCCATGTCGGTCAAGGCGCGATCTAGGTGACCGTCAAACACTAGACGCTGCTCATCGAAGATCACCGAAATCTCCGGCTTACCCTGCAGACGCACCTCATGTGATTGCTCCAACCCCTCATCGATGCCACGCTGCAAAAGATCGAAGTAACGCGTTCCGGGTCCGGTGATAAAGATCGGCATTCGATCGTAAAGACTGAGTAGCCGGGACAGGCCATTTCCGAGCGCAATACCGGCTTGCCTGAAGGCATAACCCGCCATGCGGTTTCCCTGGCGTGCACTTGCGGCGATCTTGTCCATTTCGGCCAGCGGCACGAACTTGGCGGGGATCGTATCGGGCGGCACTTCAAACGCCGTGCGCAAAATTCCATAGAACCCCGCCGAAGCCTCGATGCAGCCGAAGGAGCCGCAACGGCAGAGGCAACCATTGGCCGCATGCAGCATGTGGCCGAAATTGGGAGCCGTCACCTCCAACTCGCCGAACCGGTCCTTGCGGGCAACACCAAGCCCGATGCTGTGGCCAAGCGACAAGGCGGCAAGTCCGCGGAAAGAACCGGCCTCGCTTGCATCCGCCTTCATCCCCAGGGCCTGCGCCACCAGCAGCGTCTCGTTATTCAGCGTGACCTTGGCACGCCATTCCGGCTGCAGCAGCGATACGAAGTCGATCTGTTCTCCACCAAACACCGGCGACCACAACAGCCGCTTGCCATCGGCATCGACGGTGCCCTTGCTGGAGATGGAGATAGCCAAGATCTGCGCCTTGTCGAGCTGCGAGCGGTGAATGAGGCGGGAAAGCGCATCGAGGAAGCCTTCGGCAAACAGCTGCGTGCCCACAACCTTGTGATTGCGCGGCTCCTCGAAACGGTCGATCAGCCGGCCGGAATAATCGACCAGCGAATATTGCACCACATCCGAGGAAATCCGCACGGCGATCAGAAAGCCGCTGTCGCGGCGCTGCGCAAACAGCACGCGCGGCCGTCCGCGTCCTGAAGGCGCCTGCTGTTCCGCCTTCTCGATCACCCCTGCCCGTTCCAGTTCGGCGGTAATCGCCGAAACCGTCGCAGACGCCAACCCGGTATGTTCGGATATGTCGGTATGAGAGAGCGGCCCAAGGCGCCGCAAGGTCGCAAGCACGAGTGCGCTGTTTTGCTGACGCACCAGTTCGGTGCTCGATTTGCTCAGCATTGCGCATCCCTGTGATTCACGAATTCCACAAACACATGCTCCTCCCAAAGCATCTGCCCGATGTCAAACGACCTTGCCCAAAGCATTGTTGACAGCCCCGAAAAACTCTGACATCTATTTTCTCGACTGTCGAGAAAAAACTCTTTCGGAGTTGGCGACAGGCAAATTTGCTGGCCGGGGGCCGTGCGGGAGGTTCGCGCGGACGGCCAGCGGTCACTTGGGAGGACTTCATGAAATCAGTTTTGACACTGATGGCAGGCGCTGCCATCATCGTATCTCTGCACACTGCAGCCATGGCCAAGGATCTGGTCGTCGGCGTTTCCTGGTCGAACTTCCAGGAAGAGCGCTGGAAGACCGACGAAGCCGCCATCAAGGCAGCACTCGAAGCATCCGGCGACAAGTACATCTCCGCTGACGCCCAGGCATCCGCTGCAAAGCAGTTGACCGACATCGAATCGCTGATCGCGCAGGGCGCCAACGCCATCATCGTTCTGGCGCAGGATTCGGAAGCAATCGGCCCGGCCATCGAGAAGGCCGCCGCTGAAGGTATTCCGGTCGTCGGTTACGACCGTCTGATCGAGAATCCGGCCGCTTACTACATCACCTTCGACAACAAGGAAGTCGGCCGCATGCAGGCTGCCGAAGTGTTCAAGGTCAAGCCGGAAGGCAACTACGTCTTCATCAAGGGCGCATCGACGGACCCGAATGCGGACTTCCTGTTCTCCGGCCAGCTGGAAGTGCTCAAAGCTGCCATGGACGCAGGCAAGATCAAGAATGTCGGCGAAGCCTACACCGACGGCTGGAAGCCGGAAGTTGCCCAGAAGAACATGGAGCAGTTCCTGACCGCCAACGACAACAAGGTTGACGGCGTCGTCTCCTCGAACGACGGCATGGCCGGCGGCGTTGTCGCAGCCCTCGAAGCCCAGGGCCTCGCAGGCTCGGTTCCGGTCTCGGGCCAGGACGGCGACAAGGCTGCCTTGAACCGCGTTGCGCTTGGCACACAGACCGTATCCGTCTGGAAAGATAGCCGCGAACTCGGTAAGAAGGCCGGCGAAATCGCCGTAGCGCTTGCCAGCGGCACTGCCATGGATGCGATCCCCGGCACGGTCAAGTTTGCCGGCGGCCCGAAGGGCGTCGAAATGCAGTCGTTCTTCATCGCACCGCAGCCGATCACCAAGGACAATCTGAACGTCGTCATCGATGCCGGCTGGATTTCCAAGGAAGAAACCTGCCAGGGCGTGAAGGCCGGAACCGTTGCAGTCTGCAACTGATCCGATCCTGAACATGGGCAGATAAAGTCCCGTCCGAGCGCCGCAGCGACCACGTTGCGGCGCTTCTCCGATGTGCGGTACTTTACTGCATAATTCCTTAAATCGGGATCGATTTAAGGAAAATTATGCAGCAATTTAAAGCGTTACAGCGACCTTTGCGCGTCATTCATGACGCGCGGCGCTGTAAAGACAAGAATAAAGGGGGAGTAATCCGGAAATGGCAAACACCACCATTGCCACGCCTTCCAGCAGCGTGCGCCAGACACAGGGAACCGCCTTGCAGCGTTTCCTGCAGGCGACCGAGATCGATACCCGGCTTCTCGGGATGATCGCAGCCCTGCTGTGTATCTGGCTCGGCTTTCAATATTTTACCGGCGGGCTTTTCCTGACGCCACGCAACCTGTGGAACCTCACGGTCCAGGCTGCCTCGGTCTCGGTCATGGCAACGGGCATGGTGCTCGTCATCGTCACCCGCAACATCGACCTTTCGGTCGGCTCGATCCTCGGCTTCGTCGGCATGATCATGGCGATCACGCAGGCGAAAATCCTGCCGCCTTTGATCGGCTTCGACAATCCGGCCACCTGGATCATCGCCCTGACGGTCGGTATTGTGCTTGGAACCGCCATCGGCGCATTTCAGGGCGTCATCATCGCCTTTCTCAATGTTCCTGCCTTCATCGTCACACTCGGCGGCCTGTTGATCTGGCGGGCTGCGGCCTTCCTGGTCATCAGCGGCGCAACCGTCGCCCCGATGGATACGACATTCCGTCTCATGGGCGGCGGCGCTGAGGGATCGATCGGCGCCACGGCGAGCTGGGTTGTCGGCATTATTGCCTGCCTGATCATCGTCGCCTCGATCATCAACTCGCGCAAGCAGCGCAAGCGCTTCGGCTTTCCGCTGCGGCCGATGTGGGCTGAATATTTCCTCTCGCTGGTTGGCTGCGTCACGGTGATGATCGCCGTCTGGGTGCTCAACAGCTATTATATGCCGGTCAACCTCGCCAAGAAATATGCCGAGGCCAACAATATCCCTTGGCCCGAAGGCGGACTACAGATCCCGCTCGGCATCGCCATCCCGGTGCTGATGGCCGTCGGCATCGCCATCGCCATGAGCTTCCTCACCACCCGTACCCGCTTCGGCCGCTACGTCTTTGCGATCGGTGGCAACCCGGAAGCAGCCGAACTCGCCGGCATCAAGACCCGCTGGGTGACGGTGCGCATCTTCGCGCTGATGGGGGCACTCTGCGCCATCGCCGCAGCCATCTCGACGGCGCGCCTGAACGCCGCCACAAACGCGCAGGGCACGCTCGACGAACTGTACACGATCGCTGCTGCAGTCATCGGCGGCACCTCGCTTGCCGGCGGCATGGGCACGATCTCAGGTGCAGTCCTCGGCGCGATCGTCATGCAGTCGCTGCAGTCCGGCATGGTGCTGTTGCGCATCGACACGCCGCTGCAAAGCATCGTCATCGGCATCGTGCTGGTCATGGCCGTCTGGCTGGATACCGTTTATCGCGGCCGAGCCAAGTAAGAGGAGTACGACAATGACGGAACAACGCACTCCGCTGGTGGAAATGAAGAACATTTCCATCTCCTTCGGCGGCATCCACGCTGTCGACAATGCCTCGATCGATCTCTATCCGGGCGAAGTCGTGGCTCTGCTTGGCCATAACGGCGCCGGCAAATCGACGCTGATCAAGATCCTGTCCGGCGCCTACAAGCGCGATGCCGGCGAAATCCTGATCAATGGCGAACCGGTGCAGATCAACAACCCGCGCGACGCCAAGGGTTACGGCATCGAGACGATCTACCAGACGCTCGCCGTCGCCGACAATGTCGATGCCGCCGCCAACCTCTATCTCGGCCGCGAGCTGCGCACCCCCTGGGGCACGCTCGACGACGTGGCGATGGAAGCCAAGGCCCGCGAAGTCATGGGGCGGCTCAACCCAAACTTCCGCCGCTTCAAGGAGCCGGTGAAAGCGCTTTCGGGCGGTCAGCGCCAGTCGGTGGCCATCGCCCGTGCCATCCTGTTCGACGCCCGCATCCTGATCATGGACGAGCCGACGGCAGCGCTCGGCCCACAGGAAACGGCGCAGGTCGGCGAACTGATCAAGCAGCTGAAGCGCGAAGGCATCGGCATCTTCCTGATCAGCCATGACATCCACGACGTCTTCGACCTCGCCGACCGCGTCTCGGTGATGAAGAACGGCCAGGTGGTCGGCCATGCCCGCACCGAAGACGTCACCAAGGACGAAGTGCTGGGCATGATCATCCTCGGCAAAGTCCCGCCCAAGGCCGTCCCCGGCCCCGGCGCCATGCAGACGGCGTAACGCCAAACCGTCCCGTTTCGGGGAGGACATCCTCCTCCCCGAACACCAGCCGCTCAATACGTGCGGACAGCACCATCCAGCTTTGCCAGAAACGCGGCAGCACTTTGCCGGTAATCGCCCCTTTGTGCCTCGGTCATCTTGCCCCAGGTGGCATAGACAGGGCCCAGCCGCTGGTTGCGCTTCAGCTTTTCCGCGTTGCGATCGAGAAAATCCCAATAGAGCGCATTGAACGGACATGCGCTTTCGCCGGTTTTCTTTTTCACATCGTAACGGCAGGTGCCGCAATAATCCGACATCCGATGAATGTAATTGCCGCCTGCGGCATAGGGCTTGGAGCCCAGAAACCCACCATCGGCAAACTGGCTCATACCAATGACGTTGGGTAGCTCAACCCATTCGTAGGCATCGGCATAAACTTCGAGATACCATTCATGCACGGCCTGCGGGCGGATGCCGGCAAGAAGTGCGAAATTTCCGGTGATCATCAGCCGCTGGATATGATGGGCATAGGCATGATCGCGGGTCTCTGACACGACGGTGCGCACACAATTGATGTCCGTCTCGCCCGTCCAGTAGAAGTCCGGCAACGGCCGGTCGGCCTCGAGAAAATTGACCGCGCGATAGTCCGGCATCTTCAACCAGTAGACGCCACGAATATATTCGCGCCATCCGATGATCTGGCGAATGAACCCTTCGGCCGAATTGAGCGGAACATCGCCGGCAAGATAGGCGACCTCGACGCGCCTGCAGACATCGAGCGGATCAAGCAATCCGGCATTGATATAGAAGGACAACAGCGAATGGCTGAGGAATGGATCGGATGACAGCATCGCATCCTGCTGTTCACCGAAGGTCGGCAGCTGATCGGCGACAAAACTGTCCAGCAGGACTTGCGCGCCGGCCGCAGTCACCGCGAAATCGAAATTTTCCAGCGAACCAAAATGCGCCTTGAAGCGGCGGCCGACGAGATCAAGCACCTCTTGAGTGACGGCATCCGGTGCCACGCCCTGCCGCTTGAGCGCAAACAGGTCCGGCGATGCAGGCTTGCGGTTCTCCGCATCGAAATTCCAGCGCCCACCTTCGGGCTCATCTCCTCGCATCAACAGGCCGGTCTTGCGCCGCATGTCACGGTAGAAATACTCCATTCGCAACTGCGCGCGATTTTTTGCCCACGCCGCAAATTCGCTGCGCGAACAGACAAACCGCTTGTCTGGCAGGATGTCCACCGGACAGTGCAACGTCTCCGCCCAGGCCTCCATCATCTGAAGAACCCGCCATTCCCCCGGCTCGGTAATCCGTACCGCCTCCGGGTCGAAACGCTTGATCGCACGCTCAAGTTCACCGCTGAAGGAACCGGCGTTATCCGGTGCATCCAGCATGGAATAGTCAACAGTGAATCCGCGCTGACGCAGCTCATCGGCAAAATGGCGCATTGCCGAGAAGATGAAGGCAATCTTTTTCGGGTGATGGCGCACATAGGTCGCCTCTTCCATCACCTCGCACATCAGCACGACGTCGAGTTCCGGATCGGTACCGTCAAGACTACTGATGGCTGAAGAAAGCTGATCGCCAAGAATGAAAACCAGATGCCGAACCTTCACCATTCTATGGCCTGACCATCATAGGCAAAAAATCCGCCGGTCGAGGGAACCTGCAGGCTATCGAGGACGCAGATCAATTGTCTTGCTGCTTCTTCCGGCGGCGTGGCCTCGCCATGCCGGAAGGGCACGGTGAGCGACGTTGCAACGGTGCCCGGATGAAGAGCGACGACAATTGCCTGCGGATGGGTCCGGGCGATCTCGATCGAAGCCGTTTTGACGATCTGATTGAGTGCTGCCTTGGCAGCCCTGTAGGATATCCATCCGCCAAGCCTGTTGTCGCCGATCGAACCGACGCGTGCAGACAGCGTTGCAAGAATGGCGCGACGGCCACGCGGCATCAGCGCCGTAAAATGCTTGAGGATCAGCGCCGGCCCGATCGCGTTGACCGCGAACTGCCGTGCCATCACCGCAGGGTCAATCGCCCTAAGGCTTTTCTCCGGACCGATACCGTCGATCTCCAGCGCGCCCGTGGCATCGAACACCAGATCCATATCGCCGTGCGCATCTCTGATGGCTGCCGCTGCGCGCTGGATCGTCACTTCGTCGCCAAGATCGAAACCGGTCTCCTTGCGTGATAGCCGCACGAGCACGGCACAATTCGGATCCGTTTCCAGCGTATCTGCAAGCGCACCGCCAATACCGCCGCTGGCACCGATAATGGTTGCCTTGTAGGCCCTGCCCAGAGAATCCATTCCGTCTTCCTTGCCGTCCGTCGTCCCTGCGTATCGCTGCAGATACAAGGCTCTTTACGCACGCAAGGACGGGGCGGATCGATACCGGACGCATCTTCGCAAAATTCGGCGGGCGATGCGCATTGGCCATTGATGCGCCGTCTTTCCTGGGCTATGAACCGGGCACAGCCTGCTTCGACGCCTTGCCGTCGCGGATGCACCCGTAGCTCAGCTGGATAGAGTACTGCCCTCCGAAGGCAGGGGTCACTGGTTCGAATCCAGTCGGGTGCACCATTTGCCGTTTAGCGGCTAAATTCCTCAACGGGCCTAAGCAGGCTATTCTCCCGGTTTTACATTCTGGTTCATGCGGAACAGATTGTCGGGATCATATCGCCGTTTGATCTCGCCGAGCCGCTGATAGTTGCCGCCATAGGCGGCTGCGACGCGGTCGCCCTCGTCTTCGGGCATGAAATTGATATAGGCGGTTCCGACAGAGTAGGGTTTTGCGGCGGCGAAGAGTTGGCGCGCCCAGCCGATGCAGGCCGCGTCCATCGCCGGTTCGCGCCAGCGGGCGTGCACATTCATGACGAAATGTGAATTCCGCTGCGGAAATGCGGTGGCATCAGTTGCGATCCGGCCGGCAGCGCCGCCGACATGGGCAATGAAGATCTCACATTCCGGCCCCGGCAGCTTGCGGACGGCATCGAGCAGAATTGCGATCGCCGCATCGGAAAGCTCTATGAAATCATGACTCTTCCAGTAATTACGTGCACCCGGTGTCAGTAGCGGATCGAATGCCTGCTGCCAGCCGACAAATGGACTGGGGCCGACAACGTCGGCGATCGGCTTGCCGATTGAGCGCAGCGGGGCGGTGGCCGCTTCGGCCGCGGCCGCGTCGCCGCAGTAACACATGGCGAGAACCAGCACCTCCTTGCCGTGCCACTCCTGCGGCAGAAATGGCAGCGGTGGTGCCTGCCGCATCACAGCCCAGCAGGTCAGTTCGTCCGGCGCCGTTTCAAGCGCTTGCCGGTATTGTTCAAGCACGGTTTTCGCATCGGCGAATGGATGGACGACGAGCCCGGCCGTCACCTGCGGGCCAAGTTGGTGGAGCTTGAATTCGAACGTCGTGACGATACCGAAATTGCCGCCACCGCCCCGTAGCGCCCAGAACAGATCGCTGTTTTCCGTCGCACTTGCACGCACCAGATTGCCGTCCGCAGTCACCACATCGGCGGAGACGAGACTGTCGATGGTCAGGCCGAACTTGCGCGTGATCCAGCCGAAACCACCACCCAGCGTCAGTCCGGCAATGCCCGTCGTGGAATTGATCCCGGTCGGCACCGCAAGTCCGAAGGACTGGGTTTCGCTATCGACATCAGCCAGCGTTGCTCCAGGCTCAACCCAGACACGCATTGACGCAGCATCGACACGCACGGAGGTCATCGGCGACAGGTCGATCATCAGGCCACTGTCACAGACTGCATTGCCGGCAATGTTGTGGCCACCGCCACGCACCGCGACAAGCAACCGGTTGTCGCGGGCAAAGCGCACGGCTCTAAGAACGTCGGCAGCACCGGCACATCGCACGATCAACGCCGGCTTTCGGTCGATCATGCCATTCCAGACGGCACGCACTTCGTCATAGGATGCGTCGCCGGCATCCAGCACATCTCCGCGCTGCTGCCACACGAAAGCCTCAATGGCCGCCGCGCTTACGGTCGTCTTTCCGGCTTGCAGATTCATGAGGCTCATATCGTTCATGATGCACCCCTCCACGGTGAATGCCCCCAGTCTTCGTATTTTGCTCTTTTCTAATGAACGGCGCAAGGCGCGGTCCGACTGCGCGCATCATGCCGCCGCTTGTCGGACCGGAATAGGCGCCGGATGCACCCGTAATTCAGTTGGATGGAGTGGGGCCCTCCGAAGGCAGGGGTCGTTGATTCTCATCCAGCCGGGCACCAATTTTTTGCCATTGCAGCGGGAAGCAACCGGTGTTCACGACCCGTCTGGTTTGCGATTCTGTCGGGTCACGTCCCCGGAGGGATAGCAATTTGCCGCTTCCGCTTGCGCTCGGCCGAAACCAGCAGGTCGAGGAACGTCCTGACCTTGGCCGGACGAAACCGGGCGGGTGGCAACACCGCATAAATCCCGCCTTGCGGCAGGCTCCATTCGGGGAAAAGCCTAACGATCTTTCCAGACCGGATGTCGGCATCGACCAGGTAATCGGGAAAGATGGAAACCCCGACGCCTGCCAGCATGCAGGCGTAAGCCGTCGGCGTCTTATCCGTGGTCATCACCGGTCTTGTTTCGACGGTAACCGTTTCTCCCGCGTCGCTGGCAAATGTCCAGCGGAGCGGGTTCTTCAGGGCTCCATTTGCGATCCATGGCAGATCGGCCGATGTGGCCGGAACAGCCCCTGCGGGAACAAGGGCGGCAACCGATGGCGCTGCGACGACAATCTGCTCAAACGTGGCCAGCCGGCGTGCCTGATGACTGGAATCTACCAGCCAGCCAACCCGGATGGCCAGATCGATCCGGTCGGCAATCATGTCGCTGACGGTGTCGTCGAAGACCACATCGACGCGCATCTGCCTATGAACCGACATATAGGCAGCGATCGCGGGCGCCACGACTGCGGCCCCATAGTCGAGCGGAGCCGTCAGTGTCAGCGTTCCAGAGGGTTCTGCGTTGCGGAGCGATATTTCGCCATAGGCGGATTCCGCCTGCCGCAAAATGAGGACGCAGCGATCGTAGAATACATTGCCGTCTTCCGTCGCATGAACGCGGCGCGTCGTGCGCATCAACAGCGTTACACCGAGTTCCTCTTCCAGCCGGGCGATCTGGTGACTGACGACCGCCTTGGCAACTCCGAGACGGTCAGCAGCGGCCGTAAAAGAGCCAGCCTCAACGACAGACGTAAAAAAGACCAACCGGTTGAGATTAAGAAGATCGCTCATGTTTGTCTCATCTGATCATACAGTCTGTACGATTGACCGATATTTATTGCACATACAAGATTTGAGATAAGGAATTCAGCACTTCCACGTCAGGAGACACACGATGATCACGCGCCGCGAAACCTTCAAACTTGCTGCCACCGCTGGCCTAGCGGCCACCCTGCAGCTAAACTTCGCGCGCGCCGCTGGCAGCCCTCTTGCCTGGACGTTCTTTCAGGCGAGTGAAGCCGGCTTTCGCCGCACGCCGGTACTTTTGACCGGTGAAAAAGATGCGATCCTCATCGACGGCGGCTTTACTCTTTCCGATGGCAAAGCCGTCGCTGATGCCATCAAAGCCACCGGCAAGCGCCTGACAACGATTTACGTGAGCTGCAACGACCCCGATTACTATTTCGGCCTGCGTCCAATTGCCGATGCGTTTCCGGATGCAAAAGTCATTGCAAAACCGGTCACTGTCGAGGCGATCAAGGCCAACGTTGAAGCCAAGCTGGGCGTCTGGGGGCCGCAGCTCAAGGACAACGGCCCGCAGACACTGGCAGACGTGGTGATCCCGGAAGCGTCGGATGCGGCATCGCTCGATCTCGAAGGCAATACGATCGCGATCGTTGAAATTCCGACAATGCACGACCGCCGCTATCTCTGGGTTCCGTCCCTCGAAGCGGTCTTCGGTGGCGTTCTCGTTTATTCCGGCATTCATGTATGGGTTGCCGACGAGGGTACACTTGAGAAACGCGCCGCCTGGATCAAGGCTCTTGATGACCTGATCGCGCGCAAACCGAAGATCGTCATTCCCGGCCACCAGATCGAAGGCGCGGCGCAGGGCGTTGATGCGATCACGTTCACGCGCGACTATCTCATTGCCTTCGATAGAGAAGCAGCCAGAGCAAAGGACAGCGCAGCACTGATCACGGCCATGACAAAGCTCTACCCGAACCTTGCTGACACCTCGTCGCTGGAGTTAGGCGCCAAAGTTGCAAAGGGCGAAATGAAGTGGGGCTAAGCAGCGCCATTGGCCTTGGCGGCGCTACGGCGCCAAGGCCGCATCCCGCACGAACCCCTTGCTCGCCACCATCAGGTTCTTGGTATAATCCTCCTTGAGACGGCCCGCGACCAGATCGGCGGATGATAGCCGCTCGACGACCTTGCCGTTCTTCATCACCGCCAGCCGTTCGCACATATGCGTGACGACGCCGAGGTCGTGGCTGACCATGATATAGGTGAGCTTGCGGTCGCGCCGGACCTGTTCCAGGAGGTTGAGGACTTCGGCCTGAACCGAGGCATCAAGCGCCGACGTCGGCTCATCGAGCAGCATGATCTGCGGCTCGATGATCAACGCCCTTGCAATAGCGATGCGCTGGCGCTGGCCGCCGGAGAGCTGGTGCGAATAGCGGAAGCGGAAGGATGAGCCGAGGCCGACTTCGTCGAGTGCCCGCAGAATGCGCCGTTCGGCATCCTGCACACCATGAACGGCGAGCGGCTCCTGCAGCAGCCGGTCGACGGTCTGGCGCGGATGCAGCGAGCCATAGGGATCCTGAAACACCATCTGCACCTGGCGATAGAACGCCTTGTCGCGGAGTTTGACATCCAGAGGCTTGCCATCAAGCACGATCCGGCCCCGGCTGACGGGCGAGAGGCCGGCTATGGCGCGTAAAAGCGTTGATTTTCCAGATCCGGACTCACCGACAAGACCGAAGGATTCGCCCGGCGCGACATCGATGCTGACATTATCCAGCGCCAGGAAATCGTCATAGGCGACGGTGAGATTTTCAGCAGAGACAATTGCGGTCATAGCGCCCACTCCGGCTGGCGGTCGAGCACGGGCAGCGGATGCCGGTTGGTGCCGAGCGTCGGCATGCAGTTGAGCAGGCCTTGGGTATAGGGATGTTTGGCATTGCCGAGATCGGACGCTGCCAGTTCCTCGACGATCTTGCCGGCATACATGACGATGACACGGTCACAGAAGGACGAGACCAGCCGCAGGTCATGCGAGATGAAGATCAGGCCCATGCCGCGATCGGCAACGAGCTTGTCGAGAATGCCGAGCACCTCGAGTTGCACCGTGACATCGAGCGCCGATGTCGGCTCATCGGCAACCAGCAGTTCGGGGCCGGCGATCAGCATCATGGCAATCATCGCCCGCTGCCCCATGCCGCCGGAGACCTCGTGCGGATGAAGATCGAAGACACGGCCGGCATCGCGGATCTGCACCGCCTCGAGCATGGCAATGGCACGGTCGCGCGCCTCACGCTTGCTGACTTTTTCATGCGTGCGCAGGGTCTCGACGATCTGGCGGCCGATGCTCATCACCGGGTTGAGCGAATATTTCGGGTCCTGCAGGATCATCGCAATACGGCTGCCGCGCAGGTTTCGCCTGACCTTGGCCGGAGCCGTCAAAAGGTCGATGCCGTCGAAATTCAACGTCTTCGCCGCAATCTTCGCATGTGCCGGCGTCAGGCCCATGATCGCCCTGCCCGTCTGCGATTTTCCAGAACCGCTTTCGCCGACAATGCCGAGCCGTTCGCGGCCAAGCGTGAAGGAGACGCCACGCACCGCTTCGATCAGGCCGGACCGTGTGGGAAACGAGACCCGCAGGTCATCGACCGTCAGCATGGTGCTCATTGGCCGCTCTCCCGTGGATCGAGCGCATCGCGCAGGCCGTCGCCAAGCAAGTTGAAGCCGAGGCTGACGATCAGGATGGCAATGCCGGGCATGGTGGCAACCCACCATTGATCAAGAATGAAGCGGCGGCCGGACGCAATCATTGCACCCCATTCCGGCAGCGGCGGTTGTGCACCGAGGCCGAGAAAGCCGAGACCGGCGGCCGTCAGAATAATCCCTGCCATATCCAGCGTCACACGCACGATCAGCGACGACGTGCACATCGGCATGATATGCCGCAGCACGATGCGGAAAGGCGAAGCCCCCATAAGCCGCACGGCAGCAATATAATCGGAATTGCGTACGCTCAGCGTTTCGGCACGGGCGATACGCGCATAGGGCGGCCAGGAGGTGATGGCGATGGCGATGATGGCGTTCTGGATGCCCGGCCCCATGGCGGCGACGAAGGCGAGCGCCAGCACCAGCTTCGGAAAGGCGAGAAAAATGTCGGTAATCCGCATCAGCACCGCATCGACCCAGCCGCCGGCATAGCCGGAGATGGCGCCGACCAGAAGGCCGATCGGAGCTGCGATGATCGCCACAAGAACGATGACCAGCAGCGTCAGCCGCGATCCGTGCAGCAGGCGCGAAAGAATGTCCCGGCCCTGATCGTCGGTGCCGAGCAGATAGCCCGGGCTGCCCGGTGGCAACAGCCGCGCACCACCGAGATTGCCGATGACAGGCGAATGCGGTGCCAAGACATCGGCAAAGATCGCAATCAGGATCAGCAGCAGGATGATGCAGAGGCCGGCAACGGCCAGCTTGTTGGCGGAAAACCGCTGCCAGGTCATGTAGGCGCGGCCAAGACGCGCCTGGAGGCGCGATTGCGGCCTGTCGGTCATCAGCCACTGGCGGCGGGTCATGGGAGTGGTTTGAAGGGTGGACTGGCTCATCGCGCGCGCGTCCTCGGGTCAAGTGTCCGGTAGAGAAGATCGGACAGGATATTGATGGCGATGAAGACGGAACCGATAACGATGGTGCCGCCCAGAACCGCGTTCATGTCGGCGTTCTGCAGCGAATTGGTGATGTAGAGCCCAAGCCCCGGCCACGCAAACACCGTCTCCGTCAGCACCGAGCCTTCGAGAAGACCGGCATAGGAGAGCGCAATCACGGTCACCAGCGGCACCGCAGCGTTGCGCAAGGCATGCCCCCAGATGATGCGGGTTTCGGACAGACCCTTGGCGCGCGCCGCAACGATGTATTCCTGGCCAAGCTCGTTGAGCATGAAGCTGCGCGTCATGCGGCTGATATAAGCCAAAGAGAAATAGCCGAGCAGGCTCGCCGGAAGAATGATATGGCGGAAAACGTCGCGAAAAACATCCCACTGCCCCTGCCAAAGCGAATCCAACAGATAAAGGCCGGTGATCGGGGTGAAACTGTATTCGTAGACGATATCGATGCGGCCCGGATAGGCGACCCAGCGCAGCTTGGCATAGAAGAACAACAGCGACAGCAGAGCCAGCCAGAAGATCGGCACGGAATAACCGACAAGCCCGACGACGCGGACGATCTGGTCGGCGATCGAGCCGCGCTTGACGGCGGCGAGCACGCCGAGCGGAACGCCGATCAGGCTACCGATAATGGTGCCGAGCGTTGCAAGCTCCAGCGTGGCGGGGAAGACGCGGCGGATATCGGCCATGACTGGATTGGTTGTTAGCACCGAGGTGCCGAAATTGCCGGTCAGCGCATCACGCACATAGATATAGAACTGTTCATAGAGCGGCTTGTTGAAGCCCATCAGCTCGCGGGTTCGCTCGACGACATGCGCCGGCGCCCGGTCGCCGAGAACGGCGAGCACAGGGTCGATCGGGATGACGCGGCCAATGAAGAATGTCACGGCCAGAAGACCGAGATAGGTCGTGACGATGATGACCAGGAAGCGCAGGATGCTCTTTGCCCAGCCGTTGGCACGGGCGCGTGAGCGCCCGGCCGTTGGTACTGTTTCGGGAATGCTCACCGGCTATCTCCGGCTCAATCCTTGGAGACCGTGAAGACGTAGTTGGTATCGAAGCTCGGACCGAGCTTGAAACCCTTCACGTTGGCGCGGGTGCCTGCAACTTCCGTCTGCTGGAAGATGACCACGAACGGGCTCTTTTCAAGCACCTTCTTCTGCAGGTCCTTGTACATGTCGGCGCGCTTGGTTGCATCCTTCTCGAGCAGTGCAGCCTTGCTTTCTTCCGTCCATTCCTTCGGAACGTCCCAGGTGTTGCGCCAGGCGAGCGTCTTGTTCTTGCCTTCGTCGGAATTGTCCGGGTTGACGGTGAATGTTTCGGCGTTCGAGTTCGGATCGAAGTAATCCTGGCCCCACTGGCCGATATAGATGTCATGCGTGCGGTTGCGGTACTTGGTCAGCGTCTGCTTACCATCGCCGGGAACGATTTCCATCTTGATGTTGGCCTGGGCCAGCGTCTGCTGGATCGATTCAGCAATACCCGTGATCGGCTGGGTGTTGCGCACGTCCATGGTCACCGTAAAACCATCGGCAAGGCCGGCCTTGGCCAGCAGTTCCTTGGCCTTGGCAACGTCGAGCTTGTAGGGATTTTCCGGCAGTTCGCCGAGAACGCCCTTTGGCAGGAAGGTCTGATGGATTTCGCCGATACCCTTGATCAGGGTCGAGCCGATGGCATCGTAGTCGACCAGATACTTGAAGGCTTCGGCCACTTCGGGCTTGGCCAGATTGGCGTTCTTCTGGTTGAGGCTGAAGTAATAGACCGTGCCTTTCGGGGCATTGGTGGTGGCAAGCTCGGCGTTCTTCGAAACGGCGTCGAAATCGCCCGGCTCGAGATTGCGCGCCACGTCGATGTCACCGGCTTCCAGCGCCAGGCGCTGACCGGAGCTTTCCTTCATGTGACGGTAGATAACGCGGGCGAGCGGTGTCTTTTCGCCGTAATAATTGTCGTTGCGCTCCATGACGACGACTTCGTTGGCGCGCCATTCGCGCAGCTTGAAGGCGCCCGAGCCGGCATAACCGGTCTTGAGCCATTCATTGCCGAAATCGTTGTCGTACTTGTATTCGGCCGACGGCGTCACGGCAGCCACGTGTTCCAGCACCAGCTTCTTGTCAACGACGGCACCGACGGTTGCGGTCAGGCAGTTCAGCACGAAGCTCGGCGCATAGGCCTTGTCGACGGTGAACGTGAACGTACCGGCATCCGTAGCCTTGGCCTTTTCCGTGACGTTGTCGCCGGTCAGACCAAACTGCGTGAGAATGAAGGCCGGGCTCTTGTCGAGCTTGACGACGCGCTCAATGGAATAAGCCACATCTTCGGCCGTCACGGGGTTGCCAGAGGCAAATTTCGTGTCGGGCTTCAGCTTGAACGTGTAGGTCAGGCCATCATCGGAAACGGTCCAGCTTTCGGCGAGATCGCCGACGACCTTGGAGGTGTCATTGATATCGAGGCGGACGAGATAGCTATAGGTATTGGCGGTGACTTCGGCGGTCGAAAGCTCGAAGGCTTCGCCCGGATCCATGGTGATGATGTCGTCGATCGCCCAGCCTTCGACCAGTGTGTCGGCCGGCGTTTCGGCGAATGCGGGCGCACCCGCCATCAAAATCAGCGACATGGCGGCGCCAGCCGTCAACATACGGACATGCCTGTTCAGTGAATGCATCATCTCTCTGTTCCCTTTTTTAACCCGCGATGGGCCTTCTATTTTCGGTTCAGGCGGCTTCGTGCCAGGCCTGTCCCAAAACCCTCAGCCAGTTTTCCCGGCATATTTTTGTCAGTTCGGCGTCACCATATCCGGCGTCCCGCAGGGCAGCAATCAGGTTCTGGTTGCCAGCCACGTCGGTTATGCCTTCCGGAATGGTTGCGCCGTCGAAATCGGAACCAAGCGCGACGCAATCGATACCCATGCGTTCGACCATATAATCGACATGACGGACCATATCGGACAACTGTGTATCGGCATTTTCCAGACCGTCAGGCCGCAGCATCGTTGTTGCGTAGTTCAGTCCGGCCAGCCCCTTGCTGTCGCGGATGGCGTCCAGCTGGCGGTCCGTCAGGTTGCGGGCAACGGTGGTGAGGGAATGTGCGTTCGAATGACTGGCGATCAGCGGTTGGTCGCTGGTCTTCGCCACGTCCCAAAAACCCTTTTCGGTAATATGAGCGAGATCGATGAGAATGCCGAGACGATTGCAGGCGCGCACCAGATCGAAACCGGCTTCGGTCAAGCCCGGCCCGGTGTCCGGGCCCATCGGGAAGGCAAACGGCACGCCGTGGGCAAAAACGTTGTTACGGCTCCAGACGGGGCCAAGCGAACGCAATCCGGCGGCGTAGAATGTTTCAAGCGCGGTCAGATCAGCGCCGATCGCCTCGCAGCCCTCCATGTGCAGCACCGAGGCAAAGATGCCGGCGTCCATCGCAGCACGAATGTCGGCAGTGGAACGGCAAAGCTTCCAGGCACCGGCACGATCGAGCCGAAGGGCGATGGCGGCAAATTCCAGCGCCACATCCAGAGATGGCTGCCGCTCCAACGGCTCGGACAGTTCTGTCGCGTAATGGCCGTTCTCGTCGGGCGTCTTCAGGACGAGATGGTCGGATGGGATGTAGATCGCCGACAGTCCTCCGATGAGACCGCCCTTCCTGGCACGGGGGCCATCGATATGACCTTCCGTTGTTCCCTCAGAAAACTCGATGACCGGGTCAGCGCCTTTTTTGGCATTGCTCCACAGTCTCAGCAACACATCATTGTGGCCGTCGAAAACCGCATGCATTGAAAAAATCCCGTCCTGCCTGATACGTCTGTTGGCGTCAGCCAATTTTTTGTCCGGTTGGTCAAGAACGGGATGCTAGTCAATCATATGACAAATAACAATGCGGCTTCTGCAAATTTCAACAACCGAAAAACAATGATGGTATAACGGCTTACTTGATCGTCCAGCTTAGGGTGCGGACCTGTAAAACCTGATGAGCATAAAGAGTTTTCTCTTTGAAAAAATGCCGGAAACCGAAAAATCGAATGTCTTCCTGCCCGGAAATCTGGCATTGCAGGCAGGTGAAACCAAGGAGGACTGCATGGGCATGGAACCGCGCCAAGAGCTTGCAACCCAAGCTTCCATGATGGTCGCTGAACGATGAGCGAGCCTGTTGAACGTCGCCGCTTTCATGTCCTTGGCATCATCATAAGGGTGATTTCGACGCTTGCCATTCTGGGCTTTGCGTTCTGGGGAGCCATGGCGCTATTCTACCAGGCGCCCGGCCCAGCCGCCGTCAAGATATTGCTCGCGGCACTCTGGGCCATCCTCTCGCTTGTCGCGCTCTATGCCTATGTCCGCTGGCACTCCCGTGTTGCGGCTCTGCTCTATCCGTTGATGATCGCCGGTCTTTTGTTCTGGTGGAACGCCGTACCGGCGAGCAACAATCGGGATTGGGCAGACGAGGTCGCACATATTGTCTCCGGCGTCGTCAACGGCCCGGAAGTCACACTTGCCAATGTCCGCAATTTCGACTGGCGGTCAGCAACTAACTACACGGTGCGCTGGGAAAACCGCACCTACGACCTCAACAAACTCGCCTCTGTCGACCTGCTGCTCTCCTATTGGTCAAGCCCGGCGATTGCCCATACGCTGGTGTCCTTCGGTTTCGAGGATGGCCAGTTCGTCACGTTTTCGGTGGAAATACGCAAGGAGCGCAATGAGAGCTTTTCGGAGATCGGCGGGTTCTTCAAGGAATTCGAGATGAGCGTCATTGCCGCCGACGAACGCGATATCGTCGGGCTACGCACCAATATCCGCAAGGAAAACGTCTATCTCTACCGCCTCAACATTCCAAAACCGGCGATGCGCTCGCTTTTCCTGTCCTATGTCGATACGGCCAACGGTCTCAACGAGATACCGCAATATTATAATACGGTCACGGCCAACTGCACGACGATCGTTTTCGCCATGATCAACCATATCGTCTCCGGCGCTCTGCCACTGGATTACCGGCTGATCCTTTCAGGTTACCTGCCCTCCTATATCATCGGCGTGAACGGCTTCACACCCGGCTTTACGCTGGAGCAGTTGCAGAGCGGCGGCGCCATCAGTGCGCGGGCGCAGGCCTCAGCCATTGCACCGGATTTCTCCCGCCGGATTCGCGAGGGCGTGCCCGGCATAGTTCCTTTGACGCAACCGTAAAGCCGCCTACACTGAGACGACAGACAACAGGAAATTCCCCATGAACCTCAAGGAGTTCGCAAACCGGCTCGAACTGTCGCAGACGACGGTCAGTCGCGCCTTGAGCGGTTATCCCGAGGTGAAGCAGGCAACCCGTGAGCGGGTGCTGAAGGCAGCGCTCGAATATGGCTACCGGCCAAACACCAGCGCGCTGGGACTTGCCACTGGAAGGGTCGGCGCCATCGGCATCGTGCTGAAGGGCGGCGGCGAGTTCGGGCCACATACCAGCGAGTTCATGGGTGGGCTTGGCGGGCGCTTGCAGCAGGAAGAGATCGACATTCTCGTTTCGACGGTGGATTCGCCCGAGGCCGAGCTTGCCACCTACAGGCGCCTTGCCGCCAGCAAGCGCGTCGATGCCGTTATCCTGCATTCGCCGTTTATCGACGATCCCCGCATTGCACTGCTCAACTCGCTGCGGCTGCCCTTCATCGTGCATGGCCGCACCAATTCAGACGGCAATTTCGGTTGGCTGGACATCGACAATTTCGGCGCAGTCCGGCAATCGACCAGCCACCTGCTCGATCTCGGCCATCGCCGCATCGCCTTGCTCAACGGTTATCGCGGCCGGATTTTTGCCGAACACCGGCAGGACGGCTATCAGACGGCGCTGAGCGACCGTGGGGTTACGATCGATCCGGCACTGTGCGGGCATGGCGAATTTACAGACGAGATGGGCTTCCGTCTGATGCAGGGTTTTCTGAAGCTTGAGAACCGG
Organism: Pararhizobium sp.; assembly: GCF_965279435.1. NCBI lineage: Bacteria > Pseudomonadati > Pseudomonadota > Alphaproteobacteria > Hyphomicrobiales > Rhizobiaceae > Pararhizobium > Pararhizobium sp. The sequence goes on from NZ_CBDIHY010000003.1 coordinate 125,071, forward strand.
CCAACCGCCGTGATCGCCGGCTCGATGATGTCGGCGCTGGGTGCCATGCGGGCGATCCGCATTGCCGGTCTGACCGTCGGCGAGGATATCTCGCTGATCGCCCATGACGACGTCTTTCCGTATATCAGCCCAGACCATCTCTCGCCGACACTGTCGACGACGCGGTCATCGATCCGCGCGGCAGGTGCGCGGATCGGCGAAATGGTACTGGAGATGCTGCAGGGAACACCGGCCGAAAACCTGCGTGAGGTCTGGCCGGTGGAACTGGTCATCCGCAATTCAACGGCGGCGGCAAAAAGGTCTTAAACCTTAAGTTCGCGGCGTTCCTTCTCGGTGACCATGGCCAGATCGAGAACCTTCTGCAGATCGGCAGCATGGCGGAAGCCCGGCTCGACTGTCTTGCCGGCCCGGACCGCGCCGATGAAGCGTTCGTAGTTGGTCAACACGGTTCCCGCATCGATGTCCTTCCAGATACCCTTTTCGACGTCGTCGCCCAGGCAGGCCTTGAGCGTTGAACCATCGGGCGTGTGGATCACCTCGATGGCGCCCTTGTCGCCGTGCATGCGCAGACGCAGCTCATTGAGATGGCCGACGGCCCAGCGGCTGGCATGAACGACACCCATGGCGCCATTGGCAAATTCGGCCGTCATGGTGAAGCTGTCATTGGCATCGAGATCGTATTCGCCGATCCTGTTGCCGGGCGCCTTGTCGAAGGTTTTCAGCCGGGCGAAGATGTGCTCCACATCGGTTGCCGCGCCAAAACCGGCGAAGTCGAGGATATGGATGCCGACATCGCCGAGCACGCCATTCGAGCCATGCTTGGTCGACAACCGCCAGAGCCATTGCGATTCCGTTGCCCAGTCGCCCCAGGCCTTGGACACCAGCCAGCTCTGCAGGTAGGATGCCTCGATATGCCGGACCCTGCCGATCTCGCCGGCGAGAACCATCTGCCGGGCTTTCTGCACCTCGGCGACATTGCGGTAGGTGAGGTTGACCATCGTCACCAGACCGGATTTTTCCGCAGCCGTCGCCATCTCGTCGGCCTTGGCATAGTCCTCGGCCAGCGGCTTTTCGCACAGCACATGCTTGCCGGCAGCCAGAAGCTTGAGCGTTGTCGGATAGTGGATCTTGTCCGGCGTCACGTTGGTGACCGCATCGAATTCGCCCCAGGCAACCGCCTCATCAAGCGAAGTAAATGTCTTGGCGATCGCATGACGCAAGGCAAAGGCTTGCACCCGGACCTGATCGACATCGACGGCAGCGACGAGTTCGACGCCACTCATCGTGGCAAAGTTCATCGCATGGGTATTGGCCATGCCGCCGGTGCCAAGAACGAGAAGACGGATAGGCTTCATCACTTATACCCCTCCTCGCCAGCCTGATGCAGTTTTGGACCACGTTCGACGATCGGCTCCAGTGCCTTCTCGACCGGCACATTCGGCGCATCGTGGATGGCGGTGTAGGTGCCCTGTGGATTGTAGGCCCACTTGACCGAGTTGCGCAGAACCTTGTGGACGTTGGCGTCGTGATAGGTCGGATAGGTTTCGTGGCCGGGACGGAAATAGAAAATATTGCCGGCACCACGGCGCCAGGTGAGACCCGAACGGAACACTTCACCGCCGGCAAACCAGGAGATGAACACGGTTTCGAGCGGTTCCGGCACGGAGAACTGCTCGCCGTACATTTCCTCGTTTTCCAGCACGAAATTCTCATCCAGGCCTTCGGCGATCGGATGGCGCGGATTGATCACCCACAGCCGCTCGCGCTCACCCGCCTCGCGCCATTTCAGCGCGCAGGGCGTGCCCATCAGCCGCTTGAACGGCTTGGAGAAATGGCCGGAATGCAAAACGATCAGCCCCATGCCTTCCCAGACCCGCTTGGCAACACGTTCGACGACTTCGTCGGATACGGCGCCATGATCCTTGTGGCCCCACCAGAGCAGAACGTCGGTCTTTGCCAGGCGCTCGACACTCAGGCCATGCTCCGGCTCCTGCAATGTCGCCGTCGTGGCTTCGATCGAGGGATCCGTGTTCAGCGCTGCGGCAATCGTGTTGTGCATGCCATTCGGATAGATGCTTCTGACGACCTCGTTGGTCTGCTCGTGGATATTTTCGCCCCAGACAACTGCCTTGATGGTCATGACCAATCCTTCTTCCGACGCTGCATTCATCAGCGCTTGATGAAATTGAAACCGCTTTCAATTTCCAGCGATAGAATCCGCGCGCCGGTTTTGCAAGTGAAAATCTGGTGACCGGACGGGTTTAGTGGAAGGTGGATTTGGAGAAGACGTTGAGCACGACGACGCCAGCAATGATCAATCCGAGCCCGAGAATGGCGGCAAGATCCAGCTTCTGCCCGAAGACGAAATAGCCGACCAGCGAAATGAGCACGATGCCGAGACCACTCCAGATCGCATAGGCAATCCCGACGGGAATGACGCGCAACGTATAGGACAGGAAATAGAAGGCGATGGCATAGCAGACCACCATGATCAGCGTCGGCACCAGCTTGGTAAAATGCTGGGCAGCCTGCATGGCCGATGTGCCAAGCACTTCGAAAACAATGGCAATCACGAGCACGGCATAGAGCATTGTGGGGTTCATGTAGGGCTCCGATAGCCGGTTATAGCAAGGCCAGTTATTGTAAGGAAAGTGCGACCAGTTGCGCCCGCATGGCCCGACGCATGAGCTGATCGACGTCGTGGCTCTTGAGGATATCCGCCAGCCACAGACCATCAGCCGCAAACCGGGCCAGCAAACACCCGGATGAGGAGTCAGTGCCGACAAATTCATCGGCGTGATCCGCCACCCATACTCGCCATCGCTCACGCAACTGCGGCTCCGACAAAAGCGCAACGGTCAGCACCTGCCAACCCTGCGCATCCGCCTCGTCCTCCAGCGCAAAGACGATGGACAGATAGGCGCGGGTGAAGCGGCCATGGGCAACCGGATCGTTGCGCATTTCTTCCTCGATCGCCCGGTCGAGTTTCCCGGTCAGATCGTCGAAGAGGCCATTCAAAAGTGCCATCTTGTTGGGGAAATGATGCAGCAACCCGCCCTTGCTGACGCCTGCAGCTTGAGAAACGGCGTCGAGCGTTACACCCGCAGCCCCCTGCTCCAGCGACAGGCGTGCAGCCACCTCCAGCAGTTGCTGGCGGACCAATTCCGGTTGCTTGCGGCGGTGGTGAGCGATAGACATCAGGACATAAGATACCGTCTGGACGGTTTGTCAAGGTAATTCATGTTCCCGTGGAACCGACGCGCTCAATCGACGCAACCTTGAGAGCTCTGTGAAAAACGATTGGAACGGCAAAGCGCGACACGCTAGAACGGCCATCAACAAGGGAAGCGATGATGACGGACGGCCAGACGGACACACTTTACAACGCCATTGGTGGCGACAAGACCGTGCGGGCGCTCACCCACCGTTTCTACGAATTGATGGATACATTGCCGCAAGCCGCGCGCTGCCGGGCGATCCATCCGGCCGACCTCTCCGGCAGCGAAGAGAAATTCTACGAGTATCTGACCGGCTGGCTTGGCGGACCGCCACTCTACACCGACAAACGCGGCCATCCCCGCCTGAGAAGCCGCCATTTCGGCGCAGCGATCGGCGCTGAGGAGCGTGACGAGTGGCTGCTCTGTTTCAATCAGGCGCTGGAAGAGACGGTGTCGCATCCACAATTGCGGTCAATCATTCTGGAGCCGGTGACACGGCTTGCCCATCACATGCAGAATAAGGACGAATAGAGATGCAGAGCGGGCAGTTCCGATCAGTTACCCTTTTTATTGCCGGCCTGATGGGCCTATTCGGCGTCATCAGCGCTGCAGCTGCGTCACATGGCGCTGATCCGCGTCTGCTCGGTGGCGCCTCGGCGATGTGCCTGGCGCATGCCCCTGCCCTCATCGCCCTTTACGCCGCCTGGCCCGTCATGCGCGCTGCGGCGATTGCAGCCTTGCTGCTGTCAACCGGAACGGCCTTGTTCGCCGCCGATCTCACCGCACGCCATTTCTCCGGCCAGGGACTGTTTCCAATGTCGGCACCGGCAGGCGGCGTGCTGATGATACTCGGCTGGCTGTCTGTCGCCGCCGGCGCATTCTTCATGCGGAAAGAGGGTTAAGCGCCCTCGACCACCGAGAAACCTTCAAACTTCGGCGGACCGAGATACATCGCCCGGTTATCGCCCGCACTTTTATGGGCTGCGCGGAAATTTTCCGATTTCGTCCAGGCAGCAAAGGCATCGCGGCTTTCCCAGATGGAGCTCGACACGAACAGCGTGTAGCCTTCGCCGGCAACGGTCTCGCCGCGCAACAGCTTGAATTCCTTAAAGCCGGCATTTTCCGCAAGGCTGGAATCACGGTTCTTCCAGACATCTTCGAACGCCGTCTCGTGGCCGATAGCGATCTTGAACCGGTTCATGGCAAAAAACATGCAAGTATCCTCAGGCTTGATCTTTGGTCTGCACTGTATCGACAGCACCGGACGGGAACGGCAGGATATTATCTCGCGGCGCAGGCGCAAACCCCAAAACGGAGCGCGCCGGCGGACGTGCCTGCCAGACCGGAAATTCCGTGACGTTCGGATTGTCCTCCATCATACGCGCACGGTGAGACAGCAGCTCGTACAGTTCCGGCACCAGCCCGTCGCCCAATTGCGAGGCCAGCTTGTGCAGTCCGATCATCGTGAACTGATCGGGACGCTCATTGCTCATGTCTTAATCTCCAGAGAATCGGGCCGCAGACCATGCACCCGGATATCGCCCCGAACGGCAGGTCAGCTGGCGGTACTGCGGCTAGTTGCCTTCAGGTCGAGGAAAGCGCGCTCCAGGCTCGACTTGCTGCCGTTGCGCAAGGGCACGAAGGCCTTGCCCCACTTCTTGCAGCCGGTCTTTACCCGCAGACACGCATCATGGCTGATACAGTCGATCGGGCAGAAGACGCAGTCGACCGAGGGCAGGATATTGTCGATGCGGGACACCGCCTCGCGCAGCCCGCCATCATGGTGGATGAGTTCGGCGCCATGGGAGCTGGCGATCTGGCGCAGATGCGCCACCTGGCAATCGCGGCCGCCGACATAGAGGAAGCTGCGGCCCTCAAGCCGAGTTTCCTGCGGCTTGGCGGAAACCGGCACATTGCGTGTCTCGGCCTCCCGGCTCTGCTTCTGCTTCGGCTTGAGCTGCTGCCGTTTGTCACCCATGTCAGTCTCCGCGTGTTTCGGAATCGGCCGTTCGGCTGATCGTGCGGGAACCCTATTTAACTTGATAAAAATAGTAAAGTATAAACATGAGTTTTTTTCTCATATTTTAGAGGAAAGCAGAGTTCATTTCCGTGAAGCGGAATTGCGGAAATACCCTGCTCTCATCAGTCATCGCAAATTGTATTCGATCGGGATTACGAACTGCTTGGAGGCTCCATCCGGTGTATCCGGAAAAGGAGCTGCTCGATGGACAGCCTCGATAGCTGCATCGTCCAGTAGGGAGGAGCCCGAACCTCGCACAATCGAGACGCCGCTTGCACTACCATTGCTCGATACAATAAACCGGACCGTGACTATGCCTTGAGCTTTTTCGCGGCGTGCAGAGGGGGGATAGCGCTTGGCGCGAGACAATTTTGCGCGCACCTTTCCGCTGTAGTTCGATAAACTCGCATTGCCGGATTGCTGGGAAAATGCTCCCTTCTTGCCCTGAGCACTCGAGGCGGCGGCATTTGCGACACCATCCTCCTGCCCTTTAATAACTGACTCCTGCTGCTTGCCGGCGTCTCCAGCCCGTTTTTTGACAGGCTTTTTCTTCGGCTTTTCCTTGTCCGGCTCCTTCTTCGGCTCCGGCTTCTTTTCAGGCTCGGGCTTTATTTCCGGCTTTTCCTCCGGGACGACCGTTTCCACCGGCGCAACAGTTGCCGTAATCTCGGGCTGTTCGGCGGTGGCCGGTACAATTTCCTCGGCCGGGAGAATGACATCGGCCTCGGTGGGAACGATGTCCGTCGGCGTCTCAGCCGTCACTTCGGCTTGAACGGGCGGTATCTCCGCCACTTCCATCGGCTCCGGCACGACCTCCTCGGGCTCGACTTTCTCCGGCTCGATCGCTTCGGTGGGATCGCCCGCCAGCAAGGTCTCTTCGAAAGCGTTGCCGAGAACGGCCACTTCCATGGCTTCGCCGCCCGCCACCAGTTCCTGCTCCGGCGGCTTTTCATTTGGCTCGAACAGTTGCGTCGCACCCGCATGCGCCAAAAGCGAAAAGAGGATCGCGCCTGTCCATTTGATAAGAGTGTTCATGGCAGATACCGATACGAAATCCGCATCAGCCCTTCAGTTCGACAGGCGATTTTGAACCCGTCTTCAGCGCCTTCATGCAGGCATCCTTGGCAACACCATCGCCAGCGCAAACAGGAGCATCGTTGATCAGCAGGCTTTTGACCGCCTCGCATTTCGTTCCTGGCAGATCGAACTGCCGGACCTTTGTCTTTCCAGCCGGCAGATCTCGAAAATCGAGAACGGCCATTCGCTCGACCAGTCCCTTTGCATCGAAAAGCACAAACTCGAAGGAAACCTTGGACAGCGATTGCGGCAGGCCGTTTCCGGCAACGAAGGTCAGCTTGCAGCCTTTTTCAGACGGGGCCAGATCATTCATCTCTATCGACAGCGCACCGGGCGTCCCGGCATCCTGCGCCATTGCGGTCGTGCCAAACAATGAGACAGCCAAAAGAGCCAGAGGCAGCAGACGAACAATTTTCATTATGGTCTATCCATTCTCACAGATTGGTGGCCGGGCTGCGCATGACCACCCCCGAGCTCGTCTCACACAGCGCATTTCAGCTCAGGAATTAAACTTGAGCGCAAAAATCCTGTATTGCGTCCATAATAAAAGATGAGTAATGAAGTCAAGATACTAATCGCAATGACCCGGCCAAATCAGGGGAAAAATCCCTTGTTTTCAGCCGCCACGACCAGGACCGGAAGCCGGTGACACCGAATGAACCAGATGCCGTGCCGGTCGCCGTGCCGGCAGGCCAGACGCAGCGCATCGTTGAAAGCCGCGAGCTTTTCCGGGGCGGAAACGAAATCCTCATTGCACATGAAGGCGCGATCTACCGCATGAAGATCACCCGCCAGGGCAAACTTATTCTGAACAAATAGGCCAGACAAATGACCCAGACATCCCGCCCGACCCCGTCCGACATCCGCGCCTACCGGGCCGCCAATCCGAAGATGCGCGAGCGCGATATCGCCGCTCAGCTCGGCATTTCAGAAGCAGCCCTTGTGGCCGCCGAATGCGGACTGACCAGCATTCGGATCGACGGCGGCGCCAACCGTTTTCTCGAACGGGCAGCGGAACTTGGGGAAGTGATGGCCCTGACCCGCAACGAAAGTGCTGTTCACGAGAAGATCGGCGTGTTCGAGAATATAACTCCCAGCAAACATGCCTCGATCGTGCTGGGTGAGAATATCGACCTGCGCATTTTCCCGGGCGCCTGGGCACATGGCTTTGCCGTGACCAAGACCGATGGCGACGATGTGCGCCGCAGCCTGCAGTTCTTCGACAAGCAGGGAACCGCCGTTCACAAGGTGCACCTGCGTCCAGCTTCCAATCTCGATGCCTATCACAGCATTGTCGACGCGTTCCGGCTTGAGGATCAGTCACAGGACTTTATTCCGGAAAGCAAGGTCGACAGCATCGCCGACGGCGAAGCCGCACCGGTCGATGTGGCGACGCTGCGCGACGAGTGGAGCAAGATGACCGATACGCATCAGTTCCATGGACTTCTGCGTAAATTGAAGCTCGGCCGCCGCGAAGCGCTGCAGTCGGTTGGTGAAGACTACGCCTGGAAACTGCAGCCCGAAGCCGTCGAAGCGATGCTGCGCCAATCGGCCAAGATCGAAGTGCCGATCATGTGCTTCGTCGGCAATCACGGTGTCATTCAGATTCATTCCGGTCCGGTTGCCAATATCCAGACGATGGGTCCCTGGCTCAACATCATGGACCCGACATTGCATCTGCACCTGCGCAGCGATCACCTCGCTGAAATCTGGGCAGTGCGCAAGCCGACAGCCGACGGCCATGTGACCTCGCTCGAAGCACTCGACGCCAAGGGCGACATGGTCATCCAGTTCTTCGGCAAGCGTAAGGAAGGCTTTGCCGAACGCGAGGAATGGCGCACCGTCATGGAAAATCTCGCCCGGCTTGATATCACCGAAGCGGCGTGAAGGAACGCTCATGAAAGCTCCCTATGATTTCCGCCGGCTGCGTTCCTGGGAACTGGCCTTGGCAATCTTCGCGGTCTCTACCCCCTTCGTGCTGCCAGCCGCCTTGCCGGATGGCGCATCCTTTGTTCGCACAGCCGTTGCACAGGAAATGCAGAAGGCCGATACCTCCCGGCTGGTTTCCGTTGGCGGCGCCATCACCGAGATCATCTACGCGCTCGGTGAAGAAGGAAAGCTCGTCGGCCGCGACTCGACCAGCCTTTATCCGGAGGCGGCAACCAAGCTTCTCGACGTCGGCTATATGCGGCAATTGTCGCCGGAAGGTGTGGTCGCCATCAATCCGAGCGCCATCATCGCCGTCGAAGGCAGCGGCCCGGCCGAGACACTCGCGGTTCTAAAAGATGCCAATATCCCCTTCCAGACCGTTCCGGAAAGCTATGATCGTGATGGCATCCTGTCGAAGATCCGCGCTGTCGGCGATTTCCTCGGCGTGCCCGACAAGGCAGCCGTCCTTTCCGGTAAGGTCAAGGCCGATCTCGACGCGGCCGTGACAGATGCGGCCAAGCGGCCGGCAAACGAGCGCAAGCGTGTAATTTTCATCCTCAGCACGCAGGGCGGCAAGATCATGGCGTCCGGAACCGGCACGGCCGCTGACGGCATTATCGCGCTTTCCGGCGCCGTCAATGCCACCGGCACATTCCAAGGCTACAAGCCACTGACCGACGAAGCGATCATCGAAGCCAAACCCGATGTCGTCCTGATGATGACCCGCAGCGGCGGCCATGCTGCCAGCGACGATGAACTGTTTAGCCATCCGGCCCTGAGCTTGACCCCGGCGGCAAAGACCCGCGCGATCATCCGCATGGACGGCCTGCATATGCTGGGCTTCGGACCACGCACCGCAATCACGGTTCGTGAACTCAACGCCGCCATTTACGGAAAAAAGCCGAATGCCTCGCAGTGAAATGGTCGCGTGTGACGGCCGGTCGCAGTCTTTTGCGGCACGCTTGAAATCCGATTGGCATATGGGCGACCGTTCGCGGCTCGCCCAGTTGCTCATTCTCGTGCTTATCGTCGTCGCAGCCGCGATGTTTTCGGCCTCGATCATGACCGGTGCCGCCGATGCCTCGCTCGGTAATGTCCTGCGTTGGCTCGTGGGCATGGACGGTGCCGAACAGGCGTTGAGTGTGCGTGACCGGATCATCATCCTCGATATTCGCCTGCCGCGCGCCGTGCTCGGCCTGATGGTCGGCGCCTCGCTGGCTGTCTCGGGCGCCGTGATGCAGGGCCTGTTCCGCAATCCGCTGGCCGATCCCGGCCTAGTCGGTGTTTCCTCCGGCGCCAGCCTTGGTGCCGTGCTGCTGATCGTGCTCGGCAGTTCGTTTTTCGGCCCGCTGTTTGCGATCTTCGGGTTCTATGCCCTGCCGGTTGCAGCCTTCGTCGGCGGCCTCATCACCACGTTGCTGCTCTACAAGATCGCCACCCGCAGCGGCCAGACATCGGTCGCCACCATGCTGTTGGCCGGCATCGCGCTTGGAGCCTTGGCCGGAGCTGTCACCGGCGTGCTGATTTTCATGGCCGACGACAAACAATTGCGCGACCTGACTTTCTGGGGTCTCGGCTCACTTGCCGGAGCCAACTGGATGAAAATCCTGTCGGCCGGTCCGATCATCCTCGTTTCGCTTGCAGTTGTTCCCTTCCTCGCCCGTGGCCTCAACGCCCTGACGCTTGGAGAAGCTGCGGCTTTCCACATGGGCATTCCGGTCCAGAGGCTGAAGAACATCGCCATCGTCAGCGTCGCGGCCTCCACCGGCGCCTCGGTTGCCGTCAGCGGCGGCATCGGCTTTGTCGGTATCGTCGTTCCGCATGTTCTGCGGATGCTGATCGGCCCCGATCACCGCTATCTGCTGCCTGCGTCGGCGCTGCTCGGCGGCACGTTGCTGATCTTTGCCGATATGATCGCCCGCACCATCGTCCCGCCGGCCGAATTGCCGATCGGCATCATCACCGCTTTTGCCGGCGCGCCGTTCTTCCTGTGGATCCTGCTGCGCGGCCGCTCCCATATGGGGCTTTAGACCATGATCAAGGCCAGTAATCTTTCCGTCCGGCTTTCCGGTACACAAGTGCTGCACAGCGTCAGCATCGAGGCTGTGGCCGGACAGCTGACGGCAATCGTCGGTCCCAACGGTTCCGGCAAGACCACCAGCCTCAAGGCGATTGCCGGTGAATTGCCCTATGACGGCACCGTCAGCATCAACGGGCACAACATCTCCAGACTCAAGCCCTGGGAACTGGCGTTGAAACGCGCCGTGCTGCCGCAATCGACCGTCATTTCCTTTCCCTTCACCGTACGTGAAATAGTTCGCATGGGCCTGTCGGTCGGTGCCAAGGCGGATGCGGCCGATACCGACAGGATTGCCCGGGATGCGCTGGAAGCCGTCGATCTGTCCGGATTTGCCGGCCGGTTCTACCAGGAACTTTCCGGTGGTGAACAGCAGCGCGTCCAGCTCGCACGTGCTCTGTGCCAGATCTGGGAGCCGGTCCAGCACGGCGAGCCCGCCTTCCTTTTGCTGGACGAGCCGGTATCGAGCCTCGACATCCGCCATCAGCTGACCATCATGCGGCTGGCCAAGAACTTCTGCGAGCGCGGTGGCGGCGTCATCGCCATCATGCACGACCTCAATCTGACCGCGATGTTCGCCGACCGGATGATCATGATGAAGGCCGGACGCGTCCATGCAACCGGGCATCCAAATGAGGTGATGACCAACGCGGTGATGGAAGCAGTGTTCGGTTGCGCCATGCGGGTCAACGCAACACCAGTCGGCAATGTCCCGTTCGTCCTGCCCCATACGGCAGTCTGAAGCGCGGCGCGATCCTTCAGATTTCTTTCCCGCATGCCCAGCCCTCCTCTTTCTGAGCAGTGCTATCAGCGAACACCTCTTTGGCGGCGAACAGTCCGTTGAGCGCGGCAGGAAAGCCGGCATAGACGGCCATCTGCATGATCACCTCGGTGATTTCGTCGCGGGACAGCCCGACATTCAGGCCCGCTTCGATATGCACTTTCAATTGCGGGGCCGCATTGCCCAACGCAGTCAGCGCGGCGATGGTCGCGATCTCGCGGGCGCGCAGGTCGAGACCGGGACGACTATAGATGTCGCCGAACGGAAACTCGATGATGTAGGTTGCAAAGTCCGGCGCGATATCCGCCAGCGATGCGATAACTTTCTCCCCGGCATGACCGTCAATGTCCGCGAGCGCGCGCCGACCGCGTTCCAGCCGGCTTTCCCCGGCGATCTGGTGGTGGTGTGTCATAGTTCTTCATCCTCTGTTCCTGACCGGCATAACCGGCGATCTTGGTGTCGAGGACGAGAAGACAAGCTTGAAGTTCGGCTGCATGGATGCGGACGCGATCGCGATGCTGTTCCAGCATTTCGCGCCGCTCCATCTCCGTGCCGACGCCGCGCTCCCGCAAAGCCGCATATCGCAGCATGTCCCGGATCGGCATCCCGATCGTCCGCAGACGCCCGAGGAATTCGATCCAGATCAGGATGGATGCGTCGTAGTCCCGTTGGCTCGATTGGTCCCGGTCAGCATGGGGAAGCAGCCCGATCCGCTCATAGTAACGGATGGTATAGGCCGACAATCCTTAACGTTTCGCAAGTTCACCAATCTTCATGAGCACCTGTACCCGTCACGACGCATCAACAGATACAAGTTAGAGTGCACTCTAAGTCAAGGCATTTTTCCACGCAGAATGACGGTCTGTGCGGCGGGCCTGTAGGCGGCACTACCAAGCTCTACCGTCCCCAAACACGCTGCATCGCGGGAGATGCCGTCGGCCGGACACGATGGAACCAAACAGCGTTCCATGCGTTGATGTGGCGAACCGCTGACACGGTGATGATGTCATGTGTCGGCACTACCGCACACCGGGACAAACATGAACCAACAGTCCCGAAGCACGAAGGAGTTTCTTCATGGCCACAGGTCTCTTTTCCGGCGCAAAGAAGCGCAATGGCAGCCTTCTCGATGCCCCGATCGAAGATCAGATCAGCGAAATCCGTGACGAGATCGCATCACTGGCCAAGCTTCTGTCGCAACGCGGTGCCGACGCCTCGAAGGATGTGCGCGCAAGGGCATCCGAGGCCTCCAAGGACGTTCGTGAGCGTGCCCATGATGCACGTGATAGTGCCGAAGCCGGCCTTCAGGACCTTTTGGAAAATGGCGAGGCATTGTTTGCCGAACTGCGTAGCCGCTATTCGGTTACCGAAAAGCAGGTCCGACAGACTGTCCGCCAGCACCCCGTTGCCACATTGGGCGCCGCTGCTGCGCTCGGTCTGCTGGTTGCAGCGCTGATCCGCCGTTAAACACACCGATCCAGGCAGGCGGCAGTCCATCGAGGCGGCCGTCTGCATTCCTGTCAAAGGCTGGCGAAGCAACTCGGTTGTCAGCCGGCCTTTGTGCCATCCGCCTCCTGGAGAAAAAAATGGGTCCTCTGGCCGCAATGCTTTCGGCTCTTGTCGTGACGGATGTCGGCGTTACCGTGTCGCGCTACAAGCGCAATGGCGCGATGTGGGCTGTCGCAGCGCTATTTTTCCTGACCGCCTACATCTTCGCACTCGTGGCAGGCGCCATCTATTTGAGCGCGCTCTATACGCCCTTGAAAGCCACCCTCATCCTTGCCGGTGTTTCCATCGCCATCGGACTTGTCATTATCGGCGTCATGTATGCGCTGAATGCCCGCGACAAGCGTCTCGCCGCCGAAAAGCGCCGCCGCTCGCAGGCGCAGACGACGTTTGCCATTGCCACGGCACTGACGCTGTTTCGCCGGCAGCCGCTTCTGGCCGCTGGCCTTGCGGTCGGCGTTGGCACGGTTCTGGGACTGATGCGAAAATCGGTTGGCAGCGACCGGCCGTAGGGCATAATGGGAAGAGACGGTTAAAGCGGCAGGCGGACAATCGCAGTCAAGCCTGCCGGCAGATATTCGACCTTCACCGAACTGCCCATCACCTTGTCCAGGCTGCGCTCGATCAGGATAGAACCGAAACCACGGCGCGTCGGCTCCTCGACCGGTGGCCCATCGACCTCTGTCCAGGTCATGTGCAAGATCTTGCGGCCATCCTCATCGACACTGCGGGCGGTCAAAACCACCCGGCCACCATACACTGACAGCGATCCGTATTTTGCGGCATTGGTTGCGAGTTCGTGCAGAACCAAGCCTAGCCCGACAGCCTGATCCGGTCCGAGCAGAATCTCGTCCTTGTGGATCTCGATCTGCTTTTCATAGTCGCGAACATGCGGTGCCAGCTGTTTCGCCAGCAATGCGGATAAGCGGATTTCGCCCCATTCATGGTCAGAGAGCAGCCCATGCGCTTCGGAAATTGCCTGCAGCCGCCCGGCAAAAGCGGTCATGAATTCCTGCGGATCGCTTGTCTGCCGCAATGTCTGGCGCGCCAGTGACTGCAGCATGGCGAGCGTATTCTTGACGCGGTGATTGAGTTCGCGCAACAAAAGCCGGGTCCGCTGGGTCGCCCCCTGCTCCTCGGTCACATCGACATTGATCCCGAGAAAAACGGTCGGCTTCCCCTTGGCGTCGCGCTCGTGAACACGCCCCCGGCCAAGCAGCCAGCGTCCTGTCGATGCCACGCGGAATGTTCCGTCATATTCCCGGTCCTGCGTCATCGCGGACCGTAATTTCGAGAGTGTCGCCATGCGATCTTTGGGATGAATGGAGCCAAAAATATCGCGGGCCTGGACACTTTTGGTGGGCTTCATACCGAACATGCGCAGCATCGACTCGTTGCAGGACACATGCCCCGAGCGGATATCCCACAGCCAGCTGCCAACATTGGCCGCATCCAGCGCCATTGCATGCCGCTGCTCCTCGCGCGACAACGCGGCCTCCTTCAACGCGCGCTGCCGGGCCTCGTGTTTCAGGGTGAAGAGAGAGGATGCGATACGGGACAGCCGTTGCAGCTGACCAACAAGCTGGGGGGCCAGATCGGCGCGCGGCTTGACATCGAAAACACAAATGGTCCCCACCGGCTGATCGTCGATGACCAGTGGAACGCCAGCATAAAATCGCAGAAAGGGTTCGCCAACAACGCGCGGCTGATTGGAAAAACGAGGGTCTGCACTGGCATCGGCAACCACCAATGCGCCATCCGACGCCCCGGCAATCGTGTGGACGCAAAAGGAATCAACCGAAGGCGCCTGCGTCTCGTTGATGCCGCTTGCCGCCTTGAACCATTGATCCCTGGCATCGACAAGGGTGACCAGCGCAACCGGCGCGTCGAAAAGACTGGCGGCTATATCGGCAAGATCGCGGAAATCGGGGTCTGGTTCGGCCATATCCGGGACGACCGCGTGCAGCACAGCGAGCCTTTGCGCTGACGTCAAAGCAGCCGCCACCGCGGGCTGCAAATCACTCATCTTTTCAATCATGAATTCCATACCCAGACCAGGCAGCACCACAATCCGCACAGCCTTTAGCGCTGCGATGCGCCTGCTACAGTTTCTGCACGATTGCACCCTGAGACGCAATCGTGCCGAACAACACTTCGCATAGCCTGCATCCACCAAACCTCACGGGACGATCGGGTGGATGCCAATGCGGTGTTCAGGAGATGAAAGCACGCGATGTAATGGGCGCCGATGTGGCATCCGGGCCGTATTCGTTCTCACCGGTCACCTGCAGAATATCCTGCAATCGCTGGCGCGCACGATTGACGCGGCTCTTGATCGTGCCAAGTGCGCAGCCGCAGATTTCCGCCGCTTCCTCATAGGAAAACCCGGATGCTCCCACAAGAATGATCGCCTCGCGCTGATCCGGCGGCAGCGTTTCCAATGCCCGCTTGAAATCCTGCAGGTCAAGGGAGCCATACTGTGCCGGGTGCTGGGCGAGCGACTCGGTGAAATAACCGTCGCTGTCCTGAACTTCCCGGCCGCGCTTGCGCATCTGGCTATAGAGCTCATTGCGAAGGATGGTGAAAAGCCACGCCTTCATATTGGTGCCCATCTCGAAATGGTCCTGCTTGGCCCACGCCTTCATGATGGTATCCTGCACCAGATCGTCGGCGCGGTCATGCCTACCGATCAGCGACATGGCAAAAGCACGCAGGCTTGGCAAGGCTGCCAGCATTTCACGCTTGAAACTGGGCTCCTCAGACGTCATGCCGGCGCTCATTCTGCGATATCCGGCATCGACTGGCGCTCGACCGCATCGAGCTTTTCAAGCAGGTCGAGGAAGCGGTCCGGAATAGCTTCTTCCTGAACAGAAAGATAAAGCGCACGAAGCTTCGTTGCAATCTGCGCGTTTGGATTATCGGTGCGCGCAGATCTTGCGATCCCGTGCCTTGCCCCATGGTCGTCCGTCATCAATGCCAAGTACCTTCAATATTCATCTGGCAGCATAATGCGCGACGAAAAAAAATGTTCCGCTGAGAGGAACCTTTTTTTTCAAATCGCGTTTCCCCGCTGTCATGGCCACCACATCGGCCAGATTGAGGGAGTTTTATATGTCACTTTCCACCCGGATCGCTCCGTTCCTGCCCTATCTGCGCCGATATTCCCGCGCATTGACGGGATCGCAGACATCGGGCGACGCGTATGTCGCAGCCGTTCTGGAAGCGCTGATTGCAGATGTCAGTATTTTCCCGGAATCCAGCAATGACAGGGTTGCCCTGTTTCAACTGTACACCAAGCTTTTTGGCTCCTCGTCCGTGCTGATCCCGGAACCCGTTTCCCCCTTTGCCTGGGAAAAGCGCGCTTCGATCAATCTCGCTTCGGTGTCGCCGCTCGCCCGCCAGGCTTTTCTTCTGGTGTCCGTCGAAGGCTTTCGCACAAGCGAAGCGGCCGAAGTTCTTGACACGACAGAGAGTGGCATGAACCAGCTTCTCGAACGCGCGTCCGAAGAGATTTCGCGCCAGGTTGCAACCGATATCATGATCATCGAAGACGAGCCGCTGATTGCGATCGACATCGAGCAGATGGTCGAAAGCTTGGGACACACGGTCACCGGCATTGCCCGTACGCGTGACGAGGCTGTCGCGTTGTTCAATGCGACGCGGCCGAGCATGGTACTGGCCGACATCCAGCTGGCCGATGGCAGCTCCGGTATCGACGCAGTCAACGATATCCTGAAGAACACTGCCATACCGGTGATTTTCATCACGGCATTTCCAGAACGCCTGTTGACCGGCGAACGGCCGGAACCCACCTTCTTGGTCACCAAGCCGTTCAACCCGGACATGGTCAAAGCACTGATCAGCCAGGCATTGTTCTTCAATGAATCCACCAAGGCTGCCGCTGCCTGAGATCGGTTCCGCCCGAAACGGCGATTGAACAGTCTCGTTGAAACAAGGACACGGGGTGTAAACCCGACGCCCCGTGTAAACATATAGGCATGAGAGCCGGCCCTATTTCCGGTCAGAATGCCGATTGGATCTGCCCGTGGTTCCTGGGTACGGGAATGATGTGGAGAACCGATCAGAAAATGGAAGGCGCTTCGCGTGGGCAATGCAGCCAATTCAGCCCCGATCAAGACCGGCGCCACGGTAAGCGGGGTCTTGATGGAGCTGGTTTTAAAGAAATCAGGCTCTGGCTTTGTCTACCAATCGGACAATCTCGACACGGTTTTTTCCGGAAACCTGCCTGAAGGGTTGCAACTGCTGGCGACTGCACCCCAAGCAGAGGAAACCGTGTTTGGCGCTGATGACGGCGCTCGCCTGATTGCCCTGAAACGCAGCGTCGCTGGCAGCAACACGCCCGCTTCAACAGAAATCGATGTACCGGCCGCTACGGGCGTGCTGACATACCGGATCGATATCGAACGTGTCGACACATCCGACATGACCGGAATTCTCTCGGTGATCACCGATATCTCGGAGAGCCGGCACCGCGAGCGCATCCTGAAAACACTGCTGCGCGAACTCAGCCATCGCTCCAAGAATCTGCTCGCCATCATTCAGGGGATTGCAACCCAGACAGCCCGCCAGGCCCTGTCGCTCGACTATTTCCTCACCAAATTTCGCGGACGTATCCAGTCGCTGTCCTATTCCCAGGACCTCGTCACCGATTCCAGCTGGCGCGGCGCCTATCTGTTTGCATTGACCGAGAGGCAGTTCAGCGCCTACTGGCCGGATTCCCAAACACCGATCGCGATCACCGGCATCAATGCGCATCTCTCTCCCAACGCGACACTGCATATTGGCCTTGCACTGCACGAACTCATTGTCAATTCGGCATCCTATGGCGCGATCTCCGCGGGCGTAAACTCCCTGACGATCACCTGTTTCGAAACGTTGCTTGACGGAATGACAGGCATTGAGCTGGCCTGGGTCGAGCTTTTGCCGCCTGCGGCAACAGAGCGGGAGGCGGACGAGCATACATTTGCGCGCACGGTGCTGGAGCGTGTTGTACCGGTGGCGATAGGCGGCAAGGCGATGTATCTGACAGCACCCGATCGCATCGAGTACCGCCTGACCATTCCATCCCGGGAATACGAAATCATCGACGAGATGTGATGCGGTAAAGTTAGGAAACCCCTTTGGCTCAATTGCGACTTCAGAAAAATGGCAAAAAAACAGCCAGCGCCGGGGGAGGCACTGGCTGATATTGACAACTCACCGAGGGGGCGTGTGAGCTGAATGCTGGATATATATATATTGGGGTTCCCATTGGGGGCGATGCGAACCGCTATCCAGACATCAGAGAAACGGGCCGGCAAACAAAAAGTTCCGCGCCGCTTTCATTTTTTTTGAAGCTTGTAGATCCCGCTGTTTTTACAACGTTTCAAGCTCGGCGCGGTGCCTGTAGAGGCTAAGGAACTTGCGGTAATCGCGGTCATAGGTTTCCCGCATTTCCACATTCGGATATTGCGCATGGCCTCCGGGAGACATGGCCGGACCGGCAGCGCGCAGATCCGGATAGAGGCCGCCAGCGACAGAGGCGACCATGGCCGTGCCGAGCAGAACGGCATCGTTGGTTTCCGGAACGACGACCGTGCAGCCGGTCACGTCGGAATAAAGCTCCATTAGCAGCACATTGCGGACATGGCCGCCCGTCACATGCAGCGTGTCGAGATCGTAACCTGCCTCTTTCATCATTGCGAGAATATGGCGGATACCGAGCGCAATCGCCACGCAGGTGCGCCAATACAGCCGGCAGAGCGCATCGAACGAGCTATCCAGCGTCAAGCCGCTGATGACGCCAAGCGCATGCGGATCGGCAAGCGGCGAACGATTGCCGTGAAAATCCGGCAGAACATGCAGGCGTGCCGCAAACTCGCTGCCGTAGGCGGCGCGCAGTTCCTGAATACGCAGAACGATTCTGGCATGGACCTCGGCATCCGGCTCGCCACCGGCGCTGTGGCTGCGCACCACATGATCAAGCAGCGCACCAGTTGCCGATTGCCCCCCCTCGATCAGCCAGCTGTCTGGGAACGCCGCCTCGAAATAAGGCCCCCACATGCCAAAGCCAGGCTTCATCTCCTTGGAAAAGGCGACAATGCAGCTGGATGTGCCGGCGATCAAGGCGAGTTGCCGCTCCAACCTGTCCGGCTCGCCGGCAAACGCGCCAAGCACACCGATGGCGCCGGCATAGGCGTCGATCAGCCCCGTCGCCACCGCGCACTCCTCGTGCAGGCCGAGTTCGGCCGCAGCCGCCGCCGTCAGATGTCCGACCGATTGCCCGACCGGAAGCGTTTTTTCCGGCAAGCCGCCACGCTCGCGCAGGTCTTCAAGTCCGATTTTCTCGAGAAACTCGTCCTGCCAGCCATTTTCCTTGTGCGACAGGTAGTTCCACTTGGCCGTCAGCGTGCAGCGCGACCGGGCGGTGTTGCCGGTGGCCCGCCAGGACATGAAGTCGGCGAGATCAAAAAAGTATCCCGTCTTTTCCCATTGCTGCGGCAGGTTCTGCTTCAGCCACATCAATTTCGGCATTTCCATTTCCGGAGACATCACACGGCCGGAATGGTTGAGCACCGGATGTTCAGTCGCGGTACAGAAATCGGCCTGCTTCAATGCCCGGTGATCGAGCCAGACGATCGTGTCCCAGCGTGGATCGCCCTTGCGGTTGACCGACAGCGGCGCACCGTCCTTGTCCCGCACCACCAGCGAGCATGTCGCATCAAAGCCGATTGCGGCGATGGATTCGGCAGGCACGCCTGCCTTGGCACGGGCTGTCTTGACGGCAATGCAGACGGCAGACCAGATATTCTCGGAATCGTGCTCGGCGTGATTTTCCTCAGGCCGGTTCATCGCGATCGGATAATCCGCGCGGGCCAGCTGTTTGCCATGCCGATCGAAAATACCAGCGCGAGCGCTGCCGGTTCCGACATCGACAGCAACGATCAAATCAGCCATCAGAGCCCTGCGTTCCCATCCCTTTGTTCTTTACGGACAAAATGGATCAATTCCCGCATGTCGTCAAACAGCACGTCAGGCGAAAGCCGCCGCAATGATTCCAGATGCCGCTCGGACTTTGCATGCGAAGCGCCGGCAAAGGCGAAAACCCGCATGCCTGCGGCCTTGGCCGCCTCGATCCCGGCAGGGCTGTCTTCGACAACAATGCAATTTTCCGGCGGCGTGCTCATTTCGGCTGCGGCATGCAGAAACAAATCCGGCGCCGGTTTGCCATGCTTGACCATGCTCGAGCTGAACAGATAGGGCTCGAGCTTGTCGATCAGCCCAGTGATGGTCAGCGAAAGCCGGATGCGCTCCATCTGGCTCGATGAGGCAACGCAGCGCGGCAGACCGAGCTGATCAAGCGCCGTGGAAATCCCTGTCACCGGCTGCAATTCCTGACGGAACCGCTGGTAGAGGTCGAGGCGCATCTCTTCCAGAAAATGACCGTCTACCGCCAGTCCGTAATCCTCATGCAGGATATCCGACATGGTCTTCAGGCTTTTGCCGAGAAACCGCTCGGTCGCCTCTTCCGCATCCATGTCGACACCGGCATTGCGCAACACACGCACCAGCACATCAAGCGACAAGGGCTCGCTATCGACCAGAACCCCGTCACAGTCAAAAATCACCAGCTTTGGCGGATGCGTATTCATAGGCGTCAGACCACCGCTTGCCCACCACAGTGGCCGCATGCTGCGGCCACGACGTTACCCTGGGGCTGAAGCGTCATGAAATCATTCTCCAAGTTTTCCGTCGAGATAGAGCTGCAGCGTTGCCCGCGTGCCCTTGTCCCAAAGCGTGCGCAGCGCCTGTGCGAACCGTTTCTGGAACAGCGTTGATTGCGCAACATCGCCGAAGATGTCCGAAAGCGCAAGAAAGGCCTGTGGATCATCCTTGGCTTTTATCGCCGCCGCATGAAGCCGGTCGGCGCTGGCATCGTTGAAGGCGATCGGCTTGCCGCTATCGGAGGTTCCTGCAAAATAGCGGCACCAGAGCGCCGACACCAGCGCAAGGCCGACAACATCCTCGCCGCGCCGCAGCCGGTCTGCCGTCGTCGGCAGAATGAATTTCGGCTGCCGGTTGGAGCCGTCCTGCGCTAGGCGCGGGATGGTGTCGGCAATCTTCGGATTGAACAGCCGCGACTCGACCTTCTTGAAATAGGCATTCAGATCGGTGTTCGGAACCGGCGGGATGACCGGGATGATTTCGTCCTGTTCGAGCTTGGCCAGAAAGGCGCAGACCGTCTTGTCCTCCATCGCCTCATGGACAAAATGGATATCGAGAAGCGCTGCGGGATAGGCGATCGCCGCATGGCCGCCGTTTAGGATGCGGATCTTCATGTGCTCGTAAGGGCCGACATCCGGCACGAACTGGACACCGACCTTTTCAAGCGCCGGGCGGCCAGCGGGGAAATGATCTTCAAGCACCCACTGCTTGAACTCTTCACAGAAGACCGGCCAGTTATCGTCGATACCGTAATCATCGGCAACAATGCCGACTTCACGCGGGCTGGTTGCCGGCGTGATGCGATCGACCATGCCGCTTGGAAAGGCGACATTGGCTTCGATCCATTCGGCAAATGCCGGGTCGGACAAGTTCGCAAGGCCCGACACGGCCGCATGTGTGACTTCGCCGTTGCCTGGGATATTGTCGCAGGACATCACCGTGAACGGCACGATGCCCTTGTCCTTGCGGGCTTTCAAACCGGCAATGATCAGGCCGAACACGGTTTTCGGATCATTCGGGTTCTGGCTGTCTGCGACGATGGCCGGATGTCTGGGATTGAACACGCCGGATGCCGGATCGATGAAGTAACCACCCTCGGTGATCGTCAGCGACACGATGCGGATCGCCGGATCGGCAAGCAAGGCGATCGTCGCTGCAGCATTGCCTGGCCGCAGATAGTCGATCATCGGCGCGGTGACGCGCGCAGCGCTCTTGTTGTTGTCCTGCTCGACCACTGTCGTCAGGAAATCCTGCGCTTCAAGCTTTGCCCGCATCGCCTCATCCGATGGCAAAACCCCTGCCCCGACAATTGCCCAGTCGTGATCGCTACCGGTGTTGAACAGATCATCGAGATAGATCGCCTGATGGGCGCGGTGAAAGTTGCCGACGCCAAAGTGGACGATACCAGCCTTCAAAGAGGA
This sequence comes from Pararhizobium sp., assembly GCF_965279435.1. Lineage (NCBI taxonomy): Bacteria > Pseudomonadati > Pseudomonadota > Alphaproteobacteria > Hyphomicrobiales > Rhizobiaceae > Pararhizobium > Pararhizobium sp. The sequence goes on from NZ_CBDIHY010000003.1 coordinate 146,825, forward strand.
TCGGTCATAGGCCGGGATCGCGGCGGTCGCCTTGATGGCGTCGAGATTGGCGAGCGAAAGTTTGGTCGTCATGTTCATTCCTTTCGACGAGCTGTGAACTCAGCTCATCCAGTTGCCGCCATCGACATTGTAGGTCTGCGAAACGACATAGTTGCTGTCTGCGGAGGCGAGGAAGACCGCCATGCCCGTCAGGTCTTCGGCTGTGCCCATGCGCCCGAATGGAACTTCGGCGCCGACAAGCCTCTTCTTCTCGCCGAGCGGGCGATTTTCATACTTGGCAAACATCGCGTCGACCCCATCCCAATGCTCGCCATCGACAACGCCGGGTGCAATCGCATTGACGTTGATATCGTGCTTGATGAGGTCCAGCCCTGCCGATTGGGTCAGGCTGATGACCGCTGCCTTGGTGGCGCAGTAGACGCCGACAAGAGCTTCGCCCCGCCGCCCCGCTTGGCTTGCCATATTGATGATCTTGCCGCCGCGTCCCTGCGCAATCATCTGCTTTGCAGCGGCTTGCAGGGTGAACAGCGTGCCGGAGACATTGATCGTAAAGAGCCGGTCATAGCTTTCCCGGGTGATCTCGACGATTGGGGCAAGATCGAACAGGGCTGCGTTATTGACCAGGATATCGAGGCCACCGGCTTTTGCGACCACCGCCGCAATCGCCGCATCGATCGACGCCTGGCTGGTCACGTCCATCTGGACCGCATAGGCCGAAGGTCCAAGCTCGCCGGCCGTTATGGTGGCGCGCTCGAGGTTGATATCGGCAATCGCAACGGTTGCCCCCTCGCGGATAAAAGCCTCCGCGAAAGCGCGTCCGATCCCGCGCGCCGATCCCGTGATCAGCGCGCTTTTACCCTGAAGCCGTGTCATCGAATTGCCAGTCCCTTGTCCGTGAATTTGTGCACGCGGCCCTCTTCCGGGGTGAGGAAGACCTTGTCGCCATGCTTGATTGCAAAATCGCCGCCAACCCGGGCCGTCACCAGCCCGATGCCGTCGACATGAATATGCAGGAAGGTATCCGATCCCAGATGTTCGGCGACACCGACGGTGCCACGCCAGGCGCCGGATTCGGTCGAGAGTTTGAGATGCTCCGGACGCACACCGATCGTATGCGCGTTATGCGGCTTGGAGAATTCGCCGGTCGCAAAGTTCATCCGCGGCGAGCCGATGAAGCCGGCGACGAAGATGTTGTCCGGCCGGTGGTAGAGATCGAGCGGCGAACCGACCTGCTCGATATTGCCGGCGTTGAGCACCACGATCTTGTCGGCCATGGTCATCGCTTCGACCTGGTCGTGGGTGACGTAGATCATCGTCGTCTTCAGTTGATGGTGAAGCTCGCTGATTTCCAGCCGCATCGTGCCGCGCAAGGCTGCATCGAGGTTGGACAGCGGCTCGTCGAACAGGAAGGCCGAGGGTTCGCGCACGATGGCACGGCCGATGGCGACGCGCTGGCGCTGACCGCCGGAAAGCTGGCCGGGGCGCCGGTCGAGATAGTTGGTGAGGTTGAGCACGCGCGCCGCCTCCGTCACCTTCTTGTCGATGCCGGCCTGATCCATCTTCGCCATCTTCAACGGAAAGGCGATATTGTTGCGCACCGTCATGTGCGGATAGAGCGCGTAGGACTGAAACACCATGGCCAGTCCACGTTTGGCTGGCGCCGCCCCCGTCACATCACGTCCGTCGATCTCGATCGTGCCGGAGGTCGTATCCTCCAGGCCGGCGATCAAACGCAGAAGTGTTGATTTCCCGCAGCCCGAAGGACCGACGAAGACGACGAACTCGCCCTCATTGATCGTCAGGTCGATACCGGGAATGACCTGCGTCGCGCCAAAGCTCTTGTTGACCTTTTTCAGCTGAATATTGCCCATGCGTGCCTCCCAAGTCTTTTCTGTGCGTTACTTCACGGCGCCAAAAGTCAGGCCGCGGACAAGTTGTTTCTGTGAGAACCAGCCCATGATGAGGATCGGTGCGATGGCAAGGGTGGAAGCTGCCGACAGCTTTGCCCAGAACAGACCTTGCGGGCTGGAGAACGAGGCGATGAAGGCCGTCAGCGGTGCTGCATTGGTGGTGGTCAACCGGATCGTCCAGAAGGCTTCGTTCCAGGCGAGGATGATGTTGAGCAGCATGGTCGAGGCAATGCCGGGCACTGCCATCGGCGTCAGCACGTACCAGATCTCGCCCCACAGCGATGCTCCGTCCATCCGCGAGGCTTCCAGGATCTCGCCCGGGATTTCGCGGAAGTAAGTGTAGAGCATCCAGACAACGATCGGCAGGTTGATCATCGTCAGCATCACGGTCAGGCCGAAACGGCTGTCGAGCAGTCCGAGGTCGCGGAACAGGAGATAGATCGGCACCATGACGGCAGCGGCCGGCATCATCTTGGTGGAAAGCATCCACATCAGGATGTCCTTGGTCTTGTTGGTCGGCGAGAACGCCATCGACCACGCGGCCGGTACCGAGATCAGCAGAGCAAGCAGCGTCGAGCCGACCGAGATGATCACCGAGTTCAGGAAGAACTTGAAGTAATTGCTCTGCGCCTGAACCGCTTGGTAGCTTTCAACCGTACCCGACGGGATGAGGTTAAACCCCTGGATCGCCTCGGTCTCGGACTTGAACGATGTGATGATCGTGTAAAGGATCGGGAAGAAGATCACGAGTGCGATGATCCAGGCGACGATGGTGAAGAAGACGGTTCTTCTGGTCGAAACTGCACGGGCCATGGTCTTTGCCTCCCTTATTTGTCGAGGTTCTTGCCAACGGCGCGCATCAGGAAGAAGGCGACGATATTGGCGAGGATGACTGCGATGATGCCGCCTGCCGAAGCGCCGCCGACATCGTAGCCGAGCAGGGCTGTGCGGTAGATCAGGAACGGCAGGTTGGTCGATGCGTAGCCCGGGCCGCCGTTGGTGGTAACGAGGATTTCGGCATAGACGCCCAGAAGGAAGATCGTCTGGATCAGGATGACAACCGTGATCGAGCGGGCCAGATGCGGCACCGTCAGGTAGATGAAGCGGTTGACGAAGCCTGCGCCATCCATTTCGGCTGCTTCCTTCTGCTCGCCATCAAGCGATTGCAGGGCGGTGAGAAGAATCAGCGTTGCAAACGGCAGCCACTGCCAAGCGACGATGATGATGATCGAAAACAGCGGATACTGCCCGAACCAGTCGACCGGCTGCAGCCCGAAAAAGCGGCTGATATCGGCAAACACGCCGTATTGCGGGTGCATGATCATGTTCTTCCAGACCAGTGCCGCAACCGGCGGCATGACGAAGAACGGCGAGATCACCAGGATGCGCACCAGCCCCTGCCCCCACATCGGCTGATCGAGCATCAGCGCGATGGCTATGCCGCCGATGACCGTGATAAAAAGCACGCCGCACACGATGAGCAGCGTGTTCCAGATGGACTGGAAAAAAGCCGGATCCGAATAGAAATACTGGTAGTTGAACAGGCCAGCGAAACTGACATTGCCGGGATTGAGCAGATTGTAGTTCTGGAACGAGAACCACAGCGTCATCGCCAAGGGTACGATCATCCAGATCAGGAGAAGCCCAACCGATGGGGCCATCATCCAGCGCGCAAGCACCCGCGTATTCTGCGTAGCCATTTCAACACCCTCCCTCTGATGCCGGTACGGACACCCGCCCCGCCGGGAGGGCAGCAAACCGGCCGCCTTGGTATTCTTTTTGGAAAATCCTGACGTCAGACGCAGCGACAATAGACTGCACGGCGGATGACGTCAGGTTAAAGTGGCAACCCGGATGGTAGTCCGGGCTGCCTGTCCTTGGGAAGGAACCTACTTGATGTAGCCGCCGCGGGTCATTTCGCGGGTGGTTACCTGCTGTGCCTGCGCCAGCGCATCGTCAACCGTCATCTGACCGGCGAGAGCCGCCGAGAACAGCTGTCCGACCGTCGTACCGAGACCCTGGAATTCCGGGATAGCGACAAACTGAACACCGACGTAAGGAACTGGCTTGACGGACGGGTTCTTCGGGTCGGCGGCATTGATGCTGTCGAGCGTCATCTTGGCGAACGGAGCCGCTTTCAGATACTCGGCATTCTGGTAGAGCGAGGTGCGCGTGCCCGGAGGAACGTTGGCCCAGCCTTCCTTGGCAGCGACGATATCGAGATAGTGCTTGCTGGTTGCCCAGGACACGAACTTCTCGGCCGCTTCCGCCTTCTGGGTGCCTGCCGGGATGGCAAGGTTCCAGGCCCACAGCCAGTTGCCACGCTTACCGAGACCCGTGTCGGGAGCCAGAGCGAAACCGACCTTGTCGGCAACGGTCGAATCCTTCGGGTTGGTCACGAACGAAGCAGCCACCGTGGCATCGATCCACATGCCGCACTTGCCCTGCTGGAACAGCGCCAGGTTTTCATTGAAGCCGTTGGACGAAGCGCCCTGCGGGCCGGCATCGTTCATCAGCTTGACATACATGTCGAGTGTTGCCTTCCACTCCGGCTGGTCGAACTGGGGCTTCCAGTTTTCATCGAACCAGCGGGCGCCAAAAGCATTGGACGTGGCGGTCAGAAACGCCATGTTCTCGCCCCAGCCGGCCTTGCCGCGAAGGCAGATACCGTTGATGCCGGCCGCACGGTCGGTCATCTTGCGGGCTGCCTCGCCGATGAACTCCCAGGTCGGGGCATCAGGCATTTTCAGGCCGGCCTTTTCGATCAGGTCCTTGCGGTACATGACCATCGAGCTTTCGCCGTAGAACGGTGCTGCATAGAGCTTGCCGTCTGCCGTCAGGCCTGAACGGATGGCCGGAAGCAGATCATCGACGTCATAATCGGCGCCGAGATTGTCGAGCGGCAGGAGCCAGCCCTGCTTGGCCCAGATCGGAACTTCATAGGTACCGATGGTCAGGACGTCGTATTGGCCGCCCTTGGTGGCGATATCCGTGGTGACGCGCTCGCGCAGCACGTTCTCTTCGAGGGTGACCCATTCGAGCTGAATGTCAGGATTGGCCTTGGTGAAATCGTCCGTCAGCGTCTGCATGCGGACCATGTCGCCATTGTTCACCGTGGCAATGGTGAGGGTTTCTGCCTGGGCGAAACCCGCGATGACGATTGCCGAGCATGTGCCCAGCAGGAAAGTTTTCAAGTTCATATATCTTCCTCCCAGAAGAGTTATGAGCATTTGCCTTGCTCGTGGGCAATTACTCACATATCCGCAAAAAATGTCAATCGGCATTCGTTGCTGCAGTGCAGAAACGTCCGGCGGCTTATTTGATTTTGCTTGTGAAAATTTCTGTCTGGCGGCTCAGTTGGCGAGCAAAAACTTGGCTGTCGCCTCGTCCGTGATCAAACCGTTGATCACCCGTCCCGTCAGGGCGGCCCGCAAAGCGACCTGTTTGCGCTGGCCTTTGGCGATGCCGATCACGGTTGCCGAATCGCGCGACGGCAAGGGCACGCTGGCAACGCGCTTGTTGATGCTGCCGGACAGCATCTGCCCGTCTCGGTCAAACATCCAGCCGCAGATCTCGCCCGCAGCCCCCTCGTCCATCAATTGCATCATCTCATCGCGCGCCAGAAAGCCGTCCTCGCACAAGGGTGCGTCCTGACCGAGTTCACCGACGCCGACAAAGGCGACATTGGCTTCGGAACCAAGCTGCAGGGCGGATTTTACCAGCGCCTGATTGTGCAGCAGTGCCCGCTCTTCCGGCGAAGACACCAGAACCGGCAGCGGCATCGGAAAATGCCGCGCCTTGACGGCATCCGCCATCGAGAAGATGACGTTATAATAGGCGGCCGATCCGTCGAGACCGATATTGCCTGTCAGAGAGACGATGCGGTGCTGCGGACATTCCATCGCCGGTAGCTGGTCGATCGCCGCCTTCAGCGTTCGCCCCGTGCCGATCGCCAGGATGATCGGATCGGCCGATTTCAGCCAGCGCTCGATCTCGGCCGCCCCCGCCTCGGCAATGCCGACGGTCGTCGATGAAGACCCTGGATCGCTCGGCACGATATCCACCTGACGAAGGTCGAATTTCTCCTTGAGGCGAAGCCCGAGTTCGAGACAGGCGGCGATCGGGTGATCGAGGCGGACCTTGATCAGGCGCTCGGCCATGGCCAGCGAAACCAGCCGCTGCGCCGACTGGCGGGAGATACCCATGATGGAGGCGATTTCATCCTGGGTGCGCCCGGCGACATAATAGAGCCATCCCGCACGCGCGGCGTCATCGAGCCTGTTATTGCCGTCCGGTCTGCGCGCCATTGTCCGTACTCCCTGAACGATGTGCTGACACTTTTTCCCGGCATCTGTCAAACACGGACCGTGACGCCTCCCCTCACTCAACCTTTGAAACCCCTACGGCGCTGGGATTCCTGCGGTTTTCATTTTAAAATTTTACCGTTTGATAAAAAAATAAAGCGTGTTACCGTTTCGACATCCTGAGGCGCGACATTTGGGAGCAAAAAATGGGAACGACTGAAGCTGGAATACTGAGCGGGCGCCTGTCACCCGTCGAATACGAGAAGAATTTTTCCGATCTGCACCCGCCGCTGGACGAGCATGAGGCATTGGTCGCATCCGACCGCTGCTATTTCTGCTACGACGCGCCTTGCATGACGGCCTGTCCCACCTCCATCGATATCCCGCTGTTCATCCGGCAGATATCGACTGGAAACCCGATCGGGTCGGCAAACACCATCTTCGACCAGAACATTCTCGGCGGCATGTGCGCCCGCGTCTGTCCCACCGAAACACTGTGCGAGCAGGCGTGCGTGCGCAACGAGGCCGAACATCGGCCCGTCGAGATCGGACGGCTGCAGCGCTATGCGACCGATATTGCCATGCGCGAAAACCGGCAGTTCTATCAGCGTGCCGAACCGACCGGAAAATCCATCGCCGTTATCGGTGCCGGCCCCGCCGGCCTCGCCTGCGCCCATCGCCTCGCCGTCAAGGGCCATGACGTCGTCATTTACGATGCCCGCGAAAAGGCTGGCGGTCTCAACGAATACGGCATCGCCACCTATAAGGCCGTCGATGATTTCGCCCAGGCCGAGGTCGATTACGTGCTGGCCATCGGCGGCATCGAAATCCGCAACCGCATGATGCTCGGGCGCGATTTCTCGCTGAGCGATATGCTGACAAAGCATGACGCAGTCTTTCTTGGTCTCGGCCTTGCCGGCGTCAATGCGCTCAGGGCCGAAGGCGAAACCGCCGAGGGCGTCGAAGATGCTGTCGATTTCATCGCGGCGCTGCGGCAATCGCAAACCAGGGCCGACATCGCCATCGGCCGCCGTGTCGTGGTGCTCGGCGGCGGCATGACGGCAGTCGATGCCGCAGTGCAGGCCAAGCTGCTCGGCGCTGAGGAAGTGACCATCTGTTATCGCCGCGGCAAGGAGCATATGAACGCCTCCGTGTTTGAACAGGATCTCGCCGCCGCCAAGGGCGTTACCATCCGCCACTGGCTGCAGCCCAAGCGCATCATTGCCCGCGACGGCAAGGTGGCCGGCATCGAACTCGACTATACGACGATTGCCGACGGCCGCCTGACCACCACGGGCGAAACCGGCGTCATCACCGCCGATCATGTGCTCAAGGCGATTGGCCAGACGTTCGAGGGCGATGGTCTCGGCATCATCACCCTGCAGTCCGGCCGTATCGTTGTCGATGACGAAGGCCGCACCTCGCTCGACCGGGTCTGGGCGGGCGGCGACTGTGTGCTTGGCGGCGAAGACCTGACGGTATCTGCCGTGGCACAAGGCCGCGACGCCGCTGAATCGATCAACCACGTGCTCGCCGCTGCATCGCAGCCGGCTGTTGCCGTCGCTTGAAGGGGAGAATGAACAATGGCTGATCTGCGCAATAACTTCGTCGGCATCAAGTCTCCGAACCCCTTCTGGCTGGCTTCGGCACCGCCAACCGACAAGGCCTACAATGTCGAGCGCGCCTTCAAGGCAGGCTGGGGCGGCGTCGTCTGGAAGACTTTGGGCGAGGAAGGCCCGCCAGTCGTCAACGTCAACGGCCCGCGCTACGGCGCGATCTGGGGTGCCGACCGACGTCTGCTGGGCTTGAACAATATCGAGCTCATCACCGACCGCGACCTTTATACCAACCTGCGTGAAATGAAGCAGGTGAAGATGAACTGGCCGGACCGCGCCCTGATTGCCTCGATCATGGTGCCCTGTGAGGAAAACGCCTGGAAATCGATCCTGCCGCTGGTGGAAGAAACCGGCGCCGACGGCATCGAACTGAATTTCGGCTGTCCGCACGGCATGTCGGAACGCGGCATGGGTGCTGCGGTCGGACAGGTGCCGGAATATATCGAAATGGTCGTGCGCTGGTGCAAGCAATACACCCGCATGCCTGTTATCACCAAGCTGACCCCGAATATTGCCGACATCCGCAAGCCCGCGCGCGCTGCCAAATCCGGCGGCACCGACGCCGTCTCGCTGATCAACACGATCAACTCGATCACCTCGGTCAATCTCGATACCTTCTCGCCGGAACCATCGATCAACGGCAAGGGCAGTCACGGCGGCTATTGCGGCCCGGCGGTCAAGCCGATCGCGCTCAACATGGTGGCCGAGATCGCCCGAGACCCCGAAACCTACGGCCTGCCGATCTCCGGCATCGGCGGCATCACCACCTGGCGGGACGCGGCCGAATTTCTCGTCCTTGGTGCAGGCAACGTGCAGGTGTGCACTGCAGCCATGACCTACGGCTTCAAGATCGTCCAGGAGATGATCACGGGGCTTTCGGACTGGATGGACGCAAAAGGACATCGCGATCTCGACGATATCTGTGGCCGCGCCGTGCCCAACGTCTCCGACTGGCAGTATCTCAACCTCAACTATATCGCCAAGGCGAAGATCGACCAGGATTCCTGCATCAAGTGCGGCCGCTGTCATATCGCCTGCGAGGACACCTCGCATCAGGCGATCACCCAGTTTGTCGACGGCGTCAGGCATTTCGAGGTGATGGAAGACGAATGCGTCGGCTGCAACCTCTGCGTCAACGTCTGTCCCGTGCAGGACTGCATCACCATGGTCGGCCTTGAGCCGGGAATGCTCGATGAACGCACCGGCAAGACCGTCGATCCGAACTATGCCAACTGGACGACCCACCCGAACAACCCGATGGCCCGCCAGGCCGCCGAGTAATCCTCCCATGCAAGACACATTAGCCGCTTCGCCGAAAACGCGGGGCGGCTGATTGTCGTTCAGCGCTGCGAAATGCGCCGGCATTTTGCGGAAGCGATGGCAGGCAGCGGAGTGGGTATTAAATCGCGACAATGCGTCCACAAAAACGTGCGTTGCCCCTCACCGCGAACTCGTCAATAAGAGGGGATGACGAGACGCGGCCCTGCCGCCAACACCGGATGCCTGCTTGAAGATCGCCTCCTCCCGAACCCGCAAAAGGCTGCATCTCCTGACAGGCGCTTGTCTCGGCCTGTTCCTGCTCACGCATTTTTCAAACCACGCGCTCGGGCTTATCTCCGTCGAGACCATGGAAGCCGCGCGCCGGATCTTCAATTTTCTCTGGCGCAGCTGGCCGGGAACGGTGCTGCTCTATGGATCGCTGCTTGTTCACTTCGTACTTGCCCTTGAAAGCCTCTATCGCCGCCAGACGTTGCGCATGCCGATGCGCGAAGCCTTGAAAATCATCTTCGGCCTCACCTTCCCTTTCCTCATTGTCGGGCATGTGGTCAGCACGCGGGTCGAGTGGATGCTGACAGGTCAGGGTGACGGGTACTACCGGGTGTTGCCGCTGCTCTGGGGGGATTCCATTACCGCCACACGGCAATCGCTGGCGCTGATCCTCGCCTGGTCGCACGGCTGTCTCGGTGCATGGTTCTGGATGCGCGGGCGCAGCTGGTATCCACGCTATTTCCTGTTTTTCTATTCGTTCGCCGTCCTCGTTCCACTGCTGGCGCTGCTGGGTTTTGCCGCCGGTGCCCGGTCGCTGGAGGGGCTGCCATCGACAGCCTGGTTCATGCCAGTGCGCACCCCACCCGAAAACATGGGTCAAATCACCACATCCATCGTCATCGGTCTGCTCGCGATGATCGCCGCAACCCTGATCCTGCGGATAATTCCCGTACGCGGAAAAATCCGCATCACCTATCCAGACCGGGCCATCTCGGTGGCAAAAGGCTTCAGCGTGCTCGAGGCAAGCCGTGCCGCCGGTATCCCGCATCTGTCGATCTGCGGCGGACGTGGACGCTGTTCAACCTGCCGCGTCCGGGTGACGGAAGGTTTGGAACGGCAGCCACCGGCCAGCGATGCTGAACGGGCGACGCTGACGCGGATTGGCGCGCCCGACAATGTGCGCCTCGCCTGCCAACTGCGGCCAAACCACAATCTGTCTATCTCGCCCATTCTCGGCGGCGACAATGTTGGCCTGAAACCCCAGCCCACGGAACAACAGGCTGCCGGCCGCGAGCGCCATATCGCCGTGCTATTTTGCGATCTGCGCGACTTCACCCTGCTTGCCCAGAAACAGCTTCCGTTCGATACGGTCTTCCTGCTCAACCGATACTTCGAGACCATCGGGGAAGCGGTGGAAGAGTCGGGCGGCGTGATCGACAAGTTCATCGGCGATGGCGCGTTGGCACTGTTCGGGCTGAACAACAGCATCGAGGAAGCCTGCGCCCAGGCGCTGACGGCGACCGCCCGTATCGCCAAGGGCATTGATGTGCTCAACCGCAATTTCATGAGCGAACTCGATAAACCCTTGCGCATCGCCATGGGCATGCATGCCGGCCCGGCGATCATCGGCCAGATCGGCTATGGCAAGGCCTCTTCGCTGACTGCTGTCGGCGACACCATCAATGCGGCAAGCCGGCTGGAAGGCTTTGCCAAGGAATATGATGCACAGCTTGCCGTATCCGCCGATCTGGTCAGGTATGCCGGGCTCACGGTCAACGACCGGGAAAGCTACAACATCTCCATTCGCGGCCGCGCGGGCACGCTGGAAACGCTGATCATGCAGGACGCAGCAGAGGTGGAAGCCATGTTTGCAGCCGGAAACCACCCGGCGAGCCCGGCCGTCTGAACCGCTGGGTGTGTTCCTTGCCGGTCAGGCGCCGCCATCGCGGATTTCCAGGCCACTGACGAACAGTTGCTCGAGAAACCGTGCAGCGTCTTCAAACCGCCCCTCGCCGGAGCGCTCCTCTCCGAGTACCCCGCGCACCTGAACGTCGAAATCGGCATAGTGCTGCGTTGTCGACCAGATGGCGAAGATCAAGTGATACGGATCGCATTTGGCAATCTTGCCGGCCTTGGCCCAACTGCGGATGACCTCAGCCTTCTCATCGACAAGCGATTTCAAAGGTCCCTTCAGCTCATCCTCGATATGCGGCGCGCCCTGTAGGATTTCATTGGCAAACAGCCGGCTTTCACGGGGAAAATCCCGCGCCATCTCCAGCTTGCGCCGAATGTAGCTGCGAATCTCCGAAACCGGATTTCCCTCCGCGTCGAATTCGCGCAACGGATCGAGCCAATTGTCGAGCACCCGGTCGATCAGCGCCCGGTGCATCGCCTCCTTGGTGCGGAAATAATAGAGCAGGTTCGGTTTGGACATGCCCGCCACATCGGCAATCTGGTCGATGGTCGTGCCGCGAAAGCCGTGGGTTGCGAACACGTCGAGTGCCGCCTCCAGAATCAGTTCTTCCTTCTCCTCCTGGATGCGGGTTCGCCGTTGTGTTCGGGCTGCCCTCGGAAGTACCATCTTTCCCCCAGTCTTCTCGTCAATCGCCGCCGGCGTGCGCCCTGAAAACGTTTGAAAACCGCAGGATCCAAAAATTCGGACGGCGCTGACGTTTTTTCTGTTTTTCCACCTTGAGTGCGGCAACGGAAGTTGTAATGTTTTACCAACCGGTCAAATTATCAGTCAGTTCAAACGCAAACGCAACGGCTGATCGCAGGGCAATCGAAAAAACCAGATGCCCCGATTTGACCACGGGAACGACGGGATGCGCAGCCAAATCTGCCTCCCTTAAAAAGAATGAGGAGAACCGTCATGGCTCATGCACCGGGCGAGAACATGCGCGTCAACGCCGACCGTCTGTGGGATTCACTGATGGATATGGCCAAGATCGGTCCCGGCATTGCCGGCGGCAACAATCGCCAGACATTGACCGACGAAGACGGCGAAGGCCGCCACCTGTTTCAGAAATGGTGCGAAGACGCCGGCATGAGCATGGGCGTCGACAAGATGGGCACGATGTTTGCTACACGGCCCGGCACCGATCCCGACGCCCTGCCCGTCTACGTTGGCAGCCATCTCGACACCCAGCCGACCGGCGGCAAATATGACGGCGTTCTCGGCGTGCTCGGCGCGCTGGAAGTCGTGCGCACCATGAACGATCTCGGCATCAGGACAAAACACCCAATCGTCGTCACCAACTGGGCAAACGAGGAAGGTGCACGCTTTGCGCCCGCCATGCTTGCCTCCGGCGTCTTTGCCGGTATCCACGAACTGGACTACGCCTATGGCCGCAAGGATCCCGAGGGCAAGACCTATGGCGACGAGCTGAAGCGCATCGGCTGGCAGGGCGGCGAAGAGGTCGGCGTGCGAAAAATGCACGCCTATTTCGAGTATCACATCGAACAGGGTCCGATCCTCGAGGCAGAGGAAAAGACCATCGGCGTGGTGACGCACTGTCAGGGTCTGTGGTGGCTGGAATTCACGCTCACCGGCCGCGAAGCTCATACCGGCTCGACGCCGATGAACCTGCGCGTCAATGCCGGCCTTGCCATGGCGCGGATCATCGAGATGGTCCAGGGCGTTGCCATGGAAAACCAGCCCGGCGCCGTTGGCGGCGTCGGCCAGGTGTTCTTCTCGCCGAATTCCCGCAACGTCCTACCGGGCAAGGTCGTCTTCACCGTCGATATCCGCTCGCCCGACAAGGACAAGCTCGACCGCATGCGCGCCAAGATCGAGGCAGAAGCCCCGAAGATCACCGATGCGCTCGGTGTCGGCTGCTCCATCGAAGCCATCGGCCATTTCGAGCCTGTGACCTTCGATCCAACGCTGGTCACCGCCGTGCGAACCGCCGCCGAAAAGCTCGGCTACAGCCACATGAACCTGATTTCCGGCGCCGGCCACGACGCCTGCTGGGCCTCCAAAGTCGCCCCCGCCACCATGGTCATGTGCCCCTGCGTCGGTGGTTTGAGCCACAACGAGGCGGAGGAAATATCCAAGGAATGGGCTTCGGCAGGATGCGATGTGCTGTTCCATGCGGTGGTGGAGACGGCGGGGATTGTGGGGTGAATTGTTCAGACGCATCGGACGGGCCCTCGGTCTCTGAGGCGGTTCAAGACATCCAACTCAAAGAAACCTTGAAGCGCATTTGGGCGACCCGCGCTGCCGAGGATGCCGCGGATATCGCGTTTGCGGAATCCGTCGGTGCTATCGTGACCGAGGGACCGTGGGAGAACGTGCCCGCCATCCGCGTCGCATATGTTGGTGTCACCCTCCGCGGCGACCACGTAACGCTTGAGGCCATACCAAGCTTCTGGCGTTATCAGCCGCCCCGGATTGGTTCACTGACAATACATCACGGCGAAGGGCAACTGATTGCCTGGCGCGTATATCTTGGGCGGGAGATTCCAGGCGCGTTGGTGGGAATAGCCGGGGGCATAGCACCAGTACAAGCTTATGGTCTCGTTGACGGCAAAGAGTTCTATTTTCGCTCTCGCGGTGACAGTTGGCAGATGCAAATTGGGGACGCGGATGTAATCCGTACGCCGGAGTGGTTTTACCAAGAAAATTACGGCACTTGGCCGGAAGCCGGGGGCATTTCTGAAGATCAGGCCTACAATTTCATTGAGAAGGCTATCGAGCACTTTCGATCTGGTTTGCCGACCATGGTGAGAGAGCTATAAAGTTTGAGGATCGGAGATAAACCATGACCACAGTCATCAAAAACGGAACCATCGTCACCGCCGACCTCACCTACAAAGCCGACGTCAAGGTGGACGGCGGCAGGATTGTCGAGATCGGGCCGAACCTCCTAGGCGATGAGACGCTGGATGCGACCGGTTGTTATGTCATGCCCGGCGGCATTGATCCGCACACCCATCTCGAAATGCCGTTCATGGGCACCTATTCTTCTGACGATTTCGAGAGCGGCACGCGGGCAGCGCTCTCCGGCGGCACGACGATGGTCGTCGACTTCGCCCTGCCCGCCCCCGGCCAGTCGCTCTTGGAAGCACTCACCATGTGGGACAACAAGACCTCACGAGCCAATTGCGACTTCTCCTTCCACATGGCGATTACCTGGTGGAGCGAGCAGGTCTTCAACGAGATGCAGACGATCGTTCAGGACAAGGGCATCAACTCGTTCAAGCACTTCATGGCCTACAAGGGCGCCCTGATGGTGGATGACGACGAGATGTTCCACTCCTTCCAGCGCTGCGCCGAGCTTGGCGCCCTGCCCATGGTGCATGCCGAAAACGGCGATATCGTCGCGCAGATGCAAGCAAAGCTGCTCGCAGATGGCAACAACGGCCCGGAAGCCCACGCCTATTCCCGCCCCGCCGCCGTCGAGGGCGAAGCCACCAACCGCGCGATCATCATCGCCGACATGGCGGGCAGCCCGCTCTACGTCGTGCATACCTCCTGCGAACAGGCACATGAGGCGATCCGCCGTGCCCGTCAGAACGGCATGCGCGTCTACGGCGAACCGCTGATCCAGCACCTGACGCTGGACGAAAGCGAATATGCCAATCCCGACTGGGATCACGCCGCCCGCCGCGTCATGTCGCCGCCGTTCCGCAACAAGCAGCATCAGGACTCACTTTGGGCAGGCCTTGCCGCCGGTTCCCTGCAGGTGGTGGCAACCGACCATTGCGCTTTCACGACGGCGCAAAAGCGTTTCGGCGTCGGCGATTTCACCAAGATCCCCAACGGCACCGGCGGGCTTGAAGACCGTATGCCGATGCTCTGGACCCATGGCGTCGCCACCGGCCGCATCACCATGAACGAGTTCGTCGCCGTCACCTCGACCAACATTGCCAAGATCCTCAACATGTACCCGAAGAAGGGCGCGATCCTTGTCGGCGCCGATGCCGATCTCGTCGTCTGGGATCCGAAGCGCTCGAAAACGATCTCGGCTGCAAGCCAGCAGTCGGCGATCGACTACAACGTCTTCGAAGGCAAGCAGGTTACCGGCCTGCCGCGCTACACCTTGACAGGCGGCGTGGTCGCCATCGAGGAATCGACGATCAAGACCCGCGAAGGCCAGGGCAAGTTCGTCAGCCGAGAACCCTTCACCGCCGTCAACAGGGCGCTGTCGGCCTGGAAAGATATCACCGCCCCGCGCAAGGTCCAGCGCACCGGCATTCCGGCAAGCGGGGTGTGATGGTGAGAGCGGCACAGCGCATTTCTTTGTTCGTTGTGACCGGCCTCGCCATGACTGGAGCGGCCGATGCGCAGCAAGCCTTTCTTGACGGCTCCTATGGCAACAAAGATGGCTGCGCCTATGCCAAGACCGGCGAATCCACCGGTTCGGACAATTTCTTCCTGTTGACCAACGAAGGCATCACCACGGCAGCATCCTATTGCAGCTTCAAAGCCCCTGTGATGAAGAACGGGACATCCTTTACCGCAACAGTCTCCTGCAGCAAAGAAGGGGAAAGCGGCGAGGCTGACGAGAGCGTCGAAATCCTGCGCACGGGCAAGGACTACACCATCGCCTTCAAGGACGGGACACGCTGGGGGCCTTTGAAGAAATGCAAATGAGCCGCCCTCCATCAACCCAATCACTCTGTCGCCAGCCGGCGGGCAAGAGGCGCCATCACGGGCCAACCTACGCAACTCCGAGATTAAACCTCCCGTTCGGGCAGCGGGATGACGCTTTCCTGTTTGTTCGGATCGGTGCGGGCGATCACCGCCGAACAGGGCTGGTCCAGCAGACATTTTCCCATCTCCCCGGCAACATCATCGCGGGCGGCATACCTCATTCAAAAAATATGAAGTACGACTATCGAAGACAGAGAGCCGAATGACCTCACACCAAACTTCCAGCCAATGGCATTCAGGGCGGAGCGCACCGGACACAATGACAACAACACCAGCATCCGTCGTTTCGGCCCGCGATCTTGGCCTGACCTTCGAGACCAATGACGGCCCGGTCAACGCCCTGACAGGCGTCAATCTCGACGTCAACAAGGGCGATTTTGTTTCCTTCATTGGCCCCTCCGGCTGTGGCAAGACCACCTTCCTGCGGGTTATCGCCGATCTGGAAAAACCCACTTCCGGCTCGATCACCGTGAACGGCACCACGCCGGAAGATGCCCGCAAGAACCGCTCCTACGGCTATGTCTTTCAGGCCGCGGCCCTTTATCCCTGGCGCACGATCGAGAAGAACATCGCCCTACCGCTGGAAATCATGGGCTACAGCGCTGCCGACCAGAAAGCCCGCATCGACCGCACGCTGGATCTGGTCAACCTCACCGGCTTCGGCAAGAAATTCCCGTGGCAGCTCTCCGGCGGCATGCAGCAGCGCGCCTCGATCGCCCGCGCGCTCGCCTTCGATGCCGACCTGCTGCTGATGGACGAACCCTTCGGCGCACTGGACGAAATCGTCCGCGATCATCTGAACGAACAGCTCCTGAAGCTTTGGGACCGGACAAACAAGACCATCTGCTTCGTCACCCACTCGATCCCGGAAGCTGTCTATCTCTCCACCAAGATCGTCGTCATGAGCCCCCGTCCCGGCCGCGTGACGGATATCATCGAATCGACATTGCCCAGGGAGCGCCCGCTCGATATCCGCGAAAGCCCCGAGTTTCTGGAAATCGCCAGCCGGGTGCGCGAAGGTTTGAGAGCGGGGCATAGCTATGATGAGTAGCTGTTCGGTGCTTGAGGCAAAGGCCCCTCCCCAACCCCTCCCCACAAGGGGGAGGGACTTGACCGGGCCAGCCCTTGATTTTCAAAATTACAGCCCGAAGGCAAACTTGAGTCTTGATCGTCTTCAATTTGGCGAAGCAGGTGCCGCGGGTCCTGCCCTCCCCCTTGTGGGGAGGGTGGTGAGCGAAGCGAACCGGGAGGGGTCTTTCTTGCCGCACTCCAATATCGACCCGAAAACCAGAACAAGGGCCAAGAAGCTTCGCACCGAATTGACCAAAGCCGAAGCCAGAATGTGGAATATCCTGCGAGACTTTCGCGCGCGCGGCGCCCGTTTCCGCCGCGAAACTCCAATCGGCCCCTACATCGCTGATTTTGCCTGGCTATCGGCTCGCATTGTGATTGAAGTGGACGGCGATAGCCATGAAACGTCAATCGGAAGACAGCACGATAGCCAACGTGATCGGTTCCTTCAGAATCAAGGTTTTCTCGTCCTACGTTTCGACAACGCACAGGTGATTGACGGCCCGGACTATGTTTTTCTTGCCATAGAACAAGCCATTTCGCCATTTCTACAGATCGAGCCAACCCAATGAACCTCCAATTCATCCTCTGGCTCGCAGCCTCCATGGCCATCTTCCTCAGCGCCGCGACCGCATCGCGCTATTATGTCTCCACCAACAACATCCTGATCCTCATCTTCTCGCTTGGCCTGTATTGCGTCGGCAACCTGATGATGGTGCGGCTGATGCGTGAGGGGGGCTTGGCCCTGGCGATCTCGGCTTCGGCGATCGTCCAGCTCGTCTTGATCAACGTCATCGCCTTCGCCTTTTTCGGCGAGCGGATGACCCTGCCGCAACTGGCCGGCGTGGCGCTTGGCATCGTATCGATGGGGTTGATGATGTTACCCGCCGACGGAAAGGCTTGAGAATGGAAAAAACGGGCTTCTTTCGCGACAGGATCATGCCGGTGGGGGTCATCCTCCTTGCCCTGCTGGTCATCTGGTATGTCGCCGTCATTTTCCTCAATGCGCCGTTCGAGCGTGACACCGCCGCGCGCGCCGGAACGACAATCACCTTCTCGGAAATCCTTCCGAAAACCATGTTCCAGCAACGGCCGGTGCTGCCGGCCCCGCATCAGGTGATCGCCGAAATCTGGAATACGACATTCTTGATGCCGATCACCTCCAAGCGCAGCCTCGTCTATCATGCCTGGATCACGCTATCCGCCACCCTGCTCGGCTTTGGCATCGGCACCGTGCTCGGCATCGTCCTCGCCGTCGGCATCGTTCACAATCGCGCCATGGACCGCTCGCTGATGCCCTGGGTCATCGCCAGCCAGACCATCCCCATCCTTGCCATCGCGCCGATGATCATCGTCGTGCTCAATGCCATCGGCATATCCGGCCTGCTCCCCAAGGCGCTGATCTCCACCTATCTCAGCTTCTTCCCGATCGTCGTCGGCATGGTGAAGGGGCTGCGCGCGCCTGAGCAGATCCAGCTCGACCTGATGCACACCTATTATGCCAGCCCGGCGCAGACCTTCTGGAAACTGCGCTGGCCGTCGTCCATGCCCTATCTCTTCGCCTCGCTGAAGGTTGCCATCGCTATTTCTCTGGTCGGTGCCATCGTCGGAGAGTTGCCGACTGGAGCGGTGTCCGGCCTCGGTGCCCGGCTGCTTGCCGGCTCCTATTATGGCCAGACGGTGCAGATCTGGTCAGCTCTGTTCATGGCAGCCGCCCTTGCCGCAACCCTGGTGGTTATCGTCGGCTTTGCCCACACCGCCGTCCTCAAGCGCATGGGGATGAAGCCATGAATTACGCTGTTCTGTTCGGCGCCATTGCCTTCTGGCTCGCCGCCTGGGCAACCAATGAATGGCTGGTGCGCCGGAAATTCAGGAACGTGCCCGCCAATCGGGCCGTTCGCCTTGCCGTGCCACTGCTGTTCGGCATCAGCATCCTGGTCCTGTGGGAAGGGGTTGTGCGAGGCTTCAATGTCCCCTCGGTCCTTTTGCCGCCGCCCTCGATGATCTGGACACGGCTGATCAACTCGGTGCCGACACTCTGGGCCGATTTTCAGCAGACCTTCCTTAAGGCCGTGATCATTGGCTATGCGCTGGGTTGCAGCCTCGGCTTTCTCGTCGCCATCGCCATTGACCGCTCGCCTTTCCTGCAGAAGGGGCTTTTGCCACTCGGTAATTTCGTCTCCGCCCTGCCCGTCATCGGCGTCGCGCCGATCATGGTCATGTGGTTCGGCTTCGACTGGCAGTCGAAGGTCGCAGTCGTGGTCATCATGACCTTCTTCCCGATGCTGGTGAACACGGTGTCGGGACTGGCTGCAGCAAGCTCGATGGAACGCGACCTGATGCACACCTATGCCGCCAGCTGGTTTCAGACACTTGTCAAATTGCGTCTGCCGGCGGCATGGCCTTTCATTTTCAATGCACTCAAGATCAACTCCACTTTGGCGCTGATCGGTGCCATCGTTGCTGAATTCTTCGGCACCCCGATCGTCGGCATGGGGTTCAGGATTTCCACCGAGGTGGGACGCATGAATGTCGATATGGTTTGGGCCGAAATCGCCGTTGCGGCGGTGGCTGGCTCCGCGTTTTACGGGATAGTCGCGCTCATCGAGCGGGCTGTCACGTTCTGGCATCCGTCCGTGCGAAATTCACGGACGGCTTAAGAAATGCCTGTCCGTGGTGGGCGGGCACAACAAAAAAGCCGCCGGCTCGCGTCGGGCCGGCATAACAAAAAGGGAACTGACATGAAGACGAGACTTGCATCATTGCTGCTGGCAAGCGCTTTTTCGCTGTCCGCATTCCATGCCATGGCCGCCGACAAGGTGGTATTGCAGCTGAAATGGGTCACGCAGGCCCAGTTCGCCGGCTATTACGTCGCCAAGGACAAGGGCTTTTATGAAGCCGAAGGCCTGGATGTCGAGATCAAGCCGGGCGGCCCGGACATTGCTCCTCCGCAGGTCATCGCCGGCGGCGGCGCCGACGTGGTCGTCGACTGGATGCCATCCGCGCTTGCAACCCGCGAAAAGGGCGTGGCGCTCGTCAACATCGCCCAGCCGTTCAAGTCCTCCGGCATGATGCTGACCTGCCTGAAGGAATCTGGCGTCGCTTCCCCTGCCGATTTCAAGGGCAAGACACTCGGCGTCTGGTTCTTCGGCAATGAATATCCGTTCCTCTCCTGGATGAGCCAGCTCGGTCTCAAGACCGATGGCGGCCCGGATGGCGTCACCGTCCTGAAGCAGGGCTTCAACGTCGATCCGCTGATCCAGAAGCAGGCGGCCTGCATCTCCACAATGACCTATAACGAATATTGGCAGGTCATTGACGCCGGTATCAAGCCGGAAGACCTCGTCGTCTTCAAGTATCAGGATCAGGGCGTCGCGACGCTGGAAGACGGCCTCTATGCGCTGGAAGACAAGCTCAAGGACCCGGCCTTCAAGGAAAAGATGGTCAAATTCGTCCGCGCTTCGATGAAGGGCTGGAAATATGCCGAAGAGCATACGGACGAAGCAGCCGGCATCGTTCTTGAAAACGATGCGACGGGTGCTCAGACGGAAGAACACCAGAAGCGCATGATGAGCGAAGTAGCCAAACTGACGGCGGGCTCGAATGGTGCACTGGATGATGCCGACTACAAACGCACTGTTGCTTCGCTGCTGAAGGGTGGTTCCGATCCCGTCATCAGCAAGGAACCGGTCGGTGCCTTCACGCACGAGATTACCGACGCTGCTCTCAAGTAGCCGTTTTTATAATACTTTTTGACAAAGAAACGCGCGGGCTGGTTCCGCGCGTTTCTCGTTTACGACACTTAAAAAACACTTATGCGCAACAAAATGACATAAAACAGAAGTTGCATTGATGGCACTCAACAAATAAAATAATGAGGCACCATTCTTTATTTCTATGATCTTGCATAGCCGAAAGGGCCTAACTAAATAGAGCCCGAGGCATTCTGAGGAGGATGCGGGGGAAAATTGACGCGCAACGTCATTGCAATCGACGCGCTATTTCCTTCCCTTCCTGCACATGACGGCGAAAAGCCCTTACCGCAAGGTTTTCGGCGTCAGCGAACTGAATTTATCCGGAATTCGAGGAAAGTGAGCCGATGGCCCTTAACAAGACGTTTGCGTTTGGAATTTCCACTGCCCTGATGCTGACGTTGCTGTCCGGCACAGCATTCGCGCAGGAGGCCGATGCGCCAAAAGCCACGCAGACATTGCCGTCCATCGTCGTAACCCAGGTCGAGAACAAACCGGTGGTCGACCGTGTCGTCGCCACCGGCGCCATCAAGGCCGTGGAAGAGACCTACGTCTCGCCGCAGGTCGATGGATTGTCGATCCGCACGCTGAACGCCGATGTCGGCGACCGGGTGGAAGCTGACAGCACGCTGGTCGTCCTCAACGAAGACATGCTGATCCTGCAAAAGAGCCAGTACGCGGCAAGCCTTGCCAAGGCCTACGCCTCGCTTGCGCAATACCAGGCCCAGCTTGCCGAAGCGCAGGCTAATGCCGAGGAAGCCGTACGGGTCAGCGAACGCTCGCGGAAACTCGCGGAAGCCGGATCCATCTCCACCGCACAGCGGGATCAGGAAAAAGCGGCAGCAACCGCAGCGCTTGCCCGGGTGAATTCGGCGGAACAGTTCATCGCGGTCGCCAAGGCCGATATCAAGGTTGTCGAAGCGCAGATCTCGGATCTGGACCTGCGGCTCGCCCGCACCGAGGTCAAGTCCCCGGTCAGCGGCATCATATCGGCAAAGACCGCGAAGGTCGGCGCCATTGCCAATGGCACCGGCGAACCGCTGTTCACGATCATTCGCGATGGCGAGTTGGAAATGCGGGCCGATATCAACGAGGCCGACCTCATCAAGTTGGCGATTGACCAGAAGGCCGTGGTGACACTCGCCGATGGCAAGACCAGGATCGACGGCAAGGTCCGGCTGATTTCGCCGATGATCGATGCCCAGACCCGCTTGGGCGCTGTCTACATTTCGCTGAATGAGCCGGAAAAAGCCCGGGTCGGCATGTATGCCGATGCCCAGATCATCGTTGAGGAAAAGCAGGCCATCGTCCTGCCGCTGACGGCCGTTACCGTTGGCAGCAAAGAAACGATCGTGCGCCGGGTCGATGACGGCGTTGTTCACCTGACAAAAGTGACGACAGGTATTCAGGACGGTGAATTCATCGAGATCACCACGGGTCTGAAGCCCGGTGACAAGGTGGTTGCCAAGGCCGGCGCTTATGTGCGCGACGGCGACAAGATCAATCCGGTGACATCCGCCGCCACGGCGACCAATTGACGGGAAGAGCGGCATGAACTTTTCAGCTTGGGCAATTCGCAATCCGATTGCGCCGATCCTCGCCTTCGTGTTGTTGATGTATCTTGGATATTCATCCTTCAACACGCTGCCGATCACGCGCTTCCCCAACATCGACGTCCCGATCGTCTCGATCAGCGTCGCCCAGAGCGGGGCGGCACCGGCAGAGCTTGAATCGCAGGTTACCAAAGAAATCGAGGATGCGGTGGCCGGCATTTCCGGCGTCGATCACGTTACTTCGACTATCAGCGACGGGGTTTCCAACACCGCCGTGATGTTCATGATGGACGTGCCGACCAACCAGGCCGTTCAGGACACCAAGGACGCGATCGACCGCATCCGCGGCGACCTGCCCGCCTCGGTGGAAGAGCCGATCGTCTCTAAGGTCGATGTCGAAGGTCAGGCGATCCAGACCTTTGCCGTCTCCTCGCCAGGCATGACGCTTGAGGAAATCTCCTGGTTCGTCGACGATACGGTCAAGCGCGCGCTTCAGGGCAAGTCCGGCATTGGCCGGATCGACCGTTACGGCGGGGCGGACCGCGAAGTCCGTGTCGAGCTCAACGATGCCCGCCTGAATTCCTATGGCATCACCGCCTCGGACGTGAACAACCAGCTGCGCAAGATGAACACTGACCTCGGCTCCGGCCGTGGTCAGGTCGGCGGCAGCGAGCAGGCGATCCGCACGCTCGGCGACGCACGCTCAGTCGAAGGCCTGGCGAACACCATGATCGCCATGCCGAACGGCAGGTTCGTGCGCCTTTCCGAACTCGGCAAGGTGACAGACACCTACGAAGAACCAAAATCGTTCTCGCGCTTCAACAGCACGCCGGTCGTGACCTTCGCCGTCTTCCGCGCCAAGGGAGCCAGCGAAGTCTCGGTCGCCGAAACCGTTGGAAAGACACTGACAGAACTGCGGGCGAAAAACCCGGACGTATCGATCGAGCTGGTCGACGATTCCGTCTATTACACCTATGGCAACTACGAAGCTGCGATCCATACGCTGCTCGAAGGCGCTCTGCTCGCCGTTGCCGTGGTCATGCTGTTCCTGCGCAATTGGCGCGCAACGCTGATCTCAGCCATGGCACTGCCGCTGTCGGCCGTTCCGACCTTCTGGGTCATGGACATGCTCGGCTTCTCGCTGAACCTGGTCAGCTTCCTCGCATTGACGCTGGCGACCGGCATTCTCGTCGATGACGCCATCGTCGAGATCGAGAATATCGCCCGGCACATCAAGATGGGCAAATCGCCCTATAGGGCCGCGATCGAAGCGGCCGACGAAATCGGCCTTGCCGTGATCGCGACGACGTTCACGATTATCGCGGTGTTCGTGCCGGTCTCCTTCATGCCCGGCATTCCCGGACAATACTTCATCCAGTTCGGCCTGACGGTCGCGGTCTCGGTGTTCTTCTCGCTGATGGTCGCGCGGCTGATCACGCCGCTGATGGCTGCCTATCTGATGAAATCCAGCGACGGTGACGGTCATCACGATGACAGCGACGGCCGGCTGATGCGCGGCTACACCTGGCTGGTCAGCACGACGACCCGGCGCTGGTACATGCGTTATGCAACCATGCTGGCGGCCATCGGTTTCGTCATTGGATCGGTCATGCTCTTGATGACCGTCCCAGGCAGCTTCCTGCCGACAGAAGATGCATCGCGTATTGTCCTGTCCGTCGAATTGCCGCCGGATGCACGACTGGAAGACACCGACAAGACGACAGAAGAAATCTACGCCCGGATCAAGGATCTCAACGGCGTGGCAGGCATCTTCGTTCTTGGCGGCGCCTCGCCGAAGGGTGACCTCGAACTGCGCCGCGCGACGATTACCGTCATGCTGGAAAAGCTCGACCACTCGCTTCTCAACAAGGTGGTCAACGACGTTTTCGGCCGGATACCGGTGATCGGTCAGTATCTGCCGAAATTGCCGCCGGCCGGCCGCATCATCCCGCAGGCTGAAATCGAAAAGCAGGTTTATGCCGCCGTTCGCTCCATTCCGGACGTCCGCATCCTGAAGCTCAACGACCGTGGCGAACGGGACCTGTCGTTCAATCTTCTCTCGAAGAGCGACGCCGCCCTCAACACGGCCGTTGCCATGCTGGAAGCCAAACTGCGCAACGAGCCGCTGCTCGCCAATGTCAGCCCGGACGGCGCCTTGCCGCGGCCTGAACTGCAGATCCGTCCGCGTGCCGACCAGATGTCGCGTCTTGGCATCATGACCTCGCAGATCGCCGACGTCGTTCGCGTCGCCACGATCGGCGATATCGATGCGGCGCTGACGAAAATCTCGCTCGACGACCGGCAGATCCCGATCCGCGTCCAGGTGGATACGAATTTCCGTACCGATCTCGCCGCCATCCGCAATCTGAAGGTTCAGACGGCGGCCGGTGCGCTTGTGCCGATCTCGACCGTGGCCGATATCAACTATTCGGAAGGCCCAAGTTCGATCAAGCGTTACGATCGCAACCGCGTCGTCACCATGGGGGCGGACCTGCCGATCGGCGTCGCCCTCAACACGGCCTCGGATCGCTTCAAGGAGATTGCCCGGGAAACCAAGCTGCCGGCGGGCGTCGAGTTCCTCGAAAGCGGTGATGCCGAAGTCCAGGCGGAAATGGAGGCGGGCTTCGGCAATGCCATGTTGCTCGGCCTGATGCTGGTGCTGGTGGTGCTGATCCTTCTGTTCAAGAACATCATCCAGCCTTTCACGATCCTGTTCTCCCTGCCGCTCGCTATCGGCGGCGTAGCGATCGGCTTGATCGTGACACAGAACGCCATGTCGATGCCGGTCCTGATCGGCATTCTGATGCTGATGGGTATCGTCACGAAAAACGCCATTCTACTGGTGGATTTCGCCATCGAGATGATGCATCGCGGTATGGAGCGGACGGAAGCGATGATCGAGGCCGGACGCAAGCGCGCACGCCCGATCATCATGACCTCGATCGCCATGTCGGCGGGCATGTTGCCCTCGGCGCTTGGCGTTGGCGAAGGTGGCTCATTCCGTGCGCCGATGGCAATCGCGGTGATCGGCGGCATTATCGTTTCGACGGTGATCTCGCTCCTCGTCGTGCCGGCCTTCTTCCTGATCATGGACGACCTGTCGCGTCTGCTCGGCAAGATCTTCGGCCGCTTCGTCGGCAAGAAGGATGAAGAAACAGAAGTGCTGGAAAACGCAGCACTGACAGATATCGTCACCGATCAGAGCAAGACGATCAACGAACTGCAGGAGCGTCTGAACAAGCTGGAAGGCCCCAAACGCGGCGGCAACGTCATCAACCATCCGGCGCTCGCAGCCGAATAATTGCTCCAGCAATTCACATAAAAAAGCCCGGCCCCATCAAGAATGCGGCCGGGCTTTTACGTCCTGGAATATTGCGACCTTTACAGCCCGCCTTCGACCCTTAGGAAATCGACGATCGTCTCGACGCCCTCGCCGCGCTTCATGTCGGAAAACACGAACGGCCGATCGGCGCGCATTCGGCTGGCGTCGCGCTCCATCACGTCAAGATCGGCGCCGACATAGGGCGCCAGATCCTTCTTGTTGATCACCAAAAGGTCCGAACGGGTGATCGCCGGGCCGCCCTTGCGCGGGATTTCCTCGCCCTGGCAGACGGAAATGACATAGATGGTGATATCGGCGAGATCGGGCGAAAAGGTCGCTGCAAGATTGTCTCCGCCGGATTCGATGAAGATGACGTCAAGATCGGGAATGCTACGGTTGAGATCGGCGATGGCCTGCAGGTTGATCGTCGCATCCTCGCGGATTGCTGTGTGCGGGCACCCACCGGTCTCAACGCCGACAATCCTGTCCGATGGCAGCGCCTGCATCCGTACCAGCGCCTCGGCGTCTTCCTTGGTGTAGATATCGTTGGTGACGACGGCGATCGAATATTTCTCGCGCATCGCCTTGCAGAGCTTGTCGGTCAGCGCCGTCTTGCCGGAGCCGACCGGACCGCCGATGCCGACGCGAAGGGGACCATTGGCAGATTTCATCGAAACATTCCTTTCAAGAAAGCGGGCTCGAAACCGTCAGGACCGGAAGAGCCGCGAATGCAAAGTCTCATGGCGCAGCGCCGAAATATCGGCCGTGATGGTTGCCGAGCCGAGATCGTCCAGCGTGCTCGCCGATGCTCTGGCGGCCGTCTCGGCAATGACCGGCTCCAGTTCCGCCAGCACACCGACGCCATGTGTCTGTCCGGTAACGCCGCAGCGGATCGCCACAGAGACGAGATTGGACGCGGTCGAATGTAGGTAAGCTGCCAGCGCCGGTTCCAGCCCGGTGCGATGCGCGCCCGCAACCGCACCGATCGCAACAGGATAGGCAACGGCACCGCTCAAGGTTTCCAGTACCGGATGCGGCCAATGGGCAGCCGCTGTCAGGAACGCCTCCCCCTGCAACATGGTTTCCATATGCCGCTCGCGTGACCCGGCCTGCGCTTCCGCCAGTTCCCGCACCGCTGCAAGTCTTGGCGCATCACCACAGGCAGAATAACTCTCAGCCAAAAGCACGGCATCATTCCAGCTCGACCCATGCTCGATCAGCGCCTGCAGCCATCGGGCAAGCCCCGGCGCGCCGGTGACCAGACCATCATGAACCGCCTGTTCGAGCCCGCCGGAATAGGAGAATGCGCCGACCGGAAAAGCTGGCGACATCCATGTCACCAGCCGAAGCAATGCCTGCGTGCCGGCCCGGTCAGTCATGGGCGTGATGGTGGCTGCCATGTCCATGCGAATGTCCGCTTGAGCCATGATAGGCGCCGCGCATCGGCTGGAATGCTTCTGTCACCTCGCTGAGCGTAGCACCCAGGCCCTCCAGCATCGCCTTGATCACCGGATCGCGCAGGATCAGGATCCGGTCCAGCCGGATTTCGGCGGCGAGATGCCGGTTGCCCAAATGCCAGGCGAGTTCGATCAGGTGGAGAGGATCACGCGGGCGAATGTCGTAGAGCGGTTCGGCGACGGCAGCGATACGAACATGGTCGCCGGTGTCGAGCACCAGAAGATCGCCATCGGCCAGCATGACGGCTTCCTTGAGATCGAGCATCACCACGTCGTCATTGTCGAGATGCAGCAATTTGCGGCGCAGATGCCGCTGGTCATGGGCCAGTGCAATGGTGTGAAGCGGTGTCTTGTCTGCCGGGCCGGGCGACAGGATCTCAGTTGAGCGATAGGGCATTCAGAGCGCTTTCAAATTCATTCATATCCGACTGTAACAATAAAAAAATCCGGCGCCAGACCAAACAGGACCGGCGCCGGATTTCATGAAAATCACACGCACCTGAAATCAGGCAGCGATCTTTTCCGACTGCAGCGCGCCGAGAATGTTCTGCGGCGACGAGACGCCGTACGGGTCGCTGTCGGCATTGTCGCAATAGCCTTCTTCCTCGAACCACTGCTCGACGACGCCGTCATTGATAACGGCGGCGTAACGCCAGGAGCGCATGCCGAAGCCGAGATTGTCCTTGGAAACGAGCATGCCCATCTTGCGAGTGAACTCGCCGGAGCCATCCGGAATGAGCTTGACGTTTTCGAGGTTCTGCGACTTGCCCCAGGCATTCATGACGAACGCGTCGTTGACGGAGATGCAGTAGATGTCATCGATGCCCTCGGCGCGGAAATCGGCCGTCAGCTTTTCGAAATCAGGCAGCTGGAACGTCGAGCAGGTCGGCGTGAATGCGCCCGGCAACGAAAACAGGACGACGCGCTTGCCGGCGAAATAGTCAGCGGACGAAACATCCTGCCAACGGAATGGATTGGCACCGCCAACAGCTTCGTCGCGAACGCGCGTACGGAAGGTAACGGACGGCACTTTTCTGCCAATGATCATGATGGAAACTCCTTGAAAGACGAACGCCCTGCGCGGCAGGTCTTGGGAGAAGCCCGGCACATGAGGTGAGGTTCTTTTTACAACATCTCGTGCTGCCATGCAGCATAAACTCGCCTAAAAACGCCGTCTGCATGGCAGACCTGCGCAGCGCGCATGCCTGTCCCTGCGACAAAAAGTCAATCATTTCAATTATAGAGCGCCAGCGACGTCGACAGAGAAACAGGCAACGGGTTCCACCATCCGGTCCGCAACCCTGCCTCGCGAAGCGCCTTGGCCGTCCACGTATTGCAGCCGACTACAGCACTGAACCAGCCATTGGCTTCGAAAAAACGGTCGTTCGGTCCATAGGCTGCATCCGGGATCAGCTGGACCTGACCATCAGTGCGGATAAAGCTTGCCCCAATGAAAGATAGCAGCCGTTCGTATTCATCCGGCCCGATCTCGAAGCCCGCAACATGATCCGCAGGCTCGATAACATCGCCGGCCACATCCGCATGGATGACCGAACGATCGAGCGTCAGCCCCTTGAACAACGGCAACGGCTTCAGCTCCGACCAAGCCGGAGTTTCGATATAAAACGCCCGGCCGCCCCAGCCGAAAACCAGCCAGCGCGCATCCGGATGCGTGACCGGCATGCCGCTTTCGGCGAGGAACGGAAAGCGGGCCAGCGTTTCTGCATCGATGGGAATGGCGATATCCGTGTGGATGGGATTGGCGAGCACAAGGATGCGATGTCTCTCGCCCGTTGCCGTCTCGGCCTTCGCCACGGGCCATAAGGGCCGTGGCACGAATGTCCCGGCAACCACGGCAAAGGCGGCCGTGAAAACGACGGCAGCCAGCCAACGCAAGGGCCGTCTCCAGGGCATCAGGATTCTCTCTCGATCTGCAAACCGCGCTAGAACATGAAGTAGCGCTGCGCCATCGGCAAGACGGTGGCGGGTTCGCATGTCAAAAGCTCGCCATCTGCCCGCACCTCGTAGGTTTCCGGATCGACCTCGATGTGCGGCGTCAGGCTGTTGTGGATCATCGAGGCCTTGCTGATGCCGCCACGGGTATTTTTCACCGCGATCAACTGCTTGGCAACGCCAAGGCGCGCCTGCAATCCGCCATCGAGCGACGCCTGCGACACGAAGGTGACGGACGAATTCGTCCTTGCCTTGCCAAAGGCGCCGAACATCTGCCGGTAATGCACCGGCTGCGGCGTCGGGATCGAGGCATTGGGATCGCCCATCGGGGCGGCCGCGATCATGCCGCCGAGAATGACCATGTCGGGCTTTACGCCAAAGAACGCCGGATTCCAGATCACCAGATCGGCACGCTTGCCGGGTTCGATCGAACCGATCTCATGGGAAAGCCCCTGCGCGATCGCCGGATTGATGGTGTATTTGGCAATATAGCGCCGGACGCGGAAATTGTCGTTCTCACCTGTCTCCTGCGCTAACCGGCCACGCTGCCGCTTCATCTTGTCGGCTGTCTGCCAGGTGCGGATTGCCACCTCGCCGACGCGTCCCATTGCCTGGCTATCGGAGGAAATAATCGAGAAGGCGCCGATATCGTGGAGAATGTCTTCTGCCGCAATTGTCTCCTTGCGGATGCGGCTTTCGGCAAAGGCTATATCTTCCGGGATGGACGGCGACAGGTGATGGCAGACCATCAGCATGTCGAGATGCTCAGCCAATGTGTTGATCGTGTAAGGCCGGGTCGGGTTGGTCGAGGACGGGATAACATTCGACTGGCCGCAGATTTTGATGATGTCAGGCGCATGGCCGCCGCCCGCTCCTTCGGTATGAAAGGCATGGATCGTACGCCCCTTGATGGCATCGATGGTGTCCTCGACAAAACCGCTTTCATTGAGCGTGTCGGTATGGATCATCACCTGCACGTCAAAGGCATCGGCGACCGACAGGCAATTGTCGATGGCAGCCGGCGTCGTGCCCCAGTCCTCGTGCAGCTTCAGGCTGGACGCACCGGCTAGGATCATTTCCTCAAGCGGCGCCGGCAGCGAGGCATTGCCCTTGCCGGCCAGCGCCAGGTTCATCGAAAAGCCGTCAAAGCTCTCAATCATCCGCTCGATATGCCAGGCACCAGTGCAGGTTGTCGCCAGCGTGCCATGCGCCGGGCCGGAGCCGCCGCCGAGCATGGTGGTGATCCCCGACATCAGCGCTTCCTCGATCTGTTGCGGGCAGATGAAATGGATATGTGCGTCCATGCCACCCGCCGTGACGATCTTGCCTTCGCCGGCAATGACCTCGGTGGAGGGACCAACAATGATGGTCACGCCCGGCTGGGTATCCGGATTGCCGGCCTTGCCGATCGCAGCGATCCGGCCGTTCTTCAGACCGATATCGGCCTTGACGATGCCTGTGTGATCAACGATCAGCGCATTGGTGATGACAGTATCGACAGCCCCTTGGGCGCGCGTCGCCTGGCTCTGGCCCATGCCGTCGCGGATCACCTTGCCGCCGCCGAATTTCACCTCGTCGCCATAGGTGGTGAAATCCTTCTCGACTTCGATGAACAGTTCGGTATCCGCCAGCCGAACCTTGTCGCCAGTGGTGGGGCCGAACATGCTGGCATAGGCCGCGCGCGACATTTTATAGGACATGGTGATCAGGCTCCCTGAGCAAAGGCGGATAAATTCGTCTGGTCGAGGCGCAAGAGCCGCCCCTTGGAAATCAGGTCATCGACGTAGCGGCGCTCAGTCGCGAACGGGTGCCATTCCCAGCCGGCATGGTCAAACCCAGCAAGCACCACGCGATCGCCCGGCCGCTGCCAATGTTCCAACACCTCGGCAATCGCAATCAGGCCGCTGCTCGGCACAACATAGGCGCCCGCACCAAACTGTCTTAGTGCCGCATCGACACCTTCGTGCGTGGATGCCGGAACCGTATAGAAGGTGCGGCCTGTCGCCTTGGCAAAGGCGCGAAAACCATCGGTATAGTCGTCGCAAAGATCATCAAGATCCGGATGCGTCACGGCCAGTTGCGGCCGCAGCGTCTCGAACCTCCCGGCATCGCGAACACACCAGATCTGGCTCGCCTGCCGCACCGCCGCATTCGCCTTCCACGCCCCGCCACCCAGCATCGCCAGTGCGGGACGCCCGGTGTTGCAAACGGCGACGATATCCGTCTTCCTCCCCCCCGCACCGCAGGAGCGGCAATCGTTAAAGCGGATAACCAGATCGGCGGCATTGATGATCGCAGCAGCACCGTCTGGCACCGGGCCATTGCCAACGATCATGATCGTCCGGCTCATGGTCACGGGCACCTCAGTTTCAAACCGGAGAAAGTCCACCTCGCGGGAAGCTGCCGCCTCATAGCTTGCCCATGACCTTCTGGCGAAACCCATAGACCTCGCGCTTGCCGGCAAACGGAATGAGCTTGACGCTGCGGGTCTGCCCGGGCTCGAAACGCACGGCGGTTCCGGCCGGAATGTCGAGGCGCTTGCCATGCGCCAAAGCCCGGTCGAACAACAGGGCCGCATTGGTTTCGGCAAAATGATAATGGCTGCCGACCTGCACCGGCCGGTCGCCGCTATTGGAGACGTCGAGCGACACTGTTTCGAGGCCGGCATTCAGCTCGATGTCGCCTTTTGCCGCAATGATTTCACCGGGGATCATCGTATCGTCTCTCCTGTTCAGGCAGCCTTGATCGGCGCACAGCCATCGGCCTTCAAGACCCGCTCGGTGGATGCTGGAAACTTGCCGAGCTTGGCAGCCGGACGAACCGGGCGCCGGACGAGTTCACCGCTGCAGTTCGGGCATTGTCCGTCGAGAACCTCGGAAACACATTGCGTGCAGAATGTGCATTCGAAGCTGCAGATCATTGCTTCGCGGCTGCCGGGCGGCAGGTCCTTGTTGCAGCATTCGCAATTGGGTCTCAGTTGCAGCATGGTCTTTCCTCAGCGAATGGGTTCGTGGACGGTGACGAGCTTGGTCCCATCCGGAAAGGTCGCCTCGACCTGGATGTCGTGGATCATCTCGGGGATGCCCTCCATCACCTGGGCACGGGTAATCACATGAGCGCCGGCCTCCATCAGGTCGGGCACCGAGCGGCCGTCGCGGGCGCCCTCGACGACAAAATCAGTGATCAGCGCGATCGCTTCAGGATGATTGAGCTTGACGCCGCGCTCCAGCCGCCGGCGGGCGACTATGGCCGCCATCGAAATCAGCAGTTTGTCTTTTTCACGGGGTGTCAGGTTCATGCGTGGTCACCAGGATTGCGTGTCAATTAGAGGTTCCAGACTTTCGGCACAGAGGCGCCCTTGCGCAAGTGCGAAATGACCGGGATGAGGATTTTTCTCAAGGCGAAACCATCAGGTGCAACAAGGCGGGCAATCAGCTTGTCCTCGCCCCCCACCTGATAATGGCTCACCCCGCCGCCAATGCCACCGATCAGGCTGCGCAGTGCATCAACCTGCCGCTCGCAATCGGTACCGGCATAAAAGACAGTCGCGAACGCCACCTGTCCGCCGAGTACCGCCAATTCCTGCGTCAAACCGGCGATATCGCCGGAGAGCCGGAGGTTTTCAGCATGCAACAGAACTCCGTTCTTGCGAATGCGCCAGCGATCCTGAAACAGGCCTTCGCGCATCGCCTCACCCATCGCCTTGCGGCCGAGAAGCACTGCTTCGACCGCCATAAACTCCGCCCCTTCGGCAAGATCGACCTCCAGCTTTCGCGACAGCGAGGCGCGATCGAACAGGATGGTTTCCTGCGGCAGCCAATGCACTGTTGCTCCTGCCCCAACCGAAATCTGCGCCGTCACATCAGCCGTTCCGGCGCTGGCCTTGTAGATTTTTTCACAGGCCTGGGTGGTCAGGGTGAGATGGGTACCCTCGCCAACCACAAACGACCATTCCATATGATCGCCGCCGGTCAGGCCGCCGGAGCTGTTGATCAGAACGGCTTCCATCGTCGCATTGAACGTCTCCGGCAGCCGGATCTTGGCGCAGCCTTCCTGGTAGAATTCGGCCAGCCGGGTACGCCCCGCAAACGGCTTTGCCACCAGCCGCCCTTTACCCCATGCCCTTTGCGGAGCGATTAATGCTGCCTCAGCCATTCCCATTCGCCATCACACTGTCAGGTGGCGGCGTGCTTCCGGCGTGTCCAGCGTTTCGGCTGGGCCTTCGTGCACGATCTCGCCCCGGTCCATGATGTAGACATGGTCTGCAAGCTCCCGGCAGAAGTCAAGATATTGTTCCACAAGCAGAATTGCCATCCCGGTGGAATCCCGCAGATACTGGATCGCCCGGCCGATATCTTTGATGATCGACGGCTGGATGCCCTCGGTCGGCTCATCCAGAACGAGGATTTTCGGCCGCGTCACCAGAGCACGGCCAATCGCCAGCTGCTGCTGCTGCCCGCCCGACAAATCGCCGCCGCGGCGGCCAAGCATCGAGCGCAGGATCGGAAACAGGTTGAAAATATCCTCCGGTATGAAGCGATCCTTGCGGGCGACCGGCGCATAGCCCGATTCCAGATTTTCCTTGACCGTCAGCAGAGGAAAGACCTCCCTCCCCTGCGGCACGAAACCGATCCCGTGCTTCGCCCGATTATAGGGCGCCATACCATTCAGCACGGTGTCGTTAAAGGTAATCGTTCCGGCGCTTGGCCCATGCTGGCCGGTGATCGCACGCAACAGGCTGGTCTTGCCGACGCCGTTGCGGCCGAGCACGCAGGTGATCTTGCCCATCGGCGCGGTGATGGAAACGCCGCGAAGGGCCTGGGCCGCGCCGTAGTGCAAATTGATGTTGTCGACCGTTAGCATACGGCACCTTTCCTATTCGCGGAGGGTACACCCCCCTCTGTCGGCGATGCCGACATCTCCCCCGCAAGGGGGGAGATTGCCGCAAGCTTATGAGCGCCTGTGGGAAATAAATGATCTCCCCCCTTGAGGGGGAGATGTCGCGAAGCGACAGAGGGGGGTGAAGCCACGGGCATCATTATCAAAGACAGAAAAACAGATCGCATCCTCACCGCCCCAAATAATTCTCGATCACCTTGGGATCGTTGCTGACGAAATCGATCGAACCTTCGGCCAAGACCGATCCCTCGGCGAGACACGTCACCTTGACGCCGAGGTCGCGGATGAAGCCCATGTCGTGTTCGACGACGACGACCGAGCGGGTCTTGGCGATTTCCTTGAGCAGGATAGCGGTCTCGGCTGTTTCCGCATCGGTCATGCCGGCCACGGGTTCATCGACCAGAAGCAACTTCGGTTCCTGCGCCAGAAGCATACCAATTTCCAGCCACTGCTTTTGCCCATGCGAGAGATTGGCCGCAAGATCATCCTTGCGCGCGGTCATCCGCACCGTTTCGAGGATTTCTTCTATGCGTGCCTTGTCCACAGGCGTCAGGCGATAGAACAGCGTCGAGAACACGCCACGTTTCCGGTTGAGCGCCAGTTCGATATTGTCCCAGACCGTATGGCTTTCGAACACCGTCGGCTTCTGAAACTTGCGGCCGATGCCAAGCTGGGCGATATCCGCCTCATCCCTTTTGGTCAGGTCGATATCGCCATTGAAGAAGACCTGGCCGCTGTCCGGCCGGGTCTTGCCGGTGATGATATCCATCATCGTCGTCTTGCCGGCGCCGTTTGGACCGATAATGGCCCTGAGTTCGCCGGGTTCGACAACGAAGGACAACGAGTTCAGTGCCTTGAAGCCATCGAAAGAGACTGAGACGCCATCGAGATAGAGAAGGCTACGGGAGGTCTTTTCGTCCATCGATCTTACTCCGCAGCCTGGGGTTCGAGTGTCGTCATCTGGCTTTCCGCTTTAGCAGTGGCCTTGTCCTGATAGGCCTGTTCGACGGCATCAGCCTTTTTCTGTTCCTTGCGCCGGGCGAGGAACTGCTGAATGGTGCCGACCACACCCTTGGGCAGAAACAAGGTCGTTGCGACGAACAGGGCACCGAGCGCAAACAGCCAAAACTCCGGAAAGGCGGCGGTAAAGATGCTCTTGCCGAAATTGACCAGAATGGCGCCGATGATCGGGCCGATCAGCGTGCCGCGCCCGCCGACCGCCGTCCAGATCACCACTTCGATCGAGTTTGCCGGGGCGAATTCGCCGGGATTGATGATGCCGACCTGCGGCACATAGAGCGCGCCGGCAACACCGGCCATCATTGCCGAGATGGTGAAGATGAACAGCTTCATGTTCTCGACGCGGTAGCCCAGAAACCGGGTCCGGCTCTCGGCATCACGCACGCCAACCAACACCTTGCCGTATTTCGAGCGGACGATGGCGGAGCTGATAACCAGGGCCAGCGCCAAGGCGACGGCGGTTGCGGCAAACAATGCGGCCCGCGTTCCCCCCGCCTGGACGTTGAAGCCGAGGATTTCCTTAAAGTCGGTGAGGCCGTTATTGCCGCCAAAACCCATCTCGTTGCGGAAGAAGGCAAGCAACAGGGCGTAGGTCATCGCCTGGGTGATGATCGACAGATAGACCCCGGTAACGCGCGAGCGGAAAGCGAACCAGCCGAAGACGAAGGCAAGCAACCCCGGCACCAGAAGCACCATCAGCGCTGCAAAGGCAAAATGGTTGAAGCCATACCAGTACCAGGGCAATTCCTGCCAATTGAGAAAGACCATGAAATCCGGCAGGAGCGGATTGGCATAAACGCCGCGGTCGCCGATCTGGCGCATGAGATACATGCCCATCGCATAGCCGCCAAGCGCGAAGAACGCGCCATGACCGAGCGAGAGAATGCCGCAATAGCCCCAGACGAGATCAAGAGCCAAGGCCAGAAGCGCATAGCAGAGATACTTGCCAAGCAGTGGCACCAGATAGCCGGGTACATGCAAGACACTGCCTTCGGGGATCAAAAGATTGGCGAGCGGCACGAAGGCTGCGGCGAGCAGGATCAGGAACACGGCCCAGAGCGTTTTCTTCTCGTGCCTCATGAAAAGCATTTGCGTGATCATTGTTCGACCGCCCTTCCCTTGAGCGCGAACAGGCCGCGCGGCCGCCGCTGGATGAAGAGAATGATGAAGATGAGGATGAGGATCTTGCCGAGCACCGCGCCGGCATAGGGCTCAAGGAACTTGTTGGCGATGCCGAGCGTCAGCGCGCCAACAAGTGTTCCCCAGAGATTGCCGACGCCCCCGAACACCACGACCATGAAACTGTCGATGATGTAGTTCTGGCCGAGATTGGGCGATACATTGTCGATCTGGCTGAGCGCCACGCCCGCCATGCCGGCAATGCCGGAACCAAGCCCGAAGGTCAGCGCATCGACCCAGGGCGTGCGAATGCCCATCGAGGAAGCCATGCGCCGGTTCTGCGTGACGGCGCGCATCTGCAGGCCAAACTTGGAGCGTTTCAGCAGCAAGAGCAGCGCGACGAAGACACTGAGCGAAAAGACGATGATCCACATGCGGTTATAGGTGATAGCAAGGCCGCCAACCTCGAAGACGCCGGACATCCAGCTGGGGTTATCGACCTGGCGGTTGGTGGGGCCGAAAATGGTGCGGATCGCTTGCTGCAGGATCAGCGAGATACCCCAGGTGGCAAGCAGCGTTTCGAGCGGACGGCCATAGAGCCAGCGGATGACGCTGCGCTCGATGCCGACACCGACGAGACCCGTAAACAGGAAAGCCGCAGGAACCGCAAAGGCCAGCGAATAATCGGTTATGCCGGGGGCCACGGCAGCGACCGTCTGCTGCACCACATAGGTCGTGTAGGCGCCGAGCATGACCATTTCGCCATGCGCCATGTTGATGATGCCCATGACGCCGAAGGTGATGGCAAGGCCGATGGCGGCAAGCAGCAGCACCGATCCGAGCGACAGGCCGTACCAGATATTTTGGGCGACATCCCAGACGGCGAGGCTGCGGTTGATCGTATTGATATGCGTCTGGATTGCGGGTTTCAAGTCATCCGGCGCGTTGTCCAGGGCTGCCGTGAGGATCGTCAATGCATCGCGATTGCCGCGCACAGCAATGGTGTCGATGGCGGCTTTCTTGTCTTCGGCACTGGCATCGGTCTTCAACAGGATGACGGCACGCGCCGCTTCCATCGTCGCCTTGACCTCGGGGTCCTTCTCCTGCGCCAGCGCTGAATTCAACAGATCGAGATTATCCGGATTGGCGCCCTTGAGCAGATCCTGCGACGCTGCGAGACGCGCGGAGCGGTCGGGGCTCAAAAGGGTCAACTGGCTGAGTGCCGTACCGATCGCGCCACGCAGACCATTGTTCAGCCGGATCTTGGCGAGGTTTCCGGGAACCACAGTGGCCGCAGCCCCGGTCAATACGTCGAGATAGGCACCATCAGACGGGCCTTCGAGAAAAACCGTGCCGCCGGTCTTGGGTGCATAGAGTTTGCCGTCGCTAAGATTTTGCAGGATGTCGCCGACCTTTGGATTGCCCGACGCGGCCAGTGCTTTGACGGCCTCTATCTTCTGCGGGAAGGCCGTTGCACCCAGCGCATCGACCAGCGGCCGGATATCTTCCTGCGCACGCAGGCCCGTTGCAAGGCAACTGACCAGCAGGCAGAGGGCAACGAGGAAGGTCTGGATGGCGCGATACATGAGCTCTTCTTGTTCTGTTGGCTTGGGCAGCCGCGCATTGACGAGAAACGCTTCATGCCGGCGCTGTTGCTTAAGTTTTCCGCACTCCGCTCGCCCGACGATCACATCGAACAGGACCGGTCCCGGAACCGCGTCCCCAAGCTGCCCCATGCAGAAACCATGCCAGATGTAGGGAGATAAAGGTCCCTCCGCCCGGACGGGGTCTGGACGGAGGTTATTGGCATTTCAATCAGGACGTTATGAGAATGGTTTTTAGGAAGCGGCG
Source organism: Pararhizobium sp. (assembly GCF_965279435.1). Lineage (NCBI taxonomy): Bacteria > Pseudomonadati > Pseudomonadota > Alphaproteobacteria > Hyphomicrobiales > Rhizobiaceae > Pararhizobium > Pararhizobium sp. The sequence goes on from NZ_CBDIHY010000003.1 coordinate 184,579, forward strand.
ATCAAGCCGTTGCCCGAATATGCTGAGCTTGATGAAAACAGCGGGTATTCGTCAAAATCAGGAACCCTTGCCGCCGCACTTGCCTGTTGCAACGTTGAAGTTGCCGCAGGACATCGGCTTGCGCCAATCGGAGATCAGATCCTTCGAGTCCGGCAGGAAGTCCGACCATTCGTCACCGACGACCTGCGGGGTCTGCTGGACGATTTCAAACTGACCGTCTGCCTGGATTTCGCCGATCAGCACCGGCTTGGTGATGTGGTGGTTCGGCATGACGGTGGAGTAGCCGCCCGAAAGGTTCGGAACGCTGGTGCCGATAATCGTGTCGAGAACGGCATCCGTGTCGGTCGTGCCGGCAGCCTCGACGGCCTTTACCCAGGCATTGAAGCCGATATAGGCGGCTTCCATCGGGTCATTGGTGACGCGCTTGTCGTTCTTGGTGAAGGCATGCCACTGCTTGATGAATTCGGCATTTGCCGGTGCATCGATGGACTGGAAATAGTTCCAGGCGGCAAGATGGCCGACCAGCGGCCTGGTGTCGAGGCCAGCAAGCTCTTCTTCGCCGACAGAAAAGGCGACGACCGGAATATCGGTTGCCTTGATGCCCTTGTTGCCGAGTTCCTTGTAGAACGGCACGTTGGCATCACCGTTGATCGTCGAGACGACGGCGGTCTTCTTGCCGGCCGAACCGAATTCCTTGATCTTGGCCACTTCCGTCTGCCAGTCGGAGAAACCGAACGGCGTGTAGTTGATCAGGATGTCTTCCTTCGGAATGCCCTTGGCAATCAGATAGGCTTCGAGGATCTTGTTGGTCGTGCGCGGATAGACATAGTCGGTGCCTTCAAGCACGAAACGCTCGACGCCTTCGGTGTTCATCAGATAGTCGACGGCCGGGATGGCCTGCTGGTTTGGAGCAGCACCGGTGTAGAAGATATTGCGCGAGGATTCTTCACCCTCGTACTGCACCGGGTAGAACAGGATCGAATTCAGCTCTTCGAAAACCGGCAGGACCGACTTGCGCGACGACGAGGTCCAGCAACCAAACACGGCCGCGACCTTGTCGACGGAGATCAGCTCGCGAGCCTTTTCGGCAAACAGCGGCCAGTCGGAGGCCGGATCGACAACGACGGCCTCGAGCTTCTTGCCGAGAAGGCCGCCCTTCTTGTTCTGCTCTTCGATGAGCATCAGCATGGCATCCTTGAGCGTCGTCTCGGAGATCGCCATGGTGCCGGACAGCGAATGCAGCACACCGACCTTGATCGTGTCTTCGGCAGCCTGAACGCTGGAAAATGCTGTCGTGGCGAGCGCGCCGGCCAGGAACGCGCCCAGAATCTGGGATTTGAATTTCATTATGTGAACCCCTCTCGTTCTTTTGACGACGGCTCTTGGGAGTGCCGTTCGTGCAGCAACTATCCGTTGAGGGGACTGGATTCTGTATACGTCAATTGACGTAGTGACCGGGGCGAAGTGTGCACTGCAGCACTCATCTGCGCCATTTTTCCAAGATGCGAAGCCTTTGCCTGTAGGCATACGGGGCCAAAAGCGCCTTTACGAAAAACAATTCTGCCGATCCTCAATGAATCCACATCTCGCACTTGCAAAAGATCGTGGACCGGAGGACATTGCCCAAACATTAATCATATCAAAAATGGGAATATAAATTAGGCATGACGGCACGCCAGCGCATCATTCCGGTCCGGCGCGAATACAATCGCTGGGTCGCCAACCAGACACTGGAAGACTACGCGCTGCGTTTTACCGCTAAAAGTGCGCGCCAATTCTCCTCGCAGCGTATCTCGCAGACCGCGATCGGGGCGATCTCCTTCCTGGCGCTGGAAGCGATCGGCGGCGCCATCACGCTCTCCTATGGCACAACCAACGCCATCATCGCCATTCTCGCCGCCAGCCTGGTGATGCTCGGGGTCGGCCTGCCGATCAGCCGCTATGCCATCCGCCACGGCGTCGACATCGACCTTCTCACACGCGGCGCAAGCTTCGGCTATATCGGCTCCACCGTCACCTCGCTGATCTATGCCTCGTTCACTTTCATGCTGTTTGCGATCGAGGCATCCATTATGTCGGCAGCGCTGGAGCTGGCGCTCGGCATCCCCGTCTGGATCGGCTATATCATCAGCGCGGTCATGGTCATTCCGCTGGTCACCCACGGCGTGCGGCTGATCAGCAAGTTCCAGCTTTTGACCCAGCCGTTCTGGATCATCCTCAACATTCTGCCCTTCATCTTCATTGCGCTGGCCGACTGGAGCAAATTCGACCTCTGGCTTGCCTTTCCCGGCACGCACAAGCCGATGGCCGAGCCTGGCTCCTTTGCGCCATTCTCGCTCCTCGAATTCGGCGCAGCCTCCGCCGTCATCCTCGCTTTGATGGCGCAGATCGGTGAGCAGGTAGATTTCCTGCGCTTCCTGCCGCCAGAGGGGCAGCGCAAGCTGCATCACCGGGTTGCCGTGTTTCTCGCCGGCGCCGGCTGGGTGATCGTTGGGGCGCCAAAACTTCTGGCAGGCTCGTTCCTCGTCGTCCTGTGTCTCAGCGCGGGCGTGCCCGTCGAGCATGCCGCTGATCCGGCGCATATGTATCTGACGGCCTTCGGCTACATGATCCCCTGGCACAACGCAGCCCTTCTGCTGATGGCGGCATTCGTCGTCGTGTCGCAGTTGAAGATCAACGTCATGAATGCCTATGCAGGCTCGCTCGCCTGGTCGAATTTCTTCTCGCGCCTCACCCACAGCCATCCCGGCCGCGTCGTCTGGCTGATGTTCAACGTGGCGATCGCGCTTCTGCTGATGGAACTTGGCATCTACAAGCTCTTGGAAGAAACGCTTGGCATCTTCTCGATCATCGCCATGTCCTGGCTCTGCACGATCTCGGCCGATCTGTTCATCAACAAGCCGCTGGGGCTGGCGCCGCCCAATATAGAGTTCAAGCGCGCCCATCTCTACGATATCAACCCGGTCGGCGTTGGCGCCATGACGGCATCGGCGCTGATCGCGCTGACGGCCCATTTCGGGGTGATGGGTGCCATGGCCGCGTCGCTGGCACCCTACATCGCCCTGCTGACCGCCTTCATCGTCTCCCCGGCCGTCGCCTGGGCGACGAAGGGCAAATATTACCTCGCCCGCAAGCCGCGCCAGAGCTGGAAGACACTCTCGACGGTCACCTGCTCGATCTGCGAACACCCGTTCGAGCCCGAGGACATGGCCTGGTGCCCGGCCTATTCCGCACCGATCTGTTCGCTGTGCTGCTCGCTCGACAGCCGCTGCCATGACATGTGCAAGCCGCATGCGAGCTTCAACGCCCAGACAGCGGTGGTGGCCAAGGCCTTGCTGCCGCAAAAGGTGATGGAAACGCTGTCTACCCGTCTCGGCCGCTATGGCATCGCCGTGGTTTTATCCGTCGCCTGCATCGGCATTATCCTGGCGATGATCGCCCACCAGACCGGAACCGCCTCACCCGAAACCGCATCCGTGATCAACCGGACGGTCGGCGTGGTGTTTTTCGTCTTCGCTGTCGTGACTGGCGTTGTCTGCTGGTTCTATGTGCTAGCCCACGACAGCCGGCTTGTGGCGGAGGAAGAATCCTCGCGCCAGAACACCCTGCTCTTGAAGGAAATCGCCGCGCACAAGAAAACCGACGCCGCCCTGCAATATGCCAAGGAAACCGCCGAGGCCGCCAACCGGGCAAAGAGCCGTTATGTCGTCGGCCTCAGCCACGAACTGCGCACCCCGCTCAACGCCGTGCTCGGCTATGCCCAGATCCTCGAGCGCGACGAGACCATTCCGGCGCCGCGTCAATCGGCGATCAAGGTCATCAAGCGCAGCGCCGATCATCTCTCCGGCCTGATCGACGGACTGCTCGACATTTCCAAAATCGAGGCCGGCCGCCTGCAGGTCTATTCCAACGAGATCAACATCCAGGATTTCCTCGACCAGATCGCCGACATGTTCCGCCCGCAGGCCCAGGCCAAGGGCCTTATTTTCGAGCATGACCGGGCAAGCGCCCTGCCGCAATATGTCCGTACCGATGAAAAGCGCCTGCGCCAGATCCTCGTCAATCTGCTCTCCAATGCCATCAAGTTCACCGATACTGGCACCGTCCGCTTCGATGTCACCTATCGCAGCCAGGTCGCGACCTTCACCGTGTCAGACACAGGCCGCGGCATTTCGCAGGCCGACCTGCCTCGGATCTTCGAACCCTTCCAGCGCGGCGAGGCCGAACACATCCGGCCGATGCCCGGCCTTGGCTTAGGCCTGACCATCACCCAGCTTTTGACCCAGACGCTCGGCGGTGAGATCGTCGTCGAGAGCGAGCGCGACAAGGGCTCCACCTTCCGGGTACGGTTGATGCTGTCGGCGATCAGCCGGCCGACCGCCTCCCTGCCCTCGATCCGCAAGATCGCCGGTTACGCCGGTCCGCGCCGGACCATCGTCGTCGTCGACGACAATGAGGATCATCGCGACCTGATGCGCGAAGTGCTGATGCCGCTCGATTTCGTCGTGTTGACCGCTGCGGGCGGTATGGAGTGCCTGACCCTGATCGAGGGCATCAAGCCAGACCTCTTCCTCATCGATATCTCGATGCCCGGCATGAACGGCTGGCAGCTGGTGACGCGCCTGCGCGACCATGGCCAGACGGCGCCAATCATAATGCTGTCGGCCAATATCGGCGACGGCACGGCGGCCGATAGCCACACGGGTCACAATGACACCCTCGCCAAACCCTTCGATATCCGACAACTGCAGGACAAGATCGCGGTGCATCTGGCACTCGAATGGATCTATAGCGACGCGGTACAGGCAAAGCGGAAAGCCAAGCCCAAGCGCGCAGTCACAAACCCCGGCGCTGCCCATGTCGAGGAACTGATCCGGCTCGGCGAAATCGGCTATGTCCGCGGTATCGAGGCCAAGCTCGCCGATCTCGCCCGCCTTGAGGAAAACCAGCCGTTTACCGACGCGGTCAAGACCTATGTCCAGGCTTTCGACCTTGCCGGCTATGCCGACTTCCTGCAGAACATCAACAAACAGGGGAGACCGGCCGGTGAATGAAACCGTGCATCCGCGCGACATCGTGCTCATCGTCGACGATTCCCCGGAAACGCTGGGGTTTCTCACCGACGCGCTCGAGCAATCCGGCTTTTCCGTGCTGATCGCCACCTCCGGCAATGCCGCCATCAATGTCGTCGATCGCATTACGCCCGACGTTATCCTGATGGACGCCGTCATGCCCGGCATGAATGGCTTTGACACCTGCCGGACGCTGAAGACCAATCCGGCCGTGGCGCAGGTGCCGGTGATCTTCATGACCGGCCTGACCGAGACCGAGCATATCGTCCACGCACTGGAATCCGGCGGCGTCGATTATCTGTCCAAGCCGATCAATATCGACGAGCTGCGCGCCCGTATCCGCGTACACCTTGCCAATGCCCGCTCGGCGCAAAGCGCCCGCGTGGCGCTGGATGCCGCAGGACGGCATCTGCTTGCCGTGCGCAGCAATGGCACCATCCAGTGGTCCACACCGCAGGCAACCCGGTTGGTCAATGCCGCAACAGGCCGCGACGATGGGCTGGATACGCTCGCGGTGCATATCCGCGGCTGGCTGCAGGAACGCGAAAAGCACGGAGTATCCAAGGATGGCCCGCTGATGATCCATCAGAACGGCCAGCCGTTGCTCCAGCTTGCCTATCTCGGCGCAATCGGCGGTGACGAATTCCTGTTCCGGTTGACTGGCGTCAGCCAGACCAGCGACGACGAGGTTCTCCGCCAAAGCTTTGCCCTGACAGTACGCGAAAGTCAGGTTCTGCTCTGGATCGCCAAGGGCAAATCCAACCGCGATATCGGCGAAATCCTCGGCCTCAGCGCCCGCACCGTCAACAAGCACCTGGAACAGATCTATGTGAAACTCGGCGTCGAAAACCGTGCGTCGGCGGCCGTCAAGGCGGCGAACGCGTTGCGCCCGGAATAGTCACGCAACCCTGTCTGGCGGCTCGCGGCCTTCGAAGAAGGCAGTGATATTCTCTACCACTTTCATGCCCATGGCCGTGCGCGTTTCCTCGGTCGCGCTGCCGAGATGCGGCAGGAGCACGACATTTTCGAGCGCACGCAACCGTTCCGGAACATCGGGTTCCGCCTCGAACACGTCCAGGCCCGCCCCCCGGAGAGTGCCGGTTTCCAACGCCTCGATCAGCGCCGTTTCATCCACGACATCGCCGCGCGCCGTATTGATCAGGTATGATCCCGGCTTCATCGCCGCCAGCCGCTGTGCATTGATCAGGTGCCGGTTTTCGCCGCCGCCCGGGCAGTGTAGCGAAACGAAATCGGCGGCGGCCAGCACGTCCTCGACGGTCTCCAGTTGCCGTGCGCCATAGCGGGCAGCTTCTGCGGGGGCGATCTTCGACCTGCTGTAGAAGACAACATCCATGTCGAAGCCGAAATGGCAGCGTTTCGCCATCGCCTTGCCGATCCGGCCAAAGCCGATGATCCCCAGCGTCTTGCCGGTCACCTTGGTGCCGATCATGTGCGTCGGCCGCCAGCCCGTCCATTGTCCGGCACGAACCTCGCGCTCGCCCTCGCCTGCCCGGCGCGCTACCGAAAGCAGCAGCGACATTGCAATATCGGCCGTGCAATCCGTCAACACGCCCGGCGTGTTGGTGACGGTAATGCCGTAATGTTCGGCGGCAGCGATATCGATGTGATTGTAGCCGACGCCAAAATTCCCAAGGATCCGTGTGCGCAGATCGCCGTCTTCGAAAAGCGACGCCGGCAGACGGTCGGATACGGTTGGCAAAACGGCATCGAACGACCGCAGCGCCTCGAAAAGTGCGTTGGCATCCATGGCGATATCCGATGTGTTGAAGGACGCATCGAACCGCTCGGCAAGTACGCGCTCGACAGCATCGGGCCAGCGGCGGGTGACAAGAATGCGTGGTTTTTCGGTCATCGTCTGCCTCCGGACAAAGGGGAATTGCGCTGACAACTAACACAGGAATGGCGGCAATCCAGCAGCCAGTGTGTTGAAACAGCCTTGCCGAAACTGAACATCATCACAGACGGCGGACAAACCGCAAAAAGGCCCGGCAATGCCGGGCCTTTCGCGATCCAGAAGGATCAAGCAGTGCTCAATCAAAAACGATTACTTGTCGTTCTCGAAGTAGCTGAACTTGCCGTCGTCACCCTTCTTCCAGGTGTACATGACGTAGTCAGGGCGTGTGATGTCACCCTTTTCGTCATAGCCGAAATCGCCGATAACGGTCTTGAACGGACCCTTGCCCTTGATGTTCTCGGCAACAGCCTGCGGGTCGTTGCCGCCGGTTGTCTTGGCAGCTTCAGCGATGACCTGCAGAGCGGAGTAGGAGTAGAGCGTGTAGGCTTCCGGCTCAAAGCCGTTTGCACGGAACTTTTCGACCAGTTCCTTTGCAGCCGGGTTCTTGCGTGGATCCGGAGCGAAGGTCATCAGAGTGCCGTTCACAGCGTCGCCAGCGATCGAAGCAAGTTCGTTCGAGACGATACCGTCGCCGGACATCAGGGTAGCCTTCAGGCCCTGGTCAGCCATCTGGCGCATGATGAGGCCGGCTTCAGTGTGCAGGCCGCCGTAGTAAACCAGCGATACGCCGGCTTCCTTCATCTTGGCGATCAGAGCCGAGAAGTCCTTGTCACCAGCAGTGATACCTTCGTAGACGGCTTCCTTGACGCCGGCTTCGTTCATGGCAGCCTTGGTCAGGTCAGCGAGGCCCTGGCCGTAAGGTGTCTTGTCGTGAACGACGGCAACCTTGGCGTCCTTGAAGTTTGCAGCGATGTAGGCACCGGCAACGGCGCCCTGCTGGTCATCACGGCCGCAGGTGCGGAAGGTGTTCCACAGGCCGCGTTCGGTGAATACCGGGTTGGTGGACGCAGGAGTGATCTGCAAGATGCCGTTTTCAGCATAAACTTCCGAAGCCGGGATCGAAACACCGGAGTTGAAGTGGCCGATAACGAACTTGACGCCGTCAGCAACGAACTTGTTGGCAACGGAAACGCCCTGCTTCGGATCGGAAACGTCGTCGCCGAGCACGATCTTGATCTGTTCGCCATTGATACCGCCAGCAGCATTGATGTCAGCTGCGGCCTGCTCAGCACCCTTCTGGAGCTGGGCGCCGAAAGCTGCATTCGGACCGGTCAACGGGCCAGCAACACCAACCAGCAGATCAGCCCATGCATTGCCGCTGAAAGCGACCATTGCAGTCAGCGCAACAGCTGACAAAAGTGACTTTTTCATCTTGTTACTCCCAAAAAAATTGAGCGGGTGCCTTTTTAAACCAGTCACGATACCCACCATAATCGCGCCGGTATTCTTATCTCCGTGTCAGCATCAAAGGCTCTGACGCGGGGTTCCCTCTGTTATTTTGACTTCCACGAAAAGGGCGACACCTTCTCATAAAGCCAGTAGTAATTGTTGGTCATCTGCTGCGTACGGTAGTAACGGTAACCGGCTGTAGCAAACAGCAAAAGAATGATCGTGTCCACGGCATAGTACTGTAAAGTCAACATGCTGCCGTTGAAAAGTGCATGATGAATGAACCGGATGGCCACACCTAGAAGTAGCGTATAGAACACCAAAGCGCCGTAGCTGCTCCAGCCTTCTGCTGCACTCTTGCCTGTGCGCCACGCCGTCCATCCGCCCATCACCACCGTGATCAGCAGAAAGTACAGAACCGACGGTTCTTCGTAGAGAATGCCTTGCATCCCGTTTCTCCCCTTCAAAGCGCCGGGCGGTTTTCAGACCGCCTGCGAACGCCCCAATATATCGGATGTGCAAGCCGGCCCGCGTCGAAGGAAACCTCTGACATGAGCCGGAATGCCATCAATGATGACCGCCTTCGAGATAGGCAGCGCGCACTTCCGGATTAGCCAGCAATTCCCTGCCGCTGCCGCTCATCGTCACCTTGCCGTTGACCATGACGTAACCACGGTGAGACAGCTTCAGGGCCGCAAAAGCGTTCTGCTCGACGAGGAAAACCGTAAGCCCTTCCTCTTCATTGAGCTTCTTGATCGCCGCAAAGATGCCCTTGACGATCAGCGGTGCCAGACCGAGCGACGGCTCGTCGAGAAGCAAAAGCTTCGGACGCGCCATCAGCGCACGGCCGATCGACAGCATCTGCTGCTCGCCGCCCGAAAGCGTTCCGCCGCGCTGCGACTGACGCTCCTTGAGACGCGGGAACAGCGTGAAGATCTTTTCGACGTCCTCGTTGAAATATTTCAGATTATCGAGGCTCGCGCCCATCTGAAGATTTTCATAGACCGTCATGCGCGGAAAGATCCGGCGGCCTTCCGGCGACTGCGCGATCCGCAAACGGGCGATCTCGTGCGTCGGCATGCGGGTGATATCCTGCCCCTCGAAGGTTACCGAACCTGTCCTTGCCTGCGGGCTACCGCAGATCGTCATCATCAGCGTCGATTTTCCGGCGCCATTGGCACCGATCATGCAGACGATTTCGCCGCGCTTGACTTCAACTTCGACGCCGCCAAGCGCCCGGATATTGCCGTAGTATGTCTCGACGTCTTTGACGTGCAGAAGGTTATCGCTCATTTGGGCGTTTCTCCCGGCGCAGCGACGGCGATTTCCTCGATCTGTTCGAACACCTCTTCGACCTCATCATCTTCAACACCGAGATAGGCCGCAATAACCTTCGGATCGTTCTTCACATGGTCCGGATTGCCATCCGAAATCTTCTGGCCGTATTCCAGCACCACGACATGGTCGGAGATTTCCATGACCACCGACATGTCGTGCTCGATCAAAAGGATCGAGGTCCCGGTGTCCTTGCGAATGCTGCGCAACAATTCGTTGAGCACCAGCGATTCGCGCGGATTGAGACCGGCCGCCGGTTCGTCGAGGCAGAGAAACTCCGGCCCGGTGCACATGGCGCGGGCGATTTCCAGACGGCGCTGGGCGCCGTAGGGCAGATCGCCGGCCGGATCGTCGGCACGGTCGGTCAGATTTGCCTTGTCGAGCCAGTATTTGGCCTGCTCGATCGACTGCGCCGCAGCCTTCTTATAGGCCGGGAAACCCAGAAGGCCGAGAATGGTGTAACCCGAGGCTAGCATCAACTTGTTGTGCTGCGCGACCAGAAGGTTTTCCAGCACCGTCAGGCCCGAAAAAAGCCGGATGTTCTGGAAGGTACGGGCAACCTTGGCGTCGCGATTGACCTCGAAGTCCGACATACGTTCGAGCAGATATTCCTTGCCCGCCTTCTGCCGCATCGTGATCATGCCCATCGTCGGCTTGTAGAAGCCGGTGATGCAGTTGAACACCGTGGTCTTGCCGGCCCCGTTCGGGCCGATCAGTGCAGTGATGTCGCCGCGATAAGCTTCGAACGACAGGTCGTTGATGGCCATCAGGCCGCCGAAGCGCATCGATAGATGGTCGACTTTGAGAATTGGATCTTTCGTCATCGTATTCGTTCCGGCCATGATCAACCGTGACCTTCCTTGGTAAAGCTGCCGGAGACACTCTTGCGTTCGCGCAGGAATGCCGTGGGTTCGCGCGAGCCGACAAAGCCGCGTGGTTTCCACACCATGACAATGATCATGGCCAGACCGAAGATCAGCATGCGGTACAGTTCCGGGGTAAAGTCGGGACCGAAGATGTGCTTTAGGAACTCCATTTCACGTAGCAATTCGGTGCCACCGATCATCAACGTCGCCGCAACAGCGATACCGACGAGCGAACCCATGCCACCGAGAACCACAATGGCAAGGATAATTGCCGATTCCAGGAAGACGAAGGATTCCGGCGAGACGAAACCCTGGCGGACGGCGAAGAAGGAGCCGGCAAAGCCACCGAACATGGCGCCCGTGGCAAATGCCGTGAGCTTGGTCGTCACCGTATTGATGCCGAGCGAACGGCAGGCAATCTCATCTTCGCGCAGCGCTTCCCACGCCCGGCCGATCGGCATGCGGCGCAGACGGATGGTGACGAAGGCCGTCAGCAGGCAAAGCGCCAGGATCAGATAGAACAGGAAGATCTTGTAATAGGCCGACGACATCGGCAGTCCGAAGACCTTGGCAAAATTGTTCGGCGCACTGACATCGAACGACCAGATGCCGAAGACGGATGCCTTGGCGATGCCGGATATACCAAAGGTACCCTTGGTCACTGCGGTCCAGTTGATCAGCACCAGCCGGATGATTTCCCCGAAGGCAAGCGTCACGATCGCCAGGTAGTCGCCCTTGAGGCGCAGGACCGGGAAACCCAGAATAATGCCCCAGAGGGCGGCGAAGATACCGGCCATCGGCAATAGAATCCAGAACGACAGGCCGAAGTAAGACGACAGCAATGCGTAGGAATAGGCACCGACCGCATAGAAGGCGACGTAGCCAAGGTCGAGAAGGCCGGCGAGACCGACAACAATATTCAAGCCCCAGGCCAGCATCACATAGATGAGGATCTGGACACCAAAATTATCGACCCATTTCAACGAGCCCTGGAAGCCAAACAGCCCCACCATAACCGGCGGATAGACGATCAGAACCGCGATCGCGATCATGCTGAAATTGCGCACGAAGAAGTTGGCATCCTTGACGGGTGCAGCGGCTTTTTCAGCCTTGCGCTCGGCAAGATAGGGACGGATGAAGGCAACCGACAGGAAACGGCCGACTGCGGCAATGACGACGAAGATTGCGAGTAATCCCCAGCGCTGCACGAGGATCAGCTCGTTCAAAATATTCTGGTCAGTCTTCAACCCGACGAAGAGTACGAAGAGACCGAGTGCCACGAGGCCAGCATAAAAGCCCTCGCGCAGAGCCCGCGCCATCAGATTGCTGCCGGCGCTCTCAGGTGTGTTGGTAATGTTTGCCATGGAATTATACCTTCTCGACTTCCGGCCGACCCAGAATACCAGACGGCTTGAAAATCAGCACGATGGCGAGGATCGAGAATGTCGCAACATCCTTGTAGTCGATGGTGAAATACGCGGACCAGAGAGACTCGATGAGACCGATCATCAGGCCGCCCAGCACAGCACCTGGCAGAGAGCCGATGCCTCCGAGAACCGCAGCCGTGAAGGCTTTGACCCCCGGCGTGAAGCCGTCGGTAAAGACGATGACGCCATAATACATCAGGTACATGGTACCGGCGACTGCAGCCAGTGCAGCGCCCATGATGAAGGTGATCGAAATGGTCTTGTCGACGTCAACACCCAGCAATGCCGCCATCTTGCGGTCCTGCTCGGTTGCCCGCTGGGCGCGGCCAAGCGGCGTATGATTGACGATATACCAGAAGATCGTCAGCAGAACCGCCGTTACGACCACAATGATGATCTGCTTCAGCGATATCGAGATGCCGAACACATCGTAAACCGACGATACCATCGACGGGATCGGCTTGTTACGCGGGCCTTGCGTTACTTGAATGAAATTTGACAGCGCGATGGACATGCCGATCGCGGTGATCAGCGGCGCGAGGCGAAACGAACCGCGCAAAGGGCGATAAGCCATCTTTTCGATGACCCAGTTCCACAACCCGGTCATCACCATCGCCACAATGATCATGATGAAGAGGGCAAGTGCGATCGGAATACCGCCGAACAACCCCACAAGAACAAGGTAGACAATCAGCGCTGCGAAACCGCCGAGCATGAAAATATCGCCATGGGCGAAGTTGACCATGCCGATAATGCCGTAAACCATTGTATAACCAATGGCAATCAAACCGTAAATAGAGCCAAGAGTCAGCCCATTGACGAGCTGCTGGACGAAATACTCCATCAATATCCCCCGGGTCTGATCCTAGTAGGTCAGACCTCTTCTTTTCGTGGCTCTTTTTGAGCCTTTTCGATGGGAGATTCCATAATGCTTTCAGACCAAAAGTGAAGCGTAAAATGATGCTTTCCTGATTTTCTTTCCCATTTCAGTGATATTGACGCTTAAACAGTCGAAAAATCAAAAATAGTGCAGTTGGAAGCATATTTTTAAGCATCAAACCGTGAATCCTACGGTCATCAGTACAAACACGCGAGCCGGCGCAGATAACGCCGGCCAGCCTGGTAATCTGCACCTTACTCGTCAGGAGCGCATACGCGCGCCGTTGGCGTCGAAAAGCGGCTGCGCCTGCAGGCGGGCGGGCAGCATTTCGCCCAGCAATTCAACTTGCCATCCCTCCGCTTGATCCGCAACCTCCTTCGGCACATAGCCGATGGCCACCGAAACGCCGGACGCATGGGCATAACCGCCTGATGTCACCCAGCCACAGACCGTGCCGTTCAGTGAGATCGGTTCGTCACCGATAACGTCGGCATCCTTGGCTTCGATGATGAAGGTTCGCAGCCGCAAGGTGCCGCCTTCGGCCTTTTCCTTCGCAGCCGCCTGCTTACCGATGAAGTCAGCATCCTTCTTCAGCGCAACGAATCGCCCGAGCCCTGCCTCAAACGGACCATAGAGCGGACGATATTCGCGCGACCAGCTGCCGAACGATTTTTCGACGCGCAGCGCGTTGAGCGCGCGCAGGCCGAACGGCTTGATGGAAAATTCGGCACCGGCCTCCATGATCAGGTCATAGAGGTAGCGCTGATATTCCGGCTTCATCCAGATTTCATAACCGAGATCGCCGGTATAACTGACACGACCGACGATCGCCGGCGCCATGCCAAGGTCCATGCGGCGGATATCCATGAACGCGAACGCTTCGTCGGACATCTCGAGATGCGTCAGCTTGGAGATCAGCGCACGCGAGTTGGGGCCGGCGATCGACAGGCCGACCAGTTGCAGGTTCAGCGCCTTCAGCGTCACCGAGCCATCCTTTGGCAAATGGCTTTCGAACCAGCGCATGTGATAGTCTTCGGCAATGCCTGAGCCGATGAGCAGGAAATCCCCCTCACCGAGCTTGGCGAGCGTGAAATCGCCGATCAGCTTGCCATCATCCTTCAGCATCGGCGCCAGCGACATGCGGCCCTTGACTGGCATGCGGCAGGTCAGCATCCGGTCGAGCCAAGCTTCGGCACCACTGCCGGTGATCGTGTATTTGGCAAAGCCGGATGTTTCCATCACACCGACACTGTCGCGCACGGCCCGGGCTTCGGCACCGACAACATCGAAATCGTTGGAACGGCGCCAGGAGAATTTGTCTTCCTCGCCCTTCGGCGCAAACCACAGCGGTGCTTCCAGCCCATAGGAGGCGCCGAACACGGCACCGGCGTCCTTCAGCTTGTCATAGATCGGCGTGGTCAGGAACGGACGGGCGCCCGGCAGTTCCTCGTTCGGATAACGGATCGAGAAGCGGCGGGAATAGTTTTCGCGTACCTTGGCATTGGTGAAGCCGAGCGTGGCGAAATCGCCGTAACGCGACACGTCCATGGCAAAGACGTCGAAGCCCGGATCGCCATAGATGATCCAGTTGGCCAGCGCCAATCCAACACCGCCCCCCTGGCTGAAGCCGGCCATGACGGCGCAGGCGGACCAGTAGTTGGTCAGGCCACGCACCGGTCCGACCAGCGGATTACCATCCGGCGAGAAGGTGAAGGGACCATTGATGATCTTCTTGATGCCGGCATTGTTGAAGGCCGGAAAATGGCGGAAGCCGACTTCGAGTTCGGGCGTGATGCGCTCGATATCCTCGGCCAAAAGCTCATGGCCGAAATCCCAGGGCGTGGTGATCGGCGACCACGGGCGGCAGGCCTTTTCATAGGTGCCCATCAGCATGCCGTTGCGTTCCTGGCGCAGATAGATTTCGCCGTCGAAATCGACGCAGTGCATCAGCTCCTTTCCGCGCGTCTGGTTGAATTCGATGACTTCCGGCATATCCTCGGTGATCAGATACATGTGCTCCATGGCGAGCACCGGGAGCTCAAGCCCGGTCATCCGGCCAACTTCGCGCGCCCAGAGACCGGCGGCATTGACGACATGCTCGGCAATAATCTCACCCTTGTTGGTGATGACCCGCCAAGTGCCGTCTTCCCGCTGGACGAGGTCTTCCACCTTGGTGTGCAGATAGATATCTGCGCCGTTCTTCTTGGCGGATTTGGCATAGGCATGGGTAGTGCCGTAGGGGTCAAGATGACCTTCGACCGGATCGAACACGGCACCGACGAACTGGGTCGGATCCAACAGCGGCATCAGCTCGTGCGCTTCCTTCGGCGACAGAAGCTCGGCATCCAGGCCCATGTAGCGGCCCTTGGCGAGGATCGACTTCATCCAGTCGAACCGTTCCTTGGTCGCCGCCAGCATCATGCCGGAGGTCATGTGCAGGCCGATATCCAGGCCCGAATACTCCTGGATTTCCTTGTAGAGTTCGACCGTATATTTCTGCAGCTTGGCAACGTTCGGATCGCCATTGATGGTGTGCATGCCGCCGGCCGCGTGCCAGGTCGAGCCGGAGGTCAGCTCCGAACGTTCCAGAAGAACCACATCGGTCCAGCCGAATTTCGTCAGGTGATAAAGGATCGAACAACCGACGACGCCGCCGCCGATAACGACGACCCTGGCATGGCTTTTCATGAATATTCTCCGGTTTCGGGACGGCTTACAAAAAACGTCCCGTTCAATGAAGCGACTTCTGGCTTACGAAACCGTACCGGCAAAGTGGCGCCGGTTAAAGATATCCCTGCGAACAGGTCTTGCCCATTACCGCCATCGGCTACTTCAACCGCGCCGTAAAAACGTCACGCAATGCCGCATTTATCCTAGCGAGGAGAAACCGGCGGACAGATCGAACTCCCGCCCCATCACGCGCAGATCGTCAAAAAGTGCCACGGCAAAGCTGCGCATGACGATCAATTCGAATTCATTTTCGCCAGTGCGGGCCAGATTGACACCGATATGGCCGCAAAGAGCATTGGATGATGTACCGATCTCAAACGCATTAGGGTGCAGATCCGTGGCAACACCCTTGGCAAGAATGCGCCGGACATTGGGGCCGGACAGCCTGAAAACGACGCGGCCGTCGCTCTGGTCGAAGACGTAGGCCGTCTCGGCCAGCAGCAGTGCCAATTTGCGGTGCAAGCCCTCCGGCGTTTCCAATTGCGACAGGACCAGCCATTCGCCCGGCCCGGCAAACCGGACGGATACCTCGCCGGGTGCGGCCAATCCGGCCGTCACCGACGCCTCTTCTCCGTCCATCGCCATGACAGAGGCAATTGCAAAGGCACGCGGAACATCCACATGATCGACCGCACGGATGCTTGGTTCCAGCGGCAGCAGGCCGTCCAGCGGATGGTGAGAAATGTAGGTTCTGGTCATGTCCGCATCCACATCAGGAGTTCAGCTTGGCATTGCCGGGATCGACGAACACAGGATTGCAGACCTCCGCCACAACCTCAGCCCCTGCCAGCTTGTCCCAGACGACGATACGCTCGCCATAACGCTCGCGGCCCGACTTCAGGAAGGCCAGCGCGATAGCTTGTCCGAGCGTCGGCGAAAAGCAGGCGGAACTGACATAGCCCTGATCGTTCAAGGTCGAGGGTTTTGCACCCTCGCGCAGCAAATGTGCACCGGCGCGGATATGCTGATCGGCTTCCACCGGTTTCAGTCCGACCATCTGCATGCGATCGGCGGCGGTCAACCCGTAGCGGGTCGACAGCCGCTTGCCGATGAAGTCCGGTTTTTGCGCCGAGACCATGCGGCCGAAGCCTGCGTCGTCAGGCGTTACACGCCCGTCGAATTCGGCATGGGTGACATGGCCCTTTTCGATACGCATCACATTCAGCGCTTCCAGCCCATAGGCACAAATGCCATGCGCCCTGCCCTCTTCCATGATGGCATCGGCAACGGCATCACCAAGGCCCGCAGGCACGGCCAGCTCATAGGCCAGTTCGCCGGAAAACGAGATCCGGAACAGCCGCGCCTTAATGCCACCTTTCAGCGTGACGATCCCGGCAGCAAGAAACGGGAAGGCCGCATCGGAGATATCGTCCTCGACCAGCGCCTGCATCACCAACCGCGCTTTGGGTCCGGCAATCGCCATCTGCGCCCATTGATCGGTCGATGAGCAGAAGCGGACCTTGAGATCAGGCCAATGCAACTGAGCACAATATTCCATATGGGACATCACCCCACCGGCGAGTGCCGTGGTGGTGGTCATGACGAAATGCTCAAGCGACAAACGGCTGGTGGTGCCATCGTCATAGACCACGCCGTCCTCGCGCAGCATCAGCCCGTAACGCGCCTTGCCGACCGGCAGCTTGAGGAACGGATTGCAATAGAGACGATTGAGGAACTCGGCAGCGTCCGGCCCGAAAATCTCGATCTTGCCAAGCGTCGAAACATCGCAAAGTCCGACATTCTCACGAATGTTGAGAACCTCCCGGTCTGCGCTTTCACGCCAGGTCTTTTCTCCCCGCTGGGTAAAATAAGCCGGGCGATGCCAGAGGCCAGAATCGACGAAAACAGCGCCGTTCTTTCGCGCCCATTCGTGCAGCGGCGACTTGCGCACCGGCGCGGCGTGTTCGTCGCGGGATGTTCCCGCCATCGCACCGAAGGCAACCGGCGTATAGAACGGCCGGAAGGTCGTGGTGCCGACATCGGCCGGACTGATGCCCTGCATGGCAGCCAGAAGACCCGTGGCATTGATGCCGGAAAGTTTGCCCTGATCAGTCGCCATGCCGTTCGTCGTATAGCGCTTGGCATGTTCGACATGGCCAAAGCCCTCGCGGAGCGCTAGCCCGATATCCTTGACATGCACGTCGTTCTGGAAATCGACAAAGGCCTTGGCCTTGGCGCCCGGCGAATACCATAGCGCCGTGAACGAGGGATCGATCTCTCCATCCACGACAGGGGCCGTGTGGGCGGAAGCCGCGAACCCGAGATCGGCAACGATCATGGCCGCCTTATCCGCGCCGTCCTGCAGACAGCCGGCCAGGCTGTAGCGTCCGGCAGCTGCACCAGCGACAACAAGCCCGTTGCCCACATCCGGCGCAAGAAAGGTCTTCAAGTCCTCGGACCAGACAGCCTTGGCACCGCGCTGGCAGGCAAGATGAATAACGGGGTTCCAGCCACCGGACATGCCGATCGCATCGCAGGCAATCGTCTGCTCGAAGCCCGAACGCTCAACAACGACACCGGAGACCCGCTGGCGTCCCTTTGTATCGATCACGCAGGCCGATTGAATGACGCGAACCCCATCCGGCGCAACATCGGACACATCCGCGCGGCTGTCGATGATGGCAGCAATGTCCACACCATGCGCAATGAGATCGGCGGCCGTCCGGTAACCGGCGCTGCCATTGGTGAAGATCGCCACCGATTTGCCGGCGGCTACGCCGAAACGATTGGCATAGGTGCGCATGGCACCCGCCATCATCACGCCCGGCTTGTCATTGCCACCAAAAACCAGCGGCCGTTCCTCGGCACCGGTCGCCAGCAGCGCCCGCTTGGCGACGATGCGCCAGAGCCGCTCGACCGGCAGTTTCGCCTGCGGCAAGGCCACATGCTTCTGTACCCGCTCGACCGCCCCAAACACGTTGTCGTCGTACCAGCCGAAAATGGTGGTGCGCGCCATCATCGTCACGTTCGGCAGGGATCGCAGTTCCGCAAGCGCCGTTTCGGGGAAATCCGGTGCGGCGACATCATCGATACGCGCCGTTTCAGCCAGCAGCGAGCCGCCCAGCCTGAAATCCTCGTCCGCAAGTATAACCCGCAAGCCTGCACGGCCGCCCGTCAATGCCGCCATCAGTCCCGTCGGTCCGGAGCCGACAACCAGCAGATCGCAATGCGCCCAGCATTTTTCATAGGATTGCGGATCACGCTCCAGAACCGCGCGTCCAAGCCCGGCCGCCTTGCGGATGATCGGCTCGTAAACCTTCTCCCAGAACGCCGCCGGCCACATGAACGTCTTGTAGTAGAAACCGGCACCGAGGAACGGCGATAGCAGGCCGTTTACCGCGCCAAAATCATATTTCAGCGATGGAAAACGGTTCTGGCTGCGAGCGTCGAGGCCGGAATAAAGTTCGGCGACCGTCGCCTTGGTGTTAGGGTCGCTATCGGCGCCCTTGCCGATGGTGACCAGGGCATTCGGCTCTGAAGGCCCGGCCGTGACAATGCCGCGCGGCCGGTGATATTTGAAGCTACGGCCGACCAGAAGCTGATCACTGGCGAGCACCGCAGAGGCGAGCGTATCACCAGAGAACCCCGCCAGATTGCGGCCATCGAACCGGAAATCAAGCGGCGCGTTGCGATCGACCAGACCGCCGGAGGCAAGGCGATAGGCTGTCATCGGCCATCCTCCCGCGCGACAGACGCCGCATCCGTGACGGAAAACACCTCGTGGGTGAACGTATCACGCTCGACCACCAGCCAGCGGCGGCAACCGGCAACGTGCTGCCAGTGTTCGCGGTAGCGCCCGCGCGGGTTGCTGCGGATATGAACATAGCCGTTCCAGGCTTCGTCCGACGCTTCCGGATCGGGACGGACCAGCGACGCGTCGCCCCGGATCGAAAACTCTTCCTTCGGCCGGATGCCGCAATGCGGGCAGTGAATGAGGCTTGCCATTCTTTTAAGGTCTCAATGCAGGTTGGGCTGGGGGCCAGCGCCTTGTTCATCGATGGGATAGCCGCGCTCAAAACGATCGAGACGCAGGAAACGGGCGACCGGGTGGGTTTCGTTCTTGGCGATCAGATGCGCAAAACAAAAGCCGGATGCGGGCGTTGCCTTGAAGCCGCCGTAGCACCAGCCGCAGTTCAGGTAGAGATTGTCGATCGGTGTGTGGCTGATGATCGGCGAGCCGTCCATGCTCATGTCCATGACGCCACCCCAGGAGCGCAGCACGCGGACACGCGACAGGCCGGGGATCATCGTGACGCCCTCTTCCATGACATGCTCGACCGTCGCCAAATTGCCGCGCTGAGCGTAGGAGTTGTAACCGTCGATCTCGGCACCGAAAACCAGCCCGCCCTTGTCCGACTGGGAAATATAGAAATGCCCGGCGCCATAGGTGATGACATGATCGATGGCGGGCTTCAGTCCCTCGGTAACGAAGGCCTGAAGCACATGGCTTTCGATCGGCAGTTTCAGGTCGGCCATCTGCCCGACGCGCGACGTATTGCCTGCCGCCGCCAGCCCGAGCTTGCCGCAGCCGATAAAGCCTCTGGATGTCTCGACGCCGGTCACCACGCCGTTTTCGCGGCGAATGCCGGTGACTTCGCAGTTCTGGATGAGATCGACACCAAAGCGGTCCGCAGCACGGGCATAGCCCCATGCGACGGCATCGTGACGTGCCGTGCCCGCGCGTTTCTGCAAAAGGCCGCCGATAATCGGAAACCGGGCGTGGTCGAAATTGAGGAAAGGCAGCATCTTCATCAAGGCGGCGCGGTCGAGCAGTTCGGCTGGAACACCTTCCATCCACATGGCATTGCCGCGGCGGATATAGGCATCGCGCTGGCCGTCATTGTGGAACAGGCTGATGAGGCCGCGCTGGGACAGCATGGCGTTGTAGTTGAGCTCCCGCTCCATGCCTTCCCAGAGCTTCATCGAAAACTCGTAGAATGGCTCATTGCCGGGCAGCATGTAATTGGAGCGGACGATGGTGGTGTTGCGGCCGACATTGCCGGAGCCAAGATAACCCTTTTCCAGCACCGCAATGTTCTTCAGGCCGAATTCCTTGGCAAGATAATAGGCCGTCGCCAGCCCATGTCCGCCGCCACCGACGATAATGATATCGTAAAACGGTTTCGGTTCCGGCTGACGCCAGGCCGGCTTCCAGTTGACGTTGCCCGTCAGTGCGTTTTTAACAATGGAAAATGCCGAATAGCGCATGCCAGTCCCAACTCATCCTAACCATGTTGCAACGCACATTTGCATATGCCGGAGCGAGCGCAAAGGCTAGCCCGGCAAAGACCGGCCAGATACGCTGCGCCGCGCTGTCGCACCTCTATCCGAACAGGACACAGGACGCAGTGCCAAATGCAGCACAGTCGGGAAAATTTCACGCGCGAATCTTGAAAAGACCGGTAAGGAATGCGGATGTATAATGCGCGTTCCGGATGTTGGAATTCAACGTCTGCGGGATATTGGAGATTATGGCCGTGGACGGCAGGAAGGCACAGGAAGCACAGATGCTCGACATTCTGGAAGCAGCGGCGGTGGCTGCGGGGAAAGCAATCCTCGATGTCTACCATGCCGGACCGGAAGTCAGCTACAAGGCCGACTGCTCCCCCGTTACCGATGCCGACGAGAACGCCGAAAAGATCATCCTCGACATTCTGGCCTCCGCATTTCCCGATATCCCCGTGGTTGCTGAAGAAGCCGTCGCCGCCGGCCATATCCCCGATATCGAGGGCAAGTCGTTCTTCCTTGTCGACCCGCTCGATGGCACCAAGGAATTTGTCGGCCGCAATGACGATTTCACCGTCAATATCGCTTTGATCGAAAAGGGCGAGCCGATCGTCGGCGTCGTCTACGCACCGGCAATCGGCATTCTCTATGCCGCCACCCGTAACAAGGCGAAGAAATCCGTCGTTTCCGGCCAGCGCGATATCGGCCCACCGACCATCATCGGCTGCCGCAGCCGCGGCGACAGGCTGGTGGCGCTGGCAAGCCGCTCGCACAACAGCCGGGAAACCATGACCTATCTCGCCGAGCACGGCATCACCGATTACGAATCGATCGGCTCGTCGCTGAAATTCTGTCTTCTCGCCGAAGGGCTGGCCGATATCTATCCGCGCCTGAGCCGCACGATGGAATGGGATACTGCAGCCGGCGATGCCGTCTTGCGCGCAGCCGGCGGCGAGACCCTGACGATGGACGGCAATCCGCTGATCTACGGCAAGCGTAACCAGACATCCGACGTCGATTTCGCCAATCCCTTTTTCGTCTCGCGCGGCAAGGACTGACGGTGATCAGCGGCCGCTGCGGATGAAAATTTCGATGGCAGCCGGGGATTGACGGGCAAGAGCAGCGTCAATCGCCCTTGAAAAACAACGGCAGAGCGAACCCGCCGTCCCCTCTGCTCCATCAGCGGCTACCCTTCTCCTCACCCGCAAAGGAGAACGAACCCGATGAGCGAAACAACCGTCAACCTGGAACTGCCCTATATCCTGCCGTCGCAGGCGCAGAAACACGTGACGCACAATGAAGCTCTGCAGCGCCTCGATGCCCTCACCCAGTTGACGATCACAGCTTCGCTCTCGACCCCGCCATCCGACCCGCAGGAGGGAACGTGTTTCCATGTCACGGCGTCCCCCGCCGCAGCCTGGGTGGGAAAGAGCGGCAAGCTTGCCTTCCGCCAGGACGGCGACTGGGTCTTCATCACGCCCAAGAACGGTTGGCGCGGCTGGTTTGCGGCCGAAGACCGGCTGAAAGTCCACAACGGCACCGATTGGACAGATTTCGACGCGATCGGCACGCCGGCGTTTCTCGGCATCAACACCACGGCCGACAGCACCAACCGGCTCGCTGTCGCCGCCGCCACCACGCTGCTGACCCATAATGGCAACGGCCATCAGATCAAGGTCAACAAGGCAGCAGCAACCGATACGGCAAGCCTCCTGTTCCAGACAGGCTGGTCCGGCCGCGCAGAAATTGGACTGACCGGCTCAAACGAATTTGCCGTCAAGGTCAGTGCCGATGGTACCACGTGGAAATCGGCGCTGAGCATCACCGGACAGGGACAGGTTCGTATGCCTCAGCGGCCATTGGTGCGCGCCACGCGCGGCGGCGGCGTGCTGACACCCGTTTCCGGCTCGCAGACCGGCTTTTCCACCTTGAGCGTCAACCAGGGTGGCTTTACGCTGGGCGTTGCGGTCGCGGGCGGTGGCAGCCGCCTGATCGTGCCAGTCGCAGGCCCCTATCTGATCTGCCTTGGCGTCGAGGCCAATCCGGCAGGCGCCTTCTCCGTCACCGTCAAGGTCAACGGCACGACGGTCGTTGCCAGCATCAACGACAACGATGCTGCCTCCGCCTCCTACGGCAATTGCGCCATCGGCATGGCGATCCTCAACGCCAATGACTGGCTGGTGCTCGAACACACCGGAACCACGCCGCTCGATTTCGCCTATGACAAGACGGAATTGACGGTGGTGATGCTGTAGGGGACGCCGAAACGCCGTGTCAGACCGGCACGGCGTCATCCGTGGTCGCGACTGCCGATCCTTCGAGCGTGACCTCCTCGGTCTTTTCCGGCGGCTTGATGCGGAACCAGGCAAGGTAGAGCGCCGGCAGGAAAAGCAGCGTCAGCACCGTACCGACAATGATGCCGCCCATCATCGCATAGGCCATCGGTCCCCAGAAGATTTCCCGGGCGATCGGGATCAGCGCCAGGCTGGCGGCCGCAGCCGTCAGCATGATCGGCCGCATCCGGTGCTCGGTCGCCTCCTGCACCGCCTGCCACGGCGCTATACCCTCGGTGCGCAGATGTTCGATCTGAACCACAAGGATGACCGAGTTTCGAATGAGGATACCGATCAGCGCCAGAATGCCGAGAATGGCAACGAAGCCCATTGGCGAATTGCTGAACAGCAACGCTGCCACCACCCCGATCAACGCCAGCGGCGCCACGGCAAAGACCAGGAACAACCGCGAGAAACTCTGCAGCTGGATCATCAGGATCGTTGCCATCACAAACAGCATCAGTGGTACGACGGCGGCGATCGGCGCCTGGCTCTTGCCGCTTTCCTCGACGCTGCCGCCCACCTCGATCTTGTATCCGGGCGGCAGTTTTTCCGCAAAGGCGTTCACGTCCTTGGACAGTTGCGTAACGATCGTCGCCGGCTGTGTCGCATCGCGAATGCCGGCCTTGACGGTCAGTGTCGGCAAGCGCGACCGGCGCCAGACGACCGGCTGTTCCATCTCGTAGCGGAAGCTTGCGACGGCTGCCAGCGGCACGGAATTGCCGTTCGTCCCCGGCAGCTGTAAGTCCCGCAACAGCTCAATCGACTGCCGCTCTGACGCCTTGGCGCGGGCAACGACGTTGATCAGGTAGATGTCATCGCGAACCTGGGTCACGGTCGTTCCACCGACGATGCCGTTCAGCGCCGAGGCGATATCCTGCGAGGTGACGCCCAGTTGGCGGGCCTTGTCCTGCAAGACGTCCACCTTGATGACGCGGGCCGGTTCGTTCCAGTCGTAGACGACATCGCCCAGTAGCGGATTGCGGCCGAGAACGCTGCCGAACTCAAGCGCATGCTCGCGCACCTTGCCGATATCCGGTCCGCTCACGCGGTACTGCACCGGCCGTCCGACCGGCGGACCGATATCGAGCAGCTTCACATAGGCATCGGTGCCGACGAAGGTTTCCTTCAGATACTTTTGCAGGTCGGCCCGCAGTCTGTCGCGGACCTCGAGGCTCTTGGTGACGATGATCGTCTGGCCGAACGAGGTATCCGGCGGCTGGACGTCGAAGGAGAGAACGAAGCGCACGGCCCCCTGTCCGACATAGGTCGACCAGCGCTCGACATCGGGATTGCCGACAAGCTTGTCCTGCTCAAACTTCGCCATCTGCGCGTCGGTATCGGTGATCGACGCGTTCTGCGGCAACGACCAGTCGACGATCAGCTCCAAGCGGTCCGACGACGGGAAGAACTGCTGCTGGACGCGGGTCATGCCAAACAGCGAGATGGCAAAGACCACCACAGTCAAAGCGATCGTCGTCCATTTCCAGCGCATGCACCAGCCGAGCACACGGGAAAACACACGCGCGACCCCGCCTTTCTGGTCATGGTGCTGCTTCATGGTCTTGGGCAGGATGGTGACGCCGAGCAATGGCGCAAACACCACCGCGACGATCCAGGACACCACCAGCGAAACGGCGATGACGACAAAGAGCGTGAAGGTAAACTCGCCGGCGGCGCTGTTGTTGAGGCCGACGGGAATGAAGCTGGCGACGGTGACCAGCGTGCCCGTCAGCATCGGAAACGCCGTGGACGTATAGACATAGGTCGCCGCCTTGCGCAGCGAATCGCCCGCCTCCAGCCGCGCCACCATCATTTCCACCGCGATCATCGCGTCATCGACGAGCAGCCCGAGTGCAATGATCAGCGCGCCGAGTGAAATCCGCTGCAGCGATATGCCGAAATAAGACATGACGACGAAGGTGATGGCCAGCGTCAGCGGGATCGACAGGGCAACCACAAGGCCCGCCCGAACACCCAGACTGACGAAACTGACGAGAAGAACGATGATGACGGCCTCTGCCAGCCCACGGGTAAAGCCGGACACGGCTTCCTCGACGATCAGCGGCTGATCGGAGACCAGATGGACGCCAACGCCAACCGGCAGCTCTGCTTCTACCTGGCTGATCTTGGCCTCGACATGGTCGCCAAATTCCAGAAGATTGGCGCCCTGCTTCATGCCGATGGCAAGACCAATCGCCGACTGACCATTGTAGCGAAACAACGCTGTCGGCGGATCGGTATAACCACGGGTGATGGTGGCAATGTCGGTGAGGCGGAAGAACCGATTGTTGACCTGCAGATTGACGGCCCGCAAACTGTCTTCGGACGAGAACTGGCCGTTGACCCGTATGCTGACACGCTCGCCCTGCGCCTGCACGACGCCCGAAGGCGCAATCGCGTTCTGGGCCTGCAGCGTGGCAATCACGTCGTTCTGGTTGATGCCGAGAGCCGCCAGCTGGCGTGTCGAGAATTCGAGATAGATCACCTCGTCCTGCGCCCCGACGATATCGACCTTGCCGATATTCGGAACTGTCAGGATTTCGCGGCGCGCAGTCTCGACATAGTCGCGCAATTGCCGCTGGGTCAGTCCATCCGAGGTAAACGCATAGATATTGCCGAACACATCACCAAAGCGATCGTTGAAGGATGGCCCGACGACACCGGACGGAAACTGGCCCTGAATATCGCCGATCATGTTGCGCACGGTCACCCAGATCGAGGCGACGTCCCGCGCCTTCGTCGTATCCTTCAGGTTGACGAAGACGAGTGTCTGGCCCGGCGTGGTGATGCTGCGCGTGAAGTCGAGCGATTCCAGCTCCTCCATCTTGCGCTCGATCCGTTCCGTCACCTGGCGGGTGGTTTCCTCGACAGAGGCGCCCGGCCATTGAGCGGAGATCGTCATGGTCTTGATGGTAAAGGACGGATCTTCTTCGCGGCCAAGGCTCAGATAGGAAAAGAAACCGAGCAGGCCGAAGACGATCATGAAATACCAGACCATCGATGCGTGATCGAGCGCCCAGTCGGACAGATTGAATTTCTTCATGACTGCGCCTCGTCTTCAATCTTGATCTTCTGACCATCCTCAAGGCTATGGACACCGGCCGTCACGACACGCATGCCGGCATCAATGCCCGACGTGATGACAATCCCGTTGCCAACCTGCGGACCGGTCACCACTTCCCGGGTCTTGACCGTCTTGCCGTCCTCATCGACCACCCAGACATAGGACTTGCCGTCACGCATAAGGATTGCGGTCGCTGGCAGCACCAGCTGCTCGACTATGGCTTCCTTGAGCGTGGCGGTGATCGTGGTACCGAGCCGGAAGGCTGCCGGTGGATTTTCCAGCGCGATCTTGACGCGGCGCGTTCGCGTTGCCGGATCTGCGGCCGGTGCGACTTCACGGACAACACCGCCGACCGTGATCGCCGGATCGATCTGCAGGGAAATCAGAAATGGCGTACCGAGCGGCAAAAGCGCAGTGCCATCCGGAACGTCCACCACGGCATCGCGGGCATCCGGACGGGCGACGGTAACGACAGCGGCACCGGCGGCGACCACTTGGCCCACCTCCGCTCCGGTCTGGGTGACCACACCATCAAAGGCGGCCTTGACCTGCGCATACGAAAGCTGTTCTTCGGCCTTCGACAAAGCCGCACGCGACTGGACGACTGATGCCTCTGCCGCAGCGCTCGCCTGTTCGGCACTTTCCACCGACGCCTGCGTTTCCGTGCCGATCCTGAGCAGCGCCTTCGTGCGCCGTTCGACCGAGACGGTATTGGCGAGTGTCGCTTCCGCATTGGCCAGATCAGCCCGTGCCGATCCGACGGCCAGTTCCAGCGCTGTCGGATCAAGTGCCGCCAACAGCTGGCCCTGCGTCACCGTATCGCCGGTATCGACATCGCGCGCCACCAGCAGTCCCGTCACCCGAGGCCCAAAATTGGTCTGAACCTTCGGCTGCACCGTGCCGGCGAAACTGGGAGCGGGCAGTTGCTGGGAAACCACGATTTGCGACAGCACCGGGCGGATCACCGGCTCGCCCTTTTTTTCCTCTTTCTGGCAGCCAGTCAGGATCAACAGCAGGATTGGCGCAACAAGCAGTCCCAGCAAGATCCGGTTCATTGCGCCAGCTCCTTGATGACATCGACCGACTGGCCGGAGCGCAACATCTTTGCACCCTCGACCACCACGGTCTCGCCCTTCGCAATCCCTTCGGAAATAAGCACCCGGCCCGTCTCGTAGGACGCCACCTTTACCGGCTTTCGAGTGACCATGCTGTCCTTGCCGTCCACCACCCAGACCGCGGGCTGCCCGTCGAGGGAAGAGAGCGACGTCCAAGGCAGAATGATCATCTTTGCCGGCGTCGAACTGGCAAAACCGGTGACCGGCGCGCCAAGCGTCATACGATCGGGCGTCGTATCCATGGCGATCTTGACGCGCACGGTTCCCGTTGCCGTATCGATCGTCGGTGAGATTTCGCTGATCGTTCCCTCTGTCTTGACCGATGGATCGCTGACGAGCGCCAGCTGGATTTTCGGCTCGGAGGGCTTTTCGAACAACAGCGATTCGTAAACGTCGAAGATCACGTCGCGGGGACCATCCCGCGCGACGGAAAACATGGTTTGCGCAGCCTGAACCACCTGGCCCGTTTCGGCGTTACGCACAGTAACAATACCATCGGCATCGGCCTTCAGTTCCGTATAGGACAGCGCATCGCGGGCGGTGCCGAGCATGGCCTTTGACGCATCCAGAGATCCCTGGGCCGTTTGCAGAGCCGTCTGCGCCTGGTCGAAGGTTTCCTGCGTCGTGGAATTCTTCGCCAGCAGCGATTTCTGCCGCTCGAATGAGGCGGAAGCCTGGGTGACCTGCGCTTCTGCCGCCCGCACCGCAGCTTCGGCAGCCTCGACATCGGCCTTCTGTTCGCTGGGATCGATCCGTGCCAGAACCTCGCCGGCCATGACATGCGAACCGACGTCCGCCAGCCATTCCGTTATCTGACCGCTGACGCGAAAGGAGAGATTGGTCTGGACATGGGCGACGACCTCGCCGGTCAGCGTTACGGTCTGCCGATGATCGACAAATTCGGCAATCTGCGTCCGGACAGGCGTTTTTGCCGTTTCCGCAGGCTTCGTTTCGCCCTCGCAGGATGTCAGGGCCAAGACCGCCAACGATGCCAACCACCATCCGGATTGACCGAGTTTCGGTTTTTCACTCATCTGCGCCCGCTCTTTCCGATATTCAAGCTGAACCATTTATTGTGGCCCCTCAATATACGCGCCCCACACCCATGACAAGCGGGTAGGATTGACGGAAATCATTCGTTACAAGATGAGCAACCGTGCCCCTCACCGCGTTGACGGTAAAAGGAAGCTATGCGGATTTTTTCCAGAAGCATAGCAAAAACCGCTGGTTGCGCAGCGCCAGCTTACGCGGAGCCGGAATGCCTGAGGCGATGGAGCAGAATGAGGGCTAAGGCCGGCTAACCAATGCCGCACCCAGAAGGCCAGCCACAGAGCTTTCGTTGAAAGGCTTACTGATGCGGGATATGTCGCGCAGCGCGGGAGGAAAGTCGAAATCGTCGCCATAACCGCTGACAAAACCGAAGGCTATGCCGCGCTCGATCAGCAGACCGGCGAAATCGAAGCTCGTGTATGCACCCAAATTGACATCGAGAAGGGCAAAATCGAAGGCGTGCTCCTCAATCAAAGCCTGCGCCTCGGCAACATTGCCGGCAATCTCGACATGGCCGATGCCGATCGACTTCAGAATATCCTCGGCTTCCATGGCGATGATGAAATTGTCTTCCAACACCAGCACGCGCTTGATCGACACTGGAATTTCCGTGAGCGTCACCGATGGATCCCGTCTGAGAATCAGCCTGCTCCGTTTGAGAGCGGATATTGAAACCGACACCTATGACAAGACGGGGAGAACGGCATTTAAATAAGACACGTCCTGGCGCGATTTAATCTGCACCTCCGGCACCTCAGATGAACGGCCGGAGCGTTTCGCGATATCCGTCCCAGCCCGATATTTTCATCAGCCCGACATCGTCCAGAATGTCACAACCGCGATCGGCCCAACGGATCAGCTTGCGTTCGCCGAGCTTTTTCAGCGTCTTGTTGGTGTGAACGATGGACAGCCCGAGCGTATCGGCGACATGCTGCTGGGTGATCGGAATGGAGACACGTTCGCCGACGAACAGATTGCTTGCCTTGGCGCGCTGATAGAGGAAGGCCAGCAGATAGGCCGCGCGCTCAAGTGCCGATCGCCGCCCGATGCTGAGCAGATTTTCGTCCAGGATACGTTCTTCCTGCGCGGCAATCCAGGTGAGGTCATAGGCAAGGTCGGGATAATTACGATAGAGCGTCCCGAGCTTGTCTCGCTCGAAAACGCAGAGTGTCACCGGTGAAAGCGCCTCGACCGAATGCTGCATCTCGCCCATCAGGCTGCCCTGCAGGCCGATCAAATCCCCCGGCATCATGTAGTTCAGTATCTGCCGGCGGCCATCATCGAGCATCTTGTAGCGAAAGCCCCAGCCGGAGAGCACCGTGAACAGATGGGCGCTGTGTGATCCCTCCACCAAGATCGTGGTCCCGGCATCGACGGCCAGTTCGCCGGTCTTGAAGTTGGAAACGAACTCCAGTTCATCCGGCTTGAATTCGCGGAAATGCGGGAGGGCACGCAGGGGACATTGTTCGCATGGGGTCTGTCTGTTGTTCCGGGTTTTAGGCGCGGCCATTGGGTTCCCTTGCGGCAATGTCTGGATTGGAAAGCAGGAGCTTGAATTGTCTTGAAATTAGAGCCGGTTGTCAGTCCGGCAAGGGGACTGTCGGCGGCAATGGTGGACTTATCCACCCGGCTTGCCTAGTTTTCCGTCCAAGACCATGCCCTCGAAAATGAGACAGAAGCCATGAATCATCCAGCCTTTGCCAGCAACCACGTCGCCGTCGTGACCGGAGCAGCATCCGGGATCGGACTTGCCGCCGCCAGACGCTTTGCCGGACTGGGCATGAACGTCGTCCTCGCCGACCTGCCCGGCGAGCGGCTGGACAAGGCTGCCCGGGATACGGCAGCCATCTCCCCGCATGGCCCCGATAGCGTCATTGCGGTCGCGACGGACGTCTCAAGCATCGGTTCTCTCGAGGCTCTGCAAGCCGGGGCAATCGCGCGCTTCGGCCGGGTGCACGTGCTGATGAACAATGCTGGCATCCAACCCGGCAGCGCGATTTTTGGCGCGCAGGATGCGTGGGAAAAGGTGCTTGCCGTCAATCTCTGGGGCGTCATCAACGGTTCGCGCGTTTTTGCGCCTGCCATGATCGCCCATGGTCAGACGGGCCTGATCATCAACACCGGCTCCAAGCAGGGCATCACCACCCCGCCCGGCGATCCCGCCTACAATATCGCCAAAGCCGGCGTCAAAGCCTTCACCGAAGCACTCCAGCACGATCTGCGCAACACACCCGACGGCAACATCACCGCCCATCTGCTGATCCCCGGCTTCGTCTATACCGGCCTGACCGCAAACGGCCGCACCGAAAAGCCGGACGCTGCCTGGACTTCCCAGGAGACTGTCGATTTCATGATGCAGAGCCTTGAAGGCGGCGATTTCTACATTCTCTGCCCGGACAATGACGTCGCGCGTACTACTGACGAAAAACGCATCCTCTGGGCCGCCGGCGACATCATCGAAAACCGCCCGCCATTGTCGCGCTGGCATCCGGACTACGCCGATGCCTTCAAGGCATTCCTGGCAAAGGATCGACCGGGAATCCGCTAAGCACGGCTGCGACGGGTGTCCGTTTGGGCGGTTATACGGTGGACAATGTGTTCACGCAGAAGCGCTGGCGCGGCGCTCTTTTTGCTGCTTTTGTGCAGTCAAAGCAACGGATTTGAAGACATGACAAGCGGCATCCACCACATTACTCTGATCACCCGTAAAGTACAGCCGAACGTCGATTTTTACGCGGGCTTCCTCGGCCTTCGCCTTGTCAAGCGCACGGCCGGCTTCGAGGATGCGGCACAGTTGCATCTGCTCTACGGCGACGAGGCCGGATCGCCGGGATCGCTGGTCACATTTCTCGTCTGGGAGGACGGCGCCCCCGGCCGCGTCGGCCACGGCCAGCCGAGCGAGATCGCCTTCGCCATCGCGCCGGAAAGTCTTGGCTTCTGGCTCACCCGGGCGCTTCGGTACAATGTGACGGCGACCGGCCCGACGCACGAATTCGGTGAGCCTGTCATCCGGCTGAAGGATCCGGACGGCGTCATCGTCAAGCTTGTCGGCAGCGACGCTGCAACCAGCCCTGCCCTGCATGCCACTGCTGACATTCCGCCAAGTGACGCAATCCGGCGGCTGCGTGGTGCCACGATCCTGACTGCCACACCCGATGGCACCGCCGCTTTCGTCACCCGGCATTTCGGCTATACCGAGGCAGACAAGACGGATGCCATCCGGCGGCTTGTCTCCGATTCCGGTGATATCATCGACGTCCGCGATGCCGGTGGTTTCTGGACGGCGGCGCCCGGCACCGGCACCATCGATCATATCGCCTTTCGCGCGGTGAGCGAGGCAGCGGTCAAGGATCTGCGCACGCAGCTTGAGGCGGAAGATGCAGGCGAGATCAACGCTCATGACCGCAAATACTTCTATTCGCTCTATGTCCGCGAGCCGGGTGGAACCCTGTTCGAATTCGCCACCGATGCGCCCGGCATGACTGTGGACGAGAGCCTGGAGACGCTCGGAACAAAACTGTTCGTGCCCGAGCATTTCGGCGGCAACCTGCAGGACAATCTCGTCATGCTGCCGCAATTCGGACTGCCCGGCGAGGAACGCTTCACCGAGCGCGACCTGCCGTTCATCCACCGCCTGCACCAAGCGGATAATCCCGACGGCACCACGCTGGTGCTGCTGCACGGCAGCGGCGCCAACGAAACCAGCCTCTTGCCGCTCGGCCGCCAGATCGCCCCGAACGCGCTGCTGCTCAGCCTCAGAGGCCGCAGCACCGAGGAAGGTCACCCGCGGTTCTTCCGCAGGCTTACGCCCTTCACCTTCGACCAGAAGGACATTGCCTCGGAAGCGGAAGCCTTTGTCGCGATGATCGACGGGGCTGTTTCGGCCTATGGCCTTGACCGCGACAAGATGGTTTTCGTCGGCTACTCCAACGGTGCCAACATGCTAATCGCCACCATGCTGCTGCACCCCGGAGTGATCCGCAAGGCAGCGCTGTTACGCATGATGAACCCGTTGGACACAATACCGGACGCGGATCTTTCCGGCACCGAAATCCTGTTGGTGACGGGAAAGACGGACGGCTATTCCCGCTATGCCACACCGCTGGAAGGAGTGTTGCGCAAGGCCGGCGCGACACTCGCAACCGTCACCCTGAATGCCGGCCACGAGATCGGCCCGATGGACGCAGATGCAGTTCGCGATTGGTTGAAAACGATCGGTGATTGATGTCCCCGTAAGCACCGGTGTCGATCACCTGAAACGTTTATCTGACGAGAGCGCAACCCTACTCTCCGTCATCCTCGCCCCTGTGGCGGGGATCCAGCGACCCGACGTCCGTCGGGTCAAAAGACCACTTCAGTTCAAGGACTTGAACTGGCTGGATCCCCGCCACAAGGGCGAGGATGACGGAATGTGAGGTCGTCATTCTGCCAAAGCGGACAACTCAAATTTGGTCGGCCCTCGAAGCGGGGACTGACCTCCCCGTAAAGCCCTAAGCCGTTTTTCCGGCAACATAGCCGGCAAAACTCTCGACAAAGCTCTTCAGCCGCGCCTTGGCCTCTTCGTCGATCAACCGCCCTTCCTTGTCGAACAGCGATCCCGCTTTCGGCAGCATCAACCGCTTGCCGGACCAGAGATCAGCACCGAGCGTACGCAGCACGGACAGCCACGCGTTCTGGCTGAGCAGCGTCCCGAATGGGCCAGGCGACGTCCCGGCAAGGGCGCAGGCGCGTCCGGCAAACACGTTCGGCGCACCGGTCATCGACGAGCTCACCCAGTCGATGGCGTTCTTGAACACACCCGGAATTGAATTGTTGTATTCCGGCGTAAACAGGATGACGCCATCGGCGGCGGCGATCTGGTCCTTCAGCACCTGCACCGCTTCCGGCACGCCTTCGCGCTCGACATCCGCGTTGTAGAGCGGAATGCCCTCGATGGTGCCGGAGGTGAAGGTCACGCCATCCGGCGCAAGCGTCATCGCCGTCTTCAAAAGAGCCGTGTTGAACGATGCCTTTCGCAGGCTTCCGGATATGCCGATCAAATTTGTCATGCGTAAGTGTCCCTTTTGCGTTGCCGGAAGCATGCGGCGAAATGTGGAAAAGTACAGACAAAAAAGCCGGGAGTTGTGCTCCCGGCTTGGTTTTGGCGTTTAGACCAGCGGCTTCAGCCGGGCCTCGATCTGGACCCGCTTATGCTCCAGGAACGGCGGCAGCGACAGGCCTTCGCCCAAGGTTTCCATCGGCTCGTCCACGGCAAAGCCGGGACCGTCGGTGGCGATCTCGAACAGGATGCCGTTCGGCTCGCGGAAATAGAGCGAGCGGAAATAGAACCGCTCGACCTCGCCGCTCGATGGCAGGCGGAATTCCTCCAGCCGTTCGGTCCATACGTGCAGCGCAGCCTCGTCCGGTGCGCGGAACGCGACGTGATGGACAGCACCTGCACCCTGCCGGGCAGTGGGCAGGCCGGGCTGAACGACGACATGCAGTTCTGCCGCCGGACCACCTGCACCCATCGAGAACACATGCACCTCGCCATTGCTATCCGGCGATGGGTACTGCCGCTGCTTCGTCATGTTCATCACCTGCTCCAGCACCAGTTGCGTATTGGTGATATCCGGGACGCTCATGGTGATGGCCCCGAGACCCTTGATCTGGTGTTCGGCTGGAACCGGGCTGCGATCCCACGTATGCGACGGCGCAAGCCCGCCATCGTCGATCAGCCGGAACCGTTGGCCTTCGCCGTCCTCGAAATCAAGCGACATTCGGCCGTCGATCTCGATGACATCGCCGGACACGATGCTCAATTCGCCAAACCGGGCCTTCCACCATTCGATGCTTTCCGGGCTACCGACGCGAAGGCCGGTCCGCGAAACACTATGGGTACCACGGGTTTCGCGGTTGACCGGCCAGTCGAAAAACGTCAGGTCGGTGCCCGGCGTTGCCTCGCCGTCGGCATAGAACAGGTGATAGGCAGTGGTATCGTCCTGGTTCACGGTCTTCTTGACCAGCCGCATGCCGAGGATCTGGGTGTAGAAGCGCAGGTTTTCCTTGGCATTGGCAGTAATCGCAGTGAGGTGGTGAATTCCTGTCAGTTGCAAGCTCATGGCTGCCTCCATTCGTGAAGATATGAAGCGAATATCGGCTGCGTGGCGCGTTTTAGAAAGATGCCCGGCACGGACAGATTGTTCACAATATGTGAACGATGATCCTGACGGGGTTTAGCGTTTGAAATCGACCGTCACGCGCGCCACCGGAAAGATGTATTTCCAGACGGTCGCCGTATTGGTGATACTACGCCCATCTGCCGCCAAGACCATCTTGTCATAGAAACGGACGATATTCGTACCTGGGCCGGCATCGAGATCAACCAGATAAGTGAAGCGCGCCGTATTGCCGTCGACCCGCAGCGTCGTCGTGCCGACGACATCTTCGCGCGTTCCCGAATATGTGGCAGGACCGGTGCGCACGAAACGCCAGGTCTTGCGGTCGCGCTCGCCGTCGGAATAGACGAAATCCTCGCGTACCGTCAGCCTGTCGCCGCGCACCCGGCCGGTCAGCACCACGTCGAACTGCCGCTTGACACCGTTAACAGCGGAAAACGATCCCGTCGCCGTGGTCTTGCCGCGAAAGAACCGCTCCATCATCGTATCCTGCCCGAATGCCGGCAGGGCCGAAAGCAGGGCAACCGGAACAACAAGCGCTGCCAGAAACCGTTTCATCATTCTCTCCTTGTGTTTGGAGAGATACGGTTTGGCAGGCCGGATGGTTTCTTCAGCCAGCATCAAAGCAAAGGGTTCACCGTATTGTGATGGCGCTTACGCCGGAACGTGCATGTCCGTGAGATAGGTGTTCTCGCTTCTGGAAACCTTGAAGTCGATCGGATCGATGGTAACGACCATCAATGTTTCGCCATGGGGAGGCGCATTGGCCAGAAGACTGCCGTCAGGCGCGGCAATGCGCGACGACCCGGCAAAGGTAAACCGCTCGTCTGCGCCGCAATGATTGATATAGGCTACGAAAACCTGGTTTTCGAAGGCGCGGGTCTGGATCATGTGATCGGCAATGAACGTCCCGGAATAGCCGGCCGGCAATGCCGTCGGCACCAGAACAGCATCCGCACCGGCAAGCGCAAGCCGCCGTACATTTTCCGGGAACTCGACATCGTAGCAGATCAGCACGCCGCATTTGACACCGCGATGGTCAAACAAAACGGTGGCCGGTTCGGGAGCCGAAAACAGCCCCCGCTCGTAATCGCCATAGAGATTAGATTTGCGATAGATGACTGGGACAGCCGCGCCATCGACATAGACCGCGCTATTAAAGATCGCGCCATTAGCCTTTTCGGCAAAACCAGCAATGATCGCAACGCCGGCCTCGGTTGAAATACGCTGCAGCTGCTTGACCAGCGGACCATCCGCAGGTTCCGCCAGTTCGCGGATGATATCACCGGCACCATAGCCGGTCAGCCCGAGTTCCGGCGTGATCAAAAGGCTTGCGCCCTTGGCCGCCGCTTCCCGCGCCGCCTGTTCGATGCGGGCGAGATTGGCGGCGGTATCGCCGCTTTCCGATTTCATCTGCAGGGCGGCGAGCTTGATCATGTGTCGTCCGATGACATGGCGCCGAGCAGTTTCGGCAAATCGCCGAACCGCGCGACAAGGGAGAAGATGATGGCCGCGGTAGCGACGAACAGGATCGTCACGGAGGCCATGGTCGGTGTGTAACCGTAGCGCAATGCGTTGAAGATCTTGATCGGCAACGTTTCCACGGTGAAGCCGACGGTCATATAGGCCACGATATATTCGTTGAGCGACAGGACGAAGGCAAACGCATAACCCGAGACGATATAGGGCAGGATCAGCGGCAGGACGACAGTGTGGAAGATCGTCCGGTCATCAGCGCCCATCGTTGCCGCCGCCTCGACCAGCGAACGGTCGATCGCGGTAAAGCCGAGCGATAGGGTCACCAGCGGCAGCGTCACGAAGAAGATCGCGTGGCTGACGACGGCGGTCCAGGGCTGGCCGTAGAAACCGGTCGTGGCCCAGAAGGTCAGCAAACCAAGGGCTGTGATCACCGGCGGAAGCGTGAACGGCGCGATGCCGAGAAGCTGGAAGATATTGGCCCAAGGCGCAATCCGCCGCCAGAGGAACCAGGCGAGCGGCAAGGCGATGGCAACGGCCAGTGCGGCCGACAGGATGGCCAGCGTCAGCGAGGCAAACAGCGCGTTGCGCCATTCCGGATTGAGGAAGATTTCGCCGTACCAGGCGAGCGAAAACCCCTTCGGCGGAAAGGCCAGCGTCTGCTTGGCATTCACCGACACGCCGGCAACGACAATCATCGGTGCGGCCAGGAACAGGCCTATCAGGAAGAAATAGACTTTGCTGAGCGTACTGGTCATGCCGCCTCTCCCTTGCGTCCGGCAAGAACGGTCAACGCCACCAGCCCGAGCGTCACCAGCACCAGGAACACCGCCATCGCTGCCGCGAACGGCATGTTCGACTGGTAAATCGCCTGGTCGGTGATCAGCACCGACAGCGTCCAGTGCTGCGGCCGCCCGAGCAGTTGCGGTAGCAGATAGGAACCGAGCGCGAAGATGAAGACCATGATCAGCGTTGCGGTGATGGTGTTGCGAAGCGCGGGAATGACGACCGTAAAGAACGCCTTGATCGGCGATGCACCAAGCGTGCGGGCCGCCTCCGTCAGCGTCGGGTCAAGCCGGACCAACGCGGGATACAGCACCAGAACCGTATAGGGGAAGGCCTGGTAGACCATGCCGGTCAGCACCGCGCCGAAACTGGGCAACAGGGCCTTGGCTTCGCTCATGATGCCCGCCATCACCAGCAGGTTGGTAATCCCGGCGGTGCGTGAAAACAGTGTCGACCAGGCAAATCCGATGATCACTTCCGACAGCGACAGAACCGACAGCAGCGCCACCAGCCAGACGATCTGCACTTTCCGCTTCATCCGCGTCAGCAGATAGGTGAAGGGAACAGCGAGCACGATGCAGCAGATCGCAACCGTGACCGCGAGCATCAGCGAAAAGCCGAGCACATTGGCGAAGAACAGACTGAGGAACCGCTCATAGTTGGCGAATTCGAACGCGGGCACATAAAAGCCGCCTTGCTGGCGCTGGAAGAACGAGACGGCAATCATCGTCGCAAACGGCACGACAAAGAAGACGATCAGCATCATCGCCGGGAAGAACAGCGGGCCGTAATCGCTCAATTTTTGCGGGGCTTCGCGTCTCATTTGGCCAGCACCACGCAAACGTCTGGCAAAAGCACAACGCCGACCGGCTGGCCGACAGTGACGTCCGGCCGGGCGCGCGGCGTCGAGACCGCAACGATCTGGCGGCCGGCGATATCGACGAAGGTTTCAATCGTGCCGCCGAGATCGCGCACGAAAGTGACCGTGCCGGACAGCGCGC
The DNA here is from genome assembly GCF_965279435.1 of Pararhizobium sp. Taxonomy (NCBI): domain Bacteria; kingdom Pseudomonadati; phylum Pseudomonadota; class Alphaproteobacteria; order Hyphomicrobiales; family Rhizobiaceae; genus Pararhizobium; species Pararhizobium sp. Next base: position 222,306 of record NZ_CBDIHY010000003.1, read on the forward strand.
CATTGCCGGGTGCCGTCAGATGCACGTCTTCCGGCCGGATCGACAGCGTTGCCTTGCGGATGCCTGCCCCGAGAGAAACACCGGACACGGGCTGGCCAAGCACTGCAACGCCACCGGTGCTGTCGGCTTCGGCTTCGAGCAGATTGGTCGAACCGATGAAGTCGGCAACGAACGTATCGGCCGGGCGGCGGTAAATCTCGATCGGTGACGCTGCCTGGCGGATTTCGCCGCCCTTCATGACCACGACGGTATCGGCCATGGTCATCGCCTCGCGCTGGTCATGGGTGACGACGATGGTGGTGATGCCGAGCTGCTGCTGCAGCTGGCGCAGCTCCACTTGCATCGCTTCGCGCAGCTTGGCGTCGAGCGCCGATAGCGGCTCGTCGAGCAGGAACAGCTTTGGCGAGATCGCCAATGCCCGGGCAATCGCCACGCGCTGGCGCTGGCCGCCGGAGAGTTTTGACACCGGCCGATCGGCATAACCGCCAAGATGGATCATCGACAGCAATTCGTCGACGCGCTTCTTCTGGTCTTCCTTCGGCGCGCCACGAATGCGCAAGGGATAGGCGATATTCTCGCCGACGGTCAGATGCGGGAACAGCGCCAATGACTGGAACACCATGCCGAGATTACGCTTGTGGGTCGGAACATGGGTAATGTCTTCACCGTCAAGCTGGATCGTGCCACCGGTCGGCAGATCGAGGCCGGCGATCATCCGTAAAAGCGTGGTCTTGCCGCACCCGGACGGTCCGAGCATGCAGACGAACGTACCATGCGGCACCGTCAGCTCGACATTGTTAACCGCGGTGAAAGTCCCGAATTCCTTCGTGACATTGTTGAGGGCCAGGCCTGACATGTTGTTCCTGTCTTTTCGCATCATGCGGAAATCGCGTCTTCAGTTACCAGCCGGACACAAGACGGTCCTGGCGGCCTTTACCTCCCCCTTGAGTGGGGAGGTCGCAGCGCAGTTGCGGGTGGGGGTGATCCATTGTTTGGCGCAAAAGTCACCCCACCCCGGCACTACGTGCCGCCCCTCCCCCTCAAGGGGAGGGTGAAAATCAACCGACGATCAGTTCGGTCCATTTCTGGTTCAGCCGATCCGACTTCGTCTGATAGAGATCGTAGCGCGGAATGATCGGCTCGATGTCCGACGAAACGGCCGCGAATTCCGCATCCGTCAGGTCGGTCAGCTCGCGCTTGACCGTCGGCGAGGTGCCGACCTTGCGCGACAGGATCGCCTGGATCGACGGCTGGCTCATGTAATTGATGAACTGATGGGCTTCATCGACCTTGGTCGAAGCACGCGACAGCGCCCAGCAACCGCTATCCTGAATGCCGCCTTCCTTCGGGAAGGTTGAGCGGACGGGATTGCCGTCGGCAGCGGCAAGGCCGGTGACGTCGTGGTAGTACTGGCCCATCGGGATTTCGCCCGACTTCAGCGACTGCTCGAACTGGGCTTCGTCGCGATACCACAGGCGCACGTTCGGCTTGACCTCGGCCAGCTTGTCGAACGCCTTCTGGACGCCTTCTTCCGTATCCAGCGCATTGGTGCCGCCAAAGAAGGTCTTTGCCGTCACTTCGAGCAGGAAGGAGTTGGAGACCAGCGCCAGCAGACCGAGCTTGTCGGCATTTGCCGGATCCCAGAATGCCTGCCAGGAGGTCGGGGCTTCCTTATAGACGTCGGTGTTGGTGACCAGCGTGATGTACCAGGAAACGGCACCGATACCGGCAACGCGGCCGTCCGGATACTTATTGACGAAACGGTCGATGAGGTTCGAACCATTGGGGATCTTGGACATGTCGAGCGGCGCCCAGAGATCGGTCGCCTGGCCCTTCAGCATCGCCACCTGCGACATCATCGAGACATCGGCCGGAGCCTGGCCTGCCTTGGCGGCCTGATCGAGCTGAACCAGCCAGGCTTCGCCAGTCGGCTCGGCAATCGCTTCAACAGCGATACCGGTCGCCTTGGTGAAATCAGGAAAGATGTTCTTGTCGAACGAATCCTTGAAGTAACCGCCATAGACGCCGACCTTCAGCGACTTTTCCTGCGCACGCAGGATCGACGGCATGGCCAGCATCGATACGCCGGCAAGGCCAGCGCCGAGCACGGCGCGGCGGCCGATCGTCTGTTTGAGAAAATCTGTCATCGTGGTTCTCCTGTTTTATGCCGGCCGCTTTTTAGCTTCCGGTCTGTTCCCAATTTTTGACCCGGCTGGCAAGCCCGGATCCCGGTTTGATCAGTGTTTTAGAGCCCGAAGCTCCAGCATTTTTGCGTATCGCGTCAGCGGAAAACACAAGGCGAAATAGATCAGCGCAACGAAGCCATAGACCTTGAACGGTTCGAAGGTTGCATTGTTGATCGCATTCGAGGTCCGCACCAGTTCCTCAAATCCGATGATCGATGTCAAGGCTGTGCTTTTGATCAGCTGCACCAGAAAACCGACCGTCGGCGCCCGTGTCATCGCAAAGGCCTGCGGCAGGATGATCAACCGCAACTGCTTGAGATAATGAAGCCCCAGACTGCTACCGGCATCCCATTGCCCAACCGGCACGGCCTGCACACCACCGCGCCAGATTTCCGCCAGAAACGCGCTGGCGCACAGCGTCAAGCCCAGCACCGCAGCCGTCCAGGGTTCGATGCGCAGGCCAAGCAGCGGCAGGCCGAAGAACAAAAGGAACAGCTGCATCAGAAGCGGCGTGCCCTGAAACAGGCCGATGTAATATTCGGCAAACCGCTGCACCCAGCGCCGTTTCGAAATGCGCATGAACAGGATGAGCAAGCCGACAATGGTGCCGCCAACAAACGCGACGGCAGACAGCAGGATGGTCCAGCGCGCGGCCAGAAGCAGATTGCGGATGATGTCCCAGAGGGTGAATTCGATCACAACACGCCTCCGGAGAGGAAGCGGTTGCCGCTGGCGACGAGCAGGCGGCGCAGGCCGATGCTCAAGGCGAGATAGACCAGCGTCACGATGAAATAAGTCTCGAAGGCGCGGAATGTCCGGGCCTGCAGAAGATCGGCCTCATAGGTCAGTTCGCGCACGGCGATCTGCGAGACGACGGCCGATTCCAGCATCATGATGACGATCTGGCTGGTCAGCGCCGGGAAAATCACCTTCAACGCCTGCGGCAGCACGATCTTGATGAACACCTGGCGAGGTCTCAACCCAAGCGCAAGGGCTGCTTCCTTCTGTCCCTTCGGCACTGCATCGAGACCGGCACCGACGATTTCCGTCGTATAGGCGGTCATGTTCAGGGTCATTGCCAGGATGGCGGCGACGACCGGGTCGAGACGGATGCCAAGGCTTGGCAATCCGAAATAGATGAAGAACAACTGCACCAGAAACGGCGTGTTGCGGATGAGCTCGACATAGCCGGCGATGGCACGGCGCAGCCACGCATGGCGGCTACGCCGCCCGGCGGCGCCCAAAACGCTGAGCACGATGCCGGCAACAGCCGACACCGCGATCAGGAATACCGTCATGGCTGCACCGCTGGCGATCAGCGAGACCGCGTCGCTCAGCCAGCCGAAATCGAGCACATAGCCCAAAGGATCAATCCTTCAGGTTTTCAGGATTGAGCGGCACCTTCAGCCACGCTTCCGAGCTTGCATTCAGCTTGCCATCGGCCAGCATCTTGGCAACGGCATCGTTGATCGCCGTCTTCAGGCGGTCTTCGCCCTTGTTGAGCGCCAGATGCGACGGCGAGGTCAGGAGCTGGAACTTCTGTTCCGGCTTCAAGGCTTCCTGACGGGCGAGAACCTGGGCACCGACATCGTTGCCGACAACCATCAGTTCGGTCTGGCCGGAGATGAACGCCTGGATCACCGAGTTATAGTTGTCGAAACGCTTGATGTCGGCATCCTTGGGGGCTGCTTCCGTCAGCGAGGTGTCTTCCAGCGTGCCGCGATTAACGGCGATGCTCTTGCCGGCAAGGTCTTCCTTACCCTTCACTTCCATGGCGGCTGGGCCGATCACCGCAATATAGTACGGCGCATAGGCTGCGGCGAAATCGATCACTTCAGCGCGTTCCTTGCTGAAGCCGACGCTGACCAGCATATCGACGCGCTTTTCGGTGAGATACGGGATGCGATTCTGGCCGGTGACCGGAACCGGGACCAGCTTCACCTTGAGGGCGTCTGCAATGTACTGCGCGACGTCGATGTCATAGCCCTTAAGGCTCATATCGGCGCTGGCCGAAGAGAACGGCGGGAAGTCGGCAAAGACGCCGACGTTGAGCACGCCAGCCTTGGTGATGTCATCGATGGCATCCGCATTGGCGGCCGATGCGAAACCGAGAACGGCACCGCTGAGCATGAGGGCAGCAGTAAGACCGGATTTAAAGCTTGAGAGTTTGGCCATTGTATTCCCCTTGTTGATTTTTGTTTGCGATAAGCACGGAAATTGGATTGGGCACCTGCCCCTCACCCTAGCCCTCTCCCCGTAAACGGGGAGAGGGGACGATCGAATTTGCCGCTATCTCCCCTAAATTGCCGGGAGGAACGGAGCGTGCCTCACATCCTTCTCCCCGCAGGCGGGGAGAAGGTGCCCGACAGGGCGGATGAGGGGCAACGCTGCCCTAATCCCGCGTGCCATTGACGAACGGGCTGAACACCATGAGGCTGAGGATTTCGAACAGGACCTGCGAGCCGACATGCGCCGTGTTGGTGGTCGAATCGTACTGCGGCGCGACTTCGACGACATCGCCGCCGACCAGGTTCAGCCCCTTCAAGCCGCGGATCAGCTCCAGCACTTCGCGGGTGGTGAGACCGCCGATTTCCGGCGTTCCGGTGCCCGGCGCAAAGCTCGGGTCGACGCTGTCGATGTCGAAGGACAGATAGGTCGGACCATCGCCGACGATCTTCTTGGCCTTCTCGATGATCGCCGGAATGCCCATGCCGGTGACTTCCTCGGCGTGAACAACGGTCATGCCGGACTCGTAGGAAAACTCCCACAGATATTCCGAGGAGCCGCGAATACCGATCTGGATGGTGCGGGTCGGATCGAGCACGCCGTCGAGAACCGCATTGCGGAACGGGCCACCGTGATGAAATTTAGTGAGGTCGTAGGCGCCGCCGGTATCGCAATGGGCATCGATATGGATCATGCCGACCGGGCGCTTCTTGCCGACGGCTTTCAGGATCGGGTGGCTGATGGAGTGATCGCCGCCGACAGAAAGCGGAACCACGCCGGCATCGACGATCTGGTTGATGCGCTTTTCGATATCGTCATGGCTGAGTTCGAGCCGGTAGCGGCTCTGGAACGGCACATCGCCGATATCGGCGACGCGCAGATCGTGCACCGGAGCGCAACCGAGCACGTGATTATAGGGACCGATCCGCTCGATAGTGCGCATGGCGCGCGGCCCGAAACGCGAGCCCGGACGGTTGGTGACACCCAGATCCATCGGTATGCCGACGATGGCGACCTGCAGATTGCCGAAATCCGGCTCATTGGCATCGACAGGCACGTACGGCGCCATCAAAAATGTCGGAATGCCCGAGTAAGGAGCAAGGCGCGTGCCGTTCTTGGAGAAGATCTTGTCGGCAACCTTGCGGAAGGTCGGGTCGAACATCTCGCCGCCATGGGCTTCGCCGTACTTCGCCTTCAATTCGTTGAGCTTGCTGTCATCCCACGCCATATCCGCTTGACCTCATGTTGGGCCTGGAAGACGTGCGATTTCAGGTGGTTGTCGAGCGTAAAGTGAGATGCTCTTGCCGCCAAAAGCCGGAAAACCGCCCCTGTTTGCCAGAGATGGTACCGGATGCATGTTCCCCAGGCTTTTGCCTCTTGTTGATCCTATTAGCAAACAAATTGATTGGAAAATCAATTGACATTGTTATAGCGTTTGATGTGAGAAAAACTAACATCGTTGTCGACGCCCCGGAGCGTACATTTTGTCCAGCCGCCTGCCCCCGCTGAACCCCTTGCGCGCCTTTGAGGCGACCGCCCGGCGTGGTTCGGTTTCGGCCGCCGCCCGCGAGCTCAATGTCACGCATGGGGCCATCAGCCATCAGATAAGAGCGCTGGAACTCTCCTTCAACGCCGCCCTGTTCGAGCGTGGTGGCAAGCGGCTGAAACTGACCTCGCAGGGTGCCCTGCTTCTGCCCGCCGTCACGCATGCCTTCGAAGGCATCGCCGCCGCCACTGCCGCAATGACGAGGCCAACCACCAGCGGCGAATTGCGCATCGTCTGCGTGCCCGCGCTGCTGTCCTTCTGGATGATCCCGCGCCTGCATCAGTTCACCGAACAGTTTCCCGACGTGCAGCTGACCCTGATCGCCTCCAACGATGCGGCCAATCTGTTTTCCGCAGATGTCGATATCTGCCTGCTCTATGGCGACGGCAACTGGCCGGATTGCTGGGCGCGGCTGTGGAGCCGGCTTGAACTGTTTCCGGTCGTCAGCCCGACGCTCCTCAACATGCGGCCTTTGCGTTCGCTGCGCGACTTGCGCGATCATGTCATCCTGCATGGCGATGACGGGCGCGAGTGGAACACCTGGCTTGCCGCCGCCGACGGCATCGGCATCCAGCGTGGCCGCCAGCATTTCATGAGCGACGCCCGGCTGTCCACAGAGGCAGCCCTGCACAATCAGGGCGTGGCGCTCGGCGATACGATTACCGCCGGCAGCCTGATTGCCAAAGGCGAACTGATTGCGCCGTTCGATCTGACGGTTCCGGCCAATGACGCCTTCTACGTCGCCTGCCGCAACGAGGTCCGTGCGGCACCTATCGTCAAGGTCTTCATCGACTGGCTGTTTTCAGCCCTTGAAAATGACCCCATGCCGGAGCTACAGACCTCGGCACGCACCATCATCCGCGCCCGGACTCATAAGGTCAGCGCGCCTGAACGCCTACCCGCCAAGGACAGCTTCCAGCCCGTCTCCTCTCCCGCCCGCACCAGGCGTCCGGAGCCGACGCCGAAACGCCGCGCCAAATCGTAAGAACACCAAAGCTTTAGAACCACAGGACAAGCCGATGCCGCATTTCAATCCGCTGATCGCCAAGCTCTCGCCGCCGCCAGTGCCTTCCGTCCTCGCCTGGGCCAAGGCCTATGATGGGTCGCGCGGACCGCTGATCGACCTCAGCCAGGCCGTGCCCGGCTATCCCGCCCATCCGGATATGCTGCAATGGCTGGGTGAGGCAGCCTCCTCCCCCGCCTTCACCGGTTATGGTGCGATCGAAGGCGAAGAGGTGTTGCGCACCGCCTATGCGGAACATGTCTCCGGGCTCTACAACGCCCCGGTCAAAGCTGAAAACATCCACGTCACGTCCGGCTGCAACCAGGCCTTCATCTGCACGGTCATGGCGATTGCCGGTGCAGGCGATACGGTGCTGATGACCAATCCGTTCTACTTCAACCAGCAGACGACACTGGCAATGCTCGGCATCGGCATCGAGCTGGTGCCTTGCGACGCGGCCGATGGTTTCCTGCCGGATGTCGATGCCATTGCCGCGGCGCTGAAGCCCGGCATCCGCGCCCTGGCGCTGGTCACGCCCAACAATCCGACCGGCGCCGTCTATCCGCCAGCACTGCTGCGCCGGATCTATGATCTTTGCCGCGCCAACGGCACCTGGCTGATCCTCGACGAGACCTATCGCGACTTCCTGCCCGAAGGCAGCGGCGCGCCGCATGATCTTCTGTCCATCAAAGGGTGGCAGGACAGTCTCGTCTGCCTCTACAGCTTCTCCAAATCCTTCTGCATTCCCGGCCACCGGCTGGGCGCCATCACGGCGGGACCGGCCGTCGTCGAGCAGGTCGCGAAGATCATGGACAACCTGCAGATCTGCGCGCCGCGCTCGGCGCAGACGGCTGTTGCCAAGGCCATTCCGGCGCTTGGCGAATGGAGAGCGGGCAATCGCGCTGAAATCACCAACCGCGCCGATGCGCTGAAACACGTCATGAGCAGGCTGACAGGCTGGAAGCTGCAGGCGATCGGCGCCTATTTCGCTTACATCCGCCATCCCTATCCGGATATTCGCTCGGAATTCGTCGCCGAGAAGCTGGCGAAGATCGCCGGTATCGTCTGCCTGCCCGGCGATTATTTTGGTGAGGGACAGGAAGGTTACCTGCGTTTCGCCTTTGCCAACGCCGATGCGCCGACGATCCTGAAGCTTGAGGAACGGCTTTCCGGCTTCAATCTGCCGGGTATCTAGTCTCCAACAACATCAGCCTCGGCGGGCGATCAGGATACCGGCAAGCACGATTGCCCCGCCGATGGCCTGCATCAGCCCGACCGGTTCGCTGAGCAGCAGCCACGCGAGGATCCCTGCCACAACCGGCTGCAACAGCAGCGTCAGCGATGAAAACGCCGGCGGCAGGAAAGCGAGCGCATAGATGATCAGCCCCTGCCCGCCAGCATGGCTAATGAAGGCAAGCCCGAACAGCATTGCCCAGCCGAATAGGGCTGTCGGCATGAAGCTGGCCTCGAAGAAGAAGGCGATCGGCAACATGCAGATCGCGGCCGATGTCGTGCTCCAGATCATGATGCGATTGGTGGAAAAGCGGCTGCGCAAACGGCCGATCGACAGGATATAACCGGCATAGAAAACCGCAGCCAGCGCTGCCGTCGCGTCACCCGCGAGTTGACCGTCGCCCAGCGCCATCGGCCCGCCCTTCAGGATCACCACGCCCGCCAACGCTGTCGCCAGACCCGTGATGAACACGCCGCTGACGCGGGCGCGAAACAACAGCCACGAGCCCAGCGTCACGAAGATCGGCGCCAGATTGGCAAGCAGCGTCGCGTTGGCAACCGAGGTCATGTGCAGCGCCAGATGCCAGGCAGCAAGATCGATCGCGAGGAAGACACCGGGCAACACCAGCAGACCGTAATCTACCCATCCGGCCGGACGCTGATCCGTGACAGTATTTGCTGTTGCCCTCGACCAGATCAGCAGCGGCAGAAGCGCCAGCGCCACCCGCCAGAACGCCGTCGCCATCGGCCCGACTTCCGACAGCCGCACGAAGATGGGGGAACCGCCGATGGCAGCACCACCGATCAATAACGCAATCAGCGCAAGCCGGTTGGCGGAAGACGACGCTGGTTTCGACGATGAAGGGAGTGCGGTGTCCGACACGAATGCTGTCCAATACAAGCGGGCGCAACATTTGTATGCCGCGATAACGCATCGAAGCTATCAGAACGTTTCGCGGGGAAACATCAACTTCCGTGCATGGAATGATCAGAAACGGTGAACTGAGGCCCGAAGATGCGGCCGTTCGATGCACTTGGTCACGGCCTCGCCAACCCTCGCCTCGCTCATGAAACACCCTTCGGGACAATCGGTCGAGCGTTTCTTGGGCAAGCTCTACCGTTGAGAAGCAGCGCTACCAGTGTGAGAAAGATCCATTGAATTTTCTTGCCGCCGCCATACGTCCGGCGGCAAGAATTTCGATTTTTCTGGCGTGCTCAGTTCGACCGATCTCAGGCAGCGTCCGGCCGGTGAACCGTCTTCACTTCGAGGAAATCCTCAAGCCCGAACATGCCGCCTTCGCGGCCGTTGCCGGATTGCTTGTAGCCGCCGAACGGGCTGCCATAGCGATGTGCACCACCGTTGATATGGACCATACCGGCGCGAAGCCGCGATGCGACACGTTCTGCCCGCTTGGGGTCGCCGGTCTGGACGTAAGCTGCGAGACCATAATTGGTGTCGTTTGCGATCTCGATCGCTTCCTCTTCCGTCTCGAACGGCATGATGGCGAGCACCGGGCCAAAAACCTCTTCGCGGGCGATACGCATGGTATTGTTGACGTCGGCAAAGATTGTCGGCTTGACGAAATAGCCGGTCTCAAAACCTTCCGGCTTGCCGGCACCGCCGACGAGAACACGCGCGCCCTCGGCAATACCCGCCTCGATCAAAGCCTGCACCCGGCCGAACTGCACATCGCTGACCAGCGGCCCGATATGGCTGCCTTCCTTGGCTGGATCACCAACCTTGGCCTCTTTACCGACCCGCGTGGCGATCTCGACGGCCTTGTCATAGACCGACTTCTGCACCAAAAGACGTGTCGGCGCATCGCAGGACTGGCCGGAATTGTTGAAGCATTCCAGCACGCTGCCGGCAACCCGATCTTCAAGATCGGCATCTTCGAAGACGATATTCGGCGACTTGCCGCCAAGTTCGAGCGTCACGCGCTTGACTGTTTCGGCCGCATCCTTGCTGACGGCGATGCCGGCGCGGGTCGAGCCCGTGAACGACATCATGTCGACGTCCTTGTGCTTGGAAAGAGCGGCACCGACATTCAGACCATCGCCGTTGACAAGGTTGAACGTGCCCGCCGGGAAGCCGGCCTCATGCACCATTTCCGCATAGAGCATTGCGTTCAGCGGCGTGAATTCCGACGGCTTCAAGACGCAGGTCGAGCCGGTCGCAAGTGCTGGCACCACCTTCAGAGCGATCTGGTTGATCGGCCAGTTCCAAGGCGTAATCAGGCCGCAGACGCCGACCGGCTCGCGCAGCATGACGTCGCCGTTCGGCAGCACTTCGCGGGTGTGCAGGCGCTTCAGCGCATCGATGAAACCCTGGAGATGGCCAACGCCGACATCGGCCTGCTGTTCGCGGCTCATCGACAGGGGTGCACCAAGCTCGAGCGTGATCGTCTGCGCCATTTCCTCATAGCGGCGCTTGTAGATGGCCAGCAGCTTTTCCAGAAGCGCCAGACGCTCTTCCGTCGTGGTCCGGCTATAGGTGGCAAAAGCGTTCTTGGCGGCAGCAACGGCGCGGTCGATATCGCCAGCACTTCCCATGGAAATCACCGCGACCGGCTTTTCCGTCGCCGGATTCAAAACCTCGAGATCGTTGGCAATGAGCGGGGCGACCCATTCGCCGTTGATGTAGAACTTGCGTTTGTCGAGCATGCTTCTTGTCCTTCCCGTCATATCGTCTTCTGTTTTTCGGTGAGCCAATCGGTGATTGATTGGCGCTAGCGTTTACCGCTGAAAATCCGTTTGAGACGCAGCAGCGATTGCTGCGGCCGCAGCCAACTCCCTCCCTTTCGTGGAAGAGCTAGACCTCCAGAGGCAAGGCTACGATATCGCAGAGACTGACGGCAAGGGGGATGATCTGGCCGTCCACCGCCGCCGTCAATTGCGGCATATGCGCCACGAGGCCAAATCGGCTGAATTGGCGGGTGTCAGATGACAGCGGCAATGCTTGGCTTGCTGTCCATGAGCATCTTTCCCGCACACCCAGAAAAACCAAAGCCCCTGCATCCGGAAGGATCAGGGGCTTGATGAAAACATCGACGATAGGGCGTCTTTAAACTCAGATCGCGCCGCAGACCATGGCTGTGACGAACAGGAAGGCGGCGGCCAACGCGGTGGCCTGCGCGGCCATCGCCCAGGAAAACTGCGGCACCGAATGCACGCCATAGCTCACCGGGCTTTTCTGCATGACTGGTTTCGAACCTTGCATTCTGTCCTCCACGGTAGTTGCTGCAGATGGCCTGCAACCATCAAGGCTGCAGTCCGCTGTCCTTTTCTCCGCTATTTTACACCAAGTTTATAGATATTATTTTCTGCTTTTGGCGGCCTGCGGGGAAAAACCAACCTAGGGGCTCATCTCCACCCGGTGAAACATCCTCAAGCGCTTAATGCTCCCGCTCGAGTTCCCTCTGCTGGACCAGCCGGGACCAGCGCTCACTGAACCACGGCGTCAGAAGAGAGACGTCCGCCTGGCTATGTCGCTTGGTCAGCGCACTGTCGGTTTCGGTTGAGGTCCAAACCTTGAAAGTCGTCAATTCGTGTTTTCCGAATGTCTGGATCAGCGGGATATCGGCAGCGTCGCGGCCCCGCGCAACAGCGATGCGGCCAATGCGTGGAACATTGTGGCGCGCGTCGAACGTGTACCAGCGGTCGTCGAGAAACACTTCGAACCAGGCATTGAAATCCATCGGCGCCCGATTGTCCGCTTCGCCGAGATCGCCCATGTAGCCGTTGACGTAGCGCGCCGGCATATTCATGGCCCGGCACAATGTGACGGCGAGATGCGCATAGTCGCGGCACACTCCTGCCCGTTCCTCATGCGCCTCCATCGCGGTGCGCAGCGTTGCAGTGTAACCATAGCTGAAGGTCAATCGCTGGTTCACATAATCGCAGATCGCCTGCACACGCGCCCAGCCCGGCTCCACCTCACCGAAGAGACGCCAGGCAAGGGCACCAAAACGGTCGGTTTCACAGTAACGGCTGGCAGAAAGATAGGACAGGCATTCAGGCGGCAGCTTTTCGACAGGCACAGCCTGAGCGTTGCGGCTCACCGGATCCGGCCGTCCGCTATCCTTGATCACCGCGTCATAGGTGAGACGCAGGCCGCCTGCAGGCACCACCATCCGCATGCAGACATTGCCGAAAGGATCGGTCACCTCTCCCATTTTGACCACAGGATCGGAAATCGGCCCGTGTTCGCTGACGATATCGTGTCGTCGTGCACGATCGACGGACAGAAAGGTCATCATCGGGGTCGGCTGACTGCAGCTGATGCCTATCTCGTAACCCAACCGAATGAACATGTGCTACCTCCACCACACGGCAGGAACGGGCATCCTGCGGATTTGTTCCGGTTTCATGTCGGTAAAATAATGGCCGGACGAGCCTCGGACGCTGGGTACGGTGCTGTCAGGCCTGACGCATACAAGAGCAGTCAATTCGGCAAATGGAAGCACTCGAAAGTGGCATAGATGACCGTTACCAAGGTTCCGGCGTTTGCACTGGCTTTACGTGTGTGACAGACCAATACACTAGTTGAAATTGCAAAATCATCAACGCCTGCAGACATAGTTGCACCGCCTATGCACTGAAATATTCGCCGATCACTGCGACAGACTGCGACAGACTGCGAGAGAAATCTGCCTTGCGCCGGATGACTTCCCGTAACCCCTCTCTATATGATGCATCTCGTTGAGCCCGCCCGTCATAACATTTGAGAGCGTATGGACAGTCAGTCGCCTTTGTTTCCCCTTGCCGGGGGAAAAATCCCAGCCAAACTCGCAGCCAGCGAAATGCTGGGCCGTTTCAATCGAACCGATTGGAGGACGACGAGCCTGGGCGCAGCGGAAACCTGGCCCCATGCGCTGAAGGCAGCCTGCCGGATGATGCTCGCGTCACCAATCCCGATGGCCTTGCTGGCCGGGCGCGAGGGTATCATGCTCTATAATGACGGCTATATCGCCATTGCCGGTGGGCGGCACCCGGACTGTTTTGCAGCGTCCGTCCTCTCCGCTTGGCCGGAGGTCGCAGAATTCAACGCCGATATCATCGGCCATGTCTTTTCCGGCGAAAGCCTCTCCTACGAAGACCAGAACTTCACCTTCCATCGCAACGGAACTGCCGAAAACGTCTGGCTTGATCTCGATTACAGCCCGATCCTGGATGACGACGGCAGCGTTGTCGCCGTACTCGCCCTCGTCGTTGAGACGACGAAAAGGGTGGTGGCCGAACAGGAGCTTGTGCAGAGCCGGGAGCAGCTTTCGCTGGCATTGGGCAGCTCTGCCGTCGTCGGCACCTGGGACTGGCATGTCCGGGAAGATCTGGTCTATTCCGACGAGAAATTCGCACGGCTTTACGGTGTTGATCCGCAGATTGCCATTCATGGCACACCCATCGCGGATTTCGTCAGAACCATCCACCCGGACGATCTTCAATCGGTTTCCACCGCCATGCAGAGCGCGATGGAAACGGGCGGCCGTTTTTCCATGGAATATCGCCTCGTTCAGGATGGCGGCGGCATCAAATGGGTCCTTGCCGAAGGGCAGCCGTTGATCGATCAGAACGGACAATGCACCCGCTTTCCCGGTGTGTCCGTCGATATTACCGCGCAAAAGGAAGCCGTCGAGGCCCACGCCCGCTCGGAGATCGGATTTCGCACCCTCGCCGACGCCATGCCGCAGATGGTCTGGTCGACACTGCCGGATGGTTTTCACGACTATTACAATGCCCGCTGGTATGAATTCACCGGCGTTCCGGCCGGATCGACCGATGGCGAAGGCTGGAACGGCATGTTCCACGAGGAGGACCAGGATCGCGCTTGGGATGCCTGGCGACATTCGCTGCAAACGGGCGACGCCTACCAGATCGAGTACCGGCTGCGGCATCACACCGGTGTCTATCGCTGGGTGCTGGGACGGGCGCTGCCGATCCGCGACGAGAAGGGCAGGATCACCCGCTGGTACGGCACCTGCACCGATATCCACGACACCAAGATGGCCTTGGCCGAGCGCGAGATTGTCGCCCATGAATTGAGCCACCGGATCAAGAACATATTCTCGGTGCTGAGCGGCATCATCAGCCTTTCTGCCCGTTCAGCGCCTGAATCTCGGAATTTTGCCGATCTGCTGCGCAATCGAATCGAAGCCATGGGTCGCGCCCATGATTTTGTGCGCCCGCACAGCAGGACCTCACGGCCGGTCGATGTGGAAACCAGTATCTTCGGCCTCTCACAGCGGCTGCTTGAGCCCTATGGTCTTGAGGAGACGGACAACCGCATCGTCTTTGCCGGCGACGATACCATCATCGGCGACAGTTCTGCCACGCCGCTGGCGCTTCTATTGCATGAGTTGGCGACAAACTCGGCCAAATACGGAGCATTGTCCCACGCGGCCGGCCGCCTGACCATTGCCGGTCATCACGACGCGGAAAATTACGTGCTGGAATGGAAGGAAAGCGGCAACCCTGTTTGCGTGCGCCAACCGGAGCAGGAAGGGTTTGGGTCGCGGCTGATGAAGATCAGTGTCGAAGGCCAGCTCGGCGGGCAATTCCAGCGTCAATGGGATGAGGACGGGGTGCGTGTGCGCGTGTCGGTACCGGTAGCCTCGATCCTGCGCAGCAGCAAGCTGGCGGCGCGGTCGTGATGCCGCGCGTCAAGGATGATTACTGAAAGACCCGCAAACGCGGCGGCACGTCGGCAGCAAGCGAATGGCGCTTGGCGACGGCATAGCTCACGACCTGGCGAAGCTCATCCTCACCAACCGGCTTGGAAATAACACCGACTGTTCCTGGAACGCCATCAGCGAGCTGGGACGGGTTTGCAGTCATGAACAGAACCGTGACGCCATGCTTTTCGGCAAGCGTGCGGCCGATTTCCGTCCCCGTCGGTCCATCGCGAAGATTGAGATCGACAAGCGCTATATCGGCAAAAGGGGCAAGATTGAACGCCGACGCCTTGTCCGCCGCGATACCGATCGGGTTATGCCCAAGTTCGGCCACCAGATATTCGATTTCAGTCGCCACGAAAATTTCGTCTTCGACCACCAGGATTTTGCAACTCATTCCAAAACTCTCGTCCATCATGTGCGTTGTGCGAAGGGACTTCCCCACGATTATGCCCCTTGTCCGCACGGTTTTCCGGCCCGGTCAAAGAGATATGGATCGTTTTTATCGGCCAACCAGCCCCATCGTCGTGCGTACAGGATAAATATTTCTGAATTCCCGGCATCCGCCGGATACAGCCATATCAACCCTTCGAACTCGGCAAACGCCCGCCCTTCCGGATTGTTCCAAGCCACATGCGCAATATACGCAGTATCCACAGCTTGTGGTGATGCAAAGGCGGTAAGCGTCGCCGGATGCCCGTTCAAACCCGTTTTACCGTGAACTAAAGAATCAGCAGTGCCCGTAGATCATTGACATTAGTGCCGGTCGGGCCGGGCACAAACAGATCGCCGCTGGCATTGAATGCGCTCCAGGCATCGTGGCGGGCGAGATGATCGCGGGGATCGGCGCCTGCCGCCCGCATACGGCTTACAGTGGAACCGTCGGCAAAAGCGCCGGCATTGTCCTCCGACCCATCAATCCCGTCGGTATCGGCGGCCAGTGCATGAACGCCCTCGACACCATCGATATCCAGCGCTAAGGAAAGCAGAAACTCGCTGTTGCGGCCGCCCTTGCCATAGGTATCGCCCGAAATCGTCACCGTGGTCTCGCCGCCAGAAAGAATGACAACGGGTTTTGAGAATGGCCGGTTGCGTTGCGCGGTTTCCCGGGCGATCGCCGCATGCATCCGGCCGATATCGCGAGCCTCACCTTCGATCGCATCCGACAGGATCACGGCCTCGACACCCAGTGCCCGCGCTTTTGCCGCCGCGGCTTCCAGCGAGACTGCAGCCGACGCAATGATGTGGTGCTGCTGGTTTGCGAAAGCAGGATGATCCGGCTTTGACGCTGCCGAATGTTCCGACCCAAGGTGTCGCATGACCGCTTCCGGCAGGTTCATCCCATAACGGCTGACAATCGCCAGAGCATCCGCAGGCGTGGAGAGATCGGCAATTGTCGGGCCGGAGGCAACGAAGGCTGGATTGTCGCCGGGCACATCGGAAACGATCAGGCTGACGACCCGCGCCGGCGCGGCAGCAAAGGCCAGCCGTCCGCCCTTGATGCGCGAGACATGCTTGCGCACCACGTTCATCGCCGAAATCGGCGCTCCGGAAGCTAGCAGCGCCTTGTTGACGGCGATTTCATCCGCGAGCGTCAGCCCCTGCGGCGGAGCTGGCAAAAGCGAAGAGCCCCCGCCGGAAACCAGCGCCACCACCAGATCATCAGGTGTCAGCCCCTTGACCAGCCGCAACAATTCCGCCGATCCCGCAAGCCCGGCCTCGTCCGGCACCGGATGGGCCGACTGCAGCACGCCGATCCGCTCGCAGGCCGAAACCGGGCCATGCCGCGCCACCACGGCACCTTCCAAAGGCCCATCCCACAGGCTTTCGAACGCCGCCGCCATCTGGCTTGCCGCCTTGCCTGCTCCAACAACGATCGTGCGTCCCTTGGGCTTTTCCGGCAGGTGGGCACGGATCGCCGCCAATGGATCGGCAGCTTCAACGGCAGCCTCAAACAGGCTCGTCAGGAAGGCGCGTGGTTCAACGATCATCAAAAATCAGCCCGCAATCTGGAAATCATAGACAAAAACGCCGTCGATCCCGCCTTCGGTCGCCGCAACGATCCGACCACCGGCCTTTTCATGCGCCGGGTGAACGAGATAGGCGTCGCGCGCCGCGACATCGGCGAAATCGATGATGAAGCCGCTATTGAAACCCTTGCCAAGGCCTTCTGGACTGACATTGGCTCCGGCAGTGAAGGTGAGATAGCCGGGAACCAGCTGCTGCAGCGCGGCGATGTCTGCCAGGATCGATTGCCGCTCGGCATCGGCAACGGTTGACTGGAAACGGATGAAGACACAATGGCGGATCATGGCAGGTTCCTATCGGATATCGGCGCGCGCACGCGGCCGCTGGTCGTTGCGCTCATGGCTGAAAATGGTGGCGGGCAGCGGTTGCCGCTCGCGGATGATGTCAGAACCCTTTTCACCCATCATGATCGTCGGCCCGTTGGTATTGCAAGAGGGAACGCGCGGCATGACCGAACTATCGCAGACGCGCAGGCCTTGCAGTCCGTGCACCTTCAGATCCAGCCCGACGACCGCATCGGCGCCCGTGCCCATCTTGCAGGTGCCGACCGGATGATGATCGGTCTTGGCATTGGCGCAACCATAGTCGAACAGTTCGTCATCGGTCATCACATTCGGCCCCGGCAAGCGCTCGGCCATGATGAAGGGTTTCAGCGCCTGCTGCTGGAAGATTTCGCGGGCGATCTTCAGGCCTTCCAGCGACATCTTGCGATCATGCGGATCGCTCCAGTAATTCGGATCGATCAGCGGAGCTGCGGCAGGATCGGAAGACGAGAGCCGGACCGTGCCGCGCGAGCGCGGATGTAAGTAAGCCGAGTTCAGCGTCACGCCGGCATTCTTCAATTTCTCGACGCCCGCCTCGATGCCGGAGCCGAGCCCCAGATGGAACTGGATGTCGGGCGAGCGCGCATTCGGATCGGCATACCAGAAGCCGCCGGTCTCAAACAGCGACGAGGCGACCGGGCCGGAGCGGAACAGCACATATTGCAGGCCGGCCCACAGGGTGCGGTGAAGCTTTGCGACGCCGTCATAGGTATGGTCGCCGGTGCATTCGGAAATGACGAACAGATCGAGATGGTCCTGAAGATTGCTGCCGACACCCGGCAGGTCATGTTTCACCTCGACACCGACAGAACGCAGGTGATCGGCCGGGCCGATGCCTGACTGCTGCAATAGCTTTGGTGAGCCGATGGCCCCGGAAGAAACCAGAACCTCGCGCTCGGCCCGGACGATTTCCAGCCCCTTTGCGGTGGCAACCTCGACGCCGACGGCGCGTGTTCCCTCCAGCACGATCCGCGTCACCCGCGCGCCGAGCCGCACCGTCAGGTTCTTGCGATCCCGGATCGGATTGAGATAGGCGAGCGAGGCCGACGAGCGGCGGCGGTTGCGCTGGGTCAACTGATAGAAGCCGACGCCCGCCTGCTGCTTGCCATTAAAATCGTGATTGTAGGGAATGCCGAGTTCCTGTCCCGCGCGGATATACGCATCGCAGATCGGCAGGCCCGATACCGGCATGGAAACGCCGAGCGGCCCACCATAGGAATGGTAGTCATCGGCGAAACGCTGGTTGTCCTCCGAACGTTTGAAATAGGGCAGCACGTTGCGATAATCCCAGCCGGTGCAGCCGTCTTCGCTTGCCCAGAGATCGTAATCCGCCGCATTGCCGCGCGTATAAAGCTGCGCATTGATCGACGAGCCGCCGCCGATCACCTTGGCCTGCGTATAACGCAGCACCCGGTTTTTCATGTGCTTCTGCGGCACGGTCTCCCAGCCCCAGCTGGCCACACCCTTGGTCATCTTGGCAAAACCGGCCGGCATATGGAACAGTGGATTCCAGTCGCTGCCGCCCGCTTCGAGCAACAGCACCTTGACGTCAGCGTCTTCGGTCAGGCGATTGGCCAGCACGCAACCGGCCGGTCCGCCACCTGTGATGATATAGTCGTAGGTCATGTCGTCGTCCTCAAAATCCAAACGTCGAGGGTGGATTGCCCCTCATCCGCCCTGTCGGGCACCTTCTCCCCGCCCACGGGGAGAAGGACCTTGCCGCAAGCTCCGTAGTCCCCTCTCCCCGTCTACGGGGAGAGGGCTAGGGTGAGGGGCAATCCTCAGAAAATCACTCTCCTAAAGTCTTCCGATCGACAGCCCACCGTCGGCATTAACAACTGTTCCGGTGGCAAAACCGAAGCTGCCATTTGCCAATGCTGCAACCATGCGGCCGATATCATCCGCCTCGCCCCAGCGCTTCATCGGCACCAGCCCGCCGTCGATCAGCGCGTCATATTTGGCCGAAACACCGGCCGTCATATCGGAGCGGATGATGCCGGGCCGCACCTCGAACACCGAGATACCGGTATCGGCGAGCCGCAGCGCTAGCCCTTGTGAAAAGGCGGCGAGCCCGGCCTTGCTGATGCAGTAATCCAGGCGTTCCGGCGAACTCATCGTCGCCGAAACGGAGGTGATGTTGACGACCGAGCGAGGCCCGTTGGAGGGGCCTGCCAGCATGGCCTTGACCACGGCTTGCGTGAAAAACACCGTCCCACGCAGATTGGTGCCGATGATCGTGTCGAAGTTTTCCGGCTCGAGATCGAGAAAATCACCACGAAGCACCGATGCCATGCCGGCATTGTTGACGAGGCAAGCGATTGAGCCTAGCTGCGCCAGAACCGCATCGACCGTTGCCTGATGGCCGGAAAGATCGGAAAGGTCTGCCTTCAGGAAAATCGCCTTGGCGCCGAGTGCCGCCAACTCTTCCAGCACGCCCGAAACCTGATCGGCATCGCCGATGCCGGTGATGGCAATGTCAAACCCGTCTTTCGCCAGCGCCCGCGCTATGCCCAAGCCGATGCCGCGGCGGCCGCCGGTGACGATGGCAATGGGGCGTTTATGATCGCTCATGCCGCCAGATCCTTCGTTACAATGTGATCGGCAACCCGCAGCGCCTGCGCCGCCACCGTCAGGGCCGGGTTAACGGCCGCAGACGTCGGCAGGCAGCTGGCATCGACGACGAACAGATTCTGATGATCGAACACACGGCAGTGTATATCGAGCGGCGCGGTCGCCGGGTCGTTGCCCATCCGCACTGTGCCGCACTGGTGCGACGGCGTGCGTTTGTCAAAAGGCTGGGAGAGCACGATCGGATAGCCTGCCGCCTTGAAATGCCCGCGCATCTTCGCCTCAAGCCCGGACAGCGCCTCCATGTTCGAGCGCCGCCATTGCATGATGATGCCCTTGCCATCGACCATGATGCGGCTTTCGGGGTTCGGCAGGTCCTCCGTCATCATGTACCAGTCGACGGCGTGGCCAGCCATGAAGTCGAGTGCGAAGCGCGGCGCGTAACGCGGCGCATTGGCCTTGAGGATATCTCCGTTGATCTTGCCGAGCAGCTGGACGTTGCCGAGAGGCAGGCCATCGCGGCCACCGGTCAGGTAATAGTCGTTCAGCATCAGCGTCTTCTGGTAAACACTGTCGTTGCGGCGGAACGGGTTGATCGCCAGCATGGCGCTGCAATTGTGGTTCATGAAGTTGCGGCCGACTTGATCGGAGTGGTTGGCAAGCCCCTTGCCGCCGCCGGAGCGCAGCAGGATCGCGGCGGAATTGATCGCGCCGGCCGACAGGATCACCAGCTTCGGGGACAGCCGTTTCCTCTCGCCCTTGTGGGTGTAGTGGACAGCCTCGATCCGCCCGCCCGGCCCGGCCTCCAGCGTCTCGACATAAGCGGAGGTGATCAGCTCGATGTTCGGGTCTTTCAGCGCGACGGCGAGCGACGCGGTCTCCGCATCCTTCTTGCCCTTGCCGGTGTTGGGAAACCCGTCCCAGGGCGTGCGTCCGCCGGCCAGCCAGGCGTCGATGTCAACGCCGAGCGGCAATGTCGCCGGATGTAGCCCCTGCGATTTCAGTTCTGCGCGGGCGCGGGCAATGGCGGGCTCGTCCGGCACGGGACCGTGAGAATAAGGCGTCGAGTGGGTAGGCTCCGTCGGATCCTGTCCAAGCTCGCCGCGTACCTCGAACAGCCGTTCCGCCTTGCCGTACCATGGCTCCAGTTCCTCGTAGGGAAAGGGCCAGGCCGGCGAGATGCCGCCGAGATGCTGCATCTCGGTAAAGTCCTCGGCGCGATAGCGCAGCAATACCGCGCCGAAAAGCTTGGAATTGCCGCCGACGAAGTAGAAGTTTCCCGGATTGAACGCCGTGCCGTCCGGTTCGCGCCACATCTCCTTCGGCCGGAAGTGGCCATCGACGAAGATGGAACGGTAGCTGCGCGTTTCCGGCGTGTCCGGAAGGTGCTCACCCCGCTCGAGGATCGCGACGCGTGCTCCGGATCCGGCAAGAGCGGAGGCGACGGTTGCTCCACCAATACCGGAACCGATGATGACGATATCGGGCTGTTTGACCATGACGGAACTCAGCCGATACGCTGCTGGCTTTGCGGATCGAAATACACCGCCTTGTCCAGATTGAACGCCAACCGCGTATTCTGGCCGGGGGCGATGCGCGCGTCGGCGCGCAGGCGCGCCACCACTTCCTTGCCGCCAAGCTTGGTGACCGCGAACGTGTCGGAACCGGCCGGTTCCACCACCTCAATCAGGCAATCACCTTCGACCAGCAGGCGGGCGTTGCGATCGGCGCCGTCGGGATCGGTCAACGCTTCCGGCCGGATGCCGAAGACAACCTGCTTGCCGCTATAGGCGGCGAGACCGGCGACCTGGGCGACCGGCAGATGCAGGGGCTCGGCATCCGGTCGCACCAGCGAGACACGCAGATCGTTGCCGCCGCCTTCGACCGTAGCGGTCAGAAGGTTCATTGCCGGCGAACCCATGAAATCGGCAACGAACAGATTGGCGGGATTGTTGTAGATTTCAGCCGGCGTGCCGAACTGCTGCAGCGTGCCATCCTTTAAAACCGCGATCTTGGTCGCCAGCGTCATCGCCTCGATCTGGTCGTGCGTTACGTAGACGATCGTCGTCTTCATCCGCTGGTGCAGGCGCTTGATCTCGGTACGCATATCGACGCGCAATTTCGCATCAAGGTTGGACAGCGGTTCGTCGAAGAGGAAGACCTGCGGATTACGCACCAGCGCCCGGCCCATGGCGACACGCTGGCGCTGGCCGCCGGAAAGCTGGCTCGGCTTGCGGTCGAGCAGATGGCCGATCTGCAGCATGTCGGCAACCTGCTTGATCGCCTTTTCGCGCTCGTCCTTCGGCACCCCACGGATTTCCATGCCGAAGGCGATGTTTCCAGCCACCGTCATGTTCGGATAGAGCGCGTAGGACTGGAAGACCATGGCAATATCGCGCTTGGAGGGATGCAGGCCCGCCACCGACTTGCCGTTGATCGAGATTTCGCCCGAGGTGATCGGCTCAAGCCCGGCAATAGTGTTGAGCAAGGTCGACTTGCCGCAACCGGATGGCCCCACCAGCACCAGGAAGCCGCCCTCGTCGATTTCCAGATTGATGTTCTTCAGGATTTCCAGCGAGCCGTAGGACTTGCGCAGATCGGTGATTTTCAGAAAGGACATGGCTTTAACCCTTCACGGCGCCGGACATCAGGCCACGGACGAAGTAGCGGCCCGAAACGATGTAGACGACAAGCGTTGGCAGGGCGGCAAGGATCGCGCCTGCAAAATGGACGTTGTATTCCTTCACCCCGGTGGAGGAGGAAACGAGATTGTTGAGCGCCACCGTCATCGGCGTCGAATTGGCTCCGGAGAACGAGGCTCCGAACAGGAAGTCGTTCCAGATATTGGTGAACTGCCAGATGACGGAGACGACGATGATCGGACCGGATGACGGCAGCAGGATGCGCCGGAAAATCTGGAAGAAGCTGGCACCATCGATCTGGGCTGCCCGCACCAGTTCGGTTGGGAACGCCTCATAATAGTTGCGGAAATATAGCGTCGTGAAGCCGAGACCATAGACGACGTGCACAAAGACAAGACCGCTCGTCGTGCCGGCCAGTCCGAAGATGCCGAGCATGCGCGCCATCGGGATCAAGACGATCTGGAACGGGATGAAGCAGGACAGAAGCAGCATGCCGAAGAAGATGCCGGAGCCCGGAAAGCGCCATTTGGTGAGCACATAACCGTTGAGCGCGCCGATGATCGTCGAAATAGCGACGGCGGGAACGACCATCAGGATCGAGTTGATGAAGAACGGTTTCAAGCCCGTCGGCTGGACACCGATCTGCGCCGTCGACCAGGCTGAGCGCCAGGGATCCAGCGTCCAGGTCTGCGGAATGTTCAGCATTCCGCCCTGGCGGATTTCATCCAGCGGCTTGAAGGAATTGACCAGCATGACGTAGAGCGGCAAGAGCGAATAGGCCGCAAACAGGATCAGCACGGTATAGATCAGCGCCCGCGTCAGGCGGCTGGAAGAAATGGCGTTGTCAGGGCTCTGGACGCTCATGTGCGCTTCTCCCCTTTGATTTCGGAATAGAGGTAGGGGATGATGATCGAGAAGATCATCGCCAGCATGATGATCGCCGACGAGGCGCCGATGCCCATCGAGTTGCGGGTAAACGTGTAGGAATACATGAAGGTCGCCGGCAGTTCGGTCGCCTGCCCCGGCCCGCCGCCTGTCAGCGCGACGACAAGGTCATAGGCCTTGATGGCGAGATGGGCGAGCACGACGAAGGCCGACAGGAACACGGGACGCATCAGCGGAATGATGATCCGCCGGTAGATCGTCGTCGACGACGCTCCATCGATCTGCGCCGCCTTGATGATCTCGTTGTCGACGCCGCGAAGGCCGGCAAGAAACATCGCCATGATGAACCCGGTGGATTGCCAGACAGCAGCGATGACAACGCAATAGATCGCGTAGTTGCGGTCCTTGATCCAGGCAAACTGAAAGCTTTCCCAGCCCCAGAGATGCATGGTGTTTTCAAGGCCGATGCCCGGATCGAGAAACCATTTCCAGGCAGTGCCGGTGACGATGAAGGACAGCGCCATCGGATAGAGATAGATCGGCCGCAGCAAACCTTCGGCGCGGATTTTCTGGTCGAGCAGAATGGCCAGCCCAAGACCCAGCACCGAGCAGATGACGATGTAGAGCGTCGCAAAGATCGCCAGGTTGGAAATCGCCCGCCACCAATGCGGCAAAGCCCAGAGCTTGGAATAATTGCTGAGGCCCACGAAATTGTAGGACGGCAGCATCTTGCTGTCGGTGACCGACAGATAGCCGGTATAGGCGATGAAGCCATACACAAAGACAATGACGATCAGAAAGCTGGGAGCGAGCACCAGTTTTGGCACAAGGTCCTGCAGCCGGCTTCGGCTATCCATAGCGAATACCACCGTTTCAAAGATGAATGTCTGTAAGGAGTGATGTCCGGGGTGTTTCAAGCACCCCGGACAGGCACAACGTTTTTATTGTGCAGCTGCAACAGCAGCCGGCAGTTCCTTGACGGCTTCGTCAGCAGTGATTTCACCGTTGAATTCGCGCGTCACGACGTCATAGATCGCATTCTTGACAGCAGCCGGATTGGCATGGCCATGCGCCATGGAACCGAACAGCTTGCCGTTCTTGTCGGCATCGGCGAGATCGGCGATTGCCTTCTTGCCGCAAGCGTCAAACGCTTCGTTCGACACGTCGGTGCGGGCCGGAGCCGAGCCCTTGACCACGTTGAAGGCCGACTGGAAAGTCGGGCTTTCGATCGCAGCCGCCATCTGCATCTGAGCCGGTACCTTGTCGGCGGCAACCTTGAACATCGCGAACTGGTCGGAGTTGAAGGTCACGGAGCCTTGGGTTTCCGGGTAGCGCATGCAGACGAAGTCGGTGCCGGGCACCTTCTTGGCCTTGACGAACTCGCCCTTTGCCCAATCGCCCATGAACTGCACGCCGGCCTTGCCTTCGATGACCATAGCGGATGCCAGGTTCCAGTCGCGGCCGGAGAAGTTGTCATCCACGTAGGAACGCAGCTTGGTCATCCGTTCGAACGCCGTCTTCATCTTGTCGCCGCCAAGAGCGGCCGGATCGAGATCGATAAAGGCCTGCTTGTAGAAATCGGTGCCAAGCGACAGAACGACGGCATCGAACAGCGTTGCATCCTGCCACGGCTGGCCACCGGCTGCGATCGGGGTAATGCCCTGCGCCTTGAAGTTATCAAGCAGAGCGACCAGCTCGTCCCAGTTCTGCGGCTCCTTGCCGCCGGCCTTGTCGAGCGCTGCCTTGTTGATCCACATCCAGTTGGTGGAGTGGACGTTGACCGGAGCAGCAATCCAGTGACCGTCATACTTGGAGAATTTCTGCAGGGCAGCCGGAATGACCTTGTCCCAGTTTTCCTTGGCAGCGATTTCGTCGAGATTGCCGAGCGAGCCTTCCTTGGCCCAATCGAGAATGTCGAAGCCGAGCATCTGAACGGCCGTCGGGGCGTTGCCCGAAGTGACGCGAGCGCGCAGCACGGTCATGGCTTCCGTGCCACCACCACCGGCAACCGGCATATCGGTCCAGGAGATGCCCTTGGTTTCCAGATCCTTCTTCAGAACATCCAGAGCAGCCGCTTCGCCGCCGGATGTCCACCAATGCAGAACTTCAACATTTTCAGCAGCATGTGCGGCCGTGCCGCCCATGACCGTGCTGCCCGTCATCATCAATGCTGCAATTGCCGTCGTCGTCATAAACTTGCGCATCGTATTCCTCCCGTTTGCAAGTCGAATAGCGGGAAACTCCTCCCCCGCCGTTGAATGCCCTCCCCGCCAAAACAGGGAAGCAATTGGTTTGCGGTATTTACCGCCGGTTCATTTAAAACGTTATAAATCGGATCAAGTCAAGCACTGCACAACACGCGCCTGATACCAGACTTAACATGCTGAATTTAAGCATTTATACGCCAGAAAACCGATTTCGCACTGCAACAAAAAAGCGCAACGATCATCGATTTAAAACGTTTGCACAAACACATTGCACCCGCGTATGTCTGCCGCTACAAAAGCGTCTGGTCATCACCCCAAGGGAGTATTTCATTGGCTGACACTCCCAAATCCACCACCACCGACACTAAGCTGAAAAGCGGCAAGCCGACCCTGCGTACCATTGCCGACCTGACAGGCTTTGCCGTGACAACGGTATCGCGCGCGCTGAGCAATGCCCCGCAGATTTCGGCAGAGACCCGCAAGCGCGTCCACGAGGTGGCGGCCGAGATCGGCTACCTGCCGGACCGCGCCGCCCAGCGCCTGAAGACCGGCCGCACCAATGTCGTCTGCGTCCTGCTCGATCCGCACGAGGAAATCCTCGGTTACGGCATTTCGCTGATGCACGGGCTTGCCAAGGCACTGCAGGACACGCCCTACCATCTGATCGTCATGCCGAACTTCATCGACGGCGCCAATATCGATGCCATCAGCCATATTGTGCGCAACGGCATGGCCGATGGCCTGATCTTTTCGCGCACCGAACCCTTCGATCCGCGCGTGCGGCTGCTGCTGGAAAACGGCTTTCCGTTCGTCACCCATGGCCGGACCGAATTCACCACGCCGCATCCGTATGTCGACTACGACAATTTCTCGTTCGCCTATGAGGCGACCAAACGGCTGATCGCCCGCGGCCGCCGCAAGCCGATGATCATCCTGCCGCCCAAGCGCATGACGTTCTCGCAGCACCTGCTGCACGGCTTCATGACTGCCGTGCGCGAAGCCGGCGTCGCCTACGAAATCCCCGAGGAAATCGACCTCGACTGTCCCGTCGAACAGATCCGCGACTACATGAGCCGCCGTGCTGGCCAGCCCGATGCCCCCGACGGTTTTGCCTGCGGCGGCGAAGTCTCGGCGCTCGCAACCATCACCGGCATGAGCGATCATGGGCTCACTCTTGGGCTCGAATACGACATCGTTGCCAAGCGGACTTCCAAGCTGCTCAGCCAGATCCAGCCGAAGGTCGAGACGATCTACGAGGACCTGACCGACACCGGCGAACGAATGGGCCAGGTTCTCCTGGCCCGCATCGCCGGCGACGAAACGACCGGGATGCAGGTCCTGCTCCAGCCGCAGATTGATTTTTCGGGAGGCTGAAGTGCTGAGGACATGACCGGTCCGCTTGAAATTTACCCCCCTCTGTCGGCGACGCCGACATCTCCCCCACAAGGTGGGAGATCGGCCGCTAGCTTTGTCGCCACAAGGAAAAAGAACAATCTCCCCCCTTGTGGGGGAGATGTCACGCAGTGACAGAGGGGGGTACGTGTCCCCGATCTCGGTTCGATTTTGGCCATCACTGACGGAAGAGGAAACGCCCTGCTCCACAAAATTCAACATCCGCATCACGCCCTCCTTTCCCCTCATCGCCTCAATCCACCTTAGCCGCGCGGCATCCACCAGCCGGTGCGGCCGCCGATATGCATGTTGAGTGTCTTGGTCTCGGTGTAATCCTCGACCGCATGACGGCCGAGTTCACGTCCAAGGCCGGACTGGCGATAGCCGCCGAACGGCAATTCCGAAGCGCCATCCATGAAGGTGTTCATCCAGACCGTTCCGGCTCGCACTTTACGGCCGACAGTCAGGCAGGTATCGAAATCGCGGCTCCAGACGCCGGCCGACAGGCCATAGTCGATGGAATTGGCAATCCGGATAGCTTCGTCGGTGGTCTCGAAAGTCAGCACGGACAGGACCGGGCCAAAAACCTCTTCGCGTGCCACGGCCATGTCGGGCGTGACGGCAGACAGAATGGTCGGCGACATGAACTGGCCGGAACCGAGATCAAGTGCTGTGCCACCATGCGAGACCGTCGCGCCATTGCCGGAAGCGGCAGAGACGTAGCCGACGATCTTTTCCAGGTGCTGTGGCGTGATGATTGCGCCGACCTGGGTTTCGGGATCAAGCGGATCACCGACCTTGACCTTGGCCGACATCGCGGCGATGCGGGCAATTACGTCCTTAGCGATCTCCTTGTGGACGATCAGCCGCGAACCGGCATTGCAGCATTCTCCGGCGTTGAAATAGGCGCCGAACACCGCCGCATCGATGAAATCATCAAGATTGGCATCCGGAAAGACGATCTGCGGGTTCTTGCCGCCAAGTTCCAGCGACACCTTTTTCAGCGTCTGCGCCGCATTTGTCATCGTCAGCTTGCCAACGCCGGTCGAACCGGTGAAGGAGATCATGTCGACATCGGGATGCGAGGTCATGACCGCGCCGACATCCGGGCCGGTGCCGGTGATGATGTTGACGACCCCGGCGGGAACACCGGCCGCCTCAAGAATTTCGCCAAGAACCAGCGTCGAGCCGGAGGTGAGCTCCGACGGCTTCACCACCGTGGTGCAGCCGGCAGCCAGCGCAAACGGCAGCTTCTGGCTGACGATCAGGAACGGGAAATTCCACGGCGTGATGATCGAGACGACGCCGATGGCTTCGCGCAGCACGACGCCGAGCGTGCCATCGCCGAGCGTGTTGTAGCTTTCACCGTGCAGGTCGCGGGCAAGTGCTGCAGCATAGCGCCAGATATCAGCAGCACCGGCAAGTTCGCCCTTGGCCTGGCTGATCGGCTTACCGCTCTCGATGCAATCGAGATAGGCCAGTTCATCCGCACGCGCCGCGATCATGTCGGCGGCCCTCAAGAGGACCAGCGAACGCTCCGACGCCGTCATCCGCGGCCAGGGGCCATCGTCAAAGGCCTTGCGTGCAGCAGCAATCGCCCGCTCGGCATCGGCTTTCGTCGCGGCCTGATAGCGGCTGACGGTGACGCCATGGCCGGGAGCCACGCGCTCCAGCGTCCTGCCCTCGGCCGCATTTCCCCATTTGCCGTCGATCAGCATCTGGTATTCGCGCACCTTTGTGTCAGTCAAAGCCTTGGGCCTCACCAAAACCGTCATTACCATTCTCCCTTGAATTCTGCGGGGCGTTTGCCGGTAAAAGCCGCAACGCCCTCTTTCATGTCGCCGGTCTTGGCGGCCAGGATCGAACCCAGCGCCTCGACGGCGGTTCCATTGTCTTCGCCATTGGCAGACGCGATCATCAGCTTGCAGATTTCCAGCGCCGCCGGACCGCGCTTGGCGACGCGCTGGGCATAATCCCTGGCCGCATCCAGAACCGTTCCTGTCTCAACCACCGCATCGACCAAACCGAGAACCTGCGCCTCATCGGCCGTAAACATCTCGCCACCGAGCACCATACGGCGCACGATCTGCGCGCCAAACCGCCGGACCAGACGCTGTGTGCCCGACCAGCCGGGCACCATGCCAAGGCTCGTTTCCGGCAGGCCGATCTTCACCTGGGTTTCCGCGATGCGGATATCCGCCGCCGCCGCCAGTTCCAGCCCGCCGCCAAGCGTATGGCCGTTGATCGCAGCAATCACCGGCATACGCAGGGTCGCCAGCCGCTCGAACACCCGATGGCCGAAGCGCACCCATTGATGGCCGAATTCGTTCGGGCTCATCGCCCCCCAGGCCTTGATGTCGCCACCAGCGGAAAAGGCCTTGCCCTCGCCCGTCAGGATGACGGCGCGCACATTGGCATCGGCCTCCACAGTATCGCAGGCAGAAGACAGCGCCTTCAGCATGTCGATATCGAACGCGTTCAGCTTGTCCGGCCGCGCAACCGTGAGGGTGGCAATCGCGCCGTCGATCTCGATCTTGATCCGCTCATCAGCCATGCGACGCTCCTTGCAGCGTGCGGATCGGCTTTTGCGGCAGCGTCAGCCCGATCGGCGCCTCATGGAACAGCGCGGCATCCATGACCTTAAGCGTATCGGAAACGATCAACGGGAATTCCGACTGATCGAGAATATGTGCCTGCAGATCAACGCCCGGCGCGATCTCTGTCAGCACGATGCCATCAGGCGTCAGCTTCATCACGCAACGCTCGGTGACATAGGTGATGTCCTGCCCCTGCTCGACGGCGCGGCGGCCGGAGAAGGTGACGTGCTCGACCTCGTTGACGAGCTTCTTCAGCTTGCCCTCTTTCTCGATCACCAGCTTGCTATCCGCCATCGAGAGCTTCGCACCGGCATTGAACATGCCGGAAAAAACGATTTTCTTTGCCCGCGCAGTGATATCGACGAAACCGCCAGCACCTGCCGTCACATGCGGCCGGAAGGACAATTTCGAAACGTTGACCGAACCCGACTTGTCGATCTCAAGGAAGGACAACAGCGAGGCATCGAAGCCACCGCCCTGAAAATAGGTGAACTGATAGGGTGACGGCATGAAGGCGTCGGCATTCGAGGCACAACCGAAGGCGAAATCTAGCAGCGGCACGCCGCCGACCGCACCCTGTTCGATCACCCAGGTAACCGAGCCGTGCAGGCCTTCTTCGAGCAGGATACGCGGCACATTGGCCGAGATGCCGAAGCCGAGATTGACGCTAGAGCCGCCCTGAAGCTCCTGCGCGACGCGGCGTGCAATGACCTTCTGGATATTGAATTCGGGCACGCGAAAGCTGTCGAGCGGCCGGAAGATCTCGCCGGAGATGGCCGGATCGTACTCCGTCAGCGTCGTCTGCTTCTGATCAGGATCGACGACGACATAGTCAACCAGCATGCCGGGAACGCGCACATCATGCGGCTTCATCGAACCAGATTTGGTGATGCGCTTGACCTGCGCAATGACGATGCCGCCATTGTTGCGGGCAGCTAGCGCCTGGTCGAGGCCCCCGAGATAGGCGCCCTCATGTTCATAGGTCAGGTTGCCGCGCTCGTCGGCGGTCGTCGCCCGGATAATCGCCACCTGCGGCACGATCGCCTTGAAATAGAGCCAGTCCTCGCCCTCGAATTCCATCTTTTTGACAACCGGTTCGGCCGCCGCCGACGCATTCATCGCGCAGCCCTGGCGCGACGGGTCGACGAACGTATCGAGGCCGATCTTGGTCAAAACACCTGGGCGCTTGGCCGCCGCTTCGCGGTGCATGTCGAACAGCACGCCGGACGGAATGTTGTAGGCGGCCACCTCGTCATTACCGATCATCTGCCAGATCAGCGGCGGCTCGGATGTGGAAGGCCCGGAAGGGTAGGACCCACCGATGATCTTCTTCAAAAGACCCTTCTTGGCGATGTGATCGATGCCCTTGATGCCGCTCATGTCGCCGGCGGCAATCGGATGCAGCGTTGTCAGGTCGCGCGGATGGCCGGTTGCGTCAAAGCGCTCGCCGATCGCCTTCAGCATCAGGTCCGGGCAGCCGAGTCCGCTCGACGACGACACCGATACGGTCGCGCCATCGGGGATCAGAGCGGCTGCCTCAGCCGGGGTGATATGCTTGCTCATGGAAATGCTCTCAAAGTCCCGTGTCAATCGCGACGGCATTGCCGCTTGCGGCGGCCTGCATCACCGCAAGCCCAGTGGCCAACGACCAGACACCGTCCTCACCGCCGCAGAGTGGCTTTCCCTTTCCGGCGACCGCGTCGTCGAAGGCGATCAGCGTGTTTTCGTAGAGATTGCGGTGGTCGAGCGGCAACTCCGTCTCGCCATCGGCGTTGCGCAAGGTGACCGTGCCAATAGCCTTCTGGGTCATGCAGTTGCGGGCGATCAATGATCCCTCCGAGCCATGAACCTCAAAGCCGGTGACCGCATATTTGGTGGTGAAACCATCATGGAACTGGGCGATCAGGCCGGATTTGAAGCGCAGAACACCCATCGCCGCATCTTCGAGCCCGGCCTTGGCCATGCCACCATACTGGCCGAGCGCCACCGCCTCGACCGGATCGTCTCCGAGCACGAAGCGCAGCGTATCGGTATCGTGCACGGTAATATCGAGAATGACGCCACCGCCCGCTTCCGGTCTGTCGAGACGCCAGCCCTGCAGATGCGCCGGCAGATAACCGGCATGGCAGACGCGGGCCGCCAGCGGTTTGCCGATCCTGCCAGCCGCGATCGCGTCCCGCATTGCCCGGTGGGTGGCCGCGCCCCGCAGATGATGGTTGGTCGCCAAGACAACGCCGGCATCGCGTGCTGCCTTGACCATGGCATGGGCATCTTCAAGGCTCATCGCCAGCGGCTTTTCACACAAAATATGCTTGCCAGCCTTGGCCGCCGCGAACACTTGGTCGCGATGCAATTCATTGGTGGTCGAAATATACACGGCCTGGACGTCGGGATCACCGACAAGCTCGGCAACACTGGTCACCGATTTTGCGATGCCATGGTCCGCAGCATATTTGGCACCGCGCTCGGCGCTGGTGCTCATCACCGAAACGATCTCGCCGCCGACGGCGCGGATCGCGTCAATCACCCATTCATGGGCAATCGTGCTTGCCCCGATCAAACCCCAACGTGTCATAACAAGGATAGCCTTTCGCGCTTATCGATGGCGGCGCCACAGCTTTGGCGCACGACCAGCCGCACCGAACTGACGATCGCCTCAGCGTCCGCCCGTCCGGCGTTGATCTGTTTCAAAAGAAGCTGTGCTGCCCGGCGGCCCATGCCCTGCGGGTCGACCGAAATCGTCGTTAGCGCCGGCACCGCCGTCTGCGCCTCAATCACGTCGTCGAAACCGATCACGGCAAAATCCTCGCCCGGATTAAGCCGATGGGCGCGCAGACCATCGCAGACACCAAATGCAACCGCATCGTTGAAACAAACGGCCGCCGTCGGCCGCTCGCGCAACATCAGTGCCCGCTCGATGGCGGCGACGCCCCCTGCCCGCGATGGCGCCGAACTGACGACCAGTTCGTCGTGAACAGCCAGGTCCATATCCGAAAGCGCGTCGCGATAGCCCTGCAGCCGCTCAGCGAAAACAGCCGTATCGGGAAAGCCGCCGAGAAAGGCGATGCGGTGATGGCCAAGCCCGGCCAGATGGCGAACCGCATCGCGCATGCCCGCATGATTATCGGAAACCAGCGACGAAACCTTTGCACCGGCAACTTGCCGGACGACATTGACAACCGGGATGCCGCTCGCCACCAGCGGCTTCAGGTCTGAAGCATCCGTACCGCGCGCCGGCGACAGGATCAGCCCGGAAATGCCGTGCTCGCGCATCGAGGCGATGACCTCACGCTGGCGATCGACGCTTTCGGCTGTGTTGGCGAGGAACTGCACGTAGCCGGCCGATTGAACGACCATATCGACACCGACGGCAAGCTCGGCAAAGAAGCTGTTGGTCAAGTCATTGACGACGATGCCGATGATTTTCGATTTGGAATTGGACTGGCGCAGGTTGGCAGCACCGCGATTATAGACATAGCCAAGATCGCGGATGACGGCATTGACCTTGGCGCGAGTGACCTCGTTGACCAGCGGGCTTGCCTGCAGCACGAGCGACACGGTCGATTTCGACACGCCGGCGGCATGCGCAATATCGATGACTGTCACCCGTTCTTTACCCACGTTTCCCTCCCGGCGAGGTCTTCTTGCCTCAGCGCTATCTGCAAAATAATTGGAACGTTCCAATTTTGTCAAGCGGGTTTCGTAAAATATGCCGTGATGCAATCACCTTGATCGGAAAACAAGGCGCTTGGATAAGGCAAAATCAACATAATTCGTTGATATAGAATGAAATTTATCCCTACAGACACTTAACATGAGCGAGTAACAAGGCCTGATGCGCGCGTTATTATGCCCTTCAACCGGTACCACAGCCGCACTTATCCACCAAATTATCCCTTGAAATTTGGAACGATCTAAATTATTCGGCTTGCAATACCCAAGGAGGAGCCCGCATGTCCGCCACCCTGTCGCTGCCGCGCGCCGATGGTTCGCTTGAGATTTACCGCTTGACGGGGACGCCGATCGCGCGGCCGAAAACGGCCCCGGTCTTCAACCGTATCGCCTATGCGGCTGCCCACGTCGTCTCCGATCCCTTGCGCGATCTCGACCCATGGGGTTGCCCCGCGATCGACTGGGAGCGGACGATGGCTTTCCGCCATCATCTCTGGGCGCTGGGCTTCAAGATCGCCGAGGCAATGGATACGTCGCAACGCGGTATGGGGCTGGATTGGGCAGGCGCGCAGGAGCTGATCCGCC
Organism: Pararhizobium sp.; assembly: GCF_965279435.1. Lineage (NCBI taxonomy): Bacteria > Pseudomonadati > Pseudomonadota > Alphaproteobacteria > Hyphomicrobiales > Rhizobiaceae > Pararhizobium > Pararhizobium sp. Next base: position 256,070 of record NZ_CBDIHY010000003.1, read on the forward strand.
GGTCGCTGACCGAGGCCCGCACCGTGCCGGGCGCCGATCTTGCCTGCGGCGCCGGTACCGACCACCTTTCACCCGCCGATACCCGCTCGCCCGACGACGTGATCCGCGCCTATGAAACCCAGGTCGGTTTCGTCGAAAAGGAAGGCGGCCGGTCGATCATGATGGCCAGCCGCGCGCTCGCACGCATCGCCAAATCGCCGGATGATTACCGCAAAGTCTATGGCCGCATCCTGTCGCAGACCAAGGACAAGGTCGTGCTACACTGGCTCGGAGACATGTTCGATCCACAGCTGAAAGGCTATTGGGGTTCGGAGAATTTCGACACCGCACTCAATACCGTCCTGTCGATCATCGAGGAGAACAAGGCGAAGGTCGAAGGCATCAAGATCTCGCTGCTCGACAATGCCTGTGAAGTCGCCCTGCGCAACCGCCTGCCGGACGATGTGCTCTGCTTCACCGGCGACGATTTCAACTATGCCGAACTGATCGAAGGCGATGGCCGGAAATACAGCCACGCCCTGCTCGGCATCTTCGACGCCGTCGCGCCATCCGCCTCGAAGGCGCTGGCCTCACTGGCATCAGGCGATGTCGCAACGTTCCGCGCGGTAATCGAGCCGACAGTGCCGCTGTCACGGAAAATTTTCGAAGCGCCAACGCAACACTACAAGGCGGGCGTGGTCTTCCTCGCCTGGCTGAACGGTCATCAACGGCATTTCACCATGCCGGCCGGCATGCAGTCGGCTCGCGGTGTGCTGCACTATGCGGATATTTTTCGCCTCGCCGATCAGGCCAATGTGCTGGATATGCCGGATATGGCAGTGGAACGGATGAAGGCGTTTCTGGTGACGCAGGGGACTTGAGAGATTCCGAGTTTGCGGACGCCTACCCCCTCTGTCACTGCGTGACATCTCCCCCACAAGGAGGGAGATTGTTCTTTTCCCTTGAAGACACAAAAGTTGGCGGTTGATCTCCCCCCTTGTGGGGGAGATGTCGGCGTCGCCGACAGAGGGGGGTAAGCCGCCGCGAACTCAGAGCATACGCGGCAGCCGCACGGATTGCCCCTAAAACCGCGACTGCGCCATCAAGATCTCGCGGGCGATCTGGTCGAGTGGCACGACCCGGTCAACGCCGCCGCGGGCGATTGCTTCCTTGGGCATGCCGAAGACGATCGAGGTCGCTTCGTCCTGTGCCACCGTGAAGGCGCCGGCCTGCTTCATTTCCTCCATGCCCCGCGCGCCGTCATCACCCATGCCGGTCATGATGATGCCCATGGCGTTGCCACCGGCGGCGCGGGCGGCCGAGCGGAACAGCACATCGACCGACGGCCGGTGGCGCGAGACCAACGGACCGGTCTTGACCGAAACGTAGTAGCGCGCGCCCTGCCGCTCCAACAGCATATGCTGGTCGCCCGGAGCAATCAGCACATGGCCGCGCAGCACCGGATCGCCATCGACGGCTTCCTTGGCTTCGACTTCGCACAGGCTGTTCAGCCGCTTGGCAAAGGCGGCGGTGAATTTTTCCGGCATGTGCTGGACGACGACGATACCCGGCGCATTGGCCGGCAACGCCTCAAGCATTTCTCTCAGCGCTTCCGTCCCACCCGTGGATGCGCCGACGCAGACGACCATTTCGGTGGTCTTGGCCATCGCCCGGCCAGTCGGCGGCGGCAGCATGGCATCCGCCGTCAGCCTGGCATTCGGATTAGAGGAACCTGCCTGGGCCGCCGATCGCCGAGCCCCGGTGACGCGCGCCTGAGCGGCACTTTTGACGACTTCGCAAATCCGCATGCCGCTCTCCGCCAGATGATCGGCAGCACCGATCTTCGGCTTCAGAATGATATCGACGGCACCGGCTTCCAGCGCCTGCAGCAACGTTTCCGATCCGGCCTCGGTCAATGATGAGCACATCACCACCGGGATTGGATGCTGCGCCATCAGCTTGCGCAGGAAGGTGATGCCGTCCATGCGCGGCATTTCCACATCAAGCGTGATGACGTCGGGGATATCCTCGGCGATCTTGCGCGCCGCCATGAATGGGTCGGATGCCGACCCCATCACCTCGATATCGGGATCCTGCTGCAGAACCGCCGTCAAAGTCTGGCGGACGCTGGCGCTGTCGTCGATGATCAGAACGCGGACTTTCTTTCCCATATCGGCCTGTCTCTTCAGAGGATGGACCGGAAGACTGTTCCGGGATTGCGGATCATGTGCGCTGGAAAACCGTATTGGAGACCTGCTTCAGCGGCAGATCGATACCGGTGATGGATTCCGAATGGCCGATGAACATGTAGCCGCCGGGCAAGAGGCAATCGCACAGCCGCGTCAACACATCCGATTGCGTCGGCTTGTCGAAATAGATCAGCACGTTGCGGCAGAAGATGATGTGCATGGGATTGCCAACCGGATATTTGGCATCCATCAGGTTCATGCGGCCAAAGCCAACCCTGGACCGCAGTCTTGAGGCGATGCGAACCTCGCGCCGCCCGTGTTCCTTGGCCGTCATCACATATTTCCGCCGCAAGGCGGCAGGCACCGGTGCAACGATGTCGTCGGAATAGATGCCCTGGCGAGCAACCTGCAGAACTTCCGTGGAAAGGTCGGTGGCGAGGATAGAGTAGTCGACATCAGAGCGCCCTTCGGCAAACTCCGCCATCACCATGGCGATCGTATAGGGCTCGGCACCGGTCGAGCAGGCCGAACTCCAGACCCGCAGATTGTGGTGTCCCTTGTTGACCAGCCCTGGCAGGGACACATCGCGCATAAAATCGAAATGCTTGGATTCACGGAAGAAATCCGTCTTGTTCGTCGTCACGGCGTCGATCAGGTAGACGGCTTCCTGCTCGATCCCGTCCTCGTTGAACAGGAAATCGCAGTAATCGTCGAAACTGCCGATATTGGTTGCCCGAAGCCGCCGGCGCAGGCGGCCTTCAAGCATCGTCAGCTTGCTATGCGGCATCTTGATGCCGCTATAGTCATAGATGAACCGCGCGAGGCGATCGAAATTGCGCTTGCTGATGTGATCGGAAAGCGACTGGGTCTGACGGACGGCGACATTCATGCTGGTAACCTCAGGCGGCGTGCCCTGCCGCACCCGGCAGGGTCAGCAAGGCCGTCTCTTCTCTCGAAAGCAGGCTGGCAAGATCGATGATGACGACGAACCCGCCTTCCCGCCGCACCACGCCGGCGATGTAGCCCGAGCGCCAGCGAATGCCGATATCCGGTGCCGCCTCGATCTGGTCACGCCGGAACGGCGTGACTTCGAAGACGCGGTCGGCAACCAGGCCGAGCGACAGGGTGCGGCTTTCCAGCGGGATATCCATCACCAACACCCGTGTATGGGATGTTGGCACGGTTTTCGACAGGCCGAGTTTCAGCCTGAGATCAATGGTCGGCACGCCCTGCCCGCGCACGTCGCGCAGGCCGAGCAGATAGTCGGGACCGTTCGGGATTTTGAAGGCTTCCTCGTAGTCGAGGATTTCCCGGACCACCTCGACGGGGACGGCAAAGACCTCCTCGCCGAGGCTGAACGTGACGAATTGCGATTCCAGCGACGCTGTTGCCATGATCAAGCACTTTCCCGGAAATCGGCATCAGCTGCATCCGGCCCGCCCATCGACAGGTCGAGCGCAAAACCCTTGGCACGGGCCTGCTGGGCGGAGATGCTGTTGTTCGATGTGGCAGGAGCCGGCGACTTGCGGGCAGCGGTATGACCAAAGGTGCGGGCAGCAGGCTTCTGCGACTGCTTCTTGTTGCCGACGCGAACACCGGCGCCATCGACCTTGAAGAAGGCGATCGAGGTCTGCAGTTCTTCAGCCTGGGCTGCAAGCTCTTCAGAGGTTGACGACATCTGCTCGGAGGCACCGGCATTCTGCTGGGTCACCTTGTCGAGCTGCTGGATCGCTTCGTTGATCTGGCTGGCGCCGATATCCTGCTCGCGGCAGGCAGCCGAGATTTCCGAGACCAGTTCGGCAGTCTTGCGGATATCCGGAACCAGTCGGTTAAGCATGTCACCAGCTTCGGCAGCAGCCTTGACGGTATCGCCGGACATCTGACCGATTTCGGCGGCAGCCGACTGGCTGCGTTCGGCAAGCTTGCGGACTTCCGAGGCGACGACAGCAAAGCCCTTGCCATGCTCACCGGCGCGTGCTGCTTCCACAGCCGCGTTCAGAGCGAGAAGGTCGGTCTGGCGGGCGATTTCCTGGACGATGCCGATCTTTTCAGCAATCGTGCGCATGGCGCTGACGGCGCGGGCAACCGCTTCGCCGCTGGCCTCGGCATCCTTCGACGACTGGCGGGCAATCTTTTCCGTCTGGGCAGCATTATCAGCGTTCTGCTTGATATTGGCCGCCATCTCTTCCATCGACGCGGAGGCTTCTTCGGCAGAGGCCGCCTGTTCGGTCGCACCTTGCGAAATCTGCTCGGAGCTTGCCGACAGTTCCTGGCTACCAGCCGAGACATTGTCGGAAGCCGACAGGGCATCGGCAACGACGCCGCGAAGACGTTCGACCATGCGCTGCAGGGCGAGACCCAGCGTGTCCTTTTCCGACAGCGGCGTCGGCTCGACCGTCAGGTCGCCGTCGGCAACCTTGTCGGCCAGGCTTGCCGTGTTGCGCAGGTTGGCGGTCATGACCTGCATGGAATTGACCAGATCCTTGATCTCGTCATTGCTCTTGTGGGCGATTTCATAGTTGAGATCACCAATGCTGACGGCATCGGCGAGATCGACGGCACGGCGCAGTCCGCGCGAAATATTCAGCGAAATCCAGACCGCGGCAGCAAGCGAAAACAACGTCAGCGCGATGGTCGCTGCAATCAGAAGCATGCGGGAGTTCAGATATTGAACATCGGTCGCTTCGTCGGTTTCCTGAACATTGCCGGTGACGACGACGTTGACTTCATCGATGACCTTCAGCGCCTCGTTCATCATCGCACGGCCTTCGCCCATGGTCAGGGTCGATGCGAGATTGTTCGAATCCACGGTGTTCTGGGTCGCAAGGTCCGCCACCCGCAGCTGAAGCGGCATGTACTTTTCATAGATGGCGCGAATTTCGGTCGCCTTGGCCTGCACATCCGGATCCGCAGACTTGGAGAGCGAACCGAGCAAGCCTTCTAGCTGTTCCTGACGATCCTTCATCGACTTGACGAACTCGGCAATCTCCGACGGATTGGAGCTCAGGATCGCGTTCTTTTCTGCACGTACCGTTCCGTTGAAGGCGGCGCTGAGATCGGCGACAGTCTTCATATCGACGATCGGTCCAGTGACCATCTGGGTAACAGCTGCGTTGAGCGAGGACAGGTTGAGAATGGACAGAGTGGCCATTCCGCCGGTCAACAGGATGATGACAGTAAACACGACTGCGAGCTTCAGTTTGATCGTTAAACGCACCGTAAAGGTCCTTACATTGAGGTCGGAAACACATGGGCATCCCGAACGGGTACCCAATTGGAGAAGTGTCCGAGCCAGCAGGGCGGTGCGGTGAGTGATTCACGTCCGCGAAACCGGTAGTTTCGGAGGGATATTGCCCGCGCCTACACACGCGGGCACTGCGGCGGCCCCATAAAGGCCGCCGGATAGTGATTGGTTATGCGCTCTCGCGAAAATTCTGGTCCTCGGCATCCGGGCCACCCATCGACAGATCAAGAGCAAAACCCTTGGCCCGCGCCTGCTGGGAGGCGACCGAATGTCCGGCAGCCACCGGCCGGCGGTTTGCAACCGGCTTTGTCGTAGACACCTTGGTTATCGCCTTCGGGGCAACAACCTTCCGGACGCTGGTACCGTGGCTTGCGCCATCGACCTTGAAGAAGGCGATCGATGCCTGCAATTCTTCCGCCTGGGCTGCGAGTTCTTCCGAGGTTGCCGACATCTGCTCGGATGCGCTGGCATTCTGCTGCGTCACCTTGTCGAGTTGCTGGATCGCTTCGTTGATCTGGCTCGAGCCGATATCCTGCTCGCGGCAGGCAGCCGAGATTTCCGAGACCAGTTCGGCGGTCTTGCGGATGTCCGGAACCAGACGGTTGAGCATGTCGCCGGCTTCGGCAGCAGCCTTGACCGTATCGCTCGACATCTGGCCGATTTCGGCGGCAGCCGACTGGCTGCGTTCGGCGAGCTTGCGAACTTCGGAAGCAACCACGGCAAAACCCTTGCCATGTTCGCCGGCACGGGCTGCTTCCACAGCGGCGTTCAGAGCGAGAAGGTCGGTCTGGCGGGCGATTTCCTGGACGATGCCGATCTTTTCAGCGATCGTGCGCATGGCGCTGACGGCACGGGAAACAGCTTCGCCACTGGCTTCGGCATCCTTCGACGATTGACGGGCAATCTTCTCGGTCTGCGCCGCATTGTCGGCGTTCTGCTTGATATTGGCGGCCATCTCTTCCATCGAAGCGGATGCTTCTTCGGCAGAGGCTGCCTGTTCGGTCGCGCCCTGGCTGACCTGTTCGGAGCTTGCAGACAGTTCCTGGCTACCGGCCGAAACATTGTCGGAGGCCGACAGCGCATCGGCAACGACGCCACGCAGGCGCTCGATCATCACGTTGACGTTGCCAAGAAGTGCACCGATCTCGTCCTGATTGGTGATTTCGGCGAGCTTGGTCAGATCGCCATCGGCGACATCGGCGACGGCGACCGTTGCACGGCGCAGGCCCTTGCTGATCGTCAGGGAAATCCAGATGGCGGCGGCAATCGCAATCAGCACGGCAAGGCTTGCCGCTGCGGTCATCATGAACCGCGTATCCTGATACAGTGCGTCGGCGGCGGCCTGTGCTTCGGCAAGACGAGTTTCTTCGAGTTTGACGATCTCTTCGAGGATAGCGTCCATATCATTGGCGCTCTGGCGCGCGGTGGTGACGGAAATGCTCTGGGCTGCCGGCGCATTGCCGACATCGAGGAACTTGCGGATCTGGCCTTCGGCCTCGTTGGCCTGAACCGAAAGCGTCTGCAGTTTCACCCAGCGCGGCTTGCCCTGCTCGGTCGCCTTGGCCGCAGCTTCGGTCAGCGTTTCGTCAAAAAGCTTGCGATTGTGATCGCCCTTGGTGCGCGCATCCATGGATTCCTTTTCCGACGTCGCAGCCAGAAGGTTCTTCTGCTGGCGGATCGCCTGCAGCTGGTAGATATTGATCTGCTGAGCGAGCTTGAGCCGCTCGGCCGGGCCCTGCAATACATCCTCGACCGTCTGGTTGAGGTTGCCGAGGCTGAGGATGCCGTAACCGGCCGTTCCGAGCAAAAGGGTTATGACGAACCCGAAGGCGATCGCCAATTTGAGCTTGATGGTAAATCGCATTGTCAAATTCCTTGAATATGAACCTGCGCGCAATCCGTAAGCAGCCTGCGCGGCGCTAGGTTTCTTTCCTGAATGAGAAAATTGCCTGCAGGTTGGGAAGGATGATGAATTGGCCTCCCCGCTTGACCAGGCAATTGATGTAGTCCGGCCGCCACCGCATCCCGACGCTGGGAGGCGCCTCACTGGATGTCTTGGCAAGCGTGGTGACTTCATTCACCTTGTCTGTTCGAAGGCCGACCAGTGTCGGCTCGCCTTGGAGATCGAGCTCGATCACGATGATGCGGCTGTCGATCGTCGTTTCCGCCGCTTCCATGCCGAAAGCGAGGCGAATATCGGCAAGCGGGATGACCTTGCCGCGGAAATTGATGACGCTGCCGACAAAGGGCATGGCGCCTGGAACCATCGTTTCCGGCAACAGGTCGAGAATTTCCTGAACCATCGTCGCTTCGAGCGCAAACGTCTCGCCGTGAAGGTCGAATGTCAGCACTTCCAGTTCGCCGTCGCTGTTCCAATGCGTGTCGGATTGCAGCTGCCTGTCGTTCATCTGAACCGCTTCGATCATCCTGCCGCGCGCACCTGCGCCTCCTGTTGCTGACCAGCCGCCACTAGATGGGCGACATCGAGAATGAGAGCGACGCTGCCATCGCCAAGAATGGTCGCGCCCGAAAAGGTCGCGACGTCATGATGCAGTTTCGACATCGACTTGATCACCGTCTGGTGGTCGCCGATGATCTGGTCGACGACCATGCCGACGCGCTCGGTGCCGGTCGAAATGACCACGACCTTCTGATGCGCATCCGGCTTGGTGCCGGTGCGGAACAGATCGCGCAGCCGCAGGAACGGCACCAGGCTGTCACGCAGCGAGATGAAGCTGCGGCCACGCGAGCGCAGATCTTCCTCGAGTGACAGTTCGAGGCATTCCTCGACAGCCGACAGTGGGATCACATAACGCCCGGTGCCGACGCGCACCAAAAGGCCGTCGATGATCGCCAATGTCAGTGGAATGCGCAGCGACACGTCCGAGCCTTGGCCGGCATGGCTGGTAATGTCGATCGCACCGCGCAGGGTCTCGACCGTTTTCTTGACCACGTCCATGCCGACGCCACGGCCGGAAAGGTTGGTGACTTGCGCTGCCGTCGAGAAACCGGGAGCAAAGATCAATTGCAGCAGGTCCTGATCGGACAGCACCGCACCAGGCTGGATCAGGCCGGAGGATTCCGCCTTGGCCCGCACCCGCTCTCGGTTGATGCCACGGCCGTCATCCTTGATGGTGATGATCACCTCGCCACCGGCCTGGCGGGCCGACAGCATGATCTTGCCCGCCTCGTCCTTGCCGGCCGCACGGCGTTCTTCCGGAGTTTCAAGACCGTGGTCTATCGAGTTGCGCACCAGATGCACCAGCGGATCGGCCAGCCGTTCGATCACGGTCTTGTCGACTTCTGTGGTCTCGCCTTCGGTAACCAGCTCGATGACCTTGCCGGTTTCGCGGGCGAGATCATGCACCAACCGCCGGAAACGCCCGAACAGGCTACCGACCGGTACCATGCGCAGGACCATCATCGTGTCGCGCAATTCGCCCGAGAGGCGCTCGATTTCTTCGGAGACTGAGCGCAGCTGCAGGTCCATGCTTGAGCTTGCAAGCTGCCGCAACCGCGATTGCGCAATCACCAGCTCGCCGACCCGGTCCATCAATTCATCGAGACGTTCGGCGGGAACACGGACGTTTTCGGCGGCCTTCGCCTGGCGCGCATCATTGGCGCTCGGCGTTTCACGCTCGACGGCAGGAGCCGGCGGTGCGGAAACAGGTGCGGCTGACACGGCAGGAACGATGGCCGCGACCGGCGCGGGCTGTTCGGCCAAAATCACTGGCTCGACAGCGGCGGGTACCCCATCCGTCAGCGTCTCGACATCAAGCTGCATATCATCGAGCACAAAGATAAAGACATCATCGATTGCCGAATGCGGCTGGTCGGTCGTCACCGTGACATCCCAGGACAGATGCAGGTCGGTCGGGACCAGCACATCCAGCGATGGAACGGCAGACGTATTCACAGCGATGCAGCATTCGCCGAGATCGCGCAGCTCGTCCAGCAGCCCCAGCGGATTGGTCCCGTTGACCATGGAGTTGACCGGCAGGCTGAAGCGAATGCGCCAGGTGTTGGCGCCGCTTTTCACCGCTTTCGTCACCGGCTCTACAGCCACGGCCTGCGCGGGAGCTACCACCGGCGCATCGCCTTCGACCGCCCGCTGCAACTGGCTCAAGAGAATGTCGCCAATATTGCCGTGATCGTCCGTCGGACGGTCGACCAGCGCCCGCATATGATCCTGTGCGGCTAGAACGGCCGCAATCAATTCACTCGTTGCTGGCTTTTCACCCTTGCGGACCCGGTCGAAGGCCGTTTCGCAGTGATGGGTAAAGGCTGCGAGCGCATCGAAGCCGAACATCGCCCCCGATCCCTTGAGTGTGTGAAGGCCGCGAAAGACGGCGTCGATCTGGTCCTTGTCGTCCAGGCGGTGGGTCAAGTCGAGCAGGCCGGACTCGATCTGCTCGAACAGTTCCGCCGCTTCCATTCGAAACACTGCAATGGGATCGGTCATGTTCATCGTCCGAGAACCTTCCTGACGATCTTGACCAGGGTTTCCGGGTCAAACGGTTTTGTCAGCCAACCGGTGGCACCGGCAGCCTTTGCCCGCGCCTTCAGATCGGCATCGGATTCCGTCGTCAGGAAGATGATCGGCACGCCGGTATGAGCGGGCAGCTTGCGCAGTTCCTCGATCATCGTCAGGCCGTCCATGACCGGCATGTTCAGGTCGGTGACGATCAGGTCGAACTGCCCCGACTTTGCCTTTTCCAGGCCCTCGGCGCCGTTGACGGCTTCGATGATCTCGTAGCCCGCATTGGACAAGGTAACCTTCGTCGTCAAACGGATGCTGGCGGAGTCATCGACGGTCAATATTCTCGCGGTCATTGTATTGCCTCTTCATGCAACCAGAATTTCTTGTCTTCGGGAGAGAACGTTTGTGCGAAGCCACCGCGCTCCAGGACGTTGAGAACGGAACCTTCGGCCGGACTTGACATTACAATGTGAGTTCCGGCAGTTTTCGCACGTATTCTTGCGGATTCTATAAGCTGAATAAAGCTTAAATCCGCATCAACGCCCTTAGGAATAGAAATCAATAGTGATTTCCCGGATTCCATTTCAGGATAAATTAGATCATATACGTTAGATATATTTCTAATATTCAATTTATCTGGCAACTCGACCAAAATATATTCATCGATTAAGGGGGGCATTGCAGTCCTCTGAAGCGATTAATACTACTTTCTTCCCCCATGGAATCTCACGCCAGCCTTAACGCCCGGTAAATTCAGGTTGTGAGATTCTGCACTTATTACGAGTCTGTTCACTATGAATTCTTACCTGAGAGTTTTTATAGGCAATCATTTTAATGATAAAAAATCAGATGAATTCAATAGCTTGAATTGCGGCCATCCTGAGCGACGGGACAAATTTCGACAATTCCCGTAATAGTTGCGCCTGATATCGACGGCACCGTTACAACGCAGGCGAGTCCCGCACTTAACCAGACATTTCCATCCTTGCCCTATCGATGCAAGCAAGATCGCACATGTTTCGAGTTGAGGGCTATTTTGACATACAGCACAGCTTTGGCCCACCAGACCGGCACCTACACAACCGGCGTTGCCAACGTCACCGATATCGGCCGCAAGTTGGAAGCGGCGCGCACCCAGGTCGAAAAGCGCTTTCTCGAGGGCGGCAGCGTTCTGCTTTCCGTCATGGACGTTCTCAACAGCCTGCTTGCTTCGCTGGATAATGTCACACGGACGCTTGACGCGGGCGCTGCCAGCGACACCACGGCCGATCTGCTGGCGACCGTGAAGAGCCTCTCCGAGCTGCCGCAGCTGGAAAACATGCGCCAGAGCAACCTTCAGGTTCTCTCCGCTTCCGGTGCCGGGCTACGCACGCACGTGGCCGACATGCAGGAGACCATGCGTTATCTGCAGACCTTCGCCGTGACGGTGAAGATCACCGGAGCGGGCATTGCCGAATTCGCCGGATTTGCCGAGGAAATCCTTGACCGCATCCGTTCGGGAACCAGCGAAGTCAACAATTTCGCCGGCCAGCTCAATTCACTCGAGAAAGAACTGAAGGTCGCCCAGACCTTCGGTTCCGGCATCGCGCAACGCTATGAGCAGACGGTCCCGGCCGTGGTCAGCGCCCTGCAGCGCGACGCCCTGACGATCAGCGAACATCGCAAAAAACTCGGCGAGATCGCCAAGCAGGTCGGCATCCTCGCCCGTGGCGTCCAGGGCAAGGTTGCCACCACGCTGTCAGCGTTGCAGATCGGCGACGCCACCCGCCAGCGTATCGAGCATGTGCAGTCGACACTGACGATTCTGGATGAATTCCTGAGCAGCGACGAAGGCCGTACTCTGGAGCGCGATGCGCAGGTGCGGCTGGAAAACCTCGTCCATCATCTCGCCGCCGCGCAGATGGTCGACATGGTCCACAATTTCCAGCGCGATTCCCGCAGCGTCGTCGAAACCATCGCCAGTTTCAGCCACGATACGCAGGACATTCTCAATCTGCGGGCCGAGATGCAGAGCAAGGACGATGCCAACGGCGGCAATTTCATGCGGGCGCTGGAGGAAAGCGTTTCTGCAGCGCACGCCATCGTCAAGCAGGTGGAAACAGCCAGCCTACAGGCCAACCATGTCAGCCAGTCGACAACGGCCACCGCCGCCAACCTGTTGACGGGCATCGAGAATATCCGCGCCGTCAAGATGGACATCCATTACATGGCGCTCAACACCAACCTGCGCTGCAGCCGCATGGGCGAGGAAGGCCGGTCGATCAACGTGGTCACTGGCGAATTGCGCGTCTTTGCCGCCAAGCTCGACGAATCCGCCGATGCGATTGTCAACGGGTTGACGGGTTTCGAAGAGGCAGCCTCCGCAATTGCCGCCACTGACAGCTCCGGCGAGCCGGGCCTTGCCGAACGCTTGAGCGACGCCGTCGGCAATATCCGCGCGGCGGCCAACGCCATGGAAACCGAACTGACGATTCTCTCGGAACATGGCCGGGAAGTCGCCAGCAAAATCAGTGTGTCGATCAGCAAGCTGGATTTCCAGAACGATCTTGGCGAAGTTCTCGCCACCTGCGCCGACGATCTCTGCGATCTGGCCGGCGACACATTGCCTGATATCGACGATCTCGGGGACGTTTTGGGCGGCCTTGGCCCACGCATCTTCAAGCTCTACACGATGGCGCAGGAGCGCACGGTCCACCAGGCCATCATTCCAGCCGGTGCCCTCATAGCAGCGCCGGTCGCCGCCGCTGCGGCCAATGACGACGACCTTTTCGCCGACGCGCTGTTTTGAGCAAAAGTTCAGACGGCGTGAACGCGGCGAGCCTTAAATCTCTGACCAGACAAATGCCGGCAGGATGAAGTCGGGCGTGGCGCCATGCTCGGTAAACAGCGCCTGACGCTCCGCATCCGACGCGGTTTCCAGAATACCGGTCGTCACCAGGAGCGATTTCAAACCGGCACCCGCAGCACCGGCAATATCGTGCTCGATACTGTCGCCAATGCAGCAGATTCTCTCCGGGGAGACGTCCCCGAGAAATTCACGCGCCGTCGCATAGATGTCCGGAAACGGCTTGCCGATCCAGCGCACCGTGCCACCCAGCTTTTCGTAGAGCTCGGCGATCCGCCCTGCCCCGAAGGCTGTGCCGTTCTTCGTCAGCATGATCTTGTCCGGATTGGTGCAGAGGCATGGCACGCCGCGAACGGCTGCAGGCGCCAATGGCGTTTCGTAGAACGACAGCGGATGCACATCGCCTTCGCTGGCAGCCAACAGGACGAAGTCCGCATCCTCGCCGCTATCAGTCCGTGTCAGATCAAGTCCATCCAGCGGCGAGGTATCACCATCGCGGCTGATCAGCAGGCATTTGCGGGCAACTCCGCTTGTTCCCTGCCCGCTTTCCTTTTCCAGGATACGCCAGGCGACCTCGCCGGATGTCAAAAACCAGTCCCAGCTCTTCGGATCGAAACCAAGGGCTGCGAGACGCCGGTCATTCTCCGCCGAACGCTTGCCGGAATTGGACAGGATGATGATCGTCTTGCCTGCCTGCTTCAGCCGGAGAAGCGTGTCCGCAGCGTGCGGATACGGCCCCTTGCCATCCCGAAGCACACCGAACTGGTCGATCAGGAAAGCGTCGAACCGATCAATAATCTCATCCAGACCGGAAATTGTCAGTGGCCCATACGTCATAACACACCCGCCGATTTCGCGCCGATCAAGGCGAGCCGCGCGGTTCCGGCAGCCGCCTCTTCCGAAGCCACCGGTAGAAACGGAACCGAAACCTTCCGATTGCGGATCGCCGTCCAGACTGTGTTCTTCGCACCACCGCCAACTGTGCGGATGGAACGCAAGGCCGGGCTGCCAAGCGAAACAAGCCGCTGATAGGCCAATGCCTCGACACCGGCGATGCCCTCGAAGATCGCCTTCAGAAATTCGGCATCGCTTTCCGGCCGTGGCGTCATACGCGGCTTCATCGCCGGATCGTTGACCGGAAACCGCTCCCCGTCCTTGACCAGCGGATAATAGTCGAGCCCTGTATCTGTGGCGGGATCGATTTCCGCTGAAAGCGCTGCAATCCGCTCATTGTCGAAATGTGCCGCCAGCACCACGCCGCCGGTATTGGAGGCGCCACCCGCCAACCACATATCGCCGATCCGGTGACTGTAGAGACCGTATTCCGGCGCAAACAGCTGCCGGTCGGAGAGCATCTTCACTGTCAGAGTCGTCCCGAGCACCGAGACAGCGTCGCCGGGCTGATCCGCACCCGTCGCCAGAAACGAGGCACAGCCATCCGTGGTCCCGGCGACAATGACGACATCATCCGCAAAACCAAAGGCATCTGCCGCATCCTCGGAAATTCCAGCAATCGGCGATCCTGCGGGCAGGACATCCGGCAGCAGATCGAGCCGCATGCCTGTCGCGGCAATCCAGTCCGGCCAGGAGCGCGACACCGGATCATAGCCGGTCTTCAAGGCATTGTTCTCGTCGGAGACATCGTAGAACCCGGTGAAATGCCCGGCAAGCCAGTCGGCCTGGTGAATGATCCGGAAGACACCCGGCACGGATTGAAACAACAACGCCTTCGCCAGCCCCGATGTCGCCCCATGGGCAGCACTTTCCTTCGACGCATGCGCCTTGATGCGCGCGAGGATATCCGCTTCCTCGACCGGATCGTTATACATCATCGGCACAGCCAGCGGCGCGCCGTCGGCGCTGACCGGCAGCATGGTGCCGGAGGTGCCGTCGATCGCAATCGCCCGGACCTGTTTGCGGTCGATCGCGTCCAGCACCTGCCCCAACGCCGTCTGCACCGCCTGCCACCAGACAATCGGATCACGGTGATCGGCGGAAAAATCCGCAAGCTTCGACGAGCCGGAGGCGACTATGTTGAAGGCAGCATCCATCGCCACCGCGCGGGCGCCGGATGTGCCGATATCGATGCCGATCACCAGCGGCTTGTCTGCGGCAGAAGTCATTGTAACGCCTTCCCGGCCCGGTTCAGTTCCTGCCGGTATTTTTCCGCGTCCCAGCCGAGCAGCTCGGCATTCTCTGCATCCGTCAGGTAGCGCAGCCGCGCGCCCTCACCGATCCGGCCAAGCACATCCGACAGGCAGCGTGCCATCGCAAGCGCCCCGGCCGTGATTTCCTTCGAAACCAGCACACCCTTGCCCGGAAACAGCAGTACCGGCGGTAACGGCAATCCTTCACCCCTATGCCGGTCCTCGATCGAGGCTGCCGTGTCGCCGGGTGCCGCCACAAAGGAGCCGCGCCCGAGAAAGATAACGTGGTCCGGATAGAGACTGCCACCGGCAGCAATGCGGCAGCTGGCGAGATCCGTGGCGACATCGTGGATCAGATTGTCCTCCGACAGCACAAAACCGCTGCCGACAGCAAGCCGCGACAAGGCCGTGAGGTCCGCATCCGGCGCCTTTCGGCGCGGCAAGGCGAGCCTCTGGGAAACCTCGGCGAGTAACAGTTCAGCCTCCGCCACCGTTTCAGCGGCAACGGCAAGGCCGTGATTGCCGAGGATCAGTACGCTGGTATCCGGGCGGATCCGCGCCGCAATCGCTTTTGCCAGCGGAAGACCGGGCCGCGCATAGGGCACGAACACGTGCGGAATTCCGGCGAGCTTCGATGCGGCGATGGTTTCGCCGTTGACCTGGACCGCTGTCGCGATGGTCTCGACGCAATGAACGTGGATCACCACTTTCTGCGGCATCAGCGCGTGCACGGTCGTTTCGATCGATGGCCGCAAGCCGGACGGGTTGCGATCCTTGATGACGAAATCCTGCGCCTTCTCAGTGGAGGGATCGTCGCGTTCCAGCGCATCGAGCAAAGCGTCGAGCGCCACCGGCACCATTACATCGCGCTGCCTTGCCTGCATCAGCCAGAGGCCCGATGCCTTGATCCAGAGCGTGCCGCCTTCCTTGATCGAGGTATTGCCGCCGGCCGCCTGCACCAGCGCCGGGTCGGCACCGACGCGGGCCGAAACATCCAGAAGGGCTTCGAATTCAGAACTTTTCACCATTGTCTCCGATATATCTCAAGCCGCCTGCGATTGCTGCAGACACCAGGACGCAAAAGCCTCGCGCTCGGCCGGTGTCATGTGCAATCCATGTTTGGTGCGGCGTTCCAGAATGTCCTGCGGCGTCTGCGCCCATTCGGTCTCGATCAGGAATCGCGCCTCGCGTTCGCGCAACAGCTTGCCGAAGGAAGCACCGAGATCATCGAGCGACGCCGCGTTGCCAAGCAGATCATACGCCCGTGTGCCGTAAAGCCTTGCATAATGCTTGGCGAGATCGGCCGGCAGCCAGCGGTATTTCGCCCGGAGATCGCCGAGAAACTGCTCGAAATCCGCCTTTGGCATATCACCGCCGGGCAGAATTCCCTTGGAGGTCCAGCCCGGTTTCATCGCCGGGAAGAACGGCCTGATCTTTTCCAGCGCATGTTCCGAAAGCTTGCGGAACGTGGTGATCTTGCCGCCGAACACGGAAAGCAGCGGCGCCTTGCCACCCTCAGCATCCACCTCGAAAATATAGTCGCGCGTCACGGCGGAAGGGTTTTCCGCATTGTCGTCATAGAGTGGCCGCACGCCTGAGAAGCTGTGGACGACATCGCTCAGCGTCAACTGCTGCTTGAAGTAGCGGTTCACCGATTTGATCAGGTAGTCGATCTCGTTGGCATCGGCTTTCACATCTTCCGGGCGCCCCTCATAGGGAATGTCAGTGGTACCGATCAGCGCCAGGTCGTTTTCGTAAGGGTTGATAAAGATCACCCGCTTGTCCGGGTTCTGCACCAGATACGCCTGCCGCCCCTCCCAGAATTTCGGCACGATGATATGGCTGCCCTTGACGAGGCGGACATTGCGGCGGGAATTCAGCCCGGCAACGCGGCCGATGACATCGTTGACCCATGGCCCCGCAGTATTGACCACGCACCGCGCCTTCAATTCGCTCTTGCGGCCCGTCCCGGCCTCGGTCATCTCGATATCCCAGAGATCGCCATTGCGGCGCACCGAGGTGCAGGCGGTGCAGGTATGGATCTTCGCCCCGCGCTGTTGGGCGTCTAGTGCATTGAGCAGCACCAGGCGGGCATCGTCCACCCAGCAGTCGGAATATTCGAACGCCTTGCGGTAATTCGTCTTGACCGGCGCCCCTTCCGGTGCCGTGCGTAGGTCCAGCGCGCGCGTGCCCGGCAGGCGCTTTCGGCCACCGAGATGATCATAGAGAAACAGCCCGAGACGCACGAGCCACGCCGGCCGGTCGGACGAACTGTGCGGCAGCACGAAACGCATCGGCCAGATGATATGCGGCGCGGATTGAAGCAGCACCTCGCGCTCGATCAGCGCCTCGCGCACCAGCCGGAATTCGTAATACTCGAGATAGCGCAAGCCGCCATGTACAAGCTTGCCGGAGCGCGAGCTGGTCCCCTGCGCAAGATCGTCCTTTTCACACAGAACAACCGACATGCCACGCCCGGCTGCATCGCGGGCAATGCCCGCGCCATTGACGCCGCCGCCAATGATGAACAGGTCGATGACGCCGGCTTCAGCACTCACGCTCGTTTCTCTTGTCCTGCGGCACTGCTTCTGTTTCGATCAATCGCACGTCAGGTTCCACAGTCTCCGTCATCCTCGGCCTTGTGCCGGGGATCCAGCGGCACCGCGTCTGCGGTGCCAAAGAGCCTCTCCACGCGACAGACGTCGCGTGACTGGTTTCCTGTGACAAGCACAGGAATGACGGAAGAAAACTGGAAGCGCATGTGGTCATCCATTCGCGGCCTTCTTCGCACCGTCTTGCAATCCGTAACTCGCAAAGCCCTTGCGGACGCCGGCAATCTCTTCTGCGGGCAACACGACCGGGCCGCCGATCAGCAGCGCATGGTAATATTGCTTGGCAATGGTCTCGAGCTCCACCGCCGCCCACATCGCCTTTTCGAGGCTGGCGCCGGTGGCGAGCATGCCGTGATTGGCCATCAGGCAGGCAGTGCGGCCCTCCATCGCCTTGAGGATATTGTCCGAAAGCTCCTTGGTGCCGTAACGCGCGTAATCGCAGACCTTCACATCGTCACCACCGAAGGCGGCGATCATGTAGTGGCAGGCCGGGATCGGCTTGTGGGCGATGGCAAGGATCGTCGAATAGATCGCATGTGTGTGGATGACCGCGTGAACCTCGGGGCGGCTCCGCATGATATCGAGATGAAAGCGCCATTCGGTCGAGGGTTTGCGCGGGCCGTCCCAGGCGCCGTATTCGCCCTCCAGCGGCACCGAGGCAATCATGTCCGGCGTCATCTCGTCATAGGGCGCTGCCGACGGCGTGATCAGCATCCGGTCTTCATAGCGCGCACTGATATTGCCGGAGGTGCCTTGATTGATGCCAAGCGCATTCATCTTGCGGCAATGGTCGATGATCGACTGGCGAACGTAATTCTCCGTCATCGTTCAGCCCTCAGCACGGATTGACCGGTGGCAGGCCGGCGATGTAACGCCGCACCTCTTCAGCCGCCATCTCGGCAGCATAGGTGACGGTGCGCACCGAAGCCCCGGCAATATGCGGCGTCAGCGTCACGTTCGGCAATTGCAACAGCGGCCAGTCGGCTGGAACCGGCTCGACGGCGAAGGTCTCCAGCATGGCAGACCCGAGCGGGCCGTTCACCAAAGCCTCATACATCGCATCATAATCACAAAGCGGTCCGCGCGCCGTGTTGACGAAGATCGCGCCCGGCTTCATCTTCGCGAAGCTCTCGGCATTCATCATATGCCGTGTCTCGTCCGACACCCGCGAATGCAGCGTCACGACATCGGAGCGCGACAGCAGGTCGTCGAAGCTCACATGCTCGACACCGGCATTGCGGTCATCGGCGGAGAGCTGGACATAGGGATCGTAGACCACAACCTTTGTTCCGAACGCTCGCAGCAAGCGCACCACCTTGGTGCCGATATTGCCGTAGCCGACGACGCCGACGGTCATTTCCGACAGCTCGCGGCCGGTCTTGTCGGCACGGTAAAGCTCGCCGCGCCATTCGCCCTTGCGCAGGGATTCATGGCCGGAACGGATCAGCCGGGTTTCGGCAAGGATGGCGCCGAGTGTGAATTCTGCAACGGCACTGGCATTGCGGCCGGGGGTGTTGACCACCAGAACACCGGCATCGCGGGCGGCATTCATATCGACATTGACCGGTCCGCCGCGGGAAACCGCGACGAATTTCAGGTCCGGCAGCCTGGAAAACATACCGCGCGAAAACGGCGCAAGCTGTGTAATGACCATCTCGGCATCACCAACAAATTCGATGATATCATCGGCCTTGCCCATATATTCCTTCAGGCCGTCCATGCCCTCCACCGCATAGCCATGCTCCATCGGCTCATCCGGCCAGGGCTGTTCGAGGAGACGGATATCATGCCCGTCGCCACAGGCTTCCACGACCTTGTCGCGAAAGACCGTCGGCAGCATGAACCGGTCTCCGATGATGGCGATTTTCTTCATTTCAGTCTTCCTATTCAGATGCCGGGGCGGCGCCGTGGGAAAGGGCGTGCCAAACCGGGCGAAGGGACAGGCGCGATTGCCTGTAGAGTGGAAACGCCGCGTTAAAACGCGCCGCCATGGCTTTGTCGGCCGGTTCCGCCGGCCGCTGGTAGGGGGTGACCCATTCCTTGACGCAATCTTCCATCGAGCCGTAAATGCCGAGCGAGACGGCGGCGATCATCGCCGTGCCGGCAGCCCCCGCCTCCTCGCGCTCGCTGGTCTGCACCGATGAGCCGAGCGCCCCGCCAAGAATGCGCCGCAAGGATGCGCTGCGCGCTGCCCCTCCGGTCAGCCGCACCCGCGATGGCAGCGGCCCCATCTCGACGTAACAATCGCGCGATGCCATGGCGAGACCATTGAAGACGGCACGAACCATGTCGGCAAAGCCGTGATTGAGATCAAGCCCGATAAAGGATGCCCGTGCAGACGCATCGACGAACGGACCGCGCTCTCCCGCCTCGGAAATATAGGGATGGAACAGCAGCGAGGTTTCCTTGGCCTCGGACAGCCAGCCTTCGACATGGCCGAGCAGTTCGGACTTGCTCTTGTCGATGCCCACGCCCTTCAGCACGCTGCCCGCCAGAGACAGGATCCAGTCGATATTCAGCGTCGCCGCCATGTTCGACTGCATCTGCGCATAGTGGCCTGATATCGGCAGGCACATGGTGTAGCCGGTCAGATCCTTGTTGAGCTGCACATCATCGGGGCTTTTCGCCAGCCGCATATGCATGCCGGTCGATCCGATGATCGAGCAGCCGGTATCGGTGCCCGGCTCGTAAAGCCCAGCCCCGAGCGAGGTGCAGACGACATCGACATAGCCGAGCACGACAGGCGTTCCGGCCAGAAGCCCGGTCAACGCCGCTGCCTTGTCATCAAGCGCATGCCGCGTCACCGCGCCATCGACGATCTCCGGCAGGAGGTAGCGTTGTTTGCGCAGATCGAGAAAGTCGATGACGTCCTCGGAATACTGCCGCGTGCGAAAATCTCCGAAGGTGAAGTTTGCCTCGGAAGGGTCGGTTGCCCGCTGGCCGGTCAGTTTGAAATAAAGCCAGTCCTTGCAATGAAATCCGGTCGTAGCACCTTCGATCATTTCCGGCGCGTTTTCCAATATCCACCTGAGCTGCGAACCCATCTGGCAGGCGGCAAGGCCGGAGCCGGTATGGGAAAAACGGGCGGCATCACCGCTGTCGCCCCGCAGGCGTTCGACGGTATCACCGGCGCGGGCGTCAAGCCAGAGCCAGCCCTTGCCGACGGGATCGCCATTCTTGTCGATCAGCCAAGTGCCGTCGCCCTGGCCCGTCACCGAAATTGCCGCGACCCGGCTGGCGAGGTTTTCGACCTTGCCGGCGAGATCGGCGAGCGTCTTGGCGGTATCGGCCCAGGTGCGGTCAAGATCCTGCACGACGCCTTTGCCGCCCTCGCTTTCATAGCTGTTGGCGATGGCGCAAGCCGCAATCTGCTTGCCGCCAAGGTCGAAGGCGACCGACTTGATGACGGAAGTTCCCGCATCGATCCCGATCAGGATATCACGCATCAGGCAAGCTCCTGCCCATGGCTGACGGCCCGGCCGCTCTCGCCGTCGAACACGTGCAGGCTCGAGGGATCAAGCCGGATACCGACATTCTCGCCGATCGCCAGGTTCGTGCGGTCATGCTCGACCAGCACCATCGTGCCGCCGGCAAAATCGGTGGCGATATGAGTCTGGTCGCCGAGCCACTGGTTCACTGCCACCTTGGCACCAACCCCACCTTCGCTGCGGCGAACGGCATAGGGCCGGATGCCGAGCACGACCTTGCTGCGCTTCATCAGTTCGGCCCGCACCTCATGGGAAAAGTCAGACGCCTTGTAGTCGAGCTTCACGCCCTCGTTCAGGCCGAAGGATACAGTATCACCGGTCCCGGAAATCCCCGCCGAAAACACGTTCATCGGCGGCTCGCCGACGAAGGTGCCGGTAAACAGGTTGGCTGGACGTTCCTTGATCATCTGCGGCGTATCGAATTGCTGCAGCACACCGCCTTCCATGACGGCGATCCGGTCGGCCAGCGCATTGGCTTCCGTCTGGTCGTGGGTGACGAGAATGGCGGTCAGGCCGCGCTCCTTGATGAAATGCTTGATGCGGCCGCGCAAAAGGGCACGCAACTGCGGCTCCAGCTGCCCCATCGGCTCATCGAGCAGATGCAGGTCGGCATCACGGATCAACGCCCGGCCAAGCGAGGCGCGCTGCTGCTGGCCGCCCGAGATCGAGCTCGGATAGCGGCCCATGATATCCTCGATCTCCAGCAGCTTGGCGATGCTGGCGACCTTCTCGTCAACAACACTCTGGGAAAGCTTCGAGGCCTTCAGCGCAAAGGCAATGTTTTCGCGCACCGTCAAAGGCGGATAGAGTGAGTAGCCCTCAAACGCCATGGCGACATTGCGCTTGACCGGTGCAAAGGTCTGGACCTCGCGTCCCTTCATCGCAATCGTGCCGCGCGACACGGCCTCGAAACCGGCGACCATGCGCAAAGTCGAGGTCTTGCCGCAGCCGGACGAGCCGAGAAGCGCGATGATCTCGCCCTTCTTCACATCCATGCTGAGCTGTTTGACGGCATGGACGCCGTGATCGATCGGGCCATAGAACTTGTCGACGCCCTTGATGAACAGTGCGGTCTCGCTCATGCCGCTTCTCCATTGCGTGTCATCGGGGTGGCGGCGGACCGGATCAGCCCGCCAGTCTCCTTGTCGAACAGGAAGGCCGCCTGACCATTGACGGCAATATGGGCGGGGCCGGACACGGGGCCTGGCGTTCCCGCCGGTCGCGACACCAGAATTTCCCGGCCGCGTGCCGTCAGAACCAGCGTGACGGTCTTTTCGTTCAGCGGTGTTTCAGCTTCCACCGTCACCGGAATAGCACCTGGAGCACTGGCATAGGTAAAGGCGATTGTCTCGGGCCTCAGACCGATGACGCAGGTCTTGCCGATTACATCGGATGGCATGCCTGGCAGTGCCACCTTCACATTAGAAAGTTCGACATAGACGCCATCCGGCCCGGATTTCGGCGTCACGTCGAGAAGATTGATCGTCGGATCGCCGAACAGACGGGCGATCTCGATATCCGCCGGTGCATTGTAGATATCCTCCGGCGTGCCGATCTGGCGGATGCGGCCTTGCGACATCACAGCGATCCGGTCGCCGAGCGCCATGGCTTCCTTGTAGTCCTGCGTCACATAGACGACCGTTGCACCCTGTGCGGCCAGCAGGCGCGGCAGTTCCAGCCGCATCTCGAAACGCAGCTTGGCATCGACATTGCGCAAGGGGTCGTCGAGCAAAAGCAGCGGTGGCGAACCGGCAAGGGCGCGGGCCAGAGCCGTGCGCTGTTTCTGGCCGTTGGACAGTGCTTTCGGGTGATGCGACAGAACATGGTCGATCTTCAAAAGCTTGGCGACCTTGTGTACCCCTGCCGAGATCGCATCCTTCGTCGCACTCGTCGCCGTCAGCGGGCTGGCGATATTGTCGAAGGCGCTCATATGCGGGAACAGGGCAAAATTCTGGAAGGCCATGCCGATGCCGCGATATTCGGCGTCGATATCTGCAACATCCTCGCCGCCGATCAGGATCTGTCCCTCCTCGGGATCGATCACACCGGCGACCAGCCGCAGCAACACGGTCTTGCCGGCACCGGATGGGCCGAACAGGACCAGCGTTTCGCCATCGGCTACATCCAGCGACAGGTTGTCGAGAACCGTGTTGGTCTTGTAGCGTTTGACAATATTTTTAAGCTGAAGCGTCGTCATGTTTTATCCCTTTACCGCGCCGAGCGACAGGCCTTCGACGAGGTAGCGCTGGGCGTAGAGTGCAAGTGCAAGCGTCGGCGTCACCGAAAGCACGATGGCGGACGCAATCTGGCCGTACTGGATGCCGGACGAGGTGACGAAGGCAAGCGCGCCGACGGTCACCGGCTGCTTGTCGGCCGAGGCCAGCACCAGCGCGAAAACGAAGTTGTTCCACGCGAAGATGAAGGCAAGCAGGCCGGCAGCCGCAATCCCGGGGCCCGCCAGCGGCAGGGCGATCTTGCGGAAGGTGGCAAACCAGGAATGACCGGCGATTCGATAGGCATATTCGACATCGGCCGAGATATCCTCGAAATAGCCGCGGACGATCCAGAGAATGAGCGGCAGGCAGATCAACTGGTAGACCCAGATCAGGCCGAAATAGGTGTCAGCCAGGCCGAGCCACTGGAAATATTGGGTCAGCGGCAAAAGCACCAGCAACGGTGGCGCAAAGCGGAAGGACAGGAGCGTGAAGGCGATATCTTCCGAACCCTTGAACTTGTGGCGGGCAAAGGCATAGGCGGCGGGCACACCAAGGACGAGCGCCAGCGCAACCGATGTCACCGACAGGAAGATCGAGTTGCCGAGATTGCGCATGAAGGCGATATCGAGCGTACCGGCCGCCGTCGTCAGCTTGCCGGTGATCAGGGCTGCATAGTTGGACAGCGTCGGCGTGAAGATCACCGAAGGCGGGATCGTCAGGATCGTCTCGTTGGTCTGGAACGACATCAGGAAGATCCAGAAGATCGGGAACATGAAGAAGATGACGACGAGCGTCAGCGCGATCAGCCGCAGCGTTTTTTCGAGCGTGGATGTGGTTTCCATGGTTTTCCCCTCACGCTTCGCCACGGGCGCGTTCGCGCAGCCGCAGCCAGTTCTTGATGAAGATATTCGACAGAAAGTAGGTGATCGCCCAGAGGATGACCATCAACGCTGCAGAGCGTCCGACATTGGTCGACTGGAAGAAGTTGAGATAGGCTTCCACCTGGAAAACGGTCAGCGTATTGCCCGGTCCCCCTTGCGTCATCGCATAGATGATATCGAACTGCTGGATACTGTCGAGCAACCGGAACAGCGTCGCCGTCAGGATATAGGGCGTCAGCATTGGCAGGGTGATGCGGAAGAACACGAAGGTTCTCGGCACGCCATCAAGGGCGGCGGCCTCGAACGGTTGGGTCGGCAGCGAGCGCAGACCGGCCAGAAGCAGGATCATGATGAAGGGCGTATAGACCCAGATATCGACGAGAACGACGGTTAAAAGCGCCGTGCTCGGCGACGAGGCCCAGCGAAAATCGTGCAGCCCGATCAGGCTTGCAAGGTAGCTCAGAATACCGAAGCTGGGATTGGTCATCAGCTTCCACATCAGCGCGGCGAGCGCCGGCGCAATCATCAGCGGCAGAAGCAGCATGATCGAGATGAAGTTGTTGACGGTCGAGCGGCGCTGCAACAGCAGCGCGATGCCGAGCCCGAGCAAAAGCTCCAGCGTCACGGTAATGCCGGCATAGAGCAGCGACACTTTCAGCGTGTTCCAGAAGGCGGGGTCAGTGAAGAAGTTGAGGTAGTTCTCACCCCAGTTGAACTGCCGCGCCCAGGGCTGGCTCAAGCGGTAGCGCTGGAAGGAATAGATCACCGCAGTGAAGAAGGGGATCAGAATACCGATGCAGACGAGCAATGCCGGCAGGCTCAGCACATAGGGCAGCATCTTCCGGCTGATGCGGAAACCTGAAGCCGGTTTGCGGAGGGGGGCTGTTGAAGCCATGTCGAGCTCCGTTCTTTGTCTTTGAAGAAAGCGCGCGGCACGCGGATCATCCCGCGCCAGTCCATCGGCATCTCAGGTTGTCTCAAGGCGGCTGTCGGCCGGTGTGTGGGTGCCCGGCGCTCTCTCAAGCGCCGGGCTCTGCTTGGGAGGCAGATCAGCCGAGGCCGGCTTCCTTCAGCTGGCGATCGATGCTCTCGACCAGCTGGTCAAGACCTTCGTCGACAGGCACTTCCTTGGCGACCATCTTCTGCAACGTCGCCGCCCATTCGGTGGTGACGTCGAAGAACAATGGCTGCGGTGTGAACTTGATCGAGGCACCGGCAGCGGACGCATCAAACATGTCGACATAGCCCGGATACTTGTCGAGCTTGGTGCGGAAGGCTTCATCCTTCCAGACCGACTGGCGGACCGGATCAACGAAGTCCATCTTGGTGGCGCCGAAGATCGCATGCTCAGGACCGGTGGCCCATTGCAGGAAGTACCAGGTGGCATCCTTGTCCTTGGAGAAGTTGGACATGGCGAGCGACCAGATCCAGATGTTCGGCGTCGAGGCCGTCGCATCCGGGTTGGCCGTGAAGGCGGCATAGGACAGCTGACCGGCCATCTTGTTGTCGCCGCCGTTCATGAAGTAGCCCAGGCAATCGGCGTCGAAGATCATTGCCGAGGCGCCGGCGCCAAGATCGGTACCGACCTGATACCAGGTATAGGTCGACCAGTCCTTCGGGCCGCTTTCCTGGATCATCTGCACCCATTTGGCGTGGAAGGCCTTGGAGCCTGCCGTTCCCATCGCCGCCGACAGCTTGCCATCGGTGACGTTCAGGTCCTTTTCGTTGAAGTTCGAATAGGCCGACAGGAAGCCCGGGTGGATCGTCGCCCAGGAGCGCGAGCCACGAACACCGATACCGTAGATACCGCCGACATCCTTCTGCAGCTTGGCCGCAACGGAGATCATGTCATCGAGGTTCTTCGGAACGGAAACGCCGGCCTTGTCGAACATCGCCTTGTTATAGGTGATGTTGTTCTGCTCGAACGCCCACGGAATGCACCACTGCTTGGCATCGTCGGAGCCGAGCGCGCCGCCGGGCTGGCCGTTCCAGGCGCAGGAATTCTTCACGCCGGGCAGGAAATCGTCCCAGGCATAGTTCGGGTTGGTCTTTTCCGGATCGTTGATCCATTCCTTCAGATCGGTGATCCAGCCGGCCGGACCATAGGTCCAGGTCATGTAGGCGCCGGTCATGAACGCGTCATATTCGGTGGAGCCGGACGACAGGGCGGCTGTCACCTTGTCGAAATAGACGTCTTCCGGAAACACATCATACTTGACGTCGATGCCGGTCAAATCCTTGAACGACTGCAGGTTGGCTATCATCGCGTCGGCATAGGGATGCTTGTTCAAAAGCAGCTTGACCGTCTTGCCGGAATGTTTCTTCCAGTCAAAATCGGCAGCCATCGCTCTGGTCGACATCATGTTGAGCAGCGTGCCAGCAGCACCGGCCGTAACGCCCATGGCGCCCAGGCCCTTCAGCATTCCGCGGCGGTCCACCTCTCCACGCAGGAATGCACTGATCAGGTCTTTTTCTTTCTCATGCATTGGTCTTCTCCTCCTTCACGGGCAAAACATGCTCAACCCATTGAGCCGTACCGGCTTACCCGACCGGTATTTCCTCCAGATCGCAGCGCAGGCATCCCGCAGCACATGGCCGGACGGGATGCTGTTGCTGCGAAAGGCTTGAACCGAACCACTCCCCGGTCCGGTCTTCAGCCGTCATTCCCTAGGCCGGGACAGCGCCGTTTCAGGCGGCATCCTCCATCAATGTCTGCGCCGTCTTCTCGTCGGTGATCAGACCGCTGAGAAACCGGCTTTCCAGCACGGCGCGAATGGCGCGGGCCTTTACCTTGCCGCCGGCAACAGCGACCGTACGGCGGTTTTTCAAAGCCTCACGGCTCAGCGTAAACGTGCGGTTGGACAGCGCCGTCTCGATCGGCTGGCCCCTGTCGTCGAAGAAATGCCCCAGCAACTCACCGGCACCGCCGCCGTTCTTGATTTCCTCGAGTTCACCCTTTTCGATCATGCCGGTCGCCACCAGCGAGGCTTCCCGCTCGACAGTGCCGATACCGACAAGCAGCAGATCCGCGCTGCTGGCGAGATCGAAGATTTCCCGCACACCGCGCTGGTTGAACAACACGTCACGATCCTCGACCGAATTGGCGAAGAACGGCACCGGCATGACATAGGCTTCGGCGCCGGTGCGCTCGGCAAGCCGGTGGATAACGTCATGCGGATTGGCGGAAAACCGCCGCGTCAGGCCGCCGAGCAGCGAGACGAAGCGGACGTCCTTGTTGGTGGTGCGCGGCAGATATTCGACACAGGCAGCCAACGTCCGGCCATGCCCCATGCCAATCAGCAGCGACCCTTCCTTCTCGATCTCGCGCTTGAGGAACTGCGCGCCGGAAATACCGAGCGCCTTCAGCGGTAGCTCTTCCGGATCAAAATCCGGGACGACTTCGCAATAGTCGAGGCCGTAGCGCGCCGACAGCTTCTGCTCCAGCTCGACGCATTCGGAGACTTCGCCGTCGATATAGACCTTCACCAGACCTTCCTGGTTGGCCTTGGTGATCAGGCGGTGTGCTTTAAGCGATGTCAGGCCGAGGCGTTTGGCGACTTCGGACTGGGTCAGCCCGCCGGCATAGTGCAGCCAGGCCGCACGCGTTGCCATGCTCGACTCGTCGTCCCGAATTGAACCTCCGCCCAGAACCATGTCTCCGCCCTCGTTTCTGCTATTTTTTTCACAGCATGATATTTTTATCCGTTGCTGAAAGAATTTTCATGAGCTGAAAAAATTGTCAAGCGGGATCGATGCGGCGGCGCACCAATTCGATATGCGCTTGCGGCACGACCGGACCGGACTATGGACAAACGCAAAACGCGCCCGGTTGCCCGGACGCGCCTGGTTTGAGAAGGAATGAAGGAGAAGCTTTAAGCCTCTCAATTTTCTGACAAACTCCACCGTGCATTTTCTGGCAGAGCGGCAACCTCAAACTCCGTCATCCTCACCCTTGTGGTGGGGATCCAGCGACCCGACGTCTGTCGGGTCAAAAGACTTTTTTCAGCTCAAGGACTTGAGCTGGCTGGATGCCCGCCACAAGGGCGAGCATGACGGAGGAAATGAGGTACCCAGATGATGAACAGACGGTCCAGATCAACAGTCCGATAAGCTTACGCCTCGGTTTTCTTCATCAACCGAGCCTGCAACACGACGACGACCAGAAGGAAGGCACCACGGATGACGGACTGCCAATAGGCAGAGAGCGAAATCCAGCCGAGGCCGTTTTCGAAATTGAGAATGTTGAAGACCATGGCGAGCAGCAGCGCGCCTGCCAGTGTCGCACCAACCGAGCCGGCACCGCCGGTCAACAGCGTGCCGCCGACGACGACGGAGGCGATGGCGAACAGTTCCCAGCCCACACCCTCGGTCGGTTGCCCTGCGCCGAACTGCGAGGCAAGGATGACGCCGGCCAGACCGGCAAGCAGCCCGGACAACGCATAGACGGCAAACAGCGTCTTCTCGACCTTCAACCCCATCAGGTTGGCCGTCGCCTCGCCATCCCCGATCGCCAGCACATGGCGTCCTGCCGGATGCCGTTCGAGAAAGATCCAGCCGAGCACATAGGCGAGAGCGGCAATCCAGGCCGGGATCGGAAAGCCGAGAAAATCGTCCTGCCCGATGGTGGTAAAGCCAGTATCATAAGACACCGAGACCGACTGGTTGTTGGCCAAAAGCAGCGCCGTGCCGTAAGCCGCCAGCATCATCGCCAGCGTCGCGATAAACGGCTGGATACGCATCCTCGTGATGATCAGGCCATTGATCGAACCCGCAATCAGCCCGGCGATCATGCCGCCGACAAGCCCCGGAATCCAGCCATAGGGCGACAGATAGGCCGCCACTACACTGGCCATCGCCGCCACGCCGCCGACCGAAAGATCGATGCCGCCGGTGATGATGACGAAGGCCATGCCAAGCGCGATCAGCGCGAACATCGAATTGTAGCGCAGGAAGCTCAAAATATTGAACGGCGAGATGAAATTGTCGTAGCGCAGGGCGCCGAACAGGATCAGGCCGGCCAGCGCCAGAAGCACGCCGAGACGGGCGAAATCGCCTGAGGATTTGGGAACAAAGAGCCGCGAGAGGGTTTTGAGCATGGTCCGTTACCCCTTGGCACGTTGCTGGATGAACACGGCGATGATAATCAGCCCCGCTTTGACGATCAGTGCCGCCGCATCCGGCACGCCATTGGCCAGAAGTGTGTAGCGCACCAACTGAATGACGAAGGCGCCGAGCACCGTACCGATAATGTTAGCCCGGCCGCCGGTCAGAAGCGAACCGCCGACCGCAACGGCGGCGATCGCATCGAGCTCCATGCCGAGCCCGACCAGATTGGCATCGCTCGCCGAATTGCGGGCAACGACGATCAGACCTGCGACACCGGCAAGGGCGCCGCTGACGATATAGACGAAGGTCTTGACCCGCCGGACCGGAATGCCGGTCAGCCGCGCCGCTTTCTCGTTGCCACCGACGGCGATGATCTGGCGGCCGATGACGGTGTAGCGGATCAGGCAATGGGCAAGCACCGCGACGATGATCATAATGATCACCTGCGCTGGAATACCGGCGATGCGGCCCATGGCGATGAACTGGAAATCCGGGTTTTTGAACACCTGCAGATTGCCGTTGGTGGCGACCTGGGCAATGCCGCGACCGGCAATGAACAGCACCAGCGTGGCGATGATCGGCTGGATCGAGAACCGCGTCACCAGCATGCCGTTGAACCAACCGAACGCCATGACGAGCAACACCGGCAGAATGAACGAGAGAATGATCAGGATACCCATGTTCTCGATCGGCAGC
This sequence comes from Pararhizobium sp., assembly GCF_965279435.1. Classification (NCBI taxonomy): domain Bacteria; kingdom Pseudomonadati; phylum Pseudomonadota; class Alphaproteobacteria; order Hyphomicrobiales; family Rhizobiaceae; genus Pararhizobium; species Pararhizobium sp. The sequence goes on from NZ_CBDIHY010000003.1 coordinate 285,953, forward strand.
AGCTTGCCCATGAAGATCATCGGCGCTGCAGTACCCGCAATCGCCATAAGCGAGCCGACCGACAGGTCGATGCCGCCGGTGGCAATCACCAAGGTCATGCCGACGGCAACGATGACGATGGTCGCGACCTGGGTGAGATTAACGTTGAGCGTCTGCCAGGAGAGGAAATTCGGCGTGACGATCAGGTTGAAAACGACAAGCAGGATGAAGGCTGCGAATGTGCCGTAGCGGCTGAGAAACTGCGCCATGTTGGGGCGGGCGGCGCGCTCGCTTGGAGCGGATGTGTCGATCGTCGTCATGTCAGTTCACCTGATGGGCCATGGCGGAAAGAAGCGCCGTCTCGCTGAGTTCGTCACGTTTCAGAACGGCAACGGACTTGCCGTCGCTGAGCACCGTCACGCGGTCTGCCGCCGCCAGAAGCTCCTCCAGTTCGGAGGAGATCATCAGGACGCTCAGGCCCTCGTCGGCCAGGCTGCGCAGCAGCTTGAGGATTTCCGCCTTGGCGCCGATATCGATGCCGCGCGTCGGCTCGTCGATAATGAGGATTCGCGGATCGGTGCAGAGCCAGCGGGCGAGCAACACCTTCTGCTGGTTGCCGCCCGACAGCTCCTTTATCGGCTGATCCGGCGAGGCGCATTTGACGCCAAGCGCCTTGATATAGCGCGTGACGATCTCCTGCTGGCGGGGGCGGTCGACAATGCCGGCCTTTTTCAGCTTCGGCAGCAGCGCCAGCGTCATGTTCTCGCGGATACTCATGTCGGGGATGATACCGTCGATCTTGCGATCCTCGGAAACCAGCCCGATACCGTCGGCAATCGCGTCGGCCGGCTCGGAGTAGTTACGCTCCTTGCCATCGATGCGGATCGAGCCCTTTTCCAGCTTGTCGACGCCGAAAATGATCCGCGCGGTTTCCGTGCGGCCGGAGCCAAGCAGACCGGCAAGCCCGGAAATCTCGCCTTCGCGCACGGTCACGCTGACATCGCGAACCCGTACACCGGACCCGGCACTTTCGACGGAAAGACGCACGGATTTTGCCTCGTCATCGCCGATATCGCGGGCAATCGCCTGGAAGGCGGCGAGCTCCTTGCCGAGCATGTTGCGAACAAGCTCCATCTTCGGCATCGCAGCCATCGCGCTCTGCGCCACCGTCTGGCCATCACGCATGATGGTGACGCGGTCGCAGATCTCATAGAGTTCATCGAGCCGGTGGCCGATGAACAGCACGGCGACGCCATTCTTCTTCAGTGTACGGATCGTCTCGAACAGGATGCCGACCTCACGTTCATCCAGCGACGAAGTCGGCTCGTCCATAATCACCAGCCGGGCTTTTTGCGTGACCGCACGGGCAATGGCGATCATCTGGCGGGTTGCCGCACTGAAATGACCGACAGGCATATCCACGTCGATATCGAGATTGAAGGTTTTCAGAACAGCGGCGGCACCGTCGCGCATCGCCCGCCGGTCGAGCAGTCCGAGACCCGTTCTCGGCTCGCGCGACAGATAGATGTTTTCGGCGACCGAACGTTGCGGCGCCAGATTGATTTCCTGATAGATCGTTGCGATGCCCCTCGCCTGGCTGGCGCCGGGCGTTGCAAAGGCAACGTCTTCATCCTCGAAACGGATCGTTCCGCTGTCGCGCTGATAGGCGCCGGTCAAAATCTTGATCAGCGTCGATTTTCCGGCGCCATTCTGGCCGACCAGCGCCATGACCTCGCCCGCGGCGATCTCAAGCGAAGCCGAGCGCAGGGCGGGGACACCGGAAAACGCCTTGGAAATATCCTGCATGGACAGCAGCATGTTCCATCCATCCTCAATAAGCAGACATGAAAAGCCGGCCGGAATGGCAATGCCACCCCGGCCGGAAGCGACAGTCTTGGGAAATCAGTAGGCGCTGGACAGTTCAGCCGATGCGTTGGATGCATCGTAGAACTTGTCGGTGTTGATGACCCATGCCTCGATCTTATCACCGGCTGCATAACGCGTCATCGTCTCGAAAGCCTTCGGCCCGAAGCGCGGATTGCATTCGACGACGGCATTGATCTTGCCATCCACGACAGCCTGAACGGCTTCCTTGCCACCGTCGATCGACAGAACCAGGATATCCTTGCCGGGCACCTTGCCAGCAGCTTCGATGGCTGCAATGGCGCCGATCGCCATTTCATCATTGTGCGCGTAGATCACGTCCGCATCCGGATGTGCCTGCAACAGGGCTTCGGCAACCTGACGGCCCTTGTCGCGGGCAAAGTCGCCAGTCTGCGATGCGACGATCTCGAAACCACCGGCAGCCTTGATCGCTTCGTCAAAACCCTTCTTGCGGTCGTTGGCCGGCGACGAACCGGTCGTGCCTTCCAGCTCGATGATCTTCGACTTGCCATTGGCATTTTTTGCCAGCCACTCGGCAACGCGCTTGCCTTCGTCGATGAAATCCGAACCGATGAAGGTCAGATAGTCCTCACTGGCCTTGGCCAGCGACTGATCGACGTTGCGGTCGAGCAGGATGACCGGAATACCGGCCTTCTTGGCGGCCATGACGGCCGGGATCAGCGGCTTTTCTTCGCGCGGAGCGAGGAAGATAACGTCGACACCCTGAGCGATCATCGAATTGACGTCGGCCACCTGCTTGGCGGCGGAACCGGCGGCATCAGTATAGACCAGCTGATAGCCGAGCTTTGCGGCTTCGGCCTTCATGCTTTCGGTCTGGGCGATGCGCCAGGGATTGTTGGATTCGGTCTGCGCGAAACCGACCTTGTAGGTGTCTTTCTTGGCCAAAGCTGGCATCTCAGCGTAGGCAGCCGTGCCGGCAAGCGCGATGGCACCCATGGCCGTTGCGGCAGCCAGGAACATGCGACGTGAAATCGTGGACATCGGTATTTTCTCCTCCGAAATTTACCGGTACTCCTCTACCGGGCAGTGAGCATTTTCCGCTTCACATCCTTAAATCTTGCGCTAATATTATTATCAGTCAAGCGCTAATTTATTAGCACGCGCACAAAAAATAATTCTGCATCGCAGCAGAAACCGGGATGGAAGCGAGACAGGACGATGGCAAGAGGAAACGGGCGAAACAGCGCTTCCGAAAAGCAGGGAGACGCAGGCCGGCCAACCATGACCGACGTTGCAAGAATTGCCGGCGTCTCACAATCGAGCGTCTCGCTCATCCTCAACGAGATGTCCGGAGCACGCATTTCGCCCGAGACCCAGATGAGGGTCAGAGAGGCTGCTCATAAAATTGGTTATAAATTACCAATGACCCGCAACGAGGTGGACACTACCCCGCATGTGGAAAAGGACACCATCGCTTTCATCGTCGACGAAATCTCCACCAGCCCCCACCCTGTCGTCAGCCTCGACGGTATCCGCGACTATGCGTTCGAACAGGGACTTCTGGTTTCCGCCCATGCGACCCGTTCCAACCCGGACCTGCAGGATGCGGTGCTGCGCTCGGTGTTGCGCGACCGCTCCATCGCCGGCGTCATCTATGCGACGATCTTCACCCGCAAAGTTACCGTGCCGCCGCAACTGAAGGGCATCCCGACGGTGCTGCTCAATTGCTATTCCGAGCCGCGCCAGCATATGGCGATCGTGCCCGGCGAAGTCGCGGGTGGCTTTACGGCAACCGCGCATCTCACCAGCCTTTGCCACAAACGCATCGGCTTCATCAACGGCGAGCCGTGGATGGATGCGGCGATGGATCGCCTCAAAGGCTACAAGCAGGCGCTCGCCACCGCCGATATCGCGTTTGACGAAACACTGGTGCGCGACGGCGACTGGCTGCCGCTGCGCGGCTATGAAGCTGGGCTCGATCTGCTCTCCATGCCCAATCCGCCGTCGGCGATCCTCTGCGGCAACGACCTGATGGCGATCGGCGTCATGGAGGCGGCTGCTGAAAAAGGCCTGCGGGTGCCGGAAGACCTGTCCGTCATGGGCTATGACGACCAGGAACTGGCCCGCTACACCCACCCGCCCCTCTCGACGCTCGTGCTGCCCAATTACGAGATGGGCCAGAAGGCCGCCGAAATTCTTATCGACATGGCCATCCACGGCAAGCAGCCGCGGCCGATGACCATCAAGGTCGATGGCCCGCTGGTACGGCGCGGCACGACGGCAAAACCGGCTTAGGTTGTCCTATTCGCAGAAACGCCTTCATTTCCCGCTCAATCTCGTGTTGAAGAAGATCAGCACATGATGGAGACCGGCAAGGCATGCAAGTGACGAAATCCTGGAAGCGCCGGCTGCGCAAATGGCGCAATCGCATGGCAAAGCGATTTCTGGCCACGCGCATCGGCCGAGAAATGCTCGTCAACGCTGTCAGCCCGAAAATCCTGTCGATGACCGCCGATTGCGGCGATCATCTGATGACCTTCTCACCGCATGACTACATCGGCCGGAAAATCTATCGCAAGGGTCACTTCCAGCGCGAAAATGTCGAGCGGCTCCTCTCCGTCCTGCGGCAAAGAGGGCTGCTGCAACCGGAAAAAATCCTTCTCGAACTCGGCGGCAATATCGGCACCCAGACCGTCTATTTTGCGCTGAGCAAGACCTTCCGCCACATCGTCACCGTGGAGCCGGATCCGCGCAACTTCAAGCTTCTGCGCACCAATATCGACCAGAACGGTCTGAGCGAAAAAATCACCGCGATCAACACGGCCGCCGGTGAAAGCGAAGGCACGCTCGATTTCTTTATGCACCGGGACAATCACGGTAAGAGCAGTGCGCTACGCCAGAGCGACCGGGACATCGAGATCAAGGTTCCGGTCAAGCCGGTCACCACCATGCTGGCTGAAACCGGTGTCACACCGGAAGACATCGGGCTGATCTGGATGGATATCGAGGGCTATGAGCCGGTGGCATCCCGCTCGATGGCGCCGTTGCTGCAACGGCGCGTGCCGTTCTACATGGAGTTTTCGCCGGTCTTTTATGGACCAGTGGGATCGCACGCCTTCGTCGACTATCTCGCAGGTTTCTACGAGGACTGCATCGTCTTTTACGAAGACAGCCAGGTCGAAATGAAGGTCACTGCCCTGCCCATCGGGCAGGACCAGTTCGACATTTTGCTGTTACCCTGATCAGTGCCTGCCAACACCGGCGGCGACCGGCAAGCCGGTCAGCGCTTCCGGTAAAAATAGGTCCTGCCCGGATCGGCACCGGCCGGAAGCGGCAAGGGTTCAAGCTCGGGATGTTCAAGCGGCAACCCGCTTGCCGCAACACCGCCGGTCTTCAAGGCTGCGGCGAGCGACTGCGGCAGCCAGGTCAGAGTCTTGGCATCCTTTTCCGGATAGGCCGTCCCGATATCGGCATGCGCAAACGCAACGTCGCGGCCTGAAAACTGCGCAATTGTCTCCTTGATGTCGCCAAGGATCAGATCGGCTTCCGGTGGCGTCGAGCCGGGATGCGAGCCGACGGCCCGGTCGAAAGCGATGATCCTGTTGTTTGGAAAAAGTTCACGGATGTGGTCGTAGGTCCGGCCGTTGCCAAGCCCGATTTCCAGAATCACGCCATCGGGCGCGACCATCGAAGCCTCCTTGATATGGTTGAGAACAGCGCGCTGCGAGTGCATGCGGGAGATAAAACCATCAAGGCGACTCATCTATTTCATCCATTCATTCAAATCATGCTGGTTGCATCGCTTAACACGAGACACAGCGATGGGTCGACCGCGACGGCAGGAATTTTGCTCCAAACTCCTATCTGTGATGGACCGTGATCAGGCTGTTTTTGCCAGGGCTTTTCCAGCCGCAGATTGTCAAACCCCTTCGCCTGCCCTGCACGAATATGTTAGCCTCACGGCATGAGCCAGCTTTCGAGTGAAACATTCTTTGCAGCACTTCCGGTCTTCGTCGAATTTGAAGGCGTCGCCAACAGCGACAATTATCGGGCCTTGCCCGCCGATTGGGCGCTGGCGACGGCGGATATTGTCGATTCGACCGGCGCGATCGAGGCAGGGCGCTACAAGGCCGTCAACATGGCCGGCGCCAGTGTCATCTCGGCGATCCTGAATGCGCTGGGCAATAACGACCTGCCCTTCGTCTTCGGCGGCGATGGCGCCATGGTTGCGGTTCCGCCGTCGGGCGTGGACAAGGCACGCGACGCGCTCTCGTCCGTGCAAGCCTGGGTCGGCGAAGAGCTGCAGCTGACGCTGCGCGCCGCCCTTGTTCCGGTTGCCGATGTCATCGCCGCTGGACTTGAAGTGCGTGTCGCCCGGTTCCAGGTCAATGCGGACGTGTCCTATGCGATGTTTGCCGGTGGTGGCTCTAGCTGGGCCGAAGCGCGCATGAAGGAAGGCTTGTTTGCCGTTCCGGCCGCTCCGCCGGGTGCCCAACCTGATCTTGCCGGCCTGTCCTGCCGGTGGAACCCGATCCAGTCCCGCCATGGCGACATCGTCTCGATCATCGCGGTTCCCACTGGCACAGGCAATGCCGATGCTTTTCAGACGCTGATTTCCGACATCGTCACCTTGGCTGCCAGCGAAGAACGGGAGGGGCATCCGGTTGCGGCGGAGGGACCACAGATCGGACTGTCGGCTGCAGGGCTATCAGCGGAAACCAAAACGGCTCCGAAAGGAAAACGCTTCACGCATCGGCTGTTCATTCTGGCCCAATATCTGCTGACGGTCGGTCTTTTTCGTTTCGGCCTGACACTCGGCCGTTTCGATCCGAAGGCCTACCGGCAGGACGTTGCCCGCAACACGGATTTTCGCAAATTCGATGACGGCCTGAAAATGACCATCGACGTCGATCCGGACAGGTTCCGCCAGATCGAGGCCCGGCTTGAGGCTGCAGCAAGAGCCGGCATCTGCCGCTTCGGGCTGCACCGCCAGGATTCGGCATTGATGACCTGCATCGTGCCGACACCGCTCAGCCGCGATCACATGCACTTCATCGATGGCGCGTCCGGCGGTTATGCCATGGCCGCCAGCCGGATGAAGAAGCATATGTCCGGCACCGCCGCCATCGCTGCGGCACCCTGAAACCGTTCAGGCCTTCAGGATATTGGCGCCTTCGATGCCTCGCCGGGCAAAGGCGTTGCGTGTGTCGACGATCAGCGGCGCCCAGCGGGCAAGTGCTGCATAATCGACAGCATCATGATCGGTGGCGATCAAAACCGCATCGAAGCCTTTGACCGATTGTTCGTCCAGCGGCACCGAGGTCCGCCCCTTCAACGCCATATATTCGCGCGTCTTTGGAATCTCGGCGACATGCGGATCGTGATAGTCAGCACGCCCGCCCCGCTCCTCGATCAGTTCGATCAGCTTCAGCGACGGGCTTTCGCGGATATCCGGCACGTTCTTCTTGTAGGCGAGGCCGATCACCAGCACCTTCGACCGGCTGAGAGCCTTGCCGAGACGGATATCCAGTGCTTCGGCCAGCCGCCCGACCACGTGCTTTGGCATCGCCGAGTTGATTTCACCGGCAAGTTCAATGAAGCGGGTCGGCAATTCGTATTCGCGCGACTTCCAGGTGAGGTAAAACGGATCGATCGGGATGCAATGGCCACCAAGACCGGGACCCGGATAGAACGGCATATAGCCAAACGGCTTGGTCTTGGCCGCGTCGATGACTTCCCAGATATCGATGCCCATCGCCTCGTAGACGACCTTCAATTCGTTGACGAGGGCAATGTTGACGGCGCGAAAAATGTTCTCGGTCAGCTTCACAGCCTCGGCCGTTGCCGGTGACGACACCGGAACGACCGTCTGAACGACGGCGCCGTAAAAAGCCTTCATCAACTCCGCAGCCGCCTCGCCGTCACCGGCCACGACCTTCGGGATGCTTGATGTATGGAAATCGCGGTTGCCCGGATCCTCGCGTTCCGGCGAAAAACCAAGGAAGAAATCCCTCGCCGTTTTGAGGCCGGTCTTTTCCAGGATAGGGCGAACCACCTCATCGGTCGTGCCGGGATAAGTGGTCGATTCCAGCACAATCAACTGGCCGGGCTTCAGTGTTTCGGCAATGCGGTCGCAGGTGTGGGTGATGAATGACAGATCCGGGTCGCGGTGCTTGGTCAGCGGCGTTGGAACGCAGATGACGATGACGTCGCAAGCGGAAAGCTGGTTGAAATCGGTTGTCGCATGAAAACGGCCTTCCGCCGTCTCGGTTGCCAGAACAGCATCGGGAACCGCGTCGATATAGGAGCGCCCGGCATCGATGGCGACGATCTTCTGCGGATCGATATCAAAGCCGGTGACGGTAAAGCCGTTGCGGGCTGCGGTGATCGCCAGCGGCAGGCCGACATAGCCGAGACCGATCACACCGGCGCGGGCGGTACGGTCTGCGATCTTGGAAAGGAGGGTCTCGCTCACGGAAGAATGGACGGTCAAATGCGTGTTCTCGACTGATCGTGACGCGCTGAAGCGCCTTTGCGGATAGGGGTCAGTTGAGGATAAACTGGCCTGAAGTCAAGGACCGCACCGATTGCACCGCCCGCCACAGCCGGAACAATTCTCCAATTTTTGTCGACCTCGAATCTGGTTTTGCCATTTTCACCCCTTATATGCAGAGGGTGCAGACGCCTGATCTATCGAGACGCAGACCGGACATCCGGCCATCGCCGGGATTTCGTTGAGAAAGCGACACCCACGCGATGAATATCCATAAAACCACCGTTTCCACCCACCTTTTGGATCGCGTATCGAACTGGCTTCAGCAAGCCGCCCTCAACGGCGAAACGCTGGAGACCGTCGTTACCGGCTTTTGCGAAAGACTGGCAGCCTCTGGCCTGCCGCTCAATCGTGTCCACTTAAGCTTTTCGATGCTGCATCCACTCTACGACGCGCTGGGTTTTACCTGGCTGCGCGGTCAGGGCGTCACCGTCGAGGGTTACCGCACCGACCCGACCGACGACAAGCCGGACCGGTTTCTGCTCAGCCCCTACTATTATCTGCTGAGCAACAATCTCGAGTATATGCGCCGCCAGATCGATCCCACGGGCCCGTCCGAATTTCCGATTTTCGACGAATTGAAAGAGATGGGCGTCACTGATTATCTCGCCTTCGTCCAGTCTTTCGGCGAGACCTCCGGCCAGGGCATGGTCGGCTCCTGGTCCACCGATGCTTATGGTGGGTTCAGCGACAGCGTCATCGAGGCACTGCTGCGCATCCAGAACAATCTGGCCGTCGCCGCCAAGATGGCCGTTCTCGGCAAGCTCGCCGACAATATGCTGACCACCTATCTCGGCGCCAATGCCGGCAAGCGGGTGCTCTCCGGCCAAACCCGGCGCGGTGATGGCGAAACCATCCGGGCAGCCTTGGTGATGGCAGACATGCGCCAGTCGACCGTGCTTGCCGAAAAAGAAGGCCGGCAGGTCTATATCGATACGCTCAACCAGTTCTTCGATGCGATCGCCACCCCGTTCAGCCGCAATGGCGGCGAAATTCTGAGTTTTGTCGGCGACGGTTTCCTTGCCGTCTACCCCTGCGGCCGCCACCGCGAGCCATCGCAGGTCGCAGCACTTGCGGCAATGGCTGCCGTCCGCCAGGCAGCAGCGCACATGGCCGAACTCAATCAAGGCCGCAAGCGGCAGGACCTTCCCGAAGTCAGATACGGTATCGGGCTGCACGTCGGCAATGTCATGTTCGGCAATGTCGGCCTCAACGACCGCCTGACCTTCTCAGCCTTCGGCGCTGCCGTCAACGAGGTGGAACGGTTGCAGGGGCTGACGAAGAAATATACCCAGCCGATCGTCGCAAGCCAGGCGTTTGCCACCTATTGCGGTGGCGACTGGGTAACGCTCGGTCAGGAGAAGCTGCGCGGCGTCGGCCAGAAGATCACCGTGCTTCTACCGGGGGAAGACAATATGAAGCTCGACGACGGCGAGGCTATTCGCAACAACGCAATGGAGACGCGATCCGAGGCCGAGCAGGTCATGCTGCTCTATCGTAACAGCAAGAAACCACAGCCGCGCGATCCGCTCTGGAACAAGCTGCTGCAGTAAAGATCGCCCTGCGGATGCGTATCCGCAGCGATTGACAGGCGGGATAGAGAACAGAACCATCCCGCTCGAATGATTGACATTTCCCCATCGCGCCGGCCGGCCGCCGCTGCGAGTATATCCGTGCGAACTTTACCAGTCGCAGGTCATGGACACGTCAATTTCCGTGGGATAGTCTCCTTTTCAAGAAACCGGGCGTTAACCCGGAAGCGTGCTCCGCAGGATCGCGGGCCGCCATGAAACAGGGATACTTGCTGGCATGGAATCAGGCGCGGACCTGCTGCGGATCGAGAATTTGAGTATCTCGTTCGCGATGCTCGGTGGGCAGATCGATGCCGTCCGCAATGCCAGCCTGCGCGTCCTGCCAGGCAAGGTGACTGCGCTGGTCGGCGAAAGCGGCTCCGGAAAATCGGTGATCAGCCAGGCGGTGATGGGCATTCTGCCGAAGTCCGCCAGTTGCGGCGGCCGCATCCTGTTTTGCGATCCGGCCCATGGCGAGCAGCCGGTTGATCTTCTGGCCATGCCGCGCGACGGACGTGAAATCCGCAACCTGCGTGGCAACCGCATCGGCAAGATCTTCCAGGAACCGATGACCTCGCTGTCGCCGTTGCACACGATCGGCAACCAGATCAGTGAATCTCTGAAAATCCATACCCCTATGTCGAGCCGCGAGCGGCGCGATCGCACCGAGGAAATGCTCGGCCTCGTCGGCTTCCAAAAGCCGTCACGCGCTTACGATATGTACCCGTTCGAATTGTCCGGCGGCATGCGCCAGCGCGCCATGATCGCCATGGCGCTGATCTGCAATCCATCGCTTCTGATCGCCGACGAGCCGACGACTGCCCTTGACGTCACCATCCAGGCGCAGATCCTGCAATTGCTGCGTGGACTGCAGACCAAGCTGAACATGGCGATGCTTCTGATCACCCATGATCTTGGCGTCGTCGCCAATGTCGCAGACGAGGTCGTCGTCATCTATCACGGCGAGATCATGGAAGCCGGCCCGGTCGAGACGATTTTCCGCAATCCCTCGCACCCCTATCTCAAGGGCCTGATGGCTGCCGTTCCGCATTTCGACATGAAGCCCGGCGAACGCCTGAAGGCGCTGCGCGAAGTTCCTGTCAACACCAGCAGCCTGCTGGGCAAAAAGAAGATCGTCGCGGCAGACAAAGCCTCGAACCCGGAAGTTCTGCTTTCCGTGCGCGATGTCTCAAAGACCTTCACCACCCGCAAGTCCAGCTGGCTGAGCAAGGATACGTCCCCCGCAACCAAGGCCGTCGATGGCGTCAGTTTCGATATCATGCGCGGCGAATGTCTTGGGCTGGTTGGCGAAAGCGGTTGCGGCAAGACCACGCTCAGCAAGATCCTGATGCGCGCCGTGACACCGGACACAGGTGCAGTGATGCTCAACGGCAGCGGCGGCCCGATCGATGTTCTGAACGCGGAAGGGTCCGGATTGCAGGACCTGCGCACCAAGGTCCAGATGGTGTTCCAGGATCCCGTCTCCTCGCTATCACCGCGCATGACGGTGCAGAATATTCTCAGCGAACCGCTGGAAATCCATGGACGCGGCAACGGCAAGTCGCGGGTCGAGACAGTTACGGCCCTGCTCAAGGCCATCGGCCTCAACGAACGTCACCTCAATCGTTATCCCCACAGTTTTTCCGGCGGCCAGCGCCAGCGTATCGGCATCGCCAGAGCACTGGCACTCGGGCCTGACCTGTTGATCTGTGACGAGCCCGTGTCGGCGCTCGACGTGTCGGTTCAGGCGCAGATCCTCAACCTGCTCAAGGATCTGCAGAAGGAATTGGGTCTCACCTATCTGTTCATTTCCCACAATCTGGCTGTCGTCGACTACATGGCCGACCGGATCGCCGTGATGTGCGGTGGACGCATTGTGGAAATCGCCCCGCGCGAAACGCTGATGGAAACACCCGTACACCCCTATACGAAATCGCTGCTTGCCGCCGTGCCCTTCCCCGATCTCGACCGGCCGCTTGATTTTTCCATGCTCAACCCGAGTGGCGCTGCCGACAAGCGCAGCTGGGGCAAGCATTTTTCCGATGATGGCGACGCGGACGTGCTGGGGACGGCAGACCTCGGCAATGGCCATCTTGTTCTGGCGCGCAAAACCGCCGATGTCAGGGAGCTCGTACCATGATTACACGACGCACTACCCTTGGCCTGCTTGCCACCGCTCTCGTTCCCGGCATCGCCCGGGCGACGCCGGAGCCGCCGTTCCTGCGACCCTATCTGCGGGCTCAGGCGCTGCCGGACCTGCCGGACCGCCTGCCGAAAAACCCACGGCGCATCAATCTCGCCGCCATGGGCCGGCAACCCGGAAAGTATGGCGGCACCGTCCGCATGCTGATCGGCAGCCAGAAAGACATTCGGATGATGACGATCAACGGCTATGCCCGTCTGATCGGTTATACCGAAGGCCTTCAATTCCAGCCCGATATTCTGGAAAGCTTCGATGTGCAGGAAGGCCGGATTTTCACCTTCAAGATCCGTGACGGCCACCGCTGGTCGAACGGCAGCTACCTGACGTCGGAGGATTTCCGCTATACCTGGGAAGACGTCATCCTCAACAAGGACCTGCGCAAAGGCGGTATCCAGCGCGAGCTCCTCGCCGATGGCGAAGGACCGGCATTCGAGATCATCGACGAGCTGACCGTCCGCTACACTTGGAAAACCCCCAATCCGGACTTCCTTCCGGGCCTTGCCGCCGCCTCTCCTGTCGTCATCCTGATGCCGTCAGCCTATATGCGGCACTTCCACAAAAAGTATCAGGACGATTTCCGGCTGTCGGCGCTGATGAAACAGTACCGGGTCAAGAAATGGGCCGACCTGCACATCAAGATGTCGCGCCAGTACCGTCCGGAAAACCCCGACCTGCCATCGCTGGACCCGTGGATTCCACGCACCGCGCCGCCGGCCGAACAGTTCGTGTTCGAGCGCAATCCGTTCTTCCACCGGGTCGATGAAAACGGTCTGCAGCTGCCCTATATCGACCGCTGGCTGCTCAATATCAGCTCATCGGAAATCATCGCGGCGAAGACCGGCGCTGGTGAAACCGACCTGCAATCCACCGGCGTTGATTTCTCCGATTACGCCTTCTTCAAGGATGCCGAAAAACGCTATCCGGTGAAGGTCAATCTCTGGAAGAGGACACAAGGCTCTCGCCTCGCCCTTTTGCCCAATCTCAATTGCAGCGACAAGGTGTGGCGCGACCTGTTCTGGGACGTGCGGGTCCGTCGCGCCCTGTCACTGGCGATCGACCGGCACGAAATCAATATGGTCAGCTTCTACGGGCTTGCCAAGGAAAGCTCGGACACGATCCTGGAGGAGAGCCCGCTGTTCAAGCCGGAATATGCGGCCGCTTGGGCAAGCCACGATCCAGATCAGGCCAACAGGCTGCTTGACGAGGCCGGACTGACGCAGCGCAACAGCGACGGCATACGGCTTTTGCCCGACGGGCGGGAAGCCCAGATCGTCGTCGAGACCTCTGGCGAGAGCACGCTCGAAACCGACGTGCTGGAACTGGTCAAGGATCACTGGGCTAAAATCGGCCTGGCGCTGTTTATCAAGACTTCGCAACGCGACGTTTTCAGCAGCCGGACGATGAGTGGCGACATCATGATGTCGATGTGGTCGGGCATCGAAAATGGCGTGCCCACAGCCGACATGAACCCCGGCGATTTGGCGCCGAGCAGGGACGACCAGTTTCAATGGCCCGTTTGGGGCATGTACTATCTGTCCATAGAACAAAACGGGGCTGCGCCGGAATTACCGGAAGCGATCAAGCTGATCGATCTGGTCAAGCAATGGCGAAAGACGGTCGATACCGCAGAGCGGACACGCATCTGGCACGAAATGCTGGAAATCTATACGCAGAGCGTCTTTTCGATCGGCATCGTCAACGCAACGCTGCAGCCTGTCATGCATTCCGCCTATATTCGCAACATTCCCGAAAAAGGCCTCTACGGCTTCGTCCCGACCTGTTATCTCGGGGTCTACATGCCAGACACGTTCTGGTACAGCGAAGAGGTTAGCTGACTATGTTGCGTTACATTTTCTGGCGTATCCTGGCGATGATCCCGACCCTCGTCATCATTTCCGCGCTGGTTTTCACCATCATTGAACTGCCGCCTGGCGATTATTTCGAGAGCTACATTGCCGAACTACGCGCCCAAGGCGAAGCCGTCGACACCGCCGAGATCGACGCGTTGCGCAAGGAATACGGCTTCGATCAACCGCCGGTGATCCGCTACTTCCATTGGGCCGCAGGCTTGCTGCAGGGCGATTATGGTTATTCGTTCGAGTATCAGCTGCCGGTCAACGAAGTCGTCGGTGACCGTCTCTGGCTGACGGTGCTGGTCTCCTTCGTCACCATCCTGTTCACCTGGCTGATCGCCTTTCCGATCGGCATCTATTCCGCCACCCATCAATACAGCTGGGGTGACTATGGTCTGACCTTTATCGGTCTGATCGGCATCGCCATTCCGAACTTCATGTTCGCGCTGATCCTGATGTATTTCGCCAATATCTGGTTCGGCACCTCGATCGGCCATCTGATGGACCAGAAATATCTGGCCGAACCGATGAGCTGGGAAAAGGCCAAGTCGATCCTCGAGCATCTTTGGATTCCTGTGCTGATCGTCGGCACGGCTGGCACTGCCGGCATGATCCGCCGTCTACGCGCCAACCTGCTCGACGAGTTGCAGAAACAATATGTCGTGACTGCCCGCGCCAAGGGCTTGCATCCGTTCCGGGCACTGGTCAAATATCCGCTGCGCATGGCACTCAATTTCTTCATCTCCGATATCGGCTCGATCCTGCCGGCGATTATTTCCGGTGCCGAAATCACGGCGATTGTGCTTTCACTCGAAACGACGGGACCGATGCTGATCAAAGCGTTGCAAAGTCAGGATATGTATCTGGCTGGTTCGTTCCTGATGTTCCTGGCATTCCTCACCGTGATCGGCGTGCTGATTTCAGACATCGCGCTCGCATTCCTCGACCCGCGCATCAGACTGCAAGGCGGTAGCACCAAGTGACGGTATCCCTTCCAAAATCCGGCGAGCCGCTTTCGCACTACGTTTCGACGGCACCGTTCGATCCGCATTCCGTCGATGTGATGACGGAGGAACAGTCAAAGATCTACCAGGCCTCACAACTGCGGCTGATGTGGTGGAAATTCAAGAAACACCGGCTTGCGCTGTTTTCCTTGTTTTTCCTCGTCTTCCTCTACGCCACCATTGCCATCGTCGAGTTCCTGGCGCCCTACAATCTGCACACCCGCAACGTCGATTTCATCCATTCGCCACCGCAAAGCGTGCATCTGTTCGACAAGGGCAAATTCGTCGGACCGTTCGTCTATGGCCGCGAAATGACGCTCGACATGGATACCCTGCGCCGCATCTACACCGACAAACCGGACAAGATCGAACCAATCCGCTTCTTCTGCCGCGGCGATGGCTATAAATTCTGGGGCCTCTTCCAGACAAACATTCACCTCGCCTGCCCGGCCAAGGATGGGCAGCTCTTCCTGCTCGGCAGCGACCGCCTCGGCCGCGACGTGCTGTCGCGTATCCTTTATGGAGCCCGGATATCCTTGACCATCGGCCTGCTCGGCATCACCATGAGCTTCGTGCTGGGCATCACCATTGGCGGACTTGCCGGTTATCACGGCGGCGTCTTCGATCTCATTACCCAGCGCATCATCGAGGTGCTGCAATCGATACCGAGTATTCCGCTATGGATGGCACTGGCAGCGATCATGCCGGTCACCTGGAGCCCAATCCTGATCTATCTCGGCATAACCGCCATTCTTGGCCTGCTCGACTGGACAGGGCTTGCGCGCGCGGTGCGCTCGAAACTGCTTGCCCTGCGCGAGGAAGATTACGTTCTGGCAGCACAACTGATGGGCGCCGGTTCCAGCCGCATCATCGGCCGCCACCTCGTGCCCGGTTTCATGTCGCATCTGATTGCCACCGCGACATTGGCTGTGCCCGGCATGATCCTCGGCGAGACGGCGCTAAGCTTCCTCGGGCTTGGTCTTCGCCCGCCAATCACCAGCTGGGGCATTCTTCTGACCGAAGCCCGCAGCGTCAGTGTCATTGCTTTTTATCCCTGGCTGTTGTTTCCAACCATTCCGGTCATTCTCGTGATTCTGGCGTTCAATTTTCTGGGCGACGGGCTGCGTGACGCTGCCGATCCGTACAAGTGAAGTGGATACCGATATGTTAAGGACACTCCTTACGGAGATTGGCAGCGCCATGGGAGATAAGAGGCTTCGCTCATGACCCGCCGGATCGAAGACGCCCGCATCCTGATGTACAGCCATGACACGTTCGGCCTTGGGCATCTCAGGCGATGCCGGACCATCGCGCATTCGCTGGTCGAGGATTATCGCGGCGTCAATATCCTGATCATTTCAGGTGCGACCATCGCCGGTGCCTTCGACTACCGCGCGCGCGTCGATTTCGTCAAAATCCCCAGCGTCATCAAGCTGCGCAACGGCGAATACACGTCGATGGACAGGCATATTGACCTGCACGAGACGATGAAAATGCGCCGTTCGATCATCCGCCACACGGCGGAAACCTTCCAGCCCGACATCTTCATTGTCGACAAGGAACCGATGGGCCTTCAGGGTGAAGTCGAGGAGACGCTCGCCTATCTCAAAAAACAGGGAACGACCCTGGTTCTCGGCCTGCGCGAGGTGATGGACGCGCCGCATCTGCTGGATGCGGAATGGAAGCGCAATGACGTGATGCGCAAGATCGGCCAGTTCTACGACAGCGTCTGGGTCTATGGCCCGCCGGATTTCTATGATCCCCTGGTCGGCCTCGACGTGCCGCCGGCCGTGCGTGCCAAAATGGATTTCGTCGGCTTCCTGCAGAGAAGCGTTTCGCAGGACGTCGAATCCGAACACAAGCCGAAAGGTGACTATATCCTGATCACCACCGGCGGCGGCGGTGACGGCTCCGACCTGATCCACGATGTCGTCGATGCATACCAGGAAGACCCGACCCTGACGCACAAGTCGCTGATCGTGCTCGGCCCCTATATGCCGGCCAAGCAGCGCCACAAGCTGCTGATGAAATGTGCGAAAATCCCCTATCTCGAGGTGATCGAATTCGACAACCGCATGGAAGAACTGATAGCCGGCGCCAAAGCCGTGGTGGCGATGGGGGGCTATAATACCTATTGCGAGATCCTGTCCTTCGACAAGCCGGCACTGATTGTCCCGAGGGTCATGCCGCGCGAAGAGCAGCTTATTAGGGCTAGCCGCGCTGCAGAGCTTGGACTGATCGACATGCTTCTGCCGGAGGAGGCAGCCGATCCCATGCGCTTTGCCGCCGCACTCAAGGCACTGCCGGATCGCGACCCGCCCTCCAAGAGCGCCAAGGGCATGACGCTCGAAGGCCTGGCGAACATATCGCAGATCGTCGGTGAATGGCTCGGCCGCCGCAACCGTGAACACCTGACGGTCGTCAACGGATCGGGCCAGAATTGACTGAGCGCCGCAAGATCGTCGTGGTGCTGAAGGGATATCCGCGCCTGTCGGAAACCTTCATCGCCCAGGAACTGCTTGGACTGGAACGGGCAGGCTTCGACCTCGAACTGGTGGCGCTACGCAAGCCGACGGACAAGAAGCGGCATCCGATCCATGACGAAATCAAAGCGCCGGTCCATTACCTGCCTGAATACCTGCACGAGGAGCCGGCCCGGGTCACCCGTGCGCTCTTCCGCTGCCTGTCCAAGCCCGGATTCTGGCGCGCCTTGCCTGCATTGTTCAGCGATCTCTGGCGCGATCCGACCCGCAACCGGGTGCGTCGTTTCGGCCAAGCGATGGTGCTCTCAGCCGAGTGGCCAGAGGGCGGCGAATGGCTACACGCGCATTTCATACACACCCCGGCCTCCGTTGCCCGCTATGCCAGCATGATCACCGGCATCGGCTGGACCTGCTCGGCCCATGCCAAGGACATCTGGACGTCGCCGGAATGGGAACTGGCCGGAAAACTCGACAGCACCCGCTGGATCGTGACCTGCACGCAGACCGGGTTTGAACACCTGCGCCACCTTGCCGGCGGCAAACCGCATGTGCACCTGAGCTATCACGGCCTCGACCTCAGCCGTTTCGGGCCGTTCGAGGGTAACCGCCCAGGCTATGACGGGTCCGATCCTGCCCATCCGGTCACCATCGTCAGCGTTGGCCGCGCGGTCGAGAAGAAGGGTTTCGATATCCTGCTACGGGCGCTGAGCCTTCTGCCTGCCGATCTCAACTGGCGGTTCGTCCATATCGGCGGCGGCGACCTGTTGAAAAAGCTGCAGGCACTGGCATCCGAACTCGGCATCGCAGAGAAAATTGTCTGGCATGGGTCACTGTCGCAAACCGAAGTGCTGCAACAGTATCGCGATGCCGATATCTTTGCGCTGGCCTGCCGCATCACCGCCGATGGCGACCGTGATGGCTTGCCGAACGTGATCGTCGAGGCATCGAGCCAGGCGCTGGTCTGCATATCGACGAATATTTCCGGGATACCGGAGCTTCTCACCGATGGTGAGAACAGTTTTGTCGTGCCGCCGGAAGACCCAAAGGCGCTGGCCGCGGCACTTGAAAAAGCCATCCGTGAACCGGCGCTGCGCAAGCGTCTTGGGGAAGCGGCCGAACGCAAGGTGCGCGGCCATTTCGATCACCAAACCAGCATCCGTCAGCTGAAGGACCTGTTCGAAAATGAATGGCGGACTGTTCAATGACCGATAGCCAGCCCAGAGCCCCTCGCGCCTTTTTCTACGTCCAGCACCTGCTCGGCATCGGCCATCTTGCCCGGGCAAGCCGCATCGCCCGCGCGCTGGCCGAAGACGGTTTCGACGTGACGGTCGTCACGGGAGGAACACCGGTCACCGGTTTTCCCGGCCCGCTTGTTCATCACGTCGCCCTGCCGCCGATCACCGCCGGTGATGCTGGGTTTTCAGGGCTCGCCGACATCGACGGCAATCCGGTTGATGATGCCTTCAAGGACAATCGCAAGGAACGGCTGCTGGCTGCCTTTCACCAAAGCCAACCTGATATCGTCATCATCGAGGCCTTCCCCTTCGGCCGCCGCCAGGTCCGTTTCGAACTTCTGCCGCTGCTTGAGGCGATTGCGGCCATGGACAACAAGCCGCTGGTCGTCACCTCGCTGCGCGATATCCTGCAGGAACGCTCCAAGCCCGGCCGCGACGAGGAAACGGTCGCGCTGGTGAAGCAGTATTTCGACCGGGTGCTGGTTCATGGCGACCCGGCCTTTGCCCGGCTGGAAGATACGTTTCCGCTGGCCGCCGATATCACCGACAAGGTGATCTACACCGGGCTGGTGGCAGCCCCCGCGCCCGTACAGCCAACCGAACGTTTCGACGTCATCGTCTCGGCCGGTGGCGGTGCCGTCGGCAATGCCTTGATCCGCGCAGCACTGGAAGCAGCAAAGAATATCGGCAAGTCGTTGTCCTGGACCCTGATCACCGGTCCCAATCTGCCGCAGTCCGATTTCGATGCGATCTCGGCCGATGCGCCCGCCCATGTCAGCGTCTACCGCTTCCGACCCGACTTCGCGAGCCTGCTGGCCGGGTCCAAGCTGTCGGTATCACAGGCGGGCTACAACACGGTTTGCGACATCCTGCGCGCCGGGTGCCATGCCCTGCTCATCCCCTTCACCGCCGGTGGTGAAACCGAGCAGACGGTGCGGGCCGAACGTCTTGAAAAGCTTGGGCTGGCGCATGTGCTCATCGAAGACGACCTGTCGGCCGACAGCATGACGCGGGCAATCGAAACAGCGCTCGCAGCAACGGATCGTCCGCCCCACAGCCTCGATCTCGACGGCGCCCATCGCACCGCCGAAATCTTGCGCGGGCTGCTGTAGCCGCCGGTCAAACCGTACCGATCACCATGAAACGGGTATATTTCTTCATCTTCAGCGATCCGGCAAAGGCCAGATGGCTGAGCGCTGTCTGCTCCTTGAAGGCTTCCAGCGACGGCACGCAGTTGATGTGGGTCGGCTCGCTGAAATAGTCGTTCGACTGCAGCAGCACCTGTGTCCCACGCGGCAAAAGCGACAGCCATGCCGGCAGATCGGCAATGTGTTCGCAGCTGGTGTTGATCACCAGATCGGCACTGCGGGTGCTGTAATCCAGCGCGTACATATCCTGCGTCACTGTGCGAAAACGCTCTCCGGCCCTGGCATTCAGCGTTTCGGCAATTTCGCCGACATGCGGGTCGATATCGATGCTCTCGAACAGGTCGATGTCGAAACGGTTGTCATCGAAACACATGGCCGGAAGCACGCCGTACCAGCCACCGAGCAGGACAATGTGTTTAAATTTTCCGCCGAGGCTTTCAAACAGCTTTTCGCGTGCCCATATCTTGCTTCCAACCTGCTTGTGGTTGAAGGCCGTGCCGAGGTCCGCATCCGGATATTTGGCGATCACTTTCGCAAGGCCTTCTATCAGAGAGCTTCCCGTATAGGCGGACATACCGCGGATAATATCGAAGGCACTCTCGTGCCAATCTGTTGTGTTTGCTTCGTTTGATCGGGTAGTTTTCATCATGCGCGTGTTGTAGTCTGGACTTTTCTGGAGTGCAAGGAATGCAAGTCAACCTGAAGGATGCCGCCTCCGCTTCACCGCCTCTGGAGGCGGGTAAGGATATACCGCATCTGGCAGGACTGGGCGCAACCATGCGGCAGGTCTTTGCCGCCCACTTCATGCGCGACTGCCCGCACATTCTGGAAATCGGTGGCCATATCCGGCCCATCACTCCTTATCTGACCCACCATCCGCTGTCGGTCACCTCCGTCGATCCAAAGACCGAGGCCTATGAAGCAACCGAACTGAACGGACAACAATGCCATGTCCGGCACATTCCGGCCAAGTTCCAGCAGATCGACTATCATTATCAGCCCGGAAGCTACGGCCTCGTGCTGCTTGGCTATTCCCTAAAGCCCTTCGGCCGCAAGGATCCGCTTGGCGACCTTCTGTTCTCCTTGATCGAAAACGCCAAGACCGTCGTCATCGAATACGCGCCGGAACTCGAACGCGCTGCCTCCCAGGTGCCGCATATCGTCAGCCGCCCGGCCGTAACGATCCGCGGACAGTTCGATCTTCACCTGCAAGACCCGGAAATCGCCGGCACGCCCTATGCTGCCCGGCGCTTCTACGTCCTAGACACCCGCTACACGGCCAGTTGAATCCCCCATGGAAAAAAGCATAGCCCGCTACATCTGGACGCATACAAGAGGTCACCAACTCTGGATCCTCCTGGTTGTCGCCGTCTCGATGATCCCCTATTTCCTGTCGTTCGACCTGCCCAAGCAGATCGTCAACGGGCCAATCCAGGGCCAGGGGTTTGACCAGCCGGGTGCCACCCAAACCTTCATGAATATCAGTTTCGACCTGCCGTGGCTCGGAACCGTGACGTTGTTCAACGGGGTCGATCTGACCCGCATGCAGACCCTGTTTGCCCTCAGCATGGTTTTCCTGCTGCTGGTGATTATCAACGGCCTCTTCAAATTCTATATCAATACCTACAAGGGACGGCTCGGCGAGCGCCTGCTGCGCCGCATCCGCTTCGAGCTCGTCGACCGCATCCTGCGTTTCCCGCCCGGCCAGTTCAAGCGCATGAAGGGCGCGGAAGTGTCCAGCATGGTCAAGGATGAGGTCGAGCCTCTCGGCGGCTTCACCGGCGATGCCTTCGTCCAGCCGGCACTGCTCGGCGGGCAGGCTTTGACTGCATTGTTCTTCATCTTCATGCAGAATACCTGGCTCGGCCTGATCGCGGCCTTCATGGTCGGCGTCCAGGCGATCATCATTCCGCGCATGCGCCGGCGCCTGCTGGTGCTTGGCCGCGAACGCCAGATCACCGCCCGCGAACTGGCCGGCCGCGTCAGCGAGATCGTCGACGGCATCGGCACCATCCACGCCTATGACACGTCCAACTTCGAGCGCGCCGATATCGCCTCACGCCTCGGCCGCATCTTCAAGATTCGCTACGACCTCTACCAGTGGAAATTCCTGGTCAAGTTCATCAACAATTTCCTCGCCCAGCTGACCCCCTTTCTGTTCTATTGCATCGGCGGTTATCTGGCGCTGCAGGGCCGTCTCGATATCGGCCAGCTGATCGCCGTCATCAGCGCCTACAAGGACCTGCCCGGCCCGCTGAAGGACCTGATCGACTGGGACCAGACCCGCCAGGACGTCCAGGTGAAATATGTCCAGGTGGTCGAGCAGTTCAGCGTCGACAACACCATTGACCCTGCCATCCAGGCCATTGCCATCAAGAATACCAGCGCGTTGAAACACCCCTTGGCTGCAGTCAATCTGTCGCTTTCCGACGATAGTGGCGCCAAGCTTCTGGAGCGCGTATCGGTACAGATCCATCCCGGCGAAACCGTTGCCATCGTCGGCGGCGCTGCCGGCGGCGGCGATATGCTGGCGGAAGCGTTTGCGCGCCTGACATGGCCGGAGAGCGGCAAGGTAACGGCGGGCGGCGAGGATCTTCTGGAACTGCCGGAATCGGTGACCGGACGCGCGATCTCCTATGTGTCTTCCGACGCCTACTTCTTCTATGGAACCTTGCGTGACAACCTGCTTTACGGCCTCAAACATGCGCCGATGAAGGAAGCCGTTTACGAGGGCAGCGGCGCTGCGCATCGCAAATGGCAGATCAACGAGGCGAAACTGGCCGGAAATCCGGACTATGACGTCAACAGCGACTGGATTGACTACGACGCCGCCAATGCAACGAACAGCGACGATCTCTTCGCGCCGGTTCTCTCGGTGCTTGATACAGTTCAATTGTCCAAGGACATTCTCGATCTTGCCCTGCGCAGCACCGTATCTCCGAGCGAACATCCGGGTCTGACCGAGGGCATCGTCGAGATGCGCCACGCCCTTCGCGAGGAATTGGAAGAAGCGGGCCTCAGCAGCCTCGTCGTGTCGTTCGAGCCGGGCGCCTACAACACCGAAGCGACGGTCGGCGAAAACCTTTTGTTCGGCACGGCGACCGGCCCGGCACTGATCGGCAAGGCCATCGGCAAGAATGCCTATTTCCGCTCCGTCGTCGGCCGCTCCGGCCTCGACCGTATCCTATTCGACATGGGCTACAGCATCGCCGAAAACGCGGTCGAACTGTTCGCCGACCTGCCACCGGACCATCCGTTCTTCCAGCAGCTGACCTTCATGACGGCGGATGACATTCCCGACTACCAGCTGCTGCTGCAGAAGCTGAAGGGCAAGGGCTTTGACGCGGCATCCGAAGATGACCGCGGCCAGATCATTCGCCTGAGTTTCCGCTATATCGAGCCACGGCATCGTTTCGGTCTTTTGACCGACGAACTGATGGCCAAGATCGTCGATGTCCGCCGCCAGTTCCATGACGGCCTGCCGGACAATATGCGTGGCGATATCGAGCGCTACGATCCGGAACACTATCTGGCGTCGGCAAGCCTGATGGACAACATCCTGTTCGGCCGCATCAGCCACAAGCACACCGATGGATCCAAGCGTATTCGCTCCATCGTCACATCGCTTTTGAATTCGCTCGGCCTTTTGGAGCGCGTCATCGATATCGGTCTCGATTTCAATCTCGGCGCCGGCGGCAAGCGCTTGACGGCGGTCCAGCGCCAGAAACTCAATCTGGCACGCGCGCTGATCCGGCGGTCGGAGTATTATATCTTCAACAGGCCTTTGCCCGGCCTCGACCACCGCCTGCAGGACGAGATCGTCCGCGATGTGCTGAAACTCGTGCGCAGGGATGGACGAGATCCGGCAGTGGTCTGGGTCCTGTCCAATACCGGCCTCGCAAGCCTGTTCGACCGTGTTCTGGTCTTCGACAGGGGCTTGCTTGTGGAAGAAGGAACACATGCGGCACTGGTCGAGAATAACGGTATCTTTAAGGAGCTTGTGTCATCATAATGTCAGTGGAGAAGTCCATGCGTGCGACGGGGATGCAGGCAGGGACGATCTTTCCGATGACCGTGCTGGTGACTATTGCCAGTGAATGACCCGGGAGGAAGAAAATGGGGAATGGGCACGATTATGCTTCTGAAGGATGAAGTTCAAATGCTGCGGCGCGTGCCGCTGTTTTCGAATGTCGAACCGGGCAAGCTGAAGCTTCTCGCGTTTACGTCCGACCGTGTCAGCTATGATCCGGGCGAAGCGCTGTTCCATCAGGGCGATACCGGCGACGCAGCCTATGTCGTCCTGGCCGGCAAGGCGGATATCCTGGTCGATTCCTCGACCGGTCCGATCAAGATCGCCGAAGTCGAAACCAATTCCATTGTCGGCGAGATCGCCATCCTCTGCGACGTTTCACGAACAGCCACGGTGCAGACGACGACACATGTGGAGGCCCTGCGCATCCGCAAGGAACATTTCCTCAAGCTGCTCACCGATTTTCCCGAGATCACCATCGAGATCATGCGGGTGCTGGCCGATCGCCTCAGCCACACGACCAGCGAACTGTCCGAAGCCCGCAGCCGCGCCCGCAAGGCCGATTAGGATTTCGCCAAGATAGGCTCGATCACCCCGGTGATGCGGTCGATGCCGAAATTGCGTGACGGAAGACCTGAGAGATATTTCGAAAACATCCGGAATATCAGCGTAAACTGCGCCTGTACCGCGCCCGGCGCTTGGCTATCGCGCTCGGCAAACAATTTTCCGACGGCTAAGTAGGACGCGATCTTCTGCTCGCTGATCCAGTCAAGCGCCAGTTCGCTGCCCATCCGCAGCCGATACCAGTCAGCCAGAAATGCCATCGCGGAGATGCCCGCGAGCCCTGCACTATCAAGCCCTGCGTCCGTAAGCCGCTGCTGCAATGCCGGATCGTTGCGGGCGGCGGCGAGTGCCGCCCTCGCGTCCGCCGCTGTCACCGGCTCTTGGACCAGAGCCAGCGCTGCCAGATCAGCAAGATCCAGACTGCGGATCATCGCCGTGATATCCTTCGGCCACTCCCGCTTGAGATAGCGCCGTCCAACCAGATGCCCGAGATGCTCGAACAGGAAACCACCGTAATCATCAACCTCGAGCAAACCACCCGCTTCCAGCCGCGACGGTAAAATCTCCTGCTGATAGCCCTGCCGCAAATCGTCGTCGAGCGGCATCGTCTCGATCCCAACCGTCTCGACATCGATGCGTTGCTCACCGATCGTCAGCACCTTGTAAGCGCCGGGAAAGGCAACAAGCGACGGCATGGCGACATTGGTCAGAAAATGATCGCCGCTGCGGTACTGCGCCGTATCGTTGACATGCAGGTGCCCACTGAAATGGATATCGATACCCGCCGCGATCAACGCCTCGGCAACATCGGCCTGCGGAATACGCTCCGCCATGCCCGTCCGGCCAAGCAAAGCCACCTCGTCCTCGACTGTCCCGTCGAGCGGATCGAGAACCGGATAGTGTGAAAATGCCAACAGGCATTTGCCCTTGATCGAGGCACGCCGGGAAACATCCGCCATCCAGTCGAGAACGAACCGTTTGTGAACCAGCATCGCGTTCCAGCCGGCACTGGTGCTGTCAGTGAGATCACCCTCCTCGCCAGGCACCACGCCGTCGACGGGCGCGAAAACATTGGCGTCGATCATCAGCAGCCAGACGCCGGGAAAGGGTTCGGTCAGATAGGACGCGTCCATCAGCGAGCGCGTGGTTTTCCCGTCCGGCGAATGGACCTTATAGAGCCTCGTTGCCGGATCGCCATCGGTGCCGAACGGTGTTTCCCAGTGCAGATCGCCGGCGCGCGGATAAAACCCGAAATCCGCCATGGCATCGAGCCCGTCCGGATAGCCCTGGCAATACATCCGATCACTGGCGATGACTTTATGGGCACCACGATCACGCACGTGCGGATCGCTGCTGAGAATGCTGTAGCCACCATCTTCGTTGAGGAAGCGCTTGGAGCGGTGACGCCCGTCCGCCCCAAAGATATCGTGATTGCCGGTGGTGGCATAAAACCGCATGCCGAACCGTGCCGCATAACTGTCGAGCACCCGCTTTACGCCCTTGACGGTCTCCACCTGTCCGTCGTCGGAGTAGTCGCCGAGCAGAACGACATGGCGGATGCCGCGTTTGGCGATATCGTCAAGCGCGTGATGGAATGCGAAGTAACTCTCGTTGAATACACGCGTCGAGCGGGCCGTGTCGGCGAGCAGCCTGAAGGTCAGCCTGCGATCATCTTGGACAATGCCGGGAAAGCCGTAATCGGCATAAAGATCATGGAAATGCGCGTCGGCGATAATTGCGATGCGCGGGTGGTTTACGGGCGGCATTCTGTCGGTATTTTCCGTCTGCACGTTCAAACCGGATTCGTTTCTCTTCGTCTCTCGCATATGTGGAAAGAAAAAGCGAATTGAAGTCTCGCTTAACCCAAGCAGTTTAGCTAACATGGCCGAAATGCGGCTTGGTTAATCAAGCAAGACAAAAAGACGACCTTAAGAGTTAAGTGGGACAGTTGCAGACGGAAAGGCAAAGTAGTTTTCCGTGACTGAGGCGAGAGAGTGAACGAAAACGTGTTTCGGGTGCGGTTGTGGGGAGTGCGTGGCAGCCTCCCGGTGTCAGGCGCCGAGTTCCAGAATTATGGCGGCAACACCATCTGCATCGAGATGCAATGCGGACCGCACAGGCTATTGTTCGATGCCGGTTCCGGCCTGATGCCAGCCGGCCAGACGCTGAAGTCCGAAGGCGTTTCCGATTTCAACCTGTTTTTCACCCACTGCCATTACGACCATATCGTCGGCCTGCCCTATCTACCGGCACTGTTCGATCCGCATGCATCGGTGACCCTGTGGTCCGGACATCTGGCCGGGCGCATGTCCACCCGCCAGATGATCGGCGAATTCATGCGCCCGCCGTGGTTCCCGGTCGAACCGGATATCTGCCGCGCCTCGATCAACTGTCGTGATTTCCGTTCCGGCGACACGCTGGTTCCTCATCCCGGCGTCACGATCCGCACCGGCAGTCTCAACCATCCGGGCGGCGCCATCGGTTACCGCGTCGAATGGGGCGGCCGCGCGGTGGCGCTGGTCACGGATACCGAACACAAACCCGGCACGCTCGATCCCGCCGTGCTCGACCTGATCGATGGCTGCGATCTCTTCCTCTATGACTGCATGTATACCGATGACGAAATGCAGCGCCATGTCGGCTACGGCCATTCCTCCTGGCAGCAAGGCATCCGGCTCGCCAAGACTGCAAAAGCCAAGCAGGTCGCCTTCATCCATCATTCGCCGCTGCGCACCGACAATGAACTCGACGACATCCAGCGGCTCGCCGGCCGGGAATTCAACGGCGCCATCACCGCCCGCGACGGCCAGGTCATCGATCTCTGAGTTGCCTTATCCGGCTGACGCTTGCTGTTCGCGCAGGATATCCGTAACCGCCGTCCAGCGGCAGGCGGGATGATCCGCCGTAACGGTAAACAGCGCCTTCATGAAATCCCAGACTGCGGCATCATGGACCAGATGATGGGTCAAAAGCCCCATCGCCCCGCCATGCTCGAACATCGACCGCAAGCGCGCGGCGATCTCGCCAGCCAGCGCCTGCGGATCACGCCCTCCCCGCGTTCCATGCCAGTCCATCACATCCACATGGGTATTGATCAGCGGCAAGGCTGCCGGCTTTTCCGGGCCATAGACCGACAGCGCCTGATAGCCGAGCCCTGCCAGTTGCGGAAGTAGCGCAGCATCGATCCGGTTCCACGGCGGGATCAGCATCGGCACGAACTGCTCGCCATAAAGCGCAGCGAGCTGGTCAAAACCCCGCTTCAATTCCGCAAGTACGTCGGCCACCGGACGATGCCGGCCAAGCTCCTGCTTCTTTTCATCCGGTCCTGCATGGTTCCGGTGCGACCAGCCATGCACGGCGACGGAACACAACGGCTCCCGCCGCAGCCTGTCGGCAAGCGCCTCGCCGGTATGGGCCGGAATGACAGCAAGGGTGAGCGGCACCGTAAACGCGGCCGATATCTCCAGCAACCGGTCAAGCGGCTCAGTCGGCTCAATGGCGTCGTCATCCCGCAGCCAGAACTGCGCGACCTTGCCCGCCCGCTGCCAGCGGTCCAGTTCACCAAAAATCACTGCTTTGAATTCATCCATCATGCCGCGCCCGTTTTATGTATGCGTCCAGAATGGCACTCAACCGCACCGCCGCCCGCGCGAGCGAGCGCTCCTCGCCTGCCAAGGACCTTGCCGCACGGGCAAACGTTGCCCGCTCATCATCCTCCGTCAGCAGCCGCTCGACCGCCTGTGCATAGGCATCGGCATCCCCCGGCGGGGTCAACAGGCCCGTTTTTCCGTGCATCACCACCTCCGGCACCCCAGCGATCTCTTGCGCGACAACAGGCAATCCGGCCGCCTGCGCCTCGAGATAGGCCAGACCATAAGCCTCGCCGCACCCCGGCCAGACATAGAGCGACGATTGCGACAGAAGGTTGGCGATATCGGTGGCCGTCTTTTCGCCGTGCCAGAGGATCCGGCCTTCATCGAACCCAGCAAACAGCGCCCGCACATCGGCACCACGCGGCCCGTCGCCAACGACAGACAACTGCCACGGCAAATGCGTCAGCCGCAACAGGGCCTCAGCCAGCATGACATAGCTGTCCATTTTGTCACCGGACCGCATCATCGCCACGGTGATCAATCGCCCGGGTTCGGGTTCGGGCTGTCTTTCCAGAAACAGAGCCGGATCGATGAAAGGCGGCAGCAACGCCAGACATGCCTCGGGCGCCACTGCTGCAAGCCCGTCAAAATCCCGGCGGGTCAGGCAGATATTCACTAAAGCCTGCTGAACCGTATCCAGAACTTGCTGCTGCATGTCCGCCCACTGCCCCGTATTGCGGCGGGCCGAATAGGATGCTTCCGCCGTCACATAACCAAGGCCAAATTCGCGGGCGAGCGCCGGGCCAAGCAGATCCGGCGCCTTGTAATAAAGGTGGTAGCAAAACCATAGATCCGGCGCGCCGCGCGCGCGCCACAGCGCCGAAATCCGCGATCGCTCGACCTCCATCGCCACGGAGCGAACCGCGATGGCATCCGCCGAAGCATCCGGCAGGAAAGCCCGCAGCTCCGAAGCGATCTCCACCTCATGCCCCGCCTTAACCAGCGCCGCCATCAACAGGCGCGCCATCAACCGGTCGCCGGAAGGAACGGGATGATTGGGGGATTTGAGCGGACTATAAAAAGCGATCTTCATCAGAAGCGTTTCTAGAACATAGCCCCGTCCTTGGGAACCGGTCCTGCGCTGTTGTTTGCAACCAGCGCGGACCGGCCACCCCGCTCAGCCAAGTGCCAGTTCCGTCTGCGCATCGAACAGATGCAGCGCATCCTCGTCAAAGCCGAAAGCGCGCTTCATGCCCACAGTCAGCTTGGTGCGCGGCGGCAGGCAGGCGGTGACCCGTTGTCCGCTGACCCGGCCGGTGACGACCAGTTCCGGGCCGGTCAGTTCGACAACCTCAATCTCGACGTCAAGCGCAGGCGTTTGGCTCA
This sequence comes from Pararhizobium sp., assembly GCF_965279435.1. Classification (NCBI taxonomy): domain Bacteria; kingdom Pseudomonadati; phylum Pseudomonadota; class Alphaproteobacteria; order Hyphomicrobiales; family Rhizobiaceae; genus Pararhizobium; species Pararhizobium sp. Next base: position 315,400 of record NZ_CBDIHY010000003.1, read on the forward strand.
CATTCCCCGTCAGCTGAAGCGCTTCCGGGCGCACACCGAGCTTGACCCGCCGTCCTGCAGCCGCCGCATTTTTCAACCGCGCCGGCAGGGCGATGATGGCATCTGATCCATCCAATTTTACGCCCTCGCCCGCGACCACGCCGTCCAGCACGTTCATCGGCGGCGAGCCGACGAAACCGGCGACATAGAGTGTGGCCGGATGATCATAGACCTCCTCGGGGGTGCCAAGCTGCTCGATGCGGCCGTTGCGCATCACCGCGATCCGGGTCGCCAGCGTCATCGCCTCGATCTGGTCGTGGGTAACGTAGACAATTGTGGTGCCGAGCATCTGGTGCAGGCGCTTCAGCTCGGTGCGCGTCTCCATGCGCAGCTTGGCATCAAGGTTGGAAAGCGGTTCGTCGAACAGGAAGACCTGCGGCTTGCGCACCAGCGCCCGGCCGATCGCCACACGCTGGCGCTGGCCGCCGGAAAGCTGACCGGGTTTGCGATCCAGCAGGTTTTCGATCTGCAGCAGCTTGGCCGTTTCCTGCACCGCCTTTTCCCGCTCTGCGGCCGGAACCCTGCGCATTTCCAGCCCGAAGCCGATATTGCGGTGGACCGAGAGGTTCGGATAGAGCGCATAGGACTGGAACACCATGGCGATGTCGCGATCCTTCGGATGCACGCCGAGGATCGACCGCCCGCCGATCCGGATATCGCCGCCCGAAGCGTCGGCAAGACCGGCAATGATGTTGAGCAAGGTCGACTTGCCGCAGCCCGATGATCCCAGCAGCACCAGGAACTCGCCGCTTTCCAGCGAGATATCGATGCCCTTCAGGGTTTCGAGGGCGCCATAGGTCTTGCGGATATTCTCGATTTCGAGCGCGCTCATGATGCGGTCTCTCCGGTAGCAGTCGCCAAAGGGCCACCATAGTTGCGGGGAAGCGTGGAAATGGCACGTGAGGCAACTGTGGTTCCGGCTGCCAGGCAGTCTGCAAGCGGCTTGCCGTCTGCCAGCGCCGCCAGAAACGCTGCATTGAAGACATCACCGGCACCAATGGTATCGACGACTTCAACGCGCGGCGCCGCAGCGGACACCAGCGTGCCATCGGTACCGATCGCCAGCGCCCCGTCCGGGCCGCGCTTGACCACGACGATCGCATTCGCCGGCATATGGCGCTTGAGTTCGCGGGCGGCCTCGACGGGATCGGCAAGGCCGGACAGCGTCGTCGATTCCACCTCGTTCAACAGCGCGCAGCCGCAGCGGGAAAGCCAGCCGCTCGTCGCCTGCCGGTTTGTCTCCGTCCAGCCATCGAGCGGCCAACCGGTATCGAGCGCCAGCGTTATGTTATGCGTGTCGGCCCAATCGAACAGAGAGGGGTAATCCGCCGTCAGATCGTCGGTGAGGAACGAGCCGCAGAGCAGCGCGTAGCCGCCGGACAGCCGGACACCGTCGAGGGCGGCAAAGACACAATCGAGCGAAAAACGCGGCAGATGTCCGCGCGTCGTAAAGAACGTCCGCTCGCCATCGGGATGGGTAATGCCGACCGAAAGCGTCGTCCCCTCCGGCCGAACCGGCCATTTTTCCGCCCGGCGCCCAAAGGCCTCGCGCAACCAGCGGCCGAATTCGTCGGTACCGGTATTGGCGGCGATATCGAAATCAACCCCAAGCGCCTTCCAGGCCAATGCGGCATTACCGGCCGAACCGCCGACCCGCAATTCGTCGTGATCGACGATGATCTCGGTGCCCGCCTTCGGCCAGGGCTCCGCCGGACCGAGGATCAGGTCGACATTGACGTTTCCGATCACGGCAAGCGGACGCATGTCATTCGCTCCGGGTAATCTTGCTGGAACGCACCGGCGTTCCAGCATTGTCGACGCGGGCTTCGGCAAAGGCGATCATGAAACGCTGGGCAACCGGCAGCATCGAGAAGATGGCTGCAAGCCCCGTTGCTGGCGCAAAGCGTAGAGTCGTTGCACCTTCCACCGGCGCGTGACCGGACGCATCGAAAACAACAACCGGAGCCCCGGTCTCCACCACTGACACCGCCATCGCCGTCACCAGATCGGCGGTCACGTCATTGCCGCGAAACAGCACGACGCCGACCTTCGGACCGAGCATTTCCATCGGGCCATGCCGAAGCTGTCCGCCCTCCAGCGAAAAACAGGGATAGCGCGACAGCTCGGTCAGCCCGAGCGCCAGTGCTTCCGCCAGTCCCTGCAGACGCCGGCTGGAGGTCACTACGGTTGCGGCGCTGTCAAAAACGGCAAGCGCTGCACTGATGTCGTTGTTGGCAGGCGCTGCAAGCACGGCCAGCGCCGGTGCCGGGTCTTCGCCAAGCGCTGACAGGATCGCCAGATGCAGCGCAAAACTCACCGTCAGGCTGCGCGTCGCGGCAAAGGCAAGCTCCGTGCCGCCCGCACCAACGAGGCAAGGCGCCGTCCTGCCAAGAAAGGATGCCTCCTCCAGCGTCAAACCGAATGTGTCCTCAGACCCGCCGGTTTCCGAAAACCAGCGCAGAACCTCGGCACTCTCGCCAGATTGCGAGGTAATCAAAACAGTACGGCCCTCGATCGCAAGCGGCATACCGAGCTGTTCGGAGAGGGTGACGGCAATCGCCTCGATGCCGAGCGCCCGGTAAAGCGGCTCGACCGCCCGGTTGACCGCATGCGATCCACCCATCCCGAGCAAAAGCAGACCACCGGTTTCGCGCAACGACGTTGCGATAGCCTTGGCTCTCTCGCCATTGCCTTCGAAAGACGCGATGGCGTCGGCATTCTGGCGGGCCATTTCGCGGTCGATCGCCTGAAGTCCGATCGGGCGATAATCGTTTGAAGCCATGGTCATCCCTTGACGCCGCCGCTGGTCAGCCCGGAAATCAGGGCGCGTTGCATGACAAGACCGATCACCACGGGCGGCAAGGCGGCAAGCACGCCCGCGGTTGCGATCAGTCCGTAATCGGAAACACGGCCACCGGCGAGATCGGCGATGGCGACGGTCAGTGTTTTGGCACGCAGGTCGGACGTGAACAGCAGCGCATAGAAGAATTCGTCCCAGGCGAGCAGGAAGGCAAACAGCGCCGACGTCGCCATCACTGGTGCTGCCAGCGGCAGGGTGATGATCCGCAGCGTCGCAAACAGCCCCGCCCCATCCATCATCGCCGCCGCCTCAATTTCTCTCGGAATGGCATCGAAGCCGGATTTCATCAGCCAGGTGGTAAACGGTGCAAGGATAGTCAGATAGACCAGCGCCAGACCAAAAACGCTGTTGAGCAGGCCGAGATGCGCAAGCCCGAAATAGAGCGGAACCGCCAGCGCCACCGGCGGCAGCATGTAGGTGGCAATCACCATGTAAAGCGACCAGCCGACCGACGGCGTCCGTGACACGGCCCAGGCAGCCGGAATGGCAAGCGCCAACGCCGCGATGGTGGCCATGCCGGCAACCAAAATGCTGTTGGTCAGCGACGCAACGAAGGCGGCACCGGCGCTGTTTTCGACGCTGGACAGCAATATTCCATAGCGCGAAAAATCAACCGTCTGCGGCCACCAGACAAGCGGCCGGGCCGTCAGGTCGGCGGCAGGCGAGATGCTCATGATGAACAGCCAGGCCACCGGCGCAAGAATGATCACCGCAAGCAGAAGTGCGCAGGCGTGAATGAAGAACGAAAACAGGAAGGTCTTGCGTTCCATTATGCCGTACTCCCCGCCGTGCGCCGGACAAGAACGGCATAGACCGCAGCAAGCACCGCCACCAGGAGCGTGACGATCAGCGCCAGCGAAGCGCCGGATCCCGCCCTCTGGAAGGAAAACGCCTCCTGATAGACAAGGATCGACAGTGTGCGCGTGCTGTTGGCAGGCCCACCGCGGGTCATCACCCAGATGATGTCGAAGACCTTGAATGCTTCGATGGTTCGAAGCACCAGCGCAACGATCAGCGGGCCGGCAAGATAAGGCAGGATGACGAAGCGGAAGCGGGCAAAGGGTCCCGCGCCATCGACCAGCGATGCGGCGGTGATATCGCGCGGCACCGCCTGCAGGGCTGCCAGCGCGATCAACGCCACCAGCGGAAAGTTCTTCCAGCAATCGGCGATGATCAGCGATGCCAGCGCGGTGCCCGGTTCGCCAAGCCACGAGCGGTAGGCATCGAGCATGCCGATCTGGGTCAGTGCCGCATTCAGCGCGCCATATTCCGGATTGTAGATCAGCCGCCAGAGCGTGGCATTGACCACGGTCGGCAATGCCCAAGGCAGGATCATCAGTCCGCGCAGCACGGTGCGGCCGTAAAATTTCTGATTGAGCAGAAGGGCAGCCAGAACGCCCAGAACCATTTCGGCAAAGACCGAGATAACGGCAAAGATGGTGGTGGTCGTCAGCGTGCGCTGGAAATTGGAGCTGGTCAGCATCTTCACGTAATTGTCGATGCCGACGAAATTGCCGGCGGTACCGACAAGCTTGGCATCGGTGAAGGAAAGCCCGACGGTATCGGCGAGCGGCCAGCCGATGACGGCGATCATGACGGCGAGCAGCGGTAGCATCAGCAGCCATGCACGTGTGGTCATCGATGTCCCGGACATGGGGCAACTCTTCCTGAAAAAATCATGGGATGCAAGGGTGATGCGAACTTCCGGGCGGCAGCGATAGCGCCGCCCGGAGATCGGTGGATGTAAGCGAAGGGGGAAAACCCCGGCGCTTTAGAGACCGCTATTCTCGGCAGCGGTTTTCAGCGCATCTTCCGGGCTGGCCTGGCCAAGCAGTGCTTCCTGAATGGCCTGCTGCAGCGCTGTCGAAAGCTCCTGGTATTTCGGCGTCGTCGGGCGCGGATACATGGCAGCCAGAGACAGCTTGGCAGCAGCGATCAGCTCTTCCTGATCCTTGCTGACGGCCGGGTCCGCATAGGACGATGCCCAGATTGGCAGGCTGAGCTTGGCATACTGGTTCTGCACGGCCTGCGAGGTCATGAAGGTAACGTATTTCCAAGCCTCGTCCGGATGTTTGCTGGTCGCGGTAATGCCAAGGCCCATCGAGCCGTTGACAGCCGAAACCTCGCTCTTGCCCGCAACGCCCGGTGCCGGAACGACGCCGACCTTGCCGGCAACCTTGCTGTCCTTGCCGGTATTGGCGAGGTTGTACATATAGGTCCAGTTCAGCGCGAAAGCGGCCTCGCCGTTCTCGAACAGCTTGCGGACGTCTTCCTCCAGAAATTCCTTGGAATTCGGGTTGGAGATGCCCGACGTGTAGCTCGACACCATGTATTTCAGGGCATCGAGGCCGCCGCCGGTCTGGAAGTCGGGCTTGCCGTCCTTCAGGAAATCGCCGCCATAGGCGCTGACCAGCGTGGTGTAGTCGCAGACCGCAGCCTCCGCCTGCGACCAGCTCCAGGCGATCGGGGTGGCCAGAAGGCCCTTGTCCTTGATGGTCTTGGCCTGCTCGGCAAGCTCGTCCCAGGTCTTCGGCGGCGTCTTGATGCCGGCCTTCTCGAGGATTTCCTTGTTGTAGAACAGGTATTTCGTATCGAGAATCCACGGCATGCCGTAATAGGCGCCGTCATACTGCACCGTGGTCCAGGCGCCGGGCAGCACGTTCTTCTTCATGTCGTCGGTGACGCGCGAGGACACGTCGACCAGAACCTTGTTGCTGGCATATTCGGCCGGCCAGATCACGTCGAACAGCACGACATCGTAGCCGCCGCCGGACCCTTGCGCCAACACGGTCTTGTCGTGCAGGCCTTCGTAAGGCACGAATTCGAGATTGACCTTGACGTCCGGATTGGCCTTGGCAAAGGCATCGGTCATGGCGCGAACATCGGCTTCGCTATAGGCGGCCTGCGCCATGAACAACGCATTGAGCGTCGTTTCGGCATAGGCATTGGTTGCAAAAAAGGCGCCGACCAGGGCAGCCCCCATCAGCGCATTGCGTTTGGCTTTCAGCATTTTTCTTCCCTCCAGTGATAACAACGGTCGTCTCGTCGGCCCGCGAAAACACGCGCCTTCCGCAAAACCGCTTGAAAGCGGCCTCCGGCATGCCTTGTCGAAGTGTTGTGCGGTCACTAGGACTGATCCTGTACCGCCGTTTGTTCCCTAAAAGCTCTGCGGCTCTTTTTATTAAGTCAATTGCGTTGACTTAATTCTTGTTCAATATTCTAATGGTGTCAAGAGGATTTCGCGGGATGAATGAGATGCGACCGATCCGGGCAAAAAGCGGCACCAATCAGGAGGGCACCAGTGCCCATAACCGCCGCGTCATGATCGATGCGCTGCGGCTGAACGGGCAATTGTCACGCGCCGATCTCGCCCGGGCGACGAAGCTGACCAAGCAGACCGTATCCAACATTATCGAGGATCTGGAGCGGGATGGGCTGGTGGTATCGCTTGCAGCCGTGCGCAACGGCCGTGGCCAGCCTTCCACACCCTATCGCCTCGTCCCGGACGGTGCCTTTGCCATCGGCCTGCAGATCGACCGCCACGTCACCCGCGCCATCGCGGTTGATCTCGTCGGCACCGTTCTGGTACGCGCCCAGGCCAACCTGCCGCCGGGCGGCCCGGCCAATGGCGCCAAGGTCATTCTCGACCTGATCGAACAGGTCCGCACGGAGCTCGCCAACAGTGCCGAACAGGCCGAAAAACGGCTCGTCGGCCTCGGCGTCGCCATGCCGGGTCCGTTTGGCCTTGCGACAGACAATGACGACCAGTGGATGATGGCGGCCTGGCAGAACTTTCCGCTGCTGGAAACGCTGGCGGCGGGCACCGGGCTGGAAGTCGCCTTGCAGAACGACGCCGCCGCCTGCGCCACCGCCGAACGCATGGTCGGTGCGGCCCACGGCATCGATCACGCCGTCTGCCTCTATGTCGGCTTCGGTATCGGTGCAGGCCTCATTCTGAATGGCGAACTTTACGCTGGCGCCAACAGCAATGCCGGCGAGATCGGCATGGTGCTTTTGCCGCCGACCCTGCGGCGCCCGGACCAGACGTCACTCGAACACCGCGCATCGCTCGCCTCACTCTACCAGCATCTCGGCGCCGACCCGTCCGATCCCGGCCTGCCGGAACACCTGAATATGCTGGTTAACAGTGGCGATCCCACGATGGCATCATGGATCGATGCGGCCGCCGAAGAACTGCGCTGGGGCGTGCAGATCATTGAGACGATCTTCGATCCGCAGACCGTTATCCTCTGCTCCACAGGCCCGGAGGCGCTGACCCGCAAGCTTCTGCAGGCCATCCATCCGCTGCTTCCATCCAACGCAAACCGTCCGGGACGCTCGATACCGCGCCTTCAACTTGGAATGACCGATCCGTGGTCGGTGGCACTCGGCGCGGCCGCCGAACCGATCAGCCGCGCCTTCGACCCACGTTTTTCAGCCATCCTCAAGACGCGGGCCAATGCGCTGGACTGACGGTCAGGCCGCGCGAAAGGCCATGACGAAGCAGCCCAGCGCACCGATCGACGACAGCGTCCGCACGTGGTTCCACCAGACCCAATCGACAAGAGTGGTCGATGTCCAAAGGCGCGTAGCCTCTTCGCTGCCCGGCTGCAACGCCTCGAGCGCATTGTTCATCGGCACGTTGACGATCATCGTCACCAGGATGACGCCGCCCAGAAACAGCAGCCCGCCTGCAATCAGATAAAACCGCGCCGGGCCGCCATGGATGAAACCGCCGGCGACGAGGACAAGCGACAGCGCCGCCGTTCCCATGAAGGCGAGCAGGAACCAGGGATTGAGGATCACCACATTGATCGCCTGCATGGCGGCAATGCCCTGCTCAGCCGGTAAACGGGCGAGCGCCGCCATGATGCAGACCGAGAATATGAAGAACAGGCCCGCATTCAGCCCGGCCCCGATCACGGCCGAAAAGATCAGCCAGGGGAAAAGTGCGGCAATCATTTCAGGCCCTCCCAGACACCGGTTGCAGCGGCCTCACGCGCAAAATCAGCAAAACCGCGCGGCGGGCGGCCAAGCACCTGCAGGACATCATCCGTCACGCTCTCGTTGCGGCCGTCCAGCACGGTGGTGAAAAGGTATCGCACAAGCCAGATATAATCTGCCGGAATCTGCGCTTGTTCCAGCATGGCGGCATAATCGCCGATCTCGACCGTCGTGAAGCGGATATCGCGTCCGGTCTGCCGGGCGATCTCCGCCACCGCCTCGCCGAATGTCATCAACTGCGACCCCGTCACCGCGTAGGTTTTTCCGGCATGTCCCGGTTCCGTCAAGGCGGCAACCGCAACATCTGCGATATCATCTGCATCGATGAACGGTTCCTTGACATTGCCGACCGGCAGAACCAGTTCGCCCGACTGGATACCGTCGAGCAGGAATGCCTCGCTGAAATTCTGGAAGAACCAGCTGGCGCGGATGATGGTGTAGCCAATCCCGGACTGCTTCAATGCCTCTTCCGCCGCCAGGGCCTCGTCTTCTCCGCGGCCCGAGAGCAGAACCAGATGCTTGACACCCTTCTCAACCGCCAGCCGCGACAGCGTACCGATCGCCTCGACAGCACCCGGCACAGCTAGGTCCGGCTGGTAACTGACATAGGCGGCGTCAACGCCCTCAAGCGCTACTGCCCAGCCCGACGAATCCGTCCAGTCGAACGCCGGAACGGTCGATCGCGACGCAAGCCGCACGTTTTTTCCCTTCGCCGCCAGACGTTCGGCCACCCGGCGTCCGGTCTTGCCACTGCCACCCAGGATCAAAATTTCGTTGCTCATTGTCGCGCTCCGGTTGATATCCATAATATGAGCAGTCCTCACATTTGCTAAATGTGATAAACCCTCGTATTTTAGCCGTCAAGTGAAATTTCGAAAGGACGAATCTTGGCCCTGGATCAGACAGCCCCCTCGCCGGCACCGGAAGAGGACGGAGCGATGCGCAAATCACCGATGCAGAAGCGCAGCCGTGAACGGGTCGAGCATATTCTGATGAGCGCCTCCCGGCTGATCGCCGAGCGTGGCAGCGACACGATGCGGATGAGCGAAGTCGCCGAGTTGAGCGGCATCTCGATCGGCTCGCTCTACCAGTATTTTCCCGACAAGGCGGCGATCATCCGGACGCTGGCCGAGCGCTACAATGCCATCTCGCGCACCTGCATCACCGATGGCCTCACTGAGGTGAAGACGATCGAAGGCCTGCAGCAGGCCTTCTCGGCTCTGATCGACGAATATTACGGGATCTTCCTGGCCGAACCGGTGATCCGCGACATCTGGTCGGCGATGCAGGCGGACAAGACACTGCGGGAGATCGAGCTTGAGGCAAGCCGGCAGAATGCCATCCTTCTCACTGCTGCGCTGAAGCGCGCGTTGCCGGATGAAGACCTCGGCAAGCTTCAGGCGTCGGCGTTGCTGGTGATGTATTTCTGCGAATGCGTCATGCGGCTAGCGATCTCGACCGGCGAGCCGGAAGGGCGCGTCCTCATCGAGGCCTATAAGCGCATGGCCTATCGAAGCTTCGATGATGCTCCCACTCTGCGCAGCCCTTGACTCCGGAATATCCATTCCCATATAACTGAGTATGTACTCACTCATTGGATAATTCCTTGGCCCGCCCCTTAAGCGAAGACAAACGCAACGCCATCCTCAATGCCGCTACGCAAGCCGTGGCTGCCCTCGGCACCGGTGCGTCAACCGCTGGGATCGCCAAGGGCGCGGGTGTCGCCGAGGGGTCGCTGTTTACCTATTTCAGCAACAAGGACGATCTGCTCAACCATCTCTACCTTCACCTGAAGGCCGAGTTCAGGACGATGCTGATCGACGGTTATCCGGATGGTGCCAGCGTCAAGGATCGCTGCCGTCACCTGTGGGGCCGCTCCATCGACTGGGGCGCCATCAGCCCGGCAAAACGCAAGGCAATGCGGCAGCTGGCAGTGTCCGGCAAGATCACGCAAGCCACCCGCAAGGCCGGTGCAGACGGTTTTCGCGATATGGAAGCCATGCTGAACGAGGGTTTTTCTACCGGTGTTCTGCGCCCCCAGCCGATCGCCTTCGTCGGCGGCATCATCGAATCCCTCGCCGAAATGGTCCTCGAATTCATCGCCGGTGATCCGGTCAAAACGGATACCTACAAGAGCGCCGGCTTCGACGCTTTCTGGGGGGCCATCGCGGCCCGATAGCACCCTTATTTTTCATCTCAATAATGAGTGATTAATCATTCATTATTTTAACAACGAAGGAAAACGACATGTCGAAAGTATGGTTGATTACCGGCAGCGCCAACGGCCTTGGCCGCAACATCGCCGAAGCAGTCCTTGAACACGGCGACCGCCTCGTCGCCACCGCCCGCGACCCGCAACGCCTCTCCGCCCTCAAGGACAAGTACGGCGATCAGGTCGTGACCGCAGCACTCGATGTCACCGACGCTTCCGCCGCAGAGGCGGCTGTAAAGCTCGCCGTCGATACATTCGGGACTCTCGACGTGCTCGTCAACAATGCCGGCTACGGCAATGTCGCACCGTTCGAACAGACCACGGCCGAGGCTTTCAAGGCGCAGATCGACACCAATTTCTATGGCGTCGTCAACCTCGCCCGCGCCGCCCTGCCCGTCATGCGCGGCCAGCGCTCCGGCCATATCATCAACATCTCCTCGGTCGGCGGCCGCGTCGGCACACCCGGCCTCAGCGCCTACCAGTCGGCCAAATGGGCGGTCGGCGGCTTTACCGAAGTCCTGGCGATGGAAGCGGCAGCCTTCGGGGTCAAGGTCATCGCGCTTGAGCCCGGCGGCATGCGCACCAACTGGGGCCAAGTGGCGCGCGGCAACGTTCCAGCGATCCTGCCGGACTATGAACCGAGCGTTGGGGCAATAACGACCCTGCTCGCGGCCTATGTCGGCAAGGAGTTCGGCGATCCAGACAAGATCGCGCAGGTGATCATCGACCTCGCCGGCCGCACCGATCTTCCGGCGCACCTGCTGCTCGGCAGCGATGCCCTCTACATGTACAAGCAGACCGAAGCAGCACGCAGCAAAGCCGCCGAAGATTGGGCAGCCGTCAGCGCCTCGACCGACTTCGAGGGCAGCGATTTCTCGGTTTTCGCTGAGCACGTCTAGGGCTAAACATTCGAACACTGTGGCGCGGATGAAAGTCCGCGCCGTCAAATAAGCTGAGAAGGGCGTTCCTAAATCGAGAGATTATTTGGGAGCTCAGGCGATCACCAAAATCTCCGTCATCTCTGTGCTTGTCACAGAGATCCAGTCAGCCCAAGTTATTGGGCTGAAAGGTCTTTTTACCCTACGGACCTCAGGACTATCCACTGTGGAAAGGGGGGCCTGGAAATGATCTCCCCCTTCTCCCCAGCGGGAGAAGTGCCGAGCGGATGCGAGGCGATGAGGGGGCGGCCCGGCACACTCTGAACGTCTGGCCCCCTCATCCGGCGCTATGCGCCACCTTCTCCCCGCTGGGGAGAAGAAAAGGACGGCTGCCCTGCGCTAGGGCCCCGACAAAATGCTCTCCGCAGCCTTCTCTGCAATCATGATCACCGGCGAGTTGGTGTTGCCCGAGACGATCGTCGGCATGATCGAGGCATCGACCACCCGCAATTTCGCGATCCCATGCACCCGCAACTGCGGATCGACCACCGCCATCGTGTCGCTACCCATCTTGCAGGTGCCGACCGGATGGAAGATCGTCGTGGCGATGTCGCCGACGCGGCGGATCAGCTCCTCTTCGCTCTGGTATTCCTTGCCGGGCAGTATCTCCTGCGGCCGGTATTTGGCGATGGCGCCGGCCTCCATCAGGCGGCGGGCGTGACGGATCGAGTTGGTCGCAACCATCCGGTCGCCTGCGGTCGAGAGATAATTCGGGCGGATTTCCGGGGCGGCGGAAAGCTCCGCCCCCGCGACATGCACCGTTCCCCGGCTTTCCGGCCGCAGATTGCAGACCGACACCGTAACGGCAGGATATTTGTGCAGCGGCTCGCCCAGCCGGTCGGTGCTGAGCGGCTGCACATGATATTCGAGATCGGCGGTGGCAACGGCCGGATCGCTCTTGGCAAAGATACCAAGCTGGCTCGGCGCCATCGACAGCGGTCCGGACCGGCGCAGCATATATTCGAGGCCCATGCCCGCCCGGGTGAACAGGTTGTGATAGAGCTGGTTCAGCGTCTTGGCGCCCTCGATGCGGAACACCGTGCGGATCTGCAGATGATCCTGCAGGTTTTCGCCGACACCCGGAAGGTCATGGGTTGGTTCGATTCCGGCACGGGACAACACATCGGGACGGCCGACGCCGGAAAGCTCCAGGATTTTCGGCGAATTAATCGCCCCCGCCGACAGAACGACCTCGCGGCTGGCGTGGGCGACATGGGTCTGTCCGTTTAACCGGAACCGCACGCCGGTCACCACTCTACCATCGAACTGCAGCCGTTCGGTTTCAGCGCCTGTCAGCACCCGCAGATTGGCCCGCTTCATCGCCGGGCGCAGGAAGGCCTTGGTGGTGTTCCAACGCAGGCCGCCGCGCTGGTTGACCTCGAAATAGCCCGAGCCCTCGTTGTCGCCGTCGTTGAAATCGTCGGTTTTCGGGATGCCCAGCTCTTCGGCGGCATCGCGAAAGGCGTCGAGGATCGGCCAGGACAACCGCTGCTTTTCCACCCGCCACTCGCCGCCTGCCCCATGCATCGAAGACCTACCGCGATAATTGTCTTCGGATTTCAGGAAATAGGGCAGCACATCGTCCCAGCCCCAGCCGGAATTGCCCGCCTGCCGCCAGCCGTCGTAGTCGGCCGCCTGGCCGCGCATATAAATCATGCCGTTGATCGACGAGCAGCCACCGAGCACTTTTCCACGCGGATAAGGCAGCGACCGGCCGTTCAATCCAGCTTCTGCCGCCGTCTTCATCATCCAGTCGGTACGCGGATTGCCCATGCAGTAGAGATAGCCGATCGGCACATGCACCCAATGATACCGGTCGCTGCCGCCGGCCTCGAGCAACAGCACGCGGTTCTTCGGATCGGCGGAGAGCCGGTTGGCCAGAACACATCCCGCCGATCCAGCCCCGACGACGATAAAATCGTAGGTTCCCGCATCAATCGCTGCATCATTCACACGCATGGTCACGCCGCCACTCCAGCAACAACAGGCTGCACCGCCGTCAGACGCCGCCAGAGCGGGCCCATCGCCTCGGCAATATCGGTATAGAGAGCGTAGCGCCGCGCATAATGCGCCTCAAGCGAGACGTTCGGACGATAATGCCGATCGGTCTGCACCATGGCCGCCGCACCGGCTTCAAAATCCGCGAAGATACCCACGCCGGTTCCGGCCGCAATCGCGGCCCCCAGCGCGCCGGTTTCCCGCGAACGGGCAACGGTCACGGGAACGCCGAGCACATCGGCAAAGATTTGCGGCCAGATCAGGCTGCGAGACCCGCCTCCGGAAAGAACCGCTTCGTTGAACACGGCACCCGCCTTGCGGATCGTCTCGATGTGAGCGCGATGACCAAAGGCAACGCCTTCGAGCAGCGTTCGAACAAGATGCCCCTTGGTGTGCCAGCCGGCAATACCGTAGAACCCAGCGCGCGCATGGCCGTCCTGCTGGGCGCCGTAGAGATAGGGATGGTAGAGCGGATCGTCTGCCGAGGGCTCGACTGCGCCTGCCAGCGCGCAAGCTGCATCGAAGGGCGAAACGCCTTCCGCATGCTCGCCTTCGAAGAACTCCCTGACCAGCCATTCGAGATTGGCGGCCGAAGTGGCGCTGTTTTCCATCGCCATGTAGCGGGTGCGATCGAAGGTCGATGACATGAAGACAGGTCCATCGAGGTCGGGGCCGTCGATGATCACCTGGTTGATGCTCCAGGTCCCGGCGATGATCGAGGCGCTGCCGGTGCGCGTAACGCCCGAGCCAAGCGCCGAGGCAACGACGTCGAACAACCCGCCAACCACTGGCGTGCCAGCAGCGAGCCCTGTCTGCTTGGCGACCTCTTCCGTCACCGTACCGGCAATATCAGCACTTTCGATCAGTGGCGGCAGGAGGTCCAAACAATCGCCAAGACCGTAGGCTTCCATCAGCGCCTTGTCGTAACGGCGCGCCGCAAGATCGAGCAACCCGGCACCCGACATGTCGGAGACTTCGCTGACGCGCTCGCCGGTCAGGCGGTTGACGATGAAATCCTTGGAGAAGAACACCGTGCCGATCCGGCTGAACTGTTCCGGCTTGTTGCGCTTCAGCCAGGCCAGCAATGTCGGCGTCTGCGATGGCCACGGGCGCTGCCGGGCGATCGGCTGGGTGCGTTCGCCCACGCCTTCCGCCGCCCATTGCTCGACGAGGCCGGTCGCCCGCGTATCAATCGACTGAATGCCGAGCAGCGGGGCGCCGTCGCGATCGAGCGCATAGAGACCATTGCCATGCCCTGCGCAACCGATCGCGGCAATCTCCTCCGGCCGGATCTTTGCCTTTTCGATACAGGCGCGAATAACCTGCCGCGCATTGGTCCAGAGCTCGTCCAGACCACGCTCGACATGACCCGGGTTCGGCATGCGGCTATGTCCCTCTTCGGCCGCAGCCGCGATTTCGTTGCCCTCACGGTCGAAAATCACTGCCTTGATGACAGTGTTTCCGGCGTCGAGCCCCAAAAGATAGTGTTTCATTCTCAACCCCTCCCAAGGCTCTGACAGTTTTGCGCGGTTCGGGCCGAAAGCACAGACCTGACTTCCTCTTCTCCCCAACGGGGAGAAGGTGGCCCAAAGGGCCGGATGAGGGGGCGGCAGGCTTCGAATTCGCCGCCCCCTCATCGCCTCGCATACGCTCGGCACTTCTCCCCGCCGGGGAGAAGAGGGAATGCGCCTCAATCAACCCTGTTGATAAACAGCAAAAGCCTCTTCGCCGCTGGCGTTCTCATGGATAATCGCCATCAGCCCGCGCACCACGGCACTCGGATTGGCGTGCTGATAGATGTTGCGTCCGTAGACCATGCCCATTGCGCCCTGACGCATCAAGGCCGCAGATTTGTCGAACACTGCGCGCAGATCTTCCTTGCCGCCGCCGCGCACCAGAACCGGGCAGCGGGCTGCTTCCACTACCCGATGGAAATCCTCGGCATTGTCGGTCGGATCGGCCTTGACGATATCGGCACCCATCTCGCGGGCAAGCCGCGTCAAGGTGACGATCTTGTCGGCATCGCCATCGACCATGTAACCACCCTTTTCGGTGACCGGCTGCATCACCAGCGGCTCGATCATCAGCGGCATGCCATACTTGTCGCAATCGGCCCGCACCCGGGAAATGTTCTGCACGCACTGGCGAAACAGGTCCGGCTCGTCCGGCAGCATGAACAGGTTGACGACGACGCAGGCCGCATCCATTTCGAGCGCGCCGATCAGCGGCTCGGCCTCGTTCTGCAGCACCGCCCACATGTCGCGGTGGCGGATACGGTTATAGGGATTGCCCATGTCGATGCGCATGACCAGCGCCGGCTTGTCCTTGCCGGGAACGTCCTGCAACAGGTCCGCCTGGCCGTAATTCATCTGGATCGCATCTGGCGCGGCCGAAACCAACGCCTTGACGACCACCTGAATGTCCTCAAGCCCGTTAAGGAAAGATGGTTCGTTGCAGACGCCGTGATCGATCGCCACGTCTAGGCAGCGGCCGTTGCCGAACAGCCGGTTCATCCGGACTTTGCTGTTGTGTCGCATTCTGTACTCCTTGGTTCGTTCCTTGCGGAAAGCATGTCTTCATCGACGCCATGGCGCCCGGTGAGAAGGGTGAGAAACCGGTCGCGCTCGCTGGCGCGCTGCGCGGGTGCCCAGCGCTTTTCCTGCGCCAGAAGATCGAGCGCCGCGTCCATCATGTCGAGCGAGAGTTCGCCCGAGACGGCCAGCGTCGTGCGCCGCAAAAGCAGATCGTCGAGATGTTCGACGGCCTCGTCGCGGATCAGCAACAGCAATTCGCGCACCGAGTAACCGGCATGGGGCATCGCCATATCTGCGCCTGCGATGATGAAATTGGCAACCACCTCAGCATCCGTGCCATAGCGGGAAAACAGCTCAGCCATACGCAGGCCGGAAAGGCCCTTGGCAGTTGCCACGCTGGCAAGCCAGACCGGCGCGTTCGTGGGAAATGCCCGCCCGCCGCCCATCGGCCGGTCGGTTGTCGTAACACGACGCTTCCTGCCCAGTCTTTCCAACGCCATGTCGGCTGCCAGTTCACCAAACGACCGGAACGTTGTCCACTTGCCGCCGATCATGCACAGCACCGGCGGACCACCATCTTTGGGTTCCACGACCGTGCAGAAATGATCGCGCGGAATGCGGCCGGTGAAGCTATCATTGCTAGCGGGCAGCGGCCGCACGCCGGCAAACTGGAAGACGATCTCCTCGGGCTTGATCTTGATATCCGGCAGCACGAAGGCGAGCGATTGCAGGATATAATCGCGCTCGTCCGCCTCGCAGCGCACCGTTTCCGGATCATCGACGCGAATATCGGTGGAACCGACCAAAACCTTGCCGAGATAGGGAAACAGGATGCAGATCCGCCCGTCCTCGTTCTCGTAGTAGATCATGTGATCGGCGAGCGCGTCGCGCAGTGCGTCATTGTCGATGATCAGATGCGAGCCCTTGGTACCGCCCATCAGCGGCGCCGGACGCGCGTCCGGCGAAAACAGGCTTTGATTGGCGATGTCGATCCAGCCGCCGGTGGCGTTGATGATCAGCGCCGGTTCGACGGCCACGGACGCGCCGCCAAGCTGGTCCTCGACACGATACTGGCCATTTTCCGTGCGCCGCAGCTCCGCATAGTTCAATGCTGCCGCTCCGAGCTTTGACGAAAGACCGTCCTGCAGCAGTTCGATACCCAGCCGTTCCGGATGGCTGACCCAGGCATCGAAATAGGTGGCGGAACTCTTGATGCCCGGATGCAGGGCCGGCCATTTTTCCAGCGTTGTGCGCCGTCCACGAAACTGATGGCGCGGCATCATCGCCCGCTTGCGCGTCAGGAAATCATAGATGCTGAGCCCTGCCTTGATGGCGACGGCACCCCGTCGGCTTGGACGGCGGCTGAGGCCCAAAAACCGGACGATACCATTGCCGAGACCGGAAAAGATATCGAACACCGGCACCGTCGTCGGCAGCGGCGCTACATAATGCGGGGCGTTGCGCAACAGCCGGTCGCGCTCGACCAGCGATTCCTGCACCAGCTTGAATTCGCCGTTTTCCAGGTAGCGCAGCCCGCCGTGCACCATGCGCGACAGGGCCGAACTGGCGCCTGAGCAGTAGTCGTGCTTTTCGACGAGCAGTACATTCAGCCCCTGCAGCGCCAGCTCCCGAAAGACGCTGATGCCGTTGATGCCGCCGCCGATGACACACACATCCACCTTCGGGCTCTGGCGCAGCCCGTCCAATATCTCTTGACGTTCCATGATGGCGATCCGCTACCTGTCCATATCAGTCAGTTTCGCCGTTATGGCCGTATCGATGGCGGCAAGGTCGGCTGCATCCAGCCGGATGGTCCCGGCCCGGGCATTGTCGATCGCCTGTGCCGGATTGCGCGCTCCGCAGAGCGCGAAGGTCACCCCCGGCTGGGCCAGCGTCCAGGCAATCACGGTCTGGGCAATGCTTGCGCCGTGTTTTTCAGCGACCGGCCGAATGGCATCGGCAAGCGCCGTTGCCTTCTCACGGTTGCCGACCGAAAAGCGTGGATTGTCCTTGCGCTGATCGTCACCGGAAAACACCCGGTCCGGGCCGATGGCGCCGGACAACAGCCCCAGCGCCAGCGACGAGTAGCTGAGCGTTGCAATGCCATTGGCTTGGGTCAGCGGCAGAAGATCCACCTCGATCTCGCGATCGATCATGCTGAACCGCTCCTGGATGGCATCGAGACCACCAACCGCAATATAGGCGTCGAGGTCGTCCTTGCTGACATTGCTCGCGCCGATCGCCCGGATCTTGCCGGATGTGCGCAGATCTTCCAGCGCCCGCATCGTCTCCTCGATCGGCGTTGTCGGGTCCTGCCAATGGGTGATGTAGAGGTCGATATGGTCGGTGCCGAGCCGTCGCAGGCTTTCCTCGACCTCGTGCAGGATCGCATCGCGGCCGAGATAACGGTGGACCGGCTTGCCGTCCTGATCGAAGAAGTGCTGGCCCTTCTGCGTATGCCAGACAAGTCCGCATTTGGTGGCGATGACAGCCTTGTCGCGGCGGCCAGCCAGTGCCTTGCCGACGATTTCTTCCGAGCGCCCCAGCCCGTAAGCCGGTGCTGTATCGATCAGCGTCACGCCCGCCTCAAGCGAGACCTGGATCGCGGCGATGGACTCTTTCTCGTCCGTCCCGCCCCACATCCAGCCGCCAATCGCCCAGGTTCCCAGCCCGACCGCCGAGGCGGAAACGCCGGATTTGCCGATCTCGCGTGTCAACTGTTGTCCGCTCATGCCCATTTTCCTTCGCCATTCGCCAATGCCAGCACGCGCGCACCCGTCGCCTCGTCGGTCACCAGCGTATCCAGATGATTGCCCCTCAGAACGCTGAGGATTGGCCCGGCCTTATTCGGCCCGCTCGCCACACCGATCTTGGTGGGGATCGAGGCAAACTCCGGCAGGGTCAGCGATACCAGCGAGCGGTTGAGGCTGTAGTCGCAGACCTGCCCCTGGTTATCGAGCAGATGTGCCAGCAGCTCGCAGGATGCGCCGGAGCGCTCGATGGCGGCACGGTCGGTGCTCGAAGACGGATGCAGGTCGTAGTAACTCGAGTCATCCGACAGGATCGAACCGATGCCGACCACCGCGATCTTCGCCTCGCGCGCCCGTTTGAAGACGTCGGCGACGGAACGCATGTTGATCAGCATGCCGCGTTCCGCCGCACTATCGGCAAACAGCGGCGCATGGATCTGATAGGACCGCCCACCGAGCCGATCGGCCATCATCGTCGAAACGTGGTTGACGTCGGTATAGTGTTTACCCTGGACGCATCCGGTTGCCGGGATGACCTCGACATCGAAGCGGCGCTGCGCCTGCAGTCCGGCCACCACGGCGCTGACGCCCTTGCCACCGGTAATGCAGATCGTATCGCCATCCGTGATCTCTTCGAGCAACAGCCTTGCCGCTGCTTCGCCGACGGCCTGAAGCGCTGTCTGCGGATTGTCGGACACGGTCGGCACGACCACGGCGCGGCTGATGCCGCCGAGCGCCAGAAGCCGTTCTTCCATATCCACCAGCGGCTCGACCGGTGACTTGATCTTGATCTCGACAAGGCCCAGCTGGCGGCCGCGCTTGATCAGCCGGTTGACGGTGGCGTGCGAGAGGCCGAGCTGATCGGCGATCTGCGCCTGCGTCAGTCCTTCGAGGAAATGCAGGACCAGGGCCTGGTGCATCTGCCGGGCGATGACGATTTCCTCGCGCGGCGCATTGGCGGGTTTGAGCTTGACGATGGGCATATCAGGCAGCCTTCCGCTTGTGCAGGAAATGGTCGATTGAGACGGCAGCGAGAAGAATGCAACCTTTGATCATGTCTTGCCAATAGACGGAGACGTCGAGCAGGATCAGCGAACTGGTGACGACCGAGAGCAGGGCAATCCCGAGGATCGCGCCGAGGATCGTACCCGAGCCGCCGTTCAGCGAGGCGCCGCCAATCACCGCAGCTGCGATGATGTTGAGTTCCATACCGACACCGAAGGTCGGGGTCGCAGCACCGAAGCGGGACATGTAGATGACGCCGGCAACACCCGATAGCGTGGCGCAGAGTACCGTCACCCAGAATTTTACCTGGTTGGTCTTGATGCCGGAATAGAGCGCCGCCTTCTCGTTGCTACCGGTATAGAACACCTTGCGGAAGGCCGTTGCCCGGCGCAGCAGGAAATCAAACAGCACGACGATGGCAACGAAAATCAGGATCACATAGGGGACGCCATTGAAAGTACCTTGTCCGATCGCCTTGAACGAGGGCGGCAAGGTGAACAGCGACAACGGCGTGCCCTTGGTGATGATCAGGCAGATGCCGCGCACGATCACCATGGCTGCCAGCGATGTGATGAAGTGGTTGAGCCCCACCACCGTGACGAAGAAGCCCATGACACAACCGATCAGGCCGCTGGCAATGATGCCGATCAGCGATGCGCTCCACGGATCAAGCCCCATCAGGAACAGCGAGCCCGACAGCACCATCGAGAAACAGACGACCGAGCCAACCGACAGGTCGATGCCGCCGACGATGAGCAGGATAGTCATGCCAACCACGACGATGCCTTCGACGGAGAACGACATCAGCATGGCCCGGAAGTTGCCGAGCGTCAGGAAATGCGGCGAGGCAAAGCTCATGGCGATGCAGAGCGCCAGGATGATCGCGATCAGTCCCGCCTCGCGCATCGTGCCTAACCGTTTCCAGCCCGGCGCGCGTGCCTGATGTGCCGTTGCCACTGTAGCGTCCGCCATGACCTTGTCTCCTGCCCCTGCTTGTTCTTTACGCGGCATGCTCTGATGCCTTCGAATTATTGTGACCGCCGACGCCCGACGCGAGCCGCATGATCGCCTCTTCCGTCATCGTCTCACCTTCGACCACGCCTGCAACCGTGCCCTCGCGGATCACCAGCACCCGGTCGCAGAGACCTAACAGCTCCGGTAGCTCCGACGAGATGACGACAATGCCGATGCCGGAGCGCGCGAGATCGCGCAGCAACCTGTGGATTTCCGATTTGGCACCGACATCGATACCGCGTGTCGGCTCGTCCATCAGGATAACCTTGGGATTGACCGCCAGCTGCTTGGCAATCGCCACCTTCTGCTGGTTGCCGCCCGACAGCGACGAGACCGGCATATCGATTCCGCCCATCCGCACACCAAGCCGCTTTGTCAAATCCCGCGCACGATCCGCCTCGGCCTTCGAATTCAACAGGCCCAGTGGCCCGGTCAGCGATTTCAGATCGAGAACGGCAATATTCTGGGCGATGGACAGCTCCAGGAAGACGCCGGAACCCTTGCGATCCTCCGAAAGATAGACGACGCCGGCCTGCACGGCCTGCGCATAGGACCGCGCCCGCAGCCGCTGTCCATGCAGTTGCACCTCGCCTTCCCTCACCGGCCGCAATCCGCAGATACCCTCGGCAATCTCGGTACGGCCCGAGCCGATCAGCCCACCGACACCGAGAATTTCGCCCTTGCGCAATTCAAAGCTGACATCCTTAAATCGGTCGCCGTCACCAAGATTGCGGACGCTCAAAATGGTCTCACCCGTCTGCTCTCCCGGCACCTGCTTTTCCGGATAGAGCTGCGTGATCTCGCGGCCGACCATGCGGCGGACGATATCGTCCGGTGTCAGATCGGCGACATTCTCCGTTGAAACATAACGCCCGTCGCGAAACACGGTGACCCGGTCGCAGAGGCTGAAAATTTCAGCCATGCGATGGCTGATATAGATGATCGAGATGCCCTGTGCCTTCAGATCGCGGATGATCCCGAACAGCACCTGCGTTTCGGCTTCCGTCAGCGCCGCTGTTGGTTCGTCGAAGATCAGCACGCGGCAGTCGAGTGTCAGCGCCTTGGCGATCTCGACCAGCTGCTGGCTGGAAATCGGCAGCTCGGCCACCTTTTGGCGCACGTCGATCGGCGCCAGCCGGTTCATCACACCTTGAGCCTCCCGCTCCAGCCTGCCATAGTTCATGAAAGGCGAGCGGCGGCGGTTGGTGGCCGCCATGAACATGTTCTCGGCCACCGTGGCATCGGGGCAGAGGGCGATTTCCTGGTGCACCAGACCAAGCCCAAGCGATTGCGCCACGGCCGGCGACGTCACTTTTACAGGCGCGCCATCGACGAGCACTTCGCCTTCGGTCGGCTGCAGCACACCGGCAATGATATTCATCAGCGTCGACTTGCCCGCGCCGTTTTCGCCGCAAAGCGCATGAACCTCGCCCTTCTCCAGGCGGAAGCTCACATCCGTCAATGCCTTCACCGCACCGAAGTGCTTGCTGACATTGCGAATTTCCAAGACCGGCACTGCCGCCATGACATGCTCCCTCATACGCTTGCGGTGGCTGCCCGGAGCATAATGCCCCGGACAGCCGGCACCTACAGCGCCGCGCGTCTTTCAGACGCGCAAAGGTCGCTGTACGCTTTGGCCTGCTGCATAATTTGTCCTTAAATCGATATCGATTTAAGGATTATGCAGTGGGCTTACTCCTCGATGCCTTTCGTACCACGCCGCTTCAGGTACTTGTCCCAGTAGAAGTCGTCGGCGTTGTCGGCGGTAACGATCGACAGGCCGTTGTCGACGAACGGAATGCTCATCGGATTGAAGCCGACGCGCTTGGCGTCATTCATCGGATCGATCAGTTCCGGATGTTTTGCAAGCCAGAGCAGCATGAAGCCCATATAACCCTGCATGCCCTGGTTGGGGTTGATCGAGCCGAACACTTCGCCCGCCTTGATCATGTCGAGAATGTTGGCGTTGACGTCGGCGCACATGACAAGAATCTTGCCGCCGTTTTCCTTGTTGGCCTGTGATGCGCCGATGGCCGAGTTGGCCTCCGGCATGAACACAGCGCCGAGGTTCGGATTGGCCTGGATGAGGCTCGACAGCGCCTGATAGGCCTTGGTCGGATCCTGGTTGGACGCAGCACGGCCGACCAGCTTCATGTCCGGATATTTTTCGGTCATGCGTGCGATGAAGGCAGCGATGCGCTTGTCGTGGTTGTCCTGACCGGGGTTTTCCAGAACGGCATATTCACCCTTGCCACCCATCTTTTCGGCAATCGCATCGGCAGCGTAGGTGCCTTCGCGGCTATTGTCCGAGGTGATGAACGAGATGCGCTTGGAGAGCGGCGCATCGGCAGCGAAGGTAACGACGGCCGTGCCCTGGTCGATGGCGCGGTTGATCGGCTCGATGAACGGATCGGAGTTCATCGGGTGAACGAGGATACCGGCCGGGTTCTGGGCCAGCGCCTGGTCGAAGGTAGCGATCTGCTTGTTGACGTCGTATTCCGGCGTGCCGGTATAGGCGGTTTCGCAACCGAGCTGCTGGCCCGCCTGCTTGAACATTTCATAGACCGGGAACCAGTATTCGACGCCCGAAACCATGACATTCATGACGTATTTTTCGCCCGGCTTGCAGCGGAACGGATTTTCCGTTTCGGCGCTGGCAGCACCGGCGAAGAGCGTGGATGCAAGGACCGCCAATGCGGTCGTGCTTAGAAATTTGCGCAAGATTCCTCCTTGAGGCCGAAGCCCCTCCCAAATACCCGGCGGCGCCTGAACGGCGGCCGATGATCCAATGAAGACCGGAGTTCCTCCTCGAAGTCCGGTATGGGCAGATAATCGCAATGGCAGAGCACTGTCAATATAATTCATGCTATGAAATATATTTCACACAATCAAGTGCCAAAGCCGTTCGAAGTAGGAAACCGGGCTCACTCGCTGTGGACACCCTCCTCACTGTACGAGACACTGCCGGATCATTCCCTCGACCATCATCGCATGCTGTTCAGGCTGTTGTCAGCCAAAACGTCAAAAGTGATCTCATCGAAGAGATCGCTGGTGACATGATGCGCAGATTTTTGAAGCGGGTTGGACTGGTCGGCTGCGCAGCAGCTGTCGGGCTTGGAACCTATCTGTTCGCTATTCAGATCACCGGTAATTTTGCCGAAGTCGTGCCGGGCGCGCTCTATCGTTCGAACCAGCCAACAGCCCTGCAGGTGGCCGATTATGCCCAGCGTTACGGCATCAAGACCATCATCAACCTGCGCGGAAGCAGCCAAGATGCTGCCTGGTATAAGGACGAGGTCACAGCGGCCCGCGACCTCGGTATCAAACATATCGATTTCAAGATGTCGGCAACCAAGGCTTTAACACTCGAGGAAACAAACAACCTCGTCACCCTTTTGCGCGACGCCCCAAAACCTATCCTCATCCACTGCAAATCCGGCGCCGACCGGACCGGCCTTGCCGCCGTGCTCTATCTCAACCAGATCGCCGGCGAGACTGCCGACGCCGCCGAACGGCAACTGTCGATCCGCTTCGGCCATTTCAGCATCCCATTCTTCTCGCCCACCTATGCCATGGACGAAAACTGGGAAACCCTCGAAAAGGTCTACGGTCTTTCGGGCTGAACATCGCACAAGCCAGGATACATCGAAAACTAGCGTCGTTCCGTTGTTTAGCTCGGGACACAGCGCTGCGACTGGGCGACGTCATCATCCCTTCGGCAACCAGCCACTGCTAACGTGCCCGTGCCCTACCCGGCTGAACGTCCTTCTTGGCCACGCGTGGCATTTGTGGGGTTACGCCGTTGGCTTATCGGGTGTTGACGGAGAGACGGGTGCGGGGCGTTATGCGTGTTCAACGGCTTGAGGTAGCCTTTGCTCCTGCCGCTTGCCGTCCCGCTTTTCCATCCCCCTTTGAACGTGGAAAAGCCCGCATCCGTTTCCGGATCGCGGGCTTTTGGGTGTTTTTTTGGTTTTAAGTTTGGTTGCGGGGGCAGGATTTGAACCTGCGGCCTTCAGGTTATGAGCCTGACGAGCTACCGGGCTGCTCCACCCCGCGTTATCTCTGCATTCGGCTTTAGCCGAATGTCGGAACCGTGCAAATCCGTTAGGATTTGTCGCGTTACCAGCGTATTCGGCGAAGCCGAATATCGCGACAAGGAAACCGCCTTCTGGCGGTTTTCGTCAATAGCGCAAACCGAAGGTTTGTCGCTTACAGGTTGGGCTGTATTTGCCTTCCCTTGTTCATTTCAGCGCAAATTCGCAGAATTTGTCGCCTTGATGTTCCGTATCAGGCAGAGGCCTTTAGCGGAACCGGCTGTTTTTCGATCGAAAGACAGCCGGTTTGTATATTTTCCGGCATTATACCGAAGCAAAAAGGCCGCTTGAGGGCGGCCTGCTGTTCGGCTTTGGCCGGGTTTTGTTCTGAGAAGATAGTGTATTTGGTATAATTCTTGCCATTAATAGACCTGGCAGCGACCTACTCTCCCGCGTCTTAAGACGGAGTACCATTGGCGCAGGGGCGTTTCACGGCCGTGTTCGGAATGGGAACGGGTGCAGCCACCCCGCAATAACCACCAGGTCAACTAAGGGCAAGAATTGCTCCGGCGACGGAGCAAAACCAAATGAGAAGCTGGCGAGGGAGGCGTTGCCTCTCTCCTTTTTAGTCTTTGAACACGTTTTGTTGCTCTTCTTCCGGTCGAAGACCGCAAGCGCAGAGCGCGTCGCCAATCGTTTGGCGCGCCGTCCGCAGCGCAGCCGCCTTGCGGCGACAGCGTGAGGACAAAACAGATGGCTTAAGTTCATCTTCGATGAACATAAGCAATGAGAACAATCAAGCCAATCGAACGATTAGTACCGGTAAGCTTCATGCATTGCTGCACTTCCACACCCGGCCTATCAACGTGGTAGTCTTCCACGGTTCTCAAGGGAATACTCGTTTTCAGGTTGGTTTCCCGCTTAGATGCCTTCAGCGGTTATCCATTCCATATATAGCTACCCTGCTATGCGGCTGGCGCCACAACAGGTCCACCAGAGATATGTCCATCCCGGTCCTCTCGTACTAGGGACAGATCCTGTCAATATTCCTACACCCACGGCAGATAGGGACCGAACTGTCTCACGACGTTCTGAACCCAGCTCACGTACCGCTTTAATTGGCGAACAGCCAAACCCTTGGGACCTGCTCCAGCCCCAGGATGCGATGAGCCGACATCGAGGTGCCAAACAACCCCGTCGATATGGACTCTTGGGGGTCATCAGCCTGTTATCCCCGGCGTACCTTTTATCCGTTGAGCGATGGCCCTTCCACACGGGACCACCGGATCACTATGACCGACTTTCGTCTCTGCTCGACTTGTCAGTCTCGCAGTCAGGCGGGCTTATGCCATTGCACTCGACGAACGATTTCCGACCGTTCTGAGCCCACCATCGCGCGCCTCCGTTACTCTTTCGGAGGCGACCGCCCCAGTCAAACTACCCACCATACACTGTCCCGGATCCGGATAACGGACCGCGGTTAGACATCCATGACGATAAGGGTGGTATTTCAAGGATGGCTCCACGAGAACTGGCGTCCCCGCTTCAAAGCCTACCACCTATCCTACACATGCCGACACGAATGCCAGTGTAAAGCTATAGTAAAGGTGCACGGGGTCTTTCCGTCTGACCGCAGGAACCCCGCATCTTCACGGGGAATTCAATTTCACTGAGTCTATGCTGGAGACAGCGGGGAAGTCGTTACGCCATTCGTGCAGGTCGGAACTTACCCGACAAGGAATTTCGCTACCTTAGGACCGTTATAGTTACGGCCGCCGTTTACTGGGGCTTCAGTTCAAAGCTTGCACCTCTCCCTTTAACCTTCCAGCACCGGGCAGGCGTCAGGCCCTATACGTCGTTTTGCAACTTCGCAGAGCCCTGTGTTTTTGATAAACAGTCGCTACCCCCTGGTCTGTGCCACCCCTCCATACTTGCGTACGAAGAGGTCACGCTTCTTCCGAAGTTACGCGTGCAATTTGCCGAGTTCCTTCAGCATAGTTCTCTCAAGCGCCTTGGTATACTCTACCTGACCACCTGTGTCGGTTTCGGGTACGGTCTATACGGTGGAGCTATTTCCTGGAACCGCTTCCTCGCCCACTCAATCCAATAAGAGCAAACAAGTTACGCAATCCGTCACTACCACCAGGCCCACGAATATTAACGTGGTTCCCATCGACTACGCATTTCTGCCTCATCTTAGGGGCCGGCTAACCCTGCTCAGATTAACTTTAAGCAGGAACCCTTGGTCTTTCGGCGAGGGGGTCTCTCACCCCCTTTATCGTTACTCATGTCAACATTCGCACTTCCGATACCTCCAGGACCCCTCACAGGTATCCCTTCACAGGCTTACGGAACGCTCCGCTACCACTGCGGCAACCCGAAGGTTGCTACAATCCTCAGCTTCGGTGCATGGCTTTAGCCCCGTTACATTTTCGGCGCAAAGACCCTTATTTAGACCAGTGAGCTGTTACGCTTTCTTTAAATGATGGCTGCTTCTAAGCCAACATCCTGGTTGTTTTGGGATCCTCACATCCTTTCCCACTTAGCCATGACTTGGGGACCTTAGCTGGAGGTCAGGGTTGTTGCCCTCTTCACGACGGACGTTAGCACCCGCCGTGTGTCTGCCGACTAGTACTCCTCGGTATTCGGAGTTTGGTTAGGATCAGTAAGACGGTGAGTCCCCATAGCCCATCCAGTGCTCTACCCCCGAGGG
>NZ_CBDIHY010000003.1:347500-862500 GCF_965279435.1 Pararhizobium sp.
GCCTCGCTGTTTTATATCGATCCGCGCCGCTTTGCCTCGAACGCCTCCGATCTCGACCTGATCCAGGGCCTGTCGGCCCGGGTGGTCGAGGAGAACATGACGGTCTCGGCCTTCGAGACGATCACCGACCAGACAACCGAATATGCCGACGACGTCATTCCCGTGCGCCGGGCAACACCGATCGCCGCCGTTCTGATCAATGCCGGTTATGGCAAAGCCCAGGCCGAGGACATCGCCGGCTATCTGCGGCCGGCCCTCGACGCCACCGATCTGCAGGAAGGCGACGTGCTGCGCATCGGCATCATCCAGAAGGGTGAGAACGACGAGGCCAAGGTCGTGCGGGCCACCGTCTACACGCGCGGCGCCCATGTGTTCACCATGGCGCTGGACGACAAGGGCAACTTCGTCAAGGCTTACGAACCGCCGCAGCTGGCAGCCGTTGCCAGCGCCTTCGACGACAACGGCACCCCGGTGATCACCTCCGGCCACGACCTGCCGCGCGTCTATGACGGCGTCTATCGCGCCGCCCTCTCCTACGGCATGAATTCGACGATGATCGCCCAGATCATCAAGCTGCTCGCCAGCAATGTCGATTTCCAGGCGCAGTTGAAGCCGACAGACCGTCTCGAAGCATTCTTCTCGGTCGCCGACAGCAGCGGCAAGGCAACCGACGATTCAGAATTGCTCTACGTCAATGCCAAGTTCGGCGATGCCGAGACGCGTTTCTACCGGTTCCAGGATCCGGACGACAATTCGATCGACTATTACAACGAGCAGGGCAAGAGCATCCGCCAGTTCCTGCTGCGCAACCCGGTTCCGAACGGCACGTTCCGCTCCGGCTTCGGCATGCGCCGCCATCCGATCCTTGGATTTTCGCGCATGCACACCGGTGTCGACTGGGCCGCACCCCGCGGCACGCCGATCATCGCAGCCGGTAACGGCATTGTCGAAAAGGCAGGCTGGGATTCCGGCGGCTATGGCAACCAGACGCTGATCCGCCATGCCAATGGTTATGTCTCGTCCTACAATCACCAGAGTGCGATCGCCAAGAATGTCACAGCCGGCGCGAAAGTCGTGCAGGGCCAAGTGATCGGCTGGATCGGCACCACCGGCCTATCGACCGGCCCGCATCTGCACTACGAACTGATCGTCAACGGCAACCGCGTCGATCCCTTGCGCATCCGCCTGCCCGGCGGCAAATCGCTCGACGGCCAGGCTCTGGCCCAGTTCGACAAGGAACGCGGCCGCATCGACGAACTGCTGGCCAAGGACAATGGCAGTGCCGAAGTGGCCGCCGCACAGTAGCACTGGTTTTCCACCCTGTCCGCCGCGCGTTCGTCCCACTTTCCGCAAAGCGTATCCCCTCCCCGCATTGTGGGCGTGCGCGTTATTGCGCCGCTCAGCCGTCGTCTGCCGTTGAAACAGCGGCGAAACCACCGTAGATCAATGGAGCTCGCTGCAATCACGCGCCATTGATGAAGGCTGATCAACAATGAAACGCCATGATCTGGACGACCTTGCCGCCTTTGCCATTGTCGCCGAGGAGCGCAGTTTTACCCGCGGCGCCGCCCGTCTCGGTATATCGCCATCCGGCCTCAGTCATATGATGCGGCTTCTTGAAGACCGCCTCGGCGTGCGGCTTTTGGCACGCACGACCCGCAGCGTTTCGACAACGGATGCGGGCGAGCGGTTGCTTCTGACGCTCCGCCCTGCGCTTGAAGATATTGACCGGGGACTGCAGTCGCTGAGTGAATGGCGGGAAAAGCCCTCCGGCACGGTGCGGATAACCACAGGTAAACACGCCGCCCTGTCACTGGTGGCACCGATGCTGCCGCGCTTCCACCGGGACTACCCCGATATCCGGGTCGAACTGATCGTCAATGACCGGCTTGACGATATCGTTGCGTCGCGCTTCGATGCGGGCATCCGCTTCGGCGAGCGGATCGACAAGGACATGATCGGCGTCCGGGTCGGCCCGCAATTGCGGGCAGCCATCGTCGCCGCGCCGTCCTATTTCGCCAGCCGTCCGCCGCCTGTAACCCTGAAGGACCTCGTCGACCACGATTGCGTCAACTATCACATGTCCTCGGCCGGCGCGCCCTATGCCTGGGAGTTCGAGGTGGATGGCCGCGATGTCGATGTCCGCGTCAACGGCAGCCTGGTGGTCAACGATCTCGAAATGATGCTGTCGGCGGCCCTTTCAGGCATCGGCCTCGTCTATCTGTTCGAGGATGTCGTCGAGGAACATCTGCGCAGCGGCCGGCTGGTCCGGGTATTGGAGACATTCTGCAAGCCGTTTACCGGCTATTCCATCTATTATCCGAGCCGGCGGCAAATGCCGCCAGCGCTTGCCGCCTTTATCGAGGCGCTGCGATCAAACAGCCGTCATGCCCCGGTTCAGGCGGCCTGAGCGGCGGGTAGCGTTGCCATATCGATGACAAACCGGTAGCGCACGTCGCCGCGCTCAAGCCTCTCGAACGCCGTGCCTATATCGTTGATCGCGATCATCTCGCATTCTGGCAGGATGTTCTTGCGGGCGCAGAAATCCAGCATTTCCTGGGTTTGCTTCAGACCACCGCTGGGCGTGCCTGCAATCCTGCGGCGCCCCATGAGAAGGCGCAGATTGCTGAAAGCCGGGGTATCGACCAACGATCCGGCAATCACCAACGTGCCGTCGGCATCGAGAAGATCAATGTAAGGGCCAAGATCGTGCTCATAGGGCACGGTGTCGATAATGATGTCGAAGGCGTAAGCCGCCGCGGCCATCTGTTCACCGGAGGTGGAAAGCACCACATGATCGGCACCGAGTTCGCGCGCCGTTTCGATCTTGCCTTCGGAGCGGGTGAGTACGGTGACCTCGGCACCAAGGGCCGACGCGAATTTGACCGCCAGATGGCCAAGACCGCCCAGTCCGATGACGCCCACCCGGCTTCCCGGCCCAACATTCCAGTTGCGCAGCGGCGAATAGGTGGTGATCCCGGCGCAGAGCAGCGGCCCGGCCCGTGACAGGTCGAGCCCGTCTGGCACCCGCAGCACGAATTCTTCGCGGGCAACGATATAGTTCGAATAGCCGCCATAGGTGATGTCGCCACTCACCCGGTCTTTGCCGTTATAGGTAATGGTTACGCCCTTGCGGCACATCTGTTCTTCGTTGCGGCGGCACTGGTCGCAGTCCAGGCAACTGTCGACCATGGTACCGATGGCGACATTGTCGCCGACCTTAAAACGCGAGACACCGCTGCCGATCGAGGAAACCCGGCCGACGATCTCGTGGCCCGGCACCAGCGGATAGACCGAAAAGCCCCAGTCGTTACGCATCATATGCAGATCGGTGTGGCAGACCCCGCAATAGAGGATATCGATACCGACATCCCCGGGACGCAAGGCCCGGCGATCGAACGAAAAGGGCTGCAACGGCACATTCGCATCGGTTGCGGCATATCCAGACGTTTTCAATGGTTCATCCTTGCATAGCTGTTGAACGACGGCCGTGCTGGCCTGCCAGGAAGGATATAGGCGCGAAGATCCGCCGGCATTAGCCGCCCGTTTCCGGATGCGCTTATGAGCGCAGCTCAGCAATGGAGGCGTAAGCGCTTTGTGATCGCCGGGAAAAAACCGCGATCGCGGAACAAACTCCGACAAATTGCAACCCACCCCCGAGTGCTTCCCAGACCGACGGCCATCGTCCCTCGAACGTGAAACCATAGGCGATACCAAAGACCGTTTCGGCAACAATGAGCTGGGCAGCGAGAGCAAGCGGTAGCCGGCGGGAGGCGACGACCCAGCACCACGTCGCCAACCAGGAACCGGCCAGCCCCATAATCAAGGCCCATGCCGCAAAGCGGTAGAGATCAGGTGCCAGGAATGTACTTGCCGATGACAGGGAGGTCAGAGGCAGAAGAGTAAGGCTTCCAACAGCGGCACCTATCCCCTGTAACCCCGTCCACCGCAATCCATCTGGAGCGTCGGCCGACCGCATAACTGCGGCATTCACCAGCCCGTAGACAATCCATATCGCCAGCGCGGCCAGACTTGCCAGGATACCGAGGCGGACGGATCGCACGTCGAAGACATCGGCCTCACGAAGTGCCGCAGCATTGACGATCGCCACCCCGATCGCCGTCAGCAGAAGAGGCAAGGCAAGTGCGTGCCACGGGGCGGAGCGATCGCGCAGGTTGCCTATGATAGCGAGGAACACCGGCATGGTTCCGATAATCACCGGCGGGATGGCCGCTCCTGCGAACTGCACCGCAAAAGCAACACAGACAAAATAGCCGACATAACCCGCACCGCCCAGAAGCAAACCAATCAGCAATCGGGAAGGTGCGATGCCGGTCGGACGGAATCGCCGGTCGACCATCAACAGAGCGCAAGCCAGCCCGAAAATGCCGTAACGGGCGACCGTTAAATCCCATGCCGTAAACGGCTCGACGGCCCGTGGTGCAACGAACGTGAGGCCCCACAACGCGCAAGTGGCAACGCCGGCAACGATCCCTAACAGCATTTTTATCTCCTGTTTGGGCAATCATTTAATATCTATCGGCAGTTTTATATGGAAACTATGCGACCCCAATCCTATTCTACCTTCTATGGCAAAGGCAAAAGCACAGACGAACGTTCAATCTGGAAAATCGTCGCTCGACGAGACGGACACACGAATTTTGATGGCGCTTGACGCCAATGCACGGTTATCGATGAGCGAGTTGGCTCGCGCCGTCGGCATGTCGGCACCCAGCGTATCGGAGCGGGTTCGCAAACTGGAAGCCGCTGCCGTCATCCGCGGCTTTACGATCGACGTCGATACGCGAGCGATCGGTTATCCAATACGGGCCATGGTGAAAATCAGGCCGCTCCCGGGCAAGCTGCATCTTGTCGAACGGCTGATTCAGGAGCAGCCGGGATTTGTCGAATGCGACAAGATCACCGGTGACGATCCCTTTCTCGCCCGCCTGGTCGTCAATTCGATTGAACAGATGGACGATGTTCTCGAAGCTCTTTCCGAACACGCCGTTACCAGTACCGCCGTCATCAAGGGAACGTCAGTCAAACGGCGCCTACCACGGCTTTAGGAAAAACGCGCTATCCGGGCCGATCGGCCCATTAAAATGGCCGGCATGATAGAATGACCGCTGTCCGGTTTGCCTCATCCACGCCGGCATTCCTTCGCTTTTCCCGGGCTGTGGAGGAGAAACGAAAAGGCAGCGCGTGGCCAAGAGATTACATTCGAGTAAGCTAGTTCCGACGCTACGCTTATAGAGCGCAGTCAAAAAAGTTCGCTATACGCTGCGCGACATAGGCATGGACGGTTGCGCGCACGACGCCGGGCTTGTCTTGAAAGAGTTCTGCGGCAGCATGCTCGCCAATTTCTGTTCCTTCCGGCAGGAAAGTATAGTGCCCTACTCCACCCTTGATGATTTCAAGTGTGCTGCCAGGCACGTGTTTGTTGATCCATGCGCAGCAATCCGCTGGGGGAGCAACCGTGTCGGCATCTCCACCGAACACTTGGATTGGCTTGTGGATAGTTTGCAGGCTGTCATGGGCAAAGCCCAGCACCGAACGGCCCGGCGCAATCACTGCGGCTCGCTTGATCCTCGGGTCGGTATAGTCGCTCCGCCGCCGCTCCCACGATTCCCGAAAAACCGGGCGATCTTTGAGCCATGGTAATTCATCTATGAGATCAGGGAACTCTCTCGGCCCCCGGATCGGGCTTTTAA
The DNA here is from genome assembly GCF_965279435.1 of Pararhizobium sp. Classification (NCBI taxonomy): domain Bacteria; kingdom Pseudomonadati; phylum Pseudomonadota; class Alphaproteobacteria; order Hyphomicrobiales; family Rhizobiaceae; genus Pararhizobium; species Pararhizobium sp. The sequence continues at coordinate 353,215 of NZ_CBDIHY010000003.1, forward strand.
CGGGATTGTCCGGTTCAAATTGTGAATAGGCAACACGCGCGCCCATAAGAAGCATGGCTGTATAGGCTCCAGCCGAAAAACCGGCAACGCCTGCCTCATCATCGATGACGCCACCGATAGCGCTTCGCCAGGAAGGATCATCTAAAAGTGCGCTCAGATCTCTTGCACGCTCCCACAAGCAGAGAAATCCTTCGGCGCGATATGGCTCGCCATTGGTATGGCCATGATGATTGACACCCAGAACGACGTATCCGCGTTGAGCAAGCCGATAGGCTAGCCACTCCAACGCCATCGCGCTGCTACCGCTTCCGTGAGACAATAGCACCAGAGGACATGGTTTTTCAGATGGCAAAAGCGGTGCACCACACGCCAGAACCTCCCTCTTGAACCAGGAGGATGAAGTTGGGGAGGCGGCCGTCGCATTCTCGTCGGTGGGGTACCAAGCCGACCATACCAGCGGCCGGAGACCGGAATCATCCCAATTCCGTCTTACTCCATCAAAGCTGCTACCCTCTCTGAACCCTACCTGCATACGTTTCCCCTACCCTACGGGTTGCGTCTGCCACATGCTCTCCCGCTCCAGCATCCGCGACCACCAGCCCGTAAGATTGACGTGACCGCCGAGCATCGGCAGACTTTGCGGAGCTTTGACAAAATAATCAAACATTGGTGCGACATGCAGATCGGCGAGCGTCAGAGCCGGACCGCCAAGCCACAGGCCATCGCCCATCAGATCGGCAAGCGCCTTCAGGATGACCGGTGCCTTGGAAAGGGATGCCGCGAGCCGTGTCTCATCGCTCGGTTCACCGCGTGCAGGCTTTGATACCTGCTCGACATAAATTCCCCAGACCAGCACCGGATAGACATAGCCGTCGGCAATGCTGATGATCTGGTTGACGCGGGCGCGGGTTTGCGGATCGGCAGGCTGGAGACTTGGCCCTTCGAAAGCCTCATCGATATAACGGGTAATCGCGCCAGTCTCGTAGAGTTCAAACCCATCATGCGCGAAGGCCGGAATGCGGCCGAAAGGTTGCCGGGCAAGATGGGATGGTGGCGGTCCTCCCTCGGCAAAGACATCGACCGGTACCAGATCGTAGGCGACACCCTTTTCATAAAGGGCAAGCCGGGCTGCGCGCACATAGACGCTGTAATCAGCGCCGAACAATACCGGTTTTCCCATCCGCCCCTCCTCCGCATTTCATCAGTCCAAACGAAAAAGGCCGCCCCGAAGGACGGCCTCTTTCTTATGCCTTGGATCAGGCTGCAGCCTTGTCGCCACCGTCCCGGAGCTTGAAGTTCAGGCGATCTGAGCCGGCGAAGGCCTTGATCGTCGAACCGTCCGGGAAATTGCCCTGAAGGATCTGCTCGGCGAGCGGGTCCTGGACATATTTCTGCACGGCCCGCTTCAGCGGACGCGCGCCATAGGCCGGATCGTAGCCCCGGTCGGCGAGGAAGGCACGCGCCTCGTCGTCGAGTTCGAGCGTGATCTTGCGATCAGCCAGTAGATGCCGCAGGCGCGTCAGCTGGATATCGACGATCGCGCCCATTTCGCCGCGCTTCAGGCGGTGGAACAGGATGATCTCGTCGACCCGGTTGAGGAATTCCGGCCGGAAATGCCCGCGCACGACGTCCATCACCTGATCGCGCACCATGTCGCTGTCTTCGTTCTCGCCAAGCCCGACGAGATATTCCGCCCCGAGATTGGAGGTCATGATGATCATCGTGTTGCGGAAATCGACCGTGCGGCCCTGACCATCGGTCAGGCGGCCGTCATCGAGAACCTGCAACAGAACGTTGAACACATCCGGATGCGCCTTTTCGATCTCGTCGAACAGCACGACCTGGTAGGGCTTGCGCCGCACCGCTTCGGTCAGAGCGCCACCTTCCTCGTAGCCAACATAGCCTGGAGGTGCACCAATCAGCCGGGAGACGGAATGCTTCTCCATGTACTCGGACATATCCATGCGCACCAGCGCCGTATCGTCGTCGAACAGGAAGCGTGCCAAAGCCTTGGTAAGCTCCGTCTTGCCGACGCCTGTGGGGCCGAGGAAGATAAACGAACCGATCGGACGGTTTGGATCCTGTAGGCCTGCCCGCGAGCGGCGAACCGCGCGCGAAACGGCCTGAACCGCATCACCCTGGCCAACCACCCATTGCGACAGCTCGTCTTCCATGCGCAACAGCTTGTCGCGCTGGCCTTCGAGCATCTTCTCCACCGGAATACCCGTCCAGCGGGAGACGACATGGGCAATGTTATCGGGTGTCACGACTTCCTGAACCATCGGATCAAGCGCCGACGAATCCTGGCTTTCGGAAACCTCCAGCTCCTTTTCGAGCTTCGGGATCACCCCATAGGCAAGCTCGCCAGCGCGCTGGAATTCACCCTTGCGCTGGGCGGCCGCCAGCTCGTTGCGGGCCTCTTCCAACTGCTTTTTCAAGTCAGCAGCCAGACCAAGCTTCGATTTTTCCGCCTGCCAGCGCGCGGTCAGCGCATCCGCCTGCTCCTCGAACCCGGTTAGATCCAGTTCCAGCTTTTCCAGCCGGTCCTTCGAGGCGCGGTCGGTTTCCTTTTTCAACGCCTCGCGCTCGATCTTCAGCTGCATGATGCGGCGGTCGAGCTCGTCCAGTTCTTCCGGCTTTGAATCCACCTGCATGCGCAGCCGCGATGCGGCTTCGTCCATAAGGTCGATGGCCTTATCGGGTAAGAACCGGTCGGTGATATAGCGGTTGGACAGCGTCGCAGCCGCCACCAGCGCCGAATCCGAGATCCGCACCTTGTGATGCTGTTCGTATTTTTCCTTCAATCCGCGCAGGATCGAGATCGTGTCTTCGACATTCGGCTCGTTGACCATCACCGGCTGGAACCGGCGGGCCAGAGCCGCATCCTTTTCCACATGCTTGCGGTATTCATCAAGCGTGGTGGCACCAACGCAGTGCAATTCGCCGCGCGCAAGCGCAGGTTTCAGGAGGTTGGACGCATCCATGGCCCCATCCGCCTTGCCGGCACCGACCAGCGTGTGCATCTCGTCAATGAACAGGATGATCTCGCCGGCTTCCGCCTGAACCTCGGAGAGAATGGCCTTCAGCCGCTCTTCGAATTCACCGCGGAATTTTGCGCCGGCAATCAGCGAGCCCATGTCGAGCGCCATCAGCTTCTTGTCTTTGAGGCTTTCCGGCACGTCTCCATTGATGATGCGCAAGGCCAGGCCTTCGGCTATCGCCGTCTTGCCGACGCCGGGTTCACCGATTAGCACCGGGTTGTTCTTGGTGCGGCGCGACAGGACCTGGATGGTGCGGCGAATTTCGTCGTCGCGGCCAATCACCGGGTCGAGCTTGCCGTCACGGGCATCCGCCGTGAGGTCACGCGCATATTTCTTCAGGGCGTCAAAACCCGCTTCGGCATTGGCGCCATCGGCGGTGCGGCCCTTGCGGATCTCATTGATCACCTGATTGAGCTTCGACGCCGTCAGCCCTGCCTTCGACAGGATGCCGGACGTGGCAGCCGAGGTTTCGATGATCAGCGCCTGCAGCAGCCGTTCGACGGTGACAAAGCTGTCGCCCGCCTTCTTGGCTGCCTCTTCGGCGGTGGTGAAGACCTTGGCGAGCGGCTGCGAAAGCGAGATCGAGCCATTGCCGCCCGAGACTTTCGGCAGCTTGGCAATCGCGCTGTCATTGGCAAGCTTGGCGTCCTTGGCGCTGGCGCCGGCCCGCTCGATCAGCGATGCCGCCATGCCCTGGTCGTCATCGAGCAGGACTTTCAGCACATGCTCGGGAACGAATTGCGGATGACCCTGGGCCAGCGCATAGGTCTGAGCCGATTGCAGAAAACCGCGCACGCGCTCTGAGTATTTTTCGATATTCATATGTCAACCTCCGGTAATCGGTCAGCCCACATTTGGCACTGCCGACAGTTGGAATGAGGCTCCCTGAAAAGGCAAGCCCGTGTCAGCCACCCCCTGCATTGCAGGACCGGCCGTCTGGAGTGAATATGGGGCCGGAAATTTCGAAATTAAAGAGGATGAAACGCTCCGGTTGCCGATTTCATCGCAAGCTTTGCAAATTCACCGTCCGCGCCCAGCGTTCGACGCTGTCGATCATGATGCGCACATGCTCCGGATTATCGGCAAGCTCCGCCAGCTCGGACAGACGGTGCGCGGCTGTCAGGATATCCACCCGCTGCCGGTCGATCGCCCGGCCCGTCTGTGTTTCATAGGATGCAATGATCCGCTCGGTCAGATCCGGCGAAACGAAGCGGCATAGATGAACGCCTGATGCACCGGCGCAAAGCCGGAATCAGCAAAATCATACATGCCGGTCAAGTGCTGGTTTTCGTGGTCAAACGCCATGTTCCAGCCATGACCATCGAAGAAACCGTAGGTCCTGCCAAGGGGATCCGGCGGCAGCTGTTCAAAGGCATCGATCGCGACGGCAGCCCTTTGCCGAATATCGGCCGTTAGCAACGGCAGCGCCCTCTCCCGCATCGCGGTCACCGGCTGCCATGGCGCGACAGATCCTGCCCCGGCCGCCAGCATCACGGCCTGATCCAGCCGGTGAAGCTCGGCATAAAACCGCCCGAGCCTCTTGCCCAGCCGCTGCCGGGCAACTTCCGGAAGACGCTCGTAATCGGCGGTGATCAGATGCACACCCTTCAGCTTCTCATGCACGGAAAACAGCGGCGGCCCCGGCTCGATGCGCAAAGCGGGAACCGGCATCTCGATCTGCGGCCGGATGACGGCCAGAAGCTGAGCCTCGCGCAGCAATGCCTTTTCGGCAACAGCATGGCGCGGAAACTTGAAGATCAGCCGGTCGTCGACATCGACGACCACCGAATCCCAGCCAGCCGTCGCCAGCTCGAACCGCGACGTGGCAAACTGCGGAAATGTCGTGGTGATGATGCTGCGAAAATGATCGGTATCAGATGCTTCCATGCCCGGGATATAGCGGCTGCCCCGATGGGAAAAAACCCTCCAGAAGACAAAACCCTCGCCGTACTCACCGGCGAAGGTTTCGTGCTGACAAATGCTAGAACCGATAACTTGAGGAAACGGACCTCCACTCTCCGTCTTCCTCGCCCTTGTGGCGGGGATCCAGCGAGCCGACGTCTGTCGGGTCAAAAGATCGTTTCAGCCCAATGACTTGGACTGGCTGGATCTCTGTGACAAGCACAGAGATGACGGAGGTTTTGGTTACCCCTTCGTTTTCCCAATAACCTTTCAATAACAAAAAATGACTTCGGCAGGAGCCCTGCCGCCGTTAGACTACTATCCCTTTGTCTTCAAAGGACGCCCCAAATTCCTTCATCCGGCCAACATAATAGCCGGGCTCGATCAGCACTTCCGGCAAATAGAGGCCGGCCTTCGGCGTATCCCCGCCCGCAAGTCCGAGCAGCCGTTCCACGCCGAGCGCAACGCCCAATGCCGTCAGCGGCGCCTGTCCCTGTGGATGAACGATCTCGTGCCGGTCCAGCCGGTGCTTGCCGTCCTTCCCCTGCCCTTCGATCTCGATGGTGATTTCTGTCGAGAACGGTTCACCACGGCGGCGGCTGGCGGATTCGCTGTAGGCGAGATCGAGCCGGATCGCCTTGGCATCGGTGCGGGCGGCCAGCGCCATGATGTCGAAGGGCGAGTAGGCCTGCGCCTCCAGTTCAACGCCATCGACACTGACATACGTTGCCTTGGCTTCGTCGCCACTCGCCCAATGCATCCGCCCATCCTTGACAGTCAGTGCGGCGGGGGCAGCGCCGGTGATACGATTATAGTCGGCCAGCGCTGCCGGCCCGCCCATATCCTGTTCATCGAGCAGAACGCCGATGCGGATCGCGTCGATCCGCTGGAAATCCCTGGCAAACGTCAAAACCGGGAAGATCGCGGCCCCTGCCAGCCAATGGCTCGCGAGCAGGATCGGCGCGCGGTCCGGCGCGTGGATATATTGCGCCACCTCCGGCCCGATTTCGAACGTACCGCTGGATATGCTGATATACGGAATCCGGTGATGTTGCGCATAGCGCATCGAGGAAAGCCTATCGTCCTTGACGAATACCGCGACCGCGCTGAAAGCCAGATTGCCAGCAAGCCCGAGATCCGGGCGGTCGAGATCGATCGTGATGCCCGTGGCACCACCAATCTCCCGGGCGACCGCCTCTGCCTTGGCGAGGTCGCGCCCGCCGATGGCAAGCGGCAGTCCGGGATGCAGTTTGCGGATGGTCCTTGCCGTCCAGCTGCCGACGACGCCGGAGCCGCCGATGATCAGGACTGGGTTTAATGTGCTCGACATGATCTTATCTCCTGGGACACTGAGACATCGGCGCATTGCCAATGTTACCAATAGTAAGTTACTATTAGTAGGTAATTTGGAAAATACCGCTTTCAAGGGGCAAACCGGCCCGTGGCAAAGAAATAAAGGATGGCGCCGATGGCGAAGCCCGAAATGCGCAAGCTCCCCAAGCCGGAGCGGCGCACACAGCTGCTCGATACGGCAAGGGACATCCTGCGCGAATCCGGCGCCGATGCCCTGACGCTCGGCCATCTGGCGGAGCGCGCAGGCGTTAGCAAGCCGATCGCCTATGAACATTTCGGTACCCGCGAAGGTCTGTTGATCGCCCTGTCGGAAGAAATCGAAGCCCGCCATATCGCAAAGCTGGAAGCGGGGCTTGAGACGGCGCCTCCATCCCTGCCCGCGATTGCCGATGTCATCAGCTCCGCCTATATCGGTTGTGCGCTCGAAAGCGGTCCCGAATGGCTGGCCATGTCGGGAGCGTTGCGCGGCAATGCGCAGATGGATGCCGTCCAGCAGGCGCTTGCCGACGATTACGTCGCCATTATCGCTGCGGCACTTGCCCGTTTCTCGAGCCTGCCGCCAAATGACCTGCGGCTACGCTGCGCCGGTCTTGCAGGGGCTGCCGAAACCATCGCCCGGGAACTCATCCGCGGCCGCATCGATGAAAATACCGCATCTGCCAATCTGGCCGCCCTGATCGTCCACGGCATCGCCGCCTGAATACCCGTTACACAACCGCAAGATCAGCAATCTTGCGCGGCCCGCTCCAGTCCCATAGCCAGCACGGTGGCCGCCGGCACATTCACCCAGGTGGCGGCATCGACCGCTCCCGCTTTTGCCAGCCAACGCCCGGCAATCTGGTATCCCAGCGAATACCCGAGCCAGCGCGGGCGCGCGGCTGTGCCGAAGAACCAGCCACTATGGTCGTAGTGAAACGATGCAAGCTCCTCCGCGCCGGGCAGATCGGCCTGCAGTACCTCCAGCGTCATGGCGCATTCCCATGACTCCGGTTTGCTGCCCAGCAGATGGCGCACGAACTGTCCGGCAAGTCCCTCGCTGACCAGCGCTTCCCCCAACGTAAAACCATAACCGGGTCCCGCCATGCGCATGCAATGATGCACCTCATGGACGATCTGCCGGTGAAGCGCGCCCTCGCTAAGGCTGCGGATGAAATTCGGGTTGTCCGGATCGACCGTCATAGAAAACATCGTGCTGCGATAGGCGCGCCCGACGAGGCCCATTTCCGGGATCGTTTCACCGGCAAGCCGCTGGACGATGATATCGAGGCGCGGCGGCGGCATCATCGTCGAAACAGTCCGGTACGCCTGTTCGAACGCGGCGGTTATCTCAGTGCGGTAGCCGGACAGATAGCCCGAGGCCTCCAGCCAGTGTAAAGTCCAGCCATCCATTCAAACATCCCCTTATCGATCCCCGTTATGCCTGTGTCTACGTCAGATCATTGCAACAAAAAACCCGGCCGCAAAGCGAACCGGGTTCTTCAATAGGTCTTGCAAAAACCGCCTACCGGCAGCCTTTTGCAGATTATTCCGTCGTGACGGGTTCCAGCGACGGCGGGTCGCCAGCTGGCTCTGCACCGGCTTCGCCGGTTGCAGCAGCGTCGTCACCACCGGCCTCGCCGCGGCGCGGCTGGCGGCGTGGACGCGGAGCTGTGCGGCGGCGTGTCGGAGCGCGACCCGTGGGTGCCTCCTCCTCCAGCGCAACCTCAACCGGCGTGCCTTCAATGATCGGCTGCGGACCGGAGCCGTCGATCACAGGCTGCGGAGCAAGGTCCGGGCGCGGCTGTGCCTGCTCGGCGCGGGGCTGCTCAGTCCGTTCGGCGCGCGGCGGACGCGGGCGGTCCTGCTGGCGCTGACGATCCTGGCGCGGACGTTCTTGGTCAGGCTGGCGCTCTTGATCCGCCTGACGTGGCTGATCAGATTGACGGGGCTGGTCGGATTGACGCGGCTGGCGGTCCTGCTGTTCCGGCTGGCGCTCACCTTCCGGCTGCTGGCGCTGCTGACGCTGCTGCCGCTCGGCCTGCTGGTGATGACGCTCCTGCTCGACCTGCTGGTCCTGACCGACGGAATTCTCGTCGTTGTCATTGCCATCCATATCGTCGTCGCGCTCGTTGCCGTCGCGATCCTGGAATTCGTTGCGATCGTTGAATTCGCCCCGGTCATCACGCTGAAAGCGTTCCTGCATCTGCGCCTGTGCGGCCGCAATGATGCGGTTGTAATGTTCGGCGTGCTGCAGATAGTTTTCAGCCACGACACGGTCACCGGAGCTCTGCGCGTCGCGCGCGAGCGTCGAGTATTTCTCGGCGATGTGCTGGGCGGTACCGCGGATTTTTACATCTGGGCCGGAGCTGTCATAGGTCCGGGTCAGCGGGTTGGAACCCTTCCGGTTATGATTATTGTTATTGTTGTTACCGCCGCCACTGTTGTTGCTGCTGGTATTGTTGTTGTTACGCCCACGGCCGCGCTTGTTCTGCTGTCCTGGCCTCATCGTTCACTCACCTGGATTCTCTTTATATTGATGATCTTGTGGCTTCGCGGCTTGCCAGGAATTCCGTCTCAACGGATTCCGCATCAAGCAGACACGCGCCGCGACCCAACCGCCTCTTGACGGTACCGTCGCTGGTTAAAGTCAAATTAACAGGTACCCGCACCAGGCACTGTCGAACCTCAGCAACTCTTTTTTGAGAGTAATCCCTGCGGCAAAGTCTGACCGGAACGAATCTCTGATCTTTGACCTTCTGCCCAGTGCGTGAGAGGAACCTAGCCCGCTTCCCGTGCGATTCCAAGCCTTTTCTTCATGCTTTCAAAAAAGAACATTGCAATATCCGCCGGTTTACAGGGGTTAGCGGCCGAAGGTGAACAGGATGGCACGGTCGTTTCCGCCCAGGTCCTTCACCCGGTCGATGACCCGGAAGCCCTCATCTTCGAAAAGCGCACCCACCACCTGCAGCTGGTCGTAACCGATCTCGACACCGACAATACCGTCGTCTGCCAAATGGCGCGCGGCATGTTCAGCGATCGTGCGATAGGCATCCAGACCATCGGCACCGCCATCAAGCGCTAAGGCCGGGTCATGATCCCGCACCTCAGGCGCAAGCGATGCGACGACGTCCGTGCGGATATAGGGCGGGTTTGACACGATGATATCGAACTTGCCGACAATCCCGGCAAACCAGTCGCTTTCCACACCGGCAAAACGCGCGCTCAACCCGTTGCGTTCGGCATTGGCCTTGGCCATCTCGACAGCACCGGCCGACAGGTCCGACCCAACCCCGGTTGCTTCTGGCACCGCACTGAGCAGCGCCAGACAGATTGCTCCGGTCCCGGTACCAAGATCGATCAGATGGCAAAATCCCTTCTCCACCACGAATTTCTGCGCGAAGGGAATAAGCCCCTCGACGATCATCTCCGAATCCGGCCGCGGCTCCAGCGTCTCTTCCGACATGCCGAGTGTCAGGCCGTAGAATTCGCGTTGACCCAGAATGCGGTGAACCGGCTCATGCGCCGCGCGCCGTTCAATCGCATCGCGAATGCGCTGCGCATCCTTTTCCGAAACGATCTCGTTTCCGCGCGTCATGAACGCCACCGCCGGCAGGTCGAGCAGGCCGGAAATCAGCACGCGCGCATCAAGCGCCGCCTCGCCGATATGAGCCTGCAGAAAGCGCGATCGCGCCTCGGCAAACAGGCTGTCGAGCGTATCGGTCATCCCTTGACCTCGCCCAGCTGCGCCAGCTGATCGGCCTGGTAATCGGCCAAAAGTGCATCGACCACTTCGTCGATTTCCCCCATCATCATCCGGTCGATCTTGTAGAGCGTCAGGTTGATACGGTGATCGGTGACGCGACCCTGCGGAAAATTATAGGTTCGGATACGCTCCGACCGGTCGCCCGAACCGACCTGGCTCTTGCGCGAAGCCGAGCGCTCGCTGTCGGCCTTCTGCCGCTCCATGTCGTAGAGCCGCGAGCGCAGCACCTGCATTGCCTTGGCGCGGTTCTGGTGCTGGGATTTTTCAGACGAGGTGACGACGATGCCGGACGGCATATGGGTGATACGCACCGCCGAGTCCGTCGTATTGACGTGCTGGCCGCCGGCGCCCGACGAGCGCATCGTGTCGATACGAATGTCTTCCTGGCGGATTTCGATGTCGATATCCTCGGCCTCGGGCAGAACAGCGACGGTCGCTGCCGAGGTATGAATACGCCCCTGCGTTTCCGTGTCGGGAACGCGCTGCACCCGGTGCACGCCGGATTCGAATTTCAGCTTGGAAAACACCCCGCGCCCGGTCACGGTCGCAATGATTTCCTTGAAGCCACCGGCATCGCCGTCGCTGGCCGAAAGCACCTCGACCTTCCAGCCCTTGCCGGCTGCATAGCGCTCGTACATCCGGAAGAGATCGCCGGCAAAAAGGGCGGCTTCCGAACCACCGGTCCCGGCACGAATTTCCAGGATGGCGCTCTTTTCATCGGCCGCATCCTTCGGCAGAAGCAGTATCTGCATCTCCTGCTCAAGCTTTTCGATGCGCTCCTCGATCTCAGGCTTTTCCATGTCGGCGAGATCGCGCATTTCGCGATCGGTATCCTTGGCGGTCAAGAGCGTGTTGACGTCGGCAAGCTCGGCCTGCGCCTTCTCATACAACCTGATCTTCGTCACCACCGGCTGCAGCTCGGAATATTCCGACGCCAGCTTCACATAGACGTCCGCCGGCGGCCCTTCGGCCATCCGAGCCTCGATCTCGGAAAACCGGCGCTCCAGCTCGCGCATTTTTTCAACAGGTAAGGTTGCCAATGTGTGCTCCGTGGGAACAGTCGCGAGACGCGCCAGTCCTATTCAATTGAGGTTGAGGAGAGTTTACCCCCCTCTGTCACTTCGTGACATCTCCCCCACAAGGGGGGAGATCATTCTTTTCTCTATGACATCCGAGTAAGGGAGGCACAACGCCAGCGGTCAATCTCCCCCCTTGTGGGGGAGATGTCGGCGTCGCCGACAGAGGGGGTACCCTCAGCAATCTCAGAAGCTACAACGGAACTCCAGTCTCCGTCGCGAATGCCACCAGCATCTCGCGCACCGATGTCTGGCTGCGCTTGTCGTCCAGCGCCGCATGCAGCATGGCCGAGAGCTTGTCGATATCGAGCGCCAGAAGCATGGCCTTGACCGGCCCGACCGCCGTCGGCGACATCGAGACGGAGCGGTAGCCGATGCCAAGCAGCGCCATCGCCGACAGCGGCTTGCTCGCCATCTCGCCGCACAGCGTTACCGAAGTCTCGTTGCGGTCGCCCGCCCGGACGATATCGCGCAGGATACGCAGGAACGGCCGGCCGAGCACGTCGAACCGGTCGGCCACCCGCGCGTTGCCGCGATCGACCGCCATCGAGAACTGGAACAGGTCGTTGGATCCGACCGAGACGAAATCGACCTCGTCCATCAGCTCGTCCAGCTGCCACAAGAGTGCCGGCACTTCCAGCATGGCGCCGAACTGCAGCTTACGCGGCAATTGTTCGCCGATCTTCGACTGCCTTTGAATTTCCTTCTGCAGCAACTCGCGCACGGTGCGCAGCTCGGAAACCTCCGTCACCATCGGCAGCATGATGCGCAGCTCCTGCCCCGCCGAAGCACGCAGCATGGCGCGCAGCTGCGTGCGCAACAGGCCGGGCCGGTCGAGCGACAGGCGGATTGCGCGCCATCCGAGCGCCGGGTTTTCCTCTTCCGCCGCGCGGAAATAGGGCACAACCTTGTCGCCGCCGATATCCAGGGTGCGGAACGTCACCGGCTTGCCGGCCGCCTGCTTCATGACATTGCGGTAGAACAGCTCTTGCTCTTCCATCTTCGGCATGGTCGAGGCGATCATGAACTGCAATTCCGTGCGGAACAGGCCGATGCCTTCAGCGCCGGATTCCGACAGCTGCGGCAGGTCGACCAGAAGGCCGGCATTCATCTGCAGCTTGATGCGCTTGCCGTCCTTCGTTACCGGCTCGACGTCCCGCAGAGCCCGGTATTGTTCCTGGCGGCGGGCGCGCAGCCGCACCTTTTCTTCGTAAGCCCGCTGCAGATCGGCCATCGGCCGCAAATGCACCTGCGGGTCGTCACCATCCACGATGATCGCATCGCCATTTTCCGCCAGCGCCACGACGCCCGCCGCCTGGCCGACCACCGAAATGCCCATGGCACGCGCGACAATCACCACATGGCTGGTCACCGCACCGTCTTCCAGCACAAGGCCACGGATGTTTTCGCGCGGATAGTCGAGCAGCTCGGCCGCGCCCATGGCACGCGCCACAACGATCGCGTCGTTGGGAAAATCCGTCGCCGACATCTTGGCGCCGTAGCCGGTCAACTGCCTGAGCAGCCGGTTGGCCAGATCGTCGAAATCATGCATGCGCTCGCGCAGATAGGGGTCCGTCAGCCGGATCATCCGCGCCTTGGTCTCGCTCTGCACCCGCTCGACCGCCGCTTCCGCCGTCAAGCCGTTGCGGATCGCCTCTTCGAGCTTCCGCACCCAGCCGCGGTCATGCGCAAACATCCGGTAGGCTTCCAGAACAGCGCGGTGTTCGCCTTCCATGGAAACGTCGCGGCGCGACAGCATGTCGTCGATCGAGATGCGCAGAGAGCCCAGCGCTTCCGCCAGCCGGCCAAGCTCATGATCGGTATCGTCGTTCAGGAGGTTGGTGACGACGATGCGCGGCTCATGCAGCACGACATAGCCAAGGCCGATACCGTCGTTGAAGCTCGAACCGTCGATCGTCACCGGCCGCGACAGGTCGAGTTCCAGTCCCGGGCGGGTGAGCTTCTTCAGCTCGCCGGTGGCGACCATTTCGGCCAGCACCATCGCCGTCGTTTCCATCGCCTCGACCTCGTCGTCGCGATAGGTGCGGCTCGCCTTGTTCTGCACGACGAGAACGCCGAGCGAGCGGCCGGTGCGCAGGATCGGCACACCCAGGAAAGAATGATAGATTTCTTCGCCGGTCTCCGGCAGGTAGGTGAAAGCGGGATGCGCCTGTGCATCGGAAAGATTGAGCGGCCGGGCGGACGCTGCAATGGTGCCGACGAGGCCCTGCCCCATCTTCAATTGTGCCAGATGCACGGCGTCCTTGTTCAGACCTTCGGTGGCGTAGAGCTCGAGCACGCCGTCGGAACGCAGCACATAGACCGAACACACTTCTGCGACCATGTTCTGCGCAATCTGGCGAACAATCTGGTCAAGGCGATCCTGCGGCTCGAGCGGTTCCGCCATCAGTTCGCGCAACCGCTTGAGGAGGACGCGCGGACCCGCAGAGAGGTCTCTCATCGCACAACGTCTCCCGAATGAAAGTCAACAATGGCAGGCGGCAATTTGTTCCAGTGCATTGGCTCCGAAACGTCGTCGCAACCGCCGCCTTAACTCTTATCCAGACCGTAGACGGAATGCAAAGTGCGAACGGCCAATTCGGCATAAGCGCCGTCGATCAGGATCGAAATCTTGATTTCCGAGGTGGTGATGGCCTTGATGTTGATGCCTTTTTCAGCAAGTGCGCGGAAAGCGGAGGCTGCCACGCCCGCATGGCTGCGCATGCCGATGCCGATGACAGAGACTTTGACCAGGCCTGATTCGTTCTGAATGACGTCGAAGCCGATCTTGTCGCGCGAATCGTTGAGAACCTTCAAGGCCTTGTCGACGTCGGTGGACGGCACCGTGAACGTCATGTCCGTCTTGGAACCGTCTTCGGAAATATTCTGGACGATCATGTCGACATTGATATGGGCTTCGGCCAGCGGGCCGAAGATGGCGGCCGATACGCCGGGCCGGTCGGCCAGGCGCCGCAACGAGATCTGCGCTTCATCCTTGGCATAGGCGATGCCGGTGACGACTTCCTGTTCCAAAATCTCTTCCTCATCACAAATCAGCGTACCGGGGGGATTTAAAAAATCGCCCATGCCCGGCGCGTCGGGGTCTACGAAACTGGAGCGCACGAAGGTGCGAACCTTGAATACCATGGCAAGTTCGACCGAGCGAACCTGCAGGACCTTGGCGCCGAGCGACGCCATTTCCAGCATTTCCTCGAAGGCGATCTTCTTCAGGCGCTTGGCCTTCGGCTCGATGCGCGGGTCCGTGGTGTAGACGCCGTCGACATCCGTATAGATGTCGCACCGGTCGGCCTTGACCGCAGCTGCAATCGCCACCGCCGACGTGTCGGAGCCACCGCGGCCGAGCGTGGCGATCCGGTTGTCCGGCCCCAGTCCCTGGAAGCCGGCAATGACCGCCACCTGGCCCTCGCCAAAGCGGCGGATCAGCTCGGAACCGTCGATTTCCAGAATACGGGCCGCGCCGTGCGCGTTGTCGGTCTTGATCGGGATCTGCCAGCCCTGCCAGGAGCGGGCGTTGATGCCGATATTCTGCAGCGCCAGCGCCAGAAGACCGGAGGTCACCTGTTCGCCGGAGGCAACCACGGCATCGTATTCGCGCGCATCGTGCATCGGCGAGGCATCGCGCGTCCAGGCAACCAGTTCGTTGGTCTTGCCGGACATCGCCGAAACCACCACCGCAACTTCGTGGCCGGCATCGACTTCCCGTTTCACATGGCGGGCCACATTCCTGATGCGATCCATATCCGCGACGGACGTGCCGCCGAATTTCATCACGATGCGTGCCATATGCCTCTACCGGTCGAAAATACTGCGCGCAAACCCGCGCCACTGTCGTCTGAAGTCGCGGGTCTCTTAGCGAAATTGCAGCTCACGTGCAATGGCCGCGCCTGCCGCATTTGCGACATCCATCATGGAAGTTCGGCACGCTCCCCGCATCAACGAGGGCAAGCGCAAGTTTCGCACCGCACTTGCACCTCTAAAACGATCGGTCTACAGAATACCTATCAGTCAGAAGGAGCCCGCAATGACCGCTTTGCTACCGCCTTTCACACATGAAACCGCCGTCGCCAAGGTGCGTATGGCCGAAGATGGCTGGAACAGCCGCGATCCCGTCCGCGTCTCCAAGGTCTACACGGAAGATTGCCGCTGGCGGAACCGCGCCGAATTTCCCGCCGGTCGGCCGCAGATTGTCGAGTTCCTGACACGAAAATGGCAGCGCGAACTCGATTATCGGCTGATCAAGGAAATCTGGGCTTTCGAAGCAAACCGTATCGCCGTGCGCTTCGCCTATGAATGGCATGATGACAGCGGCCAATGGTATCGCAGCTACGGCAACGAAAACTGGGAATTTGCCGCCGACGGCCTGATGCAACGCCGCTTCGCCTCGATCAACGACCTGCCGATTGCCGAGAGCGAGCGCAAGTTCCACTGGCCGCTCGGCCGGCGCCCGGACGATCATCCCGGACTTTCCGATCTCGGCCTCTGAGCGGCATGCGAACCGTTTTCGAAAAAAGCGACGCCATCGCGCTGGTCGCCGAAGTGTTTCGCGAGTGCGGCTATGAAGGCGCATCGATGAGCACGATCACCGCGCGCACCCGGCTATCCAAGGGTAGCCTCTATCATTTCTTTCCCGGCGGAAAGGAACAGATGGCGACGGAAGTTCTCGCCCATGTCGACGCGTGGTTTGCGCGGGAAATCTTCGTGCCGCTTGAAACAGTCGAGCCAGGTGCCGCAATTGACCGGATGTGGGAAGCCGTGGATGCTTATTTTCGCTCCGGTAAACGCATCTGCTTGATCGGCGCGTTTGCGCTGGATGAAACCCGCGACCGTTTCGCAAGGCCGATCCGGTCCTATTTCGAGCGCTGGACGAACGCGCTCGAAGCCGCATTGTTACGCCACGGCGTTCCGACGGATCACGCCGGGCAGCTTGCAGAAGACGCCGTCTCCGGCATTCAGGGCGCGCTGGTTTTGGCACGCGCCATGGCCGACGAGACCGTATTTGAACGATCCCTCACCCGCATGCGTCTCCGGCTCGCTTCTCATACAGCCTGAAGGACGTTATCCGTCCGCCGCATTCTCGCCCATTCAGTCGGCAGGCTCTGACACCGGACAATCATGGCGGCTCACAATATCGGCGCCTGCGCGGTCCTGTGTCTGATGGCGGCGTGCAATGACAGCGGATGGCGCTTTTGGTCCGCAGGCGAGGTGTCATGGAACGATCCCCGGCCAGCGGGGTTCCTGTAGCCCTGAAACAAAGCATTGCCGCCGACCGGTGGAACACGCATTGCGCAGTATGGAGACCAGATATGAACCTTCCCCAGAATACGATTATTGCCGTGGCCGATGGCGAAAAACTGAGCCTGTTTCAAAACGAGGGCGATGCGGCCAATGTGAAGTTGAAGGCTATGCCGGCGGAAGATATCGACGCTTCGAAAATCTCCTCCGGCGGCCGCCATTCCAGCAGCGCCGCCAATCCGGATGACAGCCAGCAGGAAGAAGACGGCTTTGGCAACGGCGTCGCGAATATGCTCAACAAGCAGGTGCTCGACGGCAAGATCAAGAGCCTGGTCATCATCGCAGCACCCCGGACTTTGGGGGAGATGCGCAAGAGCTACCACAAATCCCTGTCCGATATTCTCGTCGGCGAGCTCGACAAGGACCTGACCGGCCATTCCATCCAGGACATCGAAAAAGCGCTCGCTGCAGCCTAAGGCTCTGTCCGGCCGGCACTGATGACACCTCAACGGCCCGCCAGCGATGGCGGGTCTTTCGCGTCGACGCGAAGGATCGGAACAACGC
Organism: Pararhizobium sp.; assembly: GCF_965279435.1. Taxonomy (NCBI): domain Bacteria; kingdom Pseudomonadati; phylum Pseudomonadota; class Alphaproteobacteria; order Hyphomicrobiales; family Rhizobiaceae; genus Pararhizobium; species Pararhizobium sp. Next base: position 370,146 of record NZ_CBDIHY010000003.1, read on the forward strand.
CGCTTTCCGCCATCTCGCCGATTTCCGCAACCGGCGCCACCACCTGTCATAGACCTGTCATGAAGACCTGCTCCTGTGCCGACGACCAACAGGGATGTGTGACCAATGATCGACCAACTCGACCGCATCAAGGCGGAAATTGCCGACAGCTTTGACGAAGAGCTGGAAATGCAGATGGAAGAAGACCGGCTTGACGAGCTGGTTGCCGAGGGCATGTCGGGACCGGACGAGCCAACGCTCGAACGCAAGACCTATTTCCGCGAGCTGTTCCGGCTACAGCATGAGCTGGTGCGCCTGCAGGACTGGGTCCAGTACAAGAAGCTCAAGGTCGTCGTGCTGTTCGAAGGCCGCGACAGTGCCGGCAAGGGCGGCGCCATCAAGCGCGTCACCCAGAGGCTCAATCCGCGCGTCTGCCGCGTCGTTGCTCTGCCCGCCCCGACCGAGCGCGAAAAAAACCAGTGGTATTTCCAGCGCTACGTCTCGCAGCTGCCCACCGCCGGCGAAATGGTGCTGTTCGACCGCTCCTGGTACAACCGCGCTGGCGTCGAGCGCGTCATGGGCTTCTGCTCGCCGGAAGAGCTCGACGAATTCTTCCGCACCGTTCCGGAATTCGAACGCATGCTGGTCCGCTCCGGCATCATCCTGATCAAATACTGGTTCTCGATCACCAACGAGGAACAGGAATTCCGCTTCCAGATGCGCATCCACGATCCGCTGAAACAGTGGAAGCTGTCGCCGATGGACATGGAAAGCCGCATCCACTGGGAAGATTACACCAAAGCCAAGGAAGAGATGCTGGCGAAAACCCATATCGAGGAGGCCCCGTGGTGGGTGGTCCAGGCCGTCGACAAGAAGAAGGCCCGGCTCAACTGCATCGCCCATCTGCTCGCCCAGATCCCCTACGAGGATGTCCCCAAACCCGACCTCGTCCTCCCCGACCGCGTCCGCCACGACGACTACCAGCGCCACCCGGTGCCGCCGGAACTGTATGTGCCGGAAGTGTATTGATTGAGGCGGCTTGATCCAATCTCCCCTTACGGGGGGAGATTTTAGTATCGCTGGCAGAAGGGAGGGTGGGATGGCAAATTCCAGAGAATCCGCCCCTCATCCACCTTCGGCTCTTGAACTGAAGATTAACGCGAAAATTCTACAGATGTTGGCAGTTATTTTGGTTGAGGCTTGACTTGAACTGCGCATCTTTTGGGCTCATGTTATCAACATGGCACAGCTAAAAACATCATCGTCAAGCGTAACAGTTCGCAATTCGCGAACTGGACAGCTCGTAACCGTCAAGGGTGCTGGCGCACTCAAAGGTAGTGAGCTTTCCATTAAACGCGGCGTTGACCTCACCAAGCCCATCGCAAAGCAGGCGCTTAGAGACACTCGCAAACCGAAAGCCAAGTAATTGGCAGGAGTGGTCCTTGATACGCACGCTCTATTATGGTTGGTGACACAGCCGGAAACGCTCCACGAAGACGCCTTAGTAGCGATAGCCGCCGCTCAAGAGACCGGCAAGCTTTTTGTTTCACCTATTACGGCCTGGGAACTGGCCATAGCTGTCAATAAGAGAGCAAATGCCCCGAACATCGGCAACTTCACAGTAAAGGACTGGTTCAAAGCGGCAGTCGCAGCCACGTCCTCCAAGATTGTGCCTATAAGTCAAGCGGTAGCGCTTGAAGCGGCCAACATGATTACAACGACTGCTCACAAAGACCCTGGAGACTGCTACATTATAGCAACCGCCAGATATAAAAAAGTCCCGGTTGTGAGCCGGGACGGAATAATGAGTCAGATAGCTGAAACAGGTTACATTGAAGTTGTCGGCTGCTGAACCGCCGCGCAGCGGCAATCCTTGCCACTCTTAAAACGGGAGTGGGCATTTACGACGATGTTGTATCGGCATAACCCGCCCCCACATTCTTCGCCACCACCGCCAGATACGCCGCCTGCAGTTCCGCAAACACCGACCGCTGCGGCACCGGCGCATCCAGATGCAGTGCCCGCAATTCCTCCATGAATGCAGCCCACATGTCAGGCCCGCCCTCTTCCAGCAATTCGGCGCGGATCGACAGTTCTTCGGACACCCGCGTGTGCCGCCTGCCCCAGGCACCCATTTGCGCCAGAAGCGGCACCAGCTGGATCGAGGGTTCGGTCAGGCTATAGATGCCCTTCTGCTTGTGGCTCGGATCGTCACGGCGCGAGAGCAGCCCGCTTTCGGTCAGCCGCTTCAACCGGTCGGCCAGGATATTCGAGGCGATCCCCTCTTCCGAGTGGGTCAAAAGTTCGCGAAAATGCCGCCGGTTGCCGAACATCAGATCGCGGATGATGATCAGGCTCCAGCGATCGCCCAGCATTTCCAGTGTAAGATTGATCGGACATCCCGATCGCTGCACAGTGTCCACATCGCGCCCCTTGTCGAAACCGCTTGCAACATAGGACCAGTTATTTTACAAAACAACCAGTTGCAGATTGAAATCAGTTTGGAGGATATGATGAAACCGCAGCTCTTTGCCCACCCTTTCTCGTCCTACTGCCAGAAAGTGCTGGTGGCGATCTATGAGAACGGTACCGATTTCGACTACCGCATGCTCAGCCCCGAGGAGGCAGGCACCGTCGAGGAATGGCAGTCGATCTGGCCGATCAAGCGCTTTCCGGTGCTGAAAGACGGTGAAAACGCGGTGATGGAAGCAACCATCATCATCGAATACCTGATGCTGAACTATCCTGGCAGCGCCCGCCTGATCCCCGATGATCCGCAGGCGGCACTGCGCACCCGGATGATGGACCGGTTCTTCGACAATTACGTCATGACGCCAATGCAGAAGGTGGTGTTCAACCAGATCCGCCCGGAGGCCGATCGTGATCCCTACGGCGTCACCGAGGCCAGGGCGATGCTGGATGATGCCTATGGCTGGCTCGACGGCGTCGTCGAAAAGACCGAATGGGCGGCCGGCGACACGTTCAGCCTTGCCGATTGCGCCGCCTGCCCCTCGCTGTTCTATGCCGACTGGGTGCATCCGATCGCCGAGCGGTTCGCAAATGTGCGCGCCTACCGCGCCCGCCTTCTCGCCCGCCCCTCCTTCGCCCGCGCCGTCGACGAAGGCCGCCCCTACCGGTCGTTCTTTCCGCTCGGTGCACCAGACAGGGATTGAGGGAGCCGCTTTTTCTCTTCTCCCCAGTGGGGAGAAGTGCCGAGCGCACGCGAGGCGATGAGGGGGTCTTTCCGCAAATTCGGAGCGTCCCGCCCCCTCATCCGGCCCTTTGGGCCACCTTCTCCCCGCTGGGGAGAAGAGGAACAGCCCGCGTCATTCCGCCGCCGCGCTACGCAGCATCCTCGGTCTTGAACCGTAACACCACCTCAAACCCGTCCGCCCGGCCACGGGCCGGGGAACGCACTTCGAAACCGGCATTCATCTGCTGCAGCAACCGCTCGGCGATCGACAGGCCAAGCCCCGAGCCCGGCGATGTCGTTGCTCCGCGCCCGAAACGTTTGCGGACCGCCGCCAGCTCGTCCGGCAAAAGAGCCGCAGCGCCATTGACGATGCGGACAACACCGTCGGCCTCCAGCCGAATGGTCACCGGTTCGTCCTCGTCGCCATGCAAGAGGGCGTTCTCGATCAGGTTGCGCAACACGATCGCAAAGGCGTCTTCGCTGTAGTGTCCCTTCAGCGCCGCCCCCGGTTCGCGGGTGAGATGCAACCGCCCCGCGCCCGGATCGCTGCGCTCGAAATCGGTCACCACCAGCTCCAAGACACGCGCCAGATCGACGGTGACGGTACCCGCGCCGATGCCGGCTTCGGCCCGCGCCAGCTGCAACAGCTTTTCGGTCGTATGGCCAAGATTGGCGAGCGACAGTTCGATCTGCTGGGCCCGCCGCTTGCGTGGCCCCTCCAGCTCGGCAATCAGCATCTGCGTCTGTGCCAGCGCGCCGGCGATTGGCGTTCTCAGCTCATGCGCGCTGTTGGCGGTAAACTCGCGCTCCGCATCGAAAGCCGCATGCAGCCGGTTCAGGAGCCGGTTGACGGAGCTGGCAATCGGCCGCAGTTCGCGCGGCAGCATGCTGGATGGCACCGGCGCCAAGTTGCCGCCGTCCTTTTCCTCGATGGCTTCGCGCAGGTCATCGACCGGGGCAAGCGCCCGGCGCACGATCAGCCAGATCAGCAGAATGCTGACCGGGATCAGTACCAGCACCGGCAGGAAAAGCGCCATGCTGCCTTCCATCACCGCCTCGGTGCGATTGTCCATGGCGTCGGCAACCTGCACGAAAGTCATGCCGTCGGCCGCCCTTGCCGTATAGAAATGATAGGTGCCGTTTTCCCAGAAACCGCGCTTCAGCGGCACGTCGAACGGTTCCATCGGCGCGTCATGCGAGCGGATGAGGATTTTTCCGGTCGCATCGCGGACCTGATAGACCAGATATTCCTCGCCCAGATCGTCGGCTTCGCTTTGAAAATGCCGCGGCGACGGCGGCCCCTCGCGCCGCGCAAGGTCATCCAGCACCAGAGGCATCAGCCGCTCGGCCGTTTCCTGCAGAGAACCGTTGAAGAATTCGTCGAACTCATCCTTCATGACCGCAACGCCAAGGCCCGCCGCGATCAGCCAGAAAGCCACCGTCACGCCGGTGAGCCACAGGATCAACCGGCCGGTCATGCTGCGCGTGCGGGGTTTTTGCGGCGTCACGCCGGCGCTCCGATCTTGTAGCCGACACCGCGCACCGTCACGACATAATCCCGCCCGAGCTTCTTGCGCAGCCGGCTGACATAGACCTCCACCGTGTTGCTCTCGATCTCGGAGCCGAAGGCATAAAGCGCTTCCTCGATCTGCGCCTTGGAGATGATCGCGCCCGGCCGTGACAAGAGCGTGTCGAGCACCGCCCATTCGCGCCCTGAAAGCCCGACCTCCACGTCACCGGCAAACACCCGCCGGTCGACCGCGCTGATTTTCAGCTCACCGAAGCGGATCACCGGCGAAATATTGCCGCCATAACGGCGGATGACGGCAAGCATGCGCGCCGACAATTCGCCGAGATCGAACGGCTTGACGAGATAGTCGTCGGCGCCGCTGTTCAGCCCTTCGATCCGGTCGGAAATCTGGTCGTGCGCAGTCAGGATGATCACCGGCGTCGCGTTTCCGCTTGCCCGCAATTCTTTCAGAAGGGAGATACCGCTGCCATCCGGCAGGCGCAGATCCAGCAGAATCAAACCATAGGAGACCGTGCGCAGCGACATCCGTGCATCGTCCAGCGTCTTCATCCAGTCGATGGCATGATCGGCGGCGGCGATATGATCGCGAACGGCCTCTCCCAGTATCTCATTGTCCTCGACAAGCAGAACACGCAAGCCGCTGGTCCTTTTATCGGTCAGCTCCACCGGCATTCTTATTTCCTCTTTAAACTGCGCCGTCAAATGGCTTTGAAGCCAATGCGATAGGCCCGCGTCCCTTGCAGGAGCAGGCCTATCCTGTCCAACCGTCCTGCTGGCCGCTTAGGACCCTGTGCGGGGCCTGCACGACGCCAAAGCGTCGAGCGCCGGCTCGTAAACCTTGGTCGAGACGTTCATCAGGCCAAGCACCGTGTGAAACAGGTTGTCATGCGAACGCGGATCATTCAGCGTGGCCTGCTGGCAGGCCTGGTCGATGCCGGCCTTGGTTTCCTTGCCGGTCCAAAGCACAAACGGGATCTGTGTCTGCTGTGACGGTGCGATGAAATACGGCGCGCCATGCAGGTAGAGCCCACGCTCACCGAGCGATTCGCCGTGGTCGGACATATAGATCATCGATCCCGCCATCTTGTCCTCGCGGGCCTTCAGCATGTCGATGACCGACGAGAGAATGTAGTCGGTGTAGAGCAGCGAATTGTCATAGGCGTTGACGACCTCCTGACGCGAGCAGCTGCCAAGCTCGGCGGTTCGGCAATCCGGGGTAAAGCGGCGGAATTTTTCCGGGTAGCGCAGGTAATAGGCCGGCCCGTGGCTGCCCTGCTGGTGGATGACCAGCACGCTGTCGCCCTTGACGCCATCGAGCCAGGCGCCCAGCCCGTCCAGGGCGACGTCGTCGATGCACTCGTTGTTCTTGCAGAACCGTGGATCGTTGATGTCGGAAAACGAGGTATAGGCGATGCGATCGGCAATGCCCTTGCTGCCCGTATTGTTCTCCCACCATTCCGTCTTGATGCCGGCACGGCTGAGCACATCGACCAGGTTCTCCGTCGAAAGCCCCTTGCGGTGGGTATAGTTCGCACGGGTATAGACCGAGAACATGCAGGGCAGAGAGACCGCCGTCGCCGTGCCGCAGCTCGACGTGTTGGTAAAGTATTGAATATCCTGCCGGGCAAGCAGCGGGTTGGTTTCCCGGTCATAGCCGCCCAGCGAAAAATTCTCCGCCCGCGCCGTTTCTCCGGCAACGACGATGGTGACGCGCGGCTTTCCGGATTGCATCGGGGCAATCACCCGCGCATCGGTGCCGATCGGCTGAACGACGATGTTCTTTTCCGCCCCCGTCGCCACGACATAGCGCACGGCATTGAAGATCGGCGCGGCCGGGTTCAACGTGGCCACGAGATCACGATGCTGCCGCAGCGTCGCTGCAAATGTCCTTATATTGGCAATGCCGACCGATGTGAAAACGGCAAGCAGGCACAGGATCAATACAATATTGTGCTTGAACTTCTGCGGGAACGGCCGGTGCTTGATGCGCACCAGCACGATCAGCAACGACGGCACGATCCCGAACAGGAACATATGGGTGAGGAAGCCCGAGGTCAGCAGATGGCCGGCCTCCGAGTTGGTCGTCTGCGCGGCATTGCGGATCATGTCGACGTCGATGATGGTGCCGAACGTATCCATGAAGCGTGCGCTGGCCGCAGCAATCATGATCAGCAGGATGAAAAACGGCTTTGTCAGATACTTCACCGAAGCCGTGACACAGATCGCTGCAAACAACGAAAACAGCCCGATACCGAGCAAGAGCAGCGCGGTGCTCGGGGCACCGAGATACTCCACGGCCTTCGACCAGAACGTCATGTTGGTGACGAAAACGAGATAGAATGCCACGATCAGGCTCAGCGTGACGCTGCCGATAACCGGGCGCAGTGTGCGTGGCGTGGCGATTGGTAGGCTTTCCACCGACAAAGAACTCTCCTGCAGCATATCAAAGCGAAGGATACGCCCGCAAAACGTCCCGGCGCTGTCCAAACCGCAATGACGGTCCGTTCGCCGGGCGCACGGATGCAGCCGTCTCCAGGGCGGGACATCTGGTCCGGTTTTCTGACAGGAACCTGAACGTGCAGCAGAACAGAAGACCCTCGTTCAGGCTGCTGTCAGCATATACAGGCACGTTTGCGCACGACACCGGAGATTGCTGTTTGAAAGCGCGTCGAATTCCTCTTGGATTGCTCTACATCGCCACCCTTGTTCTGGTGATCGTTTTGATCCCGCTGATCCAGTTTTCCGGATCGCAATCCTCGGCGCTGGCACACCGCCTGTCCTCGGCAACGACGCTTCGCATGGACAAGATAAACCCCTAGGGTATCCGCCACCCCTTACCGACGACTGTCTTTCGTGCAGGAAAAGGGTGGCGGCTTACTTCGTCGAATATCGCCAAAAATGACGCTTCAAAACCCTTTTCAAAACGGAGTTGTGCCCTAGTATTTCTGTCGAAATCCAACTTAAGCACCCCAAGGTCGACGCGATTAAGCAGCACATCGACCTGAAATTGCTCAGGAAGATAAACAGAGATGATGCTGGAAGACCTTTATCGATTGTTGAAAAGCGGACACGTCCAGGCACAGGGCGTCGTCGATACGATGACGCAGCCCATCGTGGTTCTGGATCAGAATTTCTCCGTGAGCACCGCGAACAACGCCTTCATCAGGACATTCAAAGTCAATCGCGACGATATCCTCGGCGAGAGCTTCTTCAGACTCGGTGACGGCCAGTGGAACATTGCCGAGCTGAAAAATCTGATAGCATCGGTCATCCCGAAAGCCGCAGCCGTGATCGGCTTCGAGGTGAAGCACGACTTTCCAACCATCGGGCCGCGAACCTTTCTGGTCGATGCCCGCCGCCTCATCCACCCGAATGATAACGGCACGAATATCCTCGTCCTCTTCGATGACGTGACAGACCGTCAGCACCACGATGCCGAGATGGAGTTCATTGTCTCGGAAACGCGGCATCGGATGAACAATCTTTTTGCCGTGGTCCGTTCAGTCGCAATGCAGACCAGCGTCGAAGACCGCACGGCGGCCGAGTATCGCGAAACGCTGCTCGGCCGCCTGGCAACGACCTTTCGTGCGCAGGAAATCGCCGCGACCAATGACGCCGCCGATTTTGAAGACATCCTGCGACTGGCTGTCGGCGAGCTGGGAGGAACCCGCCTCCTCTGTGAGGGTCCGGCTATCGAACTCGAAAGCCCGAAGGTGCTCTCGGTCAGCCTGATTTTCCATGAACTGACCACCAATGCCGCAAAATACGGTGCCTTTTCCACACCCGAAGGGCAAGTCCACGTCACATGGACGCTGGATACAGCGTCGCGGGATCGGCCATATCTGAGTTGCGAATGGCGCGAAGAAAACGGCCCTCCCGTCAAACTGCCAGAACGGAAGGGCTATGGCACCAAATTAATGAAGGGAACCTCGGCTCAACTGGGTGGCGAGGTGGAACTTATCTATGCCCCCGGCGGTTTAACCGCCGTCCTCAAGATACCGGTGTGATGATAATGCGCAATCCTATGGGAGATCTCGAACATAGGACCTGCGTTCTTATCGTTGAGGATGAGGTTTTTTTGGCCATGGAACTTGAATCCGCCTTGATCGAAGGCGGCTTCCGCGTTCTGGGTCCGGCGGCCTCGGTCAAGGATGCGCTTGAACTTCTCGGCGGCGAATGCCCCGACGCCGCTGTTCTCGATTTCAATCTCGGTAGGGAAAAAGTCACCCCTGTCGCCCTGCAATTGAAATCTCTGGGCGTGCCCTTTGTGCTTGCTAGTGCCAGCAGTGCTGCCGAATTGGCACGCTATGCTGTGCTTGAGAATATCGCCAATCTCGGCAAACCAACGGATTTGATGCGCCTCGTGGCCGCCGTCCGTGCGCTCCACGCCTGAGCTTTACCAACGCGCATGCCCGTCGATGGCGCCGCCACAATCAACCGGGTGTAAAAAACTATCCCCGCTCGCCGCCACCCTGGCGAGCGAACACGAAAACGCTGCGCAGGAAACGGGTGGCCGCACCCTGCCCCTTGCTGCGATTGAAGCTCCGCAATCAAGAGGAGTTTCAATCATGACCACGCTTTCCAACAAGGTCGCCATCATCACCGGTGCCAGTTCCGGCATCGGCCGGGCAACGGCAAAACTGTTTGCCCGCGAAGGTGCAAGCCTTGTCCTGTCCGGCCGCCGCCGCGCCGCGCTCGACGAACTCGTCGCAGAGATCGAGGCCGAAGGCGGCAAGGCTGTCGCCATCGACGGCGACGTCCGCGACGAGGCCCATGCCCGTGCCCTGGTCGAAGCTGCCACGGAAAAATTCGGCGGTCTCGATATAGCCTTCAACAATGCCGGCACCACCGGGAAAATGGCTGCGATCGCCGACCTCTCGACCTCCGGCTGGCAGGACACCATCGACACCAACCTCACCAGCGCCTTCTTCGGCGCCAAATATCAGGTCCCCGCCATGGCAGCGCGAGGTGCCGGCTCTTTGATCTTCACCTCCAGCTTCGTTGGGCATACCGCAGGCATGCCGAACACCAGCGCCTATGCCGCTGCAAAAGCTGGATTGATCGGCCTGACACAGAGCCTTGCCTCAGAGCTTGGACCAAAAGGCATCCGCGTCAACGCGATCCTGCCCGGCGGCACCGATACGCCGATGAGCTTTATCAATGCGCCCGGTGCCGGACCGGAGGTTCTCGCCTTCGTCGAAGGCCTGCATGCCCTGAAACGCATGGCCAAACCGGAAGAAATTGCCCGCTCCGTCCTTTACCTCGCCTCGGATGCGTCCAGCTTCACAACCGGCACCGCCATGCTTGTCGACGGCGGCGTCTCGATCAACCGGACGTAAAAAAAATTATCCCCGCAAATCCCCGCCCCCAAAAACCGTGGCACAATCATCTCGTCCTGCCATCGGATACACCGGAAAGCGTTGCCGGCGAGGTGGGGCCGGTGCCTTCGGTCTGTGTTTGAAACGCAGGCGCGGCTGTTGGGGCCTGCAGAAAGTGGTTTCCCTCCCGTCTGAAAAATGGCGGGGCGTGCCTGTGAGGCACACATGAGGACCGGCGACGGGTGTGTCGAGAGACAGGCCGTTCGTGGCGAGACGGCGAACAGCCGTAAGCGCCGCCCCGTATCAAAAGGGTGCCGTCATCCCCGCAGAGAAATCGAAGTTGCAGGTAAAAACCACCGAGACGGGGCACATCGCGTGTCATTTACTACCAAACACTTCGGCACACGATGTGCCCCGGCCGATCCTGCCGGCGCCCCGGCGCAAAAAGATCACCGCAACGGCATGCCACGGGCGAAACACGCCGCGTGAATGCGAACGCCTGTCTTGTCTGATCCCGTAGCCAAAGGAACATCCCATGCCAAAACCGGATCTTTCCGAATATGAAAAACGCGTGTCCGCCGATCACGAACGCCAATGCCGCACCACCTTGACCATTCACAGCGCATGGCGCGTTTGCCCAATCCGCAAATGCCGCCGCGATAACGCCTGCAGCGGGGAAATGCTCGCCTCTGCGCACCAGGAGCGCAAAATCCGCGCCCAGCGCGAAACCGGCCTGTCCGGCAACGCCTGCGCAAAACTGCCACGCTGCATGGCAACAGCCAGCGCCGCAGCTTTCGAGACATTTGCGGAATGCCTCGATGATCTTCAAAGAGACATGATTGCCTATCCGGATGAAGACCTGCCGAAATTCGATCGTTGCCTGAAAGGCCGTCAACCACAGCGCGACACTGCCAACCCTTGACTTTCACGGCCGATCATCCGACTTCACAAGGGTATGATCCAAGGAGTTCCGACCATGACCGAACAGCCCCGCAGCACCATCGACCAGACCGAAGTCGACCGGTTTTCCGCCATGGCCGCCGAGTGGTGGGATCCGAAGGGCAAGTTCCGGCCGCTGCACAAATTCAATCCGGTTCGCCTCACCTATATCCGCGACCGCGTCTCTGACAATTTCGGCCGCGAGGCCAAGGCGCTGCAACCGCTGAAAGGACTGCGGGTCCTTGATATCGGCTGCGGCGGCGGCCTGCTGTCCGAACCGATGGCCCGCATGGGCGCCGATGTGGTCGGCGCCGACGCCTCGGAAAAGAACATCATGATCGCCAAGACTCACGCAGCTGGCAGCGGCGTCGCGGTCGACTACCGCGCTGTCACGGCAGAATCGCTTGCCGAAGCCGGCGAGAGCTTCGATGTCGTGCTCAACATGGAGGTGGTCGAGCATGTTTCCGATGTCGAATTCTTCATGAGCACCTGCGCCTCGATGGTGCGCCCCGGCGGCCTGATGTTCGTCGCCACCATCAACCGCACGATGAAGGCAGCAGCGCTCGCCATCTTCGCCGCCGAAAATGTCCTGCGCTGGCTGCCGCGCGGCACCCATCAATATGAAAAACTGGTCCGCCCCGAAGAGCTGGAAAAGCCGATTACGGCAAGCGGCATGGAGGTGACGGAACGCACCGGCGTGTTCTTCAATCCGCTATCGAACCAGTGGAACCTGTCGAAGGACATGGACGTCAACTACATGATCGTCGCAAAGCGTCCTGCGTAAACACATATTCCCCTCCTCTCCCGCCATCGAGTTTGCGGGAGAGGCCATCTTAGCGGGTCTTCAAACGCCGCCCTGCCGCGCCATCCACTCATCCCTGAGCAGCGCATAGATGAACTCGTCGCCCCAGATGCCGTTGAACTGATCGTTCTGGATCAGATGGGCCTCGCGCCGCATCCCCAGCCGCTCGACGACCCCGACCGAACCGGCATTCGCAGCATCGAGCCGGGCAAAGGCACGGTGGAAATTCAGCCGCGAAAACGCAAACTCCAGAAGGGCTTGCATCGCCTCGGTGGCATAGCCGTTGCCCGCAAAGGCCGGATTGAAAATATAGCCGACCTCCACCTGCCGCTCGATCGCACTTTCAAGCTTCAGCACCACTTCGCCAACGACGGCACCGTCCTCACGGCGCTCGACGGCAAACACGGCGGCATCGCCGTCCGTGCGAAGCCGCGGCACGCTCGCCTTCGCAAACTTTTCGGTGGCTTCAACCTCATTAAGCGGATCGGCATAGAGATAACGATAGACCTCCGGCTGGCTGTGATAGGCCTGAAAGGCAGCAAGATCACCGGGCACGAACCGCCTGATCTCAAGGCGTCCGGTCGAAAAGCGAAGGTCGGAAAAATCCATCAGTCTCGAAACTCCATTCTGCATACGGCTCGCAGATGGGTATCAAGCCGCTGAATTAAAAGACTGCAGCAACCTTTCCTGCGATCGGGAAAACCCGACGCATGCCGAGTTGCCTCAATAAATCCGCACAGCATCATCCCCGCCCCTCGCCGCGATGCTAGACTGTAAAAGATCGAGCCAGCCGGGAGAAATCACGTCTTGGTTCGTTCCGTTCTTTGACATGTAAAGTCTTGCAGATAGCCGAACTCAATTCCGCCCGTCGGCTGTAAGAACGCTTATGAGAAGAGATTTTTCAGGTCGCGTCGGCCGTCGATGACGCGCACGATTTCCACCATTTTCACTGGGCCTTCGTCGTTATCGGGTATCGTCTCGTAGAGAATCACAAAAGGCGTCTCCACAAGCATTCGAGCAGCCGGACTAATCTCCGGATGGCGCATACCAAGGCGCGGCTGGTCGATCAGAAGGCTGGCTTTGTGTTGAAAACGCTCATAGAATCGCTCGGCTGCCTGTGGCTGCTCCTGGCCGATTTCCACGTAAATGCGGCGGATATCCGCCTGCGCCAGAGGCGACCAGACCAAATCAGCCGGCATGTTTCTGCGCGGCGCGGAGTTCTTGGCGGGCTTCCTCGCGCAGCTTGTCAAAGTCGACGGCAGTAGGCTTGCCGCTCGCCTTGCCCTCATTCCACAACTCTGTCAGCCTGCGTGTATCGGCTTGGCGGGCCTCCCATTTCGCAGACCAGTCACGCACAGCTTCACGGACAATTTCACTGGTTGTGGCATAGGCACCGGTTCCAACGGCATCGCGAAGCATCGCTGCTTGCTGCGTTGTCAGCGCAACGCTGACTTTCTCTACGTTGGACATCAGAGGTCTCCAAGCTTGAGTGGTAGTAAATATTACTACCGATTGTCGGCATTGCCAAGAAAATCCGATATCATCATCCCCTGCCCCGCCGCCCTGCTAGACTGCGATTATCGACCCGGGCGGTAATCGCATTTTGGGTCATTCTCTGCCTTGAAAATAGGAGTTTTCCTGCGAGCCCATGCTTATCCGTAAACGACCAATCGGCTCCCCACCCTCCGTCATCCTCACCCTTGTGGTGGGGATCCAGCAGCGCCGCGTCCGCGGCGCAAAAGCCCCTTTAACGCCACGACGTCGGGCGACTGGATACCGGCGAAGGGGCAGAGGTCAGACGATACCCTGCAGCCCTCTTGCCAGTTCACATCATCAGCCAGGGCCTTGGCCTCATAGGCGTCATTTGACCGAGCAACCCGCGTAAGCTTCCAGTATGCAAGAACACCGCCGATACAACGTATGGCAGTCCTCAGAAGGAGATCGCATTGATACGCTCGGCCATCATGATCATCAGTGCGCTTTGCTTCGCCCTATCCTTGCCGGCAAGTGCCGAAGCATTCACCAAGGAACAATGGAACCGGGCATATGGGCGTCTGAAAACGCGTCCTCTCTTGCGCCACGATCGCATCGCCTCCTGCATATCCACGTTTGACGATACAATTTCGCCCGATATGCGAAAAGAGATCGAGTCAATGAACACGGTTCCGGCTTCTGAGGTCATCGCCCATGTCTGCGCACTTTTCATCAATGCCGTGGCGGACGGCAGGTTGACCTACGAGCAATACAAGGATTGGACAAGCGACGGAACGGGCAACTGGATTAAGCGCCTTCAATAAACCCGCTCAACATCTTCCCGCCCCTCGCACTCGTGCTAAACTTTCAACGCCAACACATGCGCCAGCAGATCGGCCTGCCCTTCGGCATTTTCTTCCGCAATCCGCCGGACTTTTTCCCGGTCGATTGCATAGGCTTCGCCATCAGCGGTGAAGGGTTCTTTGAAGGTGAAGGCTCTGGCTGACACACCGTGATCGTGAAGATATTCCAGCCGCCCGGCACCATCCTGCCAGTCGGGAACGCTGTGCTCCCCCACCCACCACAGCACCAGCGGCGGCCAGCTGGGTTTGATATTCCAGTTGCGCCCGTGTTTCAGCGCATCGGCATGAACGCCATTATAAGAAAACGCCATCAGCGATTCGATATCGGCCCAGAGCGACAGCGACGACGGCGCGCTGTCGAAACCGCTGCCATCGATGAAACGTGGAAAAACCTGCCTGCCCCAGCTGCGTGGTCCAGGCACACCCCGATAACCGGAGCGGCCGATAAAACCGGACGCCCGCGATGCTGCCTCGAAATTGGCCGGTTCACGCGACACGAAACCCTCGACGCGGGGATCGCCTTCAGACCCGACATGCAGGCCGAAATTGTAGATGGCCAGACGGTACCCGCCGGTCGCCATGTCAGTTCACATCGTCGGGCAGCACCGGCAGAGCGGCAATCTCGATGCCTTCCTCGAGCAGAGCCTTGGCCTCCTCGACCGTCGCCTGGCCGATCAACCCGCGCTGTTCGGCCTCGCCATAATGGATCTTGCGGGCTTCCTCGGGAAACTTCGCCCCGACATCCTCGGCGTTTTCGCGAATGGACGTGACCAGTTCGCGGATCTTGGCCACCGCTTCCTTGCGGGCCTGATCCATCATCAGCACCTTGGTCTCGTCCTTCTTGCGGGCGGTCGAAACCGAAGGCGCCATCAGTTCCTTGCCGACAGTGGCCGAACCGCAGACGGGACAGGAAACCAGCCCGAGTTCCGCCTGGCGGTCGAAGTCGGCGCTCGAGGAAAACCAGCCTTCGAACGAATGGCCGTTGTCGCAGGCAAGCGTGTATTTGATCAAGCGGCCACGTCCTTGGAAGCGCTGGGCACTTCCTCCAGCGTAAACGCCCGGCCGTTCTTCAGGTTCGGAATTTTCGCCCGCGCCGCCGCAACCGCGCCAACATCGATATCGGCGACAACGATGCCCTCGCCCGTGCCGCCGGCCGACGCGAGAACAACGCCCCACGGATCGATGATCATCGAATGGCCAAACGTCTCGCGGCCGTCTTCATGCACGCCTGCCTGGGCCGCTGCAATGACGAACATGCCATTTTCGATGGCGCGTGCGCGCAGCAGGATTTCCCAATGCGCCTCGCCGGTCTGGCGGGTAAAGGCTGCCGGCACCGACATGATCTGCGCTCCGGCCGCAGCCTGCGCCCGGAAAAGTTCGGGGAAACGAACGTCGTAGCAGATGGCGCAGCCGAGTTTGCCGAACGGCAGGCTCACCAGCCGCGCGGTGCCGCCCGGCGTATAGGCAGAACTTTCCCGCCAGCTCTCGCCGTTGTCGAGATCGACATCGAACATGTGGATTTTGTCATAATGGGTGATCTTCTTGCCGTCCGGCCCGAACAAAAAGCCGCGATTGGCCATCTTGCCATCGGCAAGCCCGATCGCCGTCGAGCCGACATGCAGGTAAATGCCGAGTTCGCCGGCAAGCTTCGATGCCGCCGCAACGATCAGATCATTGCTCTCGTCACGCAGCGCCGCCTTCATCGCAGCACGGTCCCGCTGCAGCGCGCCGGTCATTTCCGGCGTCTGCACGTAGGTAGCGCCCTGTGCTGCAGCCTCGCGCACAAGCCGCACCATGGTCTCGGCATTCCTTGCCGGATCGACACCGGAACACATCTGGATCGCTGCGGCCTTGAAGGTCATGAAAGCGTCTCCTTACGCGGCAAGCATCGCGTCCAGCTTGCCGGCGCGTTCCAGCGCATGCAGGTCGTCGCAGCCGCCGATATGGGCATTGTTGATAAAGATCTGCGGGAAGGTCGTGCCGCCATTCGAGCGCTCGATCATTTTTTGGCGAACCTCGGGAGCATATGTCGCGTCATGCTCCTCGAACTTCACGCCCTTGGTTTCCAGAAGCTTCTTTGCAGCTGAACAATAGCCACAGAATTGACGGGTATAAATGACGACCGAAGCCATGAGATGATCTGCTCCTTCGCCGGCCCTGCGCCAGCATCACATACCGTGTCATATAAGACCGGACACGGCTCTTGCAAAGGTCAAAACGGTGACATCCGCCGCCCCCGCCTTCTTCAGTGCCCTTGTGGCAGCCGATACCGTCGCCCCCGTGGTATAGACGTCGTCGACCAGAACGATCCGCCTGCCAAACAGTGCCGCCTTGCCGGTCTCCGTCACCGAGAAGGCGCCGCGCACGTTCTCCTCGCGCTGGCTTGCACCCAGCCCCACCTGCTGGGCGGTACGCCGGTTGCGGATCAGAGCGGTGGCCAGAAAAGGTTTACCCGAACTGCGGGCAATCGCCCGGGCAAGCTCGGCGGACTGATTGAATTTGCGGCTCCACAGGCGAAAAGCATGCAGCGGCACCGGAACGACCGCATCGCAGGTCCCGACAGTGCCATCGCTGGCCCGGATCATCCACTCCGCCATCATCACCGCCAGATCGGTGCGGTCACGGTATTTCAGGCCATGGACCAGCGACTTGGCAATGCCGTCATGGATGGCGACGGAGCGCAGCCGCTCGAACACCGGCGGATTGGCAATCGCGTCGGCCGACAGGATACCGGTGCCGAGATCATGCGAAAACGGCAGCCCGAGAACCTCGCAATAGGGCCGCTCGATCAGCCGCAGCGTCGCCCAGCAAGAGGGACAGACGCCGCGATGGCGCCCGGTCATCCGGCCGCAACCGGCACAGACCGGCGGATAGACCGCATCGACCGCGCCAGCCCACAGCCCGCGCAGACCTCCACGCAAGCTCTTGGCCAGCCGCCACCCCGGATTTTCCGCCTCTTCATCCTCCATGAGGTTGACTTTACGGCGAGCCGGGTTTCATTGCGATCAGATTTTCGAGCGATCAGGAAAGCAAAGCCATGGATATCGTTTTCGACCAGACGCTCATCGAGGCCCGCCGCAAGCGCGCCTTTCGCAACGGCGATCCGAAGGCCCAATTCCTGCTGGAGATCGCAGCACAAGAACTGTCCGAACGCCTGAGCGTGGTCGAACGCCATTTCGATAAGGCCGTCGAACTGCACGGCTATACCGGCCTCACCGCCCGCTATATCGCCAACACCGGCAAGGTCACCGAAATCGAACGGATCGAAACCGATGCAGCTTTTGCCGCCACGGATGAAAAAGTCTCCGCCGCATCGCTGGAGACGGTGCCGCTTGCAGCGGAATCGGCAAACCTGATCGTCTCGCCGCTGTCGTTGCACCTCACCAACGATACGCCCGGCGTGTTCATCCAGGTGCGCCGTGCTTTGAAACCCGATGGCCTGTTTCTCGCCGCCATTCCCGGCTCAGGCACCTTGCAGGAACTGCGCGAAGTGCTTCTTGCTGCCGAAAGCGAATTGACCGGCGGCGCCAGCCCGCGCGTCATCCCCTTTGCCGACGTCCGCGATATCGGCGCGCTGTTACAACGCGCCGGCTTCAGTCTGCCGGTTGCCGATACCGAAAGCTACACGGTGCGTTATGCGTCGCTGTTTTCGCTGTTGAAAGACCTGCGGTCGATGGGCATGACCAACCCGCTTTCAGCCCGTAGCCGCAAGCCGCTGACCCGCCGCTTTTTCGTGCGTGCCGCCGAAATCTATGCCGAGCGTTTTGGCGACCCGGATGGCCGCATCCGGGCGACCTTCTCGATCATCTATATTTCCGGCTGGGCCCCGCACGAAAGCCAGCAGAAGCCGCTGAAACCCGGCTCGGCAAAGCAGAGGTTATCGGATGCGCTGAGCACGCGCGAACTGCCGTTGAAAGATGAACGGTAAGAGGGGATGTTTTAGACAGGCCCGGCGCCGATGATGGCATTTGTGATCGTCTGGAAGACGGCCAGCAGGGCATCCGAGAACGACCCCAGCCCGACCAGCATGCCGATCGAAATCAAGGCGGCCAGCAGACCGTATTCGACCGCTGTCGCTGCGGATTTGTCGTTCAGAAACCGGATCAGTGTCGTCATGGGCTCCCCAGCCTGTCCTGCGCATTGCCCCGCCAGGTGAGATCACCCGAAAAGCACGAATATGCGCACCATCGTTATCGGTCGGTTCCGACCCCGGCTGGCAACGAACAGGACGGCCGGGATATCCCGGCTCCAAGAGCGTCAGCAGCCGCTTTTGCTTCCATCACCGTCGATGATGCAGACGGCACCCGGCATTTCCTGCAGCACGCTGCGGCGCACGGTATAGCGCTTGGCCGGCGGGCTGCTCGGGATCGAGCCGGTCTGAATATTATCGTAGTCGATCGGCGCGTCGGCCAGCACCTTGTTGTCCGTCTTCGACGTCAGCATCGGTGTCAGGATGAGGGTCAGCGCAATGACGGCCGTACCGAACAGCAGCGACAGATTAAGCGCACCGGTACGGCGGCTCTGGGTCGTCACCAGATCCTTGTCCTGAACCGTTCTCCAAAAATCGTCGTCGACCATCGTCTGCCTCTTCGAATACGTGCGTTTCCCTGAAGCCGGCTCACGCACCACTTCACCATGTCGACGCCTATAAAAAACCGGCATCGGCTACGGGAATCATCCCCAAACCAATAGACACCGGTACTTACTCGAAGCTGATTTTGCGGGAGGGTGATAAATGTTCGATTAATAAAACAGAAATTTTGAGGATTAGATCAGAGCAAATCCATTAAGTAGGGGATAAGCGGCTCGTCGGCAGGCGGCATCGGATAATCCCGCAGAGCTTTCGGGCGAACCCACTTCACCGCCTGGCCTTCCCGGCCATAGGCGACGCCCTCATAGCGCCGGCAGACATAGAGCGGCATCAGCAGGTGAAAATCGTCATAGGTGTGGCTGGCGAACGTCAGGGGAGCCAGGCACGCGACCTTGGTGCGCACTCCCAGTTCCTCGTCCAGCTCGCGGATCAGCGTTTCCTCCGGCGTTTCGCCGGGCTCAACCTTGCCGCCGGGAAACTCCCACAGCCCTGCCAGCGACTTGCCCTCTGGACGCTGGGCAAGCAGGATGCGGCCGTCGCTGTCGACCAGCGCGCAGGCCGCAACCAGAAGAATCTTTCGGCCGGCAACATCCATCATCGTGCCCCTTCGCGCCGGTAGGCATACCGGTAGACATCCCTGAAGCCGAATTTGCGATAGAGCGTGATGGCGGCATCATTGTCGCTCTCGACCGAAAGCCAGGCCGTGCGGGCGCCACGAAGTCTGGCCCAGCGCAGCGACGCATTGACGATAGCACTGCCGACGCCCTGCCGCCGGGCGCTCTCGGCGACAGCAACCTGCAGAATACCGGCAAGATCATTATCGTGAACGGCGAGCGACACCGCGATCGGTCCTTCGTCCTGCGCCTCGAACAGAAACAGCCCGCATTCCGGCTTGATCGCGTTGATGACTTCGGTGAGACCCGCCTTGTCCTGGCTGCTTTCACCACAAATCTGCAGCCGGGCATCAACGAAACGGCCAACATCGCGCAGCGGCAGATGCTCAATCGATTCCGTCGTGTCGTTCGGCGGAATATCCGCCATCATCACGATAGTCTCGGAAAATACCGGCCAGTGATGCTCATCCATGTAGGCAATCAGCTGCGGTGGCGTCAGCGGCGTCTGGCGAACGGTCAGCGGCCGGCCATAGTCGGAAAAGCGCTTGGCGGCCTTCTGCAGCCGGATCTCGATATCGCGGCTGTCGGACGGATCGAGCGGATTGACCGAATTCAGCCGTTTGGAATCATGGCCCGCCGTCAGCCGGATCAGCCAGCTGCCATCATACTGCACCGACGCTGCGGGCCAGGCGCGAAAACCGACGGCTTCCAGGCGGCGCACATTCGGCAGATCAGCCTTCGAAATTGTGTCCTGCACTGCCATCAGCTCCGGTAGTCGCCATTGATCTCGATATATTCTTTCGTCAGATCGCAGGTATAGACAGTCGCCTTGCCGGATCCGAGACCGATCTCGACACGAATAGTGATATCTTCTTTTTTCATCACGGCCGTTGCAGCGGCCTCCGAATAGGTCGGGTCGCGCTCGCCATCGACAGCAACGCGCACATCACCGAACCAGATCGCCAGCCGGTCGCGATCCGCCAGTTCGCCAGCCTTGCCGACAGCCATGACCACGCGGCCCCAATTGGCGTCCTCGCCGGCAACCGCCGTCTTCACCAACGGTGAATTGGCAATCGACAGGCCGATACGCTTGGCAGCAGCGTCGCTCTCCGCGCCTTCGACTGTGACCGCAACCATTTTGCGGGCGCCTTCGCCGTCGCGGACCACCTGCAATGCCAGATCGCGCAGGAGATCGTTCAACGCTGCACGGAAACCATCGAGTGCCGGATCCGTTGGGCTGACAATCTTTGCCTGGCCGTCCTTGCCGGCAGCACCGGTGGCAAACAGCATCAGCGTATCGGATGTCGAGGTATCGCTATCGACGGTAACAGAATTGAAGGTCGGCCCCGTGCCTTCCGACAACAGAACCTGAAGAGCATCCGGTGCTATATCCGCATCGGTAACGACAAAAGACAGCATTGTCGCCATATCCGGCGCGATCATGCCGGCACCCTTGGCAATGCCGTTGATGGTGATCGCAACGCCGCCGATCTCGGCGGTACGGGTCGACACTTTCGGATAGGTATCCGTCGTCATGATCGCCTTGGCGGCCTCGAACCAGAAATCGCCGGTCGCCTGCACGGTCATGTCGCTGAGAACACCGGCAAATTTAGTCGCATCGAGCGGCTCGCCGATGACGCCGGTGGAGGCGAGAAAGACTTCGCCCGTCGAGCAGCCGACGGCTTGCGAAGCCGACTGTGCCGTGAGTTCGGTCGCAGCCCTGCCCTTCTTGCCGGTAAAGGCATTGGCATTGCCAGAATTGACCACCACGGCGCGGGCGATGCCGCCAGACAGATTCTGACGGCAGAAATCGACCGGAGCCGACGGGCAGCGCGACTTGGTAAAGACGCCGGCGACAGAGGCCGGTTCATCGAAAACCATCAGCAGCACATCGGTCCGGTTCTTGTACTTGATACCCGCTGCGGCGGTTGCCATGCGGACACCGCGCACGGGCGGCATGTCGGCGAAGGATTTCGGAGCAAGCGGGGAAACGGAACCGGACATGATCAACCTCAGATAAGAAAAACCATCTGGAACAGATTTGGGATAAAACGGGGAATTCCACCCTTCGTCATCCTCGCCCTTGTGGCGGGGATCCAGCGACCCGACGTCGGTCGGGTCAAAAGACTCTTCGCCCAAGGATTTGGGCAGCTGGATTCCTGTGATAAGCACAGGAATGACGGAAAGAGCTGGCAATAGCACCCCACCATAGCCTTCTCCCCGCTGCGGGGAGAAGGGGCCGACAGGCCGGAGACCGCTTAGTTGGCAGTTTCAGCTTCCGCCTTGTTGGCGTCGTCATAGGCCTTCTTCAGGGCCGGATCGGTAATATCGACGCCGGCTTCCTTCTTGGCTGCGGCCAGAAGTTCGATGTACTTGTCACGCATGACAAGCTGCTTAACCTGTGGCTCGACCTGCTCGAACGGCGGCGGTGGCTGCATGCGCTTGTCTTCGAGCAGAATGACATGGAAGCCGAACTGCGTCTTGACCGGCACTTCGGTGTACTTGCCCTTCTCGAGCTTGAAAGCGGCTTCCGAGAATTCCGGAACCATGCGGTCCTTGGTGAAATAGCCGAGATCGCCGCCGTCAGCCTTGTTCGGGTCGGTCGACTTTTCCTTAGCGATCGTCGCGAAGTCCTTGCCTGCGTCCAGATCCTTGATGATCGCCTTGGCTTCTTCCTCGGTCTTCACCAGGATGTGACGGGCCTTGGCTTCTTCCTGCGCAGGGATCTTGGCGATTTCCACGTCGTAGCGGGCCTTGACCTCTTCCGGCTTCACGGCGTCGACAACGTGCTTCTTGAAGAAGGCGTTGTGCAATTCGCGATCCGTCAGATAAGCGAGACGCTTCTTGAAGTCCGCGTCGTTCTGCAGGCCTTCCTTGTCGGCATCCTTGGCCAGAAGCTTGACGTCGATCAGGCCGGAAAGGGCTGCAGCGCGCTTCTGGTCTTCCGGCAGCTGGGCCAGCTGGGGGTCGAGGCCGGTCAGAGCGTAATCAAGCTCCGACTGGTGGATTTCCGCGTCGCCAACCTTGGCGATAACCGGATCGGCAGCGTCCTGTGCTCGTGCCGGGCCTTGGGCGGCCATGACAGCAATCACGGCAACCGCCGCAAGCATTTTGTATTTCAACATCCTCATACCTTCCACGCTGGTATCCGAAACCGCGGTCACGGCCGGCCTGAAACGTTCCACATCATCAGATTGTGGCCGTTCTGTAGCCTTGGCGTGCCTCAACTCCGTTGACATAATTCGACCCCCCTCTTATCTGTCACGCAACCTCGCGTCCAGAACAGTTCCGGGCGTTTCATAGTATTTCGCGGAAAATGACCGCGTTGGCGACATAGAAGAAAGGACCATTCTTATGGTCAGTCTCGGCGGCATCGCCCGCAAAATCTTCGGTTCATCGAATGACCGCCGTGTGCGGGGCTACAAAGCCAAGGTAGACGCCATCAACGCGCTGGAAGCTGAAACCAAAGCGCTTTCCGATGAAGCGCTGGCTGCCAAGACCGTCGAGTTCCGCAAGCAGTTCGCCGACGGCAAGACGCTTGACGATCTGCTGATACCTGCTTTTGCCGTTGCCCGCGAAGCCGCACGCCGCACACTTGGCCTGCGACCTTTTGACGTCCAGCTGATCGGCGGGATCATCCTGCACGAAAAATCGATCGCCGAAATGAAGACCGGCGAAGGCAAGACGCTGGTGGCAACGCTGCCGGTCTACCTCAACGCAATCGCCAGCAAGGGCGTTCACGTCGTCACGGTCAACGATTACCTCGCCAGCCGCGACTCGGCGACGATGAACCGGATCTACTCGTTCCTCGGCCTGACGACGGGCGTTATCGTCCACGGGCTTACCGATGACCAGCGCCGGGCTGCCTATGCCTGCGACGTCACCTACGCGACCAACAACGAACTCGGCTTCGACTATCTCCGCGACAACATGAAGTACGAGCGCAACCAGATGGTCCAGCGCGGCCACTTCTTCGCGATCGTTGACGAAGTCGACTCGATCCTCGTCGATGAAGCACGCACGCCGCTGATCATTTCCGGTCCGCTCGACGACCGTTCCGATCTCTACAACACCATCGACAAGTTCATCCCAATGCTGTCGCCGGAAGACTACGAGATCGACGAAAAGCAGCGCTCCGCCAACTTCTCCGAAGACGGCACCGAAAAGCTGGAAAACCTGCTGCGCGAAGCCAACCTTCTGAAGGGCGAGACGCTTTACGACGTCGAGAACGTCGCGATCGTCCATCACGTCAACAACGCGTTGAAGGCCCACAAGCTTTTCCAGAAGGACAAGGACTATATCGTCCGCAACGACGAGATCGTCATCATCGACGAATTCACCGGCCGCATGATGCCGGGCCGCCGCTACTCGGAAGGCCAGCACCAGGCACTGGAAGCCAAGGAAAAGGTCACCATCCAGCCGGAAAACCAGACGCTGGCGTCAGTTACCTTCCAGAACTATTTCCGCATGTACTCGAAGCTTGGCGGCATGACCGGCACGGCCTCGACCGAAGCCGAGGAATTCGGCAACATCTACGGCCTTGAAGTCGTGGAAGTCCCGACCAACCTGCCGATCAAGCGCATCGACGAGGACGACGAAGTCTACCGGACGGTGGAAGAGAAATACAAGGCGATCATCGCCGAGATCAAGGAATCGCAGGACCGCCAGCAGCCGGTTCTGGTCGGCACCACCTCGATCGAAAAATCCGAGCTTCTGGCAAAGATGCTCAAGGACGCGGGCTTCCAGAATTTCCAGGTTCTGAACGCCCGCTATCACGAACAGGAAGCATACATCGTTTCGCAGGCAGGCGTGCCGGGTGCCGTGACGATCGCCACCAACATGGCGGGCCGCGGTACCGACATTCAGCTTGGCGGCAACCTTGAAATGCGCGTCGAGCGCGAACTCGGCGAGATGGAACACGGCCCCGACCGCGACGAAAAGGAAGCCGCGATCAAGGTTGAAGTTCAGCGCCTGAAGGACATCGCACTGGGTGCCGGCGGCCTCTATGTTCTGGCGACAGAACGTCACGAAAGCCGCCGCATCGACAACCAGCTGCGCGGCCGCTCCGGCCGTCAGGGCGACCCCGGCCGCTCGAAGTTCTTCCTCTCGCTACAGGACGACCTGATGCGCATCTTCGGTTCCGACCGCATGGATTCGATGCTCCAGAAGCTCGGCCTCAAGGAAGGCGAAGCCATCGTCCACCCGTGGATCAACAAGGCATTGGAACGCGCCCAGAAAAAGGTCGAAGCCCGCAACTTCGACACCCGCAAGAACCTTCTGAAATACGACGACGTGCTCAACGACCAGCGCAAGGTGATCTTCGAGCAGCGCATCGAGATGATGGACGCAACGGACATTTCCGAGACGGTCGCCGACATGCGCCATGAGGTCATCGAGGATATAGTTACCAAGCGGATTCCGGAAAAGGCCTATGCCGAACAGTGGGATGCCGTTGGCCTGAAGACCGACGTGCAGAATTCGCTCAAT
Source organism: Pararhizobium sp. (assembly GCF_965279435.1). NCBI lineage: Bacteria > Pseudomonadati > Pseudomonadota > Alphaproteobacteria > Hyphomicrobiales > Rhizobiaceae > Pararhizobium > Pararhizobium sp. The sequence goes on from NZ_CBDIHY010000003.1 coordinate 394,936, forward strand.
CTCGACCTGCCGATCATCGAATGGGCAGCTGAGGAAGGCATCGACGAAAACGATATTCGCGAGCGCATCACCGCTGAAGCCGACAAGGCAGCAGCCGATCGTGCCGAGCGCTTCGGCCCGGACATCATGCTCTATGTCGAACGCTCCGTGGTTCTGCAGACGCTCGACCATCTCTGGCGCGAGCATATCGTCAACCTCGATCACCTGCGCTCCGTCGTCGGCTTCCGTGGCTACGCCCAGCGCGACCCACTGCAGGAATACAAGTCGGAAGCCTTCGAACTGTTCCAGGCTCTGCTGGCAAACCTGCGCCAGGGCGTAACGGCACAACTGATGCGCGTCGAACTGGTGCGTGAAGCAGCGGAAGCGCCGCAGCCCGTGCCGCCGGAAATGGTCGGTCACCACATTGACCCGGACACGGGTGTCGATGACTTCGCCGAAGGCGTCAACCTGAACTTCGTCGAGCCGGAAAACCGCAATCCGCAGGATCCGTCGAGCTGGGGCAAGGTTTCGCGTAATGAAGCCTGCCCGTGCGGATCGGGCAAGAAATACAAGCACTGCCACGGTACGTTTGAGGCCTGAGCGCCGAAAACTTGATTTTATCAGCAATATCGCTTATTTCTGAAGTGGCAGACGGGACTGCAATCCCGTCTGCCGTAGTCCTATCTTGAGAAACTGACCCGGACAGCTACTGACCAGCCTGTCCGGGTTTTCCTCAGGGTAAGCGTGACGCTAAATGGTTTTTGCCACATAGATCACCTCCAGATTCGACGGCAAGGCCGTTGCCTCAGCCGGGAAGCCCATCTTCCCGGTATCGCAAGCTGGTTTTACGCGCGCTGCTTCTGCCACCGAATACAACCGATAATAGCATATCGATTATTGTTGTCAGCAGCGTCAGGCCTGACGAAACTGCAGGTCCATGCACCCCTGTTGCACCCTTTGTTAACGCTGTTCTGTCAAGACTGGCAGCCTGTTTTGCGTAGTTTTGGGTATTTCAGTGTTCATCGCAGCCTGTCAAACCGCTGGTCGAATTTTGCCGCCCGCAATGAGGGACCGGCTGTCGCCGCTGCTTGAAAAGCTCATTCCTGTATTGACAAGCAACGATCCCAAACACCTGGCGCAGCGCATGGCGCTTGTCGCCTTTGCCATCCGCGTCGTCAGTGCGGCCATCGCCTTCGTATCGCAGATTATCCTCGCCCGCGTCATGGGGGAGTTCGAATACGGTATCTTCGTTTTCGTTTGGGTACTGGCCATCCTGTTCGGCAATCTCTCCTGCCTCGGATTTCATACCGCCATCATCCGCTTCCTGCCGCAATACCATGCCCGCGAGGCGCTGGCCGAAATCCGCGGGATGACGACGACGGTGCGCATCTTCGCGCTTCTGTCTGCAACGGTGCTCGCGGTTATCGGCATCGGCGGTCTCTGGCTGTTCGGTGAGCATATCGAAAGCTACTATCTCGTGCCGCTCTACCTCGGCGTCTTCTCGCTGCCGATGATCGCCCTCGGCGATGTGATGGATGGCACGTCTCGGGCCCACAGCTGGGCGTTTTCGGCGATGAGCCCGACCTATATCGTCCGGCCCATTCTGATCCTTGGGTTCATGATGCTGGCCGTTACGATGGGCGAACCGCATACCGCCCGCACCGCGATGATCGCTGCGATGGCCGCGACCTATTTGACCAGCGTCAGCCAGTTCTTCATCCTGACCTGGCGCCTGCGCCGGCGCTATGTCAAAGGCCCGAGCCGCATCGAATTCGGTACCTGGTTTCGCGTCGCGCTGCCGATCTTCCTGATCGAGGGTTTTGGCTTCATGCTGACCAATTCCGATGTCGTCATCGTCGGCCTCTATCTCGACCCGGCCAGCGTCGCGATCTACTTCGCCGCCGCCAAGACCATGGCTCTGGTGCATTTCGTGATGTTTTCCGTGAAAGCGGCAGCGTCGCCGCGCTTTTCTGCGGCCATGGCCAATCCGGACCGTCAGCAGCTGGCCGTCATCGCCATTGAGAGCGCCAAATGGTCGTTCTGGCCGTCGCTGGCCGTCGGCCTGATGGTGCTTGCCTGTGGCTCGTTCCTGTTATCGCTGTTCGGCCCCGCCTTCGTGTCCGGCTATCCGCTGATGGCCATCCTGTTTGCCGGTATCATGGCAAAAGCGCTGGTCGGCCCCGCCGAGGCCTTTCTCACCATGGCCGGTCAGCAAAAACTCTGCGTCGCACTCTATGCGGTAGCCCTTGTCTGCAATCTGGCGCTCAACGTCACGATGATTCCGATGTTCGGGCTGACGGGTGCGGCGATCGCCACGGCCGGCGCCATGTTCGTCGAGGCCATTCTCCTTCACGTCGCTGTCCGTCGCACCTTCGGCATCGTTCTCTTCGCCTTTGCCGACCCGCATGCCAGAACCATCAAAGCAGAGGCACCTCGCTCATGACCGGCAATCCCCACTTTCCAGACGACGCCAACAGCCGGTCGGCGCGCATCCTCGGCGGCCTCGCGCAGCCGGTGCCCGATCAGCCCGTTGCCGACAATACCATCGCCATCGGCCGCCCCGGCCGCCAGCTGTGCTTTTATCCGGCACGCCAGGGCTATGAGCTGCAGACGGAACTGGATTTCCTTTCAAACCGGGCGATGGAGCCGAACGTCTTCTTCACCGGCCGTTTCCTGGCACCGGCCATGCCACGCCTGGAAGACCGCGTCATCCGCCTGGCGCTGATCCGTGATACGGACGCCCGCCGCAGCCGCATCCGCTTCCTGATGCCGTTTTCGATTGAAAAGCCCGGGTTTTCGATCGGCGCCCCGATCATCCGCGCCTGGTCGAATCCGTTCGGCCCGCTCGGCGTGCCGTTGCTCGATGCCGAGGATGCGGCCGAAACCATCGACAATCTCTATGAGGCGCTCACAGCCCCGACGGCGAACCTGCCCGGTGTTCTCGTGCTTCCCGATATTCGCCTCAAGGGCAAGTTTGCCCAACTGGCCCGCGCCGTCGCCATTGGCCGCAACCTGCCGCTGACGGTCACCGACACCTTTAGCCGGCCGATGCTGGAAAGCCTTCAGGATGGCCAGACCTATTTGCGCCACGCCATCAGCGCCGGGCACCTGCGTGAACTGCGCCGGCAGTGGAAGCTGCTGGAACGGGTTGGCCGCGTCTCCTACAACGTCGCCCGACAACCGGCCGATATCCGCGTTCGGATGGAGGAATTTCTGGCGCTGGAAGCGAGCGGCTGGAAAGGCCGGGCCTCCACGGCCATGGTACTCGACCGCTACCGCGCCGCCTTTGCGCGCGAAGCGATCACTAATCTTGCCGAAGCCGACAGCGTGCGCATTCATACGCTCGATCTCGACGGGACGGCGATTGCGTCGATGATCGTCTTCATGATGGCGGGCGAGGCCTATACCTGGAAAACGGCCTATGACGAGCAGTATGCCAAATATTCACCCGGCAAGCTGCTATTGGCCGAATTGACGGAATGGCATCTCGACGATGCCAACATCATGCGCTCCGACAGCTGCGCCGTTCCCGATCATCCGGTGATGAGCCGATTCTGGGAGGAACGCGAGGAAATGGGAACGCTGGTGATCGGCCTCAAGCAAAACCGCGACCGCGACGTGCGGCAGGTAGCGGCCCAGCTCCACCTCTACCGCAACACCCGCAACATGGCGCGGCTGCTGCGCGAAAAAATCCGCTCTCTGGCACCCCGCGTCCTGCGATAGGCCGGAGTTCACCCGGAGAAGGGATCAGCGCTCAGCGACCGCCCTGTCGCGCAGGATGCGGCGGATAACCTTGCCGGAGGTGGTAAGCGGCAGACTGTCGAGAAATTCAATCTCGCGCGGGTATTCGTGCATCGACAGCCGCGTCTTGACCCAATCGCGGATATCGGCGGCAAGTTCCTCACTTGCAGCATAGCCCGGCCGCAGCACCACATAGGCTTTGACGATCTCGGTTCGCACCGCATCGGGCTTGCCGATCGCGGCCGCAAGCTGCACGGCCGGATGGCCGGCCAGGCAATCCTCGATCTCACCCGGACCGATCCGGTAGCCGGACGAGGTGATGACATCGTCGTCGCGGCCGAAGAAGGTGATGTAACCCTCCTCATCCTGAACGCCCTGATCGCCCGTCGTCATCCAATCGCCGATGAATTTTGCCGCTGTTGCCGCATCATTGTTCCAATAGCCGAGAAACATCACCGGATCGGGCCGGCGCACGGCGACCTGCCCGACGGCACCAACCGGAAGCACCCTGCCCTCTCCATCGATGATCGCGACATCATGGCCCGGCGCCGGCTTGCCCATCGAGCCGGGCTTCAGCACCCCGAGATTGGCAGCGGACGACAGGACGATGTTGCACTCGGTCTGGCCGTAGAACTCGTTGACCGGAACCCCGAAAGCTGCGCTCGCCTGCTCCCAGGTTTCGCGGCCGAGCGATTCTCCGGCCGAGCCGATGGTGCGCAGGTTAAGCTTGTAGAGCGCACGCGGATTGTCGACCGATTTCATCAAGCGCAGCGCCGTTGGCGGGATAAAGGCGTTGCGCACGTCCATCTCCTCCAGGATGCGGAAAGCCATGTGCGGATCAAACTTCTGGCCCGGTGAGGACACCACCGGAACACCGAGCAGCAGAGAGGGCAAAAGCGCATTCAGAAGCCCGCCCGCCCAGGCCCAGTCGGCCGGTGTCCACATCCGGTCGCCCGGTTGCGGCAGGAAGGCATGATGGAATTGAAAGCCCGGGATATGACCGAGCAGAACACGATGCCCATGCAGGGCACCCTTCGGCGGACCCGTCGTGCCCGACGTGTAGATCATCATAGCCGGATCATCCGGCGTCGTATCGGCAGGGATAAAATCCGGTGCGGGCGTTTGCGCAAGAGCTGAAAAACGGATCGTATCCAGCCCGTCGCCATCGACCAGAATAACGATTTTCAGATCCGGCAGCTGCTGACGGATCGCTGCAATCTTCTCATGGCCGAAACGGTTGGTGACAATGGCCACAGCCCCCGCATCGCGCAGCCGGTATTCCAGCGCCTCGACACCAAACAGCAGCGCCAGCGGCAGAGCGATGCCGCCAAGCTTGTAGATCGCAGCGTGAGCGATTGCCGTCTCGAAACTCTGCGGCAGGAGGATTGCCACGCGATCACCCGGCCTGACGCCCTGCTGCAGAAGCCCCTGGGCGAAGGAGGAAGATTGCGCCGCAAAAGCCCCGTAGGTCAGCGACAGATGCGCACCATCGGGGCTGAAATGCTGCAGGCAGACACGCTCCGGCTCGCGTGCGGCCCAGTCATCGCTAACAGCCACGCCGATATTGAATTTTTCCGGGATCTGCCAGCGAAAATCGCGGCGGAGATTGTCATAGGTATCGCTGATCGGAAGCATGTGCCCGCCGCAAGAATTTCGCTGCAGCGCACCTAACACTTTCGGCGCAAGGACTTCAACTAAGAGGTAAGCCGCCGGCGGATTGCGATGCTCCCGTGCGATATATTAAATTTTTTAATTCAAGACATTCAGGGGTCCCGACATGGCAACATTCACATCTTATTTTCCGGGCAACGTAACGCCGGATCACTACAGCCCCGCATTGCCAAGCTTCGACTACATGCCATTCTTCGATGAGATCGTCCGGTTCGACCAGGCAAATCAAACGTCGGCATCCGCAACGGCAATCAAGTTCAACCTGTCCAATGGGTTGAAGCTAACACTGGCGGGTACCGGCTTCACATTCGATTCGGCCGGCAACCCGACCGGCGGCACGCTCACCGGCATGTCCATTTTTCTCAACAACGGCACCACGAAAATGCAGGAACTGACGGGCCTCAGTGTCGGTCTCGAATCGTTCCATGATGCTATCGCGGCCTATGATCAATATGGGATGGCGCGGTTCCTGATGCGCGGAAACGACGTCCTTAAGGGCAGTGCCGGCGATCAGGACTTGAATGGCTATTCCGGAAATGACACGTTCATCGGGGGATCCGGCAATGACTTCGTCACCGGCGGTGAAGGCAAGGACACCTATGACGGCAATGGCGGAGCCTTCGATTCCCTCAATTTCAATGATGCCTATTACACCCCAACTGCATTTCGCGGCATCAATCTCAATGCCAGCACCGGCGTGGTGATCGACCCATGGGGCAACAGCGAAACCTTCACGCAGTTTGAACAGTTTCGCGGCACGCAATTTGCGGATATCTTTACCGGCTCTAACGTGAACGAGGAATTCATGGGGCTTGGCGGCCGCGATACGATCAATGGCGGCGGCGGTAACGACTCGGTGCTCTACCACCGTGATGACCGGCGCGGCGGAACCGGCAGCGTCACCGTCAACTTGGCAACGGGCAACGCGATCGATGGCTTCGGCAAGGCCGATAAACTGATCAGCATCGAAAATGCCCGTACCGGCAACGCCGCCGACAAGCTGACCGGCAGTACGGCCGTAAATTTTCTGAGAGCGGGCGCCGGCAACGATCTGCTGGCCGGCGGGTTGGGGAACGACCGTCTTCAAGGCGAAGGCGGCAAGGACACCTTCATTTTCGACACCAAGCTCAACGCATCGACCAATGTCGATACTATCGGCGATTTCGTGGCGCTCGATGATACGATACGTCTCGACAACGATATTTTCACGACTCTTGTGGGGACTGGCGTACTGACGGCGGCCCAATTTTATAAGAGCGCTGCCGGGGTCGCACATGATGCAAATGACCGCATCATCTATGAGACCGATACTGGAAAACTGTTTTACGACAGCAATGGCAATGCCAGCGGTGGCTCCGTGCTGTTCGCGACCATCGGCACAAACCTTGCCCTCACGTCGGCAGATTTCTTCGTTGTTACCTGACGTGGCATGCAAGCCCGTTCAACACAGAAACCACGATCAGGACGCAAACACAACCTCGCGAGCGCTCTGATCGCTCAATGCGCCAAGCAGTTCGTCCTGCGTTCTGTAGCCTGCAAAAAACAGGTCGATGACGGCACCGGCGGCACTGACGCCCTCCTGGCTGCGCAGGCGGACGCCCCGTTCGGCGCACCATGAAAACAAGGCGCCGGACAGCGCATCAACGTCATCGAGAATGGCGCAGGACGTAGCAGACAGGGACATGCTCGACTCCGTGATTGCAGGCAAAGTGTGCCGATGAGGGATTGATTTGTGCCAGACTGGGCAGCGCCGGACAGTTTTGCAATCGCCATGCCGATTGGCGGTTAACAGGCTGCTGCCGCTGTCCTGATTTGACGCATTGCGCCAACCATATCCACAACACCCACTCTGGACGGTTGTATTTTCAATTCATCAAGTTGTGCATGACGCGTAGGCTCTACTGATGGAGGCCGGATCGGCTGTATGCTTGAGACGAGAAGAACAGGCTGATGACCATAAGCGGATAGACAGCCGAGGGCTCCCTACATGGTCAGAACGATCGTTTTGAACCAAAGGAACGCCGGTCACGCAATGACTGACCCCGGAGCCTCTATCGTGACAGGAAGCTTGGCGACATGCGGCAATCATCAGCCTGAATACAGAGTCGGCCGGAGGCGGCTTAGCGGCGAACATCCTCGCCGTCGGCCTCATCGGTCGCATCCTCGTCGGAGGCTTCCGTCGTGTAGTATCCATCAGCAGATGCGCCGGCGTCGGAGGTGACGCGGGCGAAAAATAGCAGGCCAAAGAAGATGGCCATCATCATTCTCGCTATCAACATGCGATACACTCCTACCTCTACCGCCGAACTTAGTTGGCTCCCCAGCAACACACAAGTGTACCAATCCGATTTTGCAACGAGCGGCAAATCCCGCAGACGCGGTTTTGCAAGCGCGACGGCGGCAATACAATGATGCTTGTGAAGAAGTGGTGCCCCGTGCCGGACTGCCTAAAGTGAATCTTTCCAGTAACTCAGCAGCTTTCTGGACACATCCCCATCGTCAGCAATGATTACGCTTTTCGAAAATGTGTCCAGCCGCTATTTCTAGAATAGCCGATGATCAGCATCCGCATTATTGGCTCGGGATCAATCGAGGGGCGACCTGTAGCTGTAGAAAGGCTTCAAGTGCGCTCGTACGATCCCGCGCGGCATGTGGTCGGCAGGAACGTGATCATCAAGGCAGAAGTCGTAGAAGACTTGTGCCGGATCTTACTGACATCCCATCATCACTCAATCTTCCGCAAATCAATGCGACAATTGAATTACCACATCCCCATTCCGACAACGGTTTTTCAACAGTATACGCCAGAAGCAAACATGGCGCGAGACCGTTTCAGTCGAGGCCTCCAGAGCACATAATGCTGGAAATCGAGTAGGACCAGCGTCGTGTGTCTGATATCCCGCGCTCGTTCTTTTCGCCCCTATGGAGTGCAGCCTCCTAATAGTTCTGGCCCTTGCCTAATGACGCCATTGATTATGCAACTCTTATTTGCCACAAATTCCAACAGGATGTCGTTAACGGGGGTCTTGATGCTTCATCGACTAATTGTCCTGTGCGCAATCACCGCATTGCTTATCACCAGCGTAGTATCGGTAACTCAGGCCAGATCGGGGCTTCGTACTGCGACGCAGTACGCCGACGAAATGGAAAATCATTTCCGATTTTTGCAGAGGATCGAGCCGGGGGGTAAGATTCCGGTTTCCATTGAAAGCGAAAGAATTCCGTTGGCGATCTTGCGGGTGATCGGGGAACAATGCGGGGTTCGCATGGCAAAAATCAACGGCGTTATATATACCTTCGATGAAGATCGAACTGTTGGTTTTGCGACCACCATCAAGGAGTTGCACGCGATCATCGAGTCGAAACGGCTTCCACGTTGCTTTGATGTCAAGTGACAACGCGCGACCGCCAGAACCGCCAACTTATGTCTTGGTGCACGGCACATTTGGACGGGGCGCGTCGTGGACAATGCGCGGCTCGGCACTCACCACGGAGCTTCTGAAGTCTGAACCAGCCTCGGAATTCGTTTCGCTCAAGTGGACGGGTGACAATCGTTTTGCGGCACGGCAAAAGGCCGCGCGTGATCTTGAAACGATCATTGATGAGGTTTCAGTGAACCAGCCGATCATAGTCATCGGCCACAGCCACGGGGGAAGTGCGATAGCGCATCTTTTAAGATTGCGGCCTGATCTGCATTCTCGACTTTGCGGGATCGCATACCTAGCTACACCATTCATAGCGCTGCGCAAAAATGAGCAATTGGCCAAGCTGTGGTCGAGCTTGACGATTCTGGCAGGTTTATACTTGGCATTTGCCGTAGGCATTTCATCCGCATTACTTGCTGTGGCTTTTAGGACGTACGACAGCGATGTACTGACGCCAATCTCTCTTTTTGGCCCGGCTACATTCGTTTGCCTGGTGATCGCCATGACATTCCGTCGCTTGGGTTTGGCCAAGCAGTCTGTGGCCAAGTTGAAAACCTTGGTCTCTGACTACTGTGATCACAATGAGACCGCGTCGATCAAAGTCGATGCGAGGACTTTCTTCATAAGGGCCACCGGGGACGAGGCTACGTCACTACTCGCCTTTTTCCAGTTCATTGGATTGGTCACTTCAAGGCTCGGAAGCTTTACAGACAGGGCACTGGTACAAATTTATCACGCATTCGGGCGTGCCACGTCGGGATCGCTCGGCAAACTGGCTTTCGGGGCCTTGGTCGTATGCGCGCAGATGTGGATCATCCTCACAGCTCGATACTACGGAAATCCCTCCGAGCCGTTTTATCCCTGGTCGGTGCCGGACAACATCTACATTGATCTTATTGTCTGGAAGACACCGACCTGGTCCACGCCGTACGTGAGAGCATTCCTCTATCCGATAGCGTTCTTAGTAACCGCTGTGGGCTTCATGATGGTTATCGTGTTTTGCGCCTTGGTCGCACGGTTCCTACTTTCAATAATCTCTTTTCGGCTTTTCGGCGGTTGGGGTCTCAAGGAAGCAATGTTCATCGACTTTTCGGTCGAGCCACTTCCTTATGCGGCAAACACTCTTTTTCACGCCACTTGGCGCGCCGATGTGACAGGAGAATTTCTTCAGCACAGTCGAACTTACACTAACCCGGTCGCACTCGCGGCATTGAGGACATGGAGCGACGAGCGGCTTGCGATCTGGCGCGCGAACGTTCTCGATAAATAGAACATTCACGGCGAAGATCCGACGGGCCAGAAGGCTAGGGTCTGATCAGCGCGAAAAGCGATGGAAGCGTGCGATAGGGGACCTAATCGGCGCTCGTCTGGACGGGCTAACGCTACGATTTCGACTTCTCAAATCCGATTTGTGAATTGGAATGTCGGCTTAGGGCCGATGGGTCAATCATCTCGGCAGGAATGCGCTAACAGCGGACACTGCGTAAGCAAATCTCCGTGCGGTGCAATCCGAGGCTTTATACGGACCCAGAATTTCTATTGAAAAACATGCGCGACACAACATTTGATTGAGATATCAGCGGGAATCGCTCTACTGCTGTCAGACAAGGAAGCGCTTTGCTTCTCGTCGCCGGAGGCAGTAGTGACCAAGAAAATCAGTGGTGCAGAATATCCTCTTTCCAAGATCTTTAGCTCCGACTTTGAGTTCGTAATTCCATCCTATCAACGCCCGTATGCATGGACTGTCGATCAAGCTTCGGAATTGCTGGATGATCTATCGGCATTCCACGACGTCGAAGACGAAGAAGGATACTTTCTTGGCAGTATTGTCCTCATCAAGTCCGAAGGCGAGGCGCTGGCTGAAGTAATTGACGGCCAGCAACGATTGACAACCCTTACGATACTCCTCGCCGCAATCGCATGTGCTCACGACGGCGAGCTCCAAGATGAACTTAGATCTTACATTATAGAACCCGGAAAAAAAATTGAAGGTATTCTTGCGAAACCTCGACTTTCACTTCGAGAACGAGATACGCCATTCTTCAAAAAATATGTCCAAAACCTCCAGCTGGAAAAGCTGGCCGAACTGGATGCGTCGTCACTCGAGAATGAGGCCCAACGTAACATCCGGTCGAATGCCGAATATCTCCGGACCGAGATCGAAAAAAGGTTCCAAACGGTGGAAGACCTGCAGGCTTTCGTCTCGTTCATCGTCACACGCTGCTATCTTGTGGCCGTGTCGACGGCTACCCAGGAATCTGCGTTTCGTGTGTTTTCCGTGATGAATAGTCGTGGCCTTGATCTACAGCCAACAGATATCATCAAAGCTGACATAATCGGCCAGATGAAGGACGAGACCACTCGGGCAGAATACAACGAAAAATGGGAGGAAATGGAGGTCGAACTAACTCGGAGTGGTTTCAACGACCTGTTTAGTTACATCCGTATGATTTACTCAAGGGAGAAGGCAAAACGTTCGATCTTGGAAGAATTTCGGGTTCACGTACTCCCGAAAAACCCCAAGCCGACTGCATTTATCGACGACGTCTTGGACCCATTTGCTGACGCTTTAAGCGATATACGTGCGGCCTCATTCGTCGCGACTACGCATGCTGAATCCATCAATAATTATGTTCGATGGCTCCAACGGATTGACAACTCCGATTGGATTCCACCGGCGATGCTCTTTCTGAAGAATAACCGGCATAAGCCGTTGCGAGTGGCGCGGTTCTTCCAATTGCTCGAACGCTTGGCAGCGTACATGCACATAGACCGTTTCAATGTTAACGAGCGGATAGAAGTCTACGCGGGCCTGATCTCGGAAATCGAAGTCGGGACCGAACCAGATGCCATGGAAGCCCTTTCTTTTGACAAGAAGTCATCGAGGCAGTTCCGCAGCGCCTTGGACGGGGACATTTATAAGCTGACTCCGCGTCGGCGCAATTATTTGATTCTTCGCCTTGATTCATTCATTTCCGACGGCGCTGCCGTGTATGATCCCAAGGTCTTGACCATCGAACATGTTCTTCCACAGACAGTGTCCGAAGACAGCGAATGGGCAGAGTGGTGGCCTGACGAAGACGAAAGAGGGCGGTGGGTCCATCGGCTTGCGAATCTTGTTCCATTGAATAAAAAACGAAATTCCGCCGCTCAGAACTACAATTTTAAGGTCAAGTGTGAATTATATTTTTCGGGCACAAAGAACGTTTCATCCTATGCACTGACGAGCCAAGTTATTTCGCAAGTGGATTGGGCACCGAAGACAATCAAGGATCGGCAGAAAAAGCTGATCAATGTCCTCATGGAGAACTGGGAGCTCGCTTAGTTTTGAGCGCGGTCTTTAAGGGGGTGATTGCGCATAGACCTCTCGTAGTCACTAGCGCGCCCCTCGCAAAAGGCGGATAGCCGCTAAATCGTCTCGGCAGCATCGCGCCTTGAGCGTTCATGAAGTCAACGCGACAAAGCCGCTGGCGTACACGCATAAGTGCAAAGCCAAGAGGGTATCGCCGCGCCATCGGGGTGGATTGATTCCATCAGCATCGTCTGCGGCCAACTCAATAACCGGCCGGAATAATAGACGCCGGTAGCGGGGAACATCGGCGTAATTGCTATAAGGGGACAAGGATCGGCTCATTGCGTACCTGAGTCAAAGTCCCCTACAAGGCACGCCGCAATCCGCTCAAAGGCCTTGCGATAAATTTTTTTCGCACCCGCAATATGATGAATCAACTTGCTGAAAACCCTTCACAAAACCGTAATGTCTGACCCATTCCGAGAAGACGATAAGGCTTTCATCCGGAAAATAGGTATTGTCTTCCACCTGAAATGATACATTGTGGGTGCCTGAGGGGAGACCCTTGCGTCAGTTTAACGCAGGTTCAAAGGTGCTTTCGGTGGCCAAGAGCGGTGAAAAACCTAAGGTTGAACAGCGATTGGCGCATGTGCTCAATCGCCGACTCAACGGCTGCGGAACACTCCACTTCCTTCGCTCAATGAAGCGTGGCATCCATTATCCCCATCACAACACAGCACCAAACTTCAGACCGCTGGACAAACGCAAATCCCGTATTCTTAGTCTTCATTCCACGATCTGCATGCGGTCCGCCGAGGATGCTGCCGCGCGAAGCGTGAAAATCAATATCCATGAGCTATACCAAGTTAAAAGGCGTGATCCCGTAGGACGCGCCTTTTATGCGTGTGGTGACCCCACACATCAACCTGAGAGAGGAACCGTAAGCATGAAGAAACCAAGAAAAAAAACTCGATGGAAACGGGGCCCGCCCCTCAAAAGGCAGGCCCCGCCGTGCCGGAAGTCTGACCTGCCCAGGAAGAAGCCGTTGCAAGTTGCTTCCAGAAACAGTCCTGAGACAATCCGACGCGAAGAAAAGGGGATCGACGCGATCTTCATCATAAACGTTACCGGTCGACTGCTGAAGCTTGCGAAAGCGCTGCAGGAACGTAACGAAGGTGAAGCAGCTTTCGAAATCCTTATGCTCATCTTGATCATTTGGCAAAAGATCAACTGAGCCCTTAATACAGCTTCGCCGCACTCCTATCACGGGTGCGGCGATCTCTATTAGGGCCGATGGCGAATCGAAGGGGGCCCGCCGTCGGCCCAAAGTCTTCAATGACACCAGATTTAAAAGAACCACCGCCAATGCCCCATTTGCGTGTTCAATATAATCAGCAACGGCCGATAACATCCCGTTAACCCGTTACACTTTTTGTGCTTTTTCTCCCATCGATGCAAGAACATTTTTTTCGTCGCTTTTGCTTCGCTATAACGTGCTGTTTTCTAACGTTATTTAAAAATGAAGCAATTAGCAATGTCACTGAAAAAGACGGTGTAAAAAATGTGGCAATTATGAGGCGTGGTGATTCTAAAAATTTCTGTGCGAGGCTGCGGAAACTGTTGCTAACCTCCCCTTTGTTTAAAGTGACTGTTGGTTTCCACTCAGAACTGAGCCGGTTAGACGCATAATTTCCATTGAGAATTGAGCCATGTGACCTTCCCCCCAACGCGGTGAGCGACGGGGGCAACGGAGTGATCCACATGGGACTTTTAAACATCATCCGTCGGATGAAGCTGCGCGAGAAGCAGTCGATCCGCGAGATCAGTCGGCATACCGGTTTGTCGCGCAATACGATTGCGAAGTATTTGAACGCTGGCACGATCGAGCCGACGTTCACGGTACCGGAGCGACCGAGCAAGCTTGATCCTTTTGCCGACAAACTGGCGGCCTGGCTGAAGACCGAGGCCGGGAGGTCGCGCAAGCAGCGCCGAACGCTGAAGCAGCTTCATGCCGATCTGGTGGTTCTCGGCTTTACCGGCTCCTATGGTCGGGTCGCTGCCTTTGCCCGTGAGTGGCGGGTTGAGCAGCAGACGACTGGCCGCGGCATATTCGTTCCGCTGTCTTTCCGTGCAGGCGAAGCATTCCAATTCGATTGGAGTGAAGATTATGCCGTGATCGGCGGCGAGCGCACCAAGCTTCAGGTCGCACACATCAAGCTATCGCACAGTCGGGCGTTTCTGGTCAGAGCCTACCTGCTGCAGACGCACGAGATGCTGTTCGATGCTCACTGGCACGGGTTCCGTGTGTTTGGCGGCGTACCTGGTCGCGGCATCTACGACAACATGAAGACCGCGGTCGATCGTGTTGGCCGCGGCAAGGAGCGACAGGTCAACGTCCGCTTCCAGGCGATGACGAACCACTACGTTTTTGCGCCCGAGTTCTGCAATCCTGCCGCAGGCTGGGAGAAGGGGCAGGTCGAGAAGAACGTTCAGGATGCCCGACCACGTTTGTGGCAACAGATGCCGGACTTTCCAGATCTGGCGGCGTTGAATATCTGGCTGGAACAGCATTGCCAGGACCTGTGGCGAGAGACGGCGCATGGCACCTTGTCCGGTACGATTGCAGATGTCTGGGCTGATGAGCGGGCAGCATTGATGGCATTGCCTAACGCATTTGACGGCTTCGTCGAGCAGAGCAAGCGCGTCTCGCCGACATGCCTGATCACCTTCGAGCGCAATCGTTACAGCGTGCCTGCGTCTTTTGCGAACCGGCCCGTCAGCCTGAGGATTTATCCCGAGCGACTGGTCGTTGCGGCCGAGGGCAATATCCTCTGCGAACATCCGCGGATCATAGAACGCAGCCACGACAAACCACCACGGACGATTTATGACTGGCGGCATTACCTTGCCGTCATCCAGCGCAAGCCCGGTGCTTTGCGCAATGGCGCACCCTTCCTGGAATTGCCGCCGGGCTTTCGACAACTGCAGGATCAGATGCTTCGCCGCCCCGGTGGTGATCGGGAGATGGCCGACATCCTCGCTCTGGTTCTTCATCACGACGAACAGGTTGTCGTCAGGGCTGTGGAACTGGCTCTGGATCAAGGCGTGGCGACCAAGACGCATGTGCTGAACCTGCTGCATCGGTTGATCGACGGCAAGACGACAGACGGTCCCGATATCGACACGCCACAGGCGCTAACCTTGCTGCGTGAACCCAAGGCCAATGTAGAACGCTATGACGGTCTGCGGGTCCGGATCGTAGGAGGTCGTCATGCGTCATGATCCTGCCAGCGCCGCCGTCGTCATCATGCTGCGTAGCCTGAAGATGTATGGCATGTCTCAAGCCGTCACGGACCTGATCGAGCAAGGCGCTCCAGCGTTTGATGCCGCCGTGCCGATCCTGTCCCAATTGCTGAAAGCCGAAATGGCCGAACGCGAGGTCCGCTCCATCGCCTATCATATGAAGGCTGCTCGCTTCCCGGCCTACAAGGACATCTCCGGATACGACTTCGCCGCCAGCGAGATCAACGAAGCGACGGTGCGCCAACTAAACCGATGCGAGTTCATCGACGGAGCGCAGAATATCGTGCTTGTCGGCGGACCGGGTACAGGCAAAACGCATGTCGCGACCGCCCTCGGTGTCCAGGCAATCGAGCATCATCGCCGAAAGGTCCGCTTCTTCTCAACAATTGAATTGGTCAATGCGCTCGAGCAGGAGAAGGCCAAAGGCAGAGCAGGCCAGATCGCTGAGACGCTGGTTCGCCTCGATCTGCTGATCCTCGACGAACTCGGATATCTTCCGTTCAGTGCCTCAGGCGGAGCACTGCTCTTCCACCTGCTGAGCAAGCTATATGAACGCACCAGCGTCATCATCACCACCAACCTCAGCTTCAGCGAATGGGCCACCGTCTTTGGCGATGCCAAGATGACCACAGCTCTGCTCGACCGTTTGACCCATCGTTGCCATATCCTTGAAACCGGGAACGACAGCTTCCGCTTCAAAGCCAGCTCGGCCGCAGCAGCGCAAAAGAGAGGAGAAAAAGCCAGTCACTTGACCAGAGCCTGATCAAAAAACCATACTTAGAGGTGGCTCACTTCTCGGTGGAAAAACCGGCTCAGTTCCGCGTGAAAACCAACAAATCATTCCATTTCGGGTGTGGGATAAGAGAACCTGGGTAGCCCAGAACCAGTTTCACCGGGCGCTGATCGATCGACTTCGGTTACCAGCCCATGCTTACTCAGGCCTTCGGCGTGCCGAAGCTGGAACGATGGTGGACGAGGCGGATCAAATTGGAAGCGTTGTTGTTTGGCTTCAAGAATACCGTGCCGCTGCTCTAGCTTGAGACCGGCTGAATAACGACTTCTTTTTCTTTTCGCTTGTTCTGAAGGCTGTAGGTAACACTCAAGTCCGATATATTCTGCTTATCGTAGAGGGAACGGATCAACGGATGATCATCGTAGGTCAATACCCAGTGCTTTAATTCCGAACCTTGAAGGATGTCGCTGAGAGCGATGTGTTTTCCTTCATTCATGGCGTTTAAGTAAAGTCTTCCACCGGCCTGCACATAAGGCGGGTCAACAAAAAATAGTGTCCTCTCCAGCGGAGTGCGGGTAAGAGACCTATGCAAAAACGTCAACCCATCCTCATTCGTGAGGGAAATGTTATGCCCGGCCGACCCCAGCCATTTAATCCGCTCTGCCAATTGACTGGCATTGAAACGGGCGTCGATCTTCCAAGTTCCCGTCTGATTGTAACCGCCAATTGGACCGGCACCGACGATGATGCCAGAACGACTTGTGCGGTTGAGAAAGAAAGTCGCGAAGCCTAAATCGAAGTCATAAACACCCTGTGAGCCTCGTTTGGCCAAGTCGGATGCCCAATGCCAAACGTCAATAGCAACCGGTGTTGTCAAAAGCTTCTCGACGAACCGCTCGGTTTCCGTGAGCATCGCGCGCCATGCCGAGTATATCCTGATGTCGGCATCATTGAGATGAAGGTGGTTCACGTGTCTCGACTTCAGAAGAACCAGAGCCGCGCCAGCTCCGCCGCAAAACGGCTCCGCGTAGTGGCGCTCGCCCTCGACGTCGGGAAGTCGCTGAGCAAGAAATGCACTTAAAAACGCCTTTCCGCCAGGATAACGGAATGGTGAGATCGATCGTAGTGACGGATCATTCGGGTTCAGCGGTACGTGATCCAAATCGTTGCCCTTCGTTGGCTCTTTCGGTGGCATTTCGAGCAATACTTTGGAGATTGACCAGTAAAAATTGTGCCGGCCTTTACCCAACGATTAAGCGCTTCAAATCACGCTATACAGCCTGTGAAGCTCTGAGTGCAAATTGTTAGCCTTGGCGTCCCCACGGACTGAGACTTTTCCACACGCCTCAAAGGAGTTTTCGGCCAGCTGTGTTCGAATCAACACCCCGATCATTGTACCCTTTCAGGTACGCGGGTGCTCCCATCAAGCGCGATGCAATTGTTAACTCGCCCGACAAGGCCAACGAATGGGACGAAAGTGGAACGGATAAGTGTCCAGACTCCCGCCTGATACCGAGCTTCTGGGCATTCGGTAGCGAAAAGGCGAGCAAAATCAATATGATTTTCAGGTGCTGGTGCCCCGTGCCGGAATCGAACCAGCACTCCTCTCGGAACCTGATTTTGAGTCAGGCGCGTCTACCAATTCCGCCAACGGGGCACGGATACCTTTCGGGGTAGCAAAAAGCGTTTACACGAACCTTTTCGGAACGGTCAACCGGGATTTTCAAGATCGGCAGGCGGGAATCACAAAACTGTGCAATTCGCATCCGCAGCAAATCATTTACAGCATGGCCAATCCTGCCTAAAAGGCGGGAACCGAAACTGGAAATGCTTGATGCTTCGACGCCTTTACGACTGGACTATGTCGCTTGCCGCCCGGAAATCCGCCGAGGCGTGGCTCGCAGTCATTGCTTTCGTCGAAAGTTCCGTCTTCCTCGTTCCAGCCGATGTCCTGTTCCTGCCGATGGCGCTGGCCCGGCCTGAGCGCGCCTACCGTTACGCGCTGGTGGCGACGATCGCTTCCGTGCTAGGCGGCATTGCCGGCTGGTATATCGGCCATTACGCTTTCGAGGCGCTGGCCAGGCCGATCCTGGATTTCTACGGCAAACTCGACGCTTTCGAGGCGATGAAAGCTTCGGTCGGTTACGAGATGCTGGTGCTGCTGCTCATCACCTCTGGCCTGGCACATCTGCCGCCGATCAAGGTGGTGACGATCCTTGCGGGTGCTGCCAGCATCAATCTTGGTCTGTTCATCATCACGGCGATCGTTGCCCGCGGCGCCCGCTTCTTCCTGTTGGCCTGGTTGCTGAAGCGTTACGGCGAGGAAATTCGCGATTTTATCGAAAAGCGCCTCGGGCTTTTGGCCGCCGCCGCCGCTGGCGTGCTGATCGCCATGTTTGCTGCCTACCGTTTCCTTGCCTGATATCCCGATGGAGCCCGCCGTGAGCGACAGCCTGACCCAGTCCCCCCGCGGCCTTTTGCCGTCCATCCTCGCCACAATCGGCATGACGGGCACCGTCGGCGGCGCGCTCGCCTTCGAGCATATCGGCGGCTATATCCCCTGCGCGCTCTGCCTGATACAGCGCACGCCCTACTATTGGGGCATCCCGATCGGCATCGTCGCGATCGCCGCTTCAGTTCTGCGGCTTCCCGTCTGGACGACGCGCGCTCTGCTCGTGGTCATCGGTATTCTGATGCTGGTGGGGGCCGGAACCGGCGTCTATCACGCTGGTGTCGAATGGCATTTCTGGGAAGGACCGGCGACCTGTGCGACATCGGCATCGGGCGTTTCCGGCAATGTCGGCGACCTGCTCGGCGATCTCGACAGCAAACACGGCCCATCCTGCACAGATGCGTCCCTGCGCGTCCTTGGCCTTTCGTTTGCCGGATGGAATGTGATTGCCAGCCTGATCCTGGCTGGGATTGCGCTGCGCGGTGCTACCAAGGCTTAATCTTAGCCGACGAGCGCACGGCTCCTTCGATCAGCGAACCCCACTCTCCGTCTTCCTCGCCTTTGTGGCGGGGATCCTGTGACCCAATGTCGGTCGGGTCAAAAGACCTTTCACCCCAAACACTCGGGCTGGCTGGATCCCTGCGACAAGCACAGGCATGGCGATGATGTTGAGACAGACTGCCTCGATCTACTCTCGAGAAATGCTCAAAACCGCTACGGCTGCAGTTCGACATCCCAATAAAGATAGTCCATCCAGCTGTCGTGCAGATGGTTAGGCGGGAACAGGCGGCCGTTGTTGTGCAAATCCTGCACCGTCGGGTGGAACGGTTTCTGGTGCGGGAACATGCCGGCCTGGCGCGGCAGCTTCCCGCCCTTGCGCAGATTGCAGGGCGAGCAGGCGGCGACGACATTTTCCCAAGTGGTCTGACCGCCGCTGCAGCGCGGGATCACATGGTCGAAGGTCAGATCATCCGGCGAGCCGCAATACTGGCATTCGAACCGGTCACGCAAAAAGACGTTGAACCGTGTGAAGGCCGGATGACGGGATGGCTGCACATAACTTTTCAGGCAGACGACGCTCGGCAGGCGCATGGAGAAGCTGGGGGAAGAGACCTGATGATCGTATTCGGCCAGGATATGCACACGGTCTAGGAAAACGGCCTTGATCGCGTCCTGCCAGGACCACAGCGACAAGGGGTAATAACTCAGCGGCCTATAGTCAGCGTTCAGCACGAGCGCTGGGAGGCCGTGTGGTGAGACTGCAATCGTCAAGCCAGTATACTCCTGCTCGATTCGGCACCTGCACCTTCTATATTAGGCCCGTTGCGTCAGGATTGTGAAGCCAAAAGGAAAAAGGAAACAAAAGATTCGCTTTTTGTCTTATGGAGTGGCCGGCGTGCCATCCCGGCGCATTTCCGTGGCATAATAGGCCCAGAACAGGCGCGCCGCGACGCTGCGCCACGGCGCCCAGAGTTCGGTCAACGAATCAAGCTCGCGCACCGACGGGCGCATCTCCAGCATCAGGGCATGACCGACAGCATTTTGCAGAGCGACATCGCCGACCGGAAACACATCCGGATGGCCGGCGCAGAACAGCAGATAGACCTCCGCCGTCCAGCGGCCGACGCCCTTGATGGCGGTCATCTCGCGGATCGCAGCACGACCCTCAATTGAACAGATCGCCTCCAGATCGAGTTCACCGTCAAGCACAGCACGCGCCACACGTCGCAGCGTATCGGCCTTGGCGCGCGACAGCCCGAGCAGCCGGCAATCGTCGTCGGACATGGCCATGACGCTGGCAGCATCGATAGCGCCGAGTGCGGCCTCCATGCGGCTCCAGATCGCCGCAGCACTGGCTTTCGAGACCATCTGCGAGACGATGATGTTGGCGATGCCGCGATAGCCGGGGTTGGTGCGGCGCAGCGGCACCGGGCCTGCCTTCGAGACGACATGCTCCAACCGTGCATCCAGCATGACCAGCCCGCTGAGACCGGCATTGATATCCTCGTGCGTGCGGATGATCCGCATCTCCAGCCCTCCGCTGCGACATCGATGTCCGGTCTATATAAGGGCAAAATCAATGGCCGGAAGCCCGCTTCCATGCCAAGAAGAAACTATGAACAAAACTGTGTCAAAACAACCGGTGTTCCGGTTTGCGCCAAGCCCGAACGGTCAACTTCACCTTGGCCACGCACTGTCAGCCATCCTCAATCATGACATGGCAAAGGCCAAGGGCGGACGTTTCCTGCTGCGGATCGAGGATATCGACATCGCCCGCTCGACACCGGAATTCGAGGCCGGAATTGTCGAGGACCTCCAATGGCTGGGGCTCGACTGGGAAAAACCGGCGCGGCGGCAATCGGAACATCTCGATCTCTACCGAAAGTCGCTCGGCACACTGATCGACCGCGATCTGGTCTATCCGGCATTTTTGACGCGGGGGGCAATCAAAACGGCGGTCGGCGAGTTCGAGGCGAAAGGCAAAGCCTGGCCGCGCGATCCGGATGGCGCGCCGCTTTATCCAGGCGAGGAGCGCAGGCTTTCAGCCGATGCCCGTCAACGTTTGCTGGCCGGTGGCAAACCGCATGCCTGGCGGCTGGATATGGCCAAGGCGCTTGCCGAACTGAAGGAGCCTTTGACATGGCAGGACACCGGCACCGGCCCGAATGGGCAAACCGGTGTGATCACGGCCGACCCTGCTGCCTGGGGCGATGTCGTGCTGTCACGCTCGGACGCACCGTCGAGCTATCATCTGGCCGTCACCGTCGATGATGCACTGCAGGGTGTCAGCCATGTGGTTCGGGGAAACGATCTGTTCAATGCCACATCAGTGCACCGGCTGCTGCAAAGCCTGCTGGATCTCCCCCAGCCGGCCTATCACCACCACCGGCTGATCCTCGGCCCCGACGGCCGCAAGCTGTCGAAGAGCAATCGCGACACCGGCATTGCCGCCTTCCGGGAGGCGGGCAAGACGCCGGACGATGTACGGGCGATGGTCCTATAGGGCCTTTTTCAGGAGGAGGTCCGTCTCTCCGGGTGCTGCCGGAACGTCTTCCGCTTTCACCTCATCTTCGCGCGGTCCCATGATGTGGCGGATCACCATACGCTTGACCTTGTATTTCATGATCGCTGCGTTGATCTCGGCACCGAGGATGAAGATGACGCCGACGATATAGAGAAAGACCAGCGCGATCATGATCGAGGCAAGACCGGCATAGGTCGAGACATAGTTGGCAAAGGTCGAAAGGTAGGAAGCAAAGACATAGGCGCCGATCGACCAGGCGATCAGCGTCAAAATAATGCCCGGCAGGACATCCATGATCTTGCGGCGTCCATCCGGTAGCCAAAGGTGGCTGACAATGAGGCCGGTGGTCAGCATGACGAAGACCCCGGCAAGGCTCCAGCTGTCGATCATCGACAACAGGCCGTTGAACCAGGGTAGATAGGTTCCGGCATAGCGGATGGCGAGCGGCACTGCGACAAGAAGCAGGCTGACGATAGCGAGAACCAGCACGCCGGCAAGGACGAAGGCAAGGCTCGCGACGCGCGTCTTGTACCACGGACGGCTTTCGGCCACCCGGTAGGCGCGGTTGAGCGACACCCGCAGCGCTTCAACGCCGTTGGAGGCGAAATAGGCGGCAGCCAGCACCGACACGGTCAGCAGCCCACCACGCGGAATGGTCAATACCCGCACCACCTCATCGGAAATCGGCTTGGCGATCGATTCGGGCCAGGTATCGAAGATGAAATGCACCGCCGTCGTGGCAAACTGGTCGGCGCCGAGAAAACTGCCGAGCGCCGTTCCGAAGATCAGAAACGGGAAGATCGCCAGGAGGGTGGAGAGCGCCACATGGCTTGCCATGGCCCAGCCGTCGTCTTCGCTGAAATGCCAGACGGCATCGAAGACGACCTTCCAGGCTATGCGAATGAAGGCCGGCATTCTCTCTCCAATTGTCTCATCATGCTCCCCGGATTGTAACCCGTTCATGAATATGGGAAACCGGGCGGCAATTTCTACAGGAAACAACCCATTATGACCGACCGTCCCTCGATAATCGTCACCGGCTGCTCGTCCGGCATCGGTGCTTGGTGCGCGCGCGCCCTGTTAAAGGACGGCTGGCGGGTGTTTGCCACTGTCCGGAAGGCGGAGGATCTCGCAGCCCTCGAAAACGACGGCATCGAGGCCTTGCTGATGGATTATACCAAACCGGACACCATATCCAAACTTGTCGACGAGGTGTTTGCCCGCACCGGCGGCAGGCTGGACGCGCTGTTCAACAACGGTGCCTATGGCCAGGCGGGTGCCGTCGAGGATTTGCCGGTGGAGGCGCTGCGGCTGCAGATGGAGACCAATGTCATCGGCTGGCACGACCTGACACGGCGGATCATCCCGGCGATGCGGGCACAGGGTCACGGTCGGATCGTGCAGTGCTCGTCCATTCTCGGCATTGTTCCCTATAAATGGCGGGGGGCGTATAATGCTTCGAAATTCGCCCTGGAAGGACTGACGCTCACCATGCGTATGGAGCTTGAAGGCAGCGGCATCGAAGTCAGCCTGATCGAACCCGGGCCAATCACCTCGCGCTTCACTGCCAATGCGCTCATCAATATCGAACGCTTCATCGACCTCAAGGGTTCGGTGCATGCTGCGGAATACGAACGCCAGTTGCGGCGGCTGAAGGGCGAGAGCGGCCCGGCAAGAGGCAAGCTCGAGCCCGATGCGGTGTATACTGCGCTGAAACGCGCATTGACCGCGAAGAAGCCGAAGCCGCATTACATCGTGACACAGCCGGCCAAGCAGGGTGCGCTTTTGAAGAAACTGCTACCGGCCGGGCTGTTTTATCGTTTTATTGGCCGCCTCGGCTGAGCTGAAAGGCAAGGGTTAAGTCACATGCATAGTTTTCTCACCGGTTTGACACTGCTCGTCATGGGCCTTGTCGCCATCGTTCTGGTCCGCGGCCTGTTGCACATGGCAAAAGGTGGCGACGGCAATACATCCAACAAGCTGATGCAGGCCCGCGTGTTCCTGCAGGCGGTGGCGATCGTTCTGATCATGCTGACGCTGTGGATCACCGGCGGCGGACGCTGACGAATGGTGAAGCTCAACAAGATCTACACCAAGACGGGCGATGACGGCACGACGGGGCTCGCCACCGGCCCGCGCCGCCTGAAGAGCGACCTGCGCGTCGATGCCTATGGCACGATCGACGAGACAAATTCCTTCATCGGACTGGCACGCCAGCATACACAGGACCTCGCAACGCTTGATGCGATGCTGATGCGCATCCAGAATGACCTGTTCGATCTCGGCGCCGACCTTTCGACGCCCGATACCGGCGAGACGCTGGCCTACGAGCCGCTGCGGATCATTGCCGCACAGGTCACGCGGCTGGAGGCTGAGATCGACCAACTCAACGCCGACCTTGATCCGCTGCGCTCCTTCGTTCTGCCGGGCGGCAGCGGCGCTGCGGCCACATTGCACATCGCCCGCACCGTGGCGCGGCGGGCGGAGCGGCTGATGGTGGATCTGGCCCGGGTGGACGGTGAGATCGTCAGCAGC
Organism: Pararhizobium sp.; assembly: GCF_965279435.1. NCBI lineage: Bacteria > Pseudomonadati > Pseudomonadota > Alphaproteobacteria > Hyphomicrobiales > Rhizobiaceae > Pararhizobium > Pararhizobium sp. The sequence goes on from NZ_CBDIHY010000003.1 coordinate 419,092, forward strand.
GAGGCGCTGGCCTATGTCAACCGGCTCTCGGATTTCCTGTTCGTTGCCGCCCGCTGGACCAACGGCAAGGGCAAGTCGGATGTGCTTTGGGTTCCTGGAAAAAACAGATAAGCATGACACGGATCACCGTTTCGAGGGACTGACGCGCTTATGTTCATACCGTTGCACGACGCGAATTCCCTCAAGCATATCAAGGTCCAGTATGTCACGATCAGCCTGATCATCATCAATACCCTCGTCTGGCTGGTCACCGGGCCACTGCTGGTCCCGGAAGAATTCACCAATGCCGCGACGATGGGTCTGGGTTATATTCCGGCCATTGCCTTCGACTATGCGCATCTGGCGCCGAACCTCGTGCTGGTTCCCGACGATGCAACCTACCTCACCTATTCCTTCCTGCATGGCGACTTCTGGCATCTGGCCGGCAACATGCTGTTCCTCTGGGTGTTCGGCGACAATGTCGAGGATGCGCTGGGGCATTTCCGCTTCCTGCTTTTCTATCTTCTCTGCGCGGCCGCCGGTGCTTTAACGCATGGCCTGATCAACACGGAATCGCAAGCGCCGCTGATCGGCGCATCGGGCGCCATTTCCGGGGTCATCGCGGCCTATTTCCTGCTGCATCCGAAGGTGCGTGTCTGGGTGCTGGTGATGTTCCGCATTCCGCTGCCCCTGCCCGCCTTCATTCCGCTGGCCTTCTGGATCGGCCAGCAGTTTTTCATGGTGCTCATCGACCCAGAAGGCGACGTGTCGTGGGGTGCGCATGTCGGCGGCATCCTTGCCGGACTGATCCTGGTGGTCATTTTGCGACGCCGCGACGTGCCCTTGTTCGACCGCACGATCGTTACGCCACGCGCGGTGCGGCATGTTGAAGCGACAACGGCGGCGGCCCCTGCCGCTGCCGCAGAGACGGTGAACAAGCCAACACCCTGGGGCCGGCCCAACTGACATTGGCCTGACAGGCGCGGGCGTGCTGCAATATCCGATTGAAAATCAGCGCGTTACGAGTGCCGACCTCACGTCAGAGCTCCATCGCCTTGCAGAAGATGACCGCGCTCTTCCAATTTAATATTGATGCGCACGTAAACGTCAGTATTTTTCCCATGGCAATCTTGCGGAGGAGCACTGGGCAAAGATTGTAATTGGAGAAAAAACGCGTATCGATGTCGCCAACCGACAATCAGGCCGCTGCGTTAAAGCGCATTTTCTCGCCAACGTTTCGTTAAGGAAGGACATCATGAAAGTTCTGGTCACCGTCAAGCGTGTCGTCGATTACAACGTGAAGATCCGGGTTAAGCCGGATGGATCGGGTGTCGAGCTTGCCAATGTGAAGATGTCGATGAACCCGTTCGACGAGATTTCGGTCGAGGAAGCCTTGCGGCTGAAGGAGGCCGGCAAGGTCGAGGAAGTGGTTGTCGTGTCCGTTGGTCCGGCCAAGGCCGAGGAAACCTTGCGCACGGCGCTGGCCATGGGCGCCGACCGGGCGATCCTGGTCGAGACCGACGATGCCGTCGAACCTCTGGCGGTTGCCAAGATCATCAAGGGTGTAGCGGAAGCCGAACAGCCGGGCCTGATCATCGTCGGCAAGCAGGCGATCGATGACGACAGCAACCAGACGGGCCAGATGCTGTCGGCACTGCTTGGCTGGGCCCAGGGCACCTTCGCCTCGAAGATCGAGCTCGGCGATGGCAAGGCTGCGGTTACCCGCGAAGTCGATGGCGGGTTGCAGACCATCGAGATCAAGCTCCCGGCCGTGGTGACCACTGACCTGCGCCTCAACGAGCCGCGTTATGCCTCGCTGCCCAACATCATGAAGGCCAAGAAGAAGCCGCTCGACAAGAAGACGCCAGCCGATTTCGGCGTCGATACCACGCCGCGCCTCAAAGTTCTGAAGACCGAGGAGCCAAGTGGCCGCAAGGCCGGCATCAAGGTCAAGTCGGTCGCTGAACTGGTCGACAAGCTGAAAAACGAAGCCGGCGTCCTCTAAGAATTCCAGAATAAGGAGACTAACATCATGGCCATTCTTCTTCTGGCTGACCACGACAATACAACCCTGTCCGACCAGACCGCCAAGGCACTGACGGCTGCTGCCAAGATTGGTGGCGATGTGCATGTGCTGGTGGCTGGCAAGGGCGCCAAGGCTGCTGCAGACGCTGCTGCAAAGCTTTCCGGTGTTTCCAAGGTGCTGCTTGCCGAAAGCGACGACCTTGCCAACAATCTGGCCGAACCCCTGGCAGCCCTGATCGTATCGCTCGCCGGTTCCTACGACACGATTATCTCGGCGGCCACATCGACCGGCAAGAACGTGCTTCCACGCGTTGCAGCACTGTTGGACATTGCCCAGATCTCGGAAATCACCGAAGTCGTCTCGGCCGACACGTTCAAGCGGCCGATCTATGCCGGCAATGCCATCCAGACGGTGCAATCGGGCGAGGCCAAGAAGGTCATCACCGTGCGCACCGCGTCCTTCGCCTCGGCTTCAGACGGTGGTTCGGCCCCGGTCGAGACCATTTCGGCTGCCGCCAATCCCGGCCTCTCGACCTTCGTCAAGGACGCGCTGTCCTCGTCGGATCGTCCGGAACTGACCTCGGCCAAGATCATCATTTCCGGCGGCCGCGCGCTCGGTTCCGCAGAAAAGTTCCAGGAGGTCATCCTGCCGGTGGCCGACAAGCTCGGTGCTGCCGTCGGCGCATCGCGCGCTGCCGTCGATGCGGGTTATGCCCCGAACGACTGGCAGGTCGGCCAGACCGGCAAGGTCGTCGCACCACAGCTCTATATCGCCGTCGGCATTTCCGGTGCCATCCAGCATCTGGCCGGCATGAAGGACTCGAAGGTCATCGTCGCCATCAACAAGGACGAGGAAGCCCCGATCTTCCAGGTCGCCGACTACGGCCTCGTCGGTGACCTCTTCACTATCCTGCCAGAGCTTGAAAAAGCACTCTGAGCTTTAAAAAATGACATATGCGGCCGCGCAGCTCTGCGCGGCCGTTTTTCGTTTTAGAAGCAATGCGTTTCCTTAACCGACAATGGCATCCGCCGTGAATAAAGGCTGGAAAATTGGCCGCGATGCCTTTATCACTGGGATCTAAATACCTTGCCCCCACGGGCGTTTTGCTTTTTGCACGAACGGAAGCGCAATCGCCGTTTCGTATGGATGATGGAAAATCGGCTCGATGATCAAGAATGTCGGAATTGTTGGCGCTGGACAAATGGGCTGCGGCATTGCCCAGGTATCGGCTTCGGCCGGCTACAAGGTGCATATCTACGACATTTCGGCCGACCGCGTTGAAGCTGGTCTTGCAACCATCAACGGCAACATGGCACGCCAGGTTTCCTCCGGCAAATTGACCGACGAAGAGCGCAAGAAAGCACTGTCGCTGATCAAGGGCTCCGCCGATGTCAACGACTTGTCGCCGATGGACATGGTGATCGAGGCCGCCACCGAAGATGAAAGCGTCAAGCGCAAGATTTACGGCCAGATCTGTCCAGTCCTGAAGGCCGACGCCATTCTCGCCACCAATACCTCTTCCCTGTCGATCACGCGGCTTGCTTCCGCGACCGACCGGCCGGAACGCTTCATGGGCATCCATTTCATGAACCCGGTGCCGGTGATGAAGCTGGTCGAGCTGGTGCGCGGCATTGCCACCGAAGAAGGCACTTTCGCCACGGCCAAGCAATTCGTCGCCTCGCTCGACAAGACGATCACCGTTGCCGAAGATTTTCCAGCCTTCATCGTCAACCGTATCCTGCTGCCGATGATCAACGAGGCGATCTATACGCTGTACGAAGGTGTTGGCAGCGTCGATGCCATCGATACCGCAATGAAGCTCGGCGCCAACCATCCGATGGGGCCACTGCAGCTCGCCGATTTCATCGGTCTCGACACCTGCCTGTCGATCATGCAGGTGCTGCATGACGGGCTGGCGGATTCGAAATACCGCCCCTGCCCGCTGCTGGTGAAATATGTCGAAGCCGGCTGGCTCGGCCGCAAATCCGGCCGCGGCTTCTATGACTATCGTGGCGAAGTTCCCGTTCCGACACGCTAAACCAGCCTGATCGCGATACCCAAGGTCTCGGGACGCAAGAGCCGATAACCGCGCTGCTGCTGGGTAGTGAGTTCCGGCAGCGGAAAAACTAGATCAGTCCCTCCTCGCGAAGTGCACGCCGGACCGCTGGCCGCTCTTCCATGGCATCGCGATAAACGATCAGATTTTTCGGAACCGGCATGCCGACCATCCGCGCCCAGCGCAGCATCACATACAGCAGCGCATCCTCGACACCGGCTAGCTGGCCGAGCAGATAGCCGCCCGTGACCTGATCGGCGATCAGCACGAAGCGTTCCTCGATCATGCCGCGAAGCATGGCCACGGCCTCGTCTCCCGGCAGAAAGAAGGAATAGGCAAAAGGCCTTTGCACCTCGCTGGACAGGAATGCCAGCATCTCGATCCGCCGGTGGCGCTCCATTGCGCTGCGGGCAGCGTGACCGGGCATGTTCTCGGCGATCCAGTCCAGGATCGCGACAGTTTCCGTCAGCTTTACCCCTTCGCCGATTTCGAGAAGCGGCACGTATCCTTTCGGATTGACCGTGAGATAGTCTCCCTCCCGTTCAATCCTGCGTGCCATGATATCGACCTTGAACAGTTCCGGCTCAAAACCCGCTTCCAGCAGGGCAATATGGCCGGCAAGCGCGCTGGTGCCGGGTGAATAGTAGTATCTCATGGTGATATTCCTTCAGTTGGCGAGATGGATGTCGGGTCTTGGGAGCACACACCGTCAGGCCGCGCGCCGGTTGCCGTCAAGATATGCGGTCAATCCGTTCAGCATGGCGTCCCAGCCCTCCTGGTGACCCTCGGGGCTGTCGCCATCGAAATAGACACCAGCCTCCGTCAGGGTCAGCGTTGTGCCTCCGTCGGCAACCGAGAACACGACGCTGACAGTGCCGGCAAACAGCAGGACGTCGCGGTGGGAGATCGTGCTCGCATAGACGAAATACTGATCTGGGCGAATGGCGTGATACTGCACGGTGTTGATGTAAGGCTCCTCGCCCGAGAGGCCGAATGCGCAGATATCGGTATGGCCGACCCGGAAGTCGAAAGCCCGGTAGGTCATGTCCCAGCCTTCCCCCGGCGCGCTCCAGTCCAGAAGGGCATCCCGGCTGGTCCAGGCGGCAAAAACCTCTGCCGGGCTTGTGGCGAAACTGCGCTCGAAAACGAGGGTGGTGTGGTGAATATTGGACGCGTTCATGGCCCTACTCCTCAAGACGTTGCGTGATTGCCTGGGAACCCTAGCCTTTCACCTGACCGCCCCTCAGAGGCAGGATGGACAAAAACGGGGCATACGTGCCAAATTGTCCACATGTTTCCAAAACAGTTCACATCCCCGCCGTTGCGTGTCAGCATTCTGGTCCTGCCGGAAACCGCACCGATGGCCGTTTATGGGCTCTATGAGGTGCTGGGCTCCGTTGGCAAAATCTGGCCGCGCCTGACTGGTGAGACGGAGAAAGTCCGGGAGATCGCCCCGTGCATCGTCGCGAAATCCGCCGAACCATTCACCTCTATCATCGGCGTTCCGATTACGCCGCAGGCGTCGATCGGCGGCGGTGATGATGCCGATGTGGTGATCGTCTGCGATGTTGAACTGCCGCTACGGGGCAGTCCCGAAGGACGGTGGGAGCAGGAAATTGCCTGGGTGCGGGCAGCGCTGGAGAGAGGCGCGCTGGTGTGCTCGACCTGCAGTGGCTCGGTGCTATTGGCCGAGGCAGGATTGCTTGACGGATGTGATGCCGCTTCGCACTGGAGTGCGGCCGAACTGTTCCGTGACCGCTACACGGCCGTTCGTTTCCGTCCCGACCGCATTCTCTGTGACAGCGGCCATGAGGGCCGCTTGCTCACCGCCGGTGGCGCGTCCTCCTGGCAGGACCTGTCGCTCTACCTGATTGGACGCTATTGCGGATCGGCGGAAGCCATGCGCGCCGCAAAGATCTTTCTGATCGGTGATCGCAGCGGCGGACAATTGCCCTTTGCCGCAATGACGCGCCCTCGCCAGCACGACGATGCCGTCATCGCCGAAAGCCAGAGCTGGATTGCGGATCACTATCCGAAACCGAACCCGGTGACAAAAATGGTCGAGCAATCCGGCTTGGCAGAGCGGACCTTCAAACGGCGTTTCACCAAGGCCACCGGTTATACGCCGGTCGATTACGTGCAGGCGATCCGCATCGAGGAGGCCAAACAGATGCTGGAAACCACCCGTGACAGCATTGACGGCATTGCCGCCGAGGTCGGGTACGAGGACCCGACCTTCTTTCGCCGCCTGTTCAAACGCATCACGAGCCTGAGCCCGGCGCAATACCGGCAGCGTTTTCAGCCGGCCGGACTGCGCACCGAGGCCTGATAAAAACTAGATGCCACCGGTAGCCGCCTTGATCAGGGCCTTCGCATCGTCGCTGTCCCAAGCGGCAGGACCGTTCATCGACGAGATCAGGCAACCCTTGTCGTCCATCAAAAGCGTCACCGGCAGACCGAAGGCAAGGCCTTCCCTCTTCAGCCCATTGAAGATGCCCATCGACGCATCGCGGTAATAGCCAAGCTCGTGAACACCGGTCTCGTTGAGGAAGGCCGTCGGCTTCGTATCGTCGCCGACATCGATGTTCACGGCCACGACTTCGAATGTGTCGCCACCCGCAACCTTCTGCAGCGCGTTCAGCGCCGGCATCTCTTCACGGCACGGACCACACCATGTCGCCCAGATATTGAGGAGGACGGTCTTGCCGCCGAAATCGGCAAGCGTCAGATCCTTGCCGTCCTTGTCCTTGAAATTCAAGCCCGACAGTTGCCGGGGCTCGCTGGCCGGGGCCATGGCCGCGACCTGACCTTTGAGGAACGGCGTGATGGCTGCGACCTTGTCTTTCGCCGCTTCGCAGATCTTGGCATCGGCGGTTTCCACCGCCACACCATTGCCAGACCCGCTTTCCCTGACGTATACCGCTGCCGCACCGGCGATCAGCCCTCCGAGGGCAGCGATCATCACCAGTCTGGCAGGAGGAAAGCGTTTCTTCTTGTCGTTTACTTCATTTTCCAAAACGGGTCATTCTCCAGGGCGGGCATTTTCATGGCTGACGGCACTTCTGAAACCAAAAGCTCCAACCAGATGTGGGGCGGTCGCTTTGCTCAAGGACCGGCTGCGATCATGGAGGAGATAAATGCCTCGATCGGCTTCGACAAGAAGCTTTTTGCCCAGGACATCCGCGGCTCAATGGCGCATGCGACCATGCTGGCCCATCAAGGCATCATTTCGGCAGAGGATAAAGACAAGATCGTTCACGGTCTCGACACGATCCTGTCAGAGATCGAAAGCGGACAGTTCGCATTCTCCCGCCAGCTCGAAGATATCCATATGAACGTCGAGGCGCGGCTTGCTACCCTGATCGGCCCGGCGGCCGGACGCCTGCACACCGCACGCTCGCGCAACGACCAGGTCGCGCTCGACTTCCGCCTGTGGGTGAAGGAAGAGCTGCAGAAGTGCGAGGGCATGCTGACAGGCCTGATCGCCGCCTTCCTCGATCGCGCCGAAGAGCATGCCGAAACCGTCATGCCGGGCTTTACCCATCTGCAGACAGCCCAGCCCGTCACCTTCGGTCATCACTGCATGGCCTATGTCGAAATGTTCGGCCGCGACCGGCAGCGGGTGCGCCACGCCATCGAGCACATGGACGAGAGCCCGATCGGTGCTGCAGCCCTTGCTGGCACCGGCTTTCCGATCGATCGCCATATGACCGCCAAGGCGCTGGGTTTCCGCGAGCCGACCCGCAACTCGATCGATACCGTCTCGGATCGTGACTTTGCGCTGGAATTCCTGTCGATCGCCTCGATCTGCGCCGTACACCTGTCGCGGCTCGCCGAAGAGATCGTCATCTGGTCGACACCGCAATTCGGTTTCGTGCGCCTGTCGGATGCGTTTTCGACCGGCTCCTCGATCATGCCGCAGAAGAAGAACCCGGACGCTGCCGAACTGGTGCGCGCCAAGACCGGCCGCATCAACGGCTCGCTGATCGCGCTTTTGACCGTCATGAAGGGCCTGCCGCTCGCCTATTCCAAGGACATGCAGGAAGACAAGGAACAGGTGTTCGATTCGGCCGAGAGCCTGGAACTGGCCATTGCCGCGATGACCGGCATGGTCCGCGACATGACGATCCGGGTGGACCGGATGAAGGCCGCCGCCGGCTCCGGCTATTCCACCGCGACCGACCTTGCCGACTGGCTGGTGCGCGAGGCTGGCCTGCCCTTCCGCGACGCCCATCACGTCACTGGCCGCGCCGTGGCGCTGGCCGAGCAGAAGGCCTGCGAACTGGCCGAGCTTTCTCTCGAAGACCTGCAGGCAATCCATCCTGATATCACCGACAAGGTATTTGGCGTCTTGACCGTCGAGGCATCGGTTGCCAGCCGCACCTCCTTCGGCGGCACCGCCCCCAGCGAAGTGCGCAAGCAGATTGCCTGGTGGCGGACCCGCAACTGAAGATAAGATTCAGGGTGCACAATGCCCTGAAAAGCCGATATGAGTTCTGACAAATTTGCACGAAGGGCTTGATCGCCCGGACCGGGAACACTTCATGCTGTCACGAAACACCACCATTTTGCTTGCAGCGCTTGCCGTTACCGGCCTGACGCTGACCGGTTGCGGCCGCAAGGGCGACCTCGATCGTCCGGGCTCAAGCGCGCCGATCAACACCAAGGCGGCACCCGGCAGCACCGAAAAACAGGACGAAGCGCGCGGCAAGCCCTTCTTCCTCGATCCCCTCCTGTAACAGAGCACTCCCTTGAACCATTTCGAATATCGTGACGGCATTCTGTTTGCGGAAGACGTCTCCGTCATCGACATCGCCAAGGCGGTGGGCACTCCCTTCTATTGCTATTCCACCGCCACGCTGGAACGGCACTATTCGGTCTTCTCCAAGGCGTTTTCCGATATCGACGCGATGGTCTGCTATGCGATGAAGGCGAATTCCAACCAGGCCGTGCTGAAGACACTCGGGCGTCTGGGCGCCGGTGTCGATGTGGTGTCGGGCGGCGAACTGCGCCGAGCGCTGGCCGCCGGTATTCCGGCAAACCGCATCATGTTTTCCGGTGTCGGCAAGACGGCTGCCGAAATGGACCTGGCGCTCGACGCCGGCATCTACTGCTTCAACGTCGAATCCGAGCCGGAACTGGAAGTGCTCAATGCCCGCGCCGTGCGCGAAGGCAAGAAGGCGCATGTCTCCTTCCGCATCAACCCGGATGTCGACGCCAAGACCCATGCCAAGATTTCGACCGGCAAGAAGGAAAACAAGTTCGGCATCGCCTATGAACGCGCGCGCGCCGTTTATGCCCATGCCGCGACCCTGCCCGGTATCCAGGTCACCGGCATCGACATGCATATCGGCAGCCAGATCACCGAGCTGCAGCCCTTCGCCGATGCTTTCAAGCTGCTGCGCGAACTGGTCGATACCCTGCGCGCCGACGGCCACAGCATCGCTCACGTCGATGTCGGCGGTGGACTTGGCGTTCCCTACAAGTTGGACAATAACCCGCCGCCACTGCCGGATGCCTATGCCACGATCGTCAAGGACCAGCTGCGCGAACTCGGCTGCAAGATCATCATGGAGCCCGGCCGACTGATCGTCGGCAATGCCGGCATCATGGTCACGGAAGTCGTCTACGTGAAGGACGGCGGCTCGAAAACCTTCGTCATCGTCGATGGCGCCATGAACGACCTGATCCGCCCGACCCTCTACGAGGCCTATCACGAGATCCAGCCGGTACGCATATCGGCCGCCAATGCGCCGCGCATCAAGGCCGACATCGTCGGCCCGGTTTGCGAGACCGGCGACTACCTGGCGCTCGACCGCGAAATGGCCATGCCAAAGCCCGGAGACCTGATTTCGATCGGCACAGCCGGTGCCTATGGCGCGGTGCAGGCAAGCACCTATAACAGCCGCCTGCTGATACCCGAAGTGCTGGTCAAGGGCGATCGTTTCCATGTGATTCGTCCGCGCACGACCTATGAAGACCTGATCGGTCTCGACTCGGTTCCCGACTGGCTCGATTGATGCGAGGCCAGCGGCTCCCGATCTGGCGCTGTTGATAGAGCCTCTGCAGGCTGCGAAATCGATCACGATTGCGTTGCCGCCCTCGTCTTCGCCACAAAGAGTGTTATCCTTCGCGGCACGTTTCAAACGTTGAAAGGGAACGGATGACGGAACTCCGGCGGGACAGCGCGACGGCAGCGGCAGGCTTTATGAGAAGTCTTGCCGTCAAGCGGACGCTTGCGCGTATCGTTCTCGTTGCGGAACAGATTGCCCCCCGCGCCCTGCCGCTTATTGCCATCGTCCTGCTGTTTCTCTCCGCCGCATGGTTCGGATTTTTCCGCGCCGCCCCCGGCTGGCTACATGTGGCCGCTCTTGTTGCCTTTGCCGCTGCCTTCATCGCCTTGTTGATCCCGCTGCTGCGCATCCGCATTCCCGGCAATACCGAAGCCGACCGGATGCTGGAGGAACGCAACGACCTGCCACATCAGGCCATCCGCGTTCAGGACGACCAACCGGCCACCAGCGGCGCCTTCGGCCAGGCGCTGTGGCAGGAACACCAGACGCGCATGGCGCGGATGATCGGCGCGCTGGAAGCCGGACTGCCCAAGCCCGACATCGCCCGTACAGACAGCTACGGCCTGCGCGCCGTTCCGGTGCTGCTTGCCTGCGTTGCCTTTGCCTATTCCAACTCCAACCGCGCCGGCCTGATTTCCGATGCCTTCCACCCGCCGCAGCAGATCGCCGCCATTCCGGATGTCCGCATCGACGCCTGGGTGACGCCTCCGGCCTATACCGGCCGTGCGCCGGTTTTCCTGACCGGCAGGCAGGGCACGGAACAGCCCACCGATAGCACTGAACCGCTGCGCATCCCGCAATTCAGCGAACTGACCGTGCGCATCACCAGCGGCGGTGAAGACACACCCGTCACCTACCTGGAAAATGGCGCGGCCCAGCCGCTGGTTATCGCAGCGCAGGCGGCAAAGCCCGGCAAGGACGGGAAGGCCACCGCTGAAGCAGCACCGGCCGATCCGGCAAAGCCCGGCAGTGACACGCATGTGCTGAAAATCACCAAGGACGGTTCGCTTTCTGTTGGTGGCGAACAATGGGCCTTCACGGTGATCCCGGACAGCGTACCGGATATCGCCTTCGATGGCATACCGCGCACCACCGTCAACGCCGCGCTCGAAATCGGTTTTGCAGCCAAGGACGACTACGGCATTCAGGACGCCTGGGCCGAGATCGTGCCTCTGGACAAGCAGGCCGCAGACGCGCGGCCACTTTATCCGCTCCCCGAATACCGCCTCGACCTGCCCAAGCGCAACGCACGCGAGGCCAAGGGGCTGACCAGCCGCAATCTCAGCGAACACCCGCTGTCGGGAAAACGCGTGCGCGTAACCTTGGTTGCCAGGGATGCCGCCGGTCAGGAAGGCCGCAGCGTGCCGCAGGAGATGATCCTGCCCGCCCGCCCCTTCTTCGAGCCCTTAGCCGGCGCCGTCGCCGAACAGCGGCAGGTGTTTGCGCTCAATGCCAACGACCTGCCGCGCGCGATTGAACTCAATGACGCGCTGTCGGTGCGGCCGGACGAGACCATCCCGAACCTGACACATTTCCTGCTGCTGCAATCGGCCCGCACCCGCATGGCGCTTTCACGCAACGACGACATGCTGCGCGATGCGGCGGGCTATCTCTGGGATATCGCGCTCGGCATCGAAGGTGGCGACATGGCACTGGCCGACAAGCGGCTGCGCGATGCCCAGCAGAAACTCTCCGAGGCCTTGGAAAAAGGCGCGACGGACGAGGAAATCACCAAGCTGATGCAGGAATTGCGCGATGCCATGAAGGACTACATGGAGGCGCTGGCCAAGCAGGCGGCAAAGAACCCGCAGGTGGCGGCCAATCCGAACCAGAACAACGTGCTGCGTCAGCAGGATCTGGAAAAAATGATGAACCAGATCGAGAACCTGGCCAAATCCGGCGCCAAGGATCAGGCACGCCAGATGCTGTCGGAAATGCAGCGTATGATGAACAATCTCCAGGCCGGCCGGCCGCAGCAACGCCAGCAGGGCCAGGAGAACAGCGAGATGCGCAAGCAGATGGATAAACTCGGCCAGCTGATGCAGGAGCAGCAGCGGTTGATGGATGAGACATTCAAGTTCGACCAGGCCATGCGCGACCGCATGCAGCGCGGCGACCCGCTGCAGGGAGAGGACCAGGAACTGTTCGGGCAGGACATGCCGCCGCAGCCCGGCCAGCAGCAGCAGGACGACAATGCCCAGCAGCCCGGCCCGCTCGACAACATGACAGCCGAGCAGCTCGAGCAGGCGCTGAAGGACATGCAGGCGCAGCAGGATCAGCTGGGCAAGCAGCTCGGCGAATTGCAAAAGGGCCTTGAAGGCATGGGCATCAAGCCCGGCAAGGGTTTTGGTGAGGCCGGTCGTGAGATGAAGGGCGCTTCAGGCGCTCTTGGCAACGGACAGGGCGAACAGGCCGTCGGCAACCAGGGCCGCGCCCTGCAGGCGCTGCGTGACGGCGCGCAGGACATGATGCAGCAGATGCAAAGCCAGGGTCAGGGGCCAGGCCAAGGCCAGGGCATGCCGCAATACGGCCAGAACGGCCGCGACCCGCTCGGCCGCCGCCAGCAGAATGCCGGCCCGGACTTTGGCGATCAGGTCAAGGTGCCGGATGAGATCGACACCCAGCGCGCCCGCGAAATCCTCGACGAAATCCGCCGCCGCCTCGGCACGAACTCATCGCCGGAGACGGAACGGCAGTATCTGGAGCGGTTGCTGGATATAAGGTGAGGCGGGATTTCTGAGGCGTATCACTCAAGACAGCGCTCACAGGCTGTTCATTGCCCCTCACCCTAACCCACTCCCCGCAAGCAGGGAGAGGGGACGACAGAGGTCGCCGCATGTCCCTTCGCCCCGTTTACGGGGAGAAGGTGGCCGACAGGCCGGATGAGGGGCTATTCAAAAATGAAAAGGGCTGCGCTCAGGCCGCCAGCGCTACAGCCACTGCCTTGCGAATATCCGGCAACGTAAACGGCTTCGACACGACATCGATGACCTTGCCGGTCAGGTTATCGGCTCGCTCTCGCTGTTCGGCATAGCCGGTCATCAGCAGGATTTTCAGCGCCGGAAAAGCGGCCGAGGCCTGATGGGCGAGTTCGATGCCGTCCATCACCGGCATGCGGATATCGGACAGTAGCAGATCGAAACTTTCGCCCTGAAGGCAGGCCAGGCCCTCGGCACCATCCGCCGCCTCGACGGTCTCATGACCATCCAGCTGCAGGGCGCGGGCAACGAAACGGCGCAGGCCGTCCTCATCTTCGGTAATCAGGATTTTCGCCATCATGGCCTCCGTTTCGGCAACAGCTCTGCCGGGACGTTAGCTTGAAAGCATCCGGTCCCTGACCCGCAGCACAGGCTGCGGGTTCAACACCACCAGAGTTTTGTTTGTTTTCCGTAAACGCGGATGACCAGATCAGAGACTGTCCACAGCCGGATGACTATTCGGCGTCACCGGTGACGATGCCAACGAAAGGCAGTTCGCGGAAAGCATAGGCGACATCCATGCCGTAACCGACGACGAAATAATCAGGGCATTCGAAACCGACATAATCGGCTTCGAGATCGGTCTGGCGCTTGACCTTCTTGTCGAGAAGAACGGCAATCGTCACCGACTTTGCACCGCGTTCCAGCATCAATGCCTTGGCAAAACTCAGGGTCCGGCCCGATTCCAGGATGTCGTCGATCAGGAGAACGTCACGGCCATGCACATCGCTATCGATGTCCTTGATGATCTTGACGCCCTGCGACACGGTGCCGGTTCCATAGCTGGACAGGGTGATGAACTCGACTTCCGGCGCAAGGCCGACGGTATGCATCGCCCGGATCAGGTCGGCGGCGAAGATGAACGAGCCTTTGAGGACGGCAATGACCAGGAGGTCGTTGAGCGGACCCTTGACGATTTGCTCGGCCATTTCAACATTACGCGCCGCGATCACTTCGGCGGTATAGAGCGGATCGATATTTTTTCCACGGACGACAGGCATACGAATAGTCTCCAGAACGATAGTGGAGACTGCGTTTTATGCCTCCGGAAGCTAGCCGCTTAGCACAGTCAGGGCGCCGAATCACCCGGCTGACTAAAGGAAACCGCGACACCGGGCACTTTTCCACCTGTGTGTAGCAGCCGCGTGGAGAATGCACGGCTCTCTCCCGGCCCAAGAGCGGGCTGGCCCTGCTCGATCCGGGTGGCTGTCCGCCGATGGCCGTTGGCAATCACATCGACCAGGATCGCCGGAACGACCTTGGGCACATCCGAGTGATTTTGCACCGCGCCGTAGACCGAGAGAATCTTCATGCCATTGGCATCATTCAGCGACGTCGTGACATCGCTGATCGACAAGGCCGGTACAGTGGCAATGGCAGGCTGATACTGGGGCAGGCTGGCAAACAATACGAACACCGGAGCGCACAGGCAGGTGACGAGGACGGCAAAAGCCTTGGGGGACGCCGTCTGGAGCAACCGCTCGAAATGGTTCACGGCCCACCCGAACACCGATGCAACACGGCCGGGGGTCTGCGCTGGCGGGACGGCTGTGCGCGCGCGATTGTCGTTGAAGACCGGGTAGACGGTGCGCCGGCCGTTCGCAGCAACGGTCTCGAATTCGGCATCAACGATATCGGCGCGATGCGGCATGCCCCCTGTCGAAGCGGCTCGCCCGCGCCGTTCCGGCGGCAGGAAATCCATGCGGCTGGACGTGCCGTTGGAGCGGAAAGCGTTCATCGTCTCTCCTTCGCAGCTACATTGGCCGCGCCAGAATGCCAAAGGCATCGGCAGGCCAGATTCGGGCATTGAAACAAACCTTTCCGAGACGTAAACCTAAATGGTTAATGCTTCGAAAACGGCAGTACCGAGCCGCCGGTTTTCACGCAAATTTAACCACTGTTTAACCATGTTGGCGCTGTAACAGCGAACGCTGCGCTATATGCTGCAACAAGAGCCATCAACCCGCCGCGAAGACGTGGCATGCTGGATTAAAGAGAAGCTGGACACTGACCCGTTGATTCATTTTGAAAATGTCGGATTGCGCTATGGAATGGGCCCGGAAATCCTCCGCGACCTGACCTTCGACATTCCCAAAAAATCTTTCCAGTTCCTCACCGGCCCTTCGGGTGCCGGCAAGACCACGCTGCTGCGGATGCTGTTCCTGTCGCTGCAGCCGACGCGCGGGCTCATTCGCATGTTCGACCGCAATATCTCGACTATTCCGCGCGACGAACTTCCGATGCTGCGCCGCCGCGTCGGTATCGTCTTTCAGGATTTCCGGCTGCTCGATCACCTGACCACCTACGAGAATGTCGCCCTGCCCCTGCGCGTGCGCGGCAAGGACGAATCGTCCTACCGCTCCGATGTTCTCGAATTGCTTGGCTGGGTCGGGCTTGGCGAGCGCATCAACGTTTTGCCGCCGGTTCTGTCAGGTGGCGAGAAGCAGCGTGCCGCCATCGCCCGCGCCTTGATCGACCGGCCGGAAATCCTGCTGGCGGACGAGCCGACAGGCAATGTCGATCCGCCGATGGCACGCCGCCTGCTCAACCTGTTTCTCGAACTCAACCGGCTCGGCACCGCCGTCGTCATCGCAACGCATGATCTTTCGCTGATGGATCAGGTCGAGGCGCGCCGGATGATTCTTTCCCAGGGGCGGCTCGATATCTATGAGTGACACCTCCGCCACCGACCGTTCCCAGCCTGCCGCGCCCAAGGAGGAGCGCAAGGTAGCCCTGCGCGTGCGCCCGACAGCACCGATTGTGCCGCCGGGAAACGTCTCCGGCAACGCGCTGGTGCTCGTGATTGCCATCATGGCGTTCCTCGCCTGCCTGACACTCGGTGCCGTCAGCATGGTACGTTCGACGGCGCAAAGCTGGGAGAGCCAGATTTCCCGCGAGATCACCATCCAGATCAAGCCGGATGAAAAACTCGACATGGAGAAGGCGCTGGCCGATGCCCGCGACCTCGCCTTGACCTTCCAGGGCACCACCAATGGCACCATCGTCGACAAGGCTGCGACCGCCCGGCTGCTGGAGCCATGGCTGGGGGCTGGCCTGGATCTCGACGATCTGCCGGTGCCGCGCCTGGTGATCATCACCATCGACGAACAGAACCCGCCTGACTTCGCCGCCATGCGGGCGATGCTGACGGAAACTATTCCGCAAGCCTATCTCGACGATCACCGCACCTGGGTCGACCGGCTGGTGGCCATGGCACACACGACGGCGCTGATCGGCACCGGCGTGCTGGTGCTGGTGTTCTCCGCCATGGTACTGACCGTGGTTTTTGCCACGCGCGGAACACTGTCCGGCAACCGCCACATCGTCGAGGTGCTGCATTTCGTCGGGGCCGAAGCAGGCTTCGTCGCGTCGGAATTCCAGAAACATTTTCTGAAGATCAGCCTGAAGGGTGCCGGTGCCGGTGGCCTTCTGGCTGCCGCTTGCTTTGCTGCAGCCAGCTTCTGGCAGTCGCGATCACTGGCCACGCCCCAGAGCGACCAGACGAACGCCATGTTCGGCAGCTTCTCCATCGGCTATTCCGGCTATCTCGGCATTGTCACCATCATGATCGTCATCGCACTTTTGACGACGTTGACGGCACGCTTCACCGTGATGCGGACGATCTACGAGATCGATTTGATTCGGTCCGATCCGGCACGCATCGACGGCAACCAGACCTGATTGCCATGATTGCGTTGCCCTGCATCCATCCGTTGCCGCAATCTGCTTCTATTGAAGAGTTCGAATCAGTCCTGGTCCTGACGGAGCAGCCGGAACAGCAATGAGCGACAGCGACGAAACACGGCGGAAGGGAACGCTGATGCGGCGGCATGTGAGCCTGCGCCGCCGGATCGTGCGGCTGACATTTTACGTGCTTCTGCTGATTACGGGTGCTGCCGCTGCGGGCTTCCTCTATTTCGCCGATTCCGTTGCCTCTCTTCAGCCGCCTGCCAATCCCAAGGCAGACGCCATCGTTGTGCTGACCGGCGGTTTCCAGCGGATCGATCAGGCTGTCGATCTGTTGAAAAACGGAGCCGGAAAACGGCTATTGATCTCCGGCGTCCACCCTTCCACGACCGGCGGCCAGATTCGCCGCAACACCCAGAGCTCAGCCGACCTGTTCAAATGCTGCGTCGATATCGGTCATGATGCGATCGATACGATCGGAAATGCCAACGAGACCGCCAACTGGATCCGCGATAACGGCTACCGCAGCATTCTGGTCGTCACTAACAATTACCATATGCCGCGCAGCCTGCTTGAATTGCGCCGGGCCAATCCGGGCATCGAATTCATCGCCTACCCGGTCGTCAATTCCGACCTGAAGAGCACCAACTGGCTGGCAAATCCGATGGTGCTGAAGACGATCCTGCTGGAATATCTCAAGCTGACGATTGCGTCTGCGCGCGACGCGCTGGGTGCCCATCCGGCAAGCGGATTACGCACCGAAACGAACGATACCCGCAGCAGCCCATAGATATCGTGGCTGATCCTGCCAACGCAGCTGTTTTCCTTGCCGGAATATTCGTGTAGGCAGCGGGCTAATATTTTTGCTGCGAAAGCCCGCCTGATGATCATCCTGCGCTCAGTTCTGTTCAACATCGTGTTCTACATCAATCTGATCCTCCAGATGGTCGTGATGACGCCCTTCTATTTCCTGGCGCCGCGCAAGACCTCGTGGTTCGTTCCGAAGAACTGGGCGCGCAGCAATCATTGGCTGTTCCGGGTCATGGTCGGCACGACCTTCGAGATCGAGGGACTGGAGAACATCCCCAAGGGCGGATACATCTTTGCGCCGAAGCACCAGTCGTTCTGGGACGTCTACGCCTTGCTGCCCTGGCTGGCGGACCCGTTTTTCATCCTGAAGCGCGAACTCGTCTGGATCCCGCTGTTCGGCTGGTATGTGCAGAAGCAGCGCATGGTCCCGGTCGATCGCGGTGCACGCGGCAAGGTGATGGCGGCGGTGATGCAGCGCGCCAAGGACGAGTTGTCAACCGGCCGCCAGCTCATCATCTATCCCGAGGGCACACGCCGCCCGCCGGGCGCGCCACCGGAATACAAATACGGCATCGCCAGGCTTTACCGCGATCTGAACATGCCCGTGGTTCCTGTCGTCATGCATCCGGGTCTGTTCTGGCCGCGCCGCAAGTTCCTGCGCTATCCCGGCCATTTCAAGGTGCAGATCCTGCCGCCGATCGAGGCCGGGCTCGATCCGGAAGTTTTCCTGAAAACGCTGGTCGATATGATGGAAACAGCCAGCGATGCGCTGCTGGTCGAGACGGTAAAGAACAATCCGCATGTGCCGCTGCCGCCGACCGCCGTCCAACGCCTGAAAGAGCTCAAGGAACTCGACGCTCAGGCCTAACGCTTCGCTCTCTCGACGAGAGCAACCACCTCTTCCAGCCAATGATCGCGAATGCCCATCTCCTTCAGGTGGGCAAGCGTGTTGACCACATAGTCGGTATTGGGTCCTGATTTGCCATGGGAGATGGCAACGGTGGCCGCCGCATCCTCGGCACTAAGCGCGCCGGCATATTGCGCATGCGCCCGGTCGATCGTGTATGTCAAAGCGGCAACGCGACGGCCGTCGGCGAGCAGTATCGGCATGGTGCGCTCGAGATAGACATGGGTGACCAATTCGCGCTCGCGCAGGTAACCGATAACGTCATCCTTGTCCTTCAACCCCACCTTGAACGCCATGCCACGGCAGGAGCCACCATGGTCGAGACCGAGCACGAGGCCGGGACGTTCCGGCGTCCCCCGGTGCACGAAGGAGCGGACGCAGAGCGAGCGCCGGTAGCCGAAAGCCCGCGCCGTCATCTTGTCCTCGAAGGCAAAGCCCGGGTTCCACATCAGCGAACCGTAGCCAAACACCCAAAAATCGTCCATATCCACTGCCATTCGCATCCATGCCATCCCGGCGCCACAAAACGGGGCCAGGAGCGGCAGACAGTCCACTCTGGTGCTTTCCTACCGCATATGCCCGGTAATCGGAATCGATTTCCTGCACGATTTGGGGAGCATACGGCGATGGGTGGCCAGATCGGCAGACCAGAATTCTCGTGTCGCACCATCACGCACGAACGACAGATCCGGAGTAAACCATGACAGCAGCAGATATCGCCGCCCCCTCCCCCGGCAGCCGCAAGATCAGACGGCTGGCGATCGGTATCGTACTGTTCCTCATTGCCTATTCCGGCGCATGGTTCTTCGCGGCCAACCAGATAGAAACCCGGCTGGCAGCGTTTCTCGTCCACAGGAAGGCGAACGGTTCATCGGCGGAATGCGATGGCATGGACGTGCGCGGCTTTCCGTTCCGGATCGGCCTGTTTTGCAACAGCGTGCGCCTCGATGACGCTGGCCGTGGCGCATCCGCCTCCTTCGGCGCACTGCGCTCGGCAGCCCAGGTCTACCGCCCGGGCCATGCCATTATCGAACTGGACGGCCCGGCAGAAATCCGCTTTTCGCCCGGCATGACTGTCTCTGCCGATTGGACGTTGCTGCATGCAAGCGTGCAGGCGACACTGTCGGGCCTCAACCGCACCTCGATCACCTACGACGAGTTGGCCGGTACGGCGATGCTGCCCGCTTTCGAAGACGATGCGGCACCGGGCGACACGCATAAATTCATCTTCAATGCCGGACATGGCGAAGCACATCTGCGGCAGAACGGCCCCGATCTCGACGCGGCCCTCAGTGTCGACAAGTTCGATCTGAAACTGGACGACGGATTGAGCCTGCTGCCGCCGGTCAATGCCAGTGCCGACATGACCTTCGTCGATCGCGCCAGTTTGATGCAAAAGGGGGGATGGAAGCCGGATGCGCTGCGGGGCAGCAAGGGCGAGATGCGCAACGTGACGCTCGATCTCGGCAACAGCATGGTGACGACCGCCTCCGGCCCGTTCAGCGTCAACGATCAGGGCCTGATCTCGGGAGAATTCAGCGTCACCATGAAAAACATCGAGGGCTGGCGCCAGAACCTCGTCAAGGTCTTTCCCGACAAGGACGACACGGTCATGGTCAACAATATCGCCAACATGCTGACAGCACTCGCCGACGGCAAGAATGAGGCGACGGTCAAGCTCAACGTGCGCGACGGGATTGCGTTTCTGGCGTTCTTTCCGATCGGGGAACTGCCGCAGCTTTGAGGGTCAGACCAAACCAAGTCTTTTGCCTGATTGGCCCCTCACCCTAGCCCTCTCCCTGCTTGCGGGGAGAGGGCTAGGGTGAGGGGCCAATCGGCATGTTCGATAGCCCGATTACTTCTGATCCATCGCATGCCGCCCGAAGTCGGCCATGTCCGTATCCTGGCCCGCCTGAACGATTGACCGGCGGATGGCGCGGGTGCGGGTGAAGAGGTCGAACAGCTTGTCGCCGTCGCCCCAGCGGATCGCCCGCTGCAGATAGGCGAGGTCCTCGGAAAAGCGCGACAGCATTTCCAGGATCGCATCCTTGTTGTGCAGGCAGACGTCGCGCCACATGGTCGGGTCGGACGCTGCAAGACGGGTGAAGTCGCGGAAACCGGAAGCCGAATATTTGATCACTTCCGATTCGGTCACCGCTTCCAGATCATCCGCCGTGCCGACGATGTTGTAGGCGATGATGTGCGGCAGATGCGAGACGATCGCCAGAACCTTGTCGTGGTGTTCCGGGTCCATGTCGTCAACCATCGAGCCCAGCGTTTCCCAGAACGTCCGCAGCTTGGCCTTGGCGGTTTCGTCGGTATCCGGCAGCGGCGTCAGGATGCACCAGCGGCCCTTGAACAGGCCGATGAAGCCGGCATCCGGGCCGGAATATTCGGTACCGGCAATCGGGTGTCCGGGGATGAAATGCACACCTGGCGGCATGTGCGGCGCCATCTGGGCAATCACCGAGCCCTTGGTCGAGCCGACATCGGTGACGATGGCGCCCGGCTTCAGGTTGGGAGCGATCTCGGCTGCAACAGCTCCGGAGGCACCGACCGGCACCGAGACGATGACCAGATCTGCATCTTTCACCGCATCCGCCGCCGATATCGTGTAGCGGTCGCCGAGGTTCAGCGCCTGTGCCCGCTTCAGTGTCTCTTCGCTGCGCGTCGAGATCGTCACGGACCCGGCAAGACCCTTGTCCTTGATCTCGCGGGCGATCGACGAGCCGATCAGGCCGATGCCGATCAGCGCAATGGTTTCAAACTGCTTTGCCATCACGCCCGGCCCATAAACTCGGTCAGCGCGGCGATCATACCCTCATTGGCTTCCGCCGAGCCGATGGTCATGCGCAGCGCATTGGGCAGGCCATAGCCGCGCACCGCCCGCAGGATGAACCCGCGGCTGGTGAGGAACTCATCAGCCTCCGGCGCGCGCTTGCCGTCGATATCGGGGAAATGGATCAGCACGAAATTGGTCACCGATGGCGTCAGCCGCAGACCGAGCGAAGAGAACGCATCGGTCACCTTGCCGAGCCACAGCGAATTGTGCTCAAGCGCAGTCGCCATAAATGCCTGATCGCGGATTGCGGCGGCACCGGCGGCAATCGCCGGCGCATTCATGTTGAACGGCCCACGCACCCGGTTCAGCGCATCGATGATGGCAAGCGGCGCATACATCCAGCCAACCCGCAGAGCAGCAAGCCCGTGGATTTTCGAGAAAGTGCGGGTCATCACCACGTTCCGGTTGGACGATACCAGCTCGAGGCCGGCTTCATAATCGTTGCGGCGAACATATTCCGCATAGGCCGCATCGAGAACCAAAATGACATTCTTCGGCAAGCCTGCCTGCAGGCGGCGCACTTCATCGACAGGAACATAGGTGCCGGTTGGATTGCCGGGATTGGCAAGGAAGACCATCCTGGTCTTCGGCGTCACGGCTGCAAGGATGGCATCGACGGTGACGTGGCAATCGTTTTCCGGAACCGTGACCGGCGTCGCACCTGCACCCATGATCTGAATCTTGTAGACCAGAAAACCGTGTTCGGTGATAATGGCTTCATCGCCGGGGGCGAGATAGACGTGGCAGAGCAGGCCGAGCAATTCGTCCGAGCCGTTGCCGCACATCAGGTTGGCCGTGTTCAGGCCATAGACGGAGGCGATGGCTTCACGCAGCTCGATCGCCTGGCCGTCCGGATAGATTTCAAGCTTGGCCGCTGCCTTCTGGAAGGCTTCGATTGCCTTCGGGCTCGGTCCCAGCGGGGTCTCGTTCGAGGACAGTTTGTAGACCTTGGCGACACCCGGCGCATGCTCCTTGCCCGGCACGTAAGCGGCAATATCGAGGATACCGGGGCGTGGCGTTGGGCTCGTAAGGTCTGTGCTCATGGGATCAGCTTTCGGCGACAGGGAAATGACGCTCAGGCAATACCGGTGCAGCGGGTTTTTGTCGAGTGTGGCATTGTTTCTTCGCTCGCGCTTGTGACCTCCCCCCTCTGTCGGCGACGCCGACATCTCCCCCACAAGGGGGGAGATTGCCTCCGGCTTCTGAACAAGCAAGGGAAAGGAAAAATCTCCCCACTTGTGGGGGAGATGTCAGCGAAGCTGACAGAGGGGGGCGACTGGGCTCCGTCGCAAGCGATCGGAACGCTACGACTTCTCCCGCGTCGTCGGCACGCCCTGCGGTGCCAGCACCGGCACAAACACACGGCGCGAGGCGCGGGCGGCGACCGGTAGGCCCTGGTAGAGGCGTTTCTGCGCCTCGACGATGATGACGCCGGAAAATACCGGCCAGAGCGAACGGCCGATGCGCTCGAACGCCTGGCGCATCTTCAGGATCAGTTTCAGCTTCGAAGGCGGAAAGAACAGGGCATCGGCAGATGCACCGGGGGTAAAATTGGTTTCGCGCAACAGCGCGGTCAGTTGTCCGCGCGAATAGGGCCGGCCGGAACCGAAGGGCGTGTGCTCCATGCGCGCCCAGACGCCACGGCGATTCGGCACGACGATCACTAGGCGCCCGCCCGGCGCCAGAATGCGCCACAGTTCCTTCATCGTCTCGCGCGGGTTTTCCGCAAATTCGAGAGAATGCACCATCAGCACCCGGTCGATCGACGAATCAGGCAGTGGCAATTCCTCGTCAAAGATCAGCGCCGTTGAGGAAAGCTCGGCGACCGGCCAGTTCACCGCCCCTTGCCCCGCCGGCATGAAGGCGAAGGTGCGCTCGGTATCGGCACGAAAACGATCGAGATAGGGAACGGCGTATCCCAACCCAACCAGACGCTCTTCCGGCAATCTGGCCCAGACCGATGACAGCGCCATGCCGATCGATTGTTCGGCAAAGCGCCCGAGGCGGGAATGATAGAATTGGCGAAGGTCAACGATATCTGCGTGCATACCCTCATGTTAGACTGGAACGGGTGGACTTCAAGGCGGCGCTCACTACATTCGCCTTAACAACCCGCCGCCCTTCCGCAGGAATCCTCTTCATGGCCAATCTCGACATCGAACTGTTCCCGTGCCGCACCGATAATTTCGGCGTGCTCATCCACGATCCGGAAAGCGGCGCCACCGCCTCGATCGACGCGCCGGAAGAAGCAGCGATCCTGGCGGCGCTGAAACGCCGTGGTTGGACACTGACCCATATCCTGACCACCCACCATCATCCCGACCATGTGGACGCCAACCTGGCGCTGAAGACGCGCTATGAGGCGACGATCATCGGCCCGGAAAACGAGGCCTCGAAAATTCCGGGTCTCGACATGACCATTGGTGATGGCGGCGATTTTGAATTTGCCGGCCACAAAGTGCATGTCTTCGAAACGCCGGGGCACACAGCGGGACATATCTGTTTCTACTTCCCCGACGACAAGCTGCTGTTTTCCGCCGACACGCTGTTTGCGCTCGGCTGCGGTCGCCTGTTTGAAGGCACGCCGGCGCAAATGTGGACCTCGCTGCAGAAGCTGATGGCGCTGCCGGACGACACCGTCGTCTATTTCGGCCACGAATACACGCTCTCCAATGCCCGTTTTGCGGTGACGGTGGATCCCGACAATGCGGCGCTGAAATCGCGTGCGGCCGAGATCGAGGCTTTGCGCGCCGAGGGCGACTTTACCGCGCCGACGACGCTGGGGCTGGAAAAAGCCACCAACCCCTTCCTGCGGCCGCACGACGCCGGCATACGGGCCCATCTGGGACTGCAGAGTGCCTCGGATGCCGAGGTCTTTGCCGAGATCCGCAAGCGCAAGGATAATTTCTGATGGACGTTCAACTGCCGCTGTCGGCCCAGGCAATCATCGAGACGCTGAAAATGGAGCGCCATCCGGAAGGTGGCTGGTACATCCAGACATTCAAGGACAAGGCGGGCGGTCCGCGTGGCCACTCGACGGCGATCTACTATCTCTTGGAGCGCGGCGAACATTCGCATTGGCACCGCGTGCGCGATGCGGTCGAGGTCTGGCACTTCTATGCCGGGGCGCCGCTGGCGCTCAGCATCGCCGAAGACGGTAAACCGGCCACGACCGTCACGCTCGGCTCCAACATACTGATCGGCGAACTGCCGCAGGCCATCGTCCCGGCCAACGGGTGGCAATCGGCGGTTTCGCTCGGTGCCTGGACGCTGGTCGGCTGCACCGTCTCACCCGGTTTTGATTTCTCCGCCTTCGAGATGGCACCAGCAGACTGGCAACCGCCGGAAGCGTGAGCCTATTCGGCAGGTTGCGCGGCATTGGAGCGCTCACGGAAAATAATGTCCTTGGCCGCCAGCACTGCCCCACCCGTCACGAACACGCAGGCAAGCGCAATACGCCACGATGGCTCGGCAAAACCGAAAGCGATCAACACCAGCGTCGACAGCACCGGTGCGGCATAGCTGGCAACGCCTAGGATCTGGATATTGCCGTTCTTGACGCCGAAATCCCAGGCATAGAAGGCAGCTCCGACCGGCAACAGGCCGAGACCGGCAATGGCGATCCATTGCGTTGCCGTCTGCGGCCAGACCGTGGTTTCGAGGCCAAGATGGCAGAGGAACGACAGCGCTGCTGTTGCCAGGCAGAAGCCGGTGACGACATCCGTCGAGACGGCCTCGAACCGCCGCGTCAGCAGCGAATAGCCGGACCAGGTGAAGGCGCAGGCCAGAGCCGCGCTGTAGCCCATTACATAAGCGTCGTCGAACTGAACGCCATTGCGCGCGACGATCAGGATCGTGCCGGCAAGACCGCAGATGGCCCCGGCAACGTGATACCAGCGCAGCCGTTCACCCGGCAAAAGCGCAGAGCCGACGACGATCAGCAGCGGCCAGAGATAGGCAATCAGGCCTGCCTCGACTGCAGGGGCATTCCGGAGTGCCGTGAAATACAGGAAATGATAGCCGAACAGACCGGCAATGCCGACGATCCAGACTTTGGCGGGCTGCTTGAGAAGCGCAAGCCGCTCGGGCTTGAGCGCCAGCACGACGAGGCCGGGAATGCTGCCGATGGAAAAGCAGATGGCCGAAAGCTGGAAGGGTGGCATGGTTCCGGAGGCGGCGGTAAACAGCGCCAGCAGCGACCACATCAGGATCGCCGAAAATCCAATCAGCGTTGCCTTGACTTTCATACCCCGCCCCCCCGGCCTTGATTGATCGTCAGCTTCCGAAACGCGTCGCCCAGATGGTGACCGGGCCATAGTTCGTCGGGATGCGGACGTAGACCGGAGCATATACATTCACCGCCTCGGCCTTGGCAAACCAGATCTCCATGGTTTCCAGCTTGCGTAGGTAATCGACGTCATCGCGACCCTTGCGGAAGCCGGATTTCGGCACGAACTTGATGCCGCAGACGATGACATCGCCCTGGAAACCTTCGGTCTTGAAGGGCCGGGTACCCTTCGGTGAAAGCTTCAGGTCCATGCGCGATTCGCCATCAAAGACCGGCACGCTTTTCGGGCAAACCCGCGCATTGCCGGGAAAGATCAGACCGGAGAGCGGATCGACGACATTGCGCATATCCGCCTGCGTCACCGGTACCCAGTTTTTCGGGATCTTGCGCGGCGGCTTCATTGAGGCGGACACGACATCACCGTCGCGGAACTGGACGTCGATCGCCCGGCCCTTCTTGCCGGTCTGATACTTGACCCGATATTCCGACGCGGTGAGCTGGTCGCGGCCGATGACGCCGGAGACCGAGGTCTCGCCCGAGGTCTGGGCAAAGATATCGGCAAGCCCGGCCGAACTCATCGTGCCCGAAATGGTGTAGCGCTTGTCGTTCAACGCCGTGTGGAACGAAGCCTTTGCAATCGGCAGGCCGGCAAGCGAGATGCTGTAATCCGTGTTGTGCGTCACATCGACGGCATAAGCCGTGCCTGTGGAAAACGTTGCCGTGGCAAACGCCAGAAGCGCCGAGAAACCGATGCGGCAGTTCATTCCAGATGCCCTTCCATTTTCGCTCACGCGACCCGTCCGTTCATGTATAACCCTAGGCGATACGGCGGGTTTGCGGCATTTCTGCGCCGTGGAACCTGCTTTTGCCACAAGCCTTAACCCATGGACCAATAAAGTGGAATTGGCGGCTGCAAAGATGTATAGGACGGAGAGAATCTAAACCGAACGGCATCTCCGGCTTGAAAGACCCCGCGTTTCTCAAGAGTTTTTCCCGGAAAACGAAGGTTTGGCTTGACGCCGCGGCTCTCGCTGACTATAGAACCGCAACTTTCCAATCATGGCCAACGGAATGCGGCCTGGGCATATGGCCCGCCAACGCATGGACCGAAGGCGAAAAGAAAATAGGTGCATCATGTCCCGTAGTTGCGAATTGACCGGCAAGGGCGTCCAGTCGGGCAACAATGTGAGCCACGCAAACAACAAGACCAAGCGCAAGTTCCTTCCGAACCTGTGCCAGGTCACGTTGATTTCCGACGTGCTCGGCCAGCGTTACCGTCTGCGCGTTTCGGCCGCAGCCCTGCGTTCGGTTGAACACCGCGGTGGTCTCGACGCATTCCTGATCAAGGCTGACGAAATCGAGCTGTCGATGCGCGCTCGTCTGCTGCGCCGCCAGATCGTCAAGAAGACGGCTGCAGCCGTCGCTCTCGCCGCTTAATCGGCAGACTTGGCTCTACAGATTAAAAGGCTTGCCAGGGCAACCGGCGAGCCTTTTTCTCGTGTAAGATTACAATTAACCGTTCGCGGATTGCCGGGCTCTAGGTGCGGTGAATTGCGGGCTTAGATGACTCCAACTGGTGGCATACCCCAGGATAAAAAAATGCTGACAAACCGCACGTTCCTTACCTATGTCGCGCTGATGACCCTCGTGGTCGTGGCCTCGAATTTCCTGGTCCAATACCCCCTGCCCGGCTCGATCGCCGGCATGCAGCTGGGTGATCTCCTGACCTGGGGCGCCTTCAGCTATCCGATCGCCTTTCTCGTTACAGACCTGACCAATCGCCAGTTCGGACCCCGCACCGCACGCAAGGTGGTGATCGCTGGCTTTGCCGTCGCCATCGTGCTGTCGGTGCTGGTCGCCACACCGCGCATCGCCATCGCCTCGGGCTCGGCCTTCCTGCTCGGCCAGCTCCTGGATATCTCGGTGTTCAACAAGCTGCGGATGCAGAGCTGGTGGCGCGCGCCGCTGGTCGGCTCGCTGTTCGGCTCCTTCCTCGACACGGCAATCTTCTTCTCGTTCGCCTTTGCCGCGTTCTTCGTCTTCTTCGGCCCGAACGAGCCTTTCGCACTGGAAAGCGCCCCGATCCTCGGCGTGATGACGGCAGAAGCACCGCGCTGGATCTCCTGGGCGCTCGGTGACCTCAGCGTCAAGATCATCGTCGGCCTGGTGATGCTGTTGCCCTATGGCGCACTGATGAACGTGATCAAGCCGATGCCGGGAGCGAAGGCAAACGCCTAACCCGGAAAAGCTGCTAAAAGAATCGAACCCGCATCACCCCTTGATGCGGGTTTTTTCTTGCGCGTGGTTCTATTCGACCAGCCGGAATTCCAGCATCAGGTTGCGCTCGAGGATAGAGTGATTGTCGTCGGAAACGAGGATGAGGCGGATGTCGCCGCCGGGCTCCACCACGACGTCCAGACCTTCCATATTGTCGATCTGGTAGCCCATATCGGCGTTCAGCAGGATTTCGCCATCGACGACCGCGCCGGGCTTGATATCGTCACCCTTGATGCGGCGGATCTGCATGCCGATGCCTTCGGCAAAGCTGAAGCGGCGCTCCAGAATCAAAAGGTCACCGTTGGGCAGGAACGCGCCATCGGTGACCGCAAACGGGCCTTTGCGAACAACGCCGAAGACACCCTTGCGCGGACCATCGAGGACAGCGGCCAGCAGATGGCCGTTCTTGTCGAAGCTCAGCTCGGACACGACGGTGACGCCGCCCTTAAGCGGGCTGTCCTTTGGCGAAACGGCGATGGTTTCAAGCCCGCGATTGCCGCGCAGCGACCTCAACGGAATGAGGAGCGGCAGGGTCGCGACCGGCCCGGATTGGGCAAAGCCGGGGTCCGGATAGACGTCGACGCGGTGGAGCCCCTCATAGCTGGCGAGAACCTCCCCGTCGCGCAGCGCCACGCCTTCACAGTCCATGCGCTCCTTGACCTGCTCGGAGCGGCCATTGGCATCGATCATCGAGGTAACCGTCAGATCGCTCGTACCCGCCAGCCGGCCCTTCTGGTCGCGCTCGATTTCGCCTTCGACCCAATGGCCGGTATCCATGATCGCAAGGAACGATTTCCGGTTCGGGCGAAAACGGATCGACGAGATCGCGCCGAGCAGCTCGTTCGGCGACGACATCTCGATGCCGCCGATAAACTCCAGCTTGCCGAACAGTTTCTGGTCCGAACCGATCTTGAAATTCTCAATCTGCCGGCTTTTGACCGGAACGATTTCCGAAGGCGCCAGCGGTGCTGCAACCGACGGCACGACGGCCAGAAACAGGGAAAAGGCGGCGGCCTGAAACAGTGTCGCTTTCAAAAGACGTCCTTCCGGCATGCCGGCATGGAGCGCAAAGCGGCTCCGGAAAAATCAGCAAGCAATAGGCGGGCAAAGCCGGGACAATGGATGTCCCGGCCAGACAATATTGTCAGCTCGCACGCCGGCGCGCAGGCGCGGCCCGGCGGCGGGAATTCTCATCATCGAACAGCGACGCCAGCTGCTCGGTCATCGCCCCGGCAAGCTCGTCGGCATCAACGATGGTCACGGCCTTGCGATAGTAGCGCGTCACATCGTGACCGATACCGATCGCCAGCAGTTCGACCGGCGAGCGCGTCTCGATCTGGTCGATGACGGCGCGCAGATGGCGTTCGAGATAATTGCCCGGATTGACCGACAAGGTGGAATCATCGACCGGCGCACCATCCGAAATCATCATCAGGATCCGGCGTTGTTCGGAGCGCCCGAGCAGCCGGTTATGTGCCCAGATCAGCGCTTCACCATCGATGTTTTCCTTGAGCAGGCCTTCGCGCATCATCAGGCCGAGATTGCGGCGTGCGCGGCGCCACGGGGCGTCTGCGGACTTGTAGATGATGTGGCGCAGATCGTTGAGGCGGCCCGGCGTCTGCGGTTTGCCGCTGGCCAGCCATTTTTCACGCGACTGCCCGCCCTTCCAGGCCTTGGTGGTAAAGCCGAGGATCTCGACCTTGACGCCACAGCGCTCCAGCGTGCGGGCAAGGATGTCCGCGCAGGTGGCGGCGACGGTAATCGGCCGGCCGCGCATGGAGCCGGAATTATCGATCAGAAGCGTCACGACCGTATCGCGGAAGTTGGTGTCCTTCTCGCGCTTGAAGGAAAGCGGCTGCATCGGGTCGATGATCATGCGCGTCAGCCGCGCCGAATCGAGATAGCCCTCTTCCAGGTCGAATTCCCAGGACCGGTTCTGCTGCGCCATCAGGCGGCGCTGCAACCGGTTGGCCAGACGGCCGACCGCACCCTGCAGGTGGGCCAGTTGCTTGTCGAGAAAGGCGCGCAGGCGGTCGAGTTCGGCTTCGTCGCAAAGCTCTTCGGCCGTGGTGGTTTCGTCGAATTCTTCGGTGAAGACGCCGTAGTCGACCTTCTCGTTGAAATCGTCGAAGGGGTGGCTTGGGCGTTTGACCTCACCGGGCGTTTCGCTGTCATCCTCGCCGTCGTCCGACATCTCCTCTTCGGAGATTTCGGCACCATCCATTTCGCCTTCGTCCATCTGCTCGTCGGCAGATTCGTTCTCGTCGGCGGGCGCGGCGTCGGAACCGGCATCCTCGTCGGAGCTGTTTTCATCCTGCTCCTGGCTGCGCGGCTGGTCTTCGTCGGTCTGGCTTTCCTGATCGTCCGGCTCGACATCGTCATCGCCGTACTTTTCGGCCATCTCCATCGATGTCAGCATATTGCGCACGACACGGGCAAACGCCTGCTGGTCATTGACCGCAGCAGACAATTCCTTCATGTCGCCGGCCGCTTTTTCCTCGATGAAATCGCGCCAGAGATCCAGCACCTGACCGGCGGAGGCCGGCGGCTTCTGGCCTGTCAGCTTTTCGCGCACGATCAGCGCAACGGCCTCTTCGAGCGGGGCATCCGCCTGGCGGTCGATATTGCCGAAATTGGCCCGGGCGTATTTTTCATCCAGCATCGAGGTGATGTTGCTGGCAACACCGCTCATGCGCAACGAACCGATCGCCTCGACGCGCGCCTGTTCGACGGCGTCGAAAATACCGCGCGCATCAGCGCCCTGGGGCGCCATGGTCGCGTGGATACGGGCATTGTGGCAGGCCTTGCGCAACGCCATCGAATCACCGAGCCCGCGGGTGACCGCGAGCTCCTGGCGCGTCGGCCGCTTGGAGATTTCCGGCAGCCGCACGCGCTCGCCGGAAAGCCCCGGACGCTCGTTGGCAAATACGACTTCGATTTCCGAATCCCCGGCAATCGAACGGATGCAACCGGTCAGTGCGCGGCGGAATGGCTCCACGTCCACGACACCGGCCGGCCTTGCTTTCGAATTATCGCCCCGGCCTGCCATCGATCAGACCGTGGCTTCGAGCACGATATTGGCAGCACTTTCCTTCAGCTCGACACCGAAGGCGCGCTGATAGTGTTCCGCCACCAGCGCCCGCTCCAACTCATCGCACTTGTTGAGGAAGGTGACCCGGAAGGCAAAGGCGATATCGCCGAAGATATGCGCGTTCTCAGCCCAGGTAATGACGGTACGCGGGCTCATGACGGTCGACAGGTCGCCGTTGATGAAGGCTGCACGGGTGAGATCGGCAACGCGGACCATCTTCGAGACGGTGTCGCGGCCGCGATCCTTGGTGAAGCCCTTGACCTTGGCAGCGACGATATCGACTTCGTTGTCATGCGGCAGATAGTTCAGCGTGGTAACGATCGACCAGCGGTCCATCTGCGCCTGGTTGATCTGCTGCGTGCCGTGATAGAGGCCGGTCGTGTCGCCGAGGCCGACGGTGTTGGCCGTCGAAAACAGCCGGAAAGCCGGATGCGGGCGAATAACGCGGCTCTGGTCGAGCAGCGTCAGGCGGCCGGACGATTCCAGCACGCGCTGGATGACGAACATCACGTCCGGGCGGCCGGCGTCATACTCGTCGAAAACCAGCGCAACATTGTGCTGGTAAGCCCAGGGCAGGATGCCGTCCTTGAATTCGGTGACCTGCATGCCGTCCTTGACGACGATGGCGTCCTTGCCGACGAGATCGATACGGCTGACATGGCTGTCGAGATTGACGCGCACGCAAGGCCAGTTGAGGCGGGCCGCGACCTGCTCGATATGGGTCGACTTGCCGGTGCCGTGATAGCCGGACACCATGACGCGGCGGTTATGGGCAAAACCGGCGAGGATGGCGAGCGTCGTCTCGCGGTCGAAGAGATAGTCGGGATCGAAATCCGGCACATAGGCATCGGCCTTCGAATAGGCCGGCACGCGCAGATCGGTGTCGATACGGAAAACGTCACGGACGGAAACTGTCGTATCGGGGAGGTTGGAAATATCGAGGTCTACCTTGCTCATCATGTCTCCAGCACGGTAAAGCCCCTTGACTCGAATGGCGGGGGCGTTCCCGTCTATGCCTTTATAAAAGTGTGACCGTAATAAAACGGGTTCCTAGCAGAAGCCAGCCTGTTTTAACAATTGATATGCCTGGATCACGGCACGAAAACGCTCTTCCGATCCCCTGTCTCCGCCATTTGCATCGGGGTGATGCTTTTTTACAAGCTCTTTGTATGCCGTCTTCACATCTGCCGCAGTCGCATTGGCATGCAGACCGAGCGTTTCGAAAGCCTTGGCCTCCAATGTCTTCAGTTTGCGCAGCCGCGGTTCCTGCCGGTTGGCGCGAGCCCGCGCCTGATCGACAAAGCCGAAAGGGTCGCGCATGCGGGCCTGGGCACCGGCCGACCCGGAGCGCTGCTGCGACTGCTGCGGCGCATTCTTGGCATTCTTGTTCACCCCCACCGTCCATGTTGGGCGATGGCCGGTGATGGCTTCCTTCTGGTAACGGGCGATCTCGCTGTCGGACAGACCGGAGAAGTAGTTGTAGCCCTTGTTGTATTCCTTGACGTGCTCGAAGCAGAACATGAAAAATTCGTTTTCGGCATTGCGGCCGACCGGCGCGCGATGGATGGCATTTTCCTCGCACCCGTCCCACTGGCACTTGGGTGCCATTGGCTCAGGTTTCTGGGTCACCTTGCGGCGCGTCCGGATCCCGTCAAAGTATTTTGAATCAAGTTTCATGGCGCTAATTATGGTGCGTGGCGGACGCCACAACAAGAATTGACAAACGGGAATGTTGCAGGCTTTGTGAAGCTATTTTGCACCGCGCAAAACGCAATCCCGGACGGGCCGCTCGTTTGAGATCGATGCTGACCGAAAAGCCAGAAAAACGGGGCCAAAACATGTCGCTTCAAAGCCGCATCGAAACAAAACTCAACGCGGCATTTTCGCCCGAACGGCTGATCGTTGTCAACGAAAGCCATCTGCATGCCGGCCATCATCCGGATATCGACGGCACCGGCGAAACCCATATGCGGGTGCGCATTGTTTCCAGCGCGTTTATCGGCATGAGCCGCATCGCCCGCCACCGCGCGATCAATGATGTCCTCAAGACCGAAATCGACGCCGGACTGCATGCGCTCGCCCTTGAACCAGCTGTTCCCGGGGAAACAACCCGCTGGTAAGGTTAGAGATAGCCTTTATTGAAGCAACGAAGGTAGATCGAAGCGTTCAACCTCTGCCGAATTGACCGGATTGTAGCCAACATCTACAATCGCAGGTGGGGCGAGAGAATTATCGGATCGAGCGATCCATCCGTTATTACGACATACAGAAAATGTTAATCATAGGCGGAGCCGGTTCAAGGTTGTCCGGGGAGCCTCTTTTTTTGGGGTCAAGACGATGCTCAGGAGGTTTGGGCTTGTCGCGGCGTTCGTCGCCGCGTTTCTATCATACAGTGAGGTATCTGCAGCAACGCCGTCAGCCAAGAAAGTCGCGCTTGTCATGGGCAACAGTGCCTACAAGCATGCGGTCGAGCTGCCGAACCCGAAAAACGACGCCAAACTGATGGCGGAAACATTCCGCACGGCAGGCTTTACCGTTATCGAGGGTGAGGATCTCGACAAGACGGCGATGACCGCACTGGTCGATCAGTTCACCGAGATTGCCTATGACGCCGATATCGCTGTCGTCTACTATGCCGGCCACGGCCTGCAGGTCGATGGGCGCAATTATCTCGTGCCGATCGACGCACAGCTGGAAAAGGCAGCCCAGTTGCAGACCCGCACGGTGCCGGCCGAAAAATTCCTGGCCGCCCTGCCCCCGGATCCCGCCGTCAGCATCATCATCCTGGATGCCTGCCGCGACAATCCGTTGGCACGCTCGCTGGCAAAGGTCATGCCGGCCAGCCGCTCCGCCTCGATGGGCGTGGGTCTGGCGCCGGTACAGGCCAATAACCAGACAGCAGGCGCCGGCGGACTGCTGATCGCCTACGCCACAGATCCCGGCGCCGTCGCCTATGACGGTAAGGGCATCAATAGCCCCTACACGACCGCACTTGCACGGCATCTGACCACACCTGGGCTGGAAATCCAGAGCGCTCTGACACGGGTTCGCGCCGATGTTTCGGAAGCAACCGGTGGTGCCCAGCATCCCTGGCACAATGCCTCGCTGTCGCGTGAAGTGTTCATCGGTGGAGAGCCTGCGGCCGAGGCTGCAATCGCTACCCCCGCCGACGTGAAGCCTGCAGACGAAGCGACGGCGACCGGCGCAAATGATGTCAACTGGACCGTCGAGCAGAAACTCTGGGAAGAGGCGTCGAAGCGCAACACTGTCGCACATTACGAGCTTTACCTGCAGCAATATCCGAGCGGGAATTTTGCCACCCTTGCAAAGCTCAATCTCGACCAGCTGAGGGCAACAGCGACCACGCAGGTTGCGTCCGTTGCTCCGGCCGGTGAGGCAACGGCAGCCGCCTCGCAGGTCCGCACTGCCGTCGCCATGCCCGACGATGTCAAGCTCAGCGTCGGAACACCGGAAACCGAAACGGCGCTGAACCTCGACAAGGAAGGCAGGATCGATCTGCAGCTGCGGCTCGGCGCGCTCGGCCATGTCACCGGTGGTGCCGATGGCGCACTCGGCGCCCGCTCCCGCACGGCAATCGGCGCATGGCAGCAGCAGAACGGCATGGTCGAGACAACCTACCTGACACAGCAGCAGCACATGTTCCTTGTCGTTCAGACCGATCCGATGATGCCGCAAATCCGCGCTCAGTACGAAGCGCAGAAGGCAGCCATCGCTGTTCGCAAAGCACAGAACCCGGTCCGCCAGAAGGTGGCCGGACAGCGCGTCAAGAGACAGCAGGACGGGGCGACTCTGGAAGGCCCGGTCGAAAGAAACAATGGTGGGATGGATCCCGCAGGAGCTGCTTTTGCCGGCGGTCTTCTCGGCGGCGCTCTCGGTGGCATCATCGGCAGCCGCTAAAACTGACGCGGCTTACCTCTGTGCATCATTCAATGCCTTCGCTCTTCATCGAGAGCGGAGGCATTGTCACATCATCGGCCGATCTGATCCTCAGCCGAGTAATCCGGTTCTTCACCCGCTTCATCACGGTGAAGCGTTTGCCGTAGAACGTGAACGCCTGCCGCTCTTCCGGGATCGTCTTGGATTCGTGGATGACAAGACCGGCCACCGTCGTTGCTTCCTCGTCCGGCAGGTTCCAATCGAGTGCACGGTTGAGATCGCGGATCGGCACGCTACCATCGACGACGATCGAGCCGTCCGCTTCCTGACGCACGCCCTGAATTTCGATATCGTGCTCATCGGAAATATCACCGACGATCTCTTCCAGAATATCCTCCAGCGTCACCAGCCCCTGCACCTCGCCATATTCATCGACGACAATGGCGAAATGCACCTTGCGGCGCAGAAAGGCGTTCAGCTGTTCTTTCAGATTGGTGGTTTCCGGCACGAACCACGGTTTTTGCGCGATACGGACAATATCGAGATTTTCCGGCTCGACATCCGGTTCCGCCAGCGCCCGCAACAGGTCCTTGGCGTGCACGACGCCGATAATGTTGTCGGTCGACCCGCGCCAGACCGGCATGCGGGTATAGGGGCTTTCGAGCACCGCGCGAACCGCCACTTCCGGTGCATCGTCGGCATTGATGCCGCGCATCGAGGTGCGGTGGATCATGATGTCGGAGATTTCGAGTTCGCCGAGATCGAGAACACCGCCGAGCCGATCGCGGTCGGCCTTGATAACGGAGCCTTCGCGGTGGAGAAAATCGACGGCACCGCGCAGCTCCTCATGCGCGGTCAGCATCGGCATTTCCGAAGACAGATTGATGCCAAACAGGCCAAGAATGCGCCGGACGATCCAGTTCACCAGGCTTGAAACCGGGCCGACAACCATGACAACGATATTGACCACCCGCGCCACCGTCAGCGCAAACCGGTCCGGCGATGCGATCGCCCAGCTCTTTGGCAGCACTTCGGCAAAGATGACCAGGATGACGGTCATCGCAAGCGTCGCATAGGCAACGCCGGACGCACCGAAGAAATGCAGGAACAGGCTGGTGGCGATCGACGACGACAGGATGTTGGCGAGGTTATTGCCGATCAACAACACGCCGATCAGCCGGTCACGGCGCTCGATCAGGCGGTTGACCAGCCCGGCACGCTCATCACCATTGTTTTCCAGCGTATGCATGCGGGATCGTGACGCCGCAGTCAGTGCGGTTTCCGAGCCCGAGAAAAACGCCGACAGCAGGATCATCAAAAGGATGATCAGGATGCCCGGACCATAGTCCGCCAGGAAAACCATGAATGTCTCGTTGCTCATCCCGGGTATTTTTCCTTGAGAAACGCGGTGACTTCCGATCCCGGAACATCGTCAGCAACGAACGACTGGCCGATACCGCGCGTCAGGATGAAGGTGAGCTTGCCGCCACTGACCTTCTTGTCCTGCGCAATCGCGTCCATCAGCTTTTCCACAGGCGGCAACGTGCCGGGAATGTCGTCCATGCGGGTCGGCAGACCCACTGTCTTCAGATGGGCTTCGACGCGCTTGGCATCATCGGGGCTTGCCAGATTCATGCGGGCCGAAAACTGATACGCCAGCACCATGCCGATCGCCACGCCTTCGCCATGGACCAAACGCGTACCATCATACTGTGTTGCCGCTTCCAGCGCATGGCCGAATGTGTGACCGAGATTGAGCAGCGCACGACGGCCATTCTCGCGCTCGTCGGCAGCCACCACATCGGCCTTGGCCTGACAGCTGATCGCGATCGCCTCGATGCGGGCGTCACCACCGGCAAACACCGCCTGCCAGTTGTTTTCCAGCCAGGCGAAGAAGTCCGGCTTGTCGATCAGTCCGTATTTGGCGACCTCGGCATAACCAGCCCTGAACTCGCGCGGGCTGAGCGTATCCAGCACATCGGTATCGGCGAGCACCAGGTCGGGCTGGTGGAAAACGCCGATCAGGTTCTTGCCGTGCGGCGAGTTGATACCGGTCTTGCCGCCAACGGAACTGTCCACCTGCGCCAAGAGCGAGGTTGGGATCTGGATGAACCGCGATCCGCGCCGGGCAATACCGGCTGCAAAACCGGTGAGATCGCCGATGACGCCGCCGCCGAGCGCGATGACGGCATCGTTGCGCTCGATCCGGGCGCCGAGGATTGCCTCGCAGACGGGGATCAGGTGTTCGAAACTCTTGGTCTTTTCACCAGCCGGCAGAACCAGCGACACGGCCGTGATGCCCTTTTCCTTCAGGCTTTCCATCAACGGCTCGAGATAGAGCGGCGCGACGTGCTCGTCGGTGATGACAGCCATGCGGCGGCCCTTCAGCCGCCCGGCGATCTCGCCGGCGGCAGTGGCGATCAGGCCGGGGCCGATAAGGATATCGTAGGAACGGTCGCCCAGATTGACGCGAACGGTTTTGCGGGCGGATGGGCTGGCACTGGTCATGGCTTCACTTTTTCGGGAGACTGGCGAGAGCGGCGAGAACCTCTTCCACCATCACCTCTTTTTTCACATCGCGGGACAGCACCGTCAGGTCCGCCTGCGCATAGATCGGATAACGGGCGTGCATGAGGTTTTCGAGCGTCTGCTTGGGGTTTTCTGTTTTCAGCAGCGGACGGCTGTCACGCTTGTTGACACGCTCCCACAGCACGTCGAGTTCGGCATTCAGCCAGACGGACAGGCCATTTCGTTTGATATGCTTGCGGGTGCGCTCATTGATATAGGCACCGCCGCCAGTAGAGACGATGCGCGGGCCTGTGTTCAGCAGCCGCTTGATGACGCGAGCCTCCAGCGCACGAAACTCGTCTTCGCCGTAAGCTGCAAAAAGCTCGCTGATGGTCATGCGCGACACGCGCTCGATCTCATGATCGGAATCGACAAAGGGAATGCCGAGCGCCGATGCCGTCATCCGGCCGATCGCCGATTTTCCGGCCCCCATCAGACCGACAAAGACCAGGTTTCGTCGCCCGAGCGCGGCCTTCGCTCGCCCGATCAGCGCTTCGGAAACCGGTTCAATCACGTCGCTCATGCAGTTTCAATTTCCCCGTTCCGTTCCGGTATCGACAAAACAGCTGGAAGCGTCAAGACTTCACGGCATACAAGGCAACGGGAATTCCGTGCGATACAGCGGTTCTTGCACTTGCAAACAGGCATGGTCATATAGACCCCTGACCTAGGAGTTGAAAATGCCCACCCTGTTCCGGTTCCTGTTCATCTGCGCCCTGATCGCCGGCGTGATCTATGGAACGATGGTGGCGCTGGTGACCTTCGTCAATCCGGTGGAGCGCGACGTGACGATCCGCATCCCCTCAGAGCGGATCAACAAGCCGCAATGATCGATCTCTCCGCCGCCCATATGGAATCCTTCCTGGAGATGATGAGCGCCGAACGCGGTGCTGCCAACAACACACTGATCTCCTATGAACACGATCTGGAAGACGCCTATTCCTTCCTCAAGCAACGCGGCATCAAGCCGACCGCCGCGACCTCTGATGATCTGCGTGCCTATCTCTCGCATCTGGCGCAGCAGGGCTTCAAGGCCTCGTCGCAAGCCCGCCGATTGTCGGCGCTGCGGCAATTCTACAAGTTCCTCTATGCCGAAGGACTGCGCACCGACGACCCGACCGGCGTTCTCGACGCGCCGAAGAAAGGCCGCTCGCTGCCAAAGGTGCTGAGCATCGACGATGTCTCGAAGCTGATTGGACAGGCAGAACAGGAGGCGGCGAAAAGCGGAGATGATACGGTGGCGCGGCTGCGCATGCACGCGCTGATCGAACTGCTTTATGCCACCGGGATGCGGGTCAGCGAACTTGTCTCGCTACCGGCCTCGGTGCTTGCCCAGAACGGCCGCTTTCTCGTTGTTCGCGGCAAGGGCAACAAGGAACGCATGGTGCCGCTGTCACACTCGGCGATCCGGGCGATGCAGGCCTATGGCACGGCGATGGCCAGCGACAATGCCGCCCAGAAAACCCCGCCACCAGAAAGCCCGTGGCTGTTCCCTTCCTCTGGCAAGGCGGGCTATCTGCCGCGCCAGGTTTTTGCCCGCGATCTCAAGGATCTTGCCGCCCGCGCCGGCATCCGGGTGGCTGCGATTTCACCGCATGTGCTGCGCCATGCCTTTGCCAGCCACCTTCTGGCCAATGGCGCCGACCTTCGTGCCGTGCAGGAACTTCTCGGGCATTCGGACATTTCAACGACACAAATCTATACCC
This sequence comes from Pararhizobium sp., assembly GCF_965279435.1. Taxonomy (NCBI): domain Bacteria; kingdom Pseudomonadati; phylum Pseudomonadota; class Alphaproteobacteria; order Hyphomicrobiales; family Rhizobiaceae; genus Pararhizobium; species Pararhizobium sp. The sequence goes on from NZ_CBDIHY010000003.1 coordinate 458,278, forward strand.
ATGTACTGGAAGAACGGCTGCATCAGCTGGTCCAAAACCATCACCCTCTTGCCAAACAGGCGAAAAAACAGGATTAGGAGCGCCAGAACCCTTGGCCGGGACGACGGGATCGTCATGTCCGAAGCCTCTGACGCAATATGATCGGAAACGCATCACATGCACAATTATCTCGATTTCGAAAAACCAATCTCCGATCTCGAAGGCAAGATTCACGAGTTGAAGAAGATTGCCAGCGAGGACGAGAGCATCGACACAGCCGACGAAGTGGAGCGCCTTGAAGTGCGCGCCCGCGAGGCGATGGCCGAAATCTATTCCAAACTGAACCCCTGGCAGAAAACGCAGGTCGCGCGCCACCCGCAGCGCCCGCACTTCCAGGAATATGCCGCCAACCTGTTCACCGAATTCACGCCGCTCGCCGGCGACCGCAAGTTTGCCAATGACGAAGCGATCCAAGCCGGTCTGGCGCGTTTTCGCGGTACCCCTGTCGCCGTTATCGGCCAGGAAAAGGGCAACGACACCAAGTCGCGCATCAAGCACAATTTTGGCAGCGCCCGTCCGGAAGGCTACCGCAAGGCGATCCGCGTCATGGAAATGGCCGATCGTTTCGGCCTGCCGCTGATCACCCTGATCGATACCGCCGGCGCCTATCCCGGCATCGGCGCCGAAGAGCGTGGCCAGGCGGAAGCCATCGCCCGCTCGACGGAAATGTGCCTCAACATGCGCGTTCCGATCGTCTCCGTCGTCATCGGCGAAGGTGGTTCCGGCGGCGCGATTGCAATCGCCACCGGCAGCCGCGTCTACATGCTCGAGCACTCGATCTACAGCGTGATCTCGCCGGAAGGTGCAGCCTCCATCCTCTGGCGCGACTCGACGCGTGCCAAGGAAGCGGCGACCAACATGAAGATCACCGCCGAGGACCTGAAATCGCTGGGCATCATCGACGGCATCATAACCGAGCCGGTCGGCGGCGCGCATCGCGATCCGAATGCTGTGATCGAGAAGACCGGCACTGTCATCGCCGACGCGCTCAAGGAACTTTCGGGCCGCACGGGCGACGAACTGCGCTCTGACCGCCGCCAGAAATACCTGGCCATCGGCCGGCAGCTTTAATCACATTTGCTGGTTCTAAGCGGGTTCACAGTGAAAATGGAGTGCACGGTCCAACCTTGGCCATATTCGTGCGCTCTGGAACGCTTGCGGTAAGGCGCTTTTGTAGGGTTAATATTTTGTGAAGTATAAGGGAATATTGATTCCCTGTGGACTGCCGAAACGGAAACGCCACGTTCGACAATTTTCTTGATGGACCTATGCCGATGCGTTTGACACATCTTGTTGCCACCGCTGCCATCGCCGCGCTCCTTGCGAGCTGCACCGCCAATGAGGCGATGGACACCGTCGATGTCGACCTCAAGAAGGTCTCCAGCAAGGTCAATTACCAGCTCTCCGGAAAAATCGTCCAGAAGATGCAGGCGATGAGCATGGCGAAGGATTCGCCGATCATGCTGCGCATTTTCAAGGAGGAAGGCGTTCTCGAGGTCTGGAAGGCCAATTCGTCCAACCGTTTCGAAATGCTGCGCCAGTACAAGATCTGTGCCTGGTCGGGCAAGCTCGGACCCAAGGTCAAGGAAGGCGACCGGCAGGCGCCGGAAGGCTTCTACCCGATCTCGCCGGGCCAGATGAACCCGAATTCCAGCTATTATCTCGCCATCAATACCGGCTTCCCCAATCGCTTCGATCAGGCCAACGGCCGTTTCGGCACCAATCTCATGATCCACGGCGCCTGTTCGTCGTCCGGTTGCTATTCGATGACCGACGAGCAGATGCAGGAAATCTTTGCGCTGTCGCGCGACGCCTACAAGGGTGGCCAGCAGGCCATCCAGTTGCAGGCCCTGCCCTTCCGCATGACCGCAGAGAACATGGCGCGGCACAAAAACAGCCCGAACATCGACTTCTGGAACATGCTGAAGCCGGGCTACGACCAGTTCGAAATCACCAAGCGTCCGCCGGAAGTCAACATCTGCGAGAAGAAATATGTCTTCAACCAGCAGACCGACGGCAAATTCTCGCCGACCGGTCAATGCCCCGCCATGACGACACCGGCAACGATGCAGGGCGCGCTCGCCTCCTACAACGCGAAATACAACGAAGGCTACGCCAAGGCGACAAAGAAGCTCGACGGCATGGTCTGGTACGAGCCGACAGAAGCCGAACGCAAGGCGATCGTCGCCAAGCAACGCGTCGGCAAGGAACTGGCTTACGCCCCGACCGGTACGTCGCTCGATGCCGGCAAGCTGATGAAGGTTGCCGATCTCGAAAAGCAGGAAGCCCGCCGCACTGAACTGGAAGAGGCCAAGAAGGCGATCGAGATTCAGCAGGCCGAACTGGAAAAATCCACCCGCAACGGCAAGAGTGTTCCGGTGCCTGTGGAAAACCCGCTGCCCAAACCGGTGCTGCAGGCCGCCGTCGAACAGCCAGGTGCTGCGCGCAAGGGCTTCTGGGGCAGCCTGTTCTCCAAGGGCGGCGCCGATGCGCAGCAGCTGGAGCCGGCAGCCGAAGCACCCGTCGATGCGGCTCAGCAGCAGCCAGCCGGCCAACCGCAGGCAGTGCAACACTCCGTAGCCGTCGCAACCCCGCAACCAGCAGCTACCGCGACGGCGAAGAAGCCGGCCGATGCAGCCGCCGCTCAGACAGTCGCCAGCACCGAGGCCGCACCGATGGCCGAGCAGGCCGTTGCAGAACAGCAGCCGAAGAAGCGGCCGTTCTGGAAAATCTGGGGCAATTGATGCCCGATGGCTTGATCTATGACCTCAAAGGGCTGAAATGCCCCTTGCCGGTCCTCAGAACACGTAAGCGCATGCTGACCCTTGCCCCCGGCACGCTGATCACGGTCGAGACGACCGATCCGCTCGCCATCATCGACATTCCGCATTTCTGCAATGAAGACGGCCACAGACTGGAGCAATCCGAAACGCTGGCCGGGGGCCATCGCTTCATCATCCGCAAGAAGGCTTGAGGTCGAATAGCCCGGCTGGGCCGTCAATCCGCCTTAAACATGCACTCTGTTCGGCTCTCCGATCCGCATCTAAAAAAATCTCAAAAAAAATTCAGATTGCTGTCGATCGGAGCCAAGCTCGTTCGTCGTATGATCAGGAAGGCCGCTCCGGCTTCCAATAATCAGAGGAGAAGACAATGCGTGTGATGGTCATCGTCAAGGCGACGAAAGATAGCGAAGACGGCATCATGCCCTCGACCGAGCTTCTGGAAGCCATGGGCAAATACAACGAAGAGCTGGTCAATGCCGGTGTCATGATGGCCGGAGAGGGCCTGCACCCGTCGGTCAAAGGCAAGCGGATCGCCTTCGACGGGCCAAGCCGTACCGTTATCGACGGCCCCTTTGCCGAAACCCGCGAGCTGATCGCCGGCTTCTGGCTCTGGGAAGTCAAGGACATGGCCGAAGCCGTCGAATGGGCCAAGCGCTGCCCCAACCCGATGCCCGGACCAAGCGAACTGGAAATCCGGAAGGTATTCGAAGCAGCCGATTTCGGTGAGGCGTTTACGCCGGAACTGGCCGAGCAGGAAGAGCGGCTGCGCGAAAAGGCAGCCAAGCGTTAAACCGGTCGATCGACGTCAAGCCGCCGTGGCGGCTTGACGCAACCGCTGCTGCTCGCTTAATCCGGAGGTATGGCAGCAAGCGAAACACACCAGGCAATCGAGACGGTTTTCCGGATCGAACAGGCTAGGCTGATCGGCAGCTTGGCGCGCATGGTCAGGGACGTGAGCCTTGCCGAAGAATTGGCGCAGGACGCTCTGGTGATCGCCTTGTCCGAATGGCCGAAGACCGGCGTCCCCAAAAATCCCGGCGCCTGGCTGATGGCGGCGGCCAAGCGCCGCGCCATCGACGGTTTCCGCCGCAAGAAGATGCTGGTGCGTAAACATGCCGAAATCGGCCGCGACCTTGAAGACGAACAGGATACCAGCGCCGAAGATCTGGAAGTTGCACTGGATGACGATCTCGGCGACGAACTGCTCGGCCTGATTTTCATCGCCTGCCACCCGGTTCTATCGGCGGAGGCACGCGCCGCGCTCACCCTTCGCCTGGTTGGCGGATTGACGACCGACGAGATCGCACGCGCGTTTCTTTCCAATGAAACAACCATCGCCCAACGGATCGTCCGGGCCAAGAAGACGCTCAGCAATGCCGGCCTGACCTACGCCGTGCCGCGCGGGCCGGAGCGCAAGGAACGGCTCGCTTCGGCGCTGGAGGTGGTCTACCTGATTTTCAACGAAGGCTATTCGGCCACCACCGGCGAGGACCTGATCCGCCCGGCACTCTGCGCCGAAGCCCAGCGCCTCGGCCGTATCCTCGCCGGTTTATTACCTGAAGAGCCGGAAGTGCTGGGCCTGCTGTCGCTGATGGAAATCCAGGCCTCCCGCCTCGCCGCCCGTGTAGCGCCCGATGGTTCGCCGATCCTGCTGACCGAGCAGAACCGTGCCCACTGGGACCAGTTGCTGATCCGCCGTGGACTGGCGGCCCTGCAGCGCGCCGAAGCGCTCGGCGGTGCCAACGGCCCTTACGCCCTGCAGGCGGCGCTGGCGGCCTGCCACGCACGCGCCCGCAAGGCGCAAGACACGGACTGGCAGAAAATCGCTGGCCTCTACGATACGCTGCGCGTGATTATGCCGTCGCCGGTGGTCGATCTCAATCGGGCGGTGGCCCACAGCATGGCCTTCGGACCGGAAACCGGTCTCGCACGCCTCGACGAGATCGATGCGGCAGCGGGATTGAACAATTATGTACCCATGCCGGCAGCAAGGGGGGATTTCCTGTTCCGTGCCGAGCGGCTGGCGGAAGCACGGGTTGAATTCGAGCGTGCGGCAGACCTGACCCGCAATGCCCGCGAAAAGGTGTTCTTTCTGGCCCGCGCAGCTGCCTGCGGCGTTTGATCCGTTACCCTCTAATCCGCCGGACCGTCATCCCCCAACAGATCGTGATCGGCCCAGTCGCCTCTCGGAATTTCGCTGCCTACCGCGAAGGCAAACGATACGACTTGGCTCAGGTCCGGCGTCACCTCGCAGGTGAAGCCGATATTGTACCAGCGGCCCTTGCTGCGAAACGCCCCGCCATCGGCCTGGAGTTTTTGCCCGGAGACCTCGGTATCGGCCATCGCATAGGCCACCAGAAAGTCCGGCTTCAGCGTAGCGTTCCAGAGGTGGACCTGCTCCATCGCCTCGATATTGCAGAGCTGGACGATGCGCTCGGAGGGCGCTAGCTGTCCCAGCGTCTTGCGTGCTTTGGCGCTGCGCGGATCGGCCAGCACCTTCGCCGACTGAAGATGCGTTGCCTGAACCATGACGCTTGCTTGAGCACGTGGTTTGTCCGTGGGCAGCTTGGTGAATTTCGGCACAGGACTTACGGTCAATGGTATGGGCGACGCATCATTCAGGGGTACGGGCTCTGGCAGTGTCTGGGTTTCAGCTACCGGAGGCCTGCTTGCGGCTTCAAACTGTTGCGGCGTCAAAACGTCGACACTGACGCTGTCTTGCGATGACGGAACCTGCCGGCGTGGCGTTACGGCCAGAAGCAGGGCAAGCCCGATCAGGACATGGAACCCGAGCGAGGCGCTGATACTCCAGCCGCCGGGACGGCTGGCTGGATAGGCTGGCGCCCGCATGTTGCCGATGACTTCGCCCGCCTCGCAAAACATGCCAGCCCCTTGACGGTGCGTTACATCCGCAGCCCGGGAACCGCCAGCGGGTTGTCCTCAAGCGCCTGCCGGTCCGGCCGGTCGATGCGCGGCTTGCCGGTGAACGCGTCGAAAAGGTCGCGCACGAACGCTTCCGGCAGATCCTTGGTAATCAGTACCATACGCGTGCGCCGGTCGGAGGGATCCGGCCAAGCAGCCATGCGCTGCGGCGTATGGAACACCGTCTGCACGCCATGCAGGATCAGCGGCCGGTCCGGATTGTCGGACATCGAGACGATGGCCTTCATCCGCAAAAGCTTTTCGCCATGGGCGGAGCGCAGCAGATCGACAAACATTTCAAGCGCCATCGGATCGATTGGCCGGTCGTGAACGAGGCTGAACGAGCGGATGTCGGCACCGTGCCGGTTTTCGTCGTGGTGATGATGGTCATGGCCGCAATTTTCGTGGCCGCAATGCTCATGATCATGATGGGCAGCATGGTCGTGGTCGTGATGATGATCATGGTCCGCTGCCGCCTCGTCCTGCAGCCAGCGGCCGACATCGGCGATCTTGGTTCCGGGATCGTAGAGCCCGCACTGGAAGAGCTCCGCCTTGCCAGCCTCGGGCAGATCGCCGTCGATCATCGGTGCGCGCGGATTGAGCGCCCGCAGCCGCGCTTTCAGCGAGATCACCGCATCCGGCGTCGCCAGCGACATCTTGCTGATCACCAGCCGATCCGCCATCGCCACCTGCTTGACCGCCTCTTCGTGATTGTCGAGCGTCGAAAGACCGTTGGCTGCATCGACGACGGTGACGACGCCATCGAGCCGGTAGCTCTGGGCGATGACCGGATTTCCCACCACCGACTGCAGCACCGGCGCCGGATCGGCAAGGCCAGTGGTCTCGATAACCACGCGCTTCAACGGCTTGATCTTGCCGGTCTGCATCCGGTCCATCAGATCGGCCAGCGTATCGACCAGTTCTCCACGCACCGTGCAGCAGAGGCAGCCATCCGACAGTTCGATAATGCCGTCGCTCGATGCTTCCACCAGCAGATGATCGAGTGAGACATCACCGAATTCGTTGATGATCACGGCGGTGTCGGTAAGATCGGGATCCTTCAGCAGCCGGTTGAGCAGCGAGGTCTTTCCCGCGCCGAGAAAACCGGTGAGGATCGACACCGGCACGGCGTTCAGCAGAAGGCTCATGGATTTATCCGATCAGTATGCGGAAACTTTAGAAAACGGGGCGAGGAACCGGGATCGGCACATTGGCGACATCGCCTTGCGCGGTCTCCGCCTGTCCGTTGCCCTTTGCATCGGCCACCTTCTCGGTGCCCGGGATGAGCCCGGCAGCGACAAGGTTCAGCGGGCGGTTGATCTCGTGAATATAGGGCGACAGCAATTTCTGCCGGCCACCTTCGTCACGGTTTTCCGAGCGCACCTTGGCGGCCTTCGGATTGCAGATTTCCTTGCTGACATCGGCGACCATGTCGCGGCTCTCGCCATAGGGTGCGATCTGGCCAAGACCCGGCTTGCCGGCGGCGCTCGACGTCAGGCCAAGCTGCAGCAACCGCGCCGATTCATCCGCCCGGCCGCCAAGGCTGTCGGCGCCAAGAACGACGGAAACGACGGCGCGCCCATTGCGTGTCGCAGATGAAACCTGGTTGAAACCCGAGGCGCAGATGAAACCGGTCTTCATGCCGTCGGCGCCATCGAAACGGCCGATCAGCATATTGAAGTTGGGATAATTCTTCTTGCCCGTGGTGAAGCCTTCATAGGCAAAGTAGGCTGCATATTGCGGAAACTCACGCTTGATGGTGATCGCCAGAACGGCGAGATCGCGAGCCGTCGTATACTGACCCGGCGCCGGCAGTCCGTTGGGGTTGACGAAATGCGAAGACGTCATACCGATCCGCAGCGCCTCGGAATTCATCATGTTGATGAATGCCGGCTCGGAGCCAGCCACGGTTTCGCCGATCGCAACAGCAATGTCGTTGGCCGATTTGATCAGCATCATCTTCAATGCGCTGTCGAGCGTCACTGCCTGGCCGGGCTTGTAGAACATCTTGCTCGGCGGTTCGCCAGCGGCGTTCTTGCTCATCACAACCGGGGTTTCCAGTGTCAGCTGGCCGGATTTCAGCGCCCGGAAGGTCGTGTAGGCCGTCATCAGCTTGGTCAGCGACGCCGGATACCATTTCTGATAGATTTCCCGCTGCTCATAGACCTTCAGCGAACTGACATCGACAACCAGCTGCGGATTGGCAGCGCTCGGCAAAACGGACGCCAGCAGCGACGCGCAGGCGCCTGTCAGGACTGCGAATAGCTTCAGCGCGCCATCCTTGCGAATTCCAGTTGTCACCACGTCAAACCTCGAAATTTCGGGAATTGCCTCGTATCGTCCGGCTATTTAACCTATATGGCGAGGAGATGGCAAAGACCATTCTTTTGCGCCGATGCCAAATTTCTCGTATCCCATGCCCGCAATGGACACACAGGAAGCCAAAATGCCTATTCTGAACCGCGCAGCAGAACTCCAGACCGAAGTTACGGAATGGCGCCGCCACCTCCACACGAAGCCGGAACTCCTGTTCGCTGTGGAAAATACGGCAGCTTTCGTCGAAAATAAATTGAGAGAATTCGGCGTTGACGAAATCGTCACCGGCCTCGGCCGCACCGGTGTGGTCGGCCTGATCAAGGGCAATCTCGGCGAAGGCCGCACCATCGGCATGCGCGCCGACATGGACGCCCTGCCGATGACCGAGACCAGCGGCAAACCATGGGCCTCGACCACGGCGGGCAAGATGCACGCCTGCGGTCACGACGGCCACACCGCCATGCTTCTGGGTGCTGCAAAATATCTTGCCGAGACACGCAATTTCAAAGGCGCGGTTGCCGTAATCTTCCAGCCGGCCGAAGAAGGCGGCGCCGGTGGCCACGAGATGGTCAAGGACGGCATGATGGAGCGTTTCGCCATCGAGGAAGTCTATGGCATGCACAATATGCCGGGCATGCCGGTTGGCCAGTTCGGCAGCCGCGTCGGCCCGATCATGGCCTCGACCGATGAATTCAACATCACCATCGATGGCCGCGGCGGCCATGCCGCCCAGCCGCACAAGACGATCGACCCGATCGTCATCGGCTCGCAGATCGTCAATGCGCTGCAGACCATCGCCTCGCGCTCGGTCGATCCGTTGTTCTCGGTGGTCGTTTCGGTGACCAAATTCAATGCCGGTTTTGCCCACAACATCATTCCGGAACAGGCCCTGCTCGGCGGCACGGTGCGCACGCTGATGCCGGAAGTGCGCGATCTCGCCGAACAGCGGATCAAGCAGATTTGCGAAGGCCTGGGCGCCGCCTATGGTGCCAAGATCAAGGCTTCCTACGCCCGCAACTATCCGGTGACGGTCAATCATCGTGAAGAAACCGGGCACGCCCTTTCGGCAGCGGCCACCATCGCCGGCGAAAACCAGGTATCGGGCGATCTCGATCCGATGATGGGCGGCGAGGATTTTTCCTACATGCTGCTGGCCCGTCCGGGCGCCTTCATCTTCATCGGCAATGGCGAGACGGCAGGCCTGCACAATCCGGCCTACGACTTCAATGACGAGGCGATCCCGCACGGCATCTCCTACTGGGTGAAGCTCGCCGAAACGCGGCTGGCGGCTTAAGCTACCGCAAGCGCTGAAAGGGTTGAGATCCGATGCATGAGATAGACAAAATCGACCGGCGGATCCTCAACATCCTGCAGGCGGACGGCCGGATCACCAATCTGGAACTGGCCGACCGTATCGGGCTTTCGCCAACTGCCACCAGCGAGCGGCTGCGTCGCTTGCTGAAGGAAGGCTATGTCTCGGGTTTTGGCGCGCGGCTTGATCCGCATAAGCTCGGTTTTGGGCTTCTCGTCTTCATCGAGGTAATGCTCGACAAGACGACGCCCGAAGTGTTCGACAAGTTCGCCGTCGCGGTCAAGCAGGCGCCGTCGGTGCTCGAATGCCATATGGTGGCCGGCGGTTTCGATTATCTCGTCAAGACCCGTTTCGAGGACATGAACGCCTACCGCAACTTCCTCGGCCAGGTGCTCTGGACCTTGCCTGGCGTCAAGGAAACGCGGACCTACGCGGTGATGGAAGAAATCAAGAACGACGGACCACTGCCGCTGGGTTGAGGTTCGTCTGTTTCCACAATCGGCAACACAACCGAGGCACCAAGCGCAACAGCGCTGAGTTGCCGCCCTCATCAAATTCCATATTGTGTGCACGTGCGACGATCAGATGCCTGATTCTCGCTTCAACCTGGATGACAGCGGGCGCACAGTTGCGCCGTGCAAGGGAAAGTCGATAATGGCCGTAGCGCACCTGAAACACTGGAACATGTCGTTTGGCGAGGGCCAGCCGCTAGCCGTTATCGCAGGCTTGAATGTCCTGGAAAACCTTGAGCTGGCGCTGGACGTAGGGCGGCACCTGAAGGCAGTCACGGCCGATCTCGGCTTGCCTTTCGTGTTCAAGGCCAGCTTCGACAAGGCCAACCGTTCCTCAAACGCCAGCTATCGCGGTCCGGGATTGAAAGATGGGCTGGCCATGCTTGTGGAAATCAAGCGAACCCTGAATGTGCCGATTGCCACGGATATTCACGAGATCGATCAGGCTGAAGCGGTTGCCGCCGTTGCCGATCTGGTTCAGATTCCCGCATTCCTGTGCCGCCAAACCGATCTGATTGTCGCCGCCGCCATTGCCACAGGCCGCGCGGGTGGCCTGCTGCACGTCAAGAAGGCCCAGTTCCTTGCTCCCTGGGACTGCAAAAACATCATTGCCAAAGCGCGGGCGGTGGCGCCGGATCTTCAAATCGCCTTGTGCGAACGCGGCAGCTCCTTTGGCTACAACAATCTGATCGTCGACATGCTTGGTATTGCCGAAATGCAGCGTCTTGGCGTCCCCGTCACGATTGATGCGACGCATTCCGTGCAATTGCCCGGCGCCGATCCCCGCACCAATGGCAGTTCGACAGGCGGGCGCCGCGAGGGTGTCCCCATTATCGCCAAGGCGGCCGTGGCAGCCGGTGCGAACGGCGTCTTCCTCGAGTTCCATCCCGATCCCGACCGGGCGCTGTGTGACGGGCCAAGCTGCCTACCCCTCGACAGCGCGGCAGCTCTCCTTTCGACCCTGCGCGCGGTCCATCAGGCGGTACGGTCGTAGAACAAGCGGTGACACGGGCGGTCTCGCAACGGCAATCCTCCCCTACCGGCTGCAAAACCCGATAGCGCGGTGAAATCCGGCCGTCTGAGCCGGTGATAACGCTCGCCTCGATCACCACAATTTTGGTTCTTTTCAAACGGCACCGAATGCGCATAGGCTGAAATGCAGCTCGATTGTCGGGCATTTCTTTGAGGGATCAGATGAAAAAGATCGTTTTTGCCGCAGCACTTCTGCTCGCGGCCACATCCACTGCGCATGCGCAAACCGTCAACGCCGGCAAATACACGGTCGAGGGTACCAATCTCGATGGGTCGAGCTATACCGGCACAGCTGAAATAACGCTCGCCAGCGAAACCACCTGCGTGATCGAATGGGACACAGCAGGCGTCAAATCGACTGGCGTCTGCATGCTGAACGGCGATGCCTTTGCAGCAGGTTACGTCTTGCAAGACGCATTGGGGCTGATCGTCTACAAGGTCAACGGCGATGGCACGCTGGACGGCAAGTGGACGATCACCGGCAAGGACGGCTCCGGCACGGAAGTGCTGACCGAAGTCAAGTAATCCCTTGACCGGACGGACGCGATAAAAAGGCCGGCAAGTTGAACTTGCCGGCCTTTTCGTTTCGATGGATTACAGGGTCGCCATATCGATGACGAAGCGGTAGCGCACGTCGCTCTTGATGACGCGCTCATAGGCTTCGTTGACCTGATCCATGCGGATCAGTTCGATTTCCGAGACGATGTTGTGCTCGCCGCAGAAATCGAGCATTTCCTGGGTTTCCTTGATCGAACCGATCATCGAGCCGGCAATCGACCGGCGGCCCGGAATGAGCGAGAAGGCATGCACGGGCACCGGCTTCTCCGGAACACCGAGCAGTACCAGCGTGCCGTCCACCTTGAGCAGCCCGAGATAGGCGTTCCAGTCGATCTCGGCCGAGACCGTGCACAGGATCAGGTCGAACGTTCCTGCCAGTTTCATGAAGGTTTCGGCATCGGCGGTGGCATAATAATGGTCGGCACCGAGTTTCAGGCCATCTTCCTTCTTCGACAGGGACTGGCTGAGAACCGTGACATCGGCACCCATTGCATGGGCAAGCTTGACGCCCATATGACCAAGACCGCCCATACCGACAACTGCAATCTTCTTGCCGGGACCAGCGCCCCAGTTGCGCAGCGGCGAATAGAGCGTGATACCGGCGCAAAGCAGCGGTGCCGTTGCCTCAAAGGGCAGGTTCTCCGGAATGGAGAGGACGTAGCCTTCCTTGACGACGATGAAATCGGAATAGCCGCCCTGGGTCGGGGTCTTGCCGTCTGCTTCGACGCCGTTATAGGTGACGACGAGGCCGGGCATGTACTGTTCCAGATCGACATCGCGGCTGGCGCAGGTGGTGCAGCTGTCGACGAAGCAGCCGACGCCGACCCGGTCGCCGACCTTGAATTTCGAAACCTTCGAGCCGACCGCTGTAACAATGCCGGCAATCTCATGGCCGGGAACCATTGGGAATGCCGAATTGCCCCATTCGTTGCGGGCCTGATGGATATCCGAATGGCAGATGCCGGAATACTTGATGCTGATGACGACGTCGTCCTCGCGGGGTTCGCGCCGTTCGAATGTGAAGGGCTGCAGCGGCTTCGACGCATCCGTCGCAGCATATCCTCTTGCCAGGGCCATGGGTCACTCCTTTATCTGATGAAGCGGGGATTGTGATGGAAGCACAGATCGCCTCTCCCCGATAGCATACTTGCAGATCACACCGGCGGAACGTTAGAGCAATCCTGCAAGATTATTGTACGATCCTGCAAAATACGCCGCTGAGGTTTTGCGGATAACCGCAGAGCGACTAACTTCCGATGTGCGAGACGAAATCTAAATAGCTGGAAAGACTTTTGATTATGACAGCTTCACGAACCCCACGGAGTCAGGAACTGATTGATCTTATTGCCCGTTTCGCCAAGGAGGATGGCGACCATCCAACGGCTATTCCGGGCGTTAGCGTTCACCGGCGCTCGGGAACCGGAACCAAATCCTGCGGTGCCTACAAGCCGAGCCTGGCGCTGATTGCCCAAGGTGCAAAACAGGTGGTGCTTGGCGACGAAGTCTACCGCTATGGCGGCGCCGATTATCTGCTGACCTCGATCGACCTGCCGGTTACCACACAGATCGTCGAAGCGTCGGAGGAAAAACCCTATCTGAGCGTGACCTTCGGCATCGATACCACACGGATTGCTTTGCTTCTCGAACGTGCTGGTGGAGGCGTACCTGCATCAACGGCACGCGGCATGACCGTCAGTTCGGTGACGGCAGAATTGGAAGACGCAGCCATAAGGCTCCTCAAGCTGCTGGACCGGCCGGACGACATCCCGGCTCTGCTGCCGCTGATCGAACAGGAGATCATCTACCGGCTCCTGACCGGTCCGCAGAGCGCGCGCCTGCGCCAGATGGCGGTTACCGAAAGCCAGTCGCACCAGATCAGCCGCGCCTGCGTCTGGCTGAAAGAGCATTACGCCCTGCCCCTGAAGATCGAGGACCTGGCCAGCCGCGTCAGCATGAGCGTCTCCTCGCTGCACCATCATTTCAAGGCGATCACCGCCATGAGCCCGATGCAGTACCAGAAACAGCTGCGGCTGCAGGAAGCCCGCCGGCTGATGCTGGAGGATATGCTGGACGCAGGCTCTGCCGGCCATCAGGTCGGCTATGAGAGCCAGTCGCAGTTCAGCCGTGAATATGCCCGTCAGTTCGGCGAGCCGCCACTGCGCGATGTCGGCCGCGTCCGCCGCAGCCTGATGGACCGGCTGACCAGCGGCATGGAGATACTTAGCGAAGGGTGACCGAAAAACCGATCGCTAATATTCCGATCGGCTTCGTGGTAGACTGGCATGGAGGAGAATCACCATGATGCCAGTCACCGTGCGCCTGAGTTCATGGCGGGAGGGGCGACTCCTTCGGGAACCCGTATTGCTGACGGCGATAGGATTGCGCCAGACCTTGCTTGCCGCTCTCGACCAAGATGAAGCCAGGGTCAATTTCGTCTGCCGCCAGGTGGAGGAAACAGGTGCCTATGAACTCTGCGACCTCAACGAATCCACCACTATGATCGAGAAAATCCTGCAGTCCTGAGCATCGATCATGGGTATGCAGCGCAGCCAAAAAAGTGGCCAGCGGCTCTTGGTCTCCTAAACGAGGACCGGCACCGCAATATGATCCGGTTCCTGGCCGTTGCGGGCGCGCGTGATCATCAGCTCGAACGCCTTTTCCAGATGGCGGATGAAGCGCGTCGTATCAAACAGCGGCGCGATCGTGCGCTGCGCGGCAATTTTCTCTTTCACGGCACGCAGTTCATCCCGATTTTTCGCCAGTGAGACGCAAAGTTCGACATAGCCCACCGCATTATCCGCAACCAGTTCGCCAACCCCAAGCGCCCGCAGCAAACTCTCCGTCACCCGCGAGGCAAAGTGTGTGCCCTTGAAGGTCGGCACCGGCAGGCCCGCCCATAACTTGTCCGATGTCGTCGTGTGGCCATTGCAGGGAAACGTATCCAGCCCGATATCCGCGGCCTGAAGACGGGCAATGTGATCCGGATAGGCAACCGGGTCGGCAAAGATAATCCGGCCACCGGCGATGCCCGCATTTTCCATCCAGCGCAGCAGATTGTCCCGCGCAAAAAGATTGGAGCACATGACCCACAACAGGCTGTCTTCCGTTTGCCGCAAAATGTCCGCCCAGAGCTCAGCCGTCCGCGGCTTGATTTTGCGGTGCGTGTTGAACGAGGCAAAGACGATGCGGTCTTCCGGCAGGCCAAGCGCGCTGCGCGGGGTGGCGGGCGGGAGCGGACGGCCAACATTGTCATTGGCCTGGTAGCTATCGGGAAGCAGGCAGAATTTTTCGTGATAGAATGGCCGGCTGGTTTCCGGCGTTACAACGGCGTCGGTGAGAATATAGTCGCAATCGATGCCGGTCCCCGACCCGGGAAAGCCGAGATAGGCAACCTGGATCGGCGCAGCCCCCTGATTGAGCAGCCCGGCGCGGGATCCCTTGGTATGTCCCTTGAGGTCAACGAGAATGTCGATACCCGAACGGCGGATCAGCGCCGCCGCATCCGGGTCGGACAGGTGGCCGATGCGCTGCAGGTTTGGATAGGTGTCGCGCGAGCCTTTGTCGAGGCGGATCAGGTCGTCTCCGGTGCTGCAGAAAAGCGCGATGTCGAACCGGTCCGGGTCATGCTGAAGCAGCGCGCTCTGGAAGAGGCGCATCGTGGCGTGTTGATCACTGAAATCGGCCGAGAGATAGCCCACCTTGATTCTGTCGGAAAACCGGTGCGGCACCGCCCGCCTTGCCGCTCTTGATGCCGGCGTGAAGGCTACGGCATCGTGGATCTTCGTTTGCCGCGCATTGATGCTTTCGTCGCCGCACCAGCCGATATGGCGATGTGGAAACTCCGCAGCCAGATACCGTTCGTCGCCGGCTTTCAGCCGGTCCAGAAATCGCTGGTCATCCATCTGCGCCTCATTGAGGCATAGAAATTCATGCAGATAGCGGCGATAGGTCTCCTCGGCATTGGTATCGAATATGCCGGATTTGGCGGCAAGCCGGGCTATGTTCAGGGACGCGAAGGAATCGTCCGCCTCCTGCAGCATATTGGCCGCAAGTGCGCGCAGCATCGCCTGCTTGGAACCACCTATTTCCGCCGCCTTGATATAGAACGCGGCCGCCTCAGCGAATTTCTCCGTCTTGGCATAACACTGGGCAATCAGCAGCAGCTCGTTGAGCGCGAACGGGTGCCGCCGGGTGGGCGATAGAATGCTCAATGCCCGGTCATACTGACCCGCATTGTAATAACCGAGCGCTTTTGAAAGAGATGCCGACATCGACGTTCCAGACGTATCCACTGATAAACCATCGCTAGCGAAACCGGCTGGTGCAAGGCTGGATCGACAGAGAACGGCGACGCAAGCCTCGCGCACCCGACACCGCCTACAGCGGGAAACCTCAATTCCGCGTGGATACGCCTGATGACACAGCTCACCCTCTGCATGCCGAGTAACCGCGATCTGCAGCACTCCACCGCCGCGATCGAAACGGCACTGATCTATGCGGACAAGAGAGATTGCCGGCTGGTCGTTTCCGACAATTCCGGTGATCCGCAAAAGCGCGCGCGCTACGAAAACAGCCATCCGCGCCTGACCTATGTCGTCCCGGACGGTGACGGCGGGCTGCAGAACATGGCCTCGGCTCTGTCTAAAGTCGAAACACCGTTCCTGATGCCGATGGGCGATGACGACGAGATCTATGGCCTTGACGACAAACAGCCGCTCGACCTTTCGGCTCTGCCCGGCGACGTGATCGGTGTTCGTCCGCAGACATTCATCTGGACAAACGAAAAAGGGGTGCAGCAGGTCGATCGGTTTTCAGTCACTGCCGACGATGCCGGCAGCCGTCTGCTCGAATATAACGGCAAGGCCAATGGCAATAACGGGCTCTACTACAGCGCCTACCGCTCTGACCTGTTCAAGGGCCTGTTTTCGCTGTTCTCACAGGCCCATCCGACCCATGGCGGCTATTGTGACTGGGCCTTGAGCTTTGCGTTCTGCGCCGCCGGAAAATTTCTGACCGATGCTTCGACGGTCTACCGCTATGACCTTGGCCGCTGGGCGAGCAGCAGCAAGCTGGAAGCCGCAAAAACCAGCCTCTATCTGCAGGCTGGATTGCCCGACACGGCAGAGCACTACTCGGCCCTTTTGCGGTTCATAGACGTCCATGTCTTCCTGATCGGCCTGCCTCTTTCCGGCGCCGAACGCCGGGATGCGCAGACGGCCAACGCCCGCCTCGCCCTTCGCACCTTTCTGCACGAGGTCGCAAAGACGCCGGACCAATACGATCCCGAAGTGGTCTATCTCGCCGAACTGACCGGCCAGACCCCGGACCTCGACACAGCCTTCCAGATCTCGCTCCTCATCATCGACCGGCTGCAGGAAGGTTTGGCGGAGAAATATGTGCGGTTTGTCAAAGCTGCGGGCGGAGTGGTTTAAGGTTTAGCGCGGGACGAAGGTGCACCCATGATGCCGCCAAAAATGCTCCCAGCCACTTAGCAGCTGGGACATGCCCACTGAAGCCAGCGGCGCGCTTCAGCGCCGCACCTGCCACTCGCTTGAAGAGGATGACGGTTTCTTACCGGCAACGCGCCTCGAAACGCCGACCGTGGCGGTCACGATAGATGCAATAGCCTTGGCGCTCATGGGAACGGCCAATAAGATTGCCGACAATTCCGCCAGCTACCGCGCCGATAGCCGCGCCACCCCAGCTATTACTGACAACGCCGCCAATGATTGCGCCGGAGCCTGCTCCGATTGCAGTTCCTCGCTCCGTCGCCGTGCAAGACGACAGGGCAACAATCATTCCAACCGCAGCAATAAGCTTTCTCATGGCGTTTCCCTTTGCTTCACATAGGCATTTCACCAAGTTGGCCCAGCATCTATGGAATGCGCGCGATTGTCTATAGTGCGGGCACACCGGGACGCCGCTCATTTACAAGCCTGACCGAATGACCAAAGCAGCTGTTGAAACGCACATGGTAGAGAATGGTCGCCAAATTATTGGCAGTGCCTGAGCAGTTCTCTCAAAAAATCTAAAGGATTTTGGTAGCGGGAGAGGGACTCGAACCCCCGACACGCGGATTATGATTCCGCTGCTCTAACCACCTGAGCTACCCCGCCATCAGACTGCGACTTTGGCTTTTGGCCGCTGTCGTCATCGTCAGTGGGCGGCTTATAAGGTGCGGCTGATGCCGGTGTCAAGCCGAGCCGTTTCAAAAAACCGGAAGTTTTTCAAGGTGCGGTGGACAATGGTAGGGAGCAGCACGTGCCGGGCCGTCCCCTACCCTCGATCAGGCCGCAGCCACGCTCTGCAGCAGGTCCTTCAGAGCAGCTTCGGCTGCAGCTTCACGTTCGGAGCGCAGGATGAAGCCGCCGCCATAGACGCGGGCGTCTTCGCCGATGCCGGAATAGAGCGCACAGGCCTGACCGGGGGCAACGCCCGCCTCGCCTTCCAGAAGCTCGACCGAGACGCCATCAGCATCGGCGCGCAGGATCGCAGGTGCGGGCTGGCGGGTGGAGCGGACCTTGGCGAAACAGGCAAACCCATCGGCCGCCACATCGAAAATATCGCCGTCGCCCAGCCAGTTGATATCGCGCAGATAGACGCGGCGGGTTTCCAGCGCTTCCTTCGGGCCGACGATGACGCGGCGCGAGCGGGCATCGAGATGCACCACATAAAGCGGGTCGCCAGTGGCGACGCCGATGCCACGGCGCTGGCCGATCGTGTAATGCAGGATACCCTCATGGCTGCCGAGCACGCGGCCATCCAGATGAACGATATCGCCTGCCAAAGACGCATTCGGCTTCAGCTTGTTGATGATATCGGCATATTTGCCCTGTGGCACGAAACAGATGTCCTGGCTGTCGGCCTTCTTTGCGACGACAAGGCCCATGTCTTCGGCAAGCACCCTTGTTTCCGCCTTGGTGAGATTGCCAAGCGGAAAACGCAGATAATCGATCTGCTCCTGGGTGGTGGCAAACAGGAAATAGCTCTGGTCGCGATCGGCATCTGTCGGGCGAAACAGCGCGCGGCGGCCCACAACGCCAGACTGCGGGTTCACCTTGGAACGGATATAATGGCCGGTCGCCAGCGCATCGGCGCCGAGATCGCGCGCCGTTGCCAAGAGATCGGCGAATTTGACAGTCTGGTTGCAGGCAACGCACGGGATCGGCGTTTCGCCGGCCACATAGCTCTCGGCGAAAGGATTGATCACCGTCTCGCGAAAGCGCTGCTCGTAATCGAGAACGTAATGCGGAATGCCCAGCACTTCGCAGACGCGGCGGGCGTCATCAATGTCCTGGCCGGCACAGCAGGAGCCGGCGCGGTGGACGGCAGCACCGTGATCATAGAGCTGCAGGGTGATGCCGAGAACGTCGTAGCCTTGCCGTTTCAGGATGCCGGCCACGACGGAACTGTCAACGCCGCCGGACATGGCAACGACGACGCGCGTATCTTCGGGCTTGCGATCAAAATCGAGACTGTTCACGGCATCCAATCCGGCATTCCGGTCCATCGAGGAGTTGTTCGGCATTTTTGCGCGACCATACCCTGTTTCCTGCCAACGGCCAACGCCGCAACAAAGCGGCTCCCGGTCAAGGCCGGTCATACCGCACGCCGCTATATAGAAAGTCGCGGGGAATTGAACAAGGGCAAGCGCCTTGCGCTGCTCAGATCAGCTTCATCCGCATGGCGCGGGCAATCGCCTGCATACGATTGACCGAATCGAGCTTGCGGGTCGCGGTCTTGAAATAGCTGGAGACCGTATAGGCGGAAATGCCGAGAATGATGGCAATTTCGTCGCTGCTCTTGCCGGCCGCAGCCCAGCGCAGACATTCGATCTCGCGCGTCGACAGCTTGTCGCGCGCCGAGGCACCGACTTCAAAGGTGCGCTCAAGGGTTTCAAACAGTTGCAGCAGGGTCAGATAGAGATCGGCCGTCTCTGCCCTGTCGGGCTCGCCCCGCTGTCCGCAGAGCAGGGCAGCAAAGGCTTCCCCGTGGGTGGTGTGCAGCGTAACGGCAAATGTATTGCTCATCGCCTGTCCGGCAAACAGCGCAACGACAGCGTCACGCGCGGCAGAGCCTTGCGCATTGAGCAGTGATTGTGTTGCGCCAAAGACCGGTAGTTTCGTATGGCGCAGCCGGTCGATCAGCGCGCTGGCCTGGAAAACCGTGGCGGCGTCATATTCCCGCACAAGCTCCGATGGCCAGCTGCTCAAAACCAGACGCTCGGCAAAACGCTGCTGCTCGCCGAAGGGAATGCGCGCGATCATGAAATGGCTAAAACCGAATTGCGCCGTGCACTGGCGCATCAGGTGGAGCACTTCATACTCCGTCTGGACTGCGGAACTGTTCATGCCCGAAAGAAAATCAGCATAAGCCTCGCTTCGCAAGGCCAGCTTGTCAGGGTCTCTCATATTTTTAATCACCAACTTGCCGGCCACAGCGCCAGCTCTCCAAAAAATTCTCATTCCGGAATTTTTTCGGCAGCAGCACGATAGATCCAACACCGACAAAAACCCCGAGAGGCCACCAGGGACACAATCGAAGCGAAAAGGCCGGTATTTTGAAATAAAATGGTGCATCGAGAGCATTCCAGAGCAACATAATGTTGCTTATGCTCAATTACTGGCCGTTACTATCAACAGTTTTATGAAAATTGAACCATTATATTTGCATAGCTCCCATGCATACATGGAAATTACAGAGGCGAAGCTTCGAAACCTGACAATAAAGAGGAATTCAGGAGACGAGTTGCGCTGTGCCGATCGCCGCTTGCACGATCCGCGATTGGTCGAAGAGCACGCTGGAAGTCTCTAAAATTATTAGCAAATTGTTACCACTCGCTTAGGCAAATGTTAAATGTGGCAAGGTAAGTTGTGCCTATATGGTCTTGAGTATGTGTAGAGAGTCCAATGACCGAAATGATACGACCCCGCGTGAAATATGTCATCGGACCCGATGGCAGCCCTTTGACAATTGCTGATCTGCCACCGGCCAATACGCGCCGTTGGGTGATCCGCAGAAAGGCAGAAGTCGTCGCCGCCGTGCGTGGCGGACTGCTGAGCCTGGAAGAAGCCTGTGACCGCTATACCTTGACCGTTGAAGAATTCCTGTCCTGGCAGTCGTCGATCAGCGACCATGGTCTTGCCGGCCTGCGCACGACGCGCATTCAGCAATATCGTCACTAGCCAGTTCCTTCATTTAAAAGAGTTAAAGCGGCCGCACTCAGTGCGGCCGCAGCCGCATTTGCAGCAGCCCCGTCAGCACCGCTGATCCGGCATAGAACCACAGGCCCGGCTGGGTGAAAGCCTCGGCCATTCCACTGGTCTTGGCCGCAAAGATCACGATCGCCACCAGCATCACATCCATCATCGACCATTTTCCGAGGATAGGCAAAAGCCGGGCAACCACCCCGCCCACCACCTTGCCGTCCGCCGCCGCTGTTGCCTCGAAGGCAATCCCGACTAGCTTCGCAAAAGGGAAAACGACGGAAAAGAGCGTCACGACGATGGCCAGCACAGGGTTGCCGTCGTCCCAGAGCGAAGACACAATCACAAGAAGCGACGGCGTTTCGTTGAAAAAAACCAGTTTTTCGAACCGGACCAGCGGCAGCACTAGCCCGAGAGCGAGAAAAAACGCTGAAAGAACAAGGAAAAGCGGTGTGATCAGACGCATGATTCGTGTCTTCTATTGCACGGCCAGGATTACATATCACCTTTGATGATGCTGAACAGCGAGGTCCTTGGTACCGTATTCCGGGATGCTTAACCTGCGCATGTGCGACGATGAACCAACCACGGAACGGAAACGGCCGGGTTCGACCGGCAAATAGGAGAGATGCGATGAATATCGTGAGCGAAGAAACCGGCTCGCATGGCCGATACAGCACAGCCGTCGAAGGCCATACGGCAGAAATGACCTATTCCCGGTCATCGCCGCATCTGATCATCATCGATCACACCGCCGTCCCCGATGCGTTGCGCGGCAAAGGCGTTGGCCAGGCGCTGGCAGCCCATGCTGTCGACGAAGCGCGAAAAGGCGGCTGGAAAATCATTCCCCTCTGCCCGTTCATGCGTGCACAGACGCAACGCCATCCCGAATGGCAGGATGTCATCCAGAGTTAAGCGGCACCGTTGAACCTCGTCGAAAAACGCACAAGGCCCTTCTCACGGACTTGAGGCAAGTCCGTGAGAAGGGCCTTTGGGCCTTAAAAGCAATCCGCGTGCGCTTAAGCGCGCATACGGGCGCCGCTGTCGCGTTCTTCGAGCGCCGCGGCCTTGGCGAATTCCGCCTGAACCTCTTCCAGCGCAAGTTCCGCCGCATCCTGCTGTACCTTCAGTTCCCGAACTGAGACCTGAAGATTGTCTGCCCGCTGCCGCGCAGCCTTGGCAAATGTCGGATAGGCGAAATGGGCGGGATCGGTGATCCCCGACTTCTTTTCCTCGAACGTGATCTGGTTTTCCAATTCCTTGGTCATCCGCTCAAATTCGGACATCATCAGTTGTAGCTGGCTCAACTGACGCTGTTTCTCCTTCACCTGAAATTCCTTCAGGCGAACAAGGCTCTCACGTGACTTCATACGCAATACTCCCGTGATGCGAGACCCCGGTTACTGGATTTGACCCGATTAACCGACCTTACGGTGTCGGAAACAAAAATAATTACAGCGATCTTAACAAAATCCTACCGCTGGTAACCTTTCGTTTACGGGCATCGTTAATCATAGGGACGATCATTTAAGGGTCAGTAAATGCCGGACACGAAATTTGGTGTTTGGCATAGATTGAGTCAGATGAGTCAGATAGCCGATTTCCTTAATGTTGTGCGTTAAGGATGTCATTCTAGATTCACATGCAAAAACAGAGGACTGCAAAAAATATTTAACATTTTCGATACACCTTGCCAGAGTGAATCAGAATTTGTTAACCATTTGCTGGCAGCCTCCAAATCAGGCAACGACTGGATCCGTATCGCGTAAGGGGGCCACAACGACCTTTCGGCGGCGGAAAAGGGGACAATTATGCGGGTTCTACTCATCGAAGACGACAGCGCGACAGCGCAGAGCATCGAACTGATGCTCAAGTCGGAAAGTTTCAACGTTTACACCACCGATCTTGGTGAAGAGGGTGTCGATCTCGGCAAGCTCTATGATTACGACATCATTCTGCTCGATCTGAACCTGCCGGACATGTCCGGATACGAGGTTTTGAGAACGCTGCGACTGTCCAAGGTCAAGACACCTATTCTTATCCTGTCCGGCATGGCCGGCATTGAGGATAAGGTTCGGGGCCTCGGCTTCGGCGCAGACGACTACATGACCAAGCCTTTCCACAAGGATGAACTGGTTGCTCGCATCCACGCGATCGTGCGCCGTTCCAAGGGTCATGCGCAGTCGGTCATCTCGACCGGCGAACTGATCGTCAACCTGGATGCAAAGACTGTTGAAGTCGGCGGCCAGCGCGTTCACCTGACGGGCAAGGAATACCAGATGCTGGAGCTGCTTTCGCTCCGCAAGGGTACCACGCTCACCAAGGAAATGTTCCTCAACCACCTTTATGGCGGCATGGACGAACCGGAACTGAAAATCATCGACGTGTTCATCTGCAAGCTGCGCAAGAAGCTGGCAAATGCTGCCGGTGGTGCCAACTATATCGAGACCGTCTGGGGCCGTGGCTATGTGCTGCGCGAGCCGGAAGGCGAACTCGCAGAAAGCGCCTGATACCGCATCGGCCATTCCAGCCGGCGGTGTTTCGCATCCCGCATAATGCAGGGACGCCACGGCTGACAGTGCCGAGAGTTTCGTTAAAGCCCGCCGATGATGGCGGGCTTTTGCGTTTCCGGGTTTTCCGCATTTGTACCGAGGTACCGCGCGCGCCTTTGAGCGACACACAAAAAAGCCGCTGCCTGGAAAGGCAACGGCTTTTTTGAAACAATATCGGTTGATCCGGGATCAGGCGGCAATCGACAGGCTGCCGAAAACGCTGGTCAGGATCTTGCGGTCGAACGGCTTCAAGAGGAAATCGTCAGCACCAGCGCGCTTGCCGGCCATCATCTTCTTCAAGTCCGCCTCGACGACGCAGTAATAGATCCGCACGGTCTTGCCCTCAGGCAGGTTGCGGATATTGGCAATCAGGTCCAGTGCGCCATCGAGACCCGCATCGACGATGATGATGTTGGGCAGTTCCGCCTCGCAGCGCACCAGCGCTTCCAAACCGTTGGCAGCCTCGGAGACGAGAAAATTCAGGCCCGAAAGGATGCGCTTCCCGACCTTGCGTACGACGTCCGAATCATCGGCAATCATCAAGCGTTGCATCTCAAGCTCCCTCTCAGCGCTACGGCGGGAATTTAATCCCTATCAACAACCGTATGCCGCTTTGGCAAAGAATCAGTTACCGCGACACCGAAAAGCCGATTTATCTCAGCTTGAGGCTGCAACCATTTTCGCGGAAAACACGATTTCTTCAGAGTTCGAGGTGACCTCGATCTCCATGCCGGCCTCGTCGGCAAGCAGAACCGTGTAATAAGGCTGGATCGTATGCGCATCGACGGCTTCTTCGAGCGTGCCCGAGAGAAGCTCGACCAGCTTCGGCGGTACGCGCATCATCCGGCCTTTGCAGATCAGCTTGAAGGCTGCATCATATTCCGGATTTTCTAGGATGACGTCGATCGAACCACCACGCGGAATGGCACCGTAAGCGATCAGGAACAGGTTGAGCAGCAGTTTGACCCGGTTCTTGGCGATGATGACGCGCGGGCCGGTCCAGGTGACTTCCGTCTTCTTTTCGACGGAGGCGAAATCCTTCGCCGCCTTTTCCGCTTCACCGGTATCGATCGAGGCGCCGGCCGAGCCGGAAGCGCCGAAGGCCAGGCGGGCGAATTTCAGCCGGACCGAAGCATTGAGCGCACTGGTGCGGATCAGGTCCATGGCATCGGCATCCGCCCCGCCCTCGTCGAGCAGTTCGAGACCGTTGTTGATCGCGCCAACCGGCGAGATGATGTCATGGCAGACACGGCTGCACAGAAGCGCTGCGAGATCGGGACCAGTCAAGGTCAGGTTCGGGTTCTTTCCCATGGTCGTATCCTCAATAGCCTTTGAGCGGCTCACAAGCGAGATCAGGCGGCCATCCGCGATCCTTTAGCCCATTAGTCTAACCCGCGAAGATTGCGCGGGCATAGTCTCAGGCGAAGATCATAAAGACACCACATTTGGTAAACCGATTGTTAAGATCATCGGTTCAAATTGCTGACAATCAGCCCGAACCCCGTCACAGAGTGAAACGGGGCAGGACAGCGGCCCGCGCATGACGTCGCGGCGCTCCTGAGCTTACGGAGAAGAACATGCAGCGGATCGTCAATGCCGTGAAATTCCCACTCTTGCGTACGTTGGTCGCGATGATGGCTGCCTTCAGCCTCATGCCGGCAGCCTTTGCGCAAAGCAACAACGGTGAACAATACACGATGCAGGAAATCGTCGATGCCGGTCACGGCTTCTTCGGTTCCACCTCCGGCGGACTTGCCAAGGTGGTCGAGAACGCATTTTCCAAATACGGTCTGCCGAACGGTTATATACTCGGCCAGGAAGGATCCGGCGCATTCGTGGCCGGCCTGACCTATGGCGAAGGCGACCTCTACACCAAGAATGCCGGACAGCATAACGTGTTCTGGCAGGGGCCGTCCCTCGGTCTCGACTGGGGTGGGCAAGGCAGCCGGACGATGATGCTGGTCTATAATCTGCCGTCCGTCCCCTCGCTCTACAAACGCTTCGGCGGCGTCTCCGGCTCGGCCTATGTGGTCGCCGGTGTCGGCATGACGGTACTCACTGACGAGAACATCGTTCTGGTTCCAATCCGCACCGGCCTTGGCGCGCGCCTCGGCATCAATGTCGGCTATCTGAAGCTGACCCAGCAGCCGACCTGGAACCCCTTCTAAAGGCAAAACTCTCCCTTCGTTTTCCAAAAGTCTTTCCAGTCGCTGACGCGACTGGAAAAAATGCGCGTTCGCGAAACACTTGAAGTGATATTGTCGTTCGTCTTTAGTGCGAATGAAACGAAAACCATGGATTATAGCGTATCGCCGCGTGCTCTGAACTGAAATGGCCAGCCCGTGATTCAATTCGCCCTTCTGTTTGCCCTGGGTTTTCTCGCCGCAGCTTTGCTCGGCCTGCTGGTGGCGCCCGTTGTGCACAGGCGCATCATCCGCTTTGCCGAGGACCGGCTGACGGCAACAATGCCACTGTCGCCTCAGGAAGTTCGGGCCCAGAAAGACGCGGCTCGCGCAGGCTATGCGGCCGAAAATGCCAGGACCAGCCAGATGCTGAAACGCGAGCGCGACAAGAACGTCGTGTTGTTGCTTCAAAATGGCGCGACCCTGAAGGAAACCCAGCGCCTCGCCGGTGAAAACGCCGACCTGCATACGCAGCTTGCCGACATGAATGTCGAGGCGGCGGATTTGCGCTCTGCGGCTCGCCAGCTCGAGCAGAACATCGAGCGGCTGAAGACGATGCTTGCCGATGTCGAGCGCGACAATGTCAAAAAGAATATCGACATCAAGACCCTGAACCGACAGGTGGATCATCTGACCGGCGATATGGACAGCCTCAAGATCGACGTCGCCGCCCATGATGCGGAGGCCGAAAATCTGAAAAGCCGCATCTCCGGCCTGAAGGACGAGCGCGAGATCACGCGCAACGAACTGAAAGCTGAAAGCACCAAGGCGCGGGAACTGGAGGTCCGGCTTGCCCGTGACGAAACCCGCCTGAAGCAATTCGAAGCCAAACTCACCCGGGAAGTCGCCGCCAATGCCGACAAAGACAGTTTTCTTGAACGTCGGGGCAGCGAGATCGAGCGCTTGAAGGCCAAGGTCAGGGATGCAGGCACTGATCTGCGCGATGCCTCCAAGGCACTGCGGGCAGCAGGCCTGACCATGCCCGTTCGCCGCGAGAAGAAACCCGCAGCAGCCGATCCGGCAACAGGCGCCACCCTGGGAACACAGGACAACACCGATGCACAGAAAACCATGTCGCCGATAGCCGCCATCGATCTGACCGTGCCGGCCGATTATGCCCGCAACCGGGCAGCAGCCCTTTCGGAGCAACTGATCCATTCGACGTCTTCAGCGCATGATGACGCGCTGCGCGAGGACATTGCCGATATCGCGGCAACCATGGTGGCTTTGACGGCGGCCAAGGAAGGCCGGGAATCGCCGATACCGTCTCTCCTCTCGGCGGCGAGCACGCAGCCCGATGGAACGGACAAAAGTCTCGCTGCCCGCGCGCGCGACATGCTGCCGCCGGAACAGCACTAACCTCTGATCTCAGATAAAGCCGTTGATCATCGCCACCTGGTGCAGCGCAATGCCTGTGGCGGTGGCGACGTTGAGGCTGTCCAGTCCCGGCCTTTGGCGGATGCGGGCGGTCTGGATCGATGCCATGATGTTTTCGGGCAACCCCTCGCCTTCCGTTCCAGCCAGAAGCACGGTGCGCGGCGACGGTGGAATATCGTGCAGATCGGTCTTGCCGCGCGGCGACAGACCCCAGATGGCAAAGCCTTCCGCCTGCAGGCGGCCGATCAGCGCCGTTACCGACCCCTCGCGGGCAAAGGGTACGCTCAGCACTGAACCGACGGACACCCGGATCGCCTTGCGATACATCGGATCGCAGCTGGTCTCGTCCATCAGAATGGCATCGGCGCCGAAGGCGGCGGCGTTGCGGAACATCGAACCCATATTGTCATGATTGGAAATGCCGCAGGCAGCGAGGATCAGGCTCTTCTGTGGAAGGCTGCTGACCAACGCATCCAGACTGGGTGCCGATTGACGTTTGCCCAGCGCCAGCACACCCCTGTGCATGTTGAAACCAGCAATGGCATCAAACACCGGAGCGCTGGCGACATAGACCGGAATATCCGCTGGGAATTCAGCGAGAATGCCGCTGACACCGTCGACGCGGTTTTCGAGCAGCAGGATGGCTTCAGCCTCGATACCGCGCCCGGCGCGATGGGCGGCCGCCAGCATGCGCAATACGACCGTGCCCTCGGCAATAAACCGGCCCTGCCGGCCGGTCAGGTCACGCTCCTTGATCGAGACAAAGCCGGCGATGCGCGGATCAGCCGGATCGTCGATGCGCAGCGGGATCACGGCCAAGCCTTCTCAGTTGGTCTTGACGGAAACATCCGCAACGATGCGGCCGGCAGCGATATCGAAGACGATCGCCTTGCGGTCTCCACCGGCAACCGCGCCATAAAACAGGATCTGGCCGCCCGACAACGCAACGTCGGAAACTTCGAACCCGGCAGGCAGCGCAGCGATTGCCGTGACCGGCGCCTCGCCCGGTACCGTAACGGAGGCGCTTTGCGTCACATCGGCCTTGCCCGGACGCGTAAGCTTATAGACAATTGCCCCCAGCACGACCATAAGCATCACCAACATGACACCACCCGAGACCAGCTGCAGCTTGATCATCTTGCGGCGCACGTTCTCCATCACCGGATCGAGCGGCTTGTCTTCCTGTTCGACTGGTTTCTGATTGGACATGGCTGGCCTACCCTGCGGAATGGAATGAGAATGAACGACCCCTTTAAACAAGCCTCAGCGATTAGGAAAGTCCTCACGGCAAATGAGGATGCGGCCGGGCGCATGGATGCCTATCTGACGGAAGCGCTGGGCGGCGAGTTTTCACGCAACCGCATCAAAGCCCTGATCGAACAGGGCGAGGTCTCCGTCAACGGCAAGACCGTCAAGGAAGCCAAGAAGAAGGTCCAGCCCGGCGACGTCTTCGAGATCGGCATGCCCGAAGCGGAAGACCCGGAGCCGAAGGGCGAGGACATCCCGCTCGACGTCCTCTATGAGGACGACGACCTGATCGTGCTGGTCAAGCCGCCAGGCCTTGTGGTTCATCCGGGCGCCGGCAACTGGACCGGTACGCTGGTCAACGCGCTGATCCACCATTGCGGCGCAAGCCTTTCGGGCATCGGCGGCGTCAAGCGTCCCGGCATCGTCCACCGGCTCGACAAGGATACCAGCGGCGTCATGGTGGTCGCCAAGAACGATATCGCCCATCGCCACCTCTCCGACCAGTTCGCCGACCATGGCCGCACCGGCCCGCTGGAGCGCGCCTATATGGCTGTCGTCTGGGGTCGCCCGCGTGGCTTGAAGGGCACGATCGACGCGCCGCTCGGCCGCGCCGGCGACAGGATCAAGCGGGCCGTCAAGCAGGAGGGCGCCGATGACGCCCGCGAGGCGATCACCCACTATCAAGTGGTCGAGCGCTATCTCGAAAAACCGGATTCCACGGCGCTCGCCGCCATGGTCCGCTGCAATCTCGAAACCGGCCGCACCCATCAGATCCGCGTGCATATGGCCTATATCGGCCATCCGCTGATCGGCGACCCGGATTATGGCGCGGCGTTCAAGACGAAAGCCAATCTTCTACCGGATGCTGCAAAAGCGGTCGTCAACCGCTTCCCGCGCCAGGCTTTGCATGCCTTCATGCTGGCGTTCGAACATCCCACCACCGGAAAGACCATGCACTTCGAATCGCCGGTTCCCGACGACATGCACGAACTGGTCGAAGCGCTGCGCGGATAAACCACGGGCCATTCCTCGCAGACGGCCGGATTTCCGCATCGGGCGCCGGACGATTTTGGGCTTCAGTGTGCATCCTTTCCTGCTCTGGCGCGTTGTCGGGGAGCAGCAACAAGGAGAAGCCCGATGATTGATGTCACACAGATCCGAGAGCATGCCGAAATCAT
Source organism: Pararhizobium sp. (assembly GCF_965279435.1). Classification (NCBI taxonomy): domain Bacteria; kingdom Pseudomonadati; phylum Pseudomonadota; class Alphaproteobacteria; order Hyphomicrobiales; family Rhizobiaceae; genus Pararhizobium; species Pararhizobium sp. The sequence continues at coordinate 487,496 of NZ_CBDIHY010000003.1, forward strand.
CAGTGCCGACGGCCTTCATGTCGGCACTGTCGATCGCGTCGAAGGCGACCGCATCAAGCTGACCAAGAAAGACAGCGGTTCCGGCCACGAAGGCCACCACCACTTTATTGCCCTCGAATTGGTTGCCAGCGTCGATGACAATCGCGTTCGCCTGAGCGCCAACGGCGATGTCGCCGTGATGTTCGAGGAAGAACAGGATAATTCCCCCATCCACTGATAGGACAGCAATGCCATAGCCCCGCTTTACCGGCGGGGCTTCTGTCATGATGGCTTAGTGCACTAGTAGCGCTCGCGGGAGGACAGAAGGTCTCCGGTTTCCGGTTTTTTCTGATCCAGAAACCTGAAGATGAAATCGATGCGGGCCTGCATTTTCAATTCCGCATCACCGTCATCTCCGCCAGCATTCCTGATGTTGGATTTTGCTTTTTCAAACGACCGGTCAAACCGCGATTTGTAGTGGTTATAAACCTCTCTGTTTTTGTCGCTGGAATGGACCTCGCCCAAAACGCTAAACAGCGCGCCACAGATAAACGGGCGGTCGTCATAGGCACCGATTTTATTGCCGGCCTGATCTTGCGCTGAAGCGGAGAGCGCAAACGCGCCAGCAATTGAAGCGATTGCCCCGACGAGAAATTTAAAAAACATTCATCCTCTCACTTTGCCAGAGGTACCGACTTTGAGAGTCGGGGTCTGTAACCCATTTCAGCACAGATAGAACTGAATGCAATCTAAAATTGCTATTATTTATTTATCACCTCTTGGTTATATCGAGGAATTTCGGCTTGCAGGCTCCGTCAGTCACCCTGCCCGCTCATCGCAGCTACGCCCTATTCCCGGCGACCGTCCTGCGAAATCTGATTGATGACGCCTTGATATTTGGGAAGCGGACCCAATCTACAGGCTGTAACCCAACTGGAACATGCGCTTCTCTGGCTTCACGTCTCTGTGAAACCGGAGTTCTTGAATCATGCTTTCGCCGCACTTATCTATGAGAATGTGGGGTCGGACAGACCCACATGCCCGGCCTGCCAACAGGAGGCCGGAACGCGAAAGGGGGGTGCATCATGGCCCGCAGTACGTTACCGTCCATTACCGCAGGAGAAGGTGGTCTTAACCGCTATCTCGATGAAATCCGCAAATTCCCCATGCTTGAACCGCAGGAAGAGTACATGCTCGCCAAGCGGTATCAGGAGCATGACGATCGCAAGGCCGCCCATCAGCTCGTAACCAGCCATCTGCGCCTCGTGGCGAAGATTGCCATGGGTTATCGCGGCTACGGCCTGCCGATCGGCGAAGTCGTTTCCGAAGGCAATGTCGGCCTCATGCAGGCGGTCAAGAAGTTCGATCCGGAACGTGGCTTTCGTCTAGCCACTTATGCGATGTGGTGGATCAAGGCCTCGATCCAGGAGTATATCCTGCGCTCGTGGTCGCTGGTGAAAATGGGCACGACCGCCAACCAGAAGCGGCTGTTCTTCAACCTGCGCCGCCTCAAGGGCAAGATCCAGGCTCTCGACGAGGGTGATCTGAAGCCCGATCAGGTCGCGCATATCGCCACGACCCTGAAGGTGTCGGAAGCCGAAGTGATTTCGATGAACCAGCGCCTCTCCGGAGACGCATCGCTGAACGCGCCGATCAAGGCGGGTGAAGGTGAATCCGGCCAGTGGCAGGATTGGCTCGTCGATGACCACGACAACCAGGAAGACATCCTGATCGAACAGGATGAACTGCAAAACCGCCGCAGCCTTCTGTCGAGCGCGATGAACGTATTGAACGACCGTGAACGCCGCATCTTCGAGGCCCGCCGCCTGACCGAGGATCCGGTGACGCTCGAAGAACTGTCGACCGAGTTCGACATCAGCCGCGAGCGTGTCCGCCAGATCGAAGTCCGTGCCTTTGAAAAGGTTCAGGACGCCGTCCGTAAGGCCGCGCAGGAACGGCAGAATGCACTTCGCGTCGTCGAAGACGCCTGATACCGGCACTGATGGAATAAACAAAAACCCGGCTGGATCGCTCCAGCCGGGTTTCTTGTTGTGCTTGTATGGAAATTACTGGCCGGCCGGATCAGGCTTTGCAGCCAAGCTCCAAGCCTGCATCGCCTTGGTGAAGGCCTCGGTGCCGGCAGGGCCCTTCTCCAGCGTCAACAGCGCACGGCGGCCGTTGCGATAGGTCAAAGGAATATCCACCCAGCCGCGCGTCCGCAGCAACTCGATATTCGTCGCAACTGCTTCCGGGAAGTCGTTGAGCGCGATCATGTGGAAATCTTCGGTGATCTTGGCCGGAACCGCAATCAGCGCATCGCCACGATCCTGTTCGTTGCGCTTCATCGAGACACGCTGGACGCTATCGATGCTGCCACCTTCGAAATTTTCCGGCAGCGAGAAGACGAACTCGATCACATGGCTGGCCGGCAATGAGGAGTCAGCATTGCGCTTGATCGTCATCAAGGCCGTCAGGCCGCGCTCGGGAACATTGATTTGCGCCTGAACGACCGGTTCCGGCTTGGCATCGCCACCGGGAGATTCTTCCTTGACCGACCATGCGACATTGCCCTCGATTGCCGTTGGCGCGGACTGGCCCAGCCGCTCCTCATAGAGGAACATCTTCTGGGCACCGGCCGGCACCTGCAGCGTCGCCGGATCGGCCGCCGGCTGCTGACCGGGCACCGGTTGGGCAGGCTGCGCGTCAGTCGCCGTCTGGCCTGCAGGCGTGGTTGCCGTCGCCTGAGCGGTATCGACCGGCTTGCCGGCCTCCGTCTGCGCGGCCACAGACTTGCCTTCTTCGGTGGCGTTTGCACCTGCGGGCGCCGTCGCCGGACCGGGATCGATCTCGGTTCCATCCTGCTGCAGGCGCTGCGTGAACTTGCTGTTGCCGTCGACCGCCGCAACCTCGGCATTCGAAGGCGTCTGCGTCTGGTTGTTCGTCTCAGGCGCGGGCAGGCTCTTGTTGCCCTCTTCAGGAACAGACACTTCCGGCGTGGTCTGTCCCGGTATCTTGGCAGTGATGGATGCCAGCGTGCCGGAGATCCACGAATTCACCGTTGTCTGGTTTTGCCAATAGGTATAACCGCCGCCGCCCAGAATGAGCGCAAGCACTGCGGTCAGACTGATCGCCTTGACGTTCAACCGCGAGCGCTTCGGCTCCACCCGATAGGACACGGGCCGAGCCGGCACATCGACAGCTTCATCGACGGCGGCGGAAGCCTTGCCGGCCTGTGACGCAACCGCAGCACCAACCGCAGCAGCCGAGCTGCCGTGCGCCAGAAGCTCGTCAATGTCATTCCAGCTGTCATTGGCAGCCTTGGGCTGTCCAGGCTCAACGGCTGCCGTCTTCTCGACCGGCCAGGACCAGTCGGCAATCGCGGGTTCCGATGTTTCGGCAGCTGCGGCGGCCGGGGCCTGTGTAAAGGGATCGTTATCGTCCCAGGCCCAGGCTGCCGCAGCTTCGCCTGAAGCCTTATCCTTGGCGCCAGTATCGTCGTTCAGCGGCGTTACCGTTTCGACGGGCGCATATTGCGTCAGGTCGGGAATTTCATCGACAACAGGCGCTGCTTCCGCAGCCTCTGTCCAGACCGGCTCGTTATGGGCGGTCGCCGGAACCGGATCGTTCCATTCCGGCAATTCCCACTCAGCGGAAGCCGCGGGCGTGGGTTTTTCTTCGACCGGTTCTACAATCGGATCGGCAGGGGTTACCGATTCCGGTTCAGCCGCAGCCTCCGAAACAGGAACAGTTTCTCCAAGAGCCGTATTGCTCTGATCCTCGGATTCGACGTCCGCAGAAACCGGATGCTCCGGCTCAACGCCAGGCTCGGGCCGAACATCTTCCGGCTCCTCCGGATGGACCGGTTCGACTGGACTAGGGTCCTCTACGACAGCGACAGCAGCGTCAGCCTCGACGGCTTCCGGTTCGGGTCGAGGATCAGCATGATCGTCTTCCACCAGCGGCTCGACAACCGGAACCGGTACAACGGCGGCAGCAGGTTCGGGCTGTTCCAACGGCTCTACGGCCGCCTGCTGATCGGCTGCAGGCTCTGGAGGTTCCTCCGCAGCAACGTCCGCTTCGGGCTCCTCCACCTCTACCGGCGCAGCAATAGGCTCCTCGACCTCGGCCGTTTCAGGTAGAACGTCATCCGGTTGCTCGTCCAACGGAAGAAGCGCCTCAGCGTGATCATCCTCGACCTCGCTGATCGCCGCCTCAAGCTTGACCATCTGGCGTTCGATCATCTCGTCCGAAGGACGAGGCTTCATGCTTTCCAGCTGACGGCGGACGGCGCCGCGGGCCTTTTCATAGACCTTGGCCCGCATTTCGGGAACATTGTCCGACAGACCATCGACGGTCCTTCGAATAACTGCAACAAAATCCGCCATCAGAACTTTCTCATACCATCGGCGCGTTTACGCCAAATTCTTCCCTAGTCGTCAACGTCAGACTAGTCCTCAAACGGGTCCGTCACAAGTATGGTGTCGTCACGCTCCGGGCTGGTGGAAAGCAGCGCCACCGGCGCACCGATCAATTCCTCGACCTGGCGTACATATTTGATCGCCTGGGCCGGGAGCTGCGCCCAGCTGCGGGCACCGACAGTCGATTCCTTCCAGCCTTCGAGCGTGATGTAGCGCGGCTTTGCCTGGGCCTGCTGGGCCTGGCTTGCCGGCAGGTGATCGATATCGACGCCATCCAGCGTATAGCCAACGCAGATCTTCAATTCGTCGAGACCATCGAGCACATCGAGCTTGGTGAGCGCGATGCCGGTGATGCCGTTGGTGGCAACCGACTGGCGCACGAGGGCCGCATCGAACCAGCCGCAACGGCGCTTACGGCCGGTCACTGTGCCGAATTCATGGCCTTTTTCGCCAAGAAACTGGCCGATTTCGTCATGCAATTCGGTCGGGAACGGACCTTCGCCGACGCGGGTCGTGTAGGCCTTGGTGATGCCGAGGATATAGCCGAGTGCACCTGGGCCCATGCCGGAACCGGCAGCAGCCTGACCAGCAACCGTGTTGGACGAGGTGACGAAGGGATAGGTGCCGTGATCGATATCGAGCAACGTGCCCTGCGCGCCTTCGAACAGAATGCGGGAGCCCTTGCGGCGATGACGATCGAGCAGCAGCCAGACGGTTTCCATGAACGGCAGAACGCGGGCAGCGATCGAGGAAAGCTCGGTCATGATCGCTTCATGGCTCACTTCGGCTTCGCCAAGCCCCCGGCGCAGCGCATTGTGATGGGTCAGCAGGCGATCGATCTTGGCCGGCAGCGTATCGAGATCGGCGAGATCCATGACGCGGATGGCGCGACGGCCGACCTTGTCTTCATAGGCCGGGCCGATGCCGCGGCGGGTGGTGCCAATCTTGGTGCCGCTGTTGGAAGCCGCATCCTCGCGGATGCCGTCCAGCTCGCGATGCAGCGACAGGATCAGCGTGGCATTGTCGGCAATGCGCAGGTTTTCCGGCGTAATGGTAACGCCCTGCTTGTCGAGCTTCTCGATTTCCGAGATCAGCGCATGCGGGTCGATGACCACGCCATTGCCGATGACTGCGAGCTTGCCTGGGCGAACGACGCCGGATGGCAGGAGGGAAAGTTTGTAGCTGGTGCCATCGATGACAAGGGTATGGCCGGCATTGTGCCCGCCCTGGAAACGCACGACCACGTCGGCACGCTCGGAGAGCCAGTCGACAATCTTGCCCTTGCCTTCGTCACCCCATTGCGATCCGACCACCACGACATTCGTCATTTCAGTTTTCCTGTTTCCACGCGCCTGTGATGACGCTGTCTTCAAACCCGCGCATCTATACTGTTTTGTTTTTTGGAAAGCGACCCTGTCTAAGTCGGGATTTGGGGTTTTTGCATGGTAAAGACCGCATTTAACCCTCAAAATTTGCACCTGCCCGCAGTTCCGCAAGACGGGATCATCCGGGGATACTGATGAAACGGCCCGGATCGGCGAAATATTCATGCCCGTTCCACGCGCCCGCTTCTTCGCTGCATCGTTGTCGAGCGTGGCGTGAGCCACGCGCCATCCATGGCACAACACAGCAACGGCCAATAATGCGGGCTTGCCTTCTGCGATCCGGATTGATTCAATGCAAGACAAAGCTGTACCGGCAAAAGTCGACAGTGCAACCCCGCCTCTTACCGCCATCACCGCAGCCACCACGCTTTTGCCTTAGGGAATACCGTGCCCATCAATCTGCAAGCTTATATCATCCTCTGCATCACCACCCTGATCTGGGGCGGAAACACGGTGGCCGGAAAGATGGCGATCGGACATGTCAGCCCGATGATGCTAACCGGCATGCGCTGGGTGATTGCCTGTATCGTGCTCCTGATTTTTGCCGCCCCGCAGGTTCGCCGCGATTTTCCGGCGATCCGCAGGAACTGGCTGCTTCTGCTCGGCTACGGCACCGTCGGCTTCACCGCCTTCAACGCCTTTCTCTATTCCGCTCTTCAGTTCACCAGCGCCATCAATGCCGTCATCGAACAGGCCGGCATCCCGATGGTGATTTTCGTGATGAACTATGTGCTGTTTCGCACCGCCTTCTCGATGGCGCAGATCGCCGGGTTCACGCTGACCCTGTTCGGCGTCGCACTGACCGCATCGCACGGCGACCTGACCACGCTGCTCTCGCTCGATCTCAACCAGGGTGACGCGCTGATGCTGGCAGCGGTGCTGGTCTATGCCGGCTATACGGTGGCGCTGCGCTGGAAACCGGCAATCCACTGGAAAAGCCTGATCGCGATCTCTGCCTTCGGGGCGCTGGTCAGCAGTATTCCGCTGGTCATCTGGGAGTTCTCCACCGGCCGGATGATCTGGCCCGATACGCAAGGCTGGATCATCGTCGCCTATGCCGGCCTGCTGCCCTCCCTCGTCTCGCAGATTCTTTACGTGCGCGGGGTCGAACTGATCGGCCCTAACCGGGCTGGCCTGTTCATCAACACCATCCCGATCTTCGGTACGCTGTTGTCGATCGCCCTGATCGGCGAAGCGCTGCAGACATTCCATATCGTCGCGATTGTGCTGGTGTTGGGCGGGATCGCGGTGGCGGAAAAAGGGCACCCGAAGACTTAAGGCACAACGGCCGTCAGAGCATCCGCTCCATATAGACAGCGTCCGCGCCATAGGTGAAAAGGCTCGGTTCAAGCGCCTTCACGGACACCACGGCGAAGCCGAACCGGCGCCAGAAGATATCTGCGCCGCCCACCGCAGTCAGCGCCATCCTGGTAAAACCGGCATTTCGGGCAACGTCGGTCATCGCTTCGATCATGGCAACTGCCGCGCCGCGCCCGCGCATCTCCGGCAACAATGACAGATCATGGACATAGTAGGCGTCGGAGCCGGGGGATATGGTACCGATCAGAGTATCGAGCGGTGGTGGCCGGAACCGATAAACCGGATAGGAAACCAGATAGCCCTTGATATCACCGTCTTCTTTTACGACGAAAAATCCATCGGGATAGAGCCGCAGACGCTCCGCAAAAGTGGCCTTGGCCTCCTGGAATGCGGGGAACACGACAGCCTGAACAGACAGGACACCATCGAGATCACTCGAAACGGCTCTGCTAAAAGTGAAACTGGTCATGAGGAAAACGCAAGACCTATAAGCTGGCAACGATAACGGCGGAAATGAACAAGGGACATGCCGCGCTTGAAACGCGGCATGCCCCTTAAATGGTTGATGGTTCGAGTGACCTTAGTCGACGTTGAAGACCAGCGGCTTTGCCGCCCGGATGGCCGGGTTGGCCCGCAGCTTGTCGAGCACGTCTTCCGACACCGCGCCATCGACATAGAGCAGCGCGATGGCATCAGCACCGGCATTGTGGCGGCCGAGCTGGAAGTTGGCGATGTTGACGCCGGCATCACCCAGCGTCATGCCGATGAAGCCGATCATGCCGGGAACGTCGGTATTGGTGATGTAGACCATGTGGTTGCCGACATCGGCGTCCAGGTTGATGTCCTTGATCTGTATGAAGCGCGGCTTGCCGTCCGAGAACACCGTGCCCGCAACCGAGCGCGTCTGGTTTTCGGTCGTCACCGTCAGCTTGATGTAGCCATCAAACACACCCGTCTTGTCACGCTTGACCTCGGACAGGATGATGCCTTTTTCCTTGATCATCACCGGTGCAGAAACCATGTTGACGTCGGAAACCTGGCTGCGGATGAGACCGGCAAGGGCTGCACTCGTCAGTGCCTTGGTGTTCATTCCGGCAGTCGATCCGTCAAATAGAATCTCGATTTCCTTGATGGCGCTTTCCGTCACCTGGCCAACAAATGCACCGAGAACATCGGCTAGCCGGATGAACGGCTTCAGGATCGGTGCTTCTTCAGCGGTGATCGACGGCATGTTGATGGCGTTGGAAACGGCACCCTTGACGAGGTAATCCGACATCTGCTCGGCGACCTGCAGCGCGACATTTTCCTGCGCTTCCGTGGTGGAGGCGCCGAGATGCGGCGTGCAGACGACGTTCGGCAGGCCGAACAGCGGGCTTTCCGTTGCAGGCTCGACCTCGAACACGTCGAAACCGGCACCGGCGACATGACCGGACTTGATAGCATCGGCCAGTGCCTGCTCATCGACCAGGCCACCACGGGCGCAGTTGATGATGCGCACGCCGGGCTTGGTCTTGGCCAGCGCTTCACGGTTGAGGATGCCGCGCGTCTTGTCGGTCATCGGCACGTGCAGGGTGATGAAGTCAGCCTGGGCGAGCAGCTCGTCCAGCTCGACCTTGGTGACGCCCATCTCTTCGGCCCGTTCCTTCGACAGGAAGGGATCGTAGGCCAAAACATGCATCTTCAGGCCGATGGCGCGCGAGCAGACGATGCCGCCGATATTGCCGGCACCGATGACGCCGAGCGTCTTGCCTGTGATCTCGACGCCCATGAACTTCGACTTTTCCCACTTACCGGCCTGGGTCGACGTGTCGGCCTGCGGCAGCTGACGGGCAACGGCGAACATCAGCGCAATGGCGTGTTCGGCCGTGGTGATCGAGTTGCCGAACGGCGTGTTCATGACGATGATACCGCGGCGCGAGGCAGCCGGGATATCGACATTGTCCACACCGATACCAGCGCGGCCGATGACCTTGAGGTTGGTCGCGGCAGCAATCAGCTTTTCCGTCGCCTTGGTGGCGGAGCGGATCGCAAGACCGTCATAGTTGCCGATGATCGCGGCAAGCTTTTCCTTGTCCTTGCCGAGCTGCGGCTGGAAATCGACTTCTACGCCGCGATCACGGAAAATCTGGACGGCAGTTTCCGACAGTTCATCGGATACGAGTACGCGAGGTGCCATGAGAGGCCTCCATTGGTTTCGTCAAAAATTCTGATTGGTGAGGAGGACCGCGCCTTTTGGCGCGGTCTAAGCCGGTTAGGCCGCTGCCTGAGACAGCGTCGCCTTCTGGGTCGCAAACGCCCAGTCGAACCAGGGCATCAGCGCCTTGATATCCGAGGTCTCGATCGTTGCACCGGCCCAGATACGGAAACCGGACGGCGCGTCGCGGTAGGCGCCGATATCAAGCGCAACACCCTGCTTTTCCAGCAGCGCGACCATGCCCTTGGCAAAGGTATCCTGACCCGCAGCATCGAGCGCTGCCACGTCCTTATCGACGATCTTCAAGCACACCGATGTATTGGACTGCGTTGCCGGATCGACCGCCAGATTGGCGATCCAGTCGGTCTTTGCAACGAAATCATCAATGGCCTTCGCATTGGCATCGGCGCGAGCGATCAATGCCTTGAGGCCGCCGAGCGATTTTGCCCAGTTGAGCGCATCGATATAGTCTTCGACGCACAGCATCGAAGGCGTGTTGATGGTCTCGCCCTGGAAGATGCCTTCGATGATCTTGCCGCCCTTGGTCATGCGGAAGATCTTCGGCAGCGGCCAGGAAGGCTCATAGCTTTCCAGCCGTTCGACGGCGCGCGGCGACAGGATGAGGATGCCATGCGCACCCTCGCCGCCCAGAACCTTCTGCCAGGAGAAGGTGACGACATCGAGCTTGGCGAAATCGAGGTCCTGCGCAAACGCGGCCGATGTGGCATCGCAGATGGTCAGGCCCTTGCGGTCGGCCGGAATGAAATCGGCATTGGCAACGCGGACGCCGGAGGTGGTGCCGTTCCAGGTGAAGACCACGTCGCGGTCGAAATCGACCTCAGCGAAATCGACAAGCTTGCCGTAATCGGCAACGAATTTGCGGGTGTCGGGGAGCTTTAGCTCCTTGACGACATCGGAGACCCAGCCGGAACCAAAACTCTCCCAGGCGACCATATCGACGCCACGCGGGCCAAGCAGCGACCAGAGCGCCATTTCGACGGCGCCGGTGTCGGAGGCAGGCACGATACCGATGCGGTAGTCGGCCGGAACCTGCAGAATTTCACGGGTGAGATCGATCGCCTGTTTCAGCTTGCTCTTGCCAACCTTGGCACGGTGCGAACGCCCGAGGGCCGCATCAGAGAGCGCATCAAGCGACCAACCGGGACGCTTGGAGCAGGGACCAGAAGAAAAATGGGTGTTAGCCGGACGCAATTCCGGTGTCGCAGGGGTCGTCATCAAAGCTATCCTTCCAGATAGAAAGCCTCTCGTTAGGGAGAGGTGGCCTGCCGCCGTGGATATGGCGGACAGGCGTGGAAGTCAAGAATGATGTGTCGTTTCCGGAAAGATTTTTGGCGTTGCCAGCGTTACAGCGACAACAGCCCTTTCAACTACCAAAGCGACAGGCGCAGACCGGCGCGGATTTCGTGGCGGCCAAGGCCGTCGTCAAGCCCGTCGATATCGCTACCATTGAACATGTCGCCATCGGTGATCTGCGAGTAGCGATAACCGACGTCGAGCTTCAGCTGTTCGGTCATGTTGTAGGAAACGCCGGCCATCAGCGCGTAGGTCAGGCGCCAGCTGCTTTCGCCGTCAAAGGTCTGGTTGACCGCAGCAGCACCGGAGCACCCGGCCGCTCCCGGCACGCAGCTGGTGCGCAGTGAGACGTCGTTCCAGCGCAGTTGCGTTACCCCGAGACCGGCACCGACGTAAGGTGTCAAACCAGCCACAGTGGCGAGATCGACATAGCCGTTCGCCATCAGGCCAATAGCCTTGAAGTCGGCCTTGAGGCTGCCGCCGCAAGACGTCCCGGCAGTTTCGCCTTCGCAAGGAGTGCTTGCCCGGCCGCTACCGCGTACGTCCCCCTGGAAATAATCGCCGGTCAAATCGGCCCGGAACATATCGTTGAATTGATAGCCGACACCAAGGGTCCCGGAAAAGGGTTGGTCGAAGTCGTTCTTAAAGGAAGCCGAGCTGGTGGTGCCGGTGCCGGCATCGAACAGGCGCAGCGACGGATCGCCGCCGCGCGTCCATCCGGCGTAACCGAGATCGCCACGCAGGTAGAAGCCCTGGCCGACCGTCTCCATGGGGGAAATGCTGACTTCCGGCGCTTCGAGAAGATCTGCAGCCAGCGTCTGCCCACCGGCAAACAGCAGGATCAGTGCAGATGCATTGAGGAGAGTATGCCGCAACTTCATTTTTGCTGTCCTTGAAAACGGTGACACTGGCAGGAACGCCTGCCGCTTAAATTAATATGTCTCCATCATCGCACGCCCCGGTTAATCTCAAGTTAAGCATGCTTCTTAACCAAACCGGCCCGCAGAACCGAAAAAGGCCGCCCGGATATACCGGACGGCCTTTTAAAACGAAAAGCGTGATGCGCTTACTTGTAGACGATCGGCTCTGCTGGCGGAACGTAAGCTTCAGCACAACCACCGAAGGAGTAACGCAGACCGGCGCGAGCTTCGTGAAGATACATGCCCTTGTCGGAACCCGGGCCGCTATTTGCGTTGTAGCCGAACATGTTGCCACCAAGGACGTGGCGGAAACGGTAGCCGATGTCGGCCTTAAGATTGCAGGTCAGGTCGATCGCCGTACCGGCCATCAGGCCGTAGGTGAAGCGCCACTTGCTGCTGCCTTCGTGTTCAAAGGTCGGATCGCAATTGGATGGATTGCCGGTTTCGCAGCTGGTATTACGCAGCTTGTCCCACTTCACCTGCGTGCCACCGATACCGGCGCCGACGTAAGGGGTGAACGAACCGTAGGTGCCGATATCGACATAGGCGTTGGCCATCAGGCTCCAGGCAGCGATCGCCGAAACATCGCGCGAGGTGCAGGCGATAGCGACACCGCAGCCGCCGGTCGTCGAACCTTCGAAATCCGCATTGCCGAGATAATCGAGCGTCACGTCCGTACGCAGATAATTGTTGATCTGGTAACCGACACCGACACCGGCGGTCCAGCTGTCATCAAGATCGGCATCGTCGAAATCGCGAACGAAGCGGCCAGGCCCTTGATAGAAATTGGCGCCACGCAGCTTGGTGAAAGCGTAGCCGACGTCACCGCGCAGATACCAGCCACTCGCCTCGACGAGTTGGACCGGTTCTGCAACAGGCTGCTCCATAGGCGGCTCATAAAGATCCGCAGCGAAGGTTGCGGTGCTGCCGAGCAAAGCTGCAACAACGCCAATCAAAATAGTCTTCATGGCCACACTCCAATACTTCTTGTTGCCTGGTCGGCCGCAGACCGGCCTCCAACAAAATTGTGTTGACGTGGATCATGGATAAGAAAGGTTAAGGTCTAATTAACTACAAAAATTTACCGTAACTGTTAATGAATGGACTGCACTGCCAAGCAACGTGACCCACTCCTTAAACAACGCATTAAAGAGACCGGGAACAACCCGGTCTCTTTAATTCTCGTCTCTCAAGGCAGATCAGGCGACGTTGCGCACGCCGCCAATGACGCTGATCAGTTCATCGACGATACGCTCGACCTGGCCCCGGTCATCGCCTTCCGCCATGACGCGGATCAACGGTTCGGTACCGGACGGGCGGATCAGCAGGCGGCCGTTCTTGGCAAGCTCGGATTCCGCATCGGCAATGGCCTGGCGCACAGCGGCGTTCTCGAGCGGCATGCCGGCCGATACCCGGACGTTCTTCAGCACCTGCGGTACGGGGTCGAAACGATGGCAGACCTCGCTGACGGTTTTGCCCTGGCGCTTGACGCAGGCGAGGATCTGAAGGGCTGCGACAAGTCCGTCGCCAGTGGTGCCGAAGTCGGAGAGAACCAGATGACCGGACTGCTCGCCGCCGACGTTGAAGCCATGCTGGCGCATGTGCTCGACCACGTAGCGGTCGCCAACCTTGGTGCGGTGCAGATCGAGCCCACGGCCATTAAGGTAGCGCTCCAGGCCCAGATTGGACATCACCGTCGCGACGATGCCGTTGCCCTTGAGCACGCCGTCTTCGGCCCAACTGTTGCCGATCACGGCCATCAGTTGATCGCCATCGATAACCGTACCGTTCTCATCGACGATCAGCACTCGGTCGGCATCACCATCAAGCGCAATACCGATATCGGCCCGCACTTCATGGACCTTGCGCGACAGCGCCGCCGGATGGGTGGAGCCACAGTCGAGGTTGATATTGACGCCGTTCGGCTCATCTCCGATGGTCACCACGTCGGCACCAAGCTCCCAGAGAGCCAAAGGTGCGACCTTGTAGGCGGCACCGTTGGCGCAGTCGATAGCGATCCTTAAGCCTTGCAGCGTCACATCGCGCGGCAGCGTGCGCTTGGCATGTTCGATGTAGCGGTAGATGTCGCCTTCGACACGCTTGGCCCGGCCGATCTCCTGCGATTTAGCAAGCTGTGCCGACATATCCTTGTCGAGAAGGTCTTCGATCTGGGCTTCGATCTCGTCGGAAAGCTTGTAGCCGTCCGGGCCGAAAAGCTTGATGCCGTTATCTTCAAATGGATTGTGGGAGGCGGAAATCATCACACCGACATCGGCGCGGAGCGAGCGCGTCAGCATGGCGACGCCAGGGGTCGGAATAGGTCCAAGCAGAAACACGTCGAGCCCTGCCGCAGTAAAGCCGGCGACCAGTGCATTTTCCAGCATGTAGCCGGAAAGCCGCGTGTCCTTGCCGATCACCACCCGGTGACGATGCGCCCCGTTGCGAAAGATGGTGCCGACGGCAATGCCGACACGCATGGCCAGATCGGGGGTCATTGGAAAAACATTGGATTGGCCGCGGATACCGTCCGTTCCGAAATATTTGCGCTTCATAAAAACTCCAATTTTTATAGGGGTGCCGGCGGCTCACAAACAGAGCGCTTCTGGCGGCATCGCCTTGAATTTCAGGTCAAGCCGAACAGGGGCTGCAAGAAAACCGTCTCCGGGGATCATCAAAGACCGCTTTTCCGCAGCACTCAGGTTCTCAGTATACCGGCGGATATGCCAAACCCCGACACATCCCTTTCGGCGTGCTGCGCTACGTCATGCCATAAATCTTCTGCAACAGCATCCCGTTGTATCATCAGAATTCATTACAGCGCGTTACCAAGCTGGAGCCCGCAGAGCCCAGTCACCACAAACGAAAACCGCCACGCATCAATGCGCGGCGGTTCTCTTTCGATTTTCTACTGTGCGCAGACTATTGCGGCTGCGGCTCAAACCCGCCTTCAGCTTCATCGCCCTTGCCGACAGAACCGTCTTTCTTGGTTCCAGCCGACGGAACGGCCGAACCGCGATGCGGCGTCGAATCGTCGCCAAGGTCACGGGCAGGCTTTTCGCCGCGGATCAGAGCCTTGATCTCTTCGCCGGTCAGCGTCTCGTACTCAAGCAGGCCTTCAGCGATAGCAACGAATTCGCCGTGCATCTCGGTAATGATCCGCCGAGCTTCCATATAGGCCTCGTCGATCAGGCGGCGGACCTCGTTGTCGATCTTCTGCGCCGTCGCTTCAGAGACATTTTTCGTCTGTGAAACCGAATGGCCGAGGAAAACCTCCTGCTGGTTTTCACCATAGGAAACCTGTCCGAGCACGTCGGAGAAGCCCCACTGCGTCACCATCGCCCGGGCAAGCTTGGTGGCCTGCTCGATGTCGGAAGACGCGCCGGAGGTGATGTTTTCCTTGCCGAAGGTAATTTCTTCGGCAACGCGGCCACCCATCATGATGGCGAGACGCGAAACCATCCACTTGTAGCTCATCGAATAGCGGTCGCCTTCGGGAAGTTGCATGACCATGCCGAGAGCACGGCCGCGCGGGATGATCGTCGCCTTGTGCAGCGGATCGGCCACCGGAACCTTCAGCGCCATGATGGCGTGGCCGGCTTCGTGATAGGCAGTCAGCTTCTTTTCGGCTTCGGTCATGGCGGACGAACGGCGTTCCGCGCCCATCATGATCTTGTCCTTGGCGTCTTCGAACTCCTGCATGGTGACGACGCGCTTGTTGCGGCGTGCGGCCATCAAGGCGCTTTCGTTGACGAGGTTCATCAGATCGGCACCGGAGAAACCGGGCGTACCACGAGCCAGAACCTTGAGATCGACATTCGGAGCAAGCGGAACGTTACGGACGTGCACCTTGAGGATGCGTTCGCGGCCGTTGATATCCGGGTTCGGAACGACGACCTGACGGTCGAAACGGCCTGGACGCAACAGTGCCGGGTCAAGAACGTCGGGACGGTTAGTCGCAGCGATCAGGATAATGCCTTCATTGGCCTCAAACCCGTCCATCTCGACCAGTAGCTGGTTGAGGGTCTGCTCGCGCTCATCGTTACCGCCGCCAAGACCGGCACCACGATGGCGGCCGACAGCGTCGATTTCGTCGATGAAGATGATGCAGGGTGCGTTCTTCTTGGCCTGCTCGAACATGTCGCGGACACGGCTTGCGCCGACACCGACGAACATTTCAACGAAGTCCGAACCGGAAATCGTGAAGAACGGCACATTGGCTTCGCCAGCAACCGAACGCGCAAGCAGTGTCTTACCGGTACCGGGAGGGCCGACAAGCAGCACGCCGCGCGGAATACGGCCACCGAGGCGCTGGAACTTCTGCGGATCGCGCAGGAATTCAACGATTTCTTCCAAGTCCTGCTTGGCCTCGTCCACGCCTGCGACGTCATCAAACGTCACGCGGCCGTGGGCTTCGGTCAAAAGCTTGGCCTTCGACTTGCCAAAGCCCATCGCACCACGCGAACCACCCTGCATCTGGCGCATGAAGAACAGCCAGACACCAAGAATGAGAAGCATTGGCAGCAATGTGCCGACATAGCTCAGGAAGCCGGACGAACCATCGGTCTCGGGGCGAACCGTGACGGTTACGTTCTTGGCTTCCATGCGCTCGGTAAGGGCGGTATCGATCGCTGGCGCATAGGTCTGGAAGGTCGCACCGCTCTCGGAGTACGAGCCGATTACCTTGTTGCCGGTGATCACCACTTCCTTGACGCGACTTCCGTCAACATCCTTCAGGAACTGGGAAAAGGGAACTTCCTTCGATCCAGTACGCTCGGTCGGCTGCTGGAACATGCTGAACAGCGCGATCAAAAGCAGGGCAATGATTGCCCAAAGTGCAAAATTTCTGAAATTAGGGTTCATCGAACTCCCCGGAACCTCTGTAGCAACCCGCAATGATTTGTGGCTGCATTCTTGCCCCTAACATAGGGTTGCGTGACCGGCTTGCCAAGGCAAACTCAAGACTAACCTGACTTTTCCGTCAAAACACCGTAAACCGGAAGAGTAGAATAGGGGTCACGGCCAAAGAGCGCGGCAATGCTGTTGGCCATCATCAGGTCGAAACACGGCAAAAAGGTGTCGTAAAGGCTGATGTGCGTTTGCACGCAAGGCGTTGGCTGCAAAAGAGCCGGGGCATCCGGGTGAAACGATACCTCCGCCATCGCAGAAAAACCGATAGCGGATTTGACGGCGCGTTTGGCCACCGGCTCGGGCAGGCCTGCGGCAATCAGTCTCGCGCGCAATTCAGCCGTTTCGTCCCTTGCATGAACGGCAATACGGTCCGTACCGCTATTCGTGACTAGAAAGCGGCCATCCCAAAGCGTGCATTCACCCGGTTGCAGCTCGATTTGCGGCAAGTCCCTCGCCTCGCGATAGAGATAGAGCCCCGACTTGCGGCGATCGAAAACAACACGCCCGGCCGTCATCCGGCGCCCCTCTGCATCGCTCAGAAACGCGGCAAGCCGTGCGGCCGTCTCGCGGCCGGCAATGTGATGACGTCCGCCAATCACAGCGGCAATTGACAGCAGCGTGCGCGCACTATCCGGGTCAGCCATATCGGCGAAGAGAGCGGGATCGATCCGCGCCACCAGACCGTCGAAACCTTGCACATGCTGCGCAACCAATAGCGCAGCGCGCGCGCTCGATCCAATCCGGGCTCTGCTAGCAGCAAGGATATCTACGGACGACGGCCCGCTCTCGGTCAGCGCTTGGCGCACACGCACGCGCTCGAAGCGACGGTTGCTGTTGCTCGGATCATCGAACCACCCCTCCCCTCGCGTCACAAGAAAGGTACGGATTTCTGGCCTGTAGAGATGGAGGAAGGGACGCCAGACCCATGCACGACGGTCGACAAGAACCCCGGCCGCCATGCCAGCCAGACCCGGCGCATCGGGCCCTGACCGGCCTTGCCGCATGGCAATCGTTTCGATCTGGTCATCGGCGGTGTGGGCAGTGACGATACAGACGGCTCCGATCTCCTGCGCCGCATCGGCGAGCAGTCCATAGCGTGCTGCGCGGGCAGCCGCCTGAATACCGGTTAAGGGCTTGTCGCCCTGCCACTGGCGGATGATATGCGGAATGCCTCTAGCAGTACAAAACGCAGCGACCCCGCGCGCTTCCTCAGCGGATTCGGGCCTCAGCGCATGATCGACGGTACAGGCTGATAAAGAAAAAGCTGAGAAGCCACCAAAGGTGATGGCTTCGTGCAGTGCCAGAAGCACACCTTTTGAATCGCTGCCGCCGGAAACAGCGGCGAGGATCATGCCGGGGGTCTTGAACGTGGAGAGAAATCGTTTTGCCGCCTCGACGACGGCGTGCGGCGCGCCGCGACCCGCCTCAGCAGGCAAGGCGGCCCTGTTCGCTGGCAACTTTGGTCTTTACCGCCTGCGAAGCCTTCGGATAGCGCTTGTTGACCTCACGCAGCGTGGCGCAGGCCGTGTCCTTGTTGTCGAGCGCGGCCAGCGACATGCCGAGCTTCAAAAGCATCTCCGGTGCCTTCGGCGACTTGCTGTAGGCCTGGTGCGCATTCAGGAACGTCTTGGCAGAATCGCTGAACTTGCCCTGCGAATATTGCGCCTCACCCATCCAGAAGCTCGCATCTGCGGCTTTTTCACCCTTCGGGAACGCTTCGAGATAGCTGCGGAATTCATTTTCTGCCGTGCTGTAATCGCCCGTCAGCACATGGCCATAGGCGGACTGATAGAGATCGCCGGGATTGTCGAGCGCTGCCGTCTGCTGCTGGCTGTCCGGCGTCTGGTTGATGCCCTGATCAACACCGGGAAGCGATGATTCAAGGCTCGACGTATCCTGGTTTGCAGCAACGGGATTGCCATTTTCGTCAAAGACGATCTGGCCCAGCGTTGATGACGGTGCGCTTGGGTTGGCACCGGCGACAGTACCCGATCCCAAACCTTCGTTGGGATCGGTTACTGTCGCCTGATCAGTCGTTGCCGGCGCTGTGCCGGAAGCCTGATCGGTGGTGCGTGGTGTCTCCAGCTGGCTCTTCTTGGTAGAACCCGACTTGCCGCCCTCCAGTTCCTGGAAACGAAACTCGTTGTCCTCCTGGAACTTTCGGATCTGTTCCTGCATCTGCAGGAGCTGGAAACTCATTTCCTCGATACGCCCGTTAAGCGAGCGGATCTGTTCCTCAAGCTGCCCGACGCGTCCAACCTCACTCGACTGGACCTTGAGCAGCGGCGCCTTGCCCGGCGATTGGGCTTCGCCGTGGATTGCGCGGTTAAACAGCGCGGAAAGCGGCATGGCGGTCACTGTCTGTCCAAAGCCAGCAAAGGCAGTCAGGCTGATCAATCCCGCCACGACAAAATGTTTCATGTCATGTGTCCTGTTTATGTATCCACTCTCACCCGAACCGGTTCAAATCGGCCGCCGGATGATTGCCGCACAGTTTTCTAATTGGCCTCAAAAAGCAACGGAGTTCGGTAAAAGTGTGACAAAAAAGAAAGAATGCCCCGTGATGGCCCTTTCTTCGGTGTGTTGACCGCAACCACCGCAATGCGCAAATCCTCTTGCCAAAGTTAAAAACTAAATTCAATATAAAACTGGTTTTAATTCGCAATCACATTTCCTGGATTGAGTTGCCTGTGCAGAAGGAGAATCCGGCATGGCAGATTTGACGATCACGCGTGGTGAGGTGGAACTTGCCACCGAGACATTCGGACATTCTTCCGACCCGGCTTTGTTGTTGATCATGGGCGCGATGGCCTCGATGCTCTGGTGGCCGGAAGAATTCTGCAGACAACTCGCCGATCAAGGGCGCTTCGTCATCCGCTACGATAACCGCGATACCGGCTTGTCCACGACCTATCCGCCGGGCAGTACGCCCTACACCCTTTCCGACATGGCGGAGGATGCGGTGGCGGTCCTTGATGGCCACGGGATTAAAGCCGCCGACATCGCCGGCATGTCGCTCGGCGGTTTCATCGCCCAGCGTGTCGCGCTCGCCCATCCCGATCGTGTCAGGACACTCACCATCCTCAGTTCAAGCCCGCTGGGGATCGAGGACCTGCCGCCGTTCACGGAGGCTTATAGCGCGCATGCAGCGACCGGAGAGACCGTTGACTGGACCGACCGCGCTGACGTCCTCGATTTCATGATGCGCGACGTAAGCATGATTGCCAGCACAACACACCCGCATGACGCAGGCGCCGCGCGGCTGTTCGTCGAGCGGGACATGGATCGCGCCCGCTCTTTCGCGAGCGTCACCAACCACTTCATGCTCGAAAACGGAGACGGCGATAAGCGCCCGGCTGCGGCCGATCTACGCGTTCCCCTCCTCGTCATTCATGGAACCGCCGACCCGATCTTTCCGATCGCCCATGGCGAGGCTCTGGCGAACGCCGTCAGCGGCGCGAAGCTGCAACGCATTGAGGGCGGCGGCCATGAACTGCATCCGAACGACTGGCCGCAGATAACACGTGCCATCGCCACGCATGCCGGGCCGCTTGATATGAAAAAACCGGCCGCGTGGACATTCACACGGCCGGTTTGATATCAGAATAATGCTATGTAGCCGGGCAATTACATGCCGGCGCCACCGAGAACCGTGACGGCGCGGCGGTTCTGCGACCAGCAGGAAATGTCGTCGCAAACGGCGACCGGCTTTTCCTTGCCGTAGGAGATCGTGCGGATCTTCGAGGCCGAAATGCCGCGCGAGGAGAGATATTCCTTGGCCGATGCAGCGCGGCGTGCGCCCAGTGCCAGGTTGTATTCGCGGGTGCCGCGTTCGTCGGCATGGCCTTCGACCGTGATGGCGTAGTTCGGATACTTGGCCAGCCACTGAGCCTGACGATCAAGCGTTGCCTGGGCGTCTGCACGGATCGAGGTGGAATCCGTATCGAAGAAGATGCGGTCGCCGACATTGACCGTGAAGTCCTGGGTCGAACCCGGGGTCGCCGCATTGGCGCCGAGGCCGAGATCGCCGGCGCTGTTCATCGGCTTCTTGGCGCAGGCGGCAAGCGCCAGGCTGGCAAAGAGAGCGATCATGATCGGGTTGCGGGCGATGGATTGCATGCGGCCTGCGGCCTGGGCGTGAATGCGGCTCATGGGCCGGTCTCCTTGGATGGTCTGAATTCAGGGTTGCCAGACTGTAACCGGAAGCGGTTAATCCCATTTCAACAGATATGGTTAACAGTTTGTCAAAATCGGCTTGTAGGCTTGCTAGATCAGTCCTTTGCGGCGAGAAAGCGGCGATTTTGCCATATTTCCCGCCGCACCGTCACAATGCTATTCATGGGCTATTCGAGAAGCGGCGACCAGGCCGGGTCGGATGCAAAGCCCTTGGTCTGGACCAGCTGTTCGTTATAGCCGGTCAGATCGATCGAATAGAGCTGCGGCCCACCGGCACCGGCGTTCTGACGGAAGAACATCAGGACGCGGCCGTTCGGGGCCCAGGTCGGGCCTTCATTGTGGAAGCCTGTCGTCAGGATACGTTCGCCCGAACCGTCCGGCTTCATCACCCCAATCGAGAACTTGCCGCCCGATTGCTTGGTGAACGCGATCAGGTCTCCGCGCGGTGACCAGACGGGGGTCGAATAGGAACCATCGCCGAACGAGATGCGGTTCTGTCCGCCACCGCCCGAGCTCATGACGTAGAGCTGCTGGCGGCCGCCGCGGTCGCTTTCGAAGACGATCTGGCCGCCGTCAGGCGAATAGGACGGCGAGGTATCGATTGCGGCGGTCGAAGTCAGGCGTGTCGTGGTGCGTGAACGCAGGTCCATCGTGTAGATGTTGGCGTTGCCATCCTGCTGCAGGCTCATGATCACCCGCTGGCCATCCGGCGAGAAGCGCGGCGCAAAGGTCATGCCGGGGAAATTGCCGACCACTTCGCGCTGTCCGGTTTCGAGCTGCAGCAAGTAAACGCGCGGCTCGTTGCCCTCGAACGACATGTAGGTGATTTCCTGCTTGTTCGGCGAGAAACGCGGCGTCAGCACGATATCGTTGGAATTGGTGATACCGCGTGCGTTGGCGCCATCCTGGTCCATGATGGCCAGCTGCCGCTTGCGCGCCGTCTTCGGGCCGCTTTCGGCGACATAGACGATACGGGTATCGAAATAGCCCTTTTCACCGGTGATCTGCTCATAGATCGCGTCGGCGATGATATGGGCGACACGGCGCCAATTTTCCGGCTGGGTGAAGAACTGCTGACCCGCCATCTGCTGGCCGGCGAAACTGTCCCACAGGCGGAACTCGGCCTTCAGACGGCCGTCGCCTTCCTGGGTGACGCGGCCAGTGACCAGCGCCTGCGCATTGATGACCTTCCAGTCTTCAAAACGGGGCGCTGCATCCGGGTTGGTGATCTTCTCGATGAAGGCCGTCTTGGCGATCGGCGCAAACAGGCCGGAGCGCTTCAGGTCGGCTGCGACGACGTCGGAGATTTTCTGGCCCAGTTCACCCTGCAGGAAGTCGGTGATGGCGATTGGCAAAGGCTCGACATTGCCCTTGTTGATATTGATTTCCACGCGCGCATAAGCCGGCGCGATCACCAGAGTGACCATCGTCGCGATCGCGATCAGAAAACGGAAGGGGTTGCGTTTCAACATTGTAACGGAGCCTTTCAGCCATTCATTCGTGTGATATTCTAAAGCATGGAGCTTGGATCGAAATTGACGACCACTTCGCTCCAGGAATCATATTTGTCTGCCGGCAGATTATCGAACGGTGCCGACTTCATGATGGCCCGCCGCACACTGCCCTCGAAGGTCCGCCGCGCGGCATCCGTGCCGCCGGACGCAACCACTTCAGGCCGTCCGATGATCTCGCCATCCTTGCCGAGCTGCATCGTCACCGTGATCGTCAGCCCTTCGGCACCGGAAATCCCGGCAACCACAGACCAATTGTTCTGGATTCGGCCACGCAACGCATCCATTTCGCTGACGGAAAGCGTGTTGCCGGTGGTTTTCTTGGCTCCAAGCGAAGCCGTTTCGGTGGACCGCTTCGTGCCGCCACCAGACGAATCCTGCTTGTTGAGAAGAGCCGCCACTTCGTCAGCATCGAAATCCGACTTCATGGCCGTCGAGGTCTTTTTCTTTTCCGGCTTGTTCTCTTCGTTCTTGCGATCCGGCGTTTTCGCCGTCTGCGCCGGCTGTTCTACCTTGGGCTTTGCCATCGGCGTCGGAACCTTGTCCGGCAGAGCTTCAGCATCGGGTTTTTCCGCAGGCTTTTCCTCCGCCGGGGTCTCGGCAGGCTTAGGATCGGGCTTGACCTCCTCCTTCGGCTCCGGCAACGCGGCGACTTCCGTCGCAGGCTCGGATGCCGGTTTTTCTTCGGTCACCTCGGGCGTGTCCTGCTTCACCGGTTCAGGTGTCGGCAACGGCTTTTCTTCAGACTTGATCGCGCCGGTCGATTCCTTCTCGATCGGCTTGGATTCCGGTTTTGGTGGTGTTTTCAGATCGACACTGTTGTCGCCGGTATTTTCACCATTGTTGAGTTCAGCGGGCTTTTTTGTCGGGACAGGCGAAGGCTTTTCAGACTTCGGGGCCTTTTCGTCTCCCTGCTGCAACTGGGTCAGCTCTTCGACAGACACCATATCGACCGGAATGGACTCCATGCTGGAGACCTCGAACGATTTGGGACTGCCAAGCGACACCAGCGCCCAGGTCAGAACCAGGCCATGTAGCACAGCGGATGTGATGAGACTGCTCTTCATCGTACGCGCTCTACTGGCCCTTCTGCGGCTGGGTGACGAGACCGATATTCTTGAAGCCGGCTTCCTGAATGCGCGCCATGACATCGGCGATCACGCCGTAAGGTGCCGTCGCATCACCGCGCACGAAGATGCGCTCGCTGTAGCCCGTCGTGGCGATAGCCTCGAGCTTGGCTGCAACCTCTTCGACCGGAATCGGCGTTTCCTGCAGGAAGACCTGGCCGTCGCTCTTCACCGAAATCGTGATCGGCTGGGTTTCGGCATTGAGCGCCTTGGCCTGCGTTTCCGGCAGGTCGATCGGCACGCCGACGGTCATCATTGGTGCTGCAACCATGAAGATGATCAGAAGAACCAGCATGACGTCGACGAACGGCGTCACGTTGATTTCGCTCATGACGCCCTTGCCGCCGCGGCCGCTACGGCCACCACGGCGACGGCCGCCACCCTTCGATCCACCTGCTGCTGACATACCCATGGTCTATCTCCGTCTTCGTGCCGCTCAGGCTTTTACTGCGCGGCCTGGCGAGGCTGCAGCTTCTCATCGATCTGGCGCGAAAGAATGGCCGAGAATTCGTCGGCAAAACCTTCCATGCGCGCCGTCAGCTTGCCGGCATCGGCGGAGAATTTATTGTAGGCGATAACCGCCGGGATAGCGGCGAGAAGGCCGATGGCGGTCGCCAGAAGCGCCTCGGCGATACCGGGAGCAACGACTGCAAGATTGGTTGATTTCGAACCGGCGATAGCCTGGAATGATGTCATGATACCGACAACGGTACCGAACAGACCGACGAACGGACCGGCCGAACCGATTGTCGCCAGCGACCCGAGCCGCGACTCCAGTGCTTCTGCTTCACGCGCCAGGGTGACATCCATTGCCCGGTCGATACGCATCTGCAGGCCGATCGGCGAGCGGGCACCACGTTCAAACGATTTTTTCCATTCGCGCATAGCCGAGACGAAGATCGCGCCCATGCCGGCGGTCGTCCGGTCGGACAGTGTCCGGTAGAGTTCTTCCAGCGACTGGCCAGACCAGAATACCTGTTCAAAGGCGTCCAGCTGGCGGCGCACCTTGCCGAATTTCAGCGACTTGTCGACGACGATCGCCCAGGTCCAGATCGAAGCACCGATCAGTCCCAGCATGACCAGCTTCACCACGAAGCCCGCTTGCATGAATAGCGACCACAGCGTTACGTCTGTCGTCGCCGCAGCCAATCCAACCTGTTCCATCGTTCTCAAATCCCCGAATCCAAACGCCCGGCAAGAGCAGTCTCATGCTCACAGCCAGGGTGCTTAAACGTCATTGTTGCAAGATTGACCCGGCAGCTGCCGATAACCGGCGTCATGCCGATCTTTAAGCTTCCTGTCTGCCTTCTTGCGTTCAATCTTGGTGAAAGGATGACGTGCACTGCACAAAACCCTAATATGTGCATTAAGACATCATTATGGTTAAGAGAGTGTTACTATACTGCACTGCAATGACGTCTTGGCGAAGACTTGGTCGCGGAACAATCCGAACCTTGCCGCGTTAGATGGACATGAGCAGCATTGCACCGAAGAAATCGCCCAAACGTCCCGCCCGGCCGCATTTCGATCATCGCGACCGCCTCATCCTTGCGCTTTACGCGCAGCTGAGGGCCGAGCGTGAGACGCGAGAAGCGCTGGAATGGGCCATCGAGAACGGCGCCATCTCGCCTGACGTGTTGCAAGCTATGATCTCCGATCCGGTGCCGGTTATCACCAGCAAGGACGTGGCAGCGCTGGAACGTCTGCTTGCCCGAGACACAAACACGGCAAATATTCCGCACTAACACCGGCATACGGAAAAGGTGGAGACATGGTATCGCGTGCATTGTGGAAGGGGCAATTGCGCCTTTCCCTGGTTTCCATTCCAGTCGAAGTGTTCAGCGCCACCAAGACCGGCGCGCGATTTGCGTTTCGCCAGATCCACGAACCCTCCGGCAAGCCTGTCCATTACGACAAGGTGGTCGATGGCATCGGGCCGGTAGATACCGACGAGATCGTCAAGGGCTATGAATACGAGAGCGGCAAATATGTCCTGCTTGAGCCCGAGGAAATCGATGCCGTCAAGCTCGAGACCAAGAAGACGCTCGAGCTCGTGCAGTTCGTCGATGCCTCCGAAATTTCACCGATCTACTATGACAAACCCTATTACATCGTTCCCGCCGACGATCTGGCCGAGGACGCCTATCGCGTGGTTCGGGATGCCTTACGCAAATCAAACAAGGTGGGGCTTGGCCAGCTAACCCTGCGCGGCCGGGAATATATAGCCGCCATCAAACCTTGCGGTGATGGGCTTTTGTTGGAGACGCTGCATTATGCCGACGAGCTGCGCAAGGCCGATCCGATGTTCCACGGCCTGTCCGGCAAAACCTCCGATGAAGACCTTTTGGACGTGGCAACGGCGCTGATCGACAAGAAGACCGCCCCGTTCGACGCGACGACATTCAAGGACAATTACTCGACGGCGCTGAAGGAACTAGTGCAGAGAAAGCTCAAGGGCAAGAAGGCAACGATCGAGGTCGAAGACGAGGACGACACCGGCAAGCGCGGCGACAATGTCGTCGACCTGATGTCGGCACTGAAAAAGAGCCTCGAAGGCGGCGGCGAAAAAGCTGCGCCCAAGAAAGCCACCCCAAAGAAAAAGTCCGCGTGAGGCACCGCCATGGCCGAGCACCAAGACTCCCTCTCCGAATACAACCGCAAGCGCGATTTCACCAAGACCGCCGAGCCGAAGGGCGCGGCAAAACCGGCCAAGACGGGCAAACTCTTCCTAGTGCAAAAACACGATGCGACCCGGCTGCACTATGACTTCCGGCTGGAATGGAAGGGCGTGCTGAAAAGTTGGGCGGTGACGCGAGGTCCAAGCATCAACCCGGACGACAAGCGGCTTGCGGTGCGCACCGAAGACCATCCCCTCGCCTACGGTGACTTCGAAGGCACCATCCCGAAAAAGCAATATGGCGGTGGCACGGTAATGCTTTGGGACACCGGCTGGTGGGAACCGGACAACGATCCGGATGAAGGGCTCAAGGAAGGTAAGCTGAAATTCCATATCCACGGCCAGCGCATGCAAGGCGGGTGGACACTGGTGCGGATGAAGCCGCGCGACGGCGAAAAGCGCGAGAACTGGCTGCTGATCAAGGAGCATGACGAGGAAACCGGCGAGGACGGCGAAAGCCTGCTGACAGACAACATGACCAGTGTCAAAACCGGCCGTTCAATGGAGGAGATCGCGTCTGGCGAGGGGGAAAAGAAAGCCCATGTCTGGGAATCTGCGAAAAGTGCTGCCGCCAACGTCAAGGCAGGCGCCATTGCCGAGGAACACTCCGAGCCACAGGGTGAGCGGAAACGGACGGGCAAGGCGCCCGCCTTCGTCAAGCCGCAACTTGCGACGCTGACCGCCGAAGCACCGGCCGGCGACGACTGGCTGAACGAAGCCAAGTTCGACGGCTACCGTCTGCTGATTTCCATCGGCAAGGAGGGTGTCACCTGCTTCACGCGCACGGGGCTCGACTGGACGGAAAAATTTCCCGACATCGCCCATGGGTTTGCCGATCTGGATTGCGACACAGCCTTAATCGACGGCGAGGCGGTCGCTGCTTCAGACGAAGGCTCGAAATTCTCTGCATTGCAGAAGGCGATCAAGACCGGCGGTGAAACCCGGTTCTATGGTTTCGACCTGCTGCAGATCGACGGCAGGGATTTGCGGAAAGCCCCGCTGATCGAGCGCAAGGACGCGCTGAAAGCTCTTTTGGACACGCTAGGCCCAAGCCGCGCGATCCAGTACAGCGAGCACGTGCGCGGCAATGGTGAAAAGGTGTTTCAGGCCATGTGCAAGGCGGGCCAGGAGGGCATCATCGCCAAGAAGGCCGATGCCCCCTATCGCGAAGGCCGTGTGGGCAGCTGGCTGAAAATCAAATGCACGAAGCGGCAGGAATTCGTCATCGGCGGTTATTCACCCTCCGACAAACGCGGTCGCGCTTTCGCCTCCCTACTGGTTGGCGCCTATGAAGGCGGCAAATTCGTCTATCAGGGCCGCGTCGGCACCGGGTTCGACGAAGACACCATGGTTGACCTCGCCTACCGCTTTTCCAAGCTCAAGCGCAAGACGTCACCCTTTGATACAGTGCCAAACGAAATCGCCCGTGATGCGGTCTGGCTGATACCTGGCCTTGTCGCGGAAGTCGAATTCGCCGAGTTTACCGATGATGGTCATATCCGCCACGGGGCTTTTCAGGGCCTGCGCGAGGACAAGGAGGCGTCTGCCGTGACCCCAGAGACGAGAAAAACACCCGCGCCCGAAAAAGCGTCGGCGAAGGAAGCAGAAGCCCCGGCTGTGGACAAGAAACGCCAGGCGCGCAGGCAAAAGGATGCAGACGGCGATGTGCTCGGCATCCGCATCACCCATGCAGACCGGCTGCTCTTCTCCGATCCCGATATCACCAAGATCGACCTTGCCCGTTATTACGGCGTCATCGCCGACCGCATGCTGCCCTTCGCCGCCGATCACCCCGCCTCGATCCTGCGCTGCCCGCAGGGGCCGGATCATCAGTGCTTCTACCAGAAACACGCCGGCGACGGCTTTCCGGATGAAATCCATCAGGTCCCGATCGAGGAATCCGACGGTGATATGGCCAACTACCTTTACGTCAACGATGCGAAAGGGTTGGTTGCCGCCGTGCAGATGGGCACGATCGAGCTGCATATCTGGGGCTCGACCATCGACAGGCTCGACGCCGCCGACCGGCTTGTCTTCGACCTCGACCCAGATCCGAGCGTGACATTCGAAACGGTGAAACAGGCCGCCGTCTCACTTCGCAACGCGCTCGAAGAGCTTGGCCTGAAATCCGTCGCCATGGTCTCCGGCGGCAAGGGCATCCATGTCATCGTGCCGCTATCGCGCCGCGCGCTGTGGGAAGAGGCCAAGGCCTTCGCCAAAGGCCTTTCCGCTGAGATCGCCGACAATGATCCGGAGAACTACATCGCCACCATGTCCAAGGCCAAGCGCAAGGGCCGCATCTTCATCGACTGGCTGCGCAACGAGCGCGGCTCCACTGCCGTCGCTCCCTATTCGGTGCGCGCCCGCGCCAATGGCCCTGTCGCCACGCCCGTCGGCTGGGAGGAACTGAACGATCTCGACGCCGCCAACCGGTTTCATATTCCTGATATTCTTGAGCGGCTGGAGAGCGGTACCGATCCATGGGCCGAGGCGAAAGACTGGAAGCAGAGCTTGACCAAGGCAATGCTGAAAGCCGTCGAGGCCGGGGACTAAAACTCAACCCTGCCCGAGGAACTTCTTGCCTAGCGTCTCCGGCAGCCGTCGCGGCCGCCCCTGTCCGTTGATGACGGCAATGATCACCTTGGCGGCGATCAACAGCGTGCCCTCGCGGCGGATTTCCTGGCTCAGCACCATCTTGGCACCGCCAGCCTTTTCCGTCGCCGTGGTGATCGTCAGGATATCGTCCATGCGCGCCGGCTGCTTGAAATCGATCTCCATGCGATGGACGACGAACACCAGTCCTTCTGTATCGCCCTCGATTGCCAGCGTCGCCTGCTCGACGCCCAACAGCCGCAGATAATCGGTGCGCGCCCGCTCCATGAAATGCAGGTACCGGGCGTGGTAAACGACGCCAGAGAAATCCGTGTCCTCGTAATAGACACGCTGCACCAGCCGGTGTCCGGCATCCGTCAGCTCGCCGGAAAGCGCAATCAAAGTCATCCGCAGCCTCGCAAAATTATTCTTTTTTCTGTGCAGGAACCAAACGCGTTTTGCAAGCATTGCAGGTTTGTCACAATGTTCTCCTATCAACGACCAAGGACTTCCCTTCCCACAGGAGATTGGCGCATGAAAATTGCAGTCCTTGGCGGTGACGGCTTTGTCGGTTGGCCGACGGCGCTGCATCTGTCCGATGCCGGACACGACGTCCACATCCTCGACAATCTTTCGCGCCGCTGGATCGATACTGAACTCGGCGTCCAGTCGCTGACCCCGATGGACAGCATTCAGGAACGCACCCGCATCTGGCATGCTGAGACCGGCCGGCGCATCCATTTTCACCTGATAGACCTCGCCCGTGACTACGAACTCCTGAAAAACTGGCTCGCAGAAAACCGCCCGGATGCCGTCATCCATTTTGCAGAACAGCGCGCCGCGCCCTATTCGATGAAGAGCGACCGCCACAAGAACTACACGGTCAACAACAACGTCAACGCCACCCACAATCTGCTGAACGCTTTGGTCGAGATCGGCCTCGACGCGCATCTCGTCCATCTCGGAACCATGGGCGTCTACGGCTATTCGACGGTCGGTGCCGCCATTCCGGAGGGTTATCTGCCTGTTGGCATCGAGACACAAAGCGGCGAGACGGCGACGCAGGATATCCTCTATCCGGCCAATCCCGGCTCGATCTACCACATGACCAAATGCCTCGATCAGCTGCTGTTCCAGTTCTATGCCAAGAATGACAGCCTGCGGATCACCGACCTGCATCAGGGCATCGTCTGGGGCACCCATACCGAACAGACCCGCCGCCACGAGCAGTTGATCAATCGCTTCGACTACGATGGCGACTATGGCACCGTGCTCAACCGCTTCCTGATCCAGGCGGCCATCGGCTATCCGCTGACCGTGCATGGCACCGGCGGCCAGACCCGCGCCTTCATTCACATCCAGGATTCGGTCCGCTGCATCGAACTGGCGCTGAAAAACCCGCCGCAGCGCGGCGCCCGCGTCGAGATCTTCAACCAGATGACCGAAACCCACCGGATCCGCGATCTTGCTGAAATGATCGCCGGCCTCACCGGTTCCCAAATCGCCTGGCTGCCCAATCCACGCAAGGAAGCGGCCGAAAACGATCTGGTGGTGCACAACGAAAAATTCCGCCAGCTTGGCCTCGACCCGATCACACTGCAGGACGGCCTGCTTGCGGAAATCGTCGATGTCGGCAAGAAATACGCTTACCGTGTCGACCGCGGCTGCGTGCCTGCCGTTTCTGCCTGGACCAAGGACATCGCCGCGAGGATCAATCACGATCCGGAGGGAAGAAGGCTGAAATCGGTTTCATGACGCAGTCCCCTCCTGCCTCAGACGGTGCCGCGCCCTCCGGCCCTACCGGTTCACGGCACGCATTCGTGACGCTAGTGACGAATGCCGATTATGCAATGGGTGCAACGGCGCTGGCCCGTTCGATCAGGATGACGGGCACGCAAGCCGATATCGTCGTTCTCCACACCGGCGGCGTTGACGGGCACACTCTTGCGCCGCTTGCCCAATTCGGCTGCCGGTTAGCCGCCACCGAGTGCCTGCCGCTATCGGACGCCTTCAACGAGCGGCATGCCCGCACGTCACTTCACAGCGTGGCCCCCTTCACCAAGGGACGAAAACCGGATTTTCACTCGCCGCTCGATAATTTCTGCAAGCTGCGGCTCTGGCAATTGACCGAGTATGAACGTTGCATCTTCATCGATGCCGATGCGCTGGTTTTGAAAAACATCGACCGTTATTTCGGCTATCCGGAATTTTCAGCGGCACCCAACGTCTACGAAAGCCTTGCCGACTTCCACCGGCTGAACTCCGGCGTCTTCGTCGCCACGCCGTCTCTCCAGACGTTCGATGCGATGCTGGCGCAGCTGGATCAGCCGGATGCCTTCTGGCCGCGTACCGACCAGACTTTTCTGCAGGATTTTTTCCCGGAATGGCACGGGCTGCCTGTGACGATGAACATGCTGCAATATGTCTGGTTTACCATGCCGGCGCTGTGGGATTGGCCATCCATCGGCGTGCTGCATTATCAGTATGAAAAACCGTGGGAAAAGGACCATCCGAAAGCGGAAAGGCTGCGGCCGCTGATCAATCTCTGGCATGCTTTCTTCAGCGGCAAAGCTATTCCGCATATTGCCGATCTGCCAAACCCGAGCCGGCCAGGCGCAGAGTGACATCAGGAAGCTTATGACACGCGTTCTCGTTTCCGGCGGCACCGGTTATGCCGGCCGCTTCATCGTCGAGCACCTGCTGGCCAATGGTTACAAAGTCACCGTCGGCGGCCGCACCGCGCCCGAGCCTGGCTTCTTTTCCAAGGATGTTGCCTTCGTGCCCCTGCGGCTCGATCCGGATGCCGATCAGATCGAGGCCTTCGACAACGTCTACTATTTTGTCCACGCCGCCTTCGACCATATTCCCGGAAAGTATCGCGGTGGCGAAGGAGACGATCCGCAGGGATTCCAGCGGGCCAATCTCGACGGCACAGTGCGGCTTTTTGAGACCGCCCGCGACGCCGGCGTGCGCCGCTGCGTGTTCCTCTCCAGCCGCGCCGCCTATGGTCCGCAGCCACCCGGAACGGTTCTGACAGAGGATATGCACGGCAAGCCCGATACGCTCTATGGCGAAACCAAGCTGCAGGCGGAGCGCAGTTTGAGCTCGCTCTGCGGCCATGGCTTCGTCACCGCAAGCCTGCGGACAACCGGCATCTATGGCCCAGCCGGTCCCGGACAGCGGCATAAATGGGCCGGGCTATTCGAGGACTATCTCGCAGGCAAGCCAATTGCGCCACGGGCTGGTACCGAAGTGCACGGGGACGATGTCGCCCGTGCCGTACGGCTGATGCTGGAATCGGACACTGTGCGGATCAACGGCGAAACCTTCAACGTCTCCGATCTCCTGACCGATACTAATGATATCTTATCGATCCTCCAGCAGAGCACGCACTGTCCGCATCCCTTGCCGGCCGCTGAGGATACGGCAGCCTGCAATCCGATGGGCACTTGCAAGATCGAGGCGCTGGGCTGGAAGCCGGGCGGCTTGGTGTTGCTGAAAGAGACGATAGAACAGCTGGCTTGACCCGGCAGTCTTCGCCCGGGTTCGGGATGTCGTGCCCTAACGGTCGAGATTGCCGTCATCCCAGATGATATGGACCGGTGTCGGCGGCAGGGTCTCGATCTGTTCGGCGATAAAATAGGGCGGAATATCGAGGGCCGTCAGCGCCGCCTTGGTGGCCTTCACCCATTTGAATTCGAGATCATTCTTGCCGTCCCGCAAGCGATGAACAATGCCGCTCGGGTGAAACGGAAAATGTGCGGGAATATCCATCTCGTAGTAGAAGCCGATCTCGTGATAATCGCGCTCCTCGTAGCGGAAGAAATTTTCCACGGTCCAGAGCATGCGCCCGACGCTGACCTCGACGCCCAGTTCCTCGATCATCTCGCGCTTCAGCGTTTCCACCGACGTCTCGCCGATCTCGGCCCGCCCACCCGGAAACGTCCAGAAATCCTCATGCACGGCCCGATGCACCAGAACATGACCGTTGCGAAAGCCAAGGCCTGCAATGCGAAAATTGAACCGCTGTTTCTGCGGTCCATCCATCCGGATCATCTTACGTTTGGGCATGGCCTATCCAAGTTCGACAACGACGATTTCCGGCGGCGAGCCGAAACGGATGGGGGCAATCGAACAACCAAGCCCGCCCGAAACGATCAGGTTGCGGTCGTCTTCCACCACATGCCCGTAAGCGTAGCGGTTGTGATAGCGCGAAGGCACGATCGGCGAATAGCCAAACAGGCGGATCTGCCCGCCATGGGTATGCCCCGATAATGTCACCGACACCCTCTCGGGCACTGTTGGAAAAACATCCGGCTCATGCGCCATCAGGATAACCGGCGCTTCATCGGTGACCTGGGCCAGGGTTCCCGGCAAATCGTCGAGGCCTTCGCGCGGCCCGATCTGGTCGGCAAGACCCGCCAGCCAAAACCCTTTGCCATCCTTTTCGAAACGGCTCGCCTGATTTTCGTAAATTGGGACGTTGATCGAGGCCAGCGCCTTGTGCACGATCGTTGGCCCCATGCCTGAGATCATTGCGTCGGGGTCGTCGATCCAGTCATGGTTTCCCATGACCGCATGAACGCCGAGAGGGGCTGCAAGGCGGGCAAGCTCCCCCGCCCACTCATCGGATGTGACCCGGTTGCCGCCCATCCGCATTCCGGAAAGAAAATCGCCCAACAGCAGGATCATGTCGCCATCCAGCGCATTGGCCTGCGCGCAGATGTCCCCGATCCGGCGCGGAGACATCCAGGGTCTGCAGGCGTGCAGATCGGCCAGAATCACCAGCCGCAATTTCAGCCCGACCGGCCACTTGTTTGGCACCAGGTTATAGCGAACCACACGCGGCCGTCCCACAGGCTCGATCCCCACGGCATAAGCGCCGGACGCAACGCCCGACAACATCAGAGCGCCAAGCGTTCTGACAAAACCCCGCCGCGTCAACAATCAATCATCCTCTTGAAACAGGCGGAACTGAGTGGCTTCCAGATCCTTCGGCACCTGCAATCCAAGGTGTTTCCACGCGTTTGCGGTCAAAATACGCCCGCGCGGCGTGCGCTGGATAAAACCCTGCTGGATCATGTAGGGCTCGATGATGTCCTCGATCGCATCGCGGGGTTCGGACAACCCTGCAGCGATGGTCTCGATGCCGACAGGACCACCACCGAAATTGAGCGCAATCATCGTCAGGTAGCGCTTGTCGAGCTGGTCGAGCCCCATATTGTCGACCAAAAGCCGGGTCAGTGCCTCGTCGGCGATCTGCTTGGTGACGGCTTCGGCCCTGGCAACCTCGGCAAAATCCCGCACCCGGCGCAACAGCCGTCCGGCGATACGTGGCGTACCGCGTGCCCGGCGGGCAATTTCGCGGGCGCCGTCATCGGTTATACCAAGACCCATCAGCCGGGCACCGCGGCGAACGATCAATTCCAGCTCTTCAACAGTGTAGAAATTCAGCCGGACCGGAATGCCGAAACGGTCGCGCAGCGGCGTCGTCAACAGCCCGAGCCGGGTGGTGGCGGCGACCAGCGTGAATTTCGACAGATCGATCTTCACCGACCGCGCCGCCGGCCCCTCGCCAATGATCAGGTCGAGCTGAAAATCCTCCATCGCCGGATAGAGGATTTCCTCCACCGCCGGGCTGAGCCGATGAATTTCGTCGATAAACAGCACATCCCGGTCTTCGAGATTGGTGAGTAAGGCGGCAAGATCCCCCGCTTTGGCAATCACCGGTCCGGATGTCGAGCGGAAATTGACGCCGAGTTCCTTGGCCATAATCTGCGCCAATGTGGTCTTGCCGAGGCCGGGCGGGCCGACGAACAGCACATGATCCAGCGCCTCACCCCGGTTCTTCGCCGCTTCGATAAACACCTTCAGATTGGCACGCGCCTCCGCCTGGCCGGTAAACTCGTCCAGCGATTGCGGGCGCAACGTCGTATCGAGATCCTCGCCGCGCTTTTCCGGGGCGATCAAACGTGCGGCATCAGTCATGCGAGAAGTTCCATTCCGGGGACAGTACGAGCAGCGTTGCGATCAAAGGTCACGGTCTTTAGACAGCCTGACCGGGTGGCAATATACGACACCACATGGTCGGATATATCGGCCCCGCGTATTTTTTCGTCTTCAGACAACAAATCATCGAGAAAATGCTCATCCTCGAAGAAAAATTCTTCCACCGCCAACAACTGGCGAAACGTTGCTGCGATGACGTCGTTGGCATACCCGTACCGGCGGCGCAGAACCCAGCTTGTTTCGGCAAAAACGAAAAGGGATATGAAAGCCGGATCATCAAGAGACCGGGTACGCAAAAAACTCTTCACAGTTTCAAACTGGACAGCGTGATCCGCCAAGATGAACCTAAGAAGAACGTTGGTGTCTATTCCAATCATCCGCAATCCCCTGATCGTCTTCAGCGAGCTGATCCCCTATCGCCCGGTCAAATTCCTCAATCGAGGCGGGTTTACGATCGGGGTCGTGTAGGATTCCGGCAAGATCTGCAGCCTTCTTATTTTTGACACGCAGATAGACCCTGTCGCCGTTCACGACATACCTGATCTTATCTCCGGGTTTCAGTTTGAGCATTTCTCTCACTTCAACCGGAATCGTTGTCTGCCCTTTGGTCGTCAACGTACTGTCAAAAACAATCATCGCACCACTCCTTACATATCAATTTTAGTAAGGATAACTGAAAAAAGCAAGGAATCACCGCGCCAATTCCTTCAGCCCCAGCCGGATCAGCTTGGCGCTATCCAGCCCCTCGCCACCATTCTTCAAGGCCGCTGCCACGGCATTGGCCGCCTGGTCTCGTGAATAGCCGAGATTGCTCAGCGCCGATACCGCATCGGAGACTGGCGCCGAGGCAACACCTTCGCCCAGCTCCTGCTTCAGGCCAATATTAGCACCCGCATCGCCGGCGAAGGCCGGTGCCTTGTTTTTCAATTCGGTCACAATGCGCACCGCAACCTTCGGCCCGACGCCCGGAGCGCGCGACACCGCGGTTTTGTCCTGTAATGCAATGGCATTGGCCAATTCGCCCGGCGTCAACACGGAAAGAATGGCAAGCGCCACCTTGGAGCCGACGCCTTGAACGCTTTGCAACAACCGGAACCATTCCCGCTCCAGTGCCGACAGGAAGCCGAACAGCCGCAACTGGTCCTCGCGCACATAGGTTTCGATGAACAGCACCACAGCCTCACCAGCCGAACCAATCTTCGACAATGTTCGCGACGAACAATGGGCGACGTAGCCGACGCCATGAACGTCGACCACGACATGGTCGTCGCCAATCTCGTCGATCGTTCCCTTGAGCTTGCCGATCATGGCACAAAATCCTTCATGGGTGAGTGTCCGGGGTGATCAGTTCGACGGAGGGGAAGTATGCACGATAACCCTTTGGATCGCGGGTCAAAATGGTGTGTCCCCGAATGGCCGCATGGGCGCCGATGAGAAAATCCGGCAGCACCCGATCGCGTCCGCCGCCTGCTTGCCTGTATTTCCGAAAAGCCGCACCCGCTGCAAAGGCAGCCGCCCAGGGAAGGTTTTCCCGGCTGTAATCGGGTTCGGGCAGCAGCAGATCTACATCTTCCATGCGCTGATAACGCACGGAAAACTCGGAATATACGATTGGATTGATGACGATTGCACCACGCTTCGCGGCAGACAGGAGCTGCGCCTTCGACCAACCAAGCCAAAGAGGATCGCGGACGGCGATATCTACCAGCACATTCGTATCTACCAAAGTCGCCATGATCAGCGGTCCCGCGTCATGCTCATGAGCGCGTCTGAATCGATATCCTGATCACCTGTCCCCTCCAGCCGTTGCAGACTATCGAGGAACCGCTCGAGGCGCAGACGGTCTTCCTGCTCCTGACGGCCATCTTTGGGAACAATGGTCAGCTTGCCGCCTTCCATCGAAAACAGCACGTCGCTATTCGGGGCTATGCCCGCGAGCTCGCGCAAGTCCCTGGGTATGGTTACTTGACCTTTGGATGTGACACGCATGACATGCTCCTTCAAAGTAAGAAATATCCTTACAATAAGAACAAGTCAAGAACAAATCAACCCGCGAGCGCCGCCATGCGCATCCGCGCGCCGCCGCGATTGTGGGCGTGGCAGATGGCAATCGCCAAGGCATCGGCGGCATCGTCGCCTTTGAATTCGGCCTTCGGCATCAGTATTTTCAGCATCATGTGGATCTGCTTCTTCTCACCATGGCCAACACCGATCACGGCCTTTTTCACCGCGTTTGGTGCATACTCAGCCACCTGAAGACCCGCCCGCGCCGGCACCAGCATGGCGATACCACGCGCCTGGCCGAGCTTCAGCGTTGCTACCGCATCCTTGTTGACGAAGGTCTGTTCGACAGCGGCCTCGTCTGGTTTATGGGTGTGAATGACATCGGCCAGACCATCATGCAATTGGCAGAGACGCGACGCCAGATCCATGTCGCCATCCGACGTGACGGTACCGGAAGCGACAAAGCGCAGGGAATTTCCGAGCGTATCGATAACACCCCAGCCGGTACGCCGGAGGCCTGGATCGATGCCGATAATACGAATCGTGTTGTGCATGGTCGGAAGCTTAATACTCATGCCCGGACGCTGCCAGCAAAATGTGAACAAAACAAAAACATCCGTCACAATTTGGCGGTACGGCCTCATCACATGTTATCGGCAGGCTTGGATTTATGAAATTCTATCTTACATAGGCTTCTATCAGTTCCATTCATCGAAGGCTTTTCTTATGGTGCCCTTTTCGATCCTCGACCTTTCCCCCATTACGCAAGGGTCAAACACATCCCAAGCACTGGAAAACTCCCGCCGCCTGGCGCAGGAAGCAGAAGCATCCGGCTACAAGCGCTTCTGGCTGGCCGAGCACCACGGCATGAAAGGGATCGCAAGTGCCGCGACCTCGATCGTCATTTCCCATGTGGCGGCTGGCACCAAGACCATTCGCGTCGGCTCTGGCGGCATCATGCTGCCCAATCATTCGCCGCTGGTGATCGCCGAGCAGTTCGGCACGCTGGCAGCGCTCTATCCCGGCCGCATCGATCTCGGCCTTGGCCGCGCCCCGGGAACGGATATGCGCACCGCTTCCGCACTTCGCCGCAATATGGAGGCAAGCGCCAACAACTTCCCCAATGACGTGATTGAGCTACAGGCGCTGCTTGGTCCGATCAAGGATGGCCAGGACCTGATCGCCGTGCCCGGTGCCGATAGCAATGTGCCGATCTGGCTGCTCGGCTCGAGCCATTTCAGCGCCCATCTAGCCGGCATGCTCGGCCTGCCCTTCGCCTTCGCCTCGCATTTCGCGCCCGACATGCTTCTATCAGCGCTGGAAATCTACCGGGAGCGTTTCGAGCCGTCGCAATATCTCGACCAGCCCTATGCCATGGTCGGCATCATGGGTGTCGCTGCCGATACCGATGCCGATGCCAACCACCTCTTCACCTCGATGCAGCAATCCTTCGTGGCGCTGCGCCGCAATGCCCGCGGTCAGTTTCCGCCGCCGGTAGACTCAATGGACGACTTGTGGAGCGACAATGAGAAAATCTTCGTCGATCACGCCATGACCTATGCGGTCGTCGGCGGGCCGGAGACGATCAAGACCAAGCTCGACCGGTTCATCGACCAGACGGACGCCGACGAAGTCATCGTCTCCATGCCGATCTACGACATGGATGCGCGGCTGAAATCGGTGCGGCTGTTTGCAGATGCGCAGCAGAAGCTGGCCAAGGCGGCATAAAAAAATACCCCGGAGAAATCCGGGGTATCCATCGCCTCAATTTTAGATCAGGCTGAAACCTTGAAATCAAAATGCTTGCGCACGGTTTCGAGGATTTCCCACGTGCCTTTGAAATCGGCCTCGACGACGAATGCGTCGC
The DNA here is from genome assembly GCF_965279435.1 of Pararhizobium sp. Taxonomy (NCBI): domain Bacteria; kingdom Pseudomonadati; phylum Pseudomonadota; class Alphaproteobacteria; order Hyphomicrobiales; family Rhizobiaceae; genus Pararhizobium; species Pararhizobium sp. The sequence goes on from NZ_CBDIHY010000003.1 coordinate 525,897, forward strand.
CGGCGGCGACCGTGACAGGCGTGCCGCCGTCCGGCGTGATGATGATCTTGCCCGCGATCATGTGCACAAATTCATAGGCCGTGTAGCTCGCGTGATAGGTGCCGGGTGTCGCTTCCCAATAGCCCGACACCATCGAGCCATCGGACGATGTGTGCAGCGCCCAGGTTTTCATCGTCGGCGTGCCGGATACGACAACCCAGCCATCCAGTGTTGCCGGGTCGCCGTCAGCGGGAGCGGGTGCCGCGAGTTTCGTCACAGTCTGCATGGTCAACATCCTCTCGAAAAGACAGGAGCCTAATGGCCAACTGCCGGAACTGGCTTGCCAATTCCGACAGGCGGTGACGTGAACCGGCGCAATTTAGGCCGAAAGCTTGGCCATCACTTCATCGGAGACTTCGAAGTTGGTGTAGACGTTCTGCACGTCGTCATCGTCTTCCAATGTGTCGATCAGCTTCATCAACGACTGGGCGCGTTCCTCATCGACTGGCACGGTGTTCTGGGCCTTCCAGATCGCCTTGACGGTATCGGCTTCGCCGAGCGTCGCTTCAAGCGCCTTGGAGACGTCGCCGATATCCTCAAAACCGCAGATGATGAAGTGACCATCTTCGTCGGTCGTCACGTCCTCGGCACCGGCTTCGATTGCCGCTTCCATCACCGTGTCGGCATCGCCAACCGAAAGCTTGTAGGAAATTTCGCCGACGCGATCGAACGAGAACGACACAGAACCGGTTTCGCCGAGCGCGCCGCCGGCCTTTGTGAAGGTCGAGCGGACATTGGAGGCGGTGCGGTTGCGGTTGTCGGTCAGTGCCTCGACGATGACGGCAACGCCGCCCGGGCCATAGCCTTCGTAGCGGACTTCTTCGTAGTTTTCGCCGTCGGCACCGGAGCCCTTCTTGATGGCGCGCTCGATATTGTCCTTCGGCATCGACTGTGCCTTGGCGTTCTGGATTGCCAGACGCAGGCGCGCATTCATTGTCGGGTCGGGCAGGCCGCCCTTGACCGCGACGGTGATTTCGCGCGCGAGCTTGGAGAACATTTTCGACCGCACGGCGTCCTGACGGCCCTTGCGGTGCATGATGTTTTTAAACTGTGAATGGCCGGCCATGGCGCCCTCTTCTCATGCTAGTCATGTTTGGAATTGGCCGCCTTATAGTTTCATTGGCGCTTTGCGTCCAGAAGGGGCCGCCTTTTTTCAGTTGGCGACAAGCCGCTTGCGGCTGAGAAAGAACGAATGGCCGTCGCTGCGCTCGCAGGACAGCCCGGTTCTGGTTGAAAGACAGGAAAACGGCCCTGCAGTCCAGGCTTGGCCGTAGTCGAGTACGGGACCCGCCGAGCAGCAGCTCGGATCACCGACGTCGTTGACGAGTGTGGCAGCCCCTTTGCGGGACAACGTCGCGCGGACATAACGGGGCTCGACGCGATCACAGGACAGTTCCGGGCCACCATCCGCAGGCTGGTAGACCTCCGTCCCGCCTTCAGGCGTATAGATGCAGCCGATATTGCCCGAGGGTAGAACGAACTCTTCCTGCCGTCCGACCGTTTTCGTCTCCGGCACAGCGACAGGCGTCTTGCCGCCTTCCACAGCGGGCAAACGCGGCGGCGGGGCAACGTCGGCGAAAACCTGAGTTGTCATGGAAAGAGCGGCAAGAAGGCAGGCTGCGAAAAACTTCATTCCATGGTCCCCAGGGTCAGACGCCCCGCAGGATATAAATCAGTGGCTTCCTTGGCAAGGAACGCATCGACACCGTCACGCTCGCCTGCACGGAAAAACTCTTGTCGAAACCATCGCCGAACATCTGCAGGAAGCTTGCTACAGGCGGGCCGCGCCGGTGCATCGGCAGGATCAGCGAAGAGCGCAGCCGCGTCACCACCCGGCTCATGCTTTGCGCCCCCATCGTCAGGCCGCCATCGACCGGTACCATCAACACGTCGAGCCTGCCGATCTCGGCATAATCGGTATCGTCGAGTTCATGATGCAGATGCCCGAGATGGCCGATGCAGAGACCCGCGACCTCAAAGATAAAGATTGAATTGCCGTCCGGCTCCATCATTGCGCCGCCCGAGCGGATATCCGTCGTGACGTTGCGGATATAGGCGTCACCGACCACGACATCGTGATCCGCCGGCTTGCCATCATCGCCCCACCCGTGCAGCACTTGGCTGATCGCCGGGTCCGGCGTCAGCGTGTAGTGGCTGGAATGCGCCTTGTTCATCGTCACCACATCCGGCACCTTCGGCGGCGCGTACCAGCCGCTATAATCGGTGGCGATCGACACACCACCCGGCGTTTCGATCAAAAAGGTCGAGTGGCCAACATAGGTGATAACAACCTCTTCATTGGCGGCTGCCTGAACGTTCGAACCGGGCGGCGACTTGAAACTGGCGAAGGTAACGTCGGGAAGAGACCGGGCGATCGCCTGGCATTGGCTGACCTGCGGTCGAGCGCTCTGCGCATGCGCAGGCATCGGCCACAGGGCATGCAGAAGAGCGATGGCGGCAAATGCAAGCAGGATCAATCGCGGCATCATGCACCTCATGGGACCAAGGTCGGCATGAGCGCAGAGGATAGGCAGGCAAACCGCAAGGTCCAGCCCCGATCGCGCGGAGGCCGCTCACAATCGCGTCATCGGAATAATGATCAGCTCAGGGTTTTGCTTGTTTCAGGATCTCATTGACTCGAGCCTGCCAGCCCTTGCCCGTCGCCTTGAACTTCTCGATGACGTCAGGATCGAGCCGCAGGGACACCTGCTGCTTGCGCACTTCAACGATCGGGCGGCCGCGCGAACGGCGGATGCTTTCCATCAGTTCGGGAAACACCTCGGCAAAGGGACGAGCTTGAGACAATTCTTCATCGGTCGCTTCCGGGTTGTCCGGATCACTGGCAATTTTTCTTTGAATGTCAGCCTCCTGCTCATCCGTCAGCGGTGGGATTTGCGGCTGGTGAACGTTCATGAGCCAACCTTTCCTTTCTGCTTGCCAGGCGTTGCGAGACAATCGAAATGCCCTCTGTACCAAGAGTGACAAAAACGACAGAGATCACGCCGGGCCGCATGCTCCCGATCGCCATCAATCGTCCCTGCTTGACCGGAACGATCGTAGCACTCGCAAAAAAGTCCAATGTCAAATCGGAAAAATCAAACCCGTGCTTCTCTAAATTGAGTTTCCGTTTGATCTCATCATAGACGATTTTCATAATTTTTGTATCACATTTAATCGCGTGAAATTATGAAAGGGAAAGTTCAGCTCCAGAACGCCGGGATCGTTTCGGCCAGCCGTGGTCCGATTCTCAAAGGCGCGATATTCTCGGCCAGTCCCGTGCGATCGGAAATTTCGACGCCGACGCCGCAGAGGGTGGCCGGGCCGGAGGCGGCCTCGAACCGGCCTTTCGGCATCTTGGAGATGAAGCGGTTGAGCGGCTCTTCCTTTTCCATGCCGAGCGACGAGTCGTAGTCGCCGCACATGCCGGCGTCCGACATATAGGCCGTACCGCCGTTGAGGATTTGCGCGTCGGCGGTCGGGACATGCGTGTGCGTGCCGACGACAAAGCTGGCGCGGCCATCGACGAAATGGCCAAAGCACTGTTTCTCGCTGGTCGCCTCCGCATGGAAATCGAAGATGATCGCGTCGGCCTGCTCCTTCAGCGGGCAGGCAGCGAGAATGCTTTCGGCCGCCTTGAAGGGATCGTCAAGCTCCGGATGCATGAAGACACGGCCCATAACGTTGGCGACAAGCACGCGGGCGCCGTTGCGGGCAAAATAGAGGTTCGAGCCACGCCCGGGGGTTCCGGCCGGATAGTTGGCGGGCCGCAGGAACTGGTCGTGCCGCTGGCAGAATGAAACTGCCTCTTTCTGATCCCAGACATGGTTGCCGGTGGTTACCACATCGGCGCCGGCATTGATGGTTTCGAGGAAGATGTCTTCGGTGATACCGAAACCGCCGGCGGCGTTCTCGCCGTTGACGATAACGAAATCGAGTTTCAGGTCGCTGATCAAGCCGGGTAGTTTTTCCCAGACCGCCGTCCGGCCAGTCTTGCCGACCATATCACCCAGAAACAAAAGTCTCATATTTGCTTATTCCTAGCCCGAAGATCCGGAACCCGCTTTCGGTCAGCAGGGCGTCCAGCGCCACATCATGCGGCTCCGCCGGCACTGATGCCACTTCCTGGCAGTCAAATGCAATCCCGATCAGCCTTGGTTTGCGGCCTTTCAGCCGCAAACGCTCAATGGCACGGTCATAATATCCGGCGCCATAACCGATCCGGTGCCCGGTTCGGTCAAAGGCAGACAAGGGCACCAGCAAGATGTCGGGATCGAGAACCGGTACATCCTCCGCCGGCCCGGTGGTGCCGAAGCCCGTCTCGATGATCGGCGCACCCGGCACCAGTTCACGAAAAACGATCGTCTGCTTGTCGATGATGGCCGGCAGGCAGAGCCGGGCGCCACGTTCGCGCAGCCGCGCCATCAGCGGCCGGATATCAACCTCCGAACGGATCGGCCAAAAGCCGGAAATCACCTGGCCGGGGTCAAATTCGATGGCATCGCCGGCATGGCCAAGCATCGCCAGACCGGCTTTGCTGCGCGCCTCCGGCGTCATCGAATCGCGCAGCGCCAGACGGTCCAGGCGCAACGCGGCTTTCAGTTCCCTCGGTGTCATGTCCCTGCTCTCCGCTCTGTCAGTGTTCATTTCTAATGCATCAAACCGGTCCAGGGAAACCGCGCAAGCGGCACATCTGCCGCTTTTTGCCACACAACTGCGCGTTTTTCCCAAACTGGCACGATTTTAGAAGTCTGTTCATCATGCAAACCGGTTCCACTTTCGCGTCCTCTTGCCGCCGTGCAAGAGAGGGCTGCAATCAACATCAGGAAAACAGTTCGGTGCCCGCTTCCGGCGATGCGGGGAACTGTTCAGCTTTTATACGGAGCCGGATATGTCCATGAAGGACAAGATGCTGCAAGAACTCGACGCATTGGAATTGCGCTGCCTGTCACTGGCGGCGCGTGGAAGAACCCGGGAAGACATCACCCGGGAAACAGATATCTGCCACGAGAGAATAGAGCAGGCCTTTGCCTCTGCTATGGAGAAACTGCAGGCGGGCAATGTCGCCGAAGCGATTTTCCGCGCGGCCCGGATGGATTTGATCTCATAACATCCAGAAACGGTGCCGCCTGGCACCGTCAGGCAGATCGCATCCGGCATCCATTCTGTTCAAACCGATGTCCTCCAGCAGATGCGCGCTTTTACGACGCGATATCTCCGTGAAGGCCAGACGCGCCCGGCGCTTCTGCTGCCATTGCGCAAGCGTGCGCCAAACCCATCTGCTCAGCATGGCGGGCCACCGCCGTGTTCTATGATCGTGCTTCATATCCGGACAACTCCGACGTGTTCGCATGGAGTATCGGACGTCCATTGACATCAATCCAACGAATTGCGAACATGCCTGTCATCAGAAAAGGTGATGGCTGAAATGATGTTTCCTCCTCTCGAAAGCGATCTTCTGCGCACCTTCGTCGCCGTTGCCGAAAGCGGCAATTTCACCAAGGCGGGAGAGACCGTGGGCCGCACGCAATCGGCCGTCAGCATGCAGATCAAGAAGCTCGAGGATATCCTGGGCGAGAGCCTGTTCGAACGCGGATCGCGTGGCGTCAACATGACCGGGCACGGCATACGGCTGCTGGACAACGCCCGCCGTATCGTCACGCTGCTGGATGACACCGCCGCATCGATCCGGCTTCCGGCTCTGGATGGCTCGGTCAGGATCGGCATCTCGGAGGAATATATCAACTCGACCCTGCCAAAGGCGCTGGGTGCATTCGCCGCGGTTCATCCGGGCGTCGAAGTGACCGTGCAGCAGGGCGTCTCGATGTCCAACCTCGCAGCGCTCGATGCCGGCGAAATCGACATTGCCGTGGTGTTCGAGCCGGGCGGACCAACGCGCAACGAAGTATTGATGGTCGATCCAACCGTCTGGGTTACATCCGACCAGCACGGCGCCCACATACGGCAGCCACTGCCGATCGCCACCTATACCTACCTGAAAAACGGATGGTGCGATGAACTGGCACTGCGCAGCCTGACAAAACGCGGCATCGATAGCCGGGTCGCCTATATCAGCCGCACCAGCAGCGGACTGATCGCCGCCGTCACGTCAGGTCTTGCCATCGCCCCGCTCACTCGCTCAAGCATCCCTGCCGGTTGCCGCGAACTGACCGCCGCCGACGGCTACGACGTCATCGATTTTTCGAATGTCGTGATGAAAACCAGGCCCCGCGGCAACAAACGGATCGTCGAAAGCATGTCCAACGCCATCCGCGAGGCCTTTCGGCCAGCGGCGCAGGGATAGGTGTTTTCATAAGGGGAAAAGTGCGATCCACACAACCGATGGACTTTTTACGATCCTGGGTGCCTACAAACGTAGGTGGGCGCCATGTGACCTAGCCCACGGGCCAGGTCAGGGACAGCTCCCTTTGGATCGAGTATGGCCCCAGGGATTGTGGTGTCCTGTCGGGAAGCGCAGACCGCAACTGGAATATAGAGTGCATTGACGGCTTGCGCCAGTGGCAGGCGCCGAAACTGTCAAAATTCAATGCGAAGCAGGCGCAGCCTTGCCGCTGAGCTTGGCGGCAATGTCGTGGATCTGCGATGTGACTTCGGAGAGAGCCGAAGCCAGAGCATCCTCATTCTTCTGCTGATCGGACAAGGTCGCGGCGCGGCCCTGTCTCAGGCCATCGGCCTCTTCATGAAGATTTTTCAGCTTGCGGTTCACTTCGCTGAGTTCGTCCATCACCATGATACCGGCCATCACGGTCAGGCGCAGGTCGCCGATCTCGCCGAACTGGCTCTTCAGATGATTGACATACTGGTCGAAGCGGGTGGCCAGTTCGGTCAGGTGATCTTCCTGGCCCTCCTCGCATGCCATGCGATAGGCCTTGCCGTCGATCGTCACCGTTACTTGTGCCATACGTCACCTGACCCGCAGGCTGACCACGCCTTAGCGGTCCAGCACTGCCCTTATCGTTTCCATGGCCGTCACCAGACGGCGCGAGACTTCGCGATTGACTTCCTCAAGGCGGTTTGCCCGGAATTGCGACTGGTCCAGCTCCTGGGCGAGCCGTGACCGGTCGGTGTTGACGCGCCGCACTTCACCTTCGATCTCGCCGCGATCCCGCTCCCGGTCGAACCGTCCATCAATGGCATTTTCGAGGCTGCTCAATGCACCACGCAACTCGTCGATCGCCGCCTTGACTGTCTTTCCTGCCGCCATCACGCTTTCCTGATACGCACCAGGCCGCGTCGAATCGCCGCCCGGAGCCTGTATTTCAAGCCAATCACACTAATAAACCCATTCGGCAAGTGTTCACAACGCCGACGGCCCGCACAGACTGCGGAACCTGTGGATCACGATTTTTAAATCGATTAGCATACTTCATGCGGATATGCACGGATTACGCGGAAAACGCTTCAAAAAGCGCCTTCCGGCCCAGTCAAAAAGCCCGTATTTGTTGACTCCATCGAAGCAGGTGCTATGTGTCAGCCGCTTCTCATACGGTCTTTGGAGGATAGAGACCGTCCCCTGTCCACCGAACTCAAGCGGAACAGACAATGATCTCTCGCGAAAATCACGACCGGATGGCAAATGCAATCCGATTCCTCTCCATGGATGCCGTTGAAAAGGCCAATTCCGGCCATCCCGGCCTACCCATGGGTGCTGCCGACGTGGCAACGGTGCTATTCTCCCGTTACCTGAAATTCGATCCGAAGGCGCCGCTCTGGGCAGACCGCGATCGTTTCGTCCTGTCGGCCGGCCATGGCTCGATGCTGCTCTACTCGCTGCTCTATTTGACGGGCTACGAGGACATGACCATCGAGGACATCAAGCAGTTCCGCCAGCTCGGCTCCAAGACCGCCGGTCATCCGGAATATGGTCATGCCTCCGGCATCGAAACCACCACCGGCCCGCTCGGCCAGGGCATTGCCAATGCTGTCGGCATGGCGATTGCGGAGCGCAAGCTCGAAGAAGAGTTCGGCAGCGACCTGCAGAGCCATCACACGTATGTGCTGTGCGGCGACGGCTGCCTGATGGAGGGCATCAGCCACGAGGCCATTGCGCTCGCCGGCCACCTCAAGCTCAACAAGCTGGTGCTGTTCTGGGACGATAACAACATCACCATCGACGGTGCTGTTTCCTTGTCGGATTCGACCGACCAGATCGCCCGCTTCCAGGCTGTTCACTGGAACACGATCCGCGTTGACGGTCATGATCCCGACCAGATCGCGGCAGCCATCGAGGCAGCCCAGAAATCCGACCGCCCGACCTTCATCGCCTGCAAGACCGTGATCGGTTTCGGCGCCCCCAACAAGCAGGGCACCCACAAGGTCCACGGCTCGCCGCTCGGCGCCGAGGAAATCGCGGCAGCCCGCAAGGCGCTGAACTGGGAAGCCCCGGCCTTTGAAATCCCGGCGGACGTTTTGAACGCCTGGCGCACGGCCGGTGGCCGCTCAGCAGACGCGCACAAGGCCTGGGAAGGCCGCTTGGCATCGACCGAAGCCGGCAAGAAGTCCGAGTTCACCCGCCGTTTTGCCGGTGTACTCCCGGGCAATCTCGATGCCGCCATCGACACCTACAAGAAGAAGCTGGCCGACGCCCCTCCGGCAATCGCCACCCGCAAGGCATCCGAAGATGCGCTCGAAGTCATCAACGGTATCGTGCCGGAAATGCTCGGCGGTTCGGCCGACCTGACGCCATCCAACAACACCAAGACCAGCCAGATGACGTCGATCACCCCGACCGATTTCTCCGGCCGCTACATGCACTGGGGCATCCGCGAACACGGCATGGCTGCGGCCATGAACGGCATCACCCTGCACGGCGGCCTGATCCCGTATTCCGGCGGCTTCATGATCTTCTCGGACTACTGCCGTCCGTCGATCCGCCTGGCTGCCCTGATGGGCATCCGCGTCATCCATGTCCTGACGCACGATTCGATCGGTGTTGGCGAAGATGGTCCGACGCACGAGCCGGTTGAGCATATGGCAGCCCTTCGCGCCATTCCGAACCTCCTGATGTTCCGTCCGGCCGATGCGGTGGAAACCGCCGAATGCTGGCAGCAGGCGCTGAAGGAACAGCACCGTCCATCCGGCCTGGCGCTGACCCGCCAGAATCTGGCACCGGCGCGCCTGACCTATTCGGCCGAAAACCTCTCGGCCAAGGGTGCCTACGAGCTGATCGCAGCCGACAATGCCAAGGTCTCGATCTTCGCATCCGGCTCGGAAGTCGAACTGGCCGTCAAGGCTGCAGCCGAACTGAACGGCAAGGGCATTGCGACCCGCGTGGTTTCGGTTCCCTGCGTCGAACTGTTCCAGGAACAGCCGGACGATTACCGCAAGGCCGTTATCGGCACTGCACCGGTCAAGATCGCCGCAGAAGCCGCAGTCCGCCAGGGCTGGGACTACTTCATCGGCAACGATGGCGATTTTGTCGGCATGCACTCGTTCGGCGCTTCCGGCCCGGCCAAGGACCTGTTCAAGCATTTCGGCATCACCTCCGACGCCATCGTCGCAGCAGCCGAAAAGAAGCTTGCCTGATTTTCCCCTTCGGAGCGCGTCAGAACGCGCTCCGTTTTCCACATCGAGACCTTAGACAGGGAGAGACCTGAAATGACTGTAAAAGTTGCCATCAACGGCTTTGGCCGCATCGGCCGCAACGTCCTTCGCGCCATTGTCGAATCCGGCCGCACCGACATTGAAGTCGTCGCCATCAACGATCTCGGCCCTGTCGAGACCAATGCGCATCTGCTGCGCTACGATTCCGTCCACGGCAGGTTCCCGGCCGAGGTCAAGGTCGAAGGCGACACCATCTCGGTCGCCGGCGGCAAGCCGATCAAGGTCACGGCAATCAAGGATCCGGCAACCCTGCCGCACGCTGCAATGGGCGTCGATATCGCTCTGGAATGCACCGGCATCTTCACGTCGCGCGACAAGGCTGCCCTGCACCTTCAGGCCGGCGCCAAGCGCGTCATCGTTTCGGCTCCGGCCGATGGCGCTGACCTGACCGTCGTCTTCGGCGTCAACCACCACGAACTGACCAAGGAACACCTGGTCATTTCCAACGCGTCCTGCACGACCAACTGCCTGGTGCCGGTCGTCAAGACGCTGGACGACGTCGTCGGCATCGATCATGGCTTCATGACCACGATCCACGCCTACACCGGCGACCAGCCGACGCTCGACACGATGCACAAGGACCTGTACCGCGCCCGCGCTGCTGCCCTGTCGATGATCCCGACCTCGACCGGTGCCGCCAAGGCTGTCGGTCTCGTGCTGCCGCACCTCAAGGGCAAGCTCGACGGCACTTCGATCCGCGTTCCGACCCCGAACGTTTCGGTCGTCGACTTCAAGTTCGTTGCCAAACGCGACACGACGGTTGCTGAAATCAACGGTGCCATCAAGGCAGCCTCCGATGGCGCCCTCAAGGGCATCCTCGGCTACACCGACGAGCCGCTGGTTTCGCGCGACTTCAACCATGACAGCCATTCGTCGATCTTCGCCAGTGACCAGACCAAGGTTCTGGAAGGCAAGTTCGTCCGTGTCCTCTCCTGGTACGACAATGAATGGGGCTTCTCCAACCGCATGGCCGACACGGCCGTTGCGATGGCAAAGCTGATCTAAAGCCATGTTTCAGCGCCCTTCCCTCAAGACGGTACGCTGGCGTCCGCTCGAAGGGGAAGGGCTCGAACACCTGACGATCGGACCAGCCGATGGCATCCCCATCCGTGCCACAAGTGTCCTGATCGGCGAACGCGGCCGCCGCCCCTACGGCGTTCGATACACCATAGACTGCGATGCGGCCTGGACCGTGGTGTCCTTCAGCATCGATACGACCGATGGCCGACGGCTCGCCATGACGTCCGACGGCAAGGGACACTGGCGCGATGCGAGTGGCACCCATCTTCCAGCCTTCGACGGATGTATCGATATCGATCTTGCCGGAACGCCCTTCACCAATACCCTGCCGATCCGCCGCCTTGGCCTGAAGCCGAAGGACGGCACCGCCAGACTCACCATGCTCTTTGTGCCCTTCGATACGTTCGAGCCTTTTCCCGACGGCCAGAACTATACATGCCTCGAAGACGACCGGCTGTATCGCTACGAGGCCGAGGACCGCTCCTTCACCGCCGAACTGCCGGTGGACGAGGACGGGCTGGTGATGGACTATCCCACCCTTTTCAAGAGACTATGACCGGAGATCCTCCATGACTTTCAAGACCCTCGACGACCTCACCGATATCGCCGGCAAGCGCGTGCTCGTGCGCGTCGATCTCAATGTGCCGGTCAAGGACGGCCAGGTGACGGACGCGACCCGCATCGAACGTATCATACCGACCATCCGCGAACTCTCCGAAAAAGGCGCCAAGGTTATCCTTCTCGCCCATTTCGGCCGTCCGAAGGGCGAACCGGTCGCCGACATGTCGCTGTCACTGATCGCCCCTGCCGTCGAAGACATTCTCGACCAGCGGGTCCATTTCGCCGCCGATTGCATCGGCGAAAAGGCCGCAGCGGCGATTGCCGGCATGAATGACGGCGACGTCCTGCTGCTCGAAAATACCCGCTTCCACAAGGGCGAGGAAAAGAACGAGACCGAGTTCACCAAGGCGCTGGCGGCCAATGGCGACATCTATGTCAACGACGCCTTCTCCGCCGCCCACCGCGCCCATTCCTCGACCGAAGGCCTTGCCCGCCTGCTGCCCGCCTATGCCGGCCGCACCATGCAGGCCGAGCTTGAGGCGCTGGAAAAGGGTCTCGGCAATCCGAAGCGCCCGGTCGTCGCCATCGTCGGCGGCGCCAAGGTCTCCACCAAGATCGACCTGTTGATGAACCTCGTAAAGAAGGTCGATGCCCTCGTCATCGGCGGCGGCATGGCCAATACCTTCATCGCCGCACGCGGCACCAATGTCGGCAAGTCGCTGTGCGAGCACGATCTCGCCGAGACCGCCAAGCAGATCATGATCGAAGCGGCGACGGCCGGTTGCGCCATCGTCCTGCCGGTCGACGGCGTCATCGCCCGCGAGTTCAAGGCTGGTGCCGACAATGAAGTGGTCGATATCGAAGCGATCCCGGCCGATGCCATGGTGCTCGACGTAGGACCGAAGTCGATCGCCGCCGTCAACGAATGGGTCAGCAAGGCCGAAACATTGGTCTGGAACGGCCCACTCGGCGCATTCGAAATCGCCCCCTTCGACAAGGCTACTGTCGCAGTTGCCAAACATGCGGCTTCCCGTACCAAGAGCGGCGCTCTCGTCTCGGTCGCCGGCGGCGGCGATACGGTTTCGGCGATGAACCATGCCGGCGTTGCCGACGACCTGACCTATGTCTCCACCGCCGGTGGTGCATTCCTGGAATGGATGGAAGGCAAGCCGCTACCTGGCGTCGATATTCTGCATCAGCAGAGGTAAGCGTCAGTAGTCAGCGACGTTTCAACCCCGGCCTCGCGCCGGGGTTTTTCGTTGCACTGCACCTACTTTTGAATGCGATGCAAAATAATCCCAATCTTTCAAACGATTAAATTTATTTTAATCGTTTTAAACAATTTAACTTCCATTTTCGTTGCCGTATTCTTCTGCTATCCGCGATCCATCAGGACAATCAGGAGAACGCATATGAGCGAAAGACTGGAAGACATTGCAGCCGCCATGGTCGCCACCGGCAAGGGTCTGCTGGCAGCCGACGAATCCACCGCAACGATCGGCAAGCGCTTCGAGACGATCAGCCTGACATCGACGGAAACATCGCGCCGCGATTATCGCGAGATGCTGTTTCGTGCAGACGAGGCGATGAAGGCCTATATTTCCGGCGTCATTCTTTACGAGGAAACTCTGTTCCAGAAGGCAGCCGACGGCACCCCGCTCGTTGACGTCATCCGCGCTGCAGGCGCTGTTCCCGGCATCAAGGTCGATACCGGCGCCAAGCCGATGGCAAAATTCCCGGGCGAGACGATCACCGAAGGTCTCGATGGCCTCGCTGCCCGCCTCAAGACCTATTATGACGCCGGCGCCCGCTTTGCCAAATGGCGCGGCGTGATCTCCATCTCCGACACACTGCCGAGCTTCGGCGCCATCAAGGCCAATGCGCAGGCACTCGCGCGCTACGCCGCGCTCTGCCAGGAAGCCGGTATCGTGCCGATCGTCGAGCCGGAAGTACTGATGGACGGTGCTCCGGGCACCCATTCGATCGAACGCTCGGAGGAAGTGACCGAACTGACATTGCGCATCGTGTTCAATGAGCTGAACGATGCCCGCGTCAGCCTTGAAGGCATGATCCTCAAGCCAAGCATGGTCATCGATGGCAAGAAGGCGCGCAAAGCCTCGGTCGCCGAAGTCGCCGAACGTACGGTCAAGGTTCTGAAGCGCACCGTGCCGTCGGCTGTTCCCGGAATCGCCTTCCTTTCCGGTGGCCAGTCCACCGAAGAAGCAACCGCGCATCTCTCCGCCATGAAGGCCGGCTACGACCTGCCCTGGGGCATGACCTTCTCCTATGGCCGCGCATTGCAGACCGAGGCACTGGCCGCATGGAGCGGTAAGCCGGAGAATGTCGCCGCTGGTCAGCGTGCCTTCAGCCATCGCGCCGAAATGTGCAGCCTTGCTGCCAAGGGCGGCTGGAAGAAAGAACTCGAAAAAGCCGCGTAACGTCACAGTTACGGAGGGGGAGGAAGCCCGGTTCGCGCAAGCGGCCGGGCTTTTTCTATGGTGCAAAGTCCACGATGCTCCTTCGATTGTCAGGGTGACAAAAACTCTGTTCGCATGATCCCCGGCGCGCGATATCCCTGACGTACGAATGAATCCACGAAGGGAAAAATCATCATGAACAGCGTTGCCTATGTCACCGTCGATGTCTTCACCAGCGAACGGTTTTCCGGCAACCAGCTTGCGGTGATCCCGGATGCTCGTGGCCTCACGGATGGGCAGATGCAGAATATCGCCGCCGAATTCCGCTATTCCGAAGTCACCTTCGTGCTGCCGCCGCAAGACCCCGCCAACACGGCGCATGTACGGATATTCACGCCGACCATGGAAATTCCGTTTGCCGGTCATCCCAATGTCGGCACGGCCTTCGTGCTTGGCCGCCAAGGCGATATTTTCGGCAAGCCGGCTGGCGATGCACTCCGATTCGAGGAGAAAGCAGGAATTGTCGAGGCCGCATTGACGCGCGACGCTGAAGGACACGTGATTGGCACGAGCATTTTCGCGCCTCAACCGCTGTCGCTTGGGCCACAGGTCGAAAGCGAAACCATCGCCCGCTGCGCTTCGATCGAGGTAGCAGCTATTTGCGTCACCACACACGCCCCCGTCATCGCCTCCGTCGGCCTGCCCTTTGCGGTGGCCGAACTGGCCGATCTCGAAACGCTGGGCAAGGCCTGCCCGAACACCGCAGCCTTTGCCGAGGCCGGCAGGCGATATTCACCGGAAGACGATCAGTTTGCGCTGTTTCTCTACACGCGCCAGCCGGAAAACCCGTGGCATCTGCGCGCCCGCATGTTTGCGCCGCTCGATAATGTTATTGAAGACCCGGCAACCGGCAGCGCCTCTGGTGCACTGGGCGCGTTATTGACTACGCTGTTGCCAGACACAGACGCCGTTATTGAAATCACCATCGAGCAGGGCGTCGAAATGGGGCGCCGAAGCGTGATCGGCGTAACGGCAAAGAAATCCGGTGGAGACATCCAAAGCATCCGCATCGCCGGACAATGCGCCACCGTGATGAGCGGCGCGATCCTTCTCTAGGCGACGCGCCCCTGCAGCCCTTACGAGGTAGCTTGCTGCATTGCCTTTTCGAGATCATTGCGATCAAAGGGTTTTTGCAGCACGCGCACCTGTTCAAATCCCTCCGCCAACCCGGCAGCGCCATATCCGCTGGCAAAGAGGAAGGCTATTCCACGCTGGCGCAGGATTTCGGCGATCGGAAAGGATTGTTTTCCGGCAAGGTTGATGTCGAGAACGGCAAAGTCGATATCCGCAGTCTGTGCCATTTGCAGCGCCGGCTCCAGCCGCATGGCGGGGCCGACCACATCGAAGCCAAGATCCGTCAGATAGTCTTCCACAAGCATGGCGACGAGGGCTTCGTCCTCGACCAGAAGGACACGTTTTTTCCCCTGCCTATCCACCGGAAGCACTTTCCTCGACAGCTCTGAGCGTCGTGTCCAGCGTGAAGACAAATCCCTCCGGACCGTAATCGATCCACGCCGTTCCGCCGAGTTCCAACGGCAAAACCCGCAGGATCAGACGCGAACCGAAACCCTTGCGGTCCGATACGGGAGCCGATGGCCCACCGATCTCGCTCCAGGTGAGCATGAATACGCCGTCATCGCCTCTGTTGCTGACCGACCATTCGATGATCACAAACCCTGTCTCGTTCGACAGCGATCCATATTTGACAGCATTGGTCGCCAGCTCGTGAAGGGCAAGCGACATCGATAGCGCCGCCCTTGGCCCAAGCCGCACATGCGGACCTTTGATCCGGAAGCGATCCCGGGCAGGACCATCGAAAGCATCAATTGACGATGCCACAATGACCGAGAGGTCTGCCCCATCCCAGTTTTCATCCGTCAGAACGTTATGCGCTGCCGACAAGGCCAGGATGCGCGCGCTGATCGCCCCGCTTGCCTCGTCCATCGAATGCGAGCCACGCAAAGTCTGCATGACGATCGATTGCACGGATGCCAAAGTGTTCTTCACGCGGTGATTGAGTTCGTTGACCAAAAGCCTTTGATGGTTTTCCCCGCGCACCCGCAGGGTCACATCCGATCCCTGCACGAAAATGTTGGTCACCTTGCCATCATCATTCTTGATCGGTTGATAGACGAAATCGAGATACCGCTCCTCGACGGTTTCGCCTGATCTTTGCAGCAGCACTCTTTCGGAAAAGCGGCTGACGGCGTGGCCTGTTTCAAACACAGTATCCAGCAGTTCGACGAACCCCTGGCCTGCAATTTCCGGAAGCGCTTCACTGACCGGTTTTCCCAGAACCTCGCGTTCGCCAATCAGCTTGCGATATTCCGGGTTGACCAGTTCGAACCGGTGCTGGGGACCTTCCAGCATTGCCATGAAGGCCGGAGCCTGCTCGAACAATTGCTGGAGCCGCTCATGCTCGGCGGCATTGCGCCGGTCGGCGAGCACGCGCTCGGTGGTTTCCACCACAATGGCAACAACGCCGGCAGGCTTTCCACGTTCATCCAGAACTGGCGAATAGTCCAGGTCCATCCAGACCTGCTCAGGCACACCCTTGCGGTGCAGGACAAGCTCCTGATCGCGATAGGCCAGCTTGCCGCCTGCAAGCCCCACCTTCATGACGTTATCGTTGAAATCCGCGACCTCCGCCCATCCTTCCCGCACATTCGAGCCCAAAAGCTGCGGATGCCGCCCACCGGCAAAAATGGAATAGGCGTCATTGTAGATCATCACGCCCTCCTCTCCCCAAAGCATGACGATGGGAACGGGAGATTGCAGCAAGAGCGACGTTGCCGTCTTCAGACAGCCGGGCCAATCACGCGCCGGACCGATTGGCGTTGAAGCCCAGTCACGGTCCCGAATGAGCCCGCCCAGTTGGCCCCCATTTCCCAGAAACTCGAATTCGTCTTCACCGTCTCGAGTTTCAATCAGTCCAAGGCTCATGGCCAAGCCCTTTCACGCCAACCGCAAAGCAGGTCAATCTATCAATTTTTTCACCAACGGACGGGATTTAACGCACAATTTTGAAACGGCAAGACCGGCGGCAGCGGGTTTTGAGCAAAGTTTCAGGGCCGGATCAGCACCGTGATCATCATCACCGCGATCGCAAAGACGGCGATCTTCCAGAAATCACTGCGCCGCCGCAGCCCGGGCAGGTTCAGCGGCTTCAAAACCTGGATCAGCATTGCCAAAAGCAGGATGACCGTTAACGCTTTCGACATTGTTTTCTCATTTGTTGAAAAGAGCTTAAGGACGCTTCCGGCCCGTCACACGCGCGTCACTTTTACGCGCGATCTGGGTTAGAGCGTCTTTTGCATTCTCACTCAATGAAAAATTCCGGCTGGCAATTGCGCAGGCATGGCCTTAGTTTTGTCGGAGCCCGGAACCAGCGGATTTCACATGCGAAAAAACCTTCTTCCTGTCGCCGCACTCCTGCTTGGAACGCTGTTTCTTTTCCTTGGGAACGGCTTGCACAGTCTGCTTTTGCCAGTACGCGGCACGACGGAAGGATATTCGACGACGCTGCTTGGTTTGCTCGGCACCTCCTGGGCCAGCGGTTTCGTGCTCGGCTGCCTGCTTGCCCCGACGATCGTCAAGCGTGCTGGCCATGTGCGCGCCTTCAGCGGCTTCGCTGCTCTGCTTGCCATCATCGCGCTTTTGACCGGCCTGCTGGTCGATCCGATCTGGTGGGTGGTGCTGCGTGCCTTTACCGGTTTCTCGACAGCTGGCACCTCGATGATCATCGAAAGCTGGCTGAACGAGCGCGCCACCAATGAAAGCCGCGGCGCCATCTTCTCGCTCTATATCGCCATCACTCTGATGGGCGTCGTCGGCGGCCAGTTGATGATCCCGTTCGGAGACACCGGAACGACGACATTCTTCATGATCTGCGGCATCGTCTATTGCCTGGCCATGCTGCCGACACTGCTCTCGACCGCCGCTTCGCCGCAGCCGTTGAAACAGGTGAGCCTCGACCTGCGCGGCCTCTATCGCAATTCGCCGATCTCCTTCCTCGGCATCCTGCTGGTCGGTATCGCCAACGGGGCCTATGGTACTCTCGGCGCCGTGTTCGGCCGCCAGGTCGGGCTGACGGACAGCAATGTCGCGTTGATGATGAGTACGACGATCTTTGCCGGCGCGGTGATGCAGTTTCCCGCCGGCCGGCTCTCCGACATGATCGACCGCCGCTATGTGCTCGCAGCGCTCGCCGCCATCGCGGCCGTCGCCGGCACGCTGATCTTCCTGATCGAACCGACCCACGTGATCATGCTGATTACGCTCGTCGGCATTTATGGCGCCACCGCCAATGCGCTCTATCCAATCGCCGTATCGCACGCCAACGACTTTGCCACGCCCGAGGATTTCGTCAAGATTTCCGGCGGCCTGCTCCTGCTCTACGGCATCGGCACGATCATCGGCCCGACCATTGGCGGTCCGATCATGACCGTCACCGGCCCCTACGGCCTGTTCATGATCACCGCTTGCGCCCATGTGCTGATTACGGCTTACGCGATCTTCCGCAGCCGCATGCGCGCCGCCGTACCGGCGTCTGAACGCGATGCCTATTCGACGATCAACCCGGGTACGCTGACCACGCCTGAGAGCCTGCAACTGTCGCCTCGCGCCGCGCCGTTCGATGAGGAGCCAGCGAGCGAAGAGCCGGAAAGGAAGCCGCAATGAGCCTGTTTGACGATGACCGCCCGAAGAAACAGCTGGCGCATGAGATCGGCTGCGACCTTGCATTGCTGTCGGCCGACGAACTTTCCTTGCGCATCGACTTGTTGAAACAGGAGATCGAGCGGCTGGAAGCAGAGCGGGAAAGAAAGTCGGCAAGCAAATCGGCAGCCGAGAGTTTCTTTCGCTAATAGTTTTGCATGCCGAAGAAACGTCACGACGGCGGACCATTGAAAACAAGGCAACATTTCGCCTCGATTCTGGCCGCCGAAACACATCATTAAGCATTATAAGGTATTACTGAGGCATCCGGATCGCTCTGGACTCAGACATTTCACCATTGGCGAATGGTCTGATTTTTCTCCCTGTTTTACCTTGAGAGCCGCTTTTGCGGCTCTTTTTTTGTCTTTTTTTCCACAACTTGCAGAGAATTGTGGAGATTAACCCTTTCTTAAGAATAGGCTTGCGCGGAATGCGCTATGGGATCATGTTCAAACTATCAAACGGACGGCAGGAAACTTTTCGTTAACCCATCCGTTACCTGACCAAGTCGATGCGTTTAACCAGGGAATCAAACCATGTCCGAACGGGGATTGAATACTGTGAGCTTCGCGGGGCACGCTGCGTCTTCGGCGCAATTCAAGGTGCTTTACGCTGAAGGCATGGGCCTGGTTGAAGAAACGGCAAGCTATCTCGACGGTCCTGGCCGCACCGCATCAAAGGTCCTGCCGCGCATGGCATCCGTGCTTTACGCAGCAGAATCGATGCGCCTCACCACCCGCCTGATGCAGATGGCATCCTGGCTTTTGCTGCAGCGCGCCGTCAACAATGGCGAGATGAACCGCGAACAGGTGCTGTCTGAAAAGAACAAGGTCCGCCTCGACAGCTTCAACGTCGATCGCACCGCACCGGGCTGGAACGACCTGCCGGAAGGCTTTCGTGATCTGATCGACCGCTCGCTGCGCCTGCAGAACCGCGTCGCCCTGCTCGACCGCGAAATCTACCGCCCGCAGGAAGCCCAGAACTTCCTTCCGGACAACCAGAACGGCGTCAAGGCCCAGCTCAACCTGCTGCAGACCGCCTTCGGTACCAACTGATCTTCAAGCCAACAGGCAACCAGATACGTCAAACCCGGCCATTGAGCCGGGTTTTTTGTTCTTAGGCGATGCTTGCGGGGGCTAATGTTAGAGAGCGCCTTTCAGGCGAAGCACCAGTGTCCGGCCACGGCGAGCCGCCGTGAGTGCTGCTCCGATGGCAACGATCCACAGCGCCACCATCAGCACCTGATTGTGGCCGTTCCACAGCGGTTCCAGAATAGAGAGGGCAGCCGCGGCCGTGATCGCGGCCATGCGGTGCTGCTTGGCCATCGGGCCGGAAAAATCGCTTGGCTGTCCGTTGGCACGGCCCAGTTCGCGGACATAGGCCGTAAGCACGGCAAAGGCTCCTGCCACCCAGCCAAGCCCAGGCATACCGATACCATAGCCGACGCCAGCAAAGATCAGGAGATCGGCGACGCGATCGGGAAACTCGTTCCAGAACGGCCCATCCGGCGCGCCCTTGCCACCCTCCACGGCGACCATGCCGTCGAACAAGTTGCAGAGCAGCCGGAGCTGGCAAAACAGGATCGCCAGGAGCAGGCAGAGTATCCGCAAGCCGCCCGTGCTCTGCCCTGCCAGAACGAATGCGCCACCGGCCAGAGCTGCCGCCACCATGCTGGCTTGAGAGATCTGGTTGGGCGTGATCGCCCGTGCCGCCAGCCATCGGGCGACGGTTCCAGCCCATCGGGTGTTGCGGCTTGCCAGCGGCCGCCGGTCGCCTGTCTCCGTCATGATCCCGCACCTCTTCTTCTCGATATCGAATAATTGTAGATTGCCGCATAGCTGGTCGACACCAGCAACGGCACCGCGATGGTTTTGGCGATTTCGGGCGTGCCGATCAGTGCATGCAACGCGGTCAGCAGGCTTGCCGAGCCTAGGCAGGCGATCGAAGGCGGCAGCCAGAATCGTGTGATGCCGGTGAAGCGTCTGGACAGCGCGTCGATCGCGGATTTCAGGAACAGCGTCAGGCAGGCCGACAGCGTGCCCTGCAGAAGTCCCGAATAGAGCGGCTGCGGCATGGCATGACCGCGATTGGCAAACACAGCCCAGCCGCCCATCGCCAGAAAGGCGAACAGGACATGCACTGTGCCGCTTCCCGCCAAGCGCCTGAGCATTGCCGTCACGACAGCGACCACCAGTAGCGCACGATGTGGAAGAAGATCGGAGCCGAGAAGACAACGGAATCGAGCCGGTCGATCAACCCACCATGACCTTCGATCAGGTTACCCCAGTCCTTGACACCGCGATCACGCTTGACCGCCGACATCACCAGCCCACCAAAAAAGCCCATGAGGGTGATGATGAAAGCAAGAACGCCCGCCTGAAACGGCGTAAACGGCGTGATCCACCACAGCGACGCGCCGATCAGCGTGGCGCTGATGACGCCACCGACAAAACCCTCGACCGTCTTTGACGGCGACAGGTTCGGCGCGATCTTGGTGCGCCCAAGCAGCTTGCCCCAGACATATTGCAGCACATCGCTCAACTGCACGACGATCACCAGAAAGGCGATCAGAAGAACGTTGCGCCCCTCGTAGCCGGGAATGTTGAGCGTCAGCAGTGCCGGCACATGCGACGCGCAGAAAACGCAGATCATCAGCGCCCATTGCACCTCTGCGATGCGGATGAGGAACCGCTCGGTGTCTCCCCTCAGCACGGAAATGATCGGCATCAACAGGAAGGCATAGACCGGAATGAAGATCGCGAAGATGCCGTACTCTTCGGCCCAGAGCAGATAATACTGGATCGGCAGGACGACGAAAAAGGCCGAGGCCAGCGCCCAGTGATCGGCGCGGCGGGTATTGATCAGGGTAACGAACTCGCGCAGGGCTGCAAAGGAACAGAAGGCGAAGAGAATGAGGACGCCGACGCGGCCGGCAATGAAGGCGATGCCGATCAGGATGACCATCACCCACCAGGCCTTGATGCGGGCATTGAGGTTATCGACCGCTGCATTCGGCCCAGTGGCGGCAAAGCGCCGCTGCAGCACGTAGCCGATTGCAGAGGCAAAGATCAGGACACCGAAAATACCGAAAACCAGAGTCAAGAGGTCGGAGCTTGCCGTATTCATTCGCCGCTTCCCAATGGTTTTGGAGCCAAGGCCAGAAGTGCCGCCCGCGTCCGCTCCAGAAAGGCGTCCTTGCCCTCGTTGGGTGCGAGGCGCAAAGCGTCGCCGAAGGTGACGGTGCAGATCAGCGGTATCGGCACGATCTCACCCTTCGGCATCACCCGGTTGAGATTGTTGATCCAGACGGGCACGAGATCAACATCCGGCCGTGCCGAGACCAGATGAAAGAGGCCGCTCTTGAAAGGCAGAAGACGCGCATCCGTCTGGTTGCGCGTCCCCTCGGGAAACAGGATCAGCGACGAACCTTCGTCGATCGCCGTTGCCATCAAAGCGATCGGGTCCTGCGTCCGGTTTTCCCGTTCGCGCTCGATCAGCACCGCGTTGAAGACATCACGGCCGATGAACGTGCTGACCTTCGATTTCAGCCAGTATTCGGCACCGGCCACCGGCCGCGCCAGCTTACGCAGTCTCGGCGGCAGCACAGCCCAGACCAGGACAAAATCGCCATGGCTCGAATGATTGGCAAAATAGACACAAGGCCGCGACGGCAATCCATGCTCCGGCCAGATGGCGCGAACCGCGGTTATCGCGCGGGCAAACAGAACGAAGGCCGCAGCAGCGAACTCCGCAATCATGATCTTCATGCTTATCCCATCCCCGTCAGCTCAGTGACGCCAGCGGGAACTCTAGCGGCGGTTGCGCCGCGAGGGAAGCATCCATTGATGCTTCCTGTGCAAAGCGGGCATTTAAACCGGCGTGTCCGTTATGCCGTTGGCATCCTGTCGAATTTCGGCAGATCCGGGTCTAGGTAGTCCCAGTCATAACCGCGTATATGATACGTTGCTGCTTGCGGTTTGTACCGGCTTGGATCGTCAAGGCTTGCAGCATGCACCGTGAAGAAATCCGGCATGGCTGCAAAGGTGAGATAGACCGGCGATCCGCAGGTGGGGCAAAAGGCGTGTCTCTTGATCCCGCCGCTGTCACCAGCAACCGCCCATTCTTTCGCCTCCCCTTCAAGCGTCACAGCCTTACGGTCGGCGAATGTAAGATAAGAGCCATGCCCCGTGCCGCTCCTGTGCTGGCAATCCCGGCACTGGCACTCGTTCATGAAAATCGGTTCTGCAGTAATCTCGTAACGGATCGCGCCGCAGGCACATCCGCCCTTGAAAGCCATGCTCATCTCTTCTCCTCCAGTTGCAGTTGAAAACAAAAGCCGTCCGCACACGGGTTAGCCTTCGGCGCTTGCGGGCAAACCGCAAAGGCGCGTTAGCGGTCGTGTTATGATTTCAGCGACGATGCGCGTGGAAACCAGCCGGCTTCAGCGAGCAGGCCTGCCCCGGGCGTCCTTAATGCAGGGACTTCGTCCCCTCCTGTTCAGCCACCACCGCATCCAGGTTTCGAACAACCTTTTTCCAGCCATTGCTCATGTTCTGGTAGGCCGTATCATTCCTCGGTAGCACAAACCCGGAATGGACAAGCCGGATGCGTGTCCCTCCCTCGACCTTGGTCAGCACCCAGGTCACGACAGTATCGAGCGGGGAGCCATAGCCGGAATTGCCCGCGTGCCCGCCTGTCCAGGCATAGGCTAGGCGCTGCTTGGGGATCACCTGCAGCACCTGGCATCGGATGACGCCGTCCCATTCTCCCGCCGGTGCCGTCTTGAAGGTAAAATGCGTTCCCTCGACCGCCGCAAACCCCGCCGGGGCCATCATCCACCGGGCAATCAAATCGCCTGATGTCAACGCTTTCCAGATCGTCTCGGGCGCATGCGGGAATACCTCTTCAAGCACGATCTCCTGCGTATCGGCCTTCAATACAGCATCGGTCATGGATCTATCTCCTTGAGCAGGGTTCTGAGATTGGCGAAGCGGTCACGCCAGAAGGCGCCGTAATGGCCCATCCAGTCGGCCAGCGGCTCGAGGCCTTCCGGCCGGGCGCGATAATAGACATTGCGGCCTTCCGGCCGCTCGACGACCAGGCCCGCCTGCTTCAAAGATTTCAGATGCTGCGAGATGGCCCCTTGCGTCACGCCGCTACCGCGCGTCAGTTCGACCACGGTTATCTCGTCGGCACCGGCGACGCGCTCGAGAACAGCGCGCCGCGTCGGGTCGGCAAGGGTGCGTAGGACAGTGGTAATATCGGTCGCCTCAATCATGACAATTCAAATAGCACACACTAATTGATTAGTCAATACTATTGGTTCTCGTCTGAACCGATCGACGCTCACGCCGCCGCTTTGGCAAAAGCGCCTGGCTCGGAACCTGACGCAAAGGGCAGCCCTTCATCCGCCCATCCAGTAATGCCGCCGATCATGATCTTCACCGGTCGTCCAAGCCGCGCAAGCTTCAGCGCAGCCTGATCCGCCCCATTGCAATGGGGACCGGCGCAATAGGCAACGAACAGCGTATCTGCCGGCCACTCCGCCATGCGCTCATGCGTCATTTCGCGGTGCGGCAGGTGCAGAGCGCCTGGAACATGGCGGCGCGCATAGGCGTCGGGCGAACCGACGACATGCAGAAGGACAAAATCCTGCCCGCCCGAGGCCAGAGCAGAGGCCACGTCGGCACAATCGGTCTCTACCGAAAGGCGCTTCAGGAAATGATCGATAACGGCATCGGACGATGCGGCGGGATAGTCGGTGACAAAGCTCATTTCGGCCTCCGTTGTGATGACGGTCACATTCCTAGTCCACATCCGACCGGAGTTGCAGGTGGCACTATTGCCATATATGATCGATATCATGCCAAACACGCATCAAGCCCCGTCCAACCGCAATCCCCTCGTCGTTGCCATCGCCTATGATGGCCTGTGCACGTTCGAATTCGGCGTTGCGGTCGAGGTTTTCGGCCTTTCGCGGCCGGAAATGGGGCCGGACTGGTACCGTTTTGCCGTTGCCGGGATCGATGATGGTGAAATGCGAGCGACAGGCGGCGTGCGATTTGTCGTCGACGGTGGGCTGGAGCTTCTGTCACAGGCCGATACGATCATCGTTCCCGGCTGGCGCGGCGTCGAGACGCCGGTGCCTGCTGCTCTCTGCGACGCGCTGAACAGCGCGCATGATCGCGGTGCGCGGATACTCTCGATCTGCTCAGGCGTCTTCGTTCTCGCCGCCGCCGGGCTTCTGTCCGGAAAACGCGCAACGACGCATTGGCGCTATACGGATATCCTGAAGGAGCGATACCCGGAAATTCTGGTCACGCCTGATGTGCTTTATGTCGACGAGGGCAGTGTCCTGACATCAGCGGGCAGCGCTGCCGGCCTCGATCTTTGCCTGCATCTGATCCGCCGCGATTTCGGCACGGCAGCCGCAAATACCGTTGCGCGCCGGCTCGTCGTTCCGCCCCACCGTGACGGCGGCCAGGCGCAGTTCATCGCGCAGGCGGTTCCCAAGCCCCATGAGAGCAGCCGGCTCGGTCCATTGCTGGATGATATGCGCGCGCATCTGGGCGGCGATCACTCGGTCGAGGCACTGGCGATGCGCGCAGGTATGAGCACGCGCACGTTCCTGCGGCGCTTTGAAGCGGCGACGGGCGTAACACCGGCACGCTGGCTGCTGGCCGAACGCTTGTCCCGTGCCCGCGATCTGCTGGAGACGTCGAATGTGTCCGTCGAGACGGTGGCCGAGATTGCCGGTTTCGGAACGACGGCGACATTGCGACATCATTTCCGTAAGCACCTGTCCACAACACCCGCCGCCTACAAGGAGGCTTTCGGCAAGACGTCATGACACGCCGAAAGACTGTTCAATCTGCAACGCAAAAAAGCCCGGGTAAAACCGGGCTTTCTCGACAATATCGTCTAGTAGGAAGCTTAGAGGCCGAGGCCTTCGAAGCGCTTCTTGAACTTGGAAACGCGGCCGCCGCGGTCCAGCATCTGCTGGTTGCCGCCGGTCCATGCCGGGTGCGACGTCGGGTCGATCTCGAGGTTCATGGTCTGGCCCTCTGTACCCCATGTCGAGCGGGTTTCGTACGTGGTACCGTCTGTCATGACGACTTTGATCATGTGGTAAGCGGGATGGATATCAGCCTTCATAACAATCTTCCTGCAAGTTCCAGGGTCCAATTGTCGCAAGCCATTAGCGGGCCATTGCGGCATGGGGACCGAACACGTAAATGATGCCGCAGACCACTGAAGGGACCACGGCTTCCCAATTTGATGCCGTGCCTATACATGATGGTCATTAGGATAACAAGTACCGCCGGAGAAGACTCATACGAGTTTTGCAGCTTCTTCCGGTATTGGAGGTCATGTGTCGAATGAGGTCGTTCAACCGGCGGGACGAAAGTCAGTCCGCCCGCTGGTCAAGCTGCTGCCGTATATCCAGCGCTATCGCAATCTCGTCATAGGAGCCGGCATTTCGCTGGTCGCCGCAGCCGTGACCACCCTGACGCTGCCGATGGCCGTGCGCCGGATGATCGACCACGGCTTCTCGAATTCCGATTCCGGCTTCATCAACACCTACTTCTCGATGCTGATGATCCTGGCGATCATTCTGGCCCTGGCGAGCGCTTGCCGTTATTATTTCGTCATCACGCTCGGCGAGCGCATCGTCGCTGATCTGCGCCGCGATGTGTTCGATCACATCACCCGGCTTTCCCCGTCCTTCTTCGATGTCAACCAGTCCGGCGAGATCGTCTCGCGGCTGACGGCCGATACGACGCAAATCAAATCCGCCGTCGGCGCAACCGCGTCCGTGGCGCTGCGCAATATCATCCTGTGTCTCGGGGCCATCGGCATGATGGTCTATACCAGCCCGAAACTGTCGAGCCTGGTGATCGCAGCGATCCCTGTCATCGTTTTCCCGCTGGTGGGTTTCGGCCGCTCGGTGCGGCGCCGGTCGCGTGAGGCACAGGATACGCTGGCCAACGCCTCGGCCTATGCCGGCGAAGCTATCTCCGCCGCCCGTACCGTTCAGGCGTTCAATGGCGAAGCGGCAGCGCAGGCCCGCTATGGCAGCTCCGTCGAAAGCGCTTATGAGGCGGCACGCTCCGCCATCAAGGCCCGCTCTATTCTCACAGCCTTTGCCATCACCATGATCTTCGGCAGCGTCGTCGCCGTCCTGTGGTTTGGTGCGCAGGACGTGCTGTCCGGCGCTCTGTCGGCCGGTACGCTCGGCCAGTTCCTGCTCTATTCGGTCTTTGCCGCCGGCAGTCTCGGTGCACTTTCCGAAGTCTGGGGTGAACTTTCCCAGGCAGCAGGTGCTGCGGAGCGCCTGAGCGAGTTGCTGGTCGAACAGCCAGAAATCACCGGACCGGCCAACCCATTGCCGATGCCGGAACCGGCACAGGGTGCGGTGACCTTTGACGACGTACACTTCGCCTATCCGTCGCGGCCTGGCTACAAGAGCGTCAAGGGCCTGAGCTTTGCCGTCAAGCCGGGCGAGACGGTTGCCATCGTCGGCCCGTCGGGTGCTGGCAAGAGCACGGTCTTCTCGCTGCTTCTGCGCTTCTACGATCCGGTCAAGGGCGCAATTTCCGTCGATGGCGCCGATATCCGCGCCGTCGATCCGGAAGCCTTGCGCCGCCGTATTGCCATCGTACCGCAGGACGTGACGATCTTTGCCGCCTCGATCCATGACAATATCGCCTTCGGTTTGCCATCGGCATCGCGTGACATGGTGAAATCAGCGGCCGTTGCTGCCCAGGCGGATGAATTCATCGCCAGGCTCGATCAGGGCTATGACACGCAGGTCGGCGAACGCGGCATCACCCTTTCGGGCGGCCAGCGGCAGCGCATCGCCATTGCCCGTGCGATCCTCAAGGACGCGCCCGTGCTTCTCCTCGACGAGGCAACCTCTGCACTCGATGCGGAAAGCGAAACGCTGGTGCAGAAGGCTTTGGATGGCCTGATGCGCGAACGCACGACGCTGGTCATCGCCCACCGCCTGGCAACCGTTCTGAAGGCCGACCGCATCCTGGTGCTGGATCAGGGCCGGATCGTCGAGGAAGGCACGCATGCGTCCCTCGTCCGCCAGGGTGGCCTTTATGCCAAGCTTGCCCGGCTGCAATTCGACTATGATGCGCCGGAAACAGGCAAGGTCGTTACGCTCGGCTGACGCGCTTAACGGTTAATCCCTCATCCAAGGTTGCTCTGCGGGCCTCCAGCGCTATTGTTGGAGGCAGAAACGGTTTGAGCCGTTTTCCAGACAGCAACGTCCTTGGGAGGAGATCTGAATGGCTTTATCTTTAGTGAAGCGACGCACTGCACTTGCTCTTGCAATGGTGGCAGCATCGGCGCTTGCGCTTGGCACCGCAGCACAGGCGCAGGAGTTTCCTGATCGCCCGGTAACCCTCGTCGTGCCATTTGCCGCAGGCGGTTCGACCGACGTCGTCGCTCGCATCATCGGGCAGAAAATGTCCGACGATCTCGGCCAGCAGGTCGTCGTTGAAAACGTTGCCGGTGCCGGTGGCAATCTCGGCGCGGACCGGGTCGCACGGGCCGAACCGGATGGCTACACCATCCTGATGGGAACGGTCGCAACCCACGCGCTCAACCCGCTGATCCTGAAGACCAAACCCTATGATCCGGAAAAGGATTTCGCTCCGGTCTCGCTGCTGGTGCTCGTGCCCAACGTGCTCGTCGTCAACCCGGAGCTGCCGGCCAAGAACGTCGCGGAACTGGTGGCTCTCTTAAAGGCCGAACCGGAGAAATATTCCTATGCCTCTTCCGGCAATGGCACGCCGCTGCATCTCTCCGGCGAACTGTTCAAGAAGATGGCAGGCGTCAGCATGCAGCACGTACCCTACAAGGGATCCGGCCCGGCGCTGAACGATGTCATCGGCAACCAAGTACCGATCATGTTCGACAATCTGCCGTCGTCCTCCGGCCATATCAAGTCCGGCACTTTGCGGGCGCTCGCAGTGACGACGAAGGAACGGGCATCGTCCTTCCCGGATGTGCCGACCATCGCCGAGACCATCCCGGGCTATGAGACCTATACCTGGAATGCGCTGTTTGCCCCGGCGGGCACACCGAAGGAAGCCATCGACCGGCTGAATGCTGCGGCCAAGAAAGCGCTCGCAGACCCGACGGTGGCTGAGAAGATGAAGGATTTCAGCGCCACGATCGTCGCCTCGACGCCGGAAGATCTGGCCACCCATGTCACGGCCGAGCTGGCGAAATGGGGTCCGGTCGTCAAGGACGCCAACGTCCAGCTGGATTAAAGATAAGAATGCTCCCCGGTCGATGCGGGGAGCATTTTTCACCGCCGGATCAGAGGCCGACGCTGCGCCCGGCGATCCGCCCCGAAAACAGGCACCCGCCGAGAAACGTCCCTTCCAACGCGTTGTAGCCATGCATTCCGCCGCCACCGAACCCGGCGACCTCGCCGGCCGCATAGAGCCCTGGAACCGGCGCGCCTGACAATTCCAGCACCCGGCCATTCAGATCGGTCTGCAGGCCACCCAACGTCTTCCGTGTCAGGATATTCAGACGCACGGCAATCAGCGGCCCAGCCTTCGGATCAAGCAGCCGGTGCGGCTTCGCCGTCCGCATCAGCTTGTCACCGAGATAATTGCGAGCACCGCGGATGGCAGTGATCTGGGCGTCCTTTGAGAACGGGTTGCCGATCTCCCGGTCACGCGCCTCGATCTGACCACGCAAATGCTCCAGCGAAAGCCGCCCCTCGCCGCTCAACGTATTCATCGCCTCAACCAGATCCTCCAGCCGGTCGCGAACGATGAAGTCCTCGCCCTTGTCCATGAAGGCCTGCACCGGCCCCGGCGGGTTCTTACCAAGCCGCTTCAACAGCAGCGGTATATTCTTTCCCGTCAGATCCGGGTTCTGCTCGGAGCCGGACAGCGCGAACTCCTTCTTGATGATCGCCTTGGTCAGGATGAACCAGCTATAGTCAGCCCCTGTCTTGCGGATCGCTTTCAAGGTACCGAGCGTATCGAAGCCCGGCATGGCAGGTGCTGCAAACCGGTTGCCGTCAGCATCGCACCAGAACGAGGATGGCCCGGGCAGGATGCGAATGCCGTGGTTCGTCCAGACCGGATCGAAGTTTCTCAAGCCCTCGGTATAGTGCCACATGCGATCCTTGTTGATCACCGATCCGCGCGCATGCTCGGCGATTTCCACCATGCGGCCATCGACATAGTCGGGCACACCGCTAACCATGACCTTGGGCGGCGGGCCAAGGCGATCGACCGGCCATTGGCGGCGGACCATATCGTGATTGCCGCCAATGCCGCCGGACGAGACGACGACGGCGCCGGCCTCGAACCAGAACTCGTCGACCACCTCGCGCGAACTGCGCTGACCGCGCGGCACACCGTCATTTTTGAGAACCGAGCCGCGTGCACCGGTAACCGCCCCACTGCTCATGATCAGTTCGTTGACCTGATGGCGAAAGCGGAAACGGATGCGCCCCCGCGCCTCCAGCGCCCTTGCCCGGGTTATGAACGGTGCCAGAACGCCCGGTCCAGTCCCCCATGTCACATGGAAACGCGGCACCGAATTTCCGTGGCCATCGGCCAGACCGCCGCCACGCTCCGCCCAACCGACCACCGGAAACCAGCGCATCCCCTGACTGTGCAGCCAGGCGCGCTTTTCAGTCGCCGCGAAATCGAGATAGGCCTCCGCCCAGCGGCGCGGCCAGAAATCCTCTGGGCGATCGAATTGCGCCGACCCCATCCAGTCCTGGCGGGCTAGATCGAGCGTATCGCGAATGCGCAGGCGCCGCTGCTCGGGGCTATCGATAAACAGAAGACCGCCGAGTGACCAGAAGGCCTGGCCGCCGAGGTTCTGTTCACCTTCCTGATCGAGAACGATGACCCGCAGACCGCGATCGGCAGCCTCCACTGCGGTCACGAGACCCGCAAGCCCCGCCCCGATCACCAGAACATCGCAATCCATCGGCACCCTCCTGCAATTCCACCCACCTGAACATTACGCACACGTAAACGTCAGGGCAACGGCAGCATGGCCGGAAAATCAGCGGCGGAAATATGGTGGGCTGCCGTGCCAACTGGCGGCCGCGTCCGCTATTTCTCGGTGAGCTTCAACTCGATCCGGCGGTTCTGCGAGCGTGCTTCCGGCGTGTCGCCCTCTGCAATCGGCTGGAACTCACCAAAGCCGGCGGCCACCAGACGGTTGGCGGGAACGCCCTTGGAAATCAGGAATTTGACGACCGACGTCGCACGGGCAGACGAAAGCTCCCAGTTGTCGACATAGCGCCCGGTGCCGGACAGAGGCACATTGTCGGTATGGCCATCGACACGCAGCACCCAATTGATCTCGGAGGGAATTTCCTTGGCGAGATCGAGCACCGCCGAGGCAAGCTTGCCCATCTCTTCCTGGCCTGCCGGGTTCAACTCGTTGCCGCCTGACGGAAACAGCACTTCCGACTGAAAGACGAAGCGGTCGCCGACAATGCGGATGTTTTCGCGGTCGGAAAGGATTTCACGCAGACGGCCGAAGAAGTCGGAGCGGTAACGGTTGAGTTCCTGTACGCGCTGCGCCAGTGCCACGTTCAGCCGGCGGCCGAGATCGGCGATTTTCGTCTGCGAGGCAGTGTCCTTCGACTCGGACGCCTGCAGTGCGCCCTCAATGGCAGCAATCTGGCTGCGCAGCGCGGCGATCTGCTGGTTGAGCAGATCGATCTGGTTCATGGCCCGGGTGCTCACCTGCTTTTCCGCATCGAGCTTGCCGCTCAGATCGCCGATCTGCTGGTTTGCGGTATCCGAACTGCCGCTTCCCTGATCCAGCAGCGCCTGCAACCGCGAGCGCTCGCCTTCCGACGTGGACAGCGATGCCTGGAGATTGGCCAGTGAATCCTCAAGATCCTGCTTGCCGCCCTTTTCCAGAGCCAGAAGCTGGGTCAGTTCGTTGATTTGGCTGTTCAGCCGGTTGAGCACATCGTCCTTGCCGCTGATTTCGCGGCTGAGCAGAAACTGCCCGAGCACGAAGACGCAGAGCAGGAACATGATGGACAAGAGCAGCGTCGACAGGGCATCGACAAAACCCGGCCAGTAATCGACGGTCCTCTGGCTGCGGCCCTTGCGCGCCAGTCCCATCAGTCATTCCCTCCGGTTTCTTCAACACGGGCAAGCTTGGGTGGGGTCCTGTCCGGGTGGATCGGGATCTTGTCTGCCTGGCCGATACGGGCCGAAAGCTTGTCGAGCGTCTTGCGCATCGACTTTGCTTCCTCTTGCTGCGCCTCGATCCAGTCGCGCAACATCTGCTGTTCGCCGCGCATGTTTTTCACAAGCCCTTGAATGCCCTCGGCAAGACTTGCCATGGCGGCCGTGGTGCGCTGGTTCATGCCGCCGTCTTGGTTGAGGCGGGCCAGTTGCTCAGTCAATTGGCGCAGTTCCTCGACCGGAGCCGTCAGCGGCTCGCCGGGCGCCCGGTCGGAATTGACATCGGTCACCGACGACAGCCAGTTTTCAAGTTCGGTATAGAAGCGGTTTTGCGCACGGCCGGCCTGAAGATCCAGAAAACCGAGGATCAGCGATCCGGACAGGCCGAAGAGCGATGTCGAGAATGCTGTGCCCATGCCGGTCAAAGGTGCCGACAGGCCGGTTTTAAGCGCCGCAAGCACGTCCTCGGTGCTTCCGCTTCCGGCATCGAGAGACTGGATGACGGTGTTGATCGAGCCGATCGTGCCGAGCAGGCCCCAGAACGTACCGAGCAGACCAAGGAAGACCAGAAGGCCGATCAGGTATCGCGACGTATCGCGTGATTCGTCGAGCCGGGTGGCAATCGAATCGAGAATGGAGCGCAGCGCCGTCGTCGAGATCGACATCGAATGGCGCTGGCCAATCAGTGCCCGCATCGGCGCCAGAAGCACCGGGTCGCGCCCGACCTTCTCCGCGCTGCCGGCTGCACGGAAGGAATTGAACCAGCGAACTTCGGGCCGCAGGCTGAACACGTGATTGAAGACCAGCAGTATCCCGATCAGCAGAACACCGAAAATCAGGCCATTCAGGCCGGGATTGCTGAGAAAAGCCGCCTGTGCCTGGCGAAACAGGATTGCCCCGAGAAAACCGATGATGATCAGGAAGATCACCATGGTCCAGAAGAAGACCATGGGGCTCGAAAGCTTGTTGGGATTATACCCCTCGTTCAAACCTCCGCCGGCATCCCATCCCGACAGTTCCAATTTCGCCATGGGGTTCTACTCTCCGGTTTGCCAGTGCTGCGGCCTTGCCTGCCAAACAGGTAGGGCGACGCTGGGCGGAGACTAGAGGAAGTTTGTGCCGAATTGAAGGGGAAACAACGGGCAACATCAACAGGATGAAACAGCCGCCCGTTCAGACCATTCTGTGCTTACTTGCCGGGAATGGGGCGGTGCAGCACGTCATGCAGCGCCTTGCGGATATATTCGTTGCCCGCAACGATGGAACCGTCGTCCATCGGCTTGTTGCCGCCGTCGATATCGGCAACCCAGCCACCGGCTTCGCGAATCAACAGGATGCCAGCGGCCAGATCCCACGGCATCAGGCCGCGCTCCCAGAAACCGTCGAAACGTCCGGCCGCAACATAGGCAAGATCAAGCGAGGCAGAGCCCATGCGGCGAACGCCGGCAACTTCGCCCATGACGTGGCGCAGTTCGACCAGATAGGTGCCGTGATTGGCAACGCCCAGATGCGGCGTGCCGGTGCCGATAACGGCATCGGAAAGATTCTTGCGGGCGGCGACGCGCAGGCGGCGATCATTGAGGAAGGCTCCACCGCCACGCTCGGCCGTGTAGAGTTCGTCGGTCGCCGGATTGAGCATGACAGCGGCGACAACTTCGCCCTGACGCTCCAGCGCCACCGAAATCGCGAAATGCGGAATGCCGTGCAGGAAGTTTGTCGTGCCATCCAGCGGGTCGACGATCCAGCGGTGCGCACCATCGGTGCCGATGACCTCTTCGCTTTCCTCACCGAGGAAGCCATAGGTCGGGCGGGCCTTCATCAGCTCTTCGCGGAGCAGTTTTTCCGCCTTGCGGTCGGCCTGCGAAACATAATCGCCGGGGCCTTTCAGCGAAACCTGCAGGTTCTGCACTTCGCCAAAATCGCGGGCCAGGGACTTGCCGGCCTTGAATGCGGCCTGAACCATGACATTGAGAAGAGCTGAGCGTGCCATTTTGGCTTTTCCTTCGAAACAGAAAACCGGCCGCAGAAACGGCCGGAGAAATTCAGATGTGCCGCTGCGGATCAGTCCGCGCGGCGGAGATAGGTAATTTCATTGGTATCGACCAGAATACGCTCTCCAGTCGCGACGAACGGCGGAACCATGACGCGAACGCCATTTTCCATGATCGCCGGCTTGTAGGAGGACGCTGCCGTCTGCCCCTTCACCACCGGATCGGCTTCCGCGATCGTCAGAACCACCTGGTCCGGCAGCGAGATGCCGATCGGCTTCTCATCGTAAAGCTTCACCGTCACCATCATGCCGTCCTGCAGGAAAGTGGCGCGATCGCCGACGAAATCCTTCTGCAATTCCAGCTGTTCATAGCTCTCATTGTCCATGAACACCAGCGCATCGCCCTGTTCATAGAGAAACTGGAAGTCTTTCAGTTCAAGGCTGACCAGTTCAACGGTTTCCGACGAACGAAAACGCTCGTTCAGCTTGGTGCCATCAATCAGGTTCTTCAGTTCGACCTGATTGAAAGCGCCACCCTTGCCAGGCTTGACGGTGTTGCACTTCACCGCGGCCCAAAGACCACCATTGTGCTCGACCACGCTGCCGGGGCGAATTTCATTGCCGTTGATTTTCATGGGGAGCATTCCCTAAAGAACTCGGAGCCGCCCCTACGGCCAGCCAATCCGGCGCTTCAAGACCACAAAACCCTCGAAAGTTCAAGTCTTGCCGCAGAAACTCGCTCAGGATGAGCGGTATTTGTTGGCAGCGCTGAGCGCCGCCTTCTGCTGTTCATCCGTCAGCCCCAGATAGAAATCCTCGAGAGCAGCATCCTTCAGCCCCGCACGGCGCGACAACACATACCATTTTGCCGCTTCGATCGGATCGGGCCGTGTGCCGATCGCATTGATATAGAGATGCGACAGCTTGTTCTGCGCCACGACATTGCCGCCCCCGGCTGCCCGCGACATCCACTTGAAGCCTTCCTCGAGATTGCGGTCGCCGCCAATGCCATCGACCAGCCAGATGGCAAGGTCGAGCTGGGCGGTATCGAACCCGGCTTTGGCTGCCCGGAGCAACCAGTCGCGCGCCGTCGCGCGCTTGTTATCATCGATGCCATCGACATTCAGATAGATCTGCGACAGGGCATATTGCGCATCGGCAATACCCTGCTCGGCCGACTTCTCATAATAAGGCAGTGCTGCCTTCAGGCCTTTTTCGCCGGGCATATCGGCGACCAGTAGCTGACCGTAATTGAACTGGGCAGAGGAATTGCCGATATCGGCAGCCTTCTTCATCAGCTCTTCCGACCTCTTCTTGTCACGGGGAACATCACGGCCTTCCATCAACAGCAGCGCGTATTTGAACATCGCTGCCGGATCACCGGAATTGGCCGCCTGACCATACCAGAATGCTGCATCCTTCTTGTTGCGCGCAACACCGAGCCCCTGCGAAAAGATTTCCGCCACCAGCGTCTGTGCCGCCGCATCGCCAAGCTGCGCACGCGGCAAAGCCATTTCCATTGCCGTCAGATAATAGCCGCGCTGAAATGCGCCATAGGCATCGTCAGCCTTGCCTTCAAACGGCTTTTCCTGCGGCAGAGCCGGCAGCTCGGCGCCCATTCGCTCAAGCACGTTGACGCCGGTTGATGGCTCCAGCTTTTTTGCATCGGCCTTCTTCGCTTCGTCATCTGCCTTCCTGGCATCTTCGGGAGACTGCAAGGCCGGAAGCTCGCCCTCGGGCAACGCCGCGCCGTTGAACGGCGTGATACGGCCACGCTTGGCGACCACACCCTCGTCGTTTTCGTCCTGCACGGCAGGTGGGCCCGAGTCATTGACACCGGGCAGCGCATCGTCGGCACGAAGGCCCGACGGCGCAGCCAGAAGGGCAGCTCCGAGCAAAAGCAGAGGAATTCGGCGTAGCGATGGAAAAGGACGGATCAACATGCAAATGTCTTAAGCTTCAAACCGTGGCGCTTTTTCGTCAAGAAGTGCATTGACGCTTGCAACAATGGCTGGCGCCTGTTCGGGTTCCGCAAATACAGCCAGCCGCAACGCGACGAACTCGGCGCCGCTTTCGGCAACGGCAAGCACCGATTCCGGATCCGTACCGCCCATGACGATGCAGGGAATTTCGATCATCGAGGCCCACCATTCGGCCAGCGCGACATTCTTCGGATGGGCTTCCGGCTTGATGTCGCCATCGACCTTGCCGAAAAACACATAGTCCGGGCGGACTTCGCCCATTTCCAGCGCGTGGTGACGGTCAGTGGCGTTGCCGCCGCCAACAATCAGCTTGGGCGAGAATTTTTCCATTGCTTCGGCGAGCTCGGCGGCATTGCCGGTCACATGCAGGCCATCGGCCTTGACCCGGCCAGCCACGCGCGTATCGCCGGCGACCAACGCTGCGGCGCCCGCCTCCTGGATCAACGGCACCAGCGCTTCGGCATGTTTCTGGAACGTCTGATCGTCCAGCCCGTATTGCGGCACGATGACCGAGGCCACGTCGCCGCCACGCAGCGCGCCGCTCAAAATTTGCGCGCGGCTGTCAATATCGGCGATATCCGGCACGATGAGGACGAGGCGGCAGCGATTGTCTGTATTGCTCATAATGTCTCTGTTCCCGGTGAAATGCGCACCCGCGCACCACCCCTACTCGATTTCAATCTGCAAAAGCGATAGACCCTAGCGGCAAAAGGATCAACTGATACCCATGCTTCCTGATTTTCAATTCTATGCCATCGCCATTCCTGCAGTTCTGCTCGTCGGCTTCAGCAAGGGCGGCATGGGAGAAGCATTGTCACTGATGGGCGTGCCGCTTCTATCGCTGGCCGTCTCGCCGGTGCAGGCAGCAGCCCTCCTTTTACCGATCCTGATTGCCATGGATCTGGTGGCGCTCTGGACATGGCGAAAGCATGGCGACATGACGACACTGAAGATTCTGTTGCCGGGCGCCATTATCGGCATTGTTATCGGCTGGGCCACAGCCGCCTATGTGCCGCGCGATGCTCTCAGGCTGATCATCGGGGCGATCACCGTTCTGTTCGTGTTGCGTTATGTCTATAATCTCTGGCGGACGCGACAGGGCATCATCACCCCCGCCAAGCCGCAGAGGCCGGTGCAGGCGACCTTCTTCGGCGGTCTTGCCGGTTACGGCAGCTTCGTCGCCCATGCCGGAGGTCCACCGTTCCAGATCTACACCCTGCCGCTGAAATTGCCGCCGCGCGAATATACCGGCACGATCGTCAAGTTCTTCGCCATCCTCAACGCCGTCAAGCTCATCCCCTATTTCGCGCTCGGACAACTCGATCTCAGCAACCTCACGACGTCGCTGACGCTGTTTCCGCTGGCAATGCTGGCAACCATGGCGGGCGCCTGGGTGGTCCGGCGCATGCAGCCGCAGGTGTTTTATCCCTTCATGTACACGATGGCATTTCTGGCCGGATCAAAGCTCGTCTATGACGGGATTATTGCGCTGATTGCGGGGTCTTAGTCAGCCAGCGCGAAGACCGGAGGGCGTTGCAGAGCGGCCTTGGAACGTGTCTGCGTCCAACCCGCATTCAACATGGCAAGTTTCCTATACCGCACTGCACAATTTACTTGCCGCGAGCCGCTATTTCTCTTAGCTTTTGCGCATGTCACACGCTGATCCCTTCGATGCGATCTCGGACCCGAACCGGCGGTATCTGCTGGAGGAATTGCGGCGAGCGCCGCGCACGGTGAATGAACTGGCAGAAGGATTGCCAATCAGCCGCCCGGCCGTATCGCAGCATCTGAAAGCATTGCTGGATTCCAATCTGGTTTCCGTGTCGCCGAGCGGCACGAAACGGATCTATGCGATCAACAAGCCGGGCTTCGACCGGGTCAATCTCTGGCTTGATCAGTTCTGGTCGTGAGGGGTTTGGGCCGTAAAGGGCCAGTCATCGGGAAACTCAATACTTGCGGGCTTTTGGCGAACGTCATGTCCGCACCAACCAAGTCCACGTATCGACAGCGCTTGAAACCGGCATTCAAATTTCGTTTTGGCTTTCCGGTGGTCAATGTATGCGCTGGAACACAAGTCTCCCGATGAATGTGATTGCTTTCTGTAATCAGTGAGTTGAAGAACGAATCTTCTCAATTTCGTCCTTCAAGCGCAGCTTCCGACGCTTGATGTCAGCGATATGCTGATCCTGGACAGACGGCTGTGTCAGGGCCGAGTGGAGCTCTTGCTCCAAGACACCATGTTTTTTCTCAAGCGTTGCAAGATGAGCCTCAATGGTCATGTGGCAGTCCCTTCCTTTTGCTTGCACCCGATCGGTAGACGCCGGATGTTCCACGTATTAACCGAGATAGTGTGCCATGCTATTTTTCATTTGTCGAAGGCGAAATCGTGGCGAAGGATAACTTCCCGTTACCAACATTTCTGTGCTAGAGCGACGCTCGATTTATGGGGAACATTGCATGCCAGATCAGGATCAGGCCGAACTCAGACTGAGCGTAGCGCGGCTGAGGCAGGAACATGAAGACTATGATGTTGCGATCAACGCCATGATCCAGACGGGCTGCGACGCCCTGCGCATCCAGCGGATGAAGAAGAAGAAACTGGTCATCAAGGACAAGATCACCAAGATCGAAGACATGATCATTCCCGATATCATCGCCTGAAGCCTTGCGTGTCCGGAAAGGACACGCTGCGAACGCTCCGGCCGGACCTTCGGCCTCGTAACAAAGCGGAACGAACAACGTGACGAAAGCAGCAACCCCGCCCGTCGCCATCATCATGGGTAGCCAGTCCGACTGGGAAACCATGAAGAATGCCGCCGACACGCTCGACGCCCTCGACATCGCCTATGATGCCCGTATCGTTTCGGCACACCGCACGGTCGACAGGCTGATCAATTTTGCCAGAGGCGCGCGCGACGAAGGCTTCAAGGTGATCATCGCTGGTGCCGGCGGTGCAGCCCACCTGCCCGGCATGACAGCCGCGATGACGCCTCTTCCCGTTTTCGGCGTTCCAGTGCAGTCCAAAGCACTCTCCGGCCAGGACAGCCTGCTGTCCATCGTCCAGATGCCGGCCGGCATTCCCGTCGGCACCCTGGCCATCGGCCGTGCCGGTGCCATCAATGCAGCCCTTCTCGCCGCAGCCGTCCTGGCACTCAGCGACCCCGATCTTGCCGATCGGCTCGATGACTGGCGCGAACAGCAAAGCGCTGCCGTTGCCGAATATCCGGTGGATCAGGCATGAAGACCATCGGCATCATCGGCGGCGGCCAGCTCGCCCGCATGCTTGCCATGGCCGCAGCCCGGCTGAATTTCCGCACTATCATCCTGGAACCCCAGGCCGACTGTCCGGCAGCCCAGGTTGCCAACGGCCAGATCGTCGCTGCCTATGACGACGCCGAAGCGCTGGAACGGCTCGCGGCCGAATGTGACGTCGTCACCTACGAATTCGAAAACGTTCCCGTTGACGCAGCAGAACGTCTGGCCCGCTCCCTCCCCGTCTTTCCACCGCCAAAGGCTCTGGAGACATCGCAGGACCGGGTGACGGAAAAGCAGTTCCTCAACGGCTGCGGCATCGAGACGGCGCGTTTTCACGCGATTGACAGCCAGGACGATCTTGAGCGGGCGCTTGCCGATTTCTCCGGTCAAGGGGTGCTGAAAACCCGGCGCCTCGGGTATGACGGCAAAGGCCAGCGGGTATTCCGCAGCGAGGCCGACGATCCGGCTGATGCCTATCTGGCGCTTGGCGGTGTTCCCGCCATTCTGGAAAGCTTCGTCGCCTTCGAGCGGGAAATCTCCATTATCGCCGCACGCGGCACCGACGGCACCATTGCCTGCTATGATCCGGCCGAAAACGTCCACCGTAACGGTATTCTCCACACATCCACCGTTCCAGCCTCGATCAACGAGGCAACGGCCGAGGCAGCCCGCCTGGCAGCCACGGCAGTCCTCACGGCACTTGGTTATGTCGGCGTCATCGGTGTCGAATTTTTCGTTCTGGCAGACGGCACGCTGATCGCCAACGAGATCGCCCCGCGCGTTCACAATTCCGGTCACTGGACGGAAGCTGCCTGCGTCGTCTCGCAGTTCGAGCAGCATATACGTGCCGTCACCGGACTGCCCCTGTCGAATGGTGCCCGCCACTCCGGCTGCGTGATGCAGAACCTGATCGGCGACGATATCGATACCCTGCCAGCCTGGCTTGCCAAGCCCGATACGCTCATCCACCTCTACGGCAAGACAGAAGCGCGGCCGGGGCGTAAAATGGGGCATGTCACCTGGCTTGCCTGAGGGTTTAACCCACAGAAAAGCCGCCAACCGCCATGAAAACAGGCTCTCTGCGGTTGACACTTTTACGATGCCGGGTTATTTGCCTGCCACCCTAAGAGCGCGCTCGGCCTTAACGGTCTGCAAGCGCGCTTTTGATTGTTAAAGACCGGCGAATTCAAAAGTCGCCGAAACTGCGGATCAGAAAAATGAAGATCAAAAATTCGCTTAAGTCGCTGAAGTCCCGTCACCGCGAAAACCGTCTGGTTCGCCGCAAGGGCCGCGTCTACATCATCAACAAGCTGAACCCGCGCTTCAAGGCCCGTCAGGGCTGATCCATCGTGCGCGCCGGAAGTCTATGCTTTCGGAACGACCTCGCATGGATTGAGTGCGCTCGGGTACGTTTGCTTTTAACGAAGCCTGCGTTCCAAGTGGTTCATCAGTTTGATGTCTCAAATTTGATTTGATCTTCGGCCATGGCGGACTACCTTATCTGCCATGGTTAAACTCACGTCTTCATTTTTGATTCTTGGCAGCATACTGGCTGCATCCGTCGCCAGCCCCCTGCCCGCCTTTGCCGCTGATGCAGCCCAGGCCTCGGTGACGTCTGAGCTGACGACGCCCCAGCAGAAGCTCGACACACTTTTTGCCGAATTGAAGCGCGAACGCGATCAAGACAAGGCGCGCGAGATCTCCAACCGGATCCGCGTGGAGTGGCAGGATTCCGGCAGCGCCACCGTAAATCTTCTGATGCAATGGGCTTCCAAAGCCG
The DNA here is from genome assembly GCF_965279435.1 of Pararhizobium sp. Taxonomy (NCBI): domain Bacteria; kingdom Pseudomonadati; phylum Pseudomonadota; class Alphaproteobacteria; order Hyphomicrobiales; family Rhizobiaceae; genus Pararhizobium; species Pararhizobium sp. The sequence goes on from NZ_CBDIHY010000003.1 coordinate 566,543, forward strand.
TCGAAACCAACAGGCAGGCAACGGCCCTGGATATTTTCGACCAGGTCATCACTCTCTCGCCGCGCTATGTCGAAGGCTGGAACCAGCGGGCGACGCTGCATTACCAGATGGGTAACTACCGCAAATCGATGTCCGACATCAACCAGGTGCTGGCAATCGAGCCCCGCCATTTCGGCGCCCTTGCCGGGATGGCCGCTATCCTCACGTCCTCCGGGCAGGATGAACTGGCACTGCGCGCCTGGGAACAATTCCTCGATATCTATCCCGCCGACCGCAAGGCGCAGGGGCAGCTTGGCGAGCTGGAAGAAAAGCTTGCCGGCAACCGCACATAATTCTGCCTGCCCAGCGAAACCGTAGCGCCCTCTTCCTCGTATCGGACGATAACCGGTCCATCCGGACGATCGGCAAGCGCGCGGAAGAATGATTGATGTATTTCGTTTTCAGGAAAGTCATGCTGTTCATCGCATCCCTCTTTCTTGCCAGCCTCGTCACGGGGTTCGGTTTCAGCGCCTATCAGGCAGCAGCCTTCGAGCGGGACAACCCCAATACAGGCGAGCGAATCGATGTCGGCGGCTACCGGATGAACAGCGTCTACGTGCCGCGGCCGAAAAACGCCGATCTGCCCACGCTGGTCTTCATCCATGGCGCCAGCGCTAATTTGCGCGACCCGATGGTTGCCTTCCGCAGCAAGCTCGAAGGCCGCACCGACATGCTGTTTCTCGATCGCCCCGGGCTTGGCTTCTCCGACCGTGGCGGGCCACAGAATGCCTATCCCGACGGCCAAGCCGATGCGATCGCCGCCCTGATGAAAAAACGCGGCATCAAGAAGGCCATCATCGTCAGCCATTCGTTCGGCGGCGCGATTGCCGCCACCTTCGCCCTGAACCACAAGGACATGGTGGCGGGCCTGCTGTTTCTGTCCCCAGCCACCCACCCCTGGCCCGGCGGTATCGAGTGGTATTACAGTGTCACAAGGACGCCGGTGCTCGGCTGGCTGTTTGCGACGTTGGTGGCGCCGCCCATCGGCCTCGCCTCGATCGACAAGGCGACCAAATACGTCTTTGCGCCCAATCCGCGCCCTGACAGCTATATCAAGGATACGGCCGCCTATCTGGCGATCAGACCCGCCGCCTTTCGCAACAACGCCATCGATATCGCCAATCTTCTCGACTACGTGAAGCGGGTTGCGCCGCGCTACAAGGAGATCAAGGCCCCGACTGTGATCATCACCGGCGACGCCGACCGCGTCGTCCTGCCGGAAATCCACTCGCGGCAGCTGCATGAGGACATCGGAGGATCGACGCTGCTGCGCATTCACAATCTCGGCCACAAGCCGGACTACATCGTCACCGACCTGGCGATCGCCGCAATCGAATCGCTGGCCGGAAAGAAGCGGGACCTGAACGCCCTCGCCGCACAGGCGGAGGCCGGGATTACGGTGGTAAACTAGCTCCTTTCAGCAGCTTAACCGCTAACACGCCAGCCCCATGCAAGCTGGCGATTGCAACGTGCGGCCTCAATCCGGAGGTCCCATTCATGCAAATCGGCGGTATTGCCACAACCTATCCCGTCCGCGCCACGGCCTCCACAGCAGGGACGGCCCCAGCTGGGGTAGCACCCGATACACAAAGCCTGCGGGACCGGGCGCTCGGCATACTGAAGAGCACGACCGAAACCGATGCCGACGACATCAAGGCGCGCGCCAAGCAAAAACTGGATGATGCCAAGAAGCAGCTGGAATACCTGCGCCGCTGGAATTTCGATCCGGAAGTCCTGGCCCGGCAAGCAAGCAACCTCGCCCGCCAAGTCGGCGCTGCCGCCAAGGACTTTGCATCGGCAGTCGCCGCCGGATCAACCACAGGAGCTGCTGCGGCCGGAACGGCAGAAGCCGCAACGACGCTGGCCGGGCAGTCCGATGCGGAAACAGCTCGGGCGGCCGAAAACGGTGAAGACGATATGTCCTTTGCCCAAAAGGCCTACCAGGACACCATGAAGGATGCGGCAGAGCAAAAGACCGTCTCCGCCGCAGACCGCAAGACGCTTGAGGAATTCAAGGCTGTGGCGCAGGAGATCAAGGCTTTGCTCGAAGAAGCCCTGCGCCGCATGCGCGAGCAGAAGAATGCCGACCAGAACGCCATAAGCGAAGCGCAGCGGTCCGGAGAGAGCCTCAACCAGGCCATCCAGGGATTGAACGCGGCGTTCGGCGGCGTCCCTCCAGTTGGAGCACCGGGTGTGACAATCGCCATCCCCGTCAGCATCACCATCTGACAAGATAATCCACAAAGCAAAAAACCGCCGGATCGCTCCGGCGGTTTTTTTAATGAGGCCGAGGTCTTTTAAACGCCGCTGAGGCCGTCGGAGCCGATATAGGCGATGCGCAGCATGTTGGTGGCACCTGGTGTTCCGAGCGGTACGCCGGCCGAAATGATCACCCGGTCGCCCGGCTTGCCGAAGCCTTCGCTGGCAACAATGCGGCAGGCACGATTGACCATGTCGTCCAGATCGGTGGCATCGGACGTGACGACGCAATGCAAGCCCCAGACAACGGAAAGGCGGCGTGCCGTCTGGATGACAGGAGACAAGGCCAGGATCGAAACCTGCGGACGCTCACGCGCCGTGCGCAGACCGGTGGTGCCGGATGACGTGTAGCAAACGATAGCCGAAAGCTTGAGCGTCTCGGCGATCTGGTGGGCAGCCAGCGAAATCGCGTCGGCGCCGGTGGCCTCCGGCGGGGTGCGCTGGGCGTAGATGATGCCCGGATAATGCGGATCGGTTTCGATCTTGCTGGCAATCGATGCCATCGTTGCAACCGATTCCACCGGATAATCACCGGAGGCAGACTCGGCCGACAGCATGATCGCGTCAGCGCCCTCGAACACGGCGGTCGCAACGTCGGACACTTCGGCGCGGGTCGGAACCGGAGCGGAGATCATCGATTCCAGCATCTGGGTGGCAACGACGACCGGCTTGCCGGCGCGGCGGGCAGCCCGGATCAGCTGCTTCTGCAGGCCGGGAACAGCCTCAAGCGGCATTTCCACGCCAAGATCGCCACGGGCAACCATCAGGGCATCGGACAGCTCGATGATTTCGTCGATGCGCTCGATCGCCTGCGGCTTTTCGATCTTCGACATCAGGCCGACGCGGCCACGCGAAATCTTGCGAACTTCGGACAGGTCCTCCGGACGCTGGATGAACGACAGGGCAACCCAATCGACATCATCGGTTTCGAGAACGGCGTCGAGGTCGGAACGGTCTTTTTCGGTCAGTGCACCGACGCTCAGCAGCGTATCGGGAAGGCTGACGCCCTTGCGATCGGAGATCTTGGTACCAGCGATCACCGTACAGACAATGCTCTTGCCGTCAGACTTGTCGGCGCGCAGATGCAGCTTGCCGTCATCGATCAGCAGGCGGTGGCCGGCCTTGACCGATTCCAGGATTTCCGGGTGTGGAAGGTAGACGCGGGTTGCGTCGCCCGGCTCGTCCTTGTTGTCGAGGGTGAAGGTCTGGCCGGGAACCAGATCGACCTTGCCAGCGGCGAACTTGCCGACGCGCAATTTCGGTCCCTGAAGGTCGGCGAGAATGCCGATCGGACGGCCACAGCGCGCTTCGACATTACGGATACGCTTGATCAGCGTGCGCATCATATCATGGCTGGCATGGCTCATGTTGATCCGGAAAAGATCAGCCCCCGCCTCATGCAGCTTCTGGATCATCTCTTCTTCGCTCGATGCCGGACCGAGCGTTGCGAGGATTTTGACTTTTCTATTCCGCTTCATCAGTTATGGCTTTCTTGAGTCCCTGGGGTGTCGGACAACTGAACCATCCAGCTTCCCTGACGCCCCGTGTCGTATTCCTTGAACCCCATCCGCTGAAAACCGCGCGCGAAACAATCCTGCACGCCGGCCACTTTGAACTCGTTTTCGGCAACGCACATATTGACGTCACCCGTCCAGCGTCCGCCGCGAGCCGCATCTTCAGCATAGAGATAATAGTATCGTGATTGCAGCTCGCCCTCGATCAGGGTCGCGCACGTGGTCGCGGGTACCTGCCACCAGCCTTCGGTGATCCACCCTTCCTTGGCACGGTAGCCGATAGCCACGCCGACCAAATTCTGCGTACCATTGCAGACACGGAACTCGGCGCGGGCTTCACTTGCGATCAGGGCCGGCGAAAACGCGGTGAGAACGAAGAGGAGAATGGTGCTTAAGGACCAGTTCCGCAGAGTCAGCCTGGAAAAAGGATATCTGGACACGGTTTCCAATGGGTCTCCGTTGGGATTAGTCGAGGCACTTTCTTGCGACGATGAGGCTCGAATGTCAACGCAAGTCTAATCGATTACATCCGGCTTTTTGTTACCGGAAACATCGTAAATCCGCCATTGTCTTGCGATTGCAAGCACAGCGTGCCATCAAATTCCGTCAAGAGCCAAATGAGTTGATACTGTATGCCGGAAACATCGCCTTTCGAGATCATTGCAGGCAACAACGCGGCCGGGCTGGTGCTGCTGGCCGATCATGCCACCAATCACTTGCCGGCGGAATATGGCAAGCTCGGCCTCCCGGAAAGCGCCTTTAGCCGTCATATCGCCTATGACATTGGCGTCGAGGCCCTTGTCCGTCGGCTGGCCCTGCGGCTTGGCGTTCCCGCCGTGCTCAGCCGTTTTTCACGGTTACTGATCGATCCGAACCGGGGCGAAGATGATCCGACACTGATCATGAAAATATCCGACGGCGCCATCATCCCCGGCAACCATCCGATCACCCCGGACGAATGGGACGCCCGCCTCAATCGCTTCCATCGCCCGTATCACCGCGCCGTTTCGCAGACGATCGCGTCTGTTGGCGCAGCAAGCGGCAAGGCGCCGCTGGTCATTTCCATCCATTCCTATACGCCAGCATGGAAGGGCGTGCCCCGCCCCTGGCACGCCGCCGTTCTCTGGGACAGCGATCCGCGCGCGGTGACGCCGCTGATCGAAGCACTCCAGGGTTCCGGCGATATCCTTGTTGGCGACAACGAGCCCTATGATGGCGCCCTGCGTGGCGACACGATGTTTCGCCACTGCATGGAAACCGGCCTTGCGCATGCACTGATCGAAGTGCGCCAGGACCTGATCGGCGACGATAGCGGCGTTGCCGAATGGGATGAGCGACTTGGACCCATCCTTGCAAATTTGAATGCCCGCCCCGAATTACACGAAATCAGGCGTTATCCGTCGCGCACCGGACCCTATGCGTTCTGACAGTTGAAGGAGACCGACGATGAGCGACCTGACACCACAACAACAGCTTGAATTCGAAGCCGCCGCCTTTCGCCGCCTGGTTTCTCACCTACGCGAACGCAGCGATGTTCAGAATATCGACATGATGAACCTGGCCGGTTTTTGCCGCAACTGCCTGTCGAACTGGTACCGCGACGCCGCCAACGCTGCAGGCGTCGACATGGACAAGGAAACCTCCCGTGAAATCGTCTATGGCATGCCCTATGAAGAGTGGCGGACACTCAACCAACGGGAAGCGACCGGAGAGCAGAAGGCCGCCTTTGAGGCAAGCAAGCCCAAGGATTAACGCCCTCGTCGGCCCCTCCGAGCCGAAAATTAGCGCGATGTTACGCAATGTCACTTGACCTCGACCGCACTTCACGGCAGGTCACACCCTCACAAATTCAGTCCCACCCCCATTGATATCCCCAACAAGGAGAACACCATGTCGGATGCCCACGGCGTCGCACGCGACCAGCTTCGTTCGTTCATCGAGCGCATCGAGCGGCTGGAAGAAGAAAAGAAGACCATCGCCGATGACATCAAGGATGTGTACGGCGAAGCAAAAGGCACCGGTTTCGACACGAAGATCCTGAAAAAGGTCATCGCGATCCGCAAGCAGGACAAGGACGAGCGTTTGGAACAGGAAGCCATCCTCGACACCTATCTCGCAGCCCTCGGCATGATCGAAGCCCCGGACGCCGAATAAGCCATCTCACGATCGATGCCTGATTCCGATGCGGCATTGGGGGAATTAAGCGACTGCCAAAACTTCCGCCATTCCTGTGCCCGTCACAGGAATCCAGCCAGCCCAAGTCTTTGGGCTGAAAAAGCTTTTTGACCCGACAGACTTCTGGTCACTGGATCCCCGCCACGAAGGCGAGGATGGACGGAGAGTGGGCTGTTCGCTTCCCGAAGCCGTGGTTTCAGGATTTGGCAACAGTCAAAAGGCCGGTCTCGACCGGCCTTTTATCATTCTGCGACGATATCAAAACTGAGCGAAGAGAGCCGCCTCAGGCAGCCGCTTCGCTGCTCTTGTCCCGGAGCGGCAGTTTCCAGCCCGGGCGGATGAAATGGCAGGTATAGCCATTCGGAATGCGCTCCAGGTAATCCTGGTGCTCGGGCTCCGCCTCCCAGAAATCGCTGACAGGTTCCACTTCCGTCACCACTTTGCCCGGCCACAGCCCGGAAGCATCGACATCGGCAATGGTGTCCAGCGCGACCCGCTTCTGCGCGTCGTCGGTGTAGTAGATCGCCGAACGATAGCTAGGACCCGTGTCATTGCCCTGTCGGTTGGCGGTCGACGGATCGTGGATCTGGAAGAAGAACTCCAGCAGATCGCGATAGCTGATCCGCATGGGATCAAAGGTGATCTCGATGGCTTCGGCATGGTTGCCATGGTTGCGATAGGTCGCATTCGCGACGTCGCCGCCGGTATAACCGACCCGTGTCGAGACGACGCCGTCATAACGTCGAATGAGGTCCTGCATACCCCAGAAGCAGCCACCGGCCAATACTGCGCGTTCGATTGTCATCAGATATCCTCCACCTGAGAGAGATAGTCACCATAACCTTCCGGCTCCATCTTGTCGCGCGGGACAAAACGCAGAGAGGCCGAGTTGATACAATAGCGCAGTCCACCACGGTCGCTCGGACCGTCGGTAAACACATGCCCGAGATGGCTGTCACCATGGGCCGAACGAACCTCTATCCTGGTCATGCCATGCGAGACGTCGCGCAGTTCGGCGACATGGGCCGGCTCGATCGGCTTGGTAAAGCTTGGCCAGCCGCAACCGGATTCGTACTTGTCGGAAGACGCAAACAACGGTTCGCCGGAAACGATGTCGACATAGATGCCTGGCTTCTTGTTATCGTTATATTGCCCGGTACCCGGCCGCTCCGTGCCGCTCTCCTGCGTGACGCGATACTGTTCCGGAGACAGTTTCGCAATCGCTTCCGGGGTCTTGCTGTACTTCGGCATTCGCACACTCCTTATCCGTTCAACGGCATCATCTTTTCCGGCCTTCCAGTGCATGCGTATCACGTCGCGCAGAAAACTACAGCGAGAGAGTAAACGCGCGGCCAGCGAAAGAGATGACCGGGATATAGGAAGGCGGATGGGCTTTCGCCACACCCGCAACACCCGTAAATGACATGTGCACTGCCCGGGATCAGCACATTTGCGTGATGCCGGTGGTCAATGCAGCATGGCCGAGAATGCAAAAAGCCCGCTGTCACCAGCGGGCTTGGTCTCGTATTTCACCAACCATATCAGTTGGTGCTGAATTTCTTCACTTCCAGGAAGTTGACGGCGGTACCGCTGAACCGGGCCGTGTCGGCCGCAACGGCTTCGTTCGTGAAGCCGGCCGAATAGACGGTCGTCGGCGAAGCGCGCAGGGCCTTGCTGACAAAGCGCGGTGCCTTGACCGGTTTGGACAGGGTGGCCATCCGGCCATTGGTCAGAGCCCAGGACGAAATGATCTGCTGCGTCAGCTTCGGCTCGGTGCGCACAGAAGAGCGGGTCGCCGCATCGGCCTCCTGCTTCTTCGGGCGCTTGCCCTTGGCCGGCGCTTCGACAGCGCCATCGAAAGCATCGTCAAACACGGCAGCGCGCGCTGCAGCACCCGATTGCGGCACGAAGGCAGCCATTTCCACCGGCTGTTCCTTCTGTGTCGGCTGTGCCAGTGCCACACGCGTCTGCGCCTCGGCTGCGGCTTCCACCGGCTTCTGCGCAAGGGCGATTGCCTGCGGCTGTACCCGCTCAGCAAACGACGGGACGGCAACCTTGGCATCAGCCACGGCCATCAGTGCTTCTTCGCCTGCAGGGCGTGCGCCGGGAACCGGGACAAAGCCAAGCGCCGCAACGTCTTCAGGCAGAACCGCCGCATTCGGGTCGGTCGAGGCCATCAGCGTATCGGTGCTTGCATCGCCGTTCGAGCCACGCTTGCCGAGCATCTGCGGCACTGGAATCTTGTAGGTGGTCAGATCGGCATATTGATTTTCGGTTACAGCGGGTGTTGGCAAAGCTGCAGCCCAGGCCTCCTGCGCGGTTTCCTTGGTCGGTGCGACCAGCGCCGTCTGGATACCGGCGTCGGCATCCCTGAAGGCCGGTCTTACGCCGGGAACCGGAGCAGCGACATTGTTCTGTTGCGCGGCCTGCTGCTGGACGGAATTATCCACGCCCGGAAGCGCCTGTTCTGCCGCAGCCACCTGCGTCTGCGTCTGCGTCACTTTCGCCTTGGCGACCGGCTGCTCGTCAGAGCCTTCGAGATCGGCACTGGCGATCGCGTTTGGTTCTTCATCCTCGTCACCACTGCCGCCGCCGAACAGCATGGCAAACAGGTTGCCCCTGCGCTTGGTGGTATCCTTGTCGCCCGCACCCTTGGTGCCGCCACCGGCCACTTCGATGCCGCTGGCACCGACGCGACGCTTGTAGTCAGCAACAGCCAGTTCATAGCCCGGCAACGGCTTGCCGTCAGCCGGAACATGCAGGGTCTTGCCGTCAGGGAACAGCCGGACGAGTTCGTTGCGGCTCATGCGCGGCCAGGCACGAACGCCGCCGACATCCATGTGCACGAAAGGCGAGCCGGAGGTCGGATAAAACCCGACGCCGCCAACCTGGAACTTCATGCCGATTTCACGCAGGTTCTTCAGCTTGACGTCGGGCAGATAGAAATCCATCGCCTTGCCGAGCATGTGCTGGCTCTTCTGGGCGACGCCCTTGGAGCGCGACCGTAGCATGCCGTTGGTGGCTGGCGAACGATAGGCCGAAACCACGTGGATATAATCGCGCGAGCCGCTCTTCTGATAGACTTCCCAGACGAGGTCGAGAAGACGCGGATCCATCTTCGTCGGCTCGTTGCGGCGCCAGTCGCGCAGGAAGCGGTTGATCTCCTGCAGCCCCTTGGCATCGTAACGGCCATTGCGCTTGAAGGTGATCGACGCCTTTTCCTGGGTGTGAATGAAATAGAGCTTGAGCGTGCGCGTCTGGCCTGCGGCCTCGACGGGCGGCGCAAAGCCAGGCGTGACCATGGACGCAGCGATCAGAAGCGATGCGAGAACACGCGGCACCTTACCGGCAACCGCGGCGCAAAAGCGGGTGATCCCGGAGCCGTTAGGCTTCTTGAATCCGAACAAATTTTGCAAACTCAATCCCCGTCCGACGGACAAAGCGTCCCGTGGCTGCTCAGATGACTGTCAATTGCGGTGACAGCATGGCAAATATGCCACAGTCATCGGTTATCCTTATAATATAGTGAATGGTCCACTAACAAGGTCTAAACGACAACAGACAAATACGACGGATCGTGACGGATCGTTATCCCTGCCTTTACGCGGCCTCGCTGAACGGATCGTCCGGATTGATGCCGTAATCCTTGAGTTTGCGGTACAATGTCGAGCGTCCGATACCGAGCTTGCGCGCCACCTGGCTCATCTGGCCACGGTAGAATTTCAGCGCAAACCGAATCAGCTCCTCTTCCACATCGGCCAGCTTTCGCACATTTCCGCCGTCATCGACGCTGGCAATTGCGTTGTCGGAATGCTGATCCGGCGCTGCGTTGCGCAAGTCGGCCTTCTCGGCAGCGCTGAAATGCGGATAGACCGGTGGTAGATAATTGGCCTCGCTGACCGTTCCCTTTGCCGGCCCGGTTTCCTCCCAGGTAAAACCCGTTTTCTCCGCGACGACATAGCCGGGGATCTGCGTGGCGATCTGCGGAAAATCCTTCACGGTCAATTCGGCACCTTCGGCCAGAACGACGGCCCGGAAGATCGCGTTTTCCAGCTGGCGAATATTGCCCGGCCAGTCATAGGCGGTCAGCAGAGCCATTGCTCCGCTTGATACCGACAGTGGTGAGGCCAGCCGCTGTTCCAGCGCAAACCGTTCGACAAACGTGCGCACCAGAACCGGAATATCTTCCTTGCGCTTGCGCAGTGCCGGCATGGCGATGGGAAACACGTTCAGCCGGTAATAGAGATCTTCCCGGAAGCGGCCTTCGCGCACTTCATTGATCAAGTCCTTGTTGGTCGCCGAAATCAGCCGGACATTGACCTTCTGCGGATGGCGGGCACCGATCGTTTCGATCTCGCCCTGCTGCACCGCGCGCAACAGCTTGACCTGAACCTCGAGCGGCAGGTCGCCGATCTCGTCGAGGAACAGGGTACCGCCGTCAGCATCGGCAAATTTGCCGGCATGTTTTTCCGTGGCACCGGTGAAGGAACCTTTTTCGTGGCCGAAGAGAATGCTCTCGACCAGATTGTGCGGGATGGCGCCGCAATTGACGGTAATGAACGGCTTGCTGGCACGCTCGCTGGCATGCTGGATGGCACGCGCGACCATTTCCTTACCGACGCCGGATTCCCCTTCGAGCACGATCGGAATGTTCGACTGCGCAGCACGGCGCGCAAGATCCAGAACACGGATCATCGCCGGGCTTGCCGAGACGATATCGTCGAAGCTGACGGTGCCACTGCGCGACCGTTTTGGCGCGCGGCTGCTCTTGCTCTCGCGGTGATCCATCTTGAGGGCGTTGGTAATCGCAACGGAAAGCCGCTCGGGCGATACCGGCTTGACGACGAAATCGAAGGCGCCGGCCTGCATGGCCAGAACCACTGTCTCGATGCCGCCCTGCCCCGTCTGCACGATGACCGGCGTATCGATGCCGCGCTCGGCGATTGCTTCGAGAAAACCGTGGCCGTTCATTTCCGGCATCATCAGGTCGAGAAGGATGACACTGATCAGTCCGCGCTTACGCTCCAGCAGTTCCAGACCACTGCGGCCGTTGTCGGCGAGATGGGCGATATGACCGAGACGCTCGATCATGTTCGTCAGCAGCCGGCGCTGGACCGGATCGTCATCGATGACGAGAATTTGGGATGTCATGAAGGCCTCCTGCTTTCCGCGTAGAACCCGATCGCCACATCATGTGCCGTATCGTGAGAAGCATTCCTGTCAGAAAGGCCTGAAAATCCTCTTTTGAGAAATGCTTGCATTTTATCCATTGCCGACGTTAGGTCATGCACCCATATCCGACCCTTGCTTCGCCGCCCGAATCCGGGCTTGCATCGACAAAAAGAGTGACCGCCCATGCCTCATCTTTCTGCCTTTCAGACATCGTCGCGCATCGCCCTGGCCGCATCGTCCGGTGGCGCCCATGCGGCGGAACTTGGCGACCTGCCGTCCTGGAAGCTGGAAGATCTCTACCCCTCGGCAACCTCAGCCGAATATCTCGGCGACCTGGAAAAGGCTGACACGCTCTCCAAGGCCTTCGAGGCCAAATGGAAGGGCAAGCTGGCCCAGGCAGCCACGCTTGCAGGCGACGGCGGCATTGGCGCGGCGGTGCGGGAATATGAAATTCTCGAAGATCTGATGGGCAAGATCGGCTCCTTTGCCGGCCTCACCTATTTCTCCGACACGTCCAATCCGGCCAACGGCAAGCTCTACGGAGATGCCCAGGCCAAGCTCACCGACATGGCAAGCCATCTCCTGTTCTTCGCGCTGGAACTGAACCGGATTGACGACGCCATCATCGATTCAGCGCTGGAAAGCGATGCACTCGCGGCCCATTACAAGCCGTGGCTCGTCGATCTGCGCATGGACAAGCCCTACCAGCTTGACGACAAGATCGAGCAGTTGTTCCTCGAAAAATCCATGACCGGCGCCAGCGCCTTCAACCGGCTGTTCGATGAAACCATGGCGGCGCTGACCTTCGAGGTCGATGGCGAGACACTGCCGCTTGAAGTGACGCTCAGCATGCTGCAGGAAGCCGATCCGGCCGTCCGCAAGAAGGCGGCGCAGGCGCTGACGAAAACCTTCAAGGACAATATCCGCACCTTCACGCTGATCACCAATACGCTCGCCAAGGACAAGGAAATCTCCGATCGCTGGCGCGGCTTTGCCGATATCGCCGACAGCCGCCATCTGGCCAACCGTGTCGAACGCGACGTGGTCGATGCGCTGGCTGCCGCCGTAAAAGATGCCTATCCGCGCCTGTCGCACCGCTATTATGCGATGAAAGCCAAATGGCTCGGCATGGAACAGATGGAATTCTGGGATCGCAACGCGCCGCTGCCGGAATCGCCGACAACGCTGATCCCCTGGAGCGAAGCCAAGGAAACTGTGCTGTCGGCCTATGCTGGCTTCGAGCCTGAAATGGCCGATATTGCCCGCCGTTTCTTCGATGGCGGCTGGATCGACGCACCGGTTCGTCCCGGCAAGGCGCCGGGCGCCTTTGCGCACCCGACCGTACCCTCGGCACACCCTTACGTGCTGGTCAACTATATGGGCAAACCGCGCGACGTGATGACGCTCGCCCACGAACTTGGCCATGGCGTCCATCAGGTTCTGGCCGGTGGCCAGGGCGCGCTGATGGCTTCGACGCCGCTGACGCTGGCCGAAACCGCCTCCGTCTTCGGCGAAATGCTGACGTTCCGCGCCCTGCTCGACAAGACCAAGGACAAGCGCGAACGCAAGGCCATGCTCGCCCAGAAGGTCGAGGACATGATCAACACCGTCGTGCGACAGATCGCCTTCTACGAATTCGAGCGCAAGGTCCACACCGCCCGCAAGAACGGCGAGCTGACCGCCGACGATATCGGCCAGCTCTGGCTGTCGGTGCAGGAGGAAAGCCTCGGCCCGGCCATCCGGATCTCCGAGGGCTACGAGACCTATTGGGCCTATATCCCCCACTTCATCCATTCGCCGTTCTACGTCTACGCCTACGCGTTCGGCGATTGCCTGGTGAACTCGCTCTATGCCGTCTACCAGAAAGCCGAAACCGGCTTCCAGCAGAAGTATTTCGAGCTTCTGAAGGCTGGCGGTACCAAGCATCATTCCGAACTGCTTGCGCCTTTCGGGCTGGACGCCACCGATCCGTCGTTCTGGGCACAGGGCCTGTCGATGCTGGAGGGGCTGATCGACGAGCTCGAGGTGCTTGATAGACAGGCGTAATCCTGGGCGGGAACTGACAATGAGAGTGAGCTTTGCGGATGCCGGCATGGATCCTCGGGTCAAGCCCGAGGATGACAATCTGCGGGCTCGGCTGGCTGCAAAAACGCTTCGACTCTGCGGTCGGCATACCCATTTCCGGCGGCAACTCCATTCTCCGTCATCCTCGGGCTTGACCCGAGGATTCTCGCGAACACAAGCGTGAGCAGCATGACCGAAACCGGCCCCTATGTCCTGTTCCGGGACGACAGCGAAGACAGGACGACTGTTTTCGCCAATTCATCGCGTGTGATCACCGCCCATACAAAAGCGGAGTTCTGGTCCGGCCTGAAGGACATGGAAGCCGCCCACGAGGCCGGGAAATGGCTGGCCGGGTTCATGAGTTACGAAGCGGGCCACCTGTTTGAAAATAAACTCGCCCCCTTCGCCGAGGACAACCGCCGCACGCCGCTGATGTCGTTCGGCGTGTTCGATGGCCCGTCCGAACGCCACGCACTGGCAAAGCCCCAGCACCGCATCGAGAACGAGCCGTTCATCACCGAGCCGCGCGCCAGCTGGAATTTCGACACCTACAAGCAGCGCTTTGACCGGTTGCACCAGCACTTGCGGCAGGGCGATTGTTACCAGGCCAACCTGACCATGCAGATCAACGCCCACTGGAACGGTGATCCGCTGGCCGCTTTCTGGTCGCTGATCGAGCGGCAGCCGGTGAAATACGGTGCACTGGTTTCGCTTGGCGGCCCTATCCTTTTGTCACGCTCGCCCGAACTGTTCTTCCGCGTCGATCAGGATGGCTGGATCGAGACGCATCCGATGAAGGGCACGGCCCGGCGCGGTGCAACGCCCGCGGAAGATCAGGACCTGATCCGCGAAATGCGCGAGGACCCAAAATCCCAGGCCGAAAACCGCATGATCGTCGACCTCTTGCGCAACGACATTTCCCGCATCACCGAAGTCGGCACGCTTGATGTGCCAAAACTGTTCGATATCGAGACCTATCCAACCGTGCATCAGATGGTCAGCCATGTTCGTGCAAAACTGCTGCCCGGTATCGGCATCACCCAGATTTTCGAAGCGCTGTTTCCCTGCGGTTCAGTGACCGGCGCGCCAAAAATGCGGGCGATGGAAATTCTCCACGATCTCGAAGACGGTCCGCGCGACGCCTATTGCGGTTCCATTGGCTTCATCGCACCGGATGGGACGATGCGCTTCAACGTCGCCATCCGCACGCTGTCGCTGTTTCCGGACGGTGAAGCCATCTTCAATGTCGGCGGCGGCATCGTCTTTGATTCCACCGCCGAAGCCGAATATGACGAATGCCTGCTCAAGGCTCGCTTCGCTGTCGGCGACACCTGGATCGACCGATGAGTGATTTCTCGCTGATCGAAACGATGCGATGGGAGCCCGGCACCGGCATCGTCCGCCTGCGGCTGCATCTGGCCCGGCTGAAACGATCGGCTGGACGGCTGGGTTTTGCGGGTGCGGACACGGCAGCGGAAAAGCTGGCCGAAGTGCGCGGGGAAGGTTCACCCCTCCGCGTCCGCCTAACACTCAGCCCCACTGGCGAAATCGTCATCACCACCGCGCCGTTCTCCCCGCTGCCGGAGGATACCGTCTGGCGCGTTGCGATCGCTGCGGTCCGGCTTGATTCCGGCAACAAACTGCTACGCCACAAGACCACCCGCCGCGACATCTACGAGGCAGCTCGCGCCGAATATCCGGCGGCGGAGGCGGATGAAGTCCTGCTCCTCAACGAGAAGAACGAGCCCTGCGAAGGCACGATCACCTCGATCTTTCTCGACGACGGCACCGGCATTTTGAAAACGCCGCCAATCGTCTGCGGCCTGCTTGCCGGCGTGTTGCGGACCGAACTCATTTGCGCGCGCCGCGCCCGAATCCAGCGCCTGACACTGGCCGATCTACAGACCGGCACACTCTATATGGGCAACTCGCTGCGCGGCCTCATCCGCGCCAAACTCTTATCGAGGATCTGACCATGTTCATTCTTTCGCTGAATTACACGGCTGACATGTCCGAGGTAAACCGCCATATCGGCCCACATATGAACTGGGTGAAGGATGGTTATGACAAGGGTCTTTTTCTCGCATCGGGACGGAAGAACCCGCGCACCGGCGGGGTGATTTTCGCACGCGGCACACGGGCTGAAATCGAAACACTCGTGGCAGCAGACCCGTTCACCATCCATGGCGTTGCCGATTACGACATCACCGAAGTCGCGGTCACCCGGACAGCGCCCGGCCTTGAAGCACTGACGCAATAGGTCAGCGCGCGCCAACTGCCATCCGGTCGCGTCCGGAATGCTTGGCATCGTAGAGAGCAGCATCAGCACGCGAATAGATTTCCTTTGCCGTCTCGCCCGGCTGCAAGGCGGCAATGCCCGCCGAGCAGGTATAGGAAAACAGCGGCACCGAGAGCAGCGGACGGGCGGTGCGCACCGTTTCCAGCACCCGGTCGACGATCCATTCGCCTTCGGCAAGCGACGTCTCCGGAAAGATCAGCATGAACTCCTCGCCACCGATGCGCCCGAAACAATCGTGCCGCCGGACGATGGGATGAACGCGCCGGGCGAAGTCCAAGAGGATTTCGTCACCGGTCTGGTGGCCATAGAGATCATTGATGCCCTTGAAGAAATCGATATCCAGAATGGAAATGCAGCCGTTGACGGGGCCTCCCGCAGGCTGGCTGCGGATCATCGCCTCCAGCTGCGCCATCATGTAGCGTCGGTTGGAGATGCCGGTCAGCTCGTCCGTTTGCGATGCCTTCAGCGCAAAGTCGCGATCCTGCCGCAGGGTGCGTTCGTCGGCACGCAAATGGGTGATGTCATTGGCGATGCACAGCATCCAGCCGCTGCGATTGACGGTCTCGGTCATCCAGAGCCAGCGGCCATCAACAAGATCGGTCTCGAACGCCCGGAATGGCACCTTGCCGCGCCGCGACTGTGCGGAGACGACCCAGGCCTCGAAATCCGGCACGCTGATGACGGTGCCATGGCCAAGCGTATGATTACGCCGCATCAGGTCCGGCCAGAGCGGCGTTTCCGTATCATTGAGCGCGAAGGCGGCGCGAAAAGCCCGGTTGGCATAGCGCAGGCGATCCTGTTGATCGTAAAGCGCTATAAAGGCTTCGGTATCATCCCGCAGTGACGCCAGTCTCGCCTGTAGGTCATCCATCGCACTGATTCCGTTTCACCCCAGTCATGGGGCCAACCATATCGTTCACCATGTCAAATTAATGCGGAATGTAAGGCTTCCCCCTGTGAGCAATCCTTATGCTTACTGAAACCTTTCCACATGTCGCAAAGCGAAACAATGCTTGAGCTGCAACCGGTATCGCCGGCCTCCAATGACAAGATGGCCCTTTTGCAAGGGACCCGAATGTTCCAGACCTGAAACGCAAAAGGCCCTGCCAGTTCGCAACCAGCAGGGCCTTTGAGGGGAAAGTGTCTGTTTACTCGGCGGCGGCAGCCGGTTTCAGCACGCCACGGCGGATCTGGTCTGCCTCGATCGATTCGAACAGGGCGCGGAAATTGCCTTCGCCGAACCCTTCGTCGCCCTTGCGCTGGATGAACTCGAAGAAGATCGGCCCGATCACGGTCTTCGAGAAGATCTGCAGCAGAATGCGGGTCATGCCGCCATCGACCACGCCTTCGCCGTCGATCAGGATGCCGTGCTGCTTCATCCGTTCGATCGGTTCATCATGGCCGTTCACGCGGGCATGCGACAGATCGTAATAGGTTTCCGGCGGTCCCGGCATGAATTTCAGGTCGTTGGCCGCCAGCTTGTCGGTGGCTTCATAGATACCGTCCGTGCCAACGGCAATGTGCTGGATGCCCTCGCCCTTGTACTTGCGCAGATATTCCTCGATCTGGCTGGTATCGTCCTTGGACTCGTTGAGCGGAATGCGGATCTTGCCGCAGGCCGAGGTGATCGCCCGGCTGGTGAGACCGGTGATGCGCCCATCGATGTTGAAGAAATGGATCTGCTTGAAGCCGAACAGCTCGCGGTAGAAATCCCACCACGTGTCCATATTGCCGCGATAGACATTGTGGGTGAGGTGATCGAGATAATAGAAGCCGACGCCCTCGGGCTTCGGATCGCGCGCGCCGAGCCATTCGAACTCGGCTTCGTAGGGCGAGCCTTTCTGGCCGTAGATATCGATGAAATAGAGCAGCGAACCGCCGATGCCGACAATGGCGGGAACATCAAGCGCCTTGTCGTTGCCTTCATAGGGCGTCGCACCCTTGGAAACGGCATGATCGAATGCGTGTTTTGCGTCGGAGACACGCCAGGCCATCGACGGCGCACAAGGACCGTGATCCTCGACGAAGCGCATGGCGTGGCTGCCGGGCTCGGCATTCAGAATGTAATTGATATCGCCCTGACGCCAGACGCTGATATCCTTGGACCGATGCTTGGCAACGCAGGAATAGCCCATGCGGGTGAAGAGCTCACGCAGCTTTTCCGGCTCGGGATGGGCGAATTCGACGAATTCGAACCCATCGGTACCGGCGGGGTTTTCGGTGGTGATGCCGGTCGGTGCCGTATCATGCGGGAAGGGGCCCATCGTTCTCTCCTCTGAACGTCATAATTTCAGGCCATGATGACGGAAACTCCGTGCATTGTGCTTGCATTCTTGCGCGGTTTGGCAAAATCTACGCACGGATCATGCGAAATTTGGAGGATTGACGCACAAATGGAACAGCTCGACGGATATGACCTGAAAATCCTTTCCGAACTGCAATGTGATGGGCGGCTGACCAACAACGAACTGTCGGAACGGATCGCGCTTTCGCCCTCGCAATGTTCCCGGCGGCGAGCACGGCTGGAGACTGAAGGCTTCATCCAGACCTACCGGGCGATGCTGGATCGCGGCCGGCTGGGGCTTGATCTGATGGTGGTCATTGCCGTCACGCTTGCCACCCATAACCGCGACAATTCCAAGCGCTTTGCCGCACTGATCGCCGATCTGCCGGAGGTCTTGGAATGTTACGCCCTGACCGGCGAGATGGATTATCATCTTAAAGTCGTGACACCGGATCTGGCCGGGCTTGCCCATTTCGTCAACGAAGTCCTTCTGCCGCATGACAGCGTGCAGCATGTGAAAACATCGATCGTGCTCGCAACCCTCAAAGACTTTGAAGGACTGCCGGTGCGCCAGCGCGGCAGGCTCTAACGCAGCTTCTTCGCCATGGCCGTTTCGACGGCGGTCAGCCCCGATGAAAGGGCCTGCAAACCCTCCTTTCCCAACAGTTCGGACAGTTCAGCCGAATAGTCGCGCGCCAGTCGCGTCAGGTCCCGGTATGCCTTTGCTCCGGCTGACGTCAGCTCAAGATGCTCGGCACGGCGGTCATCCTCATCCTGCGTCCGCTTCAGCCAGCGGCGCTCCTCCAGCGCAAACACGGCGCGGCTGACCTTGGTCTTGTGCATGGTGGAATGGGTGCCGACCTCCGTCGCCGTCATCCGGCCCGAACTGCCGAGAGCCGCCAGCGTGCGCCATTCCGGCCGCGTCAGCCCGTATTCCGCCTTGTAGGCGGCGGCAAAGCGCAGGGCGATGAATTCCGCCGCGCGATTGAGGCGGAACGGCAGGAACTGTTCGAGATCGAAATCACCAATGACATCGCCAGTGCTCATGGCTTCCTTGATAGTTACAAAATAGACAGTTACATTTGTAACCATATATGTGAAGGAGGATCAAGCCATGCTGGAAAAAACCCGGACGGCCACCGTCGATGCGCTGGCCAACAGCCCGCAATATATGCCGGGCTTCGGCAATGACTTCGAAACGGAATCCCTTCCCGGCGCGCTGCCGCAGGGCCAGAACAGCCCGCAGAAATGCAATTACGGCCTTTATGCCGAGCAGCTGTCCGGTTCGCCCTTCACCGCGCCACGCGGCACCAACGAACGCTCCTGGCTCTACCGCATCCGCCCGAGCGTGCGCCACACGCGGCGTTTTTCCAATGCCAGCTACCCCTTCTGGAAATCGGCACCGTGCCTCGACGATCATTCGCTGCCGCTCGGTCAATTACGCTGGAACCCGATCCCGGAACCGGCCGAAAAGCTCGATTTTCTCTCTGGCATCCGCACCATGACGGCCGCTGGCGATATCATGACCCAGGTCGGCATGGCCGCCCATGCCTATATCTTCAACGACGACATGATCGACGACTATTTCTTCAATGCCGATGGCGAACTGCTGGTGGTGCCACAGCTCGGCACCATCCGCGTGTTCACCGAAATGGGCATCATGGATGTCGAACCGTCCGAGATCTGCCTTATCCCGCGCGGCATGATGTTCAAGGTCTCGCGGCTTGGCGAAGGCTCCGCATGGCGGGGGTATATCTGCGAGAATTATGGCGCCAAGTTCACCCTGCCGGATCGCGGCCCGATCGGTGCCAATTGCCTTGCCAATCCGCGCGACTTCAAGACGCCCGTCGCAGCCTATGAGGACAAGGAATCGCCCTGCCGTGTGCACGTGAAATGGTGCGGCAAGTTCTACGTCACCGAAATCGGCCATTCGCCGCTCGATGTCGTCGCCTGGCACGGCAACTATGCGCCGTTCAAATACGACTTGCGCACCTTCTCGCCGGTCGGCGCTATCCTGTTCGATCATCCCGATCCGTCGATCTTCACGGTGCTCACGGCACCGACGGAAGAGGCAGGCACCGCAAACGTCGATTTCGTCATCTTCCCGCCGCGCTGGCTGGTGGCCGAGCACACCTTCCGCCCGCCATGGTATCACCGCAATATCATGAGCGAATTCATGGGCCTGATCCACGGCCAATATGACGCCAAGGAAGAGGGCTTCGTGCCTGGCGGCATGAGCCTGCACAACATGATGCTGCCGCACGGACCGGACGCGCCGGGCTTCGAGAAAGCCTCCAACACCGAACTCAAGCCGGTGAAGCTCGACCATACGATGGCCTTCATGTTCGAGACCCGCTACCCGCAGCAACTGACCCGCTACGCCGCCGAACTCGAAACGCTGCAGGACAATTATCTCGAATGCTGGGACGGGCTCGAGCGCAAGTTCGACGGCACGCCCGGGATCAAGTGAGGTGATTTTTCGAGAGGTAATGGCCCCTCATCCGCCCTGTCGGGCACCTTCTCCCCGTCGTTACGGGGAGAAGGAACCTGCGGCAGCCTCTGTCATCCCCTCTCCCCGCCTGCGGGGAGAGGGCTAGGGTGAGGGGCAAACGCAGCAAAGAAACATGCCTGTTATCGACTGAGAATAAACAACGAAAGCCAAAATCATGAAGCTCGCCACCCTCAAGGATTCCACCCGCGACGGCCGTCTGGTTGTCGTCTCGCGTGATTTGACCCGCTGTTCCGAGGTCGGCCATATCGCCCGCACGCTGCAGGCGGCGCTGGATGATTGGGCCTATGTCGGCCCGCGCCTCGACGAGGTGGCGGAAGGGTTGGAAACCGGCGCGCAACCCTCCATACGCTTTCACGAAAGCGAGGCCGCCTCCCCCCTGCCACGCGCCTATCAGTGGGCGGATGGTTCGGCCTATATCAATCACGTCGAACTGGTCCGCAAAGCCCGCAACGCCGAAATGCCGGCCACGTTCTGGACCGAGCCCTTGATGTACCAGGGTGGCTCGGATGCTTTCCTTAATCCCCGCGACCCGATCGTCATGGCGGACGAGGCCTATGGCATCGATATGGAAGCCGAGATCGCCGTTATCGTCGATGATGTGCCGATGGGAGCAACACCAGAGGACGCACGGGCGGCAATCCGCCTGATCATGCTGGTCAACGACGTCTCCCTGCGCGGACTGATCCCGGCAGAACTCGCCAAGGGTTTTGGGTTCTTCCAGTCCAAGCCGTCTTCCGCCTTCTCACCTGTCACGGTGACACCGGAGGAACTCGGCGACGCCTGGGATGGCGGCAAGCTGCACCTGCCGCTGCTCGTCGAGCTCAACGGAAAACCGTTCGGCCGCGCCAATGCCGGCATCGACATGACCTTCGATTTCGGCCAGCTCATTGCCCATGCGGCGAAAACCCGGCCGCTCTCGGCCGGCACGATCATCGGCTCGGGCACCGTCTCCAACAAGCTCGACGGCGGCCCCGGCAAGCCGGTCTCGCAAGGCGGCGTCGGTTATTCCTGCATCGCCGAAATCCGCACCATCGAAACCATCGAGAAGGGCGCACCCACCACGCCGTTCATGCATTTTGGCGATACTGTCCGCATCGAGATGAGGGACAGAACAGGACATTCGATCTTCGGCGCGATCGAGCAGACTGTCACGAAATATGAAAGAGTTTGAGGCGGGTTCGATGAGTGACACGGTTCTGTTCGACTACTGGCGCTCCTCGGCCAGCTACCGGGTGCGGATCGCGCTCAACATGCTGGCGATCCCCTATAGTTCGGTGCCTGTCGATCTTTTGCGCGGAGAGCATAAGCAAGCGGCTCACCTCGCCCGAAATCCGCAGGGTCTGGTTCCAGCGCTGCAGATCGATGGTCACATGCTGACGCAATCTCTCGCCATCATAGAATATCTGGCGGAAACGCGGCCGGGCACCACGCTCCTGCCCGCCAATCCGCTCGGGCGTCAACGTGTTAGGATGCTGTCCTATGCAATCGCCATGGACATCCACCCGTGCTGCAATCTCGGCGTCGTCGCCTATGTCATGCAGCAGTCCAGCGACCCGGAGGCGGCGCGCGCGGCCTGGATGCGCAAATTCATCGGCGAAGGTCTTCAAGCCTTCGAGCGCCTGCTCGACAATCCGGCAACCGGCGACTTTTGTCATGGGGACACGCCGAGCATGGCCGATCTCTGCCTCGTACCGCAAATATACAATGCCCGGCGCTGGGCCGTCGATCTCTCCGCCTGCCCGAAAACGGTGGCGATTGCCGACAGATGTACCGCGCTCCCAGCCTTTGTCGCAGCCCATCCGGATCAGGCCGCACCAAAATAGCTTAACGCCCGTCCGGTTGCTTTTCGACGGAGACTGTTTTTGCCATAAGGATCGCCTCGGCCGATACCGGCCGCTTCGGCAACAGGGTGCGGGTTTCATCATGGATCAGGACTTTATCATCGACGGCCCGGCTGATGCGGCCATCACCATCCTACTCGCCCATGGCGCCGGCGCGCCGATGGATTCAGCCTCGATGAATGCCGCCACAGCAGCGCTTGTCACTGAGGGGTTTCGCGTCGCTCGCTTCGAATTCGGCTACATGGCCGCCCGCCGCACATCGGAAAGCCGCAAACCACCGCCGAAGGCTGAGAAACTAATCCCGGAGTACATGGCAGCCGTCGCACTGCTCGGCGTCAACGGGCCACTGATCATCGGCGGCAAGTCGATGGGCGGCCGCGTTGCTAGCATAGTGGCCGATGATCTTTTGTCGCAGGGGGCGGTCGCCGGCCTGCTCTGCCTCGGCTATCCGTTCCATCCACCGGGCAAGCCCGAAAACCTGCGCACGCACCATCTCGCAGAACTGAAAACGCCGACGCTGATCTGCCAGGGAACCCGCGACGAATTCGGAACGCGCGAGGAGGTTGCAGGCTATGTGCTATCCGGCAACATCCGCATTCTCTGGCTGGAAGACGGTGATCACGACCTGAAGCCGCGCAAGACGATCTCTGGCTTCTCGGCTGCCGACCACCTGAAGACGATGGCCGGGACAGTGAAGACCTGGTCGCAGGAAATAACGCCGACGGCCTGAGAACGGCCTCCCCCGCCACCCACAAACCTGTCATCGGCCGCATGCTACAAACCAGCCGAGTTGCCGTGCCGCCCTTTATTGTGACAGAAATCTATGCTCTAGGGCCTTTCAACCAGAGGGCAGGCACGGTATGCCCTCCATATCCAGACGAACCCGTCCGCAGGAGATTAAGCGAAATGGCAGAAACAACCTACCCGATTCACGGCGAAATCACCGGTCCGATCGTGATGATCGGCTTTGGCTCCATCGGCCGCGGCACCCTGCCCCTGATCGAGCGCCACTTCAAATTCGACAAGAGCCGGATGGTTGTCATCGACCCGCGCGAAGACGCAGGCGACATGGAGATCCTTGCCAAGCATGGCGTTCGCCATATCAAGGAATATGTCACCAAGGACAACTACAAGGACCTCCTGAAGCCGCTTCTCACCGAAGGCGGCGGCCAGGGCTTCTGCGTCAACCTGTCGGTCGATACCGGTTCGGTTGACCTGATGAAGCTCTGCCGCAAGCTCGACGTGCTCTACATCGACACGGTTATCGAGCCTTGGCTCGGCTTCTACTTCGACAAGAACATGAAGAATGCCGACCGCACCAACTATGCGCTGCGCGAAACGCTGCGCAAGGAAAAGGCCAAGAACCCGGGCGGCGCAACCGCCGTATCCACCTGCGGTGCAAACCCGGGCATGGTCTCCTGGTTCGTCAAGCAGGCGCTGGTGAACCTTGCCAACGATCTCGACATCAAGTTCGAAGAGCCGGACCAGCATGACCGCGAAGGCTGGGCCAAGCTGATGAAGAAGACCGGCGTCAAGGGTATCCACATCGCCGAACGCGATACACAGCTGACCAAAAACCCGAAGCCGCTCAACGTCTTCTGGAACACCTGGTCGGTCGAAGGCTTCATTTCCGAAGGCCTGCAGCCTGCCGAACTTGGCTGGGGCACCCACGAAAACTGGATGCCGAAGAACGCCAAGAAGCACAAGAAGGGCAATAAGGCCGCCATCTACCTGGAACAGCCGGGCGCCAACACCCGCGTGCGCACCTGGTGCCCGACGCCGGGCCCGCAGTATGGCTTCCTCGTCACCCACAATGAATCGATCTCCATCGCCGACTATTTCACGGTGAAGGACAAGGACGGCGACGTCACGTTCCGCCCGACCTGCCATTACGCTTACCATCCGGCCAATGACGCCGTGCTGTCGCTGCACGAAATGTTCGGCAATGGCGGAAATGCGCAGCCGGTTCATCACGTTCTCGACGAGCACGAACTGGTCGAGGGCATCGATGAACTCGGTGTCCTGCTCTATGGTCACGACAAGAACGCCTACTGGTTCGGCTCGCGCCTGTCGCTGGAAGAAACCCGCCGCATCGCGCCGTACCAGAACGCCACCGGTCTGCAGGTGACGTCGGCGGTTCTCTCCGGCATGGTCTGGGCTCTTGAAAACCCGACCGCCGGCATCGTCGAAGCCGACGAGATCGACTACAAGCGTTGCCTGGAAGTACAGACGCCGTATCTCGGCCCGGTTGAAGGCCATTACACCGACTGGACCCCGCTCGACGGCCGTCCGGGCCTGTTCCCGGAAGATCTCGACACCAAGGATCCGTGGCAGTTCAAGAACATCCTCGTTCGCTGAACCGACTGATTACGCTTCAATATTGAACGCCCGGGGAACGATCTCCGGGCGTTTTTCGTTGTAGATCGAATTATACCTGCCGTGCTCACGCCTCACTCTTGCTTTCAACTCCTGATCACGGCATGGTTTTTTCAATCGAAAGACAGCTTTCCGCGCAGCCTCCGGGAGACCCATATGAAGCCGATCGCCATCCTGACAGTTCTGTCCGCCGCAGCTCTGGCCTCCTGCCAGGGCGGAGGACAAGTGCGGGAACTGCCGCAAAACCGCCAGATGGCGCCTGTTGGCGTCCAGGGCGCATGGGTCGACCCGAACGGCATCGTCTCGACGTTCTCGGCTGGCACGTTCACCACCCGCACAACCGATACCAATCAGGTTCTGGCCTCCGGAAACTACATCAACCTGTCGCCGAAACTGGTCGAGATCAACATGACGTCGATGGTCCGCAACACCCAGTCAAAGGTCAATTGCGCCATGGTGACGACGTCACAGCTCAACTGCACGACAGATTCCGGCGCGCAGTTCTCGCTGTCCCGCAAGATCTGACCCTGCATCAACCTTAGCCCTTCGGCTCCACGATGATCAAAACCCTCCGGGCCCTGCGTTCGGAGGGTTTCCTTTTTTGAGGGTTACAGCCGTTCAGACGCAGGCGTTGCGGCCATGTCCGCCATCGCCCTGGATGTGTCTGCATCGGCAGGAAAAAATGCTTCGATCGTGACTTCCGAGAGCGTCACCTCGGTTGCCGTTCCAAAAACCGTCGTCGTGCTCAGAAAAGAAAGTGGACCTGCTTCACTCGTCAGGATGAGTGGAACCGCGATATCCGCATGGCCGACGCTTGCAGCTTTTCGCAACCCTCGCGCCTCGTACGGCACCGGATAGGATTTGAGTTCATCGAGCAAGGCGGCAAGCTGCGGATCGGCCGAAACGTCGATCTCGTGCGACAGCCGCTTGAAGATGTGGCTGCGCCATTCACTGAAATTCACCACGCGGCTGGCCAGCCCCTCCGGGTGCAGGCTGACCCGCAGGACATTGACCGGCCCGGCAACGAGATGATCGGCGACACCTGCCAGCAGCAGACCGACCGCCCTGTTGGCCGCCAGCATCGTCCAGTGCCGGTCGACGGCCAAGGCCGGATGCGGATCATGGCCGTCGAGAATACGCTGGATGACGGCGCGGGCACCGGCCAGTTCCGGTGAATCCAGCGGCCGGGCGCGATAGATCGGCGCAAAACCTGCCGCCACCAAGATGGCGTTGCGCTCCCGCAGCGGCACATCCAGATGCTCCGTTAATCGCAACACCATGTCCCGGCTCGGCAGCGAGCGGCCGGATTCCAAGAAGCTCAGATGCCGCTGCGAAATGTCGGCGTCCACGGCAAGTGCCAGCTGGCTCAACCGGCGTCTTTGACGCCAGTCCCGCAGCAGGTCTCCGGCAGAGTTTGGTTCCTTCAACATGGGCAGACAATGACGATGCGAGGTATCTTTGGCAATTACCTCCAGCGTAATCGACGGCCGCATCGAACTGTCTCAGGATCAGGTCAAGGCATTGCAATCCATGCAGGCCTATCGGTCAGAGAAAGGACGATATCATGTCGAAAATCAACGGATTGACCTTGAAGAGCCTGCTTGTGGCGGATGCACTGACCTGCACGGCGATGGGGACTATGCTTCTCGCCGGGTCGGCGGCCATCAGCCCGATCACCCACATTCCCCAACCGTTGCTGCATTATGCCGGCCTCAGTCTTTTTCCGATTGCGGCCTTCATGGCGTTGACCGTGATGGCGTCAACACCGCGATGGGCAGTTAACCTGGTGATCCTCGGCAATCTGCTCTGGGCTGTCGCCAGCGTGCTTCTGCCGGCCGGTGGCTTCATCGCCCCGAATGCACTCGGCTGGTTCGCACTGATTGGTCAGGCCGCAATCGTCGCCTTGCTGGCAAAACTGGAGCGCGGCGCATCCGGCAATCGGCTGGCAGCATCCCGCGCCTGATCTTTCCAGAGAAACTTCGGAGACAATTCATGACATCCTTCGCCGTCGCGCATCTGCGCAATGTTACCATAAACCCGGACATCGTCGCCTATCTCACCGCCATCGACGCGACGCTGGCTCCCTTTCAAGGCCGGTTCGTCGTCCATGGCAGCAGCAAGGACATTCTGGAAGGCAGCTGGCCCGGCGATCTCGTCATCATCGCTTTCCCCGACCGGCAAACCGCCCGCGCCTGGTATACCTCACCCGCCTATCAGGCAATCCTGCCGCTGCGGACCCGAAATTCCGAAGCCGACATCATTCTTGTCGATTGTGTGGACGATAATCATCAGGCCATCGATATCCTCAAGCTGTAACCGATGCGCGCGCAAGACCGGTTCGTGCTCAAACGGGCCGGTTGGCCGCCGGTGATCTTAACCCTGCCCCGAAGCTACCGTTAATTCCGTCGATTTACCGCTTGATGTCAGCGTCGCCAGATGAAAGCATCAGTTCGAGCGCGGTGTCACAGGCTGAGCACAGCCAGCGTCTAAAATCGCCGCAGACGGATCAAACACCACAACTGGGAGACAATCATGATCAGACATTTGCGAACCGGGCTGATGACAGCCTCGATCCTTGCGCTTTCGTCCGGTGCCGCCTTCGCCGATTATGAATTGAATATCCTGCATATCAACGATCTTCACTCGCGCATTGAATCGATCAACAAGTTCGATTCCACCTGCTCGGCCGAGGAAGAGGGCAAGAACGAGTGCTTTGGCGGCGTCGCCCGTTTGAAAACGGCGATCGACGGGAAGCGTCAGGAACTGACCGGCAAGAACGTGTTGCTGCTCAACGCTGGCGACAACTTCCAGGGCTCGCTTTTCTTCACCACCTACAAAGGTGCTGCTGAAGCCGAATTCCTCAACCTGATGAAGTTCGACGCCATGACCGTCGGCAATCACGAATTCGACGAGGGCGAGGACGGCCTGGTCACCTTCCTCGACAAGGCCACTTTCCCGATCGTTTCGTCCAACGTTCTCGCCGGCTACAAATCCAAGCTTATCGACCGCATCAAGCCATCGCTGGTGCTCGATGTCGGCGGCCAGAAGATCGGCATCGTCGGCGCGGTCGCCAATGACACGCCCGAAATCTCCTCACCCGGCGACGATGTGCTGATCGGCGTGGATGTCGATACGATCACGACCGCCGTCCAGGACCTGAAAAAGCAAGGCGTCGACAAGATCATCGCGCTCACCCATGTCGGCTATCTGCGCGACCTCACCGTCATCGCCAAGATCCCCGATGTCGATATCGTTGTCGGCGGCCATTCCCATAGCCTGTTGTCCAACACCGACGCGAAGGCCGAAGGCCCCTATCCGACGATGGTCGACAATCCCGGCGGCTACAAGGTTCCGGTCGTTCAGGCTGGTTCCTACAGCAAGTATCTCGGTGATCTCGTCGTCAATTTCGACGATAGCGGCGTTGTCAAATCCGCCAAGGGCGATCCGATCCTGATCGATTCCAAATTCAAGCCGGATGAAACGGTGCTGGCCCGCGTCACGGAGATGGGCAAGCCGATCGAGGAGCTGAAGGCCAAGATCATCGGCAAGACGGAGGCTGCGATCGACGGCACCCGTGACTCCTGCCGCTCCAAGGAATGCGAAATGGGCGACCTGGTGGCCGACGCCATGCTCGACCGCGTCAAGGGTCAGGGCGTGACCATCGCCATCACCAATGGCGGTGGCCTGCGCGCCTCGATCGACGCCGGCGATGTCTCTATGGGCGAAGCAGTAACTGTCCTGCCGTTCCAGAACACCGTCGCAACCTTCCAGATCAAGGGCGCCGACATCAGTGCTGCGCTGGAAAACGGCCTGAGCCAGCTCGAGGAAGCCGGTGGCCGCTTCCCACAGGTGGCCGGTATGAAGTTCTCCTTCGATAAATCCCGCCCGATCGGCAGCCGTCTTTCGGTCGTCGAGGTCAAGGAGGGCGAGGCCTACGTGCCGCTCGATGCGGCCAAGACCTACAATGTCGTCACCAACAACTTCATGCGCAATGGCGGCGATGGCTACAGCGTCTTCAAGACCAAGGCCGAAAATGCCTATGATTACGGCCCGGGGCTGGAGACGGTTCTTGCCGACTACCTGACGGCCAACAATCCGTACAAGCCGAAGACTGACGGCCGCATCACCGAGATCGCCGCTGCGACCCCGGCCGAGCCATCGACACAGACCAGCACCGACACGGCCGTAACCACCGACGCCAAGCCGGCTGCGACGGAAACAGCGACACCGGAAGCCAAGCCTGCGGCAACCGCCGTAAACAAGCATGTCATCGTCAAGGGCGACACGCTCTGGGATCTGGCCAAGGCCGTCTATGGCAATGGCGAGCTGTGGAAGACCATTGCCAAGGCCAATGGCGACCCCGCCCCGAAGCACCTGGAAATCGGCAAGGAACTGACGATTCCCGCCAAGTAAGACAATATGTCTCTTGCCAAACAGCCGGTCCGGGGTTCCCCGGGCCGGCTTTTCTTTTTAAGAACAGCGTGAACCGCAGGCGCCCGTTACCGTATAAGAGGCTCCAACCCCGTACTTGCAGGATATGCCATGACCGCCGCCACCGAGATGACCGCCCCGAACCATCCGCCCGTCAAATTTGGCAAGGTCGGCGTGCTGCTCGTCAATCTCGGCACGCCCGATGGCACCGACAAGGTATCGATGCGGCGCTATCTCAAGGAATTTCTGATGGACCGGCGAGTGATCGAGTGGTCACCGTTCTTCTGGTACCCGATCCTGTTCGGCATCGTGCTCAACACACGCCCCGCCAAGGTCGGCAAGGCCTATGAGACGATCTGGAACAAGGAGCTCAATGAGAGCTATCTGCGCACCTATACGCGCAACCAGGCGGAGATCATGGCGAAATCATTCGCCGATCTGCCGAATGTCCGCGTCGATTGGGCCATGCGCTACGGTCAGCCGTCGATCAAGTCGAAGATCGACGAACTGCAGAAAGACGGCTGCGAAAAGATCCTCGTCTTCCCGCTCTATCCCCAATATGCGGCCGCGACGACCGCGACCGTCAACGACGAGGCGTTCAAGGCCCTGCTCAAGATGCGCTGGCAGCCGGCTTTGCGCACGGTCGCGCCCTATCATGACGACCCAGTCTACATCGAGGCGCTGGCCAATTCGATCACCAGCCACCTCGCCACGCTCGACTGGGAGCCGGAAGTGGTGCTGACATCCTTCCACGGCATCCCGCAATCCTATTTCGACAAGGGCGATCCCTACTACTGTCAGTGTCAGAAAACGGCGCGGCTGGTGCGCGAAAAGCTCGGATGGTCCAAGGAAAAGCTGCAGGTCACCTTCCAGTCCCGCTTCGGACCGGAAGAATGGCTGCAGCCCTATACCGACAAGACCGTCGAGAAACTCGGCAAGGAAGGCATCAAGCGCATCGCCGTGATCAATCCGGGCTTCGTTTCAGATTGTCTGGAAACGCTGGAGGAAATCGCGGTGGAAGCCGCCGAGACATTCCACCATGCTGGCGGCGAGAAATTCGCCCACATCCCGTGCCTGAACGATAGCGAGGGTGGCATGACGGTGCTGGAGCACGTGGTGCGCCGGGAATTGCAGGGCTGGATCTAGCCGTCCCTCCCGGCGGGGCAAACGGCCGGCGGGCTTGAGAAATTCGGCCGCCTTCTTGCAAATAAGCTGACCAACTGCCACGTCTTGTCCTAGAGTGTATCCAACAACAAGACGCACCCAAAAGGAGAATCACCCCCATGCCGTTAGCCGGACTGGACATCGTCGTCATCGCCTTCGTGGTCCTCGTCATCCTTGTGCTGTTTGCCGGCATCAAGACTGTGCCGCAAGGGTATCGCTACACGGTGGAACGTTTCGGCCGCTACACCAGAACCCTTGAGCCCGGCCTCAACATCATCATCCCGTTTATCGACAAGATCGGCGCCCGGATGAATGTCATGGAGCAGGTGCTCGACGTCCCGACGCAGGAAGTCATCACCCGCGATAATGCCAGCTGCGCTGCCGATGCCGTCGCCTTCTACCAGGTGCTGAACGCCGCCGAGGCCGCCTATCAGGTCTCCGACCTGCAGAGCGCCATCCTCAACCTGACGATGACCAATATCCGTTCGGTGATGGGCTCGATGGATCTCGATGAACTTTTGTCCAACCGCGAAATCATCAACGACAAGCTGCTGCATGTGGTTGACGAAGCCGTCGGTCCGTGGGGCATCAAGGTCACCCGCGTCGAGATCAAGGATATCCAGCCGCCGAAGGATCTGGTCGATGCCATGGCACGCCAGATGAAGGCCGAGCGCGAAAAGCGCGCCCAGGTTCTGGAAGCCGAAGGCTCGCGCAACGCCCAGATCCTGCGCGCCGAAGGTGCCAAGCAGTCTGCTATCCTGCAGGCCGAAGGCCAGCGCGAAGCCGCTTTCCGCGACGCCGAAGCCCGCGAGCGTCTGGCCGAGGCTGAAGCCAAGGCCACCAAGATGGTCTCGGAAGCCATTGCCGCCGGCGATGTGCAGGCGATCAACTACTTCGTTGCCCAGAAATATACCGAGGCAATGGCCGCAATCGGCACGGCGCCGAATTCCAAGATCGTGCTGATGCCGATGGAAGCCTCCTCGCTGATCGGCTCGCTCGGCGGCATCGGTGCGATTGCACGCGAAGTCTTCGGCAATGGCGGCGGCGATACGCCGGCACGCCAACCGGCACCGCGTACGGTACCCGTCCGCAATCCGTTCGATACGGCCAAGTAGGAAGCTGATTGATGATCGAGCGCGTCATCCTTGAACTTGGCCCCTGGAGCTGGTGGGTGCTGGGCCTCGTGCTCCTGGCAGCCGAAGTTGTCGCGCCCGGCGTCTTTCTCGTCTGGATCGGCATCGCTGCCATCCTCACCGGCGCACTGTCGCTGCTGCTCTGGGAGGCCGGTTTCTGGGTCTGGCAGGCGCAGCTGGTGTTCTTTGCCGTGCTCTCCGTCGCAGCAGCCGTCATCGGCCGCCGGTTGCTTGCCCGCTCTGGCGATACCACCGACGAACCGCTGCTCAACCAGCGTGGTGCGAGCCTGATCGGCCGCACTGCGGTTCTGGAACAACCGATTGTCGAGGGCCGCGGCCGAATCCGGCTCGGCGCCACCACCTGGACCGTCGACGGACCGGACCTGCCAACAGGCGCCCGCGTCAAGGTG
Source organism: Pararhizobium sp. (assembly GCF_965279435.1). NCBI lineage: Bacteria > Pseudomonadati > Pseudomonadota > Alphaproteobacteria > Hyphomicrobiales > Rhizobiaceae > Pararhizobium > Pararhizobium sp. Next base: position 598,216 of record NZ_CBDIHY010000003.1, read on the forward strand.
ATCGGCAGCAATGGCGGCCGTCTGACGGTCGAAAGCGCCTGAAAATAAAGCCGAATGCCATTTCGGAAAGGAATGGTTAACCACATCCGTTTACGGTTGCTCAACACTGGTAAACGGATTTCCGGGCATTCGGCAAATGACGCCATTCTATCCACGCACGAAGAGGACGACCCTCGCGCGCCCGGCAGCCACTGCCGCTTGGTTGCTGGCCAGCTGTGCGCTGTTTTTGCCGCAGACCGCCGCCGCCCAGGCACTTCTCCCTGCATCAGACGGCACCCCAGCTTCGACAGCAGCCACAGCCACTATCCCCGGGACAACATTGCCCGGCGCGGAGCCTGCACCGGATGCAGCGATCACCACCGGATCGATCAGTACGGATGCCGGCGAACCTTTGCTCAACGACCCTACGGTCGATGAGGATATGGCCCGCACCAACATGCGTGAAAATACCGTCGATGGGCTCCGATCGCAGCTCGACATCGATCGCAACGACGCGCAGGGCCTCCGGTTTGGCAGCTTCGTCCTGAAACCGACGCTCGGCCAAACCTACAATTTCGAAAGCAACAAGACCGGCAGCTCCAAGGAAAACCGCAGCTATCTCGAGACCGGCCTGAAGGGCACCTTGACCTCCGACTGGTCGCGCCACCAGCTGACGGTCACCGGCGAAGGCACATGGCAGCGTAACGTTTCCGGCTCCGGCGAGACGGAACCGACCGCCGATCTCGAAGCGGCCCTCAGGCTCGACCTTTCCGAACAGACGACCGCGACACTGAAGGCCGGCTATCACTTCGAGCGCGAGGATTCGACCGATCCGAATGCGATCAGCAATGCCAGCGTCCAGTCCGGTATCGATCAATACACGCTCGGCGCCGGCATCGAGCGCGATTTCGGCATTCTGCGCGGTTCCGCCAAGGTCGATTTCGATCGTTATGTCTATGGCAACGCCGAACTCGAAAATGGCGGTACGCTGTCGCTGAAAGACAGAAACCGTAACGCAGGCGCACTCACCGTACGTGTCGGTTACGAGCTTTCGCCGGCCCTCATTCCGTTCATCGAGGCATCGGCCGGAAAATCAATCTACGACCTGCGCCGGGATACGCTCGGGTTCGAGCGGTCCTATAACAGCTACGGCGCCCGCGCCGGTGTCGAGGCGGATCTCGGCGAAAAGCTCAATGGCGAAATCGCGCTCGGTTATCAAACCTACCGGTTCAAAGACAGCCGGCTGGACGATCTGAAGGGCTTTACCGTCGACGGCACAATCAACTGGTCACCGCAACGCGGCACCAACATAGCCTATGGCGTTTCAACCGGCATCGAACCATCGACGACCGCTGGCGAAAGCGGCGCCATGGTCTATACGCTGAGCAGCCGGGCCACCCATGAGCTGCGCAACGCGCTCGTCGCACGGCTGTCGAACAGCCTGACGCTGCGCAATTTCTCCGGCGGCAATCTGGATGACGAAAGAGTCTGGTCGACGGGTGCAGGCCTGACCTGGGACCTCAACCGCTACCTCGCCCTGACCGGTGATGTCAGCTACGAACGCACCACTCGGGATAGCGGTCCGGCGACCAACATCGCGCGCGTCGGCGTCGGCCTGACCCTGCGCCGCTGATCCAAAACCAAGAAGAGCCCGCTGACGATTCCGTCAGCCGGCTCTTTGATGTCTATCGGCTGGCTTATTTCAGGCCTTGCAGCAAGGCCTTCAGAGGACCCTCCACACCCGGCCGGATATCGCCGCGCGCCAGAGCGAACGCAACATTGGCCAGGATGAAGCCTTCCTTCATGCCACAGTCATAGGTGCTGCCGCGGAAATGGTAACCGGCGAAATCCTGTGTCTGCGCAAGCTTCAGCATGCCGTCGGTCAGCTGGATCTCGTTACCGGCGCCGCGCTCCTGCGTTGCCAGGATCGAAAAGATTTCCGGCTGCAGGATGTAGCGGCCGTTGATGAAGAAGTTCGACGGGGCGGTGCCCTGCGGTGGCTTTTCGACCATCTTGGTGATCTTGAACCCGTCGCCGACCTTTTCGCCCGCGCCGACGATACCGTATTTATGGGTCTGATCGGGGGCACATTCCTCAACGGCGATGACGTTGCCGCCGCTCTGCTCATAGAGTTCAACCATGCCCTTGAGGCAGCCCTTTTCGGCCTGCATGATCATGTCGGGCAGAAGCAGCGCAAAGGGTTCGTCGCCGACGAGTTCGCGCGCGCACCAGACGGCGTGGCCAAGCCCGAGCGGCGATTGCTGGCGGGTAAAGCTGGTGCTGCCGGCAACCGGCAGGATGCTTTCGAGCAGCGTCAGTTCTGCCGTCTTGTTGCGCTCGCGCAGCGTCTGTTCCAGTTCGACCTGGATGTCGAAATAATCCTCGATCACATGCTTGCTGCGGCCGGTGACGAAGATCAGGTGTTCGATACCCGCATCCAGCGCCTCATCCACGACATACTGGATCACCGGCTTATCGACGACGGTCAGCATTTCCTTGGGAACGGCTTTGGTCGCGGGCAGGAATCGGGTTCCAAGGCCAGCGACGGGGAAAACGGCTTTACGAACTTTACGCTTGTCAGTCATTGACATCTCCAGGATCACGTCACTGTGATTTAAAACGGTTAGGGTTTGTATCAATAGGGAATAAACGCAAAATTGCTATTTTTTTGCAAAGGAAGACGACACCAGCCATTCATGGTAAAGAATTTGTTGACTTCATTTTCGTAAGGTTTTGGTTCTGGCGGTTGCCTCTCTGGCTAAACGGCTGAAGAATGGAACCACATGCGTGAACCCCATGCATGAAGCTGGCTCTAAGACTGTAAATTTGCGCACCGCCGGTCACCTCCCTGATCGCAGCAGAGCGCCGACCAACGGAAACGACAGCTGATGACAAAGACCCGACACACTCTCCTTCGCTGTGCTGCCGCCGCGTTCATGACAGCCGCAGCCCTGTTTTCCCCGTCAACAGCCTCGGCTGACGCGGGCTTCGAGACCTGGATCAACAGCTTCTATGCCACAGCGGCCAAGAGCGGCATTACCAAGGCGACCTACCGCCAAGCATTCGCCGGCGTAAAAACGCCCGATCCGGATGTGCTGCAGAAGGCCGCCTATCAGCCCGAGTTCAAGAGCAAGATCTGGGAATATATCGACAGCCGGGTTAATCCCTATACCCGCAAGGTCGGGCAGGAGATGGCGGTCAAGCACGCCCGCACCCTCACGGCGCTCGAGAAGCATTTCGGTATCGACAGGAACGTGCTCCTGGCCATCTGGTCGATGGAATCCAATTACGGCGCCGTGCTGGAAAAGGACGATCGCCTGCATTATGTGCCGCGCGCGCTCGCCACGCTTGCTTATGCCGACCCAAAACGGTCCAAATATGCCAAGACGCAATTGATCGCAGCTCTGAAAATCCTGCAGAACGGTGACGTCACCCCGCGCGAGCTGAACGGTTCCTGGGCCGGCGCCATGGGCCATACGCAGTTCATTCCGACCAGCTATCTGCTCTACGCAGTCGATGCTGACGGCAATGGCCACAAGGACATCTGGAACTCGGTGCCGGACGCGCTCGCGACTGCGGCCAACCTGCTGAAGAAGAACGGCTGGCAATCCGGACAGACCTGGGGCTACGAAGTCTCCCCGCCGCAGAACGGCAGCCAGTATGCGGACCAGACGAAGACGGTTTCCCAGTGGGCAGCCCTCGGATTTACCCGGCCGAACGGCAAGGCTTTCCGCAACGGCGATACGCGTGCCCAGTTGAAGATGCCCGGCGGCGCTGGCAGCCCCGGCTTCCTGATGACCAAGAACTTCTTCGTCATCAAGCGTTACAACGCCTCGGATTCCTACGCGCTCGGCGTTGGTCTTCTGGCTGACGAGATTGCCGGCTACGGTGGCATGCAGCAGGCCTGGAGCCGTCCGGACGGTTCGCTCGACATCAAGCAGAAGTTCGAGCTGCAGTCCCGCCTGAAGGAACTGGGCTACTATGACGGCGAGGTCGACGGCAATTTCGGCTCCGGCTCCAAAGCCGCCATCCAGGCCTTCCAGAACCGCAATGGCCTTTCACCCGACGGTGAACCGACCCAGCACCTTCTGAAGGCATTGCGGAAGTAGACGCGACCGGGAGCGTTGGACGCTCGCATTTGCGGCGCAATCCGGATGCATCCTTGATGCAACGCCTTTCGAAAGAGAGGCGTTGCGCATTTGCGTAGAGCCACTTTGAACGTCAGTCCAGAACCAGTGCGGAACAGGTGCATGAGCGGCAGAGACAGCAGCAACGGCCTTCACCGGTTGTTCAACGGCCTGATCGTCATTGCGATCAGCCTGACTGCGTTCGTCATGGAGCCACCCCGCCAGGCGCAGGCGCAAGAGCGCCGCACCATTCTCGACATGCTGTTCGGATTTGGGCGCAGGCAACCGCCCCCGGTCTATGATGACGCTCCGATCTACGAGCCCCGGCAAAGACAACCCCAGCAACAACAGCAACGTCCGAAGGTCAGGAAAACGCAGCAGAAGGCGAAACCGGTACCTGCCGAGCCCGCTCCTGTCCTCGTCGAAAAGCTGGAAACGGCCAAGAAGGTCCTCGTCGTCGGCGACTTCGTTGCCGGCAGTCTTGGCGACGGATTGAAGACCGCCTTCGAGGCGACCCCGGGCATCATCATCGAAACCCGTGCCAATGGCTCATCCGGGCTTGTCCGCGAGGACTATTTCAACTGGCCGGAAAACCTGTCCACCTATATCGCAGAGACAAAACCGGCGTTGATCATCATCAGCCTTGGCGCCAACGAGCGTCAGCAGATGTCGATCAATGGTGAGAAGGAAAAATTCCGCACCGACCGCTGGCTGGCCGAATATACCCGCCGGGCCGGCGCCTTCGCTGCCCTTGCCCGCAAGGACAAGACACCACTGCTCTGGGTCGGTATGCCGCCTTTCCAATCCACGTCGATGACCGCCGATATGGTCACGTTGAACGGTATCTTCCGCGCGGAAGCCGAAAAGGTCGGCGGCACTTTTGTCGATATCTGGGATGGTTTTGTCGATGAAGACGGAAAATTCGTCATGACGGGCTCCGATATCAATGGTCAGCAGGTGCGCCTGCGCGGATCGGACGGTATCAACCTGACCAAGGCCGGCAAGCGCAAGCTTGCCTTCTATGTCGAGAAAGATATCCGCAAACTGTTGGGTGACGCCGCCGCCTCAGCCCAGGATATTCCCGGCGCCGACGGCATGAAGGACCTGGTCGTCGCCGCCCCGACCGCCAATGAGGATATCCTCCAGACCCAGCCGATCGGCCTCAACGATCCGGAACTGGATGGCTCCACCACGCTTCTCGGTGGCGGGGCGGTGTTGACGAGCAATGGCAAGAGCCCGCGCGACCGCCTGGTGGAAAAAGGCGAAGTGGCCGAAGCTCCGGCCGGACGGGTGGATGATTTCCGGTTGTCAAAACCGGAAACGGTGATCAGCAATCCGGTGTTCCGCAACTGACCTTTCAGCATACAGCGAAACCCCGTCCTCCTTCCGCCAGGAGAACGGGGCCTTCAGCAGCTCGCATCTCGCGAATAAAGCTGCCAACGGGGTGTTAGGCCGCCGCGAACGGCACCGCGATGAAGGTCTTCTGATCGCCGCGTTCGATGAGCAGCAGCACCGACTTGCGGCCGGACTTCACCGCATTGGCAATCGCCGTCTTCACATCGCTGGCGCCAAGGACGGCCTTATCGTTGACCGAGACGATGACATCGCCTGCCTGGATACCGGCGGCGGCGGCCGGCTTGTCCGGGTTGACCTTGGCAACGACAGCACCGGTCACATTGTCAGGCAGCTTCAGTTCCTGGCGCACATCCGGCGTCAGGTCGGCAAGGGCGACGCCGATGCTCGGCCCTGTCTGCATCCTGCTGTCGTCCTTGGCAGCGGACGCCTGGTTCTGGTCGCCATCATTGCCACCGACGGTGACGCTGAGATCAACCGTCTTGCCATCGCGCCAGACGGTCACGGCTTCCTTTGCGCCCGGTGACAGATCGGCAACCAGCCGCGACAGATCATGCGGCGACTTCACCGCTTCGCTGCCGACAGTCATGATGATATCGCCAGTCTTGAGGCCTGCCTGTGCTGCAGGCGTACCCGTGTTGACGGCAGCGACCAGTGCGCCTTCGGCCTTGGCCAGGCCAACGGCATCGGCGACATCTGCGGTGACCGGCTGGATCTGCACACCAAGATAGCCGTGATCGATCGATCCGCTCTTTTCCAGCTTGGCGACGATCTTCTGCGCCTGATCGGAGGGGATGGCGAAACCGACACCGACGCTACCGCCGTTCGGCGAATAGATCGCGGTATTGATACCGACGACATTGCCGGAGTGATCGACAAGCGGGCCACCGGAATTACCGTGGTTGATCGGCGCGTCGATCTGGATGAAGTCGTCATATGGGCCACTGTGCAGATCGCGGCCGCGGGCCGAAACGATACCGGCGGTGACCGTCGTACCGATGCCGAAGGGATTGCCGATCGCCAATATCTGGTCGCCCAGCTTCAATGCGTCGGAATCGCCCCAGGCGATGGTGGCCAGCGGCTTGCCGGCCGTGATCTTGAGGACGGCGAGATCGGACTTCGGATCGGCGCCCAGCAGTTTGGCCGGCAGCTCGGTTCCATCATCAAGCGTTACCTTGATGTCGATGGCGTTGTCGATCACATGGTTGTTGGTGACGATGATGCCATCGCTGCTGACAATGAAACCAGAACCGAGAGCCATTGCGTGTTCACCTTGCTGGGGCTGCGGGGCCTGCTTGGGCATCGGAATGCCCTGCTGCTCGAAGAACTGGCGAAACTGCTCGTCCATCGGCGAGTTGCTGCCGCTGTCGCTAACATCGGTTGCCTTCATGGTCGTGGTAATGGTCACGACCGCTGGCTTGTCGGCAGAGACGACATCAGCAAAAGAGCCGTTGGAAACCAGTGGCACGGTGGCTGGCACGGACGCAGCCATCGCAGGTGTTGAATGGATGGTGAAGGGGAACGCCGCCGCGCCGACCAAGATGGCGGCTCCGACCAGCGCTGCGGCACGGTGAGTCAGGAGAATGTTAGACATGACAAAGGGTCCCTTACGAACTCGTTGGGGTGCGGCGTCATGGTTCCCTGCGACGGGAACGCGGCGTCGGGTGATCGGCAGCGTTCTTTTCAAGAAGAAGCTTCAGAGTACCGTCAGTATTGGCGGAGAATACTGAACTCCCAAGAACTACGCTTGAGATGAATATTATAGGTGCTGCGAATATTTACAAATTAAAGGTTTATTACCGTTTCATTGCAGCAAGTTAATGTTGCATCGTATCGCGGCGCCATATTTCAACCCAAGTGCAGGCGACGCACAGTTGCAACAGAACGGCAAACGCCGCGCACCAGCCCGGCACGCGGCGTTTCCAATTGGGTTTGACCCCAAGACAGAAGACGGGTTTGACTAGCGCGGCAGGACCGTCGAGCCCATCAGCGCCTCATCGATCGCCCGGGCCGCCTGACGGCCTTCTCGGATCGCCCAGACGACCAGAGACTGGCCACGGCGGACGTCGCCGGCCGCCCAGACCTTGTCCACCGAGGTCCGGTAGTCCTTATCATTGGCGGTGACGGAAGAACCGCCGCGCTTGTCCTTGCTGATGGCCAGCTTGTCGCCCATGTCCTTCAGCACGCTGTCCGTTCCCGGGCCGCTGAAGCCGATGGCGATGAAGGCGAGATCGGCCTTGATGACGAATTCCGTGCCGGCGATCGGCTTGCGGCGTTCATCGACCTGACAGCATTTGACGCCGGTCAGCACACCGTCTTCGCCGACAAACTCAAGCGTCGCCACCTGGAATTCGCGCACGGCACCTTCGGCCTGCGATGACGAGGTGCGCATCTTGGTGGCCCAGAACGGCCAGACGGCGAGCTTGTCTTCCTTTTCCGGCGGCTGCGGGCGGATGTCGAGCTGGGTGACTTTCACCGCACCTTGGCGGAACGCAGTTCCGACGCAGTCAGACGCGGTATCGCCGCCGCCGACGACGACGATATGCTTGCCACCGGCGAGGATCGGGTCCGACGACCAGCCGACGCTGTCGATGTTTTCGCGGCCGACGCGGCGGTTCTGCTGGACGAGATAAGGCATGGCATCGTGAACGCCGTGGAATTCGACGCCCGGAATACCGGCATCGCGCGGCGTTTCGGCACCGCCGCAATAGAGCACGGCATCATGCTCTTCGATCAGGCTATCAACGCTCTTGTCGACCCCGACATTGACGCCACAATGGAACGTGACACCCTCACCGCGCATCTGGTCGACACGGCGGTCGATGAAGTTCTTTTCCATCTTGAAGTCCGGGATACCGTAGCGCAGCAGCCCGCCGGGCTTGGATTCACGCTCAAACACATGAACTTCGTGACCGGCGCGGGCCAGCTGCTGCGCCGCTGCCATGCCGGCCGGGCCTGAACCAATGATCGCTATTTTCTTGCCGGTCTTGGTGACGGCCGGCTGCGGCACGATATAGCCCATTTCATAGGCCTTGTCGGCAATCGCCTGCTCGACAGTCTTGATCGTGACCGGCGCGTCTTCGAGATTCAGCGTGCAGGCTTCTTCGCACGGTGCCGGGCAGATGCGGCCGGTGAATTCCGGAAAGTTATTGGTCGAGTGCAGGTTGCGGATCGCCTCGTCCCAGTTGCCGTTATAGACCAGATCGTTCCAGTCGGGGATCTGGTTGTGCACCGGGCAACCAGTCGGGCCATGGCAATAGGGGATGCCACAGTCCATGCAGCGCGCGGCCTGTTTCTGCACTTCCGGTTCCGACATCGGGATTGTGAACTCGCGGAAATGCCGAATGCGGTCCGAGGCCGGCTGATACTTTGCCAGCTGCCGGTCGATTTCCATGAAGCCTGTGACCTTGCCCATTTACTCGTCCCTTATTTCACAGTGGGGCCACGTGGGACCCCAGTACCAGTAGGCGCAGCCGATCAGCGCCCCCAGCACGATGATTTCTAATTTAATCTCGCCGTTCACCATGAACGCGGCCGCTGGAACAGCAATCGCGATACCCGCCGAAATCACCCGATGAATGACAGCGCCGCGCGGCATTATTCTGCCGCGATGCCCATCCGCATGCGCTCCATTTCCTCAAGCGCACGCCGGTATTCGATCGGCATGACCTTGCGGAATTTTGGCCGGAATTCGACCCAATGGTCGAGAATTTCCTTGGCACGCGGCGAGCCTGTGTAGTGCAGATGATTGGAGATCAGCTGGTAGAGCCGCTCGTCGTCATGGCGCGTCATGTCGCCGGCGACATCGACCATGCCCTTGTGCATGAGGTCGCCGCCGTGATGATGCAGCTTCTCCAGCATGTCGTCCTCTTCCGGAACCGGCTCGAGTTCGACCATCGCCATGTTGCAACGTTTCGGGAAATCGTCGCTCTCATCCAGCACATAGGCGACACCGCCCGACATACCGGCTGCGAAGTTGCGGCCGGTTTCGCCGAGCACCACGACCACACCGCCGGTCATGTATTCGCAGCCATGGTCACCCACGCCCTCGACAACCGCGATGGCGCCGGAGTTGCGCACGGCAAAACGTTCGCCGGCCACACCGTTGAAATAGCACTCGCCCGAGATCGCACCGTAAAGCACCGTGTTCCCAACGATGATCGACTTGGCCGCAACGATCTTGGAATTCTCCGGCGGACGCACGACGATGCGGCCACCCGAAAGACCTTTGCCGACATAGTCATTGCCGTCACCGATCAGCTCGAATGTGATGCCGTTCGCCAGGAACGCGCCGAACGACTGTCCGGCCGTACCGGTGAGCTTCACCGTGATCGTATCGTCCTTCAGCCCCTTGTGACGGTAGCGCTTGGCGACCTCACCGGACAGCATCGCGCCGGCCGAGCGGTCGACATTCTTGATATCGACCTCGATCGTCACCGGCGTCTTTGATTCCAGCGCCGGCATCGCTGCCGCAATTAGCTTGCGATCGAGAATGTCGTGGATCGGATGGTTCTGCCTCTCGGTCCAATAGGTCTTTTCCTTCGGCGCATCGACCTTGTGGAAGATGCGGGAGAAGTCGAGACCATTGGCCTTCCAGTGCGAGATCATCGTATCCTTTTCGAGCAGTTCGGAAAGCCCGATGACTTCGTCAAACCTGGCAAAGCCCAGCGACGCCAGGATTTCGCGCACTTCCTGGGCGACGAAGAAGAAATAGTTGACCACATGCTCGGGCGCACCCTTGAAGCGCTTGCGCAGGACCGGGTCCTGCGTTGCCACGCCCACCGGACAGGTGTTGAGGTGGCACTTGCGCATCATGATGCAGCCGGCGGCAATCAGCGGCGCCGTCGAAAAACCGAACTCGTCGGCTCCGAGCAGTGCACCGATGATGACGTCACGGCCGGTCTTCAGGCCGCCATCGACCTGCAGCGCGATGCGCGAACGAAGGCCGTTCAGCACCAGCGTCTGATGGGTTTCGGCAAGGCCGATTTCCCAGGGGGAACCTGCATGCTTGAGCGATGTCAGCGGCGAAGCACCCGTGCCACCGTCATAACCGGAGACGGTGATATGATCGGCGCGCGCCTTGGCGACACCGGCCGCAACCGTGCCGACGCCGACTTCGGAGACCAGTTTGACGGAGATATCGGCTTCCGGGTTGACGTTCTTCAGGTCGTAGATCAGCTGTGCCAGATCTTCGATCGAATAGATGTCATGGTGCGGCGGCGGTGAAATCAGGCCAACGCCCGGTGTCGAATGGCGGGTCTTGGCAACCGTGGCATCGACCTTGTGGCCGGGCAGCTGGCCGCCTTCGCCGGGCTTGGCACCCTGCGCTACCTTGATCTGCAGCATGTCGGCATTGACCAGATACTCGGTCGTGACGCCGAAACGGCCGGATGCGATCTGCTTGATCGCCGAACGCTCCGGATTGCGCGAGCCGTCATGGAGCGGCAGATAACGGTCGGCTTCCTCGCCGCCCTCGCCGGTGTTCGACTTGCCGCCGATGCTGTTCATCGCAATCGCCAGCGTCGTATGGGCTTCGCGCGAGATCGATCCGAACGACATGGCGCCGGTCGAAAACCGCTTGACGATATCGACGGCCGGCTCGACCTCATCGATCGGGATCGGCTTGCGGCCGATGGCTTCGGCGCCCTTGATCGAAAACAGGCCGCGAATGGTGTTCATCCGCAAAGCTGCGCCATTCACCATCTCGGCGAATTCACGGTAGCGATCCTCGGCATTGCCGCGCACGGCATGCTGCAGCGAGGCAACGGCGTCCGGCGACCAGGCATGGCCTTCGCCGCGCATGCGGTAGGCATATTCGCCGCCGATATCGAGCGTGTTCTTCAGAAGCGGATCGGCACCGAAAGCCGCCTGATGGCGGTTGAAGGTTTCCTTGGCGATCTCTTCGAGGCCGATGCCTTCGATCTGCGTTGCCGTGCCGAAGAAATACCGGTCGATCAGTTCCGAATTCAAGCCGATCGCGTCAAAAATCTGGCCGCCGCAATAGGACTGGTAGGTTGAGATGCCCATCTTGGACATGACCTTGAGGATGCCCTTGCCGACTGCCTTGATGTAGCGATAGACGACTTCGCTGCCATCAACTTCCTTCGGAAACTCGCCACGCTTGTGCATGTCGGTCAGCGTATCGAAGGCAAGATACGGGTTGATCGCCTCGGCACCGTAGCCTGCCAACAGGCAGAAATGATGCACTTCGCGCGGCTCGCCGGTTTCAACAACGAGACCGACGGAGGTGCGAAGCCCCTTGCGGATCAGGTGATGGTGGACGGCAGCCGTTGCCAGCAATGCCGGGATTGCCATGCGGTCCGGGCCGATCTGACGGTCGGAGAGCACGATGATATTATAGCCACCCTTTACGGCCGCTTCGGCCCGCTCGCACAGCCGGTCGAGAATTTCCGGCATGCCTTCGGCACCGCGCGTCACGTCATAGGTAAAGTCGAGCGTCTTGGTATCGAAACGGTCTTCCGTGTGACCGATCGAGCGGATCTTTTCGAGATCGCCATTGGTCAGGATCGGCTGGCGCACCTCCATCCGCTTGGCATGGGCCATGCCGGCATGGTCGAGCAGGTTTGGGCGCGGACCGATGAATGAGACCAGGCTCATCACCAGCTCTTCGCGGATCGGGTCGATCGGCGGGTTGGTGACCTGCGCGAAGTTCTGCTTGAAATAGGTATAGAGCAGCTTGGTCTTGTCCGACATCGCCGAGATCGGCGTATCGGTGCCCATCGAGCCGATGGCTTCCTGGCCGGTCGTTGCCATCGGCGACATCAGGATCTTGGTGTCTTCCAGGGTATAGCCGAACGCCTGCTGACGATCGAGCAGCGACACGTCGCGGCGCAGCGCCCGGGGTTCGACCGGCTTCAGGTCTTCCAGAATGAGCTGGGTATTGTCCAGCCACTGGCGGTAGGGATGCTGGTTGGCAAGGGTCGACTTCAGCTCCTCGTCGGAGATGATCCGGCCCTCTTCCATGTCGATCAGCAGCATCTTGCCCGGCTGCAGGCGCCACTTCTTGATGATGCTTTCTTCCTTCACCGGCAGCGTACCGGCTTCGGATGCCAGAATGACGCGGTCGTCGTCGGTGACGAGGTAACGCGCCGGGCGCAGGCCGTTGCGGTCGAGCGTCGCACCGATCTGCTTGCCGTCGGTAAAGCACACGGCGGCAGGACCGTCCCACGGCTCCATCAAAGCGGCGTGATATTCGTAGAATGCCTTGCGCTCGGGCGCCATCAGCTGGTTGCCGGCCCAAGCTTCCGGGATCAGCATCATGACGGCGTGCGACAACGGATAACCGCCCTGCACGAGGAATTCGAGCGCGTTGTCGAAACAGGCGGTATCCGACTGTCCCTCATAGGAAATCGGCCAGAGCTTGGAAATATCGCCACCGAACAGCGGCGAAGACACCGAAGCCTGGCGCGCTGCCATCCAGTTGACGTTGGCGCGCAGCGTGTTGATTTCGCCGTTATGGGCGACCATGCGGTAGGGATGCGCCAGCTTCCACGATGGGAAAGTGTTGGTCGAGAAGCGCTGGTGCACCAGGGCGACAGCCGATTCGAAGCGCGGATCGGCCAGATCCTTGAAATAGGCGGCAACCTGATAGGCCAGGAACATGCCCTTGTAGACGATGGTCTTGGTCGACAGCGATACCGGATAAAAACCGGTCTCGGCGCCCTCGAATGCGTCATAGATGCGGTTGGAAATCACCTTGCGCAGCGTGAACAGGCGGCGTTCGAATTCGGCATTGGTCGCAGCATCGCGACCGGCACCGATGAAGACCTGCACGTGATAAGGCTCGGTCGCAGCAATGTGTTCCGCCTTGGACAGCGAGGCGTTATCAACCGGCACTTCGCGGAAGCCGAGCAGCGTCTGGCCTTCCTCGGCCAAGACCTCAGTGATCACCTGCTTGAAATGGGCGATCTGCGCCTCGTCCTGCGGCATGAACAGGTAACCGACGGCATATTCTCCAGCCTTCGGCAGGATGACGCCCTGCAGCGCCATTTCCTCACGGAAGAAGCGGTCGGGGATCTGCACCAGAATGCCAGCACCATCGCCCATCAGGGGATCGGCGCCGACGGCGCCGCGATGCGTCAGGTTTTCCAGGATGAAAAGGCCATCCTTGACGATCTGGTGTGACTTCTGGCCCTTCATATGCGCGACGAAGCCGACGCCGCAGGCATCATGCTCGTTGCGCGGATCATAGAGGCCCTGTTTTTTCGGCAGGCCCGGAAATGCGGTATTTTTTTCAACCGTCGCCGTTGGGCGCGCAGTGTTGAAACCAGTTACGGTGGATGGCGTAAGGTCCGTCATCGTCTTCCCTCCTGTTAACCCGGCACGGCCGGATATTTCCGCAGTCCAGGCAGGCTTTTGCGGGCAAGAGTCCCGTTGAGGCCGGCACCGGCATTATCGTTGCATGATCCTGATCCGGTCGCAAATGAAGCATTGACTGCATCAGGCACAGAGTGCTCGCGACCATCGCGATTGTCTCGCCGGCCCGGACAAGAAAGCGTCCGGCGCGGTCTACAATCGTCAGCCAGAAGCCGCATCAGGCGGGCTTTCCGGCATCCTTCCGGTCTTGAGACCGAAATAGGACAGTCATACTGTCCTATTTCATAGGCTCTATGCCAGAAAGCACCCTCCTCTGCAAGACCACTAATGCAAAATATTCGACCCTATTTTACCGAACATTGCGGTTAATTTCGTCTTTTTGTAATTTTCTTTCGCCAACCCCTCGTTTTCTTCAATTTGGTTTCAAACTGGTCTGATATTGTCCCTATCTCGCCTTGCCTGGATTGATTGCCGCGACGGCATCCGTATGGTCTCTCCTGACCATTCAATTCGGGGGTATTTCCCCGAAACAGCAGGATTGCATCATGATTTTCTCATCCGACAACTGGGCGGGCGCCCATCCCGTGATTGCCGAAAGCCTCGTCAAGGCCGCCAGCGGCTTTGCGCCTGCCTATGGCACCAGCGACCTCGACAAGAAGGTCGAGAAGAGGCTTTCAGAGGTGTTCGAACGTGAGGTCGCCGTATTTTTCGTCGCCACCGGAACCGCTGCCAATTCGCTGGCGCTGGCTAGCACCAACCGCCCGGGCGGTCACGTGCTCTGTCACCGCGAAGCGCATGTGAATGCGGATGAATGCGGCGCGCCGGAATTCTTCTCGCATGGCGCCAAGCTTGCCCCGGTCGATGGACCAAATGGCAAGATGGACCCGAGCCGGCTGGAGAAGGAAATCCAGCGCACCCGCGGCGGCGGCGTCCATGGCGGCCAGCCGATGGCGATCACCATGACGCAGGCGACCGAGGCCGGCACCGTCTACAGCCTTGACGAAATCGATGCGATCGCCGCCATCGCCAGGTCTTCCAAGCTGCCTTTGCACATGGACGGCGCCCGTTTTGCCAACGCGCTGGTGACACTGGATACGACACCGGCCGAGATGACCTGGAAACGCGGCATCGACCTGCTCTCCTTCGGCGGCACAAAGAATGGCTGCTGGTGCGCCGAGGCGCTGATCCTGTTCGATACGTCCAAGGCCGAAGAGATGGGCTACCTGCGCAAGCGCTCCGCCCAGCTATTTTCAAAGTCCCGCTTCATCGCCGCCCAGTTCGATGCCTATCTCGAAGGCGGCCTCTGGCTTGATCTCGCCCGCCACGCCAACAGTATGGCGGACAGGCTTGCAGCGGGGATCGAACGGTCAAACAGCGCCCATCTTGCCTGGCCGACCGGCGCCAACGAGCTTTTCGTCGTCTTGAAAAAGGAGACGGCAGCAAAACTGCAGGCGGACGGCGCTGTCTTCTACGACTGGCCGGTGCCGCACACGCTGTCGGACTCCATTTCTGAAGACGAAGGCCTCTACCGCCTGGTCACCAGCTTTGCGACGACACCGGACAATATCGACCAGTTCCTGAAAGCCCTCTGATCAGAGCGTGGATTTGCCTGCCCCGGCCGCAGCCTGCGGGCCGCCGACCGTGGTCAGGATCTCGCCGGACAGGGCTTCCACCAGCGCCCTGTCCGCGCCGCGCCGCGCCACCAGCACAAACTCGACATCCTCAAGCCGGGGCAGCTTGTCGGAAGTGATCTCGCGCAAACCCGCCGGCGCCATGCTGCGCGGCTGCACCAGAACGCCCATTCCCGCGCGGGCCGCAGCCGTCAGGCCGCTGAGGCTGCCGCAGGTGCAGACGATCCGCCAGGGCACCCCTGCCCGCTCCAGCGCTTCCAGCGCAACGCTGCGGGTAATGCTGGGCGGCGGAAAGGCGATCAGCGGCAGCACATCGCCGCGCATCACCCGCTCCGGATCGCGCGCCAGCCAGACCAGCGGCTCGCGATAGACCAGCTGGCCGCGCGCATCGCCGATCCGGCGCTTGGCCAGCACCAGATCGAGCGCGCCCTCATCCTGCATCTGATAGAGCGTCCCGCTCAAGGCCACCGTCAGTTCGAGATCGACCGAGGCATGCGCCCGGGTAAAATCCTCAAGCACCGCCGGAAGACGGCTCATGACGAAATCTTCCGAGACGCCGAGATGCAGCCGACCGTGCAGACTGCGCTCGGCAAACAGCGATTTCACCTGCCCGTCCAGCGACAGCATGGCTCTCGCCGGCCCCAGCAGCGCCTCGCCATCTGCCGTCAGCGACACATGATGCGTATCACGCTCGACCAGCTTGCGGCCAAGATCGGCTTCCAGCCGTTGAATATGCTGACTGACTGTCGATTGCCCAAGCCCCAGCCGCTCCGCCGCAAGGGTAAAGCTCGCCATCTGCTCGACCGCGAGAAAACTGCGAAGTTGCACCAGATCGAGCATCGGTCATCCTGAAATATGATAATCGTTATTTCTTGCATTCGATATCATAATGACAATGATGCAGCCATCTGCTTTCTCATTCTCCGGACGATCGACATGCGCCGCTTCCTGCCCGATACCTTCACCATCCTGCTTGTCTGCACGGTGATCCTTGCATCGCTGCTGCCGATTTCCGGCGAACCGGCGGAGTGGTTTGGGTTGGCGACGAAAATCGCCATCGGCCTGCTGTTCTTCCTGCACGGCGCACGGCTGTCACGAGATGTCGTGGTGGCGGGCCTCTTGCACTGGCGGCTGCACATCGTCATCCTGGCCTCGACCTTTGTGCTCTTCCCGCTGCTCGGCCTTGCCGTCGGCTTCCTGCCATCAACCCTTCTGCCACCGGCGCTCTACACCGGCATCCTCTTCCTTTGCGTGCTGCCCTCGACCGTGCAATCGTCGATCGCCTTCACCTCAATGGCCGGCGGCAATGTTCCAGCCGCCATCTGCGCCGCGTCAGCCTCCAATATTTTCGGAATGTTCCTGACGCCGCTGCTGGTCGGCCTGCTGTTCGCATCCGGCGGCCAGGGAGGCTTTTCGTTCGATGCGCTGGAGCAGATCCTGCTGCAACTGCTGGCGCCGTTCATTCTCGGCCAGATCCTGCAGCCATGGATCGGCAATTTCATCCGCGCCCGCAAAAAGCTGCTGATGCCGGTCGATCGCGGCTCGATCCTGATGGTCG
This sequence comes from Pararhizobium sp., assembly GCF_965279435.1. Classification (NCBI taxonomy): domain Bacteria; kingdom Pseudomonadati; phylum Pseudomonadota; class Alphaproteobacteria; order Hyphomicrobiales; family Rhizobiaceae; genus Pararhizobium; species Pararhizobium sp. The sequence goes on from NZ_CBDIHY010000003.1 coordinate 615,201, forward strand.
TCTATCTCGCGTTCAGCGAGGCGGTGACGGAAAACATCTGGAGCACATTCTCCGTCCGCGACATCGCCGTCGTCATCGTCCTCGACATCCTGCTTCTCGCCGTCGTGCTGGTCGTCACCATGTTCGGCAGCCGCCTGATGGGTTTTTCCAGGGAAGACGAGATCGCCATCACCTTCTGCGGCTCGAAAAAGAGCCTTGCCAGCGGCGTGCCGATGGCCAACGTCATCTTCGCCGGCCAGGGCATCGGCAGCATCGTCCTGCCGTTGATGCTGTTCCACCAGATCCAGCTGATGGCCTGTGCGGTGATCGCCCAGAAATATGCCGAGCGCAACCGGCGCCTGGCAGTCGCAGCAGCGGAATAAGCGGCGGCTAGAAGAACTCGTCCAGCAACTGGTAATAATCGAGCTTGGCGCGATCCGGCATGGGGACACCGTAGAGATCAAGGAAGGGCTGCCCCCATACCTCACCGAGATTTTCGCAAACGCTGCGATAGGCGAGCGCCAGATCCTGGTAACGATCGGCGACACCCAGGCGGGCGCAATCGATAAACCCGCTGAACCGGCCGTCATCCGCCAACAGGTTCGGCAGGCACGCATCGCCGTGTGTCACTACCAGATCGGCAGCATCCGGCTTTTGTATTTCAAGAAGCCGGAAGAGGTTTTCGGCCGATTGACCCAGCCGCGCATCATCAAAATCATCCTCATCGACCTCGTCCGCCTCCATCCGCGCCCTGGCAAGCGCCATACGGCTGGAAAGGCTGTGATCGACCGGGCAGGTCCTGATATCGACGGCGTGTAGTAGCCGCAGCGCGGTGGCCATTATCTCTATGCACTGCTCGGGCGTGATCGAGGCAACGGAGAGATCCCGGCCCGGCATTGCGCTGATCAGCAACCAGTTCTGGCCGTCGTGAACATCTTGCGCAATAATGGTCGGGCAGGCAATCCCGGCACCTGCAAGCCATCGCAGCCGTATGGCCTCATCGGGCAATTCAGCAAACGGGCCGGCGGGTTCACATTTCAGGAACAGGCTCGGCTCTCCATCCCCAACCAGCTTGAAGACCCCCGCCGACGACTGACCGACCTCGTCATGCTCGAAACGATACCGTGACATCCGGATGCGCCAATCTGGCGGCAAGTCATCAACCTGCAGCACGGGGGACAGTTCGCTCATCGAAACCCTCTTTGTCTTCTGGCCTAAAATCACGCCTCCCAGCCATAAAAGCGAAGGCTCCTCCATACAAAAAGCCGTCTGCAACATGCGGCTGCAAACGGCTCTCGATTATCGGCAGCGCCCATTCGGGCACTGCGTCTTCAGATCCCGATCAACGGCTTAGTTGGCGGTACCGTTGACCTGGGTGGCTTCGATCTGCTTCGGCGCCGACTGGGCGGCAACGATGTCGATGCGGCGGGGCTTGGCAGCCTCCGGGATCTCGCGCAGGAGATCGATGTGAAGCAGGCCGTTCTTCAGCGAAGCGGACTGGATTTCCACGTGGTCGGCGAGCTGGAAGCGGCGCTCGAAGGCGCGCTTGGCAATGCCGCGATAGAGGAACTGATTGTCGCTCGCCTTTTCTTCACTCTTCTCGCCCTTGACGGTCAGCGTGTGTTCGCGGGCTTCGATCGAAAGTTCGCTTTCGTCAAACCCGGCAACGGCCATGGTGATCCGGTAGGTGCTCTCGCCGGTCCGCTCGATATTGTAGGGCGGATAGGTCTGCGACTGGTCAGGCTGGCCGAGACTGTCGAGCATGGTGAAGAGACGGTCGAAACCGACGGTGGAACGGTAAAGGGGGGAAAAATCAACGTGACGCATGATGTCCTCTTGTGAGCAACTGGTGTGCGATCTTGGCTCTGTCATCCCTTGAAGCGGCGATGGCAGAACCGGTGAACGAGCCCGGTTTCGGCGCCCGTGAGAAGGAGATGGGAATTCATTTTGCGGCCTTCAAGCCCCCGGGTAGACAAGTTGCGGCAGCCGTTTGCTCACCCCCGCCGCTGATAAACGCAGGATGAACGGCCGGTTCGAACTGCATTCAGCTTCGACACGCTAAAACCGCAGCATCGGAAGACGAGGCCGGCAGCGGCGGTGAACGTCCCTTCTCCCACATGCTGCCTGTTCTCATCCGGCCGACTGTCTCTGGCCGGGAACGGTATATCGTCCCCCCCACCGTTTCCGGCCCCTTTTCCCGTCCTTATCCTTGACCGGGCAATCGCTCCCGTATTTCTGCGCCTAGGCCTGCACCGTTCCTTAATCGGTATCGATCAAGGATGAGCATCACAAATCCGGTGCATTACCGGTGCACTGTTGTTGCGCCATCGCACCTTCAAAGACCTGCCGGACACGGACCTGCTTATGACGCCGACGCTTTACGCCACCCCGGACAATCCGATCCCCGGCAATCACACCGTCGGTTTCTTCGAAGGCGTGGGTAACTGCAAGATACGCTATGCGATCTTCAAGTCGGACACCCCCACCGCCAAAGGCACCGTGGTGCTGTTGCAGGGGCGCAATGAATCGATCGAGAAATATGCCGAAACGATCGGCGAACTTACCGCGCGCGGCCTGTGGGTGGCCACCTTCGACTGGCGCGGTCAGGCCGGTTCGGAACGTCTCCTGAAACAACCCCGCCGCGGCCATGTCCGGCGGTTTTCCGACTACGAAAGCGATCTCAGCACGTTCCTCGAAAAGATCGTCCTGCCCGATACGCGACTGCCGTTCTTCATGCTGGCCCATTCGATGGGTGCGCTGGTGGCGTTGGCGCAAGCGCCGATGCTCGCCAGCCGCATCGACCGGCTGGCTATCGCTGCCCCCTTCGTGGCGCTCGGCGGCCAGAAGGTCGGGCATGGCTTGATCAGTGTCATGGCGGCCGTTTTCAGCGTCTGTGGCCTCGGCTCACTGCCGCTGTTGCGCGACAAGGGTTCGCGGCCCTTTTCGGAAAACCTTCTGACATCGGATGCGCGGCGCTTTGCCCGCAACAAGGCACTGACAGACGCCCATCCGGAACTCGCACTCGGACCACCCACCGCCCGGTGGCTGCACGAAACCTTCAAGGCGATCAAGCGCATCGCCAGCCGCGAGCATCTGACGCAGATCCGCGTGCCGACCATCGTGCTCGCCCCGACGCAGGACAAACTGGTGCCGCATCTGGCGGTGGAGACCCTTGCCCGCAATTTCCGCGCCGGCCACATGATTCCGATCGACGGTGCCCGTCATGAGCTTCTGCAGGAAGCCGACCACTATCGCGCCCAGGCGATCGCCGCTATCGAGGCCTTTATCCCCGGCAGCACCGGGGATGTGGCATTGATGGAAAAGGAAGACCTCACGGCCTAGGTCACCGGCCCATAAAGCGTATTCAGATTTGGCTGAAGCGAGTTTGACGAGAGCAAGGTAGTTTTCGCTTCAACGGCAACCACATGTTCCCGATCGTCGACCGGTTCTGCACCCGCTACGTCACCATGGATCATGGTGCGCCAGCACTACGACGATCCCGGAAAGTTCAACGCTACGCCGAAGCCCCTACCCTTCAACGACTTCGCTGGTCTGCACGATGGGGGCAATGTCCGTATAGTTGGCGACGTCCGCAGCGATCTCCGCGCGGTGGGGACCTAACGCCTCCTGGAATATCGCCAGGGTCGGCGAGTAAACGTGGCACGCCGCGACGAACTCCGGCGCGCTTCCAGGTTCGCGACCCGCAAGGCCCTTATCGATCTCGTAGCGCAGGCAGGCATCGCCGAGCCGTTCCTGGATCAGTGGCATGTGGCGGGTGCGGTAGTAGTCGTGATCGAACTTCGAGCCGCCATCGGCCGGATAGTAGACGCTCATCTTGATCATGGTCGGCCTCCTGCCTGAACGCCTCTCCGAGCGTCCGAGGAGCCTTTCTAGCTCATCGACTCGTAAAGCGCATCCAGATTTTGGCTGAAGAAGCGTTCGACGAGGTTGCGGTAGCGAGAGAGGAAGGCGCTGAACGGCGGGCGGCGTTTGCTGCCGGGCATCGGCTTGATGTTGGCCCATGCGTCCGTCTTGCGCCATCTGACGAAGCGGTTGTACCAGGTCGTATACGGGTTGTAGCGCTCGGGAATGTCCGCCCACGGCGAGCCGGGTCCGAAGACGCCAGTAAACCCCGTTCAGAACACGCCGGTCGTCAACCCGAGCCCCCCGCGCGGCTTGCTCGGTAGCAGCGGCTCGATCACCGACCACTCGAAATCCGTCAACTCATAGCGAGGCTGGCCCATCAGCAGCCCCCTTCAAGACGCCTGAATCAGAACCTTGCAGTACCGCCAGCAGTTTACGAGTGCGTGACCTAGTCCGGCAGTCAGCCCTTCAGGATGGCCAGCGCCTGCGCGTGAATTTCAGCACTACCGGCCGCGATGACTTCGCCGCCCATTTCCGCCGGACCGCCATTCCAGTCGGTGATGATGCCACCTGCCTGCTCGATCAGCGGAATGATGCCACCGACATCGTAGGGCTTCAGGCCGCATTCGATTACGAGGTCGATATGACCGGCGGCAAGCAGCGCAAAGGCGTAGCAGTCGCAGCCGTAGCGGGCGAGTTGCACCTTGCTCTGCACCGCCTCGAAGCGGGTCTTGATATCGCCGGTATAGAGATGCGGCGACGTGGTGAACATGATCGCCTGGGAAAGATCGGCGCACGGCCGCGTCGAGACAATCTTGTCTTCGCCTGGGCCCCGGTAATGCGTGTTTTTGCCATCCGCGAAATAGCGCTCGCCAGTAAACGGCTGGTCCATCAGCCCCATCACCGCCTCGCCCTTGTAATAGAGGCCAATCAGCGTACCCCAGACCGGCAGGCCGGAGATGAAGGCGCGGGTTCCGTCGATCGGATCGATCACCCAGACATAATCGTGGTCGAGCCGGACATTGCCGAACTCCTCACCCAGAATGCCGTGCTCGTGAAAATGTGCCTCGATCAAAGCGCGGATCGCCGTCTCGGCAGCACGGTCGCCCTCGGTCACCGGATCGAAACCGGCGGCTTCCTTGTTGGCGACACTGATGCCGGTGCGGAAACGCGGCAGGGTCTGCGCCTTGGCAGCATCGGCAAGGCGATCGAAAAACTCACGGTCCGGCAGCATGAAACCTCACGAAAATCGGGAAATGGAAGGCTGATTGTGCTTATGGCACATTTTTTTGAAAGAGAAGAGTTTGGCGAGAAAATCAGTAAAAATCGCGCCGATTGGCGGATACGAAAGCCGTCCTGCCCGGATTTTCGAAGAACGTGCCTCAAAAATCCAAAAGAACTGCGAAACCGGGTATTTTGCTGCAGTTCAGTATCCGTTGGCTTTGGCGCACTGCACCAATTACGGCTGAATCCTCCTTGACAATTGTGCGCTGCAATATTAGCTTTTCCCTACAGTCACTTGTGGCTGTAAATACCCTCCTTGGGTGTTTCCTCCCTAGACTTAGCCGCGCCACAAGCGCGGTTTTTTTTGTCTTCTTGCCAGGGAGAAAGGCCAGCCTACTCGGCAGCCAATGACGTGCCTGGCGCGTATGTCTCCACATGCGCCGCAAGCGCTGCGAGAAATATCCCGATCGCCTGCGCCAGCATCGGAAAATCCTTCTTCTTCTGCAGAGTCGCCTCATCGATATAAAGGCCACGATTGATCTCGATCTGCAGTGCATGCAGCCCGCGCGCCGGCCGGCCGTAATGTTCGGTGATGAAACCGCCGGCATAGGGCTTGTTGCGGGCGACGGAAAACCCGAGATCCTCCAGCAGTGACACCGCCGTACGCGACAGGTCGGCCGAGGCGCTGGTGCCGTAGCGATCTCCGATGATGAAATCCGGCCGCTGGCCCGTTCCGGCCAGCCGGATATTGCCCGGCATCGAATGGCAATCGATCAACACCGCCAGCCCGAACTGCACATGCGTGCGGGCGATCAGCCGCCGCAGGCAGGCATGGTAGGGCTTGTAGATCGTCTCGATGCGCTCGAGCGCTTCGGCGACCGGAAAGCGGCCACGATAGATTTCCATGTTTTCGGCCACCAGCCGCGGCACGGTGCCGAGGCCACCGGCCACCCGCATCGAGCTGATATTGGCATGCGGCGGCAATGGCCCGTCGAACATCCGCGGGTCGAGTTCATAGGGTTCGCGGTTGACGTCGAGGAAGGCGCGGGGGAAATGCGCCATTAACAAAGGCGCGCCCAGATCTGTTACGGAATGGAACAGTTCGTCAACGAAATGATCCTCCGAGCGGCGGATCGACACGTCGTCCAATCGGGATTTTTCCAGGAAGGAACGGCTGTACACCCTGCCGCTGTGGGGGGAATTGAAGACAAAGGGAATGCGTTGCATTTCCGGCTCGCGAACTTCGAACTGTTCGGTTTCGCTGACGTTCTGCGTCATCGCAGCCCTTTTTTACCATGTCACAATCTTGATGCTTCGTGTATGTTGCCAGCAGGCAGCAATCATGTCCATAGTCGTTTCCTGCCAGTGAACGGGCTTGATCTTAAGTCTTCACCGGATATTTACCCACATGCGGTTTCATGACGTTATCGCAATTCCCGACATCGACACGTAAGGTGCAACGGCTTTAATCCATGAGTCTCAAAATTCTCCTCGCCGAAGACGATAACGACATGCGCCGGTTCCTGGTGAAAGCCCTGGAAAAGGCCGGCTATAAGGTGTTGTCGTTCGACAATGGCGCCAGCGCCTACGACCGGCTGCGCGAAGAGCCGTTTTCGCTTCTTCTCACCGACATCGTCATGCCCGAAATGGACGGCATCGAGCTTGCCCGCCGGGCAACCGAACTCGATCCCGACCTCAAGGTCATGTTCATCACCGGCTTTGCTGCGGTGGCGCTGAACCCTGATTCGAAAGCTCCGAAGGACGCAAAGGTCCTGTCCAAGCCCTTCCATCTGCGTGATCTTGTGGACGAAGTGAACAAGATGCTGGCCGCATAGGCCTGCGCCGCAAGGGCCGCAAAACTTCCTGTCAAAAAGCCGAAAAAAGCCTATTGACGCCTCCGGAGGTTTATGGTCTATGCGCCGACATTGGATGGGCGTATAGCTCAGCGGGAGAGCACTACGTTGACATCGTAGGGGTCACAGGTTCAATCCCTGTTACGCCCACCATCCAGTTTCTAAAGGCCTTTCGGGAAACCGGGAGGCCTTTTTCGTTTGGCGTCTATCCACCTGGATCCTATCTTTACCGGCAGACTGTTTGACTGCGCAGCCGCCGCCCGGCTCTAACGCAGTGCCGAAGCGCGCCACTTGAAACACGCGACCAGCAAGGACAATTTCGGCTGTGAGGGAACCACGTTACGAACTCCGCCAAGAGAGGAATCGCACCTGGACCGTCGTCGACGTTGTCACGCGCGTGCCCGCAGCCTCAGACGGGCGCGATCTGACGGGCCTTGACCGCGACGACGCCAGGGACATCATGGAGGCGCTCAACAGAGATCACCTCGCCGGCCGCAAGAGCCCGCTGGTATAGAGCGCAAAATCCCCTCCCCGTGACCGGAGAGGAGATTTGTACAATGGTTTACGTGATGAAATTGCCGGGTTGCAAAGTGTCCAGCGGCGGCAATAAAGAATAAAAAGCCGCGCCACGCATCCCCCAAACAAGGTAGGCAGGCAGCGTTATTCTTCGAAATCAATCGGTTGGGCAGAAATTCCGCCCGCTACGGCTGGGAAATGCGGCAGGTCCGGCCAAACACGCAATTTTGAGCTATGCTACTGCGGGACAATCCATCCAAGCGTGCAAGATCGAGAGATCCGCGATACGATCGTGATCCAAAAAACACGAAATATTGTTACGAAATTCGTGACGCGGGCGCAGTTTTGCGATAGGAACCGCTGCAATTGTGGTCCCTGAACCCTATATCTGCCGTTCACCCAGACAAGATCAAGGAAGACGTCCATGCCTGCCTATCGCTCCCGCACCACCACCCACGGCCGCAACATGGCCGGCGCTCGCGGCCTCTGGCGCGCGACGGGCATGAAGGACAGCGACTTCGGCAAGCCGATTATTGCGGTGGTGAACTCGTTTACGCAGTTCGTGCCGGGCCATGTCCATCTTAAGGACCTTGGCCAGCTGGTTGCCCGCGAGATCGAAGCCCACGGCGGCGTCGCCAAGGAATTCAACACCATCGCCGTCGATGACGGCATCGCCATGGGCCATGACGGCATGCTCTATTCGCTGCCGTCACGCGAAATCATCGCCGACAGCGTTGAATACATGGTCAACGCCCATTGCGCCGATGCGATGGTCTGTATTTCCAACTGCGACAAGATCACCCCCGGCATGCTGATGGCATCGCTGCGCCTGAACATCCCGACGATCTTCGTCTCCGGCGGCCCGATGGAAGCCGGCAAGGTGCTGCTCTCCGACGGCAAGATTCATTCGCTCGACCTGGTCGACGCCATGGTCGCAGCTGCCGACGAAAACATGTCGGACGAGGACGTCCAGACCATCGAGCGCTCGGCCTGCCCGACCTGCGGCTCGTGCTCCGGCATGTTCACCGCCAATTCGATGAACTGTCTGACCGAGGCGCTTGGCCTGTCCCTGCCCGGCAACGGCTCGACACTGGCGACCCATTCGGATCGCGAAAAGCTGTTCCTGGAAGCTGGCCGCCGCATCGTCGGTCTCGCCAAGCGCTACTATGAACAGGACGACGAAACCGCTTTGCCGCGCACCATCGCTTCGAAGGGTGCCTTCGAGAATGCCATGGCGCTGGATATCGCCATGGGCGGCTCGACCAACACCGTGCTGCACATCCTGGCTGCCGCCCATGAAGGCGAAATCGATTTCAATCTGGACGACATCGACCGCCTGTCGCGCAAGGTTCCATGCCTCTCCAAGGTCGCGCCGGCCAAGGCAGACGTGCATATGGAAGACGTACACCGCGCCGGCGGCATCATGGCGATCCTCGGCGAGCTCAATCGCGCCGGCCTATTGAATGCCGACCTGCCGACAGTCCATGCCAAGACGCTCGGCGACGCGCTGTCGCAGTGGGATATTTCCGTCACCGACAATCCGGCTGCACTCGAACTGTTCAGCGCGGCTCCCGGCGGCGTCCCGACGCAGGTTGCCTTCAGCCAGAGCGCCCGCTGGAAGGAACTCGATCTCGACCGCGAAAAGGGCGTCATCCGCGATGCCCAGCATCCGTTCTCCAAGGATGGCGGTCTGGCGGTCCTGAAGGGCAATATCGCCCCCAACGGCTGCATCGTGAAGACGGCCGGCGTGGACGAATCGATCCTGAAATTCTCCGGCCCCGCCCGCGTCTTCGAAAGCCAGGATTCCTCCGTCAAGGCGATCCTTTCCAACGAGATCAAGGCCGGCGACGTCGTCGTCATCCGTTACGAAGGCCCGAAGGGCGGACCGGGCATGCAGGAAATGCTCTATCCGACCAGCTACCTGAAATCGAAGGGCCTCGGCAAGGCCTGCGCGCTGATCACCGACGGCCGTTTCTCCGGTGGTACGTCCGGTCTCTCGATCGGCCACGTCTCGCCGGAAGCTGCCAATGGCGGCCTGATCGGCATCGTGCGCGAAGGCGACATGATCGATATCGACATCCCCAACCGGACGATCTCGCTGCGCGTCAGTGAAGCGGAAATCGCCGCCCGCAGCGCCGAGCAGGACGCCAAGGGCTGGAAGCCGGTCGAACTGCGCAAACGCAAGGTCACCACGGCGCTGAAAGCCTACGCCGCCTTCGCCACCTCAGCCGACCGCGGCGCGGTGCGCGATCTGGGCGACCTCGGCTAAAACGGGCGATAGGCTTTCATCAACTCTCTGCGCACCCCTGGATCCCAACGGATTTGGGGGTGTTTCTTTTCAGCCGTAAAGACGCTTCTGGGGTGGGGGATGCGCTGCAAGTGGGCACATGGTTGCAATTCCTTGCCAAGCCGCCATTCGGCCGTCATTGCGATATAGTCAAATCCGCGAAACACGCCCACAATCCCCCATAAGCCCGCCGCAAAGCCCACCACACTCCGAGCAAACCCATGCAAGCCGAACAAACTGTCCTGAAAATCTCCATCGGCGTGACCATCCTGATCGCCTGTTCCGGCATCGCATTCGGCATCGTCACCGGCTCCTTCTCGATCGCGTTTGATGGGGTCTATTCACTGGCCGATGCCAGCATGAGTACGCTCGCCCTGGTGGTCGCCCGGCTGATAGCCATCGATGCAGACCCGAGCCGCGGCAAGGGCAAGCTGCGCGCCCGATTTTCCCTCGGCTTCTGGCATCTCGAGCCGATCGTTCTCGGTCTGAACGGCATCCTGTTGATGAGCGTCGCCGTCTACGCCCTGATCAACGCGATTATCAGTATCTTGTCCGGCGGCCATGCGCTGGAGTTCGACTACGCGATCCTCTACGCCGCCATTACGCTCGTGGCATGCCTGACCATGGCGACCGTCGTGCGGAAGAAGAACGCCACGATCCGTTCCGAGTTCCTGACCCTTGACGCGACTGCGTGGATGATGTCCGCCGGTATCACTGCTGCCTTGCTGATCGCCTTCATCGGTGGTTTTTTCGTCGAAGGCACGTCGCTTGCCTGGACCGCGCCCTATATCGATCCGGCGGTTCTGGCGCTGGTTTCCGTGGTCATCATCCCGATGCCCATCGGCACCGTGCGTCAGGCGCTATCGGATATCCTGCTGATGACCCCGGCGCCGCTGCGGGCAAGGATCGATGAAGTGGCTGAAGAGGTGGTCCAGGAACAGGCCTTCCTGTCCCACCGCGCCTATGTCGCCCGCATCGGACGCCTGATGCAGGTGGAACTTTATTTCATCGTACCGGCCGGCATGCGCGCCCGCACGATCGAGGAATGGGACCAGTTGCGCGATGACATCGGCGCCCGCATCGGCAGCGAAGGCCCCAACCGCTGGCTGACCATCGCCTTTACGGCCGACACGGAATGGGCGGAATAGCCCCTTCCGCAGCAGACGCTACTTGCGCGCGGAAACCAACAGGAACATCGGCCGTTCGCGTTCTTCGGCCCATTCCGGATGGGCGGCAACCTGCTCAAGCGACGGCCCCCATTCCTCGACATGCAGCAAGGTAAATCCGAGACCGATCAGAATATTGATCAGCGTTCCCAACGTCCGGTGCTGTTTGACGACGCCTTTGGCCAGCCAATCCGTCGTGCGCGCACCTTCATCGAGATAACCGTTGACCGGCCACGTCGCGCGACCGTCGGTATCCTTCGACCAGCCGGGATGGGCTGGTGCCATGTAGATCGGATGCTCGATCGAAAACACCAGCTGGCCGCCGGTCACCAGCGCCGCATGGACGCGAGCGAGCAGCGCCTCAAGATCCTTGAGATAGTGAAAAGCAAGCGAACTGTAGACCAGATCGAAGGAGGCCTCGGGCAATTCTAGCACTTCAAGATCGGCCTTCGAATAGACTATCGCCGGATCTGACGTTGCCTTGGCACGCGCCAGCATGTTTTCTGAAACATCGAAGCCAAGGACCCTGGCAGCGCCTTCGTCCTTGGCAAACCGGCAGAACCAGCCAAAACCACAGCCGAGATCGACGATCCGCTTGCCCTCCAGATCGGGCAGCAGCGCCCGGATCGACGCCCACTCCGCCGCCCCATCCAACCCCTCAACCGACCGGCCAAGCTGGCTATAGCCCTCGAAGAATTCAGGATTGTCGTAGACGTTCTGGGTCATGTTTCACCATATTCTGTGTCGTCAGTTGACGGATACTGACACACTTTGCTTTGCCCCGACATGCCAGTCCTTTGTGGCGGAAATTGCTGTTTGAACTGAATTTGCACAGAATGCAAAGGAGCGGAAATGAGAGGTACGACTTTGGACTCGCCTACTCCTTCTCCGTCATCCTCGCCCTCGTGGCACTGCTGTCCGGTTTAAATTTTGTAGACATGGTGCACGGTGTTGATTCTACTCGTATTCGAGCGTTTGGCGACGATCTCGAACACGAAGGAGGAGCAACCCCGTGCGGCATCACAATAGCGTCTTTCATGATCTTTTGAAGCGCGTTCCATGGTCGGCTTTTGACAGGCTTGTGGAGGAACATGGGGCCGACAAACATGTTCGGCGGCTCTCGACGCGGACACAGTTGATCGCCCTTTTGTACGGCCAATTGGCCGGTGCGGTGAGTTTGCGCGAGATCGCCGGCGGTTTGGAAAGTCATGCGGCGCGTCTTTACCATCTCGGTGCGCGTCCGGCCTCGCGCTCGACGCTTGCCGACGCCAATGCGAAGCGTTCAAGCGCGGTGTTTGCCGGCCTGTTTGCTGAACTGGTGGCAAGGGCAGGACGCGGCCTGCGCCGGGCGGCCGGTGAGGCCACCTATCTGATCGACGCGACTGGGGTCCGCCTGAGTGGAGCGGGAAGCGACTGGGCGCGGTTTTCCCATCAGGCCTGCGGTGCCAAGGTCCATATCGTCTATGATGCGCTGGCCGAACGGCCGATCTACGCGGCGGTGACGCCTGCCAATGTCAATGACATCACCGCAGCCAAGGTCATGCCGATCGAAGCGGGCGCCACCTATGTCTTCGATCTCGGCTATTATGATTTCGGCTGGTGGGCCAGAATGGACAAGGCCGGATGCCGGATCGTCACGCGGTTCAAGTCGCATACGCCGCTGGCCGTAACGCGCGAACAACCGCTCAACAGCAACGGCACCATCCTGTCCGACCGCATCGGCCTGTTGCCAGCCCGCCAGGCGAAAAACCGCAAGAACCCGTTTGGCGATCCCGTGCGCGAGATCAGTGTCAGGACACAAACAGGCAAGGTTTTGCGGTTGCTCACCAACGATCTCGATGCGCCAGCGGACGAGATCGCCGATCTCTACAAGCGCCGTTGGGCGATCGAACTGTTCTTCCGCTGGGTCAAGCAGACGCTAAAGATCCGGCATTTTCTCGGCAATAGCGAGAACGCGGTCCGTATCCAGATTGCCGCCGCCCTCATCGCCTATCTGCTGTTGCGCATGGCCCAGGCCGATCAGACAAACGTCCAGAGTCCGCTCGCCTTCGCCCGCCTCGTGCGCGCCAATCTCATGCATCGCCGCCGAACCGACAGCCTCACAAAGCCACCACCCAGCCCATCAAACGACACAGGACAGATGACCTTGAGCGGGTTGGGATTTTAAACCGGACAGCAGTGCCCTCGTGGCGGGGATCCAGCCACGGCGCGTCCGCGCCGTGAAAGGACTGCTTCAACTGTAATACCAAGGAAATCTCGCGCGCCGTGGACACGGCGCACTGGATTCATGTGACAAGCACAGGAATGACGGAGGAGAGTTTTGAGCACCAAAACCACCGCGAAAGCGAAGGCGGTTGAAGACGCCACCGACAACCATCAACCCGCCACTTGCGGCTCCATATAGGCCAGCTCCCAGACATGCCCGTCCAGGTCCTGGAAACTGCAGCCATACATGAAGCCGTAGTCCATCACCGGCCGCCATGCCTTGCCGCCGAGGGACAAAGCCTTGGCCAAGGTCTCGTCCACCTCCTGGCGGCTTCCCGCAGAGAGTGCCGTCAGCACTTCCGTCACCTTGCTGGTATCGCTGATCTCGTCGATGATGAATTCCTTGAAGCGTGCCTCCTGCATCAGCATGACGAAGATGTTTTCCTCGACGATCATGCACAGCGTATCGTCGCTGGAAAAATCCGGATTGAAGCTGAACCCCAACCCGCCGAAGAACGCCTTCGACCGCGAAATGTCCTTGACCGGCAGGTTTACAAAAATCATCCTCATGAACAGTCTCCTCTTTGATGATGGCGGTCGCCCGCTCGTTGGGCGGACGGGAAATGGATGTTCAGGCAAGCGCCAGGAGGTCGGAGCGCAACCGGTCTGGCCGCCCCTCGCCCAGTGCTTCATCGACATCGGCATGCGTGCTCTTCCAGATCGGCACCGCCATCGACAACAGTGTATGGCCTGCAGGCGTCAGTTTCATCCGCCGCAAGCGGCGATCCTTATCATCGGTCATGGTGACCAACAGGCCGCGCTTCTCCAGCGGTTTTAGCGCCGCTGTCAGCGTCGTGCGATCCATGGCCAGCAGGTTGGCAACTGGCCCCATGCCCGGAGGCTCCGGACGATTGAGCGACATCAGCAGCGAAAACTGCCCGTTGGTCAGATCAAGCGGCCGCAAAGCCTCGTCGAATTTGCGCGCCAAAGCCCGCGCCGCGCGTTGCACATGAAGACACAGGCATGTGTCGCGGACATGAAGGGTGGTTTCGAAGGGAATCACGATGGGCTTTGACATGCCTTAATAATGTTGATATCAACCTATTCAGTCAAGCGGAACGAAACGCGATTTTCTGAGGAGGAATGAACGATGTTGAGCAATCCGGTTGTATCCCGCCAGGAATGGCTTGAGGCGCGCAGGGTGCTGCTCGCTACAGAAAAGGAAGAGACGAAACTGCGCGACAAGATCCGCGCTGACCGGCAGAACATGCCGTGGGTCAAGGTCGACAAGACCTATACATTCGATACGCCAGCCGGAAAAAAGACCTTGGCAGAACTGTTCGATGGCCGCAGCCAACTGATGATCTACCATTTCATGTTCGGCCCCGACTGGGAGGCCGGCTGCCCGGGCTGTTCGTTCCTGTCTGATCATATCGACGGTACGCTTGCCCATCTCAACAATCACGACGTCACATATGTGACGGTCTCCCGCGCGCCGCTCGACAAGATCCAAGCCTACAAGACGCGCATGGGCTGGAAATTCCCCTGGGTCTCGTCCGTCAGTAGCGACTTCAATTTCGACTACCATGTCTCCTTCACCAAGGAAGAGCTGGAAAGTGGCAAGGTCTTCTACAATTTCCGCGAAATCTCTAGCGACGACGCCAATGACGAGCTGCCCGGTATGAGCGCCTTCATCCGCGACGAGAACGGCAATGTCTACCACACCTATTCGGACTATGCCCGTGGCGGTGAGGAGATCCTGACGACGCTGATGATCCTCGACCGGGCACCAAAAGGCCGCAATGAAACGTCAACATTGAGCTTCGTGAAGCGTCATGACGAATATGACACGGAGCCCAAGGCGCACTCCTGCTGCGCCTGACATGACTGACCGTCAATCGCGCTTGAAACAATTCCAGCAAAAGCGCGCTGCGGTTTTGCATCCGGAATTGTGAAGAACAAGCAGATCGAGCGTTTTCGCGATTCGGAGAAGATGCGATGAAGGCAGACCTTGTTGACGAACACCGCTGGCTGCAACAACTGACAGGCAGATGGCGGCTCACTTTCGCTCCGCCGGAGGGTAGCGAGCATCAGGACGGTGGTGGCGCGTGGGAAGAGAATGCCCGCTTGCTTGACGGCGCCTGGATCGTTGCGGAGGCGACCGGCACCATGCCGGATGGCCGTTCGGCGACCAATATCCTGTCGCTCGGCTACGATCCGGCAAGGGAGCGCTATGTCGGATCCTTCGTCTGCTCCGTCATGACGCATCTCTGGATCTACGAAGGCACGCTCGACGAAACCGGCACGGTGCTGACGCTCGACTGCGAAGGCCCCGATTTCGGCACCATCGGCCGCACCGCCCGTTATCAGGACATCATCACCATCAAGGACGCAGACACCCGCAACTTCTCGTCCCGCATCCGACTTTCCAACGGCACGTGGAAACCGGTCATGTCCTGCGACTACACCCGCATTTGAACATTCCAGCGAGCCCATTTCCGGCCGGATGGCCATCAACATCAAAGAGGAGGACTACAATGAGCAAGGGACACGGCGCGTTCGTCTGGTACGAACTGATGACCACCGATACCAAGGCAGCCGAAGCTTTCTACGACGACGTGGTCGGCTGGAGCTCCGTCGATTCCGGCATGCCCGATGCAAACTACACCCTGTTCAAGACCAATGACGTGCGGGTGGCCGGCCTGATGACAATGCCGGAAAATGCGTTGAAGATGAACATTCCCCCCGCCTGGCTCGGCTATGTCGGCGTCGATGATGTCGATGCCGCAGCCACAAAGCTCGCCAAGCTCGGCGGCACGGTGCATCGACAGCCGGATGATATTCCGGGCGTTGGCCGCTTCGCCGTCGTCGCTGATCCGCATGGCGCAGTCTTCGCGCTTTTCCGCGGCATTGGTGACATGCCTGAAATCTCGCAGATGGCCAGCGGCAATATTGGCTGGCACGAACTGATGGCCGGCGATCTCGCCACAGATCTCCCGTTCTATCAGGAGATGTTCGGTTGGAGGAAGGATGAGGGGATCGATATGGGCGATATGGGCACCTACCAGCTCTTTGCTCATAACGGCGCGCAGATCGGCGGCATGATGACGAAACCCGCCACCATTCCCACACCACCCTATTGGGGGTTCTATTTCAACGTCGAGGCGCTCGACGCCGCCATCGCGCGGTCAACAGCAAAGGGTGGCAAGGTCGTCAACGGCCCGATGGAAGTCCCCGGCGGCGCCTGGGTGGTCAATTGCGTTGACCCGCAAGGCGCATATTTCAATCTTGTGGCACCAAAACGCTAAATCCACTCCTCTCGCAACAAGGCACTGGCATAGTCCCGTGCCTTGTCGCCAGCTACGCCGGAGCCACTATGAAGCTGGATGCAATCGAGGTCATCACCCTGTTCGTCGATGATATCAACGAGGCTAGGGCGTTCTATCAGGCGGTCTTCACGCCCGAGATCGTCTACGAGGATGATGTATCGGCAGTGCTGAAGTTCTCCGGCACGATGGTCAACCTGCTCAAATCAACCGAAGCACCCGGACTGGTCGCACCGTCGGCTGTCGCCAAGCCGTCGTCCGGCGCGCGCATTCTCCTGACGATCAAGGTCGATGACACCGATGCCGCCTGCGCCGAATTGCGCCGCCGCGGCGTCACGCTGCTCAACGGCCCGGTCGATCGACCTTGGGGACGCCGTACCGCAGCCTTCGCCGATCCTTCCGGCCATATCTGGGAGATCGCCCAGGAGATCCAATGACCCGCGCCACCTCCAAACAGGGCATTTCTGCAATTACTAAAATATGCTAGATATCGCCCACCAGTCGGGGGCAAGTATCATGTCCAATTCGCTGCTAGACGCACTGACCGCTGCAGAACTGCACTGTCCGGTGATCACGGCCGGTCATCCGGAATACGATCACTATCGCCGCGTCTGGAACGGTATCGCTGACCGGCAGCCGCTCGCGATCGTGCGTCCGCAGGATGTCGAGGATGTTCAAAAAGCCGTGCGTGCGGCGGCCTCGTCCCGTGCCCTGCTCGCGGTCCGTGGCGGCGGCCACAGCCTGCCCGGTCTGTCGACCTGCAATGACGGGCTGGTGCTCGACCTGTCTCTGATCCATTCCGTCGTCATCGACAACGCCGCCCAGACCGTCGACATCGGCGGCGGCGCCCTGCTTGGCGATCTCGATCGCGCAACGGTTCCAAAGGGCTATATTGTGCCGGCCGGCGTGATTTCCCACACCGGGGTCGCCGGCCTGACGCTGGGCGGTGGCATGGGCTGGGCCAGCCGCAAATATGGCCTGACGATCGATAGCCTGCTGGGCGCCGAGATCGTGCTTGCCAGCGGCGATGTCACCTGGACGAGCCCGACCTGGAACCCGGAACTCTTCTGGGCCATCCGTGGCGGCGGCGGAAACTTCGGTGTCGTCACCCGCTTCAGGTTCCAACTGCATCCCTTCAACGGTATCGTCGCAGGCCAATGGATCTACCCGATGGAACAGGCCCGCAAGGTTCTGTCGGCACTGCGCGATCGGGCGCGTCAGCAGCCTCGCGATTTCGCCATGTCCTTCACCGCATCCCGGTCTGGCGTCAACGTCACGGCCGTCTGGTCCGGCGATGCCGGGCTCGCCGATGCCACCCTGTCCCCCTTCGGCACCCTGGCGGACGGCGCCAGCGGCGGACTGGAAAGCCTGTCCTATCTCACGCTGCAAAGCCGCAACGACGTCGCTTTCGCCTGGTCGCGCCGCTACTATGCCAAGGGCGGCTTCTGGTCCGATATCACCGATCAGGCGATCGAACATATCATCGATGCGATCGCCCACGCACCGGCGCCGGACTGCGAAATTTATGCCATCCAGCTTGGCGGCGCCATCGGTGATGTAGCGGACGAAGCGACCGCCTATACCGGACGCGACGCAGGTTATTACTGGCTGTCAGAACCCATCTGGGACGACCGCACCGATGACGATAGGTGCATAGAATGGGGCCGTACGACCGGCCGGTTGCTATCCGACGCGTCAATCATCGGAAATTATGTCAACGAACAGGGCGACACCGGTTCAAACATCGCCCGCGATGCCTATGGTCCGGAAAAATACCAGCGCCTTGCACGGCTGAAGGCACGCCTTGACCCTAACAACCTGTTCCGCCTCAATCAGAATATCGAACCGCACGAATAGCACTTATCAAGCACATACTGATCTTCTCCGCAGGAAATGAATCTTCCCGCCGGGAATTGCGCCTTGCAATCTCTCTTCGCATTGCACAAAATCCCTGCAATGGCGGCATAGACCCGTCATCAAGGGGATAAAGATCCGCATGGCGATCAAAGCAAGCATCTATCACCTGACGCATTACAAGTATGACAAGCCGGTACGGCTCGGCCCCCAGATCATCCGGCTGAAGCCGGCGGCCCATTCCAAGACCAAGGTCATCAGCCACTCGCTCAAGGTCACCCCGGAAAACCACTTCGTCACGCTGCAGCAGGATCCCTACGGCAACTACCTTTCCCGCTACGTCTTCCCCGACCCCGTCACCGAGTTCAAGATCGAGGTCGATCTGGTCGCCGACATGACGGTCTACAATCCCTTCGACTTCTTCATCGAGGAAGAGGCCGAGACTTTCCCCTTCACCTATCCGGAAGATATCCGCGACGACCTGAAGATCTACATGCAGCCGGAGCCGATGAGCCCGGCGCTGGAAAGCTATATCAACGGCATCGACCTCACCCCGATGCGCACCATCGACTTCATTGTCGGCCTCAATGCCCGCCTGCAGCAGAAGGTCAACTATATCATCCGCATGGAGCCGGGCGTCCAGACGCCGGAAGAGACCCTGCTGCTGGCGCTCGGTTCCTGCCGTGATTCCAGCTGGCTGCTCGTCCAGATCCTGCGCAATCTCGGCCTCGCCGCCCGCTTCGTCTCCGGCTATCTCATCCAACTCGCGCCAGACCTGAAGGCGCTCGACGGCCCATCCGGCACCGAAGTCGATTTTACCGATCTGCACGCCTGGTGCGAAGTCTATATCCCCGGCGCTGGCTGGGTCGGGCTCGACCCCACCTCCGGCCTTCTGACCGGCGAAAGCCATATCCCGCTGGCTGCCACGCCGCATTACCGCAATGCCGCGCCGATTTCCGGCGGCCTCTATGGCGACGCCAACACCACCTTCGATTTCGCCATGACGGTCAGCCGCGTGGCCGAGCATCCGCGCATCACCAAGCCGTTTTCGGAGGAAAGCTGGCAGGCGCTGAATGCGCTCGGTGATCACGTTGACAAGGTGCTGAACGGCGCCGATGTCCGCCTGACCATGGGCGGCGAACCAACTTTTGTCTCCATCGACGATTTCGAATCGGAGGAATGGAACACCGGCGCCGTCGGCCCGACCAAGCGCGACAAGGCCGACGAACTGATCCGCCGCTTGCGCGAACGCTTCGCCCCCGGCGGCTTCCTGCATTACGGCCAGGGCAAATGGTATCCCGGCGAAAGCCTGCCACGCTGGACCTTCTCGCTCTACTGGCGCAAGGACGGATTGCCGATCTGGCACAATCCCGATCTCATCGCTGCCGAGGGCAAGGACACCAAGGTCACCGCCAGGGAAGCTGAAGCGCTGATCACCGGCATCGCCGCAGCACTTGAGATCGAACAGGACATGGTGATTCCCGCCTTCGAGGATCCCGCCGAATGGATCATCAAGGAAGGCAGTCTGCCGGAAAATGTCGATCCGGAAAATTCCAAGCTGGAAAGCCCGGAGGAACGCGCCCGCATCGCCAAGGTGTTCGAGCGCGGCTTGACGACCCCGACCGGCTATATCCTTCCCGTCCAAGCCTGGAATTCCAAAGCCGATGGCCAGAAATGGGTTTCCGAGAAATGGCGCACCCGCCGCGGCAAGATCTTCCTGATGCCGGGCGACAGTCCGATCGGTTTCCGCATGCCGCTAGGCACGCTGCCTTACGTGTCCCCGTCGGAATATCCCTATATCCACCCGGAAGATCCGTCGATCGACCGCCAGCCTCTTCCGGATTACGGAACGCCGGCCAGAGCCTTGGCCGAGGCCTCCCGCAAGGCGGCCACTGACGCCCGCCAGAAACGCGTCGAGCAGGTGCTGGAAGCGGCGAATGCCGATATCCGGGGTGCCGTTCGCACCGCCATGAGCGTCGAGCCGCGCGATGGGCGTCTCTGCGTGTTTATGCCGCCGGTCGAGCGCATCGAGGATTATCTGGAACTGATCGCGGCCGCTGAAAAAGCGGCATCCGATCTCGGCCTGCCGATCCATATCGAGGGTTATTCACCGCCGCAGGATGAGCGCATCAACGTCATGCGCGTGGCGCCCGATCCCGGCGTCATCGAGGTCAATATTCACCCGGCTTCCAACTGGGCCGATTGCGTCGCCATCACCACGGCGATCTATGAGGAAGCCCGGCTTACCCGCCTGGGCGCCGACAAGTTCATGATCGATGGCCGCCACACCGGCACCGGCGGCGGCAACCATGTTGTGGTCGGCGGCAACAATCCCAACAATAGCCCCTTCCTGCGCCGCCCGGACCTGCTGAAAAGCCTGATCCTGCACTGGCAGCGTCATCCGGCGATGTCCTACCTGTTTTCCGGCATGTTCATCGGCCCGACCAGCCAGGCACCGCGCGTCGATGAGGCCCGGCACGACACGCTGTACGAGCTGGAAATCGCCATGGCACAGGTGCCCGTGCCCGGCATGGCGCAGACACCCCTGCCGTGGGTGGTCGATCGCCTGTTCCGCAATCTGCTGACCGACGTTACCGGCAACACCCATCGCGCTGAAATCTGCATCGACAAGATGTTTTCGCCGGATGGCCCGACCGGGCGCCTCGGCCTCGTCGAGTTCCGCGGTTTCGAAATGCCGCCGAATGCACGCATGAGCCTTGCCCAGCAACTGCTGGTGCGGGCACTGATCGCCCGCTACTGGCAAAACCCGGCCGAGGGCAAGCTGGTGCGCTGGGGTACCACCCTGCACGACCGCTTCATGCTGCCGCACTATGTCTGGCAGGACTTCCTCGACGTGCTCAACGACCTGCGGGCGAATGGGTTCAACATCCGTCCGGAATGGTTCGAGGCTCAGCTCGAGTTCCGTTTCCCGTTCTGCGGCGAGGTCGAATATGAAGGCGCCAAGCTCGAACTGCGCCAGGCGCTGGAACCTTGGCATGTCATGGGCGAGGAAGGTGCCCCCGGCGGCACCGTGCGTTATGTCGACAGCTCCGTCGAGCGCCTGCAGGTGAAGCTGGAGACGGCCAATCCGGAGCGCTACACCGTTGCCTGCAACGGCCGTGCGCTGCCGCTGACCAAGACCGGCTTCAACGGTGTCTCCGTAGCCGGTGTGCGCTACAAGGCATGGCAGCCGGTGTCGGGTCTGCACCCCAATCTGCCGGTTAACACGCCGCTTACATTCGACATTTATGATACATGGTCGAAGCGTTCGATCGGCGGCTGCATCTATCATGTTGCCCATCCGGGCGGGCGCAGTTACGACACTTTTCCGGTAAACGGCAACGAGGCGGAAGCCCGAAGACTGGCCCGTTTCGAACCGTGGGGGCATACCGCTGGCGCTTATACGCTGGCGCCGGAAGCCCCATCGGCAGAATTTCCCCTGACGCTCGATTTGCGGCGTCCGGCAGGCATATAGGACTTTGATGTCAAAGAAGCAGACGGCTCATGCGACGCGCAGCGAAGACCGGATCGGCAACGATCCGGTCTTCGGCTATCGCGCACTGCCCGGCATTGCCGATGAAATGCTCGATACGCAGGGCAATGTCCGGCCGGTCTGGCAGCATTTTCTCGCCTCCATCGGCCGCATGGACGAAACCGAACTCTCCAACCGCTTCGCCCGCGCCGACCGCTATCTGCGCGATGCCGGCGTGTTCTACCGCGCCTATGGCACCAAGGAAAATTCGGAGCGCAACTGGCCGCTCTCGCATGTGCCGGTCCTGATCGACGACACCGAATGGCAGGCTGTTTCCAAAGGCCTCGTCCAGCGCGCCGAGCTGCTGGAACGGATCGCCGCCGATATCTATGGCCCGAACCGGCTCGTCGCCGAAGGCTTCTTGCCGCCATCACTGGTCGCCGGCAATCCGGAATTCCTGCGGCCGATGGTTGGCGTGCTTCCGGCCGATGGCCATTTCCTGCATTTCTGTTCCTTCGAAATCGGTCGCGGCCCGGATGGCAACTGGTGGGTGCTGTCGGACCGCACCGAAGCGCCGTCGGGTGCAGGCTTCGCGCTGGAAAACCGCGTCGCCACCACTCGCGCCTTTTCCGATCTCTATGCCGAAACCCATGTCCATCGCCTCGCCGGTTTCTTCGGTGCCTTCCGCGATGAACTGCAATCGCGCAAGAAACATCCGGACGACCGCATCGCGGTTCTGACGCCTGGCGTCGCCAACGAAACCTATTTCGAGCACGCCTATATTGCCCGCTATCTCGGCTTCATGCTGCTTGAGGGCGAAGACCTGACCGTCATCGACGGCCGGGTGATGGTCCGCACCGTGGCTGGCCTCAAGCCCGTCGGCGTGCTCTGGCGCCGCCTTGATGCCGCCTTTGCCGATCCGCTGGAGCTGAACCAGAGTTCACACATCGGCACACCCGGCATTGTCGAGGCACTGCGCTCCGGCTCGGTGTCGATCGTCAATTCGCTCGGCTCCGGCATTCTGGAAACCCGCGCCTTCCTCGCTTTCATGCCGACCATCTGCCGCCATCTGCTCGGCGAGGACCCGATCCTGCCGAGCATCGCCACCTGGTGGTGCGGCCAGCAGCCGGAACGCGATCAGGTGGCCGGCAATATCGAGAAGATGGTCATCGGCCCGGCCTATTCCACCCGGCCGTTCTTCGACGACAATAGCCAGTCCGTTCTCGGCTCGTCATTGCGCGATACGGCGAAGGTGTCGGTCACCGACTGGCTGCAGACGGACGGCCCCAAACTCGTCGGACAGGAAGTCGTCACCCTCTCCACCACGCCCGCCTGGATCAATGGCAAGCTGACGCCACGGCCAATGAGCCTGCGGGTCTATGTCGCCCGCACACGCGATGGATGGCAGGTCATGCCGGGCGGCTTTGCTCGCATCGGCTCCGGTGCCGATGCCGCCGCCATCGCCATGCAGGCTGGCGGTTCTGCCGCCGACGTCTGGATCGTCAGCCAGAAACCCGTCGAGCAGATGACGCTTCTGCCGGCCGAGGAGAGCTTCATCCGCATCATGCCCGGCAGCCTGCCAAGCCGGGCCGCCGACAATCTTTTCTGGCTTGGCCGCTATATCGAGCGGGCCGAAGGGGCGCTGCGCATCCTGCGCGCCTGGCACGGACGTTATGCCGAAACCGCCAACACCGAAATGCCGTTGTTGAAGGATATCACCGACTATCTGGCCGGGCTCGATATCGATACCAAGCAGCCCGTCCCCGACAGCCTGATGGCCAACCTCAACAGCGCCCTGTTTTCCGCCAGCAATATCCGCGACCGTTTCTCCGCCGATGGCTGGCTGGCGCTGAACGATCTCGCCAAGACCGCCCGCAAGTTCCAGTCGACGGTGCAGGCCGGCGATGATGCTACCCATGCAATGACCATTCTTCTGCGCAAGCTCGCGGGCTTTGCCGGTCTGGTGCATGAAAACATGTACCGCTTTACCGGCTGGCGGTTCCTGTCGATCGGCCGCTATCTTGAGCGCGGCCTGCACATGACCCGGCTGCTTGGCCATATGTCCGGCGAGGACGCACCGGATGGCGCCTACGATATGCTGCTCGAAATCGGCGACAGCGTCATGACCCACCGCCGCCGCTACAACGTCAACACGGCAGCCCTGACTGTCACCGATCTTCTGGCGCTCGACCCGCTCAACCCGCGCTCGATCCTCTACCAGCTGAACGAGATCAAGACGGAGGTCGAACAATTGCCGAACGCCTTCTCAAACGGCCAGATGTCGCCGTTCTACCGCGAAGCCATGAAACTCCACGCCGGCCTTGCCGTCATGACACCAGAGGCGATGAACGCCGAGGTCTATAACAATCTCGAACAGGAACTCGGCCGCTTCTCCGACATCCTCGCGCAAACCTATCTCGGATAAGCAGGTTACGGAGAAGTGTCCTACGGTTTTCCGATCAAAACCTGCGACAAAACAAAAAACTAAGCGGGTGGTCGTTGGTCTGCCAACGACCACCCGCTTAGGATATGACAAACCTTCTGCGCCGAATTTGAGAACCCATGCTCTACGACATCAATCTGCGGATCACCTACACTTACGAAGCCCCGGTCTCCGGCGGCCGCCATGTCGTGCGCGTCCTGCCCCTCTCGCTTCCCAATCGCCAGCGCCTCGTTGCCGGCACCGTCACCTGCACGCCGCCGCCGGAAGAGCGCCGCGACAGCATCGATTTCTTCGCCAATCCCTCGACCTCGATCCTGTTTCGCAAGCGGCATGAAAAGCTGGTGATCCGCATGCAGGCCCGGGTCCAGCTGGAACAGCAGCCGCTTGCTGCGGATTTCTCCCCGGACCTTGCGCGTTTTCCCGCTGAGATCGCCAATGTCTGGTCGCTCGACGCCAATTCGCCGCATCATTTCCTCGGCGCTAGCCCCCGCCTTCCCGAAGATGCGGCGATCGGGGCCTATGCCCGGGCCATCGCCGAGCCCGGCATGACCATCCGCCAGATCGCCACTTCCATCTGCGCCAAGATCCACACGGATTTTATCTATGATCCGAAGGCAACAACCGTCGATACGACCCCGCTTGAGGCTTTCAAGCTGAAGCGCGGCGTCTGCCAGGATTTCACCCATGTAATGATCACCGCGCTGCGCAGCCTCGGCATCCCCGCCGGTTATGTCAGCGGCTTCCTCAGAACGATCCCGCCGCCGGGCAAGGAACGCCTCGAGGGCGCCGACGCCATGCATGCCTGGGTGCGTGTCTGGTGCGGGGCCACCACCGGCTGGCTCGAACTCGACCCGACCAACAATATTTTTGCAGGCCTCGATCACATCGTCGTCGGCCATGGCCGCGACTATAGCGACGTGGCACCGGTCATCGGTGTCCTGAAAAGCTACGGATCGCACAAAACCGAACAGGCGGTCGACGTTATTCCGTTGCAATGACCCGGAACGGGAAAGCCGATAGTCCCCTTTTCATACACCCGGAGCCGGTTGAACCGCCTGCATTTGCGGGACAATTCAAAGTTTACTCAATTGCAACCCATGAGTTGAACCGGATCGTAATATTTACGAGATAGAGGTCGTTTCATCAAAAGAGGCAACGTTTATTCCGAGTGGGGAAAATGGTAAAGCGATCGAAATTCCTGCAGTCCTTTTCAGCTCTCGCCAACGACCGCGGCGGCAATTTCGCCCTGATGGCAGCATTGGTCATTCCCGTCCTGTTCGCCGGCGGTGGCATCGCGGTTGATCTGGCAAATATGATGAAGGCCAAGAACCAGTTGCAGGACGCAACGGACACCGCAGCTCTTGCCGCATCGTCCGCGCTCATCAATGAAGGCATAAGCATCGAAGACGCAAAGAAACTTGCCAGGGATTTTCTAAAATCCCAATCCAAGAACTCCCTGACGGCCGACATGACCACCGAGGAGCTTGCCGCTTTCGAACAGGCATTTTCGAACAACACAAAGATCAACATTGTTGAAAAAACGGCGACCAACACGGTCGGCAACAGCAAGACCTATACCGTCGATATATCGACGAATTATAACCTGCCGCTCAGCCCCTTCACCCGGCTTTTGGGCCAGAAGACCGCCCAGATCGGCGCGGCAAGCTCGTCCTTGAGTTCGTCTGAAACGAAGAATGCGCTGTCGATGTTCCTGGTTCTTGACCGTTCCGGCTCTATGGCCGAAGACACGGCGACAATTGATAAGGACAATCCGACCAAGGTTGAGAACTATTCGTGCGGCACAAAAAATCGCCCGAAAACCTGCCAGCGGACTGTCGACAACTTTGTTACCAAGATCGATGCGCTGAAAACAGCGACGGAAAACCTGACAAAATATCTGAAAACCGCTGACCCGACTGGCTCGCTGGTCAGGACCGGAGCCGTATCCTACAACGCCTCGATGCAGAATCCGAACGACCTTGCTTGGGGCACAGATGGCGCTGTCAACTACGTCAAGGCACTGTCGGCAACGGGCGGAACGGATTCCGGTGACGCCTTCGAGACCGCCTATGAAAAGCTCATGCTGAAGAAAAGCGGCGTGCTGGTTGAAGACGCTGCTCACATGGACAAAAACAAGCAGGCTCCGACAAAATACATCGTCTTCATGACCGATGGCGACAACAACTACGCCTCGGCCGACACTGAGACGAAAAAATGGTGCGAGAAGGCCAGGACAGACAAGATTCAGGTCTTCACGGTTGCTTTCATGGCACCTGCGCGCGGCCAAACATTGCTCAATTCCTGCGCAACCACCAGCGCCCACTATTTCAAGGCCGAGAATGCGGAACAGCTGAACGAGGCTTTCAAATATATCGGCGAAAAAGCCTCGGCGATGACCGTTCGCCTGACGCAGTAACCGCTTGTTACCACAGCAATCAAAAGCCCGCTCCGAGACATTCGGGGCGGGCTTTTTCGCGTTATCCGCCAAATCGCAAGCCGTTTCGAACGCACCGTCTTCGACAATTATCATCTTATTGAAAACGCTATTGCAAGCGCTTCGTATCGGTGCATAAATCGCTCATATGCCCCGTTGGTGTTCGCCTCCGGTCTCCCAAACCGCACGCAGAGGGTAAGCCTTTTCCATGATCGATCGTTTGTCCAACGAGAAAATTCCGAGCGCCGCGCCGCGTGGTTCCAGCGCCGAAGTCCTTGCCCAGGAAATCATCGAGCGCCTCACCTACCGCATCGGCAAGGACCCGAAGGTCGCCAAGCCGCATGACTGGCTGACAGCCGCCATCCTGGTGGTGCGCGACCGCATCACCGACAACTGGATGGAATCGACGCGCAAGACCTACGCCACCGATGCCAAGCGCGTTTACTACATGTCGCTCGAATTCCTGATCGGCCGCCTGATGCGCGATGCCGTCACCAATATCGGCCTGATGGATGAGCTGCGCGAGGCGCTGGCCTCGTTCGGGGTCGATATCGACGTTATCGCCGCGCTTGAGCCGGATGCAGCGCTCGGCAATGGTGGTCTTGGCCGTCTGGCCGCCTGCTTCATGGAGAGCATGGCCACTGTCGATATCCCGGCCTATGGCTACGGCATCCGTTATGTCCACGGCCTGTTCCGCCAGCAGATGGCCGATGGCTGGCAGGTCGAACTGCCGGAAACCTGGCTTGCCCACGGCAACCCCTGGGAATTCGAGCGCCGCGAAAGCTCCTACGAAATCGGCTTCGGCGGCTCGGTCGAAACCGTCAATGTCGACGAGGAAGTCACCCGCTACGTCTGGAAACCGGCCGAGCGCGTTATCGCCACAGCCTGCGACACGCCGGTTGTCGGCTGGCGCGCCAAGCGCGTCAACACGCTGCGCCTGTGGACCGCCCATCCGATCGACCCGATCCTTCTTGATGCCTTCAATGCCGGCGATCACATTGGTGCTCTCCGAGAAAGCAACAAGGCCGAAAGCCTCGCCCGCGTGCTCTATCCCGCCGACGCGACGCCGGCCGGCCAGGAGCTGCGCCTGCGCCAGGAATTCTTCTTCTCGTCTGCCTCGCTGCAGGACATCCTGCGCCGCCACCTGCAGCAATATCCAGACTTCACCTCCCTGCCGGACAAGGTGGCAATCCAGCTCAACGACACCCATCCGGCCGTCTCCGTCGCCGAACTCGTCCGTCTGTTGACCGATGTTCACGGCATGGATTTCGAAACCGCCTGGGATATCGCGCGCCACACCTTTTCCTACACCAACCACACGCTGCTGCCGGAAGCGCTGGAAACCTGGCCGGTGCCGCTGTTCGAGCGGCTTTTGCCGCGTCATATGCAGATCGTCTATGCAATCAACGCCAAGATCCTGCTCGAGGCCCGCAAGCAAAAGACCCATACGGACCAGGAGGTCCGCAACATTTCGTTGATCGACGAGAGCGGCGATCGCCGCGTGCGCATGGGCAATCTCGCCTTTGTCGGCTCGCATTCGATCAATGGCGTGTCCGCGCTCCATACCGAGCTGATGAAGGAAACGGTGTTTGCCGATCTGCACCGGCTCTATCCGGAGCGCATCAACAACAAGACCAACGGCATCACCCCACGCCGCTGGCTGATGCAGTGCAATCCCGAGCTCGTCACGCTGATCCGCGATGCGATCGGCGACGAGTTCATGGACAATACCGAAGCCCTGCAGGCGCTCGATCCCTTCGCCGACAAGCCGGATTTCCAGGAGAAATTCGCCAGGATCAAACGCGCCAACAAGGTCAAGCTTGCCCAGCTGGTACAGAGCCGCATGGGCATTCGCATCGATCCGTCGGCGATGTTCGACATCCAGATTAAGCGTATCCACGAATACAAGCGCCAGCTCCTCAATATCATCGAGGCGATCTCGCTCTACGACCAGATCCGCTCGCATCCGGAGCTGGACTGGGTGCCGCGGGTCAAGCTGTTCGCCGGCAAGGCGGCGCCGAGCTACCACAATGCCAAGCTGATCATCAAGCTGGCCAATGATGTGGCCAAGGTCATCAACAACGACCCGTCGGTGCGCGGCCTGCTCAAGATCGTCTTCATCCCCAATTACAACGTCTCGCTGGCCGAAATCATGGTGCCATCAGCCGACCTTTCCGAACAAATATCCACTGCCGGCATGGAAGCCTCTGGAACCGGGAACATGAAGTTCGCGTTAAACGGTGCGCTGACCATTGGAACGCTGGATGGCGCCAATGTGGAAATGCGTGACTGGGTCGGTGAGGAAAACATCAAGATCTTCGGGATGACGGCAGATGAAGTCGCCAAGGTGCGCGCCGAGGGACACAATCCCCGCGCCATCATCGAGCAATCGCGGGAACTGTCGCAGGCCTTGTTTGCGATTTCCTCCGGCGTTTTCTCGCCCGACGATCGCAACCGCTTCACCGGCCTGATCGATGGCATCTACAATCACGACTGGTTCATGGTGGCAGCCGATTTCGATGCCTACACCAAGGCGCAGCGTGAGGTGGATGCGATCTGGACGGATACGGCCAGCTGGTATTCCAAGACCATCCGCAATACGGCGCGCATGGGCTGGTTTTCCTCTGACCGCACAATCCGGCAATATGCCGGGGAAATTTGGAGAGCCGGATGACATCAGTGCCAAAAGACGCCACGCCTACCGTCCCGTCAGCCAGTCTGTCGGCGGAAGAGATTGCGGCGATCCTCGCTGGCACTCATAGCAATCCGTTCGCCGCCCTCGGTGTCCATCCGGCGGGCAAGGAGTTTGTTGCCCGCTGTTTCATTCCCGGCGCCGAAATGGTGACCGCTGAGACACTGGCCGGCAAGGAGATCGGCACGCTGACACGGCGTGACGATGCGGGCTTCTTCGAGGGCATCGTTGCCGTCAAGAAGGCCCAGCCGGTCCGCTACCGCGCCCGTAACAGCGGCGGCGAGTGGACCGTCACCGACCCTTACAGCTTCGGCCCGGTGCTCGGCCCGATGGACGACTACTATATCCGCGAAGGCTCGCATCTGCGGCTGTTCGACAAGATGGGCGCGCATCCGATCAAGCATGACGGTGCCGATGGTTTTCATTTCGCCGTCTGGGCGCCGAACGCCAAACGTGTCTCGGTCGTTGGCGATTTCAACGATTGGGACGGCCGCCGCCATGTCATGCGGTTGCGCCAGGATACCGGCATCTGGGAAATCTTCATTCCCGATGTCCCATCAGGCGCCATCTACAAATACGAAATCGTCGGCAAGAACGGTGAACTGCTGCCCCTGAAGGCCGATCCCTTCGCCCGCCGCTCGGAACTGCGCCCGAACAATGCGTCGATGACCACGGGCGAGATCGAACAGGTCTGGCAGGACGATGCCCACCGGGCGCATTGGGCCAATGTCGATGCGCGCCGCCAGCCGATCTCGATCTACGAGGTCCATGCCGCATCCTGGCAGCGTCGCGACAATGGCGATATGCTGACCTGGGACGAGATGGCCGAACGCCTGATCCCTTACTGCGTCGACATGGGTTTCACCCATATCGAATTCCTGCCGATCACCGAATATCCCTACGATCCGTCCTGGGGATACCAGACCACAGGCCTCTATTCGCCGACCGCCCGTTTCGGCGAGCCGGAAGGTTTTGCCCGCTTCGTCAACGGCGCCCACAAGGTCGGCCTCGGCGTCATTCTGGATTGGGTACCGGCGCATTTCCCGACTGATGCTCATGGCCTTCGCTGGTTCGACGGCACGGCACTTTACGAGCATGAAGACCCGCGTCAGGGCTATCACCCCGACTGGAACACCGCGATCTACAATTTCGGCCGCGCCGAAGTGTTTTCCTACCTCGTCAACAACGCACTCTACTGGGCAGAGAAATTCCACCTGGACGGTTTACGCGTCGATGCGGTCGCATCGATGCTCTATCTCGATTATTCGCGCAAGCATGGCGAATGGGTGCCGAACGAGTATGGCGGCAACGAGAACCTTGACACGGTCCGCTTCCTGCAGACGATGAACAAGGAAGTCTACGGCAGCCATCCCGGTATCATTACCATCGCCGAGGAATCCACCTCCTGGCCGAAGGTCTCGGCTCCGGTTCATGCCGGCGGCCTCGGCTTCGGCTTCAAGTGGAACATGGGCTTCATGCACGACACGCTGCAATATCTGCAGCGCGAACCGGTCCATCGCAAGCACCATCACAACGACCTGACTTTCGGCCTGCTCTACGCCTTCAGCGAAAATTTCGTGCTGCCGCTCAGCCATGACGAAGTGGTGCACGGCAAGGGCTCGCTGATCGCCAAGATGGCCGGTGACGACTGGCAGAAATTCGCCAATCTCCGCGCCTATTACGGCTTCATGTGGGGCTATCCCGGCAAGAAACTGCTGTTCATGGGCCAGGAATTCGCCCAGTGGCAGGAATGGGCAGAGGATCGTTCGCTCGACTGGAACCTGCTCGAATATCCCCTGCATGAAGGCATGCGCCGGCTGGTGCGGGACCTGAACGGCACCTATCGCAACAAGGCGGCATTGCATGCGCGCGACTGCGAGAGCGAAGGTTTCGAATGGCTGATTGCTGACGACCGGGAGAATTCGGTGTTCGCATGGCTGCGCAAGGCGCCGGGTGAAAAGACCATCGCCGTCATCAGCAATTTCACCCCGGTCTATCGGGAAAACTATACGATACCGCTGCCCGTGGAGGGGCGGTGGAAGGAAATTCTCAACAGCGACGCCGAGATTTACGGCGGCAGCGGCAAAGGCAACGGAGGAGCCGTCCAGGCAACGAAAAACAGTGCAGGCGTCATTACCGCCACCATCACCCTGCCGCCTTTGGCGACACTGATGCTGGAGCAGGAATAAAACACGGCAAGGCGGGCTCCCAAGACCCGTCAATGCCGTGGGTCAGAATAATATTTGGAGAGGACACAGTTCCAGGAGCGGTCAAACCGCCCGGGAACCATACTATCGGGAGGAAATTCAATGGAAAAACGGATACAACCCCTCGCCCGTGACGCAATGGCCTATGTCCTTGCCGGCGGCCGCGGAAGCCGCCTCAAGGAACTGACCGACCGTCGCGCCAAGCCGGCCGTCTATTTTGGCGGCAAGGCCCGCATCATCGACTTCGCGCTGTCGAACGCGATGAATTCCGGTATCCGCCGCATCGGCGTCGCGACGCAGTACAAGGCGCATTCGCTGATCCGCCACCTGCAGAACGGCTGGAACTTCTTCCGCCCCGAGCGAAACGAAAGTTTTGACATCCTGCCTGCCTCCCAGCGCGTCTCGGAGACGCAGTGGTATGAAGGCACCGCCGACGCCGTCTATCAGAACATCGACATCATAGAGGATCATGGCGTCGAATACATGGTCATCCTGGCTGGCGACCATATCTACAAGATGGACTATGAGCTCATGCTGCAGCAGCATGTGGACTCGGGCGCCGACGTCACCATCGGCTGCCTGGAAGTGCCGCGCATGGAAGCGACCGGCTTCGGCGTCATGCATGTCGATGAAAAAGACCAGATCATCGCTTTCGTCGAAAAGCCGGCCGATCCGCCGGGCATTCCCGGCAATCCGGAGATGGCGCTGGCCTCGATGGGTATCTATGTCTTCCACACCAAGTTCCTGATGGACGTGCTGCGCCGCGACGCCGCCGATCCGTCTTCCTCACGCGACTTCGGCAAGGACATCATCCCCTACATTGTCCAGCACGGCAAAGCCGTTGCCCATCGCTTCAACCAGTCCTGCGTCCGCTCCGATTTCGAGCGCGAAGCCTATTGGCGTGATGTCGGCACGATCGATGCCTACTGGCAGGCCAATATCGACCTCACCCATGTCACGCCGGAACTCGACATCTACGACGGCACCTGGCCGATCTGGACATTCGCCGAGATCAAGCCACCGGCAAAATTCGTCCATGACGATGAAAACCGCCGTGGCTCTGCCACCTCGTCACTCGTCTCCGGCGACTGCATCATTTCCGGCGCCTCGCTCAACCGGTCGATGCTGTTTACCGGCGTCCGGGTGAATTCATTCTCCCGTCTCGATGGCGCGGTCATCCTGCCCAACGTCAAGATCGGCCGGCATACGCAACTCAGCAACGTCGTCATCGACAGCCGCGTCGTCATCCCGGAAGGCCTCGTCGTCGGCGAGGATCCGGAATTCGACGCCAAGCGCTTCCGCCGCTCGGAAAACGGCATCTGCCTGATCACCCAGGCGATGATCGACAAGCTGGATCTGTGAGCATGGAAGTTCTGTCCGTCGCATCGGAGGTTTTTCCGCTGATCAAGACAGGGGGTCTCGCCGACGTGGCGGGCGCCCTGCCGGCGGCGATGAAACCCCACGGCGTGCGCATGCGCACGCTGATGCCCGGTTATCCGGTGGTGATGCAAAAGATCAAGAAGCCGCAGAAGATCGGCGGCTTCGATAACCTGTTCGGCAACCCCGCCTCGATCCTGGCGGTCAATCACGATGGCCTCGATCTGCTGGTACTCGACGCGCCGGAATTGTTTGATCGCGACGGTGGCCCCTATGTCGATCAGACGGGACGCGACTACACCGATAATTTCCGCCGCTTCGCAGCCCTCTCACTGACTGCAGCCGAGATCGCCGGCGGCCTGCTGCCGAGCTGGAAGCCGGACCTCGTCCATGTCCATGACTGGCAGGCGGCGCTGACGCCGGTCTACATGCGGTTTGGCCCGGCACATGCGACGCCGGTGGTGCTGACCATCCACAACATCGCCTTCCAGGGACAGTTCGGCCCGGATGTCTTTGCCGAACTGGCACTGCCGCCGGAAGCCTTTTCGATGAGCTATGTCGAATATTTCGGCGATGTCGGCTTCCTCAAAGGCGGCCTGCAAACGGCCGATGCCATCACCACCGTCAGCCCGTCCTATGCCCAGGAAATCCTCACCCCCGAATTCGGCATGGGCTTTGAAGGCCTGCTGACCGCGCGCCTGTCCAGTCTCTCCGGCATCGTCAACGGCATCGACACCGATGTCTGGGATCCGCAGACCGACAAGAATATCGCCGAGACCTATGGCCCAGGCTCGCTGAAAAAACGCGAGGGCAACCGCAAGGCGCTGTCGGCGCAGTTCGGTTTCGACAATGCCCCCGGCCCTATCTTCTGCGTCGTTAGCCGCCTGACCTGGCAGAAGGGCATGGACGTGCTCGCCGAGGTGATCGACGATATCGTTGACAATGGCGGCAAGCTTGCCGTGCTCGGCTCCGGCGATCCGGCGCTCGAAGGCGCGTTCACCTC
Organism: Pararhizobium sp.; assembly: GCF_965279435.1. Classification (NCBI taxonomy): domain Bacteria; kingdom Pseudomonadati; phylum Pseudomonadota; class Alphaproteobacteria; order Hyphomicrobiales; family Rhizobiaceae; genus Pararhizobium; species Pararhizobium sp. Next base: position 649,103 of record NZ_CBDIHY010000003.1, read on the forward strand.
AGCCGCGGCCCGCCATCCCGGCCGCGTCGGCATGGTGATCGGCTATAACGAACCGCTGTCGCACCTGATGCAGGCAGGCAGCGATGCCATCCTCATCCCCTCGCGCTTCGAGCCCTGCGGCCTTACCCAGCTTTACGGCCTGCGCTACGGCTGCGTGCCGATCGTTGCCCATACCGGCGGTCTGGCCGATACGATCATCGATGCCAACGAAGCAGCCCTTGCCGCAAAAGTTGCGACCGGCTTCCAATTCTCGCCCGTTTCTGCTGCCAGTCTGCGTCAGGCGCTGCGGCGTGCGTTTACCGCCTACCGGCAACCGAAAGTCTGGGCTCGTCTCCAGGCCCAGGGTATGAAATCAGACGTATCCTGGGATATGAGTGCACATCGTTATGCCGACCTCTATTCCAGTCTTCTTGCGAAAGGCTAAGACCATGATCAGAACCGTTCAGACCACGCCCTATTTGGACCAGAAACCCGGAACCTCCGGCCTGCGCAAGAAGGTGCCGGTCTTCCAGCAGAAGAACTATGCCGAGAACTTCATCCAGTCGATCTTCAACAGCCTCGACGGGTTCAGGGGCGAAACGCTGGTGATCGGCGGCGACGGCCGCTATTACAACCGCGAAGCCATCCAGATCGCCATCAAGATGGCGGCTGCCAACGGTTTCGGCCGCATCCTTGTCGGGCGTGGCGGCATCCTGTCGACGCCGGCCGCCTCCAACGTCATCCGCAAATACAAGGCCTTCGGCGGCATCGTGCTCTCGGCCAGCCACAATCCCGGCGGCCCGACCGAGGATTTCGGTATCAAGTACAATATCGGCAATGGCGGCCCGGCCCCTGAAAAGGTCACCGATGCCATCTATGCCAGCACCCGCACGATCGAAAGCTACAAGATCGCCGAGGTCGCCGACATCAACCTCGATGTCGAAGGCAGCCAGGACGTCGCCGGCATGGAAGTCGTGGTCATCGACCCGGTCTCCGACTATGCCGAGCTGATGGAAAAGCTGTTCGATTTCCCGGCGATCCGCAACATGATCGGCGGCGGCTTCCGCCTCGTCTTCGACGCGATGAGCGCGGTCACCGGACCCTATGCCAAGGAAATCCTCGAAAACCGCTTAGGTGCCGCCAAGGGCTCGGTGCTGAACTTCATTCCGCTGCCGGATTTCGGCGGCCACCACCCGGATCCGAACCTCGTCCACGCCCACGCGCTGTATGAGGAAATGATGAGCGACGACGCGCCGGATTTCGGCGCAGCCTCCGACGGCGACGGCGACCGTAACCTGATCGTCGGCAAAGGCATCTACATCACCCCGTCCGACAGCCTTGCCATGCTCGCCGCCAATGCCAGCATGGCGCCCGGTTATTCCAAGGGGCTTGCCGGTATCGCCCGCTCGATGCCGACCAGTGCCGCTGCCGACAAGGTTGCCGAAAAGCTCGGCATCGGCATCTACGAGACCCCGACCGGCTGGAAATTCTTCGGCAATTTGATGGATGCCGGCCTCGTTACCATCTGCGGCGAGGAAAGTGCCGGCACCGGCTCCAACCACGTGCGTGAAAAGGACGGTCTCTGGGCGGTTCTGCTCTGGCTCAACATTCTGGCTGTGCGCATGGAAAGCGTCCAGGATATCGCCCGCCAGCATTGGACCACCTATGGCCGCAACTACTATTCCCGCCACGACTATGAAGAGGTCGATTCGGATGCGGCCAACGGCCTGATGACGGCGCTGCGCGACCAGCTCGCCACCCTGCCGGGCAAGAGCTTCGGCAAGCTCAAGGTCACAGCCGCCGACGACTTTTCCTATAACGACCCGATCGACAAGTCGGTCTCAAACAACCAGGGCATCCGCATTCTGTTCCAGGGCGGCTCCCGCGTCGTCTTCCGCCTGTCGGGCACCGGCACGTCGGGCGCCACCCTGCGCGTCTATATCGAACGCTACGAGCCGGATGCTTCCAAGCACGACACAGAAACCCAGGAAGCCCTTGCCGACCTGATCGCCGTCGCCGACGAGATCGCCGGCATCAAGACACGCACGGGCCGCACCGAACCGACTGTCATTACCTGACCGGATGCTCTAAGGAGAGGCGAAGGCCTCTCTTCACCCTCCCCTTGAAGGGGAGGGTCGGCACACAGTGCCGGGGTGGGGTGACCGCCAGACGGTATTCCAGACCCCAGCCGCACAAGGAAAACGCGACAATGACCGACAACGATCTCGTCGCCCTCTACAAGGCCGGTAAATTCAAGGAAGCGCTGACTGCTGCCATCGGCGAAAACGGCAAATCCAAATCAACCCCGACCCGCCTCGTCATGGACAAGCAGGCCGGCAAGCTGCGCTGCTACCGCGGCAACAAGCGCGTCGAGAAGGACGCCAACGGCGAATGGCAGCTGGTGAAGCTGCTTCCCTGAGCAGCTCCAGCAAAAGTGCGCAACGATTTTGCGCCCGCAATTGTTTCAAAACAAAGAGTGAGAGCGTTTTCGCGTTTTGACGAAAAGCGGAAAGCTCTGAAGGCTGGCGTTACGCCACCGGCCGCCCGGTCGCCACTTCCAGAACCTGAAACCAGTCCTGCAGATCAAACTCGATCTCCGTAGCCCGCGCCAGCGACGTCACCCGTTCAGGATCGGTCGAGCCGATAATCGGCAAAGGCTTGGACGGCAGGCGCAGCAGCCAGGCAAGCGCCACCGTGCCAGCACCCTGTACGCCGTATTTGTCTGCAAGGGCGCTCAAAAGATCGACGAGCTGCGGATTGCCTTTCTCTCTATCGAACAGACGCCCGCCTCCCAGCGGCGACCACGCCATCGGCGAAATCCCGTAATTGACGCAGTCGTCCAGCGTCCCATCGTAAAGCGGCGCGGTATGCGTCACCGAAAGCTCGATCTGGTTGACCATCAGCGGAATAGGCAGCTTCGATTGCAGCATTGCAAATTGCGACGGCGTATAATTGGAAACCCCCACGGCCCGCGTCTTGCCTTCCGAAACCAGCGCTTCCAGAACCTCGGCCACCTCGGCTGCATCCATCAGCGGATCGGGCCGGTGCAAAAGCAGCATGTCGACACGATCGGTCTTCAGATTGCGCAGCGAATTTTCCAGCGACCAGCGGATATGAGCAACCGTGCTGTTATAATGCTTGACGCGATGCTCCGGCCGCGCCGGACCCGTCAGGGCGATGCCGCATTTCGTCACCAGTTCGATGCGGTTGCGCAGGTCCGGACGGGTTGCCAGCATTTCGCCGAACAGGGATTCGACCCGGTAACCACCATAGATATCCGCATGGTCGATCGTGGTAATCCCGGCATCCAGGCAGGTATCGACGGTGCGGGCGATCGAGGCGATCCCGCTCGTTTCCCGGTTGTCGGCAATACGAAAAGCGCCCCAGACCATGCGCGAAAATTCCGGGCCGTCACGGTGAATCTTGATACGGGATACCATGGGCACTCACTCGACGGTTGGTGAAACGGGGAAATTATTGAGGCACGGCTGCGACCGCCAACGTATAGAGTCTCGGCAGGCCCGGCACAACGGATGCGCGCGACGTTGCCGGATCAAAAAATTCATCCCCGCAAATCCCCGCCCTCAAAACCCGTGCCATACTTCTTCCCGTCCCACCACGGATACACCGGAAAGCGTTGCCGGCGAGGTGGGGCCGGTGCCCGGGCGGTTTGGCGAAACGCGCGCAAAATCCCCGGGGCTGCGTGAAAGGCGGTTCTCCTCCGGTTCGTGAATGAACCGGGCGTGCCGGGTAGCCACACGGTCTTTTGACGGTCCAGGGCTGAACCCCGCCGCATTGAAAGGCCTGGCGGATAAGCGGCCGGGCTGGGGCATTGGAGGCTTTCTCCTGACACGGGAAAGCGCAGAAGAACCTGAGAAGCGCGGCAAAAGACACTGAACGGGACGCTGAGAGGTGTCACCTATTATTACTTTACGAGGCACTTTCCAGCGCCCCGGCCAAGTCAGCATCAGAAAAACCACGGCGGATTTTCCGGGCGTGGCTTGAGGCCGTGGAAACTGCCGCGCACTCCCTCTTCTCCCCAGCGGGGAGAAGGTGGCCCACAGGGCCGGATGAGGGGGGCGAAGCCACCTTAGACTGGAAATCCGAGCAACCTGAGCTCACGAAAGATGAGAACCCAACAATGAAAACCTGTCCGTATATGCCGAACCGCCCCCTCATCCGCCCTTCGGGCACCTTCTCCCTGCTGGGGAGAAGAGGAAGCGTTACCTCCCCCTTGAGGGGGGAGGTCGCCGCAACGCGGCGGGTGGGGGTGACCACCGCAAACGCTACAGGTGATTGGAGCATGCCGCAGCTCACCCCACCCCGGCACCACGTGCCGACCCTCCCCCTCAAAGAGAGGGTAAACATACCGCTTGCAACATCCGCAAAAGCAGAGACAAATCACTGTCAAACCAAGCTGATACGAAACGGCTCCGCCCCCACATCATCCCAAGGTGACCCCCGATGCCGAACCCGCTTGCTTCTCCCCTCGGCGCCACGCTAACCGCCAGCGGCACAACCTTTGCGGTCCACTCCTCCTCAGCCTCCGGCATCGAGCTTTGCCTTTACGACGCGACCGGCAACCACGAACTGCGCCGCCTGCCGATGCAGCGCGGCGCAGACGATGTTCACAGCCTGACCGTCCCGGATGCCCCCGCCGGCACCCGCTACGGTTTTCGTGCTTCAGGAACCTACGATCCGGACAACGGCCTCTGGTTCGACCCCGCCAAGCTGCTGGTCGATCCCTATGCCCGCGAGCTCGACCGCCCCTTCCATTACGACCCCCGCCTGTCGGTCTTCGGCGACGACACTGCCGACCTCGTGCCAAAGGCAATCGTAACGGAACCGCAGAGCGCACAACGGCAGGCGCCGCTGTTCCAGACCGGCGGCCTGATCTACGAGGTTGCCGTCCGCCCCTTCACCATGCTGCATCCGGATGTGCCGGAACAGCAGCGTGGCACCGTTGCCGCACTCGCCCATCCCGCCGTCATCGCCCATCTGAAGCGCATCGGCGTCTCCGCCATCGAGCTGATGCCGATTACCGCCTGGATCGACGAGCGACATCTGCCACCGCTCGGGCTCACCAACGGCTGGGGCTACAATCCCATCGCCTTCATGGCACTCGATCCGCGCCTGGTGCCCGGCGGCATGACCGAACTGCGCGAAACTGTTGCAGCCCTTCATGCAGAAGGCATCGGCACCATTCTCGATCTGGTCTTCAACCATTCCGGCGAAAGCGACCGCTGGGGTGCCACACTCTCCATGCGCGGTCTCGATAATCATATCTATTACCGCCACGCCACGGATCGGCCCGGCGAACTGATCAACGATACAGGCACAGGCAATACCATTGCCTGTAATCACCCGGTGGTGCGCCAGCTTATCCTCGACAGCCTGCACCACTTCGTTCTCTCGGCCGGCATCGACGGTTTTCGCTTCGATCTTGGCTCGATCCTCGGCCGTGACATCAACGGCTTCAACAGCGATGCTGCCCTGCTCTCGGAGATATGCACCGACCCGGTCCTGCAAGACCGCGTGCTGATCGCCGAACCCTGGGATATCGGACCCGGCGGCTATCAGCTCGGCAATTTCCCGGCGCCCTTCCTCGAATGGAACGACCGGGCGCGCGACGACCTGCGCCGCACCTGGCGCGGCGACAGCCACACGATCGGCGATCTGGCGACGGCACTTGCTGGCTCATCCAATATCTTTGCCCGCAAGGGCGGCGAAAAGACCCGCAGCGTCAATTTCATCGCCGCCCATGACGGTTTCACGCTGATGGATCTCGTCTCCTATGCCGGCAAGCACAATGAAGCCAATGGCGAGAACAACCGCGACGGCCACAACGAAAATCATTCCTGGAACAATGGCGTCGAAGGTGCGACGGTCGATCCCGAGGTCCTCGCCTTCCGCCGCCGCGACGTCATGGCCCTGCTATCGACCCTGTTTGCCACGCGCGGCGCCATCATGCTGACCGCCGGCGACGAGGGCGGCCGCAGCCAGCGCGGTAACAACAACGCCTATTGCCAGGATAATGCCATCACCTGGGTCGATTGGACAAAACTCGACGACGCCCTGATTGCCCATACCGCCGCACTGTCGCACATCCGCGCCCGCTTCGATGTTTTTCACGACACCACGTTCTTCATCGGAAACGGCGATGTCGAATGGCTGCGGTTCGACGGCCAGCCGATGACGACGGGCGACTGGGAAAGTGCCACGGCCGATCATCTGGTCATGCTGCTCTCAACCGGCGACAGCGTGCTGAACAGGCGAATCCGGCTTGCCGTCGTGATCAACCGCAGCCATGCACCGCATCCGGTCCAGCTGCCGGTCCGCCAAGGGTCCGGCTGGCAGAGCCTCCTGCCATCAGCCACGGCGGGGGTTGGCATCGTCGCAGCGCGCAGTGTCAGTTTCCACGCCGAAATTTTATGAGCCTATACTGCTCCCCCGATTGCCGTTTTTTGAAAGAGCGGCATATAGAGAAACGGGGGGATGTTTTTGATCGGAAAAGAGAATGCCGCAGGAAATTACGCTATCTGACGTCAAGAACCTGGTGGGCACCGAGGTCGGCATCTCCGACTGGATCACAGTCACACAGGAAACCATCGACAGTTTTGCCGGTGCAACTGACGACCACCAGTTCATCCATACGGATCCGGTGCGCGCCGCCGCTGAAACCCCGTTCGGCGGCACGATCGCTCATGGATTCCTGTCGCTGTCGCTGCTCTCGGCAATGAACTACAATTGCCTGCCGCGCATTCGCGAACAGACGATGGGCATCAACTACGGCTTCGACAAGGTGCGCTTCGTGACGCCGGTGAAAAGCGGCGCCAAGGTACGCGGCCGCTTCACCATGGCCGAAGCCCGCTTCCGCGGCGCCGGCATGCTGATGGTCACCTACGAGGTCACCGTCGACGTCGAGGGCGAACGAAAACCGGCGCTGACGGCCACGTGGCTGACCATCATCCAGTTTGATCCCAAGGATCGGCCTGATGATGCCTGAGAAAGCGGCACTGGAGGAGACCGTCCGTCAGGCCTTCATCCAGCAGGCAAGTTCCTGCCGTGGTCTTGGCTCACCCTTCACTGCAGGTCTCTGCACGCTTGCCGCCGAGCGGTTGACCGGTGACCACCCGGTTGGTGCGAAAATTCTGTCCTGGTCCGGCGATCCTTCGCCCGGTGGCGATTCCATTCCGCTGCGCCTTGCCGGCGCGCTGCATGCGCTGGTGCTGTCCGGCTTGGACCAACACCTTGCCTCCGTTTATCCGCCTCAGACGGCAGAAGCAGATGACCTTTGGAACGCCGTCGAACATGCCTGTGGCACGCATGCGGCCTTCATCCTCGACCGGCTAACATCAGCGCCGCAGACCAACGAGGTACGCCGGTCCGGCGCCCTGCTCCCCGGCTTCCTGACGGTCTCCAGCCTGTTCGAAAAACCACTGGTCCTCTCGGAAGTGGGCGCCAGCGCCGGGCTCAATCTGCAGTGGGATCGCTACGAGTACCGGCTCGGCGATAGCACCTTTGCTCTGCAGCCGTCACCGGTGCTGATCGCACCGGAATGGCGCGGGGTGCGCCCCCCGGACGTTCCCCTTCACATCAGCAGCCGCGCCGGCTGCGATCTCAACCCGCTGAACCCGGCTAACGAGGACGACGCCCTGCGGCTTTTGTCCTATCTCTGGGCCGACCAGACGGACAGGATCGAGCGCACCCGCTTTGCACTCGCCATTGCCGCCGCCAACCGTCAGACGGTCGAGCGCGCCGATGCGGTGGACTGGCTGGAAAAACGTCTGCAAGAGGTCCACGAGGATCATGTTCACGTGATCTATCACACCATCGCCTGGCAATATCTGCCCGCATCGTCCAAGGCAAAGGGCGACGCCCTGATCACAGCCGCCGGAGAACGCGCGACGGAGAAGGCGCCACTGGCCCGCCTGCAGATGGAAGCAGACGATCAGAAACACAGCGCAGCTTTGACGCTACAAATCTGGCCATCCGGCGAAAAGCACCTGATCGGCCGCGCCGATTTTCACGGCCGCTGGGTTGAATGGATCGGTTGGCCCGGCCTGGATTGAGGCTCGCGCGCTTCGGCATCGTGGCCAATGCCCCTCACCCTAGCCCTCTCCCCGCAAGCAGGGAGAGGGGACGATCGAGTTTTCCGGCGTTTTCCTTCTCCCCGTCACGACGGGGAGAAGGTGCCCGACAGGGCGGATGAGGGGCATGCAAGGCAGTTGCCTGTTACAGCAATTGAGCCGGAGCCCGGTAACAATCAGTTCCCCGCATCCTCGGCGGCTTCGGCCAGAAGCGTCGAGACATAAGGCGAAAACGACCGCCAGCATTCAACCCGGAACGCTTCCTCGGCGGTGCGCAACAGCACGATCTCCGCCTTGGCCAGAACCGTGCGCGAGCAGGCGCCGACCGGGAAGGCTGGCAGCGACAGATCCTGCGGGCAACCGCCATTGATCGCCACGGCCGCACCGCGGCCCTTGACGATCAGTGCCGTATTGCGATGGGAAATATCCGTTGCCGAATGCAGCACGTTGCTCGACGCCACCGCCGCCATCAGGTCGGCTTCGTTCTCGTCGATCACAAGCCACTCGTCCGGCCCGAGCCAGAGCGCATGACGGCCATTCGAAGACGCCGAGGTCTTGGCCTTCACCGGTAGCGAAAGACCAAGCGCACCGGACAACGCTGAGACAGCATCCGGCTTGGCCCGCAGCGACATCCGGGTTGCGGGTGCTGCAACGGAAAGCGAAGCAGCGCCGGAGCCGCCGTGGAAGCCGGACAGCGGCAGGGTGCGGGTCGCCAGATCAGCCCCAATCAAATCAGCCATTGATGCGGCCTCCTTCCTTGTCAAAGAACACCATGTCGCTCACCTCGACGGCGATCGTCTTGTCGGGCATCGGCACATAGAGCGTCTGGCCGATCTTCGCCTTGCCGCCAGCAACCAGCGCCAGAGCAATCGAACGGCCGCAGTTTTCCGACCAGTACGCCGAGGTCACATGCCCGATCATCGTCATCGGCAGTGGCTGGTTCGGATCGGCAACGATCTGCGCGCCCTCCTCCAGCACCACCTTCGGATCCTTGGTCAACAAGCCGACCAGCTGCTTGCGGCCATCGGCGACAAGATCCGGACGGCGCAAGCCGCGAATGCCGACGAAATCAGCCTTCTTCTTGCCGACCGCCCACCCAAGCGACGCATCGTCGGGGGTCACGGTACCGTCGGTGTCCTGACCAACGATGATGTAACCCTTTTCGGCGCGCAAGATATGCATCGCCTCGGTGCCATAGGCGCAGGCGCCGAGCGCTTCCGCCCGTTCGTAAATCGCAGCCCAGACGGCCGGGCCGAAATCGGCGGGAACGTTGACTTCGAAGCCGGTTTCGCCGGTGAACGACATGCGGAACAACCTTGTCGGCACGCCGCAGATCTTGCCTTCGCGAACACTCATGTGCGGGAAGGCTTCGTTCGACAGATCGATGTCTTCGACCAGTGGCGCGATGATCTCGCGGGCTTTCGGTCCCTGCACCGCAATGACAGCCCATTGCTCGGTGGCAGAGGTCAGCCAGACATTCAGATGCGGAAACTCGGTCTGCAGATAGTCTTCCATATGGTTCATGACGCGGGCAGCACCGCCCGTCGTCGTCGTCACGTGGAAACGGTCCTCCGCCATGCGGCCGACGACGCCGTCGTCATAGACGAAACCGTCTTCGCGCAGCATGATGCCGTAGCGGCAGCGGCCAGGCTTCAGCGTGTCCCAGCTGTTGGTATAGATCAGGTTGAGGAACTGCGCCGCATCCGGGCCAACCACCTCGATCTTGCCAAGCGTCGAGGCATCGAAAATGCCGGCGACATCGCGCACCGTCTTGCACTCGCGGTTGACGGCCTGATGCATGTCCTCACCGGCGCGCGGATAGTACCAGGCGCGCTTCCACTGGCCGACATCCTCGAACACCGCGCCCTCGGCTTCTTCCAAGGCGTGCATCGGCGTCTTGCGGGTCGGGTCGAACAATTCGCCGCGCGAATGGTTGATCAACGTGCCAAACGTCACCGGCGTATAGGGCGCGCGGAACGTCGTCAGGCCGACCTTGGGGATCTCGCGGCCAAGCGTTTCAGCGGCAATCGCCAGACCGTGGATATTGGAAAGCTTACCCTGGTCGGTCGCCATACCGTTGGTGGTAAAGCGCTTGATATGCTCGATCGAGTGCATGCCTTCGCGCACGGCAAGGCGGATATCCTTGGCGCAGACGTCGTTCTGGAAGTCGATGAACGCCTTGACCGTCGTGTCCGGTCCGGCCCCTTCGGCCGCGCCCGCCATGCCGCCGGTCCAGGCAAAAGCATTCACGCCATTCAGCGCCGGCTTTTCCGGAGCGGTAAAGCCGGAGGCATTCGACATCAACTCGCCGGCGGCCAGTGATTCCTCGATAGTCGCCTGCAGGTCGTTTGTGCCGTTGCAGGCGCCGACGGACAGGCAATCCTGCGCATAGGTGCCGGGCAGGAAGCGCTGGCTTTCGAAGTCGTAGGCCACCTTGCCGCGCGACTGCGAGAACATGTGCACGGATGGCGTCCAACCGGCAGATACCAACAGCGCGTCGATGGCGATCTTGCGGCTACTGCCGCCGCCATTGCGAGCAACCGACATGGAAGACACCCGGAGCTTGCCGCCGGTATCGACGACGCCATGACCAACCAGAACCTCGATGCCGAGGGAACGGGCCTCCGTAAGCACGCCCTCGCCCGGTTGCTCGCGGCTATCGACGATGGCAGCAACGGTAATGCCGGCCCGCTTCAGATCGAAAGCTGCCTCGTAGGCAGAATCGTTGGCTGTGTAGACGCCGACCTTCTTGCCGACGGCAACGCCGAAATGGTTGAGGAAGGTGCGGGCTGCCGACGCCAGCATGATGCCGGGGCGGTCGTTGTTGGCGAACACCATGTGGCGTTCGATGGCACCGGTGGCGATGATGACGCGCTTGGCACGGACCTGCCAGAGGCGCTCGCGCGGCAGTTTCTTATCGGGCTTTGCCAGATGCTCGGTGACGCGCTCGTTGAGACCGACGAAATTCTGGGCGTAGTAACCGAATGCTGTCGTGCGCGGCAGAACGGTGACGTTGTTCATCTTTGCCAGAGTGGCAGCTGTCGCCTGAGCCCAGGTGAAGCCGTCCTGACCGTCAATCGTGACGCTCTTGTCGTAGTGCAGCGCACCGCCAACTTCCGGCTGCTCGTCGCAGATGATGACACGCGCACCGGTCTTGGCGGCGGCAAGCGCTGCCGAAAGACCGGCGACACCGGCGCCGATCACCAGAACGTCGCAATGGGCGTAGCGGCTGGAATAATGGTCGGTATCGTCTTCGGTCGGCGAAACGCCGAGACCGGCAGCCGCGCGGATCTGCGGCTCATAAACATGTTTCCAGGCCTGCTTCGGCCACATGAAGGTCTTGTAGTAGAAACCGGCGGCAAAGAACGGTGCCAAGAGGTTGTTGACCGCGCCGACGTCGAAGGCAAGCGACGGCCAGCGGTTCTGCGAGATCACCTTCATGCCGTCGAACACGTCTTGCACGGTGGCGCGCACGTTCGGCTGCTTGCGGGCAGCGTCGCGCTCGACGCCGATCAATGCGTTCGGCTCTTCGGCACCGGCCGACACGATGCCGCGCGGACGATGGTACTTGAACGAGCGGCCGACGAGATGAACGCCGTTGGCCAGCAGCGCCGAGGCGACGGTATCGCCCTCAAGGGCGGCGTAGCTCTTGCCGTCGAAGAAGAAGCGGGCGGTCTTTGCAGGGGTAAGACGGCCTGCACCGGGGATACGATTGGCGCCGCTCATTTAGCATTCGACTCCGTGGCTTCATAGGTTTCGACAGTCGCTTCCGTCGCCGGGCGCAAAGTGCTGACATCCGGACGGGGCAAGCCGGCCTTGTAGGTGGTCAGGAACTTGTCGCTGACGGTATCGCGGGCTGCATTGAAGAACCGGCCGCAGCCGTTCAGGTGCCGCCAGCGCTCGAAGGTCAGGCCCTTGACGTTGTCGCGCAGGAAGAAGAACGCCTCGAAGTCCTCGTCGGTCATCTCGGTCATGTTGGCCGGACGCGCAATATGGGCGTCGCCAGCCTGCCGGAACTCGAGCTCGGAACGCTCTTCCTCGCAATAGGGGCAATAGATCAGAAGCATGATGTGTTCCCCTTAATGCGCAACGGCAGCAGCCGCCGCTTCGTCGATCAGGCGGCCCGAGCGGAAACGCTCCAGCGTGAACGGCGCGTTGATCTTGTGCGGCGCGTCGTTGGCGATGGTGTGGGCAAAGACATTGGCCGAGCCCGGCGTTGCCTTGAAGCCGCCGGTACCCCAACCGCAGTTGACGTAAAGACCGGAAACCGGGGTTTTCGCCAGGATCGGCGAGCGATCCGGCGTTACATCGACGATGCCGCCCCAGGACCGCATCATCTTCATGCGGCGGAAGATCGGGAACAGCTCGCAGATGGCATCGAGCGTGTGGGTGATGATCTGCAGGCCGCCGGTCTGCGAGTAGGACGAATACTGGTCCGTACCGGCGCCGATGACGAGTTCGCCCTTGTCCGATTGGGAAATATAGGCGTGCACCGTGTTCGACATGACGACGCAAGGGAAGATCGGCTTGATCGGCTCGGACACCAGCGCCTGCAGCGGATAGCTGACCAGCGGCATGCGCACGCCGGCCATTTCCATCAGCACCGAGGTATGGCCGGCAGCAACGACACCGACCTTTTTGGCATTGATCTGGCCGCGATTGGTATCGACACCGGCGACGGACCCATCCGGATTGCGGCGGATGCCGGTGACCTCACAATTTTGAATGATGTGCACGCCGCGATCGGCAGCCGCACGGGCATAACCCCAGGCAACGGCATCGTGGCGGGCGGTACCGCCGCGGCGCTGCAGGGCGGCACCGTTGATCGGATAGCGGGCGGTGCGGGAAATATCGAGCGGCGGGCAGAATTCCTGCGCCTGCTCCGGCGTCAGCCATTCATTGTCGATGCCGTTCAGGCGGTTGGCATGGATATGCCGCTTGAACACCTGCTGGTCATGGACATTGTGCGACAGCATCATCACGCCGCGTGCCGAATACATGACGTTGTAGTTGAGATCCTGACTGAGGCCATCCCACAGCTTCAGCGCGTGATCGTAGATCCCGGCGCTCTCGTCATAGAGATAGTTGGAGCGGATGATGGTGGTGTTGCGGCCGGTATTGCCGCCGCCGAGCCAGCCCTTTTCGAGCACGGCGATATTGGTGATGCCGTGTTCCTTGGCGAGGTAATAGGCAGTACCCAGGCCATGACCGCCGGCGCCGATGATGATGACATCATATTCCTTGCGCGGCTCGGGCGAGGTCCATTGCGCCTCCCATCCCCTGTGGCCGCGCATCGCTTCGCGAGCGACAGCAAAAACCGAATATTTGCGCATCCGCTTTCACACTCCGTAGTCCTGCCAAAAGGCCGGTGAATTTCTTGTGGTCGATCCTAGAAATCGCAAATCCCGGACTTCCGCAACGTTTCTTTTGCGACGCGAGACGGCGCTTGTCGCACGAGTTGCGACATCCTTCATCTCCGGCGCAATATAAGGCGCCGCATATATGAGAGAGGAACATCCAACCGAACAGATGCGTCAACGTCTTGTCGCAATTCCAGCAGTCAAGGCCTTGAAACCAGGGTTTTCCGGCAGTTTTGGCCCTGCAAACCAACTCGCGGCTGGACTTTGAGCAACCGATCTGGTATCCGCTCTCCCAATCGTAAAGCTTTCGGGCTCAGCGAACCATATTTTTTTGCCTCGTTGACCTGACTTCATGAGGCGAACACTCGAAACTGAAGGAACGGGATTAACGTGCAGGTACTAGTCCGCGACAACAATGTCGATCAAGCGCTTCGCGCACTCAAGAAGAAGATGCAGCGCGAAGGCATTTTCCGCGAAATGAAGATGCGTGAGGCCTACGAAAAGCCATCCCAGAAGCGCGCCCGCGAAAAGGCTGAAGGCGTTCGCCGCATTCGCAAGCTGGCCCGCAAGCGTTTGCAGCGCGAGATGGGCATCGTTACCCCGCGCCCTACGGCGGCTGCAGCACGCTGATCAGCGTTTGCAGCGTATTTGACGCGTAAATCGGGCGGGGGCGATATGATCGCCACCGCTCTTTCTGTTTAAATCGCAGGGTGCGGGATTTAATTCCGGATACAGGCGACCAGCGCGCAGAGCGTGCTACACTGTCTTTGGAACACAACGGCATCCATGATGGTTTATCTGTTGTAATCACGGACTTTGACACTGCTGGCCCGATCCGCCGTTCAAGGCCCGGGACATGCCGAGACGCTTCGCTTAATCGAGGGAATGAATCTTGACATCGACTGCCAGGACTGCGGACTTTTCCGACCATACCGGCCATGCCGGGCGTTCCAATCGGCGCGGTTTCGCCCTCGCCTCCATGCTTGCCGTGACCAGCGCACTGATGCTCTCGGGCTGCACCACACCTGACACGCCGAGCAACATGATGCGTGTCGAGCGGGCACAGGGAAGCAACGAGAACATTGCCTCGCTATCTGCCGTGATCGCGGCCAATCCGAGCGATCCGGAAGGCTATAACGTGCGTGGATCCGCCTATGGCCGCGCTGGCGAATTCCGCCGGGCGCTCGCCGATTTCAACAAGGCGGTCGAACTCAACCCGCGATTCTACCAGGCCTACGCCAACCGCGCCCTTGTCGAGCGCAACATGGGCGATCAGTCGGCGGCACAGTCCGACTACAACATGGCCCTGCAGCTCAACCCGCGTTATGACGTGGCGTTCATCGGCCGCGGCAATCTCTACCGCCAGGCCGGTCAACTCGATCAGGCGTTTGCTGACTTCAACAAGGCGATCGCGCTCGACACCACGGACCCGCGCGCCTATCACAATCGCGGCCTGATCTATCAGGCCCGAAAGCAGCATGCGCAGGCAATCGAGGATTTCTCGACCGCAATCTCGCTGTCGCCGAATGCACCCGAGCCCTATAACGGCCGTGGCATTTCCTACGTGGCGACCAACGACGACGACAATGCGTTCGCAGATTTCAACACCGCGATCAACCTGAACGGCAAGATTGCCGAATCCTGGGCAAACCAGGCGCTGGTCTATGAGCGCCGCGGCGACAAGGCGAAAGCCGCAAAGTCCTATGGCCATGCGCTGTCGCTGGATCCCAAATACGAACCGGCCCGCGCCGGTCTTGCCCGCGTCAAAGCTGGGGTCTGATCAGAAAAAGCGCGGCGGATGACGCCGCGCGCCGGTCACGCGACCGCAGCCATGGGTAAAAGGCGCTCGACAGACGTGCGATTGCGCCCCTCCCGCTTGGCCTCGTAAAGCAACTGGTCGGCCCGATCGAGCGCGGACCAGGCTGTTTCCTGCGGCTGCAACAGCACACCACCGATACTGACCGTCACGAAAGCACAAATGTCCGACGTGGCATGATCGATGCGGAGGTTCCGCACGTCGGCGCAAAGCGTGTCTGCGCGATCCTTGAGCGCGGCCTCCCCGCAACCGTACAGGACAAGCGCGAACTCCTCTCCGCCCATCCGGCAGGCCATGTCGAGCGGATGGTGCGCAAAGGCGTCCAGACATGCGGCGACGCGCTGCAAGGCGAGATCACCAGCCTGATGCCCGTAACGGTCGTTGTAACGCTTGAAAAAATCGACATCAAGCAACAGCAATCCGACCGGTTGGCTTTCCTGCCGAGCCTGCCGGCGTATCGTCTCCAGCTGCTCATCAAGACCACGCCGATTGGCAAGCCCAGTCAGCGGGTCGCGCGACGCCTGCTCCTTGAGGATGCCGCGCAAAAGGAATTGCTCCCGATGCGCACGCTCCCGGAGATAACCGCCGACCGCCGCGAAGACCAAGGTCAAAAGCAGCATCGCGTCGAATTGCTGCTCACGCAACTCCGCCGGCAGCAGCCAGTATCGTAACAAGAACGTCAGGGCGACAACGCCGGCCGCCAGCATGATGCTGTGACGGAAGCGCAGCCCCAGCGGAGAAAATGCGCCCATAACGAACAGAAGCTGGGCGAATTCTGCATGGCCCAGGCCGTTGCGCTTGTATAGGCAGACCGACACCGCGCCACTGACGGCAAGCGTCAGCACTGCGGCTATCGACAAAGGCGCTGCTCGCGACACGCCACGCTGCCGATGGCAGATATACAGGCAGCCAAGCAGGAACAGGACCGCCACCCACCGGCTTGTCAGGATGCCCCACATATCGGCGGAAAGATCGGGAAAACGCGTCACCAGCGGGAGGCGTATAAAATCGGAGATCCCGAACAGGACAATAAAGACCAGCGAGAAAACCGCGCTGACCATTGCCGGCCGGCGCTCATCCCTGTCGATCTGCAGCGCGTATTCGCGCTCCATGTCGCCTTGAAACCGCAACCACCCGATGCCCGCGTCAAGCTGCCGGGCGTAGCGCCCGATCCGGGAGTGACCGAATTGCGAAGATGAACTCATGATCCTCTTTCGTATCACCGGCGCCAACCATTGCGGTTGGCGACCAACGATATGCGAGGACCATTGAATTTCGATTAAAATGCCGGGCGCAGGAAAGTCTGAATACGGAACACTGCCGTGCAGCTCGAATGAGCTGCACGGCAGTGTTTTATCGTCTTAGTGGTTCATGGCCTTGACGATATCGTCAGTCATCTTCTTGGCGTCGCCGAGCAGCATCATGGTGCCATCCTTGTAGAACAGCGTGTTGTCGATACCGGCATAGCCGGAGCCGAGCGAGCGCTTGACGAACAGGCAGGTCTTGGCCTTGTCGACATCGAGGATCGGCATGCCATAGATCGGCGAGGTCTTGTCGTCGCGCGCCGCCGGATTGGTGACGTCGTTGGCACCGATGACATAGGCAACGTCGGCCTGGGCGAACTCCGAATTAATGTCCTCCAGTTCGAAGACTTCGTCATAAGGCACATTGGCTTCGGCAAGCAGCACGTTCATATGGCCAGGCATGCGGCCAGCGACCGGATGAATGGCATACTTCACTTCAACACCATTTTTCTTCAGCGCATCCGCCAGTTCGCGAACAGCGTGCTGCGCCTGGGCAACCGCCATGCCGTAGCCCGGCACGATGATCACCTTTGACGCATTGGCCATCAGGAAGGCGGCATCATCGGCCGAGCCCTGCTTGACCGTGCGCACGACGCCGTCATCGCTCGTCGCTGCTGCAGTATCACCGCCAAAGCCACCGAGGATGACCGAGATAAAGGAGCGGTTCATGCCCTTGCACATGATGTAGGACAGGATTGCACCGGACGAGCCTACCAGCGCGCCGGTGATGATCAGCGCCAGATTGCCAAGTGTGAAGCCGATACCGGCGGCAGCCCAGCCGGAATAGGAATTCAGCATCGAGACGACCACCGGCATGTCGGCGCCACCGATCGGAACGATCAGGAGAACGCCCAGCGCCAGCGACAGGACGACGATCGCCCAGAAATCGAAATGGCTTTCGGACGCTGCAAGCCCGACGATGAAGAAGATGATCAGCAGCAGAAGCACGCTGTTGATGACATGGCGGAACGGCAGCATGATCGGCTTGCCGGACATGCGTCCGTCAAGCTTCAGGAAGGCGATGATCGAGCCGGTAAAGGTGATGGCGCCGATGGCGACACCGAGCGCCATTTCGACCAGCGCCTGGGCATGGATCTCGCCAATCTCGCCGATACCAAAGGACGACGGCGTATAGAGCGCCGAAGCAGCGACCAGGACGGCAGCAAGGCCGACCAGCGAATGGAAGCCCGCGACCAGTTGCGGCATCGAGGTCATCGGGATCGACCGGGCGATATAGGCGCCGGCACCACCGCCGATGGCAAGACCAAGCACGATCAGCACCAGACCGCCAAAGGACGGGGTGGCGAGCAGAAGCGTCGTGACGATGGCGATGCCCATGCCGACCATGCCGAGGATATTGCCGCGGCGCGAGGTGGTTGGATGTGACAGGCCGCGCAGCGCCATAATGAACAGGACGCCGGAAACCAGATAGAGGAAGGCTGCGATATTGGCACTCATGACGGCAGCCTCACTTCTCTTTTTTCTTGTACATGGCAAGCATGCGCTGGGTGACCAGGAAGCCGCCGAAGATATTGACTGAGGCAAGAACCAGCGCCACGAAACCGAAGCCGGTGGCAAGCCCGGAGGCCGAGATGCCGACCGCAAGCAGCGCGCCGACGACGATGACGGAAGAAATCGCGTTGGTGACCGCCATCAGCGGCGTGTGCAGGGCAGGCGTTACCGACCAGACGACGTAATAGCCGACGAAAATCGACAGGACGAAGATCGCCAGCTGGAACACGAACGGATCGATCGCGCCGCCGGATAATCCGTGGACAACATTGCCAGCGGCATCCGGCACATATTCGGCGGCGGTGCGCACCGCTTCGACCGCGCGGTCGAGGTCGCCGATCGCCTTGTCGAGCATCTCATTGGCCATACAATTTCTCCCTTAGGCAGCCGCACTTCTCCCCGAAGCACGCGCTGCCCTCTCCATTTTTTAAGCTGTGGCTGCGACCGCGATAGGCGCTGCGGCGAAATTCGGATGCACCACGGCACCGCCATGCGTCAGCATCGTCGCCTTGACGAGTTCGTCCTCGATATTGAGGGCAAGCACCTTGGTTTCCTTGCCGACCATTGTCTCAAGAAACGTCACGAGGTTCTTGGCATAGAGCGCCGAGGCGGACGCGGCGATGCGGCCGGGCATATTGGTGTAGCCGACGACCTTGACGCCCTCGACTTCGACCACCTGATCGGCCACCGCACCTTCGACATTGCCGCCGCGTTCGACAGCAAGATCGATAGCGATCGAGCCGGGCTTCATGGCTTTCAGCATCTCGCGGGTAATCAGGCGCGGTGCAGGACGGCCGGGGATCAGCGCCGTGGTAATGACGATATCCTGCTTGGCCAGATGCTCGGCGGTCAGCGCTGCCTGCTTGGCCTTGTATTCCGCCGACATTTCCTTGGCATAGCCGCCGGACGTCTCGGCCGCCTTGAATTCCTCGTCCTCGACCGCGATGAACTTGGCGCCGAGCGAGGCGACCTGTTCCTTGGAGGCTGGGCGAACGTCCGTCGCAGACACGACCGCACCGAGGCGCCGTGCCGTGGCAATCGCCTGCAGGCCGGCAACGCCAGCGCCCATGACGAAGACTTTCGCCGCAGGAACAGTGCCCGCTGCCGTCATCATCATTGGCATAGCCCGGTCATATTCGGAGGCGGCTTCGATCACAGCCTGATAGCCGGCAAGGTTGGCCTGCGACGACAGCACGTCCATCGACTGGGCACGGGTGATGCGCGGCATCAGTTCCATCGCAAACGCCGAAACACCGGCCTTGGCCATGTCTGCCAGTGCCTGATCGTTGCCATAGGGGTCCATGATGGCCAGCACGATGGCGCCGGACTTGTAAGCCGCAACTTCGGAGGATGCTGGGCGCCGTACCTTCAGCACCACATCAGCGCTTGCAGCGTCGGCAGCGGAACCGATCCGCGCGCCGGCTTTCTCGAACTCGCTGTCGGGCATGCGCGACAACGTGCCGGCGCCGGCCTGAACGACAACCTCGAAGCCGAGGGTCTTGAGCTTCTTCACACTTTCGGGTGACGCCGCAATACGGCCTTCGCCCGGAAATGTTTCCAACGGTATGAATACAGTCTCTGCCACAGGTTCCTCCCTGACACGGGCATTCGGAACACGGCGGACCGCGATTTCCACTCTCCCGCACACTCAAAAATCACGCATTGAGCCACCCTCCGGCAGCCCGCGCGCATATCACACCAGGCCCGGCAATCACCGGGCCATGGTCGAGCAGGCACCTCACTCCCAAGTGCCGCTCTTGTCAAAACT
Organism: Pararhizobium sp.; assembly: GCF_965279435.1. Lineage (NCBI taxonomy): Bacteria > Pseudomonadati > Pseudomonadota > Alphaproteobacteria > Hyphomicrobiales > Rhizobiaceae > Pararhizobium > Pararhizobium sp. Next base: position 668,932 of record NZ_CBDIHY010000003.1, read on the forward strand.
ATGGAAAACCGTTCAGCGCAGAAGCACGAAACCGGCGATGTTGAGGAGAACGAAGAGAGCGAAAGCGGTGAAGAAGCCGGCGCTGGTGAAGAAACCGGCAGCCATGGCGATCAGCAGCGCGACGCAGAAAATCGTCACAAATTTCGTACCTTCAAGGAAGAAATTGTAGGTCTTCTCGTGTTCGGCATAATCCATCGGTGCACCCAGTTCGGCCGGTCCGGAGTGATGTTCAGCCATCGTCATATCTCCCTGAAATTCAGCCGCACCCTACTCTGCCCTTGGCGGCGAGCGCGGCATCTCGTCTCTCTTCCATTCTATACGCATCCAGAGTGCCCGAAAGCATCGATTGCGCATAGGTGGCCTTACACAAAGCCACAGCCAAACGCAACGAAAACTGCAGGCGCGCCATGCGGCATAACGGTTGATCAGACGACCGCTGCGGCAGCAAAAAAGCCGGATCAGGCCTGGCTGCGCGCGCGGCTTTGCATCGTCAACGCCAGACGCGCTGTTGGCAGCACCGTCAGCGGTGCATACTGAGCCTCCCGGTCATCACCGAACATCATGCGCCGCTCGAACGGTTCCGAATCGAAGAACGGAAACCGGGTATAGAGCCAGGGCCGGATTTCGCGGACACGGGCTGCGAGCAGCGTCAGATCGATCTTGTAGTCACCACAGTTCTTTTGCGGCGAGACAATTGTGTCGGCGTCGAAGACCCGCTTGTAGAACGCCGCATGCTGCGGCTTCACCAGCGACAGGCAGCGGTCGACGTCGAAATGCTCGGACGCCATGGTCGCTACACGCAAAGTGAGATAGGGGATGGCCGGCATTTCCCGCAGGATTTCCGGATCGGCGGCGAGCCGGACCGGATCGATCAATGACAGGCCCGCATCGAGAAAACTGTCTATCTCCGCCCCAAAGACGGACCCGGACGAACTGATCCGATGCTCCGGCGTCACATGATGTACCCGCACGGTGCTGATCAGCCTCTCTTCGAAATAGATTCCGAAAACATAGGCATGGCTGTCGAAATCGATGTCGTCGATGAGCATCGTGCCGGACAAGGGCAGTATATCGGCCATCTTGTAGGCCTTGAAACGGATACGGGCGACATCTTCCATGTCCTCCCCCGTTTCGACCCGTCGATATTCGACATGATCCAACAGTTCCAGCAGTCGCTCTGAAAACCTGTTCTGCTGCTCCGCTTTCATTTCATCAAACGCCCCCGTTGAAGGGGGCATTCATCTTCCAAACGGGGGCACCTCACAATGTTTTAATAGATTATTAAGCATAAACCATTTGTTAAGGTTAACAGACAGTTAATGCTAAATTACCATTGGGTTTTTTGTCCGCGTAACACCTTGAAACAGGTGGTGTTCAGGCGTCCCAGACGATTACAGGGCCGGGCCACAGTCAACAGCAGAGTAAAGACTGGAAAGCTACGCAATGCGCCGGTTGCGCCGTTTCGGCACGGAAAGCTTCTTCAGCAACGTGTCCGACAGGCTTTCGATAGCCAGCGACGGCATCGGGGCAGCAAAGACATAACCCTGGATCAGGTCGGCACATTTGTACTGCTTGATCAGCGCCAGTTGATCATTGGTCTCGACGCCTTCGATGACGATTTTCAAGCCAAGCTCACGCGACAGATTGACCATGCCACGCAAAAGCTTGAAGCGGCGCGCGTCCTCGCGGATATTACGCACGAAGGAACGGTCGATCTTGATGATATCGAGCGGCAGCGCATCAAGATAACTGAGGCTGGAATATCCCGTCCCGAAATCGTCGATGGCAATGGTGATGCCCCGGGCGCGCAGTTCCTGAAGGATGGTCTGCACCTTCGCCGCTTCTTCCATCAGGCAGCTTTCCGTCACTTCCAGGTGAAGCCGGGACGGATCCAGCCCGGTTTCGGACAGGATATCCATGACGATCGGGATGATTTCGCCATTGCGCAGATCAAGGACTGAGAGATTGACGGAAACGGCAATGTGGCCGGGCCATTTCAGGCAATCGAGACACGCCTGGCGCAGCATGAATTTGGTAATGCTGGAAACCACGCCGATTTCCTCGGCCAGTTGAATGAACACATCCGGCGGAACCGGACCACGCTCGGGGTGGGTCCAGCGCGCCAGCGCTTCGCAGCATTCGATGCGCGAACCATCGGCGAGGAACATCGGCTGATAGGCAATCGACAGCCCGCCGGTTTCAATCGCCTCGCGCAAATCGGTCTTCAACTTCTGCCGGTCGAGATAGTTCGCATCCATTTCGGCTTCGAATGCGGTGCAGCTTCCCTTTTCACGGCTCTTGCTTTCAAACAGCGCGAGATCGGCCTTGATCTGCATGTCTTCCAGCCGGAAGTCGGAACTGTCGGCAATCACATAGCCGGCGCTCATCGATATATTGAAGGTAAAGCCGCTGGCGAGATAAGCGCCGCGCATCTGCGCATGCACGGACCGCACGCGCTCTTCCAGAACACGCCGGTTGTTTTCGCCTGAAAAGAACAGAACGAATTCGTCGCCCATCAGGCGTGCCGCAACCGCCTTGTCGCCCGTCACCTTCTTCAATCGCTCCGAGATTGCACACAGCAACCTGTCGCCGACCACATGGCCGCGCGTATCGTTCACGTGCTTGAACTCGGCAACATCAAGAACCATGAAACCAGTCAGCCCGGTGCGGTTTTGATCGACCAGCGCATTGCTGACCAGTTCGGCGAAATAGTCACGATTGGGCAAGCCGGTCAGCGTGTCGAACCGCACCATCTGCAGGATTTTCTTTTCCGCCCGCACACGCGCCGTCACATCTTCAAAGATCAGCACGATACCGCCACTGGCGCGGCGGCTGGCGGAAAACTCAAGGAACAGATCGTCAGAAAAAGGGATGAGAGCACGCGACTGCATGCCCTGCATCAACTGGTCCAGCTGCTTCAGGACCTGCTTGGCCTGATCCTGTTCCAGGAAGGTGTGGCGGACGCCGTAGCGCAACACCGCATCGAGATGGCAATCCTTGAGGCGTTCCCGATCACCCAGATTGAGGAGCTCGCAGGCCCGCCGGTTGGCGACCAGAATGCGATTGTCGGCATCGAGCATGAACAGGCCATGCGGCATGTTGTTGAGGGCGAGGTCAAACCGGCCGGCAATCGTCGATATTTCACGCGCAGCCAGCACATTCTTATGCAAGGTTTCGCGCACCCCGCGCGCCATCGACCAGGTGGTGAGAATGAACGGTACGATCAACACGGCCAGAATGGCCATGAACCCGTCCATCAGGCCAAGCAGGCCGAGGATAATCGGCACGCAGGCCGACAGGGACATGACGACGACCGCCCGGGCCGAACCGTAATTACGGCCGACGAGCGACACCATCGTGGCGAGCGTCACGGAAATGCAGGCAAGTTCGGCAAAGGGGTCTTGAGTGACGAGAATGGCGTATCCGCAGGCCGTACCGAGCGTCATGGTGGCGCAGACACCACCGGCATTGTAGCGGTTTTCCCAGCGGCGGATGCCTTCAAAATCAAGCGACGCCAGATCTTCGCGATCAAACCGGCGCATGTCGATACCACGGACGAACCAAATCAGCACAATCGCAATCGCGCAGCCGATGAAAAACGGATCACTGGTTTTTGCAAAGACGAGCAGGAATGTCACGACATGCGACAGCATGCCGATCAACAATGTCTGACGGTAATCGTAGAGCGAGCTTACGAACGAAAGATACACATCGGTCGGAAGAGCGCTCTGTTCATTTGACTTCATGAACCCCCTGCTCCGGTTTGGCGAAGTGTTAATCCCGAGGGTTTAACGAAAGATTTCGCGCGCTTACCGGAAAAAATCTTCCCATATATTGGGGTGTGCGGTCCAGATGCTGCGGTATTGAAATATTTCAACCCAGTATTGCAGACAACCCCAAAGACTATTGCTTTTCTACAACCGTGCATGGATTCAACCGCAAACAGGTTATTCGCAGCGAGGCGGTGCGGAAGCTTCCTCCGATCTCTGCCCGGCGATTTATCTGTTGCAATGGTTACTCCAATTCTAAGGCAAAGGGCCAGATCTTGCCAGTTGCAGGCAACCGGTTTACGCACGGTGCTGCCGCCACCAGAATTGACTACCCTTGCCTTCGGCGGCAATGGCTTGATAACGTGAAATGAGACCGCGCTTCGAGCGAAGCAGCGTGCCGCAGGTGGAGACCCAGCAGTGCCAAAACCCGTTGTTGCCATACCCGCTGATTTCAGAGAATTTGACGGTAATGTCTGGCACGCCACACCTCATCAATATGTCCGTGCGGCCGTTGAAGGCTCCGGCGTCATGGTGTTTCTCGTTCCAGCCCTTGAGAGCGGCAACGACGCCGACGAAATCCTCGACCGGGTGGATGGTGTCCTTGTCAGCGGATCGCGCACCAATGTGCATCCCTCCCTTTATGGACAGGAAGAGACGGAGGGCTATGGTCCCTTCGATCCCGGCCGCGACGCGACAAGCCTTCCGCTGATCCGCCGCGCGCTGGAACGGGGCGTGCCTCTGCTCGCCATTTGCCGCGGCATCCAGGAGCTGAACGTTGTCCTGGGCGGCACACTGGCAAACGAAATACAGGAGCTGCCCGGCATTTCGGATCATCGCAAGCCGGATGTGACGGAACTCGATATTGCCTATGGCATCCGCCAGAACGTTATCGTCAAGGAAGGCAGCTGTCTCGCCTCGGTGCTCGGCGCCGGCGAAGTGCAGGTCAATTCGCTGCACCGGCAGGCGATCTCGAAGGCCGCCCCGCGTCTGGCTGTCGAAGCCGTCGCAGAAGACGGCACGATCGAAGCCGTCTCCGTTATCGACGCAAAAGCATTTGCCGTCGGCGTGCAATGGCATCCGGAATACTGGGTCGGCAAGGACGCTCCGTCCTCGACCTTGTTTCAGGCATTCGGCGATGCGGTGCGCGCCTATGCGGCGGCGAAAGTGAAAGCCTGACGGCTCTTACGCATTCTTCCGCTTGAACGGTGTTTCAGCGACCGGCGTCAATGCGGCGCCGGTTTCGAACCACGCAACGAGATTATCCACGACCAGATCGGCCATGGCATTGCGCGTCGCCTGCGAGGCTGAGCCGACATGCGGCAGCAGCGAAACATTCGGCAGGGCCAGCAGGGCCTCGGGCACATGCGGCTCATTTTCGAAGACATCCAGGCCGGCAGCGGCGATGACGCCGCTCTGCAAGGCATCGGCAAGGGCAGCTTCGTCCACTGTCGTGCCGCGTCCGACATTGATCAGCACGCCCTGTGGCCCCAAGGCCTCCAGAACCTCAGCATTGATTGTCTTCCGGGTGCTTTCAGTACCGGGCACGATCACGATGATCGTATCGACCGCCTCAGCCATGCCCTTCAGCGTTGGATAATGGCTATAGGCCAGCCCCTCGCGCGGCGTGCGGGTGTGATAGGCAATGGAAACACCGAAGGCTTCCAGTCTCTTCGCAATCGCCAGTCCGATACGGCCGAGGCCGTAAAGCCCAACCGTGCGGCCGCGCAACGTCAGCGGCGATAGCGCGAAGGCGCCGTCCTTCACCCAGCGGCCCTGGCGCAGCCATTGTTCGGCGGCCGGAAAACGCCGTAGCGTGTTGAGCAGCAGGCCGATGGCCGTATCCGCGACCTCCTCCGTCAGCACATCCGGCGTGTTCGTGACGGTAACGCCACGCTTTGCCGCATGGCCAACATCGACGCCGTCATAACCGACGCCGAAATTGGCGATGATTTCGAGATTGGGAAAAGCGTCGATGAACCCGGCCGCGATCTTACCCTGGACGGCGATCCCGGAAACACCGGCTGCAAGGTCGGCCGTCGCCAGCGCGGGATCAGCGGCCGCGACGAAAACAGGCTCGAAATGAACCGGCAAACGGTCGAGCACACGCTGGCTCATTTTTCCGGGCACGAGGATACGCGGGCGGCCGTTGGGCATGGTGTGCTCCTTGCGGAATTGGGTCTGATTATTCGGTGGGATTGGGCCGGAGCGGGCCGGTCGACTGGCGGATCCGCATTTCGGGCTTGATCAGGTGAATGCCATCCGGCTCATGACTGCCGTTCAGCTTGTCGAGCAAAGCACGAGCGGCACTGCGGCCGACATCGGACTGGCCGTTCCAGACAGTGGTCAGAGCCGGCGTCGAGATCGAGGCTTCCTCAAGGTCATCGTAACCGGTAACCGACACATCGCGGCCGGGCACAAGACCGGCGCGGGCAATGCCGTTCATCATGCCGATGGCGACAAGGTCGTTCCAGCAGACAACGGCCGTCGGCTTCTGTGGCAACGACAGCAGATGCACGGCGGCCTCGAAGCCGCCCTGCATCGAGCGGGGGCCGGGAATGCGCAGGTCTGGATCGACATCGATATTGGCCTTGCGCAGCGCGTTGACGTAACCCTGATAGCGGTCACGGCCGGTGGACGTCTGGTCCGTACCGCCGACCATGGCGATGACGCGGTGGCCAAGACTGATCAGGTGGTTGGTGGCAAGCGAAATGCCATAGGCATCGTCACCCCGGAAGATCGGCACGTCGAGGCCTTCGATCGAGCGGGCAATCAGAATGGCCGGCATGCCATTGTCTTCGGCAAGCATGATATCTTCCGGCGGCGTGCCGATGGCTGGCGACATGATGACACCGTCGCCACCGAGCTGCAGCAGCGTCTCGATGAAGGCGCGCTGCTTTTCGACGGAATCGTAATGGTTGGATAGAATGAAGGTCTGCCGGTCGCGGTCGAGTTCGGCCTCGATGGCTTTCAGGATTTCGCCGTAGAACGGGTTCATGATGTCGTGCACGACGACGCCGATAATGCCGGAGCGGGATGTTCGAAGGCTGGCGGCGCGGCGATTGTAGATATAGCCGAGTGCGCGGGCCTGTTCCTTGATCTTGTCGCGGGTCATGGCGGCGACAAGCGGACTGTCGCGCAATGCAAGGGAAACAGTTGCCGTGGACACACCGAGCGTTTCCGCAATGGTAGAGAGCTTGATCTTCTGCGCCACGTTTCCCCCTCAGATATCCCGGCTAAATACCGCTATTTTTAAATCCTCTTTAAACTGTTTAAATTGCCGCCGCAATCGCCAATTAAGGCAGGATCGGAGGAAGAGCTATTCTGTATCAGCTGTGCCCTGAAGATTGCCATCGACGGCGCGCAGCAACTTCATCAGGGTCTTGATCTGCTTTTCGCTCAGGCCCTTGGTCGCCATTTCCTCAGAAATCTTGCCGGCTTCGGCAATCGTCTGCAGGCGGTCCCGGCCAAGCGTGGTGAGATAGACCTTGGTCAGCCGGGCATCCTCGTCGTCAGCCCGGCGCTCCAGAAACCCCTGAGCTTCCATGCGGCCGACTGTCCGGGTCATGGTCGGGGCCTTGACACCGAGCTTCATCGCCAGAACACCGGCGGTCAGCCCGTCGGTTTCGGCCAGCGCCAGCATGACGCCGTCCTGGCCGGCATAGAGGCCGCTTTCGAGCAGATTGCGCGACAGAACCGTGCGCATCGAGCGCGCTGCCTGCACCAGCACCGATGCAAGGTCCTGTGCGTGGACTTCGACGTCCTGGCGCTTTTTCTTGCCGCCCTTGGCTTTCTTCTCGGCCTTGCTCTTCTTTCCCATCGGTCCTCCACCAAATTTCTTGCACGGCCATCCGTCACCTGTATGACTCGAATGACAGCCATACCGCAAGTACAACCGAAAGGCTCTCAGGAGCATGACAGTCCCCGCACCGCGTTGGAAAGACAATGTTTCCGATCTTCCGCCAGCCGAGAGAGCGGACTGGATCGCGGTGCTGCCGCTCGGCGCCCATGAACAGCATGGACCGCACCTGCCGTTCGAAACCGATACGCTGATTGCCGAAGGTTTTGCGGAACGGATCATCGCCCGCCTTCCGCCTGCCCTGCCCGTTACGTTCCTGCCAACAGAGCCTGTCGGCTATTCGATTGAGCATATCGACGTCGAAGGCACCCGTTCGCTGGGATACGACGAGGCAGTGCGGCGCTGGCTCGGCATTGCACAGAACCTCAACGGACAAGGCATCCGCAAATTTGTCATGCTGAACGCTCATGGCGGCAATTCACCGCTGATGACCATCGTTGCGACGGAGGCGCGCGTCCGGTTCAACATGCTGGCGGTGGCGACCAGCTGGACGCGGTTTGGTCAGCCGGATGGCTGGATCAGGCCGGCGGACAAGGCGATCGACATTCACGGCGGTGATATCGAGACGTCGGTCATGCTGGCGATGTATCCGGACAGAGTGGATATGGCGAAGGCACAGCGCTTTACCTCACGCCAATCGGACTTTGCCGATCATTTCAAACATCTGAGCGCCTATGGCCCACATGCCTTCGGCTGGAAGATGGCGGACCTGAACGCGCAGGGTGTTGCCGGTGACGCGTCGGCTGCGACGGCCAAGCGTGGCGAGCAGTTGATTGGCCATGCGGCGAACGGTATCATCGAATTGCTGGAGGACGTGGCCGCGTTCGATCTCTCCACCTTGCGCTGAGCAGCGGCAGACGTCAGCAGCGACCTGATCGCATGCGCAGAAAAACGGCTGGAACATAGCGCTCGCATTTGCGCTGGCGCTCTCCATCTCCTATATCAGCGATAACCCCATGCCCGAAGGCATCCCGATTTTTCCGAGGTTCCCATGACCGAAGCAACCACAGCTGCCGCCAAGCCCATTCCCGTCACCGTGCTCACCGGTTATCTCGGCGCCGGTAAGACGACGCTCTTGAACCGCATCTTGACGGAAGCCCACGGCAAGAAATACGCCGTCATCGTCAACGAATTCGGCGAGATCGGCATCGACAATGACCTGATTGTCGAATCCGACGAAGAAATCTACGAAATGAACAATGGCTGCGTGTGTTGCACCGTGCGCGGTGACCTCATCCGTGTTGTTGAAGGCCTGATGCGCCGTCCCGGCCGCTTCGATGCGATCATCGTCGAAACCACCGGCCTGGCCGACCCGGTACCGGTCGCTCAGACTTTCTTTATGGATGACGACGTGCGCGCCAAGACCGAACTCGACGCCGTCGTGGCGCTGGTCGATGCCAAGCACCTGCCCCTGCGCTTGAAGGACAGCCGCGAAGCCGAAGACCAGATCGCCTTTGCCGATGTCATTTTGCTGAACAAGACGGACCTGGTCACGCCGGAAGAACTGGCGAAGATCGAAGCTACGGTGCGGGCGATCAATCCGTCCGCCCGTATTCATCGCACCGAGCGCTCGAATATCGACCTGACAAAGGTCCTCGATCAGGGCGCTTTTAGCCTGGAACGGGCGCTGGAAAACGAACCGCATTTCCTCGAGCACGATGATCACCACCACGACCATGCCTGCGGCCCGGATTGCGGCCACGATCATCACCATCATGATCACGGCCACCACGATCATGATCATCACGGCCATGACCACCACGATCACGCCCCTTCGCCGATCCATGACGTGACGGTACAGTCGGTTTCGCTGCGCGGCGGCGAGATGAACCCGGACCGCTTCTTCCCCTGGATTCAGAAGATCACCCAGACGGAAGGTCCAAACATTCTGCGCCTCAAGGGCATCATCGCCTTCAAGGACGACGCTGAACGTTACGTTGTTCAGGGCGTGCACATGATTATCGAAGGCGACCACCAGCGCGCCTGGAAGGATGGCGAAAAGCACGAAAGCCGTTTGGTCTTCATCGGCCGCGAACTCGATCGTGAAAAGCTCGAACGCACGTTCAAGGCCTGCGAAGCCGTTCCCGCCGCCGAGGCCGCAGCCCACTGATGCCGACAGTTGCTCCTCTCGACCTTCAAGGTCACGTCGCCGGCGTGGCCTTTCTCGGCGACATCCCGTTCTTTGCCGAGTCCTCCGGCCTCATCCACCGCCTCGATCACGGCCATAAGACAGTCGAGGCGCATGAGGGTCTGCTCTCCTGCATTCGCGACGAAGCGACCGACACGCTGCTGACCGGCGGCGAAGACGGCAAGGTTCTGCGCATCAAGGCAGATGGCACCACCAGTGAACTCGCCAATGTTCCGCGCAAGTGGATTTCGCAGGTCGCTGCCGGGCCCCAAGGTGCGGTTGCCTATGCCTATGGCAAGACCGCGCATGTGCGGCTGGCCGATGGAACCGTCAAGGATTTCACCGAAGAGCGCACCGTCGAAGGCATCGCCTTTGCGCCCAAGGGCCTGCGCATTGCACTTGCCCGTTATAACGGTGTCTCACTGCATTGGGTGGCGATTGCTGGTCAGCCGGTCGATCTGGAATGGAAGGGCGCCCATACCGGCGTCACCTTCTCGCCCGACGGCCGTTTCGTCGTCACCTCCATGCAGGAAAATGCGCTGCATGGCTGGAAGCTCGACACCAAGCCCGGCGCCGAGACTCGCCACATGCGGATGACCGGCTATCCGGCCAAGATCAAATCCATTTCGTGGTCTGCCAAGGGCAAATGGCTCGCCTCCTCCGGCGCGCCGGCCGCCATCGTCTGGCCTTTCCAGGCCAAGGACGGCCCGATGGGCAAGGCGCCGCTGGAACTCGGCACCCGCGCCAATATCATGGTGACGCAGGTCTGCTGCCATCCTGTCGAAGAGATCGCGGCAATCGGCTATGCCGACGGCATGATCATGGTGGTGCGCTTCACCGACAGCAAGGAAGTGCTGCTGCGCCGCCCCGGCAAGGGCGCCATTACAGCCATGGCCTGGCACAAGAACGGTAGGCAGCTCGCTTTCGGTTCGGAAGCAGGCGATTGCGGCGTGGTCGATATCGCCGGCTAACGCTGGGCCCGACCACCAGCGGCAGGCTTGACGATCAGAACCTGCCGCGCGAAAACCGCTGGATGCTGTTCAAAAACGATGTGCTCGCAGGGATCGCGAAAGCTGACGTAACGCTGGCGTTCCGGCGTTGGCAGAAGCCAACCGTGCGGGCCGGCGGTACATTGCGCACCGCCGTCGGCGTACTTGCCATCGATGCGATCGCAGTCGTCGACATGAATGACCTCACCAATGAGGATGCGCCCCGATCAGGCCATTCGTCGCTCGACGCGCTGCTTGCCGATATCAACGGGCAACGCACGGGCACCCTCTATCGCATCGCATTTCATCTAGAAGGCGCCGATCCGAGGGTAGTCTTGCGTGATATCACCGACTTTGGCCCCGGCGAGTGCAGCGAACTACAGCGTCGCCTGACTGCCTTCGATGGCGATATTCCCTGGACACTGCAAACGCTTCGGCTGATCGCCGCGCGTGACGGCATCACGGCCGGAGAAATTGCCGCGAGCATCGGTTTTGAAAAAGCTGTCCTCAAGCAAAAAATCCGCAAGCTGAAAGAACTCGGCCTGACGGAAAGCCTTCAGAGCGGCTACCGGATTTCGCCGCGAGGACGTGCATTCCTCGCGGAAATCTGAAGATCCGTTTTCACCACGCCAGTTCCACCTGTGGCCGGCCGTTCGACGTTTTCTCCACCGTTCGTCCAGTTTCGTCGATTGTGCAGTGAACGCGCTTGCGGAAAGCCGAGAAGCTGTCGAAGGTGACCACATCCACGGCCTCGTCGAAATCCAGCGTCAGCCGGTAGCGGCCAGGCTGGGAAGTAACCGCTTGCACACCAAGGATTGTCGCCTCGAACGGTTGGCCGAGGTAATGGCCCTTGACCCGTGAGCCAAGCATCCATGGATTGAGCGGCGGCCGGTTGCCGACCACGGCATGCAGCGTGTTCCAGTCGCGAAAGCCGTATTGCGTGGCCAGAAGCTCGAGCGATTTCGAATGGGTAATATCCTGACCGTCGGCGGCAAGACCGGCGCGCAGCCGTTTGGCCTGATCCTTCAGGGTATCCAGTGAGGGAAGCGGGATCGATCCACGCATCGTTCAGTCTCCAACATGGAGCGTGCAGTCATTCGGAGGGAGTCCGCCTTGCCACCGTTCGCACGCCACAAGAATGGACGACCGAAGAGAAACGAGAGACTTCACCAAAAGCTTGGAGCTTGCGGACGGCCGGGGCTCTCACCCGTGGCCGGGCATGTAATCCATTGCGCAGATCCTGTCAAATATCGGCCCAACGCAAAACGGCCGGCGGTACCATCAGGTATCGCCCACCGTTGTCATTCAGCCCCGATTGGCCGCAGGGAGAGGTTGGGGCTGAATCCTCTCCCTGCGTCTCAAGTGTTTAGCGGCGCTTTTTGCCACCATCACCAGAGAGGATGCCAAGACCAAGAATACCGGTGTTGTTGCCGGACAGGATGCCGTTGAGAATGCCGTTTCCGCTGCCGTTCAAGACGCCGTTCAGAACGTTGTTGCCGGAAAGGACATCACCAACGCCCACAGCCGGTGCGATGACGATGCCGCCATTGGCGATGCCGTTGCCCTTGCCATTGAACAGATTGAGCGAGAGGCCGCCGGCAGAAGCTGGGGAAACCGTTGTTGCGACAGCTGCGAGAGAAGCGAATGCGATGAATGCGGATTTGAAGTTCATGATCTTACCTCCGTTGTTCGTACATCCCTTATGCACAACCCAGAGGATATGCCGTAAATCCAAACACTCAAGCGGATATAGAATTCATAATAAATTGTTAACCATAATAAATACAACTTTAACATTTATTATCAATCGGTAAATTTCATGGATCTACTTGCTGGAAATGATGCTCAACCTCATACCTGCGGGCAACCATAGGAGTTATTTAACCATCTAACTCCAGAGTGTGCTTAAGAAACCTTGCGTTGAGGAAATCATGAATGCGCGCCTTACTGATCACCGTTCTGACCATGGCATTTCTGCCGTTGGCAACGGTGGCGCAGAGTGAGACAACTGTCGAATATTGGACCAGACAGGGCTATTCGAGCAATCTTTTGGAAAGTCCGGATCCACTTTCTGGCCCATTCTGGCAAGGTTCCCTCAAGTTGCGGGGAACGGTCGGCGAGGGCGACGCGAAACTCAGCTATGCAATCTATCAGGAAGAGCTGCGGACAGGCGCCTACCGGTTTGGTGACACACATGAAACAGGATTCAACCTTGGATACGCTCAGAAACTGGGGAAGGACACGATTGTCGAGCTTGAGGGCTCCTACATCCGCAACAGTTCCGGAGATGTCCTCCTGCAACTTCCGGGAAACATCATTGGATACCGGGCGGTGGACCGCGCCGTTCAGGTTGGCGGGAAAATTACAACCTCTGAGTTTAGAGACAAAACCGTCTTCACGACAAAGATAAGCCAATTGCTCAAAGGCGATGCGCACTTCACGACCGAGCTGCTGCGGCCTGCCAAGCTGGATCCCGATGTCGGACTTCTGACACTCGGTGCCAGCCGTTTCATCGCAGCCAAGGGCGGCGAACTCTGCCTCTGTCTCGAGTATAATCAATCGATGGTCGATAAGGATGAGCAGGCCGTCTACGCCCGCTTTCCGGCCTCGACCTTGCGCGGCTCCCTCGCCTACGGCAAGGAATTCGCGGGCAGCCTGTCGCTGATCGCCGAAGCGGGCATCATCGTACTGTCCAGCGACAACCTCAGCCACGGCGGGCGGCAGAGCCGCCCCTATCTGCGCGGTGAAGCCAAATGGAAAGCTCCGGCCGAACTGGAGTTCGCCGCCGCCTACAAACATGACATCACCGTCGGCGATATCGACGATGCACTGGCGGAGGTCGTCGATGGCTACAAGATTTCGGTATCCCGCCAGCTCAACCCATGGGCAAAGGTGACGCTGGCCTACGATCGCAGCGAAAGCGAATATGTCTATTATGTCTATGACCGGACGACGCGGAACATCTCGGTCAAGCTAACGCTTGGCGAGGAAAAGAAGCCGAAATTCGAATTCGGCTATGCCCATGTCAAACAGACGGAGGCGGACCCGGCCAACAATTACAAGGGCAGCGAGGTCACAGCCCGCGTCAGCGGCTCATTCTAAGATACGCTTGGGATGCCACGTCGAGTAACGGGGCACCCCTATAGCGAAGCCGAGCCGCGAGGCGATCCGGTTAGAAACGATAGGTAATGCCGGTGCCGATCAGCCAGGGATCGATCTTGGCCCTGCCGCGCAAGGGACCGAGCGTATCGTGATCGGCCGACCAGTCGGTTTTGAGAAAGATCTTTTTGACGTCGAAGTTGACGCCCCAATTGTCGTCCAGCATGTAGTCGAAACCAACCTGCAGAGCCGCACCCAAATGGCTATTGACGTCGAGATTGCTGAAACCGGCCTTTTCACTCTGATTGTAGAACAGTGAATAGTTGATGCCCGCCCCGACATAGGGTTTGAACGCGCCGAAATCCGTGAAATGGTATTGTAGCGTGAGAGTAGGCGGCAGCAGCCAAGCCTTGCCGACCGGCACACCGACCGCGCCATCCTCATTGATATTGGCATAGGTGGTACCGAGGATCAGTTCGGCCGCGATATTGTCGGTGAAAAAATAGCTGATATCGAGTTCCGGGATCAGCGTATCGGAATAACGGAGATCGGAGCCGGCCACACCGTCGATGGAGCCGTTGTCCCGCGTGACCACGCCCAGTGCGCGCACGCGTATCTGCCAGGGATTGCGGGCCGTCAGGGTCTCTATGGAGGCCGGCTCCAGCGGAACCTGCGCCAAATCCGCCGCCACGGCTTGTCCCGCCAGAAACACTGCACATCCCGCCGCCAGCGGAGCGATTACTGCGCGCCCGTATCTCATATTGCCTCTCCTTGAAATGTCGAATGACTTTGACAAGGGAGGACTACGCCCACCGGGCGCCGGTGCTTTGATTCAAATCAAAGTACGAGAAACGCGACGGCGCAATTTCTCAAACTGGAAACAACCGGCCAAGACCGTTGCACCCATGTCACAGAAAAAGCCCTGCCTTCTTGAGACAGGGCTTTTCAAATGTAGCCGATTTTACCGTGCCGTCCGGGCGAAGGCGCAGCCGCTTGCGACCATGATGCCGGCAGCGCCCTCAAGCCAGCCGTCCTTCAGTTCCAGCGCCAGAAAACGGTTGCGCTCGAACGGACCGGGCATGACGAGATGCTGCGCCTTGGCAGCAAAGAAGCCGAAGCGCTCGTAATATGGCGCGTCGCCGACCAGCAGGATGGCACCGTGACCACGGGTCTTTGCTTCGCCGATAGCCGCACGCATCAAGGCACCGCCGATGCCCCTACCCTCGCAGGCGGCATCGACCGCCAGCGGGCCGAGCATCAGCGCATCGACGGGCACGCCTTCGCGGCTAACGCCGGCTTCAACGTTCCACAGGCGCACGGTGCCGATGACATGGCCATCCGGATCGCGGGCAACCAGCGCCAGGCCTTCAGCCGGGATGCGGCCACGGCGCAGCGTCTCGGACGACTTGCGGCGGCGGTTCGGGCCCATGACCTGATCGAGCAGATTTTCGCGTGCGACGACGTCGCCCGGATTTTCAGTATCGATGGTGAAGGCATTCTGCGCAAAGAAAGCGCGGACAGAATTAAGAACAGCGGCCATCCTGGCCTCCCGTACTCAAAACCGATTCAAACGGTATCGACGACAAATTGTGAAGGTGCTGCTCCGGCTTGACTCGGAGCAGACTTTTTGGATAACGCCAATCAGATGACGTAGGACTTCAGCGGATCGAAACCGTTGAAGGCCACGGCCGAGTAGGTCGTCGTATAGGCACCCGTGCCCTCGATCAGAACTTCGTCACCAATCGAAAGCGTGATCGGCAGCGGATACATGTTCTTCTCGTACATCACGTCAGCCGAATCGCAGGTCGGGCCGGCCAGCACGCAAGGTTCCATTTCGTCGGCATCATGGATGGTGCGGATCGGGTAACGGATCGCTTCGTCCATGGTTTCGGCGAGACCGCCGAACTTGCCGATGTCGAGGAACACCCAGCGGTGGTTGTCATTGTCCGACTTCTTCGAGATCAGCACGACTTCCGCCTTGATCACGCCGGCATTGCCAACCATGCCGCGGCCCGGCTCGATGATGGTTTCCGGCAGGTTATTGCCGAAGTGCTTGCGCAGCGACGAAAAGATCGCCTGGCCGTAGGCTTCGGCCGACGGCACATCGCGCAGGTACTTGGTCGGGAAACCACCACCCATGTTGACCATCTTCAGCTCGATGCCCTGCTTTGCCAGCTGCACAAAGACGCGCTTGGCATCGGCAAGAGCCGAATCCCAGGCATCGACCTTGGTCATCTGCGAACCGACATGGAACGAGACGCCGTGCGAGACGAGGCCCAGCTGATGCGCGTAGACGAGAACGTCAACAGCCATCTGCGGGACGCAGCCGAACTTGCGCGACAGCGGCCATTCGGCACCTTCGCCGTCGGTCAGGACGCGGCAGAATACGCGGGCGCCAGGAGCGGCACGGGAGATCTTTTCGACTTCCTCATGGCTATCGACGGCAAACAGCGAAACGCCCAGCGCATACGCCTTGGCGACATCGCGTTCCTTCTTGATAGTGTTGCCGAACGAAACGCGCGAAGCGGTCGCACCGGCATCAAGCGCCATTTCGATTTCGGCGACAGACGCGCAATCGAAGTTGGAGCCCATGGAGGCGAGCAGGCGCAGGATTTCCGGCGACGGGTTTGCCTTGACGGCATAATAGATCGAGCTATCCGGCAGCGCGTGGCGGAAAGCCTTGAAATTGTCGCGCACGACATCGAGGTCAACCACAAGGCAAGGACCTTCGGGACGTCGGGTGTTCAGGAAGTCGATGATACGTGCAGTCGTCATGGTTTTATCCTCAATCAGATACGCTCCACGAAAACGTGGAGGACAAAGGACATACGTGAACACGCCCCGGAACCAGCCGGTGGAGACCCCGGATCCAGACATGCGCACGATGCGCGAATGATGGAACAACGCCCTGCCAAGAGCTTTGATCCGCTTTGTCTGCCATTGATTGGAAGGATGACCCTACCGCACTTCCGGCAATGAAGGTGTGCCTCTTCAGTAACCCCCGCTGATGGAAAGCAGGGAGAGAACAAAAAGGCCCGCACCGTCGTTGCTTCGGATGTCCTCGCATTTTCCGGTTGGCCGGAATAGCGACTGGAGGGGTTAAATCCAGGTACCTTACCGATTTCCTCACCAATTCGAGGGTCGGCGGACAGCCATGGGCACGTGCGACTTTGGGCTGAAGCGGAGATAAGAAAAAACCTTGTCGTAATCAAGACTTTTTTCAAAATGGCTGTTGATTTTTTACGGGGAACAGAACCCGTTAATTTGATCAGATTTTCCGAACGATCTCAGCGGCCTCCTCGCAGAAACCAACGTCTTGTTTTAAGGTCATTTTTGGAACGCAGCGCCGGCGCCCGGCAAATTGCCAAACGTTAACGGCAGCAACAGTTCTTCGCCTTTGAGCAAGGCCGGTCTATCGTTGCAACAACCTAAAACAGCGAATCACGAACAGGGCGGCAGCCCAAGCAGGCAGGAACAGCAGCCGGATGGATACACTGACCCGCATTCGCGCCTTCATCGATGTCGTCGATGCCGAGGGATTTTCGGCAGCCGCACGGCGCGTCGGACGCTCCAAGGCGCTGCTGTCGAAATATGTGCGGGAACTGGAGGACGAGCTCGGAGCGCTTCTGCTCAACCGCACGACCCGGCAGTTCTCGCTCACCGAAGCCGGCCACACCTATTACCGGACAGCTTCGGAAATCCTCAAAGAGATCGACAACCTCGCCGATCTGGTTCGCGCCAGCAATTCCGATCTCAAGGGCCGCCTTCGGATTTCCGCGCCGCGCACCTTCGTCGATGCGGAAATCGGCCAGTCGCTGATCGATTTCGGCAAGGCGCATCCGGAACTGTCGCTGGAGATCATCTCCGACGACCGTTTCGTCGATCTGGTCGAGGAAGGTTTTGACGTGGCGATCCGCATCACCAAGCTGGAGGATTCGACGCTGATCGCCCGCAAGCTCGATGATTTCCAGGTTCTGTACTGCGCGACACCCGCGTTTCTTGAAGAGTTCGGACCGATTAATCATCCATCCGAACTGTCGCGCCACCCCTGCATCATCGACACCAACGGCCGGTCCTACAGCAACTGGCGCTTCGTCGAGGCGGACGGCACAGGCTTCAGCGTTCCTGTCGGCGGCCCGATCGAGGTCAACAGCCCGCTTGCGGCCGTGCGCGCGGCGGAATCCGGCATGGGCATCGCCGGCGTTCCCGATTTCATCGCCCGGCCCAAGGTCACCGCCGGTACGCTGGTTTCCATTTTCGAAGATTACATCCCGAAGGATCGCGGCATCTACGCGATCTATCCGCACCGGCGCTATCTACCGACCAAAGTGCGCACGTTCGTCGACTTCCTGCATCAGTGGTTTCGCAAGAATGCCGAAAATTGACGCGACCACAATCGGCGGCAAGTCCCAATTCCGTCCCATTTGAGATCCATTGCAAGCGTGTTGGCGTTGCGCCCGAAACAGCCAAAGGAATCCTGACAGCATGAAACGATCGCCCCTGTTCCTGACGGCAGTGGCCGTGCTTGCGCCCGGCGCAGCGCTTGCCCATCCGCATATCTTCGCCGAGGCGCGGCTTGAGATCGTCGCCGACAGCACCAACCAGATCACCGAATTGCGCAATGTCTGGCGCTTCGACGAGCTGTTTTCCGCCAGCGTGGTGATGGATTTCGACAAGAATTCCAATGCGCAGCTCGATCCCGACGAATTGCAGGAGGTCGGCCAGACAGTTCTCGATTCGCTCGCTGAGTACAATTATTACACGACGATCACCGACAACGGCAAAACCATCAAGGTCAACAAGCCGAACGAGATCACAGCCGACTACAAGGACGGCCAGCTGCTTTTGATGTTCGCCGTCAAGCCGGCAGAGGCGATCCCGCTCAAGGGCAATATGTCGTTCGGCGTCTATGACCCGACAATGTACACGGCGATGGATTTTCCGACGGACGGCGATCTCGTCGCGGTTGGCGACCAGCTGAATGCCTGCGAGCACAAGGTGGTTCGCCCGGATCCGGATGAAGTGCTTGCCCAGAACCAGGCGAGCCTTACCGATGCCTTCTTCAACGACCCGACGGGAACCGACATGTCGAAGATGTTTGCCACACGAATCGAGTTCAAATGCTGAGGGTGGACCGTCCTGCCCGATTGATCGGCCTGGCGCTGATCCTGACGGTCACCGGTATCAGCCTTGCCCACGCGCAATCGCCGCTTGGCATCGGCACCGCCGAGCCCTCCTTCAATACGACCGGCATCTTCGGCGGCTTTTTCGCCTGGATCAACATGGAGCAGCAGCGCTTTTACCATACGCTGACCGAAGCCATCAAAGCCATGCGGGATGACCCATGGCATCTCTGGTCGCTGATCGGGCTGTCGTTCGCTTATGGCGTCTTCCACGCCGCAGGCCCGGGCCATGGCAAGGCGGTCATCTCCTCCTACATGATTGCCAACGAGACCGAACTGAAGCGCGGTGTGCTCCTGTCTTTCCTGTCAGCGATGATGCAGGGCGGCGTTGCCATTCTTCTCGTCGGCGCCGCCTATCTCGTGCTGCGCGGATCGTCGATCTCGATGACGCAGGCAACGCATTTTCTGGAAGTTGTGAGCTACGCCTTAATTGCCGCCTTTGGCGGCTGGCTATTGTTTCGCAAGCTGCGGGGCATGCGGGCGCGGTGGCAGGCTCCGGCGGTGATGCAGGATCACGGACACGACCATAGCCACGCACATCACGACCATTCTCACGACCATGGCCATAGCCATGGGCCGGGCGAGGTCTGCGACACCTGCGGCCATGCGCATGTACCTGATCCCTCGATGCTGAAAGGCGACCGCTTCGCGCTGCGGGAAGCCTGGTCGGCAATCATTGCTGTGGGCCTGCGCCCCTGCTCCGGCGCACTGATCGTGCTGAGTTTTGCGCTTTTGAACGGGCTTTACCTCGGCGGCGTGCTCTCGGTTTTTGCGATGTCAGTCGGCACGGCAATCACGGTCTCGGTACTGGCGACACTGGCCGTCACCGCCAAGGACCTGGCGGTGCGCTACGCATCCAGCGGATCATCGGCCATGCGCATCAGCAATGGTATCGAAATATCCGGCGCATTGCTGGTGCTGGTACTGGGCGTCGTGCTGCTTGCAGCGTCGCTTCAAGGCTAAGGCTTCAGAGCCCGCGACCACGCTGGTAGCGGGCCCGAAGCCAGAAGATCAGGAAGAAGCCGAGCACGAAAACCGCGCCAAAGGCGGCGGCCAGCCAAGGCGAATAGGTGCCGAGCCAGAGCATGATTTTCGGCAGGACGAAGAACCCCAGCCCGACGACAACCAGAATGACTGCTGCGGCAATCGCCGGCGAGCGTTCCTTCTTTTCCGGGGTGTTCATGCGGTCTCCTTTTGCGCCAGCGCGGCGCGAATATCTTCAAGCTTGCGCTTCTGTGTGCCGTCACCGGCAAAATTCTCCGGCGACAGCCAGGCTTCGAAAGCGGCATTGAGCAACGGCCATTCGCCGTCGATGATCGAGAACCAAGCCGTATCACGATTGGCACGCTTCGACAGCATGTGCTGGCGGAAGACGCCTTCGAAGCCGAAGCCGAGGCGATTGGCCGTCTTCTTGCTGGCTTCGTTGCGATTGTCGCATTTCCACTCGTAGCGCCGGTAGCCTAGATCCTCGAAAGCGTGCTTGGCCATCAGGTAATGCACTTCGGTGGACAAAGGCGAGCGGGCCATCGAGAAGGAATGTGCGACACCACCAACCTCGACCACGCCATTTGCGGGATCGGGCCGCATGTAATTGGCCATACCGACGACATCGCCGCTGGCCTTGTCGTAGAACACTTCCGTGACCCAACCGCCCTTCTGGACAGCCGTCAGCCAGGCATCGAAATCCTCGATGCCCCGAAAATTATCCTGTGCGAAATATTGCAGGCGGGCATTGATCTCCAACCCGCCAAAAGCCTGCCAAAGCGCTTCCAGATGCATGGCGCGATCATAGGGCACGATCCGGACATAGCGGCCTTCCAAAGTCACCGGTTTCGGGGCCGGGCGGCCAGTCCAATTGGTCAAATCACGCATCTGCACTCTCCAGCAGGGACCATACCATCAGCCTTGAGACCGGCACGGGAACCGCGCCGGTCATGACAAAGGCCTTGACGCTGGCATAGGACAGCTCAGGCATCCGCACAAATGCAAAGTGATGATGGATTGATCACCACGGCGACTTGATCGGCGGCTGGCCGGTCTGCGGCACCGAGGTCTGCACCGGGTTTGCCTGCGCCTCGATCACCGGGGTCTTGGCCGAAGAGACCGTCGCCTCGATGTGATCGATCAGCGCGTCGGCAAGGCCAAGGCGTCCGGCAAGCTGATCGAGGTAACCGCGCTCTGCGCGGCTATCGGCATCGATGGCGAGACGCGAGGCGGTATAGAGCTCGACGCGTTCTTCCTCGGTCACGGCTGCAGCGACCATGGCATCGAGATCGACAGGCTTGCTCAGTTCCTCGTGCAGGAACTGTTCGGCTTCCGAATCAAGGCCGGAGACCTTGACCTTGTCCATGATGCGGGCGCGCTCGACATCGTCGATATGACCATCCGCACGGGCAGCAGCGATCATGGCGCGGACCAGCACCAGCACGAAGTCATTGCGGATAACGGCAGGCTCGGTGCTGAAACCGGAATTGGCCGGCGGCGGCAATAGTTCAGGCTGCGCCTGTGCGTCCGGCTGGGCAACCGGCTCCTTGCCAGCCTGGTAATTCTTGTAGGCCTGGTAACCAAGACCGGCGATGGCGGCGAGACCGCCGAGCTTCAGGGCTGAACCCGCCACCTGACGGCCAGTACCAGTGCCAAGCAGGACGGCAGCGATAGCGCCTGCAGCAAGCGGGTTGTCCTTGGCCATCTGCGTCGCCTGTCCGGCACGATCGCGCACCGTGCCACCGGCACCGGGGATCTGCGAACCCAACAACTGATCCAGTAATTTCTTCGCATCAAACATTCGGTCCACTCCCTTGAGGCCGGTTTCAGTCGGAAAGAAACATAGGAATGCAACGAGAGGAATACAAATGATAGAGCCACGCCAATATGCCGCAATCAGCGAATGCAGGACGCTAGATCGCGCTGGCGATGGCTTTCTATAGATTTGAACGCAGCGCAATATTTTCGAAGATTGTCTTCATGGTCGAGAAAAACTCGATTGCCCCCTCGGGACAAACCGTTTTCCGGTCGCCTGATCAAGCTCATGGGCTCTTGATGTGGGAAAACATCGGCCGGATTAGCGGAGGCCGAGTACCTGCTCCAGTTCATCCAGCCAAAAGGTGGTATTCCACCCCGCCTTGACGCAGGGTGGAAAGAAAGTCGCGTACCGTTTCAGGACCGTGCATGGAGAACAACGCCGCCCGGCCCGGATGCGAAAAAGGCAATCAGCCGCGCAGCGCGAATGCTTCGGCAGCGAGCTTGGTGATGCCGGCCCAGTCGCACTTGGCAACCAGTTCCTTCGGCGCAACCCAGGAGCCGCCGACGCAGACGACGTTGGGCAGCGACAGGTAATCCCTGGCGTTCGACAGCGAAATGCCGCCGGTCGGGCAAAACAGCGTGCCGGCAAGCGGCGAAGACAGCGATTTCAGGTAGGCCGCGCCGCCCGCCTGTTCGGCCGGGAAGAACTTCATCACCTTGTAGCCTTCTTCGCGCAGGCCCATGACTTCGCTGGCCGTGGCAGCACCTGGCAGAAGCGGAATTTCGGAATCGTTGGCAGCGTCGATCAGCTCCTGCGTCGTGCCGGGGCTGACGATGAACTTCGAGCCCGCCTCGACAGCTGCCTCATATTGCGCAGCATTGAGGATGGTTCCGGCACCGGCGACGGCACCTTCGACTTCGTTGGCAACAGCCCGGATCGCTTCAAGAGCGGCGGTGGTGCGCAGGGTGATCTCGATCGCCTTCAATCCACCGGCAACAAGCGCACGCGCCAAAGGCACGGCGGTCGCAAGGTCATCGATGATCAGCACCGGAACGACCGGCTGCAATTTCAGGACGGAAAGAAGTCTATCGGTTTTCTCGCTCATGCCGGACAGCCCTTTTAAAACGATTGAAGTGAAGGTTCGAATACTCTTCCCATCCGCTTTTGTCGATACCAAACGGGACCGGCCGAGCCTATTCGGACATGGTGACGCATGGTTGACGACGCGACCAGCGCACGTGCCGCAAAGGCTGCGGCAGCCCGAACTGCTTGCTTGTCCCGACGCCACAATCCTGTAGTCTGGGTTTAATTGAAAGCAAAAATGGCAGGCTTATCAATGGCCAAGGAAATTGAACGCAAGTTTCTGGTGGCGGCCGATGGCTGGCGCAATACAGCAGACGGCGGCACGCGCTTTCTGCAGGCCTATATCGTCACCATGGACGACCGTTCCGCACGGGTGCGGCTGATGGACGACAAGCGGGCAAAGTTGACGATCAAGATCGGCACGGGATCGATGACCCGTGATGAATTCGAATATGAGATCCCGGTGGAGGACGCCAGGGACATGATGACGAAGGCCATCGGCCTCATCATTGAAAAGACCCGCTACGAGGTCAAGCATCGCGGCTTCCTTTGGGAAGTCGATGTCTATGGCGGCGCGCATGACGGCCTTGTCGTTGCAGAAGTGGAACTCGGCACCGAAGACGACAAACCGGTTTTGCCGGACTGGCTGGGCACCGAGGTGACCGGGGATCCGCACTACTCGAACCAGTATCTCTCAACCAGCCCGATCATATCCAAGGCAGATCATGAGCTATCATATTCGCCCTTCTGAACATTTTACTGAAGAATTCAAGGCAGTTGGAACCGAGCAGCTAACACTTGCGGTGTCGGCGCTGACCGACCGTCCGCAAGGGCTGCCGGAAGCGATCCACAACGCCCGCAAGAACTTCAAGAGACTGCGCTCCCTCTACCGCCTCGCCGCCGCCGACATCC
This sequence comes from Pararhizobium sp., assembly GCF_965279435.1. Taxonomy (NCBI): domain Bacteria; kingdom Pseudomonadati; phylum Pseudomonadota; class Alphaproteobacteria; order Hyphomicrobiales; family Rhizobiaceae; genus Pararhizobium; species Pararhizobium sp. The sequence continues at coordinate 692,695 of NZ_CBDIHY010000003.1, forward strand.
CGGCCTTCCGGCGCTCGGAAAATGCGCGCATCCGCAACATGGCACGGACGCTTTCGACAGCACGTGACGAAACCGCCCTTGTCGAAGTCAGCCGGTATCTGCTTGATCACGCTGAAAACGCCGACGAACGCGCCGCGCTGAAACGGATCGGCAAGGTCCTGACCGCCCGGCGCGACGAACAGGTAACTGAGGGAAACCTACTCGAAGAAAGCGTGGCGGCGGCGCTCTCAACCTGCGGCTGGGCGCTGGATTCGCTCTCCCGCATCACCTTTCAGGATGGCGGCAAAAAGGGCGCCAAACGCATCGCCAAGGGCTGGCGCAAGGCGCTGGAGAGAGCAGCGGCGGCGCGGCAGGCCTGCACGGACACCACTGATGCACATCTGTTTCACGAACTGCGCAAACGCAGCCAGGACTACCGTTTCTATCTGGATATCTTGCAACGCCTCTGGCCCTCCGCGCTGCATGCAAAGCGGATCGAGGTGACAAAGGTTGTCGATCTATTGGGTCATCACAACGATCTGGCGCTGCTTGCCTCCCTTGTCGACGAACAGCCGCAGATTTTCGGCAAGAGCGAGGACGTCGCCTATCTGCTCTCGGCCGTCATCACCCGGCAGAAAGCACTGCGGGAACAGGCCCTGACCGTTGCTGCTTCAGTTTTCCGCGATGATCCAAAGGCGGAAAGCCGCAAGATCAAGCTCCTATGGCAGGACGCAGTCTGACGCGGCCCTGCTCCCGGCATTGATACTGCCAATCCCTGTCAGTATGATCGGCCATGTCCCGCTCCACCCGGCTTCTCGATCTGATCCAGCTTCTGCGCACTTACCGTCGGCCGGTGAGCGGCAGCGCGCTTGCCCAACGCATGGGCATCAGCATCCGCACGCTTTACCGCGACATCGCCACCCTGCAGGCGCAAGGGGCCGACATCCAGGGCGCGCCCGGCTTCGGCTACGTGCTCAAGCCCGGCTTCCTGATGCCGCCGATGATGCTGAGCGAAGAGGAGATCGAGGCCTTAGTGCTCGGCGCACGCTGGGTGTCGGCACGGGCGGACGATGAATTGAAAGATGCGGCCCGCAACGCTCTGGCAAAAATTGCCGCCGTGCTGCCCGCCGACCTGCGGCACGAAATGGAGACGAATTCTCTACTCGTCTACAACACGCGCGATTTGCGTCTCGGCACCGTCAACTTTCCTGCCATTCGCGAGGCAATCCGCCAAGGCATGAAGATCGACATCGACTATGCCGACGTCAGCGGGCAGCCGACGACGCGGCGCATCTGGCCTTTTGCGCTGGCCTATTTCGAAGAAACCCGCGTGCTGGCGGCCTGGTGTGAATTGCGCGGTGACTTTCGCCACTTTCGCACCGACCGGTTCACCACGATGACGGTCACTGGCATCCGAATTCCACGCCGCCGCGACCTGCTTCTGGCGGAATGGCGGCGTGCTCACAATGTCACGCAGGACATGTGACCCTACTGCCAGAAATTGACAGTAGGGCGGTATAAAAAAGTCTCCGAACCCACCGAGAGGAGACTGCCATGAAAACCGATTTTGTTCTGCCTGTCGAAAGCCCGGCCGAGAGCGCCGTTTTCTACATGGCGATGTTCGGTGCACTGCCGCTGGAACTGTCGCCGACCTATGCAGTCGTCCTGATGAACGACGCCTTGAAACTTGGCCTGGCGAAGAGGAAGAAACTGCCGGCAGCCGTGAACACCAACGATGCCGAGCTTCCGATCTTCGTCGCCGGCCGGGAGGGTGTCGATGCGCTGCACGATGAATGGCGCAGAAAAGGCGTAACGATCCTGCAGGAGCCCATCTCGTCAGCATCCGATTATACCTTCACCTGCACCGATCCGGACGGCCATCGCTTGCGGGTCTTTACACCGCAGGCCGCCTGACCAATACTTTCCGGCCGCACACCCCGATTGCGTGCACGGCCGGAAAGCTGTATTTCACGCCGCATGACAGACACGATCCATACTCCTCGCCCGGAAGCCAGTGGCCAGTTTCTGGTGGCAGCGCTTTATCATTTCGCCGCGTTCGAGCGTTTCGCCGATTTTCGCGATCCGCTGCAGTCGACGTGCGACGACAATGGCGTCAAGGGTACGCTGCTGCTGGCGCATGAGGGCATCAACGGCACGATTGCCGGGCCGGAAGATGGTATCCGCACCGTGCTCGCCTTCCTACGTGCCCAACCCGAGTTCGCCAATCTCGAGCATAAGGAAAGCTGGGCATCGTCGATGCCGTTCCTGCGCATGAAGGCACGGCTGAAGAAAGAAATCGTCACCATGGGCGTCGAGGACATCGACCCCAATAAAACTGTTGGCACCTATGTGGCGCCAAAGGACTGGAACGCGCTGATTTCCGATCCCGATACGCTGGTGATCGATACCCGCAACGATTACGAGACAGCGATCGGCATGTTCCGTGGCGCGGTTGATCCGAACACCAAGAGTTTTCGCGAATTCCCCGACTGGGTGAAGAACAACCCGGACCTCGCCGCCAAGCCGAAGATCGCCATGTATTGCACCGGCGGCATCCGTTGCGAGAAGGCGACAGCCTTCATGAAGGAGCAGGGCTTTGACGAGGTCTACCACCTCAAGGGTGGCATCCTGAAATATCTGGAAGACATGCCGGAAGAGCAAAGCCTCTGGGACGGCGCCTGTTTCGTCTTCGACGACCGCGTTTCGGTAACGCATGGCCTGAAGGAAGGCGAGCACACGCTCTGCCACGCCTGCCGCCAGCCGCTGACGCCGCAGGACCTTCTGTCACCCCATCACGAACATGGTGTCACGTGCATCCACTGTCACGACAGTCGCACCGACGAAGACCGCCAACGCTACCGCCAGCGGCAGCAGCAGATGGACCTGGCAAAGAAGCGTGGCGAACGGCATCTGGGAAGCTGAAGCGCTCAGACAGATCTCAGATCGGGAGTGTCAGAATGGCCGGCTCGGTACCGGCTGCGCTGATGCCAACAATTCCGGCCGAGACAATCTTATCCCAATCCGTCTCCTCCACCAGAACGACGGGACAATGAACCCCATATAGTTCCGCTGCAACCATGGCACCGACGGTGATGATGGCATCGCGCGTCATGAGGACGATACCGGCCGGTCCCGTTTTCCGGCGGATCGCCTCGGCCAGCACCGAACTGCCGGAACTGGAACCGCGCCCCGCCTTCATGACAAGAATGCGGCCCGTCATCACCTCATCCTTCTGCGGATGCCACTGATCGATAATCCGGCCGGTGGTAGAATCGAGGCCGCCCCAGAAGCTCAAGGGCTCGCTCAGCACGAAGGTCTGCCCTTCCGCCTGTCCCGGCACCAGCGTAATCGCATGGATGGTCACAGCCGCACCACCTTTCCGGCCCGGGCCGAAGCCATGCATTCGGCAAGCGATCCAAACGCAATATCGACGCCGATATTGCTTGGAGCGTAATAGGCCATCTTGCCGGAATTGGTCATGATCGCACCGGACATGTCGCGTATGATCGCCGTGACATAGGTGCAGGTATCGATCACCAGCGTGACGCCTTGCGCCTTCAGCACCGTGTCCCAACCTCTATCCGTGAGTTCGCTCAGCACGCTGCGACTGGTGTTGATGTAGATATCGATGATCGGGCGCGGGCCATCCATCAGCGGCATCAGCCGGGCAAATTCCTCCAGCGAAAAATGCGGCGTACCAAGGCTAACACCGACCAGTGGCGTGCCATCCGGTACGGTCGAGAGATTGCGCACTGTGTGGCGCAGATCATCGGCTATCAGCCGGATCGTCTCGATCGGCTGGCGGCCTTGAAACGCCGCTTCGACCGTCGGCGCTTCCGGCGTCAAGCCGATGGCATGGAATAGCGCGACGGCGCCGGACGACGCAGCGACAGCGCCGAGCGCCTTCAGGTCATCCTCCTGCGTATGGGCAGGCAGACCTGTGATCGCCGGGATAAGGCTGCCGCAACGTTTGCCGATGGTGTGGCCAACTGCAACGCAAGTTGGACCGGCGTCCGGCCACTCCTGCGGCAGGCTTTCAATCTCTACCAAAACCTGGGCGCGCCGGTTTTCCGGCATATGCAGCCCGTAATAGGGCGCCCTGCCCGTCAGCGCGCAACAGAGATCGATGAAGTCGCCGTAGCGATTGGTGCGGGCGCCGATCACCGAGTTGGCAAACACGATGGCGTTGGATTCCGCCCAGGCGATCTGCGCGCCGAAACGCGGCCGGAAGATCGTCTGATAGGGCGCGCAGGTGAAAGTCGGAAAGCAGCCCAGCGCCTCATGTGCCTGCATCAACCGCGCACCGTTGCTTCCGATCTTGTCGTCGCCATGGAACAGCTCAGGGTGGATCAGATCAACCGAGCCGACATTCAACGTTGTCGGCACGCGAACGCAACCTTTCAGGCGAACGAGATGCTCGACGAAATCAAGGCTGACCTCGCCGAGATACAGACAACCATCGATATGGGCTGCTTCGATATCGATGAAACGGCCAGCATCGACCGCCTCGGCAAAGCGCGTCAAAAGCCGCATGCAGAAAGCAGCCGCCTCGCCATGGGCGCCATCCAGCAATTCATAGTCAAAGGCGGAAAGGTGAAGAGCCATGATCCGGCTTAGAATGCCGGATCATTTGCTGTCAATCGGGGCTTTTGTTCTCCGCCGAACAGGACCGTCAACCGGCCTTGTGATTGCCCTTCGGAAACTGTTCGGCCAGTTCCTTGTACCAGTGACCGCTCTTCTTGATGGTGCGGACCTGGGTTTCGTAATCGACATGGACGATGCCGAAGCGCATCTTGTAGCCTTCCGCCCATTCGAAATTGTCCATCAGGCTCCAGGCGAAATAGCCCTTCATCGGATAGCCTTCCCTGATCAGGTCAGCCGTTACAGCCAGATGATCGGCGATGTAATCGAGACGCGGCTGGTCATCGACCACGCCGTTTTCGAGGCCCATATTGTAGGCGGCCCCGTTCTCGGTGATGTAGCAATCCGGCAGTGCGTAACGGTCGTTGACCGTGCGGATGAGATCGCCCAGCGCCTGCGGAAAAACTTCCCAGCCGATATCGGTCTTGACGTCGCTGACCGCCTTGGCATTGACCGTCGCCGGGAACTCGGCGCCTTCCGCCGGATCATGTGAAACGCGCATCGGCGTGTAATAGTTGACGCCCCACCAGTCGGTCTTCTGGTTGATCGTCGCCATATCGCCGTCCTCAATGGCCGGCATGCGGTGGCCAAGGGCCGAGAGGAAGCTCTCAGGATATTCGCCCTTGAAGATCGGGCCGAAGAAGACGCCATTGTGGAAATCGAAGGCCCGCTCAGCCGCAGCCTTGTCCTCGGCGCTATCGCTGCCGGCATAGACATGCATCGGGTTGATGACGATGCCGACCGGCAGGTTCGGCTGCAGCTCGAGAACGGTGGCAACGCCAAGGCCATGAGCGAGATTGGTGAAATGCAGCGCATGCAACGCCGCATCCATGTTGCGCTCGCCCGGCGCATGGATGCCGTAGAGATGGCTGAGCCAGACCGAGCACCAGGGCTCGTTGAAGGTCGCCACCGCATCCAGCCGGTCGCCGAGGCGGGCAATCACCGTCTTGGCATAACGCTGGTAGGCATAGGCGGTCGTCCGCGCCGTCCAGCCGCCATCGCCCATCAGTGCCAGCGGCAAGTCCCAATGGTAAAGCGTCGCGAAGGCCTTGATATTGCGCTGCTTCAGTCCGTCGACGAGGCGGTCGTAGAAATCCAGCCCCTTCTCATTGATCGGCCCGGTGCCTTCCGGGATGATGCGCGGCCAGGCGATCGAGAAACGATAGGCCTCGACGCCGAGGCTCTGGATCAAGTCGAGGTCTTCATCCAATCGGTTGTAGTGATCGCAGGCGATATCGCCATTGTGGCCCTGATAGACCCGGCCCGGCACGTTGGAAAACGCATCCCAGATCGACGGCTTGCGGCCATCCGCCTTCGTCGCGCCCTCGATCTGGAACGAGGCGGTGGCAACGCCGAATACGAAGTCGCCGGGGAAGCGCTGGGCAAGGGTTTTGGGATCGATCATGAAACACTCCGGATAAGCGGCATTTACTGCAACGTTGCAGTAAAACGGTTTGCAAAAAAGTCAACCTCGCGCTGGCAAGAGTTGCTAAGTTCACGGTCGCAGAGAAGATGAGATATTTATGTTTCAGGGAAAAGAATGGCTTCATAGTCCTGAACACCATTCAGAACATGCAGCATTTCCACCCTGTCTTCATTGACGGTGTAAAAGATCAGGTAGCCTCGATAGGGACGTCTTCGAACACCAGCCTGCGCATAACGCGGCACGATCGGAAACGCATGGGGCGCTTGAGGCAGCTGTTCGCAGCGATCGATCAGTTCACGAACAAAGGTCACGGCACGACCGGGATTATCGCGAGAGATGTAATCGGCGATATGCTCGATATCCGCCTCGGCCGCTTCGGTGAAAACGACGATCACGAGTTGCCGTCTTTCGCCTCGCCCTCATATTTGGCAACCAGGCGAGCAAGCACATCTTTTGCAGGTTTCACACGGCCTGCCTTCACATCGTCCAGTCCTTGGGCGATCGACTGGTCGAGGGCAGCCAGCCTTTTCTCGCGATCCTCGATCATACGGACACCTTCTCGCAGCACCTCGCTGCGAGAATTATAGCGCCCGTTTTTCACCAGATCGGTCACATAGTCTTCTAGATGTTGCCCGAGGTTCGCGCTGCTCGCCATGCTGCTTCCTTTGTGTCCACTGACAGGAGACAATAACAGTTAGCATAACAGCATGCGCAAACCGGATAAAGATCGCGAAAGCTTAGACCTTGATCCAAGCCCCGTTGCGCTTCGACGACTGCACGCAGGCATCGACGAACACCATGCCCTTCATGCCATCGTCGATTGTCGGATAGATGACGGCCGGATCGACCGCCACGCCCTTGCGCTTGGCAAAGATGGCACGGGCGGCTTCGGTGTAGATATTGGCAAAGCCCTCGAGGTAGCCTTCCGGATGCCCCGACGGGATGCGGGAAACACGGGCGGCGGCCGGGCCGGAGCCAGCACCGTTGCGGGTGATCAGGCGTTTCGGTTCGCCAAATGGCGTGTACCAGAGATAGTTCGGGTCCTTCTGGGTCCATTCGAGGCCGCCCTTGGTGCCATAGACGCGGACCATCAGGCCGTTCTCGTGGCCAGGGGCAACCTGGCTGCACCAGAGCATCCCCTTGGCGCGCTGGCCGTTCTTTTCCTTGAAGCGCATCATCACATGGGCATTGTCATCCAGCGCCCGGCCTTCGACGAAGCTATCGAGATCGGCGGCAAGCTCTTCCAGTTCGAGACTGGAAACGAAGGCACCGAGATTATAGGCATGGGTGCCGATATCGCCGGTGGAGCCGCCGGCACCCGACTTCGACGGATCAGTGCGCCATGCGGCCTGCTTCTGGCCGGATTGTTCGATATTCTCGGTCAGCCAATCCTGGGGATATTCCATCTGCACCAGACGGACGGCGCCGATATCGCCATTCTCAATCATCTCGCGGGCCTGACGGACCATCGGATAACCGGTGTAATTGTGCGTCAGCACGAACAGCGCATCGCTTTCGTCGGCCAGCTTCTTCAGTTTTCTTGCATCCGCCAGTGTCGACGTCAGCGGCTTGTCGCAGATCACATGGATGCCACGCTTGAGGAATTCGCGGGCCGCCTCGTAATGCACATGGTTCGGCGTGACGATGGCAACGGCCTCGATACCGTTCTTCAGCTTGGCCTCGCGGATCGCCATTTCCTTGAAATCGGAATAGCTGCGCAAGGGATCAAGACCCAATTCTGCGCCAGAGGCTTTCGCCTTTTCCGGGGTCGATGACAGCGCGCCGGCGACCAGTTCGAAATGATCGTCAAGCCGCGCGGCCATGCGGTGGACCGCGCCAATAAAAGCCCCCGAACCGCCGCCGACCATACCGAGACGGATGCGTTTTTCGCGAACCTCTGTGGTTCCTTCGATTGCCATTGTGTTCTCCCTTGGATTTTGAGTGTGCGGAGAGTTCCACCTCCCCCTCGAGGGGGGAGGTCGCAGCGAAGCTGCGGGTGGGGGTGACGCTTGTAGGTCGCGGAAATCACCCCACCCCGGCGCTATGCGCCGACCCTCCCCCTCAAGGGGAGGGTATAAATTCAAAGCCCTAGCATGCGACGGTTGGCCGCGTCGTCCGTTCCACCGCCGGCGAAGTCGTCGAAAGCTTTTTCGGTGACGCGGATGATGTGGTGCTTGACGAATTCAGCGCCTTCGCGGGCACCGTCTTCCGGATGCTTCAGCGCGCATTCCCATTCGACCACGGCCCAGCCGTCGAAATCATGGGCTGTCAGCTTCGAGAACACCGCACCGAAATCGACCTGGCCGTCACCCGGCGAGCGGAAGCGCCCGGCCCGGTTTACCCAGCCCTGATAGCCGCCATAGACGCCCTGACGACCGGTCGGATTGAACTCGGCATCCTTGACGTGGAACATCTTGATGCGCTCGTGGTAGATATCGATATTGTCGAGATAATCCAGGCACTGAAGAATATAGTGCGAGGGATCGTAGAGCATGTTGGCGCGGGGATGGTTGCCGACACGCTCGAGGAACATCTCGAAGGTGATCCCGTCATGCAGATCCTCGCCCGGATGGATTTCATAGGCGATATCGACGCCGCAGTCTTCGGCGTGGTTGAGGATCGGCGTCCAGCGGCGGGCCAGTTCGTCAAAAGCGGTTTCCACCAGACCGGCCGGACGCTGCGGCCACGGATACATGAACGGCCAGGCCAGCGCGCCGGAGAAGGTCGCATGCGCCTTGATGCCGAGATGCTTCGACGCCGTCAGCGCCATCTTGACCTGTTCGACGGCCCATTCCTGGCGAGCCTTCGGATTGCCGCGCACTTCCGGCGCTGCAAAACCATCAAAGGCTTCATCATAGACCGGATTGACCGCGACCAGCTGACCCTGAAGATGGGTCGAAAGCTCAGTCACCTCGATGCCGTTTTCACGCGCCTTGCCGGCAAACTCGTCGCAATAATCCTTCGACGAGGCTGCCTTTTTCAGGTCGATCAGCTGGCTGGCCCAGGTTGGAACCTGAACGCCGATATAGCCGCAATCGGCGGCCCATTTGGTGATCGAATCCCATGAATTGAAGGGGGCGGCATCACCCGCAAATTGTCCGAGGAAGAGCGCGGGGCCCTTGATGGTCTTCATGTCAGATTCCTCCCTGATTATCGACCGTAAACGTTTCCGAAGTGTTTTAACACGCCGTTCGTCGCGGGCAAGGCGCCTCTTACCGACAACGGCCAGCTGGTGGAGACAGCCAGAATTCCAGTGCGCCGGAACCTAATCACGGACTTCGCACGGCGGCAAGAGGTACGTGCCGCAAAAACCGAAAACGAAGACAGGGATGATTTCAGGCCATAAAAATGGGCGCCCGTTTTCGCAGGCGCCCGGTAGCGAGTGGAACCGATCAGAACGGTGAATCGGGGAAGTAGAAGTCCTTGGCATTGTCCTTGGTGACGAGCGTTGCGTCGATCGTGTAGACGCCGCGAACCGGAACCTGCCCGTAGAAGTTGGCAACGGTCATTTCGAGCGCGGTACCCACCATTGCCGGCGGATAGAGCACGTCGACCGGGATCATCTTGTCGCCGTCCATGACCTTCTTGATCATGTCCTTCGAACCGGCACCGGCTACGACATACTGGATGTCGGTGCGCTTGGCCTGTTCGATGGCCTGCAGTACGCCAACAGCCATGTCGTCGTCCTGGCACCATACGACGTCGATCTTCGGGTACTTGGTCAGGTAGTCCTGCATGACCTTGAAGGCGTCGTCGCGGTTCCAGTTGCCGAACTGGCGGTCGAGAATTTTGACGTTGGAACCTTCGATACCCTTGTCGAAGCCGTCCTGGCGCTGCTGGTCGATCGGGATCGGCAGGCCGCGGATGATGACGACTTCAGCGTCCGGCGTGGTTGCCTTGATGTATTCACCGGCGGTCTGGCCAAGCGCCGGGTTGTTGCCGGCAACGTAGAGGTCGCGAACGGTGTTGTCGTTAACCGACGGTGCGCGGTCGACGATGGCAACGAACGTGCCCTTGCTCTTGACTTCCTTGATGGCGTTGACCAGTGGATCCGGGTCGGACGGCAGGATGACCAGTGCGTCGATGCCCTGGGTCTCAAGGTCCTGCACGGCATTGGCCTGGCTTGCCGGATCCGGCGACGTCTTAACGATGACGTTGAGGCCCGGATGCCGTGCCATCAAGAGCTTGGCGACACGCTCGGCATGGAACACCACGCCCGAGGTCCAGCCATGGTCGGCGGCCGGGATCGAAACGCCGATCGTAACCTTCTTTTCTTCCGCGTGGGCCACACCGGTCAGCGCCATCATGGCGACGGCTGCAGCGCCCAATAATCCTTTACGCATGTTTCTCTCTCCCTAGTGATGCGGGTCTTGCAGTCTTTGAGACCGGGCGACCCCCTGAACCCGGTACTTCACGATTTCCGTACCAGCGAGCGCTGGACGAGCATCGCAACAATGATGATCGTGCCCTGGATGGCGCCGATCAGATATTCGCTGATGAAATTGGAAAGCAGCATGATATTGCCGACAAGTTCCAGGATGAAGGCGCCGCAGATCGTGCCCCAGACGCGGCCGGCGCCACCTTTGAGCGCCGTTCCGCCGACAACGACGGCAGTGATCGCCTGGAGTTCCCACAGGATGCCGGTGGTTGCCGAGGTTGAGCCAAGGCGCGGCACATAAAGCAGAACCGCGATCGCCACGCACAGGCCCTGGATGACGAAGGCGATCGTGCGAACCCGGTTGACCGGAATGCCGGAATAGCGGGCAACATCGGCGTTCGAGCCAACGGCAACAACGTGCCTTCCGTACCGAGTACGATAGAGAATGAAGGCCGCCACGCAGGTCACCGCCAGGATCACCGCAATCGGTACCGGAACGCCAAGGATCGAGCCGAAATAGGCAGGGCGGTAGATTTCCTGCAACGCCGGGTCCTTCAACGTGATCGCCCCGCCCTGCGACAGCCATGTCGTCAGGCCACGGTAGATGCCCATGGTGCCGAGCGTTGCAATGAACGGCTCGATCCGGCCAACCGTCGTGATCAGGCCGTTTGCCAGGCCGCACAGCGAGCCCGCGACGACGGCAAACAGTACGGCGGCTGTCAGCATCAGGGCCGGATCGGCAATGACGCCGGAGTTCATGAACAGGATCATCAGGCTGGCGACGAAAGCGACCATGGCGCCGACGGACAGATCAAGATCGCCGGAGGAAATAACGAAGGTCGCGCCAATCGCAATGATGGCGATGAAAGCGCTGCGGGTTGCGACATTGGCGAGGTTGTTCAATCCGATGAAATTCGGATTGACGAGTGCCCCGAGGATGAGAAGCAGTATCAAAGCCGCAAACGGTGCGACGGCCCGAAGGTCGATATCCCGCCAGTTCCGGCGCCGCACGTCCCGGGTTTCCTCATTCACGCTCGTGTCCACTCCAACCTCCCGTCCCATTATCCCTGGGGTTTGTTTTTCAGTGCGCCGCTTGTGCCTGCATAGTTCAGGCTGCGGCCTTTTTCTTCAATCCGGCCGCATAGCGCATGATCTCCTGTTCGGAGATTTCATCGCCCTCCAGCATGCCGACAATCCGCCCTTCCCGCATCACCGCGACGCGGGTGCAAAGGCCGATCACCTCCGGCATTTCGGAGGAGACGACGATGATGGAGCGTCCGTCACGCGCCAGTGCCGAGATGAAATGATAGATTTGCTGCTTGGTGCCGACATCGATGCCGCGGGTGGGCTCGTCGATGATGATGATCTCCGGCTCGGTTTCCATCACCTTGGCAAGCAACAGCTTCTGCTGGTTGCCGCCCGACATGCGGCCGGCCACGACATTGCCATCGCGTACCCGGATATCGAAGCGGCGGCGGGCGCGCTCCAGCGCCTGTGCCTCGCTGGCGGGGCTGAGATAACCGAGCTTGCCATGATTTTCGAGGGACTGCAGCGTCAGGTTGGCGGTCATGCGTGAATTGAGCAGAAGCCCCTTCGACTTGCGATCCTTGGTCATATAGGCAAGGCCCTGCCGATTGGCGGCATGCACATCGCCTGACGGAACCGTCTCGCCACGAATGATCACTTCGCCAGAAGCGCGCGACCTCAAGCCCGCAATCGCCTCCATCAACTCAGTGCGCCCCGACCCGATCATCCCGGAAAACCCGAGGATTTCGCCCTTGCGCACTTCGAAAGTCGCGTCCTTGACGTAGCCGGTCGACAGCGCATCGACGCTGAGCACGATCTCTTCATCGACATTCGGTTCGCGCTTAGCCGGATAGAGCTTCGACAGCTCGCGACCGACCATCAGCTGGGCAATCGATTCCCCGTCGAGGATCGATGTCGGCGAAGTCTTGATCCACTGGCCGTCGCGAAGCACCGTTACCCGGTCGGTCAGCTCCATGACTTCATCGAGTTTGTGCGAGACGAAGACAAAGCTTGTGCCCTGGTCGCGCAGCTTGCGCACCTGCTTGAACAGAAAGTTGGTTTCTTCACGGGAGAGAACAGCGGTTGGCTCATCCATGAAGACGACGCGGGCATCGCGGCTGATCGCCTTGGCGATCTCGACCATCTGCTTGTCGGCAATCGACAGCGAACTGATCATTGCATTTTCATCGACATGCGAACCGAGCAGGTCGAGAACACGCCGCGTTTCACCCCGCATGAACTTGCGATCAAGCACACCGAAGCGGGTTATTTCGCGACCGAGAAACAGACTCTCGGTGACGGTCAGATGTTCGGCGAGATTGAATTCCTGGTGAATGATGACAATGCCGAGCGCTTCGGCAGCACCGTTCGGCGGCAGCTTGACTGCGTGCCCATCGAGGATGATTTCGCCGGATGTCGGCTGCTCAAAACCGGACAGGATCTTGACGAGTGTGGATTTTCCCGCGCCGTTTTCACCCATCAGAGCATGGATTTCGCCAGCACGGAGATCGAAGTCGACGCCGAACAGGACCTGCACGCCGTTGAACGACTTGCTGATGCGCCGTGCGGACAGCACGACCGCGCCGTCATCGGCGCCGCTGGTCTGCGAACTCATGTAATCCTCCCTGCGGCTCCCATCCGCTTTCAAGCTATGTAAACCTTTACATAGGCTATGTAAAGGTTTACATCAGGGCATAACTGAGAAATTCTTCGCGCAGGCTTTGACCTCCGGGTAAGTCTGTGTAGTGTCCCGCCGAGACTAAAACCAAGGCAGAGCGCAGTGTCGAATTCCACGCCGGCAACCATTGAAGACGTCGCCCGGATCGCGGAAGTGTCGATCGCGACCGTGTCGCGCGCCATCCATATGCCAGAGAAAGTCGCCAATTCGACGCGGCTCAAGGTCAGCCAGGCGATTGCCATCACCGGCTACACCACCAATGCCATGGCGCGCAGCCTCAGGCTCGGCCGCTCCAACATGATTCTGGTGGTCGCACCCGATATTGGCGACCCGAATTTTTCCAACATTCTCGTCGGCCTGGAGAACGAGGCGCGCTCGCATGGCTACGGCGTGCTGATCGGCCATACGCAGAACGATGCCCAGCGCGGGCTGGAATATCTGAAATTCCTCAATTCCAATCAAGCCGCCGGATTGATCCTGTTCACCGGCATCCTGCCGTTCGGCCATCAATCGATGACCGCAAGACTGCCCCCCTGCGTCGGCGTCTTCGAACCGGTCTTCAATGGCGGCATTCCCTATGTCGGCGTCGACGATACCGAAGGCGCCCGCAAGGTGATCGACCTGCTGATCGCCGAGGGCCATCGCAAGATCGCCTTCATCGGCGATTCCCGCACCCGGCTTGCCTATAGCCGGCGCCGGATGGGCTATGAGGCCGGGCTGGACGCGGCCCATGTCGGCGCCGATCAGCGTATTGTCTTTGAAGGTGATGGCACAATCGAAAGCGGACGGCTGGCGGTCGAGCAGCTGTTCATGCGCGATACGCTGCCGACGGCCTTCATGTGCGTCAACGACCAGACGGCAATTGGCGTGATGATCGGCCTTGGTGCGCGCGGCTACGATATTCCGCGTGATTTTTCCGTGACGGGTTTCGACGATGTGCCGCAGGCAAGCTTCATGTCGCCGGCGCTGACCACCATCCGCCAGCCACGAACCGCGATCGGCAAACATGCGATGGCGCTGCTACTGGATCTTTTGTCCGACGGCCAGCCGCCGGAAACGGAAATCCTGCTCCGCCCCGATCTGGTGGTCCGCAACTCTGTCGCGGCCCCATCGCTCAAATGGACGAAGCGCTGAGCCTTTCGGCCTGACGCTTCGCTATCTGTTTCCGCTTAGGCGTAGCGGCGTTCGTTGCGCTGACGAACAAGCGCTGGCGCACGCCGTCCACCTGACACTGTGAACTGATCGGCAAGAGCCTTCAAAGTCGTGCTGACACGCATCAGATTATGGGTCGCAGCGTGGGTCTGTTCGACCATCGCGGCATTCTGCTGGGTCATGTGATCCATGCCGGTGACGGCTGTATTGATCTCGGTAATGCCGATTGCCTGTTCACGCGCCGAGCCGGCAATGGCATCGATATGGCCGTTGATATGGGTGACCTGCTCACCGATGGTCCGCAGCGCATCGCCAGTCTGATTGACCAGCGAAACGCCCCTCAGCACGTCCTCGAACGATTTGTCGATCAACCCCTTGATTTCCTTGGCGGCATCGGCGGATTTCTGCGCCAGTTCACGCACTTCCTGGGCGACCACGGCAAAGCCCTTGCCGGCATCACCGGCACGCGCGGCTTCCACCCCGGCATTCAGGGCAAGAAGATTGGTCTGGAACGAAATCTGATCGATGACGCTGATAATCTGGGTGATACGGCGGGAGGATTCCTCGATCGCGCTCATGGCACTGACGGCCTGCTCGACCACTTCGCCGGATTTATGCGCTTCCTCGGTGGCATGCCCGACAACGCGGCGGGCTTCCTCGGTTCGCAGGGCCGCTTCCTTGGAAATTGTGGTGATTTCCTCGAGTGCTGCTGCAGTCTGTTCAAGCGAGGCGGCCTGCTGTTCGGTACGGCGAGCCATGTCATCGACCGCCGTCACAAGTTCACCGGCATTGCCGGACGTTTCGTCGGCAGCCAGAACGATGGAGCTCAACGCGGTGTCGAGCGTGCCGAGAGCCGAGTTGAAGTTTGTTTTCAGGCCATCGAACTGCGGCGCCAAGGCTGCGCCAAGCTTGGCGGTCAGGTCGCCATTGGCAAGCCCGGTCAGCGAACGGTCGAGCGCCGACAGGGCTTCGTCCTGCTGTACCGAGAGTGTTTTCCGCTCGGCATCCCCGATGGCCCGCTGTTCCTGCAGCGCATCCAGATAGACCGAGATGGCATAGTCCATATCGACGAACGCCGCCTTCATGATGGCGGTCACCTCGAGGGTGATATCCTTGGCCTTCTTCTTGTAGAGGAAGCCTTCAAGGTGCTTTTCGACAACTGCCTTGATGATCGATTCCATGATCAGCGCGTAGCCGCCGATATACCAGCGCGGCTCCAGCCCAAGGCGTGCATGCGTCTTGCCGATCGCCGTTACCGCCTCGACATATTTATCATCGAACTCGCCGGAGGCGATCTGGTCCCAATGCCGAACCTGCCGTGTCTTGGCGCTTTTGACATGCGCATCGCTGGCAAAGAATTTTGCTGTTTCCGGAACCGCCGTCGCCTTGGCGTAGAACTTGTCGAGCGCGCCATCAAGAGAAGCTGAAATGGTCGGCCTTGCCCGCACGAGGGCAGCACGCTCTTCGCCAACAAGCCCGACGAAATCGAGGCGTTCATTCAAGTGTTTGGTCGTGGAAATGGGCGCAGACATGCTGAGGCATCCTAAATCGAAACGGGGAAAGGCATGCGCGCTGCGCGATCGGCATCATGCCGGCAGATGGTTCAAAGCGTGCGTTCAGAACTAGGTCCGCATAGTTAAGAATGTCTTGCGGATAAGGCAGATGGCGTAGCGAAATCTATCGATAAAATACTGTTTTTCCGTCGCTTTTCTCAAACTTGCGACAAACTGACCGAACTTTCCTGAAGCTTCAACGTCGCCATATTTCACAAAAAGGGGCACCACCGGTGCCCCTTGATTGACAATCGCCCTGCTGAGCAAAGCCGCTTAGACGTAGCGGTTGACGACGTTTTCCAGCAGTTCCTGCTTACCCGATCTCGGCTGCGGGTTGAGGTCGGTCTTTTCGACAAAGGCTGCGATCTCTTCCAGCGACATGCTGGTCAAGCGCTTCTGGCCCTCGGCCGACTGCCAACCGGCGTAGCGCGCGTCGAGCGGGCCGGACAGTGCCTTGTCCTCGACCATCTTGGCCGCGGCGCGCAGGCCCCGGGCGCAGCAATCCATGCCGCCGATATGGCCGATCAAGAGGTCTGCCGGATCGATCGACTGGCGGCGCAGCTTCGAATCGAAGTTGGTGCCGCCGGTCTTGAAACCGCCGCCCGACAGAACCTGATAATAGGCCAGCGCCATTTCCGGAACGTTGTTGGGGAACTGGTCGGTATCCCAGCCGGACTGGTAATCGTTGCGGTTCATGTCGATCGAGCCGAAGATACCGAACGCATTGGCCAGCGCCAGTTCGTGCTCGAACGAATGGCCGGCCAAGATAGCATGGCCCTGCTCGATGTTGACCTTGACCTCGTTTTCAAGGCCATAGGTCTTGAGGAAGCCGTAGACCGTCGCGACGTCGTAATCGTACTGATGCTTGGTCGGCTCCTGTGGCTTCGGCTCGATCAGGATGGCGCCCTTGAAGCCAATCTTGTGCTTGTACTCGACGACCATGTTGACGAACCGGCCGAGCTGGTCGAGTTCCTGCTTCACATTGGTATTGAGCAAGGTCTCATAGCCCTCGCGGCCGCCCCACAGGACGTAGTTCTCGCCGCCGAGCTTCAGCGTCGCATCGAGGCAAGTCTTTACGGTTGCCGCAGCAAAGGCAAAGACGTCCGGGTCCGGATTAGTCGCGGCACCCGACATGTAGCGACGGTGGGAAAACAGGTTGGCCGTACCCCAGAGCAGCTTGACGCCGGTATCGGACTGCTTTTTGGCAAAGTAATCGACGATTTCGTTGAGGTTCCTGGTGTTCTCGGCAAAATTCTTGCCTTCCGGGCGCACGTCCGCGTCGTGGAAGCAATAGAAGGGTGTGCCGAGCAGCGTGAAGAACTCGAAGGCGACATCGGCCTTCAACTTGGCAGCCTGCATGCTGTCTTCGAACCACGGGCGCTCGAACGTCTGACCACCGAAGGGGTCGCCGCCCGGCCAGACGAAGGTGTGCCAATAGGCAACCGCAAAACGCAGGTGATCTTCCATCCGCTTGCCCATGACGATTTCATCGGGGTTGTAATGACGGAAGGCCAGCGGATTGGTGCTGTCGGGGCCTTCATATTTGATCTTGGCGATATCGCCGAAAAAACCTGTGCTCATGGGTGTTTCCTCTTGGTGTTCGAAATGCTGATTGAAATCAGTAGGCGGCCCGGATCGCCGGATAGAGGCGGCGATACCGTTGATAGGCATCGGCATAAGCGCCGTGCAAAGCTGCATCAGGCTCGATGGTTTCAGCTGTTGCCGGGGCGGTGAAGACGGTGAGCGGATCGGCCTTTGTTGCGGCAACGAGACCCAGGCGGGCGGCGCCGAATGCAGCGCCAAAGTCGCCATCGGCAGGCACATCAACCGGCAGGTTGAGCGCCGTCGCGATCGACTTCAGCCAGTAGCGCGAGCGTGAGCCGCCGCCGATGGCCGTCACGCGGGAAAGCGTGGTGCCGGCAACGCGCAGGGCCTCAAGGCTATCACGAAGCGCGAAGGACACGCCTTCAAGCACGGCTTGAGTCAGAACCACGCGGCTGCTTTCATGGGCAAGCCCGGCAAAGACACCGCGGATGGCAGCGTCATTATAGGGCGTGCGTTCGCCCGAGAGATACGGCAGGAAAGTGACGCCGGACGGTGCGTTGAGGCTGTCGCCAAGCTCAGCGGTGAGGTCTGCAGCGCTTTTGCCGGTGATCTCCGAATGCCAGTTGAGCGCATCGGTGGCTGACAGGATGACGCCCATCTGGTGCCAGGTGTTGGGCAGCGCGTGGCAGAACGCATGCACGGCACTGGCCGGATTGGGCAGGTAGCTGGCATTGGCGGCAAACAGTACGCCGGACGTTCCGAGCGAGACGAAGGCATGACCTTCGCCGACGGTACCCATGCCGCAGGCCGATGCCGCATTGTCCCCTGCCCCACCGGCAACGATGACGCCCGTGCCCATGCCCCACTTGGCGGCGAGATCGGCTTTCAGCGTGCCGCCTTGCTCCGTACCTTCGATCAACGACGGCATATGGCTTTCTGTCAGCCCCGTCGCATCGAGCAGGCTTTCCGACCAGGCGCGCTTGCCGGTATCGAGCCAGGACGTGCCAGCCGAATCCGACATTTCGGAAATATGCTCGCCGGTCAGCCACAGGCGCAGATAATCCTTGGGTAGCAGGACCCAATCGACCTTCTCGAAAATATCGGGTTCGTTTTCCGCCACCCAGGCAAGTTTCGGCGCGGTGAACCCCGGAAAGACGATATTGCCGGTCAGCGCCCGGAACTGCGGATCGGCGTCGAGCGCCAAGGCCTGTTTGTGGCTGCGCGTATCGTTCCAGAGAATGCAGGGACGCAGCACCTTGTCATTGTCATCCAGAAGCGTCGCGCCGTGCATATGACCGGAGAGCCCGATGCCCTTGACGGCCGCCAACTCCTTGGGATGGGCCGCTTTCAGTCCGGCAATTGCTTCTTCCGTCGCGCGGATCCAGTGGGCCGGGTCCTGTTCCGACCAGCCCGGATGCGGCCGCGACACATCCATGGCACCGGATGCGGAGCCGATGACCCGCTGGCCGCCGTCGATCAGCAATGCCTTCACCCCGGACGTGCCGAGGTCGATACCAAGATACATGATGATCTCCCTAGTCTTGCCTGCCCTGTTCGGGCAGTTGGTTGCTGTCCTGCTCGAAGGGCAGGTTATCCTTGAGGAAAATGTCGAGGCGGATACGCTCCTGCGCGCCGATGACGGCAACGCCATCGGCCTTGGCTTTCAGCACGCGAATGGCACTGCGCACCTCATGCCCGGCGTCCTGATTAAGAACCACATCGATCAATCCGCCGTTCAATGCTGCCCGCGTGTGCTGCGTCAACTCATGCGCAATGACACAGACCGGGACTGTATTCTTTCGCCGCTTCAAGGCAGCGATCAGGCCGCGATTACCAGCCCCCAAACTGTAGATACCGGCGATTTCCGGCGATGCCGCAAGCGCTTGACCGACAAGCGTCTCAACCAAGGCAGGATCGTCCTGTCCTTCGATGACAGGCAACAGAACATGCGCGCCGAAATTCTCCGTCATCACGGCGCGAAAGCCGTCGAGACGTTCGCGATGGTCGCGCACCAGCATCGAACCGGCCAGTACCGCCACCGGCCCGGAACGTCCGCCGAGAAAACGCCCCATCAGGCTCGCTGCCGTGCGGCCCGCAGCAATGTTGTCGACGCCGGCGAAATGATCGCGGGCGGAACCGGTGAGATCTGAAACCAGCGTCACGACAGGGATACGCTCGACCGCAAGGCGATCGACGGCGGCCACGACATCGGGGGAATCGATTGCAACGACCGCGACACCGGCCGGAGATGCAGCACGCGCCGCATCCAGCGCCGCAACCAAGGCTTCGGCGTTGAACGCAGGGACAGTGACGATGGCAATGTCGGTACGCTCGACAGCGGAACGGCCAATCGCGGCACGTACCTGAGCCTCAAGACCGCGCATGAAGGAGTTATCGCCGGAGGGCAAAATGAAAACGAAGGGATAGACGCGGCTCTTGGCAAGGTTGGCGGCCGCGACGTCGCGGACATAACCGATACGCTCGATCGCCTGCTCGACCTTTTCACGCGTGACGGTGCGGACCCCGGCGCGCTGGTTCAAAACGCGGTCGACGGTCGCAAGGCTGACCTCTGCCGCAGCGGCAATATCGTGAACTGTCGGGCGCATGTTTCCTCCGGAAAAAAGACTTAGAGGAAAATTTGATGTACGTAAATCAGAAAATTGGCACCGAGTTCAATGGAGCGGGTTTTCGTGCGCTCGCCACCGTTAGGAATCAGGAAAATCGCTTGGTGAAAGCCTTGAGAAAATTCACATTGCCATCTGTTCCCTGCGCCTGCGCAAGGACCACGTCCATATAGTGATTGGTGATATGGACGACGGCAAAACCACCCTTGAAGGTGGCGATTGGCTTGAACAGATCGAGGCCATCCTGGTTGTAGATCATCGGCGTATCGTGTTCGTGGCCGTGGAACAGGCCCACGACGTTGTAACCTTTCAAGGCTGCCAGCAAGGCAGCGCGCTCGTCGTCGCCCCACCAGTGGGCGTGGCCGGAGCCCTCGTCATCGAAGGTCATCTTGGCCGGATCCCATTTTTCCAGCGAGAAAGGATCCCAGCCATAGTGCTGGAACAGGATGACCGGCCGGCCGTCGGCTGCCGAATTGGCAAGATCCTGCTTCAGCCAGTCCAGACCGCTGATCGCACCCTTGTTGGTATCGCCGCCAAAGCGCTGCAACTGCACCAGGTGCAGCCCGCCCCAGTCCCAGGAATAATTGTCGGAATCGATATCGTAATTGGCGACCGCCACCGGCGGCTTGTAGAACACCGTCGGGCGATGATTGAGCTCGACATAATCCCGCAGTTCGCGGCGGTACCAGTCGATATGCGGCAGCACTCCGTCCTGATCGAGATCGTGATTGCCAAGCCCGTTATAGACCGGGAAATGCACCCGGTCCGGACCGGTACCTTCCTGATAGCGGCTGGAGAATTGCAGCAACTGGTGGCCCTCGCCCGGAACCTTCACCTGCCCGCCGCCATCATCGGTCATGTCTCCACCGATAACGAGGCCGAGCGGCTTGGCAATTTTCTGACCGGCTCCAGCAAGCCCAGTCGCTACACCGCCGATCTGCGTTGGCCAGTCAAACTCCGCGATGCGGTTCAGAGCCGCCACATGCCGCAGAAGATTGGCATCGGTCTTGCCCTCCTGGGCGCAATTGGGGCTGAGCACGCCGCCGGAAATGAGGCAGGTGTGAACATCCGCCGTGAACAGAAATGTCGCGTCGATCGGAGGCCACGCCGCCTTTGTGGCCGTCGCGGCAAGCGCCGGACCAACCGATGAGACGACGCCGAGACTGAGAAGATTGGCGAGGAAAGACCGCCGGGGAAGCAGAGGAAACGGATGACCAGTCATGCACAATGCCCTGAAGTTTGCCTTCAGGGCATTGTGGCGGATGAAAGCCGCGGCGTACAGATCGGATATGCAGCGGCCTTAACGGCTAGTGTCCACCACCGCCGGCGCCCGTTGGCACAGGTTGCGGTTTCTGGATCAGGAACGCGCAGAAGACCAGGGCGCCAAACAGCCCGGTGAGGATCAGGAACACATCGATGAACGACATGACCATCGCCTGCTGGGTCACCATCCCCGACAGCTTCTGAATGGCAATGGTTGCGCCGTCGAGACCGTGTGAATTGTACTTGGCGATCATGTTGTTCAGCTGGTCCATGGCTTCAGGGTTACCCCATTGCACATGTTCCTGCAGGCGGGCGTAGTGCTCTTCCTGGCGCTGCGTCAGAATGGTGTTGATCGCGGCCAGACCAACGGCACCACCAAGGTTACGCGTCAGGTTGAACAGGCCGGACGCGCCACGAATACGGGCGGGGGACAACGTCCCGAGCGCGACATTGTTGATCGGCACCATACACATCATCAATCCGAAGCCGCGCAGAATCTGCGGCAGCAGAAGCTCATAGAAATCCCAGTCGGCCGTGAGCGAACTCATCAGCCAGGTACCGGCCGCAAAGCTGCCAAAGCCGATCGCCATCATCACGCGTGGATCGACCTTGGTGGAAAGCCTGCCCGCAATCGGCGCGGTACAGAACATCGCCAGACCCGAGACGAACATCGTCTCGCCGATCATCAGCGAATCGTAGCCGCGAATCCGTCCAAGATAGAGCGGATAGATATAGGTGAGACCGTAGAGCCCGATACCCATGACGAAGGAGAACAGCGAGCCGAAGGCAAAGTTTCTATTGGAGAAGGCCCTTAAATCCACGATCGGAAATTCGACCTTGAACGCCCGGTAAAAGAAGACTGCAGCACCGATCGCCGACGCGACCGCACCGATGAAGATGTATTCGTCGCTGAACCAGTCATTCTTGTTGCCTTCTTCCAGCACATATTCCAGCGCGCCGAGGAAGACCGCCATCGACAACAGGCCCCACCAGTCAAACTTCTTGAAAAGACCCCATTCGGGCTTGTCGAAATCGATGAAATTCCAGGTCACGATGGTGACGATGATGCCCGGAATGATGTTGACGAGGAACAGCCAGTGCCAGGAAAAGGCGTGGCTGAGATAGCCGCCAACGGTCGGGCCGATGGTTGGCGCCAGCGTCGCAACAAGGCCGATGATCGGCGAGACGATGCTACGCTTGGACGGCGGAAAGATCGTGAAGGCGGCTGCAAACACCGACGGGATCATGCCGCCGCCGATAAAACCCTGCAGCACGCGGTAGACGATCATCTGGTCAATATTGGTGGCTGTCGCCGCAAGGGCGCTGGCGATCGTGAAGCCTGCAGCCGACACTGAAAACAGCACACGTGTCGAGACAATGCGGGCCAAAGTGCCGGACAGCGGGATCATGATGACTTCGGCAATCAGATAAGCGGTCTGCACCCAGGCAACTTCATCGGAACCGGCCGACAGGCCGGCCTGGATTTCGGCCAGCGAGGCCGAGACGATCTGAATATCGAGGATCGACATGAACATGCCGAAGACCATCGCGAAAAACGCGATCAGCCGTTTCGGATCCATCTTCTCTTCCGCTTGGGCGGGAAGCGGCATCGTACCCGCTGTTGCAGTGGCAGCCATCGGCATTGCTCCTGGCGTGACCGCGTTCAGACGAACGCGGGAGCCATCATGGTCATGAAAACTGGTGCATCACAGGGTCCCGGCGCCTCGGCCCGGGACATCTTCTCAACCGTTAAAGCCGCGCCGATTGGCGCGGCATACGGATCACTTGGCCGCAGCGGTATCCTGCTTCGGCGCGGTGCGGGTATCGACATCGACAACCACGCTCAAGCCGGCGCGAAGGCGGCCACTGTCCAGAACCTCTTTCGGGAAAACGATGCGGACCGGAACGCGCTGGATCACCTTGGTGAAGTTGCCCGTGGCGTTTTCGGCCGGCAGCAGCGAGAACACCGAACCGGAGGCTGGCGAAATCGACTGCACGGTACCGACGATCGGCGCCTCGTCGAAAGCATCCACGTGGATGTTGACCTTCGAACCCGGAACCATGTGGGCGATCTGCGTTTCCTTGAAATTGGCGTCGATATAAAGCTGATCGGTCGGCACCAGAGCAGCCAGACGCTGGCCAGCGGACACGAGGTCGCCATCCTGAACGGCCAGATTGCCGATCACACCATCATAAGGCGCCTTCAGGACGGTGAAGCCCAGGTCGCGCTGCGCCTTGTCACGGGCGAGTTCCAGCGACCGGATCGTGCTTTCGGCCTCGGCGCGCTGGGCAACCAGCACGGCGATGTTGGCGTTTGCAGTGGCGATCTGTGCATCACCGCCAATGAGGTTTGCCTTGGCCTGATCGAGTGCCACGGTGGCATCATCGAGCGAGGCGACCGTACCGACTGCCTTTGACTGGAGGTCGCTTGCACGCTTGAACGTGGTTTCGGCACCCCGGACGGTCGCCTCAAGGGCGGTTTTCTGCGCTTCTGCCTGCTGCACGCTGGCCTTGGCGCCAGCGATCTGCGCATCGAAACGCTGCAGCGACAGTTTTTCCGTATCGATCTGCGCCTGCGCCTGATCGGCAGCAATGCGGTAATCTTCCTTGTCGAGCGTGATCAGCGGATCGCCAGCCTTGACGTGCTGGTTGGCGATGACATTGACCTTCTCGATATAGCCGGAAACTTTTGGCGAGATCGATGCGATATCACCTTCGATATAGGCGTCATCGGTCGAGATCATGAAGCGGCCATTGGTCCACCACTCGTAACCGTACCAGCAACCGGCTGCCAACGCGGCGATCACGATGATTGGAAACACGAGCTTGCGACGCTTCGGGGCGGGCGTTTCAGCGACGGCAGCAACCTGCGGCGCTACCTGCTCTTCGGCGGCCGGCTCCGTCACGTTCCTGGCTTCGGGAGCCTCGATCTGTTCATCGGGCGCCTTGAAATCATCGCCAACGGGGCGGACATGGGCAGCACCGGACTTGTTTGAAACTGACATATTGCACTACCAGCCGTGATGTGAGAAATTCGAACCGAACCGTTCAGTTCGATTGACTTAATGCGAAATCACTCACATATCAAGTGGAATCGAACCGTTCGGTTCGAAAAGTTAACAATGAGACAAAAATGTCCGAAGGTAACGAAAAATTGGCAGAAACAACGGGGGCCTTAGATTGTCCCAACGAAGCCCTTTCCGGCCGCCGTGCTGCCGGTGAGGATCCGGCGAAGCGTGAACAGATTATCGAGGGCGCAAAGCGCGTTTTCATGAGTGTCGGTTTCGACGCCGCCAGTATGAACGACATCACCCGTGAAGCGGGCGTTTCCAAGGGCACGATCTACGTCTACTTCCAGAACAAGGATGACCTGTTTTCGGCGATGATCGAAAGGGAGCGGGCACTTTTCCTGGCGACAATTCGCACAGTGCTGGCCACCCACGAGGATGTCAAAACCGGCCTTTATAAATTCGGCGTCAGCTTCGTCACGCATATGACCGATGAAAAGGTGATCAACGCGATGCGCACCGTTCTCGGCGTGCGCGATCGCATGCCCCACCTGTGTCAGCGCTTCTTCAAGGGACCGGAGAACCTGCGCACGCTGCTCCAGGAATTCCTGGAGCACCAGGTCGATATTGGCAGCCTGAAGATCGACGATCTCGATCTGGCAGCAGGCCAGTTTCTCGATCTGTCAAGCGGCGGATTCTTCAAGTATCGCCTTTTCGGGACTATGGAAGCCGCGCCGCCGCCGGAGGAAATCGACCGGGTCATCAGCGGCGCCGTTCGCGTCTTCATGGCCGCCTACGGAGCACGGCAGACCACAGCGGCCTGACGGCTGTTGGCCCGGCGACAGGCAAGCGCGCAACCACGATCAAGTGAAGCGGCCGGATCGGCACTAAGATCATATTCGGCTTGCTGCGGGAGGTTGGATGAATGCAATTGGCAAGGCGCTCTGGTTTATCGAAAGCCATTACGCCCGGGATATTTCATTGGAGGATATTGCGGAGACAGCGGGGCTTTCCCGCTATCACCTGTCGCGTGTCTTTGGCCTGACGACGGGCTTTTCGATCAGTGGTTATATCAGGGCACGGCGCCTAAGCACCGCCGCACTTTCCCTCGCCGGTGGCGCATCCAGCATTCTCGCAGTCGCCCTTGATGCGGGCTACAGCTCGCATGAAGCCTTCACCCGTGCCTTTCGCGATCATTTCGGCGTGACGCCGGAGGAGGTTCGCAACAGAGGGCATATTGGCGATCTCGATCTTATGGAGCCGATCCGCATGAACACCGCACCCCTCCCACGACTGGACGAACCGCGATTTGAAAGCACTCCCGCCATGCTGATGGCGGGCCTGCAGCAGACCTACAATTATGGCGCCAATGCCGGCATTCCCTCACAATGGCAGCAGTTCAACGCGCATGACGGCAGTATTTCTGGCCAGATCGGATATGCTGCCTATGGCATCTGCACGCAGGAAGACGGACAGGACCGCAGCTTTCAATATATGACCGCCGTAGAGGTTCGCGACACCGATAACCTTCCCAAGGGCTTTGTCAGCTTGAAGCTTCCCGCCCAGAGCTATGCGATCTTTGCCCATCGCGGCCATATTTCCGGCATCCAGGCAACCTGCGCTGCGATCTTTACCGAATGGCTGCCCTCGTCCGGCTATAGCCATGCCGGGCTCCCGGACCTGATGGAGCGTTACGACGAGCGGTTCGACCCGAGAACCGGCATGGGGCTGACAGAAATCTGGCTTCCGGTGAAGAGTTAACGGTATCGCGGCCCATTTGAGCGCCCACTAGCGCTTGCCTTGTCGCGTTTTCCACATACATAAGGATTATCAATTACACCCGCGCTGCCGACCGGCTGCGCGGGTTCCCGTATATGTACCTTGACCCATCGAGGAAGGAACCACCGCCGATGCAGGATATTTTGCTCCTGATGCAAGATCCGACTGCCTGGATTGCCCTGATTACCCTGATCGTGATGGAAGTCGTGCTCGGCATCGACAACCTCATCTTCATTTCGATCCTGACCAACAAATTGCCGCCGGAACACCGCGAAAGGGCGCGCCGCATCGGTATCGGCCTGGCATTGGTCATGCGTCTTGCGCTGCTCGGCACCGTCGCCTGGATTGTCCAGCTGACCGAACCGGTATTTGACCTCTTTGGACACGGCTATTCCTGGAAGGACATGATCCTGATCGCCGGCGGCCTGTTCCTCGTCTGGAAGGCAACCAAGGAAATCCATCACACCGTCGATCCCATCGACCACGAAGAGGATGCGCTTGCCAAGGCCGGCACGACCACCTTTGCTGCTGCGATCGGCCAGATCCTGGTCCTCGACCTCGTCTTCTCAATCGACAGCATCATCACGGCCGTCGGCATGACCCCGCACCTTCCGATCATGATCATTTCGGTCGTCTTCGCAGTGACCGTCATGCTGGTGGCAGCCGGGCCGCTTGCCCGCTTCATCGAAAAGAACCCGACCATCGTCATGCTGGCGCTTGGCTTCCTTTTGATGATCGGCACGACGCTGATCGCCGAAGGCATGGGCTTCCATGTTCCAAAGGGCTACGTCTACGCGGCAATGGCCTTCTCGGCGCTGGTCGAGGTACTCAACATGCTGTCGCGCCGCAAGCGGCAGAAAGACAAGGCCGCGAAGCTCTAGTCGGGCTCTCGACCTGTCATGGATTGAAAAGGGAGCGCATCCAGCCGGATGCGCTCCCTTCTTGTTTGGGGCTGAACAACACAAAAAAGACCCCGGAACTGATGTCCCGGGGCAATCTAAAGCACATATAATAATGAGGATACGAGGCCGAAGGGGTAAGAAGCTCGACTGCCGCTTCGTTGGCCGCAAAGAGAAACCAGAAAAATCTCTGCGTTCTCCATCTCCCTCGGGTCCGGTTGACACAGCCCCGCACTCCTCATGAGGAAAACAGATCAAGCCAAGTTTGGTTCCAGTTTTTCCCGCCCCTACTTTTCCGCAAGAACCTTCAGGTTTTCGAGCCCTTGGGCAAAATCGCCGCCGATCATCGTGTCCATGTTGAAGAACAGACCCATCACCTTGGCGATCAGCGGACTCGGCCCATCCATCGCCCAGGTCACCGTCGTGCCTTGTGCCGCAGGCGAGAGCGTGAACGTGGCGACGTTGTGTCCCTCGAACGGACGGACGAAATCGAGCTTGATCTCAACCTTGGAGGATGGCGTCGCTTCAGTGATTTCCATCCGGCCAGCGCCGACATCCTTGTTGCCGTTCCAATTGTAGACGGCGCCCTGGCCGCTGGTCGCACCATCGAACGTGCGCTTCATCGCCGGGTCCTTCTTTTCGTAGGGCGACCAGGCCTGCCACTGGTTGAAATCGTTGATCAGCGGGAAGATTTTTTCCGGCGGTGCATTGATGATCGCACTGCGCTCGACGTGGAACGTATCGGGCTTGGTTGACGCAAACACGACGGCGCCGAGCAAAAGCACGACGATGACGGCAAGGATAATCAGCAGTATTTTCAGCATAGTCGGGTTCCTATTGAGTATGGGAATAAGGCCCCTGAAGAGGCTGATGCGCACTTCAGGGGAATGCCGGATTGATAAGGTTCAGTCGGCCGAGGCGCTGGCGATGAGGTCTGCAAGCTTTTCGAGGCTCTGGCTCCAGCCTTCTTCCATGCCATCGAGCGCGGGCAGTACGGCTTCGGTTGCTCTCAACACCTGTGCATGGAGGGTCAGAACGGTCTTGCCGTCCGTCTCGGTGAAGGTCACGGTGTTCAACGCTTCGAGCATCGTGACGCCGTCTTCGCTGTCATAGGTGCTGGTGAAGACCAGACGCTCGTTCTCGACGATTTCCTTGAAGGTACCGTTCGACGGGTACATCTGGCCATCCGGCCCCTTCATATGGATGCGGATAACGCCGCCGGGCCTGAGATCTACCTCGCAGACCGGATTGGTAAAATGATGCGGCCCCCACCATTGAGCCAGATGATACGGGTCGGTCCAGACCTTGTAGACCAGTGCTGCCGGCGCATTGAATGTCCGGGTCAGGACAAGATTGGCCTTGTCGGCCGGGACAACGTCAGCTCTTGCGTTCATTTCCATCTCCCTCTTGAAGTCTTTGCAGGTAGAGATCGAGCTTGTCGAAACTCTCCTCCCAAAATTGCCGGTAGTTATCGAGCCAGGCGTTAAGATCCTTCAACGGCCCCGCTTCCAGTTTGCAGGGACGCCACTGCGCCTCCCGCCCGCGGCTGATCAGGCCAGCCTTTTCCAGAACTTTCAGATGCTTGGAAACGGCAGGCAGGCTCATGTCGAAAGGTTCTGCCAGTTCATTGACCGATGCCTCCCCCAAGGCCAGCCGCGCCAGGATCGCCCGCCGTGTCGGATCGGCGAGCGCCGAAAGAGTTGTGCTGAGTTGATCCTGGGTCATTCGTATTAAACCATAAAGTTAATTAACTTTAAGGTTAAATAAATCGAACCGGATCATTTGTCAACGGCCCTTTTGAAGACCATCGCTGCCGCCGCAAACGCAGTTTTCCTTGACGCGCCCTTTTGAATATGGTCTCACGCCAGCCATACGGAATTTCCGATATTTTCCGCCGTTTCAGGCATCGATCGGGCATTTCCTTCCCTTAAAAGCATGCGCCTTCACATCCGGACGTCTCCTTTCCGGCGGAAGGCCGAAAGCACGTAAAGCACGGGCCAGGATCATGACAGACAGACCAGTCCGGGTGCGCATTGCACCTTCCCCTACCGGCGAACCCCATGTCGGCACCGCCTATATCGCGTTGTTCAACTATCTCTTCGCGCAGAAGATGGGTGGCGAGTTCATCCTGCGTATAGAAGACACCGACGCGACCCGTTCGACCCCCGAGTTCGAGACCAAGGTTCTGGACGCGCTGAAATGGTGCGGGTTGAAATGGTCGGAAGGCCCGGATATCGGCGGCCCCTACGGCCCTTACCGCCAGAGCGACCGCAAGGACACCTACCTCCCCTTCGTCGAAAAGATCGTTTCCAACGGTCACGGCTTCCGCTGCTTCTGTACGCCAGAACGGCTGGCCGAAATGCGCGAAGCGCAGCGTGCCGCCGGCAAGCCGCCGAAATATGACGGCCGCTGCCTGACGCTGTCGGCAGAGGAAGTCACGACACGCGTGGCCGCCGGCGAACCAACCGTCGTGCGCATGAAGATCCCGACCGAAGGCTCCTGCAAGTTCGTCGATGGCGTCTATGGCGAAGTCGATATCCCGTGGGATGCGGTCGATATGCAGGTCCTGCTCAAGGCTGACGGCATGCCGACCTATCATATGGCCAATGTCGTCGACGACCATTTGATGAAGATCACCCATGTGGCCCGTGGCGAAGAATGGCTGTCCTCGGTACCGAAGCATATCCTGATCTACCAATATCTCGGCCTCGAGCCGCCGGTATTCATGCACCTGTCGCTGATGCGCAATCACGACAAGTCGAAGCTGTCAAAGCGCAAAAACCCGACCTCGATCTCCTATTACTCGGCCCTCGGCTATCTGCCGGAAGCGCTGATGAACTTCCTCGGCCTATTCTTCGTGCAGATTGCCGAAGGCGAGGAATTGCTGACCATGGAGCAACTGGCCGAAAAGTTCGATCCGGGCAATCTGTCCAAGGCCGGTGCGATCTTCGATGTGCAGAAGCTTGACTGGCTGAATGGCCGCTGGCTGCGCGAAGGCTTGAGCGAAGACGAATTCGCCGCCCGCGTTCTGTCCTGGGCAATGGAAAACGACCGTATCAAGCAGGGTCTCAAGCTCTCGCAGTCGCGCATTTCCAAGCTCGGCGAACTGCCGGATCTGGCAGGCTTCCTGTTCAAGTCCGATCTTGCCCTCGACGCTGCATCCTTCGCCAAGGTCAAATCGACACCGGAAGAACTGGTCGAAATCTTCAACACGGTCCAGCCGGACCTGGAAAAGATCCTCGAATGGAACGTTGAATCGATCGAAGCCGAACTGCGTGCCATTGCCGACCGCATGGGCAAGAAGCTGAAGGTCATCGTCGCACCGCTGTTCGTGGCCGTTTCCGGCTCGACCCGCTCGCTGCCGCTGTTTGACTCGATGGCCATCCTCGGCCGCTCGGTCGTACGCCAGCGCCTGAAGGTTGCCGGCCAGGTCGCTGCGTCGATGGCTGGCAGCGGGAAGTAACGCTTGCGCGGTAAACTCCCTCCCGCTTGTGGGGAGGGTTGGGGAGAGGATTTTCCTTTCAAAAAAGAAAGAACCCCTCCCCTCCGCTACGCTCCGCCCCTCCCCACAAGGGGGAGGGTTAGACCCAGCAAGCCGCACCGGCTGCGAATGACACAATTTCAAGATATGCCGCATTGATAAGGCGAGCCCCATGACCGAAAAGACCGAAACCGCCCTCTCCTCCGACGTCACCGAAGTGCGCGCCCAGAAGCTGGCGTTGCTGCGCGAAAAGATCGGCGACGTCTATCCGGCGCATTTCCACCGCACCATCACCAATGCCGAACTGGCCAGCAAATACGAAAACCTGGAAGCGGATGTGGTGACGGACGATGTCGTCACGGTGGCGGGCCGGGTCTACTCCTCGCGCAATTCCGGCATGTTCATGGACATCCACGATGCCGGCGGCAAGATCCAGATCTTTTCCCACAAGGATACGACGCCGGAAGACGCCCGCGCGCTGCTGCCGCTGATCGATATCGGCGACATCATTGGCGTCACCGGTGTTGTCCGCCGCACCAAGCGCGGCGAGCTGTCGATCAACGCGCAAGAGATCATCATGCTGACCAAGTCGCTGCTGCCGATGCCGGAGAAGTGGCACGGGCTGTCCGACATCGAGCAGCGCTACCGCAAGCGCCATCTCGACATCATGACCAACGAGGAATCCAAACTGCGCTTCCAGCAGCGCTCGAAGATCGTTTCCGGCATCCGCCGCTTCATGGAAGACGACGGCTTCATGGAAGTCGAAACGCCGATGCTGCACTCGGTCTATGGCGGCGCAACAGCCGAGCCGTTCAAGACGCATCACAACACGCTGAAGCTCGACATGTACCTGCGTATTGCGCCGGAACTGTTCTTGAAGCGCACGCTGGTTTCGGGCCTCACCGACAAGGTGTTCGAGATCAACCGCAACTTCCGCAATGAAGGCGTCTCCACCCGGCACAATCCTGAATTCACTATGATGGAGTGCTACTGGGCCTATGCCGACTACGAGGACATCATGGACCTCGTCGAGCGGCTTTTCGAGAAGCTTGCGCTGTCGATCCACGGCACCACCGAATTCATCTTCGGCGACAAGGAAATCTCCTTCAAGGGCCCGTTCAAGCGCGTGCCGATGCCGGACGCCGTCAAGGAGGCGACCGGCCTCGACTTCATCGCCATGAAGACCGACGAAGAAGCCCGCACCGCAGCCAAGGCTGCCGGCTTTGCAATCGAAAAAGACTGGACCTGGGGCGAATGCCTGGCTTTCATCTTTGAAGAAAAGGTCGAGGGCACGCTGATCCAGCCTTCGCACGTCACGCATTTCCCGAAGGACATCTCGCCGTTTGCCAAGGAAGTGCCGGGCGAACCGCGCCTGGTCGAGCGTTTCGAGACCTATTGCAACGCCTGGGAACTGGGTAACGCGTTTTCGGAGCTCAACGATCCGGAAGAGCAGCGCAGGCGCATGGTCGAGCAGCTGGAACAGGCCCACGCCCGCGGCGAAAAGGACAAGCAGCTGGACGACGAATTCCTCGATGCGATCGACCAGGGCATGCCGCCCGCCGGTGGTCTCGGCATCGGCGTCGACCGCCTGATCATGCTGCTCACCAACGCGCCGTCGATCCGCGACATCATTCTCTTCCCGGCCCGACGCAACAAGGCCGACTAAGGGGCATCCCACGACGAACGCGCTACTCCGGCCAACGGAGAGCGCGTTCCCATCAGCCTGTGGAACTTTTCCCTATTCTGCGCGTCTATGTGAGCAGAATTTGAAAGGACCCCCTCCATGCTGAAATGGGCGCTTATTTTCCTGGTTATCTCGCTGATTACCGGTTTTCTCGGTTTTTCCGGCGTTTCAGCCGCATCCGCGACGATTGCGCGCGTGCTGTTCGCTATCGCTGTTGTTATTTTCCTGATTTTCGTGGTTCTCGCCGTCATCGCCGGCAACGCCATCGTCTGATCGGGGACGAACGATAGTATCCCAGTCCCGTCAGTGTCCCGCTGGTTTTTCCAGCGGGCTCTCGGCGGCATTTTCCGTTGCTGGCTCACTAGATGGGCTTGACGGCTTTTCGCTACCACCGCCCATAACCATGGCCAGCATGGAGCCGAAGAAACCCTTTTCTTCCGCTCTTGGCGCGCTCTGCTCTGCCGCAGCCTCAGTACCATGATCCGGCGCTGCAGCGTCGTCGGCGTGTTCGGCAGGCGCCTCGCCACTTTCCGCTTCTTCTCCATGCGCGGGCGCAGTTGCTGCTTCGCCATGCGCGCTGCTCTTTGATCCGGCAGCGCCTGGTTCTGCCGCTGCAGCGGCGGCAACCGGATCGAAACAATCCGATTTGTCGTCCATCGCCGTCAGCGTGGTCTTGACGTCATCGGTCGAGAGAGCCACTTCGGAGCCATAGAAGAGACCGACGGTATTTGCCTTGGCGTCCGTGTAGCGGGCGACGAAGGGCGTACTCATTCCCGGCAGCTTGGACGGATCGGGCGCAAACAGGACCTGGGCACCGATGGCAGCGCCGCGACGATCGGCACGATCCGACGGTCCGGCGGCATCGAGCACGACGACCTGATAGAGATCGGCTTGTTCTTGCTTGGCAAGCAGGCCGGTAATGCGCAAAGCAGTGCGAACACGGTCGACGCCACTAGCAGCTTCCGTGCTCACATATTTGCGGATCCAGCGCTGGCCGTTACGGCGCATCTTCAGCGTCTCGAGCGTGGTGCAGGCAAGACCGGAGAGCGATGGTTTTTGCGGCCCGGCCATGCCCAGAAAGGTTTCCTTGCCGGAATAGACGGCAAAGGCGCCGGACGCGCCGGACAGCACAAGAATGCCGGTAATGAGGAACATCACCTTGCGGGGGAGACGTATCTTTTTAAAGATCGACTTCACGTGCGCTGTTCCGTCATCAACTTCAACTCCTGGCCCCCGCCGCGCCATGCACGGATGCAGGAATGGCCCCGCCTTTTGATTGAGCCTTCATCCTATCGCGGCGACGTTTCGGAAAGTTTAAGCGTCCGGGCGGTTTGTTGCCGCCAAACGGCCGATTTGCCCCGATTTGAAACTTTGCTCGATTTCAGCCCGCAAATCAGTTGCTCTTGGCTCGCGCACCGCTAAAACCGGTGCTCACATCTTCCGGTTCGAAACAGGGACATATCCGACATCATGGCGCGCATTGGTATCGCAGGGGCAGGCATCATCGGATGCGCCACCGCCGTTCACCTGATCGAACGGGGGCATGACGTCACGATATTCGAAAAGGACATCGGCGGACTGCCCGCATCCGTCGGCAATGCCGGCATCCTCGCCGTCCCCGAGATCGATCCGCTGGCACGGCCCGACATGCTTCTGTCCGCGCCGAAATGGCTGCTCGATCCACTTGGACCCTTGACCCTGCGATGGCAGGACCTACCGGCTCTCACACCTTGGCTCATCAACCTGCTGATGGCCGCCACGCCGGCGCGGGTGGAGCGTTCGCGGACAGCCCTGCTCGGTCTCATGCGCCAGGCTCTTGGCGCCCACGAAGACCTTGCCCGCATGGCCGGACTATCCGGACACATGAAACCCAGCGGCGCGCTGACCATCTTCGATACCGAAAAGGCGGTCGACGCCGCGTTCCGTCATGACAGCGGCAATGCAGCTCTGCTTGGCTATGCGGTCGAGAAGCTCGATGCTGCGCAAGCACGGTCGCGAGTACCGGCTCTTGAGGGAAATTTTGCCGGTGGGGTCTTTTCCGCCGGTTACCAGACCTTTCTCGATCCACTCGCCCTGCTGCGGCATCTGCAGGCCTATATTCGCGAACGTGGCACGGTGGTCGATGCACAGGTAGAGAGCATTCGCCAGGAGACCAACGGCATCACGCTCCTCAGCCGTGGGCACCCCCCCCAGACCTTCGACAAGGCGGTGATATCGGCTGGCGTCTGGTCACGGACGCTGGTGCGTGGCCTCGGCCTCAAGGTCCTTCTGGAAAACGAACGCGGCTACAACACCACTTTTACCGACCCGCAGGTAACGCTGGAACTGCCGGTCTTCTTCGCCGAACACGGCTTTGTTGCCACCCCGCTGAAAAACGCCCTTCGGGTCGGCGGCGCGGTGGAGCTTGCCAAGCCGGACGCACCGGCGAACTTCGCCCGGTCCGCCGCAATGCGCCAGAAGATGCGCCGGTATGTACCCAGCTTGCCGGAGACCGGCGGCAGCGAATGGATGGGGCGGCGGCCGTCCACGCCGGATTCCGTACCGGTCATCGGCCTCTGCCCGCACGATCCGCGCATTGCGCTCGCCTTTGGCCACGGCCATCTCGGCCTGACGCTGTCGGCAATCACCGGCAAAAAGATCGCAGCACTTCTGGAGAATGGCGGCCAGCCGGATCTCCAACCCTTCAGCATTCAGCGGTTTCAATAAGCGCAAGCGACATCGGCGCGGTTGACTTTCACAACCGGGCCGATGTCAACTCGGGAAACCGCGACAGCCTTCCAATCAACGAAAAGAACACATCATGCATAAGGTAATTTTCGATACGGACCCCGGCGTCGATGACGCAATGGCCCTGTTGTTTCTGCACAATCACCCCGATATCGACCTGATCGGCATCACCTCCGTTTTCGGCAATGCCTCGATCGAGACGACGACACGCAACGCGCTCTATTTGAAGCAGCAATGGGATATCGCGGCCCCGGTTGCCAAGGGACTTGGCGAGACGCTCGACCCGTCGCGCGCCCATGTCGGCTGGCCGACCTTCATCCATGGCGATGATGGTCTCGGCAATATCGGCGTTCCCGAAACGGTCGATCTCGCCTGCGATCCGCGTCCGGCCCATCGTTTCATCATCGACACTGTCCGAGAAAATCCCGGCGAAGTGACCATTGTCGCCGTTGGCCGCATGACCAATTTAGCGCTTGCGCTTCGGGACGATCCGGACATCGCGGTGCTGGTCAAGGACGTCGTCATCATGGGCGGCGCGTTCGATATGCGCGGCAACATTACACCGGCAGCCGAAGCCAATATCCATGGCGATCCGGAAGCTGCCGATGCTGTGATGACGGCCCCTTGGCCCGTCGTCGTCGTCGGTCTCGACGTCACCGAGAAGACAGTTATGACACGCAGCAGGCTGGAAGCGATCGTCGCCACCGGCGGCAAGCCGGCAAAGCTTTTGTCGGACATTTCGCAGTTCTATATCGACTTTTACGAGCAGCATGTCGATGACGGCATGGTCGTGCATGACAGCTGCGCCTGCGTCTATGTCGTAGCTCCCGAACTCTTCACGTTGCGCAGCGGTGCGATCCGCGTTGTCTGCGGCGGCATTGCCGATGGCCAGACCATCCAGAAGGCCGACGATCACATCTTCCCGCCGAGCGACTGGGACAACCTGCCGAGCCAGAACATCTGCATCGACGTCGATGCTAAGGGTGTGCTTGAGCTGATCTCGAAGACACTGGGACAGAGCCCGGCAGCCTGAGCCGTTAAAAATTCACCGTGATAGCTGGCAGTTATGCGATTGCCAGCTATCTTTGTTTCCATGAAACCGGAAACGCTGCTTTACCCGACGCCCAAGGGTCTCTTTTGCGAGAAGGGCGGCTTCTATATCGATCCCGTCCAGCCCGTCGAACGCGCCTTGATCACCCATGGTCATGCCGATCATGCACGCTCGGGCCATCACTATGTGATGGCGACGCGGGAGACGCTCGACATCATGCGTATCCGCTATGGCGACGCCTTTTGCGTCAGCACGCAGGAGGCCGTACTCGGCACCCGTACAACGATCGGCGACGTCACCGTCAGCTTTCATCCCGCCGGCCATGTGCTCGGCTCCGCGCAGATCGCCGTTGAAGCGGGTAGCATCCGCATCGTCGTCTCTGGCGACTACAAACGCCGCCGCGATCCAACCTGCCTCGCCTTCGAGCCTGTGCCCTGCGATGTCTTCATCACCGAGGCAACCTTCGGCTTGCCGGTGTTTCACCATCCGGACGACCGGGGTGAGATTGCCAAGCTGTTAACATCGCTCAACCAGTTTCCCGAGCGCGCGCATCTGGTCGGCGCCTACGCACTTGGCAAAGCCCAGCGCATCATCGCGCTGATGCGGGAAGCGGGTTACGACGCGCCGATTTTCATCCACGGAGCTCTCGCAAGGCTCTGCGACTATTATGAAAGCGAAGGTATCGCGCTGGGCGATCTCCGGCCCGCCACGGTTGATACCAAAGACAAACAGTCCTTCGCCGGTGCCGTGGTCGTCGGTCCACCTTCAGCCTTTGCCGACAAATGGGCGAGACGTTTTCCCGATCCCATTCCGATCTTCGCCTCCGGCTGGATGATGGTGCGCCAACGCGCCAAGCAACGCGGCGTCGAATTGCCGATCATCATTTCGGATCACTGCGACTGGCCGGAACTGATCGCCACGATCAACGAGATCAAGCCGGGCGAGGTCTGGGTTACGCACGGTCGTGAAGAAGCTTTGGTGCGCTGGTGCGAGCTGCAGGGGATCGCTGCCCGGCCGTTGCATCTGGTCGGCTACGACGACGAGGGAGAATAGCAAATGCGCGCCTTCGCCGAACTCCTCGACCGTCTGGTCCTCACGCCGCAGCGCAACGCCAAGATCAAGCTGATGGCGGATTATTTTCGCGGCGCGCCCGATCCGGACCGTGGCTATGCGCTGGCCGCCATCGCCGGCACGCTGACGCTCAAGACCGTGAAGCCGAATGTGCTGCGGCAACTGGTGCTGGAGCGCATGGATGAGGTGCTGTTCCGCTATTCCTACGACTATGTCGGCGATCTCGCCGAAACCATCTCGCTTGTCTGGGAACCACCGGCAGACAGCGAGACAATAGCTAGAGACCTGTCGATCGGTGCCGTCATGCACCAGCTGGAAACGGCGGGGCGGGCCAATGTCCATGGCCTGGTGCGTGATCTGCTCGATCAGCTGGAAGGATCAAGCCGGTTTGCATTCCTGAAGCTCATTACCGGCGGCCTGCGTATCGGCGTCTCGGCCCGGCTGGTAAAACAGGCCCTTGCCGATATGGGCACTGTCGACGTCACCGAGATCGAAACGCTCTGGCATGGCCTGACACCCCCTTACTTGTCTCTGTTCGAGTGGCTCGATGGAAAGTCCCCCAAGCCGGAACTGGACATGCCGGCGGTTTTTCATGCGGTGATGCTGGCAACGCCGGTGGGCGACAATGATCTTACCTCGCTTGACCCAAAAGACTTTGCCGCCGAATGGAAATGGGACGGCATTCGCGTCCAGCTGGCCAATCTGGCCGGCACGCGGCGGCTTTATTCACGCAGCGGCGACGATATTTCCGGTGCCTTTCCGGACGTCCTCGAAGCGGCGGATTTCGAAGGCATCATCGACGGCGAGCTTCTCGTCGGCGGCACCATGCGCACCAATCGCGCGACACGGACATTTTCCGATCTGCAGCAGCGGCTGAACCGCAAGACGGTGACGCGAAAGATGCTGGACGACTATCCAGCCTTCATCCGCGGCTACGACCTGTTGTTTTCCGGTGACCGCGATATGCGCCCGGAAAACTTCCTCACCCGGCGCGCTGCACTGTCCGCCCTGATCGAACAGGCCGCCCCCTCGCATTTCGATCTCTCGCCGCTCGTCCCCTTTTCAACTTGGGAAGAACTCGACCGCCTGCGCAAAGACCCACCGGATTCGGTGATCGAAGGGATCATGCTGAAACGCCTGGATTCGGCTTATACATCCGGCCGCTCGAAGGGACCGTGGTTCAAGTGGAAGCGCGAGCCCTATAATGTCGATGCAGTGCTGATGTATGCCCAGCGCGGCCACGGCAAACGATCAAGCTACTATTCCGACTTCACGTTCGGTGTCTGGACGCAGAGCGATGGCAAGGATGTTCTCGTGCCTGTCGGCAAGGCCTATTTCGGCTTTACCGACGCGGAGCTTGAGGTTCTGGATCGCTACGTGCGCAACAACACCGTCGAGCGTTTCGGGCCGGTGCGCTCGATCCGGGCGGAAGCCGATCACGGCTTCGTCGTCGAGGTCGCGTTTGAGGGTATCAACTTTTCCAGCCGGCATAAATCCGGCGTTGCCATGCGCTTTCCGCGGATATCACGGCTGCGAACCGACAAACTGCCGCGCGATGCCGACCGGCTGGAGACGTTGCTGGCGATGATCGGTACGCCCGAAAGCAATTTACCGGAGCCTGCGGAACCAATCTAGGAAACGGTTGTTAAAGAGGCATCCGACCGAAGGAGAACGTCGATGCCTGCAAAATCCCAAGCCCAGCAAAAAGCCGCCGGTGCGGCACTATCTGCCAAACGCGGCGAGACGAAAAAGTCCGAACTCAAGGGCGCCTCGAAGAGCATGGAAAAATCCATGACGGAGAAAGAGCTGAAGGAGCTTGCTGAAACAGACCGCAAGACGCTGCCGGAAAAGAAGAAAGCCGAATAAAGCGCTAGAATTGACGGGGCTCTCAGGCACATCTTGTTAAGACGCCCTTGCGACAATCCGGTCCAATAGCTGTCGAATAGGGAACAGCTTTGGAGATCACGTGTTTTCCGGACTGTCGAATGCGCTCAGAAAATCAACAATAGTTCGGTTTCTCAAGCCGAACTACCTGCCGACCTATGTTGCATTGATGGTGGTGATCGCCGCCGGCTTATTTGCCGAGCAGCAGAACCGCGCGGTTCATGCGGCAAGGATGCGCGCGGCGGTTATCGCCGAACTTAATCCAATCCGCTCGAAACTTGAGGCCAACATCAATGGCGACATCCAACTTGTACGCGGATTGATCGCCACAATCTCCACGGAACCGGGCATGAACCAGAAACGGTTTTCCGATCTCGCGCGCAACATTTTCAATGAGCGCTCAAGGCTGCGCAATATCGCTGCAGCCCCCAACCTCATCGTCTCCCTCGTCTACCCCCTGGAAGGCAACGAGAAGGTTCTTGGCCTCGACTACCGCAAGAACAGCAACCAGCGCGCCGCAGCACTCAAGGTGCGCGAACTCGGCAAGATGGTCCTCGCAGGCCCCCTGGACCTTATTCAGGGTGGTCAGGGCCTTGTCGGCCGCTTTCCCGTATCGCTTCCCGACGGCGGTGAATCAAACCGGTACTGGGGTCTCGTCTCCGCAGTCATTGATGTCGACCGGCTGTATCAGGATAGCGGACTTCTCTCGCCCGCGCTTGCTATCGACGTGGCGATTTCCGGCCGCGACGGTTTGGGCGAAGAGGGCGCTTTGTTTTATGGGGATAGTGGCGTCAAGGCAGCCGATCCTGTCGCGGTGAGCTTGTTTCTGCCGGGTGGGTCCTGGGTGATCAGCGCGGTGCCGAAGGGTGGCTGGGTCGCCACCCCGCCAAACGCCGGCCTGATCCGCACCCTCATCCTCATCGGCGGTCTTTTCATCGTCGTGCCGATGTTCATCAGCGGGCGCCTGATCGGGGAACGCAAACGCAATATCCAGGTCCTCGAAAGCAACAAGGACCAGCTTCAGGAGCTGTCCCACCGGCTGAAGATCGCGCTCGATGCT
Source organism: Pararhizobium sp. (assembly GCF_965279435.1). NCBI lineage: Bacteria > Pseudomonadati > Pseudomonadota > Alphaproteobacteria > Hyphomicrobiales > Rhizobiaceae > Pararhizobium > Pararhizobium sp. Next base: position 732,604 of record NZ_CBDIHY010000003.1, read on the forward strand.
TCACAGATCGGCATCTGGGAGCTCGACATCGCCTCCGGCAAACTCCTGTGGGACGAGCGCATGAAGGAATTGTACGGCTTGCGGCGGGACGCCCGCGAAGTCTACGAGGATTGGCGCGACGCACTGCACCCGGACGACCTGCAGCAAGCCGAACTGGAATTCAGCAATGCGCTGCGGCACGGCGCGAGCTACGTCTCGCAGTTTCGCATCCGCCTTCCGGGCAGCCGCATCCGGCACATTCGCACGGTCGGCTCGACCTATACCGGTGCGGGCGGCACTGAGAAGATCGTCGGCGTCAACTGGGATGTGACCACCGACGTTGAAAAGAACGAGCGGCTTGAAGCCGCCAAAGGGCAGGCAGAAGCCCACAGTGCCGAACTGGAAGCGGCCCGGCACCGGATGGAATTCAATGCCCTGCATGATCCCCTAACCGCGCTGCCGAACCGCCGGTACCTCGACGAAATTCTTGCGAAAAAACACCCGGCCGGCACTAAACCGGGCCTTGCCAGCATTTTCCACATCGATCTCGACCGGTTCAAGGAAATCAACGATACGCTCGGCCATGCAGCAGGCGACGAAATCCTCAAGCATGCCGCCCAGATTCTGCGCGCCAATACCAGCGACGACGATTTCGTTGGCCGCATTGGCGGCGATGAGTTCGTCATCATTTCGCGCAAGGGTGAGGGCGAGGACCAAGAAACGGAACTCGCTCAGCGTATCATCGACGCCATGAGCATACCGGTCCGCTACAAGGAGCAGGAATGCCGTATCGGTGTCAGCATCGGCATTGCCCATCAGTTACGGCACGAGGAAGAGCTCAGCCAGGTTCTGGTTAATTCCGATATTGCGCTTTATGAGGCCAAGCGCCGCGGCCGCAACCGCTACGAATTCTTCACGCACTCCCTGAAAACTGCTGTTTTCAAGACGAAACAGACTGCAGACGAAATCCTGCGCGGGCTCGAGCAGAACGAGTTCATCGCCCATTTCCAGCCGCAGTTCTGTCCCAACACCCTCGATATCATCGGCGTCGAAGCTTTGGCACGCTGGGACCACCCGACCAAGGGGCTGTTGGCGCCCTACGCATTTCTGAAGACGGCCGAAGACATCAACGTGCTTTCGGAAATCGACCAGCGGATTCTGGAACAGGCGCTGTTCCAGTCGATGCGATGGGAAGCAAGCGGCATCGATATTCCGAAAGTATCGGTTAATCTCTCCTATCACCGCCTGCACGATGAAAAACTGATCGATCGTCTCAACCAGATGGCCATTCCGCGCGGCAAAATCTCGTTCGAGCTCTTGGAGTCGATCTCGTTCGACGAAAGCGACATGACCGTGCTTTCCAATATCGAGCAGATCAAAAGCCTCGGCATCGACATCGAAATCGACGACTTCGGCACCGGTTATGCCTCCATTACCAGCCTGCTGAAGCTCACCCCGCGCCGCCTCAAGATCGACAGGCAGCTGGTGATCCCGATCCTGACCTCCAGCAAACAGCGCCAATTGGTCGCCTCGATCATCGACATCGGCATATCACTCGGCATCGAAGTCATTGCCGAGGGCGTCGAAACCATGGAGCATGCCCGAATTCTGAAGGATCTGGGGTGTCACGGGCTGCAGGGCTATGCTCTCGCCAGACCAATGAGCGCCAACGACCTGGCAAACTTCGCCCGCGAACGCCGGTGGCTCGCTGCCTGACCCCTGATTCGGGGGTTTTTAGTGCGGGCTACTCCGCATCAACGCCTCAAGCGCAATCGTTGCCTCGGCGCTGCGATTTTTCGGCACTCCGGAAACAATTCGACATCTCGCCGACAAACGCCGGACATGTGCAGTCGTTAATGGATTGAGATGGCTGCTAATCTCGGGCTAGCGCAGCGGGTGAACGAAAAGAACGCTGTGCAGATATTTTCCAACTCACCCTTGAAATCGGCCTAAAAACATCCAAGCCGTGGCACTTGGGAAACACCAAAGCTGGGGATAGTCCATTTCGGACACAACTTTGCGATTGTTCCCTCGCAAGCGGCGCGGAAAATGTTAAAGACGAAAAAAGTGAATCGTTTGTTACCGACCCATGCGGGCCGGATGGGGACCCAGATGAAAATTGCTAAAGTGCTCTTTCCCTTGAGCCTCGTTCTTCTTTCGGGCTGCGTTGTCGGTCCTAACTATCAATCTCCGAGTGCGGCAGTGCCGGCGAAATTCTCGGAAGGGGGCCAGGCAGAAGCAGCGGATGTAACGCTGAAGCCATGGTGGGAAGCTTTCCGCGACAAGAAGCTGAATGGCCTCGTTGCCCAGGGCCTCGGCGAAAACCTTGACGTCCAGCAATCGATCGAACGTATTATCGAAGCGCGCGCCAATGTCATCGTTGCCGCATCCGGCGGCTTGCCGCAGATAAATGCAAGCGGCTCCGCAAGTGCCGCTGGCCAGGATGGCTCCTCCCGGGTCAAGAGTGGTCAAAGCGACCATAGCCAAACCAAGACAATCGGCGGCGGTGGCGATGCTTCCTGGCTGATCGATCTGTTCGGCCAGTATGCCCGCGCCAAGGAATCGGCCAACGCTTCGCTTGATGCCGCCTATGCCGACGTCAACGTTGCCCGCCTTGCCTACCTGTCCGACCTGACCACGTCCTACATCGAAGCGCGTTACAATCAGGAAGCCTATGCTCTGCAGCAGAAGAGCCTGGCTTCGCGGCGCGAAACGCTGAAGCTGACCAATGACATCAAGGCAGCGGGCGCAGCCTCCAGTCTCGACGTCGTTCAGGCCGAAGGCCTGGTCAACAGCACGCTTGCCGAATTACCCGGTTATCAGACTGGCTTCAACCAGTCGGCAAACCACATCGCCACGCTGCTTGGGTTGCCCGCAACCACTGTCACAGCTGGCCTGAGAAACGGCGCGTCACAGCCCTCGCCGCGCTACAACACCAAGATCGGCATCCCGGCTGACCTCGTGCGCAATCGTCCAGACATCCGCAAGGCGGAGCGTCTGCTGGCTGCGGCCACCGCCCAGATCGGCGTTGCCGAAGCCCAGCTTTATCCGAGCCTCAGCCTGAGTGGTTCGATCGACGGCTCGCGGATCGTCTCTTCGGTCGCCGGTGGCCTTAGCACGTGGTCCTTCGGCCCAAGCCTGAATATCCCGATCTTCAATGGCGGGCGTTTGAAGGCAAATGTTGATATCGCCAAGTCTGGTGCGCAGCAGCAGTATCTTGCCTGGAAGCAGACTGTCCTGAACGGCATCGAGGAAGTTGAAAACGCGCTCGTTGCATTGCGCAACAACTACCAGACCGTGGCTGCCCTTCGTAAGGTCGTGAATTCCTACGAGCAGGCCTTGGGCTTGGCACGCGAAAGCTATAAGGGCGGCGCAACATCGCTGCTCGACGTGCTGGACGCTGAACGCTCGCTGGCAACATCGCGCATCGCGCTTGCCTCCGGCATCCGCAACCTGGCCAACAACTACGTTTCTCTCAACATCGCCATCGGCGGCGGTGCAGGCATCCAGGCTATCGGACAATAAGACAAAGCGATCAGCCCGCCGCTACCAGGCGGGCAAGACGTCGAGACCAATCAAGCGCGGCCGGTTCCATCGGTCGCGCTTTTTCATTTCCGCGACGGGTCGTGCGCGGTGAAGATGTCAGCTGGTGGTCAGCATAGTCGCGGAACTCGCTGAGGCGGCCAACGGGTAAAAGCGCACATACCTTGCACCCATTGATCGATTGCTATGTCGGCTGCCTCAATGCCGAAACCCGAGATGCCAGCAGTCCATCAGACTCGATTAGCTTTCCGCATCGACCGGGGAAGCACCCGGCGGGATCAATCCTGCTCCGCCTTGCACAGCGGCAGACGCACGGTCTGCAGCAGGCCGCCCTCCCGGCGGTTGACGATGGTGATCGTGCCGCCAAGGTTTTCGATGATTTCCTGCGAAATGGCGAGGCCGAGGCCGGCGCCGGGCACAATCTGCCGCCGGGCCTGATCGACGCGGAAGAACGGCTCGAACACGCGACCGAGCAACTCTTGCGGAATACCGGGGCCGCTGTCCATAACCGTCAGGACGGCCTCCTCGCCATAGCTGGAGAGCGAAACGCGAGCACCGAGACCGTGGGTCGCGGCATTCACCACCAGATTGCGCAACGCCCGCTTGAGTGCAAACGGTGCGCCCTGGACCAGTACCGGCTTGATCGCCCCCTCACCAACGGGCAGATCCGTTTCGCGAATTTCTTCGGCAACGGACCGCAGAATGACATCCAGCGATACGCGTTCCCGCGCAGCCGGACTGATTTCCTCACGCACCAGCCGGATCGCGCTATCGGCAATATGGTCGAGTTCGTCGAGATCTTTCAACCACGCCCCCCGGTCATCGCCATCGGTGACAAATTCGGCGCGGAGGCGCATGCGGGTCATCGGCGTGCGCATATCGTGACCTGCCGCCGCAATCATCCGCATGCGGCTGGAAACTGCTGCATTGAGGCGTGTCGCCAGCCGGTTGATGGTCTTGGCGGTGGTACGGACCTCCATCGGTCCGGTCTCCGGCAGTTCGGGAATAATGCCATCAGGACGGATCTTGGCGATCGTTTCATCCAGGATCCGCAACGGCCGCATCATCACGTTGCTGACATACGTCGCAATACCGGTCATGCCGATCGCCACCAATGCCAGATAGGCCGCCAGCGGCAGATACGGAAAAGGCGCGGGATCCGGAAAATCCAGATACGCCCAGCGGCCATCATCCAGCCGAATGGCGATATCCCAGCGATGCGGATTGAAGCTCTTCAAGACGACGACATCGGCCGTGTAACCCTGGCGGCGGCCCTCCGCGAGGATATTGTCCGTCCGATCCTGATCGATACGATCCTTCGCCGGCTTTTCTTGAATCGTAATATGCAGTGTCTGCGCCGCCAGGGGATCGGCGCGAAGCAGAAGCAGCGCGAATTCGGCTTTTTCAGCCAGAACACGGTCGTACATGACCTCCGGAGGCTTTCGTAGAAGCCAAGCCGTGATAACGGCAGCGATCACCAGCACCAGAACGACCGAGATGATCAGCAGCGCCGTAAACCGCGTACGAAGCGACAGCATCTAGTTGCTCCGCTCGACGGGAACCGCGAGTTGATAACCCTTGTTGCGTACGGTCTTCAACATCGCAAATACGCTGGCATCGCCGAGTTTGCGGCGCAGGCGGCTGACCAGGATATCGATCGACCGGTCGAAGGGATCGGCCGTCCGCCCCTGTGTCAGGTCAAGCAGTGAATCACGCGACAGAACACGGCCCGGACGCTGGAGAAACACCACCAGCAACTCGAACTCGCCGCCCGTCAGATCAACGGCGCTGCCGTCCGGCGCCAGCAGCGTGCGGCTTTCGATATCGGCGATATAGTTGGCAAACACATATTGCCGGCTGCCGGCCGGTGGCGGCTCAGTGCGGCCACGCCGCAACACGGCGCGGATACGGGCTGACAGTTCGCGCGGGTTGAACGGCTTTCCGAGATAATCGTCGGCACCGAACTCAAGCCCGATGATCCGGTCGACATCTTCCTTGAGTGCAGTCAGAAGGATGATCGACAGCTGCGGCATCCTGCCCCGCAGCGAACGGCAGAGATCGAGCCCGGAGCCATCCGGCAGCATGACGTCGAGAACGAGAAGATCGATCTTCAGCTCGGCCAGTTTGGCCTCGCACTCGCCCTTGCTGCCGGCCAGGCTGATGCGGAAGCCCTGGCCGTCGAGATATTTTCCAAGCAGCCGGCGAATCTCGGGATCATCATCGACGACAAGAATGTGCGGTATTGTATCCATGCGGTGTTTATATCAGCAGCAGGGCAAAACGCACGCGCCACGGCTGCTGCCATCAGCCGTTTTCAGTGTCGAAATATTTCCCGTCACATCGATCCTACATTTCGTTACAAAAATCACCGCTTGATGTTTCCAGGCACAAATGAACCGGTGCGCGCGACGATCGGCCATCGCACTGTGGTTTCGCGACACGCCCGGCAACGAATTGCCGCAGGCGGTCAATTTAATCGCCGTTGCGGGTTGGCATGACAGCCGAAAGCAGCCATAAAAACAATGTGCTCTTGCACCGTTTCGCGGTGCGCTTCGGGCACCGCCGTGGCGCGCAAATGCTGCAGCATTCACGGACCCCTCGCGGTCCTGTCATTTCGGAAAGATTTAGGGAAACGGGCACATAGAGATCGCAGCGACATTGCTTCTGATTCTGGTTCTTGCGCCTTTCGCGGGGAGCCTTGTTGCAATCTGCATTCCGGCGCACAAGGGAACGGCCAGCGCCTGGCTTTCAGGTTGCATCGCGCTGTTTTGCCTCGCCACATCGGCCGGCCTCTACCCGATCGTCGCCGCTGAAAAAGTCGTTCGCTACGATATCAACTGGCTTCCCGAACTGGGCTTGAACTTCTCGCTGCGCATGGATGGCTTTGCCTGGATGTTTGCAAGCCTCGTCACCGCGATCGGCCTGCTCGTCGTCATCTACGCGCGTTACTACATGTCGACCAACGATCCCGTGCCGCGCTTCTTCGCGCTGTTCCTCGCCTTCATGGGCGCCATGCTCGGCGTGGTGCTTTCCGGCAATCTGATTCTGCTGGCGATCTTCTGGGAACTCACCAGCATCATTTCCTTCCTTTTGATCGGCTACTGGCATCACAATGCCAATGCCCGCGACGGCGCCCGCATGGCCCTGACAGTCACCGGCACCGGCGGCTTGTGCATGTTCGTCGGACTGATGCTGATCGGCCATATCGTCGGCAGTTACGACCTCGATGTCGTGCTGTCCTCCGGTGACATGATCCGCAACGATCCGCTCTATACCACAGTGCTCATCCTCATCTTGCTTGGAGCCCTTACCAAGAGCGCGCAGTTCCCGTTCCATTTCTGGCTGCCGCACGCCATGGCAGCGCCAACACCCGTTTCGGCCTACCTGCACTCCGCCACTCTCGTCAAAGCCGGTGTGTTTCTGCTGATCCGGCTCTGGCCCGTCATGGCGGGCACGGACCAGTGGTTCTGGATCGTCGGACTTGCCGGCCTGAGTACGCTTTTGCTCGGCGCCTATTTCGCCATCTTCCAGCAGGACCTGAAGGGGCTGCTGGCCTATTCGACAATCAGCCATCTCGGCCTCATCACCGTTCTCTTGAGCCTCGGAAGCCCGCTGGCTGCGGTCGCTGCGATCTTCCACACCATGAATCACGCCACCTTCAAGGCTTCGCTGTTCATGGCGGCGGGGATCATCGATCACGAGACCGGCACGCGCGATATGCGCAAGCTGAGCGGGCTGTTCAAATACATGCCGATCACCGCGACGCTGGCGATGGTCGCCAGCGCCTCGATGGCCGGCGTGCCGCTGCTGAACGGCTTCCTGTCAAAGGAAATGTTCTTTGCCGAGGCGATCGAAACCCACAAATACAATCTGCTCGACACAATCACACCCTATGTCGCGACGCTCGCCGGCATGTTCGCCGTCACCTATTCGCTGCGTTTCATCTACAGCGTCTTCTTCGGCCCGCCGCCGCAAGACCTACCCAAGACACCCCATGAGCCGCCGCACTGGATGCTGGTGCCGATCTATTTCCTGGTCTTCTCCTGCCTCGTCGTCGGTGTCATCCCGACCCTGACCATCGGCCCTTTCCTCCACACCGCCGTCAAATCGGTGCTCGGTGACGCGACGCCGGTCTATAGCCTTGCCGTCTGGCACGGCTGGAACCTGCCGCTGTTCATGAGCCTGATCGCGCTGGTCGGTGGCGTCGGGCTGTTTTTCATCATGCGCCCCTATCTTGCCGCCAGCATCGAGGGACCACCGTTCTTCCGCCGCCTGGAGGGCCAACGCATCTTCGAGCGCGTGCTGGTGACCCTGTCGTGGAAATGGGCACGATCGATCGAGATGCGCGCCGGCACCCGGCGCCTGCAGCCGCAGATGCGGGTCCTCGTTGCGGTCGCGATTATTGCAGGTGCCGTCACACTACTTTCGCAGGGTTTCAAACCGGCAAATATCGTCCTGCGCAATATCGATCCAGCCTTCGCGCTGCTCTGGCTGGTAGGCATGGTCTGTGCCATCGGCGCCGCCTATCAGGCGAAATTCCACAGACTCGCAGCGCTCGTTTTGCTTGGCGGCGCCGGCCTTGTCACCTGTGTCACCTTTGTCTGGCTCTCGGCCCCTGATCTTGCCGCGACACAGTTGCTTGTCGAAATTGTCACGACGGTTCTGATCCTGCTTGGCCTGCGCTGGCTACCGAAGCGGATCGAGGACCCGGACGATCCGGAAATGATGACCATCTCGACGCGCCTGCGCCGCCTGCGCGATCTCGCGACCGCCGTCTTCGCCGGCCTTGGCATGATGCTCATCTCCTACACGGTGATGAGCCGGGAAATGCCGGAAACGATTTCGAGCTATTTCCTCGAGCGAGCCTATACCGAAGGCGGCGGCACCAATGTCGTCAACGTCATTCTGGTCGATTTCCGCGGCTTCGATACGCTGGGCGAAATCGCAGTACTCTGCATTGTCGCCCTGACGGTCTTCGCCCTGCTCTTGCGTTTCCGTCCTGCCACCGAAAGCCTTGAAGCACCGGAGCAGCAGCGCGTCCAGAACGCATTCGACGACGATCATCCGGATCGCAAGAAGGGCGACAGCATCGCCGAGTACCTGCTGGTTCCCTCGGTGATCATGCGCTGGATGTTCCCAGTCATCGGCATGCTGGCAGCCTTCCTGTTCTTCCGTGGCCATGATTTGCCGGGCGGTGGCTTTGCGGCCGGTATCGCCATGTCGATCGCGTTTATCTTGCAGTATATGGCCGGCGGCACGCGCTGGGTCGAGGAGCGGCTGCGTATCCATCCGCTGCGCTGGATGGCGATCGGCCTGCTGGTCGCCACCGCAACCGGTCTTGGGTCCTGGGTGTTCGGCTATCCGTTCCTGACCTCGCATGCGCAATACGCAAGCCTGCCGATACTCGGCAAGATTCCGCTGGCAAGCGCGATCCTGTTTGACCTTGGCGTGTTCTCGCTGGTTCTCGGCGCTACCGTGCTGATCCTGATCGCACTCGCCCACCAGTCGGTGCGTGCGCCCCGCGCCCAGATCAGGGCTGCCGCGAAGCTGGCTGCGAAGGAGAACACATAATGGAACTGGTTCTCTCCGCAGGCATTGGCGTCCTGACCGCTTCCGGCGTCTGGCTTCTGTTCCGGCCGCGCACCTATCAGGTCATCATCGGCCTGTCGCTTCTGTCCTATGCCGTCAATCTCTTCATCTTCGGCATGGGCCGCTTGAGGGTCAACGCACCACCGGTGCTTGAACCCGGCGGCGCCGGCGGACTTTTGACCCATACGGACCCCATTCCCCAGGCATTGGTGCTGACAGCCATCGTCATCGGCTTTGCTATGACGGCGCTGTTTCTCGTCGTTCTTCTCGCCTCTCGCGGCTTTACCGGCACCGACCATGTCGACGGCAGGGAGTAGCGCGGCATGAATTGGCTTCACCACCTGATCATCCTGCCGATCCTGCTGCCGATCATCACGGCAGCCGCCCTCATTCCCGTCGATGAACGAAACCGGACGCTGAAGGGCGTGATCGCCTTTGCATCCACCGTGGTAGTTTTCATCATCAGCATTCTGTTGATGCGGATGGCGGCCTCATCGGGAGAAGGCGAGACGGGTGCCAGCGTCTATCTGCTTGGAAACTGGCCGGCACCCTTCGGCATCGTTCTGGTGCTTGACCGCCTGTCCGCCCTGATGCTGGTGCTGACGGGGCTGCTGGCGATGGCGACGCAGGTGTTCTCGATGGCGAAATGGCATCGTGCCGGTTATCATTTCCATTCGCTGTTCCAACTGATGCTGGCGGGCCTCAACGGCGCCTTCCTGACCGGTGACCTGTTCAACCTGTTCGTCTTCTTCGAAATGATGCTGGCTGCGTCCTATGGATTGCTGCTGCACGGCTCCGGCCCGCTGCGCGTCAAGGCGGGCCTGCACTACATTGCCGTCAACCTTGCAGCCTCCTCGCTCTTCCTGATCGGCGTCAGCCTGATCTATGGCGCGACCGGCACGCTGAACATGGCCGATCTTGCCATGCGCATCACCACGATCGGCCCGGAAAGCCGGATGCTGATGGAAGCGGGTGCAGCCCTTCTCGGTATTGCTTTCCTTGTCAAGGCCGGCATCTGGCCGCTCGGCTTCTGGCTGCCCGCCACCTATTCGGCCGCAACCCCGCCGGTCGCCGCGATCTTTGCTATCCTCACCAAGGTCGGCGTCTATATTCTTCTGCGACTCTCCATGCTGCTGTTCGGCAGCGATGCCGGTGCCTCTTTCGGCTTCGGGCAATCCGTGTTGCTCTATGGCGGCCTGCTGACCATCGGTTTTGGCGCGATCGGCGTGCTTGCCTCGCAGGCGATGGGTCGGCTTGCCGGCTATTGCGTGCTGGTCTCCTCCGGAACACTGATGGCGGCGATCGGGCTTAGCAATGGTGCCGTCATCGGCGGCGCACTGTTTTATCTCGTCAGCTCGACACTGACGATCTGCGCCTTTTTCCTCCTGATCGAACTGGTGGAACGCGCCCGTGACGCCGGCGCCGACGTTCTGGCCGTTACGATGGAAGCCTACGGCGATGTCGACGAGAACGAGGCCGAAAAAGAGGGCGGCGTCGCCGTGCCCGGCACCATGGCCGTGCTTGGTCTGTGCTTCTGCGCCTGCGCCATCCTTTTGTCCGGCCTACCGCCTCTCTCCGGCTTTCTCGCCAAATTCGCCATGCTGCACGGGCTGTTCAATCCCGGCAGTTTTGGCGGCGATGCTCCGGTCTCCGGCGCAGAATGGGCCTATACCGCCCTTTTGATCCTGTCTGGCCTCGCGGCCATGATCGCCATGAACCGTGTCGGTATCCGAACCTTCTGGACATCGATCGAAGGCACCATCCCGCGCGTCTTCCTGATCGAGATCACGCCCGTTCTGCTGCTTCTGGCGGCCTGTGTTTTCCTTAGCTTCCAGGCTGGCCCCGTCATGCGCTACATGGACGCGACGGCAAAATCGCTGGGGCAACCGCAGAGCTATATTGGACAGGTGATGTCGGCTCCGCGTGCCGGCCCGGCGGCGGGGGAATAGGCCATGCGCTACTGGTTCCCCTATCCGCTGCTGTCCCTGGCCCTTTTGATGTTGTGGCTGTTGATCAACCAGTCGTTTTCGCCCGGACAAATCGTGCTCGGCTCAGTGCTCGGCATCGCGTTTGCCTGGGCCATGGTCAACCTTCAGCCTGACAAGACGCGGCTGAAGAATTTTGGCGTTCTCGCTGTTCTCGCCGGACATGTCGCCATGGATGTCGTCCGCTCCAACATCGCCGTGATGGGCGTGATCCTGCGCGCCGGAAAACGGCCGGTGAACTCCGGCTTCGTGGCAATCGACATCAGTCTGCGCGACGAGAACGCGCTGGCACTGCTTGCCTGCATCCTGACGGCGACGCCGGGTACCGCCTGGCTCGAATTCGACCGTCAGACCGGCGTTCTGTTGATCCACGTGCTCGACCTGGAAAACGGAACTGCCTGGTCCAACCTGATCAAAACCCGCTACGAAGCCCCGCTGAAGGAGATATTCGAATGAACGAGCTCTTCATCATCTGGTCAATCCTGGCGTCGCAGATCCTGCTCGGACTGGCGATGGGATGCGCGCTGTTCCGTATGGTTCGCGGACCCCGGGCGCAGGATCGCATCCTCGGGCTTGATGCGCTTTACATGGCTGCCATGCTGCTGCTTTTGACATTCGGAATCCGCACGGCCAATTCGATCTATTTCGAAACGGCGTTGATCATCGCCCTGCTCGGCTTCGTCTCGTCGATCGCCTTTGCCAAATTCCTGATGCGCGGCGAGGTGATCGAATGAACCATCTGACCGACCTTCCAACCTGGGCAGCAATCCCGGTCTGCATTCTTCTTCTCACCGGTTCGGCCGTCACCCTTATCGGCTCGATGGGGCTGATCCGGCTGAAGACGTTCTATGGCCGTCTGCATGCACCGACGCTCGGCGCCAGTGCCGGCACTATCCTGATCTGCGTCGCCTCGATGATTACCTTCGCCGTGCTGCAGAACCGCTGGATCCTCCATGAGATCCTGATCATCGTTTTCATCATACTGACAACACCAGTGACCTTGATGCTGCTCGGCCAATCGGCGCTCTACCGCGACCGGATCGAAGGCAAGAACGACGTGCCGGGCAAGACGACAGGCGAGCAGCCGGACACGTCAGGCATGGATATCTGAGACTTTCTACAAGCCGTCGCGACCGCGAAAACGCCGCTGATAGGCCGCGTCATAAAGCGAACTCTCCCGGAAATCGGTGGCACCCAGCGTGCGCCCGACGAAGATCAGTGCCGTTCGCTCGATCGGATCGGCCGCCACCTTTGCCTCGATATCGGCGAGCGTGCCCCGGATCACCCGCTCATCTGGCCAGGATGCCTTGACGACGATCGCGACCGGGCAATCCGCACCGTAGAGCGGTGTCAGTTCCCCAACCACCTGTGCCAGAGCATGGATCGCCAGATGGATGGCGAGCGTCGCACCGGTGGCCCCGAATCCGGCCAAAGTCTCCGCATTCGGCATCGGCGATGCACGGCCGGACACGCGCGTCAGAACAAGGCTCTGTGCAACGGCAGGAATGGTGAGTTCCCGGCCGAGTGTCGCAGCTGCGGCGGCAAACGCCGGCACGCCCGGCGTCATCGTATAATCGAGCCCATGCTTCTCCAGCCGTCGGATCTGCTCGGCAACGGCACTCCACACCGACAAATCACCGGAATGCAGCCGTGCCACATCATGACCAGCAGCGGCAGCCTTCACATACTCAGCCTCGATCTCGTCAAGCGACATCGGCGCCGTATCGACGATGCGCGCACCCTCCGGGCAATATTGTAAGAGCTCGGGTGAGACGATCGAACCGGCATAGAGGCACACCGGGCAGCGGGCGATGAGATCGCGGCCGCGCACGGTGATCAGGTCTGCGGCACCTGGGCCTGCTCCGATGAAATGAACGGTCATGCTTTGTCCTTTTGAATTACCTGCATCATGGCTTGACCCATGACCATTGCGTCACCGGCATCGCCGGACGCCAGCCGGTCATGGCGCCAACGGGAGACGCGCGGGCGATATCAATGCGGATCAGCGAACCACCAAGCCGTGATTGATGCTCCAGAAGCACCGCCTCCATCTCCGTCGTGACGGCATTGGCAACCAACCGGCCACCAGCCTTAAGGGCAGCGATGGCCGCTGCCATCACACCGTCTTCGCTGCCACCGCCACCGACAAAGATCGCGTCCGGAGACGGCAAACCGGCAAGGGCGTCCGGTGCCGTACCATGCACGATGATCAAACCCGGTACGCCGAAAGTCGCCGCGTTTCGCGTGATGCGCTCTGCCCGCTCCACCGAACCTTCGATTGCAATTGCGCGCATGGCCGGATCGGAGAGCATCCACTCGATACCGATCGATCCGGAGCCTGCACCGATATCCCACAGCAGTTCGCCCCGTCGAGGGGCCAGCGCAGACAGCGTCAGCGCGCGAACCTCGCGCTTGGTGATCTGGCCATCATGCTCAAATAGCCCGTCGTCAAGGCCGGGTGCCAGCGGCAGGATACGCGCGCCCGTTTCAGCCATGACCTCGATGGCGCAGATATTGAGCGCGTTGATATCCGTCAGCGAAAATTCCGCCGCGAGTTGCGACGTCACACGCTCCTGACCGCCACCCAGCGCCTCAAGCACCGTCAATAGGGACTGCCCGAATCCACTTGAAGCAAGCAACCGGGCAAGCTCCATCGGGCCTCGTTCATCGGATGTCAGCGCCAGAACGCGCGCCCCCGGCTGTAGATGCGGCCGGATCAGATCGAGCGGACGCCCATGCAGGGAAACGATCGCAATATCCTGCAGCGCCCAACCGAGGCGGGATGCCGCTAGGCTGAACGAGGACGGAGCGGGAAGAACGCGCATTTCCGAACGAGCGATCTGCCGCGCAAGCGTCACGCCGACGCCGAAGAAGAATGGGTCGCCGGAAGCAAGCACCACGACGGGTGTTCCGCGCAGCGCAACCACAGCCTCGACGGAGCGCTCGAACGGGCTCAGCCATTGATGGCGCACGCCGGCAACCAGCGGCGCGGCAAGCTCGAGATGGCGGGCACCGCCAAAAACCATTGAGGCGCTGGCGATGCAGCGCTTGGCCTCATCACCGAGACCGGTTAAACCGTCTTCACCAAGGCCGACAATCGTCAGCCACGGCGTTGTATCACCACCAGAAAAGACCTGATTGTCACCCATGGGCAAACACCGCATCCTGATCCTTGGCGGCACGACCGAAGCACGGCAACTGGCAACCGCGCTGGCTGAGCGCGCCGATTGCGACAGCCTGCTTTCGCTGGCCGGACGCACGGCCGAGCCGATGGCACAACCGGTTCCGACGCGCAGCGGCGGCTTCGGTGGCAGCGACGGACTTGCCGAGTTTCTGAAGGCTGAAAATTTCGATCTTTTGATCGATGCCACCCATCCCTTTGCGGCACGCATCTCGCACAATGCGGCCATCGCGGCGAGCATCACCGGAATTCCATTTTTTGCCTTGCGCCGCGCGACGTGGAAACAGGAACCCGGCGATCGCTGGACGAGTGTTCGCTCCGTCCCGGAGGCTGCCAACGCTCTCGGCACCGTGCGGAAACGCGTCTTCCTCGCCATCGGCAGACAGGAGGCTTTTCACTTCGAAAGCGCTCCGCAGCACGGCTATCTGATCCGCAGCGTGGATCCCGTTACCCCGCAGCTCGGCGTACCCGATGCGCGCTATATCCTTGCGACCGGCCCCTTCGAGGAGGCTGCCGAACGGGAACTTCTGATCGACAACCAGATCGAGGTCATCGTCGCCAAGAACAGCGGCGGCACTGCCACCTATGGCAAGATCGCTGCGGGCCGTGCGCTCGGTATCGCGGTGATCATGGTCGAGCGCCAGCAACCGGACGATGTCCGCACGGTTGAGACTGTCAAAGACGCACTCGGCCTTGTCGATCACCTTTTCTCCCCTGAGATGAAGCGCGGCGTGTAAACGAGATCGGATTTGCCCGGACGCGGGATAATCCGTGTCTCGGGCGATCCGATGATCACGCAGGTCGCCATATCCGCCTTTTGTGCGTCCGCGTCTGCGAGCGGCATGACCAGCATGCGTTCGTCGGGACGGCCGGCCGCACGGCCAAAGATCACCGGCGTTTCGGCAGGCAGAACGGTGCGCAGGATGTCGAAGGCTTCGCCGAGTTGCCACGGCCGTGCCTTGCTGATCGGATTATAGAGCGCGATTACCAGGCCGGCCTCCGCCACCAGCTTCAAACGGCGGGTAATCACATCCCAAGGCTTCAGATTGTCCGACAGCGAGATGGCACAGAAATCATGGCCGAGCGGAGCGCCGATGCGGGCGGCAACCGCAAGCATGGCAGTAACACCGGGCACGATGACGAGATCGATCGTGCGCCATTCGTCCGGCCCGTTATCGATCGCTTCGCAGACGGCGGCGGCCATGGCGAAGACGCCGGGATCGCCACCAGAGACAACGCAGACATTAACGCCGGAGATAGCGCGGAGGATTGCGGCCTGCGCCCGGTCGAGTTCCTCGCGATTGTCGGAAGCAATGCGGTTCTGGTCGGAACGCAACGACAGCCGGTCGAGATACGGGCCATAGCCAAGGAAATCGGTGGAGTTCGAGACCGCATCAAGAGCCTCGGGCGTCATCTGCTGTGGACCGCCCGGGCCTGTGCCGATCACATAGAGTGCGCCGCTCATGGCCGACCGCTCCAACCGGGAACCAGCACCAGCGAGAAATACGGCGCGATGTCATCGGCCTTTTCAGCCAACGGGATCATCGCGGAATTCGCCATCGTGCCGCGCTCGACGTAAACGGCCTGGCCAAGCTTGCCAGCGGCCGTCAACGCCCGGCGGATCTTCGGCAGATTGCGGCCGACTTTCATGATCACGGCTGCTTCGGTATCGCCGAGGCGCCGGGTCAGCTGATCCTCTGCCATGGTGCCCGGAAGCACAGAAAGCACATCGTCACCCTGGACGATCGGCAGCCCTGCCAGCGACCAGCAGCCGGACATGGCCGTGATCCCCGGAATGACCTCGACCGGGAAACGCCCCGCCAGCCGCACATGCAGATGCATGTAGGAGCCGTAGAACATCGGGTCGCCTTCGCTTAGGATCGCGACGGTCTTGCCTGCGTTCAGATGTTCGGCAACAGCCGCTGCCGACGCATCGTAGAAACCTGTGATCTGACTTTTGTAGTCGTCGTGGTCCTTGTCGATCTCGACGGTCACCGGATAATAAAGCGGCAATTCCAGCAGACCGGGCTTCAGCAACCCATCGACGACCGCACGCCCGTTGCCGCGCCGCCCTTCCTTGGCGAAATAGGCGAGCACGTCGGCCGCCGCCAGCGCCTTGATGGCCTTGAGGGTCAAAAGGTCGGGATCGCCCGGGCCTGTTCCGACCCCAATCAACCTGCCAATCGAAGCGCCGCTCAAAGACCCGGCCTCGCCAGAGAATTGACCGCCGCCGCAGTCATCGCGCTGCCGCCGAGACGGCCGCGCACGATGGCATAGGGCACGCCATAGGAATTTTCTGCCAGCGCGTCCTTTGATTCTGCGGCACCAACGAACCCGACCGGCATGCCGATGATCGCCGCCGGTTTTGGCGCGCCGTCGCGCAGCAGTTCCAGCAGGAAGAAAAGTGCTGTCGGCGCATTGCCGATGGCAACCACGGATCCGGCCAGACGCTCAACCCACAGCTTCAAAGCCGCGGCAGAGCGGGTATTGCCGATCTCGCGGGCGAGATCGGCAGTCTGTGGTTCGCGCAACGTGCAGATCACGTCATTATCGGCCGGCAGGCGGGCACGGGTGATACCGTGAGAAACCATGAAGGCATCGCAGAAGATCGGCGCGCCATTCTTCAGGGCCTGGCGGGCAGCCGGAACGAAGCCGGGAGAAAACTCGAAATATTGCGCGGCATCGACCAGCCCGCAGGCGTGCACCATGCGAACGGCCAGATCAGCCTCTTCCTCGGAAAAGCGGGACAGATCGGTTTCGCTGCGAATGATGGCAAACGAGCGCTCGTAGATGGCATCGCCATCCCGGATATAATCGTAATCAGGCATCTCTATCCCTGTTGAACCGCGGCCGTTATCCCGTCCGCTCCGAGCCGTGTAAGGCAGGACCGGGCCGATTCGCCACCCTGTTTCCGCTCAGACACCAGCTTGTCGAGGTGTTCAAGCGCGGTTCTTATGTTGTTTTCTTCGATATAAGCGGTTGGCGCCGCCGATGCTGGGCCATTTACGACAAGGCCGTAGCCTGTTGGCGCAGCCGTAATTGTCAGTGCCGAGGCGGATGGCTTGGCACAGCCCTTGGCGCAGCCGGACACATGCACCGTCAGTGATCCGTCGAGCAGCGTGGGCGCGGCGTCCATCACCATTTGCGCCACGGCTCGCGTATCGATCCGCGCCGAGCGGCAAGCCCCGACACCAGCACAGGCGGCAATGTGATTGTGTGGGTCGCGCGGAAAGGCCCGCAAACCATGGCCGAGCGCCAGCGCCTGCGCCGCACCGATCCGGTCAACTGTAATACCAAGCACCATCAGCGCATGACCAGGCGCCAGACGGATTTCCTTAGCCCCCAGAATTTCCAGCGCCTCAAGCAACGCGCCAAGCCCCTGCGCTTGGATTTGTCCGAATGGCAGGCCGATGCCGAGAACAGAGCAGCCTTCGCCAAGATCGTGAATGCCAGCGGCGTTCGGCGCCAGCACGATTGGCGCAATCGGATCAAGATCAGTTGCGACAGCCCAGCGGGCTGAAACAGCACCGACAATATCCCGGGCGCGGGCCTCCCTGCCGATCGCAGCAAGATTTTTGAGGATGTCCATCACTGCCGGGACGACAGCCGCATCCTCCAGCACCGCAATCCGCCTTGCCGTCGCCTCCGTACCGGCAAGCGCCAGCAGCCAGAGCACCTCGCCGTTGATCCGCACGGCCCGCAACCGGATATCGGCGGTAACCGCGCCCAGATTCAGCTGTCCGCCACCGTCCACGACCACCGACAGCTTCGGCGCGAGGATCAAAGGTGGCTGATGCGCAGCCACGGCCACGCGCAAACGTTCGGCAACGCAAACGGCGTCGGCAATTTCGGTCGGATCCAGTCTGGCCAGAGGCGGCGTTTCAATTGCCAGACCCTCTGCGATCGCTATACCGGCATCAGCGATTTTCTGGGACAAAAGCGGGACGGTCTGCATCGTCAATCCACGGATTTGCAGGTTGCCGCGCGCCGTGATTTCCAGAATGCCGTTGCCGCACAACGCGGCAGCATCCGCTATTGCCGCCAGTTCTGCGAGCGCAAACCCGGACTTCCCCGGCCGCAAGCGCGCCAAAAGACCATCGCCCGTCATCATCGGCGTTGACAAGGATGGGCACGCGCCCCGGCGCATCGGTGCGAGCGGCATGGCTTCCATTGATCTATCGGATGGTGCGGCACAAAACGTCATGACAGGCAGCGAGCATCTCCAGTCTTCCAAAAAAATACAATCCAAAGCCCCGGGCGATCACTCGCCCGTCACTGCACCACTCTACAACACAGGAAACCCCGCCGCCATGCCATGGCGCATGTCAAAACGAAGCACCATTTTGCCCGGCTACTCTTCGAAATCCGCACCCTTTTGCAGAAGGTAGATATCCATGATCCAGCCATGCTGCGCCCGCGCCGCTGCTCTGGTTTTGAGGATATCGTCCTTCACATCGGCAAGCCGGCCGGAAATGATAATCTCCTGCTCGGTGCCGAGATAGGCGCCCCAATAGATCTGCGCCTCGGGATCGTCGATCTTCATGAAGGCTTGTTCGCCGTCGAGCATGACGACGGCCGTCTCGCTTTTCTGCGGAAAGCTCTCGGCAAGACGCCGCCCGGTGGTGATCTCCACGGGCTTTCCGACGAGATTGAGCGGTATCCTGTGGCTGGCGGCCAATGCCTGAATGCTGGTAATGCCGGGAATGACCGAATAATCGAACGCAACCGTCGCCAAAGCGCGAACCCGCTCGATGATCCGGATCGTGCTGTCGTAAAGCATCGGATCGCCCCAGACGAGAAAGGCACCGGTCTGACTTTCATCGAGCTCGTCGATCAGCAGACGCTCGTAAGCGCCAGCGATCGCGGCATGCCAGTCATCGACGCTGCGATGATAGGACCGATCCGCCACCTGGCGCACTGGGACCTCGAATTCCACCACCCGGCTGTGCGGATGGGTGACATAGCGCGAGACGATATCACGGCGGATATCGGCGAGCTGTGCCTTCGCATCGCCCTTGGTGGGGATGAACAAAACGCTGGCTTTATTCAGTGCATTGATCGCCTGCACCGTCATGTGTTCAGGGTTTCCCGCGCCGATCCCCACGACCAGAACATTTCTCATGTCACAACCTTTTTCAACATATCGGGGTATTTGGCGGATTGATGAAAGGAGCGCAAGGCAGAGGGACGGAGCATCAAGTCTAAGCATCTGGTAAAAAACGACAAATACTTTACCAAAACACTACAACCGCCATGGTAATATTCCATTTGTTCGACTATAAAGATCATAAATCCGTTTACATTAGCGATAAATCATTTACATAGACGCGCAAATCCGGCAACCGGCGATGCGATACGCCGTTGCAGTTCGCATGTTCCCCAGGAGACAGAATCCCAGGTAATGCGGCTTTAGAGAAATTGTGGCACATTGTGCACACCATTTGAGACGGCGAACGTCTCGCAAGGACACCAACAGTGACGAATCCATCGAAGAGTAAAGTCAGCGCGTCCGATCCGGCCGAGGCTTTGTGGAACTGCAAGGCAGGCTTCATCGGCATCTTCATCGCCAGTGCGCTTGTCAATATCCTCTATCTGACCGGCTCCTTCTTCATGCTGGAAGTCTATGACCGGGTCCTGCCCAGCCGAAGCATCCCGACGCTGATCGCGCTTTGTCTGCTGGCGCTGCTGCTCTATGCGTTTCAGGGCGCCTTCGAAATGGTGCGTGGCCGCATGCTCGTCCGTGTTGCCGGCGCTCTGGATGAAGCCATGAGTGCGCGGATCTACCGTGCCGTGGTTCAGGCCCCTTTGAAACTGCGCACCCAGGGTGACGGCCTGCAGGCTCTGCGTGATTTCGATCAGGTTCGTTCCTTCCTGTCAGGAACGGGCCCAGCAGCCTTCTTCGATCTTCCTTGGCTGCCATTCTATATCGGCATCTGCTTCCTCTTCCATCCGATGATCGGCATCGTCGCGATCATCGGTTCGATAATCCTCATCGCCCTGACGTTCCTGACCAATCGCGGCACGCAAGGGCCGTCGAAAAAGGCGTCGGAAGCGGGCAACCATCGCAATGCCTTCGCCCAGGCTTCCCAGCGCAATGCCGAAGTCATGCAGGCCATGGGCATGATGGGACGGATGTCGCAGCTCTGGGAGCAACGCAACAATACCTACCGGGAGCAGAACCGCGAAACGTCCGACGTCGGCAACGGTTATGGTGCCCTGTCCAAGGTGTTCCGCATGGCGCTGCAATCCGCCGTTCTCGCAACAGGTGCTGTTCTCGTCATTGAAGGAATGGCTTCGCCGGGCATCATCATCGCCGGTTCGATCCTGACCGCGCGCGCACTGGCACCTGTGGAACTGGCGATCGGCAACTGGCGTGGCTACGTTTCCTGCCGCCAGAGCTGGGCTCGCCTGCAGGAACTGCTCAAGGCACTGCCAGAGCGCGATTCGCCGCTCGAACTGCCGGTGCCGAAGGAAAAACTGAGCGCAGAAGGCCTCGCAGGCGGCCCTCCCGGCGCGCAGCGCCTGACCTTTGCGGAAGTGAATTTCACCGTGAAGGCCGGCAGCGCGCTTGGCGTCATCGGCCCCAGCGCCTCCGGCAAGTCCTCGCTTGCGCGTGCCCTCATCGGTATCTGGCCCGCCTTTCGCGGCTCCGTGCGCCTCGATGGTGCAGCACTCGATCAGTGGGACACCGACAGGCTCGGACGGTCCATCGGTTACCTGCCGCAGGACGTGGAACTTTTCTCCGGCACCGTGGCGCAGAACATTGCCCGTCTGGCCGAAAATCCGTCCTCGGACGCCATCGTTTCAGCCGCTCGTGCCGCCCGCGTACACGACCTCATTCTCAAGCTGCCGAATGGCTACGAGACAGAAATTGGCGACGGCGGTGCAGCACTGTCGGCTGGCCAGCGCCAGCGCGTGGCCCTTGCCCGTGCTCTGTATGGAGAGCCCTTCCTTGTTGTCCTCGATGAGCCCAATTCCAACCTGGATGCCGAGGGAGAGCAGGCGCTGAGCGAAGCAATCATGAGCGTCAGGGCGCGCGGCGGCATCGTCGTGGTCATTGCCCACAGGCCAAGTGCGCTTGCCGCAGCCGACATGGTGCTGATGATGAACGAAGGACGGATGCAGGCCTTTGGGCCGAAGGACGAAGTGCTTGCGCAGATCCTGCGCAAGGATAACCGCCAGCCGCAAATTCCAAGCCACGCATCGCTGAAAGTCGTGGGTGAAGGACAGGAGTCCGCATCGTGACCGAGACAGCAAAACCAATCAGCTCCCACCGTTCACTGGGCCGTCATATCACCGCCGTAACGATCCTCGGCATTGCCCTCGTTGTCGGCGTCGGCGGCTGGGCGATGACCACCGAACTCTCGAGCGCGATCGTTGCAAGCGGCACCGTTGTGGTCGAGAACAACGTCAAGAAGATCCAGCACCTGACCGGCGGCATCGTCGAAGAAGTGCTGGTCAAGGAAGGCGATACCGTCAAGGCTGGCCAGATTCTGATCAAGCTCGACGGCACGACGGTACGCGCCAACCTGTCTATCGTGCAGAATACCTTGGCGCAGCTTTATGCACGCAGGGCCCGCCTGCTGGCAGAACAACTGGGATCTGACGATTTCACCATTCCGGAAGACCTCAGCCAGCTGATATCCGGCACCAGTACGCCCGGTGAAGTGCTGGAACAGAGCGAACGCAAGCTGTTCATCAGCCGCAAGAATGCACTCGTCGGCATGAAAAGTCAGCTCGCATCGCGCAAGAGCCAGCTCGTCGATGAAACCAAGGGCCTGACGGTTCAGCTGACTGCAATCGAAGATGCACTGAAGCTGATCGGCGAAGAACTGACGGGCCTCGACAAGCTCTACGGCAAGGGCCTCGTCTCGATGCAGCGGCTGACCGAACTGAAGCGTGACCGCGCCCAGCTTGAAGGCGACCGCGGTGCCCGCATCGCGGCCCGGGCGCAGGCTGCCGGCAAGTCGAGCGAGATCGACCTTCAGATCCTGCAGCTCGACGAAGACCGCCGCACCGAGAATGCCAAGGAACTGACGGATGTCGAAGGCAAGATCGCCGAATACGAAGATCGCCGCGTCGCCGCCATGGACCAGTTGAAGCGCATCGACATTCGCGCGCCGCTCGACGGCCGGATCTATCAGCTGGCCGTGCACAGCGTGAACGGGGTCATCAACCCCGGCGAAGTCTTGATGCTTGTCGTCCCCGGCGCTGATGGCCTGACGGTCGAAGCCAAGATCGCCACGCATGATATCGACCAGATTCGCCTCGGCCAGCCGGTAGAGGTCCGCTTCAGCGCCTTCAACCAGCGCACCACGCCGATCGTCGAAGCGGAAGTGGTCACCATCGCTCCTGACCTCGTGACCGATCAGCGCACCGGCATGACCTACTATCCGCTGCGCATCAAACCGACGTCCGAGAGCCTGAAAGGTCTGAAGGGTCTGACCCTTTATCCCGGCATGCCGGCCGAGGTGTTCATCAAGATCGCCGATCGCACGGTCATCTCCTATCTCGCGAAACCGCTGACCGAACAGATACAGCATACGTTCCGCGAGGATTGATCCAGACAAGCAACACGGCGGTGCCGACCACCGCCGTGTTGCCGGAAAGCGCCGGTTTGAAACAAACAGTGCTGCGTCGCGAAAATCGCGTGGCCGCCTCCGGCACCGCCGGTGTATGACCAATGTCATGACCTCGAAGCGTACCGGCTATATCTTCGTCCTGCTTGCCCTTGTCATCTTCTCGATACAGGATGCGATTTCCAAGCATCTCGGCAGTCTCTACCCTCCGGTCTTCATCACCATGATCCGCTATTGGGCCTTTGCCGCGTTCGCCATCGCGCTGGCGGCCCGTTCGCGCGGCGGCTTATCCGTCACCGCAAGGACAAAACGTCCGGTACTGCAAATCCTGCGCGGCATCCTGCTGGTCGCACAGATCGTCATCGTCATCATTTCTTTCTCAAGGGTCGGGCTTGCCCATTCGCAGGCGATCTTTTCCTCCGGCCCGCTTTTCGTAGCACTACTGTCCATGCCGCTGCTCGGCGAGCGCGTCGGCTGGCGGCGCTGGACGGCGATCAGCGTCGGATTGCTGGGCGTTCTGCTGATCCTGAAACCGGACGACAGCAGCTTCGACATCAATTTTCTCATTCCGATCTCATCGGCCATGATCTTTGCCGTCTACGTCATCTCGACCCGGCTGGTGAGCCGCGACGATAGCGCCGTGACGAGCTTCTTTTATACCGGCGTTGCCGGTGCGGTTGCGATCACTCTTGTCGGGCCATTCTACTGGACGACGCTCGCTCCACAGGACTGGGTCTGGATGCTGATGCTCTGCATCACCGGAACGACCAGCCATTTCTTCCTGATCAAGGCCTATGAGCTGTTGGACGCTGCCGAGGTCCAACCTCTGACCTATCTCCAGCTGGTCTTTGCCTCGATCATCGGCGTCTCCATCTTCGGCGAGACGCTGAACCTCAACATGATCCTCGGCTCGGTGATCGTCGTCTGCGCCGGCATTTTCACCGTCTGGCGCGAAAGCATCGTTGCCAGGCGCAATGCCCGGCAGCCCGAACCGCCATCCTCCCAGACGCTGACCTAAGCGGGAATTTCCGGATTTGCCGGCAACGCCCATTCGATCGGCTCGCGGCCTTTCGAGACCAGAAAGTCATTGGCCTTGGAAAAAGGTTTGGTGCCGAAAAAGCCGTTATGGGCCGAAAGCGGCGACGGATGCGGCGAGCGCAGCACCAGATGGCGCGACTGATCGACGAAGGCCGCCTTCTTCTGCGCGTAAGCTCCCCACAGAATGAAAACCACCGGATGCTCCTGATCGTTGACCGCGCGGATGATCGCATCGGTGAACTTCTCCCAGCCCTTGCCCTGATGGGAGGCAGCCATCGACCGCTCGACCGTCAGTACGCTGTTGAGCAACAGGACACCCTGCTGCGCCCAACTTTCAAGGAAACCGTGGCGGGCGGGCGGGATGCCGAGGTCGCCAAGCAGTTCCTTGTAGATGTTCACCAGCGACGGTGGCGAGCGCACACCCGGTTTGACGCTGAACGACAGCCCATGCGCCTGCCCCTCGCCATGATAAGGGTCCTGCCCGAGTATGACGACCCGCACCTTGTCGAGCGGTGTCAGATCCAAAGCGCGAAAATACTCCGGCCCCTTCGGAAAAATCTGCTTTCCCTCGCTTCTTTCCTCTACCAGGAATTTTTTCAGCGCGGCCATATAGGGGCTGGAGAATTCCGTGGCGAGAGCGGCTTTCCAGCTCTCCTCGATCTTCACACTCGATTCCATGGCGGCCCCTACCCTGTTCATTCCGGTCAATCCTGCGTCGCAGAATTTAACTTCAGCCGCGGCGATGGCAAGCCGCAGATCTCCGGTTGAGGCGAATGAGTTTCAATATATTTTGACAAACATAACGCTGGTCAATCGGATTACACCGTTATATCTAAAGAGATATCTCGAAACCGAATGGGGGACCGCATGCGCACTGAACGTCGAACCTTGCTGAAATTTCTCGGAACTGCCGCCGTCGCACTCTGGATCGGTGGCGCCTCGCTCGCCCAGCCGGCGTTTGCAGCCGAAAAGGTCACTGTCTTTGCTGCAGCAAGTCTGAAGAATGCACTCGATGCTGTTGATGCCGAGTGGCAGAAGGAAAGTGGCAAGGAAATCACCGTTTCCTACGCGGCAAGCTCGGCCCTCGCCAAGCAGATCGAATCCGGCGCACCGGCCGACGTCTTCATCTCCGCCGACCTTGCCTGGATGGACTACGTCGCTGAAAAGAAGCTGATCAAGGACGATACCCGCGCCAACCTCTTGGGCAACCGCATCGTGCTGGTCACCGGCAAAAAGGATGCAGCCCCCATCGATATCAAGCAGGGGCTTGATCTGAAGGCACTGCTCGGCGACGAAAAGCTCGCCATGGGCGCCGTCGATTCCGTACCTGCCGGCAAGTATGGCAAGGCAGCCCTTGAAAAGCTCGGCATCTGGCCGTCGGTCGAAAAGAATGTCGCCGGTGCCGAAAACGTCCGCGCAGCACTTCTGCTCGTCTCCAAAGGCGAAGCGCCCTACGGCATCGTCTACCAGACCGATGCGGCCGCCGATAAAGGCGTGACGATTGCCGGCACCTTCCCGGAAGACAGCCATCCGCCGATCGTCTACCCGATCGCGATCACCGCCGACAGCAAGAACCCGGACGCCGCCGCCTATGTCGACTTCGTCAAGTCTGCCAAGGCTGCTGCCCTGTTCGAAGCCCAGGGCTTTACGGTTCTGAAGTAAGCTAACCTGAAATAAGACTACCCGAAATAAGACAACGATGCGCTCTATCCGCAAATGGATGGAGCGCATATCGTTTGGCCGTCGGGGACGGAGCATAGGCATTTGGACTGGTTGACTTTAAGCGACGCGGAATGGACGGCGATCCGCCTTAGCCTGCGCGTATCTTTTGTGGCCATGATCGTCAGCCTGCCCTTCGCCATCGCCATCGCCATGCTTCTGGCGCGCGGGCGTTTCTGGGGCAAATCCATCCTCAATGGCCTGGTCCACCTGCCCCTGATCCTGCCACCAGTCGTGACCGGCTTTCTCCTTCTGATCCTGTTCGGCAAACGTGGCCCGATCGGCGCGTTTCTCGCCGAGTATACCGGCATCGTCTTTTCTTTCCGCTGGACGGGTGCAGCCCTTGCCTGCGCAGTCATGGCTTTTCCATTGATGGTACGCAGCATCCGTCTGTCAATCGAAGCCGTGGACCGGCGGCTGGAACAGGCGGCATCGACACTCGGGGCCGGACCGTTCTGGGTCTTCCTCACCGTCACGCTGCCACTGGTATTGCCGGGCGTCATTGCCGGCATGGTGCTCGCTTTCGCCAAGGCGATGGGCGAATTCGGCGCGACGATTACCTTCGTCTCCAACATTCCCGGCGAAACCCAGACACTATCTTCGGCGATCTATACCTTTACCCAGGTTCCCGGCGGCGATGCCGGCGCGTTTCGCCTGACCCTGATTTCCATCGTCATATCTATGGCAGCGCTGATGGTTTCGGAAATTCTCGCAAATCTCGCAGCGAAGAAGGTTGACACGGCATGAGCCTTGAGGTCGATATCCGCCATCGGCTTGGCGCTTTTTCCGTCGAAGCGGCATTCTCTGCGAGCAAGGGCGTGACGGCCCTCTTCGGCCGCTCGGGATCCGGAAAAACATCGCTGATCAATATCATCGCCGGGCTGATGCGGCCCGGAAGCGGACGGCTCGCCTATAATGGCGATGTGCTTTTCGACAGTGACAACCGGGTTTTCGTACCCGCGCACAAGCGCCGTTTCGGCTATGTCTTTCAGGAAGCACGCCTCTTTCCGCACCTGAGCGTGCGGAGCAATCTCGGTTACGGCCGATGGTTTTCCGGCCGCAGCCATGCCGGGACGGACTTCAACCGGATTGTCGATCTGCTCGGCGTCGGCGCACTGCTGGACCGCGCACCGGCCAATCTCTCCGGCGGCGAAAAGCAGCGCATCGCCATTGGCCGGGCGCTGTTGTCAAACCCGCGCCTTTTGCTGATGGACGAGCCGATGGCTGCTCTCGACGAGGAGCGCAAGGCGGAAATCCTGCCTTACCTGGAGCGGCTGCGCGACGAGGCGGATATTCCGATCATCTATGTCAGCCACTCGGTCGCGGAAGTCGCCCGGTTGGCGACAAAGGTCATCATTCTGGAAAACGGCCGCGTCAGCGCGTCGGGTGACGCGGCAACCATCCTCAGCCAGCCCTCTTCGACCATCAGCCGCCGCGAGGCCGGCGTGGTGATCGACGGCATTGTCGAGGCGACGGACGCAGACCATCAGATCACCGTCATCCATGCAGGAAAGGCCGAAATCCGTGTGCCGCACCTGAGCGCCACCATCGGCAAGCGCGTTCGGCTGCAGATCGCAGCCCGCGACGTCATGCTGGCGACCAGCCGGCCGGAAGGGCTGAGCGCCCTCAACATTCTGCCCGCAACGATCATCGAGATCGGCGAACCGGCGCAGGGCATGGTCGATGTTCGGCTGGATTGCGGTGATGTGACGATCGTTTCACGCATAACGGTCCTGTCGCGCGACGTGCTCGAACTACATGCCGGTAAACCGGTTCATGCCATCATTAAGAGCGTGGCTCTGGATCTCTGATTGCCGGTGCACCTGCACTGAGATTATCCTGCAGCCAGGCGAGTTCAGATGCCAGCGCGACCTGTGCCTTCTCCTCCATCGCGCGGAACTGACGGATCAACGCCTCGCCGAAGGGCGTCAAAACCGCTCCGCCCCCCTGCTTTCCGCCGCGCTGCGATTCCACCGCCTCCTGCCTGAACATGCTGTTGAGCGCACTGACCAAAAGCCAGGCCCGCCGATAGGACATATCCATGGCCCGGCCTGCAGCCGAGATCGATCCGGTCTCGCGGATATGCTCGAGCAGCTCGATCTTGCCCCGGCCCAGCCGTTCGGCATGCGGGAAATCGACCCGCAAAACGGGGTGGAGACTGCTGGATTCTGTCTGTGTCATGCGGTTCTACGTGCCCTGGCTGGATCGATAAAAGATTATCGCGCCCGCCTGCCGATGTATAGCGCCGCCTTCACTCCAGAGTGACCGTCGCCCTCAAACCCGCAATCCGGTCTCGACATCGAACACATGCACGTCGGCCGGACGGATCGATACATCGATGACATCTCCCGTCCTCACCGTCCTGCGCGAGGTTTCGACAATCGTCACCTCCGCAGCTGTGGACGTGGTGATGTACGTCGCCGAGCCAGTGCTTTCGACGATGCCGACCGGCAGGCGGAAGACGCCCTGCCCCGGCTCGACGAAATGCAGATGTTCGGGCCTCAGCCCCGCCGTCACCTTGCGCCCGGGCTGGAGTTGCCGGTCGAGAACGATGGTCTGCTTTTCGCCGACATCGACCGCCAGCGAACGGCCGTCCTCGCCAACGACTGCGGGCACGAAATTCATCGCAGGCGAACCGATGAAGCCGGCGACGAACCTGTTGGCAGGCCGGTCGTAAAGCTCCAGCGGCGCACCCTGCTGCTCGATAACGCCATCCTTCATGACCACGACATGATCGGCCATGGTCATCGCTTCGATCTGGTCATGCGTTACATAGACCGACGTCGCGCCCAAGCGGTCATGCAGCGAGCGGATTTCCTTGCGCATATGGACACGCAGCGCCGCATCGAGATTGGACAAAGGTTCGTCGAACAGGAACGCCTTGGGATTGCGGATGATTGCCCGGCTCATGGCCACACGTTGGCGCTGGCCGCCGGACAGTTCGCGCGGATAGCGGCCGAGAAGCTGCGAAAGCCCGGTCGTCGCCGCCACTTCGGCCGCCGCCTTCTTGGCTTGCGCCTTCGGCACACCGCGAATGCGCAGGCTGTATGTGAGGTTCTGCTCGACCGTCATGTGCGGATAAAGCGCGTAGGACTGGAACACCATGGCGATGTCGCGCTTGCGTGGCGGCACGTTGTTCATCAACTCGCCGGCGATCTTCAAGTCACCCGTCGAGATGCTTTCCAGCCCGGCGAGCGAGCGCAGCAGTGTGGACTTGCCGCAGCCGGACGGGCCGACGAGTGCAACGAAACTGCCCTTCTCAATGCTGAGTTCGATGTTTTTCAGGGCATGGAAGGCGCCGTAATATTTGTTGACGCCCGAGAGCTCGATCTGCTTGGTCATTTGATGGCTCCCGAAGTAAGGCCGGAGACGATGCGCCGCTGCAACAGCACGAAAATGGCGAGAATGGGGGTCACGTAGATCGTGGCATAGGCCATGATGTTGTTCCATTCATTGGTGTTCGGCCCCATGAACGAGTTGAGACCGACACTGGCGGGCTGCAGTTCCACCGCCTGGATGATCGACTTCGAATAGACGAACTCGCCGAAGGCCTGCATGAAGATGAGGATGGCGCTGACCAGGATGCCGTTGCGGGCAAGCGGCAGCACGATGTTGAAAAACGCGCCGACACGTGAATTGCCATCCACCAAAGCCGCCTCTTCCAGCTCCTGCGGCACCGCCATGAAGGTGGCGCGGACAAGAACGACGAAGAACGGCATGCTTTTGGCAGCAATGGCAATGATTACCGCCAGACGCGGATAATTGAGCATGCCAAGCTGCGAGAAGCCGACAAAGATCGGCGTGATCATCAGCGATGCCGGCAGGACCTGCAGCATCAGGATCAGGAACAGCCCGATATCCACCCAGACGTTCCGGTAACGCGCCAGCACATAGGCGCAGCCGACGCCGAGCACGGTGATCAGGGTGACCGAGCCGAAGGCGATGATCAACGAGTTCCACAGATAGCGGCCCATGCCCCGGCTTTCCCAGACAAAGGTGTAGGTGCCCCATTGCGGCTCCGACGGCCAGAAGCTCGGCGGCGTCGCAAACATCTCCGAACCGCTTTTCAGCGCGGTGATGAACATCCAGTAAACCGGAAACAGATAGATCGCCGCCATGACGAGGGCGATGACCAGCATCAGGCGATTGCGGTTGGTATCGCTCATCCGCGCACCTCATGACGTGTAGAACGGACATAGACGACCGAGGCGAACATCACGAAGACGATCATGATGACGGAAATCGTCGCCCCCTTGGCAAAGTCATACTGCCGGAACGACAAGTCCCAGGCCCAGTATTGGGTGACGTTGGACGAATTGTTTGGCCCGCCCGAGGTGATCGCGGCAAAGAGGTCGAACTGCTGAAGCGTGAAGATCAGGCCGAGCGAAACGATGGCGCCGATGGTCGAGCGCATCATCGGCAGGGTGATCGTCCAGAACCGCTGCCAGGCATTGGCCCCGTCGAGTTCGGCAGCCTCATAGAGATCGCCGGGAATGCTCGCCAATCCAACCGAAAGCAGGATCATGTTGAAGGCCGTGCCCAGCCAGATATTGGCCATGATGACAGCATAGAGCGAATAGTTCGGATCGGAGCGCCAGAAAATGTTGCCGCTGATGATGCCGGTTTCCCGAAGCATGAAATTCAAGACGCCGAAATCTCCCGACAGAATCCAGTTCCAGATGGCGCCGACGACGAGGCCGGGCATGACCCAGGAGACCAGGAACAGGCCGCGCAGCCACGAAGCACCCGGAAAATTGACCCAGAAGAACAGCGCCAGCCCGAAACCGATCAGAAATTGTCCGGCAATCGAGCCGATGACGAAGATCGCCGTATTGCCGAGGATCGGCCATGTCTCCGGCTGGGCAAACAGGTCCTGATAGTTCTTGAAACCGACGAACGGCCGCAGGAACGTGCCGAGGCTGAACATGTCGACTTCCTGAAAGCTCATCAGGATATTGTAGAGCAGCGGCAGACCCGCCATCAGGAACAGAAAACCGAGCGGAAAGGCGACGAGCACGATATCGAAACCGTTGCCATCCCGGATGCTGGAAAGCAGCCTCTTCATGGGGCCTCCGATGCTCCGAACGGGGCTGCCCGGCGCATTGGCGCGAGAGACAACCCCTTCCGGGAGGAAATGATGGATGGCCAAGGCCATCGGCAAGTTTGTCTTCTCCCCTGCGGGGAGAAGGTGGCCCGAAGGGCCGGATGAGGGGGGCGGCGCGCGCAGCCGTCTTTGACTTTTCTTGAAGAGCATTCGTCGCTGCCGCTCCTCATCCCCCCTCATCTGCCCGTTGGGCATCTTCTCCCCGCTGGGGAGAAGAGAGAAAGCCAGTTTAACCGAGCACAGCCTTGATCTTCTCGGCCGCCTGATCAAGCGCGTCTTTCGGGCTCGACTGACCGGTGAGCGCTGCCTGGATGGCATCCTGAATCGCCTTGGAGATCTTCGGCCATTCCGGATGCGGACCACGTGGCTTGGCGTATTTCAGCTGTTCGAGGAACACCTGAAGTCCGGCATCCTTGAGCGCCTGCCCGGTTGCTGGGATCGCGATGTCGGAACGGGCCGGAAGCTGGCCGTAGTTCTTGAACATCTTGTCATCCTGCGAGGCGAAATATTCGAGCGCCTTGAAGGCTTCTTCCGGATGTTTGGTCGAGGCGAAGATCGCCCAGTTGAAATCGCCCATGGCCGACGAGCGCTCCGCACCTTCTTGCGGTACCGGCAGCAGCGTCACGCCCCAGTCGAATTTCGCCTCCTGCGACATGCGGTCGAGTTCCCACGGACCGGAGATCGCCATGGCTGCATTGCCGGAATTGAACGTGCCGGTCGAATCCCACTGACCGCGGGTCAGCGTATCCGGCGAGGCAAGCTTCTCGTCCATGATCGTCTTCCAGACGGTCAGCGCCTTCACGGCACCTTCGGAATTGATGTCCTGATAGCTGCCACCACCCATCTGCGCCCAGGGCAGGAACTGGAACGTGCCTTCCTCGCTGGCCTTTGCCGAGAAAGCCAGACCATAGACGTTGGCGGCCGGGTCGGTCAGCTTGCGGGCATCTTCGACAAGCTCGTCCCAGGTCTGTGGCGGCTTTTTCGGGTCAAGCCCCTTCGCCTTGAACATGTCCTTGTTGTAGTAGAGCGCGATCGTGTTGGTCGCCTTCGGCACGCCGTAATATTTGCCATCCCACTCGACCGATTTCAGCGGACCGGGGAAATAGTTTTCCGGCTTGATTACCGTCGATTTCGCGATCATGTCGGTGAGATCGAGGAAGGCGCCGCGGGATGAAAATAGCGCGTGCTCAGGATTGTCGATGGCGATGATATCCGGTGCCTGACCGGTGGAATAGGCGCGCATTGCCTCGCTGACCACGTCGTCGAACTGGATCTGGCGATACTCGATCTGGATGCCGTTGTTGAGCTTGTTGAAATCGGCCACCAGATGCGGTGCAGGCTGAATGTCGCGGTCAAGCGACCAGACGGTGAGCTTCACATCTTCCGCCTTGGCGGAAAGACCCAACATAGAGACGCCCACCAGCGCCAGCGCACCCATGACTGCATATTTGCGGATACCCATGATTTCCTCCTTGTGGTTATCCTGTCGGCCGTCATCCTCCATGTCGGCCTTCTTCAGTCCATTTCAGTCTGTCAGGCCACCTGATTGACCCGGCAAGCCTGGCCAATCAGGCGGGATCAACGACGAAATCGCCGCCCCGGCAAGCCTTCAGATAGTTCAGACCATGAACCTGGCCGGTCATCTCCAGCACATCGCGATAGACCGGATCGTGCCAGCCCTCGATATCGATCGAGCCGGACCAGCCGGCAAGACGCAGCTCGGAAATCACGTCCGTCCAGTTGGTGTCGCCAAAGCCCGGTGTGCGCATGAAGACGAACTTTTCCTTGCCGAAAATACCGTGCTCGCGGATGACATCCCAGCGGATCGTCGCGTCCTTGCCGTGCACGTGAAAAATCTTTTTCGCCCATTTGCGGATCTGCGGCAGCGGGTCGATCAGATAGACCATCTGGTGGCAGGGCTCCCATTCGAGCCCGATATTGTCGTCCGGCGTTTCGTTGAAAATCAGTTCCCAGGCATCCGGATTATGGGCGATGTTCCAGTCGCCGGTTGCCCAGTTGCCATCCATCGCGCAATTCTCAAACGCGATCTTCACGCCCTTGTCGGCGGCGCGCTTGGCAAGCTCGCTCCAGACTTCCTTGTAGCGCGGCAGGCTGTCGGTCAGCGGCTTGTTGCGGATGCGGCCGGTGAAACCTGCCACGCAGCTGGCTCCGAAATGGTGAGCGTTGTCGATGCAGTCCTTCCAGCCCTGCAGCGTATCGCGGTCGATATCGGTTGTTTCCAGCGGATTGCCGAACATGCCGAGCGTCGAAATGGTGATGTCGCGGTCGCCGATCGCCTCGACACAGCGTTTGCCGAGTTCGGCGAGGTTCTGGCCATTGGTCGTCTGCCAGAAGAAGGGTTCGAAGCTTTCGAAGCCCATGTCTGCCACCTTGCCGATGCGGTCCGCCGCCTTGCCTGCGGATGCGCTGATCATGGTACCGATGCGGATGGCTTTTGCCGGATTGCTCATCAAACTGTCCTGTTCTTCATAGGGTCACGCGCTGCCGGGTGCGGGCGCTCTCGATCGCCGCAAACACCATGGCAAGGCTGTTGATATTGTCGCTGCTGACGGTCTCCGGCTTGGCGCCGGTCTGGATGGCGTTGAGAAAATCGGCGATCACGCTGGCATGACCATGGGTCTGCGCCTCGTTAGCCGGTTGCGGTACGTCGATGGCTTCGATCGGACGGAAGAAGCCCTCGGAGCCCGCAACCACGCCGGTCTTGAAATCGTCCGTACCATCCCAGAGCAAGATGCCCTTGGTGCCGATGATCCGCCACTGGCTTTCCCAGCTGGTATTGGCCCCCTCGGCGCACCAGGAACCGCGATACGTGAAGGTCACGTCATCGGAAAACTCAAAGATCGCATTGGCGGCAGCGCCATGCGCATACCAGGAGCCGCGCGGATTGCTTTCGTGGCAATAGACCGCCATCGGCACCTTGTCGGCGACGAAGCGTGCGGCGTCGAATGTGTGGATCGCCATATCGAGCAGGAGCACATTGTCCATCTCGTCCCGGAACCCGCCAAAATGCGCGCCGATGAAGAAATCGCAGTGAATGGCCGTCAGTTCGCCCAGCGCACCGCTTTCCACCAGCCGGCGGATGCGGCGAATGCCGGAAATGAACCGGCGGTTCTGGACGATGGCATGAACTTTCCCGGCGGCCTCGGCCCGAGCGATCAGCGAACGCCCTTCCTCGATCGACGCTGCCATCGGTTTTTCGCTGAGGACGTGGCAACCATGGGCAAGCGCCGTTTCCACCACATCGCCGCGGGCGGACGGGATGACGATGTCGAAGACGATATCGGCAGAGGTCTTTGCCAGCACATCGGCAAGGTCGGAACCGATGACGGCATCCGTCAGGCCGAATTCAGCGGCCAGCGCTTTTGCCGCCGCTGGATTGACATCGACCAAGCCCACGACGTCAACCGCCGAGCGAATTTCAGGGTTTTCAGCGATCGCCTTGAGCCAGCCTTTGGCCATGGCTCCGCACCCGCACAGAACTGCACGCAAAATGGGATTCTCCTCCTCAAAGTCTACGGTTTTCGCTCCTTTTCGGCAACCGTAAACGTTTACGGAACTATGAACGATTTTTGAAACGTGTCAATAGATGGACATCGGATCACCGAGATCGCGCGTTGAAAGCAGCTGAAATGACCGGCATACGCAGGCTTGCACAACATCTGGATATTTCCATCGGCACCGTCTCACGGGCTCTGAACGGGCGCCCTGATGTCAATGAGGAAACGCGCCGCAAGGTTCTCGAAGCGGCTGCCGAACTCGGTTATGTGCCCAATCAATCCGGCCGCAGTCTGCGCCAGGGCACCACCAATATCATCGGCTTCATGATGCAGACCGGCACCGAGATCACCGGCCAGGGCGATACGTTCTTCATGAGCGTGTTTGACGGCATCCAGACGGTGTTTGCCCGCCACCGTCTCGATCTGGTCGCCCTGCTCTGCTCGTCAGAAGAAGACCCCGACGACTATCTCCGCCGCGTCGTCGCCCGCGGTTTTGCCGATGGTCTCATTCTATCGGCCACGCAGCGAAACGATCCGCGCTTCGAATTTCTCGCCAAGCGCAAGATTCCCTTCGTCACGCTCGGCCGTAGCCTGACGGATGTCGGCCAGCCCTGGCTCGATCTCGATTTCGAAGGCATGGCGCAGACTTCGATCGACCGGTTGGTGGCGAAGGGTCATCGCCGGATCGCCGTCACAAGACCACATGATGACATCAACCTTGGCCATCTCTTCGTCGACCAAAGTGCCAGGGCACTTGCCGCACACGGTTTGACGCTCGGTCCCGATCTCATCTTCAATTCGAAGCCGAACGAGGCGGGCGGTTATCATGTCGCCCAGCAGCTGCTGGCCATGAAGGACCGGCCAACCGCAATCCTTTTGGTTAACGAAACCATCGCCATCGGCTTTTATCGCGGCATGAGCGAAGGCGGCCTCAAACCCGGACGCGACATCGCCATCATTGGGCGCCAGAGCCCGCAATCGCATTTCCTGTCGCCAAGCCTGACCGGTTTTACGCTATCGCGCCGCGATCTCGGCATCGCACTGGCTGAAGCATTGCTTGCTACCATGCCGGCCTTTAGCCATTTTTATCCGGATGCGGAACTCAGGAAAGTCTGGCCGGAAGACCTGGTCGAGGGCGAGAGCGACGCTTTTTCACTGCCCGCCTGACGGCAGGACGTAAGGCCGGTAACCGGCCAATCTTTGCGACTTGAACAACGGCAAGATACCGTGCACATCGGAGATATCCTCCTTCGACGCACGGAACCTTCGCCCATGCCCGGCCCCATTCTCGATCGCAGTGAAACCGACCACGCTCTGCCGAAAAAAGCCGGCGTCGTCATTATCGGCGGCGGCATTATTGGGGTCAGTACGGCGCTGTTTCTTGCCGAACGCGGGGTCGATGTCGTGCTCTGCGAAAAAGGCGTTCTCGGCGGTGAACAGTCCAGCCGCAACTGGGGCTGGGTCCGGGTCATGGGCCGCGACCGGCGCGAAATTCCGCTGGCGATCGAAGCGATGAAAATCTGGGACGGGCTGGACGCACGCGTCGGCGGACAGACAGGGTTTCACCGCTCGGGGATTGTCTATATCTCCGAGACCGAGACGGATATCGCCAATCGAGATGCCTGGTTGAAGCTGGCGCAGGCCCATGGCCTCGACACGCGCCAGATCGGCCCCGACGAGACTGCTGTCGTGATGCTGGGCGCCGGGCAATGGTACAAAGGCGCGCTCTACACGCCAAGTGACGGCCGCGCCGAACCGCAAAAGGCAGTGCCGGCGATTGCGATGGGCGCGCGCCGGGCAGGTGCCCGCATCCTGACCGGCTGCGCCGTGCGCGGCATCGAAAAAAGTGCTGGCCGCATCAGTGCTGTGATCACCGAGAAGGGCCGGATCGAGACCTCTGCCGTTGTGCTTGCCGGCGGCGCCTGGTCGCGCCTGTTCTGCAAGGGACTTGGCATCCGGCTGCCGCAACTGAAAGTGCGCAACTCGGTACTGCGCACCAGCGCGGTAAACCGGGGGCCGGATGGCGCCGGCGCCACCGCCACTTTTGCCTATCGGAAACGGCTGGACGGCGGCTACACCATCGCCAATGGTGGCATCAATATGCATGCGCTGGTGCCGGACAGTTTTACCTTCTTCCGCGATTTCCAACCCGCCAGAAAAGCCGAGGGCGACGCGGTGCAACTCGGCCTCAGCGCCCGGAGTTTTCAGGAACTGTTCGAAATTTCCGCGGTTCCCCTCGACCGGCCCGGCGCATTCGAACAGCATCGTATTCTAGACCCCAATCCAGACGGCAGATCCGCCTTGAACGCGTTGCGGGCGGCCACCGAAGCCCTACCGGTGCTGCGTGACGCGAAGGTGGAGCAGATCTGGGCCGGCCTGATCGATGTGACACCGGACGCGGTCCCGGTCATTTCCACTCTCGACAGCCTTCCCGGCCTGGTTATCGCGACAGGATTTTCCGGCCACGGCTTCGGTATCGGTCCGGGCGCCGGGCATCTTGCCGCCGATCTGGTCATGGGGAGCACACCCATGGTCGATCCCGCACCGTTCCGCTTCAGCCGTTTTTCGGACGGCACGCCGATCGAGATTGCACCGCCGGTTTGAACCGCACGACACACCTCCAGACATGAAACATCCCCGAACGCACCAGGCTGTCGGGGATGTGAAGACATGCGATGAAAAGGCTGAGGCTTAGCCCATCCGTTCCGACGCATAGCTTCCCGGGCTTGCCGGGAAGACCACGGTGCGGTTGCCGTTGATGAAGGTACGGTGGTGGATATGGGCGTGCACGGCGCGCGCCAGAACCTGGCTTTCGACATCACGGCCGATCGAGACATAATCCTCCGCCGACTGCGCATGGGTGATGCGGGCGATGTCCTGCTCGATGATCGGACCTTCGTCGAGATCTGCGGTCACATAATGCGCCGTCGCGCCGATCAGCTTGACGCCGCGCTCATAGGCTTGCTTGTAGGGGTTCGCACCCTTGAACGACGGCAGGAACGAATGGTGGATGTTGATGATCTTGCCAGACATCTTGCTGCACATCTGGTCTGACAGGATCTGCATGTAGCGGGCGAGTACGATCAGCTCGGTGCCGGTCTGCTCGACCACGTCCATGATCCGGGCTTCCGCCTGCGGCTTGTTGGCCTTGGTCACCGGAATATGATGGAACGGAATGTCGTGATTGACCACGACCTTCTGGTATTCGAAATGGTTGGAGACCACACCGACGATCTCGATCGGCAAGGCACCGATCTTCCAGCGGTAGAGCAGGTCGTTCAAGCAATGACCGAAGCGCGACACCATCAGCAGCACCTTCATCCGGTGCTCTGAATCAAGGATATCGGCGACCATGCCGAACCGGTTCTTCACCGGTTCGAAACCGGTCGTCAGTTTGTCGAGCGTCGCGCCCTCCTGGCTGATGAAGGTCAGGCGCATGAAGAACAGGCCGGTTTCCATGTCGTCAAACTGCGAGCTGTCGGTGATGTAACAACCCTCGTCGGCCAGATAGCCGGTGATCGCCGCGACGATGCCACGGGTGGATTTGCACGATACGGTCAGAACGTAGCTCTTCATCGGTTTCAGTCTCTCGCTTTGGGTCTTGGCTGGCCCTCCCGGCCCAGCATCGTGGAACGGAAGCTAGCGCGGCGCTGGCCTGCCCGTCCATCCGTTTCGCGACATCGGATAGCAGG
Source organism: Pararhizobium sp. (assembly GCF_965279435.1). NCBI lineage: Bacteria > Pseudomonadati > Pseudomonadota > Alphaproteobacteria > Hyphomicrobiales > Rhizobiaceae > Pararhizobium > Pararhizobium sp. The sequence goes on from NZ_CBDIHY010000003.1 coordinate 770,531, forward strand.
AACAGGCCATGCCGTCTCTTCTGATCTTGGAACGTGGCTTAACGCTCAGATATCGAGAGTCGTCTGCCGCTCCCAGTCGGTAAAATGCGACGCGTAGGCATTCCACTCCTGATGCTTGAGCTTCAGGTAGGCGCTGGAGAAACTCTTACCGAGTGTCGCCTTCAGTTCCTCATCCTTGTCGTATTCCCTGAGTGCATCGAGCAGGTTCAAGGGCAGCAGCGGTGCACCGGTAACGGTGTGGCCTTCCTTATACATGTCGATGTCCCAGTGGCGGCCCGGATCGGCATTTTTCCGGATACCGTTGAGGCCGGCCGCGATGATGATCGCCTGCAAAAGGTACGGATTGACCGCACCATCCGGCAATCGCAATTCGAACCGGCCAGGGCCCGGAACGCGGACCATGTGCGTGCGGTTGTTGCCCGTCCATGTCACCGTATTCGGCGCCCAGGTCGCACCGGAAATTGTGCGCGGCGCGTTGATGCGCTTGTAGGAATTGACCGTCGGATTGGTAACCGCAGCGAGTGCCGACGCGTGCTTCATGATACCGCCGAGGAAGGTCCTGCCCTGCGCCGAAAGACCGAACGGCATTTCCTTGTCGGCAAAGGCATTCGTCTTGCCTTCCAGATCCCAGACGGAGATATGGGCGTGGCAGCCGTTACCGGTCAGCCCCTTGAAGGGTTTTGGCATGAAGGTGGCGCGAAGGCCGTGCTTTTCGGCAACCGTCTTCACCATGAACTTGAAGAACGAGTGTTTATCGGCCGTCTGCAGCGCGTCGTCATATTCCCAGTTCATCTCGAACTGGCCGTTCGCATCCTCATGGTCGTTCTGATAGGGCTTCCAGCCGAGTTCGAGCATGTAGTCGCAGATCTCGGCGATCACGTCATAGCGGCGCATGACGGCCTGCTGGTCGTAGCAGGGCTTTTCGGCCGTATCGAACTCGTCGGAAATCTTGCCACCATCCGGCGAAATCAAGAAGAATTCCGGCTCGACGCCGGTCTTGACGCGAAGGCCCTCCTTGGCAGCTTCGGCGATCAGCCGTTTCAGCATGACGCGCGGCGCCTGGTCCACCGGCTGGTCTTCCATGACGCAATCGGCAGCAACCCAGGCAACGTCCTTTTTCCAGGGAAGCTGGATGACGGACGAGGCGTCCGGAAGCGCGAACAGATCCGGATGGGCGGGTGTAAGGTCGAGCCAGGTGGCAAAACCGGCAAAGCCCGCGCCGTTCTTCTGCATGTCGGCAATCGCCTCCGTCGGAACGAGCTTCGCCCGCTGGCCGCCGAACAGGTCGGTATAGCTGATCATGAAATATTTGATGCCACGGTCTTTGGCAAAGCTAGCAAGATCGAGTGTCACTGTGTTCCCCTTTGGATTATTCAGACACTTTTTCGTAAAAAGGCCGCTGCCTATCTTTTGGAGATCGTGCAACGGCCTAAGGTATGTTTGGGTCAGAAGCCTCCCTTGCCTGGGATCCAGCTGGTGCCGGCGAGCGGCACCTGCGCCATGGCGGAAGCCTCAAGTGTCAGTGCGACGAGGTCTTCCGGCTCCAGATTGTGCAGATGGTTCTTGCCGCAGGCCCTGGCGATGGTCTGGGCTTCCAGCGTCATCACCTTGAGATAGTTGGCAAGACGGCGCCCGGCAGCGACAGGATCGAGGCGCTTGGAAAGCTCCGGGTCCTGCGTGGTAATGCCGGCTGGATCCCGGCCCTCGTGCCAGTCGTCATAGGCACCGGCCGTCGTTCCGAGCTTCTGGTATTCCTCTTCCCAGTGCGGATCGTTATCGCCGATGGCAACCAGCGCGGCCGTACCGATGGCAACAGCATCAGCGCCAAGCGCCAGGGCCTTGGCAACGTCAGCGCCCGAGCGGATGCCGCCGGAGATGATCAGCTGAACCTTGCGGTGCATGCCGAGATCCTGCAGCGCCTGGACGGCGGGGCGGATACAGGCGAGTGTCGGCATGCCGACATTCTCGATGAAGACGTCCTGCGTTGCTGCCGTACCGCCCTGCATGCCATCAAGCACGACCACGTCGGCACCGGCCTTCACCGCAAGTGCAGTATCGTAATAGGGACGCGCGCCACCAACCTTCACATAGATCGGCTTTTCCCAATCGGTGATTTCGCGCAGTTCCATGATCTTGATTTCCAGATCATCCGGGCCGGTCCAGTCTGGATGACGGCAGGCCGAGCGCTGGTCGATGCCCTTGGGCAGGTTGCGCATGTTGGCGACGCGATCGGAAATCTTCTGGCCGAGCAACATGCCACCGCCGCCGGGCTTGGCACCCTGGCCGACGACGATCTCGATCGCATCGGCGCGGCGCAGGTCCTTCGGGTTCATGCCATAGCGCGACGGCAGATACTGGTAGACCAGCGTCTGCGAGTGGCCACGCTCCTCGTCGGTCATGCCGCCGTCACCGGTGGTGGTCGAGGTGCCGGCGATGGTCGCACCGCGGCCCAGCGCCTCCTTGGCATTGCCCGACAGCGCACCGAAGCTCATGCCGGCAATGGTGATCGGCGTCTTCAGCACGATCGGCTTCTTGGCGTAGCGCGCACCGAGCACCACGGAGGTGTCGCATTTCTCGCGGTAGCCTTCGAGCGGATAACGTGAAATCGAGGCACCGAGGAATAGCAGATCGTCGAAATGCGGCACCTTGCGCTTGGTGCCGGCACCGCGAATATCGTAGATGCCGGTGGCAGCCGCACGGCGGATTTCTGCCAGCGTATAATCGTCGAAGGTCGCTGACTTGCGCGGCGGGGTATAGGGGTTGTGATAGCTCATGAACGGTTCCCTGCCTTAGTACGCATCAGCGTTATCGATGTTGAAATTGTAGAGCGTGCGGGCCGAGCCGTAGCGCTTGAATTCCTGCGGCTTGACGTCGGTAATGCCTGCCTTCTCCAGCAACTCGGCGAGCTTCTCGATATGCTCGGGGCGCAACTCTTTCTGGATGCAATCGGCACCGAGGCTTTTCACCTCGCCGCGCACAAACAGCTTGGCTTCATAGAGCGAATCCCCAAGCGCATCGCCCGCATTGCCAAGCACCACCAGATGACCGGACTGGCCCATGAAGGCCGACATATGGCCGATATTGCCCTGAACGACGATATCGATACCCTTCATCGAAATGCCGCAGCGTGAGGCGGCGTTGCCTTTGATGACCAGCAGACCGCCGCGGCCCGTCGCCCCGGCATACTGGCTGGCATCGCCCTCGATGACAACGGTTCCCGACATCATGTTTTCTGCAACGCCCGGACCGGCTGAGCCATGGACGGTAACGGCACCGCCGTCGTTCATCCCGGCACAATAATAACCGACGCTACCACGCACTTCGACGGTGACTGGCTGATCAATGCCGACGGCAACAGCATGGCTTCCGCGTGGATTGACGACCTCGAAATTGGTGTCATTGGCACCGGGGGCAATGGTGTGAAGCGCGCTGTTCAGTTCGCGCAGCGGCGTTGTGGCTAGATCGAATACGCGCATCGCTTCCAGACTTTCTCGTTTTACGCTGACATCCACGGTTAGGCCGCCTTCTCATGATCCCAGAAATAGACTGTGGCTGGCTCCGGCTCCCAGACGCGGGCATTCTCGATGCCCGGCAGGTTGACGAGCGCACGGTATTCGGAACCGAAGGCGATATACTGATCGGTTTCGGCCATGACGGCCGGCTTGCAGGCGATCGGATCGCGCACGACACCGAAGCCGGACTTGGTGCCGACCACGAAGGTGAAGAAACCGTCGAGATCGTCGAGCGCGCTGGTCAATGCCTGCCCGAGATCCTTGCCCTTGGCCATTTCGGCCGTGAGGTACGCGGCTGCGACTTCGCTATCGTTCTGCGTCTCGAAGGTCATGCCTTCGCGCACCAGTTCTCGGCGCAAGTTATTGTGGTTGGAGAGCGAACCGTTGTGCACCAGGCACTGGTCGGCACCTGTGGAGAACGGATGGGCGCCAAGCGTGGTGACCGCCGATTCCGTTGCCATGCGGGTATGACCGATACCGTGCGTGCCGCCCATGGCACGAATACCGAAGCGGGAAACTACGTCCTTCGGCAACCCGACTTCCTTGTAGATCTCGACACTATCGCCCGAGCCCATGACCCGGATACCGCTCCGCTCCTGGGCGAGCAACTCGCGTACAGCGGTAGCTTTGTCAGCATTGGTCTCGATGACCGCATGCGTGCTTTTCAACTCTACGGTAACGCTTGAGTCGACGGGCTTCAGCAGCGCTTCAAGGCCGGCAAAATCGTGCTTCGGGTCAGCCGATTGAACGGTGAGCTTCGCGCGGCCTTCCGAGGGCGCGCCGTAGATGGCGATGCCTGCGCTATCAGGCCCGCGGTCGGTCATGATAACAAGCATATCGGACAGCATGGCACCCAATTGCGGTTCCAGGCTCTTGTCCTTCAAAAACAATCCGACAATTCCGCACATGGGGACAATCCTTCGTTTCGTTGATGAAAAGATGGATATCAGTTGCCGTTTTGGATTTCAACTGTGAAGAAAGTTATTTTCTTATCAGGCAATATTTTTGAACCGTAAGATCCTCAAATATTGCTTCGCGTCTGCGGATACGAGATAATCGACAGGTAGCGGATGGGCAGCTTGACCAGCTCTTCCGGACCGTGGCGCGCATCGGCGTCGAAGAACAGGCTGTCGCCCGGCTGCATGGTGAAGAGCCGGTCGCTGTGGCGGTAGACCACTTCGCCTTCCAGCATGTAGAGAAACTCCATGCCTTCGTGCTGGAACGCCGGAAAGGTATCGGAATCCGCCGTTAATGTGATCAGATACGGCTCGACGACCACACCGGCCGTGTTGTTGTCGATATGACCCAGCAGGTTGTACTGATGGCCGGCGCGGGTGCCGCGCCGTTCCAGCTCGACGCCTTCGCCGGCCTTGACGAACACCGCATTGCGCGGCTCCTCATAGCGGCGGAAGAACGCCGTGACCGGGACGCCCAGTGCCCGCGACAAAGACTGCAGCGTCGTCAACGACGGCGAGATATTGCCGTTCTCGATTTTCGATAGCATGCCGAGCGAAATGCCGGTGGCGGTGGCGAGGTCGGTGACGGTGATGCCGAGCTTCTTGCGGAAGGCCCGAACCTCGTGACCGATAGCGATTTCGAGATTGTTTTCCTTCGGTTCGCGCAGCGCGTGCGGATCCTGCAGGAAGGCAGCCTTCAACGCCGGCTTCTCGTCATCCGTCACACGGCCGATATCGATGACTGGCTGCTTCTTCGCCATGTGGCGCTACCCCCGATTGCAAGACGATCAATCTATCCTGAGAGTGAAATTTTCTCAACCGGGAAGAATATCGGTCAGCGCGGTCCTGCACTGCCATTTTGTCGCTGCGAACGCGGCGGCTCTCCGAATGCGGCACGATAGCTGCGGGAGAAATGACCGGCGCTGGAAAAGCCGGCAGCAAAAGCGATTTCCGAGATCGAGAGCGGGCTTTGTTGCAGCAACCGCCGGGCATGATCGAGCCGCAGTTTGCGGTATTCCAGAAGAAAGGACGACCCCATCTGGCTTGAAAACAATCGGTCGAGATGACGCGGCGAAAGACCCGCCAAAGCCGCCATGGTCTGGCGATCGAGCGGCGCTTCGATCGTCGCCTCCATCTTCTCCAGCACGGTGAGAAGACCCGGATGATTGACGCCGTAACGCTCGGCCAGCGAGCCCCGCTGCGGTGCGCCAGAACTTTCCACATGGGTGTGCAGATACCAGTCACTGACCCGGCGGGCGAAATCCGATCCCATGCGTTCGGAAATCAGTGCGTGCATCATGTCGAGCGGCGCCACGCCGCCGCCGCAGGTGATGCGGTTGCCGTCGAGGACATAGCGCGCCTGCCGTGGAGCAAGGCCCGGAAACGCCTCCATCAGCGCTGGCGCGTGTTCCCAGTGAATAGTGAAATCGCGATCCTCCAGCAATCCCGCCGCTGCCATCAGATAAGGACCACCGGAAATACCGCCGATGCGCACGCCGTCGCGGGCAAGCTGACGCAGGCAGGTCAAAACAGCTGGAAGATTCCAGTCGACCGGCGTGCCGCCGGCGCAAACGAAGACCGTATGGAACCCTGAGCCTCGGCCCGGCAACAGCGTGGCGGGCACGGGAATGCCCGAAGAGGTCATCCCGGCACTCCCTTCGGTAACATGCGCCGACAGGGCATAGATATCCCGGCCCGCGAGAAGATTGGCGGCGCGCAACGGCTCCACCGCCGATGCATAGGACATCAGTGCAAATCCAGGAATGAGGATAAAGCCGATCTTCTGGACGTTTTTCAGATCATCTGACACCATGTCCCAATTATGACTTAAAACGTCTCTTTCCTGCAAGTGCAGAAATGCAATCCTGTCATGATCGGCACGGTTCACCGGGATCCCATTGCCATGCGCTATTCTGCCTTTTCCGTTTTTCTGAATGCCCTGCGCGGCAACACGGACTGGAAGCCTGCATGGCGCAGCCCGGTTCCGAAGAACCATTATGACGTCATCATCATCGGCGGGGGCGGGCATGGTCTGGCCACAGCCTATTATCTCGCCAAGGAATTTGGCGTCACCAATGTGGCGGTGCTGGAAAAGAACTATATCGGCTCCGGCAATGTCGGCCGCAACACGACGATCATCCGCTCCAACTATCTGCTGCAGGGCAACAACCCGTTCTACGAACTGTCGATGAAGCTCTGGGAAGGCCTGGAACAGGATTTCAACTTCAACGCCATGGTCTCGCAGCGCGGCGTGCTCAACCTCTTTCACTCAGACGCCCAGCGCGACGCCTATACGCGGCGCGGCAATGCCATGCGGCTGCACGGCGTCGATGCCGATCTGCTCGACCGCAACGCGGTGCGCCAGATGCTGCCCTTCCTCGATTTCGACAATGCCCGCTTCCCGATCCATGGCGCACTGATGCAGAAACGTGGCGGTACGGTGCGCCATGACGCCGTGGCCTGGGGTTATGCCCGTGGCGCCGACAGTCGCGGCGTTGATATCATCCAGAATTGCGAAGTCACTGGAATCCGCCGCGAAAACGGCCGCGTCGTGGGTGTCGAGACCAGCCAAGGCTTTATCGGCTGCGGCAAGCTGGCGCTGGCAGCGGCAGGCAATTCCACCACCGTTGCCGACATGGTCGACATGAAACTGCCGATCGAAAGCCATGTGCTGCAGGCCTTCGTCTCGGAAGGGCTGAAACCCTTCATCGACAATGTCGTCACCTTCGGCGCCGGGCACTTCTATGTCTCGCAGTCTGATAAGGGCGGCCTCGTCTTTGGTGGAGATATCGATGGTTACAATTCCTATGCCCAGCGCGGCAATCTGGCGACGGTCGAGCATGTCGCCGAAGCCGGCGTCGCGATGATCCCGGCTTTGTCGCGCGTCCGGGTGCTGCGTTCCTGGGGTGGCGTCATGGACATGAGCATGGATGGCTCGCCGATCATCGACCGCACCCATATCGACAATCTCTACCTGAACGCCGGCTGGTGTTACGGCGGCTTCAAGGCCACGCCCGCCTCCGGCTTCTGCTACGCCCATCTGATCGCCAGGAACGAGCCGCATGAAACCGGCCGTGCCTTCCGGCTCGACCGGTTCGCACGCGGCCGGATGATCGATGAAAAGGGCGTCGGCTCGCAACCCAATCTGCATTGAGGACTTCATATGGCCAGCCTGATCGCCTGCCCCCATTGCGGGCCGCGCCCCAAGGAAGAATTCACCGTTCGCGGTGACGCCGGCATAACCCGCCCGGCACCGGATGCCGGTGAGGATGCCTGGTACGCTTACGTCTACCTGCGCGACAATCCGCGCGGACGCCACAAGGAACATTGGCACCACACATCCGGCTGCCGCCGCTGGCTGGTGGTCGAGCGCGATACGATGACCCACGCGATTTACACGGTCACGGATGCCAGCGCTGAAGGAGAGACCGCATGAGTTCCTACCGTCTTTCCAAGGGCGGCCGCATCGACCGCGCCAAGCCACTCGATTTCAGCTTCGACGGCAAGCCGATGCAGGGCTTTACCGGCGACACGCTGGCCTCGGCACTTCTCGCCAACGGCCGCCAGCTGGTCGGCCGCAGCTTCAAATATCATCGCCCGCGCGGTATCCTGACAGCAGGCGCCGCCGAACCGAATGCACTGGTGACGATCGGCGAAGGCGGACGCACGGAAGCCAATACCCGCGCCACGCTGGTCGAACTCTATAGCGGCCTGACCGCCAAGAGCCAGAACCGCTGGCCCTCGGTCGATTTCGACCTCGGCGCCGTCAACAGCCTGCTGTCGCCCTTCCTGAGCGCGGGCTTCTACTACAAGACCTTCATGTGGCCGGCGGCCTTCTGGGAAAAGGTCTATGAGCCGATCATCCGCAAGGCGGCAGGCCTTGGCCGCGCCACCTACCAGCCAGACCCGGATAGTTACGAAAAATGCTGGGCGCATTGCGACCTGTTGGTGATTGGCGCCGGCCCCGCCGGCCTCGCCGCCGCTCTGACCGCAGGCCGCGCCGGTGCCCGCGTCATCCTCGCCGATGAGGGTTTTGAACCCGGCGGCTCTCTGCTGTCCGAAACGGCGCCCATCGGCGGCAAATCCGCAAGCGATCTGCTGGCACAGACTTTGGCTGAGCTGGCAGATTTGCCGAACGTTCGTATTTTCTCCCGCACCACCGTCTTTGGTTGGTACGACGGCAATGTCTTCGGCGCTGTCGAAAGCGTGCAGAAAAACACCGCCACGGTGAACCCGAACCGTCCGGTCGAGCGCATCTGGCGCATAGCCGCCAAACAGGCGATCCTCGCCTCTGGCGCCGAAGAGCGGCCGCTGGTTTTCGGCGGCAACGATATTCCCGGCGTGATGATGGCAGGCGCCATGCGCTCCTATCTCAACCGGCAGGCCATCGCGCCCGGAAAGAGCACAGTCATCTTCACCAACGATGCCTCTGGTTATGCGACAGCTGCCCATCTAGAAGCGGCCGGTCTTGACGTCGCAGCCATCGTTGACAGCCGCCCGGATGCGACCCGCACCTGGTCCGGCAAGGCGCGTATCCTCGCAGGCGCGGTGGTTGTCGATGCCAATGGTGGCAGACACGTCAAGGGCGTGACGATCCTCAACAACGGCCGAACCGAAACCATTTCGGCGGACGCACTCGGCATGTCCGGCGGCTGGAGCCCGATCATTCATCTCGCCTGCCATCGCGGCGCAAAACCGGTCTGGTCCGATGCCAAAGCGGCTTTCCTTGCGCCGGAAATTCAGGATGGGCTAACCATCGCCGGGGCTGCCTCGGGCATTGGCAGCGTCGAAGCCTGCCTTGCAGACGGCGCGGGAAAAGCCGCCTCAGTCCTGCAGGCACTCGGCTACTCGAAGGCCACCGCTGCTTTTGCCCCCGCATCCGATACGGCAACCGTGTCCAAGCCGCTCTGGCGCATCCATGGATCGAAAGGCAAGGCCTTTGTCGATTACCAGAACGACGTGCACCTAAAGGATCTCGGCCTCGCGGTCAGCGAAGGCTACGGCCACGTCGAGCTTGCCAAGCGCTACACCACCAACGGCATGGCGACTGATCAGGGCAAGCTGTCGAACATCAACGCCATCGGCATTCTCGCCGAAGCGCGAAAAGTCTCGCCGGCCGATGTCGGCACCACGACGTTCCGACCGTTCTACACACCGCTCTCCTTCGGGGCGCTGACGGGCGCCTCCAAGGGCAAACACTTCCAGCCGGTGCGCAAGTCGCCGCTGCACGACTGGGCCCGGAAGAACGGCGCAGTCTTCGTCGAAACCGGCCTGTGGTATCGCTCCTCCTGGTTCCCGAAAACGGGTGAAACGACGTGGCGCGAAAGCGTTGACCGCGAAGTGCTGAATGTCCGCAAGAACGCCGGCATCTGCGACGTCTCCACTCTCGGCAAGATCGAGATTTTCGGCAAGGACGCCGCCGAATTCCTCAACCGGATCTATTGCAACGCCTTCCTGAAGTTGCCGATCGGCAAGGCGCGTTATGGCCTGATGCTGCGCGAAGACGGGATGATCTACGACGACGGCACGACCAGTCGCCTTGGCGAAACCCATTTCTTCATGACGACGACCACGGCTTATGCGGCCGGCGTGATGAACCATCTGGAGTTCTGCGCCCAGGCGCTCTGGCCCGATCTCGACGTGCAGTTCTCATCTTCTACCGACCAGTGGGCGCAGATTGCCGTTGCCGGGCCGAAATCGCGGATGATCCTACAGACGCTGGTGGACGAGGACATTTCCGACGCGGCCTTCCCGTTCCTCGGCGCCAAGGAAGTGTCGCTCTGCGGCGGCACGCTGACGGGCCGGCTGTTCCGCATCTCGTTTTCCGGCGAACTGGCCTACGAACTGGCGGTTCCTGCAGGGTATGGCGAAGCCATCGCCGATGCCATTATGGAAGCAGGAAAGCCGCATGGCATCTGCCCCTATGGCGTCGAGGCGCTCGGCGTCATGCGCATCGAGAAGGGCCATGTCACCCATTCCGAAATCAACGGCACCGTCATCCCCTCCGATCTCGGCTTCGCCAAGATGGTGTCCACGGTCAAGCCGGACTTCATCGGCAAGGCGATGTTGTCACGGGAAGGCTTGATAGCCGATGACCGGCTCTCGCTCGTCGGCGTCAAGCCGCTCGATCCCGCGACGACCTTCAAAACGGGCTCGCATATCCTCTCCGACGGCGCTGTTCCCTCGCTCGAAAACGACCAGGGCTATGTCTCCTCCAGTTGCTACTCGCCGAACCTTGGCTCGACCATCGGTCTGGCCTTGGTCAAGCACGGCCCGACGCGCCACGGCGAGCATGTGACTGTGTGGAATGACCTGAAAAGCGAATATACCAAAGCCGTGCTGTGCAGCCCGGTGTTCTTTGATCCGGAAAACGGAAAGCTCCATGGCTGATTTTGCGCTCCTCCACCGCCCTGCCCTTGCCGATGCCAAGTCCGGTTCATTCGGCGCGCCTTCAACGGTTCAGCGGATCAGGCTTGCAGCTCTGCCGGAGGGTCACGTGCTGCACGTTCTCAGCTCCCGCGGCAGCGGAGACCTGACAGACCTGATCCCGCGAATTGGCGATGGCGCTTCGCATGCCGTGCGGCCCTATGGCCCCGGACAATGGTTCGTCATCGGCGATGCGCCGCTTTCCGCAGCAGAGATTTTCGCCAAGACACCGCTTCTGGATGGTAAGGCGTCCATTTCCGATCAAGGCCACGGCCGCGTCCGGATCGGTATTAGCGGCGCATCCGTCGAAGCGGTCCTCGCCAAGGGCACGGCGGTTGATCTCGCGCTTTCGAATTTCCCGGTTGGCCATTCCGCAATGACCTTGATCGGCCATATCTCGGCGCTGATTTCCCGCACGGGACCGGAAAGCTTTGAGCTTCTTGTGCTGCGCGGTTTTGCCGAAAGCCTCTGGGATGAACTGATCCAGATGAGCCTCGAATTCGGCGTTGATGCCCGCACCGGGAAATGAACCATATAAGGGTAGCGCCGAGTCTCAATTGACGCTAACCTCGTTCATAATCGTTCTTTGGCCAAAGCTTGGCTACTCGCGGTGCTGGATTGTCCCGGCCCCGCCAATCTCAATCCAAATTTTCGATTGTCTCGCCCCTGGTATCGCCACGGGGATCAGGGACGTCTATTATACGCGATATGAACGTTTCCGGCCGGCACTCGGCAGGAATTGACCACGGATGGACTGGCAGCTCCCGACCCGGCAGACGCTCCTTGAAAAAAGCGGATATGACCAAAACGGGGCCAGGCTCCGCTTTTTTCATTTCCTTTTTTGACGTCAAGGAGAACGGCCATGCCTACCAACTCCGCCCCGCCCAGAGGACAGCCCAAGTCCCGGCTTCACCGCTTTTCCATCGGACAAAAGGTCCGGATGAAAAGTACCGTCGGTTTGTCATTGCGCGACGAAACGATTTTTCGCATTCTCGCAACATTGCCCATCCGGGATGGTTCGCCGCAATATCGGATTCGCACCGAAGGCGAGACCTACGAACGGGTAACGACGGAAGACAATCTGGAAGACGCCAAAGGGTAGAGCCCCCGTGCTCACCCTCCATAGATCGAACGAGGAAGGACAGCACATGGCCAAGGGACAGGCAAAGAGCAACAAGGAAGTCAGGAAGCCGAAGAAGGACAAGGAAGCTGTCAAGACAGCGGCCCCTTTCGCCGCGACGACCCAGAAGGAAGTTCCAAAACTCTCCGGCGCAAAGCCGAAGAAGTAAGGACGAATGGAAGGGGCGGCGCCGGATAACCAGCACCGCCCCTTCCATTTCATCTATTTCGGCTGCGACGGCGTGAAGTTGGCGATCAAAGCATGCCGTTCGCCCGGATAGATAAGGCGGACATGGGTAACATAGGAACCGTTGCTCCATGTCCGCCGCTCGACCGTCAGACATGGCGTCCCGCTCGGAATTGCTAGAGCCGCCGCAATCGTCTCATCGGCAGCGATGGCCCTGATCGTGTGTTCGGCAGCACTCCAGGGCACCCGGTTCAGAAGCCATGGACCCGGCGCTTCGAGATCAAAGGCTTCCGCTACCGCATCCGGCACGGCCGTCAGATTGATCAGGCGCTGCTCGAAGCAAAACGGCCTCGCGCCCCCGAAATGCGTGCAGTTCACCTCCAGAATGGAGGCAGCCACGTTGAGACCGAGCCTGTGTTTGTCATCTGCCGTGCTGCGGCGGCGGGTTTTGCTGAGTAGCCGGTAGTCATAGGCAAGACCGAGCGACTGGACCTCCAGCTTGATGTCGCGAATTTCCAGCACGGCCGATTGCGCCCGTGGCTGCGTGACATAGCTGCCGGACTTGCGCCGCCGTTCGATCAACCCGGTCTTTGCCAGCTGTGTCAGCGCCTTGTTCACGGTCATCCGCGAACATTTGTATTGCTCTGCCAGATCGACTTCGAACGGAATGCGAAAACCAGGCTGCCATTCGCCAGACAGAATGCGGTCCTCGATATCGCCGAGGATACGCTGATGCAGCGACAGGTCGCCTGCACTTTCGGCAAGCGGCCCATCAACGGCCAGATCGATATCCTGCGATTTCACCACGCTCTCACCTTCAACACATCCTGTTCGGTCCTAGCAGAAACTGCCCGGCGCCGCTTGTCTGGAAAGACGTGGTAACGAACCGGAACCTTTAGGCCAACAGCTCACGCATCACGCTGCGGAATTTGGCCGATATCTCGTCCCGCTTGTGATGGCGACCGCCTTCGACCTGCTTGCGGCCCGCCACCCAGACATTGTCCGGCTTCGTGCCGTTGGCAAACAGCCAGGAATCCAGAACTGCGTCATCGATGAGATCGCCATCAGGCACCTTCAGGCTAACGAAATCGGCCGAATTGCCGGCGGCGATTCCAGTCTGCGAGGCCAGCGCAATTCCGCCACCGTCGATAGCACCATCAAACAGTGCACGGCCGGTTGACTGGCCGGGGGCTGCCAGAACATTGCGGGAGCGATGGGCGAGGCGCTGCGAATATTCCAGCTGGCGCAATTCGTCCGCCAGACCGATCAGGACGTTGGAGTCCGATCCGATGCCGAACTTGCCGCCCGCTTCGCCGAAGACGACCGCATTGAACGTACCATCTCCAAGATTGGCTTCGGTGATCGGGCAAAGGCCGGCAACCGTCTTGCTCTTGGCCATCCGACGGGTCTCGTCGTCAGTCATGTGGGTTGCATGGATAAGGCACCAGCGGCCATCGAGCCCGGCATTATCGAGCAGCCATTCGACCGGCCGCGCACCGGACCAGGCGATACTGTCCTCCACTTCCTTGACCTGTTCTGCCACATGAATATGGATCGGCCCGTCCTTCGCCATCGCAACGACGGCAGCCAACTCGTCCGGCGTCACCGCCCGCAGGCTGTGTGGCGCAACGCCAACGCGGCCTTCCGGTAAATCCTTCACTGCCGAACGGCAGCCATCGAGCAACCGCTCAAAGCTCTCGATCGTGTTGATGAACCGGCGCTGCCCTTCATTGGGTGCCGCCCCACCAAAGGTCGAATGCGCATAAAAGACTGGAAGCAGCGTCAGGCCGATCCCCGTCTGTAAAGCGGCTGAGGCGATCCGCTGTGCCATTTCGGAAATATCGGCGTAAGCGCGGCCATCGATATCATGGTGCAAATAGTGGAACTCCCCGACGCGCGAAAAGCCTGCCTCCAGCATTTCCATATAGAGCTGGCTGGCAACGGCTTCGGCATGATCCGGGGTCATCGTCAGGGCAAAACGATACATCACGTTGCGCCAGCTCCAGAAGCTGTCGGCGCCGGGACCGCGCACTTCGGCAAGGCCCGCCATGCCGCGCTGGAACGCATGGCTGTGCAGGTTCGGCATGCCGGGGACCAGGATATCGTGGCGCTCGTCGCCTGCCTGCGCCTCCGCTCCCGCCTCGACGATGGCGAGCCGGCCGCTCTTGATCGTCAGCCGCACATCCTTCTGCCATCCCGCCGGCGTCAGAGCCGATTTCACATGAATGCTGGTCAAGGCCTCATCCCTTCCTGACTGCTTCGGTCAAAAAAACCACTTGCGCTCATTTTCTTTATGTCTATACATAATAGCACGAAAAGGAAAGGCTAGAAAACGATGTCTTCCATAAAATCGGCACCAGACAGCTCCCGGCCAACCGCTTGCGACCGCCTCTGGTGCAACGCCCGGCTGGCGACCCTGAACCCCGCCTTGCCGGGTCTCGGCCTCGTTGAAAACGGCGTCATTGCCGTTCAGGACGGCCGCATCCTTTACGCCGGCGACGAAGCCAGCCTGCCCTTCCCCATCGAGAATGCCACCGAGATCATCGATTGCGGCGGCCGCTGGATTACCCCCGGCCTGATCGACTGCCACACGCATCTCGTCCATGCTGGCGACCGAGCCAACGAATTCGAAATGCGGCTTGCCGGTGCCACCTATGAAGAGGTCGCCCGCGCCGGCGGCGGTATCGTTTCGTCTGTCCGCTCGCTACGCGAAGCCAGCGAAGACGAGCTTGTCGCCCAGTCCCTCCCCCGTCTGGACGCGCTGATGGCCGAAGGCGTCACCACCGTCGAAATCAAGTCCGGCTATGGCCTCGACCTCGAAAACGAAGCCAAGGCGCTGCGCGCCGCCCGCCGTCTGGGCGACGAACGTGACGTCGCCATCCGCACCACCTTCCTCGGCGCCCATGCACTGCCACCGGAATTCAAGGGTGACAAAGCCGGCTATATCGCCAAGGTCGTCAATGAGATGTTGCCCGCCATCACTGCCGAAGGCCTGGCCGATGGGGTCGACGGTTTCTGCGAAGGCATCGCCTTTTCGACCGACGAAATGCGGCTGGTGTTCGATGCGGCGAAAGCCCACGGCCTACCGGTCAAGCTACATGCCGACCAACTTTCCAACCTGCATGGCGCAGCACTTGCCGCCGAATATGGCGCGCTCTCGGCCGATCATCTGGAATATACCGACGAAGCCGGCGCAGAGGCGATGGCAAAAAGCGGCACCGTTGCCGTCATCCTGCCCGGTGCCTTCTATTTCATCCGTGAAACCAGGAAGCCGCCGGTCGAGCTGTTCCGCAAGGCAGGCGTTGCGATGGCGATTGCCACCGACAACAATCCGGGCACTTCGCCACTGACCTCGCTGCTGTTGACCATGAACATGGCAGCCACCCTGTTCGGCATGACGGTGACCGAATGTATTGCCGGCGTGACGCGGGAGGCGGCACGCGCATTGGGTCTCGTCGATGAGGTGGGGACGCTGGAGCCTGGGAAATGGGCCGATTTCGCCATCTGGAACGTCGAGAGGCCGGCCGAACTCGTCTACCGCATGGGCTTCAACCCGCTGCATGCCCGCGTCCGCAACGGACATTGAATTTGGAGACGCGTGAGCCTGGCTCCGCGCATTGGTGAGGACTTCTTGATGACTCTTATTCTTCAACCGGGCTCCGTCCCGCTTTCGACGCTCGAAACCATCTATTGGACCGGCGAACCTGCCCGTCTTGATCCCTCGTTTGACAAGGGGATCGAGAAGGCCGCCGCCCGCATCGCCGAGATCGCCGCCGGCAACGCGCCGGTTTACGGCATCAACACCGGTTTCGGCAAACTGGCCAGCATCAAGATCGATGCCGCCGATGTCGCCACCCTGCAGCGCAACCTGATCCTGTCGCATTGCTGCGGCGTCGGCCAGCCACTGGCTGAAAACATCGTCCGCCTGATCATGGCGCTGAAACTCGTCTCGCTCGGCCGTGGCGCCTCCGGCACGCGGCTCGAACTCGTTCGCCTGATCGAGGGCATGCTCGACAAGGGCGTCATCCCGGTCATTCCGGAAAAAGGTTCCGTCGGCGCTTCCGGCGATCTGGCCCCGCTTGCCCATATGGCAGCGGTGATGATGGGCGAAGGTGAAGCCTTCTTCAACGGCGAGCAGCTTGACGGCCGCACGGCTCTGGAGCGCGCCGGCCTGACGCCGGTCGTGCTGGCCGCCAAGGAAGGCCTGGCGCTGATCAACGGCACGCAGGTTTCGACCGCATTGGCGCTTGCCGGCCTCTTCCGCGCCCACCGCGCCGCGCAGTCTGCCCTCATCACCGGTGCGCTCTCGACCGACGCCGCCATGGGTTCCTCGGCACCGTTCCATCCGGATATCCATACACTGCGCGGCCACAAGGGCCAGATCGACGCCGCCGCCGCCCTGCGCGGCCTGCTGAAGGGCTCGGTGATCCGCGAAAGCCATATCGAAGGCGACGAGCGGGTTCAGGACCCCTATTGCATCCGCTGCCAGCCGCAGGTCGATGGCGCCTGCCTCGATCTCTTGCGCTCGGTTGCCCGCACCCTGGAAATCGAAGCCAATGCCGTCACCGACAATCCGCTGGTTCTCTCGGACAATTCCGTCGTCTCCGGCGGGAATTTCCACGCTGAACCGGTCGCCTTCGCCGCCGACCAGATCGCGCTGGCTGTCTGCGAAATCGGCGCGATCTCGCAGCGCCGCATCGCGCTGCTGGTCGATCCGGCCCTCTCCTACGGCCTGCCGGCGTTTCTCGCCAAGAAGCCGGGCCTCAACTCCGGCCTGATGATCGCCGAAGTCACCTCGGCAGCGCTGATGTCGGAAAACAAGCAGATGTCGCATCCGGCCTCGGTCGATTCGACGCCAACCTCGGCCAACCAGGAAGACCATGTCTCGATGGCCTGCCACGGCGCCCGCCGCCTGTTGCAGATGACCGACAATCTCTTCGCCATCATCGGCATCGAGGCACTGACCGCCGCCCAGGGCATCGACTTCCGCGCACCGCTCGTCACCAGCCCGGAGCTGACAAACGCCATCGGCGCGATCCGCTCCGTCGTCGCGACGCTGGAAGTCGACCGCTACATGGCAACCGACCTCAAGGCAGCCAGCGACCTTGTTGCCACCGGTGCGCTGAACGCCGCGGTTTCAAGCGGCATTCTGCCGGTTCTGGAGGCTTGATATGAGCGTCTTCGAAGTCAAACAGGGCACATCACCGATCATCCTCGGTTTCCCGCACACCGGCACCGATGTGCCGCCAGCCATCTGGGAGCGGCTGAACGACACCGGCCGGCTGCTAACCGATACCGACTGGCACATCCATCACCTCTACGATGGCCTGCTGCCGGAGGTGACGACCGTGCGCGCCACTTTCCATCGCTATGTCCTGGATGCCAATCGCGATCCGGAAGGCGTCAGCCTTTATCCCGGCCAGAACACCACTGGGCTCATTCCGGAAACGGATTTCGACGGCGTCCCAATCTGGAAGGATGGCGAGGAGCCGACCGAAGCCGACATCGCCGCCCGGCTTGCCGATTTCCATGCGCCCTATCACGCAGCACTATCGGCCGAAATCGAGCGGGTGAAGGCCATCCACGGCATCGCAGTGCTCTATGATTGCCATTCGATCCGATCGGACATTCCCTTCCTGTTCGAAGGCACATTGCCCGACTTCAACATCGGCACCGATATGGGCAAGACCTGCGATCCGGCCATTCAGGACGCAACGGTCGATGTCGTTTTGAACGCAGAGGGCTATACCAGCATCCTCAACGGCCGCTTCAAGGGCGGATGGACGACACGCCATTACAGCGATCAGGAAAACGGCGTTCAAACGATTCAGATGGAGCTGGCACAGTCCACGCATCTGAGCACCGAAACCCCACCCTTCGCCTATGACGAGGCCAAGGCGGCCAAACTTCGCATTCACCTCAAAGAGATTCTCACGCGCATCGAAACAACGGCGCTGACACTGGCACACACCAAAAGGGGAACCAAATGACCAATCCTCGTCACAATATCCGCGACGTCCGCGCCGCCCGTGGTACCGAGCTGACGGCAAAGTCCTGGATGACCGAAGCACCGCTTCGCATGCTGATGAACAATCTCGACCCGGAAGTGGCCGAGAACCCGCATGAACTGGTGGTCTATGGCGGCATCGGCCGCGCCGCCCGCACCTGGGCCGATTTCGACAAGATCGTCGAAACACTGCGCGACCTCAACGAAGACGAAACCTTGATGGTGCAGTCGGGCAAGCCGGTCGGCGTGTTTCGTACCCACAAGGATGCGCCGCGCGTGCTGATCGCCAACTCCAACCTCGTGCCGCATTGGGCGACCTGGGATCATTTTAACGAGCTGGATAAGAAGGGTTTAGCCATGTATGGCCAGATGACGGCCGGCTCGTGGATCTATATTGGCACGCAGGGCATCGTCCAGGGCACCTACGAGACCTTTGTCGAGGCTGGACGCCAGCATTATGACGACAATCTCAAGGGAAAATGGGTATTGACCGGCGGTCTCGGCGGCATGGGCGGTGCCCAGCCGCTGGCCGCCGTCATGGCCGGCGCCTGCTGCCTTGCGATCGAATGCAACCCGGATTCGATCGATTTCCGCCTGCGCACCCGCTATGTCGACGAAAAGGCCGAAACGCTGGACGAGGCGATGGAGATGATCGCGCGCTGGACCGCTGCCGGCGAAGCCAAGTCAGTCGGCCTGCTCGGCAACTGCGCGGAAATCCTGCCGGAAATGGTCCGCCGCGGCATCCGCCCAGACATGGTCACCGACCAGACCTCGGCCCACGACCCGATCAACGGCTATCTGCCGAAGGGCTGGACGATGGGAGAATGGAAGGAAAAGCGCGAGAGCGATCCGAAGGCCGTCGAAAAGGCCGCCCGCGCCTCGATGCGCAAACATGTCGAGGCGATGATCGCCTTCCAGGACATGGGCGTCCCGACCTTCGACTATGGCAACAACATCCGCCAGGTCGCCAAGGATGAGGGCCTCGAAAACGCCTTCGCCTTCCCGGGCTTCGTTCCGGCCTATATCCGCCCGCTGTTTTGCCGCGGCATCGGTCCGTTCCGCTGGGCAGCCCTGTCCGGCGATCCTGAAGATATCCGCAAGACCGACGCCAAGGTGAAGGAACTGACGCCCGGCAACAAGCACCTGCACAACTGGCTCGACATGGCTGCCGAGCGCATCGCCTTCCAGGGTCTACCAGCGCGCATTTGCTGGGTCGGCCTTGGCGATCGCCACCGCCTCGGCCTCGCCTTCAACGAGATGGTCAGAACCGGCGAACTCTCCGCCCCGGTCGTCATCGGTCGCGATCACCTTGACTCAGGCTCCGTCGCCTCGCCAAACCGCGAGACTGAAGCGATGAAGGACGGCTCCGACGCCGTTTCCGACTGGCCGCTCTTGAACGCGCTGCTCAACACCGCATCGGGTGCCACCTGGGTGTCGCTCCATCACGGCGGCGGCGTCGGCATGGGCTTCTCGCAGCATTCGGGCGTGGTCATTTGCGCCGATGGCACCGACGATGCGGCCCGCCGCCTGGAGCGCGTGCTCTGGAACGACCCCGCCACCGGCGTCATGCGCCATGCCGACGCGGGCTATGACATCGCCATCGACTGTGCCAAGGAAAAGGGCCTGCGGCTGCCGGGTATTCTCGGGAATTGAGGCTTTAGGTCAGCGGATATTTCGGAAGTCCGGGATAGCGCAGGACCATATCGTCAACCGTTATGAGAGGAACCCCTTCGATGATTGCCTGAGCAATCAGGATGCGATCGAAGGGGTCCTTGTGAAGCAGCGGCAACCCGGCAATCGCAATTGCATGTTCGCTGTTGATCGGCAGTTCGATATATCCGTTTTCGAGAAGGCGATAACGCAGGATGAAAGGATCGGTGCGAAAGTCGTCACGGCCCAGGCCGTGCTTGATCGCCGTTTCCCAGATGCTGGCAGGGCTGAACAGAAGCTCATTGCTCGTATCTTCGATGATGAGCCTGACGTCAGCTGGCAGCAGATCGATATCGCCCGCCGCCCAGATCAGGATATGTGTATCGAGCAGAAATCTCATCGATTTTTGAATTTGTCGGGATTGCCGTAAAACATCTCTTCGATCTCATCGGCCATCATCGTAGCGAAGTCATCCGGCACGACGATTTCGCCTTTCATGAAGCCAATCCGGCGCTTCTTTGGTACGTCAGTATCATCGAGGGGCACAAGCTTCCCGATCGGCTTTCCGGCTTTGGCAATGATGAAGGATTCGCCCTTCGACACTTTCTCCATCAGGCGCGACAGATGCGTCTTGGCTTCGTGAATATTGACCGTTTCCATCAACGTCCTCCTTCGGACTTAGTCCACTAAACTTAGTCCACTTTACTGAGGTTTACAATGCAAGACCCACAAGCGTCGCCTCACAGTCAGGTGAATGTACTGAGAGCCAGAGAGTACCGCCGCATGCCGTGGAAAAACGGCGGCGGTGAGACGGTCGAGATCGCAGTCTTTCCGCCGGAGGCCGATCTCTCAGCGTTCGGCTGGCGCGTCAGCATGGCAACAGTGGCAAGCGACGGGCCGTTTTCGGTGTTCGCTGGCATCGACCGGACCTTATCGATCCTTGAAGGCCAAGGCATGCAGCTGGATATCGCCGGACGGGAGCCTGTCGTGCTGACCAAGACGTCCGAACCACTAGCGTTTCCGGCCGATGTAGCGACCTCGGCACGGCTGGTATTTGGCACGATCGTCGATCTCAACGTGATGACCCGGCGGGGCCAATGGGCGCACCAGGTCGAACGGCGCGTGTTTGAAGGCGATCATCCTCTCGATGCCGAAGGTGGCGTGACGATGCTTCTGTCGCTTGGCAATCTGCGTATCGATAGAGGTGAGCACGCCGAGGAGCTGGCCAGGCTTGACTGCGCCATCATCGAAGGACCTTGCCGCATCAGTTCCGATATGCCGGTGGAGGCCTACCTGATCCGCATCAGCCCCGTTTAACGGCCATTCTTTCGAGCCAGATTGCCCAGCACGTGGCAGATCAACCGGCCAACGACCGTCGCGGTCATGCCGTTAACATCGGCCTGCGGCTGAAACTCGACAATCGAGAAGCCGGCAAGCTTACGCCCGGTCATTGCCGCGGCGATCAGATCTGTCACCTCCTCGAGCCACAGACCTCCGGGTGACATTGCATTGACGCCCGGACAGATCGACGGATCGAGCGCGTCGACATCGATATGGATCAACAGTGCACCATCACGCGGAATCGCATCAGCGATCTCGGCAGCACCGCTTGCCCGTACCTGGCGTACCGTCACCAGCCGCGAGCCCCAAGCCTTTGCCGTCTCAACCTCTTCGCGGCGCGCACTGCCCACGGCGCGGATACCGACTTGCGTCATGGAGCGTACAAACGGCAGTTCGGACGCGCGCCGCATCGTGCTGGAATAACCAAGCGTCTCGTCGCCGATCCAGTCGCGCCAGTCGATATGGGCGTCGATCTGCAGGATATGCAGGGTATCGACATCCGAGAGACCGCGCATGAAGGGAATGGCGGCGGAATCATCGCCACCGATCAGAACCGGAATGGCACCGGCTGCCCGGATGTACCGGGTTACCGCCTCGATCGCCGCGCGATTACCTGCATTATCATTGTGGCGCGTAACGACATCACCCAGGTCCACCACGTCCAGTGCGCCATCGTTCAACAGAGGTCCGTCGAAATCGAAATCCCAATGATCGACATGTACGGAAGCCTCGGTGATTGCCCGGCGGACGGCATCCGGTCCGGATATGCCGGACATATCGGGAATGCTGCCGGGATAGGCCGTTCCATACACCGCGCCGAAAATCGCGACCGATCCCGCACGGGCTTCACTCGCGGCTGGCAGGTCAAAGAACGTTTCTGGCACCGGCTGAAGTCTGTACGTCATATCATGCCGCCCACGCCGCCAGAAACCGGTCCATTACCGCAAACGAAAAGGCGCCAATCGGCAGCTCCGTACCGCCATCGAGTGCCAGATCGGCCAAAATTTCGCCGACGACGCTGGTGAACTTGAATCCGTGGCCAGAGCACGGCGATGCCACAACGATGCGCTTGTCGCCGGGCAACAGGTCGATCAGGAAATCCTCGCTTGGCAGCATCGTATAGCGGCAGGTGGTGGAGCGGACGCGAAGCCCGGCGGCGGCCGGTAGACGGCGGCGGATGAAGCTATCGAGCAGGTCGGTATCCTTGTCATTCACCGCCGGATTGGGCTGGTTCGGATCGATCGCCTCGCGGAAATGCGCATGACGGCCGACCTTGACGCCATCGACACCGATCGCCGGGAAACCGAAGAACGAACCGTTTTCACCCTCGTCGCGGATGAACACCGGCATGCGTTGCGGCATGGTCACAAAACCATCCGTCGGCTGATACCAGGAGACAACCTGCTTGATCGGCACCGCATGATCGCGCAAAGCCGGCACCAGCTCGCCGATCCACGAGCCGGTCGAAACGATGACCTTGCTGGCCGTGTAACGTCCGGTATCGGAAACGATCGTGACGCCGTGGTCACCCGGCTCTATCGCCGTCACCTTCTCACCGAAATGCAAGGCGGCACCATCGGCGGCGGCAAGTTTCAGATGCCCCATGACGGCCGCTTCCGGCCGGAGGTAACCGCCCTGCGGATCGAGCAATGCGATCTCGTCGCTCTCCAGCGAAAACACCGGGAAGCGACGGCGCATCTCTTCGGGATCAAGCGTGTCCAGCGGCAGATTGTGCAGGGCGCAGCTCTTCTTCGTGCCACTGACGATCTTGCTATCGGGTTTGCCGATCTGCAGCACACCGGTGATCGTCAGGATATCTTCGCGCAGCCGCGCTTCCAGCGCCCGCCAGTTGGCATAGGCGCGCTGCAGCAGCGGCACGTAGGACGGGTCTTCGAAATAACCGAGCCGGATCAGGCGGCTGTCGCCATGCGACGAACTGAGCGCATGCGCCGGATACCAGGCGTCGATGCCGATCACTTTTACGCCACGAGCGGCCAGATGCGCGATGGCAGCACTGCCCATGGCGCCAAGGCCGACAACGGCAACGTCGAAATGGGCGGTCATGGCAATATCCTTTCAGGAAATTTAGATTTATGGAGGCGGCGATGCACGCAGGAGGTCGCGGGCCTTCTCCAGATCCCAGCCGAGCGGCCGGTCGTCGGCATAGGTTGGCACATCGGCACGGATATGACGATAGAGCAGATCAGTCCCCTTGGCCCGAGGCGCGACACTGGCCTTGAAATCCTGCGCCTGTGCAGCTGCGGCAAATTCGATACCGAAGATCTGCTCAGCATTGTCGATCACCGCCAGCAGCTTGTTGGCCGCTGCCGTCGGATGCCCGAGGAAATCCTCCTGCAGGGCCGACGTAATACCGCCATCAAGGCTTGCCGGAGCGCCGAGACGGCGGTTTTCCGCAGCAAGGGCCGCCGCCGTATATTGGGCGATCATGAAGCCTGACCCGGCACCGGGGTTGACGGCCAGAAAGGCCGGAAGGCCGCTGACCAGCGGATTGACGAGGCGATCGATGCGGCGCTCGCTCATCATCGATATCTGGGCAATCGCGATGGCGAGACTATCCAGCGCCTGTCCAAGCGCCGGCGCCACGGCATGGGCTTCGGAGGAGACTACCGGCGCTTCCGGCGTACCGGAGACGGCCGGATTGTCGGTCACCGAAGCCAATTCCTGATTGACGACCGTGCTTGCAAAATCGAACACATCCCATCCAGCCCCATGCGCATGCGGGACCGAACGCAGACTTAATGCATCCTGCGTCCGCGCCCCCTTCGCCGCTTCGATCAGACCGCTGCCAGCGAGACGCGCGCGCAGGGTCTTGCCGACCTTCTCGATCCCCTTCGATTTGCGAAGGGCGAGCACATCAGCATCGAAGGCAGTCATCTGGCAGCCGAGTGCCTCGATCGTCAGCGACGCGATGGCATCGGCCCAATCCAGCAGCCGTTCGGCCCGTGCCAAAGCCACGGCCCCGATCCCCGTCGAGCAGGCCGTCCCGTTGACGAGGCTCAAGCCTTCCTTCGCCTGCAGAACCAGCGGCGCGACGCCAAGCGTCTTCAGAGCCTCCGCGCCGGTCACGGGCTTGCCCTTCAGCCGAGCCTTGCCCTCGCCGATCAGCACCAGCGCGATATGGGCATTGTGGCTGAGATAGCCGGCCGAGCCCTTGAATGGCACCTCGGGAATGCAATCTTCGCGTAGAAAGGTCTGCAACAGGTCCACGATTGCCGGGCGCACGCCGGAATGGCCGTGGGAAAAATTGGCGATCTGGGCGGCAATGATGGCGCGAACCTCGCGCGCCTCCAGCAACGGACCAACACCGCAGGCATGGCTCAAAATGATATTGCGCGACAAACGGCTCTGCGAGGGGCGATCGACGACCGTATCGGCCAGCGCGCCGACGCCCGTGTTGACCCCATAGGCCCGCACGCCGCTTTCGACGATCGCCGATACGATCCGGCTCGCCGTCTCCACCCGCTGCCTGGCAGCGTCAGAGAGAGAAAGCGTTGCCCCATCGGCAACCGCCGCCACGGCGCGCCAGTCGAGCGCCGTCTCAAGCACGATGTCCTGCACGATCAGCCTCCGAAATTACCGATGAACTGGCGGAAACTTGGAGAGCCGCCCGAACCGAACAGTTCTTCCGGCGCGCCGTCGCTGTCGATCTCGCCTGATTTCATGAAGATCACCCGGTTGGAGACGTTACGGGCAAAGCTCATTTCGTGGGTGACGACCAGCATGGTCATGCCCTCTTCGGCCAGCGAACGCATGACACGCAGCACTTCGCCGACAAGTTCGGGATCGAGCGCCGAGGTCGGCTCATCGAACAACATCACCTTTGGCCGCATCGCCAGCGAGCGGGCGATCGCCGCACGCTGCTGCTGGCCGCCGGAGAGATGCGCCGGATAGGCATGACGCTTTTCGGCGATCCCGACCTTTTCCAGCAGTGCCTCAGCTTCGGCGATACATTCGGCGCGCGGGCGCTTCAGCACATGCACCGGCCCCTCGATGACGTTTTCGAGGATCGTCATATGGGACCAGAGATTGAACGACTGGAACACCATTCCGAGTTCGGAGCGGATCCGGTCCACCTGCTTGCGGTTGGCCGGTACGTTCTTGCCGCCGCGCTGCTGCATCTGGATCAGCTCGCCATCGACGGAAATCTCGCCGTGATCGGCAATTTCGAGAAGGTTGATACAGCGCAGGAAGGTCGACTTGCCGGAGCCGCTGGCGCCGAGAAGCGAGATGACGTCACCGTCGCGGGCCTCGAGTGAGATGCCGCGCAGCACTTCATGTGTGCCAAAACTCTTGCGGATGTTGCGGACGGAAAGCCGGGTTGTACCTGCCATGGTCGTTCCAGTCTGGTTGAGGGTCGCGGCGTTCATCGTTGCGGAACCGGGAAAAGCGGTGCTGCGCGGCGATGGGGGGTCAGCTTGTATTCAAGCAGTGCCATCGCCTGTAGAATGATAAAATTCAGAAGCAGGTAGATGATAGCAGCACACAGAAAGACTTCCATCGTACGATAGGTCTGGGCGATCAGCCGTTGTGCGACGCCGGTCACTTCCCAGACGGTCACAAGGCTGGCGAGCGCCGTCGATTTCACCATCATCACCACCTCGGTGGAATAGGCTGGAAGCGCGTGACGAAAGGCGACCGGTGCGAGGATGCGGCGCGTCAGAAGAAACCCGGACATGCCGATGGACCGTGCCGCCTCGATCTCCTTGGCCGGAATGGCCCGAAGGCCAAAGCGGAAGATTTCAGCGGAATAACCGGCCGTGCAGAGCGCCAGCGACAGAACGGCACAGACGAACGGCTCGCGCAAAGCCGGCCAAAGGAAACTGTAACGAATAAAACCGAACTGGCCGAGACCGTAGAAGATCAGGAACATTTGGATCAGCAGCGGCGAGCCGCGAAAGATGAAAATGTAGCCCTTGGCAAAATTGCGGGCGGCGGCATTACCGCTGACGCGCATCCAGACGATCAGAAGCGCCAGTATGCCGCCGAAGAAGACGGAAAGGGAAAACAGCGCCAGCGTCATCGGCAGAGCGGCCAGCAGCGTTTTCATGGTCTCGAACATGAAGGCGATGTCCATCGCGCGTCTCCTTGATCAGGCCTGGCCGAGACTGGTCGGCATGCTGCGATTGGCGCGCTTTTCAGCACTGTTGAAAATTCGGTCGGAGAAGCTGGTCATGATCAGATAGAGGCAGCCGCCGACAATAAAGAACAGGAAGTGCTGGCGGGTGGAGCCGGCCGCGACCTGGCTGGTGCGCATCAGGTCGGCAAGCCCCGTCACCGAAACCAGTGCCGAATCCTTGAGGCTGAGCTGCCAGACATTGCCGATCCCCGGAATGGCAAAGCGAAACACCTGCGGCCCGATGATGCGGCGGAAACGCAAGCCGCGGTTCATGCCGATCGCCTGCGCTGCTTCCAGTTCCCCCTTGGGAATGGCCAGGTAAGCGCCGCGAAACACCTCGGCCTGATAGGCGCCGGAGATGATGCCGACAGCAAGCGCGCCGGCTGCAAAGGATGGAAGGCCGAGAAAGCCCTCATAACCCATCGCCGTGCCGATGGCAGTGACGGCGCTCGAGCCGCCGAAATAGACGAGATAGATGATCAACAGCTCGGGAACACCACGAAACACGGTGGTGTAGATACCGCCAATCGTTCGCATGATCCGGCTGCCCGAGAGCTTCGCCCAGGCAACGAGCGTACCCAGGATAGCGCCGATCAATAGGGCCACGGCGGTGACGCAGAGCGTCATCAGGGCTGCCACAAGCAGCAGCCCGCCCCAGCCGGTGGGGCCAAATCCGATCATTTGAAGTAAAGCCATGCCGCAGGCGTCCCGTTGTTCCCGGCAAGGCCGGATTCCCGATCGTCAAGTGGATATGGAAGGCCGCGCTTCTTCAGAGGGCGGCCTGCCGCAACAAGTGTGCCCGCCACAGGCAAAACAGCAAGCGGCGGGCAAACTTGGGATCAGGGGGTAACGTCGGTCTTGAACCACTTCATCGACAGGGTCTTGATCGTGCCGTCGGCAAGGGCTGCCTCGATCGCCTTGTTGAACATGTCGCGCAGGTCGGTA
Source organism: Pararhizobium sp. (assembly GCF_965279435.1). Lineage (NCBI taxonomy): Bacteria > Pseudomonadati > Pseudomonadota > Alphaproteobacteria > Hyphomicrobiales > Rhizobiaceae > Pararhizobium > Pararhizobium sp. The sequence continues at coordinate 797,811 of NZ_CBDIHY010000003.1, forward strand.
TCGGCCTGACGGATGCCAAGGCCTTCGCCGCTGCCGAAGATCGTGCCGCCGATTTCCGGACCGGTGAAGCCGAGCGTGCCGTTGGATTTTTCAAAGGCGGAGATCAGGTAGACGGCATCATCGAAAACAAGATCGATACGGCCGCTTTCAAGATCGAGGTCGCGCTCGGCGCCGGTCTTGTATTCGCGAACGGTGGCGATATCGCCGAAATTGTCATAGACGAACTTGGAATAGACGGTGGCTGCCTGGATGCCGATGGTCTTGCCGGCAAAGGCAGCCTTCATCGCTTCGACTTCCTTGACGCCGGTCGCGCCCGGATCGAGCTTGACGACCGTGCCGGTGCCGGCAGCATTTGCCAGCGGGCTATCCTTCAGCGTCGCGAAAGCGGCGTGCGTGTGGGCATAAGGGATAGTGAAATCGATGATCTTCTTGCGCTCTTCGGTGATCGACAGGGCATCCATGATCACATCGAACTTACCGGCGTTGAGCGCCGGGATCATGCCGTCCCAGTCGGAGGCAACCAGCGTGCACTCGACCTTCATATGGTCGCAGAGATACTTGGCCAGTTCCGGCTCGAAGCCGCCGAGCGTGCCGTCCGGATTGGTCAGGTTCCACGGCGCATAGGCGCCTTCAAGCGTAATGGTAACAGTCTTCCAGTCCTTGGCCTGAGCCATCGGAGCGGCAAGCGTGGCAAATGCGACGGCGCCAGCCATCAGAAATTTTGACAGGTTCATGTTCACGTTCCTCTGAGGTTTATCTTCAACAACGTCCACCGATCTGCGCCGGCTTTACAATAACCGATGGAGAACGAGACCCAGAAAATGCCTCTGAACATCCATGTTGTATATGGTACCATATGCTAATTTTTATGGTATGCAAGTAGGCGGCCGCATTTGAATGCAAAATTAATTCCGCCCAAGGAATGAGCAGATGAAACGAAGCAACGACCAGAACGCTCCGTTAAAATGGGATACCAGCGACAATGACGGCTCGCCGCTTTATGCCGGCGTCAAGCAGATGATCCTCGACCGCATCCAGAGCGGCGAATGGCCGCCAAAGCACAGGGTTCCATCCGAGAACGAACTGGTTGCGGAACTGGGCGTCAGCAAGATGACGGCCAACCGGGCCCTGAGGGAGCTGGCTAGCGAAGGCGAGCTCGTCCGCATTCAGGGCGTCGGCTCTTTCGTTGCCGAGCGCAAAGGCTATTCCGAGCTGTTCGAGGTGCGCAACATCGCCGATGAGATCGATGAGCGGGGCCATACGCATCAGGCGTCCGTCGTGGTTCTGGCGCAGGAAACCGCCGCACCGGACGTTGCCGATGCGCTGGGATTAGCGATTGGCGCACCGGTGTTTCATTCGCTGATCGTCCATAGTGAAAACGGTGTTCCCGTCCAGATTGAAGACCGCTTCGTCAACCCGGAAGCAGCACCAGGTTACCTGGAGCAGGACTTCACGGTGCAGACGCCGAATGCTTACTTGACAGCGGAAGCCCCTTTGAGCGGGTCCGAGCATATTGTCGAAGCCGCCATGCCGCAGCCATGGGAATGTAAGCTGCTGGTTATCCTTCGCACTGAGCCGTGCCTGCTCATTCGCCGCCGGACATGGTCGTCGAAACGCGCCGTGTCCTTTGCCCGGTTGGTCTACCCCGGCAACCGGTATCGGCTGGAGTCACGCAGCGGGAAGATGACGGACGAGTGAAGCGATCGCTAAAACACTAGCCATGTTGTATATGGAACTTGGATAACCGACTGATTCAGTTCTGCTCGACGGTTTCAGGCCAGAACTGCAGCGCCATATCGATGACGCGGTAGAGCGCCGGCCGGTCCGCACCGGACGCCGCCTGAATGGCGGTCCCTTGCGAGATCGTCATGATATAGCGGGCAAGATCGTAAGGCTCGTGCCCGGCCGGCAGGTCGCCCTCGCTCGCCGCACGCTCGAACCGCCTGCCCAGATCACGTTCGCCGCGCTGGCGGTTTTCAATCAGACATTTCTGGATTTCAGCGGCAGCCTCGCTACAGGCGAGTGCACCGTTGATCCCCAGACAACCACTCGGACCGGTTGCCGCAGTCTGGGAATCAGCAAAGCCTCTCAGGATCTTCCCGGCAACATCGCGTGCCTTCGGTTGCTTCAGAGCTTCATGAAAAAAGTTCATCTTGGTGCGCTCGTAGCGCTCCAGTGCCTTGAGGAACAGGCCTTCCTTATTGCCGAAGACGCCATAGAGGCTCGGTTTGGTAATGCCCATGCCTTCGGTCAGGTCAGTCAGAGACGTGCCTTCGTAGCCCTTTCGCCAGAACAGCTCCATCGCCGTTTCAAGGGCATCATCGACATCAAACTCTCTTGGCCGTCCCATGGGGTGGGGCCCTCCCGAATTTTTTTATACCGATCGGTATATAATTCGATTGACAGTGATCGGCTTCAGAACTTATTTCTATACCGAACGGTATTGAACGTCAATGCAACCCTCGCCCAAATCCTTCGCCTCCCACGTCGGACACAAGGCAGCCCACACCCGGGGCAGAAATTCAGGATAGCCGCCATGTCATTCGGAACTTTCAGAACCAAGCTTCTTACCACCGGCCTCGTGCTTGCCGTCGCGACCATTTCGCCGACGATCTATTTCGATCTGCTGGGCAGCCCGGCCGGTAGCGGCAATGCAGCCGACGCGTCGACCGCAGCACCTGCTGCCATCCCCGTTTCCGTTTCCGTGGTTGAAGCCAAGTCGGTGACCCAGTGGAGCGAATTCTCCGGCCGCCTCGAAGCGGTCGATCATGTCGAGCTGCGCTCGCGCGTTCAGGGTGCCATCCAGTCGGTGCATTTCCAGGAAGGCGCGATCGTTAAAAAGGGCGACCTGCTGGTCACCATCGATCCCGCCCCCTATCAGGCCGAGGTTGCCCGGGCGCAAGCCAGTGTTACCGCAGCCGAAGCACGAGCCTCACTGGCCCGCGTCGAGCTGAAGCGCGGCACGCAATTGCTGGCCTCCAATGCCGTATCGCAAAGCGAAGTCGATCAGCGCAGCAACGGCCTGGCAAGTGCAGATGCAGACCTTGGTGCAGCCCGCGCCGTGCTGCAGTCGGCAGCCCTCAATCTAGGCTACACCGAAATCCGCGCCCCGATCACCGGCCGTGTTGGCAAGATCGAGATCACCGCAGGCAACCTGATCGCTGCCGGCCCTTCGTCGCCGATCCTCACCCGTCTGGTATCCCTGAGCCCGATTTATGCGAGCTTCGAGGCCGACGAGCGGATCGTCTCCGGCATACTCGCCGAGCTCCCCGAAGGGGTCAACGCCCGCAACTTCATCGACCGCGTTCCGGTCCGCATGGACGTTGCCGGATCGTCCGACGTCAGCGGCAAGCTTCAGCTGGTTGACAACAGCGTTGATCCGCAGAGCGGCACGATCCGTGTCCGCGCCGTCTTCGACAATGCCAATGGCGCCTTGATGCCGGGTCAGTTCGCCCGTCTGAGCATGGGCCAGGCAAAGTCCGAAGACGCAGTGCTGATCAATGAACGCGCCATCGGCACCGACCAGAACAAGAAATACGTCATGGTCGTCAAGCCGGACAACACCACCGAGTACCGCGAAATCGCCGTCGGCATGAAGTCCGATGGTTTGCGGGTGGTCACGGCCGGTTTGAAAGCTGAGGAGCGCATCGTCGTTAACGGCCTGCAACGCATCCGCCCCGGCGCGCTCGTGGCACCAGAAATGGTGCCGATGAACCCAGCTGCAAATCCCGAGCAGCAAGCCTCGATAACCAACTAAGCCTTTCTCCGGCACTTCAGCACAAGGGCGGATCACGCCATGAATATCTCCAGGTTCTTTATCGATCGCCCGGTTTTCGCGGGCGTTCTGTCCTTCATCATCTTTCTGGGCGGCCTGATCGCCATGACGATCCTGCCGATCTCGGAATATCCTGATGTCGTGCCGCCACAGATCGTCGTTCGCGCCAATTACCCAGGCGCCAACCCGAAAGTCATTGCCGAAACCGTGGCGACGCCGCTGGAGGAATCCATCAATGGCGTCGAGGACATGCTCTATATGAGCAGTCAGGCAACCACTGACGGCCTGATGACCCTGACCGTCACCTTCAAACTCGGCACCGACCCCGATCAGGCCCAGCAGCTTGTCCAAAACCGTGTCGGCCAGGCCGAACCACGGCTGCCGGAAGAAGTGCGCCGCCTCGGCATCACCACCATCAAAAGCTCCCCGGACCTGATGATGGTCGTACATCTGACCTCACCCGAGGGCCGATACGACATGACCTATCTGCGCAACTATGCGCTGATCAACGTCAAGGACAGGCTTGCCCGCATCGACGGCGTCGGCCAGGTTCAGCTGTTCGGTTCCGGCGACTATTCGATGCGCATCTGGCTGGATCCGCAGAAGATGGCGCAGCTTGGCCTCTCCGCTTCCGATATCGTCAATGAAATCCGTGCCCAGAACGTCCAGGCCGCAGCGGGTGTCATCGGCTCATCACCAAATGCGCAAGGGGTCGATCTGCAGCTTTCCGTGAATGCACAGGGCCGCCTGCAGAGCGAGGAAGAGTTCGGCGAGATTATCATCAAGACGAGCCCGACCGGCGCAATCACCCGCCTGCGCGACGTCTCCCGCATCGAGCTCGGTTCTGCCGAGTACTCGCTGCGGTCGTTGCTCAACAACAAGCAGGCTGTTGCAATTCCCGTCTTCCAGGCACCCGGCTCGAACGCCATCGAGATCGCCGACCAGGTCCGCGCCACCATGGAAGAAATCAAGGCGTCGATGCCGCAGGATGTCAACTACGAGATCGTCTATGACACGACGCAGTTCGTCCGCGCCTCGATCGAGGCCGTTGTTGACACCCTGCTCGAAGCCATCGCGCTGGTCGTCATCGTCGTCATCATCTTCCTGCAGACATGGCGCGCATCGATCATTCCGCTGATCGCCGTACCCGTCTCCATCATCGGCACCTTCGCCGTCATGCAGATGCTCGGCTTCTCGATCAATGCGCTCAGTCTCTTTGGCCTGGTATTGGCCATCGGCATCGTCGTCGATGACGCGATCGTCGTCGTGGAAAACGTCGAGCGTAACATCGAGGATGGGCTTTCGCCGCGCGAAGCAACCTACAAGGCAATGACCGAAGTCTCCGGCCCGATCATCGCGATCGCGCTGGTTCTGGTCGCCGTCTTCGTGCCACTTGCCTTCATCTCCGGCCTCACCGGCCAGTTCTACAAGCAGTTCGCCCTGACGATTGCCATCTCGACCGTCATCTCGGCCTTCAACTCGCTCACCCTGTCCCCGGCCCTTGCAGCCCTGCTTCTGCGCAGCCACGATGCGCCGAAGGACCGGTTGACCCGGGTGATGGACTTCCTGTTTGGCTGGTTCTTCCGTGGCTTCAACGCTGTCTTCTCGCGCGGATCGCGGGCGTACAGCTCGGGCGTCAAGGGCGTGATCTCGCGCAAGACCCTGATGATGGGCGTCTATCTGCTGCTCGTCGGTGCCACCGTATTCTTCTTCAAGGCTGTACCGCCAGGTTTCGTACCGCCGCAGGACAAGCAATATCTGGTCGGCTTTACCCAATTGCCGGACGGTGCTTCGCTTGACCGCACGGAAGAAGTCATCCGCCGCATCAGCGACATCTCCTTGAAGGTTCCCGGCGTCGAAAGCGCCATCGCCTTCCCGGGCTTGTCGATCAACGGCTTTACCAACTCCTCCAATGCCGGCATCGTCTTCCTGTCGCTGAAGCCTTTCGAAGAACGCACCACCCCGGACCTTTCAGCCGGTGCGATCGCCGGACGGTTGAACCAGGAACTCAGCGTTATCAAGGAATCCTTCAGCGCCATCTTCCCGCCGCCGCCTGTCCAGGGTCTCGGTGCCATCGGCGGCTTCAAGTTGCAGCTGGAAGACAAGGCCGGGCTTGGTTACGAAGCGCTCGATGCAGCCGTGAAGGGTTTCATGGCAAAGGCCTATACGGCACCTGAACTGGTCGGCATGTTCTCCAGCTATCAGGTCAACGTTCCGCAACTCTATGCCGATGTCGACCGGGCAAAGGCCCGTCAGCTGAACGTTCCGCTGACGGAAATCTTCAACACGCTGCAGATCTATCTCGGCTCGGTCTATGTCAACGACTTCAACAAGTTCGGACGAACCTATTCCGTGCGTGTGCAGGCCGATGCCAACTACCGCGCTCAGGCGGAAGATATCGGCAAGCTCGAAGTCCGCTCCAGCTCAGGCGAAATGATCCCGCTGTCGGCGGTGCTCAATGTCACCTCGAGCGCCGGTCCGGAACGCGCCATGCGCTACAACGGCTTCCTCTCAGCCGATATCAACGGCAACACGGCACCCGGCTTTTCATCCGGCCAGGCCCGCGCTGCCGTTGAACGGATCGCCGCCGAAACGCTGCCCGCAGGCGTCACCTTCGAATGGACGGAGCTGACTTACCAGGAGATCATCGCCGGCAATACAGGCCTGCTGATCTTCCCGCTGTCGATCCTGCTGGTCTTTTTGGTGCTGGCAGCACAGTACGAAAGCCTGACACTGCCACTATCGATCATCATGATCATTCCGATGGCATTGTTAGCAGCGCTTGGCGGGGTCTGGCTGACCGGAGGCGACAACAACGTCTTCACGCAGATCGGTCTGATCGTGCTTGTCGGGTTGTCAGCCAAGAACGCTATCCTGATCGTCGAGTTTGCCCGTGAGCTCGAGTTCGAGGGAGCGACGCCGTTCGAAGCCGTCATCAAGGCCAGCCGTCTGCGGCTGCGCCCGATCCTGATGACCTCGATGGCGTTCATCATGGGTGTCGTACCACTCGTGATCTCGACCGGCGCCGGCGCTGAAATGCGCCATGCCATGGGCGTCGCGGTGTTCTCCGGCATGATCGGCGTGACGCTGTTCGGTCTGTTCCTGACCCCGGTCTTCTACACGCTGGTGCGGGCGATGACCGGCAACAAGCCGCTGAAGAAAAGCGGACATCATGCCGCCCCGCACGAAACGGCCTCGGTCACGCAACTGCACGCCCAGCCGCTCCTGCCCGGGCTTGAAGCCGCCGAATAGACGACCGACCGATGCAACGACAAACGGCGCCGCATTCCAGCGGCGCCGTTTTCATGTCAGCCGGAATAATCGGGTTTAAAATTCTTCCCAATTCTCCTGCGCGGCCGCAGCATTGCCGGAAAAGGCGCGGATCACCTGGCCTGCCATCTTGCGGGCGGGCGATGCGACCGGCCGGGAGTGGTGTCCAGCCTCCACCGCGCGAGGTACGCTCGCCTGTTGCCCGACCCGGAACTGGCCAAGCAGCGAGAACAGAGCTTCCGCCTCCCGTGCCAGTCCATGGCTGGCCGCGGTCGACTGTTCCACCATGGCTGCGTTCTGTTGGGTGCCCTGATCCATAGCATTGACCGCATGGTTGATCTCTTTCAGACCGGTCGCCTGTTCTCTCGCGCCTTCGACGATGGCGACGACATTGCTGTTGATCTCCTGGACCTGCTTAACGATTTCCTCCAGCGCCTTGCCTGTTTCGCCGACCAGCGACACGCCGCTTTTGACCTGTTCGCCTGAGGTATTGATCAGCGCCTTGATTTCCTTTGCAGCCTTGGCCGAGCGCTGCGCTAGTTCACGCACCTCCTGAGCCACAACCGCAAAGCCCTTGCCTGCATCTCCCGCCCGCGCCGCTTCCACGCCGGCGTTCAGTGCCAGAAGATTGGTCTGGAAGGCGATGTCGTCAATCACGCCGATAATGTTGGAAATTTCGCGGGAGGAGTTTTCGATCTGTCCCATGGCTGTGATGGCATTGCGCACCACGGCTCCGGACCGTTCGGCATTTGCACGCGTCGCAGCGACCAGATGGCCGGCTTCCTCCGCCCTGCGGCTGGAGTCGGCAACGGTCGTGGTGATCTGCTCGAGCGCTGCCGCCGTTTCCTCAACGGAAGCCGCCTGTTGTTCGGTGCGTTTCGACAGGTCATCCGCAGCTGACCGAATTTCCGTCGAGCCGGCGGCAATTGCCTGGGCGTTGGTACCAACGGAGTGCATCGCCAGCCGGAGCTTTTCCACCGCATCATTGAAATCGTGACGGACCTTTTCCATCGTCGGCACAAACGGCCGATCGAGATTTTGGGTCAGATCGCCATCAGACAATCCCTTCAAGGCCTTTGCAAGCGTGCCAACCGCGCCCATGCGCTCTGTCACATCCGTTGCAAACTTGACGACCTTGTAGACCTTTCCCTTCTCGTCGACGATCGGGTTGTAGGCTGCCTGGATCCAGATCTCCTTGCCGCCCTTGCCAAAGCGAAGGAACTCGTTGGCGGTGAATTCACCACGCCCGAGCCGCTCCCAGAACTGCCGATATTCCTCGGTCTGCACATAAGCAGGGTCGCAGAACATCCGGTGATGCCTGCCCTGAATTTCCTGCAGTTGATAACCCAGCGCACCGCAGAAATTTTCGTTGGCGGTGAGGATTTCGCCGGTCGGGGTGAATTCGATCACCGCCTGTGAACGGGAGACGGCATTCAGCTTGCCGGCATCTTCCATGGCCTTCTGCCTGACGGCCGTGATGTCGGTTGCAAACTTCACCACCTTATAGGGCTTGCTACCACGGAAAATCGGGTTGTAGGAGGCCTCGATCCAGATCTCGCGGCCGCTCTTGGTGATGCGCTTATATTGCTGCCGGTCGAATTCGCCACGGCCGAGCCGTCCCCAGAATTCGCGATATTCCACACTGTTCGCTTCAGCTGGATCAACGAAAATCCGATGATGTTTGCCCTTGATCTCCGCAAGCTCGTAGCCCAATGCCGCACAGAAATTTGGGTTGGCGGCAAGGATGTTGCCGCTTAGATCGAATTCGATAATCGCCTGTGACTTATGCATCGCAGCCAGAACAGCTGCGGTATCGCCACCAAAACGTGGGAAAAGCCTGCTCATACAACGCCTCCTTCGGCATCCGCTCAATTTTCAAGCGCCATTTGGGCGCAACAATAGGCGCATACATCGGCCGGTTAGAGCCGCGAATGTCCTTGAACTTCCATATCTCTTGTGGCCATGGATCCTGGCTCAGGCGAGCACCACACATCCGAAGGACACCAGCGAGCCGGTCAGGTTTCTTTGGGAAAAGTCATGCCGGTCTTCCCGGCTTGTGCATGAGCGTCATGCTCGAACATTCTAATATTCGAATGCACAATGCAACTATTAGTATAATTGCTAAAATAAGAATTAATAATTCGAGCAATTTTTAAGCATAGAGAACCATCGCCACTCTCGCAGGGAGAAGATTTCTCAATGCCGAAAGCCTCAATTAATATCCTGTTTTAATTATATTTTTTAAAAATTCGGAACAAAATATTCGCCGTTACATGCAGCTCCCGGCCTTGTGTCTCGTCGGATTAATTGTGCGTGAAAACATCGCTCAAAAGCACAATCTTTAATTGATTTCGAAACTCTTCATATTTGACCACACGCTACGATGCCGAGTTTGCAATCGTAGCTAAAGGAGTGCGTGCAGGGCCTGCCCGCACTCCTGTCCAGATCAGCGTTCCGCGTAAATCCCGTAGAGAATGGGCATCAGGCCGACCAGCGCCTCAAAGCGGGCGAAGGACTTTCGCTCCGGCAACGTCCAGCCGGTTTCGGCAAGCGCCGACAGACGCGGAAAGACCAAACGGTCGAAGACACCGCGATCGGTCATCGGTTCCGACCAGATGCAGCATTGCACGCCGGACAACCGCTTCTTCTGCTCGTCATTCCAGCCTTCGATGGGATCGAATGTGTAGAGCTTTTCCGGATCAGACCAGCCGGCCCAACTGGCGCCTGGCTCCGACCACGCCTGACTGTTGGCCATGTCGAGATAATAGACCTGGCCGGGGCAAACAACCATGTCGTAGCCCTCGCCTGCCAAGGCCGCCGATGCCTCGACCGTCCGCCAACCGAACAGCAGCGAATTGCTCTTGTCGATGACGTTGCCATGGGCTGCTTCCTGCCAGCCGCCGGTGATGCAGCCGCGCGAGGCGAGAAAAGCCTGGATGCGTGCCAGGAATTCCGCCTGCAGCACCGCAGCACCCGATCCGTCGATTTCGTCGGCGCCATGCGTGTTGGTGACAACGTTCAGCCGCGCAGCGTGCGCGCTTGCCATCGCCTCCCCGCTGACGTCGCGCAAGCGCGCCAACGCCTCCGGCGATCCCGACCATGCCCCGAGTGGCACTTCGTCGGCGCCGATATGAATGATCTTGGATGGAAACAGCTCGATCAACTCGTCGAAGATCGTTTCCAGAACCCGGTAGGTCTCTTCCCGAGCCGGATTGATGCAATTGTCCGGAAAACCCTGGACGGAGAAATAGCTGCCCTTTTCCTGCGGATCGCGCAGCTCGGGGATCGCCTGTAGCATCGCATAGCAATGGCCGGGCACGTCGATTTCAGGCACCACCTCGATGCCGATCCCGTCGGCCAGCGCCACGATCTGGCGAATGGCGGCCTTGGTATAATAACCGCCGGTGACCTGCGGCCCGGAGCCCAGAAGCGGTGGGATTTTCAGACCGTGACCACGCCAGGCGCCAATCTCCGTCAAAGCCGGATAGGCATCGATCTCGACGCGCCAGGCCTCATCATCGGACAAGTGCCAATGGAAGCGGTTCAGCTTGTTCCAGGCCATGATGCGCAGGAACTGCTCGATCTCCGCCGTGCCGTAAAACTGCCGGGCGACATCGAGATGCACGCCACGCCAGCCGAGCGCCGGCGCATCATTGATCTCGCCGGATGCCGGAAACAGGAAAGTCTCCGGATGAAGCCGCGCACCGCGCAGTATCTGCCCCAGTGTGATCAATCCGTAGAGGAAGCCTGCACGTGCGCTCGCCGATACCGTAACCCCGGATGTGGAGAACTTGATGCCATACGCCTCCGGCGGGAACCCAGCGACCAAGGCAAACGAGACGGGAAACCCGCCTTCGGCTGCAGGACGGACAATACCTTCGACAGGAAACAAGCCATCCGCAAGCGCCTTGAATGCCTGCGCTGCAGCTTCGGCCTCACCACCCTCGGCATGCAGAGCAACCCCGGCGGGAGGCGCAAGCTGGCCGGAAACCGAGACTGCACTTGGCCACGGCACAACGGAAACCGTTACCGGAGCGACCTTTGGAACCGGATAGACCACGGCACCGCGCGTCAGGGCCGCATTGTCCCCCTTCGCCCGGGTCGGAGCGACGCTGACCGGCACCGTATCGTTATCGGCGAGCACGACATAACCGGCATTGGCACCATCGGTCCAATGCTTGGGATGATAGCTCATGCCATGCGCCTTGATGGTCCAGGTCTCGCCGGGTTTGAGCACAAAGCCGTCCAGCGGCGCAAATTCCGAGTGGTTCGACAGCCGCTTCAACAGCCTGCCGCCCTCGACCGTTGCTTCCGGGTCGATGCGGGCCGGGCCGGACACGCAGAGTTTGAAATCGGCCAGCGGCTGATCGGTGTTGTTGGTCAGGGTCAGTGTATAGACGGGACTTTCATCCTGCCCCGCAGGCACCCAGAATGTTTCCAGCTGATATTTGATCTTGGTCGCGATCGTCATCATGTCCTCCAGAAAACTGTCATTCGGCGCTGTTGAGCAATCCGGCATAGACGCCGGGCGCTGAATTCGGGATCGGCGTAGCCCCCACCGTCCGCTCGTAAAAGGCCGATGGGCCGACATCGCCGATGATGGCGTAGCCGTAACCCATCATTTTCAAATCCATCAGGCTGGCGAGAAGCAGGGCATGGCCGATGCCTTCGCCGCGTGCTGCCTCATCCACGCCCGTTGGTCCGAAAAAACCGCGGGCGACCGATTCATGGCAGGCAAAGCCGATAAGCGTTTGCGCCCGCGTCGCAAGAAAACAGGTCGGCGGCTGGCGGGCAAAAGCCACCGCAGTCTCGCTCGCCCAGCCGGAGCCGAATTTTTCCCGCACCCAGCCGGTGACCAGTTCGAACTCCGGCGCAAGCGCCCGCCTGATGGTGACACCGGCGTTTTCCATGCGCGCGTCGAGCTCCGGAACCGGCTTAACCAGGGAAAGATTGACCAGATAATCCATGTGATGAACCCTGTGTGAGAACGTTGCTATGGCCGGGATAGTGGCCTGCCTGGCAGGCTCGGGACAACGAGCATCACAATATCATACGTGATTTGAAGCAAGACAAGATTGCGCGCCCGTTTGATTTTGGAGCCGCGAGAAACAGCCATCCTTCAGCAAATAGCTTCGTCAATCCAGTCACCACGAACTCTCCCGATTTCGCCAACCAACCATTAAGTCAATATTTTTGACTTAACCTAAGTTGAGAGTTCAAGACGTGTCAACGGGTGGGTTTTAGCGAGGTCAAATGGATAGTCCAAAGGTGGGACAGTGATCGTCGCGTCAATTTGTACGACACCTCAAAAGGGATCGAAATTTACCTTAAAGTTAAGAAATCGCTAATTTCTCTTATTGCGAGAGTGACTTACCTTCGACTTTCGCGCAGATTGCAGAGCACCATAAGCACTTGAACCGAAGGGGAGCGTGCCATCATGTCGAACCTGCAGATCGCGGCGCTGGCTTATGGCTTTGCCACACTGGCTTATCTCGCGCCAACCTATATCGAAGGCGAAAGAGTTGGCGGCCAGTGGTCGGCTCATCGCATAGTGGGCTTGATTTTATGCCTTTTCTGGCCTGTGCTGACAGCCATTGTCATCTACAAAGCCGCAGCAGCCACTTCGAAGCCCAAACTCGTCTTTGTCGATCACGCAGCGACCCCACGACACAATGCCCCAAACCGGCGTGGCGATTAAGCGGCGTACACCAACCGCCATCGATTCATGGTCGATTAACCATAACAAGGCACAGAGGCGGCCGGCAAAGCCTCTTCCAAGCCTCCCTGAAATCCACCCAAGATTGCATGGACTTAGAGAGAGCGGCGGCCGTTCCGCGATCAGCACTGCCCGGAAGCGGCCGGGCAAAACGGAAGAAATTGCATTCCATAAGGGAACAGGCACCGTTCTTCCATTACTTTTCGCTTTAATAAAAAGTCGAAATTATTCTTAAATCAATTTTTACCGTGAGACCAAATACCGGAATTCGCTTCTGAAATCTGGTCCAGATTAACACATCACGGACGCTTTTCAGGCATTATGCGGCTTCCAGGGGCAAGTTCGGGAATTTTGCTGCATGTGTGGATTTGGCGGATACTTCGGAGATGGCGTCGCGCCCCATGATGCGCAGCCGCTGCTGCAGCGCATGGTTGCCGCGATTGCACACCGGGGGCCGGATGGGCAGGGTATCTTCACCGCTCCCGCCGTCGGGCTCGGCCATGCACGCCTGTCGATCGTCGGTTTGGGCGATGGCCAGCAGCCGATGACGCATTCCAGCGGCGATTTCACCATCGTCTTCAACGGCGAAATTTTCAACTATGTCGAGCTGCGCGAGACGCTGAGGGCGCAGGGCCATGTGTTCCGCACCGGCAGCGACACCGAAGTCATTCTGCATCTTTACGAGCGCATGGGACCAGATTGCGTGTCCTTGCTCAACGGCGATTTTGCCTTTGCGATCTGGGATGCGCCCAGGCAGCGCATGGTCATTGCCCGCGACCGCATGGGCGTTCGTCCGCTCTTCTATACAACAGTCGGCAAAACCCTTTATTTTGCCTCGGAAGTAAAGGCTCTGCTGCAGGTGCCAGGCGTCCGGGCGGAGATGGACCCGCTGGCGCTAGATCAGATCTTTACGCTCTGGGCGCCGATTGCACCGCGCACGGCCTTCCGTGACGTATTTGAACTTGAGCCAGCGCATCTGCTGATCGCCGAGAAAAATACTGTCTCAATCAAGCCGTACTGGCAGCTGCAATATCCCGACATCGGCGAGCCCGCCGTCTACACGGACGAGCGCACTGCTGCCGAGGAACTGCGTGCCCTCTTGACCGATGCGACGCGCATCCGCATGCGGGCCGATGTCCCGGTCGGCTCCTATCTTTCCGGCGGCCTCGATTCATCGATCGTTTCGGCGTTGGCTGCGCCGATGGCAGCTGGCGGCCTCTCGACGTTTTCGGTCACCTTTGGCAGCGCCGAACATGACGAAAGCGCTTTCCAGCAACAAATGGCCACGGCGCTCGGCACGCATCATCACGCGGTTGCCTGCGGCGAAGGCGATATCGCCAGCGCCTTTCCCGATGTGATCCGCTTCACCGAGCGCCCGATCCTGCGCACGGCACCGGCGCCACTCTATCAGCTGTCCGGCCTTGTTCGCGAAAAAGGCTTGAAGGTGGTTTTGACCGGCGAAGGTGCCGACGAGGTGTTTGCCGGCTATGATATATTCAAGGAAGCCCGCGTTCGCCGCTTCTGTGCCCGCCAGCCAGGTTCGAGGATCAGGCCGCACCTGTTTCGCAAGCTCTATGCCTACCTGCCCGGGTTGAAACAGCAATCGGCCGAATATCTCGCTGCCTTCTTTGGTGCTGGCGCCGACAGTCCGGACGATCCGCTGTTTTCGCACCGACCGCGCCTGCGCGGGACGGCAGCTGCCAAGCTGTTTTTCTCCGGCGATCTGCGCCAAACGCTCGCAGGCTACGATGCCACCGCAGAAATGGTTTCGCTTCTGCCGCAGGACTTTGGCCGCTGGCACCCGCTGCATCAGGCGCAGTATCTTGAAAGCCGTTTCCTTCTGCCCGGCTACATCCTGTCGAGCCAGGGCGATCGCATGGCCATGGCACATGGCATCGAAGGCCGTTTCCCTTTCCTCGACCATCGCCTGGTCGAATTCGCGACACGCCTGCCGCCCGAAATGAAGCTCAAGGGGCTTGTCGAAAAGCATATCCTGCGGGAAGCCACGAAAGGTCTTCTTCCGGACACCATCGGGCGCCGGACCAAGCAGCCTTACCGGGCGCCGGATAGCCAATCCTTCGTCGGCAACAACGAACGGGACTACGTCCGCGACGCGTTCAGCGAACGCAGCATCGCCGAAACCGGCCTTTTCAATCCGAAAGCCGTCTCAAAACTTTATGAGAAATGCAGCGAGAAGCCGGCATCCGGCTATCGCGACAATGTGGCCTTCGTCGGCATCCTATCAACCCAACTCTGGCAGAACACATTTTCAGCCACCAAGGCGCTGAGCACCAAGGCGGCTTGAGCTTTATCTGAGGAAAAACATATGACCCAACCCATCAAAGACAGCATCAAGGCTTTCATCATCGAGAACTTTCTGTTTGGCGACACGTCCTACGATCTTCAGGACGAGGCATCGCTGATCGAAAACGAGGTCATCGATTCCACCGGTGTTCTCGAGCTGGTTGCCTTCATCGAGGACCAGTTCGGTTTCGTCATGGCCGACGCGGATATCGTCCCGGCCAATCTCGATTCCGTGGCGCGCATCACGGCCTTCGTGGCCAGACACGCGCAGGATCCCGCACTCAACAAGATGTCAGCCTGACAGGATCGGGCGACGGGAGACAGACGATGCGCGTCGAAGAGTTTCTGCAGAACAGCGCCCGTACAAACGGTGCGAAGACCGCCCTGGTGGCTGGCGACAAGCGCTTCACCTATGCGGAATTCGATGCGGTTGCCGGACGGCTGGCCTCGTCGCTTGCCGCAGGCGGTATCGTGCGCGGCGACCGCGTCCTCGTCTTCATGAACAATTGCTGGGAAGCAGCGGTTTCGCTGTTTGCCATCCTGAAGGCCGGCGCCACCGCCGTACCGGTCAATCCATCGACCAAAGCCGACAAGCTCGCCTATATGATCAGCAATTGCGAGGCAGCCGGCATCTTAACACAGGGCAAACTGCTGCCTGTCGTGTCTGAGGCCAGGGCAACCGAGCCAAGGCCATTGTTCGTCGCATCGACAAAATTCCGAGGCGCTGGCCCCGGTAACGGCATCGCCGATTTCGAGACCTGCCTTGCAGCGGCCGAAACCGCCGTCGGTCACCACGGCATTGATGTCGACTTGGCGCTTTTGATCTACACCTCGGGCTCGACCGGCCGCCCGAAGGGTGTGATGATGACGCACCGGAATGTGGAAGCCGCCGCGACCTCGATCACCACCTATCTGGAAAACACAGCCGACGACATCATCCTGAATGTCCTGCCGCTGGCCTTCGACTATGGTCTCTACCAGCTGCTGATGTCGATCAAACTCGGCGCGACCATCGTTCTGGAAGCCTCCTTCGCTTTCCCGCAGGCAATCTTCGACCGTATCCGCGAAGAAAACGTCACCGGCTTCCCGCTGGTGCCGACCATGGCGGCAATGATCCTGCAGATGCGTGACCTCGAGCCGGATTTCCTGCCGAGCCTGCGCTACATCACCAATACCGCAGCCGCCCTGCCCCCCACCCATATCGCCCGCCTGCGTGAACTGTTTCCACGCGCGACGATCTATTCGATGTACGGGCTGACCGAATGCAAGCGCTGCACCTACCTGCCGCCCGCCGAACTCGATCGCCGCCCCGGCTCCGTGGGCATCGCCATTCCCAATACCGAAGCCTTTGTTGTCGATGACGACGGCCAGCGCGTGGCGCCCGGCGTCCCTGGCGAACTGGTGATCCGTGGCCCGCATGTGATGCAGGGTTACTGGCGCAACGACGAGGCGACCAACAAGATGCTGCGCCCCGGCCCCAACCCTTGGGAAAGGGTACTTTACACCGGTGACCTCTTCCGCACGGACGAGGAAGGGTTCCTCTATTTCGTCGGCCGTAAGGACGACATCATCAAGACCCGTGGCGAGAAAGTCGCGCCGAAGGAAGTCGAGACGGTGCTGCATGCCCATCCCGGCATTGCCGAGGCCGTCGTCATCGGCCTGCCCGACCCTGTCCTTGGCCAGGCAATCGCCGCCATCGTCGTTCTCTCCGATCCGGCTCTGACGGAACGCGAGATCATCAAACATTGCGCCGCCCATCTGGAAGACTTCATGGTTCCGCGTCTCATCGAGTTTCGCGCTGAGCTGCCGAAGACAGATACGGGCAAGGTCAGCCGCAGGCTTGCCGCAGAAACATTGGAGGCTGCCGAATGAATATGCACAAAGCCGAAACCACCGCCGCATTCTCGGCAGCAACGCTGGCACTCGACCCGGCCAAGGAAACCGACAAGATCGTTGCAGCGCTGCGTGAGCAGCTGCGCGGCCCGTTGCGCAAGCGCGGTCTCGTTCTTGGACTTTCCGGTGGCATCGACAGCAGCGTCTGTGCAGCTCTTGCCGCCCGCGCGGTCGGTGCAAAGAACGTCTACGCTCTGTTCATGCCGGAAAACGATTCCGATCCGGAAAGCCTGCGTCTTGGCCGCACCATCGCCGAAACCTTCGGCATCGGCAGTGTCGTCGAGGACATCGGCCCGTCGCTGCAGGCCATGGGCTGCTACGATCGCCGCGACGCCTTCATCCGCGAACTGGTTCCAGACTATACCAGCGCCTGGGCCTCGAAGATCGTCATTTCCAGCGCACTGGAAGGCGATGGCTACAACATTTCCTACCTCGTCGTGCAGGACCCGGATGGCAAGCAGACAAAGCTGCGCATGACGCCATCGGTTTATCTCGGCATCGTCGCGGCCACCAACATGAAGCAGCGCACGCGCAAGCAGCTCGAATATTTCCACGCTGACCGCCTGAACTTTGCCGTCATCGGCACGCCGAACCGGCTGGAATACGATCAGGGCTTCTTCGTCAAGAACGGTGATGGCGCTGCCGACGTCAAGCCGATCGCCCATCTCTACAAGACCCAGGTCTATCAGTTGGCCGCTTACCTCGGCGTGCCGGAGGAAATCTGCAAGCGCCCGCCGACGACCGATACCTATTCGCTGCAGCAGACGCAGGAAGAGTTCTACTTCTCCTTGCCCTACGACCGGATGGATCTCTGCCTCTACGGCCTCAACAACAATCTGCCCGCAGAAACCGTTGCCGCCGCGGCCGGGTTGACCGCAGACCAGATGACACGCGTCTGGGCCGATATCGCTGCCAAGCGCAAGGCGACACGTTATCTGCACCTTGCGCCGCAACTGGTCGAACCAGTCAGCGAAATCGCACCGAAGTAAGACATACGGGCTTAGAAGGCGGCGGAGAGCGTGTCAGTCGATATCATCAGCCGCAAGCCGGCTCCAGTGTTCACCGGCCAGCCCATTGAAAAACCCTTCGCCGTTCTGAAAAGCCTGCAGGATCTCCGGATCTCTGCTGTGAATGACGCTTGAGGCGATGTGGGTGAAGGAGATGCGCCGGCCGAGCATGGCTTCGAGCAGTGCCGGCTGTGTGCGGCCGCGCAACGCAACGAGATCCCGCGCTGCAGCATGCGCAATCAGGCAATCGATAACCTGCCGTTCCTGGCCGGGAATCGACAGGATCTGAAGGACCCGGCCGATGCGGCCCACATTTCCATGATAGACGAAGGCACCGACGACGGCACCGGTCCGCGCCTCAACCTTGCAGAACACGGCCTCGCCTTCCGACCTCGCGTACTTTGCATCCCCCAGGATATAGGCCAACTGAGCACCTGGAAAATCAGGCCGGAGCCGGTATCGCGCCGTCAGCCGACTAAAAAGTGCGGCAAACTCTTCGACAGACACGTCACTCGTCTTGAAGCTACCCTGCCCATTCCAGGCCGCCGGAATGCCGGACCAGCGCAGGTCGTCAGCGCGCATGCGCCGGAGCAGGATATCATCGGTCCTGCGCGCCACTGGCCGCAAAAAACGGGCGGCGGCGATACGGCTCGCGCCAAGCTCGGTAAAAAAGCCGGCCGGCCGGATGAGGCGAAGCCAGTCGAGACTATATTGCGGCAAGGCCAGCCCGCGCAGCTTCATCCACATCGCGGCGGATACCTCGCTCGCCGTCTCGCTGAACGATAGGTCCTGGGGGCCAGCGAGAAACGCCTTGAGAAGGCGCGCGCCCGCGAGCGGATCGGCGTCCCGCCCCTCGACCATCAGCGAGCCGCAAATCGCTGCGCGCAATTGCCGGCCCTGAAACGTCATCGGCAACCCCGTTGCACCAACGAAACCGGTCATCTCGCCGCCGTCATTCAAATGAACGAGCGACGCGATGCCGATGTCCTGGCCTGGCGCATCGAGATAGAAATGCTGGAGATAGTCCGCCAACCCCTTAGCTGCCGGAGCCTTCGGGTCGCGGAAGACGCGTTGAAACATCCCCGCCAAGGCCGGGATGTCGGAGCTTTGCAACGCGCGGATTTCACTCATCGGCTTTTCGGGTTCCGGCAGAAGGTTTTGCAGGCGGGCTCAGCAATGACGTGTTACGCATCGGACCATTTCTTCTGGACGAATGCGACACGGGGAAGACCGGCCGCGTCTTCGGCGAAAGTTGCAGGCTCATAGCCCCGCGCCCGCGCAAGCAGTGCGGCGGCCTGGCGGTGCTGCCCTTCACCGAATTCGAAAGCCAGCCAGCCACCGGGCTTCAGAAACGCAAGTGCATCGCGGACCAGACGCTGATGGATTGAAATCCCATAGGGGCCACCATCGAAGGCCTCGCGCGGTTCGTTGTCAAGCAGATGGGCGCTGTCGCCCTCCAGACGTTGGGTGGAGATATACGGAGGATTGCAGACGATCAGATCGATCTTGCCCTCTAGATCCTTGTCCGAAAGCCCGCCGAACAGGTCGCCCTGGATCACGCTCAGGCGATCGGAAAACCCGCAACGCTCAGCGTTTCGCGTTGCAAGGCTCACAGTCTCGTCTGTCAGATCGCATGCCCAGAGCCGGGCTGCCGGGATGTGCGTGGCGATGGCCAGCGCCAGATTGCCGGAGCCGCAGCACATGTCGATGACCAATGGATTTTCGACGCGTCCTTCGATCAACCCGAGCGATGTGCGGCCCAAAAGTTCAGTTTCTTCTCTTGGGATGAGCACGCCGGGAGCCAGTTCGAGATCGACCCCCATGAAGCGGTGCAGCGGCGTTCCGATCCGGTCCTCAACACGTGCCTTATCCATCACCAGCGCAACTCCAACCTGCAACCGCCAAAACCTACTGCAATCAATAGCGTAGCGAAGTAAACATAAACTGAAATCAATTCAGCAATGGCAAGCGTTAACCTCAATATGAATTCTCTGATGCCGCAAAGACCGAATCGCGGTGAAATTAACGACCTTTGCAGCGATTGAACGTATTGTGGGACAACCAGAAATTAAATGAAACAGACGCGACTGCAACTTTGAGGTTTCCGCCAGTTTTGCCGTGGTTGCTACCACTGCACCCAACCGGAACCTCATTGTCTGCAAGAGGAGGAAACCAACGGTGACAGCGGACGCTTTTCACGCGCCCAAGCAGCGAACACTGATGTCGATAGTCATGTCCTACATGGCTTCCGGCGGCAGCCTCATTTTGAGTTCCGCTGCTCAACTGCTCACCTTCGCCATTCTGGCGCGGTCGCTCGGCGTCAACGAGTTCAGCGTCTTCGTCGCCGTTACCGCAGTTTGCAATATTGCCGTCCATCTCTGCGGACTTGGCGGCATGGAGTGCCTTGTGCGGCGCGTCGCGCGCGATCCCTCGATGTATCCCGTCATGCTCGGCCACAATATCATCCTGACGACCATTAGCGGCGTGGCACTGGTATTGCTCGGCGTGGCTATATTGCCATTTTTCTTTGCGTTGTCGCCCGATCCATCGCTCAATCTCCTCGATATGACGCTGATGCTGATCACCAACATCATTTTCGTGCGCATTATTGTCCTGACCGAGCAGATCTTCATCGGTCACTCCAATTTCGTCTCGGCCAACATGACCGTGGTCGGGTTCGCGATTGCGCGCACCATCGCCGCAGCACTTGCATGCCTTGCATTTGGCGTCTCGACCGTTGCCGAATGGGCGGTCTGGCAGTTTGCCTGCCATGTCCTGGTCGCGGCCTTCTGCATCCGGGCATTGGCAAAACTGGGCCGGCCCAAATACGAGATCGTCAGGGAAGAGCTGCCGCTCGGCATGTACTTCAGCATACCCTTCATTCTGCGCGCCATCCGCCAGAACGCCGACCTGCTAACGCTCAGCCTCGTCACGACAGCCGAAATCGTCGCAAGCTACAGTGTCGCGCGCCGGATTCTCGAAAGCAGCTACCTTTCCGTCGAAGCCTTGAACCGTCTGATGTATCCGGGCTCGGCGCGCGCGGCGGCCAACGGTCTCCACAAGGCGATGGACCGTATCCGCAAGGTGCTCCTTGCCGCCACCGGCATCAGCCTGGCAGCCGCCACAACCGTATTTCTCCTGGCACCGCTGCTCCCCTACCTGTTCGGCCACGAATATTTGACGCTGGTGTCCTTCGTGCGCAGCCTCTGCTGGGTCGTCGTACCGCTCGGCATGTGGTCGATTGCCGTCGAAGCACTGGGGGCCGCCGGATATCACGCGGCGCGCGCCAGCGTCATGGGCCTCGGCAGCATTCTGGGCGCAGGCCTTGCGGCCTGGGCGACCTGGTACGCCCCGCCGATGGGAACAGTCGTTTCCTTCTACGTCATCGAGATTGCAATGGTGGCCGTCGCCTGGGCGGTCTTCTTCCGGTACGCGAAGAAGGATGAAGTAAAAGATGCTGCCGGAGCAGCATTTTCATAAAAACGCTTTGAGTTGCTTAGAAAATATTGACCGATATCCCGTAAATAAACTGGCGAGACAGAGCCGGATATGAAGAGTGTGATATGACACCCGCTGCGGAAAATGCTTTGAGACAACCCATCGAACTCTCCGCCCCTCCTGCTGAGGAGGGCCGGCCGAGGCCGCATACAGGCGCGGTTCGCGCCATGGAGCGGTCGGACCTTCCGGCTATCGCGGATCTGTTCACCCGGACCTTCCGCAAGAACAATCTGAAGACCGACAGCCAGCTGGCCGGTTATCTCGAAACGGTTTTCTTCAGCAGCCCGCTCTACACGCCGGATGTCGGCAGCCTCGTTCATCTCAACGAGACATCGACGATCGACAGCGCCATTCTGGCAATGCCGGTGGAATTCATCGTTCATGGCCGGCCGGTAACCGCCAGAATACTGTGCGCGTTCATGGCCGAAGGAAAGTCCGGCGCGGCCGGGGCTGCCCGTCTGGCCCGCATGCTGCGCGCGGCACGCCAGGATTTCTGCTTTACCGACAACGCATCACCGGTCAGCGCCGACCACTGGGTTGCCGGTGGCGGGCTGGTCTTGCCGGTTCAAAGCCTTGAATGGCATCGCACATTCCGTCCGGCCGCAACCGCGCTCGACGTGGCCCGCCGCAAGGTGAAGTTGCTTGCCAGGCTGCCGCTGCAGGGCCTTGCCCGAACCGCTGACCGTTTCGTGCGCCGCTCAAAAACCTCGTTTGCTGCCACGCCGCACGACGGCATCGCGAGCGCACCGATTTCACTGCCGCAATTCATGGAACAGGCGCAGCTGATGATGCAGCGCTTCTCCGTCCATCCGGTCTTTTCCCAGGCAGAATTCGACTGGCTGATCGCTGCGGCGAAGCTGAACACCTCGCTTGGCGAGCTTCGGTGCCGCAGCATCACGGACGCGCAGAGCAAGACGATCGGCTGTTACCTGTATTTTGGTGCGGATGGCAGCAACGCCGTGGTTATGAACGTCTTCTGTCACGAGCGTCAGGAAGCGCTGGTCGTTGCCCAGCTTTTTGCCGATCTCGACAACCTTGGATATGCAAGCGCCCAGGGGATGGCGCAGCCTTTCCTGACACAGGCGGTGCTGCGTCAACGCCATCTGGTACACAAGCATACCGGCTATTTTTGCCTGGTCACCCGCCACGCCGACCTGAAGGAAGCGGCCATCGGCGACGGGTTCTATGCCGGCGGCCTTGCCTCGGAAAGCTGGAGCCGGTTGCTTCACGATTTCTAATCCCGAATACCCTGTATGCGAGTGCCGACATCCGGCATTTTAACGTCCGGTTTACCATAAGCGACTATTCATGATGTTCACCTAGAGCACGGCGATAGGCTGTACGGGCTTGAAGCACGCTGCGGAGACAGAACGGATGTACACGCCGAAGGAGCCGGATCTGCGGCAAGCGATAAAGCGCCCGGAAACGGTTGCACGCTCGCGCCCACGTCCCGGCTCCCTTCTCGATCTGGTTTCCGACGAAGACGAGGATTTCCGCCCCGCTTATCAGGCATCCGCAACTGCTGAGACCGCACGCGCAACGTTTTCGCCAAACCGGCAACAGGCGGCAATCGCCGAACATATCAACACACCTTCAACGCCCGTCAAAGGGCAGATCATGGGATATGTCGCGGCCCTTCGCGCCATCGGTCCCGATGACGTATTCCTGTGGCTCAAGAGCGGCCTGCTCTGGATTATCGGTACGACGGTGCTGTGCGTGGCCGCCGCCTTGGTCTACGCGATGGTCGCTCAGCCGCGTTATACCGTCTACACCGACCTCGTCATTGATCCGTCCAATCTTCAGGTGGTCAGTGACGACGTGTTCGGCTCCAATCCGTTGCGCGACTCGCAATTGCTCGAGGTTGAAAGCAAGCTGCGCATCCTCACATCGCGCAATGTCCTGACCCGCGTCATCGACAGCATGAACCTGACGCAGGACCAGGAATTCGTGAAGCCGGGCATATTCGACGGCCTCAAGGACTTGTTTTCGAGCGCCACCAAGGACGAGACCCAGCATGCAAAGATGCTGGCCGCAACCCGCGCCCTCGCCGAGCGCGTCGAAGCACGGCGCGAAGAGCGCTCATTCGTCGTTTCTCTTGGTGTCTATACCGATAGCCCGGAGAAATCAGTGACGCTGTCCGACGCCATCGTAGATGCGTTCGAAAAGGAAATTTTCGAATCCGCCGCGCAAAGCGCCGGTAGGGTCGCAACGACGCTCAACGATCGCCTGGAAGAGCTGCGGCGCAACGTCACCAACGCGGAAGCAAAGGTCGAAGAATTCAAACGCCAGAAGGGGCTGCAATCCTCCAATGGCGAACTGGTCAGCACACGGCTTGTTGCCGAGTTGAACACGCAGGTCCTGACGGCACAGCAGCGCTATATTGAGCTGGAAACGCGATACAAGCAGATGCAGGAGGCAATCTCGACCGGCCAGACCGGCACGGCATCGGTTTTCGTTTCCCCAACGATGACGGCGCTACGGCAGGATTACGATCAGGCCTTGTTGCAGCTCAATTCCCTGAAACTGACCTATGGCACCCGCCATCCACGGATCACCGCTGCCAATTCCGACCTGACCACCTTGAAGGCATCGATCAACAATGAAGCCCGGCGGATCGCCGATGCTGCGTTGGGAGACATGAACCAGGCCAAGTCGGCGCTCGCCGCCCTGCAAGGCAAGGCGAACGAACAGCAGACGACCGTCTACATGGACAACGATTCCCAAGTCGAGCTGCGGGATCTGGAGCGCGACGCCCGTGCCAAGGCTGCCCTTTACGAAACGCATCTGACCCGTGCCCAGCAGATCACCGAACAGCAGCAGATCAACACCTCCAATATCCGGGTGATTTCGCGTGCAATGCCGCCGCAATCGCGCAGCTGGCCGCCGCGGACTCTGATCCTCCTGGCACTCGGCGCGTTTGGCGGTATCGCCATCGGCATCGGGCTTGCCCTGCTGTTCGGCATTCTTCGGGCCCTGCGTCAACACCAGCCGCGCACGGGCTGACATGAAGACCGCGTCGCCGGACAATCATGCAATCCCGGATACGACTGGGGTCGGCGGGATCAGCGCCGGTCCAGTCCTGTTCATGGCGATCTTCCTGTTCTTCTGGATTTCCCTGACGCCATTCGTCGACCTGACCGGCGAAGGCATTCTCGACCCGTCCGCCGGCAATTCGAACCGTCTGAACCAGATCGTGTCGCTTAGCCTGTTTGCGGGCACGCTCTGCTACGGTCTGCTTCACCCGTTGCGCGCGACAATCCTGCAGCCCCGCGCCCTGCTGCTGCCAATGTTCGGCTGGTTCCTGTTCGTTTCGCTGATTTCCAACCATCCGATGCTCGGCATCAAAGCGGTCATCCTGACCGTCATGGCGACCATCAATGCCAGCATCTATCTGCTGATGCCATCATCGGAGAAGCAATTCGCCAAGATGCTGGCGATCGGTACGCTGATCACGCTGGCAACCGCCTATTACGGTGTCATCTTCAAACCCGAAGTGTCGATCCATCAGCTGTCCGAACTGCGTGAGCCGATGAATGCCGGCATGTGGCGCGGTCATTTCCCGCACAAGAACAGCGCCGCCGCTGCCATGGTGATCGCCGCCTTCTTCGGCCTTTTCGTGATGAATGCCTGGTCGCGGCTGGCCGGGATCACCATCGTCGTTCTGTCGGTCGTCTTCCTCGTCCACACCGGCGGAAAAACCTCGAGCGCCATGCTGCCCGGCATCCTGATCCTTGCCTTTGTGTTCGAGCGCCTGCGGTTTTTGCGCATTCCCATCGCCGTTGGCGGCGTCGCGCTGTTCAATCTGTTTGCCGTCGGCTCAGCGGTCTTCCGGCCGCTTGGCGACTTCATCACATCGCTCGGGATCGACGCGACATTCACCAACCGGGCCGACATCTGGCGATTTGCCTTCACGGCGCTGGCCGAAAATCCGATCACCGGCTACGGCATCAAGGCATTCTGGCAGACGCAGGAACTGGTTTATAGCGGCGGTGCCGTCGAAACCTGGGCGGTCGCTGCGGCCAACGGGCATAATTCCTACCTCGATATCGCGCTGATGACCGGCATCCCCGGTCTGTTCATGACCTTGCTCTGGGTTCTCTTCCTGCCGTTGCGCGACATCTCACGCCTGCCCCCAGCCGCCGAGCATTCGGATCTGACGCGGCTTTTCATCCGGGTCTGGCTCTATGTGATTTTCAATGCCGGCCTGGAAAGTCTGTTTTTCGAGGGCGGCAATTTGCTCTGGTTCACCTTCCTCTATTGCCTGTATGGCCTGCGGTTTCAATCGTCGGCGACGCTGTCCGGGAAACGTTTTGCTCCTGCAGAAAGGCCAGCGGCCCATGCCTGACATTGTCAACACGCTCACCAATATCGCCGACCGGCTGAACAACCGGCTGATCTGGCAATTCGCCAGAACACGGCGGCCTATCCCGGCAGAGCGGCCGATCATTTCCTTCACCTTCGACGACGTTCCAGATACGGCTTTGACCAACGGTGCGGCCATTCTGGAAAAATATGGCGTGCGCGGGACGTTCTACATCGCCGGCGGGCTGGAAGGGCGCGTTGAGCCAGATCGGCGCCTGATTTCGGCTGATGGCTGTCGTGAACTGTTTGCACGCGGACACGAAATCGGTTGCCATACGTTTTCGCACCACAAGGTCAGCACTCTCAGCAGCGGGTCATTTGCCGATGATCTCGATCGCAATGACGCCTTCCTGACCGGTGCCGGGATTTCTCGCCGGCCGACCAATTTCGCCTTCCCCTACAACGCCGCAACCCCACGGCTTAGGCACGTTCTGAAACAGCGATACACGACATGCCGGGCTGCGGGCGAAGCCATCAACCGGGGAACAGTCGATCCCTTCATGCTGAAAGCCGTCGAAATCCGCCAGCCGGAGGACCATGCTCTTGGCCTGACGCGGTGGATAGACGATGTCGCAGCCGATCCGGGCTGGCTGATCTTCTTCACCCACGATATCGCCTCCACGCCGACACACTATGGCTGCCGGCCGGAAACGCTGGAGCGGCTGGTTTCGCACGCCCGCGAACGCCAATGCGATATTCTCCCCGTTTGCGAGGCGCTGGATCGCTTCGGCTGGAAAGAGGCCCACCCGTGACCATCGTTAGCCAGGCAAACTGCAAGCCGACATTGCTGAAGATCAACAACTACTTCTACCGCAGGGGTGGTGCCGAGGCTGTGTTTCTCGATCACATCGCCATGTTCGAACAGGCCGGCTGGGATGTCGTTCCCTTCGCCATGCAGCATGAGTTGAACCCGCCCAGCCCATGGTCCGACTACTTCGTTTCGGAGATCGAATACGGCCATGAAACCGGCACGCTGAACAAGATCAAGCAGGTCGCGAAGATCATCTACTCCTTCGAGGCGCAGCGCAATATCAAGCGGCTGATCGAGCGGGTCAATCCGGCGATCGCCCACGCGCACAACGTCTACCATCACCTGTCGCCGGCGATCTTCTCGACGTTGAAATCGGCTGGCATCCCAACGGTCATGACCGTTCACGACCTCAAGCTTGCCTGTCCCTCCTACAAGATGCTGCGCGATGCCAAGGTCTGCGAGGACTGCAAGGGTGGCCGCATCCACAATGTCCTTGTGCACCGCTGCATCAAAGGATCGACCGTGCTCAGCACCGTCGTTCTGGCCGAGACCGCGCTGCATCGCAGCCTTGGCCTGTATCGCAACAATCTCGACCGCCTCGTCGTCCCCAGCCGGTTCTACATCGACAAGCTCGTCGAGTGGGGCTGGCCGCGCGAAAAAATGGTCTACATTCCGAATTTCGTCGATATCGACACCTTCGATACAGATTGGACCGAGCGCGACTATTTCGCTTTCGCCGGCCGCCTCGCGCCTGAAAAGGGGATCGACACACTGATACGCGCCGCCGCCCTGTCGAAGCAGAAGCTGGTGATTGCCGGAACCGGACCGGAGGAAGCCGCGCTGAAAGCGCTGGCGCAGACGCTAGAAGCAGATGTCGTGTTCGCCGGCTATCTGTCCGGGACAGCACTGCATCGGCTGATCGGTGAAGCCAAGGCACTGGTGCTGCCGTCCGAGTGGTACGAGAATGCGCCGATCAGTGTGCTCGAAGCCTATGCACTGGAAACTCCGGTCATTGGCGCCAACATTGGCGGCATTCCGGAGATGGTCCTCGACGGCGAAACCGGCTTGTTGGCCATGCCTGGGAATGTGGAGGATCTGGCAACCGCCCTCACCGCGATGGCTTCACGCACGCCGCAAGAGCGGCGGGAGATGGGCCGGAAGGCACGGCAATGGATCGCCGTCGAATTCTCCTCGTCCGCTTATCTGCGGCGGACGACAGAACTCTATGCCAGCCTTGGCGCATCTTTGCCGATGGCCACGCGCTCGATCGCACAATCAAATTGATACACTTTTCGAGATAACAACTCATAATTTCACCCGGTCCGTACAATTTTAACGGTTATATTTCCCTCATTTCAGCCCTTCGCAACTAAACCATATCCCAAGGAACCAGGGATTTGGAACGATGGGCCACGAGCCGCGCACTTTCAGAACGGCAGAATCTCAACCTGAACAAACAGGTATCGACAGCAGCCTGCGCAATATCCGTGAAGGCCTGCGAAAAGTGGCTGAGGACAAACCTGCGGAAATGCCGTCCATCGCAGGCGTCCCGCTCGCGGAGCGCATAGCGATTGTGCCTGCCCCAAGGTTGAGCGAAACGTCTCTTTTTCCATCCGCTGAAACACTCAAGAAACCCGCTGCTCGCCCCCGGGTGATGATGCTCGGGAGCCGGGGCATCCCCAATGTCCAGGGCGGTGTCGAAAAGCATATCGAGATGATCGGCACCGAACTCGTCAAGATGGGTTGGGACGTCGATGTTATCGGCCGTCGTCAATATCTGCCGAGCGCATTGGAAAGTGTCTGGAACGGTATTCGGGTCATTCCGCTCTGGGCGCCAAAGAGGATGGCCCTGGAGGCCATCGGGCATAGCATCGCCGGCGTCTTCCATGCCGCGCGTCAACGCCCCGATGTTCTGCATATCCATGCTGTCGGCCCGGCTTTGGTCGCGCCGCTCGCCCGCCTCTTCGGGTTGAAGGTCATCGTCACCCACCATGGCTACGACTACGATCGCCAGAAGTGGGGTCGGTTTGCCAAGCGCATGCTCAAGACGGGCGAGGCATTCGGGATGTACGCCTCCAATGGTCGTATCGCGATTTCGCAAGAAATCGTTCGCGCCATGCGGGAAACCTATGGCGTCGCCGTCGATTTCGTGCCGAACGGCGTTTCGGTGCACCCCAAGACCACCTCCACTGAAACCCTCAAGAGTTTCGGACTGACGCAGCGCCGATACATCGTCATGATGGCCCGCCTTGTTCCCGAAAAGCGCCAGCACGACCTGATCCTTGCTTTTGCCAAGGCAAATCGGCCGGAAAAACTGGTCATCGTTGGTGGCGCAGATCATGAAACCGAGTATTCGGCTTACGTGAAGGCGCTGGCAGCCGAAACGCCTTCGGTGGTTATGACGGGTTTCCAGACCGGTGGCGCACTTGCGGAACTGTACAGCAACGCCGCCCTGTTCGTGCTTCCGTCAAGCCACGAAGGCATGCCGATCGCGCTTTTGGAAGCCCTGAGCTACGGCTTGCCGGTTCTTGCCAGCGATATCGTTGCCAATCGTGAACTCAAGCTCGCCCCCAACGATTACTTTCGCATGGGCGATGTCGATGCGCTGGCTGCGGCTCTCGGGCGCAAATTGTCCAGCCCATTCGATGAGGACGGCACGGACCTACTGACAAGCCAGATCCAGACGGACTACAGCTGGAAGAAGATCAGCGAGCGAACGGCGGAGGTGTATCGATCCGTCCTTCGCAGGCGGCCCCGCTGACGGCAGCGATCCATCCGGGCATCAACCAAATTTCAAATCATCGGCGAAATCATGAGCGATGTCACAGTCTTGTCCAACAACGCGCCGGCGGTGCTTCATGCAAACGGGGATGTCATTTTGGGCGTATCCATCATCATCAAGACCTTGAATGAAGAAAAGCGCATCGCCGCGACCATCGAAAGCGCGCTTGCAGCGCTGCCCGGCGGCATCGGCGAAGTCATTATCGCCGATAGCGGCTCCAGGGACCGCACCATTGACATCGCCTCCGGCTACCCGGTCACCGTCGTGCAGATCGCACCGCCAGCGCAGGCCAGCTGTGGCATAGGTCCGCAGCTCGGCTTCCAGTATTCCACCTTCGATCACGTCTGCCTGCTCGACGGCGACATGATCCTCGATCCAGAATTCCTTCCCGACGCGCTGCGCTTTCTTGCCGGCAATCCGGATGTCGCCGGTGTCACTGGCCATGTCGAGGAAATGCAGACAGCCAATCTCGAATATGCACGCCGGGTCCAGCGCAACGCGCCGGAAAACCGTGTCGGGGACATCGACCGGATGAATGGCGGCGGGCTTTACAGACGCAGCGCCATCGAGAAGGCCGGTTACATATCCGACCGCAATCTGCATGGTTACGAGGAATTCGATCTCGGCGTCCGGCTGCGCAGCTTGGGCTGGCGGCTTCATCGCCTCGACCGGCGCTTCGTCAGCCATTTCGGGCATACGTCGAACTCGTACCGACTGCTGATGCGGCGCTGGAACAGCAAATACCTCTACGGCACCGGCGAACTGTTGCGCGCATCGGTCGGCAAGCCCTATTTCGGCCGGCTGATCGCTGAATTGCCGGAACTAAAACTCTGGGCAGCCGTCTATTGCTGGTGGGCTGTGTCGATCATCATCCTGTTTAAGGCCCCGGGTTTCCTGTCAGGTCTGGCAATGGTGATCGCGCTGGCAGCCGCCATCGTTCTCGTGATCAGCATCAAGAAGGGCGGCTTTGCCATGGGCCTCTACACGGTCGTCGCCTGGTGCTTTCACGCCGCCGCTGTGCCGGCCGGTTTCTTTCGCCGCCGCCTGCCGCCGCAGTCCTGGATCGAAAGCCGGACGATCGGAGCAGCCCAATGATGCATTGGGGCCGTTGGGCACTCGCTGCCTTGCTGGCAATTCCATCGCCGGTCTTCGCGTCCGACGAATGGCTGCCGGTGCGCGAGAGCTCGATGGTGCTCGGCAACCAAAGCCCTCTCGATTTTTCAGCCATCCTGCCCAATCCACCCATTGACGACGGCAGCCAGCTTCTGACCGGAAAACAGGGCAATTTTGTCCGCGCCAGCGCGCCGGACAAACCCGTAAAACTGCTCTGCGCATCGCTGGCCTGGAGCCCGGCATCCGGCGGTTTTCCCAACCATGCCGATGCCGATCTCTACGCGGCACAGCTGGCCAAACATGGCTACAATATTGCCCGGCTGCATTTTGTCGATGCCAGCCTGATGTTCGGCCGCAACCGTGATTTCGATTTCGATCCCGAAACTCTTGACCGCGTCCACTACCTGCTGGCCGCACTGAAGCGTAACGGCATCTACTGGATCATGGACGGCCTGTCCTCCTGGCGCGGCGCCTATGGCGGCTATGACGACCGCTGGGAGCCCTCAAGCGATCTGAAACTTGCCCTTTACTTCGACGGCAAGGCCTTCGACCACTGGCTGGAATTCCAGCGCCGTTTCCTGACGCTGGTCAATCCCTATACCGGCACCGCACCGATCAACGACAGCGCGCTGGCATTGGTCATACTCGTCAACGAGAACAATATCGAATTCGACAGCATCGTGCGGGAGCGCGAGGGCAAACCGCACTATGATGACCGATTGAAACTCCCCTTCAATGCCTGGCTGAAACAGCGCTATGGCTCGTCTGAAGCACTTTCAAAAGCATGGCCGGACCTGAAGTCTGACGAACGGCTGGAAGACGCCTCGATCGCGTTACCCAAATCCCGTTACGAGGATTCACCCCGTCTCAAGGACCTGCAGGCCTTTTTCGTATCCGTTGAAACCGGAACCACCGCCCGGATGACGGACGCCCTGCGCGGCCTTGGCTACAAGGGCGAGATCAGCAATTTCAACAACTGGCCAACACTCCAGACAACACTGAGCCGCGAGGCTCTGCCCGTCATCACGATGAATACCTATCAGGACTGGGTCGGCAGCTATTCGCCCGGCGCGACCATGACGCAGAAAAGCTCGATCGATGACGGCGCTGGCTACGTGCGCCTGATCGCCGCCGCCCGCTGGCTCGGCAAGCCTTTCGTCGTCAGCGAATACGATCATCTCTTCTGGAACCGCTATCGCTATGAGGCCGGGCTGGTGATGCCGGCTTATGCGGCGCAACAGGGCTGGGACGTACTCTGCCGCCACGCACACGGTCCGATCATTCTGAAGTACGGCGAGCCCTATCCCCACAAGAAGGGCATGCTTCCCTATGCCATCGCACTTGACCCGGTGGCGCGCGCCGGCGAGACGCTCGCAGCACTTCTGTTCCGGCGTGGCGATGTCGCCACCTCGAAATTGACGATCCCGTTTCTTGTAAGGAGCACGGAGGATCTCACTGACGATATGCAGGCGCGCGAACTCGAACAGCTCACCGAGCTTGGCCTTGTCGGCGCAATCGGCATGACGAAGGCGGCAACGGGCAGCTTGAGTGTCGGCCAGCCGCGATCGTCCGTCGATCCCCAGGCCATCCTCGATGCAGCCAAGGCTGCCGGACTTTTGACGAAGGGCAACCAGACCGACCTGAAGACCGGGCTTTATGAAAGCGATACCGGCGAACTCCTACTCGACCGCTTGCGCGGCCAACTGCGGGTTTCCACGCCAAAGACCGAAGCGGTGGCTTTTTCGACGCTGCGGGAGCCCGTCAACCTGGGCAGCGTCCGCGTCGAGGCATCGGATGGCAATGGGCTGCTGGCTGTTTCCGTGCTGGACGATGCTAAGAGCATTACGCAAAGCCGCCGGCTTCTCGTCATCTACGCCACCGATGCGCACAATACCGGCATGAAGTTCAGCGACGACGAGGAAAAAGTGATCGCCGATTTCGGCCGCCTGCCGGTTTTGATCCGCAAAGGCTATGTCGACCTGTCTCTCAACCTTGCCAAGGGCGAATGGCGGCTGACGCCGGTCACCCTGAACGGCGTCGCCTCAACCGCCGCCGGTCAGGTTATATCCCCAACCGGCTTCCGGCTTTCCAATGACGCAGCATCAGGCCCGACAACGTTCTTTCTTCTCGAAAGAGACTGACGTGGAAGCCAATCAGCTCCGCAGGCCGGGCGCCTCATGGCCGGTTCGCGCCACATATTCCGTATAGCCGCCGCCATATTCGTGGATACCATCCGGGGTCAGTTCCAGAACCCGATTGGACAATGCGCCGAGGAAATGCCGGTCGTGGGACACGAACAGCATGGTGCCTTCGTACTCGGAAAGCGCCTTGATGAGCATTTCCTTGGTGTCGAGGTCCAGATGGTTGGTCGGCTCGTCGAGCACCAGCAGGTTGGGTGGGTCGAACAGCATGATCGCCATGACCAGCCGCGCCTTTTCGCCGCCTGACAAAACGCGGCAGCGCTTTTCGACGTCGTCGCCGGAAAAGCCGAAACAGCCTGCCAGCGCCCGGAGTGGTCCTTGCCCGGCGCGGGGGAATTCGTGCTCTAGCGTTTCGAACACGGTGCGCTCGCCGTCGAGCAGATCCATGGCGTGCTGGGCGAAATAACCCATCTTGACGCTGGCACCCAGCGCGACCGTTCCCTGGTCCGGGTCCGTCGATCCCGTCACCAGCTTCAGCAGCGTCGACTTTCCGGCACCGTTGATGCCCATGATGCACCAGCGCTCCTTGCGACGGACCATGAAGTCCAGCCCTTCATAGATGCTGCGGCTGCCATAGCTCTTGTGCACGTTTTTCAGGTTGATCACATCTTCGCCTGAGCGCGGCGCCGGCAGGAATTCGAATGCTACGACCTGGCGACGCTTGGGTGGCTCCACCCGCTCGATCTTGTCGAGTTTTTTCACCCGGCTCTGGACCTGGGCCGCATGCGAGGCACGCGCCTTGAAGCGCTCGATGAACTTGATTTCCTTGGCCAGCATCGCCTGCTGCCGCTCGAACTGGGCGAGCTGGTGCTTTTCGTTCAGCGCGCGCTGCTGCTCATAAAATTCATAGTCGCCGGAATAGGTGGTCAACCCGCCGCCGTCGATCTCGATCAACTTGGTAACGATGCGGTTCATGAACTCGCGGTCATGCGAGGTCATCAGAAGGGCGCCCTCGTAATTCTTGAGGAATTCCTCCAGCCAGATCAGGCTTTCCAGATCCAGATGGTTGCTCGGTTCGTCGAGCAGCATGACGTCGGGACGCATCAAGAGGATGCGGGCAAGCGCCACGCGCATCTTCCAGCCGCCGGACAGTTTGCCGACATCGCCGTCCATCATTTCCTGGGTGAAGCTCAGACCTGACAGAACTTCGCGGGCGCGGCCATCAAGCGCATAGCCGTCCAGTTCCTCATAACGCGCCTGCACCTCACCGTAGCGCTCGATGATGGCGTCCATCTCGTCCAGCCGGTCGGGATCGACCATAGCGGTTTCGAGTTCGTGCAATTCGGCGGCAACGATACTGACCGGACCGGCACCGTCCATCACTTCCGCAACCGCGCTGCGGCCTTCCATCTCGCCGACA
The DNA here is from genome assembly GCF_965279435.1 of Pararhizobium sp. Taxonomy (NCBI): domain Bacteria; kingdom Pseudomonadati; phylum Pseudomonadota; class Alphaproteobacteria; order Hyphomicrobiales; family Rhizobiaceae; genus Pararhizobium; species Pararhizobium sp. The sequence goes on from NZ_CBDIHY010000003.1 coordinate 831,843, forward strand.
TCCTGATTGAAGTAACCGATGGTGACGCCTCTCTCGACGGCCACCTGCCCCTCATCAGGCTGCTCCTCACCGGTGATCATCCGGAAAACTGTGGTCTTGCCGGCACCGTTCGGACCAACAAGCCCGATCTTCTCGCCCTTGTTGAGCGCGGCGGAAGCCTCGATGAAAAGAATGCGGTGGCTCAGCTGCTTGCTGATATTTTCGATACGGATCATGTGTGCGGTGCCCAAGAATGTTGCGGCGCCCTTATGCCACGTGTTTCGGGGAATGTCGCAGGTTTTCGACAGGACGGGACACGGCTTTTTGAAGGGCCTTTTTCCCGGAAATGCCTTCACGGCGCAGATGGCGAAGGCTACAGAAGAGCACCTGACGCAGATGCAATGGAGTGAGCCATGACCGATACCGTTACCGACCGTTTCCTGCGCTATGTCGTGATCGACACCCAGTCGGACGCCAAATCGGAAACCCAGCCCTCCACCGAAAAGCAGAAGAACCTGGGCCGTCTGCTGGTCGAGGAGCTGCTGGCGATCGGGCTTTCGGACGCACATCTCGACGAGCACGGCTATATCTACGCGACCATTCCGTCGAATGTCGACAAGCCGGTGCCGGTCATCTGCTTCTGCTCTCACATGGACACGGCTCCCGATTTCACCGGCACCAACGTCAAGCCGCAGCTGATCCGCAACTATGCCGGTGGCGACATCCAGCTTCCCGGCGATCCGCAACAGATCATTCGCGTTGCCGACCATCCGGCCCTGCGCGACCAGATCGGCAACGACATCATCACCACCGACGGCACGACACTGCTCGGTGCCGACGACAAGGCCGGCCTTGCCGAAATCATGACGGCGGCACAATTCCTGATCGGCAATCCGGACATCAAGCACGGGACCATCAAAATCCTCTTCACGGTGGACGAGGAAATCGGCCGTGGTGTCGACAAGGTCGATCTGAAGAAGCTGGGTGCCGCATTCGCCTATACGATGGATGGCGAAACGGCTGGCCATATCGAAGACGAGACATTCTCCGCCGATGGCATCGAGATCACCATTCAGGGCGTTGCCATCCATCCGGGCTTTGCCAAGGGCAGGATGGAAAACGCCATCAAGATCGCCGGTGCCATCATCGACAGGCTGCCGAAACATGTGGCGCCCGAGACCACTGAGGGCAGGGATGGCTTCGTTCATCCAACCGGCGTTACCAGCTCGATGGACAAGGCGACGATCAGCCTGATCGTCCGCGACTTCAACGACGAGGGCCTAGCCATCAAGGAAGCGATGATCGAGGCGATTATCAAGGATGTCATGCCGGATTATCCCGGCTCCTCCTACACGTTCGAGGTCAAGCAGCAGTATCGCAACATGAAGGCGATTCTCGATCGCCATCCGGAAATCGTCGATAACGCCGTCGAGGCGATCCGGCGGGCGGGCATGGAGCCAGTGCGCGGCAGCATTCGCGGCGGTACCGATGGTTCCCGCCTGTCGTTCATGGGCCTGCCCTGCCCCAACATCTTCGCCGGCGGCCATGCGTTTCATTCGCCGCTCGAATGGGTGAGCCGGCAGGACATGGAAAAGGCGGTCAAGACAATCGTCGAACTGGCAAAGGTCTGGGAAGAGCGCAGCTAAGTTTGAAGCAGCGAACCTTGGAGGGGCACAATCAGCCCTTCCATCCGGCGGCCGTTTTGATATGACCCGCCTCTTGTCAAAGGAACGAAGATGGCTGCGCGAGATCGTTATTCACGGAAATTGGAATGTTCCCATTGCGGGAATACGGGCTTTGCCGAGGTTTCGGAGGACGATACGCCCAGCCGCAAGACGCGGGGATTTGAAATCGACGCCCTACCGGGCGGTTTCGAAACGGAATTTGCCTCAAGCAATCCGCGCAGGCATGTGATCCGTTGCCGCTGTGGACACAAATTCAAATTCGAGCAGACCACGGCCTATGCGCCGGGGGGAGAACCAAGGGCTTAAGGCATTCGCCCGGGCCGCTGGCAACAACAGGCGGGTGGCCGGCCCTTCAATGCGAATGCATTCGAAGGTATCGCCGGCGCCCCTGGATGGACGTTCTTACTTGTTGGCCATCAGCCACATCTTGCCGGCCAACGTGATCACGCGCGGATCAACAGCAGCGTCGTCGTCGAGATGGCTGCGTTCCAGAAAGCCGAGACCTTCAAGTTCGTTCAGGGTCGTCGTGGTCAGGAAGCGAATCTTCTGCGGACGCTCCTTGAAGCGGTCGGTCTTGGCATAGGTGACGGTCGCATTTTCGTGCGTCCATTTTTTCGCCGGCTGCGGGAAGAGGTTTCCTTCCTTGGCGAGTTTCAGTCCCCGGATCTGGACCGGCGTCAATTCAAGCGAAATCATGTTCTGTCCTTGGTAGAAATGGTGAAAAAGGCATCGACACGCAACCCGGATTGAGTGGGAACGCCCGTTTGCGAATGTCGCCAATGCGAAATGAAAAGGGCCAAAATGGCCCGCATGCCCTTCCCTATCGGAAGTTTGCGGCATTTCCCAGACAAAACTGCAAAACTGTCATTTGCGAAACGATTGGCACCATCAGGACGCTTCTGTTATCAGCGTCTGAACTTGTTTTCAGAAAGGTCATCCATGAACGCGACACTGTGCCGGGGAGCGGCAGCGTGACGGAGCGCGCAGACGCGGCCTTCTTGGCGTCGCATGGCTGGTCCGACTTTTTCGCCTCCCAGATCGAGCAATCCGAAGCGGACCTCCTTCCTATGAGGATCGCCGAAGTTCATCGCGCCCGGCTAAGCGCGCTGTCCGCCGAAGGCCCGGTCAAGCTTGTTCTTGCCCATAAAACCAATACCGCCGATTTTGCCGTTGGCGACTGGATCCTGGCCGATCCCCGCACCCACCTGCTTATGCGCAGACTTGAGCGCCGGACCTTGCTGCAGCGCCGGACGGAAGGCAGACATCTCCAGCAGCTTGCTGCAGCCAATGTCGATACGCTGTTCATCGTCACCTCCTGCAATGCAGATTTCAGCCCGGCGCGGCTGGAACGTTACCTGGCGATGGCCAATCAGGCCGGAACGAACCCTGTGATCGTTCTGACCAAGACCGACATGATCGACGACGCCAGCACATTCGAGCGGGAGGCCAGGGCACTGCAGCGCGACCTGGAGGTCGTTGCATTGAACGGCCGCTCCGTAGATGCCGCAGCCGCACTTGCCCCATGGTGCGGCGCCGGACAAACTGTCGCACTGGTCGGATCGTCCGGGGTCGGCAAATCGACGCTGGTCAATACGCTTGCAGGCCTCAGCAACGCGGCGGCGCAGGAGACCGGTGATATTCGTGAAAGCGATGCCAAGGGGCGCCACACCACGACCGCGCGGTCGTTGCACGCCATTGCCGGTGGTGGCTGGGTGATCGACACACCCGGAATGCGCACCCTGCATGTCAGCGACGTATTGGGTGGCATTGAGACGCTGTTCTCCGAGATCACCGATCTCGCGCCTTCCTGCAAGTTTCGCGACTGTACCCACGATCACGAACCGGGCTGCGCCATTCAGGCCGCGATAAAGGCCGGCACCTTGCCTGCGGAGCGGCTGGCCCGTTGGCGCAAGCTGCTGGAGGAAAATGTCAGCAACACGCCAGTCCAGACAGGACCGCGCGGCAACAAGGTCGTTCAGAAGAAGAAATACTGAAGCCGGACGGCAACGGTCTGTCAGGTGACGCCCGTTTCGGACGTTTCGCCTTCGGAGCAAATTTTCGGCCTGTATCAAACCTGAAAACCGTATCGACAACGCGGGAACATTGCTGTAACAGAGTTGATTAATCGATTAATCATCCCTGTTGGATCAGATGGCCAACCCGCGCACAGGATCGAACCTCAGCCAGATTGCCGCGACACTCGGCGTGTCTGCAGCAACGGTGTCGAATGCGCTGTCCGGCAAGGGACGTGTCTCGACCGAGCTGGCTGAAAAGATCCGAGTTACGGCAGCCGAACTCGGCTACACGCCAAGCCTGACCGGCCGGGCGCTGCGCACCGGACGCACTGGCGTTCTCGGCCTCGTGCTCCCGAATATCGCCAATCCCCTGTTTCCGCAGATTGCTCAGGCGATCGAACATGCGGCAAGCCATGCTGGCTATGGTGTTCTGATCGCTGACTCCCGTGGCGACGTTGCCTTGCAGACAGACGCCATCAACCGGCTGATCGAACGCGACGTCGATGGCATCGTCATCGTTCCACGGCTTGGCACCCGCATTGCCGATATCGGCTGTCCGGTCGCCGTCATCGACAGCCCCTCCACCCCCGGCAATACGGTTTCGGCGGATCACTGGCAGGGCGGGCAGACCGTCATCGAGCATCTGATATCGCTGGGACATCGCAAGTTTTTGCTGATCGGCAACAATCCAGCCTCGAACGTTCAGAACGACCGCATCGGCGGCATGAAATCCCGCATCCCCGCAGACGGTGTTGCCGACGTTTTCTGGATCGAAAAACACGAACAGATCCATGGCAAGGGAAGTCTTCTTGGCCTGAAGGAACAGGTGGAGAATGGGTTTACCGCCTTTGCCGCCGTTTCCGATCTGCCCGCGCTCAGGGCTCTGATGGAATTGCAGCGCGCCGGTATCGGCGTGCCCGAGCATGTCAGCGTCACCGGTTTCGATGATCTGGTCTGGTCTTCGGTCGTCACCCCAGGCCTGACAACAGTCCGGATGGACATGGCGGAGATTGCCGACATTGCCATCGCCGCGCTGGTTCGCGTCATCGAGGCCGACACCTCAGGTTCGGACGTCGCGCGCACCGTGACCGGAACAGTGGCGGCGGAGCGGTCGAGCGTGCCTATGAAACTGGTGGTCCGGCAGACGTCGGCACCACCAGCGAATGCCCACATTGCATGACTGGGACCATAACAAGTCCCAAAAAACATACGCCAGAAAACATGAGCCAAGAAAACACCAGAAGGAGAACACAGATGAACAAAATGCTCTTTTCGTCAGCCGCCGTGCTGATGCTCACCATGGGTGCCGCCCATGCGCAGGAAAAAACCCTGACAATTTCCGTCTATGCCTTCGCGCAGGACGAGTTCAAGGAGATCGTCTACGATCCCTTCGAAGCCAAATGCGGCTGCAAGCTGGTGGTCGAAACCGGTAACAGCGTCGAGCGCCTTGCCAAGATCGAAGCCAACAAGGCCAATCCTGTCATCGACATCGCCGCGGTTTCCATGGCCGACGCGCTATCGGCTGACCGCAATGGCCTGATCGAGAAGATCGACACGGCCAAGCTCAGCAACTTCGGCAAGCTCTACGATATCGCCAAGGACCCGAATGGCGACGGCATGAGCATCGGCTACACTTTCTATGCAACCTCTATCGTCTATCGCACCGACAAGATGAAGATCGAGTCCTGGGCCGACCTTTTGAAGCCGGAATATGCCGGCCACGTCGCCTTCCCGAACATCACCACCAACCAGGGACCGCCATCTCTGTATATGCTCGGCAAGGCACTTGGCACCGACACGCCGGACCTCAAGGGCGCGATTGAAGCGCTCGGCGCCAAGAAGGACGATATCGTTACCTTCTACGTCAAATCCTCGCAGCTGGTGCAGCTGATGCAGCAGGAAGAAATCTGGGCGGCACCGATCGGCCGCTTCTCCTGGGCACCGTTCACCAAGCTTGACCTGCCGCTCGGCTGGGCGACGCCGAAGGAAGGCCAGACCGGCGGCATGAACGTCATGGTTCTGACCAAGGGCTCGAAGAACCAGGATCTCGCACTCGAATTCATGGATTTCTGGCTCTCGACCGAAATCCAGACAAAGCTGGCCGAAAAGCTGGTCGATAGCCCGGCCAACAAGGAAGCCAAGGTTTCCGACGAAATCGCCGGTAACCTGACCTATGGCGAAGAAACGGCCAACAGCCTGAAGCTGATCCCCTCCGCCGTAGCACTCGACAACCGCGATGCGTGGCTATCCGAGTGGAACGCCAAGGTCGGCCAGTAACCGGCCAACACGAATGCCTCCCAAGGCAAGGGGCGTAGCCAGCGAACTCCGGTTCGCAAACTGCGCCCCGACTGAACCGGCCGTCAACGTGAGATGCTGCTGCCACAGCGCCTCACCCCACCCCTCTTCCCGTTCATGGGAAGAGGGGGACGTGGCCGGCTCACGAACAAAAGTTACAGGGATCGCCGGCAATCGCGTTGATCCCGTTTGAACCTGCTGGAGACGACGAACCATGTTCCAGAACCGGGCAGAAGCATTGGCGCTCGCCCTGCCGGCCGCGATTTTCGCGGGGCTGGTCTTTCTCGTGCCGGTTATCCTGCTGTTGTCGGAAGGTTTTCGATCGGCAGATAGCTGGAGCCTGTCGGCCTATGCGGATTTCTTTTCCCAACCGCTGAACCGGACGGTCTTTCTGCGGACGCTGAAGCTCGGGGCGCTCGTCACCGTGGCAGCAGCCGTCATCGGTTATGCTACGGCCTTTGCCATCGTCAGCCTGCCGCCGGGCGCCAAGGGCCGGATGATCGGGCTTGTCGTTCTGCCACTGATGATTTCGCCCGTCGCCCGCACCTATGCCTGGATCGTCATCCTCGGCCGCACCGGCATCGTCAACCAGGCGCTGATGGCGGTTGGCCTCAGCGACGAACCAATCCGCATCCTGTTCAGCGAAACCGCCGTCTTCATTGGCCTGCTGCAGCTGTTTCTACCCTTGATGGTGATCTCGCTGATCAGCGCGCTTGAAAACCTGCCGAAGGATGTCGTACCCGCCGCCCGGGTGCTCGGTGCCAACTGGTTTCAGGTGTTCTGGAAGGTCGTCCTACCGCTGACCCGTGAAGGCCTTGTGGTCGGCGGCACACTGGTCTTCACCGGCTCGATGACGGCCTATATCACCCCCGCCATTCTCGGCGGATCGAAGGTACTGATGTTGGAGACGCTGCTCTACCAGCAGGTGACCGTCGCCAACAATTTCGTCTCGGCCAGCGTCATCGCCTTCATCCTGATCGTCATGAGTTTTGCCGCCAATATTCTCCTGAAGCGGATCGCAACGGCGAGGAACAAGCGATGACCCCGAGACTGTTCGCCCCGATCACGCTGCTTCTGGTGCTGATCTTCCTGATCGGCCCGTTCCTGATCATCGTCGCCGCCTCGTTTTCGGCCGGCGATACCCTGGCTTTTCCGCCGCAGGGCTTCTCGTTCAAGTGGATCCTCAAGGTCTTCACCATCGAGAGTTTCCGCGACAGCTTCGTGATGTCAATGTTCCTGGCGATCGGCGGCACGTTTGCTGCCCTTCTGCTCGGCATACCCGCCGCCTACGCGATGTCACGCTACAAGCTGCCGATGTCCGAGACCGTACGCACCATCGTCTCGGCACCGATCATCGTGCCGGGCATCATCGTCGGCCTGGCGCTGCTGCGCTACTTCGTCGTGCCTATCGGTGTTTCAATCACGCTAGCGCTGTTCCTGGCCCATACGGCGCTGATCCTGCCCTATGCGGTGCGGGTGGTTTCGGCCAGCCTCAACAACCTGCGCTCGGATATCGAAGAAGCTGCCGTGCTGCTCGGCTCATCGCGGCTCGGCGCCTTCTTCCGGGTGGTGCTGCCGAACATTCGCGGCGGCATCCTGTCGGCCTTCATCCTCGGCTTCGTCACTAGCTTTAATCAGGTTCCGGTTTCGCTGTTCTTGTCCGGACCGGGTGTGCGCACCCTGCCGATCGACATGCTCGGCTATATGGAGATCGTCTTTGACCCGTCGATCGCCGCCCTGTCTTCGCTGCTCGCTTTCCTGTCCATCGGCATCGTCTTTGCCGCCGAACGTTTTCTGGGGTTCTCCCGCTATGTCTGACACATCCTTCCTCACCCTCGACAAGCTCTCCCTCGCTTATGGCAAATCGATAGCCGTCAAGGATCTCGATCTTGAGATCCGCAAAGGCGAATTGCTGGCGCTGCTTGGCCCTTCCGGCTGTGGCAAGACCACGACCATGCGGTCGATTGCCGGCCTGATGACGCCGGTTGGCGGACGTATCAGCCTTGATGGCGTTGATATCACCCGGGTTGCTGCCAACAAGCGGGCGGTCGGGCTGGTGTTCCAGTCCTATGCTCTGTTCCCGCATCTGACGGTGTTCGAAAACGTTGCCTTCGGCCTCAAGCTGAAGGGCATGCGCGGCACGGATCTGGAGACAAAGGTCACAGCCGGTCTCAAATCCGTTGGCCTCGCGGCCTTCGTAGACCGCAAGACCCCGGAGCTTTCCGGCGGCCAGCAGCAGCGCGTGGCCCTTGCCCGATCCATGGTGATGGAGCCGAAGGTGCTTCTGCTTGACGAACCGCTCTCCAATCTCGATGCCCGCCTGCGGCTGGAAATGCGCACCGAACTGCAGCGCGTGCAGAAGGAAAGCGGCGTGACGATGATCTTCGTCACTCACGATCAGGTCGAGGCGCTGGCGCTCGCCGACCGGATCGTCGTGATGAAGAACGGCGCCATCGAGCAGATCGGCACGCCCGAAGAGATCTACAACCACCCGGTCTCCAGCTTCGTTGCGGATTTCGTCGGCTTCGAAAACGTCTTCGCTATCAGCGATGGCAAGCTGATCACCGCCAAGGGTGCAGTCTCCCTCTCCAAGCCACTCCCGGATGTTGCAGGCCTTGCCTGGCGGCCCCGCGCGGTTTCCTTCGGATCCGGCCCGCTGACGGGCACAGTGCGCGGCGTCTCCTTTGCCGGCGGCACGCGCGAATATGTGCTGGAAACGCCGCTCGGCATCATCAAGACGGAGGTGGACGCGACCCTCCCCGCCCATGCACTCGGCGCCACCGTTGCCTTCGACCTGCCGGTCGAGGGTGCAGCTCTCCTCAAGCGCTTCGGTTAAATCGTCATGGGTGTCTGGATCGATACGGATATGGGCTTTGACGACATCGCCGCCATTCTGGTGGTGATGCATGCGGGCATGGCAATCGACGGTGTATCGCTGGTGTTCGGCAATACGCCGATGGATCAGGTTCGTCGCAATACCGCAGGTGCGGCCAAGGCTTTCGGCTGGACCATCCCCGTTCATGCCGGACGCAGTCAGCCGGTTTTGGGTGCGCTCGAAACCGCGCAGGACATTCTCGGCGAGACCGGCATTCCAACCGCCGGACTGACACTGCCGGATGCCGGTGATGTCGCAGGCGACGATGCTTTCAAAGCGCTCTGCCGCTGGCTGGAAAACACGCCCTCCCCCCGCCGCATCCTGGCACTCGGGCCGCTCACCAACATCGCAGCCCTGGCCCTGGCGCGGCCCGATCTGGCCGCCCGGATCGACGAACTCACCTGGATGGGTGGCGGGCTGTCGCGCGGCAACCACACGGCATCAGCCGAGTTCAACGCACTTGCCGACCCGGAAGCTGTCGCCATCGTGCTGTCGCATGGCCTGCCGCTGCGCATGGTCGATCTCGACTTCTGCCGCAAGGTTCTGGCCGCACCCGGCGATATCGAGCCGGTCCGGCAGGCAGGCGGGGCTAATGCCGCGCTGCTCGCTGACATGCTCGCCGGTTACATCGACATCGGCGTCAGCCGTGGCCGCCCGGCCATGGCAATCTATGATCCATCCGCCGCCGCAGCCTTCGTCCGCCCCGACCTTGTCACCTTCCAACCGGCCCGGATCAGTATGGAGCTTGCCGGTTCGCTGACACGCGGCCGCACCGTGGTGGAAATCCGCGCCAGCCACGGCGCCTTCAATGCCGAATTCGCAGCCGATTGCGATGCAGCGGCGATCAAATCGATCGTGCTGGATGCCCTGCGCTGGGAGGCCGGCAAATGACACATCCCGCAGCAGGTGAACCCGCCGACCTCAATGACGCCGGCCTGCGCAGCCGCGCGGTTGCGGCAGCACGTGGCGATGCCCCCTTCGACATCCTTATCGTCAACGGCACTTTGGTCGACATGGTGACGGGCGAACTGCGGGCGGCCGATATCGGCCTCGTCGGACCGCTGATCGCCAGCGTGCACCCGGCCGGGGTAAGGGCGGATGCGGCAGAGATCATCAATATCTCCGGTGGTTTCGTTTCACCGGGCCTGATCGATACGCATATGCACATCGAAAGCTCGATGGTGACGCCCGCGACCTACGCGTCCGCCGTTCTGGCTCGCGGCGTGACGACGATCGTCTGGGATCCGCACGAGTTTGGCAATGTCCATGGCGTCGCCGGGGTGCGCTTTGCCGCCGATGCCGCCAAGATGTCGCCACTGCGGATGATCCTGCTGGCTCCCTCCTGCGTGCCGTCAGCACCCGGATTGGAACTGAACGGCGCAGATTTCGATGCCGATGTAATCGCCGATCTCCTGTCCTGGCCGGAAATCGGCGGGATCGCTGAGGTCATGAACATGCGCGGCGTGATCGACCGCGATCCGCGCACGAGCGCCATCGTTCAGGCGGGTCTTGCCTCGGAAAAGCTGATCTGCGGCCACGCGCGCGGCTTGAAGGGTAGCGATCTCGCGGCCTTCATGGCTGCCGGTATCAGCTCCGACCACGAGTTGACATCAGCCGCCGACCTGATGGAAAAGCTGCGCGCCGGCATGGCCATCGAGCTGCGCGGCTCCCACGATCACCTGCTGCCGGAATTCGTCGAGGCCTTGAACCAGCTCGGCCATCTGCCGCAAACCCTCACCCTCTGCACCGACGACGTCTTTCCCGACGATCTGGTAGCAGGCGGCGGTCTGGACGACGTCGTGAGGCGGCTGGTGCGCTACGGGCTGAAGCCGGAATGGGCGCTGCGGGCGGCAACGCTCAATGCCGCGCAACGGCTGGGCCGCTCCGATCTCGGCCTCGTGGCTGCAGGCCGCCGCGCCGATATTGCCGTGTTCGACAACCTCACTGATCTCAAAGCCAGCATCGTCATCGCCAACGGCGTTGTTGTCGCCAAAGACGGCCACATGCTTGCGGACATCACATCTGCCGATACTTCCGTGCTTGCGCACTCGATGAAAATCGCGCCGCTGACGGCCGATGAATTCCGCGTCGCCTCCAGCGAAATGACCGTCCGGATCGCCACCATCGACCAGCCGCGCTTTACCCGCTGGGGTGAAGCGCAGGCGGATGTGTGCGATGGTTTTGTCGTGCCGCCGGAAGGCACGACACTGATTGCGGTGGCGCATCGCCATGGACGCAGCGACAGCCGTTCGCGTGTCGGTTTCCTACGCGGCTGGGGCGAATGGCGCGGCGCCTTCGCCAATACCGTTTCCCATGATAGCCATAACCTCACGGTGTTCGGCAGTGATCCGCAAGACATGGCGCTTGCCGCCAATGCCGTGATCGCTGCTGGTGGCGGCATGGCGGTAGCATCCAATGGAATGGTCAAGGCAATTCTGCCACTGCCGCTTTCAGGCCTGGTCTCCGGTGCGCCGCTGGACGATGTGGCCCGGGATTTCGCAGGCATTCGCGCCGCCATGGACGAGATCGTCGACTGGCAACCGCCTTATCTGGTCTTCAAGGCCTGCTTCGGGGCAACCCTTGCCTGCAATGCTGGACCGCACCAGACGGACCGGGGCATTGCCGATGTCGAAACCGGCACGCTGATGGAGAGCCCGATCCTGCCCACGGCATGATCGCCCGCCACCGTCCAATCCTCCAGCACTTCGGTGGCGAATTCGGGCCGGGTGTGTGAACGTTCATGGCCGGTCATCCCCGATGACCTGCCATGTTTAACCGTTGGAAGGAATCAGCTGACCGGCACGATTTCCTGCCACGCCGCATAGGCGGAGAGAACCAGTTCCATCTGAGCCGTGTGACCCGCGACAAACTCTTCGCCGTAGATGGTCTCGTCCGGATATTCGGTGATCAGGGTCATCGGCACGGTATGGCGATCATCCACCGAAATGAGGCAGGGGAAGCCGTTGATGATGCGGAAACCGGTTTCACCGGCATGGATCTCGTAGAGTGCGATCTGCCTGTCATTATACGCCAGAAGCCCGGGTATCTCGCCGAGATGCCGCGTCACCCGGTCGAGCAACGTTTCCGACTGGCTTTCCCAACCAGCATGATGGCGCACGATGAGGAAAAAGCCTTTGGGCAGCGTCCAGGCGGCAAAACCACGCGGCACATAACCCGACAGCGGCCGGGCCCACTCATGCGCGGGATAGCCATGCAGGTTCACATGCAGCTGTGCACTGCTCAACTCCTGCGCCTTGAAGCGGATTTCCTTTTCGTTGACGTGCCCGGCGGAGTTTTCATGTGTACGATATTCGAGATCGTCGCCAAGCGCGGTATAACGGGCGGCGTGATGCATGTGACGCGGGTTGTCACGGCGCAAGCGCTGGTGCACAGCATAACCATCCGGATTCTCAAGCGGCGAAACGGTGAAATGCGCGCCCTGGCGCCCTGTAAGCTTGGCTGCAGCGCGCAGGGCACCGACGATGCCCGTGGTCTCGTTTGGATGCTGCCCGCCGCTGACCATCACCGGAGCATCGCTGCCGGCGATATAGCGCGCTGAAACTATGCGGCCGGATCGGGTGCGAGCGGCAAAGCTTTCCCCGCCGATCGCTTCCAGCTGTGCCGTCACCTGGGCTGCGGCCAGCGGTTCGCGGGCCACATCGATCGCCTGCTCGGCACCGTCCAGAAAAGCGGTCGACAAAACGCGGGTGGCTATATCGAGCGTGATGGCGCCGTCGGCCTTCACGACTTCCGGCACGATCATTCCGGGCTTCAGACCACGATCCCCCAGCGGGCGGGCGGACTTCTTCTGGAAAAACTCGAGAAGCGAGAAATACAGGTCCTCATGAAGCGCTTCACGCAGGCTGACCACCTCATCGCCAATCGCCAGCGGCTCGTCGCTAGCCGGATGGCCGATGCGGATGTTCAGCTCTTCGAAATAGGGCTCGACCTGGCCCCAGTCGTAATCGGCGATCGCGGAGATGGCAGCCTCGAACACGGCCTCATAGTCCGTTTCCAGCCGTTCGCCTGACGTTTCACCTGCGCGACGCAGCCAACCGGTCGGTGAGAGATTGGTCTGCCCGACACGGTCCTGATGAACCCTGTTCGGCGCAAGCACGGTAAAGGATTGCGCGGTGCCGGCACCCGTCAGCATCACGTCGTAGAAGAACCCATCGTCGGCACGTGGGATAAAAGTAGTCTTTGCGTCACCGACAAGCGCTGCCAGCGGATAGGTCTCAAGCCTGAAGCGGTTCTCGGATGCTGCGGCATGGACCGGATAGCGGATTTCGATAGCTTCGATGCCGTTAAGATCAACCTCTTCGAGAAAAAATGCGAGCAACGGCTTGTAGGCGCTGCGGATGCGGGCCGTGATGCCTTGTTCGGCCAGCTTGCGCTCCACCACTGCGCGGCTTTCGCGGTCGTCGAAGGTCCACGCCTCGAAACGGTCGCCCGGAACGGCGCGCGCCGACAGTTGATCGAGTGTACGTTCAAAGGATTTCTGTAAAATCACGTTCATCGGATTACCTCGAAGTTCTACCAGTTGGATCAAGGCTGTCGCGCAGCCAGTCGCCGAGAAGGTTGAGGCCAAGCACGGTCAGAAGGATCGCAAGGCCCGGAAAGACGCTGACCCACCAGGCAGTCTGGAGATAGGTGCGGCCATCGGCCAGCATGCCGCCCCAGCTCGGAATGGTCGGATCGACGCCGAGACCGAGGAAGGTCAGGCTGCTTTCCAGAAGGATGTTGTTGGCAACGTTGAGGGTCATGAGAACGATGACCGGTCCGATCAGGTTCGGCAGCAGATGCTGAAAGATGATACGCCAGTCCTTCACGCCGATGGCGCGGGCAGAAAGAATGAATTCCCGCTCGCGCAGCGTCAGCACCGAGCCGCGCACCACCCGCGCATATTGCACCCATTGCGAAACGATCAGCAGGATGATGGTATTGGTCAGACTGCCGCCAACGATGGCGATGAAGGTGATCGCGAGCAGGATGAACGGCATGGCGAGCTGCAGGTCGGCAAAGCGCATCACCAGCATATCCCAGAAGCCGCGATAATAGCCGGCAATCAGGCCCATCAGCACGCCGAAGATCACCGCGCCGATCACCGACGTAAAGCCGACCAGCAGCGAAATCTTGCCGCCGGCAATCACCCGCGCCAGCACATCCCGGCCGAGCGGGTCCGTGCCCAAGGGGTAGGCCAAGGTGGTAAACGGCTTGGTGAGACGGGCGATCAGGTTGATCTTTTCGGCGCCGCCGGGAAACAGCACGTCGGACAGCAGCACTGCGAGGCAGATGATGAGCGTCAACGAGGCGCCGAGGATGAACTCGAGGCTGTAGAACCGCGACAGGCGGGAGGTCTTGGTGGCCATTGGCGGTTACTCCGTACGAATGCGCGGATCAACGAGCCCATAGGCAATGTCGACCAAAAGATTGACGCCGACGATCATCAGCGACAGGACGGTGATGACGGCTTGCAGGACGGGGTAGTCGCGGGCTGACACCGCATCGAAGGCAAGCGTGCCCATGCCCGGCCAGTTGAAGACACGTTCCACGACAACGATGCCGCCGAGAAGTCCGCCGAACTGCAGCCCGAAATAGGTGATGAGCGGAATGGCGCAGTTTCGTAGCGCGTGCTTGTAGAGCACCGTCGTTTCGCTGAGCCCCTTGGCGCGCGCCACCATGACATATTGCGACTGCAGGGTTTCCAGCATGGACGTGCGCACCAGCCGGACATTGGTTGCCGTCAGGATGATGCCCATTGTCACTGCGGGCATGACATAACTCGTCCATCCCGACATGCCGCTTGGCGGCAGCCAGCCAAGCGTCACTGCAAATAAAAGGACCAGCATGGTGGCGAGCCAGAAGTTCGGGAAGGAAAGACCGATCAGCGAGAGGATGCGGATCGCCTGGTCAGCGCCCTTTCCTCTTGCCGTCGCGGCCTTGATGCCGAGCGGTATGGACAGCGCGATCGACACGAACATGGAGATGAACGCGAGCAGCAGTGTGGCCGGCAGCGCATTTCCGATCAGCATTGAAACAGAGGTTCCCCCGGTAAAGCTGCGCCCGAAATCAAGCGTCACCATTCCCTTGAGGAAGTTCAGATATTGCATGATGAACGGCTGGTCGGTGCCCAGTGATGCACGGATGCGCATCAGGTCCTCTTCCGTCATGCTGCCACCGCCCTGAAACATCATCAGAGCAGGATCGCCAGTCAGGCGGATGGCAAAGGAGACCACCAGCGTGATGGTGAAGACGACGAAGATCGCCTGCAGCAATCGTTTGATAAGGAAACCGGCCACGTTCATTATCCTTGAAGGTAAGGGAAAACGTGCCGCCCGTTAGCCGGGCGGCACAAAGGTCTGCAGATTACTCGACGGTGACGTCGGTCAGCTTCAGGCGGTTGTCCGAAGGAGCAACGAAGCCCTTCACCCGCTTGCTGATGCCGTAGATGGCGTTGCTGTTGTAGAGCGGCAGTTCCAGCGCGCGGTCGGCAGCATAGCGGCCGACTTCCTTGAGGATCTTGTCCCGCTCAGCGCGGTCCGTCAGCGGACGCTGCGATTCCAGCAGCTTGTCCAGCGTCTCGTCCTTGTCGTAGGGGTTCCACTTTTCACCGGAGTGATACATGGCATAGGCTGTGTTGTCGTAGTCGAACGTCCAGCCACCCCACTTCTGCTGGAACATCGCGCCGGTCTTGCCCTGCGGGATGATGTCGTTGATCAGGACATTGGTCTCGTAAGGCTTGATCGTCGCGGTAATGCCGACCATCTGCAGGTAGCTAGCAACCACCTGGGCAACTTCGTTCATCGTCGAGTCATTGCCACGGATATCGATCTGCAGGGTTGCGCCCGGCTTGATCCCGGCTTCAGCGAGAAGCGCCTTGGCGCCCTCCGGATCATAGGCCACAGCCTTCAGGTCCGCATCGTAGCCGAAGGACAGCGCGCTCTGGAAGCTGACGATCTCGGAGGCCTGGCCGGCGAGGATCGACTGGACGATCGTTGCGCGGTCGACGGCCATGATGATCGCCTTGCGCACCTTGGGATCGGCAGTGATACCGTCGCGCGTGTTGAAGCGCAGGGCATCAACCGTCGGTCCCGGAACGCTGACGATAGCAAGGTTTGCGTCACCTTCGATCACTGGAATCATGCCGATCGGGATGGTCGGTGGGATGACCAGATCGACACGGCCGGCCTGAAGCTCGGCAACAGCCGTCGCGGGCTCGGTGATGAAACGATATTCCACTTCGGAGAGCTTTGGCGCGCCGCCCCAGTAATCCGGGTTGGCTGCAAGCTTGATATCGACCTTGGGAGTGTAAGACACGAACTTGAACGCGCCTGTGCCGACAGGATTAACGTTGAAATTGTCCTCACCCTTTTCCTGGATGTACTTCGGCGGAACGATCATCGCGCCATAACCCGCAAGCTTGGTCAGCAACACCGGATCGGGCGTCTTCAGCTTCATATCGACGGTATAGTCGTCGATCACTTCAACACTTTCGATGGTGGTGTAATTGGAGCGCTGCGGCCCCTTAGCGCCTTCTTCGCCGAGCAGGCGTTCGAAGGTAAACTTCACCGCCTGGGCATTGAAGGCTTCGCCATCGTGGAACTTGACGTTCTGGCGCAGTTTGAAGCGGATACGCTTGCCCTCGTCCAGCTCTTCCCAGGATTCAGCAAGGCCCGGCACGAGCTTGAGATCGGGGCCACGATAGGTCAGTCCGTCGAAGATGTTGGTCGCGACGGCTGCCCACTGCACCAGGAAGGTGTCGATCGGATCCCAGCTGCCCGGGTCCTGCGGGCTGGAAATCGTCATCTTGCCGGCGGCAAGGGCCGGTCCGGCGTAAAAAGCAGCACCCGACAAGGCCAGTGCCATGAAGGTTGCTGTCAGTCCCCGTTTGATTGTTTGCATGTCGCTGTTCCTCTCAGTTGCTTGCAATTTTTCGCAGGTATCAGGCGACTTTTGCGACAAAGTGGCCCGGATCAATTTCCTCGTGACCGAGAATGGCTGGTTCATCGCCAACGCGGTGAACCGGATTGGGTATGTCGCCGGTGATGAGGGTGCTTTTGCGCTCCCTGTTCGGATCGGCGACGGGAACGGCGGAGAGAAGGCGGCGGGTGTAATCGTGCCGCGGTGTCTCGAACACCTGCTGACGGCTGCCCATCTCCATAATCTGGCCCAGATAAAGCACTGCAACGCGATGGCTGATTTCCTCGACCACCGCCATGTCATGACTGATGAAGAGATAAGCCAGACCGCGCTCTGCCTGCAGATCCATGAACAGGTTGATGATCTGTGCCTGGATCGATACGTCGAGCGCCGATAGCGCTTCGTCGGCAATGATCAGCTTCGGCTCGGAGGCGAGCGCGCGCGCGATGCAGACGCGCTGGCGCTGCCCGCCGGAAAATTCATGAGGATAACGATCCGCATGGGCCGATGTCAGCCCGACGCGCTCAAGCAGTTCGTCGACACGACGGCGCACGGCCTTGGTGCCCAAAATCAAGCTATGTGTATTGATCGGTTCGGCGATCGAGAAACCGACGGTCTTGCGTGGATCGAGCGAGGCGAAGGGATCCTGGAAGATATATTGGACGTTCTGGCGCAGGCGAAAACGTTCGGCCTTCGACATCGATGAAAACGGTTTTCCGTTGAACGCTATGTCGCCTGTCATCGCAGTCTGCAACTGCTGGATCGTCCGGCCGATGGTCGACTTGCCGGAACCGGATTCGCCCACAAGCGCGAGCGTCTCGCCGGGATAGATGTCGAAGGCAACCTTCGATACAGCACTCAGGCGATGCGTTACCTTGCCGAAAAGGGACTTGCGAATATCGAAGCTGACGGAAAGGTCCTTGACAGAAAGCAGTGGCTTTTCGTCATAGCGGGCGGTGTCCTGCACGCGCTCCTCGCCGACAATTACCGGCGCGCCATCGCGCAGCACGGTAACGGGCATACGCTTGGGAAAGACTTCCCCGGTCATGCTGCCCAAGCGAGGTACTGCCGCCAAAAGCGTGCGGGTATAGGGGTGCTGCGGATTGGCGAAAATCTCGCGAACGGGGCCTTCCTCGACCTTCTTGCCCTTCCACATGACGACGACATCATCTGCCATCTCGGCCACGACGCCCATGTCATGCGTGATGAAGATCATGCCCATGCCGAGTTCCTGCTGCAGGTCCCGCATGATGTGGAGGATCTGCGCCTGGATTGTCACGTCGAGCGCTGTTGTCGGCTCGTCGGCAATCAGCAGTTTTGGCCGGCAGGCCAGCGCCATGGCGATCATCACGCGCTGGCGCATGCCACCGGAAAGCTGATGCGGGTAACGCTTCAGAAGCTGTTCGGAATCGGGCAGGCGAACCATATCCAGAAGGCGCCGCGCCTCTGCCATCGCAGCGGATTTGGTCATGGCTTCGTGCAGCAGCAAAACTTCGCAGATCTGTTCGCCGATCGTGAAGACCGGGTTGAGCGAGGTCATCGGCTCCTGGAAGATCATGGCGATCTCCTTGCCGCGAATGCGCCGCATTGCCTTCTGGGAGGTTTGAAGCAGATCCTTTTCGCCAAACAGGATGCGACCCGAAGAGAACGTTGCCCCCATCATGTCTGCAAGCCGCATGACCGCCAGCGACGTGACGGATTTACCGGAACCGGATTCACCGACGACCGCCACGGTCTTGCCGGGCGCGACAGAGAAAGAAAGGTTTTCCACCACACGGTTCACGCCAAAATTGACCGTCAGGTCTTCGACCGAAATCAGCATTTGGCGATCAGTCATCGGCATCGTCATGTCAGGGCCTCCGGCTGCTCTTGCGCCATGGGGTGAATGAAGCGGCAGACTGCCGTGGTGAAACGCGCATGATGACGGCATCCGCCAACTGGAAAAGACCAGCCCACAAAAGCCATCAGAAAGACGTGAGGTGGACGCTAATGAATGTGAACAATCATGTCCATAGTGTTGAGCAATAAATACATATCACCCTACAGTTGGATACATAATGTTGATTGATCAAAGCTTTCCTTGATCTTATTGCTCCATGCAGCCCACGCGCCGACCCGGCATAAACAAGCGGAGCCGGTTCAATCGGAAAGAATGGGCAAGATCAAAGGATTGCGCCGTTGGCAAGCAGCAGCGGCGCCGTCGGGTCGAGGCTCTCGGCTAAACCGCAAATCTGAATTGAGCGGGAATTGCTTTTTTTGCGCAAGACGCTGTCGGAGATGGTCAACACGCTGACCAGTCATGAACTGGCCGCAGCAGGTCCGGGCTTGCCACTCGCCTTTTTACAGCGATGGAAGTTCATAGCTCCGGACACGCCCGGCAGACCTGATGTCGACACCGGGTGTCATCTATCCAAACACGAACCATTTGTCAGACCGAAAGAATACGCTTCGTCGCGTTATCGGGCCTGCGAATGACCAGCGGAACATAAAGGCTCAGGCGGGCGCCAGTTCCTGTTCGACCAGCATTGTCCAGAATGCAACACCCGGGCCGATCGCCGCGTCGTTGAAATCATAGGCGGTGTTGTGGTGCAGGGCGCCATCGACGGCGGGCCCGTTGCCGAGCCAGACATAACAGCCCGGAGCTTCGCCGGCAAAATAGGCGAAATCGTCACCGGCAGTCGATGGTGGAAACACGGTTCTAAGCTTGTCGCCAAAAACAGTGCTGGCAGCCTTCAACGCGCGCGCCGTGGCATTGGCATCATTGACGACAGGCGGGATACGGCGCTCGAACCCGTAGTCGGCTGCAATGCCGTACATTGCTGCGGTGCCGCTAGCCAGACGGCCGATTTCGGTTTCCAGCTGATCGCGCACTGCCGGCGAATAGGCCCGCGCGGTGCCACCAATCTCGACAATATCCGGAATGACATTGAGCGCCTGTGGATTGCCCGCCTGCACCGAACAGGCACTGACCACAGCCGGCTGCAGCGGATCGACCACCCGGCCGACAATCGTCTGCAGCGCGGCAAGAAAAGTTCCGGCCGCCGTGATCGGGTCCTTGCCCAGATGCGGCTTGGCGCCATGGGTACCGGTGCCGCGAAACGTCACGCGCCAACTATCGGAGGAGGCGAGCTGCGGCCCGGCAACCACGGCCATCTCATCAATATCGAGGCCCGGCATATTGTGCAGGCCGTAAACTGCATCGCAGGGAAATCGCTTGAACAGCCCATCCTCGACCATGCGCCGGGCGCCGCCACGGCCCTCTTCCGCCGGCTGGAAGATGAAATGTACGGTACCGGAGAAATTGCGGGTTTCCGCCAGATAGCGCGCAGCTCCCAGCAAAAGGGTCGTGTGACCATCATGGCCACAGGCATGCATCTTGCCATCGACCGTGGACTTGTAGGGACGCTCCGCCGTTTCCGGCATCGCCAGTGCATCCATGTCGGCGCGAAGGCCGATGCTGCGAGTGCCATTGCCGATTTGCAACGTTCCAACCACGCCGGTGCCGCCCAGTCCGCGCGTCACGGCGATTCCGGCCTTCTCCAAAAGGCCGGCGACGATAGCGCTGGTACGTTCTTCCTCGAAGCCGAGTTCCGGATGTGCGTGCAGATCGCGGCGCAACGCGGTGAGGAAAGGCAGGTCGGCAGTCAGAATTTCGGACAGGCGCATCGGCAGGCAATTCCTTGGATCGTGGTGGTCTGTTGTGTGTCGGGGCTCCACAGACTTCCCCTGGACGTTCTTCCGGTATAGAGCAAAACCACAGAAAACCGAACACCTCCCTCACAGTTTGGCTCAAAGGAAGACGCCGTGCAGCCGCATGACTTCTGGCAGGAAATCCATCCCGCAAACACGTTCGATCCGGACAAAACCCACCGGGATTTTTATCCGGCCACCCTGACGGACGGGCGTCAACTCCGCCTGCCGATCCGCCCGCTGTCCGATGGCACCCATGCTCTGGCATCGCTGATCGTCAATCAGGCAAGCTTTGCGGTGCAGAATGTACTAGCGGCTCAGCTTGCCGAAAAGCTGAAACCGTTCCAACCCGACGTCATCGTCGGCCTGCCGACCCTCGGCCTAACGCTCGCCAGTGCCGTTGCTAGAGCGCTCGGCCACAGCCGTTATGTTCCGCTCGGAACCTCGCCAAAATTCTGGTACCAGGCCGAGCTATCGGTGCCGATGTCCTCGATCACCACTCCGGACCAGACAAAGCGGCTCTATATCGATCCGCGCATGCTGCCGCTTCTGGAAAACCGCCGCGTCGTTCTCATTGATGACGTCATTTCCAGCGGCACATCCATCGTCGCCGGCCTTTCCCTTCTGACGATAGCCGGCGTTGAACCGGTAGCCATCGGCGCCGCCATGCTGCAATCCCGTCGATGGGTAGACCGATTGACGGCTCTGGACGTCCGCTGGCCGCAGATAACCGCCGGGGTTTTCCCCACGCCGTTACTGTCAAAAATGCCCGATGGCAGCTGGAGCGCCTCCGGCAACCTGTTGCCTAGCCCTGTTTGATCGAGCCGAAAAATATCAACCGGGTGTGAAATACAAGACACTTCCCCGAAAGTTGTGAACATTGCGGATGGCATGATGGTTGTCGGCACTATTGTGTTACGCTGAACGGGAAGAATTCGGAACGATCATCAAAGACGGTGATTCGGATTTGAGCGAGGTGCGCGATCACCGGTGCGCCCTTCGACAAGGATCCAGGATCCGTCGGTCCCGCCCAAATGGTGCGGCCATCTTCGTTATGAGATTCTCAGCAGTAACAATTATTTGAAGGAACTTTCGAGAGCAAGGAAACGTTCATCTCGTTGAGCGAGCCGATAGGCAGCGATCCCGTCTCAACGAACCGGCCGCGGGAGAGCATAATGCAAAACACCCAGTCCGATGTCTTCGACCTTTTTTCGGAGATCTATACCAGCACAGCGCAGGAGGAGATCAGTCTCCAGGAATATCTGTTTGCGTGCCGCGACGATAAAAGCATGTACGCCACCGCACAGGAGCGCATGGTCGCCGCCATTGGAGAGCCCAATTTCGTCGAGACCAGTGCCGACGAGCGCCTCGGCCGGATCTTCTCCAACCGAACCATCAAGATCTATCCGGCATTCGCCGATTTCTACGGAATGGAAGACACGATCGAACGGATCGTCGGCTATTTCCGCTATGCCGCGCAGGGCCTCGAAGAGCGCAAGCAGATCCTTTATCTGCTCGGTCCGGTCGGTGGCGGTAAATCCTCGCTGGCCGAAAGGCTGAAGAAACTGATGGAGTTGCGGCCGATCTATACATTGATGGTCGGTGGCCAGATCAGCCCGGTGTTTGAATCTCCCCTCGGCCTCTTCCACCCTGAGCGCATGGCCGACCTTCTCGAAGATAAATACGGGATTGCAAGACGTCGCCTGACCGGCATGATTTCGCCTTGGGCGACCAAGCGCCTTGACGAAGTTGGTGGCGATATCTCAAAGTTCAGCGTCGTCAAGCTGATGCCGTCGCGCCTGCGCCAGATCGGCATCGCCAAGACCGAGCCTGGCGATGAAAACAATCAGGACGTCTCCTCGCTGGTCGGCAAGGTCGATATCCGCCAGCTCGAAAACTTCAGCCAGGCCGACCCCGACGCCTATTCCTATAGCGGCGGTTTGAACCGCACGACGCAAGGTCTGCTCGAATTCGTCGAGATGTTCAAGGCACCGATCAAGGTCCTGCACCCGCTTTTGACCGCGACACAGGAAGGCAACTACAACGGCACGGAAAATTTCGGCGCTTTCCCCTATCAGGGCATTGTCGTTGCCCACTCGAACGAATCCGAGTGGCTGCAGTTCAAGAACAACCGCAACAACGAGGCCTTCCTCGACCGCATCCTGGTGGTCAAGGTGCCCTACTGCCTGCGCGTTACCGAAGAGCGGCAGATCTACGACAAGCTGCTGCGTGAAAGCGAGCTTGCCAAGAACCCTTGCGCGCCGGAGGTTCTGGAAAGCCTGAGCCGCTTCACCGTTTCGACACGGCTTACCCCGCATGAAAACTCGCCGCTTTATACCAAGATGCGGGTCTATGACGGCGAGAACTTGAAGGACGTCGATCCCAAGGCGAAGTCTGTTCAGGAATATCGCGATGCCGCCGGTGTCGATGAGGGCATGAACGGGGTCAGCACACGCTTCGCCTTCAAGGTGTTGTCGGAGACCTTCAACTACGACAGCAAGGAGATCGCTGCCGATCCGGTGCATCTGATGTATGTCATCGAACAGGCAATCAAGCGCGAGCAGTTCCCCAAGGAAACCGAGGCTGCCTATCTCAATTTTATCAAGTCGGAACTAGCCACCCGTTATGCCGAGTTCATCGGCCATGAGATCCAGAAGGCTTATCTGGAATCCTACAGCGAATACGGCCAGAACCTGTTCGATCGCTATATCGCCTATGCCGACGCCTGGCTCGAGGATCAGGACTTCAAGGATCCGGATACCGGGCAAAACCTCAACCGGACAATCCTCGACAACGAATTGTCGCAGATCGAAAAACCGGCCGGCATCGCCAATCCGAAGGATTTCCGCAATGAGGTTGTCAAGTTCACCTTGCGGGCCCGCGCCAAGAACAACGGCCGCAATCCGTCCTGGATGAGCTATGAAAAACTGCGTGAAGTGATCGAGAAAAAGATGTTCGGCCAGGTAGAGGATTTGCTGCCGGTCATCAGCTTCGGCTCCAAAAAGGACAGCGCCAGCGAAAAACAGCATGCCGAATTCGTCCATCGCATGATCGAGCGAGGATATACCGAACGGCAGGTGCGCAGGCTGGTTGAATGGTACATGCGCGTCAACAAAGCGGGGTGAGACATAGCGATGTCCAGGGGTAGCCAATGCCGAATTTCATCGACCGCCGTCTCAACCCGAAGGATAAGAGCCTCGGGAACCGCCAGCGCTTCCTGAAACGGGCCCGCGAGGAGCTGAAGCGCTTCATAAAGGACCGCGTCAAGACCGATCGGATTGCGGACGTGGATTCCGGCCACGCTGTCCCGATGCCTGCGCGCGGCGCCAGCGAGCCGACCTTCCAGCCCGCCCGCGGCAGCGGCGACCGGCAATATGTTTTGCCGGGCAACCGGGACTACATGCCGGGAGATCGCATCGACAAACCACAGGGCGGCGGCGGCTCTGGTTCTGCTGCCGGAAAAGGCGAGAACGAGGACGATTTCCAGTTCCTTTTGTCGCGCGAGGAAGTGCTCGAACTGTTTTTCGAGGATCTCGAACTTCCCGACATGATCAAGCTCAGCCTAAAGGAAGCCGTCGCCTTCAAACCGCGCCGTGCAGGCTTTGCCACCAGCGGTTCTCCAACCAATATCAATGTCAGCCGCACCATGCGCAACAGCTACGGACGCCGCATCGCCTTGCAGCGGCCCAAGCGGAAAACACTGGAGGCGTTGGCGCAGCAAATTGAAGAGCTCGCGGCGCAAGCGGATCCCGACCTTGTCCAGCGCCAGCATCTGGCCGCCTTGCGGGCACAACTTGACCTGCTGGAACGCCGACGCCGACGCATCCCCTATGTCGACCCCGTCGATATCCGTTTCAACCGGTTCGAGCGCCAGCCGCTGCCCAATGCCAATGCGGTGATGTTCTGCCTGATGGATGTCTCCAGTTCGATGGGCGAGCGGGAAAAGGACCTTGCCAAGCGCTTCTTCGTCCTGCTGCATCTCTTTTTGAAACGCCGCTACGACCGGATCGACATCGTCTTCATCCGTCACACCGACGAGGCGGGGGAAGTCGATGAAAATACCTTCTTCTACAGTACCCAGAGTGGTGGCACCGTGGTCTCAACGGCGCTGGAGGAAATGCTGCGGATCATTCAGAAGCGCTACCCCGCAAAGGAATGGAACATCTATGCCGCCCAGGCATCCGATGGCGACAATGTCTCCCGCGATTCGGAACGCTGCGCCTCGCTTCTGACATCCGAGCTGATGCGGCTTTGCCAGTATTACGCCTATGTCGAAATCATCGACGAGCGCGAGAGCGAAATTTTTGGCTCGACTGACAACGGTACCTCGCTCTGGCGCGCCTATCGCACCGTTGATGGCGAATGGCCGAATTTCCAGATGACCCGGATCGCCCGGCCATCCGACATCTACCCTGTCTTCCGAAAGCTCTTCGCCAGGCAGCCAACCCTGCAATTTCGCAGCTGAACGGAGCCCGGCATGGCAAAGAACGCTGGCGCAAAACTGCTGTTCCACAGTTCCGACTGGAACTTCAAGACGTTGTCGCACGCCTATGACGCGATCGAGAAAATCGCGATCGATGAACTCGGGCTCGACGTCTGTCCCAACCAGCTCGAAATCATCTCCTCAGAACAGATGCTCGACGCCTACTCGTCCGTCGGCATGCCGCTGATGTACCAGCATTGGTCTTTCGGCAAACGCTTCGTCTACGAGGAAAACGGCTACCGCAAGGGCCATCACGGCCTTGCCTATGAGCTGGTGATCAACTCCAATCCCTGCATCACCTATCTGATGGAGGAAAACACCATGGCCATGCAGACCTTGGTGACCGCCCATGCGGCCTTCGGCCACAATCACTTTTTCAAGAACAACTATCTGTTCAAGCAATGGACCGATGCCGGCGCCATCCTCGATTATATGGAGTTCTCCAAGAAATACATAACCAAGTGCGAAGAGCGCCATGGTACGGCGGCCGTCGAGGCCATTCTCGATTCCGCCCATGCCCTGATGGATCAGGGCGTGTTCCGCTACCGCCGACCGCCGCGCCTGTCATCGAAGAAGGAACAGGAGCGAGCCCGGGAAAGACTGGAATACGAGGAGCAGACCTATAGCGATCTGTGGCGGACCCTTCCGCGTGCCACCGGCCGGCCTGACCCGGAAGAGGCCGAACGCGACGCCTTGGAACGAAAGAAGGTTCTTAATCTTCCGGAGGAAAATCTTCTCTATTTTCTGGAGAAAAACAGCCTGATCCTGGAACCGTGGCAGCGGGAGCTGCTGCGTATCGTGCGGGTAATCGCCCAGTATTTCTATCCGCAGCGGCAGACCAAAGTGATGAATGAGGGATGTGCAACCTTCGTGCATTATACCATCATGAACAGGCTGTTCGATCAGGGCAAGATCAGCGAAGGCTCAATGCTGGAAATGCTCCACAGCCATTCCAGCGTGGTTTTCCAGCCGTCCTTTGACGATCCGCGCTATTCCGGGATCAATCCCTATGCGCTTGGATTTGCGATGATGCAGGACATTGCGCGGATCTGCAATGAACCGACAGCGGAGGACCGAGACTGGTTTCCGGACATTGCCGGCAGCGGCGCGTGGCGCGAGACCCTGCTGGATGCCTGGGCCAATCACCGCGACGAATCCTTCATCCTGCAATATCTAAGCCCGGCGCTGATCCGCAAATTCAGGCTATTCCAGCTGACCGACGAGGCGGACAACAAATATTGCGAGGTCGCCTCAATCCATAACGAGCGAGGTTATGCCGAAATCCGCAAGGCGCTGGCTGCAAGCTACGATGTTGCCGCCAACCAGCAGGACATCCAGGTTGTCGATGTTGACCTTCTCGGCGACCGGCAGCTACGCTTACAGCACCGGATCAAGAACGGCGTGCTGCTGGAGGAAACCAGCCGCGATGCCACGCTTGTGCATGTCCGTCATTTGTGGGGTTATGGTGTTAGCTTATCGGGTGTTGACGGAGAGACGGGTGCGGGGCGTTATGCGTGTTCAACGGCTTGAGGTAGCCTTTGCTCCTGCCGCTTGCCGTCCCGCTTTTCCATCCCCCTTTGAACGTGGAAAAGCCCGCATCCGTTTCCGGATCGCGGGCTTTTGGGTGTTTTTTTGGTTTTAAGTTTGGTTGCGGGGGCAGGATTTGAACCTGCGGCCTTCAGGTTATGAGCCTGACGAGCTACCGGGCTGCTCCACCCCGCGTTATCTCTGCATTCGGCTTTAGCCGAATGTCGGAACCGTGCAAATCCGTTAGGATTTGTCGCGTTACCAGCGTATTCGGCGAAGCCGAATATCGCGACAAGGAAACCGCCTTCTGGCGGTTTTCGTCAATAGCGCAAACCGAAGGTTTGTCGCTTACAGGTTGGGCTGTATTTGCCTTCCCTTGTTCATTTCAGCGCAAATTCGCAGAATTTGTCGCCTTGATGTTCCGTATCAGGCAGAGGCCTTTAGCGGAACCGGCTGTTTTTCGATCGAAAGACAGCCGGTTTGTATATTTTCCGGCATTATACCGAAGCAAAAAGGCCGCTTGAGGGCGGCCTGCTGTTCGGCTTTGGCCGGGTTTTGTTCTGAGAAGATAGTGTATTTGGTATAATTCTTGCCATTAATAGACCTGGCAGCGACCTACTCTCCCGCGTCTTAAGACGGAGTACCATTGGCGCAGGGGCGTTTCACGGCCGTGTTCGGAATGGGAACGGGTGCAGCCACCCCGCAATAACCACCAGGTCAACTAAGGGCAAGAATTGCTCCGGCGACGGAGCAAAACCAAATGAGAAGCTGGCGAGGGAGGCGTTGCCTCTCTCCTTTTTAGTCTTTGAACACGTTTTGTTGCTCTTCTTCCGGTCGAAGACCGCAAGCGCAGAGCGCGTCGCCAATCGTTTGGCGCGCCGTCCGCAGCGCAGCCGCCTTGCGGCGACAGCGTGAGGACAAAACAGATGGCTTAAGTTCATCTTCGATGAACATAAGCAATGAGAACAATCAAGCCAATCGAACGATTAGTACCGGTAAGCTTCATGCATTGCTGCACTTCCACACCCGGCCTATCAACGTGGTAGTCTTCCACGGTTCTCAAGGGAATACTCGTTTTCAGGTTGGTTTCCCGCTTAGATGCCTTCAGCGGTTATCCATTCCATATATAGCTACCCTGCTATGCGGCTGGCGCCACAACAGGTCCACCAGAGATATGTCCATCCCGGTCCTCTCGTACTAGGGACAGATCCTGTCAATATTCCTACACCCACGGCAGATAGGGACCGAACTGTCTCACGACGTTCTGAACCCAGCTCACGTACCGCTTTAATTGGCGAACAGCCAAACCCTTGGGACCTGCTCCAGCCCCAGGATGCGATGAGCCGACATCGAGGTGCCAAACAACCCCGTCGATATGGACTCTTGGGGGTCATCAGCCTGTTATCCCCGGCGTACCTTTTATCCGTTGAGCGATGGCCCTTCCACACGGGACCACCGGATCACTATGACCGACTTTCGTCTCTGCTCGACTTGTCAGTCTCGCAGTCAGGCGGGCTTATGCCATTGCACTCGACGAACGATTTCCGACCGTTCTGAGCCCACCATCGCGCGCCTCCGTTACTCTTTCGGAGGCGACCGCCCCAGTCAAACTACCCACCATACACTGTCCCGGATCCGGATAACGGACCGCGGTTAGACATCCATGACGATAAGGGTGGTATTTCAAGGATGGCTCCACGAGAACTGGCGTCCCCGCTTCAAAGCCTACCACCTATCCTACACATGCCGACACGAATGCCAGTGTAAAGCTATAGTAAAGGTGCACGGGGTCTTTCCGTCTGACCGCAGGAACCCCGCATCTTCACGGGGAATTCAATTTCACTGAGTCTATGCTGGAGACAGCGGGGAAGTCGTTACGCCATTCGTGCAGGTCGGAACTTACCCGACAAGGAATTTCGCTACCTTAGGACCGTTATAGTTACGGCCGCCGTTTACTGGGGCTTCAGTTCAAAGCTTGCACCTCTCCCTTTAACCTTCCAGCACCGGGCAGGCGTCAGGCCCTATACGTCGTTTTGCAACTTCGCAGAGCCCTGTGTTTTTGATAAACAGTCGCTACCCCCTGGTCTGTGCCACCCCTCCATACTTGCGTACGAAGAGGTCACGCTTCTTCCGAAGTTACGCGTGCAATTTGCCGAGTTCCTTCAGCATAGTTCTCTCAAGCGCCTTGGTATACTCTACCTGACCACCTGTGTCGGTTTCGGGTACGGTCTATACGGTGGAGCTATTTCCTGGAACCGCTTCCTCGCCCACTCAATCCAATAAGAGCAAACAAGTTACGCAATCCGTCACTACCACCAGGCCCACGAATATTAACGTGGTTCCCATCGACTACGCATTTCTGCCTCATCTTAGGGGCCGGCTAACCCTGCTCAGATTAACTTTAAGCAGGAACCCTTGGTCTTTCGGCGAGGGGGTCTCTCACCCCCTTTATCGTTACTCATGTCAACATTCGCACTTCCGATACCTCCAGGACCCCTCACAGGTATCCCTTCACAGGCTTACGGAACGCTCCGCTACCACTGCGGCAACCCGAAGGTTGCTACAATCCTCAGCTTCGGTGCATGGCTTTAGCCCCGTTACATTTTCGGCGCAAAGACCCTTATTTAGACCAGTGAGCTGTTACGCTTTCTTTAAATGATGGCTGCTTCTAAGCCAACATCCTGGTTGTTTTGGGATCCTCACATCCTTTCCCACTTAGCCATGACTTGGGGACCTTAGCTGGAGGTCAGGGTTGTTGCCCTCTTCACGACGGACGTTAGCACCCGCCGTGTGTCTGCCGACTAGTACTCCTCGGTATTCGGAGTTTGGTTAGGATCAGTAAGACGGTGAGTCCCCATAGCCCATCCAGTGCTCTACCCCCGAGGGTATTCGGTCGACGCACTACCTAAATAGTTTTCGCGGAGAACCAGCTATTTCCGAGTTTGATTGGCCTTTCACCCCTAGCCACAAGTCATCCCAATCTATTGCAACAGATGCGGGTTCGGTCCTCCAGTTGGTGTTACCCAACCTTCAACCTGCTCATGGCTAGATCACTCGGTTTCGGGTCTAATGCGACGAACTGAACGCCCTATTCAGACTCGCTTTCGCTGCGCCTTCACCTATCGGCTTAAGCTTGCTCGTCACACTAAGTCGTTGACCCATTATACAAAAGGTACGCCGTCACCCTTGCGGGCTCCGACTGTTTGTAGGCAACCGGTTTCAGGTTCTATTTCACTCCCCTTGTCGGGGTGCTTTTCACCTTTCCCTCACGGTACTTGTTCGCTATCGGTCATGCACGAGTACTTAGGCTTAGAGGGTGGTCCCCCTAATTTCAAACAGGATTTCACGTGTCCCGCCTTACTCAAGGACCTTGGGTGTTCTACATGTACGGGGCTATCACCCGCTACGGCCGGACTTTCCATTCCGTTCCACTTTATTCCCCAAGGCCACTGGCCTGGTCCGCGTTCGCTCGCCACTACTTGCGGAGTCTCGGTTGATGTCCTTTCCTCCAGGTACTTAGATGTTTCAGTTCCCTGGGTTCGCTTCTTACACCCTATGTATTCAGGTGTAGATACCTTATCACAATGCTTAGAAACCCAAACTGAGCCTAAACTCAGCTTGGATTCTCTAAGCATTTAAGGTGGGTTTCCCCATTCGGAAATCCATGGATCAAAGCTTATTCGCAGCTCCCCACGGCTTATCGCAGCGTATCACGTCCTTCATCGCCTGTGCATGCCAAGGCATCCACCAATTGCCCTTATTTCACTTGATCGTTCTCATTGCCAATGCTCATCTTTGAGTTGGTCTTGGCAAACCTTACCTTCTCGCTTGCGCTCGAAGGGGTGCCAAGCCTGGCTATACGGACACCTTTCAGTGTGCCGCACCAGTTATCCAACGGATCAGGTTACCTTTTACAACCAAATCCAAATCCAGATGCCATCAACGTGTTCGACCTGATCCTCATATGAAGGCACGCCGGTGCACTTCGAGGTCAGATCTTTAAGACCAGCTTCTCGAGATCTGTCCGGGGATGCGCGGTCAGGCAACATCCATCGACATGTCGTCAGAAGTGGACCCCAGAAACACCAAAATCCCCAAATCCTTCGCAGGACTTGAAGTTTTGACGATCCTAAAACCACCAACAACAAACATGCCTTGAGTAACAAGCTTCCTACCTACCTCCAGTCCC
>NZ_CBDIHY010000003.1:867500-1422500 GCF_965279435.1 Pararhizobium sp.
CGCCGAGGCCACGGCGCGGCCGGCGGCGACAGAACCGGTGAAGGCGACGGCGTGGGTAAGCGGCGAGGCAATCAGATATTGCCCGACCTCGGCGCCACCCGGCACGCAGGCGATCAACCCCTCCGGTAAGGCTTCAAAAACTGTCATGAATTCCAGCGTCGACAACGTCGTCGCCAGCGCCGGCTTGATGATGCAGGCATTGCCCGACGCCAGCGACGCCGCCACCGTCCAGCACATCAACAGGATCGGGAAATTGAACGGCATGATGTGGACGCTGGTGCCGAGCGCTTCATAGCGGGCATACTGAAACGACCCGGCCTGCGTCGTACCCGCCACCTTGCCGGCCTCGTCGCGAGCCATTTCGGCGAAATAGCGAAAGGCACCGGCGCAATTGGCAACCTCGCCGATCGCTTCCGGATAGGGCTTGCCCATCTCGCGCGACATCAGTTCGGCACAAGTCCGCATGTCGGTCGCTTCGATCCGGTTGGCGATCCGGTGCAGGATGGTGGCGCGGCTTTTGGCGTCGAGGCGTTTCCAGTCCGATTGGGCCCGTTTGGCCGCAAACAGCACGGCATCGAGTTCCGCGACCGTCGTTTCGGCAAATACGCCCTCGTTTCCAAGCGTGGCGGGGTTGACCACCGTATGACGCTCGCCCGTCGCCTTGATGTAGTCCGGGTGCCGGTAGAAGACGGGCTCGGCTGGATTGAACATGGTGTTTTCCTTGTCGCTTTATTCCGAGAGGTGAAATCCCCCTCACCCTGCCCTCTCCCCGCTGGGGAGAGGAGGAGCAGAATTCGCCGCTACCCTCTTCTCCCCAGCGGGGAGAAGGTGCCCGAAGGGCGGATGAGGGGCCGCCGCCCGCGCGGTTTGCCCCCAGACCCCTCAACGGATCATGTAAACCTTCTTGATCCTCTCATGGACGGTGCAGACGCCCTTCCAGTCCTGCGGGAAGAAGGCTGCCGTATCCGGGGTGATCTCGATCACTTCGCCCGATTCATGCACATAGGTGCAGCGGCCTTCGAGGAAGTGGCAGAATTCGTCGCGCGTGACGTGGCAATCCCATTTGCCGGGCGTGCAGACCCAGAGCCCGCATTCGGATTCGCCGTTCGGCCCCTTGTGGATCAACTTGCCGGTCGTGCGGCTCTCCCCTTCGATCATCGTCGAGATGACGCCCCAATCCTTGAGGTCGGTCTGTTCGAGCGGCTTGCGCATCAGTGGCGTGGCAGTCATGGCGTGTTTCCTTTCGTCTTTTCTTTGGGAAGCGGCCGTGTTTGGAGAAACGCCAAGAAGCCGCTGCAGTAGTCTCAAGTCCAGCTGGTCAGACCAGCATGTAGATGTTTCGCATCGTCTCGATCACGTGGCATTCGCCGATCCAGCCGCCGGGAAACATCACCACGGTGCCCGCCTCGACCTCGATCACCTCTCCGTCATCCGAGCGATAGATGGCGCGGCCGGCGACGAAATGGCAGAATTCATCACGCGGGATCGACAGCCGCCAGCGGCCGGGGGTGCAGACCCAGATGCCGGATTCCGGCTGGTTGTCCGGCCCCTTGTGTACGAGCCGCCCGGTCGACTTCGACTGGCCCTCGACACTGTCGGGCTGCAGGCCCCAGTCGACGAGATCGTCAGTGGTCGTGGCGTTGTAGATGTGGGGGGCGGAGGATGACTTGGGTTCAACCATGGAGATACCCCCCTCTGTCGGCGACGCCGACATCTCCCCCACAACGGGGGAGATCGGTCGCATCTATTGCGCCTGCCTGACATTGAAGCCGGTGAGGAAAAAGAATGATCTCCCCCCTTGTGGGGGAGATGTCACGCAGTGACAGAGGGGGGCACCCGGGCACCGTCAAAATTTGCAACGCCTCAACCATTGAACGTCCCCGTGTTTGCCAGCTGATCGAGAATTGCGGCGGCCTTTTGCGGGCCGTTCTGCGACTGCATATGGGTGCTGGTCGCGGCGAGTTTCGCCTTCATCACCGCATCGTTGATGCAGGCATTGAGCCTTGCGGCCAGTTCGTCGTCGGTCCAGTCATAGCGCGGCATCTTGAAGCCATGGCCGGTTTCATCGACCCGCGTCGCATTGTCGTGGCCATCCCAGACATAGGGCATGATGATCGCCGGCTTGCCGAAATAGAGGCACTCGGTGAACGAGTTGTTCCCACCGTGATGGATGGCGGCATCGATCTGCGGAATGACGGACGGTTGCGGAAACCAGCTGTCGATAATGATATTGCCCGGCAGGCCACTATACTGCTCCTTATAGTCGCCGACATTGACCAACGCGCGATAGGGCAGCTTTCCAATTGTGGTGATCAGCCGTTTCAAAAGATCGGTATCGCCGGCACCAAGACTGCCGAACGATATATAAAGAAGAGGTTTGTCGTTGTTCTCGGCAAAGAACGGGACGTCGTAAGGTTTTTCCTTGCGCACGCAGCCTTCGAGATATTGGAACTGTTTTGGATCAAGCAGATGTTCACGGTCGAACTTCACCGATTCCGGATAGAGCAAAAGGTTCATGAAGGGCGAGGCCTCGAAGAACTGGCCGATCGGATAGGCCGCCTCCCCGGTCGAGGCGAGGAAACCGTTGAAATCCTCATGGATCGGCTTGATCACCGCGTGGAACTTTTCACGGTAGGCGGCATGACCGGCCCGATCGTCCTGACGGCAGCCGGACAGGTGCGGCGGAATGTTTTCGTCCTCGATCTCGTTTTCCGAGCAGGAAATGATCCGCACCCAGGGTTTGCCGAACTGCTTGATGGCCGGAAACAGGATAACATTGTCGACGCAGATGAGGTCCGGCTTGATCTTCGCCAGCACGCCCGGCAGATCCTTCTCCGCCCACTTGGCACTGTCGACGATCGCCTCCCAGCAATCGCGCACATAGTTGCTGATCTGGTCATAAGGGCTTTTGCGAAAGTTTGGGATATGGCCGTTGATAAAATCCTCCCAGAACTTCGCCATCTGCTCCGGCGGCATCGGCGCCGAGAGGTTCACCGGATAGGCCTCAAACCCATACCCCTTGTAGACATCGACGAAACCGGGATCGGACAGAAAGACGGCCTTGTGGCCGAGTGCCTCGACGGCCTGCGCGATGCCGACGGAATTGAGCGCCGGGCCGAAGGCCGCTTCCGGAAAGAATGCAATCGTCTTGGACATCAGTTCCCTCTTGTTTTCTTTAGTCCTGAAAAATCCGGCAGGATGACGCGTCAAACCCGAGCGACACCGCAGCACCGGTCTGCACGGTCCCGGCCCCTGTCGCTGCTACGCGAACCTGAAGGGGGAATGCTGACAGCGCCGTCTTGACGTAGAGTTGCCGGTCGAGACCATGATAGGCGGCATCGACGACGGTTCCGGCGATCCCTGAACCAGCCGGGCTCAACGTGATGTTTTCTGGCCGGATCGCCAGCACCGCCTTGGCATTGCGTTTCAGTCCTGCGGTATTGCAGGCCAATGTTTGGCCTGCGGCGCGGAAAACTGCGTCATCCCCGACTTCGCCCTCGATGAAATTCATCACGCCGATGAAGCCGGCAACGAAGCGGTTGGCCGGCCGCTCATAGACCTCTTCAGGCGTGCCGCATTGCAAAATGCTGCCATCCTTCAGCACCGCGACGCGATCAGCCATCACCAGCGCCTCTTCCTGATCGTGCGTCACGATGATGAAGGTAATGCCGACCTCATGCTGCAGCCGTTTCAGCTCCAGCTGCATCTTTTCGCGCAGCTTCTTGTCGAGCGCGCCGAGCGGCTCATCGAGCAAAAGCACCCTCGGCCGTTTGATCAAGGCGCGGGCGAGAGCCACACGCTGCTTCTGTCCACCGGAAAGCTCGGCCGGCTTGCGCTCGGCCAGTGCCTGCAGGTCCGTGGTCTTCAACATCTCCTCGACGCGCGCCGATATTTCCGGCTTGGCGAGACGTTCCATTTCAAGGCCGTAGGCCAGGTTCTGCCGAACCGTCATATGTGGAAACAGGGCATAGGACTGGAACATCAGGTTGAGCGGCCGCTTTTCCGGCGCCTGCCCGGTAATGTCGGCGCCCGCAAGCCGGATACGGCCTTCATCCGGCACCTCGAACCCGGCAATCATCCGCAGGAGCGTGGTCTTGCCGCAGCCGGACGGGCCGAGCAGCGCGAAAAATTCATTCTCTCTTATATCCAGTGAGAGGCAATTGACCGCGATGGTCTTGCCGAAGCGCTT
The DNA here is from genome assembly GCF_965279435.1 of Pararhizobium sp. NCBI lineage: Bacteria > Pseudomonadati > Pseudomonadota > Alphaproteobacteria > Hyphomicrobiales > Rhizobiaceae > Pararhizobium > Pararhizobium sp. The sequence goes on from NZ_CBDIHY010000003.1 coordinate 871,690, forward strand.
GACGACGTTATCAACCGCCAGAACCGGGGCTTTGAGAGGAGTGTTCATCGGGTCATCTGTTCTTTGTTCAGCCATTGCGAAAGGAGAAGCGCGGCAGCGCTGACGCCCATGACGATGGTGGCGAGCGCATTGATTTCCGGCGTCACGCCGAAGCGGATCATCGAATAGATCTGCATCGGCAGGGTGATGGAGGAGCGCCCGGCGCCGGAGGTGAAAAAGGCGATGATAAATTCATCGACCGACAGGGTGAAGGCGAGCAGCGCACCGGCAATGATAGCGGGCAGCAAAACCGGAAGGGTAATGCGCCAGAAGGTCGTAACCGACGAGGCCCCGAGATCGCGCGATGCCTCGACAATCGAGAAGTCGAAATTCTTCAAGCGGGCGCGCACAACGGAGCAGACGAAGGCGAGATCGAAGATCACGTGGCTGACGATGATCGTCGAGAGGCCCATCGTCACGTTCAGCCGCGAAAACAGGGTAAGAAGCGCCACGGCCAACACGATATCGGGAATGACCATCGGCGCAAAAGCCAGCGCTTCGAGAGCGGTGCTCTTGCGTTTGCGCGTTTCCATGCCGATCGCCAGCATGGTTCCGAGCACGGTGGCAATCAGCGTCGCGAAGATCGCCACGACCAGGGTGTTCCAGGCGGCATGCAGAATATCGCTGTTGTTGGCGAGCGAGACATACCAGCGCAGCGAAAAGCCCGACCATGTCGTCGGCAGACCGCTGGCATTGAACGACAGCAACACGAGAACCACGATCGGCAGATAGAGAAAGCCGAAGACCAGAACCAGGATCATCCGCCCGGTCAGTTTGGTGCGGAAGGCATCAGCCATTGGCTGCCTCCTGCTTTTCACCGCTGAAGCGCGCCGAGGCCCGCGCCTGCAGAAGCAGCAACCCGATCATGATGGCGATCAATACCATGCCGAGTGCAGCACCGAACGGCCAGTCGTTGGCGGTCAGGAACTGGTCATAGACCAGATTGCCGATCATCTGGAACCGGCCGCCTCCGAGCAGCGCCGGGGTGACAAAATTGCCGATCGAGAGAACGAAGACGAACACACCGCCGGCAGCCACGCCCGGCATGGTCAGCGGCAGGGTCACGCGGAAGAATGTCCGCACCCGCGAAGCACCAAGATCGCGCGATGCCTCGATCAACTCGCCGTTCAGCCGCGACAGGCTGGAATAAATGGCAAGGATCACGAAGGGCAGATAGTTGTAGACCAGCCCGGTGATCACGGCGCCCTCACTATAAAGGAGCGCCAGCGGCTCTCCCTCGTAACCAAACCAGCGCAGCAGATTGTTGATCAGGCCTTCGCGGTTCAACAGCACGATCCAGGCATAGGTGCGGATCAGGTAATTGCTCCAGAACGGCAGGACGGCAAAGAACAGCAGCAGCGGTTGTGTCCGTTTGGGCGCCCGGCAGATGGCATAAGCGGCGGGATAGGCGATCAGGATCGCCAGCAAGGTCGCCAGGCCTGCAATGCGCACCGATGTCAGAAAGATCTTCGCGTAGAGAGGATCGATGACCCTTAGAAAATTCTCTGCCGTCAACGTGTATTCGATGCCGCCATAGAGCCCGCGCGTCAGGAACGCATAGGCCAGAATGATCAGGCACGGAACGACCATGAACAGGACGAGCCACGCAACGGCAGGCAGAGCCATGAGATTGGAACGAACCGTCTGCGAGGACAAGAAAAGGACTCCGGATTGAAATGGCCGCGCTCTTAAATGAGCCATGAGTGCGGGGCTGCTTGGCTTGCTCCCTCTTCTCCCCAGCGGGGAGAAGTGCCGAGCGAATGCGAGGCGATGAGGGGGTCTTTCCGCAAACTCTAAGTCTGCCGCACGGTCCCCTCATCCGCCCTTCGGGCATCTTCTCCCCTCTGGGGAGAAGAGACAGGGTTAATTCGCCGCCTTGATCTCGCTGACCGCACGCGAATATGCGCGTTGCGCCTCGCCGAGATCCTGCAGTTCCTCGTATTTGACCAGCGTTTCTGGAGACACGCCCATGGTCGGATATTTCTTGATGAGTTCCGGATCGAGGCTTTCCATGGCGGGCTTGTTGGGCACTTCGTAGAAGATGTTCGAGGCCGCCCAAGCGTGGTTCTTGGCCTCAAGGATAAAGTCGAGGAACTTCATCGCCGCTTCCTTGTGCTCGGAATTCTTCATCACGACCATGGTGTCGATCCAGAGGTCGGAGCCTTCCTTCGGCACGACGAACTTGATCTTGTCGTTTTCGGCAATGCCGTAATTGCACCAGCCATCCCAGGCCTGTACCAGCGAGGCTTCACCGGACACGAGCTTGGAGAAGAAGGTCGTGTCGTCATAGGCAAGCAAAGTCTTCTTCGCTTCGATCAAGAGGTTCTTGGCCTCTTCGATCTTGGCCGGGTCCTTCTCGTTGACCGAATAGCCCTTGTAGAGCAGGGCCGGCGCCATCAGCCAGCGGTCCGTCGAAAGCATGGTGATCTTGCCCTTCAGCGCTTCCGGCGGAGTAAGCAGATAGGACCAGCTGTCCGGCGTTCCTTCGACCAGATCAGAACGATAGCAGAGACCTGTCGTGCCCCAGGCATAGGGGATGGCATAGGTATTACCCGGATCGAACGCCAGCTTGGTCGCCTGCGGATAGAGATTCTTGAGGTTCGGCACCTTTTCGGGCCCGAGCGGCTCGAGCAGGCCCTGGCCGTTGAGGATATGGGCGAACGGCGAGGAGACGAAAACCACGTCATAGCCCTTGCCCTGGCCCGCCATCAGCTTGCCCATGATCTCTTCGTTGGTGGCATGATTGACCACCTCGATCGTCAGGCCGGTCGCCGCCTTGAAGGTCTCGGCAATATCGGGCGCCATGTAGCCGGCCCAATTGGAAATCACCAGATCGGCCGACAGCGCCGTGCCTGTAGAAAGAACCATGGCCGTCGCGGCAAGACCGGCCAGGCGCAATTTCACTGACGTTTTCAATGGCAGTCTCCCGTTGCTGGCGCAGCCCGGATGCCAAGCAGATCTTGGGCCATCGCCGCATGCGCAAATACATCGTCCCGGAGGGTATCGCGATAATACGCAATGCCTCACCCGAGGATTCAACCTCTGTTCCCAAAGCGGCGTGCCGGTTATCCGGTCTATGTCTCACTTCATCAGGCAGTATTATTTATAAAAAAAATACGTCAATACGAAATCGTACCAGCGGCGAAAATTTAACAACCGCTCTTGCAGACCTTTTGCAGAAGATGCAGCATGAGCTTTACTCTATGGCATTCAAAGGTACGAGCGATGCAAGCAGAGGCGAAAAAGGTCAATCATCGCCATGTTGAACTGGCGCAAAAAATACTCGACATCGCCACAGAACGCGGCATGAGCCGCGGCGAACGGCTGCCGGAACAGGCGCTTGCCTCCCGCTGCAACGTTTCGCGCACCCCGATCCGCAAGGCGCTGCAGTTCCTCGCCGAAAAATCGATCGTCACAGCCGAGACCGAAGGCGGTTATCTGCTTGCCATCGATCCTGCCTCGTTCCCCGGTCTGGAGGATACGACGCAGCCAGCCGAAGAAACCGAGCTTTACAACGCCATCCTGCGCGATGTCTCGGCCGGACGCATCAGCGATTCCCAGACCGTCGCCGGCCTGCAGCGCCGCTACGATGCGTCCCGCAACGCGGTGCAGAACGCGCTGACGCGGCTGGCCGAGGACAATCTGGCGGAGCGCGCCGCCGGCCAGCAATGGCTGATCAAGCAATTCGCCATAAGCGGCGATGCCGTTGCCAAGAGTTTCGAATATCGCCTGTCCTGCGAACCGCTCGCCCTGACCATGCCCGGATTTCGCCGGGACGCTGCGGCAATCACCTCGCTCAGGCAATCGATGGAGATCCTGCGCTCGATGACGGAGAGCGGTTTCGATCAGAAACTGTTCGAGCGCACCGATTTCGACTTCCATATGCTGATCGCCAAAAGCTGCGGCAATCCCTTCATGTCGGAGGCGCTTTCAAGCCATCACCGCCGCCGCCGTTCCAGCCAGCCGCCAGTGCATGTCAACGCTTTCCGGCTGATGCAGTCCAACATGGAGCATATCCAGATGCTGGAACAGATCGAGCGCGGCCAGCTTGAGCTTGCGGCCGACCTGATGCGCGTGCATATCCAGCTTTCCCATTCGCAGCGGCCACGCCTTGCCGGGCGCGGCGTTCCGCCCGTCTTCAAGGTCGTGGGCTAGATATTCGGTGCACGCATGAGCCAGCCCAAGGTGATCGCCTTTTTCCCGGAAGCCAGTTATGGCGCAGCACTCAACTGTGTCGGCATCGCCCAGGAACTGCGCCGGCTGGGCGCCCGCCCGGTCTTCATCTGCCATCCCGGCTTCCGCGGCGTTTTCAACGAATATGGCTTTCCCGAATATCTGCTGCAGTCAGCCGGAACGGAGAGCCAGACCGACTGGACCGACTTCATCAACCGGCATCAGGATGCCTTTCGCCAATCGCCGCTGGAACAGGTAAAGAGCTATGTCGCCCCGACCTGGGAGGCGATCGTCGATACGGCAATCGCAGCGGAAGAGCCGCTTCGCCAGCTACTCGCACAATTGAAACCGGCAGCCATCGTGCTCGACAACGTCGTGATGTTTCCAGCGATCGCCAATGCCGGCGTCCCGTGGGTCCGGGTCGTCTCCTGCGCCGAGACGGAATTGCCCGATCCGCTGGTTCCGCCCTATCTCTCCGGCTGCGGCGGCAAGCCCGGCGCGGATTGGTCGGCGTTTGCACGCACCTATGCCAAGGCCGTAGCACCGGCGCAGAAGCGCATGAATGCCTTTCTGGCGGAGTGCGGCCTCAACCCGTTGCCGCCAAACGAGTTTCTCGAAAACTCGCCGTACCTCAACCTGCTTCTCTCCCCGGACGCCGTCCGCTTCGAGCGCCAAAACCCACTCGACCCGCAAAAGTTCATCTATCTTGACGGCTGCGTCCGGCAGGAGGCGCCCTATACGCTGCCGCATTTCGCCTCGCATCAGGAGGCGCCGCTGGTACTTGCCAGCTTCGGCAGTCTCGGCGCCATGGACGTCTCGATGATCAAGCGGATGATCGGCGTCTTCGAGACCCTGCCCTACCGCTTCATCGTCAATGTCGGACCATGGCGTGACGAGTACAGCCGCATCCCCGACAACGTCTTCCTCGAAAGCTGGTTTCCGCAGCCTTCCGTCGTCGAGCAGTCGAGCCTGTTTATTCATCATGGCGGCAATAACAGCTTTTGCGAAGCCCTCTATTTTGGCGTGCCCTCGCTGGTCATGCCGTTCTGCTGGGATGGCCACGACAATGCCCGGCGCGCCGAGGATGTCGGCGTCGGACGCAAGTTTGACCGCTACTGCTGGACCGATGATGAACTCGCCGCCACGATCACCGGCCTGCTCGACAATTCCGCTCTGCGCGATACACTCGCTGCCAATTCCGTGACGATGAAAAAGGCCGCCGGCGTGACCGTGGCCGCCAATGCGATACTGGATCTGATTTAAAGAAGGACCGCGACATGCAGGACAGGCTTTACATCGACGGCGCGTGGGTAAGGCCTGAAAAGGGCGGCACGCTGGATGTCATCGATCCCGCCACCGAACAGGTCATTCACAAGGCTCCCGCCGGCACCAGCGGCGATATCGATAAGGCCGTCAAAGCTGCCCGCTATGCCTTCGATTCCGGCCCTTGGCCGAAATTCACCGGCACCGAGCGCGCTGTCTATCTGCGCGCCATCGCCGCGAAAGTGACCGAGAAACGCGAGTTTCTCGCTAGGCTCGAAGTCGCCGACAACGGCAAGCCGCTGCCGGAAGCGCTGTGGGACATCGACGATGTCGCCGGCTGTTTCAACTATTATGCCACTCTGGCAGAAGAACTGGATCATCATCCAGAAGAGACCATCCCGCTCAGCGAGCCACGCTTCTCCTCGCGGGTGGTGCGCGAACCACTCGGCGTCGTCGGTGCCATCACACCGTGGAACTATCCGTTGCTGATGGTATCCTGGAAAGTCGCGCCGGCTCTTGCCGCCGGCTGCACCATAGTGCTCAAGCCTTCGGAACTGACACCGCTCACCGCGCTCGAACTCGGCGTGATTGCAGAGGAGGTCGATCTTCCGGCCGGCGTCCTCAACATCATTACCGGCACCGGCATGCAGGCCGGTGAACCGCTGACCGAACATCCACTGGTCGACAAGCTTGCCTTCACCGGCTCTGTGTCCACCGGCCGCAAGGTGATGATGGCAGGCGCGCAGGACATCAAGACTGTCAGCCTCGAGCTCGGCGGCAAATCGCCCTTTGTCATCTTCGCCGATAGCGATATCGAAAAAGCCGTCGAATGGATCATGTTCGGGATCTTCTGGAATCAGGGCCAGGTCTGTTCGGCCACCTCACGCGTGCTGGTCGAGGCTGATATCTACGACGCCGTTGTTTCGCGCCTGTGCGAGGAAGCGGCCAAGATCAAGATCGGCAACGGCATGGACGATGGCACACTGCTCGGGCCGATCGTCTCGAAGGGACAATACGACAAGATCGTCTCCGCAATAGACCGCGCCCGCATCGATGGCGCAACGGTTGCTTACGGTGGCGCCCGTCCGGCGGGCCTCAACAGCGGTTATTTTCTCGAACCGACTGTCCTCACCGATATGAGCGAAGACAGCTATGTCTGGAAGGAGGAGATTTTCGGTCCGGTCGTCTGCGTCAAGCCGTTCAAGGACGAGGATGATGCCATCCGCATGGCCAATGACAGCCGCTTCGGGCTTGCCGCTGCCGTGATGTCAAAGGACGTGATCCGCGCCGAACGCGTCGCCGAGGCGTTTCGCGCCGGGATCGTCTGGGTCAACTGTTCGCAGCCAACCTTCGTCGAAGCCCCATGGGGCGGCTACAAACAATCCGGCATCGGCCGCGAACTCGGCCATTGGGGACTGTCGAACTATCTGGAGACCAAGCAGATTACCCGTTTCAACAGCGACGAGCCGTGGGGCTGGTATATCAAAGGGTAAGGCAGGCGTTTAATCAGGGCGCGCATTTCCACGTCTGAGCAGGACTATTACAAGCCCTGCCCTCCACCCAGCAGATTTTGCATCACCAACGCCCGTTGCGTTAATAGGGCGAAAGACACTGACGGCGGCGTCCGTTATACGGCTGAAATGTATTGTCATAAGCCCGATAAGAACGATATCGCGCATAGCACCAATCGGCATGCGAGCCACCGCTGCGATAATAGCGCCGGCCACCGTCGTAGTATCTCGGTTGCGCTAGAAGGCCACCGATGATCGCTCCGGCAGCCAAGCCGCCAAACGCTGCACCGAAGTTGTCATCGTAGTCACGGTAGTAGCGTCGATGGTTGCCGTAGTTACGATAATTGCGTCGATCACCATAGTAGCCGCCGTTGCGATAGTGACGTCTTATGTAAGGGCCGCGATTGCCCCCATAACGGCCGATACCCCAGGAGCTGCGGTAGGATTCGACCTGTAGAACATCCGAAACTTGAGGCCTCGGCCGTTCGATGGAGGGGAATGCCTGAGCTGGCACAACGCTTGAAAAGGCGGTGGCCAGCGACAGACCGATGATTGCAAACATTTTCATGTGAGACACCATTTTACCTTTCAACCTGGGAAACGTTTCAAACAGCAGTTTTGTGCCCCCGTTGACCTAAAATAATCATTTCTTGGTCGTGGCGCACGCCACAAGCATCCTTTCAGAGCCTTTTTTCAGGATATGCGCCTGAATGTCCATTTGACGGTAAACTCACCGCTGCGCTTCAGCTTGGTCTTGGTGCGCACCCGGACAGGTCCACCCAACGCGGCTTCTGCATCTTCGAAAGCCTGGCGCGCCTCCGCCATTGCCTGGTGATAGACACTGTTGTCACGCTTCGGGCTATCGGCGATCGCCTTGAGAAGGGCAATCGTATCGAGCTTGTTTTCGGCCATGAATTCCTCGCACTCCTTCTGCGACAAGTCGATGTGGCGGTGCCGGACGCGTCGGTCAATACACCCAATAGACTGCCTATCTCAATCCAAACCCGTCCATCAGGGCAGGACAGCAGATGCCGCCCTGCCCGGTCAGTTAGACCCGCCTTTGCTGGCGGCGAAGGAGTACCAGCGCTGCCAATACAAGCAGGGCCATGAACGAGGAATAGGCCACGAGCGGCCATGCCGTATCGCCTCGTAAAGTCACGACTGCCAGCGTCCCGGCAACGCCGGTGATCAGGCTCTGGATGCAGAAATAGAAGGCAACTGCCGTACCGGCGATATCGTCAAAGCCCTTCAGCGCGCCATTTGCCGTAACGGAAACCGCAAAGACGATACCAATCGCCATCAGCCACATGGGCACGATGAAGGTCAAAAAGGATGCGGAACCGAAGATTTGGCCGATGCTGAGCAAGGCCGCGCCCACCAGCAGCATGCCCATGCCGCGCGCCAGACTGCCGGGAATTCCCCATTTCGCCACGAATTTCCGGGCAAAGCGCGTGGTTATGACCATCGCAGCCGCTGCGGTCGCGAAAGCCAAACTGAATGTTAACTCAGAGAAACCCGCGCCATCGATCAGAACACGGGGCGCGGTGGAGAAAAACACGAAGAACGTGCCCATCGCCGCGCTAAAACCCAGTGTGTAGGTCCAGAACGCAAAACTCTTGAAAATTGGCAGGATCGAGCGGCGCGAGATTGCAGCAGATACAGGCCGTGTTTCGTGCCAGCGAAAAACCGCATTGACGAGCGCCAACACGGCAACTGCGCCAAGAGTAGCGAAAATCCCACGCCAACCCAATCCATCGGCGATCACGGCGCCTGCAATCGGGCCAAGAGCCGGCACGAAAGACAGCATCGCGCTGAAAAGGCCATAGATGACAGCGCTTTCCGGACGATCGGCATAGACATCGCGAACGGTTGCAAACGTGGCCACGAGGGCTGCGGACGCCCCGGTGGCCTGGAGGAACCGGAAGAGCATGAACATGCTGGCTGTTGACGATGCGGCAAGGCCGAACGACGCGGTAGCAAAAAGCATCGCCCCGCCGATCAGCACCGGACGCCTGCCGATACGATCGGACATCGGCCCGAACACGATCTGCCCGACGCCAAGCATGACCATATAAAGGCTCAGGGTCAGCTGAATGACCGCCGTGGTGGTGTTGAGGATTCCGGGCATCGCAGGAACGACCGGAAGATAGATATCCATCGCCAGGGAGGCGAGAATATCGAAGGGGGCCATCAGCAGCAGTGTTGCTGGCAGGGAATAGGCCCAGACACGGGAGTTAGTAGGCATGGGAAAACATCCGCTCAAATGAGGCACATTTGGCGGCGTCTGCCAGTCAGCTTGAGCTGGGATTGGTTCGACAGAACGCCGCAACAACATGAAAAAGTTGTTGCGGCTTACTTATCTGCGGATTTTGCATTCCTCATGCAGTGCTCCAAGATCCGGAATTCTTATACACCGCTGTATCAAAACCGGAGCCCACGAGCAATGTGGCGGCGGATGCGGATAATTGTGCTACCGCCCTCGGGGCCGCCACATACTTCAATGTTGGTCAAAGTCGGCGTTTGACCCCGCCAAATGCCGATATCCGGAAAGCAGGCATGCGTTTGTTTTATCCGCGAGGAAAATATGGCACCAAGGCTGTCATGCGTTCGGAATCAAATCAGCGAGTACCAATGAACCGTTTGCTCCCAACCAAACCTGGACGCCCGAACCTGCGCAAGATAGCGATCGTATGTGCTGCCATCTCGCAACTTGCGGCCTGCGCGACGCGCCCGACGGATGCCGTTTTGCAGCCGTCAAGTGCTGCAGGCGGCGAACGGCAGATCGCACTTTTGACGGCGACCAACAGAACGAAGGACGCCGGCGGTCAGGGCTTTGCAAGCGGCCGTTCGCCATCGATGGCGTTCGAGGAGTACACCATCTCCGTTCCGCCGACGCATGAGCCGTCCAAAATCGAATGGTCAAAAGGCAAACCAAACGCAAAACGCGACCTCGTGGTCACCAAGCGGACGGCCATCGACAGACAGAAATTCGTCACGTTGGCAGGGACGCCGGACCCTGACGGTTCGGTCGGTCTGTTCGTTCACGGCTACAACTACAGCTACCAGGAGGGCCTGTTCCGGCTGGCGCAGATCGCGGCGGACGCAAAGACCGGCGCGACGCCGGTTCTGTTCTCATGGCCGTCGGAAGCTGCATTGACCGGCTACGTGGCCGACAGGGACGCCGTTCTGTTTTCGCGGGACGACCTGGTGACGGTTATCACCGAGATGTCGCGGCAGCCCAAGGTGAAAAAGCTCGTTGTTTTCGGGCACAGTATGGGATGTTTTCTGATCATGGAGGCCCTGCGGCAGATCAAGCTTCAAGGCCATGACGATGTCCTGAACAAGCTTGTCGTCATTCTGGCCGCGCCCGATATTGATGCGGATGTCTTCCGCAAGCAGCTTGCCGTGATTGGACCGTTGAAGACGCCACTGACATTGTTTGTCGCCAAGGACGACAAGGCCTTGAGAGTTTCGAGCTTTCTCGGTGGAGAGAGACAACGCGCCGGGCGGCTTGATGTCGACGATCCCATCGTCGAAGAAGCTGCCGCCCGGTATCGCATCAAGGTGATCGATATCACCTCGGTGAAAGCGGACGATCGCCTGGGTCACGACCGATACGCCAACCTCGCCGCCATCGGCCCTCAACTCGTCTCGCTGGACAAGCGTGAGGGCGCAACGTCTGCGGAGACCGGAGCCTTCGTGTTCGATGCAGCGGCTTCAGTCGTTTCGAGCCCATTCCGGCTGGCACGAAGGGTCGTTACAGGACAGTGAATTGGCACCATGCCATCGACGGCGCGCGGCGGTTAAACCAGCATTTCGCAATCACCGGCTGCCGCTAATCCCCTACTCCGCCGCTTCCGCCCTTAGCACTGGCACATAGTTCAATATCGGCCCCAACCAGCGTTCGACCTCACCGACCGGCATGTCCTTGCGCTCGGCATAGTCCTCGACCTGGTCGCGCTCGACCTTGGCGACGCCGAAATAGTAGGCGTCCGGGTGGGCGATGTAGATGCCGGAAACGGAGGAGCCCGGCCACATGGCAAAGCTTTCCGTCAGTGTGACGCCAATTTCGTCTTCGGCCTTCAGCAGGTCAAACAAAGTTGCCTTTTCGGTATGATCCGGCTGTGCCGGATAACCGGGAGCGGGGCGGATGCCGGCATAGGGTTCACCGGCCAGTTCGCCCGGTGGGAAGGTCTCATCCGTCGCGTAGCCCCAGAGTTCCTTGCGGACATATTCGTGCAGGCGCTCGGCAAAGGCCTCGGCAAACCGGTCGGCCAAGGCTTTGACCATGATCGACGAATAATCATCGTTTGCCCGTTCGAAGCGTTCGGCAATCGCCACTTCCTCGATGCCGGCGGTTACGACGAAGCCGCCGAGATAGTCCTGCTTGCCGCTATCGACAGGCGCGACAAAATCCGACAGCGCCACGTTCGGGCGGCCATCGCGCTTGGCCATCTGCTGGCGCAACGTGAAGAAGGCAGCACGTTCGGTTGCGCGGGTTTCGTCCGTGAACAGCCGGATATCGTCACCGACGACGCCGGCCGGCCAGAAGCCGACGACGGCTTTTGGCGCGAACCATTTTTCCGCAATGACCTTGGCCAGCATCGCCTGTGCATCGGCAAAGAGCGCACGGGCGGCTTCGCCCTGGCGTTCGTCGTTGAGGATTTTCGGATAGACGCCCTTCATCTCCCAGGTCTGGAAGAATGGGGTCCAGTCGATATATTCAGCCAGTTCCGCAAGGTCCCAGTTCTGGAAAACCCGCGTGCCGAGGAAAGACGGCGTCTTCGGCTGGTAGGCGTCCCAATCGACTTTTTGGGCATTGGCGCGGGCTTTGGCGAGCGGCAGGCGCTGCTTTTCCAGTTCGTTGCGGGCATGCGCGTCTGCCACTTTCTTGTATTCGGCCCGGACTGTATCGATGTAGCCGCCCTTCATCTCCGGCGACAGCAGGCTGGACACCACGCCGACGGCGCGGCTGGCGTCGGTGACGTAGATCGCCTGACCCTGATTGTAGCGCGGGTGGATCTTGACCGCGGTATGGACACGGCTCGTCGTCGCACCGCCGATCAACAGTGGAATGTTGAAACCTTCGCGCTCCATTTCGGCCGCCACATGTGCCATCTCGTCGAGCGACGGAGTGATCAGGCCGGAGAGGCCGATGATATCGACTTGTCTTTCGCGGGCGACCTCAAGGATCTTGGCTGAAGGCACCATGACGCCGAGGTCGATGATTTCATAGTCGTTGCAGGCAAGCACGACGCCGACGATATTCTTGCCGATATCGTGCACATCGCCCTTCACCGTCGCCATCAGCACCTTGCCGGCGCTCTTGCGCTCGCCAAGGCCGCCGCCGGCCAGCCGTTCAGCTTCCATGTAGGGCAGCAGAATAGCAACCGCCTGCTTCATCACGCGGGCAGACTTCACCACCTGCGGCAGGAACATCTTGCCCGCGCCGAAGAGATCGCCGACGACATTCATCCCGGCCATCAGAGGGCCTTCAATAACGTGCAGCGGCCGCTGGGCATTCTGGCGGGCTTCCTCGGTATCGGCCTCGATGAATTCGGTGATACCGTTGACCAGCGCATGTTCAAGCCGCTTTTCGACAGCCCATTCGCGCCATTTCAGGTCCCGCTCCTTGGCTTCCTTGCCGGCAGTGCCCTTGAAACGCTCGGCAAGCTCCAGCATGCGCTCGGTCGAATCGGCGCGGCGGTTAAGAACCACATCCTCGCAGGCTTCCTTCAGCTCCGGCTCGATCTGGTCGTAGACCACCAGCTGACCGGCATTGACGATGCCCATGTCCATGCCCGCCTGGATGGCGTGGTAGAGGAACACGGCATGCATCGCCTCACGCACCGGCTCATTGCCACGGAACGAGAAGGACAGGTTGGAGACGCCGCCGGAAATATGCACATGCGGCAGCGTATCGATGATCTCGCGCGTCGCTTCGATGAAATCGACGCCGTAATTGTTGTGTTCCTCGATACCGGTGGCGACCGCAAAGACGTTCGGGTCAAAGACAATATCTTCCGGCGCAAAGTTGGCCTGTTCAGTCAAAAGTTTATAGGCGCGGGTGCATATCTCGACCTTGCGGGCCTGCGTATCCGCCTGCCCCTGCTCGTCAAAGGCCATGACCACGACGGCGGCGCCATAGGCGCGGCAAAGCCGCGCGTGATGCAGAAAGGCTTCCTCGCCTTCCTTCATCGAGATCGAATTGACCAGCGGCTTGCCCTGCACGCATTTCAGACCGGCCTCGATAATCTCCCATTTCGAACTGTCGATCATCACGGGAACGCGGGCAATGTCCGGCTCGGCAGCGATCAGGTTGAGGAACTCGACCATCGCCTGCTTCGAATCAATCAGCCCCTCATCCATATTGATGTCGATGATCTGCGCCCCATTGGCCACCTGGTCCCGCGCGACATCGAGTGCCGCCGCATAATCGCCTGATGTGATCAGCTTGCGGAACTTGGCAGAACCGGTGACGTTGGTGCGTTCGCCGACATTGACGAAGGGGATGTCCTTGGTCAGCGTGAACGGCTCCAGGCCGGACAGCTTCATCAGCCGTGGCACGTCGGGGATTTCGCGGGGTGCATGTTTCGCAACAGCCTGCGCGATCGCCCGGATATGTGCCGGCGTCGAGCCGCAGCAGCCGCCAACGATGTTGACCAGGCCTTCGCGGGCAAAGCCCTCGATCTGGGCAGCCATTTCATCCGGCGTTTCGTCATACTGGCCGAACTCGTTGGGCAGGCCAGCATTCGGATAGGCGCAGACGAAAGTGTCGGCAACGCTGGAAATTTCAGCGAGATGGGCGCGCATGGCATTGGCGCCGAGCGCGCAGTTCAGGCCGATGGTGAACGGGTCGGCGTGGCGCACCGAATGCCAGAAGGCAGTCGGCGTCTGGCCCGATAGCGTACGGCCGGAAAGGTCGGTGATCGTGCCGGAGATCATCACCGGCAGGCGAATGCCCATCTCGATGAACACTTCCTCGGTGGCAAAGATCGCCGCCTTGGCATTCAGCGTATCGAAAATGGTTTCGATCAGAATGATATCGGTGCCGCCGTCGATGAGGCCGCGCAACTGCTCGGTATAGGCAATGCGCAGATCGTCGAAGGAGACGGCGCGATATCCGGGATTATTGACGTCCGGCGAGATCGACGCCGTGCGGTTGGTCGGCCCCAGGGCGCCCGCAACGAAGCGGCGCTTGCCGTCGACCTGCTGGGCGCGCAATCCGGCGCGCCGCGCAAGACGCGCGCCATCGCGGTTGAGTTCATAGACCATCGCCTCCATGCCGTAATCGGCCTGGGCAATGGATGTGGAGGAAAACGTGTTGGTCTCAAGGATATCGGCGCCGGCGATGGCGTAGTTATAATGGATTTCCTCGATCGCGCCCGGCTGGGTCAGCGTGAGAAGGTCGTTATTACCCTGCAGATGACACTCGCAGGCACCGAAGCGGTCACCGCGAAAATGGTCTTCGCCAAGCCCCAGCTGCTGGATTTCCGTTCCCATCGCGCCATCCATGATCAGGATGCGCTCGCGAGCCGCCGCTTTCAGCGCGGCCATCACTTCGGACCCATCCGGCTTGAGTAAAACGGCGCCGAAAAGTGCATCAATGGCGGACATGGGAGATCTCCCGTTCTGAAAACGACAATAAACTGCAAATCAGAGATCACATAAAGATATCTTTATGTCAATATATGAGTTGCTTATTTGATCACCTCGGAAACAAAGCGGCCCGCCTCCGATGGAAGCGGGCCGCTTGAAAAAACCGAGCAGATATCTCGGCTTAGAGCCGCTTCAGGCAATCGTCCAATTCGTAGATGGCGCAGAGGATATGGTAGAAGCTACTGGCCGGCGCCGGCTCATCGACAAAGCTGCCGTCAGCTTTCTGCTTGTCCCGCCAGAGACCCTGGACCGGCGTATCGAGAAAGCACTGCAAGGCGGTTGCGGCGCGAACGGCCGACCGCAGATAACGTTCCCGCTCCTCGCCCTGCGTCAGCGCTGCAAAACGGGTCGCCGATTTCAGCCATTCCGTCTGGGGCCAGAGCCGGGCAATCGGATCGGCCACGGAGAAGTCATCGAACAGCGTCATGACAGCGACGTCGCGCGGCTGGGCAATGCCATATTGCTCGCCGATTTCAAACAGCCGCCGGGCCTTCACCAGCGCATCGGCATTGCCGCGCCGCTCACCCCAGCGCAACAGAAGCCAGGCCCATTCGAACTGGTGGCCAGGCTCGACGATACGGCCCTGGTCGCCGGATACCGGTGCCCAGTCGTGATCGAAAAATTCGCGCAGTGCGCCGGTCTCCCGGTCAATGAAATGCTCCATGCAGAGAAAAGCGATCTCATCGGCCAGATTGGTCCAGGCGACTGCGTCGAAGCCCTCCACCGTCTCGCTGGCAAGGCATGCCTCGAACAGGTGCATATGTGGGTTGGAGCCTAGCGGCAGACGGGGTGGATTGTCTTCCTCAAAGCCCGCCAACGGATGTTTGCAATGGGCTTCCAGACTATTGCGCAACGCATTGCTGCGATCGATCATCTCCGCCTTGCGGCCGGGAAACACCTGCGCCAGGTAGGCAAAAGCCAGAAGCGCGAAGGCCTGATTGTAGAGATCGAAGGACGCATCGATGAGATTGCCGTCGGCGTCGGCGAGCGCGCCATAAAATCCGCTCGGCTGCAGATAGACCCGGTCGAAATGGGCAATGCCGTCATTGGCGACCGTCTGCCAGTCGCCGGACCAGCCACGCCGCCCCGCCTCGGCAAAACAATACACCTGTCGCGGCTGGACGCGCGAACGGCGGTTCGCCCGCGTCGGCTGCCCCGCCATGTCGATGGTCTCGACGAAACCGCCGCCGGCCAAATCAAAGCCCTTGTCCCGCCAGAGCGGCAGCGCCTTTTCGGAAAGCCATTCGTTCAGCGTTGCGGAAAAACCGGCAATATCCATTGTCATCTATCCGTTCAGTATCCTTCGCCAAGCCTCAAGCCGGCGATATCCTTGCCGAGAAGCTGGGCAAGCGCTTCAACGACCATGATGTGATCGTCGCGCTGCGGCAAGCCCGAAACGGTGACCGCGCCGATGCAGCCGGTGCCCTTGACGACAATCGGGAAACTGCCGCCATGCGGCGCGAACTCGGCGCCCGGCAGACCGAACTTGGTGGTGATATCGGTGCCTTGTTTGGCAAGGGAAAGACCGACGGCATAGCTGCTTTTCAGGAAGCGGAAGACGCAATTGCGCTTGCGGCGCACCCAGCTCGGATTGTCCGGCGTCGAGCCTTCGAGTGCCGTGTAGAATACCGGCATGGAAAACAGCGTCACGTCGATGACGACACCGAGCTTTTGCTCCACCGCCATTGCGCGTAGCAGCGACCCGAGTGCCCAGCCTGTTTCCAAGCTGAAACTGTCGAACTGCAATTCGTTTTCCTGAAGGGCAATCCGCTCCAGATCCGCGTCGATACTCATTCTGCTCTCCCTTTGTCTTTTTAGTCTTTCCAGAGCCATGCGGCACCGCGCACGCCGGAACTGTCACCATGCACCGCCTTGCGGATCGGCGTTTCGAAACTGTCGCCAAAAATATATTTGACGATCAGGTCCGGTAATTCATCGTAGATCTCATCGACATTTGACATGCCGCCGCCAAGCACGAACACATCCGGATCGACGATATTGGTCAAGAGCGCCAGGCTGCGGGCGAGCCGATCGACAAAACGCTGATAGACGGCGGTGGCCACCGGTTCACCGTTGCGCTTGTCGGCAATGATGTCGCGGCCGCGCCGGTCGATGCCCGTGGTCAAACGATAATCCAGCTCCACACCGGTGCCGCAGGCATACATATCGAGGCAGCCGTGTTTGCCGCACCAGCATTTATGGCCGGGATACTCGTCCCTGGTCATCCAGGGCAGCGGATAGTGGCCGATTTCGGCGGCAATGCCCTGATAACCGGCATGCACATGCTTGCCGATCGCCAGCCCGCCGCCATGGCCGGTGCCGACAATCACGCCGAACACCGTATGTGCATCCTTGCCGGCGCCATCGACCGCCTCAGAAATCGCCAGGCAATTGGCGTCATTGGCAAGCCGGACCTCGCGGCCGAGTGCGGCGCCAAGATCGCGCCCGAGCGGCTGGCCATTCAAAAGCACGGCATTCGAATTGCGTACGATACCGGTGCGCGGATTGGGACTGCCGGGAATACCGATACCGATCGTACCCGTCTCGCCGGCCGTCTGCTCGGCCGCCGCGACAAGCTCCTGTACGGCGCGGATACAGGCATCGTAACCGCTGGTCGGCGTGGCGATGCGATGCCTTGCCCGTGTCGAACCATCGCGATCGAGCGCGATGACTTCCATTTTCGTGCCGCCCCAATCAATTCCAATGAACATGCCGGATCAAACTCTGTGGGTGTCGTTGCCAAAGGCGGCGCCGTTACGGCCGGGTCTCCTCCCCGTTTCGCCGCACCCTGCTTATCATCGGAAAAGCGTTCCGCGCCAGCCCCGGCTTGGCGGCGCGCACATCAGAAAGCCCCATACGCAGAAAACCGCTAAAACCACACGGGAAACACTTGGCTTCCACGCCCACCTTTTGTAAGGGTTCTTCAGGCTGGTCCCATAGCTCAGCAGGATAGAGCGCAAGATTCCTAATCTTGAGGCCACTGGTTCGAATCCAGTTGGGATCACCACTTATCGTCCTGCCACAACAATTCCGAAAATACACAACGGGCGGAACGTCTGTTTTCCTCAACCCGGAAGGCAAGACCCTCGTCCCGCAATTTCAAGCTCGGGCTATGCGGCAAAATAGACACATCCATCAGCCTGCAATTGCAACACCGCTCAATATTTTCATTGTATTTATTCGCAGCGGGCAAGCCTCGTGACAGTATAGTTGTCGATAATTGTCTGTGTCGATTCCGATCGTGTATCAATGAGGAGTATGCTGCCGTGGACAGACCAATGACGATCAAAGCGCTGGCGGCCGTTGCCGTGCTTCTCTCCGCAACGTCTGGCATGGCGGCAGAACGCGGCGCAGGTTTCTATCTGCTCGGTTCAAAAGGCCCCGCAGCCGGTATTGCACCTCCACCAGGCCTGTATTTCCAGAATGATACCTGGCTGTATGACGGCAGCCTTGGCGGCAATAAGCAGCTGCCGACCGGCGGAAAGCTTGCGGTTGGGGTCGAGGGACAAGCTGTGCTTGCCGCGCCGACCTTGCTCTGGGTGCCGGAGGATGAGGTTCTGAATGGCCGCCTCGGTTTGGGATTGACCGTCCCTTACGGCTGGATGAAGACGAATGCGGATGTGACGATCGCCGGCCCGCTCGGGGGAGGTGCGACCGGTGAAGTCACAGATACTGTATTCACCATGGGAGACCCGCTGGTCAGCGCCAGCCTGGGTTGGGATGCCGGCAACCTGCATTGGCAGGTCGGCACCATCGTCAACGTGCCGATCGGCAATTACCAGGACGGCGAAATTTCCAATATTGCCTTCCATCACTGGGGCGCAGACGTCAATGCTGCGCTGACCTGGCTTGACCCGGCAAGCGGTTACGAGCTGTCCGGCGCGCTTGGCATGACATTCAACGCCGAAAATCCTGCGACGGACTACAGATCAGGCAACGAACTGCATTTCGAATGGGCCGCCCTGAAACATTTCGGACAGAAATGGGATCTGGGCCTGGTCGGTTACGTCTATCGCCAGACCACGGGCGACAGCGGCGATGGTGCGCTACGCCCGTTCAAGGGCACCGCAAATGCGCTGGGCGCAACAATCGGCTGGAACTTCGCCGTCGCCGACCAGCCCGTTTCCGCTCGTATCAAGTATTTCCATGAATTCGGCGTCGAGAACCGTGCGGAAGGCGATTCCGTATTCCTGACCATCGCGCTGCCTCTGAACAGTCCGAAAAAGAGCACTGCGGAGTGAGTGCTACGATTACCGGCTTTGCGACAATACCTGGCCGGGTCGTCAATGACTGCGATTCTTGATGAACTTCTCCAGGCTGTAGGAGAAGTTGACACCCGCAAATATACGCCAGTCCGGGCCGGAACCGCTGCTCGCCACCGTGTACTGTGGCTCGATGAAGGCATTCATCTTTATGTCTTCATTCAGGTGCCACATCTTGCCCAAACCCAGGCCGACTGGAACTGACCAGGTTTCGCTCTCAAGATTGAAAAACATGCTTGCCGTCGATTGCAGATAGAAACCCGCATCGAGATTGTAAAAAATGATGGGTTGAAATTCCAGCGATTGAACGTCTTTGCGGTCATCATCTCCGGCAAAGGATTTCTGATAGGTCGCCAGTCCTCCGGCCAGCCCCCAGTTCGTCGGGACGACGAGCCCGCCCGCGACACCCGCAGTCCATTTGCCATTTCCGAACCGGTCTTCGCTGGCAGTCGGAGCCCCCAAAACAGGACCGAGACCCCAAGCCCAACCATCCTGTTCAAACACTGCAATATCAAAAACCACAAGGTCACCCCAGCCGGTCGTGTGCCCATGATCAAGTAGAGTGGGCTCTGTAATGAACGGAATGGAGAACCGCACCAGATTGGGTGTATCGCCAATCAGAAATGGAAAAAGCCCCCGTAAAAAGAAGGCATTCGCATCGCGCTCAAAAGGGCCTCCGAGATCGGGAATATAGAAGTTGTGCAGGTTCAGCGTAATGGCCGGATTGAGGGGGTTATTCGTATCATTCAGGTCATCGTTCGAAATCGGTTTTTTCGCTTCCTGCGCAAAACCCAACACTGGGAACGACAAAGCCGCGGCAGCTGTCAGATTTAACAATCTCATCACTTTTCTTTCGCCCTTTGCATTTCAAACGCGAGCAGATCTGCCGTGAAGGCCTGATCCCATCACAAAAGTGCGGCTCGGATCCAAACGAAGTCTTCGGTTGCGTCGCACTATGTATCTTCCGCAGAGAGAACCAGCATCACCGTCTTCTCCGGATTTCCATGCCCAACATCATGGAGACGGGCCGGGGGTGGAAGTACGTTACGGTAACAAGCACGGAGAGAACACAAGCCGACAGCACAGTGTCAGACGGCGCGCGCTGTGGCCCTGTTGACGGCGCGCCGCCCGCTTTGCGGGTTGAGGTCGGGCAGCGGCGAAGCGGGGACTCCGCGCCCCCGCGCGCGAGCCTTCTTCCGCCACATCAGGAGAGCCTGCTTCAATGCTGCGCGATCAAAGGCCGGATGGTTGCGATCCGGACCGAAGAGCTCACTCTCAAGTTTGCGGGTCTCGCTAGTGACGCCTTCATCTGCGGATGCCAATACCCAGGCCGCTATTGATCCGTATCCTGCCGAGCGCGTCCAGTCTTCAAGGTTACGGTAGATCGAGACGGGGTTATCGGACGGGATACATGCGATCAGCTGCCTGAATTTTTGCCGCTCGGAATTGCGGCGAGCATTCCTCACCGTTCGCAACGTCCTTCCTATCCACGGCAGCAAATGGAAGAGTGCATAACCCGCTGCCGCCAAACCAACCATTGCCGCCAAGATCATCGATACCCCCTTCTTCGACAGCCAAGCTTGCTTACCCTGATGATCCGGCTGTTCCAACCGGGGCGCCAGCCCGGTGACTGCCGGAACGGACGGCGCGACTTTCACGGGCGTGGCGGGAAGCGTTGCGGCTTCGTTGACCTGGGTATCGACGTCGAACCAGGGATACGACACGGCGGGGATCTCGAAAGCACCTGCGGCCTCGGCGACATAGGTGATGGTTTCCGTCCGGGTGCTTCCCGTCGTCCGGTCTTCGGCCGCCACGCCATCGGCGATGCGGGGGGATTTCGAATACTGCTTCAGGCCCTTGGCGGTAACGATCGGGATGGCCGGGATCATCATCGCCTGCGTGTCTTCGGCAAACAGGGTGATCGTGCGAACCACGGCGTCACCAACAGTCAACGCCGCTGGATCACGATCGAAGGACTGGGTGATCGTCAGGTCCCGCGCCGCGAAGATCAAAGTTGATGCCGCACCGTCGGGCGTGCCGGCAACGGTAAAGCTCACCTGTTGCAGGATAGCCTGGCCGGAGATTGGTTTGCCGTCCTGCGAATAACCGAGCGTGATCACGGCCGGCGGAAGGGTGAACGTGCCTGCTGCTTCAGGAACCACCGCATAGGTCCGGCGGATCCCGGCATACTGCACACCATCGACCGTTTCGACCATGTTCTGCGCACGCTCATCCGACAGGGTCACGATTGCATTTGGCAAATCGAATAGCGGAAACTGCGGCGGCGCTGTGAAAAAATCCGACACGAAAACATCGACCGTGACCTGAACCTGTTGGCCGGGTACGATCCTGCCTTTGCCTTCCACTGCGGCGCGTGTGAACGGTTCGGCGGCATAGGCGATCGAACCGAGTGCCAGCCAGACTGCGATGACGGCGCGGAGCATCATCATGGCTTCTTCCCCTGGGCTTCGATGGCAAACTTGCGCGCCATAAGATCGGCGGGACTGACGATGATATTCTTCATCCAGAGCTCCGACGTCTGCTCGGCGATGCTAATAGTGGCCGCCTTGCCCTTTTTGCCCTTGTCGTCGAACTGAATGCTGTCGGGCGGCAGGCTCGGTGCATCCTGCTGCTCTTCCTCCTCATCCTTTTTCAGCTTCACGAGCTGTTCCGCAATGGTAAGGTTTGCAGCGGCATCAGGCCAATCCGGCCTCTTCTTCAGCGCAGTCTTGTATGCAGAGACCGCCTCATCGAGTTTTCCGAGATGCAAAAGGGCGTTCCCCTGATCATACCAGCTCTCGGCGCTGTCGGCGGTAGCGAATGCATCAAGCGCCTCTGCATATTTGCCTGCACGATAAAGAGACGTTCCCTTCCACATCGGGTCGGCGAAAAGCGCCGCTGCACCTTCAAAATCGCCTTTCTCATAGGCCATCCGCCCTTGTTGGTCCGGTGTCAGCCACATGTCGACAAAGTCGGCGGCCTGGGCATTCGAGGGCAGCAGTATGTGGGCGGAGAGGAGAACCGCGCCAACCCGGACGATCCAACCCTTGCGGAAAGTGAGAGCGAAGAGCAGCAGTAACGGGCCGATCAACCACCATCCCGCATCCCGCCAGCGATCGCCCTCAGCCGCCCGCTTCTGTGCGAAGTTGGTGCGGATGCGTTGTGATACCCAGCGGACGTCCGTATCGTCGTCCGTAAATGTCGCGACATCCGCGCCAGTGAGCGCGTGGAGGTTCTTCAATCCTTCGACGTCGAGCTTTGCGGCAACCCGGCCACCTGCCGCATCGGTCAGAAAACTACCGTCCGAGCTTTTCACCGGCCCGCCTTCAGCCGTGCCGATGCCGAGCACAACGATCCCCTGCCGAGACTTAAGCTTAAAGGCATCGAATGCCTTTTGCTCGATCCCGTCGGTCAGGAACAGAATCGTACCGGGGACATCCTCCGAAGCAAGAGTGGCCTCGGCAAGAGCGAGAGCCTTGGCGGTATCCTTCCCATCGACAGGCATGATCCGCGTCGCCAAAGCATCCGTGTAGGTCTCGATCAGCGACCCGTCTTCGGTGAGCGGCAAAACCAGATGCGCCGATCCGGCATAGGCAATGACTGCCGTGTGTGCACCGGAGCGTCCAGCGACGATGTCCCTGATCTTGAGCTTGGCGCGCTCCAGCCGCGACGGGCTGACGTCGATCGCATCCATGGTCGGCGAGAGATCCACGGCGATGACGAGGGGAGCCGTGTCTTCCACGAAAGGCGGCAACTCCCGCTCCCAAGCCGGTCCGGACACCGCCAGGATCGCACATGTCAGAACAGTGGCCAGAAGCCAAGACGGACGCATACGGGATCCAGGCGAACTGTCGACAACCAAGCTGTCCAGAAGATGCTGCTCGATCATGCCCTTCCACTGGCGTCGGGTATCGGCAGAGCGCGCCGACATCCAGACGATGATCGCGGGCACGGCGAGAACCAGAAGCCACCAAGGTCTGAGGAGATGAAAATTCTCGATCATGCCGCAGCTCTCCTTCTGAAGAGCCCCGTCAACCCGCTCAAAAGATAGTATGCGCCAAGGATAGCAATCGCGAGACCGAGCGGCCAGTGGAACAGCTCGATGCGCGGACGCCAGGAGAGGTTCTTTTGGTCCTGCGGCGTAATCTTGTCGAGCGTGTCGTAGATGGTTGAAAGCTGCGTCTGGTCCTGCCCGAAGAAATAGCGCCCGCCGGTTTCATCCGCGATCTTCTGCAGCGTCCCGGTATCGAGCTTGTCTTCGCCGGACGCTTTCGGATCACCGATGCCGACGGTGTGAATGATGACCTTTTTCTGTTTGGCAATGTCGGCGGCCTTGGCCGGAGGCATACGGCTTGCCGTGTCGTTTCCATCGGTGAGAACGATCAATACCTTTTCAGGCACCGTGGTCTTTTCGAACATCTTGATGGCAAGCCCGATGGCATCGCCGAGCGCCGTGCGTGGACCTGCAATTCCGGGAAGCGTATCAGCGATCACCGCCTGGACGGTCTTATGATCCATCGTGAAGGGCACGAGTGGATAGGGCGCATCGCCGAAGGCTATCAGTCCGATACGGTCGCCGGGGCGCTTCGCGACGAAATCGGCAACCACCTTGCGGACCGCATCCACACGCGCCTCCGTGCTGCCATCCGGCGAACGGAAATCCTTGGTATCCATGGACTGCGACAGGTCCAGCGCCAGCAGCAGATCGCGCTGCGGCTCGACTTTCTCGATCGGCGGTTCGACGAATTGCGGGCGAGCGATGGCGACGACCATCAGGCACCATGCCAGTGTTTCACAGATACATCGCGTCCAGCTCCGCCGGGCGACCACCGATCCTTCGGACGGATCGACCCCTGCGGCCTCAGTGACCTGCCGGAAGAACGGAAGTCTTACCGATGCCGAGGTTTCGCGGCGGGCAGGCAGCAACCACCAGACCAGCAGCGGCACCGCAATCAAAGCGAGCAGCCATGGAAGATCAAGCTGATACATGATGCCGCCTGATCCAGACCCTCGCCGAGGAGACGAAGGTCTTGCAAAGCGTGTCGGGAATGCCGCTCAGGTCGCTGTCCGTGCGATATTCATCGCCGTCGAGAAGTGGCTGCAAAGCGCTGACGTCGCCCGCCTTGCAATGGCGTTTCAGGAAATCAATCCATGCCGCTCCCGAAAGGGTCGCCACCTCTTCGCGCTTCCACACGACCAGAGCGACGCGCTTCAGCAATTCCGCCAGATCGCCCACAGCGTCATTGCGGGTCTGCGGGTCGAGGATGCGCGGTTCGATGCCGTTCAGCTCGACAAGTGCCTGCCGGCGATAGGCGTTTGCCCGGTAACGCCGGAGCGCCCGAAGAACGAGAAGCAAAATCACCACCAGCATGAGGATCGCGGCCAGTGCCCATCCCCACGTTTGTGGAATCCACGACACGGGCTCTGGTACCGCTATGTCTTTCAGCGATTCGAGAGCGACTCTTGTCAGAGGATCAAGGGGAGGCACCTTGTCCGGCTCCATTACCGCCTCCGCTGTCGCCACGAGGCCTGTTCGAGCAGCCGCCGGAGCTGAGGCGCGGTGTCTTCAGCCGCCGAAACCGGAAGCATCGGCAAGCCCAACTGCCGCTGCCAGTCGCGAAGCTCACGGCCGCGGTCACGGGCAAAGGTCCCGATCGCTTGCCTGACATCGGCGCGCCGCAGCGGCAGTTCCGCCTGCAGGCCACCGCCACTCACCACGATGTCGCCCGAAATCGGCAAATCAAGCAGGAAGGGGTCATAGACCAGAATACAGATGATGTCGTTCCGGTCCGCCAAACGCAGCAAAGTATCCCGCGTCGTCTCGCTGTGACCGTCGAAATCGCTGATCACGACGACGAGGTGATCGTGATGGGCAATGGCGGCGACGCGGCGCAAGACGGTGTCGAGCGAT
This sequence comes from Pararhizobium sp., assembly GCF_965279435.1. Taxonomy (NCBI): domain Bacteria; kingdom Pseudomonadati; phylum Pseudomonadota; class Alphaproteobacteria; order Hyphomicrobiales; family Rhizobiaceae; genus Pararhizobium; species Pararhizobium sp. The sequence goes on from NZ_CBDIHY010000003.1 coordinate 896,508, forward strand.
TCAGGTGATGGTTTCCCGGAAAATGCGGCCTCGAGGCTGCCGTTCTGTGCCGCGATCTTGCCGGCAAGCGTGATCACCGCCTCGCGGCTGCGATGCGGCCGGACCTCGTCAATGTCGGTATCGTTGAAAACGAAGCCTCCCACCCGGTCACCCGAGCCAAGGATGCGCCACGCGCAAAGCATCGCCGCCTCGGCCGCAGTCACCGATTTCATCGAGCGGCGGCTGCCGAAAAACATGTTGATCCGCTGGTCGACGATAACGAGGGCGGGACGTTCCTTTTCTTCACTGTAGACGCGCACCGCAGGCTTGTTCGTGCGTGCCGTCACCCGCCAGTCGATGGAACGGATGTCATCGCCAGGCAGGTAGTCGCGCAACTCCTCGAACGTCAGCCCACGGCCGCGCATCGAGGATTGCATCCGGCCCGCTAGCTGCTGGTGGCTGCGGGATTTCTGGACGAAGCTCAAGTCACGGGCGCGCGCTTCCAGAGCCACGAGCTGATCGGTGGAGATATGAACGCCTTGCGTGCTCTCAGTCGCCGGCATCGCCACTCCTCACGAAACCGCCACGAGTTCTATAATGCGATCGATCACCTTGTCCGGTGTGGTGTCCGAGGCGTGTGCCTCGTAAGATAATATCAGCCTGTGGCGAAAGACGTCATGAACGATCGCCTTGACATCATCCGGGGTCACATAATCGCGGCCTTTCAGCCAGGCATAGGAGCGCGAGACCTTGTCGAGACCGATGACGCCGCGCGGACTGACGCCCACCTGCAGAAGCTTGGCAAGATCCTTGTCGTAGCGATCCGGATAACGCGTGGCGAAAACCAGGGCGACAATGTACTTTTCGATGGGGCTGGAAACGGTCACGGCACCGACCTCCTTGCGGGCCGCAAAGACCGCCTGCGGATCGAGCCTTTCGGGAGCGGCTGTCTTCGCATGCGCTCCTGCATTTTCTTCGTCACGTACCAGCCGCATGATGGCGGCCTCCGAAACCTCATCGGGATAACCGACCTCGACGTGCATCAGGAAACGGTCAAGCTGGGCCTCCGGCAGCGTATATGTGCCTTCCTGCTCGATGGGGTTCTGCGTCGCCATCACCATGAACAGTTCAGGAAGCGGATAGCTCTTGCCACCGACGGTGACCTGCCGCTCCTCCATGGCCTCCAGCAGAGCCGACTGCACCTTGGCGGGTGCGCGATTGATTTCATCGGCGAGGATCAGGTTGGCAAAAATTGGTCCCTGCTGGAACTTGAACTCGCCCTTGCCGCCCTCGCTGAAATAGATTTCCGACCCGGTAATATCGGCCGGCAGAAGATCCGGCGTGAACTGAACGCGGGAAAGTTCGGAATTGAGGTTCTTCGCCAGACTTTTGATGGCGCGTGTCTTGGCAAGCCCGGGAAGGCCTTCGACCAAGAGATGGCCGTTGGCGAGCAGCCCCAGCAGCAGCCGTTCGACCATTTCCTCCTGGCCGATAATGGACTGGCCGATGCGTTGGCCAAGAGCGAGTATATCGTCGCGTGCCGTCATACCGAACTCCGTTCATGTGGGCCGGACGCACGGGTGAAGGTGCGTCCGGAGATCATTGTCATAGGAGTGGCGGCAGGGACTACTTCTCGATGCCGCGTTCCTTGAAGGACTGGTCGATCGCCTTGTCCACCTGGGCGCGGACACCTTCGACGTTGAAGCTGGCCACGCGCTGGCTCGGCGGATACTTCACGAAGGTCTCAAGGAAGGCCGCGCTCTTCAACTGTCCCTTGACCAAAAGGAAGTCGTTTCTGACCAGCCAGTCGTTATACTGATCGGAGACGGTGTCGGCACGTTCATAGGGGTCCATGCGCAGATTGAAGAGCTTGGGCAAGCGAAGGGTGACCAATGGGTCCTGCCAGACGCCAAATCCACCCGGAGTGCGCTGTTCGTGGAAGACGACCTTCCAGTCGTCGTAGCGGATCGACACGAGATTGCCGTCATCATCGAAATAGTAGAACTCATTTCGAGCGCTCTTGTCGGCCTTTCCTGTGATGTAATCGAGCTGGTTGAAGCCATCGAGATGGTTCTTGAAGGTCGTGGCGCTTCCTTCAGGCTTCCAGCCGGTCAGAAGGCGGTTTTTCACATCGGGATCGCCAGCGGCGGCAAGCAGGGTCGGGAACCAGTCGAGGCCTGAGACCATGCCGTTGGAGACTTGGCCAGGCTTGACGTGGCCGGGCCAGCGGACCAATGCCGGGACGCGGAAAGCGCCTTCCCAGTTGGTGTCCTTCTCGGAGCGGAACGGCGTTGTCGCCGCGTCCGGCCAGGAAAACTGGTTGGGGCCATTGTCGGTGGCATAGACGACAATGGTGTTGTCGGCGATGCCGAGCTCGTCAAGCTTGTTCAGGAGTTTGCCGACGTCGCCGTCATGCTCGATCATGCCGTCGCCATACTCGTTGCCTGGCATGCCGCTCTGGCCGCGCATGGACTCCCGCACGTGGGTGAAGAGGTGCATGCGTGTCGTATTCATCCAGGTGAAGAAAGGCTTCTTCGCCTTCGCCTGGCGATCGATGAAGTCGATGGCGGCTGCCGTCGTCTCGTCGTCAATTGTCTCCATGCGCTTCGTCGTCAGCGGTCCGGTATCCTCGACCTTTCCGTCGGCGGAGGCCTTGATCACGCCGCGCGGATTGTACGCCTTGAGAAACTCGGCATCATCCTTCGGCCAATTCGCTGCCTCGGGTTCTTCCTCGGCGTTCAAATGGTAGAGATTGCCGAAGAATTCGTCGAAGCCATGCTTGGTCGGCAGATACTCGTCCCGGTCGCCCAGATGGTTCTTGCCGAATTGCCCCGTCGAGTATCCAAGCGGCTTCAACGCCTGGGCGATGGTGATGTCACCATCCTGCAATCCCACTGTAACGCCGGGCGCGCCAACCTTGCATAGACCGGTCCTGAGGCAGACCTGGCCTGTGATAAACGTCGAACGTCCGGCAGTGCAGCTGTTCTCGGCATAATAGTCCGTGAACATCATGCCTTCTTTTGCGATGCGATCGATGTTCGGTGTCTTGTAGCCGATGACACCCATGGAATAGGCGGAAATGTTGGTCTGGCCAATGTCATCGCCGAAGATCACAAGGATGTTGGGCTTTGCTGCCGCTGCATCCTGCGCCTGGGCGGTCGCGGTGGCAAAGGGAACGGCCATCAAGGACATGGCGGCTGCGGCGGTGGCGCTCAGCAGTTTGCGCGAAAATTTACTGGTCATGATGGTCTCCCATCTCGGCGTGTTGAAAGTCTCCGGTCATTGCGGATCTCCTCTTCGCGGGACAGTCGGAGCTGCCCTGGCAGGTCGCTGTTTCGACCCTGCAACTCTGATGGGAAAATGCACCGGAGGAAGTACGTTACGGTAACAATCGGGACGTTCCGACGTAAAAATGCCTTGGCTCTGCCCGTAACCGGGCAATGCCGTGGCTGATCGGGCCATTATCGTGGAGACAAACAGGCACGTTCACGCGGCCCGCCATCGGGCAACCGAAAGCCTGCCAGCTTGGCTGGGATCACGACGAAACATCCTGGAAGATAGGTGTGGAGCAATCGGGTGGCCAATTGCTAGGGCAGCGCCGCCCGCTGGCATGCGCGATTTGCAGGGGGCATGCACGTCCCCCTGCAAAACTGTTCGCTCAAAGAGTATCAGTAACCGATGCGTACGCCACCCGAGTCAGAGGCGCCGAGGTCCGGGATCGGGCCGTAACCCTGGTATTGCGAGTAGGTCGTGTTGTTGGCGCCGGTGCTTGCGCATCCTGAAAGCGCCAAAAGCGCCAGCGCCGCAACGGCCATCAGAGACTTAAGGGGCATGGTTTTCTCCTGTCGAGGGAATTGGCCGGGAGGCCGGATGGCCATGGCAAATGTTCGTCTAAATCGTCTGCAATAACAAGTAGTGTTATCCCCCGCGAAAGGCGAGATAACAAACGACAGCGTAAACACAATTTGAAAAAGAAACCGTTCGGCGGGCGATCCGCGAGGGTCCGGGCAAAGAAAAAGGCCGGGTGAAAACCCGACCTCTCCGACCCGTCTCGACAGCGATTGCCAGTACATCCGTGGTCAACCGCTGGAAACGAATTCCATGAGCATAATATGGCGAAGGAATGTAACCGTTTCAAGACACAGCGAAAAATAAGAAAAATATCGCCGAAGTATCAAGCCGCATCCAGCGCCATTGTCAGGTCTGCGATCAGATCATCGGGGTGTTCAATGCCGATTGACAGGCGGATGGTCGATTCCAGCACACCGATCCGCTGACGCACCTCCAGAGGCACGCCGGAATGGGTCATCGTCGCCGGATGACTGGCAAGTGATTCCGTGCCGCCGAGGCTGACGGCGAGTTTGAAGATCTGCAGCGCATTCAAAAACTTGAAGGATGCCGGCTGGCCGCCGCGAATATCGAAGGAGAAGGTCGAGCCCGCCCCGGTGCACTGCGCGGCAAATGTCTTGCCGAGCGGCGACTGCGGGTCATGATAAGGCAGATAGTGAATGCCCTTGACCTTCGGATGATCACGCAGGAAATTGGCGACGTCGAGCGCGTTGTTGTTGGCCTTCTCCATGCGGATCGACAATGTCTCCAGCGACCGCCCGAGCATCCAGCAGGAGTGCGGATCAAGCTGCGTGCCGATGGCGCCGCGCAGCGCCTTGACCTGTTTCATCACCGATTTTGCGCCGAGAGCAGCGCCGGCGATGAGGTCAGAATGACCGCCAACATACTTGGTCAGTGAATAAAGCGAGATATCGGCACCATACTCGATCGGCCGCTGAAAGACCGGGCCAAGCAGAGTATTGTCGCAGGCAACGATTGGCGTATGTCCCTGTTTCTTGCCGATCGCGTCGGCAATCCTGCGGATCATCGCGACATCGACAAGGCTGTTGGTCGGATTGGCAGGGGTTTCGATCAGGATCATCGAGACCCGGCCTTTCGCCATCGCTTCTTCAGCCGCTGCCTGAACGGACGCCTCATTGACACCGTCGGCAAATCCCACCGCTGCAACGCCCATATTGAGGAAGGTCTTTGCCAACAGCGTTTCGGTGCCGCCGTAAAGCGGCTGCGAATGCAGGATGGCATCGCCCGGCCGGACGAACGCCAGTAGCGTCGTTGCAATCGCCGACATGCCGGAGGAAAACAGCGCGCAGCTTTCCGTACGCTCGTAGACGGCGAGACGATCCTCGACGATTTCGCTGTTGGGGTGATTGAAGCGGGAATAGACCAGCCCTGCCCCGGTCCCTGCCGGCGGCTCGCGGCGGCCGGAAACAAAATCGAAGAAATCGCGCCCTTCCTCGGCCGACTTGAACACGAATGTGGATGTCAGAAACACCGGCGGCTTGACCGCCCCCTCGGAGAGTTCAGGATCATAACCATAGTTCAGCATCAATGTTTCGGGATGCAGCTTGTGATTGCCGATATGGGTCTTGGAGGGATGTGGAGCAGTCATGACAGTCTCCGGGATTTGAGGCGAATACTGCAGTCTACATCAATTTTTGTCCCTGCTTCTTGCCATTCTTCAGGTTTTTTCATCCGAAAATTGCGCCACGGCGATGATTGACAGGCAAAAACCGGAAAACCGGAGTCTTGGCGGATTGAAGCTCATGTCAGCTCCAAGCCTCAACCATAACAATTACTCCACCGTGCCGCTGTTGATCGTACCAGGCACATTCATCTTCTTACGTTCACGGGCCATGTCGCTGACAGCGGCGCGCAGGCGGGGATGGCGGGCCATGAAAATGTTGAAATCACGCCGATCGAGTTTGAGGAACTGGCAGAAATCCACCGCGATCACGTCTGCGGTGCGCAACCCGCCGCTGAGCAGCGCCATCTCGCCGAAAAATGCGCCGGCCTCGAGCAGGATGTCGTTGCCCGGCAAACGAACCTCGGCGGCGCCGGACGAGATGAAAAACATCGCATCCCCGCGCTCTCCAACCCTGATCACCTTGTCACCCGGCGAGGCCGAGGCTGGACGGAACAGGAGGAGAAGCTCCTCGAGCGCGTGATCGTTGACCTCTGAAAACAGCGGAAAGGTGTGGACCAGCTGCTGCTGCTTCAGCTGCTGCTGGCTTTCCTTTTCATCGTTCCGCGCCTTGATGACGTCGAGATCGCGACTGAGTATTTTGATTTTCCGCTCGCCGTAAATCGGCACACTACCACTGAACGCGGTCTTCAGCTTTGCCGCAGCCCAGAACATCAGCGGATTGAGGGTAATCGACAGGATGGCGCCAGCCAGGATGAGGTCATACCCCTCTTGTGACATCAGCCCCAGGGAGACGCCAAGGCCAGCGACGATGAAGGAAAACTCGCCGATCTGGGCGAGGCTTGCCGCCACGGTCAGCGCCATCGACATCGGATAGCGCAGCATCAGCACGAAACCGGCGGCAATCAGCGATTTTCCAAGCGTGATCAGCGCCAGGATAGCGAGGACCGCCAGCGGCTGCTCGATGAGGATCTTCGGGTTGAACAGCATGCCGACTGACACGAAGAACAGCACCGAAAAGGCATTCTGCAACGGCAGAGAATCCTCCGCTGCACGGTGACTGAGATGCGATTCGCTCATGACGACGCCGGCGAAGAACGCGCCCAGCGCAAACGAAACGCCAAAAAGCGTGGCCGAGCCGAAGGCGATGCCCAGCGCGATGGCAAGAACGGTGAGCGTGAACAATTCGCGCGATCCGGTGCGGGCAACCAGCGTCAATAGCCACGGAACAATCCGCGGTCCCAGAACGATGGCAAGGACGGCAAATGCGCCGAGCTTGACCAGTGTCAGGACGATTGTCAGCGCAACAGGCGTCGAAGCCGCCGCCGCGCCATGCGCAACAGTACCCTGAGCGCCCAGAACCTCAGCAACGATCGGCAGCAGAACGAGCACCAGAACCATCGCCAGGTCCTCGACAATCAGCCAGCCGATGGCCACCCGGCCATTCGGTGAATTGACCAGGTTTCGCTCCTCCAGTGCCTTGAGCAGAACGACAGTACTGGCAACGGAAATGCTGAGCCCGAAGACCAGCCCGGCGCCGAGGTTCCAGCCCCAGAGCGTACAGAGGCCGATCCCCAGTAGCGTTGCCAGGATGATCTGGCCGATGGCGCCGGGGATGGCGACCCCGCGAACAGCGACAAGATCTGCCGCAGAAAAATGCAGGCCGACACCGAACATAAGAAGAATAACGCCGATCTCGGCCAACTGGGTAGCCAGCGCGGTATCGGCGGTAAACCCGGGCGTAAATGGTCCCATCAGTATGCCGGCAACCAGATATCCGACCAGCGGCGGCAGGCGGAGCCGATCCGCAAAATAACCGCACCCCGCAGCCAGCACAAAGCTGATCGCGACGGTTGCCACCAATGCCATATCCTGATGCACGCACTACCCCCGGCTGCTTTCATTCCGCTCATCTGATGTATTTGTATCGCAGGCTGCCAGCAAGCGCCCGAACAACACCATTTGGAAGTAAGGGCGCTTTATCGTCTTGCGGGTTCCAGTGGGCCGGTTCCAGCGGGATGTCTGCAATGCCCGCTTTTGGAACAAGCCGTCGATCCGCACGTTTCAGGCAGGCTTAAACAGGATTTAGTACAATGCAAATGACCATGCGCGCCGTCGTCTTCGTGATCGTCGGGTCGATTCTCAGCATTCTCGTCATCAAATATGCCGATAACGATCTGAATGCTGCCGTGCCTATGATGGACCCGGCCGCTGCCGCTGCACCGGCCTGATACGGCTGGGATAAAAACCGCCACAATCAATCGTCACTCGTACCGCTCAAGGAACGCACCGCCACTCTGACCGGTGCATGCCTTGTTGGAGTGCGGCCTCGGCAGGTCCGTTTCAGCCGGCAACAGGAGACGAAGTATGACGAAATGGCGCAATGAGCCAATGCTCCCCAATCACGTGCAGCTGTGCCAGCGCGTATTCGACAGTGCAAGGGCGGCCCGCAACATCGCTCCGGATAGCGACGCCAACGACCCTGTGGCAGCGCTGGTGCTGACGCTGTATCGCCATGGCGTTCGTGACGAGGAAGAACTGTTGGCGCGCGTTCTCCAGGCCCTCGACGAGAAGTCCTGAACCCGGGTATCGGACCCATCGTAGGGTCCGCCGCGACGTTAAAGGCTTGACCGTCGAATAATATTGATAAAAACTATAGACTATCAAACGGCCCGACGGTGAGGTGTCATGAACCAGTTGATCGTCAACCCGATGACAGTATCCGGCGCCGTCTCAGGCGAAGTACCGGTGGTCGCCATTGTCGGTGGCGGTGTGTCGGGCGCGGCAACAGCCTTTCATCTTGCGCTGTCAAACCAGACCCCGGCTCCTGCAATCATCGTGTTCGAGCCACGCGCGTACCTTGGCAAGGGTCTCGCCTACGACACGACTGAGCCCGCTCACCGCATCAACGTGCCGGCCGCGCGCATGAGCCTTTTGACCGAAGAACCGGATCATTTCCTACGCTGGATCGCGACGCATTCGGCGACGGCCGGCGATGACGATGCCCTGCGGCCCGACGGCGCCCTGTTTCCCCGCCGCAGCGTGTTCGGCGACTATGTCAACGCCATGCTGCAGCCACTTGTTGCGACCGGCGCTGTCCAGCATCAGCGCAGGGCGGTCGCGCATGTGCTGCGTGATGGCCCGCGCTGGTCGATTATCAGTGACGATGGCACACTGACCAAGGCTGACGTCGTCGTCATCGCCACCAGTCACCCGCCGCCGGTAGCACCGGGCCAGCTTCAAGCCGTGCTGAAGGACCATCCCCGTTTCGTGCCCGACCCAACGAAAGCCGGAGCGCTTGCGGCCATCCGTCCATCGGACCGCGTGCTTGTCGTCGGCAACGGCCTGACCTCGGCCGATGTGATCGCTGCGCTCGCGCTGAAGGGCCACCAGGGTCCGATTACCGCGATTTCACGGCGTGGACTGCGCTCGCGCGGCCACGCACCGGTGGCGCAGGACCCGACCGGCGACTTCCTGAAAGAGCCAGCCTTCACCGCGCGGGCACTGCTGAAAAACATCCGCAATGCCATCCGGCACGCGGCTCTGGACGGCAGGACCTGGCACGGTGTCATCGATCAGGTACGGGCGCAGGGCCAGGCGCTGTGGCAGGTTCTGCCGCTGGTGGAACGGCAGCGCATCGTCCGGCATCTACGGCCGTTCTGGGATGTGCACCGGTTCCGCGTCGCGCCGCAGGTAGAAGCCGCACTCGATACGGCAATCGCCGAAGGACGCCTTGAAATCCTCGCCGGGTCGGTTGCGGCAAGCCGTATCGAGGCGGATGCGATCCACTGCACGCTGCGTCTGCGGCGGTGTCCCCTTACCGTCGAGAAAACCTACGACGCCGTGGTCGTGACCACCGGTCCCGGCCATGGCGGCATTCTCGCCAGCCAGCCCTTCCTCGCCGAACTCTCGCAAAACGGTTACCTCGAAATCGACCCGACCGGCCTTGGACTATCCTGCACCCGTAACTCGGAAGCCATCGGCCCAGTGGCGAGCGTAACGCCATCCCTGCTGATCGCCGGGCCGCTGGCGCGCGGTACGTTCGGCGAGTTGATGGGCCTACCGCAGGTAACCGACCATGCCGTGTTCGTTGCGGCAAGGATCGCCGAATGCTTGCAGGCGAAAACGCCAAAGACGGCGCAAAACCAGCTTTAAGGAAAGACTTTTCTTAGTCTAGGAGATCTATAGAAATTATAATCTTATCTTTCCGCCTGACTTCTTCCACCCATGATCCGTGCAAAAACGGAGCGTGCGATGGAAACCATCTTGCAGTATCAGCCAATCGTCAAACCAACGGCCGGTCGCCTCCGCAGCGATTTCGAAGCCATCGAGACCGCCCGGGCACTAGCCGCCGATTTCGCCACCCGCGCGTCCGATCGCGATGCCAATCGCACCCTGCCCTATGACGAACTCGACGAGATCGCCAGGTCCGGACTTCTGGCGATTACCGTTCCCGCCGAATATGGCGGGCTTGATGTCTCCAACGCGATTCTGGCGGAAGTGACCGCGATCCTGTCTGAGGCGGATGCGTCGATCGGCCAGATCCCGCAGAACCATTTCTACATTCTAGAAGCATTGCGGGTGGACGGCAGCGAAGAACAGAAGCGCTACTTCTTTGGCCGCGCATTGGCGGGCGACCGTTTCGGCAATGCGCTCTCCGAACGCGGCACCAAGACGGTGGCCGACTACAATACCCGCATCACACCGGAAGGACCCGGCTACCGCGTCAATGGCCAGAAATTCTATTCGACCGGCGTGCTCTTCGCCGACTGGATTACGGTGTTCGCCCTTGATCCCGAAGACCGGCTGACCATGTCCTTCGTCGCCAAGGGCACCGAAGGCATCGAAATCATCGACGACTGGGATGGTTTTGGCCAGCGCACTACCGGTAGCGGCACGACCATCCTCAACAATGTCTATGTCAATGCCGATGCCATCGTCTTCCATCACAAGGGTTTTGAGCGGCCAACCACCATCGGTTCGGTCGGCCAGATCATCCATGCCGGTGTCGATCTCGGCATCGCGCGCGCCGCCTTTGCCGAGACACTGGATTTCGTCCGCACCCAGAGCCGCCCCTGGAAAGATTCCGGCGTCGAACGCGCCGCAGACGATCCGCTGACCATTGCCAGGATCGGCGAGATCGCCATCAAGATAGAGGCGGCAACGGCCCTGATCGAAAGAGCAGGCCGCAAGGTCGACGTTGCCCAGATGGACGCGACCGAGGCCAATGTCATCGACGCCACACTCTCGGTCGCCGCCGCAAAGGTGCTGACGACGGAGGTAGCGCTCGCCGCGTCCACGACTTTGTTCGAACTCGCAGGCACCTCGGCCACCCGCATCGGCCTCAACCTCGACCGCCACTGGCGCAACGCCCGCACCCACACGCTGCACGATCCGGTGCGCTGGAAGGCCCATGTTGTCGGCAATTTTCACCTGAACGGCGTGGTGCCGCCGAAGAATGGGGCGTTGTGAGCGCTGAAGACGCTATCCGTTCAGCGCTCAACGACTGTACGGACAGAAGGAGATGGTAGCGCCTCCAGAGGAGCAATTTTCAGCCTCCCATCGCCTTCAGAAAACCCAGTATCGGTTAACGAGGAAGGTAAAAACCGGGCCTCATTACAAGGCGCCCGGTTATCGTCCTTGGAAAATCTTGATCAACTTGGGCGTAAGTCTACGGCGTTTAAAATCAACGGCATCCTGATATTCGAGTTTTCCGGATCGGACTGCTTCAACGAAGCGGGCACAAGCCAGCCGCGGCGCATCTTTCTCTGAAGAATCAATTATGATCGAAGCATCTTTGCGTTGCTGCGGGGTCCAGTTTGCCATGCATTCTTTCATGGCAAACTGTCTTGCCTTTGCGCTCCCCTGAACTGTCGTAACGATAGCGGCGTATTCTTGCTTCGAAGGTGCACAGCCAGCAAGGATTGCGACTGAGAATAGACATGAAGCGATATAGACGAGTTTCACTGCAACCTCCGATTGAATGCCACACCGGTATCCAAACGAAATCTGATTCGCAATCTGCCACCTCGTACATTTAACAAGGGTAGAAGCAACGCTCGCCCCACTCAGCTATACAAACTCACCACCGGGATCCTATCGTTCAGCACGAACTCGCCGACTTCCTTTGCCTTGTAAAACACCGGATCGTGCAGCGTGTGAGTGCGCACGTTGCGCCAGAAGCGGTCGAACCGGTATTTTTCCGCCGTCGAGCGGGCGCCGGTTATTTCGAAGACGCGGGCAGTGATGTCGAGGGAGGTATGGGTGGCATGAACCTTTGCCGCGTAGGCTTCAGCTGCTGCTTCGCCACGTTCACGAGCGGTCACGTCCGTTCCCTTGGAAAGGGCCGTCTGCACCGCCAATGCTGCGCTATCCGCAAGAGCCACAGAGGCCTTCAATGATGCGGTGAATTCGCCGACACGTTCGAGAACATACGGATCATCCGCCGCGCGCTCGACACCGGATGTCACCCAGGGACGGGTCGTGGTGCGGACATAATCGACGGCGGCGGCCAGTGCGCCCTCGGCAGCTCCGAGATAGAAATTCACAAAGACCAGCTGAATGAGCGGCGTATTGAAAGTTGCCAGAGCTGGTGGAGGTACATTTTCATCTGCCGGTGGCGCGATAAAATCCTCGTCGTAAACTGGAAAATCGTGGAACTCGACACTGCCCGAATCCGACAACCGCTGGCCGATATTGTCCCAGTCATCATTGGTGACATACCCCGGCCGATCGGTCGGCACGGCGAAATTGGCAATCTTGCCTTCCAGCGTCGCATTGGCATTGATGTAGTCGGACACCCGCGCGGCGGTGGAGAAGGATTTGCGGCCGTTGAGTACGTAACCGCTGCCACGCCGCGTCAATGTCAGTCCGGGGTCGCGCGGGTTGACCGCAGCCCCCCAGTAGAGGTTCTGCGCCACGGTCTCAGTACCCAGCGCCTGTGCGCGCGCCTGATCCGCGAAGGACCAGTAGATCGACTGGCTGTTGACATAGTGGTAGCCGAGCAGCTGGCCAATGGAGCTTTCGCCACGCGCCAGGATGCGGACGAGTTTCAGGCCATCGACCCAATTCAGTCCACCGCCGCCGATGTCGCGCGCATGCAGAGCATTGAGCAGGCCGGCCTTCTTCAACTTGACGATCTCGCCGATCGGCGGGCGCCCTTCCCTATCAAGATCAGCAGCGTGCAGCGACAGATCGCGGGAGATTTCGGCGGCGCTGGCAAACAGGCTGTCGCGCGTGACGCCGAGACCGGCTGCATAGACAACGTTGGATTGGCTCATGGGAAAAGCTCCAGTTTGAAAAGGAGGAGAGCAGCGGGGCCACAAGCGGCTCCGCCGTCGCTATGCAAAAGATCAGAACAGCTTGGCCGGGATCCAGCTCGCGGTGACGGCATCGCTGACGCTGAAGGCCGGGATCTTGGCGGCCAGTTCCTCGATGGTTTTGACACCGGCCTCTCTCAGGCTTTTCTGGGTCAGCAACGTCGGCTCGACGGTGATCTGGCGGGGAACCTCTTCTCCGGCAATTTCGAGGGCAGCTGCGCGGATCGAAACGGCACCCACCACGGCCGGGTTGGTCGCGACCGTTGCGACCCACGGGCTGCCTTCCTCGATGATCTCCTGGATATCGGCGGTCGAAACGTCGGCAGAGTAAATCTTCAGCTTGTCGGAAATGCCCAGATCGGCCGCCGCCAGCTTCACGCCGCGGGCAAACTCGTCATAGGGCGCAAAAACCACGGTAATATCGGGATTGGCCCGAAGCGCGGCTTTTGCCTGATCGGCCGTGCTGGTCGCCGTCGTATCGCTGACATTGCCGAAGCGTGCCTTCTCGACGACGCCCTTGTTCTCCGCCTTGAACGTGTCCCAGACCTCATTGCGGCGATCGAGCGGCGCAAAGCCGGCGACATAGACGTATCCGGCATTGAAGCTGGTGCCATTGTCCTTGACGGCCTGCTCAAGCGCTTGCTTTGCCAGCGCGTGATCACTCTGCTCGACCTGCGGCACCTTTGGATTGTTGAGATTGACGTCGAAGGCGACGACCTTGATGCCCTTGTCGAGCGCCTGCTGCACGACATCGGCAAGCGATTCGGGAACGCCGTGGTCTATAACGATGCCTTGGACGCCGAGGTTGATTGCCTGCAGAATCTGCTCGCGCTGTTCCGCCGCGTTCTGGCGGCCAGGGAAGACCCGCAGATCGATATCAAGCGCCTTCGCCTGTGCTTCAGCTCCAGCCTGATACGCCTGGAAGAAATCACCGGCAGAAATGTAGCTGATCAGCGCCAGCTTGACGCCGCCCTTGTCGAACGGGGCCGGTGCGCCGGCAACGCCATCGGCCTTGGCAGCCGAGACGAACAGAAAGGGAATGAGAGCGGCGGTTGCCGCCAGACGGAGAATGGTTTTCATGGAATGCGTTCCTTCTGAAGACAATCGAACACGTCACCGGCAAGCAGCCAGCCCTTCTGGGGACGCAGCACCTATTAGATAGTCAATCCATAAATTTAATAGACTAATTAGTGCCATTTTTCAGCCTTGGGGAGAAACCTGTTTCGCGGGAACTGGCCTGCGCGACAAAGTCTTACCGGCAAGGTACCGCATGATGACCAGTTTGCCTGTGCGGCGCGAACGTTCTGCCGGAACCCATCCCTCAGCAAAGAAATTACGGGCGCAGCCGGTACTTCGCAAAGCTGTTCCGCCCGCTCGGCTGTCTTCAACGGAAAATATATGACAAAATATATAGACTATTAAGACATCAGGATTTCCACCCATGCCGTTGCTTCACGTCGATGCGCTCAGCCGCAGTTTTCAGTCCACGCGCGCGCTGGTCAACACGACGCTGACGATCGATGCCGGCGAGATCGTCGCGCTGATGGGAGCAAACGGCGCCGGCAAATCGACACTGGTAAAAATCCTCTCCGGGGTCCTGCCCGCCGATAGCGGCGCGATCACGCTGAACGGGCAGGCTTACGCCCCGCGCAGTCCGGCAGAAGCCGCCGCTGCCGGGGTCGTCACCGTCCATCAATCGACCGATCTGGTCGGCGCTGCCGGGCTCACTGTTGCAGACACGCTGCTTTTGACGCGCTTCAGCCAGCGCGGCCAGCCCTTCTTCATCTCCCGCGCCAGCATCAGGCGGCAAGCGCAGGCGATCCTCGATACCGCCGGTTTCGATCTGCCGCTGGACCGCGACTTCGCCGAATTGACTGCTGCCGACCGGCAACTGGTGGCCATTGCCCGCGCACTCGCCAACCGGGCGGATCTGCTGATTCTTGACGAGCCGACCGCCAGTCTTTCCATTGCAGAAAGCCAGCGCCTGTTTAGCATTCTCAAACGCCTGCGCGATGGTGGACTTGCAATCCTCTATATCTCCCACAGGACCGCCGATCTGGAAGCAATTGCCAGCCGGGTGCTCGTCATGCGCGGTGGCGCAGTCCCCGGTGCCTTCGAGCGCCCCATCGATTTTGCAGCGGCGATCGAGACGATGATCGGCCGCAAACTGCAATCGGCGCGGCCCGGCATTCGCCTTGCTGAGGGATCGCCGGTCTTCGAACTGCGCGACGCGCGGCTGTTGCCCGGCTCCACACCGTTCGATCTCACGGTCCACACAGGCGAGGTGGTGGCGATCACCGGTGTGCTGGGTGCCGGCAAAAGCCGCCTGCTCTCGGCGATCTTCGGCGCCGGGCGCCTTGCCGCAGGAGAGATGTATCTGGGCGGCCGCCGGCACCGGCCGCAAACGCCGGCGGAGGCGATTGCCGCCGGCGTCGCCATGGCAGCGGAGGACCGGCATCGGTCTTCGCTGATGCCGGCCGATTGGCCGGGAAGCTCGCTGGCGGCGACCATCAGCCTGCCGCATCTTGCCAAATGGTATCCGCACGGCCTGCTG
Organism: Pararhizobium sp.; assembly: GCF_965279435.1. Classification (NCBI taxonomy): domain Bacteria; kingdom Pseudomonadati; phylum Pseudomonadota; class Alphaproteobacteria; order Hyphomicrobiales; family Rhizobiaceae; genus Pararhizobium; species Pararhizobium sp. The sequence continues at coordinate 911,851 of NZ_CBDIHY010000003.1, forward strand.
TTCGGCGGCCGCGAACGGCGCGAGGCCGTAAAGGCCATCGACCGCCTGCGCATCAAGGCATCCGGACCGCTGGCGCCGATAACCTCGCTTTCCGGCGGGAATCAACAGAAGGTGGTTCTCGCCCGCTGGGAAGCCGAACCGAGCCGGCTTCTGCTGCTCGACGAACCCTTCCAGGGCGTCGACGTCGGCGCCCGCCACGATATCATCCAGGCGATCCGCAGCCGCAGCGACCGTGCCACCCTGATCGCCACTTCCGATCCGGAGGAGGCCCACGAGGTTGCCGACCGCATTCTCATCATCGACCACCACAGCCTTGTCGCGGCGCCCGAAGGCGCGCCATCCGACCTCCTGCAGGAAATCCACGCATGACATCGATCATTGACGAAACCGCTCCGCCGGTGCCACGCAGCGCAAATACAAGCGCCGGGACATCGACCTGGCTTGCAGATCTTGGCACAACGTTGAGATCCGGCGCCGTGTTCATTTTGCTTGCTGCTCTGCTCGTCGGCTTCTCCACGGCCGAGCCCGCCTTTGCCAATCTCGGTAACCTGATGAGCATCCTGCAGGCCGTTGCCGTCGTCGCCATTCTGGGCGCCGGCGTCACCGTCACGCTTGCCGTCGGCGGGTTCGATCTGTCGATCGGCGCGATTGCCGCCTCCAGCGTCATGGCCGCCAGCTATGCGATGATTGTCTGGGGGCTCGATGCCATCGCCACCGTACCGCTAGTCCTCGCCTTCGGAGCGCTGATCGGCCTCGTCAACGCGTTTCTTATCGTCCGGCTGAAGGTTCCAGATCTGCTGGCAACGCTGTCGATGATGTTCCTGCTCTCCGGCCTGCAACTGATCCCGACCGCCGGCCGTTCGATTTCCGCCGGACTGATCCTGCCGAACGGGACAACCGCCACCGGCGCCTATGACCCCACGTTCCTTTTGATCGGCCGCGCCAGCCTGTTCGGCGTCGTCCCGGTCTCTGTCGTGCTCATGGTCTTCGTCGCCATTACCCTGTTCGTTCTGACGGAACGGACCCGCATCGGCCGCCTGCTGTTTGCCACCGGCGGCAACGAGGTGGCCACACGGCTGGCGGGTGCATCGACGGCGCGGCTGAAGACGCTCGCCTATGTGATCTCCGGCACGCTTGCCTCCCTTGGCGGCATCGTCATTGCCGCCCGCGTCGGGCGTGGCGATGTCTCCTCCGGCGGCTCGCTGCTGATGGACGCGGTGGCCGCCGCGCTGATCGGCTTTGCGGTGCTTGGAAAACGACGGCCGAATGTTCTCGGCACCATCGTTGGCGCGGTCTTCGTCGGCGTCCTGCTCAACGGCCTTACCATGCTCAACGCCCCCTATTACACGCAGGATTTCGTCAAGGGTGCCGTTCTTGTCGGTGCCCTTGCGCTCACCTATGGCACAGGCCGCAGCAACTCCTCCTGACAGGGTCCGGAGCACCGGGATTTCTCCTGCCCGGGTCGCTTTCATGCCCCAAGTTTTCCGGCCACCGCCCCATCTTTGGAAATTTCTTTCTCGGCAGATATCATAATACACTTATTCTATAGATATTATTTAATCGGGGATTGACCATGACACAGGAAAAACCGGCACAGGGCGTCGGCCGCCGCGATCTTTTGAAACTTTCGGCAGTCGCAGGTGCGGCAATTGCAGGCGCAAGCCTGATCGGCAACCGGACGGCCGCAGCCGCAGAGGAGCTCTCGCTGAAGGGCAAGCGTATCGCCATCAGCGCCACCGGCACGGATCATTTCTTCGACCTTCAGGCCTACAATGCCCAGATTGAAGAGGTGAATCGTCTCGGCGGCGAACCGATCGCAGTCGATGCCGGCCGCAACGATGGCAAGTTGGTATCACAGCTGCAGACGCTGATTGCCCAGAAGCCCGACGCTATCGTCCAAATCCTCGGCACGCTGAGCGTCATCGATCCCTGGCTGAAGAAGGCGCGCGATGCGGGCATTCCGGTTCTGACCGTCGATGTCGGCTCGACCCATTCGATCAACAACACCACCTCCGACAATTGGGGCATCGGCAAGGACCTGGCGCTGCAGCTCGTTTCCGACATCGGCGGTGAAGGCAATATCGTCGTCTTCAACGGCTTTTACGGCGTCACCCCTTGCGCCATCCGCTACGACCAGCTCGTCAATGTCGTCAAATACTTCCCCAAGGTGAAAATCCTTGAGCCGGAATTGCGCGACGTCATCCCGAACACGGTTCAGGACGCCTTCACGCAGATCACGGCACTTCTCAACAAATATCCGGAGAAGGGCTCGATCAAGGCGATCTGGTCCGCCTGGGACATTCCGCAGCTCGGCGCCACCCAGGCGGTCGCCGCCGCCGGCCGCAATGAAATCCGCACCTATGGTGTCGATGGCAGCCCTGAAGTGCTGCAACTCGTTGCCGATCCAAATTCTCCGGCCGGCGCCGACGTGGCGCAGCAACCCGCTGAAATCGGCCGCACGGCAATCCAGAATGTTGCCAAGCTTCTCGCCGGCCAGACACTGCCGCGCGAAACCTACGTGCATGCGCTGATCGCCAACAAGGCGAACGTCAACGAAGTCACCAAGAAACTCGGTATCGGCTAACGCCATCATGCCTTGAGGCGATCCGGTGCATATCCGGGTCGCCATTCCACACGGGTCGATTAGCAGGACGGACAAGCCATGAGCGCAGCTTCACCAGACGAAACCGGCGATGCCATTCATCTCGACCGGATCGTCAAGCGCTTTGATGGCGCGCCGGCGCTCAGCCATGCCTCGTTGCGCGTCCGGCGCGGCACGGTGCATGGCCTCGTCGGCCAGAATGGTGCCGGCAAATCGACGCTGATCAAACTGCTTGCCGGCCTGCATCAGCCTGACGAAGGCCGCATCGAAATTGACGGCCAGGCCTATGACAGGCTCACCCCACACCGCGTCGAAGAACTCGGCATCCATTTCATCCACCAGGATCGCCTGCTGGTTCCGACCTTCACAGTCGGCGAAGCCCTGTTCCTTGGGCGGGAACCGCGCATCGCCGGAACGCCCTTTCTCGACCGGCGGCTTATGCAGCGCCGGGCCAGCGAAATCCTCGACGATTATTTCGGCGTCAAGCTGCCCAACAGTGCGCTGATCAGCGAGCTTTCCACTGCCGAAAAACAGATCGTCCAGATCACCCGCGCGCTGCTCGACCAGCCGAAAGTGCTCGTTTTCGACGAGCCGACGGCAGCCCTTGTGCGCCGCGAGGCGGATATTCTCTTCCGGCTGATCCGCCGCCTGCGCGACGAGGGCGTGACGATCATCTACATCTCACATTATCTCAACGAGATCGAAGAACTCTGCGACACCGTCACGGTGCTGCGCAATGGCGAAGACGTCGCCACTTTGCCGCTTGGCGAAACGTCGGCTGCGGCCATCGCCAGGCTGATGGTGGCGCGCGACATTGCCGATATGTTCCCGAAACGCAGCGTCACACTCGGCAAGGACATCCTGAGCCTCGACGACCTGTCGTCACATGGAAAATATCAGGATATTTCCCTGACGCTGCGGCGTGGCGAAGTGCTCGGCCTGACCGGCCTTTTGGGCTCCGGCGCCAAGGACCTGATCCGCACGCTGTTCGGCCTGGAAACAGCAACCTCCGGGCAGATCGAGATCGACGACAAACCGGCACGGTCCGCCAATCCCGCACAGGCCGTCGACCAGCACCTTGCGCTCGTGCCGGAAGACCGGCGCGGCAACGGTGTGGCGCTTGATCTCAGCGTCACGGAAAACATCACGCTGTCGTCGCTGAAACGCTTCACCCGCCTCGGCTTTCTTGATTTCAAAAGCGAACGGCGCGAAGCGGATGATCTCATCCGCCGCCTTGAGGTCAAGACATCGGGACGCAACGCCCTTGTGCGCACGCTCTCCGGCGGCAACCAGCAGAAGGTGGCGATCGCCAAATGGCTGAGCCGCCATTCCGAAATCTATCTGCTGGACGAGCCGACGGTCGGCGTCGATATCGGCTCGAAGGTCGAGATTTATAACTTGATCGGCGACCTCGCCGCCCGCGGCGCCGGCATTATCGTGCTGTCATCCGACCTGCCGGAACTGATCGGCATCACCGATCGTATCCTCGTCCTCTTCCGCGGCAGCATCATCAGCGAATTCATCTCGTCTCAGACATCACCAGACGACGTGCTTGCCGCATCCACCGGCTCCTCAGAGGTTCTCCGCCATGTCGGTTGATATCCAGCTTGCCCCCGTCATCCATTTTGAACCAAGTGTTTCACCATTGAAGCCGAGCCGGGGTGGCAGTCTCGCCGCCAGTGCGCTGCGCGCCGGATCGCTGGTCGCTTTCGTTGCCATCCTGCTCGTCTTTTCACTGACCGCGCCTTACTTTCTCAGCGTCGGCAATATCGGCAACGTGCTGGGCCCGTCGGCGATCTCCGGCGTGCTGGCCATCGGCCTGACCGTCGTGCTGATCGCCGGCGGCTCCAACGTCGTTACCGGCGGCATCGACCTGTCGCTCGCCGCCAATATGGGCCTGAGCGCCGCCGTCTACGCGACGGCTGCTCAACTCGGCTATGGAGATGCGACGGCGGTTGCAGCCGCCCTCCTCACCGGCGTTCTGATCGGTATGGTCAACGCCATCGCCGTCGTCGGCGCCGGTATCGTGCCGCTCTTGGCAACGCTTGCCGTGATGAACATAGTCGCCGGCCTCGAACTGGTGCTGACGCAGAATACCGTCATTCCCGCCTCGACGCCGCTGCTTACGGCGCTGTCGTCATCCGGTCCTCTGGGCATTCCGGCGCTCGCCTACGTGCTGCTCGTCTTCACGCTGATCGCTGCGGCCATCGTGCAATACACCCCGACCGGGCTCCGTCTCTACGCCGTCGGCGAATTTCCTGACGCGGCCCGCGCCGCCGGCCTGCCGGTTCGCCGGTTGGTCGCAGGCGCCTTCATCGCCAGCGGCCTGTGCGGCGGGTTTGCCGGGGTCCTGTCGGTCTCCAATCTCAGCGGCAGCACCACAGGCTCAGGCGAGATGCTATTGCCGGTGGTGGTTACCGCCCTGCTCGGCTCCGTCTTCTCACGGCGGCTGGTACCGACGGTAATCGGCACCCTGCTGTCCACCCTGTTCGTCGGTTTCCTCGTCAACGGTTTCCAGCTTCTCAACATTTCGAGCGTGCTGGTCAGCGGCATCCAGGGTCTGTTGATCCTGCTCGTGGTTTCGGCAACGACATTGCTGCGCAGGCAGGAGGCCTGATCATGACCCTGCAGACCTCCGCAATCGAACCGTCCGTCCCTCGCGCCATCATCGGCGTGATCGTCAACAACGCCCTCGTTCTGGCACTCATCACCGTATTTGCCATCTTCTCCTTCGCCAGCCCGACATTTCTCACAATCGCCAACCTGCAGAGCATTCTCGTCAACAATTTTACGCTGCTCGCCATCGTCGCCATCGCCATGACCTTTGCCGTCTCGGTTGGCGGCATCGATCTGTCGGTCGGCACAGCCGTCGATTTCGCCAGCTTCGCCTTTGTCTCCCTGGTGCTTGCCGGCCAGCCGATCGCGGTCGCAGCCTTGGCGGGTCTTGGCGCAGGCGCGGCGGTCGGGGCTTTTAATGCGGTACTGATTTCAGGCATCGGCATTTCACCGTTTCTCGCCACGCTCGGCACGCTGTTCATCGGCCGCAGCATTCAGCAGCTTCTGACCAACGGCGGCAACCCGGTCTATCTGCCTCCATCAGGCGTTCCCGAAGCCTTCCGCTTTCTCGGGCGCGGCGCCGTCGCCGGCATTCCGGTTCCGCTCATCATCGCCGCCGCCATCATCGTTGGAGCGACCATCATCTTGACCCGCGCCCGCTTCGGCCGCGTCGCTCTTGCAATCGGCATCCAGCCGAGCGTCGTACGCTACTCCGGCATTACGGCGCGTGCGCATGTGGCCGTGGCCTTCATTCTTGCCGGTCTGATTGCAGCGGTCGCCGGACTGATCCTGTCGGCGACGGTCACCGTCTATATCCCCTCCTCCGGCAGCGCCTTCCTGCTCAACGCCATCGGCGCCACCTTCATCGGCACGACGCTCTCGCGCCTTGGCCGCCCCAACGTCTCCGGTACCGTGCTCGGCGTACTGCTGCTCGGCATCGTCGCCAACGGCCTGCTGCTCACCGGGCTGAATTTCTACTGGCAACAGGTCGGCACCGGCCTGCTGATCTTCGCTGTGCTGGCGCTCAGCTTCATCACCCGGCGCAAGACCTCGGCCTGACATCAAGAGAAGCGGCGGCTATCGTCAGCGGGGTATAGGGATGGGCAAAATTGGCGGCGCTCGGTCAACGGATCAGAGCGACAGGAAACCACCAGTACTTACCACCGGCGAGCCGGGTTCACTCTACTTTCGAGCAGGTGACGCCCGGGTCGTTGTCACCCTTCATAGTGTCGATCAGCGTTGCCGCGTCACCCTTCGTCCACCAGACATATTGCCCGCCCGCATATTTGGCGCCCGATCCTGAAAGTACGTTTGAGGCGACCACGAACTCGCTGCCAATGGCAAGCGTGACCAGCGAGACCGGACCGGCATTGATATATTCGGCAGCAACGGATTTGCCGGCGCAATCGTAACGCACAGCTTGCCGGTCAACTGTCCGGGCACCGGGAATGTTGATGAGAACGTCTGACGACACCGTATGCGGAGCAAGCCGCAGAGCTGTCTTCGAATCGGCTTTCGCCAGCACCAGCTTGGTTTCTTCGATCCTCCAGGACAGCCCGGTCTTCAGGGCCGCGAAAAACTTCGTCTCCTGATCCATCACCGCCGGCACGCACATCTTGCGCGTCGAACCTGCCGGGCCAAAGACAATCTCCCCGTCCTTCAGGTCAAAGGTGCCTGTGTAATTGTTGCAGCCGGCAAAGCCGGAATAGGTGCCGTCATCGTTGATTTCCAGGGTCGTCTGCAGAAAGTCGATGACGCCGCCGCCGCCGATATCCTCCGCCAGCCACGTCCCCACCAGCGCGTTCGGCACCGATTCGGCCGCGACGGTGGAGACCGACGTGGCGTCGATCAGCACACAGGAGCAGGAAAGAAACAGCGCAAGTTTCAACATCAGGAACATCCTTTCCGGCAAACGGCAGGTTTCGCCCCGCCCGCTGCGGCCATTGATTCGCAGCACCTGCGACCCTATCGCCACCACCCGGAGCGAGGCTACCCTTGTTGGCATCGGCTTTCACCTGTAGAGCCTACCGGGAAACAATAAAAACAACGGGACTTGGCCATGACCTCCGGCGCGCAAGGCAAACGCCGCTTGACTATTCTGGGCTCGACGGGCTCGATCGGCACCAATACGCTCGACGTCATCCGCCAACTCGGCGGACGTGATGCGTTCGACATTGCCGCATTGACCGGCAACGGCAATGTCGCGCTACTTGCCGAACAGGCAAAGGCAGCGGGCGCCGAACTCGCCGTGACGGCCGATGAGGGCCAATATGAAAATCTCAAGGCAGCGCTGGCAGGCACCAGCATCGAAGTCGCGGCTGGCCGCAACGGCCTGATCGAGGCGGCGCAGCGCGACGCCGGCTGGGTGATGGCCGCCATCGTCGGCACGGCCGGTCTTGCCCCGACACTGGCCGCAGCCCGGCGCGGCGCCGACATCGCGCTTGCCAACAAGGAATGCCTGGTTTCTGCCGGTGATCTCTTCGTAGCCGCCGTCCATGCCGGCGGTGGCAAGCTGCTGCCGGTCGATAGCGAGCACAATGCCATCTATCAGGTGCTGGAAGAGCACCAGCGTCACGCTGTAGAGCGTATCATTCTCACCGCATCCGGCGGCCCGTTCCGTCAATCGACGCTGACCGAGATGCGCGATGTGACCGCCGCAACGGCGCGCGCCCATCCCAACTGGTCGATGGGCCTGAAGATTTCGATCGACAGTGCCTCGATGTTCAACAAGGCGCTCGAGATGATCGAGGCCAAGCATCTTTTCGGCATGCGGCCGGACCAGATCGAAGTGATCGTCCATCCGCAATCGGTCATCCATTCGATGGTCGGCTATAGCGACGGCTCGGTGCTGGCGCAGCTCGGCTGCCCCGATATGCGCACCGCCATTGGCTATGCGCTGTCGCATCCGGCACGGCCGGCGCTCGATGTCGAACGACTGGATTTTGCAAAACTGTCACGGCTCGATTTCGAGGCACCGGATGAAGAACGCTTCCCGGCGCTGCGCCTTGCACGATTGTCGATGGAACGCGGCGGCATGCAGAGCGCGGTACTGAATGCCGCCAAGGAAGTCGCGCTGGAGGCCTTTATCGACGGACGAGTAGGCTTCCTGCAGATGGCCGAGATCACCGAGACCGTCATGGAGGCGATGACTGCGATACCGGCAGCATCCAGCATGGACGATGTCTTTGCCGTCGATGGCGAAGCCCGGCGTATCGCAAAGATGATCGTCGAGCGTGAGGCCGCTGCAGCCTGAAATCAGGCTAAGCCGCGTATACCGCCTCGACGATCTTGCCGGGGAATTCGCCCATGCAGCCTTCAAGCGCATTGTTGCTCATGCTGAGCACCGTCAGCCCGTTGGCCTGATCGATGAACCAGCTGTGACCGTAGACACCGCCCCAGCGAACTGTTCCGGCCGGCTGCGGCGTCAGTGCCTCTGCCTGATCCTCGACCACCGCACCGAAATAGCCGAAGGAGCAGCCCGGGTCCGAGACCAGCGTACCGATGCGATTGGAAAGACCAAAACCCACCGTTTCCGGCTTGAGAACGGCACCGCCACCTGTGCGCAACGTCTCCAGGAAGCCAAGAAAATCACCAGCCGTTCCCACCATGCCGGCGCCGCCGGATTGAAACGCCTTGGGATTGAAAATCCGTGATGGCGAAAACCCCAGCGTCCAGCCTGCATCTCCCGGCGCAAAATAAGGATCAGTCATCCGCACAGCTGATGGGTCCGAATCGGCATAAGGCACGGCAAGCCGCGCGGGATCAGTGACGTGAAATCGGCTGTCAGCCATCCCGAGAGGACCGGCGATATATGTCACGACCGCATCTTCCAACGACCCGCCATGAACCTTGGCGAGGATTGCGCCCAGAATGTCGGTTGCGAACGAATAGGCCCATTGCGTACCCGGGGCGAAAGCCAGCGGCACCGCGTTGTGACGGCTGAAATTGGCCTCGTAATCGAGATCGGTATTGAGCAGACCGCAGGTCATCGCCTGCGCCGCCGGCAGATGTTCGAGCGTTACATCATAGACCAGACCCGAGGTATGGGTGAGTAGCTGATGGATGGAGATATCCGCTGCCCTACCATCTGGCGCCTTCGGCTGAAACCACGGCAGGTGTTCGGCAACCCGATTGGACAGAGAGATCAGGCGGCGATCAACCATTGCCAGGGCCGTTGCCGCAACGATTGGCTTGGTCAGCGAGGCCATGCGGAAAATCGTATCGAACCCAACCGGCTTGCCCGCTTCCCGGTCAGCAAACCCGGCGGCGCGGCGGAAAAGCGGTTGGCCATGCTCGTAGGCAAGCACGACGGTTCCGGTAATCTTTCCGGTTTCGAGAAACCGGTCGATCACCTGATTGAGCCTGTGCTCGATGCCCATGCGGAGAACTCCTGAAAGACTGTCCAGAATCAAAAATGCGGATCATCTTTCGACAATCCGCATTGTAAATTCAAGCCTTTGCCAAGGAACCTTTGGCTTAGGCGACGGCCCTTGCCAGCGCGCAACGCGACCAGAGCTGATGCAGCGCGCCGACCAGATGATCGATATCGGCATCCGAATGAAGCGGCGTCGGGGTAATGCGCAGACGCTCGGTTTTTTTCGGCACCGTCGGATAGTTGATGGGCTGAACGTAGACGCCGCAATTGTCGAGAAGCAGATCGGAGATCCACTTGCACTTGGAGGCATCGCCGACGATCACCGGCACGATATGGCTCGGATTGTCGAGGTGCGGAATGCCGTTCTTGTCGAGCAGATTGCGCAGCCGGCGGACGCGTTCCTGGTGGGCGAAGCGTTCGACCTGGCTTTCCTTCAAGTGACGGATCGAGGCGACCGCACCGGCAGCAAGTGCTGGCGGCAGAGCCGTCGTGAAGATGAAGCCGGAGGCGAATGAACGGATGAAATCGCACAACGCCGTGGATGCAGCGATGTAACCGCCCATCACGCCAAAAGCCTTGCCGAGCGTGCCTTCGATGACCGTCAGGCGGTGCATCAGGCCTTCGCGTTCGGCTATGCCGCCACCACGCGCGCCGTACATGCCGACAGCGTGCACTTCATCGAGATAGGTCATCGCGCCATACTTGTCGGCGAGGTCGCAGATTTCCTTGATCGGTGAAATATCGCCGTCCATCGAATACACGGATTCGAACGCGATGATTTTTGGCGCACGCGGATCGGCAGCCTTAAGCTTGGCTTCGAGATCGGTAAGCGAATTGTGCTTGAAGATGACCCGCTCGCACTTGGAGTAGCGGATGCCTTCGATCATCGATGCGTGATTCCCGGCGTCCGAAAAGACGATCACACCGGGAATCTTCGAACAGAGCGTTCCGAGCGCTGCCCAATTGGACACGTAGCCGGAGGTAAACAACAGCGCCGATTCCTTGCCGTGCAAGTCGGCAAGTTCGCGCTCCAGAAGAACGTGATAATGGTTGGTGCCCGAAATATTCCGGGTGCCTCCCGCACCCGCGCCACACTGGTCGATGGCGAGCTTCATCGCCTCGGTGACCTTGGGGTGCTGGCCCATGCCGAGGTAGTCGTTGGAACACCAGACGGTGACGTCCTGCTTCTCGCCGGCCGAATTGTAACGGGTCGCCTTGGGGAATTGCCCGCTCTGGCGCTCCAGATCGGCAAAAACGCGGTAGCGGCCTTCCTGATGCAGGCCGTCCAACTCACCTTTAAAGAAACTCTCGAAATCCATCATTGTCTCCAGAACCTTGCCGTCTTTTTGATCCAAAGCGCGGCGGCGTCAACCTCTGCGAGGGTTGTCGCGGCCAAGTGCGGCAAAAGGCCCCTAATTTTGAACAGTTCCAAACTACCTGTCATGGATTTCATTCCACTTAACCTTGATCTGAGTCAAGACCATGCCAAAAGGACGGAGCATCCGCTGCTTATATTCTGTTTCAATGGGATCAGCGGTAATCCCTGTCCCACAGGGAACAGCCTTCAGCTTCCGTTCAGGTTGAATAGCATTACTTGCGCCAAGGGGATTTTGCAGGATATCTGTAGACTTTCACAGACAGGCATTTATCTTTTGAAGGTGCAAGTTAGACCGGAGGGGGACCTTACCGTCCATCTTCTATCCCTGGGGAGAAACGGACGGCCGGGAACTCGGGTCCCGCGTCCAGATTTGGAGAAACAAATGAAGAAGGCCATCGTGCTTGTCCTGCTCGCTCTATCCGTGGTGAGCTGCACGCAGACTGAAAAGGGTGCCGGTATCGGGGCGGTTTCCGGCGCTATCATCGGCGGAGCAATCACTGGCAACGTTCGCGGCGCTGCCGTTGGCGCAGCAATCGGTGGCGTTTCGGGTGCTGTCATTGGCAACGTGTCCGAACAGCCCGGCCAGTGCTACTACCGCGACCGCTACGGCCGCCGCTACATCGACAGCTGCCCGCGTTAATTGCAGGCCACACCGCGAAAAGTGGCGCATTACACCGCTTTTCCACTCTCAGCCCCGGAGAAATCCGGGGTTTTTTGTTTCCCTCATGCCACACCAGCAGGGCTTTTCTGCAAAAAGACGGCCGAAAGTCTTCATCCCCCGGCCAATGCTGTGTAGGGTCATCATTAACAAACGGCAAACCTTGTCATGCGATTGTACCCCTGCCGTGATGGCAGGCAGGTGTTCGAAGTGGCCTGAACAGCGGAATGCGGAAATTATGCGTTTGCCGACTATGAGTGTTGCGTATCGGAAGATTGGTGCTGCTTTTGCGGTCGCGGCTTTGGCTGCGTGCGGGCCTCTGTCGGTCACCGACGCCTATGCTTTCAAGATCTTCGGTATGCGGTTCTTCGAAAAAGAAGAAGAACCCAACGACATCGTCGATCCCGTCAATTTCAGCCTGACGCTGAATGAATCTACCGGAGACGCCGATCTGAAGTCGGCGCTGGAAAACAGCTCCCGGCTATATCAGGACAAGGACAAGCCGGTTTCCGGCGATCTTGGCCTCGCCATCAAGGCCCGCGACGACCGTGACCGTCTGCTGGCAGCCCTTTATGAACAGGCACGCTACGGCGGCACCGTCGCCGTCAAGGTAAACGGTCAGGATATCGATACGCTACCGCCCGATCCCGTCTTTCCAGATGGCGCTCCGGTGCCCGTTGAAATCACGGTGACCCCCGGCCCCGTCTTTACATTGGGTAATGTCGTTCTGAAGGGTGATGCTGTTGGGCGCCGGCCGGACGAATATCTGAAGCCCGGTGCACGCGCTGATTCGACCTTGATCATCAAGGCCGGTGAAAAGATCGTCGACGATCTCAAGGAAGAAGGCCGCCCACTGGCCAAATTGACTGATCGCAGCGTCGTTGCCGACCATGCGACGAACACCGTCGATGTCACGATTGCCGCCGAAGGTGGCCCCGTTGCACCGGTGGGTACCGTCACCGTCACCGGGACAAAGACCGTCGATCCAACCTTCGTTGCCGATTATTCCCGGCTGAACGGCGGCAAGCCCTATTCTCCGGAAGCGTTGCGCAAGGCGTCCGACCGGCTCCGGCAGCTGGGCGTGTTTTCCAGCGTCACCATCAAGCAGGCGAATGCGCTGGCGCCGGATGGCACTATTCCGATGAGCATCGAAGTCTCCGAAGGCAAGCAACGCTATTTCGGTGCAGGCGCGCAATATTCCACCACCGACGGCTTCGGTCTCCAGGGCTACTGGGGCCATCGCAACTTGTTCGGGCGGGCCGAATCCCTGCGTCTGGAAGGCTCGGTCAGCCGGATCGGCGAAACCACCGATATCGGCAACCTCGACTATTCGGCCGGCCTGCTGTTTGCCAAGCCCGGGGCTTTCGGCCCTGCCTCCACCTTCAATGCCAGCCTGAAGGCGCAGCTGCTCGATCCCGATGCCTACAAGGCGACAATCTTCACAGCAGCAGCGGGTGCCACGTTCGAGCTGTCCGACACCGACACGGTATCGGCCGGTGGTGAACTGGCCTGGGCCGATGTCGAGGATGCGTTTGGAAAAAACAAATATCTGACGGCATCGATCCCGATCGAGTATGTCCGCGACACCCGCTACAACAAGCTCAATCCCGCTTCAGGCTATCGCGCCTCGATCAACGCCAAGCCGAGTTACGAGATCAAAGGCCAGAGCTTCTTCAGCTCGTTTGAGGGATCGGCAGCAGCCTATGTCGGGTTCGGTGAGGAGAACCGTTTCGTTCTGGCCGGAAGGCTCGGCGCCGGCGTGATTGCCGGTGGCGACGGCCTCGCCTCGATTCCCGCAAACCGGCGCTTCTATCTCGGCGGCGGCGGCACGGTGCGTGGCTATTCCTACCAGGAGATCAGCCCGCGCAACGGCGACAACGAAATCCTCGGCGGACGCTCCTATGTCAACGCCACGGTGGAAGCGCGCATCGGCATCACCGATACGATCGGCATCGTTCCCTTCATCGACGCGGGAACGGTATCGGCCAAGACCGCGCCGAACTTTTCCGATATCCGCGCCGGTGCAGGCATCGGCCTGCGCTACAATACGCCGTTCGGGCCGATCCGGCTGGATGTCGCCGTGCCGCTGAATCCCTATCCGGGCGGTACCAAATACGGAATCTATGCCGGTATCGGCCAATCCTTCTGATTGCCAAGGGCAGTCACCACGGCCTGAACCCGGACGCAAGGAGCCGGTTTCAGAAGCAATTTCACCGCAACGCAACTTGCGCTATGGATGAACTATGAATCGTTTGCTCCGTTTTTTGAAAATCGCGTCACGCTGGCTGGCTTATGGTGCAGGCTTTGCCCTTGTCGCGCTCGTGCTTCTGGTGCTTTTCGCAGGCTTTACCGCGCCAGGTGCGCGCTTTGTTGCCGCGATGATCGAGAAATATGCCTCGACGCCGGATCAGATCGTTCGCATCAACGATCCGAGCGCACTGCTGACCGGCGATTTCACGGCGTCCAGCGTAACGCTATTCGACAGTAGGGGCATCTATGCGGAAATCCGCGAAGTGGCGATCGACTGGTCGCCAACAGCGCTGTTTTCAAAACGCTTCGATGCGGCAAAACTGTCGGCCGGATCCGTGCGCCTCGAACGGCTGCCGATCCCCTCGCAGGAAACCAAGGAAGTCCGACAGACCTTCGCGTTGCCGCTTGAAGTCAAGATCGATACATTCGATCTGAAGGAAATCATCATCGGCAAGGATATCGCCGGTATCGATCAGTTCCTCAATGCGCAGGGTAAGCTCTCTGCCACCAATGCCAGCATTGCCGCTGCGCTCACCGTTGCGCAGCGCGACCGGCCGGATGCCAAGGCCATCGCCGACATCGTCTTCAATCCGGCCGGCAACGAGCTTCGCCTGGAAACCACCATCAACGAACCGAAAGGCGGATTGCTCGCCAAGGCGATGCGACTGCCGGGCGAACCGGCGATCAGCGTCAACGTCACCGGACAGGGGCCACTTTCCAACTGGAGCGGTACGGCGACAGCTGCACTCGACGGTCAGCAGGTCCTGAACCTTGGCGGCCAGCATACGCTTGCGGCCGACGGCTTCCGTACCGTCTCGCTGAAGGGTGGCGGCACGTTCAGCGATCTGCTTCCAGCAGCCTTCCGCCCGTTGTTCGAAGGCACCACCGACATCGATCTGTCTGCAGCGGTCGACGGTAAGACCATCCGCATCCAGACCGGCAACTTTTCGACCGGCGCACTGACGCTGACCGCCTCCGGCACCTATAGCACGGCTGGCGAAAACGACCTTCAGGCAAGCCTGACCGGAAAGAGCGGCCCGATCGACTTCCGCCTGCCTTTGGCAAAAGGCGAGGCGCAGCTTTCGATCAACAATGCCAACGTCTCGCTGATCGGCGATGCCCAGACGGCCGTCCTCGACATCGGCGCCGATATCGGCAAGGCAACACTGCCGCAGGGCGAGATCGAGGCGATCAAGCTGCATGCCTACAGCGACAGCTTTAATCTCTCGACCAAGACCGGTCCTTTGAAGACAACGATCGAGACCGGTGCGACCCGCTTTATCAGCACCGATATCGACCGCCTGATCAAAGGCCCGCTCAAGATCGACGGCACGCTGTCAGCGACGCCTGAAACGATCTCCTTCGATCCATTGACGCTGGAAAGCGCCAGCGTCGGCGGAACGCTGACCGGCTCCTACACGATTGCCGAAAACACGCTGGCAACCGGTTTCAAAATCTTCGCCCTGCCTGCCGTCCTGCCTCCGGCACTGGCGGAGAAATTCGACACGACCATCGCCATTACCGGCAATCTCGGCACCGGCGCAAACGGCAGCGTCACCGTCAGCGATCTGGCGCTGAAATCCGGCACCATCGAGGCAGGCGGATCGGCAGCACTTGAAACCGGAAACCTGACCGCAGCAATCAGCGGTATCGTTCCGGAAATCGGCAGGTTCCTGGCAAACGCCAAGGGTGCCGCCAACTTCAAGGCCGATGTCAACGGACCGCTCGACGCGCTGGCCATCAAGGCCGAAGTGACAGCGAACGGCGCAACCCTTGCCGGCCGCACCCTCAACGATCTCGCCGTCAACGCCGATGCGACCGTCGGCCAGAACGGGCCCAATGCGACGGTGACCGCCACGGGCTCGCTGGACGGGCAGGCGATCAACGCCAAGGCCGAAATCGCCTCCGCCAAGGGCGCCACCAGCCTTCCTTCGATCGAGGCGACGATTGGGCAGAACACGCTAACCGGCGCACTCGACCTGACGCCGGAGTTCCAGCCGAATGGCGCACTGACTTTCAATTTTCCCGATCTCGGATTGCTGGCGGCCATGGCCGGCCAAACCGCGTCTGGTGATCTCGCCGGTACGGCCAGCATCAAGTCTGAAAACGGCGTGACCTCGGTTGCCGTCAAGGCCAACGGTTCGGGCATTACGCGCGGCGATCTGGTGATCAGCAAACCCGCTGCCGACATCACCATTGCCGATCTGAAAGCTTTGGCGATCAAGGGTGCGATCACGGTCGAAGAAGTCCGACAAGGTGACACGCGCCTTGCCGGTCTCAAGCTCGGCTTCGAACAACAGGGTCCCAAAACCAACTTCGCCCTCGATGGCACCTATGACGCAGCCCCTCTGACGGCGCGCGGTGATTTGCAGAGTGCCGACGGCAAGACGACAATCAATCTCCAGTCGTTTGCAGCCACGCCGAAGAAAATCCCGCTGCAACTGGCGGCCCCGACAACGATCACCATCGAAAACGGTGCGGTCAATCTGCAGGAATTGGCGATCGCCGCATCCGGCGGCACGGTAACGCTGAACGGCAGTGCCGGCGAAAAGCTCGATGTCACCGCGACACTCGCGGGGATCGACGCGCGTCTGCCGCTTGAGAACGGCGAGGCGCATGTCGTGCTCGATGCGGGCACAGCGTCGATCACCGGCAGCATGCAAGCGGCGGTCCTCGACGTCCAGGCTGTCGGTGGTCAACTTGCCTTGCCGCAAGGCCGCCTTGAAGCCATCAGACTGACGGCTCGAAGCGATGCGTTCAACCTGTCCACGCAGACCGGCCTGATCAAGACCCGCATCGAGACCGGCAATACGCAACTGACGAGCGCCGACCTCGACAGGCTGGTCAAGGGGCCACTGAAGATCGAGACCATTCTGGACGTGTCGCCGGACCGGATCGGCTTCGACCCCGTCACCATCGACAGCAGCAACCTCGGCGGTACCGTCGATGGCGCGTTCGAGATTGCCGCAAAGACCCTGAATGCCGGTTTCAACCTGTCGGTGCTTCCGGCCGGGCTGCCGACGTCCCTTTCCGCCAAATTCGACACGCCGGTCACATTGTCCGGAATGGTGACCACCGGCGCCGATGGTGCGGTTGATATCAGCAGGCTCGCCGTCGGTTCCGGAGCAATCCAGGCCGCAGGATCCCTCGGTCTCAAGGACGGAGCGCTGACGGCTGCTCTCACCGGTACGCTGCCCGATCTCGGCAAGGTCCTGGCCGATGCCAGCGGCATCGCCGACTTCAAGGTCGATGCCACCGGCCCGCTCGACAATCTCGGTATCAAGGCTGAAGTCACCTCCAGCGGCGCCACTCTGGCCGGCCGGACCTTGAGCGACCTTCAGCTCACCGCCGATGCAACCGTCAATCCGAAAAACCCGCAGGCGAAGATCAAGGCCACCGGTGCGCTTGGCGGTCAGGCGATCAATGTCAACGCGGACCTCGTCTCGCAGGAAGGCCGTACCAGTCTTCCGGTCCTTCAGGTGCAGATCGGCGACAACAGGCTGAACGGCAAGATCCAGTTCACCACCGATTTCCTGCCGCAGGGCAATATCGACTTCACCTTCCCCGATGTCGGCCTGCTCGCCGCCATGGCCGGTGAAAAGGCATCCGGCGACATCGCCGGATCAGCATCGATCAACAGCGACGGTGGCAAGACTTCGATCGCACTGAAAGCCAGTGGTTCCGGCATCAAGCGCGGCGATCTCGTCATCACCAAGCCGGTTGCCGATATCACCATCGCCGACCTCAAGGCCCTTGCCATCAAGGGCAATCTCTCCGTCGAAACATTCGCGCAAGGCCAAAACCGCGTTGGCGGACTGAAGCTCGATTTCACCCAGCAGGCCGGCAAAACGGACGTCACACTGGATGGCCAGTATGACGGCGCGCCGCTCAATCTCCGCGCCGATATCGAAACGGCGAACGGCAAGACCATCGTCAATCTCGCCTCTTTCGCCGCAACACCACGAAGGATCCCGGTAAAACTCGCGGCGCCAACGACGATCACCATCGAAAACGGCAAGGTCAGCCTGCAGAAGCTGACGATCGGCGCTTCGGGCGGAACAATCGCGGTCACCGGCTCGGCCGGCGAAAAGCTGAATCTCGATGTCGATCTCAACGCACTGCCCGCAAGCCTTGCCAACACGTTCGTGCCGTCGCTGGGTGCCGACGGTGCCATCAGCGGCAAGGTCGATGTCACTGGAACCGCAGCGGCACCTGTCGTGGCCTACGATCTGCGCTGGGCAAACGCAGCGCTCGCGCAGGCGAAATCCGCAGGTGTCGGCGCGCTCGATATCGCCGCCAAAGGCCAGTTTGCCAACAACGTCGTGACACTCGACACCACCCTCAACGGTGCGGACGGCCTTGCCTTCAAGGCCGGTGGCAAAATCGGCATCACCGGCAACAAGCCGATCGACGTCAAAGCGTCGGGCAACCTGCCGTTCGGTCTCGCCGCCAACCTTCTGGCCGACCAGGGTTTCACGTTGACCGGCGCCGCCAATGTCGATCTTTCCATCACCGGTGCCGCAACGGCACCCCAGGTGACCGGTACGATCTCGACCTCTGGTGCACGCTTCGTCGATGTGCGGCGCAATCTGGCGATCACCGATCTCACTGCCAATATTTCACTCGACGGCAAGCAGGCGAACATCCAGAAACTCTCCGGCAAGCTTGCCAGCGGCGGTACGCTGGATGTCACCGGCACGGTCGGCATCGCCCCCGGTTCCGGCTTCCCGGCCGACCTTGCCATCCGCCTTGCCGATGCGACCTATGTCGATGGCAGCCTGTTCACCGCCAGTGTCGATGGCGCGCTGACGCTCAAGGGCTCGTTGACCGCAACGCCGGTACTGGGCGGCAAGGTTACGATCCACAAAGCCTCGATCACCATTCCGGAAAAGCTGCCGGCGTCCCTGTCCGAGATCAACATCAAGCACAAGAACGCCCCGGCCAATGTGCGCAAAATGCAGGCCGACGTCCGCAGCGACACGGCCAGCAGCGGCGGCACCAAGAGCGGCGGCGTTGCCTTCGACCTGGCCGTCAGCGCTCCGGGAAAACTATTCGTCCGCGGACGTGGCATCGATGCCGAACTCGGTGGCGACCTGACCATCCGCGGCACGGCCTCGGAACCGGCCGTGTCCGGCGGTTTCGAGATGCGGCGTGGCCGGTTGGAAATCCTTGGCAAGCGCCTCAACTTCGCCGATGGCACGATCAGCTTCGGGGGCAACCTGATCCCGACGCTGGATCTGGATGCAACCTCCACCGCCGGATCAACAACGGTTACCGTCAATGTCGCCGGCCCTGCCAACAACCCGGCGATCACGTTCTCGTCGTCACCCGCTTTGCCTCAGGATGAAATCCTGGCGCAGTTGATCTTCAACCGGTCGCTGTCCAATCTTTCGGCCCTGCAGATCGCCCAGCTGGCTGCTGCTGTCAGTGAACTGGCCGGCGGCGGCTCCAATTCGCTTTTAAGCGGTCTGCGCAACAAGCTGGGTGTCGACGACCTCGACGTTTCGACCGATGCGACCGGCGGCGCCACGGTAACGGCCGGCAAATATCTCAACGACCGGACCTATCTCGAGCTTCAATCTGGGGCTGAGGCCGGCGGCGGCAAGGCGATCATCAATCTCGACGTCGGCCGTGGCGTCAAGCTGCGCGGCGAAGCCGGAGCCAGCGGCGCAGGCGGCGGAATTTTTTATGAGAAGGAATATTGAGCGACGCCTGTCGGCGCCGGTCAGTATCATCCGACTTAAACCGCTGCCGAAATCTTGCTGGTCTTCAAGAGGATGTTTGTCTCCGTCAGGTTGATCCCGTCGATCAACCGGATGAGCCGCAGAGTTTCGTCAAAGGTACCGAGATCCTTGTCCTCCAGTTCGGCGATGAAATCCCAGCGGCCATTGGTGGAGTGCAGCGCACGCACCTGCGGCAGGCCGCGCAGCTGAGCCGCGACACGATCGGCCATCTTGCCGTGGATTTCAATCATGACGATAGCGCGCACACCGCTGCCAGAAAGCTCGGCCCCGGTGCGGATGGTGAAGGCGGCAATAGTGCCGGACGCCACCAGCCGGTCGATCCGGGCGGCAACGGTCGCGCGCGATGCGCCTGTGGTGGCGGCAAGGGCTGAAACGGGTGTGCGGGCATTGTGGCGCAGCGCACTGATCAGGGCATGATCAAGATCGTCGAGACTTATCATTCTGTCCATCCGCACTTCTCATAGTGTCAATTATTGCCACCTATTTGCCAGTTTTCCATCTATTTGCCAACGAACAAACCCGTATAATCCGCGCACAAACCGGGCAAACCGGCATCACGCGAACTTGCGGGGAAGACCATGGCTGAATCCAAGAAGAACATCGTGCTCATCGGCGCGCCACTCGAAGAAGGCTCCGGCCGTCGCGGTGCTGCGATGGGTCCCGCAGCGCTGCGCATTGCAGGTCTCGACACCATTCTGGCCGGTCTTGGCCACAGCGTCACCGACGAAGGCGACCTGAAGCCTTTGCCTGCCCGCGACCTGCCGAACCATCCGAAAGCCAACAATCTACAGATCGTCGCGGCGATGACACGCGCACTCGACGAATCGGTGCACCAGGCTGCCCGCGCTCAAAAATTCCCGGTCATCCTCGGCGGTGATCATGCCCTGTCGATGGGCTCGGTCTCCGGCATGGCCCGCTATGCCGCCGAACAGAACCGTCCGCTCTTCGTGCTCTGGCTTGATGCCCATGCCGATTTCAATTCACCGGCGACATCGCCGTCCGGCAACATGCACGGCATGCCGGTGGCCTTCTTCTGCGGCCAGGCGGAATTTGCGCCGATCCTCGACAAAGACCGCCCGATGGTCAATCCGAAGAACGTCTTCCAAGTCGGCATCCGCTCCGTCGATGACCGCGAACGCGAGGAAATCGCCGAGCATGGCGTCAATGTCTATGACATGCGCGCCATCGACGAGACCGGCATGGCCCATATCATGCACGAGATCATCGCCACGATCAAAGCCGCCAACGGCTTGCTGCATGTCAGCCTCGACGTCGATTTCCTCGATCCGGAACTGGCACCTGGCGTCGGCACCACGGTTCCCGGCGGTGCGACCTTCCGCGAAGCGCACCTGATCATGGAAATGCTCTGCGACAGTGGCCTCGTCTCCTCGCTCGATCTGGTCGAACTCAATCCCTTCCTCGACGATCGCGGCAAGAGCGCCCGGATTCTCGTCGAGCTGACGGCAAGCCTGTTCGGGCGCCGTATTCTCGATCGCCCCACCCGCGGCGCCTGAGCCAAAAACAAATAACAAAAATACCGGAGGAACCATGAACACGACCAACGCACTGATCGAAACCGAATACCGGCTCGGCGCACATAACTACAAGCCGATCGACGTCGTGCTGTCGCGCGGCGAAGGTGTCTATGTCTGGGATCTCGATGGCAACCGTTACCTCGACTGCCTGTCGGCCTATTCCGCCGTCAACCAGGGCCATTGCCATCCAAAAATTCTGGCGGCAATGGTCGAGCAGGCGCAGAAGCTGACGCTGACATCGCGCGCCTTCCGCAACGATCAGCTCGCGCATTTCTATGAGGAACTGGCCGCACTCACCGGCAGCCATAAGATCCTGCCGATGAACTCCGGTGCGGAAGCCGTCGAGACCGCCGTCAAGGCGGTGCGCAAATGGGGTTACGAGGTCAAGGGCGTTGCCGAAAACAAGGCCGAGATCATCGTCTGCTCCAACAACTTCCATGGCCGCACCATGGGCATCGTCGGCTTCTCGACCGACCCGGATGCCCGCTCCGGCTTCGGCCCGTTCGCACCCGGCTTCAAGACCGTGCCCTTCGGCGATATCGAAGCGTTCCGCGCCGCGATCAACGAAAACACGGTCGCCTTCCTGATCGAACCGATCCAGGGCGAAGCCGGCGTGATGATCCCGCCGCAGGGCTATTTCCCTGAGGTTCGCGCGCTGTGCTCCAAGCACGGCATCACACTGATCCTCGACGAGATCCAGACCGGCCTCGGCCGCACCGGCAAGCTGCTCGCCGAAGAGCACGAAGGCATCGAGGCCGACGTGACGCTGATCGGCAAAGCTTTGTCCGGTGGTTTTTATCCTGTCTCGGCCGTTCTTTCCAATTCCGAGGTGCTCGGCGTCCTGCAGCCCGGCCAGCATGGCTCGACGTTCGGCGGCAATCCGCTCGCCTGCGCCATCGCCCGGGCGTCGCTGAAGGCCCTGACCGAAGAAGACATGATCGGCAACTCCGCCCGCATGGGTGACCGCTTCCAGGCCGGCCTCAAGGACATCCGTTCCAACATCATCAAGGACGTGCGCGGCCGTGGGCTGATGCTGGCCGTTGAACTGGTACCGGAAGCCGGTGGTGCCCGCAAATATTGCGAAGCGCTGAAGGAACGCGGCATTCTGGCCAAGGACACTCATGGCGACACAATCCGCATCGCACCGCCGCTGGTCATCACCGCAGACCAGGTGGACTGGGCCGTCGAGCAATTCGCGGGCGTTCTCACCGCGCAGTGATTGGCGCGGAGAAAGCCCGGAAACGCGGCTTTCCGCACCCTTTGAATGTACTCGACTTTCTTCCTATACCCGGCGTTGAGCCGGGTATATTCATTAGTCATATTTATGCCGATCATTGATCGGAAATCGGCAAATCTTAAATATCTGTTCAAGTTTTACCCCCTAGATATTACTACGCGGCCGGTATTCACCGGGGCATGATGCTTTCGCGCAACGCCGTTTATCCGGCATGACATGACGACGCAGACGCAATTGCCGGTATCGTTCTCCAACAGTCCGCATTCCCATTCAGTGAAAATCCGCCCCGATCGCGCGGCGCGCCTGCGCGCGCGTTGTCCAACCGTGCACACAAGGACCGACAGCCATGAGCAGTTTCCCATCGCCGTTCGGCAGCGACGCCAAGGCAATCCTGTCTGCGATGCAGCGATCGCAAGCGATCATCGAGTTCGATCTGCAGGGCAAAATCCTCACAGCCAACGAAAACTTCTGCAAAACGCTGGGGTATGACCTCCCGGAAATCGTCGGTCAGCACCACCGCATGTTTGTCGATCCAGCCGATGCGGCAAGCACGGATTATCGCGAATTCTGGGCACGGCTGGCGCGCGGCGAATTCGATAGACGCCAGTACAAGCGGATTGGCAAAGGCGGCCGGGAAATCTGGATCGAGGCATCCTACAATCCCGTGTTCCGGGGATCAAAACCCTACAAAGTCGTCAAGTTTGCCACCGACATCACGGCCGAAAAACTGAAAAACGCCGAAGATGCCGGCAAGATCGATGCAATCTCCCGCGCCCAGGCCGTTATCGAGTTCACCCCGAGCGGCGACATTCTGACGGCCAACGGGAATTTTCTCTCGACGCTCGGTTACCAACTTGCCGATATTCAGGGCAAGCACCACAGCATGTTCTGCGAACCCGCCTATAGCCGCAGCGACGAATATCGGGACTTCTGGGCCAAGCTGCGCAACGGCCAATTTATCGCCGACGAATTCAAGCGAATCGGCAATGCCGGCAGGCAGGTGTGGATCCAGGCTAGCTACAACCCGATCTTCGATTTGAACGGATCCGTGATGAAGGTGGTAAAATTCGCCACCGACATTACCGGCCGCGTCAACAACAGCCAGGAACTGGCGGAGGCGCTGCAGGATCTGGCCGGCGGCAATCTCGATCAGCACCTGGACAAACAATTCATCCCGGCACTGGAAACGCTCCGCCTCAGCTTCAACGACTCCATCGACAAACTGAAACAGGCCATGCGCGCCGTCGGCACCAATGCGCAGGCAATCGCCGCTGGTTCCGGCGAAATCAGCATCGCCGCCCAGGATCTTTCAAGACGCACAGAGCAGCAGGCGGCATCGATCGAGGAAACGGCCGCAGCCCTTGAGCAGATCACCACCACCGTTGCCGACAGCAGCCGCCGCGCCGAAGAGGCGGGTACGCTGGTGGCGCAGACCAAGCTGGGCGCTGAACGCTCCAGCGAGGTGGTACGAAATGCCGTCAAGGCGATGGGCGAAATCGAAAACTCGTCGCGCGAGATTTCCAGCATTATCGGCGTGATCGACGAGATCGCCTTCCAGACCAACCTGCTGCCCCTCAATGCAGGCGTCGAGGCGGCCAGGGCCGGCGATGCCGGCAAGGGGTTTGCCGTGGTGGCACAGGAAGTGCGTGAACTCGCCCAGCGCTCGGCAAAGGCGGCCAAGGAAATCAAGAGCCTGATTACCACCTCCGGCGATCAAGTCAAAACCGGCGTCTCTCTCGTCGGCCAGGCTGGCAAGGCACTGGAGGAAATCCTGACCCAGGTGCAGCAGATCAACACCAATGTGACCGCTATTGTAGAAGGTGCAAAAGAACAGGCGACAGGTTTGAAAGAAATTAACCAGGCTGTGAATACAATGGACCAAGGTACACAGCAGAATGCAGCAATGGTCGAGCAATCCACGGCTGCCAGCCACGCCTTGGCTAAAGAAGCAGACGGTCTTTTCAGTCTGCTCAGCCAGTTCAAGGTCGGTGAGGCATCGCAGGGTCGCTTGGCGGCAGCGCGGCAGGACGCAAAACCAGTCGCTTCCCCGGCCCGAGCCATGGCCAACCGGGTAGCGAAGGCCTTTAGTTCAAACGTGGCAGTTGCCGCCAATCGGGATAGCTGGGAAGAATTTTGATGAACAACACGATCTCTACAGGTACCTTCGGTCACGAAACGCTCGAGATCATCGCCTTCCGTCTTCACGATCAGGAGTTCTGCGTGAAGACTACGACGATCCGCGAAATCCGCGGCTGGGCGCCATCCACCCCGATCCCGCATTCGCCGGCTGATGTTCTCGGCGTGATGAACCTGCGCGGCACCGTCATCCCGATCATCGACCTTGCCCACAAGCTCGGTATGAAGAGCACGGTTGCCAACGAGCGCAGCGCCATCGTCGTTGCCGAAGTCCACAACATGGTCATCGGCCTCGTCGTCGACCGCGTCTCCGACATCCTGACCGTCCGTGGCGACCAGGTTCAGCCGGTTCCGGAAATCACCACATCGTTCGACAAGAGCTATGCGGAAGGCATCATTGCCAACGAGACCGGCATGATCTGCTTCCTCAACCTTGCGCGCATGTTCAAGGAACGTGAGATGGAAGACGTCGCAGCCTGATCGCTGCCGCTTCAGTATCCTGTCAAAGAGCGGCTCCGGCCGCTCTTGTTGCGTTCGGGCTGCGGCCATGTCCGTTGCGGCGTGAACTCGCAACCGGAACAAAACTTCGCCAGTGTGGTTATTAGCGGTAACGCAATCATGGAGGCGACTGTCATGGAAGTAATCGGCACACAGGTTCACCCGCAACCTTCATCCGGGCTGATGACCGTCGAATTTGTCGGCGAAGGTGGGGATGTCATTTCCGTTCAGATGCACCAGACCGAATCCGATGGCCTGAACCGCCTGAATGCCATCACGAGGGCGAAAGCGATGATGCTGCAGGTCGCGACATTCGATCAGCCCGATGAGGAAGAGGCAGCGGATAGTTCCGGCTCTGACAATGATTCCACTGGCGAATCCCCCGCCGTGGTGTCGCTGCGAAGCGCACGAGCCGCCGGCGATACCGGCACTCTGGAAGAGCAGCTGGATGAGGGACTGGAGTCGTCCTTCCCCGCCAGTGACCCGGTTTCGGTTACCGTCAGCACCATCCCCAGCGGCCGCGCCGACACCAAAGAAGCCAAAAAACAGTAGTTTTTAACGACCTTGGGATCGCCCACAAAGGCGGTCCCATAATTTTAAGTAGCCAAGGGCAATTTAAGGCTTGGCGATAGCCGCCAGCCTGCGATCGAACCCATCCAGGATACGTTTGACCAGCGCCGGATAATCCTCGTCGAAATGATGCCCGCCATCAATGGCAATGACTTCGGCACCGGTATCCTTCAGCGTCGGGCAGACATCGTCGTCCTCGTCGGTGCCATATATGCACTGCACGACAGCTGGCTTCATCTTGGTGATGTCGTCGGCCGGATCTCCGGCACCGTCCGCAGCGGCAGCACCGAGCCAACCGAGAACGGAAATCTTGTAATCCACCTGATGCGACACCGCGAGAAGCGATACCTGCGCAACCCGATCCTTGTCGGCCTGCGGCAGCAGATTGTAGGTCCGGGGCAGGATATCCGCTCCGAAGGAATAGCCGATCAGCAGAATATGCTTGACGTTCCAGCGCTTGCCATAAAAAGCGATGATGCGATGCAAATCATCGGCAGTTTCCTGCGGCTGGCGTTCCGACCAGAAGTAACGCAGGGAATCGATACCGACGACCGGCATGCCCTGCTGCTGCAGCACATCACCAACTTCCTTGTCGATATCGCGCCAGCCACCATCGCCGGAATAGACAATCGCCATCGTGTCGCGCGTCGGCTTGGTTTCGAGCACCGTCAGGGGTAGACCCAGCGGATTGTCTTCGCCTGCGGAGGCGGAAACGAGCGCTGACAGCGTATCGGAAAACGCCGTCCACATATCATCATCCGTTTCAGTAATCTCGATGTCGCTATGCTTGGCGGTCAGCTCGTTAACATGGGCGCGGCCGTCTGCCGGCGCATCCTTGGTAAACAGCACGGTGACCGGATCGGGCAGCGGCCCGTCTGTCAGGCCGTAGACCATCCGGTCACCCACCTTTTTCTTGTCGGCAGGCGTGCAGAGCTGCTTGCTCAGCGCGATGCCGGCCTCGGGGTCGATGGCCAATGTCTGCCCGATTGTCGCTGCCGGGGTCTGGGCTGCGATGGCCAGAGCCAGCGCACCGCCCGCTCCGGCGCCGGCAACGATCGGCAGCCGGTAATCGTTGTTTTTTGCCGCCCGCTGGACCTGCTGGCTCAGGGCTTCGATGTCGGACACCATGTAGATGCAATCGCCGTCGTCCTTCGCCAGCGACGTAAGGTAGCTCGGCAGATCGATGCCGATGACCAAGGCGCCGCCATCGGTCAGGCTTTTGGCGAGCGTGTCCTCCTTCTCCGACCATCCGCCCTTATCGGAAATCAGCACAACTGCGGCAGCGACGTCGCCAGTGGGCATCAGGATATGGGGCGATGGGATCATGCCCGTATCGAAGGCGGCTGGATCCTCCGATCGTGCCGAGGATGCCGCGAAAATCAGGCTGGCTGCGAAGGCGGCCTGGCAGAATGTCTTCAAGATCATTTCTTCACAATTCCCTTTACGCCGCCGCCAATCAGGAATGTTGCATCCATCAGTGCCAGAACGGGATTGATACCACCACCCGCTGCCATGTAACGCGGCTGCCAGTGCGGATGGAATTTCGACTTGAAAGCCTTCAGGCCTTTGAAATTATAGAAGCGTTCGCCGTGTTCGAAAACCGTGCGGCCAACCTTGTCCCAGACAGGCGAGGAACGGCGGCCGGAAAGGCCGGCCAGAGGCGCCATGCCGAGATTGAACCGCTTAAACCCTCTGTCGCGCAGATACTCCATCAGTGACACAAAGAGAAAATCCATCGATCCCTTCGGCGCATCCGGCAGGAAGCGCATGAGATCGATCGTGCCTTCCTCGCAGGCGTCGGTCACCAGGATATTGGCAAAGGCGACGATTTTCCCGTTCAGGCGCAGAACACCTACCGGCTGGGCCGCGATATAGTCAGCATTGAACGCGCCGAGCGAAAAGCCTTTTTCCTTGGCACGATGATGCGCAAGCCAGGCGTCGGAGACCGCAACCAGATCGTCCATGATTGCCGGGATATCGGCCTGCTCGATGACGGCAAATTCCAGACCGTCGCGCTGCGCGCGGCTGACGGTCTGGCGCAGAGTGGCCCACTTGCCGCCCTTCAGCTCGAAGGTCGTCAGGTCCGCCGTGGCCAATTCACCGAGACGGAATGCCCGCAGGCCGGCATCCGCGTAATAGGAAAGCCCTGCAGGCGAAACCTGATAAAAAACCGGCCGGCAGCCGCAGGAACGGGCTTCCTCGATGAACCGCCAGATCAGGTCCGGCCATGCATCGCGCGGGCCAACCGGATCGAACAGAGCGATCCAGGAACGCGCCTGGCGGCCATACATGATGAAGGCGCGGCCATCGGTTGAGAACATCAGGCTCTTGTCGCCCATCCTCACAAGATTGGCGTCGGACATGTCCTGCGCGTTGGCAATGGCGATCGCCCTGTCGATGTCTTCTGTGGAAGACGCCTCTCTTGGCCCCTTGGCCGGCCGCAACAGGCTCCAGAGCGCTGCGGCACCGGAGAAGATCGTCAACCCGAGCACGGCACGAAGGCCGCGAGGGGCCTCCTCCGACAGTTCGAACTGCCACCAGAGCGTATTGCTGTATTCCACGTCGCGATAGACGAACAACAGCACGATCACGGCGAAGGCGCACAGCGCCAGCATCGCCGTCAACCAAGGCAGCGTCAACCGTTCGTTCGACAGGTTTGCCGGACGATCGAACGAACGATGCGTGGCAAGCAGACTGACGATGAAAAAGGCAAGCAGGCTGGCCTCGATCAGCGCAACCGCCTTCAGCAGTGAAAACAACAGCGCGATGACCGCGACGACCATCGCAGCCCACCAGGCACTGTCCAGCCGCCGCGCAAGACCGCGCGCGACAATGACAAGAACCAAGCCAAGCAGGCTGGCGAGGAAGTGTGTGCCTTCAATAATCGGCAACGGCACATAGCCGGACAGGAAGGCCAGATTGTCGTCCGGGGTCGGGGTGACGCTGGAAAACACCAGCATGGCGGCCAGGATCAACGCCAGCGTAGCAAGCAGCAGCGGCGTCAACCGCCCGGCCACGCGGCGAAGGCTGGAGGCGACAGGCTTGCGGTAAAGGCTGCGCAGCTCGGCACCGATGACGAAGATGACCGCCAGAAGCAACGGCAGCACATGGTAGATCAGACGGTAGAGGACGAGAGCGCCCAGCACCGTATCGACATCCACGGCCTGGCCGAGCGCTGCAACGATCACCGTTTCAAAGACACCGAGGCCGGCCGGGACGTGACTGAGAACACCAAGTCCGACCGCGACCGCATAAATCGCCAAAAACGCTGGCCAGCCGATCACGCCATCCGGCAACAGAACGTAGAGGACGGAGGCCGAGGCGGCGAGATCAAGGACGGTCACAAGGAACTGGCGCGAGGCCGTGCGCGAATCCGGAATGCGCAGAGAAAAGCGCCCAAGCTGCAAGGCGCGGCCATTGCGGCCAGCAACCATCAAAGCCAGCAGGGCGGCCAGGATCAGCACCGCCACTGCACGCAGCGCCGCCGAACTCATTCCGACGAGCGACGCCACTTCCGGCGCGATCATCAACAGGCTGAGGGCCGCGACGCTTGCAAGCCCGAGGCCGAAGGCAAGGGTCACGAAAGCGATAATACCGCCGATTTCCTCCGGCTTCAGGCCGAGGCGAGAATAGGCGCGATAACGGATAGCGCCGCCGCTTAACGGGCCGAAGCCTGCCGTATTGCCGACCGCATAGGCTGCCGACGCCGTCAATGCCACATCGGCATAGGGCAACCGGCGCTTGAGATAGATCAGCGCGCCGACATCATAAAAGGTCAGGGCAAAGAAGCTCAACCCGGTGAAGCCGATGGCAAGCGCGATCGATGTTGCGCTGGTGTTATCGAGCGCGGACATCACGTCTTCGTAGCGAACTTCACTGGTCAGGTGAAAGATCGCATACCCCGCAAGCGCAAGAATGAGGATCGTGGCAATCGCCGTCAGCAGCCGGCCCTGAAGCCACACCCGCTGAACCCGGACCTCAGCACCATCGTTTTCATCGTTTCTATCGGCCGGATTGGACATGGAGCTCCTGGTGGGGCATTTCGAATTGCATTGTCATCGACGATATACATCCTGCAACAGCTAAATAAAGTGAACTTAATGTAATCTTCAAGCACCTGATTCCAGCCTTTTTTTGTGCCCGGAAGGCGGACACGGCCAAATTGCAAAGCCACCATGCTATGCAACGGCGCGTCATCAGATCCGTCAGCATTGACCGCCCTGCCGCACCAGCCTATTTCAACGTCATGATAGAGCCCAGCGAAACTGAAAAATCGGAAGAACCTCCATTCCATGCTCTGCGCTGCAAGTTGCGCATGCTCTATCTCGGGACCAGTGCGCGGGCGATCCGATTTCAGATCACCATGGCGCTCATCGATCTCGCCATCATCATTTTCTTCCTCGTCGGCCCCTATTTCGCTGAGGGCCACGCGTACCTCATTATCGACTATGCCATCGCCGCGTTGATCGCCTTCGAGCTTGGCGCCCGGGCACTGATCGCCGCCAACCTCCGGCGCTGGCTGACACGGCCGATGACGTGGGTCGATGTCGCAATCCTCGCGACATTGCTGTTTCCGGAGCAATTTTCCAACTTCGCGTTCCTGCGCGCCTTCCGCATCTGGTCACTTGGGCAAAGCAAGGTGTTCACGCTGTTGATCCAGCGGGCGGGTTATGCCGAGTGGGAAGACGTCATCCGTGCCTGTATCAATTTCGTGACCTTCCTGTTCCTCGTCACCGGCTTCGTCTACACGGCGTTCTTCTACCACCAGGCAGCGGGCGTCGAAGGGTTTGTCGATGCGCTCTATTTCACCGTCGCCACCATCACGACGACGGGCTTTGGCGATATCACCCTGCCCGGCACGCTCGGCAAGCTGACCTCGATCATCACGATGATCTTCGGCATCTCGCTGTTCGTCCGGCTGGCGCAGGCGATCGTGCGGCCGCACAAGGTCGTCTTCCCCTGCCCCCAATGCGGCCTGCAAAGACACGACGCCGATGCAGTACACTGCAAGGCCTGCGGTCACGTTCTCAACATTCCGGACGAAGGAAGCTGAGCTTTCCCTTCGTCTTGACCGGCCCAGAAGCGACCAAATTTGGCCTTCGCGCCCAACCAGAGTGAGTGCTAATATTCGCCAGGGCAACACTTGGGGGAAGACATATGCCGCGCATCGCAAAGCTCTATTTCCGCACTGCCATCATTTTCCTGATCATCGGAATTGCGATGGGCCTGACCATGGCCATCTCGCAGGATCACAGCGCCATCGGCGCGCATGCCCATGCCAATCTGCTTGGTTGGGTAACGATGGCGATCTTTGGTGGATACCATGCGCTAAACCCAACCAAGGCCGAACGGCGGATCGCCCTGATCCAATACGCTGTCTACACGGCGGGCGTTGCCCTGATGGTACCGGCACTCTACCTGATGCTGACCGGAAATCCGGCGATGGAACCTGTTGTCGCAATCGCATCGCTGATCACATTCGCGGGCGTATTGCTGTTTGCGGTCATCATCTTCAGCGGTGATACGGTAACCCGCCCGGCAATTGCCGCGCAGTAAGACTATTTTCGAATACGACGCCGGCGGAAACTCCGAACTGTCGGCCCAATTCGCTACTCACACCCCATAGCCGTGCTGGCGAAGCCAAGTACACGGTGACGGCCTCTCTTCGGCGTTTTCTTTCAACCGGCTACCCACCCTGGCGCCCCAGCATGGCCTCTTTCATTTTATACCTTGATATGTCTGTTTTTTCTCGACAATACCTATCGCGAGGGTGAGACGAGAAGCGCCAGATGGCCAAGGCATATGGATCCATGATGTCTGAGACCGGCGAAAACTGCGCAGTTCAGGTTTCGGCATGAAGGCGCTACGGAAAAGCCGGTCCGGAAAGATATTTTTCCTCGTCGCTGTCGGGTTGATCTTTGCCGGCATTCTGGCGACGGTTCTGCTTGCCAACAACCACCGCAATCTCGATCTGCTGCTGACCTATCTCGGTTATCCCGACCTCTTGCCCCATGCAGAGCCGGAAGCAAAACAGGTGAAGATAACCCAGACCAGAAGCCTGCGTCTGCCACCGGCGCGCATGGTCCTTCCCGTCTATGCCTTCAACGACCTCAAGGCCCCGGAACAGCACTTCATCCGCCTGATCCAGAGCGACCCGCGGACCCTGTGTGAGCAATTGAGGGACGGTGGTTTCGGCGAATTGGACTGGACCATCAGCCGTGCCAACAAGGACAATTGGGAATGTTCCTCCTCGGTCGAGCTTCCTGCCTCCAGCGCTCCCGAACAATCCTCGCTCTTCATCGTCATCAAGGGCGACGAGGAAAACCGCGTCACGTCCTTTCGTGTCAAACTGAACATCGAAACTGCAGCCGATACGGCCAAGGTCACGGAGCTTGCCGGGCAGGCAGCCAATATCTTCCTGCGTCAGGTCCGCTGGGGTAACCCGGAAGAGATCATCGGCAAGATCCACGAGCTTGAGCCGTTCGACATCCGCAATTTCGGCAGCCGCATCCAGTTCAAAAAGGAATTCGGCGAAACACCGCGCTACAATTTCCTCGCCAATCAGATCGTCATGCACGGCAAGAAGATGCCGGGAGACTTGTACTTCGACCGCAGCAAGTGGTTTCAGCTGACCGGAAGCGACGGGCTGCCGATGATAGACGGCATGATGGCCGGCGAAAGCGCCGGCGGGCTTCCTCTGACAGAGCCCAGCACTGCGGCACCATAAGCCAATTCTTCCTCTGGCAAAAAAATCGATTGGGCCCCGCAACAGCTGCCAATCTCCATGCCAAGCTCACACATCGAACCCTCGACCCGCCGCACATTAACCACGGGAACGGATTGGATTCGCACGACTTTGTCAAAGCGGGTACATTTAACGAAACGTTAAACCTGCATGTTTCACTGCGCGGATGAACCAGATCCGAAACCGTCTGACAGAATATCTGCGGATGAGGTCTTTCTTGTCAGCGATCAACGGGAAAGCGGATCTGCCTGTCAAAG
The DNA here is from genome assembly GCF_965279435.1 of Pararhizobium sp. Classification (NCBI taxonomy): domain Bacteria; kingdom Pseudomonadati; phylum Pseudomonadota; class Alphaproteobacteria; order Hyphomicrobiales; family Rhizobiaceae; genus Pararhizobium; species Pararhizobium sp. The sequence continues at coordinate 944,392 of NZ_CBDIHY010000003.1, forward strand.
CGGAAAGAAGTAAGTCCATGACGGAGAAAATACTCCCGCAACGAACAGGTCCCTTCCGGGCATCGGAAAGCAGCCGTGGCAAAACGGGTTCCGTGACGCTCCAAGGCCCGCAGTCCTCACCGGGTTTGCGCCAATTTTACCTCAATCCGGTTCGCGTCCCCGACGTTCCCGTTCAGCTCGCAGTCAAACGCACCATCGATACCGCCAGCGCATTGTCCGGGCTTCTCATTCTTGCCCCTGCTCTTGTCATTATTGCGGTGCTCATCAAGCTGGACAGCAGGGGGCCGGTTTTCTCCCGGCAACTGCACACCGGCCTCAACGGAGCCCCGTTCGAGCTTTTGACGTTCCGCTGCCGGCCCGTTGACGCCTGCGCTGCCCATCAGTCAATCACTGACAATCAGCACGTCACGCCGCTCGGACGTTTCTTGAGCAGGACCCATCTCGATACTTTGCCACGATTGTGGAACGTGCTAGTTGGCGACCTGTCGCTGGTCGGCCCTCGCCCGCATATTCCCGACATGCTCGTCGCAGGGCGCAGCTACAGCGATCTCGTGCAGGGTTACGAATACCGCAACCTGATGCGGCCGGGCCTGACAGGGCTAGCCCAGACCGCCGATCTCAATGATCCGGCCGGGCATCGCTGGATGGCGATCCGCCAGATCGTCTCGGATGTCGATTACGTCAGGCAATTCTCGCTGCTTCTGGATCTGAAGATCATGACGCGCACCGCAATCAACGCGGTAAAGCGCTGGACGGGCCCATAACCGTAGTCGCAACTGCCCAACCACAAAAATGAAAACCGCCCGAAGATCATGTCTTCGGGCGGTTTTCATTTTTAGCAGAAGCTGAAAGCAAGCTCCGGCGCCAGAGTTACCCGGCGCCGGTTTTCTTGCCTTACTGCCAGCTCTTGACCAGCTCGTCGTAGTTGACGGTGACCGGCTTTTCTTTTTCGTTCTCGATCTTCAGCTGGGGTGCAAGATTGCCCTTCGAGACGGCATCCTTGTTCCAGTATTCGAGATCATGCTCTTCGGCCAGCTTCGGACCGATATCGCCCTGGACACCGGCGCGTTCGAGGCGCTGAAGCACCTTTTCCTGCTCGGCGCACAGCGAATCCATGGCTTCCTGCGGGGTCTTGTTACCGGCAGCGGCATCACCCACCGCCTGCCACCACAACTGGGCCAGCTTCGGATAGTCCGGAACGTTGGTGCCGGTTGGCGACCATTGTACGCGGGCCGGCGAACGGTAGAACTCGATCAGACCGCCAAGTTCCGGCGCACGCTTGGTGAAGCTTTCGTGGCGGATCGAAGATTCGCGGATGAGCGTCAAACCGACATGGCTCTTCTTCACATCAACGGTCTTCGAAGTGACGAACTGCGCGTAAAGCCAAGCGGCCTTGGCGCGGTCTTCCGGCGTCGACTTCATCAGCGTCCAGGAACCCACGTCCTGATAGCCGAGCTTCATGCCATCCTTCCAGTAGACGCCATGCGGCGACGGTGCCATGCGCCATTTCGGCGTGCCGTCCTCGTTGACGACAGGCAGCCCCTTCTTGACGGCATCGGCGGTAAACGCCGTGTACCAGAAGATCTGCTGGGCAACTTCACCCTGGGCCGGAACCGGGCCGGATTCGGAGAAGTTCATGCCTTGGGCTGCCGGCGGTGCATAAGCCTTCATCCAGTCGAGATATTTCTGGATGGAGTAGACAGCCGCCGGGCCGTTGGTATCGCCGCCACGTGCAACGCACGAGCCGACGGGTTGGGACTTCTCGTTGACCTTGATGCCCCATTCATCGACCGGAAGGCCGTTCGGGATGCCCTTGTCGCCGTTACCGGCCATCGACAGCCAGGCGTCGGTGAAGCGCCAGCCGAGTGACGGGTCTTTCTTGCCGTAGTCCATGTGACCATAGACCTTCTTGCCGTCGATTTCGCGACCGGTGAAGAATTCGGCGATGTCTTCGTAAGCAGACCAGTTGACCGGAACGCCGAGGTCGTAGCCGTACTTCGCCTTGAAGTCAGCCTTGTTCTTTTCGTCGTTGAACCAGTCGTACCGGAACCAGTAAAGGTTGGCGAACTGCTGGTCGGGAAGCTGGTAGAGCTTCTTGTCCGGCGCCGTAGTGAACGACGTGCCGATAAAGTCCGGCAGGTCGAGCGTTGGCGAGGTAACGTCCTTGCCTTCCTTGGCCATCCAGTCAGTCAGGTTGCGAACCTGCTGGTAGCGCCAATGGGTGCCGATCAGATCAGAATCGTTGACGTAAGCGTCATAGATGTTTTCGCCCGACTGCATCTGTGTCTGCAGTTTTTCGACGACGTCGCCTTCGCCGATCAGGTCATGGGTGATCTTGATACCCGTGATGGCGGTGAAGGCCGGTGCCAGAACCTTGGATTCGTACTCATGCGTCGTCAGGGTTTCCGAAACAACCTTGATATCCATGCCGGCGAAAGGCTTCGCGGCATCGATATACCATTGCATTTCCTTTTCCTGGGAGGCGCGATCAAGCGACGAAAGGTCGCCGACTTCCTTGTCCAGGAACTGCTTTGCCTCGTCCATGCCCGCAAATGCGGACCCTGTAAAAGCCAGCAGCAGAACTGCTGTCGATGTTAAAAGGTGCCGTCGCATAATTGTCCTCCCTTAAAGGTTTTGCGATTGCAGTGCCGGACTGCCTCCCAGGCAATCCGTTTCAGTAATCTTGCCTCAGACCAGCTTGAACACGCCGATGGCGTAGACAACGGAAAGAGCAAGAGCCCACCACACGTTGGGACCGACAAGTCCCAGCCATGCGAGATGAATGAAGGCGCTGCCGAGCAACGAGACGAACAGGCGGTCGCCGCGCGTCGTCTCGAACCGCAGGATACCGACGCGCGGATTGCCGCCCGGGCTGGCATATTCCCAGACCGCCATCAGCGATAGCAGCGCAAAGATGGTGAGAAAGAACATGGCGCCGGGAAAAGACCAGGCCATCCAGCCGCCGGGAATCAGTGGTGCGAACCAGTCGCGCACGCCGTCCTTGATCGGCAGCGCCATGATCAGCAGCCCGATCAGGACAGCATAGACGACGAGTACGGCAGCCAGCGCCACGGGCCAGCGATTGGTGCGATGGGACAGCGTGGCCATTAAACCCTCCCCAGGGCAAAGCCCTTGGCAATGTAGTTTCTGACGAAATAGATGACGATCGCACCGGGAATGATGGTGAGCACGCCGGCCGCTGCCAGCACGCCCCAGTCCATGCCGGATGCAGACACCGTACGCGTCATGATCGCGGCGATCGGCTTGGCATCCGTCGTCGTCAATGTGCGGGCGATCAGCAGTTCCACCCATGAGAACATGAAGTTGAAGAAGGCTGCGACACCGATGCCGGAGGCGATCAGAGGGATGAAGATCCGGATGAAGAAGCGCGGAAACGAATAGCCGTCGATATAGGCTGTCTCGTCGATTTCCTTCGGCACACCCGACATGAAGCCTTCGAGGATCCACACTGCCAGCGGCACGTTGAAAAGGCAATGCGCCAAGGCAACCGCGATATGCGTATCGATCAATCCGAAGGCGGAATAGAGCTGGAAGAACGGCAGCGCGAACACGGCCGGCGGCGCCATTCGGTTGGTCAGCAGCCAGAAGAACAGGTGCTTGTCGCCAAGAAACCGGTAGCGCGAGAAAGCGTAGGCCGCAGGCAGCGCCACCGAGACCGAGATGACCGTGTTCATCACCACGTAGATGATCGAGTTGATATAGCCGTTATACCAGGACGGATCGGTGAAGATCACCGCATAGTTCCTGAGCGTCGGCTCATGCGGATAGAGCGAGAATGCACCGGTGATCTCGGTATTCGTCTTGAAGCTCATGTTGACGAGCCAGTAGATCGGCAACAACAGGAAGATGATGTAGATCGTGGGCACCAGCCAGGAGAGGCTGCGGCCGGATGCCTGGGGTACAGATTGTGTCGCGGTGGTCATTGTTTTTCCTCCCTCCGTCCGTCAGCTTTGCGCATCGCTGTTGGTCATCACGGTGTAGAATATCCATGAGAGCAACAGGATGATCAGGAAGTAGATGAGCGAAAGTGCTGCTGCCGGGCCAAGGTCGAACTGGCCGATGGCCGTCTTGACGAGATCGATCGACAGGAATGTGGTGGCATTTCCGGGTCCGCCGCCGGTGATGACGAAAGGCTCGGTATAGATCATGAAACTGTCCATGAAGCGCAGCAGGAAGGCGATCAAAAGCACGCGCTTCATCTTCGGCAGCTGGATGTAGCGGAACACCGCCCAGCGGGACGCGCCATCGATCTTGGCAGCCTGATAATAGGCGTCCGGGATCGACACGAGGCCGGCATAGCAGAGCAGAACGACAAGACTGGTCCAGTGCCAGACGTCCATGACGATCAGGGTGATCCAGGCGTCCAGAACGTTGTTGACGTAGTTATAAGGAATGCCGATCGCTGCCAGCGTATAGCCGAGCAGGCCGATATCGACGCGGCCGAACACCTGCCAGATGGTGCCGACGACATTCCACGGAATGAGCAGCGGCAGCGACATCAGGACGAGGCAGATAGGAACGCCGAGCCCCTTTTTGGGCATGTTCAGCGCGATCAGGATACCAAGCGGAATTTCGATGGCGAGGATGATGCCCGAAAACAGCAGGTTACGTTGCAGCGCATCCCAGAAGCGGTCGGATTGCAGCACCTGGATGAACCAGTCGGTGCCTGCCCAGAAGAATTCATTGTTGCCGAACGTGTCCTGCACCGAATAGTTGACCACCGTCATCAGCGGGATGACTGCCGAGAAGGCAACCAGCACCAGCACCGGCAGCACCATGAACCAGGCCTTGTTGTTCCAGGTCTTTTCCATGATCAGGCCTCCCCGCCCACACGCCATGAATCGGCGTAGATATTGATGGCTGCGGGATCGAACGTGATCTTCGGCTCCACCGGGATCTCGCCGTCCTCATGCACGACGATGGCGATTGGCTTGTTGGCAAACGTGGCGCGGACAATCTTCTGGCGGCCAATGTCCTCGACCTTCGAAATCATGACCGGCATGCCTTCGCGGCCAAGCCGGACAAATTCCGGGCGAATGCCCAGCTCCGTTTTGGCACCGGCCGCGAATTTCGGCGCAAACGATAACGCAAGCGTCTGGCCACCCAGATCGACCGACGAACCGTCGATCTTTGCCGGAAGAACGTTCATGCCCGGAGAACCGATGAAATAGCCGACGAATGTATGCTTCGGCTTTTCGAACAACTCGGCCGGCGTGCCGATCTGGACGATCTCGCCGTCATACATGACGACAACCTTGTCTGCGAAAGTCAGCGCCTCGGTCTGGTCGTGGGTGACATAGACCATGGTGAAGCCGAACTGCTTGTGTAGCCGCTTCAGCTGCGAGCGCAGCACCCATTTCATATGCGGATCAATGACGGTCAGCGGCTCATCGAACAGGATGGCGCTGACATCGGAGCGGACGAGACCGCGGCCAAGCGAGATCTTCTGCTTCTGGTCGGCCGTCAGCCCTTGCGCCTTTTTCTTCGCGCGGTCGGACAGACCGATCATTTCGAGAATTTCCGTGACGCGGCGATCAACTTCCGTTTCCGGAACCCGGCGATTGCGTAAGGGAAAAGCCAGATTGTCGTAAACGGTCATCGTGTCGTAGATCACCGGGAACTGAAACACCTGGGCGATGTTGCGTTCCTGCGTCGATAGGTTGGTGACATCCTTGCCGTCGAACAGAATCTTGCCTTCGGATGGCTGCAACAAGCCGGAAATGATGTTGAGCAGCGTGGTCTTGCCGCAGCCGGACGGACCGAGCAGCGCATAGGCGCCGCCATCGTTCCATTCGTGATGCACTTCCTTCAGCGAATAATCGGAAGGCTTCGTCGGCTTCGGGCCGTAGGCGTGGCGGATATGGTCGAGATTGATGCGTGCCATGGTTTTCTCCTCACGCTCCCCGAACAGTCTGGCTACCGGCAGAAGCGCCGATCGCACGTCCATCCGCCCCGAAGGCCATCAGATGGCGCGTATCGACGAAGAGTTCGATTGCCGTATCCGGTTCGATGTCGTGAATGCCGTGTTCAAGCATGACCCAGCGCGAACCGGCGCAATCGACATGAATAAAACTTTCCGAGCCGGCGATTTCCGAAATGATGATGCGCGCCTTCAGCGTCGCTGCTGTGTCGTGCGGCCGGGCAAGCGACAGGTGGTGCGGATGGAAGGCGATCGTATAGGCGCCATCCGCGATACCGGCGAGGTGCGCCGGCACCGGCAAGATGCTGATACCGTTGTGCTCGAAAGTGTTACCGGACTTCACCACGTCGAGGGTATTGAGCGGCGGATCGGCAAAGGTTTTTGCGGTCGCAAGATCGACAGGCTTGCGGTAGACCGAGATGGTCGACCCGAACTGGCTGATGCGGCCCTGGCTAAGCGTTGCCGTATTGCCCCCGAGCAGCAGCGCTTCCTGCGGTTCGGTCGTCGCATAAACGAAGATCGAACCGGCCGCGGCAAACAGCTTCGGCAGCTCTTCGCGCAATTCCTCGCGCAGCTTGTAGTCGAGATTGGCAAGCGGCTCGTCGAGCAGCACGAGGCTGGCATTCTTGACGATGGCGCGCGCCAGCGCCGTTCGTTGCTGCTGGCCACCTGACAGGTTGAGCGGCGTGCGCTCCAGAAAGGGCGTCAGCTTCATCAGCTCGGCCGCCTTACGCACTTCGCGGTCGATCGTTGCCGTATCCTTGCCGGAAATGCGCATCGGCGAGGCGATGTTCTCGTAAACGGTCATCGCCGGATAGTTGATGAACTGCTGGTAGACCATGGCGACAGAGCGATCCTGCACACGCACGCCGGTCACATCCTTGCCGTCGAACGAGATCGTGCCGGTCGTCGGCTTGTCGAGGCCAGCCATCAGCCGCATCAGCGACGTCTTGCCCGACAGCGTCGGGCCGAGCAGCACATTGAGCGAGCCCCGCTCCAGCACAAGATCGGTCGAATGGATATGCGTATCCGCTCCGACAACCTTGGTTATGTTTTTCAGTTCAAGCATTCTCAGGCTTCCTCCCAGCCATAGGCAGCGCCATGCAGGCGCGGCCGTCAGGCGACGTTGCGGATAGTCTCCCGCATGTATTCCTCCAACCCGGCGGCTTCCGCCTGGGTCAATGTCAAGCCCAGCTTGGTGCGGCGCCAGAGGATATCCTCGGCTTGCCGTGCCCATTCCTGGGTGATCAGCCATTGCACTTCGGCCTCATAGAGATCGGCGCCGAAATGCCGGCCGAGATCCTCCGCCTTGCCGGCACTTCCAAGCAGGCTGACTGCCAGCGTCCCATAGAGCCGCACCAGGCGGCGCGCGTGGCGCTCGGTCAGAAACGGATAGCGGCCCTTGAGCTTTGCCACTTCGGCGTCATAGCCGGTCACTGGAAAGTCGCCGCCCGGCAGCACGCTCTTGGCGGTCCATGGATTGCCCTTGGCACCGATCGCACCAGCGATCTTTTCCAGTGCATGTTCGCCGAGCCGCCGATAGGTCGTCAGCTTGCCGCCGAAAACGTTGAGCAACGGCGCTTCGCCGTCGCCGCCATCGATCTTCAGCACGTAGTCGCGCGTCGCTTCCTGCGCTTTCGAGGCACCATCGTCGAACAGCGGTCGCACGCCGGAATAGGTCCAGACCACATCGGCCGGTTTGACCGGTTCGGAAAAATACTCGCTCGCCGCATTGCAGAGATAGGTAATTTCGCCCTCGGTGATCTGGATGTTCTTCGGATCGCCGGTGAAATCGTTGTCGGTGGTACCGATCAGGGTAAAGTCGGTCTCGTAGGGGATCGCGAAGATGATGCGGTTGTCCGGGTTCTGGAAGAAATAGGCTCGGCTATCGTTAAACTTCTTTTTCACGACGATATGGCTGCCCTGAACGAGGCGGACATTATGGACATTGTTCTTGCGCACGGCATTCGACAGAACCACGTCGACCCAGGGGCCCGCCGCATTGACCAGCATACGCGCCTTGAAGGTGCTGACGGCACCGGTCGTTGCATCCTCGACATTGACCGACCAGTGACCGCCTTCGCGCCCTGCCGAGACGACCCGGCTGCGCGTCATGATGCGCGCGCCCTTGAGCGCCGCGTCCTTGGCGTTGAGCACGACAAGGCGAGCGTCATCAACCCAGCCGTCGGAATATTCGAAAGCCTTGGTGAACAACGCCTTCAACGGCTTGGCAGCCGGATCGCGCCTCATGTCGAGAGTCCGGGTGGCGGGCAGAAGCTTACGGCCGCCGATATGATCGTAAAGGAAGAGGCCTAGACGGATGAGCCAGGCCGGACGGATGCCACCCTTGTGGAACGGCAGAACGAACCGCATCGGCCAGATGATATGCGGGGCCATGGCCCAGAGCACTTCGCGCTCCATCAACGATTCACGCACCAGCCTGAACTCGTAATGTTCAAGATAGCGCAACCCGCCATGAATGAGCTTGGTGGCGCGAGAGGACGTGCCGGAGGCGAAATCGTCCATTTCGGCCAGCGCAACCGAATATCCCCGGCCAGCAGCATCTCTTGCGATGCCACATCCGTTGATACCGCCACCGATCACGAAAATGTCGAGTACGTCCTGCGCAGGCACTGATTTCCCCTCCCACATTTCGCATTGCACAATCTTGAGCACATGCGAAAGCAAAAATAATTAAAGCGAAAATCTTACGAATGTCAAACGAATGTTTATGGAAGACAAGCAACCGCTAAAATCAGCGATTTCAGCGTGCGGTTTCGATCAACCGAACATCCTGCTCCTGGCAGATATTGCGGACATTCTCGATGGGACAAACATCGGTAATGAAGGTGTGGACCTGGGTAATGTGCCCTATCCGGACGGGCGCCGTCCGCTCGAACTTGGTCGAATCCGACACCAGAATGACGTGCCGTGCATTGGCGATGATCGCCTGCGCGACTTTCACTTCGCGGTAATCGAAATCCAGCAGCGCGCCATCCTGATCGATCGCCGACGCGCCGATGACAGCATAATCCACCTTGAACTGGCGAATAAAGTCGACCGCCGCCTCGCCGACGATACCGCCGTCAGAACCACGCACCACACCGCCTGCAATGACTACCTCAATCGAGGGGAAAACCCGCAAGCGGTTGGCAACGTTGATATTATTGGTGATGACCATCAACTCTGAATGATCGAGCAGCGCTTCACCAACCGCTTCCGTGGTTGTACCGATGTTGATGAACAATGAGGAATTGTTCGGGATCATCGCCGCCGCCGCCTGGCCGATCGCCTGCTTTTCAAGGGCGGCGATCGAACGGCGGGCCTCGTATTTCACATTCTCGTTGCCACGCGGAAAGACGGCCCCACCATGGATACGCGTCAGCACCCGGCCGTCGCAGAGATCGTTGAGATCCTTGCGAATGGTTTGCGGCGTCACCGAAAAACGCGTAGCAAGTTCATCGACCAGAACCCGGCCTTCCGTCTTGGCAAGCTCAAGGATTTCCGACTGGCGCGCCGTCAGATACATGGATAATTCCTTCCCGTCATTTTCGTTTTCTTTCATAATATGCGAAAACGAAAGCAGTGCAATTTCATAAACGCAGCGTGTGCTCGAAAATGAACCTGCAGACATGCCGCGTTGCATTTCTGGTCATGATGCGACAGCCTGTTCGTCGCTGAGGAGGAATCCAGATGTTTCACCCATCGCTGTTCAAAGGCTTGAATGTCGTCGTCACCGGCGCCGGCCGCGGCATCGGCCTGGAGGTCGCACGCCAATTTCTTGATTGTGGCGCAACCGTCTATCTGCATGGCGGCCGCGTGGCGCGCGAACCGTTGCCTGATTTTCTCGATGCAGCACTGACCGAAGGCCGGGCGTTCCTCTCCTATGCCGATTTCTCGACCGCCGGTGGCATCGAGCTTCTGGCCACCGGCATCGCCGCGCGATTCCAGGCGATCGATGTTCTCATCAACAACGCCGGCACGATGGTCGGCCGGTTTCTCGCCGTCGAACTGACGGACGAGCAATATGAGACGGTGGTACAGCTCAACCAGACCTCCGTTGTGCAGACGACCCGGGCGCTGCTGCCGCTCATCCGGCGCGGCAACCATCCGGCCATCATCAACACGGTGTCAATCTCGGCGCTCACCGGCGGCAGCGCCGGATCGGCGATCTATTCGGCCACCAAGGCATTTGTCTCGACATACTCCAAGGCGCTCGCCCGCGAGCTGGCGCCCGAAGGCATCCGCGTTAACTGCGTTTCGCCGGGCACCATCACCACCGATTTCCATGAACGCTATTCATCCGCCGAAAAGCTCGAAGCCACCCGCAAGACCATTCCCTTGCAGCGGCTCGGCACAGCGGAGGATTGCGCCCCGGCCTATTTGTTCCTCGCCTCGAACGCGCTGTCGGGTTACATCACCGGACAGGTGCTGGAAGTGAATGGCGGTCAGTTGATCTGCTAAGCGCAAGCTTCAGCATTGGGAGGTAGCGGTTGATCGACAAGCTGGAATTCTTCATCGCGCTGGCGCAGGAACGCCACTTCGGCCGCGCCGCCGATCTCTGCGGCATCACCCAGCCAACATTGTCGGCCGCGATCAAGCAGCTGGAGGATCAACTCGGCGTCATGCTGGTCAATCGCGGCTCGCGCTATCAGAGCTTGACGCCGGAAGGCCAGCGCGTCTTGGAATGGGCCCGCCGCATCGTCGGGGATTCCCGTACAATGCACGAGGAGATGCGCGCGGCCCGGCGCGGGCTTGTCGGCCATATCAGGCTGGCAGCCGTGCCAACGACGCTTGCCATGGTGCCGCGCATCACCGCACCCTTTCAGGAGAAACATCCGGAGGTGACCTTCTCCATCCTCTCCACCACGTCGCTGAAAATCCTCGGCCTATTGGAAAATCTGGAGATCGATGCCGGCCTCACCTATCTCGAAAACGAACCGCTCGGCCGCGTCACCAGCGTGCCGCTGCAGGTGGAGCGCTATCATCTGGTGACAGCTGCAGGCACCAATCTGTCAGATCGCGAAACTGTGACCTGGAAGGAAGTCGGCGGTATTCGGCTTTGTCTATTGACCGCAGACATGCAGAACCGGCGCATCATCAACCAGCATTTCGCCGAAGCCGGCGTGACCGTCTCGCCAACGCTGGAATCCAACTCGATGATCGTGCTGTTCTCTCATGTCCGAACGGGTCACTGGGCCAGCATCATGCCCTATAACGTCGCGAAATCGTTCGGCTTTCATGACGAAATCAAGCTCGTCCCGATCATCGAGCCGGACGCCCGGCACACGGTCGGATTGGTCGCCACGCATCGCGAACCGTTCACGCCGCTCGTCTCGGCCCTGCTGCACGAAGCGCGCATTCTGGCCGACGCCCAGGCGCTTTGATAGAAAACATCTATCGCTTAACGGAATACGCCTATTGACCCTCCTCAAGCCTGCTGACACGCTGTCCTCTCAGTGCGTGAGCTGTAAAACTGGGTGTTCCTGGTCCTTTTGAGCCAGGAAACCGAATGAAACGATGTTCTGGAGGGGCTTCGTTTGATTTGAGGGATCGCAGATCACGACAGATTGTTCATTTCAGTTCGGGAGGTCTGAACGTTGAACCTGCATGTATCAAGTCGTGATATCGGTGAACGGACGCTGGATATCGTCAGCGAAATGAAGTCGCTCGAAGGGCCGCTTCTGCCGATCCTGCACGAAATCCAGGCCGAGTTCGGCTATGTGCCGCAGGAAGCGCTGCCGGTCATTGCCCGCGAGCTCAACCTGTCGCGTGCCGAAGTCCATGGCGTCGTGACCTTCTACCACGACTACCGCGATCACCCGGCCGGCCGTCATGTGCTCAAACTCTGTCGCGCCGAGGCCTGCCAGTCGATGGGCGGTGATGCACTGGCCGAACGGGTGAAATCCCTGCTCGGCATCGATTTCCACCAGACGACGCTCGATGGCGCCGTGACACTGGAACCCGTCTATTGTCTTGGTCTCTGTTCCACCGCACCCGCCGCGATGCTTGATGGCGAGGTGCACGGACGGCTCGATGCGGATGCGGTGCGTGACCTCATTACGGAGGTACGGGCATGAGCGTGCGGATTTTTATTCCCCAGGATGCAGCGGCTTTGGCCCTTGGCGCCGACCGCGTCGCAAAGGCGTGGTCGCGCGAGATCGAAGCCCGTGGCATTGATGCCACGATCGTCCGCAACGGCTCGCGAGGCCTGCACTGGCTTGAGCCGATGGTTGAAGTCGAGACGGCTGAAGGCCGCATCGCCTATGGTCCGGTCAAGGTCTCCGACGTTGCGTCGCTGCTGGATGCGGGGCTCTTCACAGGCGGCAATCACCCGCTCTGCCTCGGGAAGACCGAGGAACTGCCCTTCCTGAAAAACCAAACGCGGCTGACCTTTGCTCGCTGCGGCATTGTCGATCCTCTGTCGCTGGAGGACTACAAGGCCCATGACGGCCTGAAGGGTCTTGCCAGGGCCGTGGCGATGACATCAGCCGATGTGGTGACGCAGGTCACCGAAAGCGGCCTGCGCGGCCGTGGGGGCGCAGGCTTCCCGACCGGGATCAAGTGGAAGACCGTGCTCGATACCGTCATCAACGTCGAGAAGGGCGACCGCAAATATATCGTCTGCAATGCCGACGAGGGCGACAGTGGCACCTTCGCCGACCGGATGATCATGGAAGGCGACCCCTTCGTGCTGATCGAGGGTATGGTGATCGCCGGCCTTGCGACACTCGCCACAAAGGGCTTCGTCTATATCCGCTCGGAATATCCGCATGCCATCGCGACGATGACGCAAGCTGTCGAGATCGCCCGTGCCGCCGGCATTCTCGGCGCTTCGGTGATGGGCTCAGGCCGGTCCTTCGATATTGAAATCCGCACCGGCGCTGGCGCCTATGTCTGCGGCGAAGAAACGGCGCTGCTCAACAGCCTGGAAGGCAAGCGCGGCATCGTCCGCGCCAAGCCACCGCTACCGGCCCACAAGGGCCTGTTCAACTGTCCGACCGTCATCAACAACGTCATCTCGCTCGCCTCCGTGCCGATCATCATGGACAAGGGCTCGGTCTACTATAAGGACTTCGGCATGGGCCGCTCGCGCGGCACCATCCCGATCCAGATCGCTGGCAACGTCAAGCATGGTGGACTTTATGAAGCGGCCTTCGGCCTGACGCTGGGCCAGATCGTCGATGAGATCGGCGGCGGCACCGCGACCGGACGTCCGGTCAAAGCCGTACAGGTCGGCGGCCCGCTCGGCGCCTACTTCCCCCGCGCCCTGTTCGACACGCCGTTCGATTACGAGGCCTTCGCGGCCAAGGACGGCCTGATCGGCCATGCCGGCATCACCATTTTCGACGACACCGCCGACATGCTGAAGCAAGCCCGTTTCGCCATGGAATTCTGCGCCATTGAAAGCTGCGGCAAATGCACCCCCTGCCGCATCGGCTCGACCCGCGGCGTCGAAACCGCCGACAAGATCGCGCAAGGGATAGAGCCGGAAAAGAACATGGTGCTGCTCGCCGACCTCTGCAACACGATGAAATTCGGCTCGCTCTGCGCGCTGGGTGGTTTCACGCCCTATCCGGTGACCAGCGCGATGAACCACTTCCCGGACGATTTTCGCCCGGCTCCCCTTGTCGAAGCTGCGGAGTAATTTCCATGCCCCTCATCTCTGAAATCGACTTCGGCACACCCGCCTCCCGCTCGGAAAAGATGGTGACGCTCACCATCGACGGCAACGAGATCACCGTGCCGGAAGGCACCTCGATCATGCGGGCGTCGATGGAGGCCGGCATTCAGGTGCCGAAACTCTGCGCCACCGACATGGTCGATGCGTTCGGCTCCTGCCGCCTCTGTCTCGTGGAAATCGAAGGCCGCAACGGCACGCCCGCCTCCTGCACCACGCCCGTCGCCCCCGGCATTACCGTCCATACCCAGACGAGCCGCCTGAAGGACATCCGCAAGGGCGTGATGGAGCTTTATATCTCCGATCATCCGCTCGACTGTCTGACCTGTGCTGCCAATGGCGACTGCGAATTGCAGGACATGGCTGGCGCGGTCGGCCTGCGCGATGTGCGCTATGGCTACGAGGGCGACAACCACGTCAAGGCACGCAACAATGGCGACATCAACGCCAAGTGGATGCCGAAGGACGAATCGAACCCTTACTTCACCTATGATCCTTCAAAATGCATCGTCTGTTCGCGCTGCGTGCGGGCCTGCGAAGAAGTTCAGGGCACATTCGCGCTGACCATCGAAGGCCGTGGCTTCGGCTCGCGCGTTTCGGCCGGCATGCACGAGAACTTCCTGGAATCGGAATGCGTCTCCTGTGGCGCCTGTGTCCAGGCCTGTCCGACAGCAACGCTGACCGAAAAATCGGTGATCGAGATCGGCCAGCCGGAACATTCGGTCGTCACCACCTGCGCCTATTGCGGCGTCGGCTGTTCGTTCAAGGCGGAAATGCGCGGTGAAGAGCTGGTGCGCATGGTTCCGTGGAAGGATGGCCAGGCCAATCGCGGCCATTCCTGCGTCAAGGGCCGTTTCGCCTATGGTTACTCGACCCACAAGGAACGCATCCTCAACCCGATGATCCGCGAAAAGATCAGCGATCCCTGGCGCGAAGTCAGCTGGGAGGAAGCCCTTGCCCACACGGCATCGGAATTCCGCCGCATCCAGTATCAATATGGCCGTGAATCGATCGGCGGCATCACCTCGTCGCGCTGCACCAACGAGGAAACCTACCTCGTCCAGAAGCTGATCCGCTCCGGTTTCGGTAACAACAATGTCGATACCTGCGCCCGTGTCTGCCATTCTCCGACCGGGTATGGTCTCGGCGCCACTTTCGGCACCTCGGCCGGCACGCAGAATTTCGATTCGGTCGAGCACACCGATGTCGTCATCATCATCGGCGCCAACCCGACAGACGGCCACCCGGTCTTTGCCTCGCGCCTGAAAAAGCGCCTGCGCCAAGGGGCAAAGCTGATCGTCATCGATCCGCGCCGCACCGACATGGTTTCCTCGCCGCATATCAAGGCATCGCACCACCTGCCGCTGCGCCCCGGCACCAATGTTGCCATCGTCACCGCCCTTGCCCATGTGATCGTCACCGAAGGCCTGTTCGACGAAAAATTCATCCGTGAACGCTGCGACTGGTCGGAATTTGAGGATTGGGCCAGCTTCGTTTCCGAGCCGCATCACAGCCCGGAAGCGATCGAAACTCTGACCGGCGTTCCGGCCGAAGAGGTTCGCGGTGCTGCCCGCCTGTTTGCCACCGGTGGCAATGGCGCGATCTATTATGGCCTCGGCGTCACCGAACACAGCCAGGGCTCGACGACGGTCATCGGCATTGCCAACCTCGCCATGGCCACCGGGAATATCGGCCGCCCGGGCGTCGGCGTAAACCCGTTGCGCGGCCAGAACAACGTCCAGGGCGCCTGCGACATGGGCTCCTTCCCGCACGAGCTACCCGGCTACCGCCACGTCTCCGACGACGCGACACGGGATATTTTTGAAAAGCTCTGGGGCGTAAAAATCTCCAACGAACCGGGCCTGCGCATCCCCAACATGCTGGACGCCGCCGTCGATGGCTCGTTCAAGGGCATCTACATCCAGGGTGAAGACATCCTCCAGTCCGACCCCGACACCAAGCATGTGCAGGCCGGCCTTGCCGCGATGGAATGCGTCGTCGTGCAGGACCTGTTCCTCAACGAAACCGCCAACTACGCCCATGTCTTCCTGCCGGGCTCGACCTTCCTGGAAAAGGACGGCACCTTCACCAATGCCGAGCGCCGCATCAACCGCGTCCGCCGCGTCATGACGCCCCGCAACGGTTATGCCGATTGGGAAGTGACGCAGAAGCTGGCCCAGGCGATGGGCCTTGCCTGGAACTACAGCCATCCGTCGCAAATCATGGACGAGATCGCCGCGACGACACCAAGCTTCGCCATGGTCTCCTACGACTATCTGGAAAAGATGGGCTCCGTGCAGTGGCCCTGCAACGAAAAGACACCGCTCGGTTCGCCGATCATGCATATCGACGGCTTCGTGCGCGGCAAGGGCAAGTTCATCCGCACCGAATATGTCGCGACCGATGAGAAGACCGGCCCACGCTTCCCTCTGCTGCTCACCACCGGCCGCATCCTCTCCCAGTACAATGTCGGCGCCCAGACACGGCGCACCGACAACGTCGTCTGGCACGAGGAAGACCGGCTGGAAATCCACCCGCACGACGCCGAACTGCGCGGCGTGCGCGATGGCGACTGGGTGAAACTGCAAAGCCGCGCCGGCGACACGACGCTCAGGGCGCTGATCACCGATCGCGTCGCCCCCGGTGTCGTCTACACCACCTTCCACCACCCCACGACACAGGCCAACGTCATCACCACCGACTTCTCCGACTGGGCAACCAACTGTCCGGAGTATAAGGTGACAGCCGTCCAGATCTCGCCATCAAACGGCCCTTCACAGTGGCAGGTGGACTACGACGAACAAGCCCGCCAATCGCGCCGGATTTCCGGCAAGATGGAGGCCGCGGAGTAATTTTCGGATGATTGTGTTTCCAACACCCTCGTTCCATTGCGGACGACATGAGGAAGGGAAGAGTGCCCGGCTTGCGCGGTTTAACCCTCCCCCTTGTGGGGAGGGTCGGAGCGAAGTGGAGGGGAGGGGTTCTTTTTCGTTAAAAGAAAAGTCCCCTCCCCAACCCCTCCCCACAAGGGGGAGGGGCTCGATGGAGCTCGCGGCATGACCACCTTCAAACTCACCCAGACCGTCTCCGAGACCGCCCATCGTAGCGGCAAGCTCACGCCTGGCTCCCGCGTCGTCCCTGAGGAAACCCCGATCGCGCTCTCCTATGGCGGCTCCACCCATGCCGTGATGATGGCCACGCCCGGTGATTTCGAGGATTTTGCAGTCGGCTTCAGCCTCACAGAGGGGATCATCGCCGATCCCTCCGAGATCGAATCGATCGAGGCCGTCACGGACGAAAAAGGCATCGACCTGCAGATCATCCTGAGGGACGAGCAGAATGACGCGCTGGTCTCCCGCCGCCGCCATATGGCGGGCCCGGTGGGCTGCGGTCTCTGCGGCATTGAATCGATCGAGCAGGCCGTGCGCAAGACACCGACAGTATCGGCCTCGACACTGCGTCTCTGCGAGCAGCAGATCATCGAGGCCGTCGCCCTGCTCAACGGCCAGCAGCCGCTGCATTTCGAGACCCGCGCCGTGCATGGCGCCGGTTTCTACGTGCCCGGCAAGGGGCTGATTGCCGTGCGCGAAGATGTCGGCCGGCATAATGCGCTGGACAAGCTGGTCGGCGCTGCAGCGCGGGCCGGGCATGCCGGATCGACAGGTGCCGTTGTCGTCACCAGCCGCGTTTCCGTCGAGATGGTGCAGAAGACCGCCATCATCGGCAGCCCGTTCATCATCGCCATATCGGCACCTACGGCGCTTGCCATCCGCACGGCGGATGAAGCTGGCATGACGCTGATCGCATTGGTGCGCGGCGCCGATTTCGAGATTTTCACCCATCCCGACCGCATTCAATCCGGAGCCATCGCCGATGTCGCTTGATAACACCAATGGTAAACTTGTCCGCATGGCCAACCAAATCGCCACCTTTTTCAAGTCGCAGCCGGAGAATGAGCGCGTCGAAGGCGTGGCCACCCATATCAACAAGTTCTGGGAACCACGCATGCGCAAGGCGTTCTTCGAACTGATCGAACAGGGCGATGCCGGTTTCGACCCGATCGTGATATCCGCCGCCGCTATCATCAAGCAGCCCTATTCCGGCTCCGAAGGCGTAGGAACCGGCAGCGATGCAGCCGCCGGCGCACCGGGCGGCAAGGGCACGGCAGCCGGCGAATCGCTGTCAGAACCCAGCATTCCCGAAAAGGCCTGATGTCAGAACTGCGATGCTTTGCCGACACCGTTCATTGACGTTGAACGGGAGCGCCATCTAAGCTACGCAGCAATACCGAAAAAGATGAGCCGGTTGGTAATCCGGTTCCTGCGCTGAGCAGCTTATGACCCCTGCGGGTTTCCACGGCACCAGTTTGATCAGCAATGGTCAGCGAGGGTCGTGGTTCTGTGCCATGTTCCCTCGATGACGAACAAGGACAATCGACATGGCGCCCTCCATCTCCCCGGACACCCCAATTTCACCAGCCAATATCCTCGAGAATAGCGAGCTTGATCGATCTGCAATCGGACACCTCTCGAAAAGCGGGCTACCGCACAAGCTGATAGATTGCGTTCTTGAGGAAGCAGACCTTTCCCGCCTAACGCTGGATGGCTGGGTGTTCGAGGCCTGCAACGTCAAGCAAGCCAATTTCACCGGCGCAAAACTGAGCGCCACGATCTGGTCGAGTTGCAAGGGCGGTCTCGCGGATTTCACCGGCTGCGACCTGTCCGAGAGCAAAATCGAGGGGTGCGACTTCAACAACAGCAATTTCCGCGGCACGACACTGACCAGCGCGCACTTTTCCCGTTGCAAGCTGACGGGAGCAAATCTGTCCGAGGCGAAAACCCTCAACCTGACCTTCCACGAAACCCGGCTGGCCGACGCCCGGCTGCCTGGCCTCTCCTTTCGAAAGGCCCGCCTGAACGGCCTCGATTTCCAGATGGCTGACCTGAAGAAATGCGATTTCCGCGACGCGATATTTCAGGATTGCAGCCTGCGCGATGCCAATCTGGTCGATTGCCGTTTCGAAGGTGCCGACCTTCGCGGCGCCGACCTGGGCGGCATCCGCCTGCTGAACGCCAAGCAATTCAAGGGCGCAACGATCTCGCGCGACCAGGCGGGGCAGTTGCTTGCGGAGCTGGGGCTGAAGGTAAGGTAGCCCTCTACAGTCACCCCCCTACAGCATTCCGATCCAGTCATGCCCCGGATGCACCAGCTCAAGACTGGCCTTTAGCCAAGCCCGCTCGGCCGTTGCCAGCTTCGGTAAGGCATTTTCGAAATCGATCTCATCCTTGGCCCGCTGATATTTGGCCTTGAACAGCAGGATGGGTGCTGGCGCCAGATAGGGAATTCCCTCTGAAATCGAGCGGACGAATTCATGGCGGGGGCCAAAGATTGTTGGATCGCGTTTGCAGATCCATGTCTGCGGCGTTCCGGGTTCAATCATCATATCCACCCGCCAGCAGCGTTCGACGCTGTCCAGGCACCAAATCTGCGTGATATCGGCGGGCAGCTCTGCCTCGTGCGGCAGAGGCTCCACGATCCCGTTTCCCGCCGTGTAGAAATCGAGCCCTTTCAGGGCATTGCGGAAAATCCCGATATCCTCGCGGAGCACAGTGAATTCGAGATCGTCGTGATCGCGGGTCTGCCGGCCATGCCATAGGTCGAGCGCCCAACCGCCAACGATGCACCACGGCTTCGAAATGCCAGCCAGACGGTTGGTCAGCTCCAGCGGATGCCAGGCGCTCCAGGCATCATGATCCGGAATTTCCTGCGCATTCATCGAAGTGCCCCTCAGCCGCTGCGTTCGATTGGGCACCTAGCAGAGTTGAAGCAGCGAATAAACCGGACCCGTCTGCCGCATCATCAAGATATTCCGCAGCGAACCAATCGGGCTGTTTTCCGAAAGAGATCCGAAACCGCTTTGTACCTGCCCGTCAGCCTTGCTATGGTCGGCCTCGTCAAAAGAGGGAGAGACTTTTGCAGGGAGAGGCAGCGCGCAAAACGCCCGTGCCGGAGCGCGATCCGGAGTTCGGCCCGTGGCTGGCGCAGGCATCCATCCTGATCGTCGATGACGAGCCGGGCATGCGCAATTTCCTCGTCCGCACGCTCGGGCCCCGCTGCAAACGGATCGAGGAGGCGGCCGATACAGACGAAGCCTCGCGCAAGCTTGATGCCCACCATTTCGATGTGGTCATCCTCGACAATATCATGCCCGGTAAGAATGGCGTCGATTGGCTGGCCGAGCAGCGTGCCATCGGTTTCTTCGCCGAAGCGATCCTGATCACCGCCTTTGCCGATCTCGAAACAGCGATCCAAGCCTTGCGCGCCGGTGCCGTCGATTTCGTGCTGAAACCCTTCCGCTCCAACCAGATCCTCAATTCCGTCGCCCGGTGCCTCGACCGCATGCGGCTGCAACGCGAGAATTTCGTGCTGCGCTATGAGCTGAAGGCAACGTCCGATCATATTCTTTTGCGCGACCGGCTGATCGGAGCGTCGCGGGTGATCGGCGAGGTCCGCGATACCATCGCGCGCGTGGCGCCGCTGCCGACCTCGGTGCTTTTGACCGGCGAGTCCGGTACCGGCAAGGAAGTTGCCGCCCGCTCGCTGCACACCCTGTCTGACCGGACGGAAAAGCCTTTCGTACCGGTCAATTGCGCCGCCATCCCGGCCGATATGATCGAAACGGAACTGTTCGGCCATATCAAGGGTGCCTTTACCGGCGCTGAAAACAACCGCGAAGGCCTGTTCACGCATGCGCAGGGCGGCACGTTGTTCCTCGACGAGATCGGCGAAATGCCGCTCGCCACGCAAAGCAAGCTTCTGCGCGTCATCGAGGATCGCCGCGTCCGGCCTGTCGGTTCCGAACGCGAAGTGCCGGTCGATCTGCGTTTCGTCTTCGCCACCAATGCCGACCTGCAGAAGGAGGTGGAGAAAGGCCGGTTCCGCGCCGACCTGTTCTACCGGATCAATGTCATGCAACTGTATCTGCCGCCGTTGCGCGAACGGGGCAATGATGTGCAGGAATTGGCCGATCTGTTCATGCAGAAATTGTCGCAGCAACTCGGCATGCCGCAGGTGACGATCGATGCGCAGGTGCGCGGTGCGCTGGCGCGCTATGCCTGGCCCGGCAATGTCCGTGAATTGCGAAACCTGATCGAGCGCTCGCTGATCCTCGGAAAATTCCCGGACGACTTCCGTGGCGGCCGCAGTCCACAGGCCGAGTTGGCCGGTGAAACGCTGGATGATGTCGAGCGCCGGCATATCCTGGCGGTGCTGGAAGAAACCGGCGGCAACCGCGATGAAGCGGCCCGGCGCCTTGGCATTTCGCGCAAGACCATCGACCGCAAATGCGCTGTCTGGAATGGCTGAGACCTCCCATCCGACAGAACGCCCTGCCCGCTCCATCCGCTTCCGGCTTCTGGCCATCGCGCTGCTGCCGACGCTGGTCATCCTGCCACTTCTGCTTGGCATTACCATTGCCCGCTGGAACGCCAAATTCGATGCGCTTCTGATCACCAAGGTCAACGGCGACCTGACCATCGCCCATCAATATCTGTCCCGCATTCTCGAAAACACCGGCGAGCATATCCAGGCGCTTGCCGTTTCCGCCGCGTTTCGCGACACGGTGGGAGCTCGCGAAACCCCGGAGCTGCCGGTATACCTTGAGAAGAGCCGGCAGACGCTCGGCCTCGATTTCCTGATGCTCGTCGATCGTCAGGGCCAACCGATCCATAGGACAGGACAGTCACAGGCCGCCTGGCCGGTGGTGGCTGCGGCACTCAACGGCACATCTTCCACAGCCATCGACATTTTCTCCAACGAACAATTGGCCACGTTATCGCCTGCGTTGGCGGAGCGCGCCCGGATCGATCTGGTGGAAACCCCAAATGCCGTGCCGACCGACCGCGAGAGCGAGACGCGCGGCATGGTCGTGCATTCGGCCAGTCCCGTGACACTGGAGAGCGGTGCAAAAGCAGCGCTTGTCGGCGGTATCCTGCTCAATCAGAACCTCGTCTTCATCGATACGATCAACGACCTCGTCTATCGGGAGGCAAGTCTTCCCGAAGGCAGCAAGGGCACCGCGACGCTGTTTCTCGAGGACGTGCGCGTCAGCACCAATGTGCGCCTGTTCGAGGATCGCCGTGCGCTGGGAACCCGGGTTTCCGCCGCCGTGCGTGCTGCCGTTCTGGATGAGGGCCGCACCTGGCTTGATAGCGCCTTCGTCGTCAACGACTGGTACATTTCGGCCTATGAGCCGATCGTTGACAGTTTCGGCAAGCGCGTCGGCATGCTCTATGTCGGCTTTCTGGAAACGCCCTTCCGGCAGGCAAAGTACGCGACGCTGTTGACCATCGTGCTCGCCTTTCTCGTTGTCACCGCCGTCAGCGTACCGATCTTCCTGCGCTGGGCACGGGCGATTTTCAAACCGCTGGAACGCATGAGCGACACCATTACCCGCGTCGAGGGTGGCAATATGGGCGCCCGTACCGAACTGAAAGCCGCCAGCGACGAGATCGGCCGCGTGGCGCTGCATCTTGACGGTCTGCTCGACCAGTTGCAGCAGCGTGATCGCGAACTGCGGCAATGGAACGAGGAGCTGAACGAGCGCGTCGCCGAGCGCACAAGCGAGCTGGAACTGGCCAACCGCCAGATCGAGGCGACGACCAAGCAGCTGATCATGTCGGAAAAACTCGCCGCCATCGGCGAGATTACCGCCGGCGTCGCCCACGAGATCAACAACCCGATCGCTGTCATCCAGGGCAATCTCGACGTGGTGCGCAGCGTGCTCGGCGCCAAGGCCGACGAGGCGAAGGTGGAATTCCGGCTGATAGACGAGCAGATCCATCGCATCAGCCAGATCGTCACCAAGCTCTTGCAGTTTGCCAAGCCGGAAGAATATGCCGGCTATGTCGAGCGCCACGCACCGTCAGAGGTAATTTCCGATTGCCTGCCGCTGGTACAGCATCTTCTGCACAAGGCCGAGATCAAGCTCGTCCGCGACGACCGGGCCACGCGGCTGGTGCTGATGAACCGGACGGAACTGCAGCAGGTGGCTGTCAACCTGATCGTCAATGCCATCCACGCCATGCCGAGGGGCGGCGCCCTGACGATCCGCACACAGGATCAGGACATCGAGGAAAAGCCGGGCGTAACATTGGAAATCACCGATAC
Source organism: Pararhizobium sp. (assembly GCF_965279435.1). Lineage (NCBI taxonomy): Bacteria > Pseudomonadati > Pseudomonadota > Alphaproteobacteria > Hyphomicrobiales > Rhizobiaceae > Pararhizobium > Pararhizobium sp. The sequence continues at coordinate 967,182 of NZ_CBDIHY010000003.1, forward strand.
GGGGTTCGGCATGACGCCGGAGCTGATCGGCAAAATCTTCGATCCATTTTTCACCACCAAGCGGCAGGAAGGAACCGGCCTTGGCCTGTCCATCAGCCAGCGGCTGATCGCCCGCCAGGGGGGCCGGATTTCCGTTCAAAGCATGCCAGGAGAAGGTACTACCTTTTCCATCTGGCTGCCGGAAGCCAACTGAGTCGGACAAAATGTCCTCCAGTTCACGGACATTTTGTCCGGTTCGCGCAGTCCCTCTCGCATAACCCATTGAAATCTTGAATGGCCCGATTTGGCACGCCGATTGCTCCTGTGATGGGAAGGACGGCAAAGGAGGCACCACGCGTGGAGGAGCGAGTGGCGCACAACAATCCCTGCCGATCCCGGAAACACCTTTCATTGGGAACCGCCCGCTGGGACGTGGGCGCACGGAGGACAAAATTCATGACGGCAACAACGGACACCTATGTGGGCGGAGGTTCGGTCGGCCTTCTCGACCGCGAACGCATTATCGCCAAGCCGGGCTTCAACCGCTGGCTCGTACCGCCGGCAGCGCTTGCTATCCATCTCTGTATTGGCATGGCCTATGGTTTCAGCGTCTTCTGGCTGCCGCTTTCCAAGGCGATCGGCACCACACCCGATACTTGCGCCAGCATGAACCTTGCTTCCGCCCTGTTCACCACCAGCTGCAACTGGCGCGTCGCCGATCTCGGCTGGATTTACACGCTGTTCTTCGTGTTGCTCGGCTGCTCGGCCGCCATCTGGGGTGGCTGGCTGGAACGCGCCGGCCCGCGCAAGGCCGGTTTCGTCTCCGCCTGCTGCTGGTGCGGCGGTATTCTCGTCGCAGCACTCGGTGTCTATACCCACCAGCTCTGGCTAATGTGGCTTGGCGCTGGCGTCATCGGTGGCATCGGTCTTGGGCTCGGCTATATCTCGCCGGTTTCCACCCTGATCAAATGGTTCCCCGACCGGCGCGGCATGGCAACCGGCATGGCCATCATGGGCTTTGGCGGCGGCGCCATGATCGGCGCTCCGCTGGCCAACCTGCTGATGACCCATTTCCGCACCGATCTATCGGCAGGCGTCTGGCAGACCTTCGTCGTTATGGCGGTGATCTACTTCGTCTTCATGATGGGCGGCGCCTTCGGTTACCGCATCCCACCGGCAGGCTGGCGTCCGGAAGGCTGGACTGCACCGGCGTCCAAAAGCACAATGATCACCACCAAGCACGTGCACCTGCGCGATGCCCACAAGACAAAGCAGTTCTGGCTGATCTGGGCGGTGCTCTGCCTCAACGTCTCGGCCGGTATCGGCGTCATCGGCATGGCATCGCCGATGCTGCAGGAGATTTTTGCCGGTTCGCTGATCGGCCTGCCGGATGTCGCCTTTGCCGATCTCGACACGGCGCAGAAAGCGTCGATCGCGGCAATCGCCGCAGGCTTTACCGGGCTTCTCTCGCTGTTCAATATCGGCGGCCGCTTCTTCTGGGCCTCGCTGTCGGACAAGATCGGCCGCAAGAACACCTATTTCTGCTTCTTCGTCCTCGGCATCGCGCTCTATGCGCTCGCCCCGACGCTGGCCGGTCTTGGCAACAAGGCGCTGTTCGTGCTGGCCTTCGGCATCATCCTCTCGATGTATGGCGGCGGCTTTGCGACCATCCCGGCCTATCTTGCCGATATCTTCGGCACGCAGTTCGTCGGCGCCATTCACGGGCGGCTACTGACGGCCTGGGCAACGGCCGGCATCGTTGGCCCGGTTGTGGTCAACTATATCCGCGAGGCACAGATTTCGGCCGGTGTCGCGCCCGGTCCTGAACTCTATACCGGTACGATGTATATCCTCGCCGGCATGCTAGCGCTGGGGCTGATCGCCAATGCACTGATCCGGCCGCTCCCGGACAAATGGTTCATGAAGGACGAGGAAGTGGCAGCCCTGCAAGCCAAGTCCGCTGCGGCAAACGCCGGCCCGACCGGCTCCTTCGGCATCGGCGCCGGCGGTTTCGACGGCAAGGCCCTGCTCGCCTGGGCCATCGTCGGCATCCCGCTGCTCTGGAGCGTCTGGGTGACGCTCAGGGCCAGCATGGTGCTGTTTGGGTAGAGGGGTGCCCCTTAACTGCCCCTCATCCGCCCTATCGGGCACCTTCTCCCCGTGAACGGGGAGAAGGAAGAAGCGGCAACCTCTGTTGTCCCCTCTCCCCGCCCGCGGGGAGAGGGGTATGGTGAGTGGCAATTGACGCGCACCCCATTGATTGAATGATCACCGATTGATCCGCGTCGACAGGATGATCGACGACAGCGTTTTTTCCACTCCGTCGATCTCGCCGATCCGGTCGATCACCAGATCAAGTTCGCTGATTGACGATGCTGCGACAATGGCGATCAGGTCGAAACTGCCGCTAACAGAGTGCAACGTCCGCACATCCTCGATATCGTGCAGGTCCTGCGTCACCCGGCCCAGCGCTTTGGCGGCAAGCGTGATCAGCACATGCGCCTTGATCAGCCCCTTTTCAAAATCATCCGACAGCCTGACGCCATAGCCGGCAATGATGCCGTCGCGTTCCAGCCGCTCGAGTTTTGCCTGCACCGTCGTGCGCGAAAGGCCGAGTTTGCGCGCCAAAAGCGCCGTCGGCATGCGGGCGTTTTCGCTCAGAATAGCGAGAAGATGCCGGTCTTTGTCCGCTAGCGTCATTATGACCATCCTTATCGGCATTATGCCGATTATTCGACGGCATTTTTATCAGATCAGCGCTTCATATCAACCACTGGAAAGCAGATAATGGGGTACATTCAGATTCATTCGGGGGAACCATCATGAAAAACATTGTTGTCATCGGCGCCGGCAAGATCGGCTCGACCATCGCCCGCCTTCTCGCCCATTCCGGCGATTATCAGGTCACGCTGGCCGACCGCAGTGCCGAACAGCTCGCCATGATCGAAAAGCACGATGCCATTTCGGTTGCGGAAATCGACATCTCCGACAGCGCCGCTATGGTATCCCTTTTGACCGGCAAATTCGCCGTCCTCAGCGCCGCACCGTTCCACCTGACGATCGCCATTGCCGAAGCCGCCTCCAAGGCCGGCGTCCACTATCTCGACCTCACCGAAGACGTTGAATCCACCCGTCACGTCAAGGCGATCGCCGAAACCGCCACCACCGCCTTCATCCCGCAGTGCGGCCTGGCACCGGGCTTCATCTCCATCGTTGCCAATGATCTCGCCAGCCGCTTCGACACGCTCGACAGCGTGCGCATGCGTGTCGGCGCCCTGCCGCAATATCCGTCCAACGCTCTGAACTACAACCTGACCTGGAGCACCGACGGCGTCATCAACGAATATATCGAACCCTGCGAAGCCATCGTCGAAGGCCATCTGATCGAAGTTCCGGCGCTTGAAGAACGCGAAGAATTCTCGCTCGACGGCGTCACCTATGAAGCGTTCAACACGTCGGGCGGCCTCGGCACGCTGTGCGAAACGCTGAAGGGCAAGGTTCGCACGCTCAACTACCGCACCATCCGCTATCCCGGCCATGCCGCGATCATGAAGGCGCTTTTGAACGATCTTGGCCTGCGCCATCGCCGCGAAGTGCTCAAGGACATCTTCGAAAACTCGCTGCCATCGACCATGCAGGACGTCGTCATCATCTTCGTCACGGTCTCTGGCCGCAAGGAAGGCCGTCTGGTTCAGGAAACCTACGCCAACAAGGTCTATAGCGCCGTCGTTGCCGGCCGCATGATGAGCGCCATCCAGATCACCACGGCATCCAGCATCTGCGCCGTTCTCGACATGCTGGCCAAGGGCGAACTGCCGGCCAAGGGCTTCATCCGCCAGGAAGAAATCGGCCTCGACGCCTTCCTCAAGAGCCGCTTCGGCCACCATTACGAACAGCGTGCCTATGCCGACAAAATCGCCGGCTGATCTGCGGGGATAAAAAGACTCTCAAACCGCAACGCCCGGGATTGAAAAATCCCGGGCGTTTTTTTTGCGTCTGCTCCATCATTGGATGACATGATGCTGTTGCTGGTGGCGACAACCAGAGGAAAGAATTCCGGGCGCAAAGCATAGCTCCCTCTTCTCCCCTGCGGGGAGAAGAGCCGAACGCAGTGAGGCGAGGAGGGGTGATTCGGCAAATTAGGAGCGGCATGGCCCCCTCATCCGGCCCTCTGGGCCACCTTCTCCCCGCAGGGGAGAAGAGAACACAGCGATCCCGAGCCCTTATGTCCGCCCAAACTCGTCATCGAGCCGGATGATATCATCATCCTCCAGATATGACCCCGTCTGCACCTCGATCAGTTCCAGCGCGATCTTGCCGGGGTTGGTCAGTCGATGGACGACGCCCTGCGGAATGTAGACTGACTCGTTTTCATGCAGCAGGCGGGTCTCGCCGTCGATCATGATCTCCGCCGTGCCGCGCACGACGATCCAGTGCTCGGAGCGATGATGATGCTTCTGCAGCGAGATCTTGCGGCCGGGCGTCACATGCAGCCGCTTGACCTCGAAACGCTCGCCGCTCAGCACCGATGCCACCGCACCCCAAGGGCGATAGGATGTCGGATGGTTTTCCGTCAGCCCTTTCGTCTTGGCCGACAGTGCTAGCTGCTTGACGATGGCGCCGACATTCTGGCTGTCTTCCATCCGCCCGACATAGACGGCATCCTCGCTGGCGATGACGGCGACATCGTCCAACCCTTGAACCGCCAGATGGATATCGCGCGACAGCACCAGCGAATTTCGGGTATTGGAGACCGTTGCCTTCTGGCCAACCACATTGCCGTCTGCATCCTTTTCGCCGATCGCCCAGACGCTGTCCCAGCTGCCGAGGTCTGACCAGCTGAAGGATGACGGCACCACGGCTGCATGCGGCGTGTTCTCGAACACGGCGTAATCGACGGAAATATCCGGCGCCTGCGAAAAGGCCGCCTCGTCGAGACGGTCGAAATCGAGATCCCGCTCGGCGCCCTGGATGGCCCGTTGGGCAGCGTCGTAAACCGCAGGCGCATAACGCAGGATTTCCGCCAGCAACTGCCCGACAGGCAGCATGAACATCCCGGAGTTCCAGAGGTACCGGCCGCTTGCCAGCAGCTCTTCCGCCCGCTCCCGGTCCGGCTTCTCGACGAAGCGGGCAACGGTTTTCGCACCCGTCTCAAGATCATCGCCCATTTCGATATAGCCGTAGCCGGTGGCCGGTTCCGTCGGCTGGATACCGAAGGTCACCAGTTTACCGGTCTGTGCGGTCTCCTGCGCGATGCGGATGCAGTCGAAATAGTGTGCGCCGGCGTTGATCTCGTGATCGGAGGCCAGCACCTGCATGATGGCGGCGTCGCCATGGTCGCGCAGGACCACGAACGCAGCAGCTGCGAGCGCCGGCGCAGTGTTGCGGGCGACCGGCTCCAGAAGGATGCTCGACAGCGGTGCGTCCAGCGCCCGGGCCTGCTCGGCAACAATGAAGCGGAATTCGGCATTGGTGACCACCAACGCCGGTGTGTAAAGCTCCTGATCGGAGACCCGTTCCAGCGTCTTCTGGAACAGTGAATGATCACCGAGAAACTGGAGAAATTGTTTGGGCGCCGCCGAACGCGACAGCGGCCATAGCCGCGTCCCCTTGCCGCCGGCCATAATGACCGGCACGATCTTCGAAGACATGCGCATCCTCTTGTCTTTTGTCGAACCTGCGGTTGCAAGTTTCAAAAACGTCTGCGACGGGGCAACCTAACGCAAAACGCGAGCATGTAAAATCTTTTCGCAGATGCGAGCGCATATAGAATCAAAGCGTTACGGTGACAGCGCCGCCGGCGTCCCAGTTTTTGGCGGCCGGACCGGGAAATTCCAGGCAATAAAAAACCCCGCCGGAGCGGGGTTCCAAAGCCACGTCATTGACCCTTTCAGGCCGCAACGACGATTTGATTGAGCTGTGTCAGCTCGGCAAGGAAACTTTCAAGGCGCGTCTTGTGCTCGTCGCTGTGCGAACCATCATCCAATTCGGATTTGGTTGCATCGATGCGCTTTTCGATCAGCTTGGCATCGACTTCGCTGACCGGAACCGCAGATTCGGCAAGCAGTGTGCAGCCCGTTGGCAGGATATCGGCAAAACCGCCGAACACGACGTAACGTGTCACCTTGCCATCGACTGCCTTGACGCTGACGATGCCCGGCTTGATTGTGGTCATCACCGGCGCATGGTTGGCCATGACGGTCATTTCGCCTTCCGTTGCCGGAAGAACGACTTCGCTGACGCGCTCGGAAAGCAGCAGGCGTTCCGGGGAGACGAGTTCGAAATTGAAATCAGCCATGATCATTCGCTTCTTTTGGCGCTACCGGCGAAAAACCCCGGCAGAAAATCCGTTCGGCGCGGCCGCACATTGCCAGCCGCAGCGAGTGACGATCGGGGCACCGCAAGAGGCGCCCCGATCGAAAGTCATTAAGCGGCTTCAGCAGCCAGGCGCTTGGCCTTTTCGACCGCTTCCTCGATGGAACCGACCATGTAGAAGGCGGCTTCCGGAAGGTGATCGTAGTCGCCGTTGACGAGGCCCTTGAAGCCCTTGATCGTGTCCTCGAGCGCGACCAGCTTGCCTGGTGCACCAGTGAAGACTTCAGCGACGAAGAACGGCTGCGACAGGAAGCGCTCGATCTTGCGGGCGCGGGCAACAGCCAGTTTGTCTTCTTCCGACAGTTCGTCCATGCCCAGGATGGCGATGATGTCCTGAAGCGACTTGTAGCGCTGCAGGGTCGTCTGCACCTTGCGGGAGATCTCGTAGTGCTCTTCGCCGACAACCATCGGGTCGAGCATGCGCGAGGTCGAGTCGAGCGGGTCAACAGCCGGGTAGATACCCTTTTCTGCGATCGAGCGCGACAGAACGGTCGTTGCGTCCAAGTGGGCGAACGATGTTGCCGGTGCCGGGTCGGTCAAGTCGTCGGCCGGTACGTAAATGGCCTGAACCGAGGTGATCGAGCCCTTGGTCGTCGTGGTGATGCGTTCCTGCATCTGACCCATGTCGGTGGCAAGCGTCGGCTGATAACCAACGGCCGAAGGAATACGGCCGAGAAGAGCCGACACTTCGGAACCTGCCTGGGTGAAGCGGAAGATGTTGTCCACGAAGAACAGAACGTCCTGACCTTCGTCACGGAACTGTTCAGCGATCGTCAGACCGGTCAGAGCGACGCGAGCGCGGGCGCCCGGAGGTTCGTTCATCTGGCCGTAAACGAGTGCAGCCTTGGAGCCTTCGCCGCCGCCGTGCTTGTTCACGCCGGATTCGATCATTTCGTGGTAAAGGTCGTTGCCTTCGCGGGTACGTTCACCCACGCCAGCGAATACCGAGTAACCACCGTGCGCCTTGGCGACGTTGTTGATCAGTTCCATGATCAGAACCGTCTTGCCAACGCCGGCGCCGCCGAACAGGCCGATCTTGCCGCCCTTGGCGTAAGGAGCCAGAAGGTCGACGACCTTGATGCCGGTGACGAGGATCTGTGCTTCCGTCGACTGCTCGACGTAGGACGGTGCTTCCTGGTGGATCGAGCGCTTGCTCGAGGTGATCAGCGGACCAGCTTCGTCAACCGGCTCGCCGATGACGTTCATGATGCGGCCGAGTGTTTCCAGACCAACCGGAACGGTGATCGGAGCGCCCGTGTCCGTGACCGGCTGACCGCGAACCAGACCTTCGGTCGAGTCCATGGCGATCGTGCGAACGGCGTTTTCACCGAGATGCTGTGCGACCTCGAGAACAAGGCGGTTGCCGTTGTTGTCGGTTTCCAGCGCGTTCAGGATCAGCGGCAGCTGGCCTTCATCGAAAGTCACGTCGACGACGGCGCCGATGACCTGCGTCACGCGGCCGACGGCGCCGGTTGCCGTAACGGCGACCTTGGCTGCCGGTGCCTTCTTCGCTGCAACGGTCTTCGCTGCTGCTGCCGGCTTTTCCGCTGCTGCCTTCACTGCTGTCGGCTTCTTAGCCGCTGCTGTTGTACTGGGGGTAGCTGCCTTAGCCATAATCCTTACCCTCTTTCCGTAACCTTAGAGCGCTTCCGCGCCCGAAATGATTTCAATGAGTTCCTTGGTGATCTGAGCCTGTCGCTGACGATTGTAGGAGAGCGTCAGCTTGTTGATCATATCACCGGCATTGCGCGTGGCATTATCCATCGCGCTCATTTTGGCACCCATTTCACCCGCAACATTTTCGAGCAAAGCCCGGAAAACCTGCACCGAAATGTTGCGCGGAATAAGATCGTTGAGGATCTCGCCCGCATCTGGCTCATATTCGTAGATCGCAGCCGCTGCGTCAGTCTGCTCCGCACCGGCCGGAACGGCGGCGGGGATCAGCTGAAGTGCCGTCGGAACCTGCGAAATGACCGACTTGAACTCCGAATAGAACAGCGTGCAGACATCGAACTCGTTCTTTTCGAACAAGCCGATGACCTTCTTGCCAATCTGGTCGGCGTTTTCAAAACCGATCTTTTTGACTTCACGCAGGTCGACGCGGTCGATGATCAGCGAAGCGAATTCGCGACGCAGGATATCGAAGCCCTTCTTGCCGACGCAGATGATCTTGACCGTCTTGCCTTCGGTCAAAAGCTTGCGCACGTGATCGCGGGCAAAGCGGGCAATCTGGCTGTTGAAGCCGCCGCAAAGGCCGCGTTCCGCCGTGCAAACCACGAGCAGATGCGTCTGGTTCTGACCGTTGCCAGTCATCAGGCGAGGCGCACTGTCATCCGAACCGACAGCCTGGGCGATGTTCGAAAGAACCGCGCTCATCCGCTGCGAGTAAGGCCGAGCAGCCTCGGCCGCCTCCTGCGCACGCCGAAGCTTCGCCGCGGCGACCATTTTCATCGCCTTGGTGATCTTCTGCGTCGCCTTGACGGAGGCGATCCTGTTTTTCAGATCCTTAAGTGAAGGCATCCGTTGTCCGTCCTAACTGGTACCCGTTCAGGCGAAGGATTTCGCAAACGTGTCGATGGCAGCCTTGAGCTTGCCCTTGACGTCGTCGCTGATTGCCTTGTCCTTGCGGATAGCCTCGAGAATGTCCTTGCCTTCGGAACGCATGTACGACAGCAGACCCTGCTCGAACGCGCCAACCTTGTTGACGGCGATCTTGTCGAGGTAACCGTTCACACCGGCGAAGATGACTGCGACCTGTTCTTCCGTCTTCAGCGGCGAGAACTGCGGCTGCTTCAGAAGTTCGGTCAGGCGGGCACCGCGGTTCAGCAGGCGCTGCGTCGCAGCGTCAAGGTCCGAACCGAACTGGGCAAACGCTGCCATTTCGCGATACTGGGCAAGCTCACCCTTGATCGAGCCGGCAACCTGCTTCATCGCCTTGACCTGAGCGGCCGAACCGACGCGGGAAACCGACAGACCGACGTTAACAGCCGGGCGGATACCCTGGTAGAACAGGTCCGTTTCAAGGAAGATCTGGCCGTCGGTGATCGAGATCACGTTGGTCGGAATGAACGCCGAAACGTCGTTACCCTGGGTTTCGATAACCGGCAGAGCGGTCAGCGAGCCAGCGCCGTTGGCGTCGGAAAGCTTTGCAGCGCGCTCGAGAAGGCGCGAGTGCAGATAGAAAACGTCGCCTGGGTAAGCTTCGCGGCCCGGCGGACGGCGCAGCAGAAGCGACATCTGGCGGTAGGCAACGGCCTGCTTGGAAAGGTCGTCGTAACCAATCAGCGCGTGCATGCTGTTGTCGCGGAAATATTCACCCATCGCAGCACCGGCGAACGGTGCGAGATACTGCATCGGAGCCGGATCGGATGCCGTTGCAGCAACGATGATCGAGTACTTCAGGGCGCCGCGCTCTTCGAGCACCTTGACGAACTGGGCAACCGTCGAACGCTTCTGGCCGATGGCGACATAGACGCAATACAGCTTTTCGGCTTCCGGGCCATTGTCGTGAATGGCCTTCTGGTTGAGGATCGTGTCGAGAATGATGGCGGTCTTGCCGGTCTGACGGTCACCGATGACCAGCTCGCGCTGACCACGGCCAACCGGGATCAGGGCGTCGATGGCCTTCAGGCCTGTCGACATCGGCTCATGAACCGACTTGCGCGGGATGATGCCCGGAGCCTTGACGTCAACGCGCGAACGGCGCGTTGCGTTGATCGGGCCCTTGCCGTCGATCGGGTTGCCGAGCGCGTCAACGACGCGGCCGAGCAGTTCCGGACCAACCGGAACGTCCACGATGGAGCCGGTCCGCTTGACAGTGTCGCCTTCCTTGATGCCACGGTCGGCACCGAAGATAACCACACCGACATTGTCGGCTTCAAGGTTCAGAGCCATGCCGCGAATTCCACCCGGGAATTCAACCATCTCGCCGGCCTGGACATTGTCCAGACCGTAGACGCGGGCAATACCGTCACCGACGGAAAGCACCTGGCCAACCTCGGAGACTTCTGCCTCCTGGCCGAAGTTTTTAATTTGATCTTTAAGAATTGCGGAAATTTCCGCGGCGCGGATATCCATCAGCCGACCTCTTTCAGTGCAAGCTTAAGGCTAGAAAGCTTTGTGCGAAGGGAAGTGTCAATCTGGCGGGACCCGACCTTGACGATCAGACCACCGAGAATAGAGGGTTCAACCGTGACGTTGAGCGTCACGTCTTTGCCGGTGACGCCCTTGAGCGCCGCCTTCAATTCAGTCTGCTGCGCTGCCGACAGGGCATGTGCCGAAGTCACTTCAGCAGAAACTTCGCCCCGATGACGGGCGGCGGTTTCGCGATAGGACTTGACGATGCCAGGCACTGCAAACAGGCGGCGATTGCGTGCAACCACCTTCAGGAAGTTGCCAACCAGACCCGAAATTCCGGCCTTCGCGATGATCGCGGAAATAGCCTTGAACTGGTCGTCGGCAGAAAAGATCGGGCTGACAATAAGACGCTTCAAATCGGCGCTCTCGTTGATCAGCGACTGGAACTTGTCCAGATCCGCCGCTACGCTCTCCACCGAACCCGCTTCCAATGCGAGATCGAAAAGCGAAGACGCGTACCTTTCTGCAACACCGGAAATAAGCTGGGATGTGTCTGCCACGGGCACAAGCTTCTCTTATTTTAATTCAAAGGCGATGTCTGCGGAGAACCGTAAACCCAACACTTTGAATTTGTTGCTATATTTTAAAGGACATACAGGCCGGGCGGCCTGTTTCCCCCACAAGTCGCGGTTCGTCTAGCATAGGATATCTGGACTCGCAACACGCGAACCGCACGAATGCGCTCAAGATAGCCCGGTTTGGCCAAATTTTGACAAAAATGGGGTATGAGCTGGCGAGGTCCGCGCTGTAGCGCCTGACTGGCAAGGCTTAAACGAAGCCAAAGACATAGGCCAAGGGCAAAGCCGAAAGCGCGACCTGAAGGACTAGATACAACCAATTCACAACCGTGTTGCCGCTATCCGACAGCATCGAAAGGATGCGCCCGAATGCCGCAAGCGCAAAAGCAGCCCCCATCGCCAGATAGACCATCGGCTGGGCAAGCAGCAGCGCGGCAAGACCAAGCCCAAGATGAAAACCACCCATCGTCGAGCGCGCCTCCGCATACCCGCCACGCCGGCCTTCACGCAGATCGATCCCCAGCGCCCGGAACGCGATGCCCGGCGCAAACAGGAAGACAAGCCCGAGCAGCGACGTGACGACGGCTGCACAAAACGCCAGGAATTCTCCCGTTTCGGTTGGAATGTAGAATTCCATGGCACATGCTCCTCACTCGATCAGGCGATTCGCTTATCGCACAGACGGATTCCGCCTGGAAGCACCGAAATCCTGCCGAAAAACCGGCCGGACAAGATGCAGGAATAAGATTTTTTCTTCATAAGATGCTGAAACAATTTTATTATTTCCTCATTGAAAAAATTTCGTGCGAATGGGGATAATTCTTGAACAGCCGCCCCAGAGGACTATTATCCCTTTTTTGATAGAAATCTCCGTAAGGGGGATAAAATTTATAATATCAGCGAAGTAAGCGGAGAAAAGGCCCGGCAGATCATTGACACCGAGCAGGTTTACCTCGCCTGGAAGGCAGGTTCACGCGAGTTGGCGGCACGATATGCGGGCTCTATGGCGTTCAAGACTGTCGGAAAGCACCAATATCTTTATCGAAAGGCACGCAAAGCCTGGAAATCGTTAGGGCCGCGAAACGGCGAGACAGAGAAAACGTTCGAGGCCTTCCATGCAGGACGCCAAACCCTGCGAGATACGGTCGCGAGCCTGGCGTCGCGGCTGAACGAGCTTGCCGCCATCAACCGAGCTATGGGGCTGGGACGGGTGCCATTGATCGCGGCTCGAATTCTACGTGCCGTTGATTCCGCCAACTTGATGGGGTCGGCGCTTGATATTGCCGGCACTCATTGCCTCTTTGCCTACGAGCGCATGGCAGGCGTTCATATAGACAGCCAGCTTATCGCCACTGGCGATATCGATCTTTTACTCGACAGACGGACAAGCTTGCGGCTTCTTGCCACACATGTTCCGCCGGACGGCTGGATTGACCTATTGAAGTCCGTGGATCAATCCTTTCGACTGCTTTCGAAAGGCAGTTATCGTGCCGTCAACAAGGACGGTTTTTTTGTCGATCTGATCACCCCCCAATCTGCAGATCCCATCAAGCCCGTTGGAACAGACCTGATCCAAGGAACAGACCTGACACCTGTCGAAATCGACGGCCTCAAATGGCTGGTCAACAGTCCGAAGATAGAGGTGACTGTGCTCGACGGACGTGGGTTTCCGTTGATGATGTCAGTACCTGACCCGCGCAGCTTTGCTCTCCACAAGATTTGGGTCAGCGAAAGAGAAGACCGCGACCCCCTTAAACAAGGGCGGGACCGGGATCAGGCTTTCCTCGTCGCAGAGTTGATCGCGACACATCTTCCACATCTGAGCTTCGAAGATCCAGCCCTCAACGCTCTTCCTTTGGAACTGAGGCGCCGAGCAGCGATGTTGACGAACGGAACAAACCGAAACACCCCACTGGCCCTTGAACCGGATTGGTAAACGTCACAAAAAACTCTGCGGATCGATATCGAGCTGCACGTTCACCGATCCGCGCACCTTCGGCCCATTCGCCATCATCGTTTTGACAAAAGCCTGCATGTCGCTGTTGCGGCGGCCATGTACCAGAAGCCGAAAACGATGGCGGCCACGGATCAGCGCCAGCGGTGCCTCGGCCGGACCCAGAATGCTGATGCCGCTGACCTTGGGAGCAGCCTGGCGCAGGCCGCGCGCATGCCCTTCCGCATCGGGGCGGGTATCGGCCGAGACGATGATCGAGGCGAGGCGTCCGAACGGCGGCAGAAGCGCCTTTTCCCGCTCGCTGATTTCGCGCTGGTAGAAGGCATCCGAATCGCCCGAGACGATCGCCTGCATCACCGGGTGTTGCGGTTGATAGGTCTGCAGCAGACCAAGGCTCTTCAGGCCGGTTCGCCCCGCCCGGCCCGTCACCTGGCTGAGCAGCTGGAATGTCCGCTCGGCTGCGCGTGGATCGCCATTGGCAAGGCCGATATCAGCATCGACGATACCGACGAAGGTCATCATCGGAAAATTGTGTCCCTTGGCGACCAGCTGGGTGCCGACGACGATATCCGCCTCGCCCTTGGCGATGGCCTCCAGCTCCAGCCGCAGGCGCTTGACACCCATCAGGTCGGACGAAAGTACGATGGTGCGCGCATCGGGAAAATGCCGGTCGACTTCTTCGGCGATGCGTTCGACACCCGGGCCGCAGGCGACCAGATGATCGAGCGTACCGCATTCCGGGCAGCTCTCCGGCGTCTTTTCCGCATAGCCGCAATGGTGGCACTGGATTTGGCCGCGAAACCGGTGCTCGACCAGCCAGCTGGAGCAATCCGGGCATTGGAAGCGATGGCCGCACACGCGGCAAAGTGTCAGTGGCGCATATCCGCGGCGGTTGAGAAACAGCAGCGCCTGCTCGCCGCGCTCCACCGCCTTGCCGATATAGCGCAGCAGGATGGGCGACAAGAAGCCGCCGCGTTCTGGCGGGTGCTTGCGCATATCGACGAGGCCGAGATCCGGTAGTGCTGCATCGCCAAATCGCGTCGGCAGGTGGATCGGATTGTAGCGGCCGAGATCGCCGTTCACCCTGCTTTCCACCGATGGCGTCGCAGACACCAGCACGATCGGGAATTCGCCGATCCGCGCGCGGACCACTGCCATGTCGCGCGCATTATAGAAGACACGGTCTTCCTGCTTGTAGGCCGGATCATGTTCCTCATCGACAACAATGAGGCCGAGATTTTCGAACGGCAGGAACAGCGCCGAGCGCGCACCGGCCACGACCCGCACACCGCCTTCCGTCACCTGCCGCCAGACTTTTTCGCGGGTGCGCGGTGCAAGGTCGGAATGCCATTCGGCCGGTTTCGAGCCGAAGCGATCCTGGAAACGCTCGAGGAAACTCGCGGTCAAAGCGATTTCCGGCAGGAGAATCAGCACCTGCTTGCCAGCCTTCAAGGTCGCGGCGATCGCCTCGAAATAGACCTCGGTCTTGCCCGAGCCGGTAATGCCGTCGATCAGCGACACGGAAAACCCGCCGGCATCGACGCTTTCGAGCAGATCGATGGCCGCCTGCTTTTGCGGCCCCTCAAGACGATGCTCGGTATAATCCGGATCGGGCGCTGCCACCACCGGGGGCGGCGGCATGAACACCGTCTCGAACACGCCCTGCTCCGTCAGTCCGTCGATGACGCTGGAGGAAGTACCGGCCGCATGGGCTAGCCCCGAGCGGGTCCATGTAAACCCGTTGTCGGCGGTAGTGATCACCCGCTCACGCGCCGGCGTCATCCGCTCGGGCCGTGTCTCGGTCAACCGCAGGCCTTCGATCATCGGCTCCGGATCAAACGCCGCCGGAGCCCGGAGCGCCATGCGCGCAACAAGTCCCGGCGGCGAAACGGTGTATGTCGCAACCCAATCGAGGAAAGTCCGCATGTCTTTGGCCAAAGGCGGGCAATCGAAGACACGGGTAATCGACTTCAGTTTTTTCGGATCGACGCTGCCATCGTCGGTTCCGTCCCAGACGACGCCCAGCACCTGGCGGGGGCCTAGCGGCACCTGGACGATCGATCCGGGCTGGACAGCCATTCCCTCCGGCACCGCATAGGAGTATGGTTTCGGGGCGGGCATCGGCACCAGAACGGGCACGACGCGGCGGGCGAACAGGTCGTCAAACAAATCAGTCGAATCTTCAGTCATCGGCCGTGACCTTGCCTCCGGATTGCGTTAAAGAAAACCCCGAAACATCAAGCAGCCCCGCATCCCAAGGGAGAATACCCATGAAGTTTTTTGTCGATACAGCCGATGTCAATGAAATCCGTGAGTTGAACGACCTCGGTCTCGTTGATGGCGTTACGACCAACCCTTCGCTGATCCTGAAGTCCGGCCGTAACATCCTGGAAGTCACCAAGGAAATCTGCGGCATCGTCGATGGTCCGGTTTCGGCCGAAGTTGCCGCGACCGACTATGAAACGATCATGAAGGAAGCGGCTGTCATTTCAAAGATCGCCGACAATATCTGCATCAAGCTGCCGCTGACGCTCGATGGCCTCAAGGCCTGCAAGAACCTGTCGTCGGATGGTCACCTGACCAACGTCACCCTGTGCTTCTCGGCCAACCAGGCCCTGCTCGCCGCCAAGGCCGGCGCCACCTTCGTGTCACCCTTCGTCGGCCGTCTCGATGACATCGCCATCGATGGCATGGACCTGATTCGCGAAATCCGCCAGATTTTTGACAACTACGGCTACGAGACCGAAATCCTCGCCGCGTCGATCCGCACGGTCAACCACGTCAAGGAAGCTGCCCTCATCGGCGCCGACGTCATCACCGCGCCGCCGGCAACCCTCAAGGCTCTCGTCAAGCACCCGCTGACCGACAAGGGCCTCGAAACCTTCCTGGCCGACTGGGCCAAGACCGGCCAGAAGATCGCCTAATTTTTTAGGTATGGAATGAACGAAAGCCCTGCGAGATAATCGCGGGGCTTTTTGTTTGCTGAAGGATCGTTTCGAGCTAAAAATCCTCAAGTACGAACGGCGCCTCGTCATTCCAATCGTTGCCGAAGAAATTGATCCTTTTGAACGGGCCGTGGACATGGCCTTGTTCGCGCAACAACTGTAGTTGATAGTCTGCGCCCATATGACGATGCGTTGAGTAGGGTATGCCCAAATCACGCAGGCTTTCGCACAGCCGGTAAATTACGTCTGGGTTTTGCGAACGCAAACCATAGACTGCGTCATAGTTCTCGCTTTTTTCAAATCCCAGCGCAACGAAACGCGCAGCCGTATCTTCTTCACTCACTTCGACTAAGACACGTTCACTTTCGACAATCGTCACGTTTGTTGGTCTTGGCATAAGAAAAGCCCCCTCAATTTCGCTCTTCATAAAGCACAATTAAAACAGAGCTAATCATTCAATCATCATCCTCATCGATCACGCCCGTCAGCCGCATACCCTCGATCCAGGTTGCGCCATCGTTGCGGATCACGCGTTTCGGGCGCGTGCCGCAGCGCTTGTGGATTTCCGCTGCCAGCAGTTCCGAATGGGTGACGATCCAGATCTGGCTGTCGGCGGAGGCTTGGGCGATCATCTCGGCAAGGGCGGGCAGCATGTCGGGATGCAGGCTTGTTTCCGGCTCGTTAAGCGCGATGAAGCGCGGCTTGCGGTAAGAGAGCAACGCGCCAGCCAGCGCCAGGAACCGCATCTGTCCGTCCGACAGTTCACGCGGCGAAAACTGGCGTTGCGGAAAATCCGGAAAGACCAGCGCGAACTCGGCAAACTCTTCCGGCTCGGGCACGACAAGCCGGGCGCCACCAAAGGCATCGGCAATGGCGCGGTCGAGATCGACCGTATCCTGACGGGTGTGAAACAGCGTTGCAAAGACCGCTGCGAGGTTGGAGCCATCCTCATCCAGCATCGGCGCGGTGACGGCAAGGCAGGGCGAGCGCAGCGGCGAATCGCGGTCGGTACGGAACCCGTGGAAAAAGCGCCAGCCGTCGATCGCCCGCCGGAACGTGCCGATCTCCGGATAATGCCCGGCGTCACCCAAGAGCGCGATCGCCGTTTCCGAGGTCAGCGCCTGTTCCGGATGTTCCTCCATACGGCCTGCAGAATTTCTGACGAAGATACCCGGCCCTGCCCGCTTCATCACGGTGACCGGCCGGCCGGCATCGACCTTCAGTTCCTCCTCCTTCACCTGCGGCTCGAACATGAACCCGGCAGCAGCCTTCGCCGGGCGTAACCCGGCCTCGACGCGATAGAGAAAACTTAGCGCCTGGACGTCGTCGAGCAATTCGACCTCAAGCTTGATGCGCACCGGATCGCCGCTTCGGCGTTTGCCGCTCCACAGCGCCGAGGCCATGCCGCCTTCGCGGGCGATCTCGTGGGCCAGCCGTCCACGCACCGCGGCCTGGATCAGTTGCAGGGCCCGATAAAGATTGGATTTGCCGACGCCGTTTTCGCCGATGAACAGGTTGACGCCTGCCATATCCATGCGAATGGATTTCAGCGAACGGTAATTGGCGGCGAACATGGAGCGAATCTGCATGACGCAGATTACCCGATCGCTTCCACGCACGAAACTGGGTTGCGAAACGGGGCATCGGCATCATGCGCCAGATCGACCACCGTGTGCCGCTCCAGCGCCCGCGTCACCTCGATCGGATCGCCATCCAGCGCATCCGGCTGGATCAGGGAACCGATGGTGAAATCGAACAGGTCGCCCTTCTTGTTCAAAAGCTCGTGGAACACCGTCATGTCGCGTAATTCCGTCGACCATTTGGCCAGCCAGTAAAACAGCCCGGAATTGCGCGCCGACATATGCACCGGCAGGATCGGCAGATTGTATTTTCGGGCAAAGCCGACGGCCGAGGTCTTCCATGGCCGTTCGTTGAGCCGCCCATTAGCCCAGTACGCTATGCGGCCGGAGGGAAACAGCACCGTCGCCTTGCCTTCAGAGATCGCCCGGTTGGTAATCTGCAGCGTTTCGCGCGCTTTCAGCTTGCTCTTGTAATCCTCGCGCCACTCGACCGGGATGACCATTTCGGCAAAGCGCGGATTGACCCGGATGGCATCGCGATTGGCAAAGAACATCATGTCAGGTCGGCGGTTTTTCAAAAGATCGAACACGGCAATGCCATCGGCAATGCCGGTCGGGTGATTGCTCACCAGAAGAAAGCCGCCCTTTTCCGGAATACGGTCTTCATGACGCACGCGGATATCCAGCGACAACGTCTGGCTCAGATGTTCGAAGGCCTGGAAGCCCGGCCCGTTGGCCACGGCATCGGCAAACTCGATCGCCTTGCGGTAGTTCAGCACCGTATAGAGAAACGGCCGCAGAACCGGCCAGAGCGGATGCTGGACGATGCGCTGGCCGCGCTCGGCAATCAGCGTATCGACAATATGACCGGGCTGGCCGTGCGACACCAGCGCGACCGTCTCCGCGAAATAGGTGAAACTGCTTGCCGAATCCCGTCGCGCCATCGCTTCTTCCGCCTTGCCTGCCGCTTGAGCTATCGCAGTTGAATATGATCCGGGCATGACAAATTCCAAGGGCCGTTAGGAAAAACATAACCGGCTGGCGCGCAGTGTGCGCTCATCTGAAATCTCGGAGCATGGCTGTGAACGAACTGCTGATCATAGGTCATCCCGAGCTGATGGCCGAGCGCCATCGCTGGCTTTCCGGCCTTGGCGAAGAGCGGCGGCTGGCCGACAAGACCGTCGAAGCCTATGAGCGCGACACGCGGCAATTCCTGCATTTCCTTACCGGCCATCTGAGTGGCCCTGCCCGGTTGAGCGATATCAGCGCACTGCGTCCCGGTGACCTGCGCGGCTTTCTGGCTTCGCGTCGACGGGATGGTGCCGGCGCCAGAACCCTTGGCCGTGGACTGGCAGGCCTTCGTTCCTTTCTGCGCTATCTGGAAAAGAAGGGCCTTGCCAATGCCGCTGGTGCCTCCGCCGTGCGCTCGCCAAAACAGCCGAAATCGCTGCCGAAGCCGCTGACGGCGGTGGATGCTTTGATGGTCGTCACCAGCGATGCGCAGCTTGCCGAAGAACCCTGGATCGCCACCCGCAATGCCGCCGTGCTGACGCTGCTTTACGGCTGTGGCCTGCGCATTTCCGAAGCGCTGGACCTGACGCCTGACGATTTTACCGGAGCGCCGACCGCGCTTCGCATCCACGGCAAGGGCGGCAAGACCCGCATCGTACCGTTGATTTCGGCAGCGATCGATGCCGTGCGTGCCTACGAAAAACTCTGCCCCTATCATCTGCCAACAGACGGTCCGCTGTTTCGCGGCGCCAAGGGCGGCAAGCTGCAGCCAGCGATCATCCAGCGCGAAATGCAAAAGCTGCGCGGCGCGCTCGGCCTACCGGATACGGCAACGCCTCATGCCCTGCGCCATTCCTTCGCCACCCATCTGCTTGCCGGTGGCGGCGACCTGAGAACCATCCAGGAACTGCTCGGCCATGCCAGCCTGTCGACGACGCAGGTCTATACCGGCGTCGATTCGGCGAGGCTGCTCGAAATCTACGACCGGGCGCATCCCCGCGCTTGAAGCCTGCCGCCAAACAACCCATAAGTGCAGGCGTCAATTCCAGATCAATTGCCTGCGAGTACCCCTGATGCATCGCGTTACCACCTTCTTCCACGTCCGCCAGCTATTTGAACCGGCGAGCACCGCCAGGTTTCTATCCGCATTCCTGCTCCTGCTGCTGGCTCAGAGCCTTCCAGCACACGCCAGCGAGCCGCCGGTCTGCACCGGCAAAAACCTGCTATCTGAACTGGAACGAAGCGACCCGCAGGCATTGGCAGATTTGCGAAAGCAGGCTTCGGAAACGCCAAACGGCAAGGGCATCTTCTGGAAGATCGAGCGGGCGGGAGCTGAGCCCTCGCATTTACTTGGCACCATGCATGTCAGCGATCCTCGCGTCGTTGAAATGCCGGAAGAAGCATGGCTCCCTTTCGAGGATGCAGATACCGTGGCACTGGAGCTGGAAAGCCTTGAGCCGATGGATATCGGGCGAGCCCTGTTTGCCTATCCTGAACTGACGATGTTTACCGATGGTACCTCGGTGAAGACTCTGCTCAATCCGCAGGAAGTCAGCCGGTTGGAAGCAATGTTGAAAGCGCGCGGTATTCCCCTTTTTGCGGTTGCTAGAATGAAGCCATGGATGCTGCTCATGCATATCAGCGTGTCGGCTTGCGAGAAGAAACGGGCAGCGGCGGGGATGGCGCCTTTGGACCAGGAGTTAATCCGCGAAGCACATGACCACGGAAAAACAGTGGTCGGCCTTGAAACCGCAGTGGAGCAGATAGAATCCATGAATGCAGTCGATTCTGCGCCACTGCTTCGCGGTATTCTTCAGCAAATGGAAGCGGGCGACAAGCTGAACGACATGTTCGCGACCATGACCGACATGTACATCAACGGCGATATCGGGATGTTCATTCCCTTGAGCTACCGGGTACTCGGCACGACGGCTGCGAAAGATCCTAGCTACGTCGGTTTCATGAAGCACGTCGTCAATGACCGCAATATCCGCATGGCCGAACGTGCGGCTCCCCTTCTGGAGAAAGGCAATGCCTTCATCGCAGTCGGCGCCTTGCATCTGCTCGGCGAACAGGGGCTGGTCGAGCTCTTTCGCAAACAGGGATATACCGTGACCCGCCTGCATTGACCGAAGCACCGGATTGCCAACAGGATTCGGTGCACCGTTAACGGATTGGGAAATCGGCGCGGTTATGGTTGCGGCAACGTCTTGGAGAGCATGCCGCTATGAACCGCCTCATCCGATCGATCCGTTTTTCCATCGCCGGTCGCCTCACCGACAATGTCCTTGCCCTGATCGCCACGCTGCACGTTCTGTTTGCGATGAGCCTGATCGCCACGCTCCTGTCGATCTCGCCGGCCCGCGCGCAGGACGCGTCCTGTGGCGGCAAGAACCTGATTGCCGAGATGAAGACCTCCGACCCGGCCAAGTTCGCGGCGCTGGAAAAGGAGGCTGCCGCCATTCCAAACGGCAAGGGCACCTTCTGGAAGATCGAGAAAGCAGGCATTGCGCCGTCCTATCTGCTCGGCACCATGCACGTGACCGACCCGCGCGTGCTGGCCATGCCGGCAGGCGCCACTCAAGCCTATGACGCCGCCAAGACCGTCGTTGTCGAATCCGACGAGATCGTCGATGACCGCAAGGCGGCGGCTGCTATCATGATGCAGCCTGGATTGACGATGTTTGCCGACGGCAAGACGATCAACGATTTCCTGAAACCCGAAGAGATCGAAAAGCTGTCGGCCGGGCTGAAGGCACGCGGTATCCCGCTGACGCTGGTGGCCAAGATGAAGCCGTGGATGATCGCCAGCTTCGTCGCCCTGCCCGCCTGCGAAATGAGCCGCAAGGCCGCCGGTGCCGCCTTCCTCGACAAGAAGCTCGCCGAAGATGCCCTGAAACAGGGCAAGAGCCTGAAAGGGCTGGAGACCCTGGTCGAGCAATTGCAGGCCATGGATGCGCTGCCGGTGCAGTTTCATCTGGAAGCACTGATCGAGACATTGGCGCTAGGCGATACGATCACCGACGTTATGGAGACGACCACGGAACTCTATCTGTCCGGCGATACCGGCCTGATCATGCCGATGATGAAAGCCGTTTCGGAAGAGACATCCACCACTGACGATGCAGGCTACGCCGATTTCGAACAGCGCATCATCACCGACCGCAACAAGACGATGGCAACCCGCGCCAAGCCGATGCTCGACGGCGGCGCCGTCTTCATGGCCATTGGCGCCCTGCATCTGCCCGGAGACGAAGGTGTGATCGCGCTTCTGCGCAAGGACGGTTTTACCGTCACCAGCATGTCGGCTGCCAACTGAGCCCCGCTCTTCTCCCTTCTCCCCCGCGGGGAGAAGTGCCGAACGCAGTGAGGCGATGAGGGGGCGGCCCGGCATATTCCACACCTGCGGTCCCCCTCATCCGGCCTTACAGGCCACCTTCTCCCCGCTGGGAGAAGAGGAAGTGCGCTCCCTCCAGAAACTTCGCCGGCACAGCAATTTTAGCTGTGACTCTTGCACCCGCGCCGTCTCTCTGCCTTTTTGCCAGCATAACCTGCGGCGGCCTGATTCGCGCCCGCTCCGCTTCGTATTCGATGCAGCTCCCGGAACGCGCTTCCACAGCCGGGGCCGCAGTTCAGTCCAAGGAGACGACGAGATGACAGAAATCAAGAAACCCGTGATTTCGGAAATGAGACCGAAGATCACTGTCATCGGCGTCGGCGGCGGCGGCGGCAATGCCATCAACAACATGATCACCGAGGGCCTCGCGGGCGCAGAATTCGTCGCTGCCAACACCGACGCACAGGCGCTGACCATGTCGAAGGCGACCCGCCTGATCCAGCTCGGCGCACAGGTGACCGAAGGTCTCGGCGCCGGATCGCTGCCGGACGTCGGCCGCGCCGCAGCCGAAGAATCGATTGACGAGATCATGGATCATCTCGGCGGCACGCATATGTGTTTCGTCACCGCCGGCATGGGCGGCGGCACCGGTACCGGTGCAGCCCCCGTCATTGCACAGGCCGCCCGCAATGCCGGCATCCTGACGGTTGCCGTCGTCACCAAGCCGTTCAGCTTCGAGGGCAAGCGCCGCATGCAGTCGGCCGAGGAAGGCATCGAGCGGCTGCGTGAAGCCGCCGACACCGTCATCGTCATTCCCAACCAGAATCTCTTCCGCATTGCCGATGCCAAGACCACCTTTGCCGATGCCTTCGTCATTGCCGACCGCGTTCTCTATTCCGGCGTCGGCTGCATCACCGACCTGATCGTCAAGGAAGGCCTGATCAACCTCGACTTCGCCGACGTCAAATCGGTGATGAAGGGCATGGGCCGTGCGATGATGGGCACCGGCGAAGCCAGCGGCGACGGCCGTGCCTCGAAGGCCGCCGAAGCGGCAATCGCCAATCCGCTGCTCAGCGAAGTGTCGATGAAAGGTGCCAAGGGCGTGCTGATCTCGATCTCAGGCGGTTCCGACATGACGCTGTTCGAAGTCGACGAGGCAGCGACCCGCATCCGCGAGGAAGTCTATGAAGACGCCGACATCGTTGTTGGTGCGATCTTCGACAAGAGCCTTGATGGTGTATTCCGCGTTTCCGTCGTTGCCACCGGCCTCGACGGCCAGGCTGCGGGCGCCGATACCGGCGCAATCGCCGCTCAACTGGCACAGATGCGCACACTGCAATAAGCGCATTCAGGCGCGACGCCGGTCACCCGGCGTCGCGTCCCTCACGTCAGTATCCCGGCAACTTCGGCTGCCGGATCAAACCGCACCCGGAAGGCGCTGACCGGATGGGCGATATTCTTGACCTTGAGAAATCCTAGGTCATCGAAACTCAGGTGCCGCTGCTTGCGGATATGATCGCGCACCGCGCGTGAAATGCAGATGCCGCCGGGATCCGCCATCGGCTCCAGCCGGGCCGCCACATTGACCGTATCGCCGAACACATCCCCATCCTGTACGATGACATCGCCAACATTGATGCCGATGCGGAACATCAGGTGCTGTTCCTCCGGCAGGTCGCCATTATCGGCCGCGATCGCCCCCTGGATTTCCACCGCACAATCGATAGCCGACAGGGCGCTGGCAAAGGCGACAAGCACGCTGTCGCCCGCCGTGGTGACGATACTGCCGCTGTGGCTGGCAATGATCGGATCGATGCGATCGCGCACCTCTTTCAGCCGCGACAGGGTCTGCGCCTCATCGCCCTCCATCATCCGGCTGTATCCGACAACATCGGCCGCCATGATCGCGAGCAGTTTGCGATCAAGCTGCTGCAGCAGTTCATCGCGCGACGCTTCCGCCGATCGGGCACGCCGCAATGTGGCACGCACCGCGATCACGCCCATGAGGGCGGTCAACAGCGCCAGCCCGATCACCATCATCTCCAGCACAAACCCGGCGCGCCGCGCCTGATTGGCCCGCACGGTCATCAGACCCTCTTCTTCCCTGCGCATGCGCTCCAGAACGTCGCGCACCCCGTCCATCAGGACTTTGCCCTGACCGTTACGCAGCACGGAGATGGCCGCCGCCTCATCGCCGGCACGGCGCCGCTCGACGGTCTGGCGCAGCTCTGACAGTTTTTGCGTGGTCAAGGATCGCAGCACGGCGATATTGCCGTCCTGGCGGCGATTGTCAGAAACCCCGGTTGCGAGGCTTTCGACGCTGGCACCGATCGCGCTGACGGCCTTGTCATAGGGCTCCAGATAGAAGGGATCGCCGGTCAAAAGGTAGCCGCGCTGGCCGATTTCCGCATCTTGAAGCTGGGATTGCACGACGGAGATCAGGCGTTCGTTGTGAACCGTGCGCGCGACGGCCTCGTCGGCCTCCTGCCCCTTCTTGGACACCCAGAAGGACGCGCCAAGGAGCAGGATAATGAACACCGCAACACCAACCGTTATCAGCCGCAGGTTCTGCCCCGCCTCGTAGCTGATACGCCGGATGACCGTCGAGGTTTTTCGGCCGGAGAGTTTGGGCGCGCTGAAATCGGATGCCACGAATACCTGCCTTGGGCCACCGGCACCGGTTGCGCCGCCAAGGAATAATGGCGCGCGACAGCGGTTTTACAAGGGCAGGGTAACAGGCAATATGAGAATATCCTGCAGCCGGAAACGTCAGCGCATCGCCATCCCCGGACGGGCAAGCCGCGCCAGCATCGTCTTGACGATCAGCCGGTGAAACGGTGTTATGACGGCGATGTAGATCTTGCCCATCAGGATTTTGCGGTGCACCAGCGTCGTCACACTGACCCTTTGGGCAAGCTCGCCCGCCTGGCGAACGTCGACGACAATGCGGAAATCCAGATGGGTATCGTCAAAGCCGAGCACAGCCCGTTCGCTCGACTGCGAAATGACGGGAAAAAAGCCGATCATCTCCGCCTTTCCGCCCGGACTGGCACCTGAGCCCTTGAGGCCGAAGGGGCTAACAATGGCATTTCGCACCCACATCAGAGCGCGCACCCAGGCCGGAAAATCACCCAATGCCCTCTTGGCCGCAGAGATGGCGGTGGTCGCCTGACCGGGCACCAAAAGTTCGTAGCAATCCGCCCAATCGGCCAGAGGCAGTGCCGGATGCGGCAGGGTGACCGGAACTGTGTGGGGGCGTTGGGGCATAGACGGCACTCCTTGAATGCGCCGATCCTAGACCGTGCGCTCAGGAGCCGCAAAGGGGCCGATTGTCACGGCCCCCTCATACCAAGTCTCTCTCATCGAGACTTGGTATTACAGGCTTCTTACATATGGATCGGCTTGAAGAAGGTGGCGAGTGCCGCTTCCTTCACCGCTTCCGACATGGTCGGATGCGCATGGCAGGTGCGGCCGAGATCTTCCGAAGAGCCGCCAAATTCCATCAGAACGGTGATTTCGTGGATCATTTCGCCGGCGCCGAAGCCGACGATGTGACCACCGAGAACCCGGTCTGTTTCCTTGTCGGCAAGGATCTTCACGAAACCGTCGGTCTGCAGCATGGCGCGGGCCCGGCCATTGGCAGTGAACGGGAACTTGCCGACCTTGTAAGCGATGCCTGCAGCCCTCAGCTCTTCCTCGGTCTTGCCGACGGAAGCGACTTCCGGCTGAGTGTAGACGACGCTCGGGATGACGTCATAGTTCACGTGACCAGCCTGGCCGGCGATGATCTCGGCGACGGCAACACCTTCGTCTTCTGCTTTATGGGCCAGCATCGGGCCGCGCACGACGTCACCGATGGCATAGATGCCGGGAACGCTGGTGAGGAAATGACCGTCGATCTCGACGCGGCCGCGCTTGTCCATCACCACGCCGGCCTTGTCAAGGCCGAGGCCATCAGTGAACGGCTTGCGGCCGGTGGCGATCAGAACGACATCGGCGTCGATGGTCGCAACATCGCCACCCTTGACCGGCTCGTACGTCACCTTGGCGCCCTTGCCGGACTTTTCAACGCCGGTCACCTTGGCGCCGAGTTTGAAATCGATGCCCTGCTTGGCCAGCATGCGCTGGAACTGCTTGGAGACTTCGCCGTCCATGCCGCCCAGAATGGTGTCGAGATACTCGACGACTGTGACCTTGGCGCCGAGACGCGAC
The DNA here is from genome assembly GCF_965279435.1 of Pararhizobium sp. Taxonomy (NCBI): domain Bacteria; kingdom Pseudomonadati; phylum Pseudomonadota; class Alphaproteobacteria; order Hyphomicrobiales; family Rhizobiaceae; genus Pararhizobium; species Pararhizobium sp. Next base: position 993,230 of record NZ_CBDIHY010000003.1, read on the forward strand.
CAGACAGAGCCGAGCTCAAGCCCGATGACGCCGCCGCCGACCACGACCATGGTCGCCGGAACCTTTTCCAGCGCCAGACCGCCGGTGGACGAGATGATGATCGTCTCGTCGATTGCGACCTCGACACCCGGAATGCCGGCAACATCGGAACCGGTGGCAATGACCACGTTCTTGGTCTCGATGATCTGCTCTTCACCCTTGTCGTTGGTGACGGAAACCTTGCCTTCGCCGAGCACCTTGCCGGTGCCCTGGAAGGCATCGATCTTGTTCTTCTTGAACAGGAAGGCGACGCCATCAACGTTGGATTTGACCGTCGCGTCCTTGTGGGCAAGCATTTTGGAGAGGTTCAGCTTGGGGGCGGAAACTTCAACGCCGAGCGCATCGATGCCGTGGCCGGTCTGATGGAACACTTCCGACGCATGCAGCAGCGCCTTGGAAGGAATGCAGCCGATGTTGAGGCAGGTGCCGCCGTAGGTGGCGCGCTTTTCGATAACACCGACCTTGAGGCCGAGTTGCGCTGCCTTGATGGCGCAGACATAGCCGCCGGGGCCGGTACCGATAACGATGAGATCATAAGCCATGGAAAAGTCCTTCCTGAGAGCGGCTAGCGTCCGCCGCTGACGTTGAGAATGGCGCCCGTTACATAGGACGACGAAGGGGAAAGCAGATAGAGAACGGCATCGGCGACCTCTTGCGCGGTGCCCGGCCGTTTCATGGGAATGGTGGGTCCGAGTTCGCGGGCGCGGTCGGGAAGCCCGCCGGACGCGTGGATATCCGTATCGATGACGCCGGGGCGCACCGCGTTAACGCGGATGCCGTCCGAGACGACTTCGCGTGCCAGGCCAACGGTGAAGGTATCGATCGCCCCTTTGGAAGCGGCATAATCGACATATTGCCCAGCCGCACCGAGCACGGCCGCCATCGAGGAAACATTGACGATGACACCGCCCTTGCCGCCGTGACGCACCGACATACGCCGGACCGCCGCAGCAGCGCAGAGGATCGAACCGGAAACATTGACGCGCAACATGCGCTCCAGCCGATCCGGCGTGACCTCATCGATCCGTGTTGGCGGTCCGACGATGCCGGCATTGTTGACCAGACCGTCGAGGCGGCCGAACGCCTTGTCCACCGCCGCAAAAATGGCCGTAATCCCGGCCGCGCTGCCGACATCGCCTTCAACCGCAATGGCCGTGCCGCCCTCTGCTTCAATCGCGGCCACGACTGCGTCGGCGGCAGGGCGGTTGGAGGCATAGTTGACGGCAACCGCCCAACCCTGTTCACCCGCCGACCGGCAGATGGCGGCACCGATGCCGCGGCTGCCGCCAGTAACCAGCAGAACGGGCCTGTCATTGTGCGTCATTGGCCGCATCCCTTGAAAGTCAGAGCATCCCAGGGGGCGACTGTCGCCTTGCCCCAGATCGATGAATTGCGGATCGCCGGGCCAAAATCGGGGAGCAATACCTGCGAAGCGGCTTCCAGACCTTCCACCGGCAGTGAAGCCACCTTGCCGTCAGCCCCGACGGAATAGATCACGCCCTGCCAGACGGTGCAGGCGGCGATGTCGTCGCCGGTGACGTCGCCTTCGGGGCAATTGTTCATGATCATGCCATTGGCACGCACGGGCTCGTCCGATTGCATGACGATGCCGTCAAGCACCAGATCTGTCTTGGCGATCTTCACCTTGAAATGATTGCTGGTGGCAGCACTGGCCGAGCCCACCGGCTCGAAATGCAGTTCATAGGCCCCGTCGGCATCGCCATAGATTGCCCGTTCTTGAAGACAACTGGCAGCAACTGCCGGCGATACCGTCAGCAATGCGCTTAAGGCCGATATGGTAACGGCAAGACGCATGCTCAGGCAGCCTTTTCGGTGGCGAGCTTCAGGCCAAGCGCAATGAAGACCAGGCCGCTGGCGCGGTCGATCCACTGGCTGGCGCGCGAAAAGGCGGCGCGCATCTTCGGCGTCGTCATGAACAGGCTGACACCGACAAACCAGAGGATCAGGCAGCCGGCCATCACCAGGCCATAACCGAACTTGACCATGATCGGCGTGTGGGCGCTGACCACAGTCGAGAAGATCGACAGGAAGAAGAACACCGGCTTCGGGTTCAAGGCATTGGCGGCAAAACCGAGCCCAAACGCCTTCAACCCCGACTGACGCTTTTCACCGGTCTGCATGCCTTCAGCCTGCGCCGTCATGTCGGTCTTGCCAGCCCGCAGAGACTTGATGCCGATATAGAGAAGGTAAGCGACACCGCACCATTTGACGATATTGAACAGGTAGATCGACTGCGAAATCAACAGGCCGAGGCCAAGGATCGTATAGGTCACATGGAACATCAGCGAGGTGCCGACGCCAAACGACGTGATGACGGCCGAGCGGCGGCCATTGACGATCGACTGGCGCATGACCATGGCAAGGTCTGCCCCGGGCGAAACGATGGCGAAGGAAAAAATGGCCATCAGGGAGGCGAGTTCGAACAGATAGGGATGCACGGCACTCTCCGTTTATCGCTGTGGGACGTCAGAAAACCAGCGTCGCAACCATGATGAGGAGCCCGGCAAGCGAACCGAGCCAGATGAGCGAGCGGACATAGGGAATACCCGCCAGATACAGCGGAATATAGATGATCCGGCAGACAAGCCAAGTCCATGCGCCGACCAGGCCCCAGCCGGTGAGGTCACCGGTGATCGCCAATGCCAGCGTCAACCCGACGAAGGCCGGATAGGTCTCGCGGAAATTGGCCGATGCCCGTGCCGCCCGTCCGGCCAGCGTGCCGGAGGGTTTCTTTTCCTGGTCGCGCGGACCGGCATTCCATGCCGATCCAAGTTCGAGTGTCGCGGAAAAACCCTGCAGCCCGACGTGGAACACGAGCAGCGCCACGCTCCATGCGAGGAGCGTAACGAAGGGCGATACCGCCAGTGCTGCCGTGTCCATGCTTACTGTTCCTTACAGATCGAGAACGAGGCGTTCCGGATCTTCCAGGCTTTCCTTGACGCGCACGAGGAAGGTCACCGCTTCCTTGCCATCGACGATGCGGTGGTCATAGGAGAGCGCCAGATACATCATCGGACGGATGACGATCTGGCCGCCGACGACAACCGGACGGTCCTGGATCTTGTGCATGCCGAGAATGCCCGACTGCGGTGCATTCAGGATCGGCGAAGACATCAGCGAACCGTAGACACCGCCATTGGTGATCGTGAACGTACCACCCTGCATGTCGGCCATGGAGAGCGCTCCATCGCGGGCAAGCTTGGCGAGACGGCCGAGATCTTTCTCGACTTCGGCGATCGACATCTCGTCGGCGTCACGGATAACCGGAACGACCAGACCCTTGTCGGTACCGACAGCCATGCCGATGTGGCAGAAGTTCTTGTAGATGATGTCGGTGCCATCAATCTCGGCGTTGACCGAAGGAATTTCCTTCAGGGCATGCGTTACCGCCTTGGTGAAGAAGCCCATGAAGCCGAGCTTGACGCCGTGCTTCTTCTCAAAGATGTCCTTGTATTTGGTGCGCAGCGCCATCACCGCGCTCATGTCCACCTCGTTGTAGGTGGTGAGCATGGCTGCCGTGTTCTGCGCATCCTTGAGGCGCCTGGCGATCGTCTGGCGCAGGCGGGTCATCTTGACGCGCTCTTCGCGCGGCGCATCCTCGGTCGATGACGGACCGCGCGACACGGCCTTGACCGGCTCGGATACGGCCGGTGCCGAAATGCCCTTGGCAACAGCAGCGATGACATCGCCCTTGAGAACCTGGCCGCGCTTGCCGGAGCCATCGACCTGTTCGGCCGAGAGGTTGTTTTCAGCCAGCATCTTGGCAGCGGCAGGTGCTGCCGGCATGGCGGAGGCGACCGGCGTTGCGGCCGGTGCAGCAGCGACGGCGGCAGGGGCCGGTTCGGCGGCCTTCTTTTCAGCAGCAACTGGTGCAGCAGCAACGGCTGCTCCTGCAGCGCCAGCAGCGATGTTGCCGAGCAGCGCGCCGAGACCGACGGTCTCGCCCGCAGCAGCAACGATTTCCGACAGGACGCCGGCAGCAGGAGACGGCACTTCGATCGTCACCTTGTCGGTTTCAAGCTCAAGCAAGGGTTCGTCGATCTTGACGGTATCGCCAACCTTCTTGAACCAGGTACCGATAGTGGCTTCGCTGACGGATTCGCCCAGAGTGGGAACGCGGATTTCTGTGGCCATGATATTTTGTCGTCCGTTGATCGGGTGTCTGTTTCTAGTGAGGCAAAAGAGGGAGGCCTTTCAGCCTCCCATGTTTCAGCCCCCGAGGGCGTCTTCGAGGAATGCGGCAAGCTGCGCGAGATGCTTGGACATCAGGCCCGTCGCCGGAGAGGCGGCAGCCGGACGGCCGGTGTAGCGCACCCGCTGGTACTTCGCATCGATATGGGCAAGCACCCATTCCAGATACGGGTCGATGAACGACCAGGCGCCCATGTTCTTCGGCTCTTCCTGGCACCAGACCATTTCGGCATGGCGGAAGCGCGAGAGTTCGTTGATCAGCGCCTTGGCCGGGAACGGATAGAGCTGTTCGACGCGCAGCAGATAGACATCGTCGATGCCGCGCTTTTCGCGCTCTTCCAGCAGATCGTAATAGACCTTGCCGGTGCAGAGCACGACGCGACGGATCTTGGCGTCCTTCTGCAGCTTGATCGGACCGTCCTTGATGACCTCGGCATCGTCCCACAGCAGACGGTGGAACGAGGTTTCGCCAGCCATTTCCGACAGCGAAGAGACGGCGCGCTTGTGGCGCAGCAGCGACTTCGGCGTCATCATGATCAGCGGCTTGCGGAAGTCGCGCTTCGTCTGCCGGCGCAGGATGTGGAAATAGTTCGCCGGTGTCGTGACGTTGGCGACCTGCATATTGTCTTCGGCGCACATCTGCAGCCAGCGCTCGAGGCGGGCCGAGGAGTGCTCCGGACCCTGACCTTCATAGCCATGCGGCAGCAGGCAGACGAGACCAGACATGCGCAGCCACTTGCGTTCGCCCGACGAGATGAACTGGTCGAAGATGACCTGTGCACCGTTGGCGAAGTCCCCGAACTGGGCTTCCCAGAGCGTCAGCGCATTCGGACGGGCCAGCGAATAGCCGTATTCGAAACCAAGCACCGCTTCTTCCGACAGCATCGAGTTGATGACTTCGTAACGGGCCTGGGTCGGCGCCAGATTGGCAAGCGGAATGTAGCGGTCTTCGGTCTCCTGATCGTAGAGAACCGAATGGCGCTGCGAGAACGTACCGCGTTCGCAATCCTGGCCCGACAGGCGGATCTTGGTGCCTTCGACGCAGAGCGTGCCGAAAGCCAGCGCTTCCGCCATCGCCCAGTCGATGCCTTCACCGGTCTGGACCATGTTGGCCCGGCCGTCCATGAAGCGCTGGATGGTCTTGTGGGCGTTGAAGCCAGCCGGAACTTCGGACAGCTTGCGGCCAACATCCTTCAGCACCTTCATCGGCACCGAGGTCTTGCCGCGGCGCTGCTCATCCTGGTTGTCGGCAGCGCGAAGCCCCGACCAGACGCCGTCCAGCCAGTCGGCCTTGTTCGGCTTGTAGGACTGCCCCGCCTCGAACTCCTGCTCCAGGCGCGCGCGCCAGTCGGCGCGCATCTTTTCCAGTTCGCCTTCGGAGATCAGGCCCTCGGCGATCAGGCGTTCGCCATAGACCTGAACGACCGTCTTGTGGGCGCGGATGACCTTGTACATCTTCGGCTGCGTGAACGATGGCTCATCGCCTTCGTTATGGCCAAAGCGGCGATAGCAGAACATGTCGACAACGACCGGCTTGTGGAACTTCATCCGGAATTCGGTGGCGATCTTGGCGGCGTAGACGACCGCTTCCGGATCGTCGCCGTTGACGTGGAAGATTGGCGCTTCGATCATCTTGGCAACGTCGGACGGATAGGGCGACGAGCGCGAGAAAGCCGGATTGGTGGTGAAGCCGATCTGGTTGTTGATGATGAAATGCACGGTGCCGGCAACGCGGTGACCGCGCAGGCCCGACAGGCCGAGGATTTCAGCGGTGACGCCCTGGCCGGCAAAAGCAGCATCGCCATGCAGCAAAAGCGGCATGACCTGCGCCCGCTCGGACAACGGAATGACGTCGCCTTCGAAGATCTTCGCCATCTGGTCCTGCTTGGCGCGGGCCTTGCCCATGACGACAGGATTGACGATTTCCAGATGCGACGGGTTGGCTGTCAGCGACAAGTGTACCTTGTTGCCGTCGAACTCCCGGTCAGAAGAAGCACCCAGGTGATACTTCACATCGCCGGAGCCTTCGACATCGTCCGGAGCGGCAGAGCCGCCCTTGAACTCATGGAACACCGCGCGGTGCGGCTTGCCCATGACGTTGGTCAAGACGTTCAGACGGCCGCGATGGGCCATGCCGAGGATGATTTCCTTCAGGCCTTCCTGGCCGCCGCGCTTGATGATCTGTTCGAGTGCAGGGATCAGCGATTCACCACCGTCGAGGCCGAAACGCTTGGTGCCCTTGTACTTGACGTCGATGAACTGCTCGAAGCCTTCAGCCTCGATCAGCTTCTGCAGGATGGCCTTCTTGCCTTCCGGCGTAAAATCGACGCCCTTGTCCGCACCCTCGATGCGCTCCTGGATCCAGCCTTTGATCTCCGGATCGGAGATGTGCATGAACTCGACACCCAGCGTCGAGCAATAGGTGCGCTCGAGGATATCGACGATTTCGCGCAGGGTGGCATATTCCAGGCCCAGCACGTTATCGATGAAGATCGGGCGGTCCATGTCTTCCGGGCCGAAGCCGTAGTTCGATGGCGACAGCTCGTGATAATCATCGACAGGTGCTGCAATCGCCAGCGGGTCGAGCTTGGCATGCAGGTGGCCGCGCATGCGGTAGGCGCGGATCAGCATGATGGCGCGCACGCTATCGCGGGTCGACCGGTGAACGTCGGCTGGCGCTGCGGCCACGCCGGTGACGACGGCCTGTGCCTCGGCCTTCGCCTGAACCTTCTTTTCGATGACCTTTTCGACCGTGCCCCAGTCGCCGTCCAGCGCCGAAACCAGATCGCCGCTGGCTTGGATCGGCCAATGCGGCTTCTTCCAGGACGCGCCCTTGGCGGCCTTGATCACGTCTTCAGGCTGCTCCTGCAGCGCCTTGAAGAACGACTGCCATTCGCCGGAGACCGACGACGGATCGTTTTCGTAGCGCGCATAGAGCTGATCGATATAGCCGGCATTCGCTCCGTCGAGGAACGAGGTCAGCTGAAATTGCTCGTTGGCTTCTTGCCGTGCCATGGTGTTCTGCGGACCTGTCCGTCCGCCTCCTGACTTGTTAACTCTGCCGGGTGTGGGCCCCGGTAAACCGCATTTTCAAAAGCGCTAGACGCGCCTTCACGTCATCAGATGGTGCGGACCGGGCCAACCGCAATGGCAAGCCCGGTCACGTTATCGGTGTGTACCGTCTCAGCCCTTGAGGACTTCGACCAGCGTCTTGCCGAGGCGTGCCGGCGACGGCGAGACCCGGATACCGGCCGATTCCATGGCCGCGATCTTGTCTTCAGCACCACCCTTGCCACCGGAAATGACGGCACCGGCATGACCCATGGTGCGGCCTTCAGGAGCCGTGCGGCCAGCGATGAAGCCGACCATTGGCTTCTTGCGGCCGCGCTTGGCTTCGTCCTTGAGGAACTGCGCCGCGTCTTCTTCCGCCGAGCCGCCGATTTCGCCGATCATGATGATCGACTTGGTTTCGTCGTCTGCCAGGAACATTTCCAGCATGTCGATGAACTCGGTGCCCTTGACCGGGTCGCCGCCGATGCCGACAGCCGTCGTCTGGCCGAGGCCTTCGTTGGTCGTCTGGAACACGGCTTCATAGGTGAGGGTGCCGGAGCGCGAGAGAACGCCGACCGAGCCCTTCTTGAAGATGGAGCCTGGCATGATGCCGATCTTGCATTCGTCCGGCGTCATGACGCCCGGGCAGTTCGGGCCGATCAGGCGCGACTTAGACTTGTCGAGGCGGGCCTTGACCTTGATCATGTCGGCAACCGGGATACCCTCGGTGATGCAGACGATCAGGCCGATTTCAGCTTCGATGGCTTCGAGGATCGCAGCCGCAGCACCCGCCGGTGGCACGTAGATCACCGATGCGTCGGCGCCGGTCTGCTCCTTGCCTTCGGCAACGGTTGCAAAGATCGGCAGGCTTTCGCCCTTTGAACCCGTCCAGTTGGTGCCGCCCTTGGAAGGGTGGATACCGCCGACCATCTTGGTGCCGTGGTAAGCAAGCGCCTGCTCGGTATGGAAGGTGCCGGTCTTGCCGGTCAGACCCTGAACCAGGATCTTCGTGTCTTTGTTGATGAGAATGGACATTAGTGTGTGGACTCCGATCCGAGTTTTCCCGCAACACCGGCGCGCAAGATCGATGCGACGCTCAAGGTAGCGGCCATAAGCCAAAAAAAGCCGATCAAATAAGCTGTTCCAGTAGCGCCGATACATTCGCTTTCGTTGACGACGCATGAAGCGTTAACGCTATGCGTTAGTACCCAGACGCCACCAGCCAAAGCGAACGCTGACAAGCTGATCGAGAATGCGCGACCGAGCCCGAATCTCTCCGCCACGGCAATGCCAATCATCAACGCCGGGGGCGCGACGATAACAAGCCAGAACGGGAGATCGGCCACGGTCACAGTTCTCAGCCCTTCACAGCTTTGACGATTTTCTGGGCGGCATCATCGAGGTCGTCTGCGGAAATGACATTGAGACCCGATTCATTGATGATTTTCTTGCCCAGCTCGACATTGGTGCCTTCGAGGCGAACGACGAGCGGAACCTGCAGACCGACTTCCTTGACGGCTGCAATCACGCCTTCGGCAATGACATCACATTTCATGATGCCGCCGAAGATGTTGACCAGGATGCCCTTCACGGCCGGATCGGCAGTGATGATCTTGAAGGCAGCCGTGACCTTTTCCTTGGAAGCGCCACCGCCGACATCGAGGAAGTTCGCCGGCTCTGCGCCGTAGAGCTTGATGATGTCCATGGTTGCCATGGCAAGGCCGGCACCGTTGACCATGCAGCCGATATTGCCGTCGAGGGCAACGTAAGCGAGGTCATACTTGGACGCTTCGATTTCCTTGGCGTCTTCTTCCGAGGTGTCGCGCAGGGCAACAATGTCTTCATGACGGAACAGCGCGTTACCGTCGAACGAGACCTTGGCGTCGAGAACGCGCACGCGGCCGTCCTTCATGACGATCAGTGGGTTGATCTCAAGCAGCGCCATGTCCTTTTCGACAAACGCCTTGTAGAGGATCGGAAACAGCTTTTCGGCATCGGCCTTGGCTTCGCCTTCGAGCTTCAGCGCCGAGGTCAGGGCAGCAAGGTTTGCAGCCGTGACGCCTTCGACCGGATCGATCGCGACGTTGATGATCTTTTCCGGCGTGTCATGCGCAACGGTTTCGATGTCCATGCCGCCTTCAGTGGAAACCACGAAGGAGACCTGGCCAACGGCACGGTCGACCAGCAGCGAAAGGTAAAGCTCGCGCTCGATGTCGGCGCCGTCTTCGATGTAGAGACGGTTGACCTGCTTGCCGGCGTCGCCGGTCTGCTTGGTCACCAGCGTGTTACCGAGCATTTCCTTGGCATGTGCCTTGGCTTCTTCGATCGAGAAAGCCAGGCGAACACCGCCCTTGGCATCCGGGCCGAGTTCCTTGAACTTGCCCTTGCCGCGGCCGCCAGCATGGATCTGGCTCTTGACGACATAGAGTGGGCCCGGAAGCGACTTTGCCGCCGCTTCGGCTTCATCGGCGGAGAAGATGGCAACACCTTCCGCAACCGGTGCGCCAAAGGTCTTCAACAGAGCCTTGGCTTGATATTCATGAATGTTCATCGGGAAATTTCCTGTTTAAGCCTGATGGCAATACCGGGAGGCGCTCTTACTTGAGGCTCGGTGCGATGGCGATGCAGGCTTCGCAAAGGCTCGCCACCGAAGCGACGGACTTTTCGAAGGCTTCCTGCTCGGCCTTGTTGAGGTCGATCTCGATGATGCGCTCGATGCCGCCGGCACCGATAATCGTCGGAACGCCGACATACATGTCCTTGACGCCGTACTGGCCGGACAGATAGGCGGCAGCCGGAAGCACGCGCTTCTTGTCCTTGAGGAAGGATTCAGCCATTTCGATCGCCGAGGCAGCCGGGGCGTAGTAAGCCGAACCGGTCTTCAGCAGACCCACGATTTCGGCGCCGCCGTCGCGGGTGCGCTGGATGATTTCTTCGAGGCGCTCCTTGGTGACCCAGCCCATCTTGACCAGATCGGTCAGCGGAATGCCGCCAACGGTCGAGTAACGGGCAAGCGGCACCATAGTGTCGCCATGGCCGCCGAGAACGAACGCGGTGACGTCCTGGACGGAAACGTTGAATTCCTGAGACAGGAACAGGCGGAAGCGCGAGCTATCGAGCACGCCGGCCATGCCGACGACCATGTTCTTCGGCAGGCCTGAGAACTTCTGCAGCGCCCAGACCATCGCGTCGAGCGGGTTGGTGATGCAAATGACGAAGGCGTTCGGGGCATACTTCTTGATGCCGGCGCCGACCTGTTCCATGACCTTGAGGTTGATGCCGAGCAGATCGTCGCGGCTCATGCCCGGCTTGCGGGCAACACCGGCGGTGACGATGCAGACATCGGCGCCTTCGATTGCGGAATAGTCGCTGGCACCCGTCAGGTTGGCGTTGAAGCCTTCGACGGGAGAGGACTGAGCGATATCGAGACCCTTGCCCTGCGGAATGCCGTCGGCAATGTCGAACAGGACGATGTCGCCCAGTTCCTTCAGGCCGGCGAGATGCGCCAGCGTGCCACCAATCATTCCAGAACCAATAAGTGCGATCTTGTTGCGCGCCATGAAAGTGCTTCCTTTGCGATCCAAATCTGACAAGGCCTGACGTGGCGCATCCAAGCGCGAGCGATGGCAAACCTTCGGCGCAAGGAATTAAACTTCAAAAACTAAAATATCAACTGATACTTTTGCATAGAGCAATTTCAATCGGTTAGATCATAAAATTCTTACGTAAACGTAAGATAATACGTCGTCAATGTGTCATGAAACAGCGGAATTTGCGTGGTGGTTTGCGGCATATTCCTTGCTCTGCAGCTCGATCAGGCGCGACACCGTACGGTCGAACTCAAAGCCCTCGGTGCCTTTTTTCGCCGTCAGCAGATCAATCGGTGCGGATGCCGCCGAGGCAAACAGCCGGGCGCCGTGATCGTAGATCGTGTCGATCAGCATGATGAAACGCTTGGTCTCGTTGCGCCGCTCAGGCCCAAGATGCGGAATATGCTCAACGAAGATCGTCCGGTAATGCGAGAGAATGGCGAGATAATCGGCAGCACCAAGCGGTTTTTCGCACAGGTCGGCAAACGGGAACCGTGCGCATTCACCGGCAGCCATGGGCACGACGATCTTGCGCCCCTTGAAGGCTACCTCTGAAGAATTGACCGTCAAACCCGCTGTTGCCAATTTCCAGGCATTGTCGAGTTCGGCATCGGCTTGCGGTCCCAGCGGCGACGACCAGACCGGCAGGCCTTCGATCTTCGCCAGCCGATAATCCGTCGTGGTATCCAGCGGCACGACATCAGTATGCGCTTTCAACAGATCGACGAACGGCAGGAACAGGCCGCGATTGAGACCATCCTTGTAGAGATTGCCCGGCTCGACATTCGATGTCGCCACCAGCACGCAGCCCTTGGAAAACAGCTCGCCGAACAGCCGCGACAGGATCATCGCATCGGCAATATCGGTCACGGAAAATTCGTCGAAGCACAGCAGACGGGCTTCGGCAAAAATCTCCGCCGCCACCGGCGGCATCGGATCGGCCTGGCGCGTCTCGCCGTTCTTCAGCTTCTGCCGGTGCTTGAAGATGCGCTCATGCACATCGGCCATGAATTCGTGGAAATGCGCGCGGCGCTTGCGCTGGATCGGCACCGTCTCGAAGAACAGGTCCATCAGCATGGTCTTGCCACGCCCGACACCGCCATAGAGATAAAGCCCCTTCAGCGGCGGATGCTCGTTCTTGCGCGAGGCAAACAGCCAGCCGAGCGCATTCGACTTGCGCTGGGCGCGGCTGGCCGCCAGTTCCGAGGAAAGATGATCGAGGCGCTTGGCGATGACCAGTTGCGCCGGGTCACGCGACAGCGTTCCCGCCACGATCATGGCTTCGAGTTTTCGCGAAATACTGTCTTGTGGATTGGGCACGCGCTTTACCGGTCTGGTGTCGGAAACGACGGCAAGAAAAAACCCGGCTGATGCCGGGCTGATGATTAGCGGCTGAGGCTGACCGACTGGCCGCCATTGGTCGAGCCGTCGAAACGCGAATCGGCTGTCTTGAACAGGCGGGCGAGCGGATTGCCGTTGCGATCCTTGAGCACGACCTGCTTGCCGGCCACTTCCCAGGAGCCCATCGCCGTCAGTTCGCCGGCGCAACCGCGTGTACCGCCGCGCGAGCCACTGCCGAGATTGGTGAGCGTCAGGAACATGTCGCAGGAGGCACCGGCATTCGAAACACGCCAGTTGCCGACCATTGATTCCTTGGTGACGTCAAGCGCATTGGTCGCTGCTGCAACCTCAGTACCGCCAGGCGCCGTAACGCCGCCAACTGCGGCCGTGCCACTGACAGGGGCTGCCGGAAACTGCGAGGTATCGCCGGGTGCTGCAAGCTGGCCGGACGAGACAGTCGGCACAGGCTGCGCCTGCACCGGAGCCGGAGACATGGTGTTGTTGCTACCGAAATCGGTCATGGACGTCCTCTGACATCCAGCCAGCGCCAGCACCACGGCCAGTCCCGCCACCGCATGTATTGTCCGCATGTTTTTGCTCCCGATCATCTCTGCTATCGCGTTGTCCTGGGGAATATAGGCGGAATTAGCTTAAAACTAACTTTAAAATCAAGATGGCGCTGATTCTTTGAGACTGTGGCATGATTGAAACGGTTCCCGTCCTGCCCCGTCAGGTTGACCGTTGGTACCAATGGCGCTCCAGATACCAATCACCGGCGAATGCCGATACCGAAGTTATGCCGCAGTGCGAAAGTTTCAATTTCCATCGCCTGTATTTTCGCGAGCCGGGGAAATGAAAACGCCGGGCAAGCCCGGCGTTTTCAAAAGATAAAATCTCTCAATCCATTAGACGCGGCGTTCGACCATCATCTTCTTGATCTCGCCAATGGCCTTGGCGGGGTTCAAACCTTTCGGACAGGTCTGGGCGCAGTTCATGATGGTGTGGCAACGATAGAGGCGGAAGGGGTCTTCCAGATTGTCGAGGCGTTCGCCCTTGGCTTCATCGCGACTGTCGATCAGCCAGCGATAGGCCTGCAACAGCACGGCCGGACCGAGATACCGGTCGCCATTCCACCAGTAGCTGGGGCAGGAGGCGGAACAGCAAGCGCACAAGATGCACTCGTAGAGACCGTCAAGCTTCTGGCGGTCCTCGTGGCTCTGCTTCCATTCCTTCGCCGGTGTCGGCGAAACCGTCTTCAGCCACGGCTCGATCGAACGGTGCTGGGCGTAGAAGTTGGTGAGGTCCGGCACCAGATCCTTGACGACAGGCATATGCGGCAGCGGGTAGACTTTGACCGTGCCCTTCACCTCGTCCATGCCCTTGGTGCAGGCCAGCGTGTTGGTGCCGTCGATGTTCATGGCGCAGGAGCCGCAAATGCCTTCGCGGCAGGAGCGGCGCAGCGTCAGCGTCGGGTCGATCTTGTTCTTGATATAAAGCAGTGCATCGAGAACCATCGGCCCACAATCGTCAGCATCGATAGTGAACGTGTCGATCGACGGGTTCTTGCCGTCGTCCGGGCTCCAGCGATAGATGCGGAGCTCGCGGGTGTTGGTGGCACCGGCCGGCTTCGGCCAGACCTTGCCTTCCGTCATCGTCGAGTTTTTGGGGAGAGCGAGTTCAACCATGGATCATTCTCCTCAGTACACGCGTGCCTTGGGCTCGATCTTTTTCGGATCGATGCCCGGCTGCAGAAGTTCGGTGTGAACCGGGCGGTAGTCGAGGCGGACTTCGCCGGCCTCGTTCACCCAGGACAGCGTATGCTTACGCCAGTTGACGTCGTCGCGGCCGGCAAACGGGCCATCGACAAAATCCTCGCGCGCATGGCTGCCACGGCTTTCCTTGCGGGCTTCGGCGCCATAGACCGTGACGATGGCGTTGGCCATCAGATTTTCCAGTTCCAGCGTTTCCACCAGATCGGAATTCCAGATCATCGAACGGTCCGTGACCTTGACGTCGCTCAGTTCATTCCAGATCGCGCTCATCCGCTTGCAGCCGCTCTCAAGCGATTCCTGCGTGCGGAACACGGCGGCGTCGTCCTGCATGGTGCGCTGCATCTTTTCGCGCAGCACGGCAGTCGGCGTCGAGCCATCGGCATAACGCAGCTTGTCGAAGCGCGTTATGATCTTTTCGCAGGCCTTTTCGTTGATCGCCGGGATCGGCGAAGCGCGGTCGATGACTTCGCCGGCGCGGATCGCGGCAGCGCGGCCGAAGACCACCAAATCGATCAGCGAGTTGGAGCCGAGGCGGTTTGCCCCGTGCACCGAGGCGCAACCGGCTTCGCCAACGGCCATCAGGCCCGGCAGGACGCGCTCGGGATTTGCACCGTCGGCGTTCAGCACTTCGCCCCAATAGTTGGTCGGAATGCCACCCATGTTGTAATGAACGGTCGGCAGAACCGGGATCGGCTCGCGCGTTACATCGACACCGGCAAAGATCTTGGCGCTCTCGGAAATGCCCGGCAGGCGCTCGTGCAGAACGGCCGGATCGAGATGGTCGAGATGCAGGTAGATATGGTCCTTGTTCTTGCCGACGCCGCGGCCTTCGCGGATTTCCAGCGTCATGCAGCGGGAAACCACGTCACGCGAGGCAAGGTCCTTGGCCGAGGGTGCGTAACGCTCCATGAAGCGCTCGCCTTCGGAATTGACCAGATAACCGCCTTCGCCGCGTGCACCTTCAGTGATCAGGCAACCCGAGCCGTAGATGCCGGTCGGGTGGAACTGGACGAACTCCATGTCCTGCAGCGGCAGGCCGGCGCGCGCCACCATGCCGCCACCGTCGCCGGTGCAGGTATGGGCGGAGGTGGCCGAAAAATAGGAGCGGCCATAACCACCCGTGGCCAGAACGACCATCTTGGCGGAAAAACGATGGATCGTGCCGTCGTCGAGGTTCCAGGCAACAACGCCGGTGCAGCGGCTGCCGTCATCCGACATGATCAGGTCGAGCGCGAAATACTCGATGAAGAATTCGGCATTGTGCTTTAGCGACTGGCCATACAGCGTGTGCAGGATGGCGTGGCCGGTGCGGTCGGCGACGGCGCAGGTGCGCTGCACCGGCGGCCCTTCGCCATAATTCTGCATGTGGCCGCCGAACGGCCGCTGGTAGATCTTGCCCTCGGCATTGCGGGAGAAGGGAACGCCGTAATGTTCCAGCTCGTAAACCGCTTTCGGGGCTTCCATGGTCAGATACTGCATGGCATCGACATCGCCGAGCCAGTCGGAACCCTTGACCGTATCGTAGAGGTGCCACTGCCAGCTATCCGGCGTCATGTTGGTCAGCGATGCGGCAATGCCGCCCTGGGCTGCGACCGTGTGCGAGCGCGTCGGGAAAACCTTGGTGATGCAGGCCGTCTTGAAGCCCTGTTCGGCCATGCCGAGCGTGGCGCGCAGTCCGGCGCCGCCAGCGCCGACGACGATCACGTCATAAGCATGGTCGACATAGTCATAGGCGTGACCGTTGATGAGCGGCGAGGAAGTGGGTGCCATTTTGAATTACCCTGCAAACGCGATCTTCAGGATGGCGAAAAGACAGAGCCCGCCAACTGCGATCGCAAAAAACGTATTGAGCATGACGAGGACGATCTTGGCGCCTTCGTTGTGGACATAGTCCTCGATGACGATCTGCATGCCGAGCTTCATGTGGATCAGGCCGGAGATCACCACCAGCCCCATGACCACCGCCACGAAGGGGTTCGACAAGGCAACGACGACCTCTGCATAAGGGGCGCCGGCATATTTGATCAGGAACAGCACGAAGAAGATGATCAGCGGCACATTGGCAACGGCCGTCAGCCGCTGGCGCCAGAAATGATCGGTGCCTTCCTTGGCTGAACCGAGGCCGCGAACCTTACCGAGGGGAGTACGCATATCCATGGAATTCTTGTCCTCTCAGCGAACCGCGTAGCCGACGATCCAGATCAGCGCCGTCACGGCGACCGAACCGATCAGGTTGGCAATGGCAAGCTTGGTCGCAAAATGCTTTTCGTAGCCGTAGCCCAGATCCCAGACGAAGTGCCTGAGACCGCCGAACAGATGATGCACCAGCGCCCAGGTATAACCAAACAGAATGAGCTGGCCGATGATCGTGCCGAAGGCCCACATGGCCCAGTCGTAGTATTCAGGACCGCTCGCGGCGGCGATCAGCCACCAGGCGACGAGGACCGTGCCAAAGTACAAGGCACACCCTGTGATGCGGTGCACAATGGACATAACCATCGTGGGAATGGGCTTATAGATTTGTAGATGCGGCGAGAGCGGCCGGCTTTTGGTGACATTCGTCATCTGAACCTCACGGAAGATCCGGAAAGATGCCCAAAAACTGGACTATTTTCATCCGGTATTGCACCTGATTGTGCGCAATTCAGTAAGCCGACGTTTAATCACCATATTGATTAACGACAAGTGTGTTTGCACTGCAAAATCATTTTAATCGATTAGACGAAAATGTGGCGCCGTGGCGAATCGATTTCACCGCCGCGTTAACGATAAGCCATGAAAATTCAGCACCATCCGTGACTTTTACCGGTTTCTGCCCCACATTGCCTTTTAAGGATTTGTTAAGAGTTATCCGGAGGGCTGCACAAAATGCGTCCAATGAGCATACAGAATGCGACGAAAGTCCTGATCGCGGCCCTGGCCGTGATCCTTTCGTTCGCCAGTTTCGCCGAGGCGCGTGATCGCAACGGCGAAAGAAACCAAATCCGCCGCCCGCATTTCGAACGGTCGCATGACCAGCGCCCGCACCGTAACCGGCAGGAAGCCATTTCCGGCGTGACGGCCGATCGCCATTATTACCGGCGCGACTGGCGAGATCGCGGATATCGCTACGACCGCCGGCATGACAGGTTCCAGTTCGACAGGCGTCAGGCCAATCGCGGCCATTTCGAACCGAGATATGGACGGGACCGCTTTGACCCCACCATTCCGGTGCGGGAATATCGTGGTGAGCGTCGAAACGATTGGGGCCAGTCCTATGGCGGGGACGGTTTCCCGTCGCATGCCAATGGCGGCACCTATTTCGGCGGCCTCTCCGCCTGGACAGATCCCGGCAACGGTACCTACTTCCGCTCGGAGCGCAACGGTTACGGTTTCTATTCCGACGACACCGGCATGAACTACCCCGCCGCGCGCCCAAAAATCATTCGCGTCACTCCTTCCAGCGCCGGCCGTGCCTGCTCCTGGGAATCCGGCGTCTGTGTCATTCGCCGCTGACGCCACCGATCGGGACTATTGCTGCATGAGCGAAGATAAAGTGAACACCTTCCTGCAAGAGGTGAGAGAGTATCGCGGCAATATCTTTCCGGTTGTCGCGTGCATGCGCGACATCGCTCTGGCCGCCGGTCCATCCGTTACCGAAGAGGTGAAATATGGCGGATTGCTGTTCTCATCCGGCCAAAGCTTCTGTGGTGTTTTTCCCTACAAGACCCACGTGACGCTGGAATTCAGCCAAGGCGCGACGCTAACCGATCCCCACGGTTTCCTGTCCGGCAACGGCAAGTTCCGTCGCCATATCAAACTGGAGTCTATGCAGGATATCGAGACGCGGCGCGTCGCGGATTATGTTGCGCAGGCACATGCAGCAGCGAATAGCTGACGATCTTGCATTGTACGCGCCGCCGCAACACTGCCCGCCCACTCCTGTGACTGCCCTTAGTCGAGTTCGCTGCTCAGAAACCGCCAGACGGTGGTCTTCTTGACTTCGCTGTCCTCCAGCGCCCGGGTCACCGGCACCTGATAGGTTGCCAGCATCTCCATACGCTCACGCGGACAATAGGCGCGGCCGGGATCGCCGACGAGAACATCGGCACCGCTTTCGGCAAGCATGCTCAACCACGGAACGATCCGGTCAGCAAACGCCTTGTCATAAAAGACGTCGCCGGCCAGGTAGACATCCGCATCCCGCCCCGCACCGATCACATCCGACGCCGCCGACAAGACATCGACGCCATTGAGTGCAGCATTGAGCCGGATAGCCGTTTCGGTCCAGGGGTCGATATCGATAGCCACAACCGAGGCCGCGCCCGCCTTCATCGCCGCGATCGCCACGAGGCCCGAGCCCGAAGCAAAATCGATCACCCGCTTGCCAGCCACCAGTTCGGGATGATCGAGCACATGCCGCGCCAGCCCCTGCCCGCCCGCCCAGGCAAACGCCCAGAACGGCGGCGGCAACCCGATCTCCTCCAGCTCCTCCTCCGTCTTCAGCCACAGATCATGGGCTTCGCTCGCCAGATAGAGCCGGATCTCCGGCACATGCGGCGGCGCCATGATGTCCGTATTGGCGCGGATGAAGGTTTCGGGATCGGTTTTCACGAGCAGCAAGGTTTTCGGTGATTGGCAGGATGATGGGTTGCGAGGGCGGCACTCCCCACCCTCCCGTCATCCTCGCCCTTGTGGCGGGGATCCAGCAGCGGCGCGTCTGCGCCGCTAAAGGACTCTTTTCACGCGACCGACGTCGCGTGGCTGGATTCCTGTGACAAGCACAGGAATGACGGAAAATCTGGGAGCCTCGTCAAGATGCCAGCATCAAAATGCCGGCACCGGCCGAAATCACCGCGGCGGATTATCTAACCCACCGAGCCGGCAGACCTCCAGATATTCCTCCTCGGTGACCGGCTGCACCGACAACCGCATCGACGTCACCAGAGCCATCTTCTCGAATTTCGGATTGGCCTTGATGTCCTTCAGCGAAATCGGGTTCGGCAGGTCGCAGACGGCGCGGATATCGACGCAGTCCCACTTCGGATCGCCCTCAGCAGTCGAATCCGGGTGCGACAGCGCACAGACTTCGGTGATCCCGACAATCTCCAGCCCCTCGTTCGAGTGGTAGAAGAAGCCCTTGTCGCCGATCTGCATCGCCCGCATGTTGTTGCGCGCCAGGTAGTTGCGCACGCCTGTCCATTCGGTTCCCTTTTCGCCCGCATCCTTCTGCATGGCCCAGGACCATTTGAACGGTTCGGACTTGTAAAGCCAGTACCCCACGCTCAAGCCTCCGGCTTGTTGAAGACCCAGTTCCAGGGCTTAATATCGACATTGGCAAACAGGCCGGCCTTGGCATAGGGATCTGCGTCCGCGATCGCCCGCGCATCGTCGATCGTCTCCGCCTGGATAACCACCAGACTGCCGTTCGGCTTGCCGGCATCGTCGAGGAACGGGCCGGCGAAGGCCAGCGTACCCTTGGCATTGAGATCGTTCAGAAACGTGACGTGCTCGGGACGGGCGTCCATCCGCACCTGCAGGGCATTCGGCTTGTCCGTGCACAGAACTGCAAACAGCATGGTTTTCTCCTTGAGTGACTATTCCTGCGTGATCGGCCGGGACATCAGCTGTTCCAGCGCCGTTCTCACATCCATCTTTCCATCGATAATCGCCGCCACCGCTTCGGTCACCGGCATATCGACGCCAAGCTGCCGGGCCACATCGGCAGCGACCGAGGCTGCAAACGCGCCTTCGACCAGCTCACCCGAGTGCCCCTTGGCACTGCCGCTTTGGCCAAGCGCGATGCCGTAGCGCAGATTGCGCGACTGATGGCTGGTTGCCGTCAGTACCAGATCACCCAGACCCGACAGGCCGCGCACCGTATCGGCCTCGCCACCCCGCGCTGCGACGAAGCGCGACATTTCGGCCAGTCCGCGCGAAATCAGCGCCGCCCGGGCCGAATCGCCAAGCCCTGCGCCTTCGACAATACCGCAGGCAATCGCCAGTACGTTCTTCAGCGCACCGCCCAGCTGGACACCGATGCGGTCGGATGAGGGATAGAGACGGAAGGTAGCACCCGACAAGGCTTCGGCCAAAATCGCAGCACGCTCCATACCATTCGCCGCAATCACCATCGCCGTCGGCAGGCCCTTGGCGATATCGGCGGCAAACCCGGGACCCGAGAGCACCGCGACATTCTGCAGGTGCAGTTCTTCCTCGACGACATCGGTGAGCAACCGGCCGCTGGAACGCTCCATGCCCTTGGCACAAATCACCACGTCGGCACCCTTGCCGATAAACCCATGCAGCGAGCGCCCAGCTTCGCGCTGTGCCTGTGACGGCATGGCGAAGAGAACAATGCCGGCACCCTCGAGCACGGTCGGATCATCGGAAACATCAAGCGTTTGCGGCAGGTCGATGCCCGGCAGCGCGCTGTCGTTGCGTCCGGTTTGCTTGAAGTCCTCGACAATGCTTTCGCGGCGGGTGAGCAGCGTCACCGGCACCTTGCCGGATGCAGCAGCAACGGCCGCCAGCGCCGTTCCGAAAGCACCGGACCCGACAACGACAATACGATCCGTCCGCACCCCGTCCGCCATCACGCCTTTGCTCCCCGCTTGCCGAACCCGATCAGGGCCTTTGCATCCGCATCCAGCGGCCAGCGCGAACGCGGCGCTACATCGAGGTCATCTGCCGGCAATCCCGCCGCCATGCGCTCGGCGCCTGCCCAGGCAATCATTGCCGCATTGTCGGTGCACAACTGCAAAGGCGGCGCGATGAAACGGAAGCCGTTCTTGTCGCAGAGTTCCTGCAGCGTTGCCCGCAGTGTCTGGTTGGCCGCAACCCCACCGGCGACCACCAGCGCCGGATGCACGACCGTGCCGGAAAATTCCTCTTTGAACCGGGCGAGCCCCCGGCCGATGCGATCCTTCAGCGTGCGCGAGATCGCCCTCTGGAAGGAGGCACAGATGTCGGCGATATCCTGCTCTGTCACTGGTGCGATCGACTGCGCGGCCTGGCGAACGGCGGTCTTCAGGCCGGAGAATGAGAAATCGAGCCGCGCTTCGCCGACCAGCGGACGCGGAAAGGAAAATCGCTCCGGGTTGCCACCTTTTGCCGCACGTTCAACCGCCGGGCCACCCGGATAGGGTAGGCCCAGGAGCTTCGCCGTCTTGTCGAAGGCTTCGCCCAGCGCATCGTCGATCGTCGTGCCCCAGCGCTCATAGACGCCGACACCCTTGACGAGGATCAGCTGCGTATGGCCACCGGAAACCAGCAGCATCAAATAGGGAAAGGCCAGTCCATCGGTCAGCCGCGCCGTCAGCGCATGGCCTTCGAGATGGTTGACGGCATAGAGTGGTTTTCCCGAGGCGCGCGCCATCGCCTTGCCGGTCATCAGGCCGACCAGAAGGCCGCCAATCAGGCCGGGGCCGCTGGTGGCCGCGATCGCGTCGATATTCGACAACGTGACGCCGGCGCGCAAAAGCGCTTCCTCGATCAGCGTATCGAGTGCCTCGACATGGGCGCGCGCAGCAATCTCCGGTACGACGCCGCCATAGGCGCTGTGCTCTTCCAATTGGCTCAAAACCACATCGCCCAGAATCTCGCCATAGCCATTCTCATCGCGCAGGACGACGGACGCGGCGGTCTCGTCGCAGCTTGTTTCGATACCGAGGATGCGCAGGCGGGCGGACATGGGCTGGTTTACTCGAATATTGCGGTCGCGGGGAAAGGCGGTTACACGGAACTCCGGTAACAACGGATCGCAGTGGATGCAAACAAAACCTTTCCGGATCGGCACGCGGGGCAGTCCCCTGGCGCTGGCGCAGGCCCATGAAACACGGGACCGGCTTATGGCGGCGCATGGCCTGCCGGCCGAAATGTTCGAGATCGTCGTGCTGTCGACGATGGGCGACCGGATCACCGACCGGTCGCTGTCGGAGATCGGCGGCAAGGGCCTTTTCACCCAGGAACTCGAGGATATGCTCACCTCCGGCGGGCTGGATTTTGCCGTGCATTCCTCCAAGGACATGCCGACCAAGCTGCCAACCGGCCTGTTCCTCTCCGCCTATCTGCCGCGCGAAGACGCCCGCGACGCCTTTGTCGGCCGTACCGCCGCAAAACTGCTCGACCTGCCGAAGGGCGCCACCATCGGTTCCTCGTCGCTGCGCCGTCAGGCGCTGATCAAGCGCCTGCGCCCGGATATCAACGTCATCACCTATCGCGGCCTTGTCGATACAAGGCTCCGGAAATTGGCGGAAGGCCAGGTCGACGCGACCCTGCTCGCCTTCGCGGGCCTCAAGCGTCTCGGCAAGGACGATGTAGCGACCGAGCTTCTCGATCCCGAAACCTTCCCGCCGGCACCGGCGCAAGGCGCCATCTGTATCGAGAGCCGCCTTGGCGATGCCAAGGTCAATGCATTGCTCGAAGCGGTCAATGATATCAAAACCCATGAGGCCGTGACCTGCGAACGGGCGTTTCTCGCAACGCTTGACGGCTCCTGCCGCACGCCGATCGCCGGCTATGCAGTATCGGATGGCGATACCGTTCGCTTCTCCGGCATGGTTCTGACCCCGGACGGCAGCGAGTATTTTCGCGTGACGACCGAGGGCAAGGCATCCGATGCCGAACAGCTCGGCGCCAAGGCCGGCGACGATATCCGCCTCGATGCTGGACCGGATTTCTTTTCGAGCTGGACCTGAGCCCATGCCTGTCTCCTTGCGCATTCTTGTCACCCGGCCTCAGCTTTCGGCGGCGGCAACGGCGGCAAGGCTGGCGGCAATGGGGCATGAGGTCGTTCTTTTGCCGGTCATGGAAGCCGTCCATCAGCCATTGGCCGCACTGGAAGCGCTTACCCATCCCCACAGCGCTATTGCCATAACCAGCGCCGAGGCGTTTCGCGCCCTTGCGCCGTATAGGGAGCAACTGGCGCCGCATTTCCAGACAACCGCTTATTGCGTCGGCCCGGCCACGGCGCAGGCGGCGCGGTACATGGGCTTCCAATCGGTGATCACGGGCAGCGGCACCGGCGTCTCCTTGGCGAAGATTGCCGCAGACGCATCGGCAGATCTCGCCGACGGCCTGGTCTATCTCGCCGGCTGGCCGCGGTCTCCGGCTTTCGAGGCGGGGTTGCAGGCAGCAGGCATCGCCTGCCGCACCGCCGAAACTTACCGGATGTCCGCCATCCCCCACTCGCCTGAAGCCGTCGAACAGCTGCTGCATCCGCCCATCCCCGACCTCGTCCTGCTGTATTCGCACGAAACCGCGCGGCATTTTTTCGCGCTGCTGTCTCCACAAACGGCACACAGGATGTCCGACATGCGCCTCCTGTGCTTGAGCCAGCACGTCGCAAATGCCATCCCCCCCGGTTTCGGGCCGGTCGCCATTGCCGCGGAGCCTTCTGAAGAAGCGCTTCTCGCCCTGCTCTGACCGCTTGCACCACAGGCAACGGAACATAGACCCGTCCAAGTGCAATCAAGGAATTGTCGCTTGGGGGCTTTCCCTATCCCTGTCGCATGTCTAGGTTTAAGACAGTACGTCAAGTTCATGCGATAACGGAAAGAGATCATCATGGGACCGGAAAACCCTCCGCGCCGCTCGAAATCCGATCAGGAGCCGTTGACGATCGACCTGGATGCCACCGCAGTGGCACGGGAAGCTTCCGATGAAAGTGCCGCTGCCGTGGAGCGCGTGGCAGCTATCAACGAGACAACCGAAATCCGTGCCGGTGAAATCGATGAAACGGTGCGCGCCGATATTGCTGACGGGGATACCGGCAAGTCAGAATCGGAAGCGGAAGATGCGCGCGCCGAAACCGGCGCTGCAGCCTTTGCCGAGGAGCCAATCTCGGCTGCAACCGCCGCCGAAGAACCGGTAAGGCCGATCTACCCCGCCCAGCACCGTACCTCCAATTCCGGCGCCTTTGCCGCCGGTATCCTCGGCGGCCTGATCGCGCTTCTCGGCGCCGGCGGCCTGCAATATGCCGGTGTCATGCCCTCGCTCAGCCCGACAGCTGGCAACACCGCGATCGAACAGGGCCTTGCCAGCGATATCGAAGCCCTCAAGGCGCAGCTTGCCGCAGCCCCGGCACCGCAGGCGACCGCCGACCTTGGGCCGCTTGAAACCCGCATCGCCGAGCTGGAGAAGAAGAGCGCCGAAGCAGGCAACGGCGCAGCCGCCGATGTCTCCGGCCTTGACGCCCAGATCACCAACTTGACCGGCGAGATCGCCACGCTGAAATCGGCGCTGGCCGATGCCCAGCAATCGACCGAAGCGGCAAAATCCGAACTTTCGACCCGTCTAGATGCCGCCGAAAAGAAGATCGACGAACCGGCAAGCGATGTACAGCTGGCCCGTGCGGTCGCCGTCACCGCGCTGAAGACGGCGATCGATCGTGGCGGACCATTCCTGGCCGAATTGGACGCGCTGAAGAGCATCGCTGCCACTGACCCGGCTGTCACCGGCCTTGCAGACGATGCCAAGACGGGCATTGCCCCGCGCGCCGATCTGGTCCGCGACTTCCCGGCCGTTGCTGATACGATGCTGGAGGCAACCCAGCACAGCGATCCCAATCAAGGCGTTTTCTCCCGCCTGATGGACAGCGCCTCCTCGGCCATTCGCGTCCGTCCAGTCGGTAGCGTCGAGGGTGAAGGCCCGGAAGCCGTCGTCGCCCGGATCGAAGACAAGCTGACCAATGGCGACCTCAAGGGTGCAAGCCTCGAATGGGACACTCTGCCGGAACCGGCCAAGGGCGCCGGTGCCGATTTCAAGACCAAACTGGACCAGCGCGTCCGCGTCGAGGGTCTGATCGACGCCACCGTTGCCGGCGCCATGACGGCCAACCAGGGCTAAGGAAGAGTTCATGATCCGTATTCTGTTCTATGTTCTCATCGTCCTTGCCCTTGGCGCGGGCTTTGCCTGGCTCGCCGATCGCCCGGGCGAACTATCACTGATCTGGCAGGGCCAACGCATCGAGATGAGCCTAATGGTGGCGGCAACGCTGCTGGCCTCGCTGATATCAGCTATCCTGATCGTCGTCTGGTTCATCCGCGTCGTCTGGCTCTCGCCCCATTCGATCTCCCGCTATTTCCGCGCCCGCAAGCGTGATCGGGGTTATCAGGCACTCTCGACCGGCCTGATCGCCGCCGGTGCCGGCGACAGTGTCCTTGCCCGCAAGATGACCGCCCGCACCCATGGCCTGTTGAGCGCCGACCAGGAGCCGCTAATCCACCTGCTCGAAGCCCAGACGGCGCTGATCGAAGGCAAATACGACGACGCCCGCAAGAAGTTCGAACTGATGGCCGACGATCCGGAAACCCGCGAACTCGGCCTGCGCGGTCTCTATCTCGAAGCCAAGCGGCTGGGCGCCAACGAAGCCGCCCGCCAATATGCCGAACGTGCCGCCGACAAGGCACCGCATCTACCCTGGGCAACGCTGGCCGCCCTCGATTACCGCAGCCAGACCGGCCAATGGGATGAGGCGATCCGCCTGATCGATCAGAGCCGCACGGCGCATGTCATCGAACGCAAGGAAGCCGACCGTAAGAAGGCCGTGCTGTTGACCGCACGTGCCGCCGAAAAGCTGGAGGCCGATTCGAAGGGCGCCCGCGACGATGCGCAGGCGGCCTTGAAGCTTGCCGAAGATCTGGTGCCCGCCGGTCTGATCGCCGCCAAAGCGCTGTTTCGCGAGGATAACCTGCGCAAGGGCGCCGCCATTCTGGAAAAGCTCTGGAAGCAGGATCCGCATCCCGAGGTGGCCAAGCTCTATGTCCGTGCCCGCAGCGGCGATTCTGCAAGCGACCGGCTGAAGCGTGCCAACAAGCTTGAGGCGATCCGCCCCAACAATCCGATTGCGCTTGCCACCGTTGCCGAAGCCGCACTCGAAGCCCGCCAGTTGCCGCTCGCCCGCTCCAAGGCGGAAGCCGCCACCCGTATCCAACCGAGCGAAAGCATTTTTCTGCTGCTCGCCGATATCGAGGAGGCCGATACCAATGATGACGGCCGTATCCGCCATTGGATGAACCAGGCGCTGAAAAGCCCGCGCGATCCTGCCTGGACCGCAGATGGCGTGACGGCGCCCGAATGGCTGCCGGTCTCGCCCATCAGCGGCCGTCTCGATGCGTTTGAATGGAAACAGCCGGTCGCCCAGATCGCCGGACCCATCGAGGACGGTACGCCGGATGCTGCCGACGCCGCAATCCGCAGCCTGCCGCCGGTGGCCATTGTCCATCAGCGTCCGGAGCCGCAGCCGCAACGGGTTGTGCCCGCTGCCCTACCCAGCGACGCCCCTCGCCACGTTATCGAAGTCGAGGAAAAACCGGAGGAGCCGGTGGTTAAGACCATCGCCGTTCCGGCTCCGAGCGAATCGGTCATCGTCTCGCAGACGGTTAAGACGGAGCCGGGCAAGACTGCGGACGGCAAGCCTGTTGAGACGGTCGTCGAGCCTTTCTTCGGCCGCCCGCCGGATGATCCCGGCGTTCGCGAAGACGCCAGCAAGCCTTTGGAAAAGACCACATTTCGCCTGTTTTGAGAAACCCCGATCTTTAACGGAAAGCCATGTTTGAACGTTTTCGAACTTTCCTCGACGGCCTGACCGGCAGTGGAACGCCTGTCATCGAGCCCGGTGATCCCCGCATCGCCATCGCCGCACTCTGCATTCAGGTGATGGAGGCCGATGGCGAGGTCCATGAAAAGGAGCGCAAGAAAATTCGCTCGATGGTCAAGGATCACTATCAGCTGGATGATGCGTCACTCGACGCCCTGATTGCCGCCGGCGAGACCGCTGAAAGCCAGGCCATCGATTTCTTCCGCTTCACCTCCGACATCAAGCGGCATTTTTCCGAGGAGCAGCGGATAGACCTGATCGGCATGCTGTGGGAGATTGTCTATGCCGATGGCAAGCGCAGCGAGATGGAAGATCACGTGATCTGGCGGATCGCCGATCTCCTGGGCGTGTCCGGCAGGGACAGGATCATCAAGCGGCAGGAGGTGGCCGCCAAATTGGACGTCGTGGAGGAGGCAACCGCGCACCAGGAAAAGTGACATGCTTTTCGACGACCGTAGCTATTCCAAACGCAATACCGATAAGCCGGTCCTGATCGTCCTGCATCAGGAACGCTCCAGCCCCGGCCGTGTCGGGCATCTCCTGCTGGAAAAGGGGCTGAGCCTCGATATCCGCCGCCCGGTGCTGGGCGATCCCCTACCCGCAACGCTGGATGGGCATGCCGGTGCCGTCGTCTTCGGCGGGCCGATGAGCGCTAATGACGACGAGGACCATATCCGCCGCGAAATCGACTGGCTCTCCGTACCGCTGACTGAAAACAAGCCCTTCCTCGGCATCTGCCTCGGCGCCCAGATGCTGGTGCGCCATCTCGGCGGCGTGGTCGGCCCGCACCATGAGGGGCAGACGGAAATCGGCTGGTATCCGCTGCACGCCACCGAAAAAGGCCGCGCCCTGATGGACTGGCCGCCGATGGTCTACCAGTTTCACCGCGAAGGTTTTGACCTGCCGGCAGGTGCCGAACTGCTCGCGTCCGGCAGCACCTATCCAAACCAGGCCTTCCGCTATGGAGAAAACGCATGGGGCATCCAGTTCCATGGAGAACTAACGCGAGTCATGATGCACCGCTGGGTCGTGCACGGCGCCCACCGGTTCGAGCTGCCGGGCGCCCAGGTTGGCCGCGCCCATCTGGAAGGCCGCATGGACCATGACGCCCCGCTGCGCGCCTGGATGGACCGGTTCCTCACCCATATCTTCCAGCGCCAGGGCGAGAAGGTCAAAGTCTGAAGCTCCCTCTTCTCCCCAGCGGGGAGAAGTGCCGAGCGTAGCGAGGCGATGAGGGGGTCTCCCCGCAACTTCGGAGCTAGCCGCCCCTCATCCGGCCCTCATCCGGCCCTACGGGCCACCTTCTCCCCGCTTGGGAGAAGGGAAGGCCAGCAATCACCCCGAAACAGAACGATCCGGCGCATCGAGCGAATCGATCTTGCGCAACTGCGGAAAGCCCAGTGCCCAGATCACCGCGACCGCCAGCGTACCGACGCCACCAATCACCACGGCCGGAACTGCGCCGATAAAATGCGCCATCGTGCCTGCCCGGAATTCACCGAGTTCGTTGGAAGCACCGACAAACACCATGTTGACGGCATTGACCCGGCCGCGCACGGCATCTGGCGTCCACAGCGCGATCAGCGTTTCGCGCACATAGACCGAGATCATGTCCGATGCGCCCATCAGCATCAGCGCCATGATCGACAGCCAGGCAACCTGCGACAGGCCGAAGATCACCGTGCCAAGACCGAACAGCGCCACACCGGCAAACATCAGCCGGCCGGCATTGTGGCGGATCGGGTAGGCGGCCAGCGTAACGGCAACGAGGATCGCGCCGATACCGGGTGCTGCGCGCAACAGGCCAAGACCGAGCGGACCCAAGACGAGGATTTCCTTGGCAAACACCGGCATCAGCGCCACGGCGCCGCCAAGCAGCACCGCAAACAGATCGAGCGAGATTGCGCCGAGCACGATCTTTTCCGTGCGGATGAACCTGAACCCGGCCAGAACCGAGGTCCAGTCACGCGGTTCGCTGAGGCTATGCTGCGCCGGCTTCTCGATCATGAAGATGAGGATTGCCGACAGGATCAAAAAGACCAGCGCCACAGAATAGGCGACGATGGCGCTGACACCGTAAAGCAGACCACCTGCCACCGGACCGAGAATCGCAGCTGTCTGCCAGGAGGATGAATTCCAGGCGATGGCGTTCGCGAGGTCCTTGGTCGGAACGAGGTTTGGCGCCAGCGATTGCACGGCCGGCGCCATGAAGGCGCGCTCGATGCCGAAGACGATCAGGATGGCAAACACCGGCCAGGGCGAAAAGGCGTCTGCGATCGTCAACCCAAGCAGCGCTGCCGCACAAACAGCGCTGATGATCATGCAGACCGAAACGATCATCCGCCGCGAATGACGGTCGGCCACCGAACCGGTGATCAGGATGAGCAGCAGCGATGGCAGGAACTGGAAAAGGCCGATCAGGCCGAGATAGAGCGTGTTCTGCGTCTGCTCGTACATCTGCCATCCCACCGAGACGCTGATGATCTGGATGGCGAAGGACGCAAGGAAGCGGGCGAAGAAGAAACGGGCGTAGGAGACATGCCGGAATGCGGCGAACCGGTCTGCACCTTGAAGGACGGACATGCGGCAATCTTTCCGAACAACGGCAGGCTGTCCCGCCGCATTAAACATGTTTGGCCCATCGCGAAGCGTGGACTTGCCGGTTTAGTCGTCAATGTCTACATGTCTGTCAACAACGAATTGGAGACCGGCATGCTTGCTGTCATTGCGACCCTGAATTTCATCATCAACATTGCGTGGTTCCTGGTCATCGCCTCGGCCATTTTTTCCTGGCTCTACGCCTTCAACGTCATCAACGTGAACAACAACGCCATCAACATGATCGGCCGTTCGCTCTACCAGTTGACCGAACCGCTCTACCGGCCGATCCGCAACGTCCTGCCCAACATGGGCGGCGTCGACCTATCGCCGCTGGTCGTCTTGGTCATCCTCTATTTCCTCTGGTATTTCCTCAACACGACGGTCGCTGCTGCCTTGCTCAGCTAAACGATTAAGGCCTTTGGACCCAAGGCTTGAACCACCAACAACAAAAAACCTCCGGATCGGCCTGATCCGGAGGTTTTTTGTAAAGTTACCTAAATGTTTTTGGCTGCTATTACAGTTTTCGCAAAAGCGGATACCGTTCACCGCGCAGCATACCCACGACTGAATTACGCGTCAGATATTCTTATCGGCAGTATTTTCTTCGCTCAAATAAGAGCTTTGGATATTAAGGAATTTCTCTTCGTGTTTGCCTTTGCCCTTTGGCATCCAGAACGCCGCATCTTCTGAATATTCAAGCGACAGGATATTTGGGGGAATGTCCTTTATATATCCTCGAGAACTGCCACCCCGCAGTGATAGATAGTAAGGGACAATCTGGTCCAAATGATAACTTTGCAGGCGAGAAAGATTAACCAGCAGCGATCTTGCCAAGCGATCTGCAAACAGTTTTCCCTGTTCGCTGCCTTTAAGTAGAACGGCGCCGGCCAAAATCTGCTGCCAAGGCCGCCTCATATTGCGGCGAAAAATAAAGGCAGCCGACATGTCTTCGGGCATGGTGTCAATTATAGGCCATGGCGATTTCCGCATTATGGCGTCTACATCTATCAGAAGAATTCGTTTAATTCCCTGCTCGAGCAGAAGAGGAGCAAGAATAAAGCGCGCAGCCGTATAGTATATACCGATACTATTTTTAGGATTCACATGCTCGCACGGATCATAAGTATATGTCAGCCGCACATTGCTGATCGAATTTTTTAGTTTTTCGACTTTTTGGAGCGTTTCCGGGGACGGCTTGAGCAGATGAAAATGCAAGGAATGCTTGTTCGGTGCGAGATTTATCGAATTGATGAGAGAGTTCGCAAATTTCCCGAAATAGACATCATCGCACGCAGCCAAAATCAGATCTTCAGTGTCTGACCCGGTTGGCATTTTTCCTTTTAGGCTACGCTGAAAGGAATCCCGCAGTTCGCCGCCATAGCTGCTCGACAGGACAGTTGCCGCAGTCGTTAGCCAAATTTTCAGACAGGAAAACCGGGAGTGTTTTCGACGGGGCGCTGATGGTTTATCGCTCGGCATTCATTATCCTTACAAAGAATGTCACAGTCATTCTTGCGGTATCTATGCGTTGATAAATTTTCGGCCACAACCCGCCTTCACCCACCCCGACATCCTTTTTCCCGTGTTCTGCTCCTGCACTTGATGGAGCCCGACCCGGACAAAGTTGATGGTGGCGGCTACTCTCATCCGGCCCTCTTCTCCCCACTGGAGAGAAGAGGCAATCACCGCCGGTTTTTACTTCTCAGCCTTAGCGCGCTCGATGGCTTCGAGGATCAGTTGCTGCGCAACGGCGGTATCCTTCCAGCCGTAGATCTTCACCCATTTGCCGGGCTCCAGATCCTTGTAGTGCTCGAAGAAGTGCTCGATCTGCTGCAGGGTGATTTCCGGCAGGTCGGTATACTCCTTCACCTTGTCGTAGCGCTTGGTCAGGTGATAGTTCGGCACGGCGACGATCTTTTCGTCCTTGCCGGAATTGTCTTCCATCATCAAGACGCCGATCGGGCGCACGTTGATAACGCAGCCCGGAACGAGCGGACGGGTCGAGGCGATCAGCACGTCGATCGGATCGCCGTCTTCCGACAGGGTGTGCGGCACGAAGCCGTAATTGCCCGGATAGGTCATCGGGGTGTAGAGGAAGCGGTCGACGACCAGCGTCCCGGCTTCCTTGTCCATTTCATACTTGATCGGATGCCCGCCAACCGGAACCTCGACGATCACGTTGATATCTTCCGGCGGATTCTTTCCAATCGAAATTGCATCAATACGCATGAGTTTTCCCCCAGGGGCCAGTTTTTCGGATGGCAAGTCCGATAACGGGAAACATGACGCGGCGCAACATTACTTTCGTTTCGGCCCGAAAAATGCGACGTTCGAACGGTTATTCGCGTATTTTGCAACGTTTATCTGGAGGAGGAGCCCGATGAAACCGTTCGCCTACGCCATACGCTTTCTGATCCCCTTATCGATGGGGACCGGCCCGGCGCTGGCCAATAACAGTGCCTATACAGACCTCAATACCGACCATTGCAAAAAGCTGTCGACCGGGGACGAACCGGGCGGCGGCATCGTTTTGATGTGCAAAGGCTACAGGGATCATCCGGTCTATTACAAGGAAGGCGACCTACGGCAGGCCATTCTCTATGGCAAGGTCAATGCGGCCTATATCGAAGGGACTTTCGAGACCTTCGGCGCGTTCAACTATACCGGCGGCAAGATCGAATGGCGGCTCGACGATGCCGGCAGGCCGGTGGCGGCCATCCAACGCTGGTTCATCTCCAACTCCGGCGCCATGGAGCCGGGGCCTGCCCCGGCCGATACGGGCCAGGTTCTCGTCATTTCGAAAGTCGCCGGAAGTGATGGGAAGGGTTGTGTTGCCGGCTATGTCGATGCCCTGTCAAATCCAGAGCCTAATCGCCTGGCACGTCAGGTCGCCGATACGAGACCTGCTGGGTTCGTCTGCGCGGCGGATAAGGCGGTTTTTCATGGGGTGCGCGGCCCGCTTGCAACCGACCCCACCCATTCCTTCCCGCAGCGCTGAAGGCAATCGGGATATCAATCCCAAATATAGCCGATTTTCTTGAGGTTCTTTTCGCCGAAATCTTCCATGCCCTCGCAGAGATCGCGGCCGCCGGCCATACGGAAGAAGCGGTCGGCATGGTGGCTGTCTTCCAGGCACCAGACGACCAGGCCTTGGCAGCCCAGCGATTTCAGCAGGCTCTTGGCTTCGCCGAACAGGATGCGGCCAAGGCCGATACCCTGGTATTCCGGGCGCAGGTAGATCTCATAGACCTCGCCTTCCTGCGGTAGCGATCGAGACCGGTTGAGGCCAAGCGTCGCGTAGCCGGCGATCACACCGGCAACTTCGACGACCAGCAATGTCGAGGGTCCGCGCGTGGCTTTGCGCCACCACGCATGATCCCGCCGGTGAACCATCTGGGTCAACGGCTTGTGCGGAATGAGGCCACCATAGGCCTGCAGCCACGAGACGCGGTGCACATCCGAGATGGACATGGCGTCCCTCGGCTCGCCCGGACGCACCTCGATTGATAGTGTTTTCATAACGCGACTCTAGACTCGTGCCGGGCAAACAGGAATCCCGTCCAAGCCCTGTCTTTAACTAACTCACAGGCAACTTATGGGGACAACCACCCAAAGTTAACGCTTTTTTAACTTTTCCGGCAAGCGGCTTTCATCGCGGCACACAGGATTTGGCGCCCGCAGCAAACCTAACACGCGGGTAACTTTCTCTTTTCTAGTCACTGTGCTGATTCGACCCGGCGGATATCGCTCTCCAGCCGCCTTGTAGATCGCAAACAAGGCCTCAAACGCAAATCTTCAGCCACCGCCGCAGAATATGGCGACGCAGCAGGGAACCTTTTGATCGGTCGCGCGTTTGAGAATGTCTGGCTGAGCGCTGTTGCGCAAATCCAGACTGCCGCGGCCACATCTTCCGGCCCCGGATCTGAATGGGAAGTAGGGCGGTTCGAATTCTGGTCAAGCTCCAGGCAGCGGAAATCCCGAAATACCCTATCGACCTATCGTTCAGCGGCACGCCCTTGTGCCCGTCATGGAGTAGCCGATGAAAAATCTCTCAGCAGACAGGCGCATGATCAAGATCGCCATGGCGGCTCCCTATCTCGCACGGGATGAAGAGCACGCGCTGGCGCTGGCGTGGAAGGACCATCAGGACCAGGACGCCCGCAACAAGATTGCCATGGCCCATATGCGGCTGGTGATTTCCATGGCCTCCAAGTTTCGCAATTTCGGCCTGCCGATGAGCGATCTGGTTCAGGAAGGTCACATTGGCCTGCTGGAAGCTGCAGCTCGCTTCGAGCCGAACCGCGACGTCCGTTTCTCGACCTATGCCAGCTGGTGGATCCGCGCCTCGATGCAGGATTACGTGCTGCGCAACTGGTCGATCGTGCGCGGCGGCACATCGTCAGCCCAAAAAGCGCTGTTCTTCAATCTGCGCCGCCTGCGCGCCAAACTCGCCCAGGGCGACCGCCAGCTGACGGCCCGCGCCGTGCATGAGGAAATCGCCGTGGCGCTCGGCGTCAGCCTTGCCGATGTGCAGACAATGGATGCCCGCCTGTCCGGCAACGACGCCTCGCTGCAAGCCCCGATTTCCTCGTCGGGCGAATCCGATGGCGGCGAGCGCCTCGACCTTCTTGCCTGCGACGCCCCCCTGCCCGACGAACAGGTCTCCGAAATGATCGACAGCGAGCGCCGCCGCACCTGGCTCAACCACGCGCTCTGCCAGCTGAACGAGCGCGAAATGAAGATCATCCGCGCCCGCCGCCTCTGCGAAGACAGCGCCACCCTTGAAGAACTCGGTGCCGACCTCGGCATCTCCAAGGAACGCGTCCGTCAGATCGAAACCCGGGCGCTGGAAAAGCTGAAGATCGCGCTTGTCGCAGAAGCTCCTGTGCTGGCAATGCGGCATTGAGCATGCCGAAACACTGAACTGCAGACAGGAAAGACCCGCTTCGTGCGGGTTTTTCTATTCCTTCAAACGCGTTGCATCATCGCACCACTGCGAAAGCGCGGTTCGATCCGTTACCCTTAAATGGATTTTATCACCCTTGCCGTATGATCTTCCTGGATCACGGGAGTGGATGCATGCGATCAGCCATCATTCTAGCTACAATTGTCCTGATAGCGGGCGGAGGCATTGGTGCACATTATGCCATATCTCCTGACATATCCGATGACACATTTCCCGCACGGTTTTTATCCGCGGCGCATCGTGATCCGGATACGATAGCCCGGCATATCGCAGGGATCATGCCGTCATGTCTCCCCGAAAATGCCCATATGTATGTGACCGACCCAGCGGTTCTGAACCTGGGGGCAAAGACCTTCATGAAATCGATGACGCTGATGGCAGAAAACAGATCACCTGAACGAACATCCAGCGAACTGATATCTTTCATCATCAAAGAAGCAGAAGGCCTCTCTGCTCAACAGCAGCAGAGCTTCATAGCACTCACTAAAGATGAAAGTGGCTTTCACGATCGAGATACGATGCTCTGCGTGATGTCGGCTATCAAAACATCTATTGATCAGCGAATCGACGTAACGGCGGAATGGGATCTTCGCGGGTCAAGCGGGACGCACTGAAACTGTTGATAGCTTTGCGCCGAGCGCCCTCCATTTCCCGCAGCTGTCCAGCGGCGGTCATGCGTGGTTTACCTTTCGGAGTTAATACTCAGGATATGCGAAATCTGCGCCAGTGGCGCATCTTGGTCTCAGCTCCTTTTCAGGTGACATAATGCAAGAGACATTCGATTCCAGCGTCTTCAACCTTGCGCCAATTGCCATGTGGATCGAGGATTTCAGTGAGGTCAAAGCGCTTTTCGACATCTGGCGCGCACAGGGTATCACCGACATTCGCGCATTCCTGCGGGATGACGTCTCGCGCATCGCCGAATGCTCCAGGCGAATCCGGGTGCTGGACGTCAACAGGAAGACGCTTGAGCTTTTTGAGGCCGACGACGTCGAGCAGCTTCGGGCCGGCGTCGCGCAGATCTTTCGGGACGACATGCTCGAAACGCACGTCAATGAGCTGGCCGATCTTTTCGACGGCAAGCTGGCGTTCTTCAGCACCACCGTCAACTACACGCTCTCCGGCAGGCGCCTCGATATCCAGCTGCGCGGTGCAGTCATGCCGGGCCATGAAGGCACTCTCGCCAAAGTGCTTCTGACGACGGAAGACATCACCACGCGCGAGGATGCACGCCGGGCGGAGATCACACAGAGAAAGTATGCCGAAGGCATTTTCGAGCATTCGCCCGTGTCGCTCTGGATCGAGGATTTCAGCCGCATCAAGGTCTTGATCGAGGATATCCGCGCACGCGGCATCAGCGACTTTCGAACATTCATGGATGTTCATCCGGAGTTCGTCACCCAGTGTATGAGCGAAATCCGTGTCATCGACGTCAACCAGGCGACGCTTGACCTCTTCTGCGCTCCGGATCGCATGACGCTGCTGCAGCGTATCAGCGATATCTTCCGCGGCGATATGGAGAAGCCGTTTCGCGAGCAGCTCATCGAGCTATGGAATGGAAACCTGTTCCACCACCGCGAAGTCGTCAATTACGCGCTGGATGGCTCTGAACGCCACATCCTTCTGCATTTTTCGGTCTTTCCCGGGCACGAAAACGATTGGTCCCGCGTTCAGGTTGCCCTGGCCGATATCACGGCACGCAAAAAAGCCGAAGCGTATCTGGAATATCTCGGCAAGCATGATGTCCTGACGAAACTCTACAATCGCGCCTTCTACGCCGAAGAAATCAACCGGCTGGAGCGGAAGTCGCTGCGCCCTATTTCGGCAATCATCATCGATCTGAACGGTCTCAAGGAGGCCAATGACCAACTCGGCCACGACGCCGGCGATGCCCTGTTGCGGCGCTTCGGCGAAATCCTCAATGGTGCCGTCTCGCAGCCCAACCACGCAGCCCGGATCGGGGGCGACGAGTTCGCCGTTCTGATGCCCGGTGCAGACAACAAGGCGGCCGGCGCCATGATGGAAACCATCAACGAACTTCTGAAGATCAACAACCAGTTCTACTCGAGCGCGCCCCTCACCATGTCCTTCGGCGTCGCGACCAGTGAAAAGGGCGAATCCATGGAATCCCTCGTCCAGCGCGCCGACACTCTGATGTACGAGCATAAGAGAGCATTCTACGAAGCCAAGGGCACGATGGGGGTGACCGGCGGCCGCATTGCCCGCAGGACATCGTGACTTGGGGCAAATGCTGGGCGTTGCGATGGCCACGAAAGCGATCGGGACCGGCATTGAAAGCAAAAGTTAATGAAGATTCAAGTAATACTCTCAACTTTAAGTGTATATTAATCCAATTTTAATCATACACGACCCTCCACCCACTCTCCCGTTGGCTTCCCCTCCAACTGCGTGCAATTTGCCATCTTGGTGACCGGAAAAGCTTGTTCAGGGCGCGCTCTCCGGCGTACGGAGGGGCCGTTCGGAATGATTGCTTTTGTCATGCGGCTCCGCAGCCGAACACATTTCAGCACCTGCAAGAACAGAGCCTTCATTGGCACCGCGCAACGCAGAATGGACGCCAGGCAGCGGCTCGGTGTTATCATCGCCGGGTTTGCCATTGTCTTTCTTGTGACCCTTGGCCGCCTTGTCCAGTATGGGCTTTCCGATCCCATCGCACTTGCATCGATCAACGACATCACTGGCGCAATCGCCTCCCGGCCGGATATCATCGATCGCAACGGACAACTGCTGGCAACGGATCTTCGAACCATGTCGCTCTATGCCGAGCCGCGCAGGATCGTCGATGCCGATGAGGCGGTCGAAAAACTCGCGACCGTCATTCCCAACCTCGACTGGAGCGACACTCACAAGAAACTGCAATCCGGCTCTGCGTTTCAGTGGCTGCGGCGGCAGCTGACGCCGCGCCAGCAGTCGGATATTCTGGCGCTCGGCATACCCGGCATCGGCTTTCGGCCGGAGAAACGGCGCTTCTATCCCGGCGGCCCCACCGCATCGCATATTCTCGGCCATGTGAACGTCGACAATCAGGGCCTTGCCGGCATGGAGCGGTATATTGACCAGCAGGGGCTGGCTGATCTGCGCGCCGCCGGCTTGACCGCCGATGTGCCGCTGGAGCCCGTCAAGCTGTCGATCGACCTTCGTGTTCAGCATATCGTCCGCGAGGTCGCCGCACGGGCAATGACGGACTATCAGGCGGAAGCCGCAGGCGCGGTGGTTCTGGACATGGAAACTGGCGAGGTTCTCGCCATGGCCTCGGTGCCTGACTACGACCCCAATCAGCCATCCCGCACACTGCCGGACGGCAGCGTCGACAAGGAATATGAAAAGGGCTGGTTCAACCGTATCAGCAACGCCACGTTCGAGATGGG
Organism: Pararhizobium sp.; assembly: GCF_965279435.1. NCBI lineage: Bacteria > Pseudomonadati > Pseudomonadota > Alphaproteobacteria > Hyphomicrobiales > Rhizobiaceae > Pararhizobium > Pararhizobium sp. The sequence goes on from NZ_CBDIHY010000003.1 coordinate 1,030,771, forward strand.
GTCGACATTCAAGAGCTTTACCCTCGCCATGGGTTTCGACGCCGGAAAGATCAACCTCAATTCGGTTGTCGACGCCTCCCGCCCGATCCGCATGGGCGGGTTCACGATCAAGGATTTCAAAGGCAAGAACCGGCCTCTCTCCATAATCGAGGTGTTCCAATATTCATCGAACATCGGCACCGCAGCAGTCGCAGACATGGTCGGCATCGAAGGGCACCAGGAATTCCTGACCCGGTTGGGGCTATTGTCCAAAATGGAAACCGAAATGCCGGGCGTGGCGACACCAACGCAGCCGAGAGCCTGGAAGAAAATCAATTCGGTGACTATCTCCTTCGGCCACGGGGTCGCGACCACGCCGTTGCAGACCGCAGTCGCCGCCGCATCGCTCATCAATGGTGGAAATCTGATCCCGCCGACGTTTCTTCCCCGGTCGCGCGACGAGGCACAATCGATCGCCCGCACTGTCGTGGCGGAAAAGACCAGCGCCGATATGCGCTACCTGTTTGACTGGAATGGAATGAAGGGCTCCGGACGCAATGCCCAGGTCGCCGGTTTCAATGTCGGCGGCAAGACTGGAACGGCCGACAAGGTCATCAACGGCCGATATGCCAGCGATATCAACTTCAACGCCTTTGTCGCAGCCTTCCCGATGGACAAGCCGAGATACATTGTTCTCACGATTGTCGATGCGCCCCGGACCGGCGTGAATGGCGGCCGCACGGCAGGATCCACCGCAGCCCCAATGATCAAGGAGATCATCAGCCGCGCCGGCGCCTTGCTCGGCGTCCAGCCGCGTTTCGGGGAAGATGGGGCCTTAACGCTTGCCGACTACTGACGAACGGCAGATCGCCGCAGCCTACTCCGAAATGATCTTCACCTTGTCGCCCGGCCTCACCGTTGAGGTGATCTGCTGACTTTGATCAGGCGGAAGAGATCGATCCGGGCCGAGAGCGTTGCCAGCGTATGGCTCGCCGAACGTCGTGACGGCAGGCGAATGCCGAGGGTTGCGCCGAGAGCAGAGACAAACGCGCTGGAGATACCACCTCATTGAAATGAGACACATAGCCTGCATCTGATTTCACTCGTGTAAATGAAATCGCCTAAGCCCCGCTAAATTTCATAATCTTTGCGAAACAAAATCCGATCCCCCCAATAGCTTATAACGGCCGGCGAAGAGAGAATTATTTCGTACCAATACCAATCTGCGAGAAATACATTTGTCCCAAACGTCATTCCCGAAAGTAAAAAGACGCCGTTGTATTCCATCTTGACGTCAACTCCCCAGCGAAGGGTTTCGTCTCCCATGAGGGCATACACGGAACCTTGATCATCTTCATCTATGAAAATTGCATAATTCCCTGCAGGTGATGAAAAGGAAATCGTGCGCTTTCCAAAACTGGCGAACTCATCATCGCCAATACGCTTCCAACTCGAGACGTCCAAGACGTTCGCCTCCTACTCCGAAATGATCTTCACCTTGTCGCCCGGCTTCACCGTCGAGGTCACCTGCATCGCATTGATCAGGCGGAACAGATCGAGCTTGCGGTCAGTGCCCATCATCCGGGCCGAGAGCGTAGCCAGTGTATCGCCCGGCTTGGCGGTGACGACGCGGACACGCAACGGCTTGAGAGCAGCGGCCTCCTGCGGCGTCATGCGGCGGAACGAGGAGCGCAGCACATCGGCGGTCGGTTCCAGGCTCGGCGCGCCCTTCGGCACAGCGGTCAGGAAGCGGTAGATCTGCGTGTCGATGCGGATCACGGTCACATCGAAATCCCAGCGCTCGGCTGATGCGCGGGCCGTTGCGGCCTCGAGCCCGTTGATCGTCACGGCATGGATCGTGTCCGGCTGCAGGCCGGTGACCCAGCCGCTGCCGATATAGTCGGTCAGGCTGCGCTTCTGGGCATCGGCGACGCCGTCGAAGCGGATCGCGGTCTCGTTCGGCCCGGTCGCAAGCACTGCCTCGGCCTTGTTGTCGATCTGGAAACCGTTGGGCACATCGAAGCGGATGCCGAGTTTGCCATGCAGGAACGTCTGGCCACGGACATAGCCCTCCTGCGGGCTGTCACCATAGAGCAGACCGTCGATACCGGCCAGATAATAGTCACGGCCACGATCGCCGACGGACCCTTCCGCGCCGAATGCGCGGGCATGGCGGCGGGCGAGATCGACGCGCTGCGGCGCGCTCGGATGGCTCGACAGGAAGTCCAGGCTCTGGTCGCTGTCGGGATCGACCGAGGAGAAACGGCTATAGGCCGCCATCGAATCGAGGAAGCGCGCTGCCGCATAGGGGTCATAGCCGGCTTCGCCGAGCATGCGCACGCCGATGACGTCGGCCTGCAATTCCTGATTGCGCGAGAACGCCGCCAGGCGCAGCTTGCCACGTGCCAGGGCCTGCTTGCCGGCAATATCGCTCGACAGCACCTCTGACACGACGCGGCTGGCGATGACCTCTGCCTCTTCGCGCTGCTGCCGCTCGATGCCGTGGTTGGCGGTGACGTGCGCCATTTCATGGGAGAGCACGGCTGCCACTTCCGAGGCATCGTTGGCCAGCGCCAGCAGGCCGCGTGTCACATAGAGATAGCCGCCCGGCAGCGCAAAGGCGTTGATGGCGGGCGAATTGAGAATGGTGATGCGATAGGACTGGTTCGGATTTTCCGAAACCGCCGTCAGCGCGCCGGTGATGCGGGCGACCAGCCGTTCGGTCTTTTCGTCCTGATATTCGCCGCCATAGCTTGCAACGATACGCGGATGTTCGCGGGCACCGACCTGGGCGCGCGGGTCATTCTTCTGGACTTCCTCGACGATCTGCGGATTGGACGACGGCGAGACCTTGGGCTCGTAGGTCTGCTCGATCACCGACTGACAGCTGGACAGAAACAGACTGACAGCCAGCGCCGCGACAGCACGCACGGACACGCCGGAGCCTGTTCGTGAAACCCGCCTCTGCGTGCCTGTCGTCGTGCTCATCGCCTCAGCTCATTTCCAGTCTTCAGGCCAGCCGTGTAAACCATTCCGGTGATAACACGCGTGCAAATTCAGTATTCTTTACAGCCGTATAAATAGGTCAGACAGAGTTTACGGCAATGACCTGCTGTAGCCTATTCGCGCCATGCGTGCCTAGCTTATACCGATAGAAATAGTTGCCCCGTGATATCCCGGCAACGCATACGAGAACGCACGCCACCGGACAGCAAAAGCGCCGTCGCATAGGCTGTCGTTCAAATTGTGGCAAAAGCATCGCAGGCGATCCTCACCGGCCGAGAAACCGGGCGACAGCCGGAAGATCGGTATGCTCAAGAAACTGCGCCGTTGGCTTGTGCAGGAGAATGCGGCCCTCGTCGAGAAAGAGCACGCTGTCGGCCAGCGTCCGGACATCGTCGGGATGATGAGTGATGATCAGGATCGTATTGCCTTCCTGGCAGTGCAGATCGAGAATGAGGCTGCTCATGCCGGCGCGCAGGCCCGGATCGAGCGCGGCAAACGGCTCGTCGAGCAAAAGGACCGGCTTGCGGCGCACCAGCGCCCGGGCGAGCGCCACCCGCTGGCGTTCGCCACCGGACAAGGTCGGCGGCAGGCGCTTGCCAAAACCCTCCAGCCCGACGCGCAACAGCGCGCTATCGATTTTCGCCTTCTCCGGAACGCCCAGCTTCAACGCCGGATCGATACCGAGACCGATATTGGTAGCGACGTCGAGATGCGCAAACAGATTGTGCTCCTGAAAGATCACCGAGACCGGCCGCTCGGCGGGATCGCGCCCGGCAACATCGGCCCCGAGAATCTCGACCGTGCCCGCATCCGGCGTCTCGAACCCGGCAATCACATTGAGCAGCGTTGATTTGCCGGAGCCGGATGCGCCGGTCACAGCGACGATCTGCCCCTTACCGATGGCGCAATCGAAATGCAGTTGGGTCTGGCCGAACTGCACGTGCACACCACTGAGGCGAACCGCAATATCCGTTTCAGGCGGTGACATCTTTACTCCTTGTATCATCGGTCCGTGTCTGCGGCGTACCGGCGATCGTCAGCACCAGGCAGACAAGGCCGAGAAACAGCGCCAGCCCCGCCGCATCTGTCGAACGGTAACCGGCCATGCGGCTGTAGAGCAGCCAGGGCAGCGTCACCATATCCTGCGAACCGAACAGCGCCACGGCACCGAGATCGCCAAGCGACAACGCACAGGCAAAAGACAGCGCCATCAGCAACGGCCTGCGCAACCCCGGCCAGTCGATCAGCCGCCAACGATGCCAGCTGCTGAGACCGAGGCTCACCGCAAGCCTCGCCGTGCGGGCGGTATGGGTGGCTATTGCGGGTTCCAGCACGCGGTAGACGAAAGGCAGCGCCATCAGCGTATTGATCAGGATCACCAGCAGCGGCGCAAAACGGGCGACATCGCCGAGCGGCCGCAACAACAGAAACCAGCCTGCCCCCAGAACGACCGGCGGGACCAACAGCACCAGCGACGAACTGGCAAAGATGCCCGCCGCCAGCCCGCGCTGAACCATCGCAGGCCGCCTTGGCGAAAGCGCTGCCTGCCGCGCGCGGATCATCACGGAGGCAGAGAAAACACAAAGCAGCCCCGAAACCAGCGCGATAACGACACTGGTAAGCAAGGCCCGCTGCACCATCGGATCGAAGGCAAGCTTGACGAGATCGGCGCGAAGGCCGGAGGACACAACGGAGCCGAGCGGCAGGGCCAAGAACAGAACCGCGAGCGAAATCACCAATCCGTCTCCTGCCCGGCCAAACCGGCTGCGGCCATCGAACCGGCGCACCCTGCGCCCACCGCCATGGCCGTCGTCTGCCGTGGGCGTCAGCAGCCGGGTCGCAATCAGCAGCGCTGCTGTCACCGAAATCTGCAGCAGCGACAGCGCGATGGCCCGCGGCGGATCGAAATCGAAACGCAGCGCCTGATAGATCGCCACCTCGATCGTGCTGGCCGCCGGCCCGCCACCGAGCGTCAGGACCAGGGTAAAACTGGTGGCGCAGAGCATGAAGATCAGCCCGGCGATCCCCGGCAGAAGCCCCCGGATCGCCGGCCATTCGATAAAGCGGAAAAACGAAACCGGCCGCATGCCGAGATTGGCCCCGACCAGCCAGTATTCGCCGGGAATACGCTCCAGCCCGCCCAGCATCAGCCGTGCGGCCAACGGCATGTTGAAGAAAACATGAGCGACAAGAATGCCCGACAGGCCATAGATACTAACCGGCTGGTCGAGGCCGATGGCCACCAGCGCGGTATTCAGCATCCCCTGCCGCCCCCAGATGCCAATCAGCCCGAGCGCCGCGACCAGCGCCGGCAGCCCGAGCGGCAACGCCATCAACCGGATGATCCAAACTCGGCCGGGAAAGGCAGCCTGCCGCGCCAGCGCCCGGGCAACGGGGATGGCAAAGGCGATGGAAAGAGCTGTCGAAAGCGACGCCTGCAGCAGGGTGAAACGGGCAACCCGCCAGACATAGGCATCAAACACCACGCCGTCATTGGCAGAGCCCGGCTCGTCGAAGGCAAGAAGAGCAGCAGCCGCCAGACAGACGAACAGCACAATGCCGCCAAGGCAAAGCGCCCCGGCGGTCAGCGTCAGACGACGTTCCATGCGGTTGATCATGATGCCCTTGTCTCGTTTACGGGCGTCGCCCCGTCCCCTCTTCTCCCCAGCGGGGAGAAGGTGGCCCGCAGGGCCGGATGAGGGGCCAAACACTCAGACTGTGCCGAACCGCCCCCTCATCGCCTCGCAGTCGCTCGGCACTTCTCCCCGCCGGGGAGGAGAGGAAACAATCGTCCCAGCCCGATCAGTTCTTGCTCATCGCAGCCAGCCACTCGTCGATCCAGGCCTTACGATTGGCGGCAACCTCGTCCGATGACATCAGAAACGTCTTTTCCGGCGTCACCAGCTTGCCGAAAGCCTCCGGCAACGGTTCCTTGGTAGCCGCAACCGGCATCATCCAGTTGGTGGTCGGGATGATCGACTGGAACTCAGGCCCGGTGACGAAGGACAGAAACTCCTTGGCGAGCGCCGGATCCTTGGCAGCCTTGGTCATCCCAGCCACTTCGATCTGGATATAATGGCCTTCGGAGAAGGACGCCGCCTGATAACGGTCGGTATTTTCGGCGACCATGTGATAGGCCGGCGAGGTCGTGTAGGACAAAACCATCGGCGCTTCGCCCTTGGTGAACAGGCCGTAGGCTTCCGACCAACCGGGGGTGACGGTCAGCACGCGATCCTTGAGTTTTGCCCAGGCGGCAGGCGCTTCATCGCCATAGACCGACTTCATCCAGAGCAGCAGCCCGAGCCCCGGCGTCGATGTGCGCGGGTCCTCGATGACGATCTTCTGTTTCGGGTCACCCTCGACCAGCTCCTTCAGGCTCTTCGGCGGTTCCTTCATCACCTGCGTGTCATAGATCACGGCAAAATGGCCGTAGTCATAGGGAACGAACGTATCATCGGTAAAACCGCCGGGAACCTTGACGGCCGAGGTATCGACGCCGTGCGGCGCAAAGAAACCGGTCGCCTTGGCTTCAGAGACGAGATTGGTATCGAGGCCAAGCACGATGTCGGCCTTGGAAGACGCGCCCTCGAGCTTCAGCCGGGTCAGAAGTTCGACCCCATCGGCGACGCTGACATAGGAGACCTTGCAGGCGCAGGTCTTTTCAAACGCTTCCGCGACCTTGGCGCCGGGGCCCCATTCGCTGGTAAAGCTCTCGTAAGTATAGACCGTCAGCACCTTGTCTTCAGCCGAGGCGGAAAACGCGATGGTGAATGCAGCAACTGCCGCGAAAAATGGAATGATTGCCTTGCGCATCCGCGCCTCCTTATAAATCCAAAAATTGGGAATAGGGCGCTGGAATGTGCCGTCTAATCCCTCCGCCGGTACAAACCGGATCAGGTTCTTCGGGTTGGCTTTTCAAAAGCCTCTCAGCCAAACGTTCCAAAAAAGAACGCCCGGCACCCCGTTAGAGCAGGAGGAGGTTTAGACCTGAGGGAAATACTTGGCAAGGGGGCAAGAGGACGTGGGGATGCCGCCCTATCGCCGCGCCCGATTGACCTAAAGCGGACATAATTCCATGACATCGGGCCAATTGATTGAGCAATTTGAATTTATATTGGAGATACCCCGATGACTGAGAGCTGCCGCATCCTTACGCCCACCGAACAGAAAATCAGCGACATCATGGAACAATCCGAGCAAGCAATGATGGCGGCCATTTACAAAGCTGTTGAGGATGCCACCCGGCAGACTGCCGAAGAGCTGCATTCAATCGGCGCGCAGGCCGAGCCCCCACCATATGGCTACTTTGCTGCCACCGCACACCAGCAACTCTTTCTGTCGCTATGCGGCGCCAACCCTGAAACGTTTGAGGGCGGAGATCCCGAAGTCGCCGCCCAGATCATCAACAACAATCAAAACATATCCGACCACTACTGGAGCAAGAAGGCTGAAGTGCCGGCCTGAAGGTAACGGCCTGCCCCTTCACGCCGCCGGCTTCTGTGGCAACCGCACCGCCTTCAGGCTGATGGCTGCCGTCAGCGCGATCAGCGAGATGCCGCCGGCCGTCAGAAACAGCGGCAGGAAGGCGGCCGTATAACTCTGCGCCACCAGCTGGCGCGTTGCTTCCGGCAGGGTCGACAGCACCAGTGGCGTTAGCTTTTCGATATCGGCAATGCCCGGGATCGCGGTGGTGCCGCGTGCGAGGCCTGCCGCGATGATGGCGCCGTAGATCGAAATGGCGATCGAGGCGCCGCCCATGCGTGACAAGGTGACCGCGCCGGTGGCCGCGCCGACATCGCCGCGCGAGGCGATATTCTGCACGGCGACGATCGGCACCTGCTGACCAAAACCGATGCCGATGCCATGCAGCGCCATGATCGCGCAAATAACAAAGAGCGGCGTACCCGGCTGGATCTGCGTGAAGATAAACAGGGCCAGAACCGTCAGGCTGGCGCTGACGATCGCAAACGGCTTGTAGCGGCCCGAGCGTGAAATCAGCCGTCCCGCCGTCAGCGCGCCGCAGACGATGCCGCCGGTCAACATGATGAACAGCAGCCCGGCGAGCGACGGCGTCAGCCCCGTCGTCGTCTGCAGATACAGTGCGAAATAGTTGACCATGCCGATGCCGACAGCACCGCTCGCCAGCGAAATCACCAGCATAAGACTGAAAGTCGGATTGCGAAACAGCGTCAAAGGCACGATCGGCTCCGGCGCGCGGCGCTCGACAAACACCCATGCCGTGGCGCAAACAGCGCCAAGCACGACAATCGCCAAGCTGCCGAGCGAAAACAGCGAGCCGAACAGTTCGGCACCATCGCCCAGAAGCACGACGCAGGTCACAGTGGCGGCGAGAAGCAGCGCCCCGGCATAATCGATCGTCGGGCGGCGCGTCGGACGGCGGAACGGCAGAAAGACGAACAGACCGATCAGTACCGCGATGCCGATCGGGATATTGATGAGAAAGATCGAGCGCCAGCCGAAATGATCGCTCATCGCGCCGCCGATGACAGGGCCGACAGCGCCGGATGCCATCAGCACAAGACTGGAATAGCTCTGGTATCGCGCCCGTTCGCGCGGTTCGAACAGGTCGGCAGTGATCGAAAAGATCGATACCATGATGCCGCCGCCGCCAAGGCCCTGCAGCACGCGGGCCGCAATCAGCGTGTTCATCGACACCGCCAGCCCACAGGCGATCGACCCCATTGTGAAGATCGTCACCGCCGTAATCATCACATATTTGCGGCCGAACAGATCGCCGAGCTTGCCGTAGAGCGGCATGACGGCGCAGGTGGCAAGCAGATAGGCCGAACCGATCCAGCCGAAACGCTCCATCTGACCAAACTCGCCAACAATCGTCGGCAACGCGGTGGCAACGATCTGGTTATCCAGCGTCGCCATGAACAAGGCCGTCATCAGGAAAAGGAAAAGCGTAAGGCGGAGCGCCGGGTTTGAAACCAGCGGCGCCGGGGTGACCTGCATATCCATGGGGAATTCCAATTGCGTTGGCCAATTTATGTGCCATTAGCATATAATTGTCAACAGCATATTTATGCCGATGGCATATTCATGCTTTATGGAACGCGCCCGTTTTGCTAGGATAAGCCATGGATCACGCACATTTACCCTTGGAAGACATCGCTGAAACCGGAGAGCCGGAGAACCACCGCGCCTTGATCAGCAATTCGATGGGCCGCTGGCGGACGATGATCGGTCGGCGGGTGCTCGCACGTCTGGCGATCAGCAGTGTCGCTCCCAGCCTGGAAATCACCCATCTCGACGTCCTCGATGCCGTCCGCCGCGCCGCGCCGGGGGGCGAAGTGACCGTCGGCACCATTGCCGAGATGATGCGCATCGACCCGTCGCGCGCCAGCCGCATCGTCGGCGAGATGGTGACGCGCGGTGCCCTGCGCCGCGAGGCTTCGCAGGCCGATGCCCGCCGAATTATCGTTGTCATGACCGAGCTTGGCCAGCAGTTGATGACCAAGATCCAGGCGGTCAAGCGTGACGTCATCGAAAGCGTGCTGACTGAGTGGCCGGAAGAAGACGTCGCCGCCTTCTCCCACCTCTTCGACAGGTTCGTCACCTCGTTCGAACAGGTCTGCACCACCCGCGACAAGGATACAGGTTGAGCTGCGGCCTCACTTCTCCTCGGGAAGCGGCAAGATCCCGGGAAAGAAGCCCAACCCCTCCCTCACGCGGAGGACCATCGCCCCACTGGTAATTTCAACCCATTTCCGCCATATACAGCCCAACAAACGATGGAACTAGACGTCATGAACACAACGGTCGAATTCGCGAGAATGAACGGGCTTGGCAACAAGATCCTGGTCGTCGATATGCGCGGCCGCACGGACAAGGTGACGCCGCAAGCCGCAATTGCGCTGAATGCGCATCCGGACACCCAATTCGACCAGATCATGGCCATCCACGATCCGAGGGCCGAAGGCACCGATGCCTGGATCGACATCCTCAATTCCGACGGCTCGAAGGCGCAGGCCTGCGGCAACGGCACCCGCTGTGTCGTCCAGGCACTGGCGGCCGAGACCGGCAAGAAGGTGTTCACCTTCCAGACCGTCGCCGGCATCCTGAATGCGCAGGAACATGCGGATGGAACGATCTCCGTCGATATGGGTACACCCGTGTTCGAATGGGACAAGATCCCGCTCTCTGAAGAATTCTACGATACAAGCCGCATCGAGTTGCAGATCGGTCCGATCGACGACCCGATCCTGCACTCGCCCTCCGTCATGTCCATGGGCAATCCGCATGCGATCTTCTGGGTCAACCGCGACGTCATGTCATTCGATCTCGAACGTTTCGGCCCGCTCTTGGAAAACCACCCGATGTTTCCCGAGCGCGCCAATATCACGCTGGCTCAGGTCACCTCGCCCTCGTCGCTGACCACCCGTACCTGGGAACGCGGCGCCGGCCTGACGCTCGCCTGCGGTTCCGCCGCCTGTTCCGCCGCCGTCTCGGCTGCCCGCACCGGCCGCACCGGCCGCAACGTGGCGATCAAGGTCGCCAGCGCCACCCCGCCAGGCATTCTCGCCATCGAATGGCGCGAAAGCGACGATCATGTCGTCATGACCGGCCCTGCCGAATGGGAATGGTCCGGAACCGTCGATCCCACCACTGGCCTCTGGTCACGCGAGGACGAACCGCAGACGGAAAGCGCTGCGCTTTGAGTGGCGTCGATGTCATAACCTTCGGCTGCCGGCTCAATACTTACGAATCCGAAGTGATGCGGGCGCAGGCCGAGAAGGCCGGGCTGAACAACGCCATCCTCGTCAACACCTGCGCCGTCACCGGCGAGGCCGTGCGCCAGGCCCGCCAGGCGATCCGCCGCGCCCGGCGCGAAAACCCGCATGCCCGCATCATCGTCACCGGCTGTGCCGCCCAGACCGAAACGCAGACCTTTGCCGCAATGCCCGAGGTCGATGCCGTGCTTGGCAACGAGGAAAAGCTGAAAAGCGCCTTCTACCGGTCGCTGCCGGATTTTGGCGTCTCGGCGGAAGAAAAGCTGCGTGTCAACGACATCATGAGCGTGCGCGAAACGGCGCCGCAGATGGTCAAGCTGATCGAGGGCCATGTGCGCGCCTTCATCCAGGTGCAGAACGGCTGCGACCACCGCTGCACCTTCTGCATCATCCCTTATGGCCGCGGCAATTCCCGCTCGGTGCCGATGGGCGCTGTCGTCGATCAGGCGCGTAAACTGACTGACAGCGGTTACCGCGAGATCGTACTGACCGGTGTCGATGCAACCAGCTATGGCAGCGATCTGCCGGGAGCCCCGACGCTTGGCCTGCTGGCAAAAACGCTTCTGAAACAGGTTCCCGAAATCCTGCGCCTGCGCCTTTCCTCGATCGACAGCATCGAAGCCGACAGCCATCTGATGGATCTGATCGCCGATGAGCCACGCTTCATGCCGCATCTGCACCTGTCGCTGCAGCATGGCGACGACATGATTTTGAAGCGGATGAAACGCCGTCATTCCCGCGCAGACGCCCTGGCATTCATTGCGGATGTACGCCGCCTGCGGCCGGAAACCAGTTTTGGCGCCGACATGATCGCCGGTTTCCCGACCGAGACAGAAGAGATGTTTGCCAATGCGATTGGGTTGACCGAAGAGGCCAATATCGCCCATCTGCATGTCTTCCCCTATTCGCCGCGTGAGGGAACGCCCGCCGCCCGCATGCCGCAACTCGACCGGGCGCTGGTCAAGGAACGGGCCGCCCGGCTGCGCGCCACTGGACTTGCGCTCCATCAGGCCCATCTTGACAGCATGATCGGAACGCAGCAAAGCCTGCTCGTCGAGAACAACGGCTTGGCGCATACGGAAAATTTCACGCTTGTCGCCGTCCCCGGCCTCACCCCGCGCGCTATCGTGCAGGCTGAGATCACCGGTCACAACGGCAAGTATCTCGACATGCAACTGACGGCTGCCAACGCGGCCTGAGTTTACGGAATTCAAATGGCGCTCAGCTTTCTGAAAAAGGTCTTCACGTTCGGCAAGGACAAGCCGGTCGAAGGCGAGCCAACTGCGACGCCAGCGGCAGATGCGGTCATGGACCAGGCGGAATCGACGTTCAGCCCCGCAGAAACCCGGGCGATCGAAGCCGAACTGGAACCGCATTCCCGCACCGAAGATCTGCCGGTCGCCGAAGATCCCGTCCTGCCGGAAGAAATGGATACGGCGGGAGGGCCGTCTGCTGATACCCACGATGCGCCTGAATTCGTGGATGAGACGGTTACCTCTGCCGAGAACGTGGACGACACACCGGCGATTCTTCCTGCTGTCGAAGAGATCGGCGATATCGGCCTGATCCCGCTGTCTTTGCTGGAGGCGGAAGCCGAAGCGTCTGCGACTGAGGAAAACGTGACACCCCCCTCTGTCCCTTCGGGACATCTCCCCCACAAGGGGGGAGATCAGATGGAGGCTGATGCTCCGCCACTGCAGCCTGATGCGGCTGATGAAATGCAGGAACTTTCCGCGCTCTCGGGAGCCGCTGACCTCACCGAAACCACGTCACAGCCGATCTCCGAAACACCGGTTGCAGCCCCCATCCTCCCCAAGGGCTTTGCCACCGGCCGCGCGGTCGAGCCAGCGCCGGAAGCGCCCAAGCAGAAACTCACCTGGTTCCAGCGCCTGCGCCAGGGTCTTTCCCGCACCTCGTCGCAGTTGACCGGCCAGATCACCGCGCTCTTCACCAAGCGCAAGCTCGACGACGAGACGTTGCAGGATCTGGAAGACCTGCTGATCCAGGCCGACCTTGGTGTCGAAACGGCCCTGCGCATCACCGACACATTGGCCTCCGAGCGTTATGGCAAGGATGTGAGCGGCGAGGACGTTTCCCGCATCATGGCTGCCGAAATCACCAAGGTTCTGGCGCCTGTCGCTAAGCCGCTGCAGCTCGATCTGTCGCATAAGCCACACGTCATCCTCGTCGTCGGCGTCAACGGCACCGGCAAAACCACCACCATCGGCAAGCTCGCGGCCAAACTTTCGGGCGCCGGGCTCAAAGTCATGCTCGCGGCCGGCGACACGTTCCGGGCCGCCGCCATCGAGCAACTGAAAATCTGGGCCGAGCGCACCAAGTCCGACATCGTTTCCTCGAAACTCGGCGCGGATGCCGCAGGTCTTGCCTATGAGGCATTCGAACAGGCACGGCTGAAGAAGAGCGACGTGCTCATTATCGATACCGCCGGCCGCCTGCAGAACCGCACGGAACTGATGGCGGAGCTGGAAAAGATTGTCCGTGTGCTCGGCAAGCTCGATCCCGATGCGCCGCACACGGTGCTGCAGACGCTGGACGCCACCACCGGCCAGAACGCATTGAACCAGGTCGAGATTTTCCGCAATATTGCCGGCGTCAACGGCCTGATCATGACCAAGCTCGACGGCACAGCGCGCGGCGGCATCCTCGTCGCGATCTCCGCCAAGCATAAGCTGCCGGTCTATTTCATCGGCGTCGGCGAAGGCGTGGACGATCTGGAACCGTTCGAGGCCAAGGACTTTGCCGAGGCCATCGCCGGGATTCCCCATTGACCCGGATATCATTTTGCCTTTTTGCTGATGTTATAGGGGCCACCCAGCACTCCGTCATCCTCGGGCTTGACCCGAGGACCAAAACGCTGGGCTGAAATGCCGACGATCATGCGTCGCACTGCGGGTAGATCCTCGGGTCAAGCCCGAGGATGACGACGAGAGAGACGAATAGCCCGCATACCGGGCATGCACGATAACCGCTTTAAGGACGTCACTATGTCATCGATCGAGGCGGTCAAGCCGCGCAAGGAAATCAGCCCGCTTCTGAAAATGGTGCTGGAGCTGGGGCCGCTGGTGGTCTTTTTCTTTGCCAATTCGCGCGGCGAGTGGCTGGCGCGGGAATTTCCGGCGCTGACGGAACTGGGCGGCCCGATCTTCATCGCCACCGGCCTGTTCATGGCGGCGACCGCGATTGCGCTCACCGCGTCCTGGATTTTGACCCGCACCCTGCCGATGATGCCGCTGATTTCCGGCATTGTCGTCTTCATCATGGGCGCGTTCACTCTCTGGCTGCAGAACGACACATTCATCAAGATCAAGCCGACCATCATCAATACCCTGTTCGGCGTCATTCTGCTCGGCGGCCTGCTGTTTGGAAAGTCGCTGCTCGGCTATGTCTTCCATTCCGCCTTCAAGCTCGACGAGGAAGGCTGGCGCAAGCTGACCATTCGCTGGGGCATCTTCTTTCTGGTTCTCGCCGTCCTCAATGAAGTCGTCTGGCGCAATTTCTCGACTGATTTCTGGGTCGCCTTCAAGGTCTGGGGCACGATGCCGATCACAGTGCTGTTCACCCTGTCGCAGATGCCGATCATCATGAAGCACTCGCTGGATCAGGATACGCCGAAGTGACCACCCTGGTACCGGCCGAAAACCGTTCGCCGCGTGCCGCCACCTTTTGGCTTGCCGCCTGCGCTGGCGTCCTCATCCTCCAGATCGTCATCGAATACTGGATGGGCCGCACGCCGATCTGCGAATGCGGCTATATCAAGCTGTTCGAGCCCAATGCCAACGGCCCGGGCAATTCGCAGCACCTGGCCGACTGGTACACGCCGTCGCACATTATCCACGGCTTCCTGTTCTACGGGCTTGCCCATCTGACCCTGCGCGGCAAACCACTGGCGGCAAAGCTGCTTTTGGCGCTGGTGATCGAATCCGGCTGGGAGCTTCTCGAAAACTCCCCTGTTATCATCGACCGCTACCGCACCGCGACCATCTCGCTCGATTATTACGGCGACAGCATTCTGAACTCGGCGATGGACACGGTGTTCATGGCGCTCGGCTTCTTCTTCGCCCGCCGTGCACCGGTCGCAGTCACGGTCGCCATCGCCATCTTCTTCGAGATTTTCACCGGCTGGCTGATCCGCGATAATTTGACGCTCAACGTGCTAATGCTGGTCTATCCGCTGGACGCGGTGAAGGCGTGGCAAGGCGCGCTTTGATGTTATCGCCCGGCTGAGACCGACAACACGCTCATGTCATCCTCGGCCTTGAGCCACTGCTGTCCGGTTTAAATTTTGTAGACATAGTGCACGGTGTTGATTCTACTCGTATTCGAGCGTTTGGCGACGATCTCGAACACGAAGGAGGAGCAACCCCGTGCGGCATCACAATAGCGTCTTTCATGATCTTTTGAAGCGCGTTCCATGGTCGGCTTTTGACAGGCTTGTGGAGGAACATGGGGCCGACAAACATGTTCGGCGGCTCTCGACGCGGACACAGTTGATCGCCCTTTTGTACGGCCAATTGGCCGGTGCGGTGAGTTTGCGCGAGATCGCCGGCGGTTTGGAAAGTCATGCGGCGCGTCTTTACCATCTCGGTGCGCGTCCGGCCTCGCGCTCGACGCTTGCCGACGCCAATGCGAAGCGTTCAAGCGCGGTGTTTGCCGGCCTGTTTGCTGAACTGGTGGCAAGGGCAGGACGCGGCCTGCGCCGGGCGGCCGGTGAGGCCACCTATCTGATCGACGCGACTGGGGTCCGCCTGAGTGGAGCGGGAAGCGACTGGGCGCAGTTTTCCCATCAGGCCTGCGGTGCCAAGGTCCATATCGTCTATGATGCGCTGGCCGAACGGCCGATCTACGCGGCGGTGACGCCTGCCAATGTCAATGACATCACCGCAGCCAAGGTCATGCCGATCGAAGCGGGCGCCACCCATGTCTTCGATCTCGGCTATTATGATTTCGGCTGGTGGGCCAGAATGGACAAGGCCGGATGCCGGATCGTCACGCGGTTCAAGTCGCATACGCCGCTGGCCGTAACGCGCGAACAACCGCTCAACAGCAACGGCACCATCCTGTCCGACCGCATCGGCCTGTTGCCAGCCCGCCAGGCGAAAAACCGCAAGAACCCGTTTGGCGATCCCGTGCGCGAGATCAGTGTCAGGACACAAACAGGCAAGGTTTTGCGGTTGCTCACCAACGATCTCGATGCGCCAGCGGACGAGATCGCCGATCTCTACAAGCGCCGTTGGGCGATCGAACTGTTCTTCCGCTGGGTCAAGCAGACGCTAAAGATCCGGCATTTTCTCGGCAATAGCGAGAACGCGGTCCGTATCCAGATTGCCGCCGCCCTCATCGCCTATCTGCTGTTGCGCATGGCCCAGGCCGATCAGACAAACGTCCAGAGTCCGCTCGCCTTCGCCCGCCTCGTGCGCGCCAATCTCATGCATCGCCGCCGAACCGACAGCCTCACAAAGCCACCACCCAGCCCATCAAACGACACAGGACAGATGACCTTGAGCGGGTTGGGATTTTAAACCGGACAGCAGTGGCCTTGAGCCGAGGATCCATACTTCAACCATTCACGTTGAACATCTTTGGCGAATGGATGCTCGGGTCAAGCCCGAGCATGACGGAGACTGGGGAACAGAACCCTATTTACTTATTCTCAGCCGTAGCCTTCTCGATCGCCGGATAAAGGCCTTCCTTCAGGCTTCGCTCATCGAACGGCCCCACCCGTTTATAGACGATCGCTCCCGACACATCGACGAGGTAGGATTCCGGAATACCGTAGACACCCCAGTCGATAGCCGCCTTGCCGCGTGGGTCGACGCCGACGGCGGAAAAGGGGTTGCCGAGTTCGCCCAGGAACCGCAGCGCATTCTCGGTCTGGTCCTTGTAGTTGATCCCGACCACCGTCAGTCTGGAATCCTTGGCCAGTTCGAGGATGATCGGATTTTCCTCGCGGCAGGGCACGCACCAAGATGCCCAGACATTGACCAGCGTCAGCTTGCCCTTGATCGCCGCATCGGTGAGCGGCGGCATCGGCGCGCCCTTGAACGTCGCGCCCTCGAGCGGCGGCATATCGAGCGATGGCGCCTTGGTGCCGATCAGCGCAGACGGAATTTCACTGATGCTCCGGCCGGAATCGAGCTGGCTCCAGAAAATCACGGCAAGCCCGGCAAAGATCAACAGCGGCAACAGCGCAAAGACGATACGCAACTTGCCCGGCCGGGTGGCTTCGGGCGTGGCGGGGGTCTCGATACTCATTGTAGGTCTCCGGCTTGCGCTGAGCGGCGGCGGATACCGGCGGCTTCAAGCGCCTGCAATTCGCGGCGCCGCGCCCGCCCGTCGGTCCAGACCCAGAGGATCAGGGCAAGCACGGTAACGGTGGCGATGCCATAGCTGGCAAGAACATAGGTGGTGTGGGTCATCATCGGCTCAAACCTCCCGGCCGGCGCCGCGGGCGGCCTGACGGCGCATCGAGGTCACCCGGCGGCGCCAGATCTCGTTGCGCATGGCGGCGATGTGCAGCGTGAAGAACAGCATGGTGAAGGCAACCGCCATCACCAAAAGCGGCCGCAGGAACTCCGGATCGATCGCCGAGCCGCCGAGCCTCAGAACGCTTGCCGGCTGGTGCAGCGTGTTCCACCATTCGACCGAGAACTTGATGATCGGGATATTGACGAAGCCAACGAGGATCAAGACGGCCGAAACCTTGGCGGCCTTGCCGGGCTCGTCCATCGCACGGTTGAGCGCCATCAGCCCGAGATACATCAGGAATAGCACGAAGACCGAGGTCAGCCGCGCATCCCAGACCCACCAGGTGCCCCACATCGGCTTGCCCCAGAGCGAACCGGTGACCAGCGCCAGAAAGGTGAAGGACGCGCCGATCGGAGCCGCAGCCCGGGCGGCAACGTCAGCCAGCGGATGGCGCCAAACCAGCGTGCCGAGTGCCGAAAGCGCCATCACCGAATAACACATCATCGACAGCCAGGCGGCCGGCACATGCACATACATGATGCGCACCGTCTCGCCCTGCTGGTAATCGCCTTCGGTGGTGAAGGACAGATAGAGCCCAGCGGCAAACAGCAGCACCGTCAAACCGGCAAACCACGGCAGGAGACGGGCCGCCAAGGCCAGAAACCGGGTCGGGTTGGCAAGATCGCTGAATTTTCGAATGGCCAGACTGTTTTCGCTCATGATGGTTCTTTAGCGTGCAACGGGCTTCTCTTCAATAAAGGGGTATCAATCACATTTGCGTCAGAGCGCCGCGCGTTCAAAGGGCGCGCAGGTCGCACCGGCGTCCACCTAGTCCGATGCAGACCGCAGCGCCAAGGCAGCCGCTAAGGGCCCGATGACAGCAAAGAACAGCGTAATGGCGATCAGGATCAGCAGCGGCGGCAGAAATGGCGCCGGGTCTTGAACGGCGGCATAGGCGGCACTGACGCCGAAGATCAGCACCGGGATCGCCAGCGGCAGAACCAGGATCGACACCAGCAGCCCGCCACGCGGCAAGGTTACAGCGACGGCAGCGCCAGTCGCGCCGATGAACGTGATGGCAGGCGTGCCCACCAGCAGCGTCAGCATGGTTGCGCCGATGGCCACCTCGCTCATATTCATGAACAGCCCGAGTAGCGGTGCAGCAATCACCAGCGGCAACCCGCTCGCCGTCCAGTGCGCCAGGCACTTCACCAGCACCGTCAGCACCAGCGGCGTTTCCTGCATCAGCATCAGGTCCAGCGACCCATCCTCGCGTTCCGCCTGAAACAGCCGGTCGAGGCCCAGCAGCGAGGCAAGCAGCGCACCGATCCAGAGGATTGCCGGGCCGATGCGGGACAGAAGATTGAGATCGGGACCGACGGCAAAAGGTACCACGGCAACGACCGTCATGAAGAACAGGACGCCGATCAGCGCACCGCCACCGGCGCGCATGGAGAGTTTGAGGTCACGGAGGAAGAGGGCGATCATAATGCGGCCTGTTCGGATCGTGCGCGTGGCAAAGGCCCCTCCCCAACCCCTCCCCACAAGGGGGAGGGACTAACCCGGAGCACCGGCCTCGCCAGACAATCGCGCACATTTGCGGCGAAAGCCCACAAATTTGAGCGAGGGGTTTCAGCGCAGGAACCCCTCCCCCTTGTGGGGAGGGGTTGGGGAGGGGTCTTCATCAGGCAAACCATACTCAAACCAATTCCCCCACACCCGCAAACCCCGTCATCCGCAACTCCCGCGCAGTCACCCCCAGCGGCTGATGCGTCGCGGCAACGACAAGACCGCCTGCCTCCAGATGCCGCTCCACCAGGCCCGCAAACAGCCGGTCCGCCGCCGCGTCGAGTGCGGCCGTCGGCTCGTCGAGGATCCAGACCGGCCGGTAGGCGACCAGCAGCTTGGCCATCGCCATGCGCCGCTGTTGTCCGGCCGAGAGGTAACCGAAGGGAAGATGCGAAATTCCGCCAAGGCCGAGTGCTTCGGTGGCCTCCTCAATGCCGATGCCGGAGCCACCTGCCGAATCACCCATGAAGGATTTCCAGAAGGAGAGATTTTCTTCAACGGTCAGCTCGTGCTTCATTGCATTGCGGTGACCGAGATAGTGGCAAAGCTCGCGCGGATGACCGATATCGGCGGCTGTATCATCCAGCCGCACAGCGCCGGATTCGGGCGCCAGAAGCCCCGCCAGAACGCGCAGCAATGTCGACTTGCCCGACCCGTTCGGACCGGTGACAATCAACGCTTCTCCGGCCGCAAGAACGAACGAAATATCGTGGAAAATCAGGTCCTCACCGCGTTTCGCACTGAGGCCTTCGACACGCAAGCGGATCGGCATTCACATTCCCTTTACGACGTTCGTCGCAGCGCAAAAAAATTGTCTCAAATTGAGGACGGATGGTCTGGCACGTTCCGGAGAAATTATCTATAACCGCCCCAACACGCCAGCGGTCGGCGTGAATTTCATCCTAGCGCCGAACTTGGAATGATTTCCACGTACGGACAGCGGAAATGGCCGTACCCGCATCCCATATCGCGCTTTAAATGCGTTCGGGCGTTCGTGCGTCACGTTTTGGCGATCTAACGGAACGGGGTATTCCAGTGTCCAAATCCCTAGACAGTTTTAATTGTCGTTCGACGCTTTCCGTCAACGGCGTAGACTATGTCTATTACAGCCTGCCAAAGGCGGAAGAAAACGGCCTCGCCGGCGTTTCAAAGCTTCCCTATTCGATGAAGGTTCTGCTTGAGAACCTGCTGCGCTTCGAAGACGGCCGAACGGTCACCAAGGAGAACATCCTGGCCGTTGCCGAGTGGCTGAACAACAAGGGCCGCGAAGAAAATGAAATCGCCTACCGCCCGGCCCGCGTGCTGATGCAGGACTTCACCGGCGTTCCCGCCGTTGTCGATCTGGCCGCGATGCGCGACGCCATGGTTTCGCTCGGTGGTGATCCGGAAAAGATCAACCCGCTGGTTCCTGTCGACCTCGTCATCGACCACTCGGTCATCGTCGACGAATTCGGCACGCCAACGGCCTTTGCCCGCAATGTCGAGCTCGAATACGAGCGCAACGGCGAGCGCTACCGCTTTCTGAAATGGGGCCAGCAGGCCTTCAAGAATTTCCGCGTGGTTCCTCCGGGCACCGGTATCTGTCACCAGGTGAATCTTGAGTATCTCGGCCAGACCGTCTGGACGAAGGAAGAAGACGGCGAGATCACCGCCT
The DNA here is from genome assembly GCF_965279435.1 of Pararhizobium sp. Taxonomy (NCBI): domain Bacteria; kingdom Pseudomonadati; phylum Pseudomonadota; class Alphaproteobacteria; order Hyphomicrobiales; family Rhizobiaceae; genus Pararhizobium; species Pararhizobium sp. Next base: position 1,051,222 of record NZ_CBDIHY010000003.1, read on the forward strand.
ATCCGGATACCTGCGTCGGCACAGACAGCCACACGACTATGATCAATGGCCTGGGCGTTCTCGGCTGGGGCGTCGGTGGTATCGAGGCGGAAGCGGCCATGCTCGGCCAGCCCGTCTCCATGCTCCTGCCTGAAGTCATCGGCTTCAAGCTGACCGGCAAGCTCAAGGAAGGCGTCACCGCGACCGACCTCGTGCTGATGGTCGTGCAGATGCTGCGCAAGAAGGGCGTCGTTTCCAAGTTCGTCGAATTCTTCGGTTCCGGCCTCGACAACATGACGCTGGCCGACCGTGCGACGATCGGCAACATGGGTCCGGAATATGGCGCAACCTGCGGCTTCTTCCCGGTTGATTCGGAAACCATCAACTACCTCACCATGTCCGGCCGCGAAGAACAGCGCATCGCGCTGGTCGAAGCCTATTCCAAGGCGCAAGGGATGTGGCGTGACAATGACGGTGCCGACCTCGTCTTCACCGACACGCTCGAGCTTGATCTCGGTCAGGTCGTTCCGGCCATGGCCGGCCCGAAGCGTCCGGAAGGCCGCATTCCGCTCGAAAACATCGCGTCCGGTTTCGCCGGTTCGCTCGAAGGCGAATACAAGAAGCCGGGCCAGCTCGACATGCGCTATGCCGTCGAAGGCGCGGATTACGATATCGGTCACGGCGACGTGGCGATTGCCGCCATCACGTCCTGCACCAACACGTCCAACCCTAGCGTTCTCATCGCTGCCGGCCTTCTCGCCCGCAACGCCGTTGCCAAGGGCCTGAAGACAGCACCTTGGGTCAAGACATCGCTCGCACCTGGATCCCAGGTTGTCGGCGAGTATCTGTCCAAGTCCGGCCTGCAGGATTCGCTGGATGCCTTGGGCTTCAACCTCGTCGGTTTCGGCTGCACGACCTGCATCGGCAATTCCGGCCCGCTGCCGGCGCCGATCTCGAAGACGATCAACGAGAAGGGCCTGATCATGTCCGGCGTTCTCTCGGGCAACCGCAACTTCGAAGGCCGTATCTCGCCGGACGTTCAGGCGAACTACCTCGCTTCGCCGCCGCTGGTCGTTGCCTATGCGCTCGCCGGTACGGTCCAGAAGGACCTGACCACCGAGCCGCTCGGCATCGGCAGCGATGGACAGCCGGTGTTCCTCAAGGACGTCTGGCCGACATCGCAGGAAATCCAGGAATACATCCTGAAATACGTCACCCGCGCACTCTACGCATCGAAATATGCCGACGTGTTCAAGGGCGACGCCAACTGGCAGGCCGTCCAGATTCCCGAAGGCCAGACCTACGCCTGGGATGACAACTCGACCTACGTCCAGAACCCGCCCTACTTCGTCGGCATGGGCAAGACCGGTTCGGGCATCTCCGACATCAAGGGCGCCCGCGTCCTTGGCCTGTTCGGCGACAAGATCACCACCGACCACATCTCGCCGGCTGGATCGATCAAGGCAGCGTCGCCTGCCGGTGCTTACCTGATCAACCATGGCGTCGGCATTGCCGACTTCAACCAGTACGGCACGCGCCGTGGCAACCATGAAGTGATGATGCGCGGCACCTTTGCCAATATCCGCATCCGCAACCACATGATGGGACCGAACGGCAAGGAAGGCGGCTACACGATCCACTATCCTTCGAAGGAAGAGATGTCGATCTACGACGCCGCCATGCAGTACAAGGCCGAAGGTGTGCCGCTGGTCATCTTCGCCGGTGTCGAATACGGCAACGGCTCGTCGCGTGACTGGGCCGCCAAGGGCACCAACCTGCTCGGCGTCAAGGCCGTGATCGCCCAGTCCTTCGAGCGTATCCACCGCTCCAACCTGGTCGGCATGGGCATCGTACCCTTCGTCTTCGAGGAAGGCACGACCTGGGAATCGCTCGGCCTGAAGGGCGACGAGAGCGTCACGATCGACGGTCTCGCCAATGTCCAGCCGCGCGAAAAGCGCGTCGCCAGGATCACCTATGCCGATGGCACGGTGAAGGATGTTCCGCTGGTCTGCCGCATCGATACGCTCGATGAGGTCACCTACATGAACAATGGCGGCATCCTGCAGACTGTTCTGCGCGACCTGGCTGCTGCTTGATGCATCTTTGATGCAGGCATGAATGGAGCCGGGGCTTTCACAAGCCCCGGCTTTTTTTGTGATTACCGGAGCCGCAAGCCTCACTCCAACGTGATTTTCCGTTGAAAGGGGAGCGGCGTATGAAGGATGCCAACAGAGACTGTACAGATGTACAACACCGCTGAGATACCGCCCGTTGAAATGCTACACCCTTGAAATGGAAGTCCCGATGTCTGGATCAAGCACCGTTCGCCGCATCATGCTCGCCTGTGGCCTTGGCCTCATGGCGATGCCAGCTGTGGCCGAAGATATGGTGAAGCCGGCAGGCGTCGTGGAACTGTTCACCAGCCAGGGCTGCTCCTCCTGCCCGCCGGCGGACGCGGCATTGAAGACGCTGATCGACGACGGCAAGGTCGTGGCGCTGTCCTATCACGTCGATTACTGGAATTATCTCGGCTGGACCGATACGCTGGCTTCTAAGGACAACACAGCCCGGCAATATGCCTATGCGAAAATGCTCGGCCGCAGCGGTGTCTATACGCCACAGGCGGTGCTCAACGGCCGCGACCACATCAATGGCGCCGATATAGACGGCATCAACAATCGCCTTTCGGCGATGAATGATGCAGGAAAAGGTCTCGCCGTTCCGGTCTCCGCCAGCGTCCGCAAGGACGAGATCGACATCAAGATAGGCGCGGGCGAGGGCAAGGCCAATGTCGTCGTCGTCTATTTCAACCGGCAGCAGCTTGTCGACGTCAAGAAGGGCGAAAACAGCGGCAAGAAGATTTCCTACTGGCACTCCGTCCGAGACATCCAGACGATCGGCATGTGGGACGGCAAGCCTGCCAGTTTCGTACTGCCCGCTTCCATCCTCAATGAGGGCGAAAACGGCGGCTGTGCCGTGCTGCTGCAGAAGATGAAGGACAGTGAAACGCCCGGCGCCATCGTCGGCGCCACGACCGTCATGGCGGATAAAACCGCCAACTGACGGATAATCTGGTTCGGCCCGGCAGCATCGAGGGGCTGGGGCTGAGGGTTCGAAGATGCCGGACCGAACCGGCCATGTTTTGCAGGCGCAGACAGCACCCGATCGACATGGCGTCCGGAGCAACCGCGCCCGAAGGACGCTTTGGCTAGCCGCTCCATTGCTGCACACGCTCGAGACAGAAAATCCCAAACAGACATGCAGGCCGACACTCGGAAGGACTCCCTCGTGCCAGCAAGCGCGAGTTTCCTTGTCAAATGGGGCGTCGGTTTGTTTGAAATGCGGCACGGTGAAAAAAGCCATCCCCTATTTCGCCCGGCCTGCTGCTTGCATTTCAGCCAAGGTCAGGCAAACTGTAACCGTCCTGTCACAATAAAAGGCCGGAGTACCGATGACTGATCAGCCGGATTTGCCGCAAGGCGAGACCCGTTCCGAAAGGCAGAAATCGTCCGATGTGGTTGTTAATCTGCACGAATATCGCAGCAGCAATCAGGACACACTTCCCATCACTTTCCACCGCCGCGAGCTGGATATGATCCTCAGGGTCTATGGCCGCATGGTCGGCGAAGGCGAATGGCGCGACTATGCGATGGACCATCTGCGCGACAAGGCGGTCTTCTCGGTATTCAAGCGCTCGGGTGAAATGCCGCTGTTCCGGATCGAAAAGAACCCGAAACTTTCAGCCAAGCAAGGCGCCTTCAGCGTCGCCAATACGCACGGCATGATCTTGAAGCGTGGCCACGACCTGCAGCAGGTCCTCAAAGTTTTCGACAAGATGCTGAAGGTTATCAAGACCTGAGTTAGCCCCGGTAGAGCGTATCGGGGTAGACGCCCGGCTCAGGATCGGTCGTCAGCCCCTCGCCGAGCGGCAATTGCATGATGATCGTATCCAGCCAGCGGTCGTGCTTGAAACCCGTACCCTTCATCAACCCGCCATGCTCGAAACCGGCTGCACGATGGACCGCGACCGATGCCGGATGCGCGCCGCCGATGACGGCGACCATCTGCCGGAAACCAAGCATCGTGCAGCGCCGGATCAGGTCGGCAAGCAAGGCTCTGCCCACGCCACGGCCGCGTGCATCAGGCGCCAAATAGATCGAATCCTCGACCATGAACCGGTAGGCGGTGCGGGTCCGGAATGCCGAGGCATAGGCGTAACCCAGGAGGATGCCGTCCGCATCGACCGCAGCGATATAAGGATAACCATTGCCGGTGATGACAGAAAAGCGCGAGGCCATTTCGGCTTCGCCCGGCGGCGTCATCTCATAGGAGGCGACTCCGTTCAGGACGGAGTCCTGATAGATCGCGGTGATGGCCTGGATGTCCGATAGGGTCGCATCGCGCAGGATAAAGGACATGGGCAGACCTGTCTGGAAGAGTGTCCCTCCTCTGCCATATCGCATTCAGCCATTCAAGCGTGCGGCTTTGCCAAAATGCAGGCAACAAAAAAGGCGGCCGAAGCCGCCTTTTCAGAAGTACCTAGTTCCCGATTAATTGCGGTTTCCGAGGAAGCGCAGCATGAACAGGAACAGGTTGATAAAGTCGAGGTACAGCGTCAGCGCGCCCATGATGGCCTTGCGGCCAGCAGCATCTTCACTGTCTGCTTCGAAGTACATTTCCTTGATCTTCTGGGTATCGTAGGCGGTGAGGCCTGCGAAGATCAGAACACCGATAGCCGAGATCGCAAAGTTCAGCGCCGAGGAGGCGAGGAAAATATTGACGATCGAGGCGATGATCAGGCCGAACAGGCCCATCATCAGGAACGAACCCATGCCCGACAGGCTACGCTTGGTGGTGTAGCCGTAGAGCGACAGAGCGCCGAACGAAGCGGCGGTGATGAAGAACGTCTGGGTGATGCTCTGGCCGGTGTAGATCAGGAAGATCGACGACAGCGAGAGACCCATCAGGCCGGCATAGACCCAGAAGGTCGTCCGCGCGGCGGATACGCTCATCGAGTTAATGCGGAAGCTCATGTAGAACACCAGAGCCAGCGGTGCGAGCATGACGACCCACTTCAGCGGGCTCACATAGATCGCCTGGCCGAACGCTGTCAGTTGCCCGTCCGCAAACGCGAACTGGAACGCAGCATAGGCAGCGATACCGGTGATTGCCAGACCGAGGGCCATCAGGTTGTACACCTTGAGCATATAGGTGCGCAGACCTTCGTCGATTACGGCCCCCGCCTGTGCGCCGGCAGGCGACATTCGGGTTTGGTAGTTTCTAAGATCAGCCATTGTTTCCTCTTTAAAAGCCCCGGTTAAGTTTACGGTGTCGGGCGGTAAAGGCGCATCCTCGAGGGTGCCAGCCACTTAACCCAGGCGCCGCTGCGGGGCTCCAGCATGCCTGTGGTGAATATGATGTCGAAATACGACTTGCACAAGACCGACGTGCCTGAGAATCCGTCGAAAAGCGGATTCTCAGGGCTTTCGGGGGTTAGCGTTAACGGTTAACTGGGCAATCAGAGCTCGCGCAGCACGGGTGCGGCCTTCTGCCCGAGCACCCGCCAGGTGCCTGCAAGGCCGAAACCGACCGTGACGATCAAGGCGACAGCCATGGTGATCAGCGCCACATCCGGCAGGAAGGACGACGGCAAGCTCATGATTTTGCTAACCACAAACCATGCCGCGACCCCGCCGGCAAACAGCGCAAAGATCGCCGTCGACAGCCCGAGGATGGCATATTCGTAGCAGAACGCGCGGATCAGTGTCGAGCGTGTGGCACCCAGTGTTTTCAAGACCACGGCATCGTGAGTGCGTGCCCGGTTGCCGGCCGCAAGCGCCCCGGCAAGCACCAGGATCGACGCGACGAGGGCGACAGCAGCGGCAGCGCGGATGGCTGTCGCCAGCTGGCCGACCAGCACGTTGATGATATCAAGCGCATCCTTGACCCGGACACTGGTGATCGTCGGATAAGCATTGGTGACGGCCTTCAGAGTGGCTGCCTCCTCCTGCGCTGTCGCACCCGGATCGATCACGGTGGCAAGCCAGGCATGCGGCGCACCGGCAAAGGTGTTGGGCGAGAACACCATGACGAAGTTGATCGACAGGGATTCCCACTCGACCTTGCGGAAGTTGGCGATCCGGGCCGTCAGGCTGCGGCCAAGTACATTGACGGTGACGGTATCGCCGATCTTCAGGCCGAGTTCACCGGCCTCTTCCGACGAAAACGACACCAGCGGCTCGCCGGTATAATCCGGTGCCCACCATTCGCCCTCGGTCAATGTCGAATTTTCGGGCTTGTTTTTGGCATAGGTGATGCCTCGGTCGCCGCGCAGCACCCATTGACCGGCAGCCGGAACGTTCATCTTGGTCACGTCCTGGCCGTTGAAGGCGAGGATACGACCGCGTAGCATCGGCACTTCGATGACCTTGCCCTCCGGCAGGCTTGTCTGCAGCAGGGAGCGGAAACCCTCGACCTCGGCGCTCTGGATATCGACGAAGAAGAAATTCGGTGCCCGTTCCGGCAGATTGCCTGTCAGTTCGCGGCGTAGATTGCCGTCGATCAGCGCCAGTGTCACCAGAAGCGCCAGGCCAAGGCCGAGCGACAGCACCACCGAGGGTGTCAGCGCGCCGGGGCGATGAATGTTGCCGATGGCAAGCCGAAGGGCCGGCGAACTGACGCGCGGCGCGCGGCGGGCAAGCATGGCGACCAGAATGGCGACACCGCGCAGCACGACGAACGAAAAGGCGATGGCACCCAGGAAGGTCAGCGAAATCTTGCGGTCATAGGCCGTAAAGATCGCAAGGCCTGCCAAAGCCCCGAGGCAAAGAGCAGCAGCCACCAGATAGGGCCAGGACGGCAGACGCGCGCGCTCGAACCCCTGTTCACGAAACAGTGCGGTCGCCGGCACTTCGCGCGCATGGCCGAGCGGCAGGATGGCGAAGGCGAGCGACGTCAAAAGGCCGAACACGGCGGCAAGACCAAGTGCGCCCGGATAGAGCTCAAACGCCGTCGATACCGGTAGCACACCCGCAAGGAATTGCGCCGCGATGAACGGAATGAGCGCGCCAAGTATCAGCCCGATAGCGATGCCGATAAAGGCAATCAGCAGGATCTGGATAAGATAGATGGTCGTGACCATCGAGGCCGGGGCGCCGACACATTTGAACGTGGCGATGACGCCGCGCTTGGAATCGAGATAGGAGCGCACGGCATTGGCGACACCGACGCCGCCGACGATCAGAGCTGTCAACCCGACAAGGGTGAGAAATTGCGAAAAGCGGGTGATGTTGGCAGTCAGTGCAGGGGCGGCGTTCTGGCTGGTACGAACAGACCATCCGGCCTGCGGAAACTTTTCCTCCGCCTGCCTGCGCAAGGCCGGCACGCTGGAGCTGTCGGCGACCTTCACCTTGTAGGTATGCTCGACCAGGCTGCCCGTCTGTACGAGACCGGAGGCGTCAAGGGCCTGCTTGGAGATCAGCAGGCGCGGCGCAAACCCGAAACCGTCCGAAAGGGCATCCGGTTCGCGCACAATGGTGCCAGTGACACGGACGCGCGCGGTCCCGAGCAGGATCTCATCGCCTGTCTGGATGCCAAGACGCTCAAGCAGAAGCGGCGCGGCAAGTGCTTTGTAAACGCCATTGTCTTCAGCGATCATATCGCCAAGCGGTGCCGCCGGTTCGCTGTCAAACGTGCCGTAAAGCGGGTAGGCACCGTCAACGGCTTTCAGCTCGACCAGCGCCTGGTTTGAGCCATCCGGAAGCCGGGCCATCGAGCGCAGGCCAGACGAGACGGAGACCGCGCCAAGGCTATCGATGAACGCTTTTTCCTCGTCGGTTGCGACGCGGTTGTTGAGTTCGAAGCGGATATCGCCCGCCAGAAGCTCGCGGCCCTGGCTGGCAATCGAGCCGGTGATCGACTGCGACAGCGAGTTGACCCCGGCGATCGCCGCCGTTCCCAGCGCCACGCAGGCGAGAAAGATATAGAACCCCCGCAGACCGCCGCGCATTTCGCGCAGCGCTAAGCGGAAGGCCAGTCCAAGACGGAAACCGCCGAAAGCAGCGGCCCTCATGCGGACGCGACCTTGGACAGCGAAGCGGAAGCGGATGGCTCATGACCGGAGCCGGACACGATCTCGCCGGAACGGACGCGCACCTGGCGCGAGCAGCGGGCCGCAAGCGACGTGTCATGGGTGACCAGAACCAGGGTCATGTCGCGCTCGGCCTGCTTGGAGAAGATCAGATCGGCGACCTGCTTGCCGGTTTCGGCATCGAGATTGCCTGTCGGCTCGTCGGCGATCAGAAGTTTTGGCGATGGTGCAAGCGCCCGGGCAATGGCAACGCGCTGCTGCTCGCCACCCGATAGTTGGCCGGGATAATGCGACAGCCGCTCGCCCAGGCCGACGGAGATCAGTTCCTGCCGGGCGATCTCGAACGCATCGCGGACATTGGCAAGTTCAAGTGGCACGGCAACGTTTTCCAGCGCCGTCATGTTGGGGATAAGATGGAAGGACTGGAAGACGATACCGATATTGCGGCCGCGAAACTCCGCCACCCGGTCTTCGCTCAGGCCATGCAAAGGCGTGCCGTCGATAACGATCTCGCCGCTGTCGAGGCGTTCCAGCCCCGCCAAAACCATCAGCAAGGTCGACTTTCCGGATCCGGACGGACCGACGATCCCGACAGATTCTCCCGCATCGATGACGAGATCCATACCCTTGAGCACATGAACGGACGCAGCGGCCTGGCCGAGGGTCAGATCCGCATTTTTCAGTTCGATCATGGTTTTTGCCAAAGGAAACTGTCCTATATGTACAATATGAAGGTTGCCGGAGCGGCTGACTTTTACCGATTTAAGGGCACGTTCATGCGAATAAAAGGTTTCTGTACATTTTTGTTGGCGATCACGGCGATTGTGATCGTGCCGGCAATCAGCCGCGCCGAACCGATTAACCTCGTCGGCTTCGGCGATAGCCTGATGGCCGGCTACCAGCTTCCGGCCGAAGATGCCTTCCCGGCCCGGTTGGAAAAAGCCTTGCGTGCAAAGGGCCACGACGTGACGATCAGCAATGCAGGCGTCTCCGGCGACACGACATCCGGCGGTCTGGCGCGGATCGATTGGTCGGTTCCGGATGGCACCAAGGGCGTCATTCTCGAACTTGGCGCCAACGATGCCCTGCGCGGTATCGCGCCCGAGGAAAGCCGCAAGAACCTTGTCGCCATGATTGAAAAGCTGAAGTCGCGCGGCATTGCCGTGCTTTTGGTCGGCATGATGGCGCCGCCGAACATGGGCGCCGACTATGCCGCGCGGTTCAATCCGATCTATCCGGAACTTGCCAAGACCAACGGCCTTGAGCTTTATCCGTTCTTCCTCGACGGCGTTGTCGAGGACGCCAAGCTGAAAATCGAGGACGGCATGCACCCGAACGGTGACGGCATCGGCGTCATGGTCGAACGCTTCCTGCCATCCGCGGAACGCTTCCTTCAATCACTGTCGACAGGAGGCTGACGCCAACCAACCAGGAACGATTGTCTTGTTCAGCATCTGTTAATGGCGTTGGATAAATATTGCAGGTGCGAAATTATAATTGCTTCCAGATGGCAAGCATGATTCGCTGGGTTATCTTCAAGAGATTCGGGGAGCTCGTTATGCCGAGACTTTTCACCGCCCTCGAGATACCGCGTAATGCCGCAATGAGCCTTTCATTGTTGCGTGGTGGTCTTCCCGGTGCCCGTTGGATCGATGTGGAGAATTACCACATCACTCTTCGCTTCATCGGGGACGTCGAAAACCGCACAGCCGACGAAATCGTCGACCGGCTCGACCGCATCGAACGCCCGGAGTTCCAGCTGCAACTGACCGGCACCGGCGCCTTCGGTTCGAAAAAACCGCATTCTGTCTGGGCTGGTGTCAGCAACCCGCCGGAACTCTATGCCCTCCAGGCCGAAATCGAGCGCATCTGCCAGCGGCTCGGTCTGCCCGCCGATCCCCGCAAATTCACCCCGCATGTGACGCTTGGGCGGTTGCGGTCTTCGCGGGTCGAGGATGTGGTCGGCTATCTCTCCGGCCGCGGTGGCTTCTACACCAACCCGTTCACCGTCTCGCGCTTCGTGCTTCTATCGTCCCGCGATTCCGTCGGTGGCGGCCCGTATGTCACCGAAGAAGTCTTTCCGCTCTACGAGCGTTCTTCCAGCTTGCCGGTCAGCGACCTGCATCCCTGAAGAAGCATCTCGTAGACGGTCTCGAAGCCTTCCGGCCCCTCATAATAGGGGTCGGGCACATCGCGGGCAGTCCCCAGCGTATAGTCGAGAAACAGGTGCAGCTTGTGTTGTGCCTCGGGCGGAGCCAGCGCGCGAAGATTGGCCAGATTGCTGCGGTCCATCGCAAAGATCAGATCGAAGGCTTCGAAATCACCGGCTTGGACCTTCCGGCAGCGCTGACCGGCAATATCGATCCCATGTTTGCGTGCAACGGCGATCGAGCGGCGATCCGGCGGATCGCCGGTATGCCAGCCACCGGTACCGGCCGAATCAACATCCACCAGACCATCCCCTGCGACATGCCGCAAAATACCCTCGGCCAAGGGTGAGCGGCAGATATTGCCGAGACAGACGAACAGAATTCTGACAGGTTTCATGCTATCCAACAGGCCCGGGAAAAGGTTGAACCTATATCCGGCTGCCGCGTTGTGGAACTGGAAATACCGGTTGCCGCTGTCAAAAGAACTGGAGGGATTGTGCCATGAAACAGGAAAAGCTCGCCAAGGAGGCCGTTGCCGAAAACCTTTCGAAAATGGAGGGCTGGGTGCTTTCCGACGATGGGCTGTCGATCTGGAAAGCCTTCCGCTTCAAGACCTTCGTCGAAGCCTTCAGTTTCATGACCGAAAGCGCGATCTCGGCCGAAAAACTGAACCATCACCCGGAATGGTTCAATGTCTACAACAAGGTGGACGTCACGCTCACCACCCATGATTCACAAGGGCTGACCGAGCTGGACTTCAAGCTTGCCGCCAGGATGGACAGGGCAGCGGCGGGCCGGATGCCCGACCACCTTAAATAGGGCTTTTGAAAGAGCGCCATTTGAAATCCGCGCCCTGCTCACCATATGATTTTCCATGACGGATGGGACAAACAAGATGGATGACATCAAGATCGGCGAGATTTTGCTGCCAGGCGAGGAAAGCGAGCAGGAGGCGAAGGCCCGCAAGGTGCAGCGCCGGTTCTGGCCGACCCTGAAGCGGGCGATGCGGCAGGTGCCGTTCAGCCGCGACGTCGTTGCCGCCTATTACTGCGCCATGGACCCCACGACGCCGCTGCGCACGCGCGGCATCCTGCTCGGGGCGCTCGCCTATTTCGTCATGCCGTTCGATCTCATCCCGGATGTTCTGGCCATGGTCGGCTTTTCCGACGACATCGCCGTTTTGACGGCCGCTTTTGCCGCCATCAGCGGCCAGATCAAGGAAAAACATTATATCAAGGCAGACGAGACCTTGAAGGACAAGCTTCCCGATTAAGCAACGTCAATACGCACTGTCCACACCACCCGCTTCAAGCAGCGTCCGCAACTTGCCGAAGGCGAGGCGGATGCGGGACTTGACGGTTCCGAGCGGCAGGCCGGTGGCGGCGGAAATCTCCGAGTGCGACTGACCCAAGAAAAATGCCATCTGGATCAGGGTAACCTGCTCGACAGGCAGTTGTGTCAGCGCGATCCGGACGATCTGTTCGCGATTCTCGCTTTCAATCACAGCATCCGGCGCCTGTGGCGCAACCGGCAGGAGCAGTGGCTCATGCGCATCGAGCGTTCCGTTGCGATGCCTGCGGGCCGCATCGATGCGGCGATTGCGGGCGATACGGAACAGCCAGGTCGAAAGCGAGGATTTTTGCGGGTTGTAGAGATGGGCCTTCTGCCAGAGAATGACCATCACCTCCTGCACGACCTCTTCCGCTTCCGCGACACTGGCATTCTGCCGCATCAAGAAGGATTTGAGCCGGGGCGCGAAAAAGTCGAAGAGTTCCGAAAAGGCGGCCTGGTCACGATTGCGTGCGACGGCCACGGCAAGGGTGGCGAAATGCTGTCTGACTTCAACATTCATTCCGCTTTTGATCGCCTCCCCGCCTGATTTTCGCAGTATTTCACAACAGGTACAGCGCTTTTGTCAAAGGTCAAACTCTTGCCTGATTCTTTGTGACATAAAACGGCGCCGGGCACGTGTCGGCGGATCGGGCGGTGGCCCGGCAAGCGAAACGTGCAGGGCAGACGGAATTCGGCAGCATCCGACGCACCGTTCCTGGGTTTTCGCACACGATGGACAGACCAAGCTTGTTTCGTTCAGGCGCTTCACCGCCAACCTGAAACTCGAGCCCCGTTTGCGCCGTACTCTGTTCCGTATTAAAGCGGAAACGCAGAGAATTCCGGGAATGTTGACGGTTTGGTAACCTGAATTAAGTCAAAATCAATGAAATCATGACCATGCGTGGCCCGGCTGATGCTGATCGGGCTTTGGCAGCAAGAAACCGGCAGGACAAGATGTTTGTAAGAAAGCTTAACCTCGCAATCGCACTCGTGCTGGCATTCGCCGGCGTTGCTTCGGCTCAGTCGCCGACCCGCATTCAGCAGTTCAATGCCTGGGGCGCCTATTCCTATCAGGCCGGCGCTGGCAAGGTCTGCTATGTGCTCTCCGTCCCGAAGGACAAGAGCCCGGCCAATGTTGATCACGGCGATGTCTTTTTCCTCGTGTCGCAGCGCCCCGGCCAGAACATCTCCTATGAACCGCAGGCGATGATGGGCTATCCGCTGCAGGAAAGCTCGAAAGTCGTCGTCACCATCGATGCCAAGAACTTCACGATGTTCACCAAGGGCAACTCGGCCTGGGTGGAGAACGCCGCTGAAGAGCCGGCACTCGTAGCTGCGATGAAGACCGGCAAGGCAATGTCCGTTGCCGCCAAGTCGCGCAAGGGCACGCCAACGGCCTATTCCTATTCGCTGTCTGGCATTTCGGCCGCGCTGAAGCAGATCGAAAACTGCAAATAAGCAGTCCTCCGCTTCACTACTATTTCAAAAGGCCGGTTCGTCCGGCCTTTTGGCGTTCGAGCCCTGCGTCTTTTTGCAGATCTGCCCTGAAGCACCGGAGGGTGACGCCGGGCGAAAACCGTGCTAAAGGCCCGCTCAACGATAGCCGCGTGGATCGTTGACGATCCCGGGATTGCTGGTGATCCCCATGCGCGGCAAACGAACTCTGATCTCAGCATTTACGCGACCGGCTGCAGGCAAAAGCGCTTGAACAGACCTTGCGTATCGCAAACATGGGAAATGGCGAGAATGGCCGCGACTGAAGCACTCGATCTGGACCGCCCCGTCAAGGCGCCCGTCCGCCCGGCTATGATGGCAGAAAAGCCGACGCTGATCGGCCTTTCGCGCGAAGACATGGGCAAGGCGCTGGCCGAAGTCGGCGTTCCCTTAAAACAGGTCAAGATGCGCTCCAGCCAGCTCTGGAACTGGCTCTATGTGCGCGGCGTTTCCGATTTCGACCACATGACCAATGTGTCGAAGGACATGCGCGAACTGCTGAAGAAGCATTTCACCATCGCCCGCCCGGAAATCGTCGAAGAACAGGTCTCCACCGACGGCACCCGCAAATGGCTGCTGCGCTTTCCGCCGCGCGGCGCCGGCCGCCCCGTCGAGATCGAAACCGTCTATATTCCCGAGGAAGGCCGCGGCACGCTCTGCGTTTCCAGCCAGGTCGGCTGCACGCTCACCTGTTCCTTCTGTCATACCGGCACCCAGAAGCTGGTGCGCAACCTGACGGCTGAAGAAATCCTTTCGCAGCTGCTGCTTGCCCGCGACCGGCTCGGCGATTTCCCCGACCGCGACACGCCGGTCGGCGCCGTCGTCCCGAATGAGGGCCGCAAGGTCACCAACATGGTGATGATGGGCATGGGCGAGCCGCTCTACAATTTCGAGAACGTCAAGACGGCGCTTCTGATCGCAACCGACGGCGACGGCCTGTCGCTGTCGAAGCGCCGCGTCACCCTGTCGACCTCCGGCATCGTTCCGGAAATCTTCCGCACTGGCGACGAAATCGGCGTCATGCTGGCGATCTCGCTGCATGCGGTGAAGGACGATCTGCGCGACATGCTGGTGCCGATCAACAAGAAATATCCGCTGAAGGACCTGCTCGACGCCTGCCGCAACTATCCCGGCCTGTCGAATGCCCGCCGCATCACCTTCGAATATGTCATGCTCGAAGGCATCAACGACACGCTGGAAGATGCCAAGGAGCTGGTTCGCCTGTTGAAGGGCATTCCGGCGAAGATCAACCTGATCCCGTTCAATCCCTGGCCGGGCACGAACTACCAGTGTTCGAAATGGGAACAGATCGAGAAATTTGCCGATTTCATCAATGCGGCCGGCTATGCTTCGCCGATCCGCACCCCACGCGGCCGCGACATTCTCGCCGCCTGCGGCCAGCTGAAATCGGACTCCGAGCGCATGCGCAAAGTCGACCGCATGGCGTTTGAAGCGATGATGATTGCCAATCACGGCGAGGATTGATCAGCAAATTTGATGGATGCTGGTCTGCAATTGGATTGATTTAAGTGTCGAGCCTTCCTAAGACTGCCTAAAAATCAGTCTTGGAGGACACTCATGCGTTCAGTTCTTATCGCTCTTGCGGCAACCGTCGCCCTCACCCTGCCCGCCCGGGCGGAAAATGTCACGGTTGCGGTCACCGCGATCGTCGAACATCCGGCACTGGATGCCGTGCGTGACGGCGTCAAGGAAACCTTGGCCGCTGCTGGCTACAAGGAAGGCGAGAACCTCAAGTTCCTCTACGAATCCGCGCAAGGCAACCCGGCAACGGCAGCCCAGATCGCTCGCCAGTTCGCCGGCGAAGCCCCGAACGTCATCGTTCCGATCTCGACACCGTCGGCCCAGGCCGTCGTCTCTTCGACCCGCGACATTCCGGTTGTTTTCACCGCAGTCTCCGACCCGCTCGGCGCCCAACTGATCAAGGATATGGACAAGCCAGGCGGCAACGTCACCGGCCTTTCCGACCTGTCGCCGGTTGCCGAACATGTGGCGCTGATCAAGGAAATCCTGCCGAACGTGAAGTCGATCGGCTATCTCTACAATTCCGGCGAGGCAAACTCCGTATCGCTGCTCGCCGTCCTGAAGGTCGAAGCCGAAAAGGCCGGCCTGACCGTTGTTGAATCCGCCGCCACCAAGTCTGCCGAAGTCCAGGGTGCTGCCCGCGCGTTGGTCGGCCGCGCCGACGTTATCTACGTGCCCACCGACAACACCATCATTTCGGCGCTGGAAGGCGCTGTTGCCGTAGCCGTCGAAGCCAAGCTGCCGCTGTTCACCGCCGACACGGATTCCGTTTCGCGTGGCGCCGTTGCCGCTCTCGGCTTCAACTATCATGATGTCGGCAAGCAGACCGGCGACATCGTCGTTCGCATCCTGAAGGGCGAAAAGCCGGGCGATATCGCCGTCAAGGTTGCTGCCGGTACCGATCTGGTCATCAACAAGGGCTCTGCCGTCAAGATGGGCGTCACCTTCCCGGAAAGCGTTCTGAGCCGCGCCACCCGCGTCATCGAATAACGCCAAGCCGCCTTATATTTGCACAATCTGATTGATTTTGAACCGCCCTCCTTTCATACGGGGGCGGTTCATCTGTAAAACAAGCCTCGCTTTACCGGCTAAGCCGGACCGGGCTTGACGAATTTGAGAAGAGGACCGACAGCGGTGAGCCAAATTGCCTTCTGGGGAGCAGTCGAGCTTGGGCTCGTGTATGCCTTCGTCGCCATCGGCGTATTCCTTGCCTTCCGCGTGCTCGATTTTCCGGATCTGACCGTTGACGGCTCCTTTCCGCTGGGTGCAGCCGTTGCCGCGGTGCTGATCATAGCCGGCTTCAATCCATGGATCGCCTCGGGCGTCGCCGTGATCGCTGGCGCTGCCGCCGGCATCGTCACCGCCATCCTCAACGTCCGCTTCCGCATCCTCAATCTTCTGGCATCGATCCTGACGATGATCGCGCTGTTCTCGGTCAACCTGCGCGTCATGGGCAAGCCGAACGTCGCCCTGATCAATGCTGATACGATGCTGTCGCCCTTCTTCGGTCTAGGTCTCCGGGACTTTTACGTTCGCCCGCTGTTCATTGGGCTTCTCGTCGTCGTCGCGGTTATCGCCGTCTGGCGCTTCCTTGAAAGCGACGCCGGTCTGGCGATGCGGGCAACCGGCGCCAATGCGCGCATGGCACGGGCGCAAGGCGTCGACACCAGCCGCCAGATCTACCTCGGCATGGCACTGTCCAATGCACTGGTTGCCCTTGGCGGTGCGCTGTTTGCCCAGACCAACGGCTTTGCCGATGTCACCTCCGGTGTCGGCACCATCGTCGTCGGTCTCGCAGCCGTCATCATCGGTGAAACCCTGCTCGGCGCGCGCGGCATCCTCATTGCATTGATCGGCTGCGTCCTCGGCTCGATCCTCTACCGCATCGCCATCCAGCTGGCGCTCTCGACCGATATACTCGGCCTGCAGGCTTCCGATCTCAATCTGGTTACCGCAGCCTTGGTCACGGTCGCCCTCGTTCTTCCCCGCCTGCGCCGCGGAGGTGCCGCATGATCAAGCTCGACAATATCCAGGTCATCTTCGGCAAGGGAACGCCGCTGCAGAAGCAGGCGCTAAACGGGGTCAGCCTGACCATCGAGGAAGGCACCTTCGTCACCGTCATCGGCTCCAACGGTGCCGGAAAATCCACCGTGCTCGGCGTGCTCGCCGGCGACGTCATCCCGACCGCAGGCCAGGTGATGATCGGCAATACCGACGTCACCCGCAAGGGCACAGCCGCCCGCGCCGGGCTCGTCGCCCGCGTCTTCCAGGACCCGCTGGCCGGAAGTTGTGGTGCGCTGTCCATCGAGGAAAATCTTGCCCTTGCCGCACGGCGCGGCGAAAGCCGGGGACTGACACCCGCGCTCGGCCCCAAGCGCCGCGAGCATTTTCGCGGTCGCATCGCCGAACTCAACCTCGGCCTCGAAAACCGCATGAAAGACCGGATGGACCTGCTGTCAGGCGGCCAGCGGCAGGCTGTCTCGCTGGTCATGGCGACGCTTGCCGGTTCCGAAGTGCTGCTGCTCGACGAACATACGGCAGCGCTCGATCCCGGCATGGCCGAATTCATCATGAACCTGACCCAGAAGATCGTGTCCGAGCGCAAGCTGACGGCGCTGATGGTCACCCATTCAATGCGCCAGGCGCTCGATTTCGGTCACCGCACCATTATGCTGCATGGCGGCGAAGTGGTACTCGACGTCTCCGGCGATAGCCGCAAGACACTGCAGGTCGAAGACCTCATCGCCATGTTCCGCAAGATTCGCGGCCAGACGCTGGATGACGACGCACTGCTGATCGGCTGATCAGCGCGTCTGCGTGAACAGGATCTTCACCGCAAAGATCGAAAACACGCCGGCAAACGTATAGTCGATGCCGCGCATGACGCCCTTGCGCCGCTGCAGCCAACCGGAAAGGCCGTCGGCGGTGAGGATCACGAGCACGCTGACGGGTATCGACGCGACGATGAAGAAGAAGCCGAGGAACAACAGTTTCTGCGTCACGGCCGGGTCGTTGGCGGTGACGAACTGCGGCAGGAAGGTCATGAAGAAGATGATGACCTTCGGATTGAGCAAATTAACCCCCAGCCCCGTCGAAATATTTGCCAGTGCCGAGGCGTTCGTATCATCGACCTTCTTGACGGTCAGCGTCGATCCATAGCGGATCGCCTGCACGGCCAGCCAGAACAGATAGGCGGCACCACCGGTCTTCAAAATCATGAAGGCTGTCGGCGAGGCCGTGATCAGCGCCGAGATGCCGAAGGCGACGAGCAGCGTGTGCACGACGCAGCCAAGGCTGGTTCCGACAACGACGAAGAAAGCGGCCGCCTTGCCCTGCGACAGCGCCCGGCTGATCGACAGCGTCATATCGGGACCCGGCGTTGCCGCCAAAAGCAGCGTCGCTGCGGTGAAAGCCAGAAGTGTTGGCAGGCTCGGCAGGAAATCCATTGTTCGATCCTATGGAAGGTGAGGCCGCGCATCCGTTCGATGCCCGCCTATTGAATGTCCCAAATGCCGGCTGAAAGCAATTCGGCATTTCGCCAGCCCCCTGATGGGAAATGACACCCGAATACAAGCATCACCAAATGGTGATGACGCCCGGCTGGAACGAATGCGCGATTGAACCGTTTTCGCCATGACACAAGGAAAGAATTCATGAGAAAAATTGCCGTCTTCTTCATTTCAGCCGTCACTGCGCTGACCAGCTTTGTTCCCGCCCAGGCGTTTCCGACCGTGGTGAGAACACAGACCACACAATCCGATATTGTCCAGGTTGGCGACCATGCCGGTCGTCAGATCATCCGCAAGAATCATCGCGGCAACGGTTGGGACCGTAACCGGAACAACCACCGTCGCGACCGGTGGGATCGCGACCGCCGCAATGATCGTCATGGCTATTACCGGAACGATCGCCGCTACAGGAACAACAATGCTGGCGCCATCATTGGCGGCTTGGCTGCCGGCGCCATCATCGGTGGTGCCATCGCATCGCAGCCGCGTTATTCCAATGGCAATTCCCACACCCAGGCTTGCTATGCGCGTTATCGCTCATACCGGGCGTCCGACAACACATACCAGCCGAATTACGGACCACGTCGCCAGTGCAACTAGGCGATAACGGGTCAACCACCCGTCATGACAACTGCCATCAAGCCCGCCGCCCGCAAGGGACGGCGGGCTTTCCGTTTCCAGTCCAGATTGCCTGAGCTTCAAACCTTACCAAGTCAGCAAGTGCGCTATTCTCTGGCCGAAAGGGTTGCGCGACCCGGCAATCTCGCTAAAAGTGCCGCAGAATTTTTCTTGGGCGCGATCCCGCATTTTCTCGGACAAGCCCGCGTTTTCTCTGACAAGACGGACAGACAAACATGGCAAAGCAAGTGAAAAAGGTCGTTCTCGCCTATTCCGGCGGTCTCGACACGTCGATCATCCTGAAATGGCTACAGACCGAACTCGGCGCTGAAGTCGTCACCTTCACCGCCGATCTCGGCCAGGGCGAAGAGCTCGAGCCGGCCCGCAAGAAGGCGGAGATGATGGGCATCAAGGATATCTACATCCGCGATGTGCGCGAAGAGTTCGTCAAGGATTTCGTTTTCCCGATGTTCCGCGCCAATGCCGTTTACGAAGGCGTCTACCTGCTCGGAACCTCGATCGCCCGTCCGCTGATTTCCAAGCACCTGATCGAGATCGCCCGCGAAACCGGCGCTGATGCCATCGCCCATGGCGCCACCGGCAAGGGTAACGACCAGGTTCGCTTCGAGCTTTCCGCCTATGCCCTGAACCCCGACATCAAGATCATCGCGCCTTGGCGCGACTGGTCGTTCAAGAGCCGCACCGACCTGCTCGCCTTTGCCGAGGAGCACCAGATTCCGGTTGCCAAGGACAAGATGGGTGAAGCGCCGTTCTCGGTCGATGCCAACCTGCTGCACTCGTCGTCCGAGGGCAAGGTTCTCGAAGATCCAGCCGTCGAAGCTCCGAATTACGTCTACATGCGCACAATTTCTCCGGAAGAAGCACCGGATGTGGCAACCACCGTCAAGATCGGCTTCCGCAAGGGTGACGCCGTTTCGATCGACGGCAAGGACATGAGCCCAGCCTCGATCCTGACTGCGCTCAACGCGCTTGGCCGCGACAACGGCATCGGCCGTCTCGATCTCGTCGAGAACCGCTTCGTCGGCATGAAGTCGCGCGGGGTCTACGAGACCCCAGGCGGCACCATCCTTCTGGCCGCCCACCGCGCCATCGAATCGATCACGCTCGACCGGGGTGCAGCCCACCTCAAGGACGACATCATGCCGCGCTACGCCGAGCTGATCTATTACGGCTTCTGGTTCTCGCCGGAACGCGAAATGCTGCAGGCACTGATCGACAAGAGCCAGGAGCATGTCGAAGGCGAAGTGTCGCTGAAGCTCTACAAGGGCAATGTCATGGTCACCGGCCGCGAGAGCAACAAGTCTCTCTATTCCGACAAGCTGGTGACCTTCGAGGACGACCAGGGCGCCTACGACCAGAAGGACGCCGCCGGCTTCATCAAGCTCAACGCCCTGCGCCTGCGCACTCTGGCCGCCCGCAACCGCGACAAGTAAAGACATCGATAGCGATGGAGTAAGCCCGTTTCCGCACGGAGGCGGGCTTTTTCGTTTATTCTTTTCGACAGACCATTTGGGAAACTGCGCGGCAACCCAAATCTCCGTCATTCCTGTGTCCGTCACAGGAATCCAGCCGCCCAAGTCATTGGGCGATAAGAGTCTTTGACCCGACAGACGTCGGGTCGCTGGATGCCCGCCACGAGGGCGAGCATGACGGCGGGTGATAGCTCGCGGTCCTTCGGAAACTACGCCGGCTATTCGCCAGTCACTTCCAGCACCAGCCGCCGCGTCGAATGCTGAAACCAGACATAGCTGGCCACCGAGGCAAACAGCATCACCGGAATGATCACGCCGAAGGCGGTGAAGGGCGTGCCGAGAAGTGCTGCCGCAAGACCACCGAGAAAGCCGCCGGCCATCTGGATGAACCCCATCATCGCCGAAGCCGAACCGGCAATATGCGGGAAGGAATGCAGCGCTGCCGTCGTCATATGCGGTGTCAGGAAGGCGATGCCGAAGCTGGAAAATGCGACCGGCAGCATCACCGACAGATAGGTTGGCTCGACGAAAAGAACGGAAAGGGCGATCAGCAACCCGCCGGTGGCGCAAAGAGCGAGCCCGACACGAACCGAGCCTTCGCCGCCCAGTTTTGCTGCCATCAACCTCAGACAGACCGAGCCTGCAAAATAGGACCCACTCTGCATCAGCATGCCGATCCCGAAGGCGGTTGGCGTCATGCCGACGTTATCAATCAGGATAAAGGACAGCATGGTCGACTGCGCATAGAGCGCGCCGACCGAGCCGCCGAGCACGATGGCGGCGGCCACAAAGCGTGGATCGCGGATGAGTTCGCCATAGGCTGCCACAAGCGGCCCCGGCCTGGCGCGGCAGCGATCCGGCACCGTGGTTTCGCGCATGAAGACGATGACGGCAAAAATGGCGAGCAATCCGAAACCGACCAGCACGAAGAAGATCGATTGCCAACCAAAGGCCGCCAGCGCCAGCCCGCCGAGCGTCGGCGCCATGGCCGGGCCGATGGCCAGCATGATGCCGATCAGATTCATGATCCGCGATGCCTCAGCACCGGTGAACTGGTCGCGCACGATAGCCCGCGCCACAGTAATCCCAACGGAAGCGCCGATGCCCTGGATCAGCCGCCCGGCCAGCAGCCAGTCGACCGTCGGCGCAAAGGCGCAGACGAGGCTGCCCAGAAGATTGATGCCGACGAAGGCAAGCGTCGCCCTCTTACGGCCGAACGCATCCGACATTGGACCGGCAATCAGCTGCGCCACCGAGAAACCGCCGAAATAGACCGACAGCGTCAGCTTGATCATCGATTCCGTGGTGGCAAAAGCCTGAACCAGGTCGGGCATGGCCGGCGTGTAGATCGACATGGAGATCGGCCCGAGAGTTGCCAGCAAGGCACCGAGCATGCTGGTGCGCCGTTCGCTCATCCGCAGGTTCATTCGGAGACACTTTTCTTGTCGGAGGAAACGCTGCGGTCCAGCTGCTGCAGATTTTCACGCAGGCCCTTAAGGCTTGCCCGTAGCGCCTCGCGGCCTTCCGCATCGAGCCCCGACGTCACCTCATCCATCAGGTCGCGAACCTCCCTGCGAATGTCGAGAAGCAGCGTATCGGCCTTGTCGGTCACCACGACATTTTTCGCCCGACGGTCGCAAGGGTCGGGAACACGCTCGACGAGGCCCAGTCCTTCCAGACGGTCGAGATAGGTGGAGAGCGTCATTGGCTCGATGCCCATCCTGATGGCGATCTCGGCCTGCTTGATGCTCTCTGTCGCCGCCACCTGGATCAGCGCCCGGGCCTCGCCCGGCGTCACGCCCAGAGCCGATGTGATAATGCGGCGATCGAATGCACCGCGCAGCAACCGCGACACATCGGTGAGCAACATGCCGATCGTATCGGTTTCCAGTCTGACCGGCATGGAAGTTCGCCTTTGAGGTAATCGTAAGTTTTACTTACCAAGAGCCGGCGGCACCGGCAAGTTTCACCCGGGACTGATTTAAAATATTCAAAATTGGTAATAAACCGATCACGAAAATAGCAATGAAAAACACGCGTTATGACAACGGCGTGCATCGCGAATGCGTGAATTGAACGTGTCCATAACCTGGGAGCAGAGTTCGTAGCGGGAGCAATCACGTTCCCGGCTCACTGGGAGAGAGACCATGTTCAAGACAATTTTCGCCGCCACAGCCCTTATTGCCAGCCTTTCGGTTCCAGCTTTCGCCGCCGGCATGATGGCCTGTGACGACGCATCCATCATGAAGACAGAAGCAATGGCCAAGGGCATGACAGATCCGATGAAGAAGGATTCAATGATGATGGCCATGAAGGAAGTCGACAGCGCCAAGATGGCGATGAAGGACGGCAAGACCGAAGCCTGCTCAATGCATCTCGACAACGCCATGAAGGCAACCGAAGCGAAGTAAACTTCGTCGCTTTTCGCGCGGGCGGAGCTTTGCCTGGCCCTGTCCGCGTCCCGCCCGCCGCATCTTGACGGAATCACCTGCGCAAGGTCGAATGAGCCTTCACGCGCAAGGAGATTCCATGACGCAGACCCTGCTTTTCGGCGCCTTCCTGGCCGCCCTTCTCTATGTCCTCATTCCCGGCCCGGCTTTCCTCGCGCTTCTCGGCATCGGTGCAGGGCAAGGCCGCAAGGCAGGCGCGATGTTCATGGGCGGACATCTGGCTGGCGACCTGCTTTGGTCGGCACTGGCGCTCGTCGCGATCGTCGGCGCAAAGACCATCGGCAGCACGGTGTTCGACGTTCTCGGCCTGCTCTGCGGCTTCTATCTCGCCTGGATCGGCTGGAATGCGCTGCGGGCCAAGCCACGCGGCGAAAACCAGCCATTGATGACCGTGGAGCGGCCGTATCGCCGCGGCCTGATCTTCGGCCTCACCAACCCGAAGGGCTATCCGGTGGCGCTGGCGACGTTTACCGCGCTGCTCGCCGGATCCTCCAACGCGCTCGATTTCCATGCACTTCCCGCGCTTCTCGCAGTTTCCTTCCTTGGATTCCTGGTCGCCGACATCATCCTCATCGGCATTATCGGCGCATCGGTGGTGCGGCGCTTTTACCGCCGCCATGAACTGGCGATCGTGCGGTTGTCCGGCGTGCTTTTCATGGGTTTTGCCGTCCAGGCCATCTGGCATGCCGCACCCGGACTTTTGGGATTGCGCAAGCCTTGACGGGCGGCCTGCAAGCGCCCACCTGACAATCTTGATATTTCCACAATCGCTGCCGACAACGCTTGGCAGCACCCGCTGTAAGCGGGACATACCGGAATGCGAAAGGACTGCCTTATGACGTCGAACCCCGCGCTGAACCCTGCCATCACCGATTGGAACGGCCCGGACGGGCTGCCGCGCTTCGAGGCGGTCAGCGACAGCGATTTTGCGGCATCCTTCGAGGCGGCCCTGGCCGAACACGAAACCGAAATCGACGCCATCGCCAACAATCCACAGCCTGCCACCTTCGAAAACACTATCGTAACCCTTGAGACCGCTGGCGAGGCGCTATCGCGTGTCTCGTCGCTGTTCTGGAACCGCGCCGGTGCCCACACCAATGACGCCATCCAGGCATTGGAGCGGGATATATCGCCAAAGATGTCGCGCCATTATTCAAAGATCGGCATGAACGCCGTGCTGTTTCAGCGGATCGACCAGCTGTGGGAGAAGCGCGAGGCTCTCGGCCTCTCGCTCGAGCAGTTGCGCGTGCTGGAACGTCACTGGAAGGGTTTCGTCAAATCCGGTGCCAAGCTGCCGAAGCCCGAGCAGGAAACCCTCGCTGGAATCAACGAAAATCTCGCCGGTCTCAGCACCCAATTCGGCCAGAACGTCCTTGCCGACGAAAAAGGATGGTCGCTCATTCTCGCCGACGGTCCGGAACTCAACGGCCTCCCGGATTTCCTCAAGGACGCCATGGCATCGGCGGCGCGTGAACGCGGCGAGGACGGCAAGTTTGCCGTCACGTTGTCGCGCTCAATCATCGAGCCCTTTTTGACCTTCTCCGAACGCCGCGATCTGCGCGAACAGGCTTTCAAGGCCTGGGTTGCCCGTGGTGAAAATCCGGGCGAGACCGACAATCGCGGCATCATCCGCGAGACGCTTGCGCTGCGCAGCGAAGTTGCCAAACTGCTTGGCTACGGCAACTTCGCCGAAATGAAGCTCGACAACACCATGGCGAAGACACCGGCTGCCGTGAACGAACTGTTGCGCACGGTCTGGACAAAAGCCCTGAAACGCGCCCGCGAGGAAGAAGCCGACATCGCAAGCATGATCGCTGACGATGGCAAGAACCACGACGTCATGCCCTGGGATTGGCGCTTCTATTCGGAGCGCATCCGCGCCCAAAAATTCAATTTCTCCGAAGCCGAACTGAAGCCTTACCTGCAACTCGAAAAGATCATCGAGGCTTGTTTTGACGTCGCCAACCGGCTGTTCGGCATCCGGGCGGTCGAGAAGAAAGGCATTACCGCCTATCACCCGGACGTTCGCGTCTTCGAAATCCGCGATGGTGATGACAAGCTTGTCGCCCTTTTCCTCGGTGACTATTTTGCCCGCAGCTCGAAACGCTCCGGCGCCTGGATGAGCGCGTTCCAGTCGCAGCACAAGCTGCCGCTGAAGAACGGCAAGACCGGCGAAATGCCGATCATCTACAATGTCTGCAACTTCGCAAAGCCCGCTGAAGGTAAGCCGGCGCTGCTGTCGCTCGACGATGCCCGCACCCTGTTCCACGAATTCGGCCACGCGCTGCATGGCATGCTGTCTAATGTAACCTATCCCTCCGTCTCCGGCACCGCAGTTTCCCGCGATTTTGTCGAACTGCCCTCGCAGCTCTACGAACACTGGCTGACGGTTCCGGCGATTCTCAAGCAATATGCCGTGCATTTCCAAACCGGCGAACCGATGCCGCAGGCCCTGCTCGACAAGGTTCTGGCCGCCCGCACCTTCAACGCCGGGTTCAACACGGTGGAATTCACCTCCTCGGCAATCGTTGACATGGAATTCCACACCCGTGGCCCGATCGACGATCCGATGGCGGTACAAGCGGAAATCCTCAGCGAACTCGACATCCCGAAATCGCTGGTCATGCGCCACGCCTCGCCGCACTTCCAGCACATCTTCGCCGGAGGCTATTCGGCCGGCTACTATTCCTACATGTGGTCGGAAGTGCTCGACGCCGACGCCTTCGCCGCCTTCGAGGAAACCGGCGACGCCTTCGATACGGCGATGGCAGGCAAGTTGAAGGACCACATCTATTCCGTTGGCGGCTCGATCGACCCGGAAGACGCCTACAAGGCGTTCCGTGGCAAACTGCCAAGCCCGGATGCGATGCTGGCCAAGAAAGGGCTGGCGGTCACGGAAGAACTTTCGGGTTCCGACGCCTGACCAGCTACAAGTCTTCGAACTTGTCAGCGATAGCACTCAAATCCTCGTGCAGCCGCACGGGGATATCCATTCGCTCGTGAAGGATCGCCATCACCCCGATCTTGCCGCTCGGGAGCGCTCGAAAGAACAGATAATGCCGCTCGTAGCGGCTGAAGTAGGCGTGCACTTTCAGATCGGCAGGTATAGCAAGATCGCTCGGTAACCGGCGCCAGAGGGCTTTGGTTTCCGATAGCGTCTGCAGATGCACGTGAAGGACCGTGATATAGGTGACCGCCTGGGCTTCGCCCCACTGCACGACAGTGTCCTTCCAGATACGGTCCTGTGCCACGTCGGCAGGACGATAGAAGAGATATCCGCTCATCCTATCGGCTTGTATTGCGGCGAATGACGTCTTCGGCGGAAACCGCGACAAACTCGCTCTCGTCCGCTCTCAAGCCGGGTTCCAGCTTCTTTTGAAGCCATTCCCATGCCTCAGTCCGGCCTTGAAGGTCGCGGCGGATCAGGGCGCGAATATATTCACTGGCGTTTTCATAGAGGCCATCCTGACCGATCTGTTGCTGGACATGATCCTGCAAGGGGCCTGTGACCCGGACGTGAATGCTCTCCGATGCCATGCTGATCTCCCAATTACAGCTTTCAAAATGAAACTTGTGAGGAATATTGTCAATATTCACCACGGAATGGCGCTGCGTCACGGAACTGTCGCCAAACCGTTGGAATAGATTCATCCAACTGTAAACGAACTGACATCGCTTTCGCCAAAGGTCCGCCTCGGGTTTCACATGATTCCCGAGACGGTACCGGAGGCCGATTTGGTCGATATTCAGGATACGCTGACCCGCCGCTCCTTCCTGCTGTCGGCAGGTGCCGCCGGGTTTGCCGCCACATCCGTTCTGGCCACGCCGTTTTATTCCCGAAGCTCCGGCAGACCGTCCTTCACTCACGGCGTCCAGTCCGGCGATGTCGACACCAAATCCGGGATGATCTGGACACGGGCGGATCGCCCGTCGCGTATTGCGGTGGAATATTCGACGACCGAGAGTTTTTCTTCCCCCGTACGGCTGCCGTCGATCGATGCGCTGCCCGGCCGTGACTTCACGGTGAAATGTGCGCTCGACAACCTGCTGCCCGATCAGGACATTTTCTATCGCTTCACCGCGACCGATCTCTACGACAGCAACAGCATTTCCGAGCCTATCATCGGCCGCTTCCGCACGGCACCCTTGCGACGCCGCTCGGTGCGGTTCGTCTGGTCGGGCGACACCGCCGGCCAAGGCTGGGGCATCGACGATACCGGCATGAAGACCTATTCGACCATGCAACTGCACGAACCGGATTTCTTTATCCATTCCGGCGATACGATCTATGCCGACAACCCGATCCCCGATGAAATTCCGCTCCTGGATGGCACCGTCTGGAAAAACAGGATCGTCACGCCGGAAAAACGCGAGGTGGCGCGCACGCTCGATGAATATCGCGGCCAGTGGAAATACAATCTTCTCGACGATCATGTTCGCGCCCTGAATGCCACGTGTCCCACCTTCTACCAGTGGGACGACCACGAGGTTCTGAACAACTGGTCACCCTCAACCGATCTGCGCGAAGACAACCGCTATCCGGACAAGGACGTCGCGGTCTATGCGGCCCGCGCCATGCAAGCCTTCCAGGAGATGACGCCGATCCGCGCCATTCCGGCCCAGCCTGGCCGCATCTTCCGCAAGATCCCCTATGGCCGGCTGCTCGACGTGTTCTTCGTCGATCTGCGCTCCTACCGCGAAGCCAATCAGGGTGGCGGCAACGAGCTGTTCGGCTGGCGGCAGGCGGATTGGCTGAAGCGCGAACTGGCGGCCTCGAAAGCCACCTGGAAGGTGATTGCCTGCGACATGCCGATCGGCCTCGTCGTCTGGGATGATTTCGCCAACAGGCGCGGCTCCGATGCGATTGCCAATGGCGACAATGGCCCGCCGGCAGGCCGCGAGACCGAATTTGCCGATATCCTCACCTTCATCCGTGACAACGCCATCCAGAACACCATCTGGCTGACGGCGGACGTCCATTATACCGCCGCCCACCACTATGATCCGGCCCGCGCCGCCTTCAAGGATTTCCTGCCGTTCTGGGAGTTCGTCTCCGGACCGCTGCATTCCGGTACCTATGGCCCGAAAGAGCTGGACATGACCTTCGGGCCGGATGTGCGCTTCATAAAGGCCGCGGGCACCGGCATCGACCAGAACCTGCCGCCGTCTGCCGGCCTGCAATTCTTCGGCCTTGTCGATATCAACGGCCAGACCGAGCAGATGACCGTCCGGCTGATGGATCGGGACGACCGCGAGTTGTGGCAGATCACCCTCGACCCCGCTGGAAATTCCGTATGAAACAGCTGCCGGATTCACTCTCTCTCAAGACTTTGCCGCCCTCCCCCCTTTCGCAAATGCAAAAAAACCTGTATGAGCCGCGCAATTGAAGATGCGGCGTCCCTCACATACGCCCCGAAACCTCCGAGTATTCACACATGAAAATGCGCAACATCGCGATCATCGCACACGTTGACCATGGGAAAACCACGCTTGTCGACGAACTTCTGAAGCAGTCGGGTTCTTTCCGCGACAACCAGCGCACGACCGAGCGCATGATGGATTCGAACGACCTCGAAAAAGAGCGCGGCATCACCATTCTGGCGAAGGCTACCTCGATCGAGTGGAAGGGCGTCCGCATCAACATCGTCGACACCCCCGGCCACGCCGACTTCGGCGGCGAAGTCGAGCGTATCCTGTCGATGGTGGACGGCGCGATCGTTCTGGTCGACTCGTCTGAAGGCCCGATGCCGCAGACCAAGTTCGTCGTCTCCAAGGCGCTGAAGGTTGGCCTTCGCCCGATCGTCGCGATCAACAAGATCGACCGTCCGGACGGCCGCCATGAAGAAGTCATCAACGAAGTCTTCGACCTCTTCGCAAACCTTGACGCGACCGACGAGCAGCTCGATTTCCCGATCCTCTACGGTTCGGGCCGTAACGGCTGGATGAACCTCAACCCGGAAGGTCCGAAGGAAGAAGGCCTCGCGCCGCTTCTCGACCTCGTTCTCAAGCACGTTCCGGAGCCAAGCGTCGGCGAAGAAGACGGCGCGTTCCGCATGATCGGCACGATCCTGGAAGCCAACCCCTTCCTCGGCCGCATCATCACCGGCCGCATTCATTCCGGCTCGATCAAGCCGAACCAGGCCGTCAAGGTTCTGGGTCAAGACGGCAAGCTGATCGAGAACGGCCGTATCTCGAAGATCCTCGCTTTCCGCGGCATCGAGCGTACGCCGATCGACGAAGCCCATGCAGGCGACATCGTCGCGATCGCCGGCCTATCCAAGGGCACGGTCGCCGACACGTTCTGCGATCCGTCGGTCACCGAGGCGCTGCATGCCCAGCCGATCGACCCGCCGACCGTCACCATGTCCTTCATCGTCAACGACAGCCCGCTTGCCGGCACTGAAGGCGACAAGGTAACAAGCCGCGTCATTCGTGACCGCCTGTTCAAGGAAGCCGAAGGCAACGTCGCGCTGAAGATCGAAGAAGCCGAAGGCAAGGACTCGTTCTACGTGTCCGGCCGTGGCGAATTGCAGCTCGCCGTTCTCATCGAAACCATGCGCCGCGAAGGTTTTGAGCTTGCCGTATCGCGTCCGCGCGTCGTCATGCACAAGGACGAAGCAACCGGTCAGATGCTGGAACCGGTCGAAGAAGTCGTCATCGACGTTGATGAAGAATATTCCGGCGTCGTCGTCCAGAAGATGTCCGAGCGCAAGGCTGAAATGGCCGAGCTTCGTCCGTCCGGCGGCAACCGCGTTCGCCTGAAGTTCTTCGCTCCGACCCGCGGCCTGATCGGCTACCAGTCGGAACTGATGACCGACACGCGCGGCACGGCGATCATGAACCGTCTGTTCCATGAATATCAGCCTTACAAGGGCGATATCGGCGGCCGCGTTCAGGGCGTTCTGCTCTCCAACGACGCTGGCGAATCCGTTGCCTACGCGATGTTCAACCTGGAAGACCGCGGCCCGATGATCATCGACGTCGGCGAGAAGGTCTATGCCGGCATGATCATCGGCATCCACACGCGTGACAACGATCTCGAAGTCAACGTGCTGAAGGGCAAGAAGCTCACCAACATGCGAGCCTCCGGCAAGGACGAAGCCGTCAAGCTGACGCCGCCGATCCGCATGACGCTCGACCGTGCGCTGTCCTGGATCCAGGACGACGAGCTGGTCGAAGTGACGCCGAAGAACATCCGCCTGCGCAAGATGTACCTCGATAGCAACGACCGCAAGCGTTTCGAAAAGTCGCGCGGCGCTGCATAAGCAGACCGTTCAGGACAGATAGACAAGGGCGCAGCGATATCGATCGCTGCGCCCTTTTTGATTCTGACCGATGTGTTTATCGGTTTACAGTCATCTGCTTCAGGATTTCAGCACACCACTCTTCTTCGCCGTCCAGGTGGCCATGTAGTCCATCAGCGCATTGTTCAGGCAATCTGATGGTGTCAGGCCAAGTTCGGTCAACCGGGCGCGGATGGCCGGCATGTCGGCGGGATCCGTTCCAGCTTCAATGACCGAGGACACGAAAGCGGCGAAACCAGGCGGCGACCAGCCATCCTTATCAAAGCGTTCGGGATGAATGAAATCCAGACCCTGAAAAGGATGCTCCCGCTCCACCGGGCCATACATGTGGACGCCACAGCCCTTGCAGGCATGGCGCTGGATCAGGGCAGTCTTGTCGACGACTTCGAGCTTGTCGCCATTCTCCAGCACGGCAATCTTGTCATGCGCAGCAACGGCAACAATCGAAAACGTCGCTCCGGCCGGTTTCCAGCATTTGGTGCAGCCACAGGCGTGGTTATGGGCGACGTCACCCTCGACTTTGACCCGCACAGGCCTGTCGGCACAGGCGCAGACCAGAACACCGCCAGTGAAGCCGGGCGAGCCCTTCAGCGCGCCCTTGTCGAGCAATGGATGTAGAGAAACGGTAACAGGCATATTCTCCTCCCGTGCCGGTTATCTCCTTCGCCTCCCCGTGCCGGCAGATCGCGGCAAGGCGCCTCAAGCGGCAGCATATCACGATGACGGACAGAGTCTCCTCGCACCGTCTCATCCGGGTGTACCCGCGATCCAAACAGCAGACACAAAAAAGCCCCGTCATTGCTGACAGGGCTTTTGAGATGAAAGCAGTGCTGAAGAATGCTTACGCAGCTTCTTCCTGCGCTTCGTCTTCTTCGATAGCCTTGCCACGCTTCGGACCCTTGTTGAGGTTCGTTTCGACAAGACGGACAGCTTCGGTTTCCGACATCTTGTTCACGGCTGCGATTTCGCGCGCCATGCGGTCAAGCGCAGCTTCGTAAAGCTGACGTTCGGAATAGGACTGCTCCGGCTGGTTTTCAGCACGATAGAGGTCGCGAACAACTTCGGCGATCGAGATCAGGTCACCGGAATTGATCTTGGCATCATATTCCTGCGCACGGCGCGACCACATGGTCCGCTTGACGCGTGCCCTGCCCTGGACGACCTTCAATGCACGTTCGACGAAATCGGTCTCAGAGAGCTTGCGCATGCCAATGGAGACGGCCTTTGCTACCGGCACCTTGAGACGCATCTTGTCCTTTTCGAAATCGATGACAAACAGTTCGAGCGACATGCCCGCAACCACCTGGTCTTCAATTGCTACAATTTGTCCAACGCCGTGGGCCGGGTAAACGATCGATTCACCGGTCTTGAATCCATGGCGTGTTGAAGGTTTTTTCTGCTGGGTCGTCATTCGTTTCAAAAACTCCCTGTTACGCTCCCGGCAAAGAGCCGGGGCCGGGTCAGTCAGGCCCGGGATGGACGGGGGCACCGTCGGGTGACTCCATGCTGATCCGTTCCAACGGTCATCAAATCGATCTTCTGCGGGGCGATCACACACAAGCAACTCGCGTTGCGTATTTGGGGTCAGCCGCGCAGTGGGATTTTTTTGCTTTCGTGATGGTTTTTCGGGCACACGCAAGTGCCACGATGTGGATCAGTTTTTAGACCCTATCATAAAAAACTGCGGAAATCAATAATTTGCTTTACAACGGCCATCAAGGTCAACCAGCCCGTCACGGACATGGTTAAGCCATGATTCTCCAAATTCCGCCATCTTTTGCAACCGGGAATCAACCGGTTGCCAGACGCTTGCCTGCGTCAGTCGCCCTGACCGGGCTTCGGCGAAAAGTATTTTTCGTACTTGCCTTCCTCGCCGTCCATTTCCTTGGCTTCCGGCATCTCGTCACGCTTGACGGTGATGTTGGGCCATTGTGTGGCGAAGTCTGCATTGACCTTCAGCCACATGTCGAGACCCGGCTCGGTATCCGGCTTGATGGCCCCGGCCGGACATTCCGGCTCGCAGACACCGCAGTCGATGCACTCGTCTGGATGAATGACCAGAAAGTTCTCGCCTTCATAGAAGCAGTCCACCGGGCACACTTCAACGCAATCGGTATATTTGCAGCGTATGCAATTGTCGGTCACGACATACGTCATGAGGTACTCCAGCGATTTCTCACGTTGACAACGAATAGGGACCGGAAGAGAGAGGTCCGCTTATCCGCATCCGTTCGGGGATACCAGCTCGCCAACGTCTCTCGTGACGCAACACGGCTGCTCATTTACCCCGTGAGGTAAAGGCTTTGCGGGGGCTTTGCAAGAATATTCCATGCGCAAAACGGGCGTCCGGCGGGACAGTTTTCTAATCCTGTTTTCTATTCCTGATGCCAACCCTGCTTGAACCTGTCGACGTCGCGACGCTCCTTCTTGGTCGGCCGTCCACTGCCACGCTCGCGTGTGGCCTGGTCAAAGGCATTCGGCTTTTCTCCGGGAACAACCGCAGGCGTGATGTCCTCATAAAGAAGGCAGGCTTCCTCATAGGGGCCGCGACGGACACCGGGAAGCAAAACACGCACAACGGTGTCGCGCCGGTCGAACGAAACGACGACGACATCGCCGGCTTTCAACGCGTAGGATGGTTGGGTGATGCGGGCATCGTTGACCCGGATATCGCCGGACTCGATCGCCTTCTGGGCGATCGAGCGGGACTTTTGCAGACGGGTGAAGAACAGCCATTTGTCGAGACGCTGGCGGAGAACCGGCAGGGGCTGAGGCTGTTTTCCACCCATACTGATACCTTGGCCTTACTTCTTCATCTGCTCCTTGAGAGCAGCGAGCTTGGCGAAAGGCGAATCCGGATCCATCGGCTTTTCCTTGCGCGGAGGACGGGCTTCGAACTTGGCCGCCTGCGGCTTTCCGCCGCGGTCGTTGCGATCGGGACGATCCTGGCGGTCGCCCTTCTCATTCCGCTGGCCGCCCTGGGGCTTGCCACCGTCACGGCCGCGATTGCGGTCCGGCCTGCCACCGCCACCCGGCTTGCGATTGTCATCGCGGCCTTCGCGCCGGCCTTCGCCCTCACGGCGCGGCTCGCCACCTTCGCGGCGGGCTTCACCCTGCGGCGCACGATTGTTGCCACCACGGCGATCGCCCTGCGGGCGTCCACCCGAACGCTGATTGTCGTTGCGGCTGCCTGGGCGCCACAGAAGAACAGGCTTGGCTTCGACAGGCTCGGCCAGTTCGCCAACCTGCTCGGCGATGACAACCTGTTCGGTCGCCGTCGCATCGGCTTCTACGGGGGTATCGACGTCTGTGGGGGCCTCGACTTCCGCAACAACGGCAGCAGGCTCTGCTGCCTGTTCCGGTGCCGCTTCAGCAGCATGCGGCTCTTCGCCCGCTGCATCCGCGTCATCGTGATCGGCGGTTTCAGCCGGTGCGTCGGACGCTGCAGCGTCGGTTGCCGGTGCGGCAGATCCGGACTGTGCAGCGAGGAAAGCCGCAGCTTCCTCGACCTTCACGGCATCGGCACGGTAACCGAGACCCTTGAGGATCTCTTCCATATCATCCGGCGTCGCGCCGAGAATCGACAGCATCGCTGTCGTCGCGGTAAAGCGGCGGCCATCATAGGCACCGTCCGGACGCGCCGTCGTACCCGGCTTCCACTGCAGCAGCGGACGGATCAGGTCGGCCAGACGCTCGAGAATGTCGATACGGACGGCACGCTTTCCCAGGAACCGGAAACCGGCCAGCTTGTAAAAGGTACGCTCATAGGTCGGATCGGTGACCACCGAGGTGCGGCCAGCGGCCAGAACCGGGATCAGATCGCCGTAGCCTGGCTTGTCGAGACCGTCGTTCTTCAGCGCCCAGAGCAGCGTGATGAGTTCTGCCGGAGCAGGCTTCAAAAGCGCCGGCATGAAAATATGATAGGCGCCGAAACGGATGCCGTGGCGGCGGATGGAGGCGCGCGCCTCCTGATCCAGCGACTTGACGTCATCGGCAACATCGCGACGGAACATCACGCCAAGGTTTTCCACCAGCTGGAAAGCCAGGCCCTTGGCGAGACCTTCGAGGTCTTCGGCGCGCGACAGATCGTCGAGCGGCTTCAGCACCGTCGAGATGTGATGATTGACGAAGCGCTCGATGCGGGCGAGCACATGCTCGCGGGCATTGCCCTGCAGCTGCTCGTCGGCGAGCAACAGCACGCGCGGACGCATGATGTGATCGCTGGCTGTCAGCTTGGCCACGGGATCGCCCAGCCAGCGCACGAGACCATCCGACGACAAGGCCAGATCGGCATTGCCCGCCGCATGCAATCGTGCGGCACGCGCTTCAAACTCGAGAGCCAACGCCTTTTGCGCTGCCCCTTGAGCGGCGCGCGCGTCAAGACCATCTGCCACTGTTGCCAGCGTGAAACGGAACCCGGCCAATTGTCCCACATGATGACCTTCAACGAAGACATCGCCATTTACACTGATTTCAGCTTCCAACATCGCATTCTCTCTCAGGCGCTTCATGAGCACAGATGTCCTGCGATCAACAAAGCGTTTCGTCAACCTTTCATGTAACGCGTCAGACAATCGATCTTCGATTTCCCGCGTCTTTTCTTGCCAGTGTGTCGGATCGGCAAGCCATCCCGGACGGTTGGACACATAGGTCCATGTCCTAATTTGTGCAATTCTCGCGGACAGTGTGTCGATTTCACCATCCGTATGGTCCGCGCGGCGAACCTGTTCGGCCATGAAATCTTCATTCACTGTGCCACGCCGGACGAGATCGGCATAGATTGTCGAAATCAGATCGGCATGTTGCGCCGGCGTTATACGCCGGTAGTCGGGAAGCGCACAGGCCTCCCAGAGTTTTTCTACACGCTCCGGTGTCGTTGCGACACTGGTAACCTCCGGATAGCGCGAAAGATAGTCCAAAGCCTGCTGATCCACCGCCGGCAGGGCCCGTGTGAGCCCATGAACGGCGGGTGCAGCATCCAAACTCTTCTTCAGGGCCTGGATCGAGGCGTAGTTGAGCGACTTGGAGCGCCATTGCAGGACGCGAACCGGATCGAAATGATGCGATTCGATCCGGTGCACCAGCTCGTTGTCGAACGGCTCGACCCGCGAGGTGACACCGAAGGTGCCGTCGCGCAGGTGACGTCCGGCGCGTCCGGCAATCTGCGCCAGCTCGCCGGGATTGAGATCGCGGAACTGGTAACCGTCATATTTGCGGCCCTGCGCAAAGGCGACGTGATCGACATCGAGGTTGAGCCCCATGCCGATCGCATCGGTCGCCACCAGATATTCGACATCGCCGGCCTGATAGAGCGCCACCTGGGCATTGCGCGTGCGCGGCGACAGGGCACCGAGCACGACAGCGGCCCCGCCGCGCTGGCGGCGGATCAGTTCGGCAATCGCATAGACTTCCTCGGCCGAGAAGGCGACGATGGCGGTACGTTGCGGCAGACGGGTGATCTTCTTGGAGCCGGCATAAAGAAGCTGCGACAGCCGCGGACGCTCGACGACGGTGATGCCCGGCAGCAGATGTTCGAGGATCGGCCGCATGGTCGCGGCACCCAGCAGCAACGTCTCGACGCGGCCACGTAGATGCATCAGCCGGTCTGTGAAGATGTGGCCGCGCTCCAGATCGCCAGCCAGCTGCACCTCGTCGATCGCCACGAAGGCGGCCTTGGTCTCGCGCGGCATGGCTTCGACGGTACAGACCGAGAAGCGCGCCATATGCGGAGTGATCTTTTCCTCGCCGGTGATCAGCGCGACATTGTGGGCGCCGACCTTTTCGACGACACGCGTATAGACCTCGCGCGCCAAAAGGCGCAGCGGCAGCCCGATGACGCCGCTTTCGTGCGCAATCATGCGCTCGATCGCGTAATGCGTCTTGCCGGTATTGGTGGGGCCGAGCACCGCGATCACGCCGCGGCCGCTCAAGATCATCGGTTGGTCAGGCACTATATGGATCCTGCGCACTTTCAGTCTGTGAAGGCCATTCACGGCGTTTCAAAGCCGTTTCAACCGGCGGACAACACATGCCCACGCCAAAGCCCAAACGCAAGGGGCGTAAGGTCATGAAACGTGCAAATGGGGCTTTCGGCCTAGACTTCCACCCTCCATCGCCAGAATCCGGAACAGCGGTGGAACGAATCAGCGACGAATCGCTGACTCGCATGGATTCAGGCTTTGTTCACTGCTAGATATTGATTTTCTGAGCCGGATTCTCACCAGATGCTGAATCGCGTTTTTCCCGGCGGATTTTGCCGAAAAATGAACGTATCGAGCAGCACAGCAATCCGGGCCGTTTTGAGATTCAGAATCCAAACAACTGAATATTGAGGAAAAATCGACTGGTTCCTCGATGCTGTAGAACAGTCCATAATATTAGCAATAAACGAAATAATGGACAAAATGAAACCGGTACGAGTTCCAAGGCAACTATTTCCGGTCGCCGAGGTCGCACAACATATAGTAGTGATCGACCTCTTGTGTCGATTCAAGATCCGATACCCTTCGCCAGATTCGGACCTGTATCCGCATTGGCTGCTTGCCTTTCGCTATCTGGCCTTCAACGAGTTCCAGAAACCAGATACCGCCCGCCACCAACTGTCTTTTGCACCCTTTTTGCGTCAGCCGTTAACGACTCAACCAAAGCGAGAACGAATCGGAGACGAATCACGGACGCAGATGATTTCCCGGTTTGTTCACCGCAATATATTGTGTAAAAACAAATTGTTAACCATATGAAACGGTGGATAACCTGATGCGCCGCACCAAACTGCATCCGCCGCGTTAATCTTTCCCCGAACGCAAAACGGCGCCCGTGAAGGCGCCGCTGGTGACAAAACAGACAGAGTATCAGACGACGAACTGACCGCCATTGGCGGAAATCGTCGAGCCGGTAATGAACCCGGCATCATCTGAAGCAAGAAATACCACGCAGCGCGCGATTTCTTCCGGCTCACCGAGGCGGCCAACGGGAATCTGCGGAATGATCCGCTCAGTCAGCACTTTTTCCGGGATCGCCCGCACCATTTCCGTGCCGATATAGCCGGGGCAGATGGCATTGACGGTGATGCCCTTGGCAGCACCTTCCTGGGCCAAAGCCTTGGTGAAGCCGAGATCGCCTGCCTTGGCCGCCGAATAATTGACCTGCCCCATCTGTCCCTTCTGCCCGTTGATCGACGAAATGTTGATCACCCGGCCAAAATTGCGGTCGCGCATGCCGGTCCAGATAGGATGGGTCATATTGAAAAGACCGGTGAGGTTGGTGTCGATAACCGCGCCCCAGCTCTCCGGCGTCATCTTGTGGAACATGGCGTCGCGGGTGATGCCGGCATTGTTGACCAGCACTTCCACAGGTCCCAGTTCATCCACCACCCGGGCAATACCCTTGGTGCATTCTGAGTAGTCGGAAACGTCCCATTTGTAGGTCGGAATACCGGTGACTTCGGTGAAGGCCTTGGCCTTCTCGTCATTGCCAGCATAATTTGCAGCGACCTTGTAACCGGCCGTCTTCAAGGCGATGGATATCGCGGCGCCAATACCGCGTGAACCACCAGTGACCAATGCTACTCTGCTCATGGTTTCCCCCATTTTCCGTTTTGTCTTTTCGCCTGCGCCCTGAGATGCAAACATAGCTCAGGCTGTTGCCGTGGAGTTGGTCCCGGCCCGCGAGCCGGAACGATTTTTCGTGCGACGGTTACAGCCGTTCGACACACATGGCGACACCCATGCCGCCGCCGATGCAGAGCGTTGCCAGCCCCTTGGAGACGCCGCGACGCTTCATTTCGAACAGAAGCGTATTCAGCACGCGAGCGCCCGACGCGCCGATCGGGTGGCCGATGGCAATCGCGCCGCCATTGACGTTGACGATCGAGGTATCCCAGCCGAGGTCCTTGTTGACGGCACAAGCTTGGGCAGCGAAAGCCTCGTTGGCTTCGACAAGCTCGAGATCGGCGACCGACCAGCCAGCCTTTTCCAGGGCCTTGCGCGAAGCCGGGATCGGGCCGGTGCCCATGATCTGCGGATCGACACCCGCTGTTGCCCAGGAGACGATGCGGGCAAGCGGCTGGATGCCCCGGCGTCCGGCTTCCGCTTCGGTCATCAAAAGCGTTGCGGCAGCGCCATCATTCAGGCCCGACGCGTTGGCAGCGGTAACCGTGCCTTCCTTATCGAAGGCCGGGCGGAGCTTCGTCATCGATTCCAGCGTTGCGCCGTGGCGGATATACTCGTCCTGATCGACGGTGACATCGCCCTTGCGGCCCTTGACGATGAAGGGAATGATCTCGTCGGCAAAACGTCCGGCCTTCTGGGCGGCTTCGGCCTTGTTCTGCGACCCGAGCGCAAACACGTCCTGGTCCTCACGAGAAAGCTGCCACTTCTTGGCAACGTTTTCGGCGGTCGTTCCCATGTGATAGCCGTAGAAAGCGTCGGTCAGGCCGTCCTTGATCATGGTGTCGATCATCTTGAAATCGCCCATCTTGACGCCGCCGCGCAGGTGCGCGCAGTGCGGGGCCATTGACATCGATTCCATGCCACCGGCAACGATGATCTTGGCATCGCCGGTTGCAATCTGCTGCATGCCGAGCGCGACAGCGCGCAGGCCCGAGCCGCAGAGCTGGTTCATGCCCCAGGCCGTCGCTTCCTGCGGGATACCCGCCTTCATCGCCGCCTGACGCGCCGGGTTCTGGCCTTCGCCGGCCGACAGAACTTGACCGAGGATCACCTCATCAACTTCAGCCGCCGCGACGCCAGCGCGCTCAAGCACGCCCTTGATAACCGCAGCGCCAAGCTCATGGGCAGGCGTGTTGGCAAAGGAGCCATTGAACGATCCAACCGCAGTGCGGCCGGCGCTGGCGATGACAATGGAGGGAGTGCTCATCAGATGTTTCCTCATTCTTCTTCTCGCAATTGCTAAAGACTGGCAAAGGTCACCGCGCAAGTCAAACGCCTTGATGCGGCGGCCGTCCTTTCGCGGGACAATCGAAACATGCCACTAAATTTTGCACCTGCGTCCACGCAACGCACAAAGAGATTGTCAGAACCCGTTTTTTGCGGG
Organism: Pararhizobium sp.; assembly: GCF_965279435.1. Classification (NCBI taxonomy): domain Bacteria; kingdom Pseudomonadati; phylum Pseudomonadota; class Alphaproteobacteria; order Hyphomicrobiales; family Rhizobiaceae; genus Pararhizobium; species Pararhizobium sp. Next base: position 1,090,236 of record NZ_CBDIHY010000003.1, read on the forward strand.
TACTCTGAAAAACATAATAAAGACGGGAGCATGGGAGGAGACCCTGATGGCTAAACACGACGGTCAGATCGTAATCAAAAAATATGCCAACCGGAGGCTCTACAATACCGGAACAAGCACCTATGTGACGCTCGACGATCTCGCGGTCATGGTGAAAAAGGGAGAAGAGTTCACCGTTCAGGACGCGAAGTCAGGCGACGACATCACCCATTCAGTGCTCACCCAGATCATTTTCGAGCAGGAATCCAAGACCGGTAACACGCTTTTGCCGATCTCGTTCCTGCGCCAGCTGATCTCGTTCTACGGTGACCAGATGCAGATGGTGGTCCCGAGCTATCTCGAGCATTCGATGCAGGCCTTCACCGACCAGCAGGTGACGATGCGCGAGCAGATCAACAAGGCCTTCGGCGATACGCCGCTCGGCAAGAACCTGTCTGTTCCGCTGCAACTGGTGGAAGAACAGGTCAAGCGCAATACCGACCTCTTCCATCAGGCCATGCAGATGTTTTCGCCCTTCATGGCGGCAACACCCGCTGTCAAGGAACCGCGCAAGGCGGAAGCCAAGGACATCGATGAACTGAAGGAACAGCTGCGCGCCCTGCAGACGAAGCTGGAAAATCTCGGCTGACAAGCCTTGTGCCGCGCGCCGTTTTGAACGGCCTGCGGCACCACTCAGGATTTGTCAGAGACCGATAGAGACATCCCGCCCGGCCGTGCGCATTGACACGGAGAAACCGGCGATGACGTCGATGAAGCAGATCGTCATCAGGATGAAGAAGACGTGAGTCGCGGCATTGGCGACCAGCAGGAATTCCACCAGGAAGACGATGAACAGAACCATCGACAAAAGGTGATCCATCAGCGCCTTGGAGCTGATGCGGGTTGCCTTGAGAATTTCGACGAAGAGCAACACCAGCGCGATGACGATCATCAGGTCGCCCATGCTCATTGTCCAGACGGCACCGGACAGCATGGTCATCGAGAAAACGGTGTTTTCGAAAACTCCGACACCGCCGCTTCCCAAAACGCCCATCATTCCGAGATTGTAGAGAATGAACGGCAGGATCAGCAATGGAATGGCGGCAATCATCAGCAACGGCTCCAAATTTCTCGCGCCAGCCTTTCCGGCCGGGCATTGATCGATATGTGCCTTACGGCGCGGCAAGCGTCAACAAAACGGCTGTGGCTGGCAGATAGGGCAGAAATCTGGGGAAACCATAGCGGTGGGAAAAGGCAAACTCACCGCGCCGCATAGAAGCGGACAACAGAAAAAGGGCCGGCGAAAAGCCAGCCCTTCCAATAACAGCCTGACGGCCCGCTGATTAAGCGGAAGCCTTCGGGGTCAGAACCTGACGGCCGCGGTACATGCCTGTCTTCAGGTCGATGTGGTGCGGGCGGCGCAGTTCGCCGGAGTTCTTGTCTTCGATGTAGGTCGGTGTCTTCAGCGCATCAGCGGAGCGGCGCATGCCACGCTTGGACGGGCTTGTTTTTCTTTTAGGTACAGCCATTTCATACTCCACTTATCGGGCGAAACTCTGTTTCGCGGCCAGACCGTTGGCCGGGAAAAACAGATGTCAATCTCGGAATTTGCCGGGCTTATACATGCCCCACAGGCGTTTGACCAGTCCCTGCGGGCATTTTTTCGCAACGCTCATCCGGGAAAAGCATCAGGCCTCGTCTTCCGGCACGATCCAGGGTTCGCTCAATGCCGCCTCCTGCCATTTGCGGAAGGCCGGATGGGTCTTCACCGCATCCATGTATTCCAGCGAGCCGGGATTGCGGGTGAGGTCGTAGATCTCGAAACGATTGACCACCGGGGCAAACATCGCATCGGCAGCCGTAAAACTACCGAACAGGAACGGACCGCCGGAGCGGGCCACCGCCTCGCGCCAGATCGTCTCGATCCGCTCGACATCGTCCATCACCCCATCCGGCAGATCGATCGCCCGCTTGTCGCGGCGAATGTTCATCGGGCAGGCATTGCGCAATGCCCGAAAGCCGGAGAGCATTTCCATCGAGTAAGACCGTGCCGCAGCGCGCTCAGCCGGGTCTTCCGGCCACAACCCGGCTTCGGGAAAAAGTTCTGCGACATATTCAATGATCGCCAACGACTGCCAGACGCGGACATCGCCATGATGCAAAACGGGAACCTGCCCTGTCGGGGAAATATCCTTGAACTTCGGATTGCCAGCCGGAAAATCGAACGGGATGAGAACATCCTCGAACGGTATGCCGCACGCTTCCAGCGCCAGCCAGGCCCGAAGCGACCACGACGAGTAGTTCTTGTTACCGACATAGAGCGTCAGCTTGGTCATGGCGCGTTCCTTGCTGTCTTGGATTGGACTGTCTCTGATTGGTATCCGAAGACAACGAGTTCTTCGAAATGGTTCATGTCCTCAAACGAGCAGAAGGCCGGCGGATCGAGATCGACGACAGGCGAATGTTCCTTGAGATAGGCCAGTTGCTGCGTCAGCATCTCCTGCCAACGTGGCAGCGCCGCGTCAGTGAGCCAGTCGATGATATACGCGAAAGTGATGTGGAACACGTAATCGTCATGGTCCGAATGCCGATAGCCAAAAACTCCGGCAAAGGCGTCCCGCCATTCCCGCAGGCACCGCCGGTCATCCGCGCTATCACCTTCAAGCGTCAGCCCAAGCGGCGTCACCGCGGTAATGCGTGCACGGAAAGGCGAGAGCCCCGCGAAATTCTTCAGCTTTTCACGATAGTGATCCGTCATCACATCGATTGGCGTATCAAAAGCCATATCGGCTGGCCAATAGGGCGGGCTGCGGCGATATTCGATGATACCCTGGAAGATGGTCATGTGCAGGCTGGACGCATGTGTGAAGGCGAACTGACCGGCTTCCGGCATCGCCATCAAACGATCGCGTACCGTCAGGATGGCATCATGCGAAGACGTCCCTGCAGCAACGTGGGAAACGATGGTGTTGCCGGGCTCCTTCAGAAAACGGCCATCGGCATCGTAGCGGGTTCCCAAATGCCGTGGGGGCACATCGTTGGCACTCCGCGCAAACGCGATAAGGGATGAATCAATCGGGACCATGGGACAATCGAGCCTTTTCAAGAATAGGAATGAGGCCCGGATGGCAGAGTTTCACAACGACAGAATGACACCGTTCCCAGAGAGGCTCCAATGAAAAGGCCTGATCTCACTCATAAAGACATTTGATATATTCGCCCGACCGGCTGGCGCGGCGCTCGATCAGCGAAGCCAGGCTGCGCAGGCCACGGCCCGGTTTTCCGGCATTGCGATCGATCGGATTGGGCAGGGATACGGCAAGAAGAGCTGCCTGCCGCCGGGTCAGTTTTGCGGCCGGAACGCCGAAATGGTGTTTTGCTGCCGCTTCTGCGCCATAGATGCCGGGACCCCACTCGGCGACGTTGAGATAGAGCTCCATCATCCGCTGTTTGCTCCAGACGAAATCCGCCGCTAGCGCCAGAGGCAGCTCCATTCCCTTGCGAATGAACGAGCGGCCATTCCACAGGAACAGGTTCTTGGCTGTCTGCATCGGGATCGTCGAGGCGCCACGGGTTGCTTCCCCTTCCAGTGCATCGGTGACGACGCCACGCATCTGCACCCAGTCGACGCCGTCATGAATACAGAACTGGCCATCCTCCGACATCATCACCGATCGCACCAGATTGGGCGATATATCCTCGAAGGCGACCCACTGGCGGTCATAGCCGCGAAAAAGCAGGAGATCGCGCAGCATCAGTGTCGAAATCGGATGGATGAAGCTGGGTGCATAAAGGACGATCAGGACATAGGGCAATGCGACGATGACGATCGCGATCAATGCGATCTGCCGCCAGCGCCGCCGCAAGGCCTGACCCCATCCTCGCGAACGGCTGGAAGACACATCTGCTTCCTCCCCACGAGTTTCCGGTACGATGTCCACGCCTGAAACGCCCGCCTGATGATCCATCCGATTTTCATAGAGCAAGCGCGAATAAATTTGAATGGTTTTCTCAAGGCTCCACAGCAAGCCATGGGCACGACTGCCGATATGGTAAAATCCCGTTGCCAGCGGGCGCGCAGTCATGCCAAACAACGCCGCATGAGCGAGACATCCTTCGAAATTCGCCTGAAGAGCAGCGCCACAGAGATCGAGGCCTGCCTCATCGGTATTCTCCACGAACAACCGCAGGCAGACGAGATCGCACGGCCGGCATCCCTCATCGCTGCGATGCGCCACGGCCTCCTGAATGGCGGCAAGCGCCTGCGCCCCTTCCTGGTCATGGAAAGCACAGCCTTCCTCGGTGGTGACCGGCAGGCGGCCCTGCGGGTCGGTGCAGCGCTTGAATGCGTGCACAGCTACTCGCTGGTGCATGACGACCTTCCGGCCATGGACGACGATGATCTCAGGCGCGGCCAGCCGACGGTGCATATCGCCTATGGCGAGGCCAATGCGATCCTTGCCGGCGACAGCCTTTTGACGCTCGCCTTCGACATTATCGCCGCCCCGGAAACCAACCTTTCCGATCGTCAGAAAACCGAATTGGTGCTGGCCCTTGCACGCGCCTCCGGCATCGGCGGCATGGCCGGCGGGCAGGCGCTGGATCTGGCAGCCGAAACCTCGGCACCGGACGAGGCGGCAATCGTCACGCTGCAGGCAATGAAGACCGGCGCGCTGATCCGCTTTGCCTGCGAAGCCGGCGCCATCATCGCCGGCGGCAGCACCAGTGACCGGCAGTTGATGCGCCAATATGGCGAAACCATCGGCCTTGCCTTCCAGCTGGCCGACGATCTGCTCGACCTGACGGCGGACGCCGAGACAATGGGCAAGGCGACCGGCAAGGATGCAGCCCGAGGCAAAGGCACGCTGGTGTCACTGCATGGGCAGGCCTGGGCGGAAACCCGGCTGGCAGCGCTGGTTGCAGATGCAGCCGCGCTGCTCGAACCATTTGGCTCACGCGCCGATATTCTCAACCAGACCGCCCGCTTTATCGCCAACCGCAGCCACTGATATCAGCGGGCAGCGCGCGGTCTTTTATCGCATTTTTTTGTTCAAAAGAGACGCAGGAATGCGCTGAAACCGCTTGCCCGCCGGGCGGCATAGATGCGCCTGATATTGCATCAACAGTCTTGGATTTATGCACGCATGAATATTTTAACCTGCTGTAATAAAAGGTATTTTAACTTGTCCTTGTTGACAGATTAAGCGGTGTCGACTATCTCCACCGGCATCGGGGAGTAGCCACTGCATATCCCTGCAGGATCGTATCAACATGCTTGCGCCCATGCGCATGGTACGATCGGCCGAGACAATCGGCCCGGCAAGACCGTGGCGAAGATGCCCTGTCGGACAGGCAATCAACGCCCGGTTTCCCACGTCCGTTTCGAAAGCCAAATCATGTCCCCGTTTACCATTCTCGTGCTGGCATTCAGCATGTCCGTCGATGCTTTTGCTGTTGCTGTGGGCAGAGGCGCTGCGATCGGCCGGCCAAAATTCCGCGAAACCATGCGCACCGGTCTCGTCTTCGGCATCATCGAGGCGATCACCCCGATCATCGGTTGGGCTGCTGGCGTCGCCGCCAGCCAGTTTGTCCAGGCGATCGACCACTGGATCGCCTTTGGACTGCTGGGTACTGTCGGCATTCACATGATGTACGCCGCAACGCAGAAGAGCGAGACGTCGGGATCGGCGCAACTGTCGCTGCCGCTTTTGATGGCAACGGCGATCGGAACCAGCCTCGACGCCATGGCCGTCGGGGTTTCGCTGGCGTTTCTCGACGTCAATATCTTCGTGATCGCGGCAGCCATCGGCATCGCGACCTTCCTGATGTCCTCGGGCGGCATGCTGATCGGCCGTCTGATCGGCGAGCGTTTTGGGCGCATCGCCGAGGCCGTGGCGGGCGTGGCATTGGTCGGGCTCGGGATCTCCATCCTGATCGAGCATCTTTCGGCTTGATCATCCGGCCAAAATTGTCACCGCAACAAGAATGCGCATTCTCTTTCCATTCGCGCCCGGCATGATGGCGCCAGCGGCACGTGACAGTGCCGCATCGGAGATTGCGCATGTCGACCCTTCTACCCTACCTGCCGCAGCTGATGGTCGCCTGGGGCGCCTATATCATCGCCACCGCCTCGCCGGGGCCAGCTGTGGTCGCGATCATCTCCACGTCGATCAGCCGTGGCCGCAATGCCGGGCTGGCGCTGGCCTTTGGCGTCCTGACGGGATCCTACACCTGGGCGATGTTGGCCGCTGCTGGGCTGTCGGCGCTGATCAGGACCTATGGCAACGCACTGTTCATTCTAAAGATTGCCGGCGGGCTCTATCTGCTCTGGCTGGCGTTCAAGGCGCTGAAATCGGCGATGCGGAAGGAACCCGAAGCCGTAGTGCTGCTTGACAAGCAGCCGCCCTCCCTGCGCCGTCTCTACTTCAAGGGGCTCGGCATCCACCTGACCAACCCGAAGGCGATCTTTTCCTGGCTGACGCTGGTGTCGCTCGGCACGCCGCAGGATGCGCCGCAGGTCATGCCCGTCCTGATCGGCGGCTGCATGCTGCTCGGCATCATCATCTTCATGGGCTTTGCGTTGCTGTTCTCCATCGAGCCCGTGCACCGCGGTTACAGGAAAGCCCGCCGCTGGATCGAAGGCGCCATGGCGGGCTTCTTCGCCTTCGCAGGCCTCAAGCTGCTGACGGTGAAGCTCTAGCCTATTCGGCCGCAGCCTGGCCCTGGCCGAAGCGTCTTTCGATATATTCGCCGACAAGCGTCTCGAAATCCCCGGCAATATTGGTGCCGCGAATGGTCAGCGCTTTCTTGCCATCGATATAGACCGGGGCGGCCGGAAGCTCGCCGGTACCTGGCAGCGAAATGCCGATATCGGCATGTTTGCTTTCGCCGGGGCCATTGACGATGCAGCCCATCACCGCGACCTTCAGGCCTTCGACACCCGGATATTTTTCGCGCCAGACCGGCATATTGCGGCGGATATCGGCCTCGATCTTCTGCGCCAGTTCCTGGAACACCGTCGAGGTGGTGCGCCCGCAGCCCGGACAGGCGGCAACGACCGGAATGAACTGGCGGAAACCCATGACCTGCAGCAGTTCCTGCGCCACCTGCACTTCGCGGGTTCGGTCGCCGCCGGGCTCGGGCGTCAGCGAAATACGAATGGTATCGCCGATGCCCTGCTGCATGAGGATACCGAGTGAGGCGGCGGACGAGACGATGCCCTTCGAGCCCATGCCGGCTTCGGTCAGCCCCAGATGCAGGGCGTGGTTGGAGCGGACAGACAGCATCGCATAGCAGGCGATCAGATCCTGCACGTTGGAAACCTTGGCCGACAGGATGATGCGGTTGCGTGGCAGACCGGCTTCTTCGGCGAGCTCAGCCGAAATCAGCGCCGACTGGACGATGGTTTCGCGCATCACTTGTTGTGCCGTCAGCGGAAACCCCTTGGCCTGATTGTCATCCATCAGGCGGGTCAACAGTTCCTGGTCGAGCGAACCCCAGTTGACGCCGATGCGCACCGGCTTGTCGAACTGGATAGCCCGTTCGATGATCTCGACGAACTGCTTGTCCTTCTTCGCCTTGAAGCCGACATTGCCGGGATTGATGCGGTATTTCGCCAACGCCTCGGCGCAGGCCGGATGGTCGGCCAAAAGCTTGTGGCCAATATAATGGAAATCGCCGATCAACGGAACATCGAGACCGAGGCGTTCGAGACGCTCGCGGATCTTCGGCACGGCGGCAGCGCTTTCATCGCGATCGACAGTGATGCGCACCAGCTCCGAGCCTGCCCGGTGGAGGGCGGCAACCTGTGCAACGGTCGCATCAATATCGGCCGTATCGGTATTGGTCATCGACTGGACGACCACGGGCGCGGATCCCCCGACGATCACCCCGCCAACATCGACGGCAACGGAGGCCCTGCGGGGTTGCGGTTCGTAATCGAAGGCGGAAGACATGAAAGCCCCTTGCACGTGCTGTTGCGGCGACTTTCCCTGAGGTGGATGAGGAAAGCCGCCTTGTCAACGGCAACATTCATGGTTTGACGGCGAATTGATGACAGGTCGCCGTCAACGCAGCTCAGTCGTGCCCCTTCGGATCGGCATGCACGGCGTGATGCGACAGCGCCAGAACGACGATGAACAGGATCGGCACGCAGGTGAAGATGATCGAGAAACCGGTATGCTCCGCGACAAAACCGATCAATGACGGTGCAAACAGCATGCCGGAATAGCCCATGAAGGTGGCGACAGACAGCCCGATGCCGGGTGCCAGGCCCGGCATGTTGCCGGCGGCGGAGAAAGCAATCGGCACCATGTTGGAAATGCCGACACCGGCAAGCGCAAAACCCAGAATGGCCAGCGGCGCATTCGGCGCCATACCGGCAAGCACGAGGCCGACCAGTGCGGTCAGCGTGCAGACACGCAGGGTTCTCACGCCACCGAAGCGGTCGCGGACGTGGTCGCCGGCAAAGCGCATGATCGCCATCGTGGCCGAGAAGGCGGCAAAGCCGAACCCAGACATCGCTACAGAAGCACCGAGTTCGTTGCGCAGGTAAAGAGCGCCCCAATCCAGCACCGTGCCTTCCGGCACCATCGAGAACAGCGCCACCAGGCCGATCAGCCAGGGCAGCGGATTGGACGGCAGCCGCAGCTTCTGCTTGGCGGTATCCGGATGCGGCTGATCGGCAAGGATCATCGGCCAGGCAACGGCCAGCACAGAAAGGCAGACCAGCGTGACGAGTATGACATGCACATAGACGCCGAAATGCGCCATGATCAGACCACCGCTCGCAGCACCGATCAGGCCACCGAGGCTCCAATAGGCATGGCAGGACGACATGATCGCCCGGCGCATCGATTTTTCGACTTCAACCGCATTGGCGTTCATCGCCACGTCCATGGCGCCGACGAAACCACCAAGCAGCAGCATACCGATCACGGCCGTCCAGACATTGGGAAGAAGCGTCAACAGCAGAAGCATCGGCGACAGCAGGATCGCCGTCACTTTTACCACCTTCTGCGACCCCATCCGGGCGATGAAACCACCGGCAATCGGCATCAGGATCAGCGAGCCGAGGCCGAAGGCGAGGATCAGCAGACCCAGCACGCTTTCGCTGATACCGAGCCTGTCCTTGAATTCCGGGATTTTTGGCGCCCAGCTGCCGGTGACGAAGCCGTTCATCAGGAAGAGCAGCGAAACGGCGAGCCGGCTTTTGGGCATATAGCCTTGCCGGACGGCGGCTTGCGGCGGGGTTATGGTATGCTGATCCATGGTTTTTTCCTGTAGAATTCGGTGGCGGCGTCAGGCCGTGATTTCGATGGGGTTGCCGTCGGGGTCGCTGAGGACCGCCTCGTAGAAGCCGTCGCCCGTCATGCGGGCGGGTGACAGAAGAATGCTCAACGCGACGGCCTTCGTTGCCAAGGCATCGACAGCCTCGCGGCTACCGAGAGACAAGGCGAGATGCGCGTAACCCCGGCGCTCGGATTGCTCACCCTGCGCATCGATCCACGGCCCCTGCATGACCTCGATCGAGGGGCCGTCCTTCAAATACAGAAACCGCGAAGAAAACCCGGGGCGCCGGGCACTTTCATAAAGATCGCCCACGGTAGCGCCAAAGATATCCGCCCAGAAGCGGCAGAGGCGATCGAGGTCCGTGGTCCAGAGTGCGACATGGGCGATCCTCATGCTCTTGTTCCTCCTGCGTAAACGACTGTGATGCCTTGGGTACTATAGAGATCGGCGGTGTTGCGGGCCGCATCATGCTCGACGATCAGCGTCGTGCATTCCCGCGCCGCAATGACCGCATGCGGTGCCGATGTGCCCAGCTTGTCGTTGGTCACCGCCGCCAGAACGGAGGCGCTGTTGCGGGCGACAAGCCGCTTGAACTCCGCGTCCTCATATTCAATGGCTGTCAGTCCGGCATCGAGATCGACGCCGCAAACCCCGAGAATACAGAGATCCGGCCGCAGCACGGAAACATCGCGCTGTGCCTTGGCGCCGATGGCAGCCCCGACCAGCCGGTCGATCTTGCCGCCGATCAGGATGATATCGACACCCGGCTTTTCCATCAATGCGGAGGCAATCAGCGGCGTATTGGTCACCGCCGTCAGCTCCAGCCCGGCAGGAAGCGCCTGTGCGATCGCGAGATTGGTCGAGCTGGCATCGAAGAAGACAGTCATGCCCGGCGTAATGAAGGGCAGGGCTGCGGCGGCAAGCGCTGCCTTGCGCTCGGGCGCTTCGCCGACACGCTGGGAGAGCGTCGTGCGGCCGGGGGCAATCGGTAGCGCGCCCCCATAGACCCGCTCGCACAGGCCCGCCGCCGCCAGTTCGCGCAAGTCCCTGCGGACCGTGTCCTCGGAAACATTGAATTCTTGCGCCAGATCGACCGCAAGCACGCGGCCGGACGTCCGCAGGCGCTCCTGAATCAGGCTTTGTCTCTGTCGTAGAAGGAGTTCTGTCTGCATCGGAAAATCAGATCACGCATGAATGGGTGCAAATCGGCATAAACGTGCATAAACCGTTTCAATGGCAATTTCAATCGATTTATGTAGTGATTATTGAAAATGGCACCCGAATTGCCGTAAAAATCAGCACTCCGCCTTGATTTTAGCCGTCCGGCGACAATTTTGCATTGAAATGGCAGGAATTTGAGAAAAACCTTCGCTGTTGCGGTGCGCAATTGAAGTTTTGTGCGCTGCCATGCGTCGAGCGTTATGCGATTGTGTCCTCACACCGGCAGACGGGCCGGACCAAAAAAGATGGAAAAACAAAATGAAATGGGTTCCCACACTTCTCGCCGCTGCCGCCTTTGCCCAGCTGGTATCGTTCGGCTCGGCCGTAGCCGGTGAAAACCTCGAAGCCGTCAAGTCGGCTGGCGCGCTGAAGATCGGCACGGAAGGCACCTACGCCCCGTTCACCTATCACGATGAAAGCGGCAAGCTCGTCGGCTTCGACGTTGAAATCGGTGAAGCCGTGGCCAAGAAGCTGGGCGTCAAGGCCGAGTTCCTCGAAGGCAAGTGGGATGGCCTGATCGCTGGCCTCGACGCCAACCGGTACGATGCCGTGATCAATCAGGTCGGCATCACCGAAGAGCGCAAGAAGAAGTATGATTTCTCCGAGCCCTACATCGCCTCGAAGGCCGTCCTGATCATCAAGTCGGATAATGCCGATATCAAGGATTTTCCGGACCTGAAGGGCAAGAACGCTGCCCAGTCGCTGACCAGCAATTTCGGCAAGCTCGCACAGGCTTCCGGCGCTGAATTGATCGGCACAGATGGCTTCGACCAGTCGATCCAGCTGGTTCTCACCGGCCGCGCCGATGCCACGATCAACGACAGCCTGTCCTTCCTCGACTTCAAGAAGAAGAAGCCAGATGCGCCGGTCAAGATCGCTGCCGAGCAGGCCAATGCCGACTATTCCGGTATCATCGTGCGCAAGGGCGAGCCTGAACTTCTTGACGCCATCAACAAGGCGCTGACCGAGATCAAGACCGACGGCACCTATGACGCGATCTCGCAGAAGTATTTCGGCGCAGACGTTTCGAAATAACCTTTGAAACAGCACGGCCGGACAGGTTTCGCCGCGCCGTTCTCTGAACTATAAGGCATGATCCGTTCCGGCATCCGGGGCGGATCATGCCGTTTGAAAGGCCCCGCCCGTGCCCCCTTGGCTTCAATTGATGCTCGATTCGCTCTGGCCGCTCGTGCGGGCCGGGCTGATTTTCACGATTCCGCTGACGCTACTCTCCTTCACGCTGGGCCTGGGTCTGGGTCTCCTGACCGCCGTGGCGCGGCTGTTTGGGCCAAAGCCATTGGTCGCCGTGGCGCGGTTCTATGTCTGGGTCATTCGTGGCACGCCGCTGCTCGTCCAGCTGTTCGTCATCTTCTACGGCCTGCCGAGCCTCGGCATCCTGCTTGACGCCTTCCCGGCAGCCCTGATCGGTTTCACACTCAACATCGGCGCCTATACGTCCGAGATCATCCGCGCCGTCATCTCCTCGGTGCCGCGCGGCCAGTGGGAAGCTGCCTATTCGATCGGCATGAGCTGGAGTCAGGCAATGCGCCGCACCATACTGCCACAGGCAGCCCGCGTTGCCGTGCCGCCCCTGTCGAACACGTTCATTTCGCTGGTGAAGGACACCTCGCTTGCCGCCGCCATCACGGTGCCGGAGCTGTTCCAGACCGCGCAGCGCATCGTTGCCACCACCTATGAACCGCTGATCCTCTATATCGAGGCAGCACTGCTCTATCTGGCGCTGAGTTCAGTTCTCTCCTCGCTGCAGGTGCGGCTCGAAAAACGCTTCGCCCGCTATGGCGGCTTCCTGGAGGCGCGCACATGATCGAGCTCACCCATATCGAAAAACGCTTCGGCGACAATGTCGTCCTGAAGGATATCAGCGTGCGCATCGCCGAAGGCACGGTGACCGCGCTGGTCGGCCCCTCCGGTGGCGGCAAGAGCACGCTCTTGCGCTGCGTCAACCTCCTGGAAATCCCGACGGCTGGCACGATCCGGCTGGGCGAGGAAGAGATAACCTTCGAGCCCAACAAGAAGACCGGCTGGGACGCCATCCAGCGCCTGCGCCGTCAGACCGGCATGGTGTTCCAGAACTTCCAGCTCTTCCCACACCAGACCGCCATTGAAAACGTTATGGAAGGACTGGTCACGGTCCTGAAATGGCCCAAAGAAAGGGCCAAAACCCAGGCGCAGGAATTGCTTGAAAAGGTCGGCATGTCGCACAAGGCCGACGCCTGGCCATCAACGCTCTCGGGCGGCCAGCAGCAACGCGTCGCCATCGCCCGCGCCCTTGCCCCCTCGCCCCGCGTATTGCTCTGCGACGAACCGACCTCGGCGCTCGACCCGGAACTGGCTGAAGAAGTCGTTGAAGTGCTGAACCGGCTTGCCGGCGAAGGCACGACGATGATCATGGCCACCCACGACCTGCGGCTGGCGTCGAAAGTCGCCGATCAGGTCCTGTTCCTCGACGGCGGCCTGATCGTCGAAAGCGGCGCCCCGAAAAACATCTTCCAGACGCCGGAGCGGGAGCGGACGAAGAAATTCATCTCGTCGCTGAGCGCCGGCAACAATTACGATATTTGATAGCGAGTTTCGGAAGGGAGGACGGTTTCCCTTCCGCTGAACCTAAAGCTTGAAAAGCCGCAGCGGCTTGTCTGCGGTGCGGCCAATCACGCGCTTTGCTTCCAGATCGAGTTGCGCCGCCTTGAGCCACCACCCGGCCTTGTCACCGCCCGGAAACATGTCTTCGGGCAGATGCGGCAGCAGTTTCGCCTTGGCCTCGGCGATGGTGATCCCCGGCGCTCCGGCGGGCAGGACCTTCAGCAGCGCGTCGCGCATCGCGGTATATTTCCGACGGTCGACGCGCTGGACATGCGACGACGTCACGCTTTCGATGGTGATCTTGTCATCGGTATCAGGCATGGATCACTCCCTTGACGACGGTGATCTTCGGGCTCTTGAAACCCATCGCAATCCAGGCGGTCAGCAGCCGGGCATAAAACGACACCGTTGCCATCGTCCCGCTCGGGACATCGCCGGAAAGTGCGGCGCGATCGGCACGGTCGCCTGTCATCGTGCGCAGATCAAGCGGCGGCAGTGCATCGTCAGGCCAAAGGCCGGCATAAAGGCTGAGCCAATGGCCGTTTTCGAATTCGAGGAAAACCGGTGTATTGCAGCACGTGGCAACAACGCGGCGGGTGCCGGCTGTGGGCTTCAGGCGGAATTCGCGGAGATACTCGGTGCCTTCCACGAAACGGACGCGATCCTTGCGATAAAGGACAAAGCGCGTTCCGCCGTTTTCAGCCAGAACCGCTGACCCGGTACCAAGGGACTGCAACCGGGCACCGGCCGTCCGGCAGCTGTTGCAATGGCATTCCGTGCTGATGATTGGCTCTTTCTCGACCTCGATATGGACCTTGCCGCACGAACAGGCCAGACGGACATTCTGTGTCATGAAGGCGCTCACTCCTTGTGGGTGCAATCGAAGAGAAGACGGGTATAGCGGTCGAGATGATCGAGCGCCTCGTGCGCCAGTGCCGGATCGTTTCCCGCCTTGGCCAGCACGAACGCGCCTTGGGTCACAGTCTGCATATGCCGCGCCAAACTCGCGGCGGTCCAATCCGCGGAAATGCCACGATCCCGCATTGCCGCAGCGATATCGGCTTCAAGCGTCTCAGCGTGACCAAAAATACTGGCACCGCAGGCATCGCGAATAGTGGGAGAGGTAGCATAGACTTCCTGCACCATCGTTCCGACAAGGCAGGTGAAGTCCGCCAGCTCTCCCGCAATGATCGACCGGCGAAAGGCGACATAGGCAAGCACCCGGTCAAGCGCATCCTCCGCCGCATGATAGGGCGCCCCGGCGAAAAAAGCCGTCGTCGTCTCCGCCCAATGCTGCGCGGCGGCAACGCCCAGTGCGTCCTTGCTTTTGAAATGATGGAAATAGGCGCCCTTTGTCACCCCAGCAGCCCGGCACAGGTCATCCACCGACGTGCCCGCAAAGCCCTTGGCACGGATGACGCAGAGTGCTGCATCCAAGAGCCGTGTCCTGGCATCGCCCCGTTCCGGATTGTGCTTCGTTGTTCTCGACATAGAAGTAAGATACCGTACGTACGGTATGTATTCAAGATAAAACCGGCGCGGAACGCTATGACCATCGCCTGCCCATCCGTTTGCCCAACGCCACGACCCATCGCAGCAATTGCGCGCCCGCCCCTTCCCCTCCTCCCCCTGTTTACGCTATGGCCTTGCGCCATGAGCAAACAGGCTTTTGTAATCTTGATGGGCGGGCCGCTGACGCCGACGGACAGGCTTTTGGCCCAGCTGTCCGGCGCCCGCGTCATCGCGGCCGATGGCGGCATGCGGCATGCCAGGCCGCTTGGCCTGACGCCAGAGCTTTGGGTCGGCGATTTCGATTCCACGCCCGATGCCCTGATCGCCGAATGGCCGGATGTCCACCGCGAGCCCTATCCCTCAGCCAAAAACGAGACCGACGGCGAAATCGCCGTTGCCACAGCGCTTGAGCGTGGCGCGAAAAAACTCGTGCTGGCAGGCGCCTTGGGCGGCGAACGCAGCGACCATGCCTTCATGCACCTACTCTATGCCGCCAAACTTGCCGAACAGGGCGTCGAGCTGCTGCTCACCTCCGGCGAGGAGGAAGCCTATCCGCTCCTGCCCGGCACGGTCGAGATCGACCTGCCGAAGGGCAGCCTGTTTTCCATCCTCGGGCTCGATACGCTGACCGGCCTGTCGATCGCCAACGCCCGGTATCCACTCACCAATTTTCATCTGCCGTTCGGCTCCTCGCGCACTGTTTCCAATGTCGCCGAAGGCACCGTCCGCTTTACCCTTTCCTCCGGCCGGGCGCTCATCCTTGCCCGTCCGCAAGACCTTTCGGGAGCCTGACCATGGCGCCACCCATTCTGAAACTCGACGATATCTTCCTCTCCTTCGGCGGCACGCCGTTGTTGGCCGGTGCCAATCTGCAGGTGGAGCCGGGCGACCGCATCTGCCTCGTCGGCCGCAACGGCTCGGGCAAGTCGACCCTGATGAAGATGGCGGCCGGTCTTGCCGAGCCACAGTCGGGCGAAATCTTCCGCCACCCGTCCGTCACCATCCGCTACCTCAATCAGGCCCCCGATTTCGAAGGCTTCGACACCGTGCAGGCCTATGCCGAAGCCGGCCTTGGCCCCAGCGACGATCCCTACCGGGTCGCCTACCTGCTCGAACATCTGGGCCTGACCGGCCACGAGGACCCCAACCAGCTTTCGGGCGGTGAATCCCGCCGTGCGGCGCTCGCCCGCGTCATGGCGCCGGAGCCGGACATCCTGCTTCTCGACGAGCCGACCAACCATCTCGACCTGCCGACCATCGAATGGCTGGAAGGCGAGCTGGTCAAGAGCCGCTCGGCCCTCGTGGTCATCTCCCACGACAGGCGCTTCCTCGAAAAGGTCTCCAATTCCACCGTCTGGCTCGATCGCGGCCAGTCGCGCCGTCTCAACCAGGGTTTTGCCTTCTTCGAGGCCTGGCGCGACAAGGTGCTGGAGGAAGAAGAGCTCGAACAGCACAAACTCGGCAAGGAAATCGAACGCGAGGAACACTGGCTGCGCTATGGCGTCACCGCAAGGCGCAAGCGCAACATGCGCCGTCTCGGCGCGCTGCAGGACCTGCGCGCAAAACATCGCGGCCATAACGGCCCGCAAGGCTCGGTTCAGGCCACCGTCTCCGACGCCCGTGAATCCGGCAAGCTGGTGATCGAGGCCGACCAGATCACCAAGACCTATGGCGACCGCACCATCGTCGCCCCCTTCTCGATCCGCGTTCACCGCAGCGATTGCATCGGCCTCGTCGGCCCGAATGGTGCCGGCAAAACCACGCTCCTGAAGATGCTCACCGGCCAGATCAAGCCTGACAGCGGCTGGGTGAAGCTCGGCACCAACCTCGAAATCGCCACGCTCGACCAGCGCCGCGAGGACCTGAACCTTGAGGATACGCTGGCGCATTACCTCACCGACGGCCGCGGCGATAACCTGCTCGTCAATGGCGAGCAGCGCCATGTCACCGGCTATATGAAAGAATTCCTGTTCCAGCCCGAACAGGCCCGCACTCCGATCAAGAACCTCTCCGGCGGCGAGCGCGCCCGGTTGATGCTCGCCCGCATCCTGTCGCGCCCGACCAACCTTTTGATCCTCGACGAGCCGACCAACGATCTCGATATCGAAACGCTCGACCTGTTGCAGGAAATCGTCGCCGGCTTCCCCGGCACCGTCATCCTCGTCAGCCACGACCGCGACTTCCTCGACCGCACCGTCACCTCGACCATAGCGCCTGCCAACCCCGACGCGCCCGACGGCCGCTGGATCGAATATGCCGGCGGCTATTCCGACATGATGGCGCAGCGCAAGGGCGTTGCCGACGAAAGGAAGCGCGCGGAAAAAGCCGAAAAAGCCAAATCCGCGGGCGATAGCGGCTCCTCCTCGGCCCAAAAGACCGGCAAGGGCAAACTCTCCTTCAAACAGAAATTCGCGCTGGAAAACCTGCCGAAGGAGATGGAAAAAGCCGAAGCCCAGATCGCCAAACACGAAAGGGAAATGGCCGACCCCAACCTGTTTTCCAAGAACCCGTCCCGGTTCTCGGCGCTGGCCACCGAGCTGGAAAAACTGCGGGCTTCGATCACGAAGATGGAAGAGGAATGGCTGGAGCTGGAAATGCTGCGGGAAGAAATTGAGGGGTGAGGCACGCGGTAACGGAGCCCGCAGAGCGATCGCTTTGCGCCGTTGGTGGACGTCGGTTCGATTGTGAGAAGTGGCCGATTTCGGCCGAGAGCGGTCTGTCCGCTTTCAAGGCCCAAACTGCGATAGCGGCCATTCATCAACCGATCAGAGGCAGGTAGCTCCCGACCCATTTCTGTCATTCGGAGCTAGTTCGTGGATTCCCGAAAGCCGCCGCTTATCACAACAGAGCGATGCCAGCTTCGCGCTACCGGCGCCTCTCCGGGCCCGACAGCCCCTGCGGCGAGGCAGATTTTCCGCTTATGGGGCTTATGCCGCAGGTGGCCTTAACAGCTTGCCCCGCGCGTTGGAAGAAACGGATTTCTGTGGCGATGCTTTCGCGGAACGGATCGGTTTGGTTGAAGTAGTCGCGGTCCAGACCGAGCTTTGCACCGTCTACATCGCCCTCGTAATAAGTGCCGAACAAATGATCCCAGATCGGGAAATAATTGGCGAAATTCTTGTCGTGATGTTCCCGCACCCGGGAGTGATGGATGAAGTGGTCGCGTGGTGACTGGATCACGTATTTGCCAAACCAGCCATGCCAGGGAATGGCACTGTGCTTGACCAGACCAATGGCGCCAAAGGTGATCATCACGAGGGCGAATTCGGCCGTTGGCAGGCCGATAAGCAGCGCCGGAACGACCATGATGGCCATGTTTATGGCCCTCTCGAGCGGATGCTCCCGCGTCGCAGTCAGCGCGTTGAACTCTTCGGCTGCGTGGTGAAATTCGTGCAGCCGCCATAGTACGGGCAGCCGGTGCATCAACCGATGCTGCCAGTAGCTCAAGAAGTCTGACAGCACCAGGAACAAGAGAACATGTGCCCAGCCTGGCAGCCTCCCGGCAAGGTCCAGGTGCGGGGCATCCTGAGCCGCGCGGGTGATGGCATAGGACAGACCAAATGATGAGAGCGCCGCGAATAGCGTAATCATTCCCGTCGCATGAAGGAGGAAATAGACGATGTCGGTGATTGTGGATTTGCTGCGTTCGAAGAAAACCCGACGGAACCCGGAATTGCCGAACCCCACATAGGTGAGTTCCACCGCGAAAACCGTCAGAACCAGGCCAATGGAAATGGCGAAACTGAGCGCCATTGCCCCACCATTCAGATAGTAAGTGTTGTAAAAAAAGCCTCCAAGCTTGTGCAGGCAGTATTCGACCAGCTCCATGGCACTGCTCCAAAACACGAACCCGTGCAGCTTAGTCCTGACGATGCGCTCTTACCAGATTGCTCAAGGACGATCGGGGCATCCTTTTGATCTATTACCGGCGGTGGAAGCGTAGAGCCATCGACCGCCGATCAATCGTCTTGTGAACAAGGTGCACACTACTGAACGCAGCGTCCACCCGCGTCGGAGCATGGCCGTGGGGCTTCGAAAGGCGACAGCAAATGCGACCGTGACGATCCGCAGCGCAGTAGCCGTGAGAGCTTGTCACGCAAAGCAACGATGAGCGCGAATGGTACGGCACTTTCTCCTACGCCGGTTTCTTGCGAAAGTTGGTGTTCGATATCCGGGACGGCTGGCCGCGCTGATCGGCGAACCGGGAGATCGGCTATAAAGCCGATAAGCATACCCTCTCGGACGGGCGATATTGACGGCGCGAAGCCGCCGCTGAGTATGCGAACGTTACATGTCGGCTTTGGGCCAATAGTGGCTTCCAAAAAATTTCATCCCCGCAAATCTCCGCCCTTGAAGCCCGTGCCATACTCACTTCGTCCCACCACGGATACACCGGTTTGCGTTGCCGGCGAGGTGGGGCCGGTGCCCGGATGGTTATGCGAAACGCGCGCAAAATCCCCTGGGCTGCGTGAAAGGCGGTTCCCCTCCGGTTCGTGAAAGTGGGCCGGGAGTGCGGGGTGGCCACGCCGTCTTTGGACAGCCCAGGGCTGAACCCCGCCCTATTGGAAGGCCTCGCGGATAGGCAGTGGGGCTAGGGGCATTGGAGGCTTCTCCTGACAAGAGAGGCGCGGCAAAAGACACCGAAACGGGGCACATCGCGCGGCTCAATCCAAGACCGGCATGACGGCGCTTTTCGGACGTGATCAATGGCGCGCAGATCGAACGCGACGGCGCCAGCTGTTGCGAGACCGGCCGCAAGGCCATACCTTGCGTGTTCACCCTCACAAGGAGCAGCAGATGCAGATCGACCTTACAGGCAAAACCGCTCTGATTACTGGATCTACCGAAGGCATCGGCTACGCGATCGCCCGCCAGCTCGCGCGAGCTGGCGCGGATGTGGTGATCAATGGGCGGTCCGAAGACAAGACCGCAAAGGCCGCCGAACGCTTGAGAGGCGAAGGTGCGCGGGGCACAGTTGCTGCCGTCGCTGCCGATGTCGCGACCGCTGAAGGCTGTGACGCTCTCGTCGCCAAGGTTCCTCATGTGGACATCCTCATCAACAACGCGGGCATTTTTCAGCCGCTCGACTTTTTCGAGGCGAGCGACGAGGTGTGGGATCGCCACTGGCAGGTCAACGTCATGTCGGCCGTCCGGCTTTCGCGCGCCTACCTTCCCGGCATGCAGAAGGTCGACTGGGGCCGCGTGATCTTCATCGCCTCGGAATCCGGCTTTAATATTCCGGTGGAAATGATCCACTACGGCGTCAGCAAGACCGCAGATATCGCGGTTGCCCGCGGACTTGCCAAGCGCATGGCGGGCACGGGCGTGACCGTGAACTCGGTCCTGCCCGGTCCAACATTGTCGGAAGGGGTCGAGGCGATGCTTGCCGACGAGCGGGCGAAGACCGGCAAGCCGATCGAGGAGCTTGCCGCCGACTTCGTCAAGACGCATCGCGCCAGTTCGATTATTCAGCGCGCGGCAAGCGTCGAAGAGGTTGCCAACCTCGTCACCTATCTCGCCTCGCCTTTGGCATCCGCGACCACCGGGGCTTCCATGCGCGTGGACGGAGGACTGATCGACACGCTCTGAGGCGAGCGCAGCATCATTTGGGGAAATGGCCCTGCCAAATGACGCAGAAAAGCCCTCGGTGCGACAAGCCTTTACACGCCGAGGGCCTTCGAGGTCGTAATTAGTAAATGGACAAATCAGATTGTTTGTCAGGCAAGTGACGCCTGTATTTCGCCACCTGCCTTGTCGTCAACAATTAGCGGCAAGCTATTGCAGAACCGGCAGCGCCGCCCAACGTTGCTCCGGCGCCAACGGCCCAGAGCTGGCCGGTACCGGACCCGATTGCCGACCCCGCCACACCGCCCACGACTGCGCCTCCAACCGTCCCGGCCACACAGCCGGGTGTCGCCGGGCCACCGCCGGAATTCATGCCCGCTGTTTGACATCCGGCCAATGCAACGCATGATGCCGCGACGACGACCATAGTGGAATAATAAGACATTTCTTCCTCCTATCGTTGGTTTGGAATTTTGCTTCGTCCTGAAAGTTCGACCAGCGCAGACATCGCCAAGGCCACCACCGCGTTGGTCGAATAGCCTAAAACTCAGAGAATTGGGTTTTGTTCCATGTGTGGTGACGGTGGCAGGTCTGCTTTTGCCCGCTTTCAAAGGTGACCTGCGTGGCTGAAAGGATAATTTTCAGCAATTCCAGCAAGCGGTACAAACGGCCGGAAGGAAGGCGCAAAGCCGCCTCTGAATAGGCAAACGTTCCATGCCAGCTTTGGGCTAATAGTGGCTCCCCCAAAAAAAATTATCCCCGCAAATCCCCGCCCTCAAAACCCGTGCCATACTCACCTCGTCCCACCACGGATACACCGGTTTGCGTTGCCGGCGAGGTGGGGCCGGTGCCCGGATGGTTTGGCGGAACGCGCGCAAAATCCCCGGGGCTGCGTGAAAGGCGGTTCTCCTCCGGTTTGCGAAAGCGGACCGGGCGTGCCGGGTGGCCACGCCGTCTTTGGACGGCCCAGGGCTAAACCCCGCCGCATTGAAAAGCCCAGCGGATAAGCGGCCGGGCTGGGGCATTGGAGGCTTCTCCTCACAAGGGAGAGGCGCAGAAGAACCTGAGAAGCGCGGCAAAAGACACTGAAACGGGGCACATCGCGTGTCACCTATTACTACTTACTGCGGCACCCGATGTGCCCCGGCCGACTCTGTCCTTTGAAAACCACGGCGAATTTTTCGCGCGTGGGCGGATGCAATTGCCAAACGTCAGCGCCCATGCGTGCCACGTGTCTCTCTGGCATTGATCGGAAGACAGCCGCTCGCGGGGATTGTCCTGTAGAGCCCATGCGTTGCACAGGCGCGTCACAAACAAAAAGGCCCCGCCTTTCGGCGAGGCCCTTATCCGGCAAAACCTATGCCGCCCGGCGGGACTTGTGGGCCGCGCCGTCCCGTACAGCCGATCGGTTGTCGGCGGCCAGCATGAACTGCGAGATCAGCTCCCGGAGCTGGTTGGATTCCTGCGCAAGGGTGGCGCCCGCCGCATTCATCTCCTCGACCATTGCCGCATTCTGCTGCGTCACCTGATCCATCTGGTTGACCGCCGTGTTGACCTCGGCAAGCCCGACGGATTGCTCCCGCGATGAAAGCGCGATCGCGTCCATGTGCTGGTTGATCGTCACCACATAGTCGCCAATGACTTTCAGCGCATTGCCGGTGTCGCGTACCAGCTTGACTCCGCTGTCGACTTCCACGCTCGAATTTCGGATCAGCTCCTTGATTTCCTTAGCCGCCTTGGCAGAGCGCTGGGCGAGTTCGCGCACTTCCTGTGCGACCACCGCAAACCCCTTGCCGGCCTCACCGGCACGCGCCGCTTCGACACCGGCATTCAACGCCAGCAGATTGGTCTGGAAGGCGATTTCGTCGATCACCGAGATGATGCTGGAAATTTGCCCCGACGACTGCTCGATGCGCTCCATGGCATTGACCGCATTGGCGACGACCGAGCCCGACTGGGTGGCGCTGGCATTGGCCTGGATGGCAATCTGCCGTGCCTCTTCGGCCCGCTGCGAGGAGTTGGCGACGTTCGCGGTGATCTGATCGAGGGCGGCGGCCGTTTCTTCCAGCGATGCGGCCTGATGTTCGGTGCGCTTGGAGAGATCGTCGGAACTCTGGCTGATTTCCCGCGATCCGCTGTCGATCGACTGTGCCGCCGTGGTCACGGACTGCAGCGTCTGTGCCAGTTGAAGAACGGACGCATTGAAATTCTTCCGCAGCGTTTCGAAGTCGGGCGCAAAAGTCTGGTTGAGCTGAAAGGAAAGATCGCCTGCAGCCAGATGCGAAAGGCCATCCGCCAGCCCAGCCGTCGCCAGCTCCATTTCATCCGCCTTGATCCGCGCAGTTTGCGCATTCTGCCGCCGCTCGCTCTCGGTCATGTTGCGCTCGCTTGCGGCCTCGGCTTCCAGCTGGATGTTGGCCAGCGCATTGGCCTTGAACACCGCAACCGCCGCTGCCATGGCGCCGATTTCGTCGGCGCGACCCTGGAACGGAATGGCCGCTGTCGTGTCGCCTGCTGCCAGCGCCTTCATCGAGCCGGTGATGGCCTCGATCGGCCTGGCGATCCCGGAAAGGGCAAAATAGATGCCGCCTGCAATCACCGAAAGGCCAACAGCGACGGCCACCATCGCAATGGTCATCGTCGTCTGGAAGACCTGTTTGCTGATCTCGTAAGAGTGCTGCGATCCCTCCGTTTTAATCCGGACGATCTTGTCGACGATATCCGTCAGCTCGGCAGCGGCCGGGCGGATCTGCGTCTGCTGGGCGACTTTCGCCTCCTCTGTCTTGCCCGCACGCGAAAGGGCGAGCATCGGCTGTGCCAATTGCTGGAGGGCGGCAAACTTCGTTTCGATGTCCTTCGCCACAGCTTGCTCGGACGCATCGTCGCTGGCAGCCTCGTTCAATTTCAACTGCTCGCGAAAATGAGTGGCATCCGCATCCAGCGCCTGCTCGACGGTCTTGCGGCTGGCGTCATCCAGGGCCATCACATGATTAAGATAATTGCGGCGCATCGAAGACAGCGCCAGGTTCATTTCCTTGGCGACGGAGACGCCCGGCAACCAGTCCGTCGCCATTTCAGCGACGTTCTTATTCAACGTGTTCATGCTTTGAATGGCAAAGCCGGCAAAGGATAGGAACACGACACCGATAAGCATTAACACGGCGGTCAATGCAGTCTTGATCTTTGGGCGGGACACGATGGCCTCCTGATGGGGTCGATCAACATGCAACCGTACCGCGACATCATGTCAGCTCCGGTGGCAGACCATCCGACGGGCATCTCGGAGTTAGCGAGAATTTAGCGCGCAATGTAATTAAGGATTCCATAATGTGACGCGCAAACCCTTGAAATAAAAAGATATTCACATCTCAGGATTGTTTTTTGCAATCCCGAATATCTTGGATTGTTCCATTTTCCTCGCGATGGAGACGCAAAACACTCTGCTTGGCTGGCTTTTCAAACCGGCATGCTTTGCGAGACGGACGAAACGGTGCGACGGAATTCGCAAAACACCAGGTTACGGCGCGAAACCTCGGCACAGCCTCGGGCCAATGCCGGAAGGACAGAAGGGTGAGACGATCCTCCCAGCCACGCCTAGGATCGCCCCACCCGCCGCTTGCGGCAATCGCCTCCACCCGTTTGCTGATCGGGCGGAAGACGCCGATTGCTGCGCGACCTCGCTCAACTCCGGCTTTGGCTCAGGGCCGCAACCTGTCCGTGCCAGAGAACCAGACACGGCACGACGACCAGTTCCATGCCAAGCCCGAGCAGATGCCCAGCCGAAGGCACACCATCGATAACCAGCGAATACAGCCGCGCCAGCCCACCGCTGAATGTCAGGATCGCCAGAAGCCGGATGCGTTCGGTCTTCTTCTCGATCGCTGGAATGCAGCTGTA
Source organism: Pararhizobium sp. (assembly GCF_965279435.1). Lineage (NCBI taxonomy): Bacteria > Pseudomonadati > Pseudomonadota > Alphaproteobacteria > Hyphomicrobiales > Rhizobiaceae > Pararhizobium > Pararhizobium sp. Next base: position 1,114,302 of record NZ_CBDIHY010000003.1, read on the forward strand.
CCAGCCGATGCCAAAAGCAAGGAACAGACCCGACAGGAACCGCACATGACTGCTGAGATCCACAGGCGGTGTCGTCTCGCCGAGAAAGCCGGGTCCCATCACCACACCCGCCAGCCCGGCAAACACCGGCAGCATCGCCAGGATAGCGATGGTTGCCTGCAACAGGCGCCGCTGGCGGAAATCGGCCGGGCTGATCTGGTAGGCAAGACTGGGCATCGCGTTTCCTCCTGAAGTCATCAGGGGTACGCGTGCCGGAACGGGCGAGTTTCAGGTTTTCGAACACATCGGCGTGAACACAACACTTAGCAATTTACTTAACTATCTCTTGCGCTCGTCGCCATGCCATGATAGTTAGGCATATGCTTAACCAATCAAACCAGCTCGATCTCATGTTCCAGGCGCTCGCTGATCCGGCACGGCGCATGATGGTGAACAGGCTTTGCCATGGACCGGCCTCTGTCAGCGAACTGGCCGGCCCACTCACCATGTCCCTGCCCTCCGTCATGCAACACCTGCAGGTGCTGGAACTGAGCGGCCTCGTCCAGTCGCAGAAGGTCGGGCGGGTGCGCACCTGCACCATCGACCGGGAGGTGCTGAGCCTTGCAGAACAATGGATCTCCGATCGCCGCGCTCTGTGGGGCCGCCGCCTCGACGCGCTGGGCGACTATCTCGCCGACAACCCGGAAGAGCCCGACACCATTCAAACCGAAACATCTCAAGGGGGTGAACAATGACCGACCGCAGCGTGACCCATGCCACTTTCGTCATCGAGCGCGTTTACGACGCTTCGCCGGCCCGCGTCTTCAAGGCCTTTTCCGACCCGGCTGCCCGTAACCGCTGGTTCGTCAAGGCCGACAACTGGCCGATTGCCGAATACACCTTCGACTTCCGCGTTGGTGGCCGCGAGACCGGCCGCTTCAGCCCGGATGGCACGATGATGGTCTATAACGAAACCATTTACCACGACATCGTACCGGACAACCGGATGATTTTCGCCTATTCGATGCTGATCGGCGACAAACGCATTTCCTCGTCGCTCGCCACGGTGGAACTAAAGGCCGAAGGCGCAAAGACCCGGCTGTTTTACACCGAACAGGGCGCCTTTCTCGACGGCCTCGACAAGGTCGCCGATCGCGAAAAAGGCTGCCGCGACCTCTACGAACAACTGGCCATCGAACTCGAACGCAGTGCCGCCGTCGCCTGACCCCACAGGCAAACAAGGAGAGTGTGATGACCGAACGATCCACGAGGCACTCCACCATCGTCCTTGAACGCACGTACGCGGCAGCACCGCCGCGCGTCTTTGCCGCCTGGTCCGATCCGGATGCCCTTCTGCGCTGGGGATCGCCGGGCGAGGGATGGGACGTGGCCTATGAACGCTTCGACTTCCGAACCGGCGGCAGCGATGTCAGCCGCTTCGGGCCGAAGGGCGGTCCGGTTTTCATCAACGAAACCACCTATCAGGACATCGTGCCCAATGTGCGCATCATCTCAGCGGGCAACATGACCTCGGAAGGCAAACGGCTTTTCGCCGGACTTCTGACCGTCGAGTTCATCGCAGCAAGCCACGGCTGCCGCGTTATTCTCACCGAGCAGGGCGTCTTCCTCGACGGCCATGACAGGCCGGAAAACCATGAGGCCGGGTGGGACCAGATGCTCGACAATCTTGGAACGGAACTCAACCGCGATCAGGCCGCCACCTAACGAAACACCGGAGAGGAACCGCCATGACCCAGCATTCGGTAACCCATGCCGCTTTCACCATCGTCCGCCACTACGATGCCTCTCCGTCCCGTGTCTTTGCCGCATGGGCCAAGAAGGATAACAAGGCCCGGTGGTACGCCAGCCATGCCGGCTGGACATCGCAGGACTTCACTATTGATTTCCGCATCGGCGGCCGCGAGCACCTGTCGATCACCTCCCCCGATAGGGTAGTGCATACCTTCGATGGGCAATATCAGGACATCGTGCCAAACGAGCGCATCATCTATAGCTACGACATCCACCTGGATCGCACGCGGATCTCCGTCTCGCTGACCACGGTTGAACTCAAGGCAGACGGCGCTGGAACGAAGCTGGTCTTCACCGAACAGGACGCCTTTCTTGACGGCCATGACACTGTCAGCCAGCGCGAAACGGGAACGCGTTCCCTGCTCGACAGTGTGGCAGCCTTTCTGGCAAAAGGAGAGCCTGCCTGACGATAGCAACCAGTCGTGGCGACCGTTTTACGCACACGGGCGCAGCATATTGATTCGCGCGCCAACAGGCGCTATTTAAGCACTCGTGGTGATTTGGCCGGCCGGCTTGCAGCCACGTTAAATAAGTCGCTAAAGGGCCGTGCATGCGCAAGCAAGCGGGGCCGGTTGCGATTCTATCGTTGCCGGTTTTTTTGTACCGGCGTGTTCGTTGAGCCGAGTGTTGTCCCATGCCAATCAAGATTCCTGATACGCTGCCCGCCTATGAAACCCTCGTCAAAGAGGGGGTGCGGATGATGACCGAAACTGCCGCAATCCGCCAGGACATCCGGCCGCTGCAGATCGGCCTGCTCAATCTCATGCCGAACAAGATCAAAACCGAAGTGCAGATGGCGCGCCTTGTCGGCGCCTCGCCGCTGCAGGTCGAATTCTCGTTGATCCGGCTGGGCGGCCACAAGGCCAAGAATACGCCGGAAGAGCATCTGCTGGCCTTCTACGAGACTTGGGAAGAGGTCAAGCACCGCAAGTTCGACGGCCTGATCATCACTGGCGCCCCTGTCGAGACGCTGGATTATGAAGACGTCACCTACTGGAACGAGATGCAGCAGATTCTTGACTGGACCCACACCAATGTCCATTCGACGCTGAACATCTGCTGGGGTGCGATGGCGGCGATCTACCATTTCCACGGCGTGCCGAAATACACGCTGAAGGAAAAGGCGTTCGGCGTCTATCGCCACCATAATCTCAACCCGTCCTCGCCCTATCTCAGCGGTTTTTCCGATGATTTCCAGATACCGGTATCGCGCTGGACCGAGGTGCGCCGCGCCGATATCGAGCAAAAACCCGCGCTGGAAATCCTGATGGAATCCGAGGAAATGGGTGTGTGCTTCGTGCATGAGAAGGCCGGCAACCGGCTCTATGTCTTCAACCATGTCGAATATGATTCGACATCGCTGTCGGATGAATATTTCCGCGATGTCGATGCCGGCGTGCCGATCAAGATGCCGCACAACCATTTTCCCCACAATGATCCGACGTTGACGCCACAGAACCGCTGGCGCAGCCACGCGCACCTGTTGTTCGGCAACTGGATCAACGATATCTATCAGACGACATCCTATGATCTCGCCGATATCGGGAAGGACAGACGCTGACCGCAACCCTCACCATCCGCCCCATCGAGCCCGGCGACGAGCAGGATTGGCGCCGCCTGTGGAAGGCGTATCTCGCCTTCTACGAGACCACTCTGCCAGAGGACATCTACGCCCTCACCTTCTCGCGGCTCTTGAGCGGCGCGGCGCATGAATATGCGGGATTTCTCGCCGTGCTGGACGGCAAACCGGTCGGTCTTGCGCATTTCCTCTTTCACCGGTCCTGCTGGCACAAGAATTCCATCTGCTACCTGCAGGACCTGTTTGCCGATCCGGAGGTGCGCGGACAGGGAATCGGCCGGGCGCTGATCGAAGCTGTCTATGCCCGGGCCAATGCGGAAAAGGCAGAGGAAGTCTACTGGATGACTCAGGACTTCAACGCCAATGCCCGCAAGCTTTACGACCGGATCGCCGATAAGACGCCTTTCATCATCTATCAGAAGACGTTTTAAGGCGAATCTGTTCTGTCTTTACTGAGGAAGGTGCCTGAACGGCTGGAGCGTCCGGGCGCCTTAAATTGTATGACTTTTCGGTTGCTGCCATCCGCGAAATGACGCAGTTTGCCGCCGAAAGAGTGGAGGAAGAGTAATCGTGCAGACAGAGACTGAAGTGTTCGGCCATATGCCGTCCGGCGAACCCGTTCATCGCATCGTCATAAAGGGCGGCGGGCTGACCGCACATATCCTCACCTGGGGCTCCGTCATCCAGGACCTGCGCCTTGATGGCCATGCGGCGCCACTGGTTCTCGGCTTCGAGAATTTTTCCGACTATCTCTCGCATTCCCCCTATTTCGGCGCAACGCCCGGCCGCAACGCCAATCGCATCGGCGGTGGGCGGTTTGCCATCGATGGCGTGCCCTACCAGCTCGAATGCAACGAAAAGGGCGTAACCCACCTGCACGGTGGCAGCGACGGCATTGCCAAGCGCCTGTGGAGGCTGATCGAGACGGCGGAGAACCGCGTCGTGCTGCAGATTGTCGATCCCGATGGCCGCGCCGGCTATCCCGGCAATTGCACCATCACCTGCACCTATACGGTCAGCGACGGCGGTGTCCTTAATGTCCTCTATGAGAGCACGACTGACCGCGCGACAATCTGCAATGTCTGCCAGCACAGCTATTTCAACCTCGATGGCACTGCCGATGCGCTTGGCCACGATGCGATGATCGCCGCCAACAGCTATCTGCCGACCAACGATCTGCAGGTCCCGACCGGCGAGATCCGCTCCGTCGAGGGCACCGCCTTCGATCTGCGCGCCATGACGCCGCTGCGCCGTCAGCTGGAAGGCGACAAGATCGGTTATGACCACAATTTCTGCCTGGCAGAGGCTCGTGGCCCCAAACAGTCCGTTGCCCTGGTGCGCAGCATCAATTCCGGCATCTCGCTGGAAGTGCGCACCACCGAGCCCGGCGTACAGTTCTACACCGGCTTCAAGATGAATATAGCAGCACCCGGCCTCGAAGGCCGCCAATACGGGCCTTTCGCCGGCTTCTGCCTGGAAACTCAGATCTGGCCGGATGCGATCAATCACGCCAATTTCCCGCAAGCCGTCTTGCGGCCCGGTGAAACGCTGCGGCAGGAAACCGATTACGTCTTTACCCGGAGCTGATCGGCGCCGGCCTTCCTCGCCCACGCCAATACAACGCCTCCCGGCAGCACAGGCACGATATAGGACGAATCCACCTTAAAATGCTCATCCAACGTTGGCGCGGCGCAAGCCGCTCCCTCGTCATCGCCGATTGGCTGATCCCAAAAAACCGAAAGCAAATCCGCTGGGCTTTTGCAGCAAAACCGGATTTGATGCCCTATCAAGGATGCGGCACGAGGAGGACTTGGGCATGGCTGAAACAAGCGGATCGAAGATTGCCCTGGTCACAGGCGGCGGTACCGGTATCGGCCGCGCCATTGCCGAGGCGCTATTGAAAAACGGCTACACGGTCGTCCTTTCAGGCCGGCGCTTTGATATTCTCCAGCACGCCGCAAAGGAGCTGTCCGCCGAGACCGGCGGCACGGCACGGGCGTTCGCTGCCGATGTCGGCGATCCGCAGGCGGTCGCCACCCTGTTTTCGACCATCCGCCACGATTTCGACCGCCTCGACCTGCTCGTCAACAATGCGGGCATGGGCCTGCCCGCCGTTCCGATGGAAAACATCACCTTCGAACAGTGGAACGCCATCGTCAGCGCCAACCTGACCGGCGCCTTCCTCTGTACCCAGCAGGCGATGAAGCTGATGAAGGCACAGACGCCGCGTGGTGGGCGAATCATCAACAATGGCTCGATCTCCGCCTCCACGCCGCGGCCGATGTCAGCGCCGTATACGGCCACCAAACACGCCATTGCCGGCCTCACCAAATCGACAGCCCTCGACGGCCGCCACTTTGACATCGCCTGCGGCCAGATCGATATCGGCAATGCCTCCACTGAAATGACATCGAAAATGAGCGGAGGCGTCCTGCAGGCCAATGGCGAAATCGCATCCGAACCAACCATCCCGGCAAACCTCGTCGCTGACGCCGTCGTCTACATGGCGGGACTGCCGCTCGACGCCAATGTGCTGACGATGACCGTGATGGCAACGCAGATGCCGTATGTGGGAAGAGGATAGGGAAAAACGCAAAGAAAAGCCGCCTAGGCGACTTTCAACTTTTAATCTCAGTAGAGAGAAAATGGAGCGGGTGAAGCGATTCGAACGCTCGACCCCAACCTTGGCAAGGTTGTGCTCTACCCCTGAGCTACACCCGCTCATCATCCAAGGTCCGGGGGTAGTCGGTGGACCGTGGCGCCGCTGCGTTTGTTGTTTGCTGCGACGACGGCTATATGGCCCAGACGATTTTCAAATGCAACAGGGAAATGACGGCTGACCCAATAATTTTTTGAAGAAATGTCGCAACCCCCTGAAAACAAGGCGTTTTGCAGCCTGCATTCCGTGGAAGATTGCGGTTTTTTGCCCTTCGCCTTAAGGAAGACCATCATTTTCAAGCCAAGGAAGCCGTCATGAGTGAAATGCAGCCGAAAACGCCGGATGAATTATTTCAGTTTCTCGACAGCCTCGGCATCGTCCACAAGACCATGCGGCACGAGCCGGTTTTCACCGTCGCCGAATCGGTGGCGCTGCGCGACGCCATTGCCGGTGGGCACACCAAGAACCTGTTCGTGAAAGACAAGAAGGACAATTATTTCCTGCTCACCGTCGAAGAGAACGCCACGGTGGACCTGAAGACAGTGCACACGCTCATCGGCGGCGCCAGCAAGGTCTCGTTTGGCCGCCCGGAGAAGCTGATGGAATATCTGGGCGTCATTCCCGGCGCCGTCACCGCTTTCGGCGTAATCAACGATATGGGGCGGAACGTGAAGATCATCATCGACAAGGACCTGATGAAGGACGAGATCATCAACTGTCATCCGCTCTCCAATGATGCAACGACATCCATCGCGTCGAAGGACCTGCTGCGCTTTATCGAGGCGACGGGACATGAAGCCCTTGTCTTGAAAGTGACGTCCTGACATACGATCTTTGACGGGAAGACAGTCAGACGGACGAGGATGTCCGCGAGGAGACACGATGAGCGGCAACGACAATCCCTATGCAGCATCCTACGGCAACCAGATGACGGCAACTGCCAGCTATGGCGGCGCCCCAGCACAGGCGCAAGTTCCGGCGACAGCGCCAGCACTCGCGCCGGCCGGCGAGCTGATCAAGGAAACCACGACCGCCAATTTTACCCGCGACGTGCTCGAAGCCTCCCGTGAACAACCGGTGCTGGTCGATTTCTGGGCGCCCTGGTGCGGCCCGTGCAAGCAGCTGACCCCGGTGATCGAAAAGGTCGTGACCGAGGCACAGGGCCGCGTCAGGCTGGTCAAAATGAATATCGACGATCACCCCTCGATTGCCGGCCAACTCGGCATCCAGTCCATCCCGGCCGTCATCGCCTTTGTCGCCGGCAAGCCGGTCGATGGTTTCATGGGCGCCGTGCCCGAAAGCCAGATCCGCGAGTTCATCGACAAGGTCGCCGGTCCGATGGTCGATGACCAGCAGGCCGGGATCGATGCGGCGCTCGCAGACGCAAAAGCCCTGGTTGAGCAAGGCGACATCGAGAACGCCGCCGGCCTTTTCGGCGCCGTGCTGCAGGCGGACCCGGACAATGCTATCGCGTTGGCTGGGCTCGCCAATTGCCTGGTCACCGCCGGCGAACTGGAGCAGGCGCGCGAAGTGCTGGCCGATCTCTCGGAAGAACTGGCCAAGGATACCGGCATCGCCGCCGTTGTGAAGAGACTCGACCAGATCGAGGAAGCCCGCAAGCTCGGCGACCCGAATGCGCTGGAACAGATCCTTGCTGCCGATCCCGACGATCACGGCGCCCGCATCAAGCTCGCCAAGATTCGCAATGTCGAGGGCGACCGCGAGGCGGCGGCCGATCACCTGCTCAAGGTGATGAAGCGCGACCGGACGTTCGAGGATGACGGCGCGCGGCGCGAGCTGCTGCAGTTCTTCGATGTCTGGGGTCCGATGGACCCGGCAACGCTGTCGGCGCGGCGCAAACTGTCATCGATCCTGTTTTCGTGATACTTTCACGGGGCGCCTTTGTGACAATCTCCCTTGAGATTTGCCGTTGGTGCCCCATTTCTTGTCGATAAGCGGCGCGGCGCCACAGCGGCTGCCAAAAACGCCTACAGCGACGGGGTGAATTGAGACATGCAAGTTGGTAATGCACGTTATCTGAGGCCTCAGGACCTGCCGGAAACGCTTCCGGTATTCCCGCTGACGGGCGTGCTGCTGCTTCCAGGTTCGCAGCTGCCGCTCAACATCTTCGAGCCGCGTTATCTCTCGATGTTCGACGATGCGTTGGCCGGGAACCGCCTGATCGGCATGATCCAACCGTCGTTCGGCGAAATTCGCGAGGAGGCAGGTCAGGCGCATGTGCAGGCGCTCTGTCAGGTCGGCTGTGTCGGCCGCATTACCTCGTTCGCCGAGATGGAGGATGGCCGCTATATCGTCTCTTTGACCGGCATCTGCCGGTTCCGTCTGTTCGACGAAGTGCATCTCACAAAAAAGGGTTATCGCTCCTTCAGGATCGCCCCCTTCGCCACCGACCTCACCGGGCCAGACGATGAGGCGCAGGTCGATCGCCAAGCTTTGCTTGCCGCCTTCAAGGCTTATCTCGACGCCAACAAGCTGGAAGCCGACTGGGAGAGCGTCGAGCGCGCCAGCAACGTCACGCTGGTCAATTCGATGGCGATGATGTCGCCCTATGGACCGGCGGAAAAGCAGGCGCTCCTTGAGGCACCGGACCTGAAGACCCGCGCCGAGACACTGATCGCGATTACCGAAATCGTCCTCGCCCGCACGTTCGGCGATATCGAAACCATGCTGCAATAGGCGGAAAAGATGGAAGACAGAACCAGCCGGGTCGATCCCAAACTGCTTGAACTGCTGGTCTGCCCGCTCACCAAGGGCCGCCTCAGCTACCATGCGGCGGAAAACGAACTGATCTCGGAAAAGGCCCGCCTCGCCTACCCGATCCGCGACGGCATCCCGATCATGCTGATCTCCGAGGCGCGCAAGATCGAGGATTGAGGCTGCGATAAATCGCATAATCTCTCCGTCATCAAGTCAGTTGTCGGGGGCCGCTTGGGCGTCACGTATTCTTGCATTTGCGATAGTGATGATCTTCCGCATGATGGCGCCGAGCGCCAGGCGCTTTGGTTTTCCGGCGGACAGGAAGGCCTTGTATGCGGTGGCGAGCGGGTTGTCGCCACGGATGGCAGTGAGGGCTGCGATGAACAGTGCTGGCCGGAGATGCCGGCGTCCGCCGCAAACTGCCCGATAGCCATTCAGCTTTCCACTGTCTCTGGGATGCGGCGCGCATCCGGCCAGACTGGCCGCCTGCCGGCGGTTGATGCTGCCGAGTTCTGGCATGGCGGCGATCAGAAGTGCTGCGATGGTGGCGCCGATGCCGGGCACGGAGCGCAAAGCCTTTTCACGGCGCCGCAGCCCGGTGTCATCGCGGATGAGAGTTTCGATCTGCGCCTCGATGAGAGCAATGCGTCGGTCGAGCTCGGCGATATGGTCTTCGATATCGGCTGCGATCATGGCACTGCGGGGCGCCTTGAGCCGGTTTTTTTCCTGAACCCGCATGGCAACGAGATCGGTGCGGCGGGCACTCAACAGCCGCACCTGGCTCTGGCTGGCCTGCGGCGGCTGCCAGCGGACCAGGGTTTGACTGCGGTCGAGGCCATACTGCGCCAGCCAGCGCGCATCGATGGCATCCGTCTTGGCCCGCTTGCCGAAGGAACGGATATAGGCCTTGACCTTGGCGGCGTCGGCGCGGTGGGCGGAAATTCCAAGCGCCATCAGCACGGCAAGTACCTGGTCCTCATATCCCCCGGTTGCCTCGCAGACCGCCAGAATGTCTGTCCGTCCGCCATAGGCCTGAAGGGCAGAATGCAGGGCGTCGCGGGTATTGCCGATCGTCAGGGGGTGGCCAGTCAGGCTGTCGAACAGGGTGACGCTGTCACAGGACACGTCGAGACCGAGAACGGACTGGATTTTGTCATCGTCTGTCATCATGATGCTCCATGCTTTGCATTGTCTGCGGGCGCATCGTCGCGATGGCCCATTCAAGTCAGCAAGCGATGCGAGGCTGGAGCGGCAGTGTCCCCTGATGACGGCGGTCGCAAGGACCTATTCCTGTACGGGCGCCTGCCGCGGCGATCCCCGGGATGGCCATCCCGGGGATCGCATCGCCAACCTCAAGAGCAGTAAAGCACGAAAGTCACAGACAATTCCTGTGCCTGTCACAGGAATCCAGCCACGCGACGTCCGTCGCGTGAAAGACTCAAAGCACTATGGGTGAAGAGTCCTCTCGTCGCGCGGACGCGCGACGGCTGGATCCCGGCACAAGGCCGGGATGACGGAGGCTAGCTGTTCAGTCCCGGCATTTGATGGATCGGACTTGACCTGAAACGTTCGGGTTCCATTGTCCAGCATTTGCAGATGAATTCGTATGGAGTGAGGCCTTCGAGTGTCTTGAGGCGGCGCCCGAAATTGTAGGCTGCGACGAAGTCTTTGAGGTGCGTTCTCAGTTGGGCATGGTCATCGTAGTGGAAGCGTTTTACGGTTGCGTCCTTGATGGTGCGGTTCATCCGCTCGACCTGACCATTCGTCCAGGGGTGTTTCACCTTGGTCAACCGATGCTCGATACCGTTTTCGTCGCAGACCCGATTAAAGATGTGGCCGAAATCGTAGATGTCACGGGTGCGATTGGTGAACTGAATTCCGTTGTCTGTCAGCACGGTATGGATTGCATAAGGAACGGCTTTGACCAGATTGCGCAGGAACTGGGCTGCGGCCATCTTGCCTGCCTTCCCGTGCAGTTCGACGTAGGTAAACTTGGACGTCCGGTCGATGGCGACGAAGAGGTAGAGTTTGCCCTCGGCGGTCTGAACCTCAGCAATATCAATGTGAAAATAGCCGATGGGATAGGACTTGAATTTCTTCTTGGCCGGCTTGTCACCCTCGACCTCTGGCAGTCTGGAAATCTCGTGCCGTTGCAGACATCGGTGCAGCGATGAGCGCGTCAGGTGAGGAATGGTCGGCTGAAGAGAATAGAGGCAATCGTCGAGTGGCAGCAGAGTATGTCTGCGGAACGCGACAATCACGGCCTCTTCCTCACGTGACAAGACTGTCGACTTCGGCTCTTTGGGGCCCGTGGCCAGATCGGAAACAAAAGTCCGTTTCTTCCACTTCGCAACAGTCTTCTGATTGATCCCGTAGTGCTTCGAAAGCGCCCTCAGGCTCTCTTGACTATTTTGTATTGCTCGACGGACTGCCTCAGTCGTCGTGGCGCTGCCGTGTAAAATCTGTCCCATAGTGCATCCCTCCAGGCATGGGAAAATAATGCACCATCAAAACCCGGGATCAAACAGCTAGCAGTTCGCCACGTGCGCGGTCGGCTCTTAAATCAAATCGCCTGCCCGCCCAGCATCTTCGGCTCGCTCTGGCCGCCAAGACCCGATGCCTGGCGGATGAAGAATGACTTCACCGAAGGCATCCGATCGACGATGCCCAGCCCGAAATCGCGCAATGCCCGGACCGGCGTGACGTCGTTGGAAAACAGCCGGTTCAGCACATCGGTGGTCACGCCCATACGGAACGTGTCGAAGCGGCGCCAGCTCTGGTAGCGTTCGAGTACGGCGAGCGAGCCGATATCGAGGCCGAGGCGGTCGGCATCGACGATGGTTTCTGCCAGCGCCGCCACGTCCTTGAAGCCGAGATTGAGGCCCTGGCCGGAAATCGGGTGAATGCCATGGGCAGCGTCACCGGCAAGGGCAAAACGCGGCGCGATGAAATCGCGTGCCAGCGTCAGCCCCAGCGGAAAGGCGCGGCGTCCACCGACAACCTTCAGCGTGCCGAGCTTGTGGCCGAAGCGGCGCTCCAGTTCTTCCTCGAACACCAGATCGTCGATGGCGATCAGCCGGTCGGCATCGCGTGTCCGCTCCGTCCAGACCAGCGAGGAGCGGTTGTTCTTGAGCGGCAGCGTTGCGAACGGGCCAGCGGGCAGGAAATGTTCTTCCGCCGTGCCGTCATGCGGCCGTTCATGCTCGACGGTGGTGACGATCCCGGACTGGCCATAATCGAAATCGACGGTCTTGATGCCGGCGGCATCGCGCAGTTTCGAGCGCACGCCATCGCAGGCGATCAACAGCCGCGCCTCGATCGTCTCGCCATTGGCCAAAGCGACGGAAACCGAATGATCGCCGCTCTTGAAATCGGCCGCTGCCGTCGATTGCCGGATCTCGACGCCAAGTTCACCGGCTGCCTTGCGCAGCGCACCGACCAAAGCGACATTCGGCACCATATGGGCAAACGGACGGCCTTCGACCTTTTCATCCTCGAACGTCAAAAACACAGGGCGCACCGGATCGGCGGTCTTGGAATCGGTGATGACCATGCGCTTGATCGGCTCGGCCTCCGGCTCGATCTCGCTCCACACGCCAAGCACATCGAGCATCTGCGAAGCGGCGGCGATGATTGCCGAAGCCCGCTCGTCCTTTTTCCAGGCAGTGTCCGGAGCGCCGTCGATTAGGCTCACGGCAAGGTGCGGCGCGGCTTTCTTAATAGATACGGCCAGCGACAGCCCGACATAACCGCCGCCCGCAATCAGCACATCGATCATCTCTCATTCTCCCGTCGCTCTTGAGCATTGCTTATGGCCTATATAGATCATTGATGCGCTCGTTCCTACCGCTTGAGCGTTCGACCTCAGGAGATTGCCGAAATGTCGCGCCCCGCTGAAAACCCCGCCCCGATGGATGTGCTGCTGCAGACGCTGGATCTGGAGAAGCTGGAAGAGAACCTGTTTCGCGGCCGCTCGCCGCAGGTCGGCTGGCAACGCGTGTTCGGCGGGCAAGTCATCGGACAGGCGCTGGTGGCAGCCCAGCGCACCGTCAGCGAAGGCCGCTACGTGCATTCGCTGCACGCCTATTTCATGCGGCCGGGCGATCCGTCCGTGCCGATCATCTACGATGTCGACCGTATCCGCGACGGCGCAAGCTTTGCCACCCGCCGCGTCGTCGCCATCCAGCACGGCAAGGCGATCTTTTCGCTGTCGGCCTCCTTCCAGTTCGACGAGGAAGGCTTTGACCACCAGATCACCATGCCGGATGTCGCAGCCCCCGAAACACTGATGGGCGAGCAGGACATCAAGGAGAAATTCCTGGTCAATGCGCCGGAAGCGATCCGCCGTTACTGGGAGCGCCCCCGGCCGATCGAGATCCGCCCGGTTTCGCTCAAACACTACTTTTCACGCGACAAGCTGGAGCCGTCGCAGGACGTCTGGGTCAAGGCCGTCGGCGCTGTTCCGGACGAGCGCCACATCCAGGCGGCGGTCCTCGCCTATATTTCCGATATGACCCTGCTCGACACAGCGCTCTATGCGCACGGCACCTCGGTGTTCGACCGCGACCTGCAGGTGGCAAGCCTCGATCACGCCATGTGGTTCCATCGCCCCTGCCGCATGGACGACTGGCTGCTTTATACCCAGGACAGCCCCAGCGCCTTTGGTGCACGCGGCATGACGCGCGGCAGCCTGTTTGATCGCTCTGGTACCCTCATCGCCTCCGTTGCCCAGGAAGGCCTGATCCGGAAAAGGGCATCTGAATAAAAAAACGCCGCTTTTTGTATTCTGCTTAATTTTTCATCATTTAAATCCGTAATTTTTTGCCATTCCGTCGTTTCAATTCGGCGGAATATGGCATTTCCGTGTCTTTTCATGGACTTATCCGTTCGGTCTCAAACTGGCACGCCCCTTGAATAGCTAGGAGCAGTCGTTGGGGGATTGTGCTCGGCGGCAAGGAGACGGCCCCGAGCCGAAGATGAACAAGGATGGGAAACCAGATGAAAATTGTGATGGCCATTATCAAGCCGTTCAAGCTCGATGAGGTTCGCGAAGCCCTCACTGCTGTTGGCATCCAAGGCCTGACCGTGACCGAAGTGAAGGGTTACGGACGTCAGAAGGGACATACGGAAATCTACCGCGGCACCGAATACGCCGTGAGCTTCCTGCCGAAACTGAAGATCGAAATCGCTGTTGCCACGGAGATCGTCGACAAGACCGTCGAAGCGATCGCCACGTCAGCCAAGACCGGCCAGATCGGTGACGGCAAGATCTTCGTCTACTCGATCGACCATGCGGTGCGCATTCGTACCGGCGAAACCGACACAGAAGCGCTGTAAGTTACGGCCGTTCAGGGAGCTACATGTCAATGTCTTCATTTAAACTTTCTACCTCTCTCGGACGCGTGGGCGCTGCAGCCGCAGCCCTTCTTGCACCGGCCATCGCCTTTGCGCAGGAAACAGCCCCGGCAGCAGCCGAAGCCGTTGCCGCCGCACCGGTGCCGGACAAGGGCGATACCGCCTTCATGTTCATCTGCACCATTCTCGTCCTGTTCATGCTGGTTCCGGGTCTTGCCCTGTTCTACGGCGGCCTCGTCCGCGCCAAGAACATGCTCTCGGTCCTGATGCAGTGCACGGTCATCGGCGCCGTCGTCATGCTGATCTGGGTCGTCTACGGCTATTCCTTCGCCTTCGGCGGCTCGGATAGCGCTTATTGGGGCGGCACTGCCAAGCTCTTTCTCTCCGGCGTGAGCAAGGATACGACCGCAGCAACCTTCTCGGCCGGCGTCGTTATTCCGGAATACATCTTCGTGATGTTCCAGATGACCTTTGCAGCCATCACCCCTGCCCTGATCGTCGGCGCCTTTGCCGAACGCATCAAGTTTTCGGCAGCCGTTCTGTTCTGCGCACTCTGGGTCACCTTCGTCTACTTCCCGGTTGCCCACATGGTCTGGGATGCAAACGGCCTGCTCTTCAAGATGGGCGCGCTGGACTTTGCCGGTGGCACGGTCGTGCACATCAATGCCGGTATTGCTGGCATCGTCGGCGCAATCATGGTCGGCAAGCGTACCGGCTTCGGCAAGGACATGATGGCTCCGCATTCAATGACGCTGACCATGGTCGGCGCATCGATGCTCTGGGTTGGCTGGTTCGGCTTCAACGCCGGTTCCAACCTTGAAGCTTCGGGCGGCGCGATGCTCGCAACCGTCAACACCTTCATTGCAACGGCTGCTGCCATCGTTTCCTGGTCGCTGGTTGAAACCTTCACCCGCGGCAAGGCTTCCATGCTCGGCGGCGCATCCGGCATGGTTGCCGGCCTCGTTGCCGTCACGCCTGCAGCCGGTATCGTCGGCCCGATGGGTGCGATCGTTCTCGGCCTCATCGTCTCGCCTCTTTGCTACTTCTTCGTCTCCGTGGTGAAGAACAAGTTCGGCTATGACGACACGGCTGACGTGTTCGGCGTTCACTGCGTTGGTGGTATCTTCGGCGCCCTGGCGACCGGCATCTTCGCCAGCGCCTCGCTCGGCGGCATCGGTTATGCCGAAGGCGTCACCATGAGCGGCCAGTTCACCACCCAGGTCACCGCTGTCATCATCACCATTCTGTGGTGCGGCATCGGCTCGGCGATCCTCTACAAGATCGTTGATGTCATCGTCGGTCTGCGTGTGCCCGTCGAAGCTGAACGCGAAGGTCTCGACCTCTCCTCGCACGGCGAAGCCGCCTACCACTCATAAGGAACTTGCGGAGCCGGAAAACCGGCTCCGCATCCAGTCCCGTCGCGGTTTTGCCTCGTGCGGAACCGCTTTTGACCCGGATTCGTCCGGGTCTTTTTTGCGCTTTCGTATGCCTTTGACTGCCGCAAAAGCACTTTCAATGGGGAAAACCGGCCTTACAGAGCCGTTTCGCGTAAAGGAAGCGTCAAGGTTAATAGGGCTTTAACCCTCCTCTGCTTACCTTCCAAGCATGCGCGCATGGCGTTTTCCGGGAATAACAGGCAGCAGGTCATCATGAGCAGAAGCAATCAGGCGGTATACGACAACCGTTCCAACCGGTTTGTGCTTTCCACATTCGTCTGGAAACAGATCGCCGCTCTGGGCGGGTTTGCGGTATTCGTTGCTCTCGGTTTCGCGATAGCCGCCTTGTCGAGCTGGAACGTCGCCGACCCCAGCTTCTCATACGCGACCGCCGATGCCCCGACCAACCTGCTCGGCTACACCGGTGCTGCCTTCGCCGATATCTTCATGCAGTTCTTCGGCATTGCCAGCGTCGTGGCGCTTCTTCCGGTCGTTGCCTGGGGCCTGGTGCTGATCATCGGAAAACCCTTCGATCACATCGTCAAGCGCGCCGGAGCCTGGTTCCTCGGTTCGGTGCTGGCCTCGGCTGCGCTGAGCTGCATTCCCGCCCCCGTCACCTGGCCGCTGCCCAACGGCCTTGGCGGCGTCTTCGGCGACATGATCCTGCGCTTTCCAGCCCTGTTCACCGGCACCTACCCGACCGGCACGTTCGGCACCGTGCTTGCCGTGTTGTTCACGCTTCCCGCCGCCTATTTCCTGATCTACAGCGCCGGGCTGATCGGCGTATCCGACCCTGAGGACGATACCGACGTGCCTGTACCGGCACCGAGCAAGGCCCGCACTGTCAGCGACGAATCCGAAGACGACGAATCCGAAGGCATCATCATGGTGATGGCCGGCGCACTGACCCACATGCGCTTTACCGCGCAGGCCCGTATCCGCCGCCTGTTCGGCCTCACAGGCCGCCGCAAGCTGGTATCGCGCGATTATGACGAGCCCTATGATTTCAACGGTGACGAATTCGGCACGCTGAACGAACCGTCACGCCCCAAAGCCGTTGCCCGCTCCGAGCGCGTCGAGCCGTCGCTGGACCGCAGCGAACGCCGCACTGTCGCAGCGCCACCGATGTCGATGGACGACGAAGACGGCGATTTCCCCGCCGTCGACAACCGTCGTGCGTCCACCGACATTCTGCCCGGCGATGACGAGGACGACATCGACCCGGCTGCCGATTGGGCTCCGGTCCCGGCCCCGCGCAAGCAGGCTATACCGTCGGCCACCGCACGCGTTGTGCCTGCAGCGCCGCGTCCAAAGACCGGCCAGCGCATCGACCGCGAAGCGCAGACATCTCTTGTGTCCGACGATGACGGCTTCACTCTGCCGCCGCTGCATTTCCTCGCCGAGCCGAAAAACGTTGCCCGCGACACAACACTGTCTGCCGATGCGCTCGAACAGAACGCGCGCATGCTGGAAGGCGTGCTGGAGGACTTTGGCGTCAAGGGCGAGATCATTCATGTCCGGCCTGGCCCTGTGGTCACCATGTACGAACTGGAGCCGGCACCCGGCATCAAGTCTTCGCGCGTCATCGGCCTTGCCGACGATATCGCCCGCTCGATGTCGGCGATCGCTGCCCGCGTCGCCGTCGTGCCCGGCCGTAACGCCATCGGCATCGAACTGCCCAACCAGCGCCGCGAAACCGTCTATCTGCGTGAACTGATCGGCTCGAGGGATTTCGAGACCAGCAAGACCAAGCTTGCCATGGCGCTCGGCAAGACGATCGGCGGCGAACCCGTCATCGTTGATATCGCCAAGATGCCACATCTGCTCGTTGCCGGCACCACCGGCTCGGGTAAATCCGTCGCCATCAACACCATGATCCTGTCGATCCTCTACCGGCTGAAGCCGGAACAGTGCCGCCTGATCATGATCGACCCGAAGATGCTCGAACTCTCCGTCTATGACGGCATTCCGCATCTGCTCTCACCCGTGGTCACCGATCCGAAGAAGGCCGTTGTTGCGCTGAAATGGACCGTGCGCGAGATGGAAGAGCGCTACAAGAAGATGTCGAAGATCGGTGTGCGCAACATCGACGGCTTCAATTCGCGCGTCGAGCAGGCGATGGCCAAGGGCGAGCAGATCAGCCGCACCGTCCAGACCGGATTTGACCGCCAGACCGGCGAGGCCGTCTACGAGACGGAAGAGTTCGACCTGCAGCCGATGCCCTATATCGTCGTCATCATCGACGAAATGGCCGACCTGATGATGGTGGCCGGCAAGGATATCGAAGGTGCCGTCCAGCGCCTCGCCCAGATGGCCCGCGCCGCCGGCATCCACGTCATCATGGCAACGCAGCGTCCGTCCGTCGATGTCATCACCGGTACGATCAAGGCCAACTTCCCGACCCGTATCTCATTCCAAGTGACCTCGAAGATCGACAGCCGCACCATTCTGGGTGAACAGGGCGCTGAACAGCTGCTCGGCATGGGCGATATGCTCTACATGGCCGGCGGTGGCCGCATCCAGCGTGTGCACGGCCCATTCGTCTCCGACTCCGAGGTCGAGGATGTCGTCAAATATCTGAAAACCCAGGGCTCGCCGCAATATCTCGATGCCATCACCGAAGATGACGACGAGGATGATGAAGGCGGCAGCGGCCCGGCCGGCACCTCCAATCTCGCCGAATCCGAGGACCCTTACGACCAGGCGGTTGCCATCGTGCTGCGCGACGGCAAGGCCTCGACATCCTATGTCCAGCGCCGCCTCGGCATCGGCTACAACCGTGCCGCTTCGCTGATCGAGCGCATGGAGCAGGAGGGCATCATCGGTGCTGCCAACCACGCCGGCAAACGCGAAATCCTGGTGCCGACCGAAAGCGACATCACCGGCAGATAACCCTTGAGAAAGCCGTTAGCGGCAGGCTCCAGAATCCCGGATGAATATGGCCCGGGCGCCCTTCACGGGGAATTGAAGACGGGCGCAGGACAGGCCTTGAAGGCGCCGCACTTGCGCTCCACATGAGACTGGAAATGAAGGAGATAACGATGACAGACACCGAAACCGGCCATTTTGAACAGGATACGAAATTTCCGTCCCTGTCGCGCCGTGCCTTCGTCGGCGGTCTTGCTGTTTTCGCTGCCCTGACCTTCATCGGCCTGCCCCTTGAGCATGCCCAGGCCCAGACGGCCATTGCCCAGAAAATCGCCGACCATTTCGCCTCGGTCAAGACCATGAGCGGCGAGTTCGTCCAGTTCGGCCCGCGGGGCGAACAGACCGGTGGCAAGTTCTTCATCAGCCGCCCCGGCAAGATCCGCTTCAACTATGAAGCGCCGTCACCGATGCGGGTGATCGCCGACGGCAAGTCCGTTGTCATCGGCAACCAGAAAATGAAGACATGGGATATCTATCCCTTGTCGAAGACACCGCTGAAGCTGCTGTTATCAGACAATATCGACCTGACAGGCAAGATGGTGCGCAGCGTCAAGGAAGAGGCTGATCTCACCACCATCGTGCTGGGCGACCGCACCGTGTTCGGTGATGCGACGATCACCCTGATGTTCGACCCCAAGACCTACGACCTGCGCCAGTGGACAATCACCGATGCGCAGAAGAAGGACACGTCGGTGATGATCTTCAACGTCAAGAACGGCGTGCCGATGGACGACAAGGTCTTCCAGATCCCCTACGACGATATCAACAATCGCGGCAAGTAAGGCCCCACCGGCGGCAGATTGAACGCCGCTGCGGTCACTGAGCCACCGCGCCGCGATCAATGCGGCGCGTCATCAGGACTTCGTCGATCTCCCTACCCTCGTGAATGGTTCCGCCGGGAATACGGCCGGCCTGTTCAAATCCCTCGCGCTGGTAAAACCGGATAGCTGCCGGGTTCTCAGCGCTGACGGCAAGCTCCAGCTGCCGGATACCGGCCTGCCGGGCATGAGCGACCAGCACATCGAGGATTGCCTTTGCATGCCCGCCACCGCGCCGGTCCTTGCGCACATAGACCATGATCACCGTGCCGCGATGCGCCATCTTGCTGGCAGTCTGCGGCATCAGGCCCATGATGGCGACCGGCTCGCCTTCATGAAAATCCACGAAAACGGCATTGACGGTCAATCGCCGTGTCCACTCCGCATCTAGCAAGGCTTCCCAATCCGCAGCGCTGCTGGCAAAATTCGCCGGCTCACTGCGCAGGGCTTCAAGCCGAATCTGGCGAAACACTTGCGTATCGTCTGGGCCAAGATGCCGGATCATGTGTCGATCTCCTATCAGCAACAAAATTACAAGCTGCTGCCACTCAGCTATCTACAAGGCAATCGATCCAATGGCCAAGCGCATGGGAATCGGATTCAGCACGTCTTCGCTCCGACTCAGATCAGCGACGCAAAAGCTGATCCGGCAGCGATAGCGAGATGATAAGAGACAATGCAAGCGACGACGAATGCCGCCATCGCCACGATCACCATCAGTCCATCCCTTTCGGCCAGCGAGATCGCGATCAAGACGATCGCCAGCGCCGGAAGTGTGTTTCCGAACGGGATTGGCAGAGCAATCAGGATCGCAAGCAGCAAGATGGGTAGAGCCAGCACGATCCGCGCCTTGCGCCCGGTCAACGCGCCAAGCCGCCCCGGGGTCAACCAAGCCTCGAATCGCAACACCCACGGCCGTGTCGCAGAAATGGTTGCCTCGACAACTTTCAGCGGCAGAACGCGGCGCCCGATGAAATTGGGCAACCACAACCGATCTGCTCCCGCCAGCATCTGAACGGCAACAAAGGCAAGGCAGGTTCCAAGAAAGAAGCCAAACGGGCCCGGCATCGGAATGATGGTTGGCAGGGCCAGAATGAGAAGCGTGAACGCCGCACCGATCCGGCCCTCGCGTCCCAGAACACATTTCAATTCCAGCCCGTTGTCCTGTCTGGCCCGATCGAGAAGTTCCAGCAGGAACTCTGACCCCTTGGTCGTTTCTTCCTCGATCCGGTTTTCGCTACTATCCGTACTCAAACCATCAATCCGTCGAATGACTGTCGAGCAATGATTGACGGTGGAACGACTTGAGCATTTTGCTCAACTCTCCCTCGCTGACGATGATGCCGTGGGCTTCGAGGTCGTGGGTCAATTTGGCGATGATATCGGCATCGCCAGCAATCTTATAATCGCTCTCGTGCACTTCCGTTGCGTAGGTGGACAAGGCATCGCCCGAGAGGTTGAGCTTCTGCCCCGCCCAGTAACCGGCGAGACGGTTGCGTCTCGCGCGGATTTCATCAAGTGGCGCCGAGTCGAACGGCTCGTTGGTTTCTGTCCCGCTGTTGTTTTTCATCACCGCACTCATTTTCTGTTCCTTCCCGATGGAGGACATCAGGACTCTTCTTTCCGAAGCTGAGCCAAAGTGGCATCGCAGGCCGGATGGATGCCCTGCAGAAAGTCTTCCGGCTGATACCAGCCAATCGTGACACCCATCGCAGAGGTCAAGGCCCAGGCAGGCCGCTCACCCGCCTTGGTGAGGAGAAGCGGTGCACCTTCACGCAGGCAGGTTTCGGCCTGTTCGACGATTGCAGGTGATGCCTGTGCACCGGCAAGCGCTTCACGCAGGTCGGCCTTGGCGGGTTCGACGACCATTGAAGCAATAACAGAGGACATGAGTTCGAGAAGCATTTTTTACATCCATATTGAGTGAGGGGTGGGGCTGCCCTTAATGGGCAGCCGTATCGCTCTTGCGGGTCTTTATGAGGCTCCAGACCACGCCGCTCGCGATGATCAGAAAGGTCATCGACAAGGACAGGGCAGCCGGGAATTTCTCGAGGCCAAGCAGGTCGGCGACAAAGACCTTGGAACCGATGAACACCAGCACGATGGCAAGGGCCGGTTTCAGATATTTGAAGCGGTGGATCATCGCATCCAGCGCAAAGTACAGCGCGCGCAGGCCCAGGATCGCGAAGATGTTCGAGGTGTAGACGATGAACGGGTCGGTGGTGATTGCGAAGATCGCAGGAACCGAGTCGACAGCAAAGATCACGTCAGCAATTTCGATCAGCACCAGCGCCATGAACAGCGGCGTGATGAACAACACCATTTTTCCGGTCTGCGGATGTGGCAACTTGACGAAGAACCGCTCGCCGTGATGCGTGTCCGTGACGTTGAACTTGCGGCGCATGAACGACACCAGCGGATTGCCAGCGATATCCGGATCGGATTCCCCGACAAACAGCATCTTCAGGCCGGTAAAGACCAGGAAGGCCGCGAAGATATAGAGCACCCAGGAGAACTCGGTGACGAGCGTTGCGCCAAGGCCGATCATGATGGCGCGAAGGACGATAACGCCGAGAATACCCCAGAACAGCACGCGGTGCTGATAGATACGCGGGACGGCAAAGAAGGAAAAGATCAGGGCGATAACGAAGACGTTGTCGAGAGCCAGCGTCTTTTCAACGACAAAGCCGGTGACATAGTTCATCCCGGCTTCAGCGCCGAGATACCACCACACCCAGGCACCGAAGGCGAGGCCGAGCGAGATGTAGAGCGCCGAAAGCTTGAGGCTTTCCTTGACGCCGATTTCCCGGTTTTCCTTGTGCAGGACACCGAGGTCAAATGTCAGAATGGTCGCGACCAGCGTAATGAACGCAGCCCACATCCAGAGTGGGGATCCCATCCAGTGGACGAGCATAAACGAAAGGTCCAAAGCCTTCTCCTTCGCCGGCATACAATGTCGAAGAAGGTCCGACATCGTAGAGCGCCGGCGGCTCTACCAGAGGGGCCCGGACCACGGGTCTCGCCCCAAGTGGAGGTGCACGCCGGGCCGTTCAAGGGGCGAGCGCATTTATTTTCGATTTTGAAATCTCTGATGATGGGGTCGTTTTGGCATGTGCAACACGGCAGCGCCGTTGTCTGTCATGAGGGCCCGAGGCCGCCGCGAATGAGCCCGGAAGGCGGCGCACAAGGCTGGCAATATCGCCGCAAATCCAATGGCCAAGCCAATAAAAAGCCCTTATGACGAAATGTACGGGCTGCGTCCGCCCCAACCAGTTTTCATGAAAGAACCCTCTGCATGGCATTGTCGATCGCGACCTGGAACATCAACTCGGTGCGCCTGCGCATGCCGCTGGTCGAGCACCTACTGAAGACCTGGGCGCCGGATATTCTCTGCCTGCAGGAAACCAAGGTTGCCAACGATCTCTTCCCCTTTTCGCCGCTGAAGGCGCTGGGCTACGAGCATATCGCCATCCATGGCCAGAAGGGTTATCACGGCGTCGCCACCATCTCCCGCCTGCCGCTGCATGAGCTGAGCGACCGGCGCGACTATTGCGGCGTCGGCGATGCCCGCCATCTCTCGGTCGTCTTTGAAAAATCCGGCAAGAAGATCCGCCTGCACAATTTCTATGTGCCCGCCGGCGGCGACGAGCCGGACCGGACGATCAACCAGAAATTCGGCCACAAGCTCGATTTCATCGACGAGATGAAAATGCTGCATGCCGAAAGTGAGGCCGGCATTTCATCGGTGCTGGTCGGCGATCTCAACATCGCACCGCTGGAGCACGACGTCTGGTCGCACAAACAACTCTTGAAGATCGTCAGCCACACGCCGGTCGAGACGGAGGGCCTGACCGCTGTACTGAACGGCGGCGCTTGGGTCGACCTGATGCGCCAGCACACGCCGTCGCCGGAAAAGCTCTACACTTGGTGGAGCTACCGCGCCAAGGATTGGGAAGGTGCCAACAAGGGCCGCCGCCTCGACCATGTCTGGTCATCCGCCGACCTCTCGCCGCACCTCACCCGCGTCGAAATCCTCAAGGAAGCCCGCGGCTGGGAACGTCCGTCAGACCACGTCCCCGTCATCGCCCATTTCGATATCTAAGGGCGACTGAAGCTGGCGCGGCCTTCCGGCTGGATACGCCGCACCTGATCAACGTCGAATTTATCGCCAGCCGAGCGCTGGCGCGACATGCTTCAGAACCGCTTCGATCACATGGGCGTTGTAGTCCACACCCAGCTGGTTCGGCACGGTCAGGAGCAGGGTATCGGCCTCGGCAATCGCCTCGTCCTCGGCCAGTTGCCGGATGAGGACGTCAGGCTCTGCGGCATAGGAGCGGCCGAAAATCGCCCGTGTCTGGTCATCGATATAGCCGATCGAGTCACTTTCCTTGCTGCCGCCGCCGAAATAGGCGTGGTCACGGTCATCGACGAGCGGAAAGATGCTGCGGCTGACCGACACACGTGCCGTGCGCGCATGGCCGGCTTCCTTCCAGGCATCCCGGTAGAGGCGGATCTGCGCGGCCTGCTGAACGTGGAAGGGCTCGCCGGTTTCGTCGTTCTTCAGCGTCGAACTCTGCAGGTTCATGCCGAGCTTGGCTGCCCAGACGGCTGTGGCGTTCGAGCTGGCGCCCCACCAGATGCGTTCGCGCAAGCCTTCCGAATGCGGCTCAAGCCGCAGCAGGCCCGGCGGATTGGGAAACATCGGGCGCGGGTTCGGCTGGGCAAAGCCCTCACCTTTCAACGTTTCGAGAAAGACTTCGGTGTGCTTGCGCGCCATGTCCGCATCGCTCAAGCCTTCCTGCGGCGCGTAACCGAAATAGCGCCAGCCATCGATCACCTGTTCGGGCGAGCCGCGGCTGATGCCAAGCTGCAAGCGTCCATTCGAGATGAGATCGGCGCTACCGGCATCCTCAGCCATGTAGAGCGGGTTCTCGTAGCGCATGTCGATAACCGCCGTGCCGATCTCGATCTTCTTGGTACGGGCGCCGATGGCGGCCAGAAGCGGAAAGGGAGCGGCGAGTTGCCGGGCAAAGTGGTGGACGCGGAAATAGGCGCCGTCGGCGCCAAGCTCTTCGGCGGCAACGGCCAGATCGATCGATTGCAGAAGCGCGTCTCCGGCCGACCGGGTCCCCGATTGCGGCGAAGGTGTCCAATGTCCGAACGAAAGGAAGCCGATTTTTTTCATTGTTTTCTATCCCGATGATGGCGATGTGTTGCAGCATAGATGGGGAAAAAACACGCTACAGGAAAGAGCGGAGATCAGCCGCAGTCCTCCTGTGTTCGAAACACACTGTCTCCAGGGAGAAACGTCGATCCGAAGTTGACGACTCAATCTGGCCCGCTTTTCAGCCTGAAAGGATCGGCGAACTCATGACACAGAATTCCCATCATCAGGTCGTCGTGCCAGACATCGTTGACGAATGCCGTTTCACGTTCGCGCCCCTCCACCCGAAACCCGCATTTCTCGTAGGCCCGGATAGCGCGGCTGTTGTAGGCGAGCACCCGTAGGCTGACACGATGCAAGTTGAGGGTCCCAAAGGCATGGGCGAGAACCAGCGCGATCGCCACTGGACCGATGCCCTGCCCGAGCCTCGAGGGGTCGAAAATACCAAGTGCCAGCAAGGTGCGCCGATCGGTCTTATTCATGTTGTCGAGCCGGATCTCGCCAATCGGCGATCCATCTTTTTCGATAATCCAAGCATGGGGGTGCGACATCAGCCAACCAACCCAATCCTGGACACCGTCGCGGGTCAATGGCCGGATATCGGACCTGTTCTTCCCGTACATTTCAGCGATATCAGCATCGTTGCCGAACGCAAGGCGGGCGTCGATATCGGCCTCTGTTGCGGGCCGGAGCACGATATCTCCAGCCTTTAGAACAGACGTTGCAGACATGAACGGTCCCTTTGGAGAAAGAAAAAAGTGGCGGCGGCTACCCGAATTTCGGCGCCAGCCTCTGCATGGCGCTGATCATCGCCTGCAGGTTTGCCTTGATCCGGCCTTCGACGACGACGGCCACTTCCGGATATTCCTCCAGCATGCGGCGGAACAGCGGTCGATTGATGCGGATGACTTCGCTGTCTTCCTCGGCGGTTGCGGTAAATTTGCGCTCGACGAAGGAGATCATCGCCAGTTCGGACAGAAGCGTGCCGCGCCCGACGGTATCCACCACCTCGACACTGCCATCGACGAGATTGCGCGTCAGCGTGACGGAGCCGCTGGCAATGGCAAAGGCGCAATCGGCTGGCGCGCCCTCGCGAAACAGCTGCTGTCCCTTGTTCAGCCGGCGGCGCTCGGCACCAAATGCGATCAGCCGCAATTTGTCGTCATCGATATCCGCAAACAGCGGCACGAGGGACAGAAGGGCGATATCGTCGTTCAGCGACAAAGGGATACCTCTGAGCGGGCATGACCCCGGTCACGCCCCATGTCGTTAGGGAACTATCTTGTAGCCGCCATTCTCTGTCACCAAAATCTCCGCATTGGAAGGGTCGCGTTCGATTTTCTGACGCAGGCGATAAACGTGGGTCTCGAGCGTATGGGTGGTGACGCCGGAATTGTAGCCCCAGACCTCTTCCAGCAGCACATCCCGGGTCACGACCTTCTGGTCGGCGCGGTAGAGATAGCGGATGATCGCCGCTTCCTTTTCGGTCAGCCTAATCTTCTGGCCGTTTTCCAGCGTCAAAAGCTTCTGGCCCGGCTTGAACGTGTAGGGACCGACGGTGAAGGTGGCGTCCTCGCTCTGCTCATGCTGGCGCAACTGCGCCCGGATGCGGGCGAGAAGCACCGCGAAACGGAACGGCTTGGTGACATAATCGTTGGCGCCGGCTTCGAGACCGAGGATCGTATCCGAATCGGTATCATGGCCGGTCAGCATGATGATCGGCGACTTGAAACCGCCCTTGCGCAAGAGCTTGACAGCCTCGCGGCCATCCATGTCCGGCAGGCCGACATCCATCACCAGAAGGGCTATTTGGTTGTTGCGGGCAGTGTTGATGCCCTTGGCGGCCGTCGATTCCTGGAGAATGGTGAACTCTTCATAGAGGGCAAGTTGCTCCACCAGTGTTTCACGCAGGTCGTTGTCGTCATCGACGAGAAGAATGGTGCGGGCCGACATGGTATTCTCTCCTTGCTTGCGGTCTTAAACTAGCGCAATCGCTGCCTTAAACAAGCTGTGCAGCACTCACCCGGTTGTTACATATTGTGTAGTGCTATTGTTATGTTTCAGATCACGCACAACGCAAAAAACTGTGAGCAAAATGCGATTGAAACTCCGCAAGGCTGCAATTCCAGCCGGCATCATCACCGTCAGGCCAAAGCCCGGCAGCCGAACCCGGGCGCTGGTGAGCTTTTCCGGACGCACCGAGGAGGCCGCCATCGGCCGCAGCGGCATCACCGCACGCAAGCGCGAAGGCGATGGCGCCACCCCGATCGCTGCTATGCGGCTGATCGGCGGTTATGTCCGCCAGGATCGCGTCACCCAGCCACCAACCGCGCTGCCGCTGCGCTTCACGCCGGAAAAGCTGCTCTGGTGCGACGAGCCTCGCCACGCGCTCTACAATCGCCCCGTCCACGCGCCGTTCAAGCCGAGCCACGAAAAGATGCGGCGTGATGACGGCCTCTACGATGTCTGCCTGGTGATGGACTGGAATCTGCGCAGCCGGAAGCGCTATGGCGGCTCGGCGATCTTCTTCCACCTCGCCAAACCGGGCTACCCGCCAACAGAAGGCTGCGTCGCAGTGAGCCTGCCAGCGATAAAGCGGTTGCTGCGGTTCATGCGGCGGGGAACGGTGGTGCGGGTGGTCCGTTGAGGTGTGGGCGAATTTCTACATCACCAGGGGCAGACTGGTTAGGGCAGTGCGGTGACGACATACGCCCGAATGGAACCTTCGATGGCTCCGTCACCGAACTGTCGCCTCAGCGCCTCAGCAACAGTTTCGGTGACGTCCTGCAGTTTTCCGGGCGCACGTGTCTCAATCTCGACTGCCAGCGGGTTGCCCTGACAATAGGCCGTCGCCGCATCGAGTGCTGATCTGGCGCGGCTGACACGGTCGACCGTCTCGGTCTGCGCCGATGAAAATCCGGCGCCCCTCACATCCGCCGTGATCGCCGAAAGATCATGGTACCCATGCGGCGTCCGCTCCATGAAACGCGGCGGATCGTTCGGAAACATCTCTGTCAGCGTTCGCGCGACAGTCATCACGAACGCGTTGTTCTGGATGGCATCCCAGACGTTGAAGAGATAGCGCCCGGTGGGCTTCAGAACACGCCGGGCTTCGCGATAGCCCGCGATCCTGTCTGGGAAGAACATCACGCCGAACTGACAGGCCACAACGTCGAAGGTCTGGTCATCGAATGGCAACGCTTGGCCGTCTGCCTGCTTCCAGGTGATGCGGTTGTCCACGCCCTGATTGGCTATCGCCAGGTCGAGCATCGGCTGGTTGAGATCCGTGGCGACGATCCGCGCTCCGGCACCGAGCCGGGACGCCATGGCGCGAGTCAACACGCCGGTGCCAGCGGCGATCTCGAGCACGTCGCGCGGCGCCAACGCCGCAATCCGCTGCGCCATCTCTTGTGCATACGGTTCGAAGATCATCGGCACGAAAAGTTTCTCGTAGATCGCCGGCATGCCGCCAGCAAAGACTTTGTCCGCACCGGTCATGATGAAACTCCCAAACCGCGAGGCCACGGTCGAGTATACGCGCCCAAACGAAAAGGCGGAAGCACTGCTTCCGCCTTAGCTGGATCTGAGATCGGATCGCAAGGACGCCGGGGCCACGAGGTCCCCGCCGAAGCCTACTTCCAATCGCGGATATCGACGAAGTGTCCGGAGACTGCTGCCGCAGCGGCCATGGCCGGCGACACCAGATGGGTGCGGCCCTTAAAACCCTGGCGGCCTTCGAAGTTGCGGTTGGAGGTCGAGGCGCAGCGTTCGCCTGGCTTCAGGCGGTCGTCGTTCATGGCCAGGCACATCGAGCAGCCCGGCTCGCGCCAGTCGAAACCGGCCGCCTTGAAGATCACGTCAAGACCTTCGGCTTCCGCCTGTTCCTTGACGAGACCGGAGCCCGGAACGATCATCGCCGAGACTGTTGAGGCAACCGTGCGGCCTTCGACGACCTTGGCGACTTCGCGCAGGTCCTCGATGCGGCCATTGGTGCAGGAGCCGATGAAGACACGATCGATATTGATATCGGTGATCTTCGTGCCCGGCTTCAGGCCCATATAATCGAGTGCGCGCCACTTGGAGGTGCGCTTGTTCTCGTCGGCAATTTCATCAGGGTTCGGCACGATGCCCTGAACCGAGATGACATCTTCCGGCGAGGAACCCCAGGAGACGATCGGCGGCAGGTCGGCGGCATTCAGCACGACGACGCGGTCATAATGCGCGCCTTCGTCGGTCTGCAGCGTCTTCCAGTAGGCGATTGCTTTTTCGAGGTCTTCGCCCTTCGGCGCGCGCGGCTTGCCCTTGATATATTCGAAGGTCTTTTCGTCCGGCGCGATCAGGCCGGCACGGGCGCCGCCTTCGATCGTCATGTTGCAGACCGTCATGCGGCCTTCCATCGACAGCGCGCGGATGGCTTCGCCGGCAAACTCGATGACGCTACCGGTACCGCCGGCCGTGCCGATCTCGCCGATGATGGCCAAAATGATGTCCTTGGCGGTGACATGCTCCGGCAGAATACCATCGACACGCACCAGCATGTTCTTGGCCTTCTTCTGGATCAGCGTCTGGGTGGCGAGCACGTGCTCGACCTCGGACGTGCCGATACCGTGCGCAAGCGCGCCGAAAGCGCCGTGCGTGGAGGTGTGGCTATCGCCGCAGACGATGGTCATGCCCGGCAGGGTAAAGCCCTGTTCCGGCCCGACGATATGGACGATGCCCTGGCGGATATCGCTGGCCGAATAATATTCGACGCCGAAATCGGCAGCATTCTGGGCGAGCGCTTCAACCTGGATGCGGCTTTCCTCGTTCTTGATGCCAAGATGGCGATCCGGCGAGGTCGGCACGTTGTGATCGACGACGGCAAGGGTCTTCTGCGGAGCCCGGACCTGACGGTTCGTCAAGCGAAGGCCTTCGAACGCCTGCGGGCTCGTCACTTCGTGAACGAGATGGCGATCGATATAGAGAAGACAGGTTCCGTCATCCTGTTGATCGACCAGATGGTCGTCCCAGATCTTGTCGTAGAGGGTACGCGGTGCGCTCATGGCTGTGCATCCATTTGAAGTTCGGGCGATATGAAAAGCTTAGGAAAAAAGTCCGGCAAAGGCGCCGGTGACCGGGTCGGGGATCGAGCCCCGACGATCAGATAAGCCGGCTGCTGAGGGCGCCGGAAACGCACGCGAAAAACCGTGCCGGCAGACGCTTGTGGTCCTGCAGCACGACGATTTTCTGCTCAAAACATCCGAATTTGGATTCCATGAGCGGGGATATAGCAGTTTTGTGAAGGTTCGGCAATTGGCGAGATGGGCGGCGACGGCGACGCCGCGACCTCCCTCTTCTCCCCAGCGGGGAGAAGTGCCGAACGGAGTTAGGCGATGAGGGGGTCTTTCCGCGAACCCGAAGCGTACCGCCCCCTCATCCGGCCCCTTTGGGCCACCTTCTCCCCGCCGGGGGAGAAGAGGGAGCCGCAGTCAACCTATGCCCTCTGCCCCTGCCTTAACCTCAGTTCCAGCCGCCGCAGACCCAGCGACAGCCCGACCGTCAAAATCAGATAAATATAGGCAACAATCGAATAGGTCTCGAAGAACCGGAACGAGCCGGAGGCATAGATCTTGCCGGCCTGGGTGATATCGGCGACGCCGAGTACCGATACGAGGGATGAGTCCTTCACCATCGCGACGAAATCATTGCCGAGCGGCGGCAGGATGACGCGGATGGCTTGCGGGAAAACCACCAGCCGGAAGCGTTGAGTGCGCGACAGGCCAAGCGCCTTGGCCGCCTCGATCTGCCCCTTGTCGACCGACAGGATGCCGGCGCGAAAAACCTCGGCGATGAAGGCGGAATAGCCGATCGACAGCGCGATAATTGCCCGCCACATCAAGGAGAGGTCGCGCACCACCATCGGTTCGATGACGCCAGCCGAAATCAGCGGCGACAGCAGGAAGTTGATCGCGACGACCAGCGCCGGGGCTCCGGCAAAGGCGATGTAGAACAACAGAACCAGGATCGGAATGCCGCGGATCACCTCGGTATAGAAACGGGCGATCTGGCGTAGTGGTGCCCGGTCCGACAGCGCCATCAGCGCAATGCCGAGCCCCAAAGCTGTGGCAAAGAAGAAGCCGACCAGCGTCACGAAAATGGTGATGCCGATACCTGCCGAAACGATGCTGAAGACCTGACGGTAGACACCGCTCGAAGTGATCACCACGGCCAGCGCCACGGCGATCACGGCAAGGGCGACCAGCCACCAGGGATAGTCGCCCTTTTGAGAAGTGTCGTGCGCAGGCGTCATCGGGTGGCGATCATTCGCCCATCTTGTAATCGACGAACCACTTCTGGTTCAGCTTGTCGAGCGTGCCGTCTGCCTTCAGTGCCGCAATCGCGGCATTGACCGGGGCGGCCAGATCGGAGCCCTTCTTGAAGATGAAGCCGAAATCCTCGGTGCCGAGCGCTCCCCCAACAACCTTCAGGCCACCGGCCGACGAATCGACATAACCCTTCGCGGCGACGCTGTCGGTCAAAACAACATCGACATCACCCGCCTTTAGGGCCTGCACCGTCGCGCCAAATGTTTCGAACAGCTTTACCCGCGGGTTCTGCTCATTGCCGTCGAGCATTTCATAGACTGCCGTGTAGAACGGCGAGGTTCCGGGCTGGGCGCCAACCAGGCCATCGGCAAAGGCGCCAAATGTCTTGGCGTCGGCAAAGCGGGTCTCGTCGCTGCGCACCAGCATGAACTGCTGCGAGCGCATGTAAGGATCGGAGAAATCCACCTTCGCCTTGCGCTCGTCCTTGATGGTGATGCCGGTCATGCCGATATCGTACTGGCCGTCGGAAACCGACTGGATCATCGCGTCCCAAGAGGTGTTCTGGATTTCCAGCTTGAAATTCAGCCGCTTGGCGATTTCCTCCATCGCGTCATATTCCCAGCCGATCGCCTTGCCGCTCTTCGGATCGACGAACTGCAGCGGCGGATAAGCGTTCTCAGTGACCACAATGACAGATCGCCCGCCAAGATCCGGCAGATCCGCAGCGGCAACGCTCAAAGGGGCAAGAACAAGGGCGGTCAGACCGGCGAGAAGGGTGCGGCGGGAAAACATGGGTGGCTCCTGAATTGTGGCGACCGAACCTGTCACATCTCAAGAGGGGGTGGCAAGGGCGACCGTGGCATCCACCGCGCAATTCCAGAAAAGATGGTACCCTGCAGGAGGTTTTTCAGCAAAACCGTTTCAGCTTCCACCTTGGCTTAGATCCGGACTAGCTTCTAACTGCGGTGAAACGATAGAAGCGACATGCAAGTCGCAAGTGAGGAGTGCATATGCGGCTGTACGTTTTTCTGTTTGACCGCCTCTGCCTCCCATTGTTTCTTATCGCGATAACACCCTTCGCATCCTATATGCTGGGCTTCGTGATTCCTCTTTCCACGATACCGTTGCCGGTGAGAGGCGCTCTGTTCGCAAGGCTCGAGTGCGATCTAACATTCATCGAAACGCATCTGGCAGTCGACCCATTGCTTTATGCGACAGCGTATTTTTCGGGCATGGCAGCGCTGCTCCTTTCAATCCCCTTTGCCTTAGCCTTGCTATTTGTTCCATGGAGCGCATTTTCCGGAACGAAAATTCACAACCAACCGATGCCCTCCCATACAAACTTGAGGGTGCTGCTCCTCCTCTTCATGGCAATCGGGAGTTTCGTTGCCTTATCGATCTTGCCAAACAGTTCGGCAACAGGGCCAAATTGTTCGTGGTTCAGGGAAGTCGAGACCGCAAACGAAGCGAAACAACAATTTTTACAAACACTCGGATTGATTGGCGGCCTGCAGGCTTCACTTTATATGTGGTTATGGGCCGGTATGATGATGTACAGAAAAATAGGCGCCGATCGCGTTGCTGCCCATAGCTGATCACCCCGCCTTCGTCGCCCCGATCGAGAACGACAACGGAATGCGCGGCAGGCCCCACGCCTGTTCGAACTGGTCCTCGCCGGTCTCGATCATGCCCGGATAATGCCGCCAGACGAGGATTTCGTGCTCGTTGAGGAAATCGAGTGTCAACCCGGCCTTCAGCAGCGCGTTGACGGTATCGCTGACCGGGTGCAGCCATTCGTACATGCGCTGGTGGGTCAGCGGCCGCTCGTCGCCGGTATAGGTATGGGTTTCTTCAAACAGAAGCGGCGCATCGACCGGCGTGCGCCAGCCATAGGCGAGCGACAGGCTGCCATGCTCAGTGCCTTCGTATTGATACATCTGCGGATGCCCGTCGAGCAGGTAGAGCCGGCCACCGGGGCGCAGCAGGCTGGCAATGACTTCGGCCCACTTAAAGATATCCGGCAGCCAGTGGATGGCGCCCCAGGTGACGAAGACGATGTCATAGGTGCGGTGTTCCAGCGCCGCTGCCGCATCATAGACCGAGGCCTCGACGAAGATTGCCTCCGTCCCAGCTCTTTCGGCAAAATCCCGCGCAGCAGCGATGGCAACCGGGGAAAAATCCAGTCCAGTGACCGAGCGCGCGCCCAGATGCTTGAGGCTCAGCGTATCCAGCCCGATATGGCATTGCAGATGGACGATGTCCTTACCGGCGATATCGCCGATCTCGCCGGCCTCCAGCGCATGCAGCGACGAGCCACCCGCAATCACCCGGCCGATCCGGTAGCTGCCCGTCGTGTCCGTCGCATGCAGCCCCGCCCGGTCGTCCCAGTTCAGCCGGTTGGTTTCGATATAGTCGTTCATCGTCTTCTCCCCCCAAAGAATTCCGTTGCCCTCAAACAGAAAAAGGCGGCCCGAAGGCCGCCTTTTCCAAGCAATCCCGGGAGATCGAAGCTTATTCTGCTGCCGGCTCAGCGGCTGCGGCTGCAGCGGCGGCTTCTTCAGCGGCCTTTGCTGCGGCGGCTTCAGCTGCTGCTGCTTCGGCTGCTGCCTTTTCGGCGGCCAGAGCCTGTGCTGCTGCGACCTTTTCAGCTTCCAGACGTGCCTTTTCTTCGGCAACAGCGGCGCGCTCGGCATCGTTCAGCTTGCGGGCGCGAACGCCGGTGTCTTCAACGATACGAGCCGACTTACCGCGACGATCGCGCAGGTAGTACAGCTTGGCGCGACGAACCTTACCGCGGCGAACGATCTCGACGCCTTCGACCATCGGCGAGTAAACCGGGAATACGCGCTCGACGCCTTCACCGTAGGAAATCTTGCGAACTGTGAAGCTTTCGTTGATGCCGCCGCCGGAACGGGCAATGCAAACGCCTTCATAGGCCTGGATACGGGTACGGGTACCTTCCGTCACGCGAACGTTGACGCGGAGGGTGTCGCCTGCCGAAAATTCCGGAAGCGTACGCTTGGCGGCAATCTTGGCGGCCTGTTCGGCTTCCAGCTGCTGGATGATGTTCATGGGTCTAACCTTCTCAAGTTCTTCTGCAACAGCCAGAGCGCTCGATCGAACCTGTTGGACCAATCCTCAGATGAGGCGCCTCAAGGTTTTGTTTCTCGTGAAGAAAAACAGGAGCGAATTCACCATTCTTTGTTTTCGGCTGACGGGATTTTTCCCGAACCGGTCGGGCGAATACACCAAAGCACAGCGTTTGTCATCCCCGGACGGCAAAAATTCTCCATGCAGCAAGCCTGCGGAGGATCATTTCCACGCCTTGCCGCCAGTGAACCTGCAGGCTATGTCCGATTCTACCGCTGGAGGAGCGTCATGTCCATATCGACTGCCATCATGCTGTTTGTCGCAGGTTTCCTGTCGAGCGCCGTCAACGCGGTGGCCGGTGGCGGCACCTTTCTGACCTTCGGCGCCATGACGCTGGCGGGCCTGCCGCCGATCGTCGCCAATGCCACCTCCTCCATCGTCCAGTTTCCGGGTTATGTCACCTCGGCACTCGCCTATCGCAAAGAGATCTGGGCGGACCGCCGCGAGGCGGCCATCCTCGGCGCATTGTCGCTCATCGGCGGCCTGGCTGGTGCGCTGATCCTTCTGTCGCTGTCCAACCCGTCCTTCCGGGCTATGGTCCCCTGGCTGCTGATTGCCGCAACGGTGATCTTTGCCGCCGGACCGCTGTTGCGGCCGAAATCAGCCGATGACGACGCCCCGATGGGTCCGTTCGGACTGCTCGGCCAGTTTGCCACCGCCATCTACGGCGGCTTCTTCGGTGCCGGCATGGGCATCATGATGCTCGCCGTGCTCGGCCTCTCCAAGGGCGGCGATTATCACCGGCTGAACGCGCTCAAGAACTTTCTTGCCATGGTCATCGCCGCCGTCGCCATCGTCGTCTTTGCCGGTGGCAATGTCGTCGGCTGGCTGCAGGCCGCCGTGATGATCCCCGGCGGCGCGCTCGGTGGCTACGCCGGCGTCTGGCTTGCCCGCCGTGTACCGCAAGCGCTGATCCGCGGCCTGGTCGTCGCCGTTGGCCTGCTTCTGGCGGTCTATTATTTCGTCACGGGGTAAGGCACCCCCTATTTCACCCGCAATCCTTCCAGCAAGGTACGAAAGCCCTGCACCGCGCGTCTGGACGTCGCCTGCGGGTCATCGGAGTTGGCGATCCACAGGGCGGCATTGCTGCTGGCGCCATTGATCAGGCGTGCGGTCACTTCTTCGTCGATATCGATGATGACGCCATCCTGCTTGAGCTGGCTCAGACTCTGCTTCAGCGCGGCGACGCAACCGTTTGTGGTCGGCCATTGCGAGATATCGCCCAGTACGGCTGGACCATCGCGGAACATGATTCTTTGAATTTCCGGCTCCAGCGCCATCTCGATATAGGTCGAGCACTCATCGACAAACCCCTGCCATCGTGTCGGGGCGCCAGCCGAAACCACCTGCAATCGCGTCGTCATCTCCGCGTCGATTTCCTGGATGACCGCCTGCAGCAAGCCCTTCTTGTCGCCGAAATGGTGGTACAGCGCGCCGCGCGTTAGCCCCGCCGCCGCCGTGAAATCATCCATCGACGATTCCGCATAGCCGACCGTGCCGAAGGCATGGCGGGCAGCGGCCAGCAGTTTGGCACGCGTTTCGGCGATCATTTCCGGGCGAGGCCTGATTATCCTCATCGACAGAGCTCCTGGTTCGCATACGCAGCGTATTTATTTTTACATACGCACCGTATTTTAATTGACATACGCCGCGTACGCAACCATGTTATTTCATACGCCACGTATGTAAGTGGTTTCTCAGCGTGATTGTAGGAGCATTCCATGTCCAACCCTTACAAGGAAATATTCAGCGTGCCGGGGGCCAAGGCCTTCTCCGCCGCCGGCTTCTTCGCCCGCCTGCCGATTGCCATGGCGCCGATCGGCATTGTCGCGATGCTGTCGCAGACACGCGGCGAGTACTGGATCGCCGGCGCGGTTTCGGCAACCTTTGCCCTCACCAACGCTCTCGTCGCGCCGCAGGTCTCGCGCCTGGTGGATCGGTTCGGGCAAACCGCCATCATTGTGCCAAGCACGATTGTCTCGGTGATCGCGTTTGCCCTGCTCATCTTGTCGGCAAATCAGAACTGGCCGGAATGGACCTTGTTCGCCGCAGCCCTTCTTGCTGCAGCCATGCCCAGCATGCCGGCCATGCTGCGCGCACGCTGGACGGAGATTTTTCGCGGCCGCCCCGAGCTGAACACTGCCTTTGCGTTTGAATCCGCAGCCGATGAACTGGTGTATATCGCCGGTGCCTCGCTGTCGGTCGGGCTGGCAGTCTCGTTGTTTCCCGAAGCCGGCATGCTGATCTCAACGGTTTTCCTGGCTATTGGAACTGCCGCCTTTGCCTTGCAACGCTCGACCGAACCGGCTGTGCGTCCGGGCGTAGCCGGAACAGTCCGGACATCGGCCATTCGCCTGCGGTCCGTGCAGATCATTACACTGGCGCTGATCTTCGTCGGATCTATGTTTGCGACAGCCGAGGTCACCACCGTTGCCATGACCAAAGAACTCGGCCAACCGGGCGCCGCCAGCTTGGTCATCGGCGTCTACGCGATCGGATCCTTCGTCGTTGGCCTTGTGCTGGGCGCCTTGAACCTGCGCACGCCGCTGCAAAAGCAGCTGCTGATCGCCGTCAGTGTCCTGGCTATCACTGCCTTGCCGTTGCTGATCGCCGGGACAGTTCCGTTTCTGGCTCTCGCCGTCTTCGTCAGCGGCATCGCCATCTCGCCCACCTTCATCACGGCCTTTGGCCTGATCGAGCGCCGGGTTCCGGAATCGATGCTGACGGAAGGCATTACCTGGGTCACCACCGGTATCGGCATCGGCATGGCTCTGGGCGCGTTTCTGGCCGGATGGGTCGTGGATAATTTCGGCGCGCAGAACGGCTTCTGGCTGTCCGTGGCGGCCGGTGTCGCAGTGGTCGTCACCATCGCCCTTGGCCAGAAGACCCTTGCCGGTGGCAGACCGGACACAACCGGCGACGCGCTGCCCCAGGCGGCGGAGTAAACCGGAAACAGCATGGCGCGCTGAACCTGCGCGCCATGCCCTCTAGGATGCGGCTCAGAGCATGACTTATTTCTTCAAAAGGTCCGGTCTGCGTTCAACTGTCAGCCGCTTTGCCTCCGCCTCACGCCATTTGGCGATGTCGCCGTGATGGCCGGAGGTCAGCACGGCCGGGATTTCCCGTCCTTCGAACACCGGCGGCCGCGTATAGTGCGGATGCTCAAGCAGTCCGCCTTCGAAACTTTCATGCACGCCGGAAAGATCATTGCCCATGACCCCGGGCAGGATGCGCACGATAGCGTCGAGCAGGATCAGCGCCGCAGGCTCCCCGCCGGAGAGAATATAATCGCCGATCGAAACCTCTTCGAGCCTCCGCCCGTCGATCACCCGCTGGTCGACACCTTCGAACCGTCCGCAGACGATGATTGCGCCCGGACCATCAGCCAGTTCGCGCACCCGCTCCTGCGTCAACGGTTTGCCGCGGGGGCTCATCAATAGGCGTGGACGATCGTCGCCATCAGACGCATGGTCGATGGCCTTGGCCAGAATATCGGCCCGCAGCACCATGCCGGCTCCGCCGCCGGCTGGGGTATCATCGACGGTGCGGTGCTTGTCCTCGGCAAAGTCGCGGATCTGCAGCGTATCGATCGCCCACTGGCCACGCTCCAGTGCCTTGCCGGACAGCGAATGGCCGAGATGCCCCGGAAACATGTCCGGATAGAGCGTCAGGATGGTGGCGCGGAAGGGCAAGGATTACTTCGCCTTCGGCTTGAACTGGCTGGTCGGGTCCTCATCCTTGTCGTCGGTCAAACCAGCGGCGAGCGGATCGACCAGCATGGTGCCGGCTTCCAGATCGATTTCCAGCACCGACCATTCGGTAAACGGAATCAGCACCGGCCGCTTGCCGGGACCTTTCAGCTCGAGCAGATCGCCCGCACCAAAATCGAATACACCGGTGACGGTGCCATAGCTCTTGCCGCCAGCGTCGAGCGCTTCAAGGCCTTCGAGATCGGCATAGAAAAATTCATCTTCGTCGAGATCGTCATCCGGCAGGTTGTCACGCTCGACATAAAGTTCCAGCCCGTTCAACGCTTCGGCGGCATTGCGGTCGTTGACGCCGCGAAACCGCACGACGACGACGTTCTTCATCTCGCGCACTTCCAGAACCTCGAACGTGCGTCCGTCCTCGGCATGCAAATGGCCGTAATCGCCGATCGCGGTCGGTTCCTCGGCAAAGGATTTGACGCGAACTTCGCCGCGCAACCCTTGCGCGCCGCCGATCGTCCCCATCAGGACAGGGTTTTTGAGTTTGCTCATTGCCGGGTCACTCTCCAGATCATGCCACTCGCATAAACGAAAACGGGCGGCATGAAAACGCCGCCCGCTTCAAAAATAGGCTATTGCCTGGCTTATTCGGCAGCAGCAGCGGCTGCGTCTTCAGCCTTCTGCTTGGCTTCGGCGATACGCTCGACAGCCTTCTTGCCCGGCAGGCCCTTGGTCGGGTTGACACGTGCTTCGCGGGTTGCAACGCCGGCTTCGTTGAGGAAGCGCAAGACGCGGTCTGTCGGCAGCGCGCCATTCGACATCCAATACTGGATACGCTCGAGGTTCAGTTCAACGCGCTTTGCGTCTTCCTTCTTGAGCATCGGGTTCCACGAGCCGACCTTTTCCAGGAAACGGCCGTCGCGCGGCGAACGCACGTCAGCGATAACGATCTGGTAGAACGGGCGCTTCTTGGAACCACCGCGGGCGAGACGAATTTTCAGTGCCATGTTTTGTACTCCTTGAGATATCAAACCGTCTGGGACGGTGTTTTTGTGTATGCGTTAAAGCTGATCAATCCTTGAGATCGGCAGCAATGGCTTCATGATGCCGGATGACTTCGTGGATGATGAAGTTCAGGAACTTCTCCGCGAAATCCGGATCCAGATTGGCATCCCGCGCCAGATGGCGAAGGCGTTCGATCTGGTATTCCTCGCGCGCCGGGTCCGCCGGCGGCAAATTGTATTTGGCTTTCAGCACGCCCACTGCCTTGGTGCAGCGGAAGCGCTCGGCCAGCATGTGCACGAGCGCCGCGTCGATATTGTCGATCGACTGGCGATAGCCCGAAAGTTCCTGTTTGACTGCTGGATCAATCATACCCGTCCAGTCCTCACTTCTTCTTCGGCAGGCCGGGAAGCCCCGGGAATCCGCCACCGAGACCAGGCAGCTTCAGGCCGCCACCGCCCAAACCGGGCAAACCGCCGCCCATACCCTTGCCGAGGCCAGCGGCCTCAGCCTGCTTCTGCAGGGCTTCGAGCTGCTTGGGGTCCATCTTCGACAGATCAGGCATGCCGCCCATTCCGCCGCCCATGCCACCAAGGCCCATCTTGCCAGCAAGGCCGCCCATCATCTGCTTCATCATGCCGCCCTTGCCCTTGCCGCCCATCATTTTCATCATGTCGGCCATGGAACGGTGCATTTTCAGAAGCTTGTTGATTTCGGCCGCATCGGTACCGGAACCGGCCGCGATGCGCTTCTTGCGGGAATGCTTGAGAATATCCGGGTTGGCGCGCTCGGCCTTGGTCATCGACGAAATGATCGCCATCTGGCGGCCGAACATCTTGTCGTCGAGACCAGCCGAAGCCATCTTGTCCTTCATGCCGGCCATGCCGGGCATCATCCCCATGATGCCGCCCATGCCGCCCATCTTCTGCATCTGACCGAGTTGATCGGCGAGATCGTTGAGATCGAACTTGCCGGTCTTCATCTTGGCGGCCATGGCCGCTGCCTTTTCGGCATCGATGTTTTCGGCAGCCTTCTCAACCAGCGAAACAATATCGCCCATTCCGAGGATACGGTCGGCGACGCGGCGCGGGTGGAACTCTTCCAGCTCCGCCATCTTTTCGCCGACACCGATCAGCTTGATCGGCTTGCCGGTGACAGCGCGCATCGAAAGCGCTGCACCGCCGCGGCCATCGCCGTCCATACGGGTCAGGACGAGGCCGGTAATGCCGACGCGCTCATCGAAATTTCGGGCAAGGTTGACGGCGTCCTGACCGGTCAGCGCATCGGCGACGAGCAGGATTTCATGCGGATTGGAACGGCGCTTGATCTCGGCCATCTCGAGCATCAGCGGCTCGTCGATATGGGTGCGGCCGGCTGTGTCGAGAATGACGATGTCATGGCCGCCGAGCTTGGCAGCCTGGACTGCGCGCGCGGCGATATCGGTCGGCGACTGGCCGGCAATGATCGCCAGCGTATCGACGCCGGCCTGGACACCGAGCTGGCGCAACTGCTCCTGCGCTGCCGGACGGCGCGTGTCGAGCGACGCCATCAGGACCTTCTTCTTGTCCCGCGTCTTCAAACGAAGGGCGATCTTGCCCGTCGTCGTGGTCTTGCCCGAGCCCTGCAGGCCGACCATCATGATGACGACGGGGGCTGCGGCATTCAGATCGATCGGCACGCCTTCGGAGCCAAGCATATTGATCAGCTCGTCATGGACGATCTTGACGACCATCTGGCCAGGCTTGATCGACTTCAGGATTTCGGCGCCGACGGCCTTTTCACGCACCTTGTCGGTGAAAGAACGCACGACTTCGAGCGCGACGTCGGCTTCCAGGAGCGCACGGCGAACCTCGCGCAGGGCGGCAGCCACATCGGCTTCCGACAGCGCGCCACGGCCGGTCAATCCATTCAGGATTGACCCAAGGCGGTCCTGGAGACTTTCAAACATTGCTTCATCCTTGTCGTTTCATGGCGTCTGGTTTTACCCGGATGCCCGAAACGTTGTGCTTTTCCTTGACGAAAACAAGACGCAAAGCCAAAAAGCACCCGAGGGCGCAGCGCGCTGTCGGGTGTTGACCTCCGGGATCTCCGCAATGGGTCCGGGTCGGTGGCTACAAGTCTTGTTCTTGTCGCAGATTGCGGGCGGTAAACACGATATGGGCGGGAAAGTCAAGGATAGCGGCGGATTTTGCCGGATTGCCGGCCGGAAGCCCTTCCAAAAAGCACCAGATGATCCCAGATCATACGAACGCCCCCCACCGATCGGTTCCCCATGCCCCAGACGCCGCCCCGAAAGCCCCGCAATCCGTATTATACCGGCCCCATCTCCGATCACTTCGACGGCACCGTCTTCTTCAATCCCGAAGGCGAAGCGCCGCTTGGCTTTCGTGAGTTCATGCGCTGGCAGTTCGGCGGCGGCCGCATCGGTTGGCCAAAGAGTGCCCCAAGCCCGTTCCCGCCGGCAAAGCCCGATGACCACGTCGATGGCGACGGGTTGCGTATCACGATGGTTGGCCATGCCACGCTGCTGATCCAGGTCGCCGGGCTCAATATCCTCACCGATCCCGTCTGGTCACTGCGCACCAGCCCGTTTTCCTTCATTGGCCCCAAGCGCGTGGTCGCGCCGGGAATAGCCTTCGACGATCTGC
Source organism: Pararhizobium sp. (assembly GCF_965279435.1). NCBI lineage: Bacteria > Pseudomonadati > Pseudomonadota > Alphaproteobacteria > Hyphomicrobiales > Rhizobiaceae > Pararhizobium > Pararhizobium sp. Next base: position 1,155,562 of record NZ_CBDIHY010000003.1, read on the forward strand.
CGCCGATCGATATCGTGCTGGTCACCCACAACCACTACGACCATCTCGATCTCGCCACGCTGAAGCGGCTTCACGAGGAACATGGTCCCCACATCATCACCCCGCTCGGCAACGATACGATCATCCACCGCGCCCTCCCCGACGCAAAAATCTCCGACATGGATTGGGGTGAGAAGATCTCCTTCTGGGACGATATCACTATCGATTGCGAACCGTGCCATCACTGGTCGGCCCGCAACGCCCGCGATCGCCGCATGGCACTCTGGGCAGCCTTCGTGATCTCGACGCCAGCGGGAAAGATCTACCATATCGGCGACACCGGCTTCCACGATGGCATCAACTACAAGGCGGCCGCAGCAAAACACGGCGCTTTCCGCCTCGCCAACCTGCCGATTGGCGCCTACGAGCCGCGCTGGTTCATGAAGGCCCAGCACCAGAATCCGCAGGAAGCCGTTGAGGGCCTGCAGCTCTGCAATGCATCCTATGCCGCCGGCCACCATTTCGGCACGGTGCAGCTAACCGATGAGGCGATCGAAGCACCGGTTCGGGCGCTGGAGGTTGCCTTGAAGGATCAGGGAGTTACGCCGGAGCGGTTTCGCGCATTGCGGGCGGGCGAGGTATTCGACGTGCCGGTTGGCTGATGTGGGTCACGTTAAGAGGCGGCCTATGTAGTGGCAGCGCAAAGGTTTGCGCGCACGAGGCGGCCAGCTTTGTAGCTGACCGCCTCGCCCAAGAGCTTATCAAGCCTCGTAGACGATCAGCAGATCCTTGGTGTCGATCTGGTCGCCGGTTTTCACCAGGACTTCGGCAATCTTGCCGTCCTTTTCCGCGTGCAGCGCCGTTTCCATCTTCATCGCTTCGATCGAGAGCAGCACGTCGCCGGACTTTACCGTCTGGCCGGCTGATACCGTGACCGTCGAGATGACGCCGGGCATCGGGGCGCCGAGATGGGCGGCATTGCCGAGATCGGCCTTGCGGCGGGCGGTGCTGGAGGCCGCACGATTACGATCCGGAACCTTGATCAGGCGCGGCTGGCCGTTGATCTCGAAGAACACCTTGACCATCGCCTGTTCGTCCGGCTCGCTCATGGCCTGATGCTGAACCACCAGCGAGACGCCTTTTTCGAGCTCCGGCAACAGTTCCTCACCGGCCGAAAGCCCGTAGAAATAGGCAGGCGTCGGCAGCACGCTGACGGGACCGTATGTATCGGCGGCCAGCGCGTAGTCGGTGAAGACCTTCGGATACATCAGATACGAGGCGAACTCGTAGTCGCTGACGGCGCGTTCGATCTTCTCCTCGATCACCTTGCGCTCGGCATCGAGGTCGGCGTCGGCAAGCAGCGAACCCGGACGTTCCGTGTAGGCCTTTTCGCCTTTCAGCGCCTTCTCCTGCAGTGCCTTCGGCCATCCGCCCGGAGGCTGGCCTAGATCGCCCTTCAGCATCGATACGACCGATTCCGGGAAGGAGACATCCTTGGCCGGGTTTTTGACATCGGCAACCGTCAGGTCCTGGGAGACCATCATCAGCGCCATGTCGCCGACCACCTTGGACGACGGCGTCACCTTGACGATATCGCCGAACATCTGGTTGGCATCGGCATAGGCCTGCGCCACCTGGTGCCAGCGGGTCTCGAGGCCGAGAGACCGGGCCTGTTCCTTGAGGTTGGTGAACTGGCCGCCCGGCATTTCATGCAGGTAGACTTCGGATGCCGGTCCCTTGAGATCGCTTTCGAAGGCAGCGTACTGGTTGCGCACGGCTTCCCAGTAGAACGAGATACGGCGGATCCATTCAGGATCGAGGCCCGGATCGCGTTCCGAACCGCGCAAGGCTTCGACGATCGAACCGAGGCAGGGCTGCGACGTGTTGCCGGAAAATGCGTCCATCGCCGCATCGATGACATCGACGCCGGCATCGACAGCAGCAAGAACGGTCGCCGCAGAGATGCCCGACGTATCATGTGTGTGGAAATGGATTGGCAGATCGGTTGCCTCGCGCAGAGCCTTGAACAGCACCGTTGCCGCAGCCGGCTTCAACAGACCGGCCATATCCTTCAGCGCGATCATGTGGGCACCGGCGCGCTCCAGTTCGGCAGCCAGCGCGGTATAGTATTTCAGGTCGTATTTCGGACGGGCGGAGTTGAGGATATCGCCGGTATAGCAGATCGCCGCTTCGCAGATCTTGTTCTCTTCGGCTACCGCGTCCATCGAGACCCGCATGTTGTCGACCCAGTTGAGGCAATCGAACACGCGGAAGACGTCGATGCCGCCCTTGGCCGCCTGGCGGACGAAGTATTTGACGACATTGTCGGGATAGTTCTTGTAGCCGACGCCATTGGCGCCGCGCAGAAGCATCTGCAGCAGCAGGTTCGGCGCATCTTCGCGCACCTTGGCGAGGCGCTCCCACGGGTCTTCGGTGAGGAAGCGCATCGACACGTCGAATGTCGCACCACCCCAGCATTCGAGCGAAAACAGGTTCGGCAGGGCGCGGGCGTAGGTTCCGGCGATGCGGGCGATATCATAGGTGCGCACGCGCGTGGCAAGCAGCGACTGATGGCCGTCGCGCATAGTCGTGTCGGTCAGAAGCACCCGCTTTTCGGCGCGTACCCATTCGGCAAACTTCTTCGGGCCGAGCGCATCGAGTTTCTGTTTGGTACCATCAACGATCTCGCGCTGCAGACGCGGAATGACCGGTTTTGCGGCATCGGCGCTCGGCTTCGGGCGGCCCTTCGCTTCCGGATGGCCGTTGACGGTGACGTCGGCGAGATAGGTGAGCAGCTTGGTGGCGCGGTCCTGGCGCTTGACCTGCTGGAACAGTTCCGGCGTCGTATCGATGAACCGGGTCGTATAGGTGTTATCCTTGAATTTCGGATGGGTGATGATCGCTTCAAGGAAGGTCAGGTTGGTGGCGACGCCGCGGATACGGAACTCTCGCAGCGCGCGGTCCATGCGGGCGATGGTCTCCTGCGGGCTCGGCGACCAGGCCGTAACCTTGACCAGCAGCGGATCGTAGTAGCGGGTGATGACCGCGCCCGGATAGGCCGTGCCGCCATCCAGGCGGATACCGAAGCCCGATGCCGAACGATAGCCGGTGATACGGCCATAATCGGGAATGAAGTTGTGCTCCGGATCTTCCGTGGTGATGCGGCACTGCAGCGCATGGCCGTTGAGCCGGATATCTTCCTGCCTGGGCACCCCCGATTCCGGCGTGCCGATGGCAAAGCCGTCGAGAATATGGATCTGCGCCTTGACGATGTCGATACCGGTGACGACTTCGGTGACCGTGTGCTCGACCTGGATACGCGGATTGACTTCGATGAAGTAGAACTTGCCCGAGTCCATATCCATCAGATATTCGACGGTGCCTGCACCGATATAGTTCGTCGCCCTGGCAATGCTCGTCGAATAGTTGGCAAGCTCCTGGCGCTGGTCTTCCGTCAGATACGGTGCCGGGGCACGCTCCACGACTTTCTGGTTGCGGCGCTGCACTGAACAGTCGCGCTCGAACAGGTGCACGACATTGCCATGGGTATCGCCGAGAACCTGGCTTTCAACGTGACGGGCGCGCTCGACCAGTTTTTCGAGATAGACTTCATCCTTGCCGAAGGCGGCCATCGCCTCGCGCTTGGCTTCCGTCACTTCACGCGCCAGATCCTTCGGGTCGCGGATCGCCCGCATACCGCGGCCGCCGCCGCCCCACGAGGCCTTGAGCATGATCGGATAGCCGATCTCCTCGGCCATCTTTGCCACCACAGCCATGTCGTCCGGAAGCGGTTCGGTTGCCGGAACGACGGGAACGCCGATTTCGATAGCCAAATTGCGGGCAGCAACCTTATTGCCAAGCCGGCGCATCGTATCACCGGTCGGCCCGATAAAGATGATACCGGCAGCCTTGCAGGCATCGACGAATTCCGGGCTTTCAGACAGAAGGCCGTAACCGGGATGGATGGCGTCGGCGCCCGAGAGCTTGGCGACCCGGATGACTTCCTCGATCGACAGATAGCTTTCGATCGGCCCGAGGTCGCGAGCCAGATGCGGCCCACGCCCGACCTGATAGCTCTCATCCGCCTTGAACCGGTGGAGCGCCAGCTTGTCCTCTTCCGCCCATATCGCAACCGTTTTTATTCCCAGTTCGTTTGCAGCGCGAAAGACGCGAATGGCAATTTCAGACCGGTTGGCGACAAGGATTTTGGAAATGGGCAAGTCGGACTCCTCAAGACTTGAAACACGGTAATGCTGCACCGCGAAAAGAATTATTAGCGTTTCATGACTTGAAGTTCAATTTCAGAGTGACGCCGGGCAAAGATTCATTTTCCCATCAGGAAATCAGCCCCAGACGGAAGGACAGAGCCACGGCGTGATGGCGATTTTTCGCGTTCAGTTTGTCCTGGATACCATTCATGTACCAATCGACGGTGTGGGTGGAGATTTCGAGAATCTTGCTGATCTCATTGGAGGTCATGCCATCTGCAAGGTAATGCAGGGCTTCCATCTCGCGGCGGGTCATCTGCACGTCGACATTGGAAACCATGTCGGCAAGCACGGTCGGATCGGAAAGCTCCAGAAGGCGCCAGAACAACTTCTTGGCAATGCCGTCGAAGAGGCTCATTTCGACAGAGCTGAGATCAACGACACGCCCACCCAGGGTCATATTGCCAAGCAGCCCGCGCCGTCCGTGGATAGGGAAAATATAACCGTCATGGAGGCCATGCCCGCGCGCATCGACCATCATGCGTTCCATACGCTTGCGATGCGGATCGGATCGGAAGGCGACCAGCGTATCGCGCCAGCGGAAGCCACGTTGCGCGTGACCAAGATAACGGATGGTCGGATCGATGATGACGTATTTTTTCTTGATATAGATCTGCGGCCAGCCGTCCGGCCACCGCCCGGCAAGCAGAAGGCTCAGCGGATTTTCGTCGGGCTTCGGCTGGCGGACAATCCCGTAAAAGTCGAAACCGTAGCGGTCCAGAAGCCGTTCAAATTCCTGAACGATCTCGTCCCTGCTTCGCATCTCGTCAATCAGTGCCAAAAATTGCACCAGCAAAGTAATATTCATAAACACCCCTTCAAAAAATTGCTTTCAGTCTCCGACCGCGCCCATTGCGGCGCAACATGAATGTGCCGTTCAGCACCCATTCATGTTGCAATCGCGATAATCGCTGCATCAGTCGTGAAACCACCTAACACCGCATCATCTACGAACTGCAAGGCGCGAAAAATAGCAAGCTATGAATGGTCAACTTACGGTGTCTGGAATTTCCAATCACCCCGCCGGTTTATCATAATCAGGTTTGTGCGGCGAAGTTAAAAAGATGGTGTTCCGCGTCTGTGGTTCAAGAGAATTACGATGGAGGGAAGAAGACGCTCAGTTTTGGAATTTTCATTCCATCAACCAAAGATGAGAGAATGAATACTTTCCACTCGGTTCTTTTCTTCCCGGACCATTCCCCGCGATGCAAATGCTCAGTTGCTTTTTCATTGCACCGCAAACCAACTGCCCAAGAGGGATAAGACAGTGTCATTGTTCCAGGTCTATGTAAGAGCGCTTCAGTATCTTGCGGTCCATAAGCTCCGTGTTTCCGCCATCGTTGTCGCCAACGTGGTCTTGGCTGTCATCACGATTGCCGAGCCCATTCTGTTCGGCCGCATCATCGACGCGATCACCACCAAACAGACCGTTACGCCCCTTTTGTTGATGTGGGCCGGCCTTGGTGTCTTCAATACGGTCGCCTTCGTTCTGGTTGCCCGTGAGGCAGACCGGCTGGCGCATACGCGCCGTTCGACGCTGATCACCGAAGCCTTCGGCCGTATCATCTCGATGCCCCTGTCCTGGCACACCCAGCGCGGCACCTCCAATGCGCTGCACACCCTGCTGCGCGCTTGTGAAACGCTGTTTGGCCTCTGGCTCGAATTCATGCGCCAGCATCTGGCAACCGCCGTTGCGCTGACGCTGCTGATCCCGACAGCCTTTGCCATGGACGTTCGCCTGTCGCTCGTTCTCGTCGTCCTCGGCGTGCTCTATGTCGTTGTCGGCAAGTTCGTCATGACCCGCACCAAGGAAGGCCAAGCTTCGGTCGAAGACCATTACCACACAGTTTTCTCGCACGTCTCCGACTCGATCAGCAACGTTTCGGTCGTTCACAGCTACAACCGCATCGAGGCTGAAACCCGCGAACTGAAGAACTTTACCCAGAAGCTGATCTCTGCCCAGCTGCCGGTCCTTGACTGGTGGGCGCTGGCCAGCGCGCTGAACCGCATGGCCTCGACCATCTCGATGATGGCTATCCTCGTCATCGGCACCGTACTGGTACAGAGGGGCGAACTTGGTATCGGCGACGTCATTGCCTTCATCGGCTTTGCCGGCCTGCTGATCGGCCGCCTCGACCAGATGAAAGCCTTTGTGACGCAGATTTTCGAAGCCCGCGCCAAGCTTGAAGACTTCTTCGTGCTGGAAGACTCGGTCCGTGAACGTGAAGAGCCTGCCGATGCCGGCGAGTTGAACAATGTACGCGGCGAAGTCGAATTCCGCGACGTATCCTTCAACTTTGCCAATTCGACCGAAGGTATGCGCAACGTGTCGTTCACCGCCAAGGCCGGCCAGACGATTGCCATCGTCGGCCCGACCGGTGCTGGCAAGACGACGCTGGTCAACCTCCTGCAGCGCGTCCATGAGCCGGCTGGTGGCCAGATCCTTGTCGATGGCGTCGATATCTCGACCGTCACCCGCAAGTCGCTGCGCCGCTCGATCGCTACCGTGTTCCAGGATGCGGGCCTGCTCAACCGGTCGATCTGCGAGAACATCCGCCTCGGCCGTGAAGATGCATCGCTGGACGAAGTCATGGCCGCTGCCGAAGCTGCCGCTGCTGCCGACTTCATCGAAGGCCGCCAGGGTGGCTACGATACCCGCGTTGGCGAACGTGGCAACCGGTTGTCCGGTGGCGAACGCCAGCGTATCGCCATTGCCCGGGCGATCCTGAAGAATGCTCCGATCCTCGTGCTTGACGAAGCGACCAGTGCGCTCGACGTGGAAACCGAGAACCGGGTGAAGGCTGCGATCGACAATCTACGCAAGGATCGCACCACCTTCATTATCGCCCACCGCCTGTCGACGGTACGTGAGGCCGATCTGGTGATCTTCATGGATCACGGCCGGATCGTCGAGATGGGTGGCTTCAACGAGCTGAGCCAGAGCAACGGCCGGTTTGCCTCGCTCCTGCGCGCAAGCGGCATCCTGACGGACGAAGACGTCCGCATGAGCCACGCCGCAGCCTGATAGCAGACCAACCAAACGAACGAGAAAAGGCCCCGCTCCGGGGCCTTTTTTATGCCTTCGCCGGAGCGGACCGGGAGAGGCCGCTGACCCAGTCGAGGTAACGGGCATAGGCGAAGTGCAGACCGATGCCGGCAAGTACAAACAGCGAACCCCAGAGCGGATCGCGACCCGTCACGAACAGCAGCACCTGCCCGACCATCGCCAGGATCGTGCCGAAGATGAACACCGGTAGCGAATGCCGGCCGATCAGAACAAGCGGGTGATCGATGCGCAGGCGTGTGATGCGGCTGAACATCGGAAAGACAGTCAACAGGTAACCGAGCGCCAGAACATGCAGCAAGCGCGTCAGCGAGAGGAAGGTCTTGTCGAAACCCGTCAGGACCGACGGCAGCCCATAGGAGAAGTCGAGGTTCCACCACGACAGAAGCACCCAGAACAATGACAGCGTCACATAGCCAGCCGATATCGCTACAAGTGCCGGATGACGCGCGATCGGCTTTCCGGCGCGCGACCGAATCATACAGATCATCCCGATAACGAACAGGAATTGCCAGGACCACGGATTGAGGAACCAGTAGCCCTCATCGAGGAAGTTGATCGGCACAATGGTGAAGATGCCGGCAGCAAGCCACAGTGCCGCCGATGCCATGAACAGCAGGAAGGGACTGCGCCCGTGCAGCCAGAGCATTCCGGGTAACAGCAGAAAGACGACGGCATACATCGACAGGATGTTGTTGTAACCCAGCTGGTGCCCGAGCAGAACCATGGCGACAAAACCCTGTTCGGTACGATCGACCAGCGGGCGGATATTGATCTCGCTGATCAGGTCCTGGCGGCCGAAATAGAGTGCCCCACCGGCAAAGATCGCCAGCGTGATGATACTGGTCATGATGTGGGCGATGTAGAGGGTGAACGCTCGCCGCCAGATTTTCAGGCTGAGCGCCAGGCGGTTGCCGATCGTGAACTTCCCTCCATAGGCAAGACCCGCCGATAGACCCGAGATCAGCACGAACGCCTCGGCCGAGTCCGAGAAGCCAAAATTCTTGGTGGTCAGGTATTCGAGATATTGTCCCGGCACGTGATTGACGAAGATCGTCAGCAAACAGAGCGCCCGAAAGACGTCGAGGCGGGTGTCACGCTGGGCGGGTACAGTCTGGGTCTCTCCCATCTGCCCATCACCGGGAGACTGGAGTTGCAGTTTTTGAAGCATTCAGAATGGTCTCGTCCGGGTTCAGTGCCCCTGCCCCCATTGACGCGATATGGATGCCGCCGATCAAAACAAAACCGGCTTTGCGCCTTTGGGTGCAAAGCCGGTTTCATTCGTGATCAGTCGCCGGCAGTTATAGCAAAACGCCTTCATGCGCGTTTTTTGTGACAGTATTATTGACGCTGACGATCGGCTCGCCGTTTTCCGCGTTTTTTGTCACGGAAATGACGTGTGCCTTGCCGTCGATGGTCAACGTGGCCGAGAACCCATCCCAGTCCTTCGGCAGGACCGGCTGGACGATCAGTTTGTCTCCCTGCCGGCGGATACCGAGAATACCCTCGACCGCAGCACGGTAAAGCCAGGCCGCAGACCCGGTGTACCAGGTCCAGCCGCCACGTCCTGTCAGGGTGCCGTCGCCGTAGATATCGGCGGCGACCACATAGGGCTCGACCCGGTAGTGATCGGCACTTTCGCGGTCCTTGGAATGATTGACCGGATTGAGCATCTCGAAGGCACGCCAGGCGTCTTCCGTGCGGTTTTGTGCCGCCAGCGCCAGCACCACCCAGGTTGCCGCGTGGGTATACTGTCCGCCATTTTCGCGAACACCGGGCGGATAGGCCTTGATATAGCCCGGGTCCTGCGCGGTGCCCGATAGCGGCGGGGTGAACAGGCGGATGATCTGGTGATCGCCGTCAGCCAGTTCCGCCAGCACCGCATCCATGGCCTCGGCCGAACGGGCAGCGTCACCTTCGCCGGAAAGCACGCTCCACGACTGGGCAATCGAATCGATCCGGCACTCGCTGCTTTCGGCAGAACCCAGCGGCGTGCCGTCGTCATAGTAGCCGCGGCGATAGTGATTGCCATCCCAGCCGGCTGTTTCGAGCGCCTTCTTCAGGCTGACAAGATGTGCCTCCCAGACGGAAACCCGCTTGGTATCGCCACGTTCACGCGCAATGACGAGGAAGGAGCGCAGCGTCGATGCGAGGAACCAGCCGAGCCAGACGCTGGTACCGCGCCCTTCGATACCGACACGGTTCATGCCGTCGTTCCAGTCGCCGCCGAGGATCAGCGGCAGGTCGTTTTCGCCCTTGCGGGCAATTGCGAGGTCAAGTGCGATGGCGCAATGCTCATAGAGGCTGGCACGATGCTCCGACACGGTTGGCTGGTAGAAGCTGTCGTGCTGGCCGGGCTCGAGAGCAGCCCCTTCGATGAAGGCGATCTGCTCGTCGAGAATGTCCTTGTTTCCAGTGACCGAACAATAGTGCTGGACGGCATGACCTAGCCAGACGACGTCATCGGAAATCAGCGTGCGAACGCCAGCGCCAGTATTCGGCAACCACCAATGCAGCACGTCGCCCTCGATAAACTGCCGTGCGGCAGCATTGAGGATCTGCGACCAGGCAAGCTCCGGACGGTGCACGATGAAGGCAAGCGTATCCTGCAACTGGTCACGGAAGCCGAAGGCGCCGCTGGCCTGATAGAAGGCCGAGCGTGCCAATATCCGGCAGCCAAGGCTCTGATAGGGGAGCCAGGCATTGACCATGTTATCGAACGCCTTGTCGGGCGTTTCGATCTGCAGCACACCGGTAAAGTCCTGCCAGTAGCTGTTGGAGGCTTCGAGAACCGTTTCGAACGTACTCTTGCGAGCCTCCGCCAGATGCTCGAGCGCCTGTCCGGCATTGTCGGAATCGCCGATATAGAAAGTCAGTTCACGGGCAGCACCCGGCTCCAGCGTCACATCGACAACAATCGCGGCACAAGGGTCGCCATCGGCCTCAATCGCTCCCGACAATACGCCGCCATCAAGCACAGCCTGTGGTGCGTAGATGCTGCCTCCTTGGCCGAGGAACTCGCGGCGGCTGGAGGTGAACCCCGACGGCATGTCGCTGGCCGCAAGGAAGGCGGTACGGCCGGAATAGTCGATGCTGTATGGATTGGTCGCCAGCACCGCACCGCTCGCTTCATCCTGATGCGACAGGATGAACGGCGCCGTCTTTGCCCGGTTGTTGCCGAGCACCCATTCCGCATAGCCGTAGATTTTCAGGCTACGGGCTTCGCTGGTGGTGTTGTTCAACCGCAGCCGCAGATACTTGACCGGCGCAGTGCGATGTACCGCCTGGCCAACTTCGATCTCCAGCCCGTCCTGAACACTCTGGAAGACGGAATAACCGAGGCCATGCCGCGTTTCGAACTGGACCGACTTGCGGCGGGACAGGGCAGCATAGGGCGACAGGACGGCACCGCTGTCCATGTCGCGGATGAAGATGGCTTCACCGGGACGGTTGATGACCGGATCGTTGGTCCAGGGTGTCAGCTGATAGTCGCGAGAATTGCGGCCCCAGGTGAAGGCGGCGCCTTCCGCGGCAACGTGGAAACCAAAAGCCTCATTGGAAATCACGTTGATCCAGGGCTGCGGCGTCGCTTCGCCGCCGCGCAGGCGGGTGACATATTCACGGCCATCGGCGGAGAAGCCACCATAGCCGTTCCAGAAGTCCAGCCCATCGCCGTTGATCTCGACAGTCTTGGCGCCGCTATCTTCAGGGATGACCGCCAGCAATGGAGCTGCGGGAATGTCTTCCTTGGGTGACGGTTTCGCCAAAAGATTTTCGGCGCGCGAAATCTGGTCCGAGATCTTGCCATTGCGGGCATGAAACACGGCACGCGACGCCGACAAAAGCGCCGACCAGGTCTGCGGCTCCATGATATCGCGGCGAACTGCAAAGATATGCTGGCGCGGGCCGTCTGACAGACCCCGCAGGCGCAGGTTTTCCGCCATCGCATCCAGCGTGTGCTGCATGTCCTGTGCATAGGACGAGGCACGCTCGTTGATAATCACCAGATCGGCGGTGACGCCACGCGAGCGCAGGTATTCCTGCGCCCTCAAGGCTTCCCGCGCGATGCCGAGATCGATGTCGTCATTGATGCGGACGGCGAAGATCGGGAAATCGCCCGAGATCGACAGCGGCCAGAGCGCCGATTGCGGCGCAAGACCGGCCTGCACCGTGGCAGTATCGGCGCGCAGCTGCATGTCGGGATAGACAAGGTAGCGGCCAAGCATCTGGAAGCTTGCGGCTTCCTGCGAGGTCACGCCGACATGGCGCATCTGTACCTGCGAACGGGTCCAGGCGTGGATGAGCTCATGGTTGAAACTGTCGGGATGGCGATAGCGATCGACAGCCTTGTCGATATCCTGACGGTTTGGCGCAGCAATGGTCCAGAAGATCACGCTGACCTTCTTGCCCGCCGGAACGCGCACGACACGGCGCAGCGACACAATCGGGTCGAGCGTATAGCCGTCCGAGCCGGAAAGCTTGGCATCGGTATCGAAGGCCTGCGCTTCGGCAAGCGTACGGCCCGTGCCGATGAAGCGGCGGCGGTCCGTCTCCGCCTCGGTATGGCGGGTGCTGGCGGCATTATCGACGATCAGATGCGCAACCTGCATATCCGGTTCGCCGGGGCTGCGCTTGTTGCGCGTGACGCGGATGACGTCGCCCTTCGGATCGACTTCCGTCTTCAGGAACATCTTGGCAAACAGAGGGTGGGCGCTGTCGGTATCATCCGTGGTCAAAACCGGTTCGGCGTAGGATGTCACTTCGATGAAGCGATCCTCGGCGCCGGTGTTGAGCAGGATCACCCGGCGGCCTTCGGCATCGTGCTCGGTGGCAACGATGCATTCGACTTCGCTGGTGAGATCCCCGACGGTCTTGATGAACTCGGCCTTGTCGTCGCCGAAGCGGGTCGTGGTTTTTTCACCTTCGGCACGGCGCGGTTCCGCTGTCGCCGACCACCAGTCGCCTGTGGTCGTGTCGCGCAGGAAGATGAACGTGCCGGAGCGGTCCTCGGTCGGATCGGCCTTCCAGCGGGCAACGGTCTGGCCATTCCAGCGGGAATAGCCCGAACCGGTCGCCGTCAGCATCACCGCATAGTGGCCGTTCGACAGGAACACCGTCTCGCGGTCCTTGGCCAGCGGGTTGGTGATGACGCGAACTTCGGGACGCAGCAGATCTTCCTGGCCCTTGCCGAGCGATTCCGGTTCCTTCTTGGTGTTGATGATCGGGATGTCGCGCGGTGCCTTTTCCTGCAGCAGCAGTTCGGCGGCTTCGATGACCGGGTCGGCGTGGAACCATTCGCGCAGACGTCCATTGAAGACGACGTTGGCGACGGCCGCGATCGACATGCCATGATGGTGTGCATAGTAGTTGCGCACAACGGCGCAGGTCTTGCCCTCCGGCACGCGAGTCGGGGTGAAGTCGACGGCATCATGGAAGCCATAGACGCCGAGCGCGCCTAGACCACGCAGACGCTCCAGATTGGCGATGGCCGCCTTCGGATCGTACATGCTGGCGAGGATCGAAGCGTAGGGGGCGATGACGGCGTTCTGGCCGAGACCGCGCTTCAGGCCCAGCGTCGGAACCCCGAAGTTGGTGTACTGATAGGTCAGTTCATGGTCGCGCGCATTGAAAGCCGCTTCCGAAATCCCCCACGGCGTGCCGAGGCGGCGGCCGTGGTTCATCTGCTCCTGAACGATCAGGTTGTTGGTCTGATTGAGAATACCGCCCTGACGCTCCTGCATGACCAGTGGCGGCATCAGGTATTCGAACATCGAACCGGACCAGGAGATCAGCGCGCCACGCGCACCGATCGGCACGATCGGACGGCCAAGCTTGTACCAGTGCTCGGTCGGCAGGTCGCCCTTGGCGATGGCAAACAGGCTGGTGAGACGGGCTTCGGATGCCAGAAGGTCGTAGCAGGCTTCGTCCAGTTCGTTGGCGTTGACACGATAGCCGATCGACAACAGGCGCCGTTCCGGACGGAACAGGAAGCTGAAATCCATCGTAAACGCGATATCGCGGGCCCGGTCGCGGATGACGATCAGGCGCTGGCGCAACGTTTCGATAGCGCCGAGATCAAAGACGCCGTCGGCAATGTGCGCTTCACAGGTGTTGACGAGCATGGTTGCCCATTTCGTCACTTCGCCGCTCTGCGCGCTCTTCACCTCATGATCGAGATTGACGGTCAGCTTGTGAATGTCGCGCGCCAAAACGGCGAGGTTGATCACCCGGATGGAGGCGAATTCATGCTCACGCTTGACGGCAGCAAGCGCGTTCTGGAAGCCGGTGATCCGCTCTTCCATCAGGCGGCGCAGCGGCCGCACGGTCTTACGGTCATCCGGCAGATCGGCCAGAATTTCCGACAGGATCGAGGCCACGTCGCCGATACCGTCCAGATTTCCCTGCACATGCGCGGATGGGGCTTCAGCCCAGTCACGGCACATCGAGGATACTGCGATCAGGTGGCCGGCAAGATTGCCGCTATCGACGGCGGAGACGTATTTCGGCTCCATCGTTTCCAGCGTATCGGTCTTGTACCAGTTGAACAGATGGCCGCGATATTTCGGCATGCGGTCGACCGTGGCGACCGTTTCTTCCAGCCGGCGGATGGTTTCCTCAAAGCCGATCCAGCCGAAATCACGGGCGGACATGACCGAGAGGAGATAGACGCCGATATTCGTCGGCGAGGTGCGCTCGGCGAGGATCGGATGCGGAATTTCCTGAAAGTTGTCCGGCGGCAGGAAATGCTGCTCGGCGGTGACGAACTGTTCGAAATAGAGCCAGGTCCGCCGCGCGATCTTGCGCAATTCCTCGACGACCTCATCCGGCACGACCAGCTGGTCTTCGGTTTCGGCCGACTGGCTGACAAACCAGGCGATGGCTGGTGACAGGGCCCAGAGCAGGGCGAACGGAATACCGATGAAGGGAAGACCGGTATCGGAAATTGCCGCCAGCAGCAGCGAAATGACCGACAGGACCGGTGCGATCCACATTGACCGGTAATAATCGAGAATGCTGCCACCGGCCGAACTTTGGACCTGTGCGGCCGTGCGCCATTCCAGCATCAGCTTGCCGCTGACGAAGGTCCGGTAGATCGAACGCACGATCGCGTCTATCATCATCGCAGCCGAATGGGCGATGAAGACGATACGCAAGGCGACCTGCGCGTTGGCGGCCTGGATTTCAGAGAGAACGGCGTGCAGATGGGCGCGCGCGACGATATCGTTGCGGCGGGGCATGATGCCGGAAATCAGCGACAGGGTGGGGGCAACGAACAGGCTGAAGATCAGCACAAACTGCCAGACCAGCGCCTGCGTCGGCTCCATGTAATACCAACCCATGACCGAGGCGATCAGCCAGGCACAGGGGATCAGCGAACGGCGCAGGTTATCGTACATCTTCCAGCGGCCGAGCATGCTGACGCCGTTGGACAGATTGAACATATACGGCAGGAGCTGCCAGTCGCCACGTGCCCAGCGATGCTGGCGCGACATCTCGACCTCGTAGCGGATCGGGAAATCCTCGACCAGCTCGACATCGCTGACCAGCGCGCAATGCGCCAGCGAACCTTCAAGCAGATCGTGGCTGAGAACCGCATTCTCCTCGATCTTGCCCTTCAGCGCTGCCTCGAAGGCATCGACGTGATAGAGGCCCTTGCCGGTAAACGTGCCTTCGCCGGCGACGTCCTGATAGACGTCGGACACCGTGAAGACATAGGGGTCGATACCACGGTTAACCGAGAAGATGCGCTGGAATGCCGACGCATCGCTGCCGGTTGTCAACGACGGGGTGACGCGCGGCTGCAGGATGCCGTAACCGGCCGTGACCTTCTGGGTGACCGGATCGACGACCGGGCGATTAATCGGGTGATAGAGCTTGCCGACCAGCTTGGTCACCGCATCGCGCATCAGGCGCGTGTCGGAATCGAGCGTCATGACATACTGAACGTTTTCAGGGACGGTGTTGGCGCCGGCAAGGAAGCTGGTGTCGCTGTCACCGCGCAGAAGCAGGTTCAGCTCGTGCAGTTTGCCACGCTTGCGCTCCCAGCCCATCCAAGCGCCTTCAGCCTCGTTGTAGAGACGGCGACGATGCAGCAGGTAGAAGCGGGTGCGGCCGTCATGGGCGTAGCGGGCGCTCAGCGTTTCGATCTCGGCCTTGGCATATTCCAGCACATCGATATCGGCAGCTGTTTCCTCTTCAGCGCTATCGACCCAGTCGCTGACCAGCGCGAAATAGATTTCGCCCTTGGGGTTGGCGAGGTAGTGAACTTCGAGATTGCGCACCAGCTCATCGACATGATCGCGCTTGGCGATCAGACAGGGGACGACCACGAGGGTTCGCGCATCCTCCGGAATCCCTTCAAGGAATTCGTATCCGACCAGCCGCGATGGCGTGACGAAGAGCGTGACCAGCGTGTTGAAGAGACCGGCCGCACCTTCTGAAGCCGGCAGCGCAAACAGCAAAAGCATGATCAGCTTGGCGCCGGTCGGGATTTCCATCGGACTGACGAAGACATAAACCGCGATCATCGCCAGAATGGTCAGGAAGATATTCGGTCCGGCAATGGCAAACCAGTCCAGCTTCCGGCCGAGCCGGATGATGGTCTGGAGGATGGACGGACGATAGCCGATCTTCTCCTCCAATAGCCGGCGCTGCTTGCCGACGAGGAAACCGCCGACATTCGGCTCGTGTGGCATATCGATGGTGCTAGCATCGGCCTTGACCATGGCAAGGGCGATCTTGGTGACTTCAAGCTCGGAGCTACCGGAACGGCGCGCCAAGCGTTCGATGGTGTTGCGGTACTTGTTTCGTGACCCGAAATCGAGGGAGGAGTAGTCCGAGCCCTCACGAAGAGCGTCATCGAGCTTGCTGACGCTTTCGAACCAGACGGCCCAGTCGTTGTCGTCGATTTCACGCAGGCTGCGGACGATATTGCTCATTGTCGCATTGCCCGACGACAGCCGGTTCTGCTCGGCAACCAGAGCTTCCTCGACGTCGCTGCCGCGCTTTTCCAGCTGTTCTTCCAGCCAGGTAATGACAAAGCCGGAGGTCTGCGATCCGTCCCGCAGCCGGTAGAGCAGCTGGGCGGCGAAGGTATTATCCGCACAGAGCTGCTCGGCTTCCGCCAGCACCGACTTGAATTTCTCGGGCGTGCCCAGACGGACGATCTGGTCGGCGACGTCATTTGCCTTGTTGCGCATATTGCGCGACCGGTCGACGCGAATGGCGATGCGCCGCAGATTTTCGATCAGCACGAACCGGACGATGGACGGCAGCGCCCACAATTCGCCGATCTTGAAGGTCTCATGCTCCTGGAAGCCGGCGACCATCGCCGTCAGGCTTTCGCGTGAAACAGTGCTGTGGGTGTGGGCGATATAGAGCCAGGCAAGCGCCATGGTGCGCGGGATGGTCGTCCCCGCCACGGACAGGGTGGGCAGCTGACGATAGAATTTCCGCGGAAAATCGCGCCGCACTTCCTGGATCGATTCCTCGACCAGATAGTGATTGTCGAGCAGCCATTCGGCGGCAGGCGTGATCGAAGCACCAGCCTCGACATCGGTCGCCGTTACCTTGTAGACGCGGAAAATCTCGTCTTCGTTCTCGCGATGGCGGGGACGGAACTCGAAGGGAAAGAACCCTGGAAGGGACGAAACGCTGTCGCGGGCGAGCGCTGCACCGCATTCATGAAGCTCGTCGATGGTGAAATAGGTCGAGCGGATCGAATCGTTGTAATCGATCGGCTCGATCTCGGCTTCGCGTTGCGGCGTGGACGGCGTGTTATGAAGGGGCATGGGTACGGGTTCTGGATCCAGGCGGTGTTGAAGGGTCCGGTGGTCGTGCCGGATGGGCGGCTGCCCTGATTTTTGGTTCTGCGCTTCCACGATCCTAGCTGTCCGTCTGCGCTCTGCCGAAAGCCATCATGTCTCTCGCAAACGGGAAACCGAAAAGTTTGGCATTGCCCGGACGGGCTTTGGAAGGTGTGAAAACGACAGTCGCTTCGCTAACAAGGCTGCGTGGTGCAAGAAATTGGCATTTTTTAGCCGTAGTGCCAATATGTTGCAAGAAGCGCGGCCAACGTTCGGGGCGAATTCGCGTGTGCCGCGCAAAAGAAAGCGCAGCATACACTTTTTTCGTCTCAACCAATCCCGGGAAATGGTGCGCAACTGCATCTTTGAGGCTGTTCATCCAGACCGGAACGCGCCTGGATGAAAAAGGTTCCACCCTTGATATCGCATCGCAACAATAACTTAGGGCGCACGCGTGCGATCACCCTACCTGCTTGACGATCCACTCCCGAAACGCTTGGCTGACCGGATTTTCCAGCTTGCCCTCCGGCACGACGAGATAATAACTGTTTTCCGTCTGCATCGGCCGGTCGAAGACGACACGTAGCCGGTCGGCCGCAAGTTCCTGCTCGATCAGATAGCGCGGCAACAGTGCAAAACCGAGACCGACGATGGCGGCCTCGATGACCATTGAAAACTGGTCGAACCGGTTGCCGCGATAGGCCGACTTCATCTCGCCACCATTGCTTTCGAACCATTGCGCCCACATTTTCGGACGCGTGGCGAGGTGCAGCAGCGGCTTGTGCTCCAGTTCGCCCGGATCCTTCATCGGGTTGAGGGCCAGAAGGGCCGGGCTTGCCACGGGCACGATGATCTCGCTGCAGAGGTAGCTACAGGTGGCATGCGCCCAGACCGGTTGGCCGTAATGAATGGCAAGATCGAAATTCTGCTCTTCAAAGTCAAACGGCTGCGACCGCGAGGCGATGTTGATGACCGTGCCGGGATGCTGATTGAGAAAGTCCGGTAGGCGCGGCGTCAGCCAGCGGCTGCCGAAGGTCGGCAGCGAAGCAACGGAGAGCGTTGATTCCGAACGCGCCGATGCCATGGCGCGAACCATCAACTCCTCCGACTGGGTCAGAAGCCGGCGCACCTCGGGCAAAAACTTCTGGCCGGCATCGGACAGAATGACCCGCTGGCGGATGCGCTCGAACAGCAGCACGCCGATCTGGCTTTCGAGGTCCTTGATCTGGCGGCTGACAGCACTCTGGGTCAGGTTCAGCTCGGCGGCGGCCTGCGTGAAGCTGCCATGACGCGCAGCACATTCGAATGCCTGCAGCGTGGTGACATCCGGGACCAGTCTTCTGCTCAACTTCATTCCAGCCTCGCATGATCATAGTCATAACCGTCGCAATCAATGCCCGTTCGCACCATATATGATACGAATTGAGAATGATCACCGTTATCCCTTCCATACTGCGAGGCGCGTTGCCGTGAAAGAGAATAGTTTCGTATCCACCGACCTTATCCGCTCGGCCTTTTCCGCAGCGATGTCGGCCATGTACCGTACCGAGGTGCCAGCCTATGGCACATTGATGGAACTGGTGGGCAAGGTGAACGCCGAAACCCTCGCCGCCGACCCGGAACTGCAGGCGCGTCTGGAAGACACGGATTCGCTGGTACGCATCTCCGAAGAGCGCCACGGCGCCATCCGGCTCGGCACGCCTGCCGAGCTGTCGATGATGCGCCGCGTCTTTGCCGTCATGGGCATGCTGCCGGTCGGCTACTACGATCTGTCGACTGCCGGCGTCCCGGTTCATTCGACGGCCTTCCGCCCGGTCGGCGATGCGGCCTTGAAGAAAAACCCGTTTCGCGTTTTCACCTCGCTGCTGCGGCTCGACCTGATTGCAGACGAAGCTTTGCGCGATGAAGCCGAGCAGATCCTGTCCAAGCGCCAGATCTTCACCGATCGCGCGATCGCGCTGACGGAAGAGGCAGAGAAGCGGGGCGGTCTCGACAAGGCGGATGCCGAGCGCTTCGTTGCCGAGGCGCTGGAAACCTTCCGCTGGCACGACAGGGCCAATGTCAGCCCCGACATGTACCGCCGCCTGCACGACGCCCACCGGCTGATCGCCGATGTCGTTTCGTTCAAGGGCCCCCATATCAACCACCTGACGCCGCGCACGCTGGATATCGATGCCGTCCAGGCACGCATGCCCGACTACAAGATCGCCCCAAAGGCGACGATCGAAGGCCCGCCGACCCGCAAATGCGCGATCCTTCTGCGTCAGACGTCGTTCAAGGCGCTGGAAGAACCGGTTTCCTTCCAGGCTGCAGATGGCAGCTGGCATGAAGGGTCGCACACCGCCCGCTTTGGCGAGATCGAGCAGCGTGGCATTGCACTGACCCCGAAGGGCCGGACGCTGTATGACGACCTGCTCAACGCATCGCGCAAGATCGTCCGCCCGGCTGCTGACGGTTCGAATGCGGCGGAATATGAAAAAGCACTTTCGGATGCCTTCACTCCGTTCCCCGACACCTGGGCCGGTATCCGCGCTGAAGGCCTCGGCTATTTCGCCTATTCGCTGACTGCCAAGGGCCGCAAGGCCAAGGCCGATATTTCCAGGAGCCTCGACGTCCTGATTGCTGATGGCCTCGTGCGGTTCGACCCGATCGTTTACGAAGACTTCCTGCCCGTCAGCGCCGCCGGCATATTCCAGTCCAATCTCGGCGATGATGCCGCTCAGGAATTCGTGGCAAGCCCGAACCAGCAGCGCTTCGAGCTTGATCTCGGCGCCAAGGTGCTGAACGAGTTCGATCATTATGCCGGTATCGAACAGGCTTCGATCGCCGATATCAGACAGATGCTTTCGTCTGCGCAGGCAGCGGAGTAAAGCTGAAACGATGATCGACCAGAACCACGTCACAGCACTGACCGCACTCCTCGGTGACAAGGGCATTGTCACCGAAGGCAGCGATGTGGCGTCTTACCAGACCGGCGCGCGCTACGATCAGGGCCGCGCCGCGATCGTCCTGCGTCCGCAGACTACACAAGAAGTGTCGGCGGCGGTTTCCTATTGCGTGAAGAACGGCATCGTTCTCATTCCGCAATCCGGCAACACCGGTCTTGTGTCCGGTTCGACGCCGGATTCGACCGGCGCTCAGGCTGTTCTCAGCCTCGACCGGATGACCCAGCGCTTCGAGCTTGATCTCGACAACCGATCGCTCCGTGCCGATGCCGGTTTCCGGCTCTCCGACGTAAACCAGAAGCTCGAAAAACATGGCCTTTTCTTCCCGATCGATCTTGGCGCCGATCCGCGTTTGGGCGGCATGCTGGCCACCAATACCGGCGGTTCGCGCTTCCTGAAATACGGTGACGTCCGCCGCAACACGCTCGGCATCAAGGTGGTCCTGGCCGATGAAGACGGCACGATCCTCGATCTGACCTCGGAGCTGCGCAAGAATAACACCGGCATCGACTGGAAGCAGGTCTTCATCGGCACGTCCGGCGCTTTCGGCGTTATCACCGAATGCGTCGTCAACCTAGAACAACTGCCGAAACAGGTGGCGACCGCCTATCTAGTGCCCACCACCGGCGCCCATGTCATGCCGCTGCTGAGGGCGATGGAAAACCGGCTCGGCGCCTATCTCTCCGCCTTCGAGGGCATCTCGAAAAACTCGGTGACGGCGGCGCTCGATCACGTGCCATCGCTGAAAAACCCCTTTCAGGGCGGCAACGTCCCCGACTATGTGATCCTCGCGGAAATTTCCCGTACCTGGGAACCGCGCGAGGGTGAACAATCGCTCGATGCGGTCTTGGAAGCGGTGCTTGCCGAGATTTGGGAAACGGACGAAGCGCCTCTCGCCGATGCCTTCGTTGGCCCGGCCCATGAAATGTGGTCGCTGCGCCATGCCCTGTCGGAAGGCGTCAAGCACTCGGGAAAACTGATCGCCTTTGACCTTTCCTTCCGCAGAGGTGATATCATGGCCTTCTGCGACCGCATGAAGGCCGATATGCCGCAAGCCTTTCCGGAGGTGACGATCTGCGATTTCGGCCATATCGGCGATGGCGGCGTGCATTTCAATCTCGTGGTGCCGAAGGACAGCGTTTCGGCATCCGACGCGAATTTCGAGCGGCGGCTGCGCGACTGGGTGTTTGCCATCGCTGTTCAGGATTTCCATGGCAGTTTCAGTGCCGAACATGCCATCGGCCGCAAGAACCAAGCCTATTACGACCTTTATACGCAACAGAAGATCAAGGACATGGCCCAGGGCCTCAAAGCCATCACCTCGCCGGGAGATCTCGGTGCGGTGCACTTTGGATAGTCCTTCGACCAAGAAAACGGGAGTTTGCTCATCATGAACATTGCAACGAAGTCGGTAAATATCGTTCAGGAAACGGCCGCCCTTCTGGAGAAGCTCGGCGTCTCCAAGGACCTCTACACGGGCGGCGACATGGCCTCCTTCTCGCCGGTCACCGGCGAACAGATTGCCAGCCTGAAGACGGTTTCTGCCGCTGAAGCAGCAGCCAAGATCGAAAAGGCCGATGCAGCGTTTCGCGCCTGGCGCCTGGTCCCTGCCCCGAAGCGCGGCGAACTGATCCGCCTGCTCGGCGAAGAGCTGCGCGCCAGCAAGGCCGATCTCGGCCGTCTGGTTTCGATCGAAGCCGGCAAGATCACCTCGGAAGGCCTCGGCGAAGTTCAGGAAATGATCGACATCTGCGATTTCGCCGTCGGTCTTTCCCGCCAGCTCTATGGCCTGACGATCGCCACCGAGCGTCCCGGCCACCGCATGATGGAAACCTGGCATCCGCTCGGTGTCATCGGCGTCATCTCCGCTTTCAACTTCCCGGTCGCCGTCTGGGCCTGGAACTCGGCGCTTGCTCTGGTCTGCGGCAATGCCGTCGTCTGGAAGCCGTCGGAAAAGACCCCGCTCACTGCCCTTGCAAGCCAGGCTATCCTTGATCGTGCCATCGCCCGCTTCGGCGACGCGCCGGAAGGCCTGACACACGTCCTGATCGGCGACCGCACCATTGGTGAAGTCATGGTCGATCACCCGAAGGTGCCATTGGTTTCGGCCACCGGTTCGACCCGCATGGGCCGCGACGTCGGTCCGCGCCTTGCCAAGCGTTTTGCCCGCGCCATCCTCGAACTCGGCGGCAACAATGGCGGCATCGTCTGCCCCTCGGCCGATCTCGACATGGCGCTACGCGCCATCGCCTTCGGCGCCATGGGCACGGCCGGCCAGCGCTGCACGACACTGCGCCGCCTGTTCGTCCATGAAAGCGTCTACGACCAGCTCGTTCCGCGCCTGAAGAAGGCATACACCAGCGTTTCGGTCGGCAACCCGCTGGAATCGGCAGCCCTCGTCGGCCCGCTGGTCGACAAGCCGGCCTTCGACAACATGCAGAAGGCACTTGGCGAGGCTAAAGCCCACGGCGGCTCCGTCACCGGTGGCGAACGCGTCGATCTCGGCCATGCCAACAGCTACTACGTCAAGCCGGCACTCGTCGAAATGCCGAAGCAGGACGGCCCGGTTACCGAAGAAACCTTCGCACCGATCCTCTACGTCATGAAGTACAGCGATTTCGACGCTGCCGTTGCCGATCACAACGCTGTCGGCGCCGGCCTTTCCTCGTCGATCTTCACCCTCGACCTGCAGGAAGCCGAGCGCTTCCTGTCGCCTGACGGTTCCGATTGCGGCATTGCCAATGTCAACATCGGCACATCCGGTGCTGAAATCGGCGGCGCGTTCGGCGGCGAGAAGGAAACCGGCGGCGGCCGTGAATCCGGCTCGGACGCATGGCGCGCCTACATGCGCCGCGCCACCAACACCATCAACTATTCGAAGGCCCTGCCGCTGGCACAGGGCGTCTCGTTCGACATCGAATAATCGATAGGATCGGTCATGACCATCAATACCAAGGTTGAGGAGGCGGGCTTCGCGCCCGCCTCGCGGATCTCCACGATCGGCGTCTCGCAGATCCTGAAGATCGGTGCTCGGGCGCAAGCCATGAAACGAGACGGCAAGCCGGTGATCATTCTAGGCGCCGGCGAACCGGATTTCGATACGCCCGATCACGTCAAGCAGGCTGCCTGCGATGCCATCCAGAGCGGCAAGACCAAATACACCGCGCTCGACGGCACGCCGGAGCTGAAACAGGCGATCCGGGACAAGTTCTCCCGCGAAAACGGCGTCTCCTACGAGCTCGACGAGATCACGGTGGCGACCGGCGCCAAACAGATTCTCTTCAACGCCATGATGGCGACGCTGAACCCCGGCGACGAAGTGATCATCCCGACACCCTATTGGACCTCCTATTCCGATATCGTCGAAATCGCTGAGGGCAAGCCTGTCCTGATCGCCTGCGATGCAGAAGCCGGCTTCCGGCTGAAGGCTGCACAGCTCGAAGCAGCGATCACGCCGAAGACACGCTGGGTGATGCTCAATTCGCCGTCCAACCCGTCAGGTGCCGCCTACAGCGCCGAAGATTATCGCCCGCTGCTCGACGTGTTGCTGAAACATCCGCATGTCTGGCTACTGGTCGACGACATGTATGAACATATCGTCTATGACAGCTTCAAGTTCGTCACTCCGGCCGCTCTTGAACCGGCCCTGAAAAGCCGGACGCTGACCGTCAACGGTGTCTCCAAGGCCTATGCCATGACCGGCTGGCGCATCGGCTATGCCGGTGGCCCAAGCGAGCTGATCAAGGCGATGGCAGTGGTGCAGAGCCAGGCAACCTCCTGCCCCTCCTCGATCAGCCAGGCCGCCTCGGTCGCCGCGCTGAACGGTACGCAGGATTTCCTAAAGGAACGCACCGAGAGCTTCCAGCGCCGCCGCGATCTGGTCGTTTCGACCCTCAATGCCATCGAGGGCCTGGATTGCCGCACGCCGGAAGGCGCGTTCTACACCTTCTCGGGATGTGCCGGCATGCTCGGCAAGACCACGCCCGGTGGCAAGCGTATCGAGACGGACGCAGATTTCTGCGCCTACCTGCTCGATGATGTCCATGTCGCCGTCGTGCCGGGTTCGGCCTTCGGCCTCTCGCCGTTTTTCCGCATCTCCTACGCCACTTCGGAAGCAGAATTGCGCGAAGCGCTGGAGCGGATCACCAAGGCCTGCGCGGGCCTGCGTTAAGCCGGACCAGCCAGCGTCGCAATCGCGAAACACGATCAACCCTGCCGTTCCAAACGGCAGGGTTTTCTCTGTCGAAAGAATTTTGCACCACCGGAAATTGCTGCTATCCGGTAGTCGCGACCATCAGCACGCATAGTGCCGGCACCGGACACAGACAGGGGCAACCGGAGCATGTTCTCCAGTTTACGGCAATCGACCGACATCATTGAAAAGCTGCGGAAGAATTCGTTCGAGCCCGCGCATGCCGATTATTACCGAGGCAAGCCCGGCCGCCCGCTCAATCTCATTCTCAAGGCCCGCCATGACTTTCTCTCGGTCTGGCGCAAGGGCGACTACACCGACCGCGTAACGACGATGAACGTCCTCGGACGGCAGATCGTCGTCGTCAATTCGCCGGACGCGATCCGCTATGTCGTCGCCAAGCGTCACGAGAATTTCGAGCGCAAGACGCCGCAGATGCGGCGCGCGCTGGAGTTCCTGCTCGGCGACGGGCTGTTCATTTCCGATGGCGAGACCTGGAAGCAGCGGCGGCCACTGGTCAACGATATCGTCCACAAGAACCGCGTGCCGGCCTTCGGCAAGATCATGGAAAATACCACAAGCGAACTGGTGCATCGCTGGGAATCCCTTCCCGACGGCGCGTCCGTCAATGCGCTGTTCGAAATGGCTGGACTGACAGCGGAAATCATTTCCCGCGCCGTCTTCGGCAATGACCTCGGGGAAGACGGCGCGAAGGCCGTCAGCGAGGGTTTCGAGAGCTACCAGTCGCTGATCGATTCCGTCAACATCGGCTATTTCCTCGGCTTCGACGAGGGTCTTCCGGTGCTGCGAACGCCCAAGCTGCGCCGGTCCGTGTCCCGCATTCACGGGATCATCGACAAGGTGGTCGAAGACCATCTGGCCGGACGCGGCGACGACAATTCGATGGTGGAATTGCTGGTAAGGCGGCAGAAGCGCAATCCGGAACTGAAGCTTGACGTGGTGGCGCTTCGCAACGAAGCCGCGACCATCTTCATGGCCGGCCACGAGACGACGGCTGCAACATTGACCTGGGCCTGGTATCTGTTGTCGCGGGCACAATGGGTCGAAAAATCACTGCATGAGGAAATTGCCCGCGTCTGCGGTAATCGCACCCCAACGCTCGACGACATCCCGCAACTCGACTGGTGCCGAGCGATCATCGAAGAAACGCTGCGGCTCTATCCGCCGGTACCAATTCTTGCCCGCCAGGCAAAAGAGGCCGACAGGATTGGCGATATCGACGTCAAGCCGGCATCTCTGGTCCTGATCGTGCCGTGGCTGCTGCACCGGACGGAAGCCTTCTACAAGCACGCGCATCTCTTCAAGCCGGAGCGCTTCATGAATGGTGGCAAGGCCATTCCCTATAGCTACATTCCCTTCGCCAGCGGCCCGCGTGTCTGCCCCGGCCTGCAATTCGGTCTCCAGGAAGCGATCCTGTGCTTGGCAATCCTTGCGCAGAAGTTCACGGTACGGGTGGCGGAAAACGCAAAGGTCGAGCCGCAGTGCCGCCTGACGCTGCGCCCGCGCGGCGGCCTGCCCGTGACGCTGCATCGGCGCGAAAGGGTTTAGCCTTGACGGCCAAGCCAGAAAACAGCTCCAAAAACGGTCCAGCGAAAAGGTCTGCCTGGGTTTACCGCACGCCCGCGAGGCCGCCGCTCGGAGACCTATTCAAGGATAGCGACCGGCACAAGGCGGCCTTTCGCTATCACGTGACCGGCAATATCAAGAGCCTGCTCGACCTGGCCGTTCACTTCGGTTTGAAAGCCGTACCGGCCAGTATCTGCTCGGCGGCAGGCGCCCGGCTTGGGGCCTTCGTCATTCCGCGCTGGCACACTTCATCCGTCAAGAAAACGCAGAGGAACCTGAAGCGTCTTCTGCCGGACGCGACCGAAGAGGAGCGCGACAAGGTTATGAAGCGGAGCTGGCAGAACCAGGGCCGCATCATGACGGAGTTTTCCATCATCGGGCGCCTGTGGCGCCACGCAAGCTGGCACGATCTGCATCACTTTACTGATGCCTACGCAAAAGGACCGGTGATCGTCGTCTGCATGCATCTCGGAAACTGGGAGATATTCGCGCCCAAACTGGTTGAGCTCGGGCTTTCCCCGTCCGCCAACTATACCCCGCCCGCCGGCAGGGCACGCGCCTGGATCGCCAGACGGGTGCGATTGAAGCTCGGATATGGCCTACTGCCCCCCGGCAAGGACGGCATACGGCCAGCGCTGAACATCCTGAAAGAAGGCGGTGCGATCTCGGTCTTTTGCGACGAGGGTTTTGCCGGAAAAATCCGCGGGCCGTTTTTTGGCCGCCCGCCCCATCTAGAAGGCAATCTTGCTGTCGTCGCCCGGCTTGCCCGTTTAACCGGGGCAACCATCTGCCCGTGTTATGCGGTGCGGCGCGATGGCGCGTCGTTTGACGGTTTTGCACTTCCGCCGGTCATCCTGCCGCCGGAGGCCAAACATGGCGAACGCCTGATCGACGATGTTTTGCTGCTCAACTCGGTGATCGAGCCGGTCATCCGCGCCCATCTCGACCAATGGTATTTTATCGACAACGCACTTTGAGGTCAGCTCGCAGAGCCATGCAGCTCAGTGACCAGCGCGGCAAATCGCGAGCCCGCAATCTCAAGCGGACCGCTATTGTCGATCGTCGTCACGTCTGGTTCATCGAAAATATCCGGTACCTGCCGCTTCAGCCGGTTGAGGATATCCTGCTCGCTCTCCCGTCCCCGCGCCACGAGCCGGCTTGCCAGTACCTGCGGCGAGGCCGTGATGTTGACGATCGCCACCCTTGGAAAGGCCTGCCGGAACTGGCCGAGCACCGCCCGGCTACCGTTGGCGATCAGAATCCGGCCGGCCCGCACCTTTTCAAGCGCATCCTTGGGAATTCCGTATTTCAACCCGTGCGCCTGCCAGGCAACCGCGAAATCGCCGGCCGATAACCGGCTATCGAAAACATCGCCGGAAATACTCTCGTGATCCTCACCGCCCGCATCGGAAGGTCGGGTGATGACCCGGCGGACGAAGTCGATATCTTCGCGATCGGCAAAGTGCTGCGCCACGAAACCGATGACGCTGTCCTTGCCGGCACCGCTGGGGCCGACCACGACGATGATCGCGCCCGTCTGGCCCTGTCCGTGCATCAGGCGACCCGCCTGCCTTCGCGCCAGACAGAGCGAACGATCGGAATGCCTTCCTGGCGCTGAACCCGGACGATATCGGCACGCAGGCCGGTGGCAATGCGGCCACGGTCATCGAGACCGACGGTGCGGGCCGGGGTCGCGGTGACCATGGCGAGCGCCTGCGGCAGGCTGACGCCTTCCAGTTCATCGGACAGAACGAACGGTGCCTGGATCAGGCTGAACGGCACATAATCGGACGACAGCACGTCGAGGACGCCCCGCTCGGCGAGGTCCTTTGCGGCGATATTGCCCGAATGCGATTTGCCGCGCACGATGTTCGGCGCCCCCATGAGGACGCTCAGGCCAGCCGCATGCGAGGCTTCGGCTGCCTCGAAGCTGGTCGGGAATTCCGCAAGGCGAATACCAAAGCCGACCGATTCCTCGACATGAGCCAGGGTAGCGTCGTCATGGCTGGCAATGGCGATGCCGCGCTCGGCGCAGGCCTTGGCGATCTCGGTGCGATGTGGGCCAGCGTATTTGGCCGATAACGCCTGCTGGCGGGCGCAGAACGCCGCGAAAGCCTCGTCGGAAAGGCCGCGCTTGTTCTTGTAGTAGAGCGTGTACTGCTCCATCGTCTGGAACTGACGCTGCCCTGGGGCGTGATCCATCAGCGAAACGAGACCGACCTGCGGATCGTTCTCGAATTCCACGAAATGTGCCATCACATTGTCGGTCGAGACCTCGCAGCGCAGGTGAATACGGTGGTCGGCGCGCAGGCGATTTTCCTTTGCGGCCTGTGCCAAAGCATTTGCCATGTCGCGCATCTCGCCCTGCTCGAAGCCGCCATCCTCGTCCGAGCCCATGCGCAGGCAGTCAAACACAGTGGTGATGCCGGATGTGACGATCTGGGCGTCATGCGCCTGGATCGCCGCCATTTTCAGCCAGCGGACACCGGGGCGCGGTGAGTAATGGGCTTCCAGATGGTCGGTGTGCAGCTCGACCAGCCCGGGGATCAGATAGTCGCATTCGAAATCCTCGCCGGTGCGGCTGGCACCTTCCGAGATATCGGCAATCTTGCCGTCACGGATGAGGACCGAGCCGTTGAGAATCTGGTCCTCAAGGACGATGCGGGCGTTGGAGAGAACGGTTTCAACGGTCATGTCATGCCATCTTTCGTTTGGACGTGCCGCCGAGCGGCAAAAGCGAGTGGATTGTGAAAGGCGCGCCGCGTTCGGGCTCGGTGAACAGCGCAAGGCCACGCACCGGCAGCGCGCCGCCGATTAGCGATGAAAAGCGCGCATCCAGATGGGCGACGACCTCGTCCTGCCGCTCGGCCGGCACGGGCCCGGTCAGCGTCATGTGGAAGCGGAAGGCATCGAAGACGTAAGGATATCCCCAATCGTGGAGATAGGTCCGTTCCGGTTCGGGCAGCGTTTCGGGCTTGCGCCGGGCGATATCCGCAGCCGAAAGCGGCGCGCGGAATGGCTCGAAGGCGCGTACAACATCGGCAGCGAAGCTATCGAGCGCATCAGCATCCCCATCGGGAACGAGAGCGAAAAACGAACCGAGCCGGCCGATTTTCAGACGCGGAATGGTGAAGGCCGGCGTTTCGGCGGCAAAAACGTCGAGCGCGCTGAGAAGGTTCGCCTCCGTGCGGCCGCCGGCAAGATGAAACGGTGCCTTCAGTGTCGCATGAAACCCATAGCGCGCCGGTTCGGCGACGAGGCTCTCCCACCCATCTGGTCTTTGGCCGTCCGGCGCCAGCACCGTGCCGGTAAAGGCATCCCGGCCCAGCCAGCGCGCCGCAGCGTCCGTCAGCGGGTCGTCTGCGGGAGGGGTGAAATAGAAGGTGTAACGCATGTTCATTCCATGAGGGCAGTAAAAAAACGGGAGAGCCGCAAGGCTTAGCGATTCATCGTGACCATAACGTGAAATCCCCTCTCCCGGTCACAAAAATCAATGAGCCCTTTCTCCGATCAGACGCTGACGAAGGAAGGTTGAGAGATTGTCGAACAGGAAGACCACGATGAGGATCAACAGCACCATATAGGCAACCTTGTCCCAATCCGCATTGGTGCCCATGGCTTCCAACAGCTTCAACCCAATGCCGCCGGCGCCGACGGCACCAATGACTGTGGCCGAACGGGTGTTGGATTCCCAGAAATAGAGCGACTGCGAAATGAACACCGGCAGGACTTGCGGTACGACGCCAAAGCGATTGACCGCGATCGGGCTGGCGCCAACGGATTTCACCCCTTCGCGCTGCTTGTCGTCAACGTTCTCCAAAGCCTCCGCATAGACTTTGCCGAGCGCTCCGGCATCGGTGAAGAAAATAGCGGCGATACCGGGGATCGGGCCGGGGCCGAAGGACCGGGTAAAGAATAGCGCCCAGATCAGCATGTCGATCGAACGCAGGAAGTCAAATGTCCGCTTCATGCCCCAGTTGGCAGCACGATTGCGCGTGATGTTGCGCGCCGCTATGAAGGCCAGCGGAAAAGCGAAGATGGTCCCGAGCAGCGTGCCGACAAACGCCATGACCAGCGTCTGCATCAGTTTCGACAGGATATCCGCATGCTGCCAGACGCCGTTGCCAAGAAAGTCGTCACGCATGTGGGACAGGTTGGACCGGGCCGGATCGAGGCGATCGCCGAAGATCACGAGATGAATGAGGTCACCCCAGCTCCTGCCCCAAAACTGTGATTTTGTGTCGAAGAAGAAGTTGGACCAGCCGAGGAAACGGCGCTGAACAAACACCTGGCCGGTGCGGATTTCCGCTTGGCCCTCGAAGCCGTAGCTGACGATGACTTTTGTCCCGTCCTGCTGGATGGCGGCCGGTGCATCGGCTGGCGCGGTAACGGCCTCTGCGGTGATGGTAACAGGATAGACCGTGCCGCCAAGATAGACATCGACCTTCGAAGGCGTGATCTCAAGGCGGTCGTCGCGGCTGCCATAGGTCACGCTATAGCCGCCGTTAGCTGCAGGCTGCAGCCAGTCGATATTGGCGCCGGCCGGGTATTGGCCCCGGCTCGACCATTGCGGGCGCACCGTGCCCCCGTCCTCGAAACGCAAGCGCGGCTGGGCACGCCAGGAATACCAGTCCTGCAAGTACAGCGAGGCGCGATCCCAGCGGCCATTGGCAAAAGCCGGACCGATCTGAAAGGCAAAGAAGCAGGCGACGAGATAGAGAAGGATACCGCCGGCGATGAGCGCCAGACCATAGCGCTGCATGAAGCTGCGGTGGAAGGCCTGCGGATAGGTGGTGAGCAGGCGCGCGCGTTCGGACGGATTGATCGAGGGAACCAAGGACATCAGGCCGCTCCTCTGCCGAATTCAAAAGACTGTTGACCGGTAAGCCGGTGGCGCAGCCAACCCGAGAACTGGTCGATGATGATAATGCTGATCAAGAGAAGAATGATGATCGCATAGGTCTGGGCCGCATGATCACGGCCGATCGCCAGCCGGAAGACTTCGCCGATGCCACCGCCGCCGACAGCGCCGATGATGGTCGAGGCGCGCACGTTGATTTCGGCGCGCAACAGCGCATAGGACACGAAATTTGGCATGACCTGCGGCACGATGGCAAAACGCACCCGCTCGAACCAGTTGGCGCCGGTGGCACGCAGCCCCTCTTCCGGCTTCATGTCGGCATTCTCGACCACTTCGAAGAACAGCTTGCCGAGCGCGCCGATCGTATGGACCGTGATCGCGATGATGGCGGCGATCGGCCCGATCGAGAGAATGGCGGTCAGCAATCCGGCAATCACGATTTCAGGAAAGGCGCGCATCACTTCCATGACGCGCCGCACGAACCAGCGCGTCACGCCGGAGCCGATGAGGTTCGTCGAGGCGAAGAAACACAGAAGGAATGCTAGCGCCGCGCCGACTATGGTCGAAACCAGCGCGATATTGATGGTGATCGCCAGCTGATAGAAGAAATGGGGAATATAGAAGCCATCGGTCAGATAGACCCGGTCGGCAGTATAATTGTATTTCAGCGATCCGTCGGCATAGGGCGACGGCAGATCGAACATCGCGCGGATGATTTCCAGCGGGCTGTTCGGCACGAAATTAAGGATGAAATCGAAGAAATACGGCAGGCGATCGAAAAACTTGCCGGCATTCGCGTCATTGGCGAATTTCAGCGATGCGCACAGCACGATGAAAAACACCACGACCGAAATGATCGTATAGATGCGGCGGGTGCGCAACTGCTGCTGATAATGCTGCATCACCAGGGATGCGGCCGGACCGAGCCCGCCATTATTCTGTTTGCTGATCGCCGTCATGTGCCTGTTCTCGCTGCAGAACGGCGGCGCCTAAAAGGCGCCGCCGCGAAATGAGGTCAAGAGGAGATCAGCCGCCGATGACCGACTTACGAGCGTCGATGATCGTCTGGTAGAAGGCCTTGTTGACTTCGATATAGTCCTTGTTCTGGCCCTGCGTGTAGGCCTGGAAGCAAGCGAGGTCCTTCTTCGGCAGTTCCAGGAAATAGGCCTTGACCTTGGCCTTCATGTCAGCCGGAACAGCGTTGTTGACCATCAGCGGGCCGTTCGGGATCAGCGGCGAGCGCCAGATTTCGACGATATCGTCCATGTCCAGATTGCCCTTGTTGACCATCTGATGGAGGTTGCCGCCGGTATAGCCCTCTTCCCACTTGCCAACGCCCGAACCGAAGGTCGTGCCGGCATCGAACTTGCCGTCGAGAACGGCGAGAACAAGGTTTTCATGACCGCCGCCGAAGCCGGTTTCGGAGAAATATTCCTTCACCGGAGCGCCGATATCAGCCGGCAACGAGACGTTCGGAACAAGATAGCCCGAGGTCGAATCCGGATCGGCGAAGCCGAGCTTCTTGCCCTTCAGGTCGGCGAGCGTCTTGATGCCGGAATCCTTGCGGGCAACCATGAGCGAGTAATAGCCGCTGGAGCCGTCCGAACCGGTATAGGTGAGGATCGGATCGACCGCATCTGGCTTCTGCAGCTCGATGGCGGCGTAGGAGGACGCCCCCATCGTGGCGATGTCGATCGTGCCGCCGAGCAGGCCCTGGATGACGCCGTTATAATCGGGCGACGGGAAGATCTGGACTTCCGGAACGCCGGTCGCGGCCTTGAGGCCATCAGCGACGCACTGCGTGTTGCGGATCTGGTCGGCTTCGTTTTCCGAACCGTCGAGACCGATGCGCAGGACCTTGACGTCCTGGGCCATTGCGGACCCTGCGATGACGCTCAGCGCCACGGCAGCAAGAAGGGCTTTCTTCAACATGAGATAGTCTCCTGGTTTCCGGCCTGGCCGGAGTTCTTTTCTGAAATACTTTGCCCTTGACGCGGGCCAACGATCCCCGGGCGGCCCCTCAAAGACCCGCAAGTGCCACCGGTGAAGGATGGGTTGCCTTCCGATTGTCTTGCGACGGCGGAAGATTGATGCTGGTCGATGTCATCGATTCCTCGATTTCGGCGCCGCTGCCGTAGATTTCGGCGACAGCCTCTGCCGTCAGCGCGCGCGGCGGTCCATCGAACACGACGCGTCCATGCGCCATGCCGATGATGCGCTCGCAATAGGAACGGGCGGTATCCAGCGTATGAAGGTTGGTGACGACGGTGATGCCCTCGCGCTCGTTGATATCGCGCAGCGCATCCATCACGATCTTGGCGTTGAGCGGATCGAGCGATGCGATCGGCTCGTCCGCGAGCAGCATCTTCGGCTGCTGCATCAGAGCACGCGCGATAGCCACGCGCTGCTGCTGGCCGCCGGACAGCGTACCGGCCGGCTGCATTGCCGTCTGCTCGATGCCCAATCGTTCCAAGGCTGCCAGTGCGGCAAGACGCTCGTCCTGCGTAAACAAACCAAAAAGTGATGACAGCGTCGAGCGGTGATTGAGCCGACCCAGCATGACATTGGTCAAAACATCAAGGCGCGGCACAAGATTGAACTGCTGGAAGATCATGGCGCAATCGCGCTGCCAGTTGCGGAGGGCTGCACCGCGCAGCGACGACACTTCCAGATCACCGAAATGGATGGAGCCGGACGAGACATCGTTGAGACGATTGATCATCCTGAGCAACGTCGACTTGCCGGCACCGGACCGGCCGATGATGCCGACCATCTGGCCCTGCGGGATGTTGAAAGTAACCGAGTTGACGGCAATCTTCTTGCCGAACTGACGGGTTACATTCTTCAGCTGAAACATGAGCAGTCGTCCTCTGGCAGTGGCACCGGTCACCGGTATGCCCTTGCCATAATGGCGGTTGATGAAGGGGGAATGTCAGTTCGATGTTGTTTTTGTTACAGTCCACAATCCCCGCAAAGGCGGGGATTAGCGGGCTAAAGATCAGGCATTGTGACGGGCAAGGAATGCATCTGCATTCAGCATTCTGAAGTCGTCGAGGGCATCGCGCAGCTTGGCGTGATCCCAGTCCCACCAGGCCAGTTTCTCGAAGCGGCCGGCAATCTCCTTGCCGAAGCGTTCGCGGATCAGCTTGACCGGAACGCCACCGACGATGGTGTAGGGCGCCACATCCTTGGAGACGACGGCCCCCGAACCGACAACCGCACCGTTGCCGATCGTCACACCGGGCAGCACCGTCGCACCATGGCCGATCCAGACGTCGTGACCGATGACGACACGGTTTTCGCGGCGCCAGGCAAAGAAATCCTGCTCCATATCGGCATCCGGCCAGTAGTTCGAGGCGCGGTAGGTGAAATGGTGCAGCGTTGCCCGCCAGGTCGGATGGTTGGTGGCGTTGATACGAACGGATGCCGCCAGATTGGCGAACTTTCCGATCGTTGCGCACCAGATCATCCCGTCGCGCTCAATGTAGGAGTAGTCGCCGAACTCGACCTCGTCGAGGCGGCAACGATCGCCCACTTCCGTATACCGTCCAAGGGTCGATTGATTGACGGTGGCGGTTGGATGGATCGTCGGCTCTTCGCTGAGTTTCTGGCTCATGCGGCAGCCTTCCTCGGCGAGAACGCGGAGACATCGAGAATGCGGTCGGCGACGGCGTCGCGGACTTCCTCGTCATGGAAGATCCCGAGCAGGGCAACACCCTCAGCCTTCTTGGCGGCAATCATCTCGACGACGACACGACGGTTTGTGGCGTCGAGCGATGCCGTCGGCTCGTCGAGCAGAAGGATCGCATGATCGGTAATGAAGCCACGGGCAATGTTGACGCGCTGCTGCTCGCCGCCCGAGAAGGTCGCCGGCGGCAACTGCCAGAGTTCGCGCGGCAGGTTGAGTTTCGCCAGCAGTTCGGACGCTCTTTCACGCGCGACAGCCTGATCAACGCCGCGCGCCACAAGCGGCTCGGCAACGACATCGAGTGCCGACACGCGCGGAACAACCCGCAGGAACTGGCTGACATAACCCAGCGTATCGCGCCGGACTTCCAGCACAGCACGCGGTGCTGCCTGGGCAAGATCGACCAGATGACCCTGATGCTCGATCAGGATCTGGCCGGCATCGACGCCGTAATTGCCATACAGCATCTTCAGGATCGAACTCTTGCCGACGCCGGACGGACCGCCGAGTACGACGCATTCGCCTTTCTTGATGGAAAACGACACGCCATTGACGACCGGCAGCCGGATACCGTCGCGCAGGTGCATGGTGAAGCTCTTGGCGACTTCGGAAACAACGAGGGGAGTGGCCATGGTTACACCTGAAGGATCGAGGATACGAGAAGCTGGGTGTAGGGCTCGCGCGGATCGTCGAGCACCCGGTCGGTCAGCCCCTGCTCGATCACCAGACCATCCTTCATCACCATCATCCGGTGCGAGAGAAGACGGGCGACGGCAAGGTCGTGGGTGACGATGATCGCCGAGAGACCGAGGTCATGGACAAGGCCGCGCACCAGGTCGAGCAGACGGGCCTGAACCGAAACATCGAGACCACCGGTTGGCTCATCCATGAACACGAGACGTGGGGACGTCACCAGATTACGGGCGATCTGCAGGCGTTGGCGCATGCCGCCGGAAAAGGCGCGGGGCTGATCGTCGATGCGGTCTTCCTCAATCTCGACACGGCGCAGCCAGTCAGCCGCCGTGGCGCGGATATTGCCATAGTGCCGGTCGCCGACCGCCATCAGCCGCTCGCCGACATTGGCGCCTGCCGACACGGTCATGCGCAGGCCATCCGCCGGGTTCTGATGCACGAAACCCCAATCGGTGCGCATCAGGAAGCGGCGCTCCGCCTCGCCCATGCGGGCAAGATCGCGGTAATGGCCGTCGCGCATATGGTATTCGACAATGCCGGAACTGGGCATCAGCCGGGTGGAGAGACAGGACAGCAACGTCGTCTTGCCGGATCCGGATTCACCAACGATGGCAAGAACTTCACCGGGCCAAAGTTCGAAGGAGACGTTGCGGCATCCGATGCGGCTACCGTAGAATTTTGACACGTCGTTGACTTTGAGAAGCGGTGTCTGGGTCATGGGGCGGTTTCCATGTTTGAAAATGGCTGCAGGCTCGTATCTACCTCCCTCTTGAGGGGGGAGGTCGCCGCAAAGCGGCGGGTGGGGGTGATGATCACGGACGGAAAAAGGATCACCCCACCCCGGACCTGCGGTCCGACCCTCCCCCTCAAGGGGAGGGTAAAGTCATCTGCCGACCGCCTCATTCCGCAGCCTCCTGGCGTGCCAGCATCTCGCCCGCATGCCCATGTTCGCGGCGATCCTCGCAATGGTCGGTATCGGAGCAAACGAACATGCGCCCGCCCTTGTCGTCGAGAACGACTTCATCGAGATAGACCTGCTCGGCGCCGCACAGCGCGCAGGGCTTGTCGAAATGCTGGATCTCGAACGGATGATCCTCAAAATCGAGACTGACGACGTCGGTATAGGGCGGAACCGCGTAGATGCGCTTTTCGCGGCCGGCACCGAACAGCTGCAAGGCTTCCGACATATGCATTTTCGGATTGTCGAATTTTGGCGTCGGCGAAGGGTCCATGACGTAGCGGCCCTCGACCTTGACCGGATAGGCATAAGTCGTGGCGATATGGCCGTTGCGGGCAATATCCTCGTAAAGCTTTACATGCATCAGGCCGTATTCTTCCAGCGCGTGCATTTTTCGCGTTTCGGTCTCGCGCGGCTCGAGGAAACGCAGCGGTTCAGGGATCGGAACCTGGTAGACCAGCGTCTGGCCGGCGGTCAGTGCCTCCTCCGGAATGCGGTGGCGCGTCTGGATGATCGTCGCTTCGCGGGTCTTGGTTGTAACGGCCACATTGGCGACCTTCTGGAAGAAGGCACGAATCGACACGGCATTGGTGGTGTCGTCGGCGCCCTGGTCGATGACCTTCAGAACATCCTTGGGCCCAAGGATCGCCGCCGTCACCTGAACGCCGCCGGTCCCCCAGCCGTAAGGCATGGGCATTTCGCGCGATGCGAACGGAACCTGATAGCCGGGTATCGAAATCGCCTTGAGGATCGCCCGGCGGATCATCCGCTTGGTCTGCTCGTCGAGGTAAGCGAAGTTGTATGTGGCAAGGTCCGTCATTCGGCTGCCTCCTTCAAACGGGAATAGGTGGAGAGCCGCTCGGCAAGGGTGCCGGTGTGAAGCTCAAACAGGTGGTTGTCGGCATCGTGGAAATAGATCGAGCGGCCCTCGCCTTCGACGCGCGGACGCGGCGGCATGAGATCGAGGCCCAGCGACTGGATGCGCTCCAGATAGATGTCGACATCCTCGTCGCGAATCTTGAACGCGACGTGGTTGTAGGTGCGCTCGCTGAGGCTTTCGCCTTGCATGATGGCGATCCACAGGTCACCGATCGTGAAGAACTTTTCCGCCGAACGCGAAAACTGCATCTCATCGCTGGCATAGACCTGTTTCGCGCCGAAGACCGTCTGCAGAATGTCGGTCATGCGCTCGAGATCGCTGACGACGAAGGTGATGTGGGAGAGGTCCTCGATCATTCGGCCGCATCCCGAATGGGGTCGTTTTTCTCCACCCCGTTTCGTGCATCATATTCGGCGCGCATGCGGCGGACGAGATCGAGCTCGGCCTGGAAGTCGACATAATGCGGCAGCTTCAGGTGCTCGACGAAACCGGTCGCCTGGACGTTGTCGGAATGCGAAATGACGAATTCTTCGTCCTGCGCCGGAGCGACGATATCCTCGCCGAACTCCTCGGCACGCAGCGCCCGGTCGACCAGCGACATCGCCATCGCCTTGCGTTCGCTCTGGCCGAACACCAGGCCATAACCGCGGGTGAACTGCGGCGGGTTCTTGGCCGAGCCCTGGAATTGGTTGACCATCTGGCATTCGGTCACCTGCACCGGGCCAAGCGATACGGAAAAACCAAGTTCGGGAATATCGAGTTCGACCTCGACTTCGCCGATACGCACTTCGCCGACGAAGGGATGGGTGCGGGCATAGCCGCGCTGGGTGGAATAGGCGAGTGCCAGCAGGAAGCCTTCATCGCCGCGCGCCAAAGCTTGCAGACGCAGGTCGCGGTTCAGCGGAAATTCCAGCGGCTCGCGGGTAAGGTCGCCTGGAACATGATCCTCCGGCATCTGGCCGTCACTCTCGATCAGGCCTTCGCCGGCGAGGATGTCGGAGACCCGCATCATCGAGCTCTCATCCGCCGTCCGGCGCAGCGGCTCGGCCACAGGCTCGTCGGTCAGCAGCGACGGATCGAGCAGGCGGTGGGTGTAGTCGAATGTCGGCCCGAGCAGCTGGCCGCCCGGCAGGTCCTTGTAGGTCGCCGAGATACGGCGCTCGATCTTCATTTTGGCCGTATCGACCGGCACCGACATGCCGAAACGCGGCAGGGTGGTGCGATAGGCGCGCAGGATGAAGATCGCCTCAATCATGTCTCCGCGCGCCTGGCGCACGGCAAGAGCTGCGAGTTCACGATCATAGAGCGAGGCTTCCGCCATGACGCGATCGACCGCGAGGCCCAGCTGGGCAACGATCTGGTCGATCGAAATGGCCGGCAGTGACCGGTCACCACGGCGGCGGTCGGCGAGGAGCTGGTGCGCGTTGGCGATAGCGGCTTCGCCGCCCTTGACAGCAACATACATGGATCAGACCTCCCGGCGGCGAAGTTTGGTGGTGCGCGGCAGGCACAGGACATCCGTGCCGGCAACGAGGATCAGGTCGATGCCACGGGGAAACAGACCCCGGTTTTCGGCCCAGAGCGTCAGGAAGATGTCCGGCAGGCCTTGAGGGGCAACGATGATCTCGTCCCTGATCCCCGGGCCGGCGGCCACGAATTCTGGTCCGCCGTTAAGCGAAGCGATCTCGATCACCAGCGTGGACGAGCGATCAGGGTATTCTTGCGTGCCGAGAGCGAACTGGTCGAAACCCGGAACGATGCCACCGGCTTCGATGAAGACAAAACGGGCGTCCGGCTTGATATCGGTCACCGGTGCGCTGGTGTGGAAGGACAGCCAGGCAGGAACGGAGGATTGAGCGAGCGCACTGGTCAACCATACGGGCGTACCGTCATCGCAAAGCGTGAGGGCAATCGCACCAGCACCGGCCCCAAGCGGTGCAGGCGGCGTGGCAGAGGCGCCGAGCTGCAGGATCGTGCCCGGCCGGGCCGTGGCATCCATCAGTGCGCGGAAAACCGACTGCGACTGGAAGACCGGATCGGTGAACGCGCCGGCATAGGCGCTGGCGTGGATTTCGGTGTGAGCACCCATCAGTTGTCTCCCCGGACCATGGTGAAGAAATCGACCCGTGTTGCCGCAGTCTGTTCGGCATGTTTGCGGTCATCCGCTTCGATGCGGCTTTCCACCGCATCGATCAGCTGATCGACAGCGCTACGATGTTCCGGCCGCTGGTGAAGCGCGTCGAAGATGGCGGCGAGACGCGCCTTTTCCCGGTCGTTGCCAAGCAGTTGGCCATGGCCGATTTCGCCGGAACCGAGCCGCACCGTAGCGCGGCTGACGGTTGCCTCTCCGAGATTGAACGGGTCGCCACCGCCACCGATGCGGCC
Organism: Pararhizobium sp.; assembly: GCF_965279435.1. Lineage (NCBI taxonomy): Bacteria > Pseudomonadati > Pseudomonadota > Alphaproteobacteria > Hyphomicrobiales > Rhizobiaceae > Pararhizobium > Pararhizobium sp. Next base: position 1,194,868 of record NZ_CBDIHY010000003.1, read on the forward strand.
GCGCACCATGACGAGACCGGTTTCGGGACCACGGACCGGATGCACATCCGGTTTGGGCTCGATGGCCAGCCAGCTGGCCTGCAGCTCCTCACCGGAGGCTCGGGCCAGAAGGCCCATGATCCGTTTGCGCCCGTTCACCGCCGTGCCGGTATTTTGTTTGATCGCGTCCATTGCTTCCGTCCGAAATGTCTATTACGCTAGACAACTATACATCTGATGCTTTCTTCTAGAACCACAACGTGACGGGCTTGTGACATGAATGCGAAAAAGACAGTCGAACGGCAGACCGGCGTTGCCCTGTGGCGGCAGATCGCCGATCTGATACGGCTGTCGATCAGCAATGGCGATCACGACCAGACAGGCATGGTTCCGCCCGAAACTGTGCTCGCCGCGCAGTTCGGCGTCAACCGCCATACCGTGCGCAGCGCCCTTGCCGCTCTTGCCGACGAGGGACTGGTTCAAGCCATCCAGGGCCGGGGCACGATGATCCAACGGAAGGAGCGGCTGAGTTTTCCGATTTCGCGACGCACGCGGTTTTCACAGGGGCTTGGCGATCAGGCGCGCGATATCGAAGCCAAATTGCTCGCCCATGCGACGTTGCCAGCCGTGGGAGACGTTGCGAGCGGATTGCAGATCGCGCCGGGAACGGCCTGTGTTCAGCTGGACCTTGTCAGCAGCGCCGATGGACGCCCGTTATCCTGCTCTACCAGCTATTTCCCGATGGAACGGTTCGGGCAGATGGCCGAACAGTTCGAAAGGCTCGGCTCGATCACCAAGGCTTTCGCAGCGCAGGGCCTGGCCGACTACGTGCGGGTATCGACGGAACTCGTCGCCCGCCACGCCGATGCCGATGAACTGGTGCTGCTCCGGCTTTCGCCCGGCGCCATCGTCATCGCGGCAACGGCGATCAATGCCGATCCGGACGGGGTTCCTGTGCAGTTTTCCCGCACCCGCTTTGCCGCCGACCGCGTCAAGCTGAAGCTCGAAACCTGACGGCACGAAAAAGGGCGCAATGCCAAAACACGCGCCCTCCCCGAATTTGCGGCAGCAATCAGATGTCGGCGACGAAGGTCTGTTTCTGCGTGCCCAAGCCCTCGATACCCAGCTCGACGACATCGCCGTCTTTCAGATATTGCGGCGGCTTGAAGCCCATGCCGACGCCGGGCGGTGTTCCCGTCGAAATGATGTCACCGGGATGCAGGCTCATGAACTGGCTGAGATAGCTGACCACATGGGCGACACCGTAGACCATGGTTTTGGATGACCCGTTCTGCTTGCTGACACCATTGACGGTCAGCCACATCTTGAGGTTCTGCGGATCGGCAACCTCGTCCTTGGTCACCAGCCACGGGCCTGTCGGGCCAAACGTGTCGCAGGATTTTCCCTTGGTCCACTGTCCCGAACGCTTGGTCTGGAAATCGCGCTCGGAGACGTCGTTGATGACGCAATAGCCGGCAACATGCTCCAGCGCATCCGCTTCGGAAACATATTTGGCATTCTTGCCGATGATCACACCGAGCTCGACTTCCCAGTCGGTCGCTTCCGAACCGCGCGGAATGAGGACGTCGTCGTTCGGACCGACAATAGCCGAGGTCGCCTTCATGAAGATGACCGGCTCCGGCGGCACCGTGGCACCGGTTTCGGCGGCATGGTCGGCATAGTTCAAGCCGATGCAGATGAATTTCCCGGTCCCGGCAACGCAGGCACCAAGACGCGGACTGCCGCTAACCACCGGCAGGCTGTCGATATCCAGCCCCCTCGCCCAGCCCATGTCGCTGATTGCGTCACCGCCAATATCGGCAACGATGCCGCTCAAGTCGCGGATCTGGCCGTCCTTGTCGAGAATACCCGGCTTTTCGGAGCCCAACGGCCCGTAGCGCAAAAGTTTCATCTTTCCTCTTCCCTTGAAATCCAGACAATCTTGCCGTCTGACAGATCAAAGGCGGGCGGCGATGTAAAGCGCTTTTGCCCTTGGGCTGACCTCAGCGCGTCGGCAAATCTTGCAGTCCGGTCAGGGCCTTCCCGGCAATCTCTTCGACGGTCTGATCAACGTCGACAGTCACGACATCACGCTCGCCAGTTGGCGGCTCCAGCGTCGCGAACTGACTGTCGAGCAGCGATGCGGGCATGAAATGACCGGCGCGGGCCTTCATGCGTTTGTCGAAAACGGCGCGTGATCCCTCCAGGAAAACGAAGGCCAGACGGCCACCGGCCTCAATCCGCAAGCGGTCACGATAAACTTTCTTCAGCGCCGAACAGGAGACGATAACCCGTTCGCCGCGCGCGACGCTATCACCGATCAGGCTGCCAATATGATCGAGCCACGGCCACCGGTCGTCGTCTCCAAGCGGAATGCCGGCCGACATTTTCTCGATATTGGCAGCCGGGTGCAGGCTGTCGCCCTCGATAAACCGGCAGTTCAACGCTAACGCCAGACGCTCACCGACCGAAGTCTTGCCGCAGCCGCTGACGCCCATGACGATCACCGGCAGGCCCGGAATTTCAGAGAGAGGTGGTGATACCGCCATCGACATAAAGCGTGTGTCCATTCACGAAAGAAGAAGCGTTGCTCGCCAGGAACACCGCCGAGCCAACCAGCTCCTCGACATTTCCCCAGCGCGCTGCGGGTGTACGCTTTTCCAGCCAGCCTGAAAACTCCGGATTATCGACCAGCGCCTGATTGAGCGGTGTCCTGAAATAGCCGGGTGCGATCGCGTTGATCTGCAATCCGTGACGCGCCCAATCGGCGCACATACCGCGCGTCAGGTTGCGCACTGCACCCTTGGTCGCGGTGTAGGGCGCAATCCCGGGACGGGCGAGCTCGCTCTGAACCGAGGCGACATTGACGATCTTTCCCCGCCCCCGGCCGATCATGAAGCGGGCAACGGCCTGGCTGACATAAAAGACGCTGGAAATGTTGGTTGCCAGCAATTGCTCCCATTTGTCGGCCGGAAAATCTTCCAGCGGCGAGCGGAACTGCATGCCGGCATTGTTGATCAGGATATCGATCGCGCCGATTTCGCTCTCGATGATATCGACAGCCTCAGCAGCGGCATCCCTGCTGGTCACATCGAATGCAGCAGCATTGGCGACATGGCCGCTACCCCTGAGAGCGGAGACAGCCGCTTCGACCTTTTCGACATCACGGCCATTGACGACGATCTCGGCGCCATGGGCAGCGAGGCCCTCCGCCAAGGCAAAACCGATACCCTGGCTGGAGCCGGTAATCAGCGCGCGCCGGCCGGCCAGATCAAACAGCGGGAAGCTCATGCGATTGCCCTCGAGGCGGGATGTGGCGGAAAAACCTCCCGCCACAATGCGTCTTCAGCCAGCCTTTGAATAGGCCTTTGCCATATCGGGCAGACGCTTGACGCGGATTTTCGATGCCTGGCCGGCTGTGTTGAAGGCAATGAAACGCTCCTTGCAGACTTCGACCATGCGGGCGGTCGCAGGCTTCAGGTAGTTGCGCGGATCAAAGTTATCGGGGTTCTGCAGGTGATGTTTGCGAATTTCACCGGTGAAGGCGAGGCGCAGGTCGGTATCGATATTGACCTTGCGGACCCCCAGCGGAATGGCCTTCTGGATTTCTGCGAGCGGCACGCCCCAGGTCTGCTTCATCTGGCCGCCGAATTCGTTGAACAGGTCCTGCAGATCCTGCGGAACCGTGGACGAGCCGTGCATGACCATATGGGTGTTCGGCAGGCGCTTGTGGATTCGGGCAATGGTGTCGATCGACAGGATTTCGCCGTCCGGCGCGCGGGTAAACTTGTAGGCACCGTGGCTCGTGCCGATGGCGACGGCCAGCGCATCGACGCCGGTCTTTTCGACAAAATCGAAAGCCTGTTCCGGATCGGTCAGCAATTCCTCGCGGGACAGCTTGCCTTCGAAGCCGTGGCCGTCTTCCTTTTCGCCGGCACCCGTTTCCAGATTGCCGAGACAGCCAAGTTCACCTTCGACCGAAACGCCGGCGGCATGGGCGATCTTCACCACTTCGGCGGTGACGCCGACATTGTACTCATAGGACGCGATCGACTTGCCGTCAGCCAGAAGCGACCCGTCCATCATGACGGAGGTAAAGCCGTTGGTGATCGCCGAGATGCAGGTCGAGGGCTGGTCGCCATGGTCGAGATGCAGACAGACCGGGATATGCGGATATTCTTCGGTGGCACCGAGGATCAGATGACGCAGGAACGCATCGCCTGCATAGGCGCGGGCACCACGGCTTGCCTGCAGGATGACCGGAGAATCCGTGGCATCGGCGGCGCGCATGACAGCCTGGATATATTCCAGATTGTTCACGTTGAACGCGGGCAGCGCGTAATTGTTTTCAGCGGCATGGTCCAAAAGCTGCCGCAAGGTGATCAATGCCATCGTCAGAAGTCTCCCGTTATCTCAGCACATCGTTCCTGATCACGATGCACACCTTATTCTCCACATGAGCAGAAGTGCTCTCCACAAAAGCCAACTGGTATCGCGACCAGGCCTCCTGGCGAATGTGCGTGGTTTTTCCAGGGCACCATAATTGATGATCCGGGTTTGGCAACCGCTACAACGGCGGAAATGCAGCCACTGGGCATCCGGAAACGTTACAGGTCGCGTGTTCTGGCAAATTATCCTGCATTTTTTTGCTGACGCACGAAAAACAACCTGAAATTGAAATACAACCGCATCACCCGGTCCCTACGTGCGCTCATCTTGGCAGCTTTTCGAAACGTTCCCGAGGCCGTTGTGCACGATCACTTTCGCAAGGCGCCCTCTCGCGCACGCATATTACGTAAACCGCCGCAAAAAATCAGGAAGCTTGCGCGGACTGTCAGGGCGGTCCTCTGAGGACCGTACAAGACGACACAACTCGACTGGAAAATGACGAGATTGAAATGCAACCAAGGCGCTATAATTACCCGTCCGCGAGCGACATGGCGACGCCATGGACGACATAAAGAGCCTTGCCACTGGAAAATTTTTGGCATTCTATCGCCGCTTCACAACCAAAAAAAGGGGACGGAAAACACAATGACACTGGCAAAAATCAACCTCCGCGCAGCGCTGCTGCTTGGATCAATTCTCATCGGTGCGAGCCCCGCGCTGGCAGAAACCGTCCTCCACCGCGGCAATGCCGGCGAGCCACAGACGCTCGACCAGGCCCACACCTCGATCAACATCGAAGAATTCATTCTGAAGGACCTCTATGAAGGCCTGACGATCTATGATGCCGCCGGCAAGATCGTTCCCGGTGCCGCTGAAAGCTGGACCCTGTCTGACGACGGTCTCGTTTACACTTTCAAGCTGCGCGCCGGTGCCAACTGGTCCGACGGTTCGCCGGTTACCGCTGGCGACTTCGTCTTCTCGCTCCAGCGTGTCGAAGACCCGAAGACTGCGGCCGGTTATGCCAATATCCTTTTCCCGATCAAGAATGCCCAGAAGATCAACAAGGGCGAATTGCCTCTCGACCAGCTCGGTGTGAAAGCCGTTGACGACAAGACGGTGGAAATCACCCTTGAGCGCCCGACCCCATTCTTCCTTGAGCTCCTTGCCCACCAGACCGCGCTGCCGGTTTCCAAGGCCAGTGTCGAGAAGAACGGCGCCGATTTCGTCAAGCCGGGCGTGATGGTCTCCAACGGAGCCTACAAGCTCGTTGCCCATACGCCAAACGACAGCCTGACAACCGAAAAGAACCCGTCCTACTGGGATGCGGCAAACGTCAAGATCGACAAGGTGATCTTCTACCCGATCGACGACCAGGCAGCCTCCGTGCGCCGCTTCGAGGCCAAGGAAATGGACCTGGCCTACAACTTCTCGGCCGACCAGCTGGAGCGCCTGCGTACAGCCCATGGCGACCAGGTTCACGTTTCGCCGACGCTCGCCACCTACTACTACAACTTCGACACCCGCCAGGAGCCGTATAACGACGTTCGCGTTCGACGCGCGCTGTCCATGGCCGTCGATCGCGACTTCCTCGCCAAGGAAATCTACTCGGGCTCGCAGCTGCCGGCCTACTCGATGGTACCTCCGGGCATGGCAAGTTACGGCGATCCATCCAAGGCTGATTTCGCCGACAAATCTCAGCTCGACCGCGAAGACGAAGCGCTGAAGCTGATGAAGGAAGCCGGTTACGGCGAAGGCGGCAAGCCGCTGGCGATCGAAATCCGCTACAACACCAACCCGAACCACGAGCGCGTGGCAACCGCCGTTGCCGACATGTGGAAGAACACATTCGGCGCCAAGGTGTCACTGGTCAATCTCGACGTTTCCTCGCACTACGCCTACCTGCAGGAAGGCGGCAAGTTCAACGTCGCCCGCGCCGGCTGGGTTGCCGACTATGCGGATGCCGAGAACTTCCTGGCGCTCAGCGCCTCTTCGAACAAGACCTTCAACTACAGCCATTTCGAAAACCCCGAGTTCGACGCTCTGATGAAGAAGTCCTACGAGGAAACCGATCCGGCTGCCCGTTCCAAGACGCTTCACGAAGCTGAAGCGTTGCTGATGAAGGAACAGCCGATTGCACCGTTCCTGACCCAGGCTGACCTTTGGCTGGTGTCCAGCAGGGTGAAGGGTTGGCAGGACAATGCTGCAAACCAGCACCTGAGCCGCTTCCTGAGCGTTTCCGAATAACGGATTCTGATACGCGGCGGCCCGTTGCCGCCGCGTATCACGGTCAGAGAGTAAAGCCATGATTTCCTTTGTCCTGCGCCGCCTTGCGAGCGCCGTGCCGACGCTGTTTATCGTCGTCACGATTTCCTTCTTCCTGATGCGGTTCGCCCCCGGCGGTCCCTTCAATCTCGAGCGCCCGCTGCCGCCTCAGACGATGGCGAACCTGATGGCCACCTACCATCTCGATCAGCCGCTCTGGAACCAGTACCTCACCTATATCAGCAATGCCGTCACCGGCGATTTCGGACCGAGCTATGTCTACAAGGACAACACGGTCGCCGAGCTGATCGGCAAGGGCCTGCCTTATTCGATGGAACTCGGCTTTTATGCCCTCTTGCTTGCACTGTTTGGCGGCGTTCTTGCCGGTACAATCGCGGCGCTTCGGCAAAACAGCGCCCTCGACTTTCTCATCATGTCTGTTTCGACCATGGGCGTCACGATACCGAACTTCGTCGTCGGCCCCGTGCTGACGCTGATCTTTGCTATCACGCTGTCCTGGCTCCCCGCCGGTAGCTGGGGTGATGGTTCGCTGCGCTTCCTGATCCTGCCGATGATTGCCCTTGCGCTGCCGCAGCTGGCGGTCTTTGCCCGGCTGACACGCGGCTCGATGATCGAGGCGCTGCACACCGACCATATCCGCACAGCGCGCGCCTACGGCCTGCCGTCGCGCACGGTGGTCATCACCCATGCGATGCGCGCGGCGATGTTGCCGGTTGTTTCGTATCTGGCACCAGCCGCAGCGGCCTTGCTCACCGGCTCAGCTGTGGTCGAGACCATTTTCACCATTCCCGGCGTCGGCCGTTATTTCGTGCTCGGCGCAATCAACCGCGATTACACGCTGGTCATGGGCACCGTCGTGCTGATCGCCATCTTCGTCATCGTTTTCAATCTCCTGGTCGACATTCTCTACGGCCTTCTCGATCCGAGGGTTCGCCATGACTGATATTGTCACCACGGAACTGCCGCCGGAAACAGCCAGCAGAAGCCTGTTCCAGCTTGCCACCCTGCGCTTTCGGCGCAATCGTGCCGCCATGGCCGGCTGCGTGACGCTGCTGCTGATCACCCTGTTTTCGTTCCTCGGCCCCTATTTCATCAGCCACACCTATGACCAGGTGTTCCCGTCCTACGTCTCGGTGCCGCCCAGCCTGGAGCCACGGCCGGATGCGTCCAGCCTGCAGGACGTCATGGAGGGTGTTGCCGGACGCGCCCGCGTCCAGTTGAAGGAGTTTGCCGTCGAAGGCCAGACGTTCACGGCCACTGTGACCTCCGACACGCAGATCGATCCACGCACCACGCGCTATTTCGACCGGGCTAACGAATTCGACAGCACGCAGGTCGTCGCTACTGAAGACGATGGCAAAACGTTGAAGCTGACCGGCCAGGTCTCGCGGGAGTATTTCCTGTTCGGCACGGATTCGAACGGCCGCGATCTGATGGCCCGCGTCATGCTCGGCGGCCAAATTTCGATCGCCGTTGGCCTGCTCGCCAGCCTGGTTTCGCTCAGCATCGGTGTCCTCTACGGCGCGACCTCGGGTTATATTGGCGGCCGCGTCGACAATGTGATGATGCGGTTTGTCGAAATCCTCTATTCACTGCCTTTCGTCTTCCTCGTCGTCGTGCTCGTGGTGTTCTTCGGGCGCTCGTTCATCCTGATCTTTCTCGTCATCGGCGCGGTAGAATGGCTGGACATGGCCCGTATCGTGCGCGGCCAGACGCTGGCCCTGAAGCGGCGTGAGTTCATCGGTGCGGCACAGGCTCTCGGGCTAACCGACTGGCAGATCATCCGCCGCCACATCATTCCGAATACGATTGGGCCGGTCGTGGTCTTCGTCACCGTCGTCGTGCCGAAGGTCATCCTGCTCGAAAGCTTCCTGTCCTTCCTCGGCCTTGGCGTTCAGGCGCCGCTGACCAGCTGGGGCGCGCTGATTGCCGAAGGTGCCAACAACATCCAGTCGGCACCCTGGCTTTTGATCTTCCCGGCGATCTTCTTCGTCCTCACCCTGTTCTCGCTCAATTTCGCCGGTGACGGCCTGCGCGATGCGCTCGACCCGAAGGACCGCTGACATGAATGATAAACGGGAAACAATTCTCGCTGTCCGCGACCTCAAGGTCACCTTCACGACGCCGGATGGCGACGTGAAGGCAGTCAAGGGCATTGATCTCGACATCAAGGCCGGCGAAACGCTGGCCGTAGTGGGCGAGAGCGGCTCCGGCAAGAGCCAGACGATGATGGGCATCATGGGCCTGCTGGCCGGCAACGGCCAGGTCACCGGCTCGGCAAAGTATCGCGGCCAGGAACTGGTCGGGCTGCCGCTGAAAGCGCTCAATAAAGTACGCGGCGCCAAGATCACTATGATCTTCCAGGAGCCGATGACCTCGCTCGATCCGCTCTACACGATCGGCCGGCAGATCGCCGAACCGATAGTCCATCACCGGGGCGGCAATTTTAAACAGGCCCGCGCCCGCGTGCTTGAATTGCTGGAATTGGTCGGCATTCCCGATGCCAAACGCCGCATCGACAGCTATCCGCACGAAATGTCCGGCGGCCAGCGTCAGCGCGTGATGATCGCCATGGCGCTTGCCAACGATCCCGACATCCTGATCGCCGACGAACCGACGACGGCGCTCGACGTCACCATCCAGGCGCAGATCCTCGACCTGCTCAATTCGCTGCAGGCCAAGTTCGGCATGGCGGTGGTGCTGATCACCCACGATCTCGGCATCGTCAAGCATTTCGCCAGCCGGGTCGCGGTCATGCGCCGCGGCGAAGTGGTCGAGACGGGAACGACGGCGGATATCTTCGAACGCCCGCAGGCTGATTATACCAAGATGCTGCTCGCCGCCGAGCCGCATGGCCGCAAGCTTTCTCCCGGCGACAAGGCACCGATCATTCTCGAAGGTACGAATGTCGCCGTTGACTATGCCACTGGCGGCGGCCTGTTCGGCAGTTCGGCAGGCATCTTCCGCGCCGTCGATGGGGTCAGCATCCGGCTGAAGGAAGGCCAGACCATTGGCATTGTCGGTGAATCCGGGTCCGGCAAATCGACACTCGGCCGCGCACTGCTGCGGTTGGTGCCAAGTACCGGCCGCTATCAGTTCGGAACAACCAATATTTCCGACTTCGGCCGTTCCGCCATGCGACCGCTGCGCCGGCAATTGCAACTGGTCTTTCAGGATCCATACGGTTCCCTGTCGCCGCGCCAGACGGTCGGGGAAATCATCACCGAGGGCCTCTATGTCCACGAGCCACAGCTGAGCAGGGCCGAACGCGACAAGCGCGCCATCGAGGCGCTGAAGGAGGTTCGGCTCGATCCGGCGGCGCGTAACCGTTATCCGCACGAATTCTCCGGTGGCCAGCGCCAGCGCATTGCCATCGCCCGTGCCATCATCCTGAAGCCCAAGGTCGTCATCCTCGACGAACCGACCTCGGCGCTTGATCGCTCGGTCCAGGGCCAGGTCATCGACCTTCTGCGCGACCTGCAGAAGGCGCACGGGCTGTCCTACATTTTCATCAGCCACGACCTGTCGGTGATCAAGGCGATGTCGGATTATGTGGTGGTGATGAAGAACGGCAAGATTGTCGAGGAAGGCGATACCGACGCGATCTTCGAGGCGCCGCGTGAAAACTACACCCAGACCCTGATGAGCGCTGCCTTCACGGCGTGACATCTCAAGAGCCCGGCCAACCCGCCGGGCTCCCACCGCTTTCACCGCACGTTCTTGTGGTTTCAATCTCGACAGCCTAGGCTCACACCAGGGGAGCCTCCCGAAGCGATCGCTGCCGGGCGGGTAAGAAACAACGGGAATACGGGGACGGACCATGACCAGCCCATCGCTTTACGAAATCCACGATCACCGCTTTCGCGCGCTGATCGTCGGCAGCGCCGTCCTCGAAGAACTGTATTCCGGCTGCCGCTGGGCCGAAGGTCCGGTCTGGTTCGATGATGCCCAGCAGCTGTTGTGGAGCGACATTCCCAATCAGCGCATGCTGCGCTGGGTGCCGGACGGCGGCGTCTCGGTCTTTCGTGCGCCCTCGAATTTCGCCAATGGCCACACGCGCGACCGGCAGGGGCGGCTGGTCTCCTGCGAACACGGCACCCGCCGTGTCACCCGCACCGAGGCGGATGGCTCGATCACAGTGTTGGCCGACAGCTTTGAGGGCAAGCGGCTGAATTCGCCCAATGACGTCGTTGTGCGCTCCGATGGCAGCATCTGGTTCAGCGATCCGACCTACGGCATCCTGTCAGACTATGAGGGCTACAAATCAGCCCCGGAGCAGGACAAGCGCAGCATCTACCGGCTCGACCCTGTGACCGGCGCACTGACCGCCGCCGCCAGCGATTTCCTCCAGCCGAACGGCCTTGCCTTCTCGCCGGGTGAAACCAAGCTCTATGTTGCCGACAGCGGCACCAATCCCGACGATACGGCGCCGGCCCATATCCGGGTCTATGATGTCGAAGGCACGCGCCTGACCAATTCCGGTGTCTTCTGCCATCTCGATGAAGGCCGCCCGGATGGATTTCGCCTCGATACCAACGGCAATCTGTGGACCAGCGGCGGCCATGCCGTGCATTGCTTCGCCCCGGACGGCACGCTGCTCGGCAAGATCCGTATCCCGCAGGGCGTTTCCAACCTTACCTTCGGCGGCCCGCGCCGCAACCGGCTGTTCATCACTGCGACGCAATCGGTCTACTCGATCTACGTGACGGCGACCGGCGTCCAGCGGCCGTGATGATTTCTATTCTTTGATCTCGCCCCGGTGCTTCAGCTGCTGTTCGCGGAAGAAGATGAACAGGCCGGAGGCGATGATCAGCCCTGCGCCGACGATCACGGTCCAGCGTGGTGTATCACCAAAGAACATCCAGCCGAACACCACCGCCCAGAACAGCAGCGTATATTGCAGCGGCACGACGGTTGCTGCATCCGCAAGCTTCAGCGAGCGGCTGACCAGCAGATGGGCCATCATCGCGACGATACCGAGCAGGCACAGCGCAAACAGCGCCTGCATATCCATCGGTGCCCAGCCGGCGGTATTGGCACCGACGCCGACCAGCGAAAAGATCAGCGCGCCGCTCAGCTGCCAGAAGATCAGCGTCGTATCCGGCGTCGAGCGTAAGGTCCGCCCGAGAAGCAACGCGAAGGCAAAGGCGGCACTACCAACCAGCGCAATCAGCGCTGGCAGCGAAAAGCTCTTGGCCGAAGGTTCCAGCGCCACGATCACCCCGGCAAAGCCGATCAGGATCGCGGTCCACCGCCGCCAACCGACTTTTTCACCCAATAGAAACGGCGAGGCCGCAGCCACATAGATTGGCGCTGCCAGCCAATAGGTCATCGCATCGGCAAGCGGCATATAGGCGACGGCATAATAAAAGGCCGACGCATCGACGGCGAACAGCAGCGAGCGCAGCGCATGCAGCCAAGGCCGATCGACCTGGATCAGGCTGCGCCAGCCGCGCTTGATGAAAAACGGCGTCAGCACGACAAGCGCCGCGATGCTGCGGATGGTCATTAGCTGGGGAACGGAATAGGTCGAGACCAGCCATTTGCCCATGACGTCGTTGAGCGAAAACATCAGCATGCCAAGCAGCATGATCAGCACGCCATTGCGCGCGGCGTTCGATGAGTGGGCAATAGATGTGGTTTCGGCGGTCATTGCGGCGGTTCCGGCGGAGATGCGTCGCAGTCGCACATTCCGGCCAGACGATCCAGTCGCGAAAAGGCATAGGTCCATCAACAATTGGAATGCCAGTCCTGCGCGGCAGTATCCGGCGGCCTGCTACGCGTCAGATCGATAGAAATCCTCTATCGCCACATGCGACATGCCCCCTTGAACAGAAAGAGAAATTCGCTCAGAAGCCTCCATACACCGCATTTTTGATCGGGTTTCTTCTATCGGCTGCGCGCCAGGGATCGCTGCGTTCATGGGCAAGACTGTTTTCATCGGCAAAGCCTCCAATGCTGCCGGCGGCTGGGGAGCGTTGAAGAGCTGCGGCAAGCGGCTTCTAGAAAGCGGGTCACCGATTTCGGGCGCCCGCGCCCTGTTGAAGGCCAATCAGCCCGATGGTTTCGACTGCCCCGGCTGCGCCTGGGGTGACCCCGCGCACGGCTCCTCGTTCGAATTCTGCGAAAACGGCGTCAAGGCCGTGGCCTGGGAAGCGACCGACAAGCGTACGCCACCGGATTTCTTTGCCGCCCACACCGTCAACGCCCTCCAATCCTGGAGTGACTACGAGCTAGAGCAGCAGGGCCGGCTCACCCATCCGATGCGCTATGATCCCGCAACAGACACCTATGTGCGCGTCAGCTGGGACGACGCCTTTGCCGAGATCGGCGAAATCCTCAACAGCTTCGATACCCCGGACCGGGCGGAATTCTACACGTCCGGTCGCGCCTCTAACGAAGCCGCTTTCCTCTATCAGCTGTTCGTCCGGCTCTATGGCACCAACAATTTCCCCGATTGCTCCAATATGTGCCATGAGGCCAGCGGCGTCGCCATGAAGCAGGCGATCGGCGTCGGCAAGGGCACCGTGTTGCTGGAAGATTTCGGAAAGGCCGACGCCATCTTCGTCATCGGCCAGAACCCCGGCACCAACCATCCACGCATGCTGGGCGATCTACGCCGGGCCGCACTGCGCGGCGCAAAAATTGTGGTGTTCAATCCCGTGCGCGAACGCGGGCTGGAACGGTTCGCCGATCCGCAGGACAAGCTGGAAATGCTGCGCGGCGGCTCGACCGAGATCGCCAGTGACTATTTCCAGCCACGGTTGGGCGGCGACATGGCGGCTGTGCGCGGCATGGCCAAGGCCGTTTTTGCGGCTGACGATGCAGCCCTTGCAGCGGGCGAACCCTCGGTTCTCGATCACGAATTTCTGGCGCAGCACACCGCCGATTTCGAAGCCTATCGTACTGCTGTCGGAACGACCGGCTGGACCGAGATCGAGGACCAGTCCGGCCTGACCCGTCTCGAGATTGAGCGGGCAGCCGACACCTATCTTGGCGCCGAGCGGGTGATCTGCACCTGGGCGATGGGCGTGACGCAGCACCGGCATTCGGTCATCACTATCCGCGAAATCGCCAACTTCATGATGTTGCGCGGCAATATCGGCAAGCCCGGCGCCGGTCTCTGCCCGGTACGGGGCCATTCCAATGTGCAGGGTGACCGCACCGTCGGCATCAACGAAAAAGCGCCGCCAGCCTTTCTCGATGCGCTGGAAAAGGAATTCGATTTCAAGGCACCGCGCAAGGAGGGCCATAATGTACTCGCCGCGATCGGTGCCATGCTGGATGGTTCGGCCCGGGCCTTCATCGGCCTTGGCGGCAATTTCGCCCGCGCCACGCCGGACAGCCCGATCATCGCCAAGGCACTCGTCACGCAAAAGCTGACGGTCAATATCGCCACCAAGCTCAACCACTCGCATCTGATGCCGGGCGAAGTGAGCTTCATCCTGCCCTGCCTTGGCCGCACCGAGATCGACCGCAACTCGAAGGGCGTCAGTCAGATCGTCACCGTCGAGGATTCGATGAGCATGGTGCATGGCTCCGGCGGCATTAACAAACCAGCCTCCCCGGAATTGCGCTCGGAAGTCGCCATCATCGCCGGTATCGCGGCCGCCACCGTCGGCTCTGCCAAGGTCGATTGGGCAGCACTTGCCGATAATTACGATCTGATCCGCGATCACATCGCCAATGTCATTCCCGGCTTCGAAGATTACAACGCGCGCGTCCGCAAGCCGCGCGGTTTTCATTTGCGCAATGCCGCCTCCCACCGCGAATGGGAAACACCGGGCGGCCGCGCCACCTTTTGGACAGGCCCGTTGCCAACGGCCGTCGAGCATCAGGTCGCCCGTGGTCAGGACGGCGTCTTCGTGCTCCAGACTTTCCGCTCGCACGACCAGTACAACACGACAATCTACGGCATGGATGACCGCTATCGCGGCGTCTACGGCGAGCGCAGCGTCGTCTTTATCAACCCGGCCGATCTCGCCGAACTTGGCGCCGAAGCCGGCGACCGGGTCGATGTCATCGGCCGGCACGACGATGGCGTTTCCCGCATCGCCAGCGATTTCCGGCTGGTGCCCTATGATATCCCGCGCGGTTGCGTTGCCGGTTACTATCCCGAACTGAACGTGCTCGTACCCTTGTCGAGCGCCGGCGACGAGAGCGATACGCCGACATCGAAATCGGTCCTCGTGTCGTTCCGTACCCAAGCTACGATTGCCACTGCAGCCTGATGCCGAAGAGTTTTACCGAAGCAGAGTTCCTGGCGCATGTCGCTGCGGTACAGGCGCAAGATCCGGTGCTTTCGCCGCTGATGGCGGGGATCGTGACGGCTCTATTCCTGGAGATCGCCGCTGATAGCCGCATATTCGCAAAGCTGTTTGGCATTGAACATGCCCTCGTTCTGCGCGAGATCAACCAGCTGACCGATCCGGACGCGCCAGTCGTCATTGCCCGCCGGGATGCCCGTACACAGCGAACATATCTTAAGCTTACGGTAAAAGGTGAGGCACTTTGCCGCCTCATCCCTTGACCTTGGCCAAAGGCTTGCTAAGTAAACATCGACTCCGGCAGCGCAGGGCATTTTAACACGCCTGCTGAGCAAACCTGATACCGGGCCCCTCTGGCGAGAATTTACGGCGCTCTCGCGATGTCGGTATTACCCCGCAAATAAGCCGGCGGATTGTAAGCAAATGACACTCCATATCTTGCGTTCTTCGCATGCCGTTCGTGGCATGGGGGATTTCTCCAGCTATTCGGCGCTTGGCCTCATCGGACAGGAGGTGCGGCCATGAACACCGCTCCCCAGACGTCGACGCTCAGCTATTTCAAATGGTCCTTCATTGTCACCGCAGCCGGCCTTGCGCTCGGCGCTTGGCTAGGCTGGACGACGACGGGAACGATCGGTGGCATGGCCACGGTCTTCTTTATTTGTACGGTTCTCGCCGTACTGGAAATCTCGCTCTCCTTCGACAACGCCATCGTCAATGCCAACAAGCTCAAGGAAATGACACCGGTCTGGCAACAGCGGTTCCTGACCTGGGGCATCCTGATCGCCGTTTTCGGTATGCGTATCGTCTTCCCGCTGCTCATCGTCGTCATCGCCGCGAAGATCGGACCGATCGACGCGCTGGTTCTGGCCGCTGCGCGACCGGAAGAGTACGCCCGCATCATGAACGAGGCACACCTGCCGATCGCCGCCTTCGGCGGCACCTTCCTGATGATGGTCGGCCTGAAATTCTTCTTCGACCATGAGAAGGATGTGCACTGGATTGGAGTTCTGGAACGGAACCTCTCCCGGTTCGCCTCGATCAAGGGCGTCGAAATTGCTTTCGTACTGACTGTCATCCTGATCTTTTCGTCGCTGCTTGAAGGCGAAGAATCCACCACGTTCGTCTACTGCGCCATCTACGGCCTTTTGACCTTCCTCGCGGTCGAAGTTGTCGGCGGCCTGCTCGATGCCTCGCAGCAGACGATGAATGCTGCTGCAAAGGGTGGTCTCGGCGCCTTCATTTATCTCGAAGTCCTGGACGCCAGCTTCTCCTTCGATGGTGTCATCGGTGCCTTCGCCCTGACGCAGAACCTCTTCGTCATCGCCATCGGCCTCGGCATCGGTGCCATGTATGTGCGCTCGATGACCATCATGCTGGTGGAAAAGGGCACGCTTGCTGAATACCGTTACCTGGAACACGGCGCTTTCTACGCGATCCTGATCCTGTCGGTGATCATGTATGTCCAGACGCTATTCCATATCCCGGAAGTCATCACCGGCCTCGGCGGTGCGGCACTGATCGGTATCTCGCTCTGGTCGTCGATCAAGCACAACCGCCGCGAAAAGCTGAGCGGCGCGCACTAACCAAACAGCACGCACAAACAGAGATGCCGTCCGTCAAAAGCGGGCGGCATTTTTTATTGTCCGGATACCGGGCATTTCAGACACCGAAGTATCCTTCACGGCATCAAGGGCAATTGAGAGGGTACGAACCCCATCCTCCATGACCGTGAATTGCCGCCGGTATACCAGTACCGCCAGTACCCGGACCTTACCCGCGCTCGAACAACGGCCCTGAAACGCAAAAAACCCGCCAATTGCCTGGCGGGCTTTTCTGATTTCATGCAGCGGCTGAATTAGCCGCGCTTGACGGAATGGAAGTTTGCCGGGTTGATACCGAGCGTATAGAGGTCGCGGTCCAGCGGACGGCGGTTGCCTTCGACTGCTGCGGCAGCGGCCGTGGCCGCGCCAAAGATGGCGATGGCATTACCGAAAAAGCCTCGGGCAGATTTACGGGCACTCATCTCTTTGCTCACTTTCCTAAGTTGCTGTGTCTTGTTGACGAGATGAATATGCGGTCTGCAACCCTTGTTTACAATGCACAGGAATTCATCCCAGCCATGCAAATAGCAAGGGCCCGGTTAACCCGTGAACCGATCTCCAATCGTTGGCGTCCAACTTTTGGAGATCAGTTCACTTGAGTCAACCGGGCCCTTGCTGTGTGACGACCTTGGGAGGAACCGTCAGTCTTCGTTGGCAGCAAGCTGCGAGAGCACCTGGCCACGGCCCCGGGCGCGCAGGATCAACGGCACGATCAGCGCTGCGGCTGCAACGGCCAGCAGTACGGCTGCGACCGGTGAAGTGAACAGCACCGTGACATCGCCCTGGCTGATCGCCAGCGCGCGGCGGAGCTGCTGCTCGGCCAGCGGCCCGAGGATCAGGCCGACGACGACAGGCGCAATCGGATAGCCGAAGATGCGCATGCCGTAGCCGAGAACACCGAACGCCAGGAGCATGCCGAGTTCGAATACCGACGGATTGGCGCCGATGGTGCCGAGCGTCGCAAACAACAGGATACCGGCATAAAGCCACGGCTTCGGGATCGTCAGAAGCTTTACCCAGAGGCCAACCAGCGGCAGGTTGAGAACCAGCAGCATGAAGTTGGCGATCAGCAAAGATGCAATCAGACCCCAGACGAGCTGCGGATTGGTGGCAAACAACAGCGGACCGGGCTGCAGGCCGTATTGCTGGAAGCCGGCCAGCATGATCGCCGCAGTCGCGGTGGTCGGCAGGCCAAGCGTCAGCAAAGGTACAAGCGTACCGGCGGCCGAGGCGTTGTTGGCTGCTTCCGGACCGGCCACACCTTCGATGGCGCCGTGGCCGAATTCTTCGGGATGCTTGGACAGCCGTTTTTCAGCCGCATAGGAGAGGAATGTGCCGATTTCGGCACCGCCGGCAGGCATGGCGCCAATCGGAAAACCGATCGCCGTTCCGCGCAGCCAGGCTTTCCACGAGCGCGCCCAGTCCTGACCGGTCATCCAGACGGAACCCTTGACGGCCTCGATCTTGTCCGGCCCCTGATCGCCCTGTGCGGCGATATAGAGCGATTCACCGATCGCAAACATCGCGACCGCCAGCGTCGTCACTTCGATGCCGTCCAGAAGATCGGGAATGCCGAAGCTCATGCGGGCCTGGCCCGTGAGCTGGTCGATGCCGATGATGGCAAGCGCAAAACCGATGAACAGCGAGGTCAAACCGCGCAGCGTCGAATCACCGAAGGCCGAAGACACCGTGACGAAGGCCAGAACCATCAGCGCGAAATACTCACGCGGACCGAAGACCAGCGCCAGCTTGACGACGAAAGGCGCGATGAAGGCAAGGCCGAGCGTCGCGATCAGGCCGGCGACGAACGAGCCGATGGCGGCCGTTGCCAGTGCCGGTCCGCCGCGCCCCTTGCGGGCCATCTTGTTGCCCTCGAGGGCCGTAACGATCGAAGCGCTTTCGCCGGGTGTATTGAGAAGAATGGAGGTGGTCGAGCCGCCATACATGCCGCCGTAGTAGATACCGGCGAACATGATCAGCGAACCGCCCGGATCCAGCCGGTAGGTCACCGGCAGCAGCAGCGCCACGGTCAGCGCCGGGCCGATACCCGGCAAGACGCCGACGGCGGTCCCAAGCGTCACGCCGATCAATGCGTAGAACAGATTCATCGGCTGGGCGGCGACGAGCATGCCCTGCATCAGGAAATCGAATGTGGTCATGTCAGTGCCTTACCAAAACAGGTGTTCGAGCGGACCGGCAGGCAACGAGAGCTGCAGCAACCCGGCAAAGACCAGCCAGACGCCAAGACAGAGCACAATGCCGATCGGGATCGTGAACCAGAGCTTGCGCTTTCCGAACCCGGCCGCAGTCGCAGCGAACAGCAGGCCGGTGGCGATGGAAAAACCCAGCGGCTTCAGCGTCAGCATCTGCGCGGCGAGGCCGCCGACGATCCAGATCACCGGGCCGAACTCCTGACGCTCCCGTGCCGGAAAATCTCCGCGCAGCGCCTCGAATACGGTCCAGGCCGCCAAAAGCAGCAGCACGCTGGCGATCACGAAGGGAATGGTTGCCGGGCCGATGCCGGAATAGCTGGTGATCTGCGCAAGCCGCGACGTATCCCAGAAGATCAGGCCGGCGAGAGCGGCCAGGAAGACGGCAATGACAAGCGCCGCCCTGTCAGGGCGGCGTGTCTGCGTCGAAGGGGTGTTGCCCTTGCTCATTTAACCAGACCAATGTCCTTGAGGATGGTTTCGGTTGCCGAAACGTCCTTGGCCAACTGTTCCTTGAAGGCGTCGCCGGCCAGATAGGTATCCGTCCAGCCCTTGGTCTTCAAGGTTTCCTGCCAGCCGGCCGATTTGGCAAGCTTTTCGACGTCAGCCGAAACAGCAGCCTTCTGCTCGTCGGTCAGGCCAGGAGCAGCAGCAACCATGCGCCAGTTCTGAACCACGACGTCGAGGCCACCTTCCTTGATGGTCGGGGCATCGATACCGGGCAGGCGCTCTGGGCTCGACATGGCGAGCAGGCGAAGCGTGCCGGCCTTGATCTGCGATTCGAATTCGCCGTAACCGGAAATACCAGCCGTTACCTGGCTGCCGAGAATGGCCGCAAGGGCTTCGCCGCCGCCGGAAAACGCGATGTAGTTGATCTTGGTCGGGTCAACGCCAGCTGCCTTGGCAATCAGGCCAACCGCAATATGGTCGGTACCGCCGGCCGAGCCGCCGCCCCAGGATACTGCACCTGGATCCTTCTTCAGCGCCTCGACGAGATCACCCATCGATTTCAGCGGCGAATCGGCCGGAACGACGATGGCTTCGTATTCGCCGGTCAGGCGCGCGATCGGGGTAACGTCGTTGAGCGATACCGGCGACTTGTTGGTGAGGATGGCGCCGACCATGACGTAACCGCCGACGATCAGGGCATTGGCGTTGCCGGCCGACTGGCTGGCGAACTGTGCGAGGCCGATCGTGCCGCCGGCGCCCGGTACGTTCTGAACCTGAACGTTGCCGGAAATGCCTTCCTGCTGCATCACGGACTGGATCGAGCGGGCCGTCTGGTCCCAGCCGCCGCCCGGATTGGCCGGTGCGATGATGGTGTAGTCAGCGGCAACAGCCGGCAGGGCGAGAGCGCCGGCGAGAATGGATGCCAGAAAAAACTGTTTCAAAGGGTAGTCCTCCGTCAGGCGCGCTCGTTCAGTTGGCGCGCACATTGTTCATCTTTGCGGACGGGGGATGGCTCACAACGAATCGGCTGCGGCGGCCTTTTTGGCTCGCCGTAGCGCCGGGTCTGGTGAAACTCCTCCCATACGCCTCGATCATCCGCCTCCACGGATAATGAAGAACTGCAAGCCACCATATGAAGCTGACATTTACCTGACATCGGGCGGCGCCTTGCGAGGTTAATGTCCCTTAATTTTTGGTTTTCGTCTACTGCAGCCGTAAAACTTCGTTCCAACGGGCAATCAGCCGCGCCCGCTTGACCTGATCGAGATAGACCATCAGTCCGGGGCTGACCGGAACCGGCTTCAATTGACCACCGAGCATCTCGCGCATCGTGTTGGCGGTGTTGACCCCTGCCACATCCGGGCTGACGGCCGGAATCTGCAGTTCGCGCGCCATGATCGTCTGGCCTTCCTTCGACATGAAGAATTCCAGATAGCGGCGGCCGAGATCCGGCGTCGCTGCCGCCTGCGGCACCAGCCCGATGCGCGACATAACGACGGTGTAGTCGCGTGGCAGCACGATGCCGACATCGGGGTGGCGCGAGGCCCAATCGGCGGCATAGGAGCCGAGAATATTATAGCCCAGCACGAAGCGGCCGTCGGACACACGCTCCAGGATGGCCGAACTGGTAGAGTAGAGCTTGACCCCGGCAGCGCCCATCGCCTGGATCACCGACCAGATATCGCCGAACTGCTCCTGATCGCGCGCCATGAACAGGAAACCGACGCCGGAACGCTCGATATCGTAGGTGCCGATCTTGCCGAACACGGCGCTGCCCTGGCGCTTGAGGTAATCAACCAGCTCTGCCCGCGTCGAAGGTGGCTTTTCCTTGGTAAAACTCGGCTTGTGATAGACGAACACCGCTGGCTCGAAGGTCAGCGCATAGGCAGTATTGCGCCAATTGGCCCAGGCCGGCCAGCGGCCGCTCATCGGCATGTCGCTGCGTTGGGCATAGCCGTCATTGCTGAGCTTTACCTGCAGGTCCATAGCCGAGGAAAAGGCAAAATCCGCAGTCCTTTCGCCGGCATCGGTCTCCTTGACGATCCGGTCATAGATCTCGCCGGTCAGCATATCCTCGTAGCGCACGGCCACATCCGGATTGGCTGTCTGGAAGCCGATGATCATCGGCCGCGCCAGGGGTTCGTCGAGTGAGGAATAAACAACCACGGTCGGCGCCGCCAAATCACCTGAGCGCGCCGGAAAAAGCGTCAGCTGGGCGGCGGCCGGCATTGAAAATCCACAGAGAACGCAGAGAAGGGAAAGGAAACGCATAAAACGATATTGCCGCAGCCTCCGCCCGTTCACAAGCGCCAGCACGCCCGATAGAGTGACATCAGGGAGAACAGGCATTTGCGAATACTACTGGTCGAGGACAATACGGCGCTTTCGGAAGGACTTGTCGCGATCCTGCGCGGCAGCGGCTATGCCGTGGATGTCGTTCACGACGGCGCATCGGCCAATGCGGTCACCGCGACGGAAACCTTCGACCTCGTCATCCTCGATTTGAATCTGCCGGAAATGGATGGGCTCGACGTATTGCGATCGATGCGGGCGCGGCAGAACAAGGCGGCGGTGCTGATCCTGACGGCGCGCGGCACGCAGGAAGAAAAGATCAAGGGGCTCGATCTCGGCGCCGACGACTACATGATCAAACCCTTCGACATCAGCGAGTTCGAGGCTCGCGTCCGCGTTCTCCTGCGCCGGCAGGCGGGGCTGCGCTCGTCGCTGGTCAGCTATGGCAAGATTTCGTTCGATCTCAATTCGCGCACCTTTTCCGCCGATGGCATCACGGTGGATATCCCGGCGAGGGAGCTGGGCCTACTCGAAATCCTGTTCATGCGCGCCGGCAAGGTGGTTGCCAAGGAGGCGATCATCCAGTCGCTGACGGCCTTCGATGACGATCTTAGTGCCAATGCCATCGAGCAATATGTCAGCCGCTTGCGCAAGCGCCTGGCGCCGCACGGGCTGACGGTGCGCACCGCGCGCGGTATCGGCTACTATCTCGACAAGATGGCGGACGCCTGATGGCGCGGCGCGCCTATTCGCTGCGCCGGGGGCTTTTGGCCTGGCTGTTGATCTCGACCGTCGTCATCGGAGCGCTTGCCCTGATCGACACCTATCGCGAGGCAGTGAAGACGGCGAATATTGTCTCAGACCGGGTGCTTGCTGGGTCGGCGCTGGCCATCGCCGAGCGGGTCGTGGTCGCCGAAGACGGTTCGCTTGAAGTCGATATTCCCTATGTCGCACTTGAGATGCTGACCTCGGCCGCCCAGGACCGCGTCTTCTACCGGGTCGACGGACCGCCGGGCCAGTTCATCACCGGCTACCAGAACCTGCCCTCGGTCGCCAATCTCAATGGCCAGTCGGCCGTGTATACCGATGCGCAATTTCGCGGCGAGCCAATCCGGGTCGCAGCTCTGGAACGATCCGCCTCGACCGGCATCAATTCGGTTCCCTTCGTCGTTACCGTCGCAGAAACCACGATTGCCCGGCGGCAATTGACGCAGGCGATCCTTTTGCGCTCCGCCTTCCGGCTGCTGATGATGATTCTTGGGGCAGCCGTTATCGTCTGGATCGCGGTCACCTTTTCGCTGCGGCCGCTCTATAGGCTCGGCGACGCCATTGCCGAGCGCAGCCCCGACGATCTGCATCCGATCGATCAATCAGTACCGAGTGAAGTCGAGGGACTGGTCGAAACGGTCAATTCCTTCATGGTGCGTCTGCAATCGGCGCTCGATGCGCTGCGCCACTTTTCCGGCAATGCCAGCCACCAGCTGCGCACGCCGCTGGCGATCATCCGCACCCAGCTGGCGCTATCGGCCCGCGCCACGACGCTGGAGGAGGCACAGGCCGCCGCCCGCAAGGGCGACGAGGCCGTTGCCCATGCCGAACGCATCCTGGCGCAATTGCTGTTGATGGCAAAGATCGACGCTGCCGGCTCGAAGGAGCCGCAGCCGCTCGAGATCATCGACCTGATCGCGCTGGCGCAGGAGATTACCGGCGACCGCGTGCCCGGTGCCGGTGAGGCCGGCATCGATCTCGGCTTCGAGGGTGATGGTAAGGCGTTGATCCGCGCGGAGCCGCTCTTGATCGGCGAACTGCTGCGCAATCTGATTGAAAACGCCATCGCCTATGCCGGCAAGGGGGCGGAAGTCACGGTCCGGGTGGAAACCGAAAAGAACGGCGTCCGGCTCGATGTGGAAGACAACGGCCCAGGCATCCCGCCGGAGAACCGGCAGGTCGTGCGCCAGCGTTTTGCCCGCGGCGGACGCGGGCAAGCACCGGGGATGGGGTTGGGACTTCCGATCGTCGAAGAAATCGCCGGACTGTTCGGCGGACATCTTGCGCTAGGAGAAGGGCCGGAGGGCAAGGGACTGAAAGCCTCGGTCACATTTCCAGCCGCGACAGCTGGCCCGGCCGCTATATCTGCCTAGCGGTTGCGACCTGTCATGAGAGAGGTCGTTTCACGGGTCTGAACGAGAAGGATCGCGTTCCAGATCATCTGGACAAAACCGCGATCAGACGGGCTCGACAGCTTGCGCTGCGAAAACATGATATGCTCCATTGGTTGTTGCGAGGGTGAGATAACACTCCGCCATGTATTTCGCCAGAGGGTGAAAAGCAAATCTGCCCTGCATGGCAAGCATGGCAGATAATCTCGAAATTCATCCATACGAAATACATACTGTTACAAGTAAATTCGCAGAAATCATAAGTGTTCTTTCGTCGATAATTGCCTGACGAATCAACGGTTTGCTTATGAAGTGCGAACCAGCACCGCCGGAAGGTTTCTTCACGCTCTTTCAGGGTCCCCAAAGAACCGGTATTGCGTATCGCCAGCGGATCGCAGCGCCTTTCATGCCTTTGGTCGAAATGGCTTTTGGTTTTTTCTCATGCCATGCTGCGTCAGAATTGACGGGAGAAAACCATGACGGACCATTTCAGGGCGCTCGTGATCGATGATCGTGACGGCAAACCGGTGGCAGATTTCCGGAATCTGACATTTGCGGATCTTCCGGATCACGACGTGCTGGTCGAGGTGCTGTTCTCGACGCTCAACTACAAGGATGGCCTCGCCGTTTCGGGCAAGGGCCGTATCGCCCGCCGCCTGCCGATGGTGGCCGGGGTCGATCTTTCCGGTATTGTCATCGAATCCCGCAATCCCGACTGGAAGACCGGCGACAAGGTTGTCGTCAACGGCTGGGGCATGTCGGAGACCGAATGGGGCGGCTATACGCGGTTCCAGAGGCTGAAATCCGAATGGCTGACGCGCCTGCCCGACGCCTTCACGCTGGAAGAAAGCATGGCGATCGGCACCGCCGGCTATACGGCAGCGCTTGCGATCGATGCCCTGGAAGCCTGGGGCAAGATCAAGACGGATGATCGCGAAATCCTGGTCACTGGTGCTGCCGGTGGCGTCGGCTCTGTCGCCATCGCGCTGCTCGCCGAGCGAGGCTACACAGTCACCGCCTCAACAGGACGGCCGGAAGCCCACGACTATCTTTCGAGCCTCGGCGCAACCGGTTTCATCGATCGCGCTGAACTTGCCGCAAAGGGCGGCGCACTTCAAAAGGAGCGTTGGGCAGGCGTCATCGATTCCGTCGGCTCCACGACGCTTGCCAATGTTCTGGCGCAGACCTTCCAAAGCGGCGCGGTTGCGGCCTGCGGTCTCGCTGGCGGTGCCGACCTTCCGGCAACCGTCATGCCGCATATCCTGCGCGGCGTCGCATTGCTCGGCATCAATTCGGTAACGGCACCGCATGCCGAACGCGACAGGGCCTGGGCCATTCTGGCCGAAAGCCTCGACCGGAAGCAGCTGGCAACCATGACGACGGTTGAACCATTGTCTCGCCTGCCGAAACTGGCAGAAGACATCGTCGCCGGAAAAATCCGCGGCCGTGTCGTCATCGACGTCACGAAATAGACCGGCCCCAGAGGCTGGGACAGCCATTACCGAGGAACACGGAATGACAAGCCTGCCCGTTCCCAAAGAAGTCGCCGAAGCGCTTGGGCGGTATGCCGAGCCGATCAGACTACGGCTGCTGCAAATCCGAGACCTAATCTTTGCTGTGGCAGCAGAAACCGAAGGCGTCGGCCCTCTGACTGAAACACTGAAATGGTGCGAACCGGCCTATCTGACTGAAGCCAGCAGAAGCGGAACGACCATCCGGCTGGGCGTATCCAAGTTGGCGCCCGATCACTGCGCTGTGTTCGTCAACTGCCAGACTACGCTGATCGACACTTTTCGTGCGCACTTTGCCGATGATTTTGCCTTTGAGGGCCAGCGGGCGCTGCTTCTCCCGGCAGCTGGCGATCTGCGCCGGGAGCCGCTGGCGCTCTGCCTTCGCGCCGCACTGACCTATCATCGGCAGAAGGCGGCACAGAAAATCCACAAGGCATAACCACGCCCGCCAGTTCCGAGGCAGGCGCGATGCCGATGCTCACCGGATACCGGCTCCGGGCCTCACCGCATCGTATAGACGTCGATGGTGAAGTACTTGTCGTTGATCGTCTTGTAGGTGCCGTCGGCACGAATCTCAGCGAGCGCCTTGTTGAGCTTTTCGCGAAGATCGTTGTCTTCCTGGCGAAGGGCGATGCCGACGCCATCGCCGACGAATTTCGGGTCGGTGATCGGCGCGCCGATCAGCTCACAGCATTTGCCGTCATTGTTCTTGCTGACCCAGTCGAGCATCGGCAGCATGTCGCCGACTTCCATGTCGAGGCGGCCATTGGCCATGTCGAGATTGGCTTCGTCCTGCGTCGGATAAAGCTTGATCTCGGCATCGGGATAGACGGCGGCGATATATTCGGCCTGCGTCGTGCCCGCCTGCGCGCCGATCACCTTACCCTTCAGCGCCTCGTTGGTAAACGCGGTAATACCGGCACCCTTTGCCGCCACATGCGTCATCGCCGCCATGTAATAAGGATCGCTGAAGGAAACCTGCTTCCGGCGCTCGTCGGTGATGAACATCGAGGCGATGATCATGTCGTATTTCTTGGCGACCAGTCCCGGAATGATGCCATCCCAATCCTGCGCCACCACCTCGCATTCGACCTGTATCTTGGCGCAGAGCGCCAGACCGATATCGACGTCGAAGCCACCGATCTTTCCGGCGGTGTCAATGAAATTGAACGGAGGATAGGCGCCTTCAGTGCCTATCCGGAGCTTTTCGGCAGCATTGGCAGGCGTCATGGAAAAGGCTGCGGCACAGGCCAGAACCAGTGCGATCATATGTTTTTTCATGCGTTCAGTTCCCCTTTGGCGCACCGTTTGCCGGTGCTTGATGGAAACTCTATGCCTGAAATGCACATAAACGAAATAGATAGAGATAATAGCCAGTATAAATCCGCTTGATCGCCAAATTGGGAAAACGTGGCGTAAGAGGCTAGAACGTTGGTGGCGTGTTGATCCACAAAAGCACCGTCTCGCCGTCATGGCGGTTTGACCAGGCGTGGTGACGGCGGCTGTTGAAATAGAGGGAATCGCCGGGGCTCAGATCGTGAAACTGATCGGAATCCAGCACGAACTCTACCCGGCCGGAGAGCACGTAGACAAACTCCTCGCCGTCATGCTTGTAGGCGCCCTCGCTGGAGGCGCCCGGTTCCAGCACGAAGCGGTGGCAATCCATCTGGTTGCGGCCCTCGGCCAGCAGCTGCACAGTCACGCCCGGCGTCGTGCGCGGCCATGTCCGCCATTCTCCCGAGCGCACCAATGCTCGCACATCCGGCTCGTCTTCGCCGGATAGGCTGGAAACCGTCGTCGAAAAATATTCGGCGAGATTGTGCAGGACGGCAACCGAAACACCCTGCGACGTCCGCTCCAGCGTGGAGAGCACCGAAGCCGCGATGCCGATATCGCCGGCCACCTGCTCCAGCGTCTTGCCGGCAGCGTGGCGCAGGCTCCTGAGCTTGCGCCCGACCTGCGATTGCGGGGTGGTATCGCCATTGGCGGGCTGACCGGCATCGTCGAGTTCTCCCGCTTCCAGTTCGAGCGCCTCGCGGATCGCCGCGGGGTTGAGCCCGCGCTCGGCACGAAACCAAGAGATCCGCTTCAACTGGGCAACATCGCCTTCGCTATATTGCCGATGGCCGGTGACCGAGCGATCCGGTACGACCAGACCTTGTGTCTCCCACAGACGTAAGGTCGATGCGGAAACACCGGCAAGCCGTGCGGCTTCCGCGACCTTGTAGCGTATCTTCATGGCATCACTCATAAGCCGTCCTGTGACATCTTCAAGCCATCCATGCGCGCTGTTTCTGCCCTGGCGCAGCAAACAGCCAGTGCGGACGCGAGAAATCAGCCCGGAAAACCCATTCCCGGCGCTGCTTCTCAAATCACAAAATTTGATTTGCAAACCTACAGAAAAAATATAGGATTTCCGAGAAATCTGCAACCGAAAACGCTCCACGCAACATCAGGATGATACCCGTGACCAGTTTGACCGATCGCAAGAACGCAGCCATTTCCCGCGGTGTCGGCATGACCACGCAGATCTATGCGGATCGTGCCGAGAATTCCGAAATCTGGGACAAGGAAGGCAATCGTTACATCGATTTCGCCGCCGGTATCGCTGTCGTTAACACCGGCCACCGCCATCCGCGCGTCATCGAAGCCGTCAAGAAGCAGCTCGATCGCTTCACCCACACCTGCCATCAGGTCGTGCCTTACGAAAACTATGTCGAGCTGGCAGAGCGGCTGAATGCCATCCTGCCGGGTGAATTTGCCAAGAAGACGATTTTCGTCACCACGGGTGCGGAAGCCGTCGAGAACGCCGTCAAGATTGCCCGCGCCGCAACCGGCCGCCAGGCCGTCGTCGCCTTCGGCGGCGGCTTTCACGGCCGCACTTTCATGGGTATGGCCCTGACCGGCAAGGTCGTGCCTTACAAGGTCGGCTTCGGCGCCATGCCGGCCGACGTCTTCCACGTGCCCTTCCCGGTGGAGCTGCAGGGCGTTTCCGCTGATCAGTCGCTGGCTGCCCTGAAGCGCCTTTTCGCCGCAGACGTCGATCCGAACCGCGTCGCTGCCATCATCATCGAGCCTGTGCAGGGTGAAGGCGGCTTCTATCCGGTGCCGACCTCCTTCATCAAGGCGATCCGCGAGATCTGCGACCAGCACGGCATCCTTCTGATCGCCGACGAAGTGCAGACCGGCTTTGCCCGCACCGGCAAGCTGTTTGCCATGGAACATCACGGCGTTGCCGCTGACCTCGTGACGATGGCCAAGGGCCTTGGCGGCGGTTTCCCGATCGCAGCCGTCACTGGCCGCGCCGAGGTCATGGATGCTCCCGGCCCCGGCGGCCTCGGTGGCACCTATGCCGGCAACCCGATCGGCGTTGCCGCTGCCCACGCCGTTCTCGACATCATCGAAGACGAAAAACTGTGCGAGCGCGCCGAACAGTTGGGCGGCCGCCTCAAGCAGCGCCTCGCGGCCATCGCCGAACAGACACCGGAAATCATCGACATTCGCGGCCCGGGCTTCATGAACGCCGTCGAGTTCAACGACGTGAAGACCAATCTGCCGAGCGCCGATTTCGCCAACCGCGTCCGTCTGATCGCGCTCGAAAAGGGCCTGATCCTGCTCACCTGCGGCGTGCATGGCAACGTTATCCGCTTCCTCGCGCCGATCACCATTCAGGATAACGTCTTCGCCGAAGCGATGGACATTCTGGAAGCGTCGATCCTGGAAGCACGCGCCTGATTTCAGGCGTTGGCATAACATAGTCTATCGGGTAGCGGCGCCATGCTGCCCGATAGACCCGGTTGCTTTTATCGGCTATCGGCATTGTCCCCGCGACGAAAATGCCGCCCTGCGCTGCCTGCGCGGACCGCCAGAAAGGATCTCCGATGATCTTTACCGAGACATTGATCGCCCATGTCAGGGATCCGCATCTGCTCGGACTGGTGAACGCGCCATGGGCGCCTGCGGCAAAGACCTTCGACGTCCATAACCCATCGAATGGCGCCCTGCTCGCCACACTGCCGGATATGGGCGTTATGGAAACGCGCGCCGCGATCGATGATGCCTATGCGGCGCAATTTCCATGGGCCGAGCGCCCGGCCGGCGATCGCAGCACGATCCTGCGCCGCTGGCACGATCTGGTCATTGCCCATATCGATGATCTCGCCGCAATCCTGACTGCGGAAATGGGCAAGCCGCTCAACGAAGCCCGCTCCGAGGTCCAGCACGCCGCCGCCTATATCGAATGGTATGCGGAAGAGGCCAAGCGCGTTTACGGCGAGACCATTCCCGCCCCTTCCACCGACCGCCGCATGATGGTGATCAAGCAGCCGGTCGGCGTGGTCGGCACAATCACGCCCTGGAACTTTCCGGCATCAATGGTGGCGCGAAAAATCGCACCGGCGCTGGCGGTTGGCTGCACCATCATCCTCAAACCCGCGGAACAGACGCCGCTGGTGGCGCTGGCCATGCATGCGCTGGCCCTTCGGGCGGGTTTTCCGAAGGGCGTCCTCAACCTCGTGCTCGCCTCGGAGGGCGATGCGATCGGCCGCGAGCTCTGCACCAATTCGAGGGTGCGCAAGATCAGTTTCACCGGCTCGACCGAAGTCGGCCGCATCCTGATGCGGCAGTGCTCCGACCAGATCAAGAAAGTCAGCCTCGAACTCGGCGGCAGCGCACCCTTCATCGTCTTCGACGACGCCGATATCGATGCCGCTGTCGATGGCGCCATCCAGGCGAAATTCCGCAATGCCGGCCAGACCTGCACCTCGGCCAATCGCATCTATGTGCAGAGCCGGGTCCATAATGAATTCACCACCAAGCTGGCGGCCGAAGTTGCCAAATTGAAGGTGGGCGACGGCTTTTCCCCCGGCGTCACCATCGGCCCGCTGATCGATAGCCGGGCAATCGAGAAGGTCGAAGCCCATGTCAACGACGCGATCGGCAAGGGCGCAAAGCTTCTTTGCGGCGGCAAGCGCGTCTCCGGCGCCTTCTTCGAACCAACCGTGCTTTCAGACGTCGGCAAGGGCATGCTGGTTGCCTGCGACGAAACCTTCGGACCGGTCGCCCCGATCATTCGCTTCGAGACAATGGAAGACGTCATCCTGCAGGCAAACGACACGATCTACGGGTTGGCCGCTTATTTCTACGCGACCGAACTGAAAAAGGTCTGGCGTGTCGCCGAAGCGCTGGAATACGGCATGATCGGCATCAATACCGGCCGCATGTCGTCTGAGGCCGCCCCCTTCGGCGGCCTCAAGCAATCCGGCATTGGTCGCGAAGGCTCCCGCCACGGCGCCGAGGATTATCTGGAGATGAAATATCTCTGCATGGGGAATATTTGAGGGTCCGTCAGGGCTTCATCCCGATCTCAGCCAGCACCTCACGCGTATGCTCCCCAAGCCTTGGCGCACCGCGCTCAAGGGCAAGTTCGGCCCCTGAAAACTGAATGGGCGTCCGCACGCCCGGCGCCGTCCCTGATGCCGATCCCGTATGTGGCGTATCCACCCGCATGCTACGGTGAATGATTTGCGGGTCCGAGAACACATCCGCCACCGTGTTGATCGGGCCACCGGGCACGCCGGCTGCTTCCAGCATGGCAAGCAACATATTCCGGCTATAAATCACAGTACGCGCCGCCAATTCCGGCGTCAGCGTGTCGCGGTTTTTCACCCGGCTCGCATTGGTCAGGTAACGCGGATCGGTCGCCAGGCTGTCGAGCCCGAGCAGCGTGCAGAATTTGACGAACTGCCGGTCATTGCCGACGGCGACGATCAAATGGCCATCGGAGACCGGGAACACCTGATAGGGCGCAATATTCGGATGCGCATTGCCGAGGCGGCGTGGCGACTGGCCGGAGACGAGGAAATTCAGCGCCTGATTGGCAAGCACCCCGGTCATGCTGTCGAACAAAGCCATATCGACCTGCTGGCCAACGCCGGTCCGCTCGCGCATATGTAGCGCCGCCTGTATGGCGATAACCCCGTAAAGGCCGGTGAAAATATCGGCAAAGGCGACGCCGATCTTCTGCGGCTCGCCCTCTGGATCGCCCGTCAGGTCCATGATGCCGCTCATGCCCTGGATGATATAGTCGTAACCGGCGCGATGGGCATAAGGCCCGTCCTGGCCAAAGCCGGTGACGGAGCAGTAGATCAGCTGCGGATTGACCTTTTTCAGGCTTTCATAATCCAGCCCGTATTTTGCCAGCCCGCCGACCTTGAAGTTCTCTAGCAGCACATCCGACTGCGCCGCCAGCCGCCGTACCGCCTCCTGCCCCTCTTCGGTGGTGAAATCGAGAATGACAGAGCGCTTGCCGCGATTGCAGGCGTGGAAATAGGCAGCATCCAGATGGCCGCCGGTGTCGCTCTCGATAAAGGGCGGGCCCCAGGTGCGGGTATCGTCTCCGGCGGGGCTTTCCACCTTGATCACATCGGCACCGAGATCGGCCAGCGTCTGGCCGATCCATGGTCCCGCCAGAATGCGGGCAAGCTCGAGAACCTTCAGGCCCTTCAGCGGCGTTTCCATACCGGCGCTCAGAAGAAAGCCTGCAGCCCGGTCTGGGCGCGGCCGAGGATCAGGGCGTGTACATCATGGGTGCCTTCATAGGTGTTGACCGTTTCAAGGTTCACCATGTGGCGCATCACCTGGTAATCCTCGGAAATGCCGTTACCACCATGCATGTCGCGGGCGGCGCGGGCAATATCCAGCGCCTTGCCACAATTGTTGCGCTTGACGATCGAGATCATCTCCGGCGCCATCCGGCCTGCATCCATCAGCTGACCGACGCGCAGTGATGCCTGAAGCCCAAGGGTGATTTCCGTCTGCATGTCGGCAAGCTTCTTCTGGAAAAGCTGGGTCTGCGCTAGCGGACGGCCGAACTGCTTGCGGTCAAGCCCGTATTGGCGGGCCGCATGCCAGCAGAATTCCGCCGAACCGAGCACGCCCCAGGAAATACCGTAGCGGGCGCGGTTGAGGCAGCCGAACGGACCTTTCAGGCCCTCGACATTCGGCAGCAATGCATCTTCGCCGACTTCGACATTGTCCATGACGATTTCGCCGGTGATCGAGGCGCGCAGCGACAGCTTGCCGCCGATCTTCGGGGCAGAGAGGCCCTTCATACCCTTTTCCAGCACGAAGCCACGAATGGCATTGCCATGCGCCTCGGATTTCGCCCAGACGACGAAGACATCGGCGATCGGCGCGTTGGAAATCCACATTTTGGAGCCACTCAACCGGTAGCCGCCATCGGTCTTCACCGCCCGCGTCTTCATGCCGCCCGGATCGGAACCGGCATCCGGCTCAGTGAGGCCGAAACAGCCGATCCACTCGCCGCTGATTAGTTTCGGCAGATATTTCTGGCGCTGCTCTTCCGAGCCATAGGCGTGGATTGGGTAGATGACGAGCGAAGACTGGACGCTCATCATCGAGCGGTAGCCTGAGTCGACACGCTCCACTTCGCGGGCAACCAGGCCATAGGCCACGTAGGATGCGCCAACGCCGCCATAGCTATCCGGCACGGTGACGCCGAGCAGGCCGAGTTCGCCCATTTCGCGGAAGATTGAGGGATCGGTCGTCTCGTTGCGGTAGGCATCGATGACGCGCGGCTGCAGCTTATCCTGCGCATAGGCGCGGGCCGTATCGCGGATCATCCGCTCGTCTTCAGAAAGCTGATCCTCCAGCAGAAATGCGTCGTCCCACTGGAATTCCTGTCTTGAAGCCATATCGTCCTCCCGTCACTTTCCTTCTTGTAACCGTTATGGCAAGCCGGGCAGGGTGATACAAACGAAAATGCGGCACTGCCTCATGCGCTGCGGGAATGGCGGCACGCAAGACCTCGAAGATACAGGACAAGGAAACGGCATGGCTCACCTCGACAGGACACGCGCATCGCAGTTGATGGAAGCCGCCGGGCTCGACGCGCTGCTGCTGCTTTCGCCGGAAAGCTTTACCTACGCAACAGGCGCCCCCGCCGGCGTCGCGACGATGTGGCGGCGTGCCGGTGCCGTGGCCGCCATCATCCCTGCCGATCCCGCCCTTCCGCCAGCAGCCGTGGTCACGGATCTGTTCGAGGTAGCATTCCGCACCTCCAGCGCGATCAAAGATATCCGTATCAATCCGATCTGGGTCGAGACCGGCGATATCCGGGGCATGGAAGCACAGCCGCCGGAAGCACTGATAAAATCCGCCTGGGCAAAACAGGGGCGCGCATCCGGTTTTCAACGTCCGGAGACTTTTGACGCGAATGTGGGTTTCCAGCTGGCCGCAGAGCTTCTTGCGGACAAGGGGCTCGGCGAAGGCCGGATCGGCATTGAATTCGATGGCCTTTCCGTTGCCGATTTCCGGCTGTTGTCCGCCGCCTTGCCCGATGCCGAATTGCTTGACGCCTCCGATCTTGTCCGGCGATTGAAGATGATAAAATCGCCAACCGAGATCGGTTACCTGCGCACGGCCGTCGAACTGGCCGAAGCCGGAATCGTTGCCTTGCGCGAAACCATCGACATCGGTGTCAACCGTGACGCCCTGGCGGCCGCCTGGGAAAAGGGTGCCAGGGCGGAAGCAGCCCGGCGCAATATCCAGAATCTCACCGGGCTCTGGGAATATGTCTCCGTTGGCCAGAACCCGTGGACTAAGGGTGGCGTGGTCGAACACGGCGATCTGATCAAGGTCGATGTCGGCTGCTTGATTGCCGGCTATACATCGGACACCGGCCGCACCTTCGTCTGTGGCAAGCCGTCTGCCCTTCAAGCCCGGTTGTTCGATGCCCTGCAAACGGCCTATGACGCGGGCCTGCCGCTGCTGAAGCCCGGCATCGCCATGAGCGAGGTGCACCGGGTGACGACCGAGGCGATGGGGAAGGCAGGCTTTCCAGGCTACACACGCGGCCATTTCGGCCATGGGCTGGGCGCTGGGCTTGGCAGCGAGGAATGGCCGTTCCTGTCGCGCCAATCGGATGTCATCATCGAGCTCGGCATGGTGCTCGCTTTCGAGACGCCGTGGTATGTCGATGGCGTCGGCGGCATGATCATCGAGAACCAGCTTTTGATCACGCAGGATGGCCACGAGATCATGAACCGGCTACCGTCCGGTCTCGTTTCCCTCTGATCACGGCTTTCCATGCCTGACAATCGCCTCGAACGCTTCGCCCACAATCTCGACTGGAATTTGCTGCGCACCTTTGTCGTCGTGGTCGAAGAGGGCAGCATCACGGCTGCGGCCAACCGGCTGTTGTTGCAGCAACCCGCCGTCAGCATGGCGTTGAAGCGGCTGGAACAGACCGTCGGCCAAAAGCTGATCGACCGGCGTCCGGGCCGGTTCGACCTGACGGAAGCCGGGGAAAAGCTGCTTCACCAGTGCCGCGATATCTTCGCGGCGGTGGTGCGCCTGCCGAATGCGCTGGAAACCGCAGGCGACGACGTAACCGGCCATGTCAGCATCCACTCGGTCAGCCATGCGCACAATCCAGCCTGGGACAGCAAGCTCGAAAGCTTCTTCCAGCTCTATCCGAAGGCAACGCTCAGCATCACCGTGGAAACCACCGTCAGCGTCATCAGTGCGGTCGAGCGCAACATCGCCACCATTGGCCTGTGCGACGGCAACATTCCCGAAGCGCTCGGCAAGAGCTTCCATATCCGCGAGCAATACGGTCTCTACTGCGGCCGGGGCCATCGGCTTTTCGGCGCGAAGACTGCCACCCTAAACGACCTGCGTGGCGATCCCTACATCGCCTTCATCGCCGATGTTCTCGGCGGCCAGCATATGAATGCGATTACCGCCGTGCGCGCCATGGGCTCCTTCGGCCAGCAGGTGCGCGCGGTCTCCTGCAATGTCGAGGAAGTCCTGCGCCTGATAGCAGCCAATATCGGCATCGGCATGGTGCCGGATCATCTGGCCGCACCGGGCTTGGCCGTAGGTGACCTCTGGCAATTGCCACCCTACGACCTCCTGCCGACCACGGATGTTTTCCGCATCACCAATCCCAATGCGATCCTCAATCCCGCCGAAGCTGCCTTCCTGCGCCATGTCGCAGACACGGAACCACTTGATCACAGCACAGAGCATCAATCTGCCTGATAGTCAGCTTCGCCACTATAAATTTGAACATCGGGCTCCCCACCGTTACGGTCCGGCGGCGCGATGGGAGATCGCAAATACCGTAAAGGGCGGGCTGACATGCAGACATTCGACGTGGCAATCATTGGCGGCGGCATCGCCGGCCTGTCGCTTGCCTATTTCCTCAGCCCCCATCGCTCTGTCGTCGTGCTCGAACGGGAAACGGCGCTTGGCTATCACAGCACCGGCCGCTCCGCCGCCGAATTCGTGCTGCGCTACAATGCGCCTGAAATCTGCCAACTTGCCGCGATCGCCAAGGACTTCTTCGATAGTCCGCCTGAAGGATTTTCGGACATTCCGCTTCTGAAACAGCGCGGCGGCGTGATGATTGCCAATGCCGAAAAGGCTTCACGTCTGCAGGAGGTTTTCCGTGCCGAGCTGGCTTTCACGCCGGAACTCGAACCGCTCGACGAGGCGCAAGTACTGGCCCGCATCCCAATCCTGAAACCGGGCTACGCCGCTGCCGCGTTCTACGATCCGAACTTCTGGGATATAGAGGTCGAGAGCCTGCTGCAGGGTTATGTGAAAGGCTCCCGCCGCAACGGCGCTGAGGTCCGCGAACGCCACGCTGTTCTTTCCGCCAGCCATGATGGACAGGCATGGACCATCGAGACATCAACCGGCCCTGTCCGCGCCAAAACCGTGGTCAATGCCGCCGGTGGCTGGGCCGATCCAACGGCGGAAATTTTTGGCGTCAAGCCACTCGGTATCATCCCGCATCGCCGCACGGCCATTACCGTCGATCTTCCCGAAAGGATCGATATTTTCGCAATGCCGGAGATCAATGAGATCGACGAGGATTTCTACATGAAGCCCGACGCCGGCCGCCTGTTCGCAAGCCCGGCCGATGCCACGCCCTGCGAACCCGGCGACGTGCAGCCGGAGGAACTCGATGTCGCCTGGGCAGCACACTATGTCGAGGAGGCAACGACGATCCCGGTTCGCCGCGTTGCCAAGAGCTGGGCCGGAATGCGCAGCTTTTCATCCGACAAACTTCCGGTGATCGGCGCGGCATCCGATCAACCGGATTTCTTCTGGCTGGCAGGCCAGGGCGGCTACGGCATCCTCACCTCGCCGGCCCTCGGCGCCTTGGCGGCAAGCCTGTTGACCGGCCAACCACAACCGGAAGGGTTTGGCGCGCAGGTACTCGATCCTAGGCAGTTCAGCCCTTGCCGGTTGAAAGCCTGATGTCACCCGTTGCGAGCATTGTGTTGCTCCAGCCGCGCATCGGACATTGTCCGGCGCCCGAATGCGGCTGCACGGGCAATATCCGAGCGGAAACGTGCCATTTCCTCTTGCTTGCGCCCCTCATCCGGGATGCGAAGGAGATAGGCGGGATGCACGGTGACAAGCAGCGACTGTCCGGCGCCGAGTTGCAGCATCTGACCGCGCAAATCCGCAAGCCGTTGCCGGCTGTCAGTAAGAGCCATCAGCGCCGTTGATCCCATTGCCACCACTAGTTTCGGCTGGATCAGCGCCAGTTCCCGCGTCAGCCACCATTTGCAATGCTGGACCTCGCCAACATTCGGCTTCTGATGGATCCGGCGCTTGCCGCGCGGCTCGTATTTGAAATGCTTGACTGCATTAGTGACATAGGTGCTCTGACGTTCCAGCCCAACCTCTTCAGCGACAGCATTGAACACCGTACCGGCCGGGCCGACGAAGGGTCGGCCGGCAAGATCCTCCTGGTCGCCCGGTTGTTCGCCAACAATCATGATATCGGCGTCCTGCGGCCCCTCGCCGAAGACAGTCTGCGTTGCAGTGCAATGAAGTGCGCAACGTGTGCAATGCCGTGCCTCCTCACGAAGCTCATCAAGCGTTCCTGCCGGCGGCCGGACAATCTCCGGCTCGGCCTGGGCAATGGCCTGCAGCCGCTGGTGAAACAATGGCGCCTCGCTGGCGGCCCGCTCGGCCATGGCAATGACGTTCGCTTCCGCACCGGCAATCAGGCCCGGAATGAGTTCCGCCTCCGGCAGGTTTTTCCAGTATTTCTTCGGCATCTCCGTCATCATCATCTTCACCTTCAGGCGGGCCGGATTGAAGATGTTGGAAAAATAGGTGCGCCATAGCGCATCAGTTTGATCGGTCAGCATCGGATTTTCTGCCGCCTCCGCCGAAATCGTCAACGCCTCGCCGTCCCAGGCCGCAGTCCCCTTGGGCGTGGCAATGATCCAGTCCATGTCGGTAAACCGGCGCTGGAAGAACGGCGCGGCGCGGGCGACGATATGATGGTCGGGCTCGAACCAGGCCAGAAAACACCGGCGTGCATGTTTCTGCTTCGCATCGATCTCCTTGAACCGGACGAAAGCCGTCATCTTGTGGCAATCGCGCCACACGGATTTTTCCATCGCTTGCAATTGCGCCACGTCGGCATCGGAAAGGACCTCCAGTAGCGTGCGATCCTCCTGCAGCCGAAAGAGAACCCGGTAGAGAAGCTGGAACCGTAAAGGATCGCTGTGGCAGATCACAGCTTGCGCCAATGACAGGAAAGCCTTCGGTACTGTCACGGTGGACGCTGTCGCAGCAGTAGCAACAGCCGTCTCCGGCACTTGCGCAGCCGGTCCGAACAGATCGTCCGCCGCGCCGTTTCTGCAACGCCAGTCGATTGTTCGCGGTTCTGTGCGCGCAAGCAGCAGAGACCGGGCAGCTTCTCGCCACTCGGTCAGATCGCCCCGGCCCTCCAGCAAAATCGTCTTCATCACAACAGCGCCAGCTGCTCGGGCTTCGGCTCGAACATGGCCCGCAGATCGGAGCGGTCGATCAACCGATGCGGCGTCCAGCCCTCAGTCACGACAAACGACTGCACTTTCTTGATCGAGACATGCAGACGCGCCAGATCCTCCAGCCGCAAACGGCGGTGACGCCGGGCAGACAGGATGCCGTTGACGGCCTTCGTTCCCAGGCCTGGCACCCGCAGCAGCATCTCGCGTTCGGCCGTGTTGATATTCACGGGAAAACGATGGCGATTGACGAGCGCCCAGGCGAGTTTCGGATCAAGCTTCAGGTCGAGCATGCCGTCCGGCTGGTTTTCGGTGATTTCCTCGATGCCGAAACCATAGAAGCGATAGAGCCAGTCGGCTTGATAAAGCCGGTGCTCGCGCATCAGGGGCGGCTTGATCAAGGGCAGGTTTTTCGAGGCATCGGGAATGGGGCTAAACGCGGAATAATACACCCGGCGCAGGCCATAGCTGCCATAGAGCCGGGCGCTGGTGCCAAGGATGACCTTGTCATTGGCCTGATCGGCCCCGACGATCATCTGCGTACTCTGCCCGGCCGGCACGAACCGCTTGCGCCGCTTGGTCTGCAGCGTCGGATCATTGGCGGCCTCGATCTTCAGCCTGAGTTCGCCCATCGATTTACGGATATTGGCCGGCCGCTTTTCCGGTGCAAGCCGGGTTAGGCCCGTATCGGTCGGCAGTTCGATGTTGATAGACAGGCGATCGGCATAAAGCCCGGCCTGCTCGATCAACAGCGGCGAGGCCTCCGGAATGGATTTCAGATGGATATAGCCGCCAAAATTATGGGTTACGCGCAATTCGCGGGCGATGCGGACCATTTCCTCCATCGTGTAATCCGACGAGCGGATAATCCCGGACGAGAGGAACAGACCCTCGATATAGTTGCGCCGGTAGAATTCCAGGGTCAGCCAGACGACTTCCTCGACGCTGAACCGCGCACGCTCGACATTGCTGGACGAGCGGTTGATGCAATAGGCGCAGTCATAGATGCAGAAATTCGTCATCAGGATCTTGAGCAGCGAGATACAACGTCCGTCCGGCGCATAGGCGTGGCAGATGCCGGACCCTTCCGTCGATCCGAGCCCGCCGGACTTCGACGAATCGCGCTTCACTGTCCCGCTTGAGGCGCAGGAAGCATCGTATTTGGCAGCATCGGACAGGATGGCCAACCGTTCATTCAGCGACTTCTTCATAACCGTTCATGTTATGTTCTTATTGAGTTTGGGTCAATATGAGAAAACCCGGAAATATCGGAACGATTGGCGCAGGCGTCCGTTGTAAGCGCGAACCCTCCCCAAGCTGTCAAAGGAGATGGCGCGATGCCGTTCATCGACAAATCGAAAATCCTTATCCTTGCCACCCATGGCTACGAACGTTCCGAATTGCGCGTGCCGCTCGACGACCTGAAAAAGCGCGGCGCCGACGTCAAGATCGCCGCGATCGACCGTGAGCCGATCAAGAGCTGGGACAACAAGGATTGGGGTGACGCGATCAATGTCGACCTTCTTGCCAAGGACTTTGATATCGGCGATTTCGACGCGCTGGTCCTGCCCGGCGGCCAGATGAACCCGGATATCCTGCGCCACGATGAAGACGCCATGCGCGTCGTCAAGGAATTTGTCGCATCCGGCAAGGTCGTCGCGGCCATCTGCCATGCGCCCTGGCTGCTGATCGAGGCCGATGCCGTGCGCGGCCGCAAGATGACCTCCTATATCTCGATCAAGACCGACATGATCAATGCCGGAGCTATCTGGTCGAACGAGCCCGTCGTTACCGACAAGGGCATCATCACCTCGCGCAATCCGGACGATCTCGACGCCTTTGTGAAAAAGATCGTTGAGGAAATCGAAGAAGGCCGCCATGAGCGCCGCGCTGCCTGATCCCC
The DNA here is from genome assembly GCF_965279435.1 of Pararhizobium sp. Classification (NCBI taxonomy): domain Bacteria; kingdom Pseudomonadati; phylum Pseudomonadota; class Alphaproteobacteria; order Hyphomicrobiales; family Rhizobiaceae; genus Pararhizobium; species Pararhizobium sp. The sequence continues at coordinate 1,234,739 of NZ_CBDIHY010000003.1, forward strand.
AATCGATAAAGGAAACAATAAATGGCTGATATATCGAAGACGAAAACCGATCCGCTACAGCAGCTCTGGGACGTGCTTGGCGATATCCATGCCGGTATGCTGGGCGTCGAGGGTTCCGGCCAGCACATGCAGCCAATGGCGCCGTTCGTCGAAAAGGAGAGCAACTCGATCTGGTTTTTCACCCGCACGGACAGCGACCTGATCAAAGCGGCTCGGAACGGCAACCGGGCGCATTTCTGTGTCATTAGCAAGGACCATGATTATCATGCGTGCCTGGCCGGTGCGATCGATGAGGTCAAATCCCGCGAGCATATCGACAAATATTGGTCGGCTCCGGTGGCTGCCTGGTTTGAAGGCGGCAAGGACGACCCGTCGCTGACCATGTTGCAGCTGAAGCTTGACGACGTGGCGATCTGGGCTTCGACCAACAGCACGCTGAAATTCGGTTGGGAAATTGCCAAGGCCAATCTGACTGGCAAAGAGCCGGAACTCGGCTACCACACGCAGATTTCTCTGCCGCACTAACGCTTACCCGCACCGACCCCTCGATGGTGCGGATGGAGTGCCTCGCCCCGGTCCCCTCGGGCGGGGCATTCTCGTCTACAGGGAAACCCGGCCGTAACGGCCATTGCTATAGATCAGCGAGTGCCCATCACCTGCGACGATCGAAACCACGCGGCCGAGAATGATCGCATGGCTATGACGCTCGATGATTTCATCGACTTCACAATCGATCCCGGCCAGCGCACCACGTAGAACCGAAGCACCGCTCGCCAGCGTAAACCATTCGGCGCCGTCATAGCGCTCGATCCCTTTCAAGCCGCCCTTGCCGGCAAACCGGTCGGCCACATCCTGCTGGTCGGCGCTCAGAATATTGACGCAGAAATGCCCGTAGCGGCTGATCACCGGCCAGCTGGAAGAACTGCGGTTGATGTTGACGATCATCGTCGGCGGATCAACGGACAGCGCGGTCGCAGACGTCACAGTCGCGCCGGTACGCTCGTCGCCGACGCCAGCGGTAATCACCGAGACACCGCCCGACATCCGCCGCATGGCCGATTTCAAGGCATCCTCATCCGCCACGTGCGGAAAGGATTGCTCCTGGCGCGGGGCGATCCGGTCGAGCGAATTTCTCAAAGCGACATTCATGCGGGTCCACTCTTTTGTCGTCTCGTTCATAGTGCCGGATTTACGCACGAAACGAGACCCCGTCTCAAGCAAAGAATACCCGTCGTCATCGGCGATGCCGGATCGATTTTTCAATCATGATAAATTTTATAGATTATATTATTTTCCCGAAAGCGCGGCACTCTGCGACCGTTGCACGGTGCCGGAACGCGGCACTTCATAATACGTCATAAAAACTATAGACTATTGACAGGACGGCCAATTGTGTCAGGATTGTGTTAACGACCGTTAACCGATCGCATCCAACAGCGGAGAACTGCATGTTTTATCACGGTGGAATGACCCTCGGTTACCTGACGCCTCCGGCGAAAAAGGAAAAAGCCATCCGTGTAGAAATGCCGGTTCGCCAAGCCCGCGAAGAGCAGACCGAATTTGAGCAGGAACGCGACCAGGAGCTGAGCCGCGCGTTTCTTACCCCCTGGCATCTTTTCTACTGATCCCAAGAGCGGATTGAGCTATCCAACCGCCGCCGCGCTTCGGCCATTGGCGCCGATGCTTGAATACATGCCCGTCGTGCGGAATTCCGTCGGGCTGGCGCCGAAATACCGGCGAAACACCTTGGCGAAATAGTTCGGATCCTCGAAGCCGGACATTACAGCCACTTCCTTCACTGATAGATCTGCTGCCTTAGTCAGCAGCTTGGTCGCTCGTTGCAGCCGCTTGCGCAGCACGAATTCTGCCGGTGGCATGCCTTCGCTGGCCGCAAACACACGGGAAAAATGTGCCCGGCTAAGACCGGAAACATCTGCCAGTTTTTCCACCGGCAACGGATGTTGCAAATTCGCGGTGATATGATCAATGACATGCTGCATCGTCCGGTATTCCTGACTGAAGACAGGATGTGAACCGAAAACATCGTCATAAAGCACCATCGCCGACTCGTAGGCGATGGCGGAGGCACTGCCCGGCGCATCCGCACCGCCTGAAATCAGCCGCAAGCTGCAATCGGCGAGGCGCTCGATTGTCTCCGGCTTCAGGTTAAGGATCGGCCCGGTGGTTGCCAGAATGGCTTTGTGGATCCGCAACGCCTCCTCGCCATTCATGGAAATCCAGAAGAATTCCCAACGGCCGTTCTGCTCCAGCCAGTAGCGATGATTGTGCGGGACCAACACAAGCAGCGTCTCGCCCTCGCGCACCCGATAGGTGCGGTTCTCGTAGCGCAGGTTTCCGGCACCACCGATCGTATGCTGAAGCACGGTGAACGGTGTCTGTCCGCGCTTGCGCCCATCCCAGTCATAGGTCGCGTCCGTGCGGATTTCGTAGCCCGTACTGGTCGGCATGGTGTGCAGGCTGTGGCGTCCGCGCGGCAACGAAACTGTCCGCATCACCGGTCCATTCTCGATCAGTCGTTTCAGCATAGAATTACCCATGAAAGCACAATACCTCTCTGGCGGCACCTTTCAATATACGCATAATGCCCCTCAACAAAGCAAGATGCCCTGAATAAGGCAAAATAAACCGGGTTGGAGCGGCATCGGCAGGGAGAGTTGGGAGGCAATAGGCGCCAAGGCGCGCTGCTTCCCGCGCATTGATTTTACCCTGTCCGTTTTCCCGGCCAAACGACCAGCGACGAGGACAGCATGAGCAGCTTCAAGATAGCCATAATCGGCGCCGGCAGCGTCGGCTTCACCAAGAAACTTTTCACCGACATTCTCTGCGTGCCGGAGTTCCGCGATGTCGAGTTCGCGCTCACCGATTTAAGCGAGCACAATCTCGGCATGATCAAGTCGATCCTCGACAAGATCGTTTCATCCAACAACCTGCCCGCCAAGGTCACGGCCTCAACCGACCGCCGCGAGGCAATTGCCGGTGCGCGCTATATCATCAGCTGCGTCCGTGTCGGCGGCCTTGCCGCCTATGCCGATGATATCCGCATCCCCCTGAAATACGGCGTCGACCAGTGCGTCGGCGATACGATCTGCGCCGGCGGCATTCTCTACGGCCAGCGCAACATCCCGGTCATCCTCGATTTCTGCAAGGACATCCGCGAACTGGCCGAGCCCGGTGCGAAATTCCTCAATTACGCAAACCCGATGGCGATGAACACCTGGGCTGCGATCGAATACGGCAAGGTCGATACGATCGGCCTCTGCCACGGCGTCCAGCACGGCGCCGAACAGATCGCCGAAATCCTCGGCGCCAAGGATGGCGAGCTCGATTACATCTGCTCCGGCATCAACCATCAGACCTGGTTCACCGATGTCCGCGTCAAGGGCCGCAAGATCGGCAAGGACGAACTGGTCGCAGCCTTCGAGGCGCACCCGGTTTTCTCACAGCAGGAAAAACTGCGCATCGACGTTTTGAAGCGCTTCGGCGTCTACTCCACCGAGAGCAACGGCCATCTGTCGGAATACCTGCCCTGGTACCGCAAGCGGCCGGAGGAAATTACCCGCTGGATCGATATGTCCGACTGGATCCACGGCGAAACCGGCGGCTACCTGCGCTATTCGACCGAGACCCGCAACTGGTTCGAAACCGAGTTCCCGCAGTTCTTGAAGGATGCCGAAAAACCGATCGATCCGGCCCGCCGCTCCAACGAGCATGCCAGCCATATTCTGGAAGCGCTGGAAACCGGGCGGGTCTACCGCGGCCATTTCAACGTCAAGAACAATGGCGTCATCACCAATCTGCCATCGGATGCAATCATCGAGAGCCCCGGCTTCGTCGATCGCTTCGGCATCAACATGGTCGCCGGTATCACGCTGCCGGAAGCCTGCGCCGCCACCTGTATCTCCTCGATCAATGTCCAGCGCATGTCGGTTCATGCCGCCATATCAGGCGATATCGATCTTCTGAAACTCGCCGTGCTGCACGACCCATTGGTCGGCGCCATCTGCACGCCGGAAGAAGTTTGGCAGATGGTCGATGAAATGGTCGTCGCCCAGGCCGAGTGGTTGCCGCAATATGCCCACGCCGTCCCGGCCGCCAAGGAGCGCCTGGCCAAGGGAACCGTCAAGACCCGTGACTGGAAGGGTGTTGCCCGCCGCGAGGTTCGCTCGATCGACGAGCTGCGCGCCGAGAAGGAAGCAACGAAGCTGAAAGCCGCAAGCTGAGCTGCAGCGGCATGCATGCGAGACCCGTTTTCCTGAGGAGGAAACAGGTCTGGGAGTGGGCGATCCGTCGTCCACTCTCTTCCGGCAGAGGGCAGGATGCCGTCGAGCCGGGTGCTTTTAGGAGGAGAGCCGCCCATACCGGGCCGGTCTGAAGCATGAGGGAGAAACAACGACAATGAACAGCTTTCGCCATCTGAAAACGACCAGCGCGCTGCTTTTGGGCGTGTCGGCATTCGCCATGACGGCCATGGCTTCCGAGCCAACCGTGGTGCCCGAGCAGCCGGCATTTCCGGCACAGGGCAAGATCACCTATGTGCCGCGCGATTCCATCCTCGAATACAAGGCCCTGCCGGAGTATCACGAGCCCGACTGGGTCACCGAGAAATTCGTCAAGACCGGCAAGCTGCCGCCGGTCGCCGAGCGCCTGCCGAAGGAACCGCTGGTCTTCAAGACCGGCAACATGCCGGATGGCGTCGGTGTTTATGGCGATACCATGCGCCACGTCATCGGCGGACGTCCGGAAGGCTGGAACTATTCCGCCGGGCAGACGCAAGGGTGGGGCGGCATCGATATCGAGATGTCGGAATGCCTGACCCGCACGGCACCGCTGTACCAGGTCGAAGCCAAGGACGTGGAACCGCTTCCGAACCTGGCGAAGGGTTGGGAATGGTCGGAAGACGGCCACAAGCTGACCATGCACCTGATCGAAGGCGCCAAATGGTCGGATGGCGTTCCCTTTTCCTCCGAGGACGTGATGTTCTATTGGGATGACAACGTCGTCGACCCCAACGTCTCGCCGCTCAATGGCGCAACGCCGGAAACCTTCGGCGAAGGCACGACACTGACGGCGATCGACGCCAACACGGTCGAATGGACCTTCAAGGACGCCTTCCCGCGCCAGTATCTCTATTCGATGGCCTATGGCACCTTCTGCCCGGGTCCGGCGCATATCCTCAAGACCAAGCATCCGAAATACGCCAAGGGCTTCACCTACGACCAGTACAAGAATGGCTTCCCGCCGGAATATCTGAACATCCCGATCATGGGTGCCTGGGTTCCGGTCGAATATCGCCCGGACGACATCATCGTGATGCGCCGCAATCCCTTTTACTGGAAGGTGGACGAAGCCGGCAACCAGCTGCCTTATCTCAACGAGCTTCACTACAAGCTCTCGACATGGGCCGACCGCGACGTGCAGGCGATTGCCGGGTCCGGCGACTTCTCCAATCTCGAACAGCCCGAGAATTTCGTCGAAAGCTTGAAGCGTGCAGCGCAGGATACAGCACCTGCTCGCCTTGCCTTCGGTGCCCGGCTAATCGGTTACAATATCTTCATGAACTTCTCCGGCAATGGCTGGGGCGAACCGGATGAGCGCGGTCAGGCCGTGCGCGAGCTCAACCGCAATGAGGATTTCCGCAAGGCCATCACCATGGCGGTCGATCGCAAGAAGATCGGCGAATCGCTGGTCAAAGGTCCCTTCACCGCGATCTATCCGGGCGGATTGTCGTCCGGCACCAGCTTCTACGACCGCCAGTCGACCGTCTATTATCCCTTCGATCTCGAAGGCGCCAAGGCCCTGCTCGAAAAGGCCGGCCTGAAGGACACCGACGGCAACGGCTTCGTCAACTACCCCGCTGATAAGCTGGGCGGCAAGGACGTCGAGGTCGTGCTGTTGGTCACCTCCGACTACAACACGGACAAGAACCTCGCCGAAGGCGTCGTCGGCCAGATGGAACAGCTGGGCATTCGCGTCGTGCTCAACTCGCTCGACGGCAAGCAGCGCGACGCCGCCAACTATGGTGGTCGCTGGGATTGGATGGTGCTGCGCAACGGCGCCGAACTGTCATCCGTGGTGCAGAACACCCCGCAGCTCGCCGCAACCGGTCCACGCACCAGCTGGAACCACCGCGTGCCGGAAGGCGGCCAACTGGACCTGATGCCGTTCGAGCAGGAGCTTGTCGATATCGTCAACAAGTTCATTGCCTCGAGCGACAATGACGAGCGCACGGACCTGATGAAACAGTACCAGAAGGTCGCCACCACCAACGTCAACTCGGTCGGCCTCACCGAATATCCCGGCGCGCTGGTCGTCAACAAGCGCTTCTCGAACATTCCGGTCGGTGCGCCGATCTTCATGTTCAACTGGGCGGAGGATACCATCATCCGCGAGCGGGTGTTTGTCGCCGCAGACAAGCAGGGTGACTACGAACTGTTCCCGCAGCGGCTGCCCGGCAAGCCCGGCGAAAAAGGCCCGATGAACTGATCAGGAAACATCGCTTCCCAGGCCGTGCCATCAGCCCGGCCTGGGGAAATCCCAAAACACACAAGAGAACCTAACAGCCATGTTCCGATTTCTGCTTGTGCGCATCGCGTCAGCCATCCCCGTCCTTTTCGTGCTCAGCGTCGTGACCTTCGCGATCATCCAGGCACCGCCGGGCGACTACAGCGACTACATCCGGTCGCAGATGATCAACCAGGGCGGCGCGTCCTTCGAGGAAGCCGACGCCCAGGCACAGGCCTACAAGGTCGCCAACGGGCTGGATAAGCCGATGGTCGTCCAGTATGTCAACTGGATCACGGGCATCATCACGCGCGGCGATTTCGGCCATAGCCTGTTCTACAACAAGCCCGTTTCCGAGGTTGTCGGCGAACGCCTGCCGCGCACGCTCGCCTTAGCGCTGGTCTGCCATATCCTCGCCTCCATCATCGGCATCACCTTCGGCATCTTGGCGGCAACCCGGCAATATACCTGGGTCGACAGCCTGCTCTCCGGTATCTCATTCCTCGGCATGACGGTGCCGCGCTTCCTGATGGCGCTGATCATCGTCTACATCATGGTGTTCCATTTCAACGTCACAGAGATCAACAGCTTCCACTCCGCCAAATATGGCGGCGCGCCTTGGTCATGGGACAAGTTTGTCGATCTCCTGAAACATGTCTGGCCGGTCATCGCCATCGCCACTTTCGGCGGCCTCGCCTACAATATGCGCGTCATGCGCGGCAATCTGCTCGATACGCTGAACGCCCAATATGTCGAGACCGCCCGCGCCAAGGGCCTCTCCGAACGCGCCGTCATCATGCGCCACGCCGTACCCAACGCGCTGCATCCGCTGGTGATGTATCAGGGCGTCGTGCTACCCTACATGCTGACCGGCGAGATCGAGACAGCAATCATTTTTGCGCTTCCGACCGTTGGCCCGGCCATTGTCGGCTCTATGTGGGTTGGTGACGTCTACGTCACCGCAACCTTCATGCTGGTCCTCTCCGCAACCCTGATCGTCGGCAACATCATCGCCGACATGCTGCTGGCACTGCTCGATCCGCGCGTCCGCCTGGGTGGAGGAGCACACGCATGAAAGCCGATGTTCAAACAACCATCACCGTGCCGGTACCGGCACCTCATCACGGCAACGAGACCTATTCCGCACTGGTCTGGCGCCGCCTGAAACGCTCCTGGACCGGCATGGCGGGGCTGATCCTCGTCTGCCTTTTGATGCTGATGACGATCTTTGCCGAGTTCTTCTCGCCCGTCGATCCAAAGCTCACCGGCGTTGCGTTTGCCCCGCCGCAGACGATCGCAATCACCGATCAGGAGGGCAACCTCGTCTGGCCGCGCACCTATCAGATTGGCGAGGGCACCGAGCTTGACCCGATCACCTTCCAGCCGATCGTCGGCCCGGACTATGCCAACCCGAAAAACCTCGGCTTCTTCGTCAAGGGTTTTAGCTACCGCCTTCTCGACCTGATCCCGACCGACCGCCATTTCTTCGGGGCGACCGACGGCACGCCGGTCAATTTCCTCGGCACCGACAAGTTCGGCCGCGATGTGCTGTCACGCATCTTCTACGGCTCGCGCGTCTCGCTGATGATTGCGTTGACCGTGGTGTTCATCGTCACCGTCGTCGGCACCACGGTCGGCATGGTCTCCGGCTATTTCGGCGGCCGCTTCGATACGTGGATGCAGCGCTTCGTCGAACTGGTCCTCGCCTTTCCGCAATTGCCGCTCTATCTGGCCCTGACCTCGCTGATCCCGGTGACGGCGCCCACCCACGTCTTCCTCGCCTTCGTCATCTTCGTGATGTCGGCGCTCGGCTGGGCGCAGATGTCGCGCGAGGTGCGCGGCAAGACGCTGGCGCTCGCCCGGATCGAATATGTGCGCGCCGCCATGGCGATCGGCGCTACCGACCGGCGCATCATCTTCCAGCACATTTTCCCCAATGTGATGAGCCACGTGATCGTCTCGGTGACGCTGGCGATCCCGAGCGTGGTTCTGCTCGAATCCTTCCTTGGCTTCCTCGGCTTTGCAGTCAAACCGCCGCTGATGTCCTGGGGGCTGATGCTGCAGGATACCGCCACCTATTCCGTCATTGGATCCTACCCCTGGATCCTTTCCCCCGTGGCCTTCGTGCTGATCACCGTCTTTGCGTTCAATGCGCTGGGCGACGGCCTGCGCGACGCCGTCGACCCATACTGAGGAGACGACCATGGCACTCGTGGACATCAGCACGCTCGCTCCCGAACAACGGCACGACCATGCCGCATCGATCGGCACACCAATCATCGACGCCCGCCACGTCGCCGTCACCTTCAAGGTCGAGGGCGGCTCGGTCGATGCGGTGAAGAACGTCTCCTTCCAGCTTTACCGCGGCGAGACCATTGCCGTGGTCGGTGAATCCGGCTCAGGAAAATCGGTGACGGCCCGCACCGTCATGGGCTTGCTCACCAAGCGCGCCTCGCTCTCTGACAAGTCGAGCATCGCCTATGACGGCAAGAACGTGCTGAAATTCTCCGATCGCCAGCGCCGGGCGCTGCGCGGCAACCGCATCTCGATGATCTTCCAGGAGCCGATGAGCTCGCTCAATCCGGTCTACACGATCGGCGCCCAGATCATCGAGGCGATCCGTGTACACCAGAGGATGAGCCGCAAACAGGCGGTGGAACGCACGCTGGAGCTTTTGCGCCAGGTACAAATCCCCGATCCGGAAGCCCGCCTCAACCAGTATCCGCACCAGCTGTCCGGTGGCCAGCGCCAGCGCATCATGATCGCCATGGCGCTCGCCAACAGCCCCGACGTACTGATTGCCGACGAACCGACCACGGCACTCGACGTCACCGTGCAGGCGCAGATCCTCAACCTCATCCGCGATCTGCAAAAGACCCTCGGCATGGCCGTGATCCTGATCACCCATGATCTCACCGTCGTGCGGCAATTCTCCGACTATGTCTATGTGATGCAGAACGGCGAGGTGAAGGAACACAACACCACTTCAGCGCTGTTTGAGAACCCGCAGCACCCCTATACCCGCCACCTGCTCAATTCCGAACCGAAGGGCGTGGCCAATCCGATGCCGGTCGATTCCGCGGCCATACTCGAAGGTCGCAATGTCCGGGTGTCCTTCATGCTCAAGCACGGTGGCTTCTTCAGGCCGCAACTGAAGGAACTCGTTGCGGTCGACAGTCTGTCGATCAAGCTGCACCGCCATGAAACACTTGGCATTGTCGGCGAATCCGGCTCAGGAAAGACCACCTTCGGCCAGGCGCTGGTGAAATTGCTCACCGCAGACGGCGGCGAGATCCTGTTCGATGGCCAGTCGATCGAAAAGAAGACCCGCGACGAGATGCGCCCGCTACGTTCACGCATACAGATCGTTTTCCAGGATCCCTTCTCCTCGCTCAATCCGCGCATGTCGGTCGGCCAGATCATCGAGGAAGGCCTGATCGTCAACCGGCTCGGCGCTACGCGCAACGAGCGGCTGGAGCGGGTGAAGGAAGCGCTGAACAGCGCCGGCCTGCCCAACAATATCCTGTCACGCTTCCCGCATGAATTCTCCGGCGGCCAGCGCCAGCGCATCGCCATTGCCCGTGCGATCGCGCTGGAACCAGAATTCATCCTGCTCGACGAGCCCACTTCGGCGCTCGATCTCTCGGTGCAGGCCCAGATCATCGAACTGCTGCGCAAGCTGCAGGACGAGAAAGGACTGAGCTATCTCTTCATCTCCCACGATCTCAAGGTCGTGCGCGCGCTCTGCCATCGGGTGGTGGTGATGCAGCACGGCAAGATCGTCGAAGAGGGTCCGGTCGCAGACGTGCTTACCCATCCCAAGACCGCCTACACCGAACGGCTCGTCCGCGCCGCCTTCGAAGTAGCCGCATAAGCAAAGAGGCCTATCCATGACGAGACAACCCAAGATCACCTTCATCGGCGCGGGCTCGACCGTGTTCATGAAAAACATCATCGGCGACGTGCTGCAGCGTCCCGCCCTATCCGGCGCAAAGATCGCGCTGATGGACATCAACCCGCAGCGGCTGGAGGAAAGCGAAGTCGTCGTCAGCAAGCTGATCTCGACGCTCGGCGCCAAGGCCACCATCGAACTGCACTCCAATCAGCGCAAGGCGCTCGAGGGCGCGGATTTTGTCGTCGTCGCTTTCCAGATCGGCGGTTACGAGCCTTGCACGGTCACCGATTTCGAGGTGCCGAAGAAATACGGCCTGCGCCAGACCATTGCCGATACGCTGGGCGTCGGCGGCATTATGCGCGGCCTGCGCACCGTGCCGCATCTTTGGTCGATCTGCGAGGACATGATGCAGGTCTGCCCCGAGGCGATCCTGCTGCAATACGTCAACCCGATGGCGATCAACACTTGGGCGATCGCCGAGAAGTACCCGAAGATCAAGCAGGTCGGCTTGTGCCATTCCGTGCAGGGCACGGCGATGGAACTGGCCGATGACCTCGACATCCCCTACGAGGAAATCCGCTACCGCTCGGCCGGCATCAACCACATGGCCTTCTTCCTGAAGTTCGAGCACCGCCAGCCCGACGGCTCGTACCGTGACCTTTATCCGGATCTCGTCCGTGGCTACCGCGAAGGCCGGGCGCCGAAGCCGACCTGGAACCCGCGCTGCCCCAACAAGGTGCGCTACGAGATGCTGACCCGGCTCGGCTATTTCGTCACCGAAAGCTCCGAGCATTTTGCCGAATACACACCCTATTTCATCAAGGAAGGCCGCGAGGACCTGATCGAGAAATTCGGCATTCCGCTGGATGAATATCCCAAGCGCTGCATCGAGCAGGTCGCGAAATGGAAGGGGCAGGCTGCGGCCTATCGCTCGGCCGACAAGATCGAAGTCGCGCAGTCGAAGGAATATGCCTCGTCGATCATGAACTCGGTCTGGACCGGCGAGCCTTCGGTGATCTACGGTAACCTGCGCAACAATGGCTGCATCACCTCGCTGCCGGACAATTGCGCCGCCGAAGTGCCCTGCCTCGTCGATGAAAACGGCATCCAGCCGACCTATATCGGTGCCCTGCCGCCGCAGCTGACGGCGCTGATCCGCACCAATATCAACGTGCAGGAACTGACGGTCGCGGCGATGATGACGCAGAACCGCGAGCACCTTTATCATGCCGCGATGATGGATCCGCATACGGCCGCCGAACTCGATCTCGACCAGATCTGGTCGCTGACCGACGACCTGCTCGCCGCCCACGGCACCTGGATCCCGGAATGGGCCCGCGTGTCGAAGAAGGTCCAAGCCGCGTAACGTCTCTCCCCGTTGCGCGAAAAAGGAAACCCCGGAACAATAATTCCGGGGTTTTCCTTTTGCGCCGGGTGTGGTCGAAAGGACTGACGCACCGCCATATCTGCAGGAGACAAAAATGCCCGCCACCCTCGCCCGCCAACTGTCAGACGCCGATAACCAGGGTATCCGGCTGACCTCCGCAGCGCTCACCGAGCCTGCCACACCGGCGGAAGCCTTTGCCGTGCAGCGCGAAACGCTCTCCCTGAACGGCTGGCTGACCGGCGGCTACAAGGTGGCGATCCGCCCGGACGGCAGCTCGGTCTCGGCGCCAATGGCCCATATCACCCATGCCAGCACGTCCGGCACCGCCGGCTTCGAGCGGCCCGCCGTCGATGCCTTGGAAGTGGAAATCTGCTTCGTGCTCGGCAAGGACCTCGCCCCCGGCAGCACGGCCTATACCCGCGAAACGCTGCTCGACCATGTCGCCGCCATCTATTCAGGCATCGAATTTCTGGGCCATCGGCTGGACGACGGCAGCAAGACGCCTGCCCTGCTGTTCCTCGCCGACCGTCTCGGCAATGCCGGCTATGTCTTGGGCGAAGAACTTCCTGCCAAAGTGATCGAACCCGGCCAAGCCTATCCGCTGAGCATCACCATCAACGGCGACACCGTCTTTACAGGCCCCGGCAAACACCCCAACGACGACCCCGTCGCCGCCTTCCTGCTGTTCGCCAATACCTTGACCGAACCCGTCGCCAAGGGCCGCATCATCACCACCGGCAGCCTCTGCGGCGCCATCCCGACGCCCGCCCGCGCGGCTATCGCCATCAGCGGGTTTACGACGCTGACGGTCACGGCCGCATCGACGCGCGAGGATTGATGCGGTTTTATCTGACAAAACCACAAACCTGAGGCGCTGGGTGGAATCCTTCAGACCAGTTGACTCTACCCACGCAGTCAGCAATAGTTCGCTATATGGTGAACTATCAAGCATCACAGATGGACCGCACATTTTCAGCGCTCGCCGACCCCACCCGTCGGGCCATTCTGCTGCGGCTGAAGGATGAACCCGGGCTTTCGGTGAGCGAGCTAGCCAAGCCGTTTTCGCAAAAGCTTCCCGGCATGATGAAACATCTGGATGTCTTGGCTGAGGCGGGATTGATCACACGGGCGAAAACCGGTCGCACGGTCTCGGTGAACCTTTCCGTAGAGCCGATGCAAGCAGCGATGGAATGGCTCAATCGATATGAACGCTTGTGGACGGTGAGCATTGATCGGCTTGCTGCGCTTGTGGAAGAGGAGGGCGGGCAATGACCAAAAATCTTCCGAGTGTAACCATTATACGCAGAATTAAGGCCCCGCCTGCCAAGGTTTACGCGGCGATCACACAACCCGAACTCATGATGCAGTGGTGGGGTCCGGATGCAGGGCCAACCATTAGCGCTGAGGCGGACGTGCGACCAGGAGGCCGCTTCAGCTTGGTGTTCCGGCTGCTGAACGGCGATGAGCATAACCCCACCGGGGTCTATCAGGACGTTATTCCTGATAAGAAGCTTGTTTTCACCTGGGAATGGCCAGGAATGCCAGAACGGGAGTCGCTGGTCACGTTTCTGCTTGAGCCATTTGACGGCGGTACCGAATTGACCCTGATCCACGAACAGCTCCCCGACGAAGAAGCGCGCAAAAGTCATGAGGCAGGTTGGAGCGGCCTCCTCGATAAGCTGCCAGTTTTTCTTGGAGATGCCAAATGAGCGAGTTGATCCTCACCACCTTCGACTGGGTTCCCGAAATGCCGCGCGGCTATGTGCGTGACATAAGGGTGCGTTGGGCGCTGGAAGAGGCCGGATTGGCCTATCGGGTCGAGAGCGTTCCGTTTGGCGATCGGACTGCCGAGCATTTCGCTCACCAACCGTTCGGTCAGGTGCCGTGGCTGACCGATGGAGACATCTCGATCTTCGAGAGCGGCGCGATCCTGCTTCATCTCGGCGAACGGAGTGACGCGCTGATGCCTGCCGATCCGCACGGCCGCAGCAAGGCTAAGGAATGGCTATTCGCGGGTCTGAATTCCGTCGAGGCGGCAAGTCTGCCATGGTCCCTGTTTATCTTTTCCGGCAACACCGGCGACACGCCCGGATGGAAGCTGTTTGACGGCTTCCTCCACCAGCACCGGCTCACGCACCTGGAGCCGGTACTGGCGGGACGCGAATGGTTGGCTGGAAGCTTTTCCGTGGCCGACATCCTGATGGCGGATGTGCTGCGCCTCGTCGATCGGTTCGATGGGCTTGCGAAATATCCCGCCTGCCGCGACTATGTCGCCCGCGCCACGGCCCGCCCGTCGTTTAAAAAGGCACATGCAGACCAGATGGCCCACTTTGCAGCGGCAGATTCAGCGCGATAAAATCCTTCAGCGCAGAGTGGTGCCCCCTCTCCAAAGATTAGCCGATTCTATCGTTGCCCAACTCTACCTTTGATCGGCTCCGTCTTTGCCGCAAATATGAGCCTGTTGTTTGGCTCAGTGCCTCCCCCCACTCTCCGTCTTCCTCGCCCTTGTGGCGGGATCCAGCCACCGCGCGTCCGCGCGGTGAGAAAACTGACCGCGCCAGACAAAAGAACCCCTTGCGCCGCAGACGCGGCGCGCTGGATCCCGGAACAAATCCGGGATGACGGGGAAAATGATGCACTTCACGCAAAACAAAAACGTCCCCAAAAGGCCCCGCTCAAAACGCAGCCCTACCGCAACCATTCCAGATAATCCGGCACCAGCAGATGCAGCGGCGCCTCATCCTCGTCAATCCCGGAAAACCGCGTTACGGCGGGGTCTTCGAAGATGTTGTCGGTAGTGTCGTCGTTGACGGTCGAAACCTCGGCGACGAAAACGTCGGCACCTTCGCCCCAGAAGGCATGCCAGTCGCCCGGCATCAGCGTCACGCTTTCGCCAGGTGCCAACTTGAGTTTGTGGCCCGGTGACAGATCGCGCCAGATGCCGTCGGTCGCCACGCGAGTGCCCTTGCCGCGGTCGCATTGCCCGCCGGTATCGCCGAACAGGTCAACCACCAGCGTTCCGCCGCCGCGATTGATGATGTCCTCGGCTTTCAACAGATGCCGGTGCATCGGCGTGACCTGATCCTTGCGGGCGATCATCGCCTTTTCGGCGTAAAGCATGCCCCGCCCCCGCTGCAGATCGGCAAAGCGGCCGTTGCGGATGGTGAACAGGAACAGTCCGGTCTTTTCGAAACCGCCGAGACCGAAGTCGGTGATATCCCAGCCAAGAGAAGCGCCGGTAATTCCGTCGATCTCGCCCTTGCGTGCCCGCATCTCGTCCGGCGACCAGCGCGAAAACGGCGGCAGGATGAAGCCGAACGAGCGCATGAAAGCCTCGCTCTCGCGCATGATAGCATTGATGGCGCTGCGTTTCATCGGAATGGTCATGGTCTCTCCCTCAGCGAACACCGATACCGGCCGTCAGGCCACCATCGATCCTGTGATCCGATCCTGTGATGAAGCCGGCCTTGTCCGAGGCGAGGAAGGCGGCAAGCACTGCCACTTCCTCCGGCTCGCCGATCCGGCCCAGCGGATGGGCGGCACCGAATCGTTGAAACACAGCATCGATATCGGCATCATCCCCCTCGAATGTCTTCGCCGCCAGCTCCAGGATCGGCGTGCGCACCGAGCCCGGACTGATCGACACGACCCGGATGCGATCAGCGGCAAAATCCAGCGCCATCGCCCGCGTCAGCGCATGGATCGCGCCTTTGGAGGCAACATAGGCAGAGACGCCGCTCTGGCAGGCATGGCCCTGCACGCTGGAGAGATTGACGATGACGCCGCCGCCGCGCTTGCGCATCTCTGGCACGCCGAATTCTGCCGTCAGGTGGATCGAGCCGACATTGACGGCCATGCAGCGCATGAAGATCTCGAATGGTGTCGTCTCCGCAGTGCCATAAGGATGAACAGCGGCCGAGTTGACGATGATGTCGATGCCGCCGAACGCTGCCACGACGGACGCCATGGCCCGTTGCACATCGGCGGGGACGGAGACATCGGCATGAAAGACGGTGAGCGCGAGGTTCTCGGCAGCGGCCATCGTTTGAAGCTCGGCATTGGCAGCCTGATCGATCCCCAGCGAGGCAACGGCCGCGCCTTGCCGGGCGAGATACAGGGCAACGGCCCGGCCGATACCCGTCGTTCCGGTGACTACCGCGATTTTTCCGGCAAATTCACGCATCGCCTGTCTCCCATCCCTTTGACGTTCCGGCCGCCCGCCCGCCCCGTCTCGCCTCCGCCGCCGGAATGAATTCCAGCCCAGCATCGAGATGCCGGTCCATATGGTAGGCAAATCCGATCCGATCGCGTTCGCGCAGTGCCTTGACTATATCGGCATGCTCGGCCGCGACACTCTCAAGCACCAGCCGCTGCGACTTGCCCGCCAGCATCAGTCGCTGGATCACCGGCTTCAGCATGCCGTAGGTTTCCGACAGCGTCCGGTTTCCGGCCGCATCCACCATCAGCTTGTGGAATTGATAGTCGAGTTCAGAGGCTTCTTCAGGTGTACCGGCCCGCAGGATAAGCGCGTTGAGCGTCTCCATTCCGGCAAGTGTTTCCTGGGTGATCCGGGTAGAAAGCAGATCAAACAGGCTCATCTCGGTCAGCCGCCGGTAGCCCTGGATATCGCGGAAGGCATCGACGGAAATGTCCATGGCAAAGGAAAACAGGTCGCGCATCGCCGATTGATGCTGATCGGTCAGAACGGCACCGACCTTTTGCCGCGATTCGGCAACGCCATAGGCCTTCAGCGTCCGGAAAGCCTCGCGAACCGTGTTGCGGCTGGCATCAAACATGACGGCAAGCTCCGCCTCGCTCGGCAGCACGTCGCCAACGGTCAGGCCGCGCTCGCGGATAAGGCCGCGGATGCGATCGACCATTCCGTCAACGGCGGAACCCCGCACGCCGTTCTCCATGTCATTCTCCTTGCCCGTTTTGCGGCAGCATATGTCCGACATAATGAACGGATCAACTCTTCCATATTGATTTTCTGAAAATTATTGCTTTAATTGTCCAACATTATAACGGGAGAGATGGGCATGCTCGAAAGCTGGCGCTGGTTTGGACCGCAGGATCCGGTCACCCTGTCGGATGCGCGCCAGGCCGGCGCGCACGGCGTCGTCACCGCACTCCACCATATCTATGACGGCCGCATCTGGACCCCGGACGATATCGCCGAGCGCATGGCGCTGGTCAAAAAAGCCGGCATGACATGGTCCGTCTGCGAGTCCATTCCCGTCAACTCGGCGATCAAGCGGCGCGACGGCGAATGGCGGCGCACTCTCGATGACTGGAAACAGAGCCTTGCCAATCTCGGCAAGGGCGGCGTGCCCGTGGTCTGCTACAATTTCATGCCGGTGGTCGACTGGACCCGCACCAACCTGATGTATCCGACCGAGGCCGGCGGTTTTGCTCTGCGCTTCGACATGATCGATTTCGTCGCCTACGACGTTTTCGTGCTCAAGCGCCGCGCCGCCGAAGACGGCTACACACCGGATGTCATCGAAGCCGCAAGGCAACGTCTGGCGCAAAAAAGCGAAGACGAAATCCTGACACTCGAAAAGAACATCATCGCTGGCCTGCCCGGCGGCGAGGACAGCCATACGCGCGAAAAAATCCGTGCCGAGATTGCCAGCTTCGATGCCGTCTCATCCGATGATATGCGCGGCAATCTGATCGAATTTCTCAAGGAAGTTGTACCTGTCGCGGCCGAAAACGGCGTCCGGCTTGCCATCCACCCGGATGACCCGCCGTTCTCGCTGTTTGGCCTGCCCCGTGTCGTGTCCACAGCGGACGACGTTCAAACCATCCTCGATGCAGTCGATGAGCCGGCAAACGGCATCACCCTCTGCGCCGGCTCCTATGGTTCGCGCACCGGCAGTGATGTCGTTGCAATGGCAAAACGCTTCGCCAGCCGCATTCATTTCGCCCATCTGCGCAACGTCAGCAAGGAACCGGACGGCTCCTTCATCGAATCCGAACATCTGGCAGGCGATGTCAACATGGTCTCGCTGATCTCGGCTTTGCGCACCGAGGAACGGCGCCGCGAAAAGGAAGGCCGCAGCGATAGCGTCATCCCGATGCGGCCGGACCATGGCCACCTGTTGATCGATGATCAGAAAAAGACGGTCAATCCCGGCTATTCCTGCATCGGTCGCCTCAAGGGTCTCGCCGAACTGCGCGGCGTCATCGCCGCTGTCGATCAACTGACCTAAACATAGGCGACCAGCATGAAGGCCGTGGCGAGCGTGAGGATCAGGCATGGCACCGCCCACATGATCGTCACATAGGCCTGTTCCTGAACATAAGGTCCGAACAGCCGGCTCACGACGTTGAAGCGGGCAAACAGGATATTGACGAACAGCGCTGAGGCCAGTGTTAGATAGTTGAGCGCAAACAGCCGGTTGACTGTGTTGTCACCGCTCGCAAGCACGGCATAGCTGCTATAGACGGTGAAATTCAGCGCGATGACGGCAAATAGACCGCCGATGATGATATTGACCATCTCGTAAGTATCGACCTGGAAGACACCATCCTCCATCCGGTTCAGCCAGATTGCCAGCAGCGGAATGACCAGCGAGGCAAACAGCGGGATGAAGATGGAGGCGACGACGACGCCCGGCTGCCGGGCGATATCGAGTGAGGCAACCACCTGCGCATGCGTGCCATTATACCAGCCGGGCTGCGGCTGGCTCTTGAGATCGACAAGGCCGACGCTCCAGCCTGCAAGCGCAGCATTGGCCGAGGGGCGGCTATAATCGATGTCGGACTGGTCGAAACGCAGCGCCACTTCGGCAACCGTCAAGCCACTGACCACCAGTTTGAGCGGAAGCCGCTGCCGGTCGAAGGGAAACCGCTCGACATTGACATCGACGGAAAAATCGGCGGTGACGCGCCGCAAAAGCTCGACCCGGCCGCTCGGATAGATACGCAGGCCGTCGTCCGAGAGCGCGGCTTCACCAATCTGGTTGGATAGGACGACAGGCGGCACCCAGATCTCGCGCATCCGGGCTTGGGCTTCGGCGTCCCGCAGCGTTTCAGGCGGCGATCCCGCTGCAGGGCCGGTCCGCGCCAGCCGTTGATCCGTCCAGCGCAGCCGAACATCGACCGTGGCGCGGAACGTGCCGGCATTCTCATCGAAACCATCCAGCGACAGGAAAGACGCCCCTGCCTGGACTATCACCGGCAGGCCATTGCCGCGCGGCAGATCCATCCCGGCCAGCGCCGGGCCGGACAAGAGCAGAGATATCCCAACGGCGGCCCAGCCGAGAACAACCAGAATAGCGTTCGCCACGGCTCTCATTGTGCCTTGTCCGCTTCCGAACGCCGCGATCTGATCTTCTCGTAGAGCGCGACAAAGGATTGCATTTCATGCGGAAACGTTTCGGAACCGGCGATCGGTGCCAGCGGCTCGTTGGCGCTGACGGCATCGAAGCGCTGCCCGAGCACCTGCAGCGGCCTGAGCAAAAACCCGCGCAGCACGACGAGTATGACGCCGCAAAGAACGAGGATGGCGATCAAGGTGATGACGCCCTGCCAGATCAGCGAGCGGCTGACGGCGGCGCGCGAGGCGCTGAAATCCGCCGTGGCGGCAATCACGCCGAGCGGCGTTCCGGAACTGCTGTTGACCGGCAAAAGCAGCACGCCACGCACCAACCCCTGCGCATCACGGACATAACGGACCGGCTCGTTGACCACCGCGACATCTTCGGCTCCAGCAAGCTCCGCCATCAGTTGGGCATTGGTGGACTCGAAGCGGATGTAGCGGCCAACCCGATTCTGCTCGCCCATCCGTTCGGGATCGACACCCTGCGCATATTGCTTGAGCGCCTGCTCCTCGATGAACAGCGCCAGATCGATGCCGTAGGCGGTTTTCAGGCCAGCCAGCAAAGGGCCGTAGGCGATACCGATCTCGACACTACCAATATGTTTGGCGGCGGCGTCAAACATCGGCGCAACGCCGAAGATCGCCGGTCCACTGCGGGCAACCGCAGCCCCTTTCAGCGGCACCCGGTCGCGATTGACCGCCACGACCATCGGCCGGAATGCCGACAGATCGTCACCGAAGCTTGCCGGATCCTGGAGCCTGAGAAACGAGATCGCAGGCGGCACATGGAACTGTGCCTGATCAACGCCATGCCGCGCCTTCTGGTTGGCGAACATCTTGGCGAGTTCGGCCTCAAGTCCAGTGCGGTTCCCCGCTGCAAGCAGCGTCTGTACCGCAGGCAGGTCGGCGAGCAATTCGGCGCGGGCAAGTGCCTTGTTCTCGGCGTCGCTGATCGCGGTCTGCACGATCGCCCCCATCACCCGGAACTGATCCGCCTCGACGGCATCGGTCATGCCGGAAAACAACCGGCTTGAAACGAAAGCCGCTCCCGCCACAGTTAGGACGATCGCAAGGATGATTGCGGTAGGTGCATTGCGCCGGAACTTCATCAAAAACCTGTCATTGAAGGGGGAAAGACGGCGTCTTCTACAGTGCCGGATTCCCCGCCAACAGAGCAGGACCTGGGTCATTTTTGGTGTAATGGACGCGGTGCCCACGATCCTTTGAACATTAGCTGATTTCGCAGGCCTTCATTGTCGAAGATGGTTGCCGGCTAACTCCGCACCGACAGCCCTGCGCGCCGCGCCAGAATGCGCTCGATTGCTGAAAAGCCATCATAGATCAGCACGGCAAGCGCACCGACAATCAACCCGCCCTGCAGAACGAAGGCGATGTTGTTGGATTGCAACCCGGCAATGATGACTTCGCCCAGTGTCTTTGCCGCCACCGTCGAACCGATCGTTGCTGTGGCAAGGCTGATCACCACCGATAGCCGGATACCGGCCAGGATCACCGGCATGGCCAGCGGCAGTTCCACCTTGAACAGGCGCTGGCGATCCGTCATGCCCGAGCCACGAGCCGCCTCCATCACCGAAGTTGGCAGGGTCGTCAGTCCCGTCAGCGTGTTTTCAAAGATCGGCAGCAGCCCGTAGAGAAACAGCGCCACCAGCGTCGGCTTTTCGCCAAAACCAAGGATAGGTACTGCCAGGGCCAATACCGCGACTGGCGGAAATGTCTGCCCGACATTCACCAGGCTGCGCGATAGCGGCAGGAATTCGGCACCAAAAGACCGCGTCACAAGGATGGCCAGCGTTACAGCGACAATGATGGCACCGGTCGTGGCAATGGCGACGGTGCGCAGATGCAGCAGCGTCAGCGTCAGCAGGCTGCCCTGATTGTAGATCGCCGGCGCATTGTCCTGCACCAACGGTTTTAACAACGGATCAAACCAGCCCGGCGATACCAGAAAGGCTATTAGGACAGCCAGCAGCGCTGCGCGCAGAAGATGCGGGATCCATGCCCTCATTGCGGTTTTGCCGCCCGTCTGGTCAGCCCCTCAAGGGTTACCTTGCCAAGGATCGTCCCGTCCGAGGCTGCGACCGGCAATGCGGCGCGTCCGGCCCACAGGAGTTCGGAGAGCGCATCGCGTTGGCTGATCGTTTCCGCCAATGGTTTTCCGTCCGCCGTTCCAGGCTCGACGGCATCCCCTGCGGTTTCGATCGACAACAGGCGGAACGGCCGCTCGCTGGTGCCGATCAGCGTCTGGACGAATTCTGTCGCCGGATCTTTCACCAGTTCGGCGGGCTTGCCGTATTGAACAAGCGCGCCCTTATCCATGACGGCAATCTTGTGGGCGAGGTGAAACGCCTCGTCCATGTCATGCGTGACCAACACGATCGTCGTGCCCAGCAACCGCTGGATGGCCAACAGGTCGGCCTGTGCCTTTGCCCGGATGATCGGATCGAGCGCACCGAATGGCTCATCCATCAAAAGCACGTTCGGCTCGGCGGCCAAGGCCCGCGCCACGCCGACACGCTGCTGCTGGCCGCCGGAAAGCTCGTGCGGAAACCGGGCTGCGAACGCGGCAGGATCAAGCTGGAACAGCGTGAGCAGTTCTGCCACCTTGGCATCGATCCGCGCCTTGTCCCAGCCGAGCAGCACCGGTACCGTGGCAATGTTCTGCGCGACGGTACGATGCGGAAACAATCCATGCCCCTGGATGGCATAGCCGATCCGGCGGCGCAGTTCGAAACCCGGCATCGAGCGGTTGTCCTCTCCATCGAGGCGGATAGCGCCGGATGTCGGCTCGACCAGCCGGTTGATCATCCGCAGAAGCGTCGTCTTGCCCGAACCGGACGTGCCGACAATGACCGTCACGGTGCGCGGCTCGATCGTCATCGACACATTGTTGACGACGGTAATACCGTCGTAGCGTTTGGTGATCCCGTCGATTTCGATCATGCGGTCCTGCTTCGTTCTCGCTGAGGAGCGTTCATTTCAATAAGCGCGTCGAGCACGGTCGCCGCTGCGAAGGCCAGCACCACTGTCGGCACCGCGCCAAGCAGCACCAGATCCATCGCCGTCTGGCCGATGCCCTGGAACACGAACACACCGAAACCGCCACCGCCGATCAAGGCCGCGATGGTGGCAAGGCCGATATTCTGCACCAGCACGATACGAATACCGGTGAGAATGACCGGCATTGCCAGTGGAAACTCAATGTCGAACAGCCGCTGCCGATCCGTCATACCAATGCCGCGGGCGGCCTCGTTGGCTTCGCGCGGCACGCCGGCAAGACCAACGACGGTATTGGCAACCACCGGCAGCAGCGAATAGAGAAACAGTGCGACGAAGGCAGGGGCTGCACCGATACCGCGAATGCCGATAGCGGCAGCCCCCGGCACATTGACGGCGATCCAGCCAAGCGGTGCGATGAGAATGCCGAACAGCGCAATGGACGGGATCGTCTGGATCAGGTTCAGCGTGTTGAGCACGCCGGCCCGCAACGGCGCTACCCGGTGGCAGAGAATGCCGAGCGGCAACCCGAGCAGAACCGAGGCAAACAGCGACCCAAGCGCCAGCGTCACATGCCTTCCAGCCTCCAGCCAGAAGACATCCGCACGGCCTGAATATTCCTTGAGGATCGACAGGCCGTCCCACAGGCCCGACATCAGGACCACTGATGCCCCACCGAGCGTGATCGCCAGAAGCAGGACCCTGACCAAGGGCAGAGGCCGCAGCCGCGTGATCGAATCGGCCGCCAGCAGGGCGAAGGAAAACAGCAGGATCCAGAAGCCGGAAGCCGGAGAAACCCGGGCGTAGCTGTTGGATGGCGGGGTCAGAAACGTCGCAGCCATCCCGATGAACACCGCAATGGCAGCCAGACCCGCTGCCGCGACAAGCAGCCGAGAACGCGTCGGCGTCTTTAAAAGAACGATCAGCGCCGCACCGGCCATCAGCCCCAAAAGCAGCAAACCTACCCCAACGGGCAAGGCATCAAGGATGCCTTTCGCATCGCCCGGCACGATGCGATTGGCACGAAAGGTCGCAAACGGCGCGGCCAGCACCGCGTAAGCGATCAGCAGCGCAATGACCACGCCGAGCTTGTCGAAGCGAATGCTCAAACTGCCATCCCCATCCCCATCCAGGCCGGCTCCATTTCGGGAGCCGACCATTTTACGGCAGCCTATTTCAAATGGCTTATTTCAGAAAACCGTTCTTCTTCAAAAAGTCTTCCGCGACTGCCTTTGCCGGTTCACCACCAACCTGAACGCGGCCGTTCAGATCCTGCAAGGTGACCAGATCAAGCTTCTCAAACACCGGCTTCAGCAGGGTTTCGATCTCCGGATGGTCCTTCAGAACTGCCTCACGGATGATCGGCGCCGGCTGGTAGACGGGCTGCACCGCCTTGTCGTCTTCAAGAACGACGAGGCCCGATGGCGCGATGCCGCCGTCCGTGCCGTAGACCATGGCGGCATTGGCGCCATTCGTCTGGTTGGCCGCAGCCGAGATCGTCGCTGCGGTATCGCCGCCCGAAAGGGTGATCAGCTGGTCCGATTTCAGCGTGAAGCCATAGGTCGTCTGGAATGCCGGCAGAGCCGCGGCCGAGTTGACGAATTCCGAGGAGGCCGCCAGCACGACCGTGCCACCGCCGGCAACATATTTTCCGAAATCGCTGAAGGTCTTGATGCTGCTGGCATCGGCCAGATCCTTGCGCACCGCGACCGCCCAGGTGTTGTTGGCCGGCGACGGCGTCAGCCAGACGATCTTGTTGGCATCATAGTCGAGCTTCTTGGCTTCGGCATAGCCCTTGGCGGCATCCTTCCAGAGCGGATCGTCGGCCTTTTCGAAGAAGAACGCGGCATTGCCGGTATATTCCGGATAGATATCGATCTCGCCCGCAGCGATCGCCTTGCGCACGACAGGTGTCGCGCCAAGCTGTACCCGATCGGTCGTCTCGATATTATTGGCCTTGAGCACGGCGAGGATAATATTGCCGAGTACGCCACCTTCGGTGTCGATCTTCGAGGACACGACGACCTGGGCATTGGCCGCAGCCGTGGAAACGAGCACGGCGAAAGCGGCCCCGATCAATGTTGTTTTCAGACGCACGATAGTTCTCCCTTGAAACTGTTCACAATTTCTCCCACGCCCGCCCGCATTCGTCGGGGCATAAACTGCCATATGTGGCGTGGTTCGGAGAAAAATAGAGCGCAGAAAAGCGAATTTGCGCAGTCGGTGGATTGTGGAACTTGCGGAAGTTACGGCGACACGACGAAATGCAATATCCGCTACCCGATCGGGCCGCAGAACGGCATTCCGGATGAGCATGATAATGTCATGAGGTAATGGCGGAGAGGGTGGGATTTGAACCCACGATACCCTTGCAGGTATGCCGCATTTCGAGTGCGGTGCGTTCGACCACTCTGCCACCTCTCCGGATATGCTGGTCGGCGCCGTTAGCGCGAGGCGGTTCATAGCGGCAGTTTTCGGCAATGACAAGAGGGTGGATCAAGGAAAATCAATCGGATCCGCGTCTTTCACCTTGACAGTTTTGCCGGCTTCACGTAATTCGCGAAATCGAAGTGGTGTGGCAAGTCCTCACCGCGCCGGGTTTCTATTGTGCCCGTTCACCGGCAAGGCCGAAACGCCTTGTTATGTCCGACTGAAGAAAAAGACGGCCTCACCCTGAGTGAAGAGCCGGAACGAACATGAAAGGATAAAAAATGTTCGCAGTCATCAAAACCGGCGGTAAACAGTACCGCGTGGCAGCCAACGACGTTCTGACGATTGAAAAATTGGAAGGCGCCGCAGGCGACAAGATTGAATTCACCGAGATCCTGATGGTCGGCGTCGGCGCCGATGCAACCATCGGTGCTCCGTTTGTCGAAGGTGCCGTTGTCAGCGCCGAAGTTGTGGAACATGGCCGCGCCAAGAAGGTCATCGCCTTCAAGAAGCGCCGCCGCCAGAACTCGAAGCGCACCCGCGGTCACCGCCAGCACAACACGACTGTCCGCATCCTGGACATCGCTGCTGTTGCCGGCGCGAAGGCGAAGAAGACTTCCAAGAAGTCCGACGACGCTGCCGCTGAAGCCGCAAACTGAGACACGGATCCAAGGTTTAAAGGAGAACATCCATGGCACATAAAAAAGCTGGCGGTTCCTCGCGCAACGGTCGCGATTCACAGTCCAAGCGCCTCGGCGTAAAGAAGTTCGGTGGCGAAGTCGTCATTCCGGGCAACATTATTCTGCGTCAGCGCGGAACCCAGTGGCATCCGGGCGCCAATGTTGGCCTCGGCAAGGACCACACCATTTTTGCACTTACGGCCGGCAATGTGAACTACCGTACGAAGGCCAATGGCCGCGTGTACGTGTCTGTAATGCCGAAAGCCGAAGCAGCGGAATAAGCCGGTAGCGCTCTTAAAACAGCCGGCGTCTCATCGACCCGGCTGACGCTTACTGTGTTCAGGCCAAGATCAAAAGGGGAGATGGGGCAATGCCCGATCTCCCCTTTTTCACGTCTTGGAGGACTGAACATGCAAAGCGAACTGTTGAGGGAGAGCCAATCACGGTCTCCCCGGGAAGATTCCCTGGAATCTTCTCAGGAACGGCTGCGGCCCCAACGGTCAAGGACCGATTGCCCGATATTGTTATCGCCCCGGCTCGTTTTGCGCGCCCCCCACGAAGACGATATCGACGCCCTTGCCCATCTTGCCAACAACGCCAATATCGCCACCATGGTTTCGCGCATGCCGCACCCGTACACGGTGGCCGATGCTGCGGATTTCGTACGCCGTACGAAAACGGGCACGATTGGCAAGTGCGTCTATGCGATTACCAAAGCGGATAATGGCGCATTTCTGGGTTGCTGCGGTATCGAGCCGCATCCCGACGGCAAGACGGCGGAGCTCGGCTACTGGCTGGGCGAACCGCACTGGAACAAGGGTTTTGCCACAGAGGCGGCGCAGGCGCTGACCGACATGGCCTTCCGCACCCGCGACATCGACCAGATCGATGCGCGCTGCCGGGTCATGAACGTCGCCTCGCGGCGGGTCATCCAGAAGTGCGGCTTCCAGTTCCAGGGCTCCGGCATGGTCGACAGCCTGGCACTGGGCGGCATGATGGCCGTCGAATGGTACCGGCTCGATCGCAAGACCTGGATGTCGTTGCGCAGTTGGGGAGGTCTGAGATGACCGCTCACCTGCGTGAACGGCCGAAGGTTGCCGTTCGTCCCGATCCAGGCCCCTGCCCGGTCATCGAAACCGCACGGCTGGTCTTGCGTCCGCACAAGCTGTCCGATGCAGATGCGGTGGCGCAATCGCTGGCCGACTTTCAGGTCTCGCGCATGCTGGCGCGGGTGCCTGTGCCCTATCACCGGCAGGACGCACATGACTGGCTGGTCCGGCAGGGTTCTGGGCTGATTGCCGGCTGGACGCTGGCGATCACCACCGGCGACGACGTCCATATCGGCTGCGTCGGCATCGAGTTGATGCACGGCCAATGGCATCTCGGCTACTGGCTGAACCGCTACTACTGGAACCACGGTTATGCCAGCGAGGCGGCGTATGCGGCTATCGAGCGGTTCTTCCGGCGTATGCCCGGCACCGTCCTGCATTCCGGCGTGTTTGCCGACAATGCCGGATCGCTGAAGCTGCAGAAGAAGCTTGGCTTCGAGATCACCGGCTGCAGCCAGGTCTATGCGCTGGCCCGCAACGGCATGGTCAGCCATATCGAGACCAGCATCACGGCGGGTGCCCTCATCGCACCGTGAAACGAACAAAGGCCCGCAGCAACGAAACTGCGGGCCTTTTCGCTTTAAGCTAGTCCAGCTCGAAGCCGACGGGCAGGTGGTCAGAGCCTGCGGCCTCGGTATCGATCCAGGCATGCCGCAAGCGCGGCGCAAGACCTGCACTGAGGAAACAATAGTCGAGATGCATGCGCTTTTGATGATCGGCGGGATTGATCCAGCTGTAGCTTTCAGGCGTCAGCCGGCCCAGATGCGCCAGCGCATCCACCGGGTTTTCCAGCCGCAGCGAACGGCCGTAATAGGCATCGCGCGCGCCGGTCATCAGGCAGTACTCCGGCCCTTCCGGCTCCATATTGAAATCGCCCATCAGCACGAAGTCTTCCGGATGCGGCAGCTCGGCAAAGCCGAAATCACCGCCGCCGGTGATCGCCCCGCCCTCGCGCGGATAGGACAGAGCCTTTTCCTTCAGGTGAGCGATCTGGGTGATGCGTTCGGCCGGGTAGACATGGTCGAGATGAACCGAATAGACCCGCAGCGGACCGTCAGGGGTGACGACCAACGCTTCGGTGGCGCCACGCTGCAGGTTCATCGGCGAAATCGTCCGGCTGCGCGGCAGCGGAATGAGGCGGGTCGCGGCAATCGGGAAACGCGACAGGATCATGTTGCCGAATTGGAAGCGGCGCTCGACGGCCCGGCCGTTCTCGATCGCCGATCCGGCATCGATCTCGCAGGCCGGCCAGAAGGTGGAAAAGTATTGCGGCATCAGGTCGCGAAAAATGGCGGGAAGATCCGCATAGCCGTTGCGATGAAAATTCCGCGTCACTTCCTGCAGCGCGATCACATCGGCACCTTCAAGACTTGCAGCGATGCGTTCGGGATCGAAACGGCCGTCGAGACCGACGCCGTACTGGATGTTATAGCTCAAAAACTTCACGATATTCTTTGACCTCCGGAGCACGCGCCTATATCGATGGCGACAATTGTGGCGGCAAATACACCAAACAGATGGCAGTGCGATGAAATTTCTTGACGAAACAAAAGTCTATATCCGGTCCGGCGACGGCGGAGCTGGCGCTGTGTCGTTCCGGCGCGAGAAATTCATCGAGTTCGGCGGCCCGGACGGCGGCGACGGCGGCCGTGGCGGCGACGTCTGGGTGGAGGCCGTCAATGGTCTCAACACGCTGATCGATTTCCGCTTCCAGCAGCATTTCAAGGCTGGCACGGGCATCCACGGCATGGGCCGCAATCGCACCGGCGCTGGCGGCGGCGATGTAACGCTGAAAGTTCCGGTCGGCACGCAGATCTTCGAGGAAGACTCTGAGACGATGATCGTCGACATGATCGCCGAGGGTCAGCGCTTCCGGCTGGCCGCCGGCGGCAATGGCGGTTTCGGCAACACCCATTTCAAATCCTCGACCAATCAGGCACCGAACTGGGCCAATCCGGGCCTTGAAGGTGAAGAAAAGACCATCTGGCTTCGGCTTAAGCTGATTGCCGATGCTGGTCTGGTCGGCCTGCCGAATGCCGGCAAGTCGACATTCCTGGCGACGGTGACCCGCGCTCGCCCGAAGATCGCCAACTACCCGTTTACGACGCTGCACCCGAACCTCGGTGTTGCGACCATCGACGGCCGCGAATTCATCCTGGCCGATATTCCGGGCCTGATCGAAGGCGCCCATGATGGCGTCGGTCTCGGCGACCGGTTCCTTGGCCATGTCGAGCGCACCCGCGTGTTGCTGCATCTTGTTTCCGCGCAGGAGGAAGATGTCGCCAAGGCCTACAAGACCGTCAAGTACGAGCTCGAAGCCTATGGCGGCGAGCTGACCGGCAAGCCTGAAATCGTTGCGCTGTCGCAGATCGACGTGCTCGATCCGACCGAACTGAAGAAGAAGCAGAAGGCACTGGCGAAAGCCAGCGGCCAGACGCCGCTGCTGCTGTCGGCCGTGGTCGGCACCGGCATGACCGAAACGTTGCGCGCGCTGCGCGATATCATCGTCGCCGCGCAAACCCCGGTGGACGAAGACTGACATGACGCCGCAACGCAAACCGCTGGAAAAATACCGCCGGATTGTGATCAAGATCGGCTCGGCCCTGCTTGTAGACCGCAAGACCGGGTTGAAGAAGCAGTGGCTGAATGCCATGTGCGCTGATATCGCCGCACTCAGGGCCAAGGGTGTCGAGGTTCTCGTCGTCTCGTCGGGCGCCATTGCGCTTGGCCGTTCGGTGCTCGATCTCGCGCCCGGCGCGCTGAAGTTGGAAGAAAGCCAGGCAGCGGCTGCCGTTGGCCAGATTGCTCTGGCCCGTGCTTGGTCCGAAAGCCTGTCAGCCGACGAGATCGTTGCCGGCCAGATCCTTTTGACGCTTGGTGATACAGAAGAGCGGCGCCGTTACCTCAACGCCCGCGCCACCATCAGCCAGCTTTTGAAGATGCGCGCCGTTCCGATCATCAATGAGAACGACACCGTCGCCACTACGGAAATCCGCTATGGCGACAATGACCGTCTGGCCGCCCGCGTCGCCACCATGACCGGCGCCGACCTGCTCGTGCTTCTTTCCGATATCGACGGGCTTTACACCGCCCCACCGCATCTGGATCCGGATGCGCAGTTCCTTGAAACGATCGCCGAGATCACTCCAGAGATTGAGGCAATGGCCGGGGGGGCTGCATCCGAACTGTCGCGCGGCGGCATGCGAACCAAGATTGATGCCGGCAAGATTGCGACTGGCGCTGGCTGCGCCATGATCATTGCATCGGGTAAGGTTGATCATCCGCTGTCGGCAATCGATGATGGTGCCCGCTCCTCCTGGTTTGCGCCGTCCGGTTCGCCGGTGACCGCGCGCAAAACCTGGATTGCGGGGCAATTGCTGCCGGCTGGCAGCTTGGCCATCGACACCGGGGCTGAAACAGCACTTCGCTCCGGCAAGAGCCTGCTTCCGGCCGGCGTTCGCCAGGTGACCGGATCGTTCAGCCGCGGCGATACGATTGCCATCATCGGTGCGGAAGGCCGCGAAATTGCCCGCGGGCTGGCCGGTTATGATGCCGACGAAGCCCGTCAGATCACCGGCAAGAAATCGGCGGAGATTGCCGTCATTCTCGGTTACGCCGGACGCGCCGCCATGGTGCATCGCGACGATATGGTGATGACCGCGGCCGCGAAGCGGGAGACGGATGCAGTGAGGAGCGACGCTCATGCTTGACGATGCGCGAAAGAAAGAAATCCAGGAATTGATGGCGGTAATCGGCCGCCAGGCCCGCGCCGCCAGCCGGCCGCTGGCCACGGCATCCGCCGAGCGCAAGCATGCGGCCTTGATCAGCATGGCCAGCAATATTGTTGCCCATAAGGACGACATTCTCGCCGCCAATGCGCTCGATCTTGAAAATGCCCGCGAAACCGGCGTCGCCGCCTCCTTTCTCGACCGGCTGACCCTTTCGGAAAACCGCGTGCTCGACATGGCCAATGCCATCCGCGCAATCGCCGAACTGCCTGATCCCGTCGGTGATATCATTGCCGAGTGGGATCGCCCCAACGGCCTGCATATCGAACGCGTTCGCACGCCGCTTGGCGTCATCGGCGTCATCTACGAAAGCCGTCCAAACGTTACCGCCGATGCGGGCGCGCTTTGCCTCAAGGCCGGCAATACCGTCATCCTGCGCGGCGGTTCGGACAGCCTGCATTCATCGCAGGCGATCCATGCCTGCATGGTGCAAGGCTTGAAGGATGCCGGACTTCCAGTGCATGCGATCCAGATGGTGCCGGTTTCTGACCGCTCGGCCGTCGGCGCCATGCTGACCGGTCTTGGCGGCTCGATCGACGTCATCGTTCCGCGTGGCGGCAAGAGCCTTGTTGCCCGCGTCCAGAACGAGGCCCGCGTGCCGGTCTTTGCCCATCTGGAAGGCCTTTGCCACGTCTATGTCGATGCTTCCGCTGATCTGGAGATGGCGAAAAGGATCGTCGTCAACGCCAAGATGCGCCGCACCGGCATTTGTGGCTCCGCCGAAACGCTGCTGATCGACCGCAAGGCAAAGGACAAATTCGTCCTTCCGCTGATCACTGCCCTTCGTGATGCCGGCTGCGAAGTCCGCGCCAGCGAAGATATCCGCACCATGGTTCCAAGGCTGATTGCTGCCACCGAGGAAGACTGGGCAACCGAATATCTCGACGCGATCATTTCAGTGACGCTGGTCGATGGCATTGAAGGCGCAGTCGATCATATCTCGTCCTGGTCATCGGCCCACACGGAAGCCGTCATTGCCGAAGATCCGGCCGTCGTCGAACGCTTCTTCGCAGAGGTCGATTCGGCCATCCTGCTGCACAATGCCTCGACCCAGTTTGCCGATGGCGGCGAGTTCGGCATGGGCGGCGAGATCGGGATTGCCACCGGCAAGATGCACGCGCGCGGGCCGGTCGGTGTCGAGCAGCTGACCTCTTTCAAATACAGGGTGCGCGGCACCGGTCAGGTCCGGCCGTAAGGTGCAGACGGGCGACGTCGATCCGTTCTATCTGAAAATGCCCCATGTCGAGAACGGCATGACCGTCGGGTTGTTCGGCGGCTCGTTCAATCCGCCGCATGATGGTCATGTGCTTGTTGCCGATATCGCGTTGCGCCGGCTTGGGCTGGAGCAGCTCTGGTGGATGGTGACACCCGGTAATCCGCTGAAGAGCCGCAACCATCTGGCGCCGCTTGCCGAACGCATTGCGCTCAGCGAGAAAATCACCCATGACCCACGCATCAAGGTAACAGCCTTCGAGCAATCGCTCGGCCAGAGCTATACGGCGCGCACGCTGGAAAAAATCCGCGAGCGGAATCGCGGCATTCATTTCGTCTGGATCATGGGCGCCGATAATCTGAAGAATTTTCATCTCTGGCAGGACTGGCAGAAAATCGCCTGCACCTTCCCAATCGCCGTCATCGACCGTCCCGGCGATACCTTGTCCTATCTGTCCTCGAAGATGGCAAAAACCTTTGATTATGCGCGCGTTGACGAAGCACATGCGGCAAGCCTCGCTTGGCGCAAGGCCCCCGCTTGGACCTTCATTCACGGGCCTCGCTCACCGCTGAGCTCCACCGCGCTGCGGGCGAAATCTTGAGTGCATATCAGCAATGATTAACCGTCATTTATTTCTCGTGTCTTGAAACCTTAGGGTATTGGTGCCTACATTTAGAGTGCGGCTCGACCGACATTCGAATCGCATCATGCCTGTTCTGTTCACCTGGAAAGGAAAACCTCTGACAACAGTACACGCGAAGGGAAATGTCACCCGCATTTTCCCGCAAAGCCCGGAACGCAGCGACGAAGTCGCTGCCCGTGCTCTTCAGCTGGTTCTCGACAGTCTCGAGGACTCAAAGGCAGAAGATATTGTCACCATCAACATTGCCGGAAAATCGGCGCTGGGAGACTACATGGTTGTGGTCTCAGGGCGGTCGAGCAGGCATGTCATGGCGATCGCCGATCACCTGATGACCGATCTTAAGGACGGTGGCCAGGGTAATGCCCGCGTTGAAGGTCTGGAGACCGGCGACTGGGTACTGATCGACGGCGGCGACATCATCGTCCACGTATTCCGCCCGGAAATCCGCGAGTTCTACAACATCGAAAAGATGTGGGCCACGCCGGAGATGGAAGACAGTACATTGCACTAAGCGCACGGCGCCCGATTGGGCGTTGAGCGGGAAGTGACACATTTGGATCCTGCAATGGTCGTGCAGGATAGGTTGTCCGATTGCGGCCGTTTGCAAAATGAAGTCCAGCACCAGCGTTCCGCTGGGCCGATAGGGATGTGCCTCTCGCCGCAGATAAAACGGCGATGCTCTGACTGGCATAGTGAAATTAGGGAAATGATATGCGGGTTGGCCTCTTTGCCGTCGGGCGCCTCAAGGCTGGCCCGGAAAAGGATCTTGCGGCCCGTTATCTCGACCGCTTCGCCAAGGCCGGTCCTGCAATCGGCCTGGAGCTTTCGCGCATTGCCGA
Organism: Pararhizobium sp.; assembly: GCF_965279435.1. NCBI lineage: Bacteria > Pseudomonadati > Pseudomonadota > Alphaproteobacteria > Hyphomicrobiales > Rhizobiaceae > Pararhizobium > Pararhizobium sp. Next base: position 1,267,587 of record NZ_CBDIHY010000003.1, read on the forward strand.
AGTCCCCGAAAGCCGGGGATCGAGCGCCGATACGCGTAAGCGCGAAGAGGCTGCCCAACTTGAAAAATCACTATCGGACGCCAGCCTTCTCATCCTGCTCGACGAACGCGGCAAGGCGCTCGATTCCGAAGGTTTTGCATCCCTCATTGGTTCGTTCCGCGATAGCGGCAAGCGGGACCTGACGATTGCAATTGGTGGCGCCGATGGGCTCGATCCCGCCCTTCACGCTAAGGCTGATGCTGTCATTTGCCTCGGCAAGATGACATGGCCGCATCAGCTGGTGCGTATCCTGATCGCGGAGCAGCTTTACCGCGCCGTCACCATCCTTTCAGGCCATCCCTATCACCGGGTTTGACGAATGCGGTGTGCCGCCATCCGTATGCCGCAATTGCCACGAATGGCTGTTGGCTGAAATAGCCAAATCAGCGTAGGGTTTTTTGCTTACAGAGACGGCTGACAGCGAATGGCGGAATGACGACAGATGCGGCAAAGCAGGCACGGGAAGAGCAGCCGGGAGACGCCGGATGGCTCTGCTTCCGCATGGGCCTTCTGGCAGCCACTCTCCTCTTCGCCACCGTCGCGCCCGCTCAAACTCCAGAAATACCGGATCAGAGCCCGCAGGCAGCCTCTGGGCAGGCTCCGACGCAAGCCGATCCCGCTGCGGAACTTGCCGTCAAACGCGATAGCACCCGCAGCGAACTGGAAGCCCTGTCAAAAACCATCACCGTGTCCAACGATCGTGCCGCGCAATTGCAGGCGGGGATCGCCGAACTTGAGAAAACCAGTGAATCGCTGCGGACGGCGCTTGTCGATTCGGCTGGCAAACGCAAGGCGCTGGAACAGCAGATCATCGACGGTGAAGACAAACTGACCACCCTGCGAACCAAGGAGGACGCCGTTCATGCCTCCCTGCGCGCCCGGCGCAGTGTGCTGGCCGAGGTTTTGGCAGCGCTGCAGCGGATGGGCCGCAATCCACCGCCGGCGCTGCTCGTCACGCCGGAAGATGCGCTCGCCTCCGTGCGCAGCGCCATTCTGCTCGGCGCTGTCGTTCCTGGTATCCGTCACGAGACGGAAAATCTTGCAGCTGACCTCAAGGCGCTCGCCGGTGTTCGCAAGGAAATCGTTACTCAGAAACAGGCGCTTGGCGACGACATGACGGCAAGGCTCGAGGAAGAGCGACGCATGAACATGCTGATCGTTGAAAAACAGAAACTCAAACAGCGCAGCGCCACCGAACTCGCCTCCGAACGCCGCAAGGCCGAACAGCTTGCAACGCAGGCAACCAGTCTTGAGGGGCTGATCGGCTCGATCGAGAGCGAGATCACCTCTGCACGCGATGCAGCCGCCGCCGCCAAGGCCGAAGAGGAAAACCGCCGGCTGATGTCGGAGGCTCAGCGCAACGAGGCCCGTGAGCTGGCAAACAGCACGACGCCCGACAAAAACCGTATTGCGCCTGCATATGCGTTTTCGGACTTGCAGAAAAAGCTCGCGCTTCCGGTTGCCGGATCGATCCTGCGCAAATTCGGCGATGCCGACGGCACGGGGCATTCGCTTCAGGGCATCATGCTCGAGACCAATGCAGGGGCTTTGGTGACGGCGCCATCGGATGGCTGGATCGTTTTTGCCGGTACGTTTCGCAGCTACGGCCAGATGATCATCCTCAATCCCGGCGACGGCTATCACGTTGTTCTCTCAGGTTTGGAAGGCGTGACGGTACAGCAGGGCCAATTCGTCGTCGCCGGTGAACCGCTCGGTACGATGGGTAACAAAAGAGTGGCGAGTGCCACTGCATTGGCGCTGGAAACAGAACGCCCGACGCTTTACATTGAATTCAGGAAAGACGGAAAACCGGTTGATTCCCGACCATGGTGGACCGCAGCAGACACCGGAAAGGCACGCAATGATTCGTAGAACGTCACTTGTTCTGGTCGGGGCACTCATGGGTGCAGCGGCTACGGGCGTTGTATATTCCTCCATCGTCCCGGCCGTCGCGGCTAACCCGTCGACCTATCGCGAACTGTCGATTTTCGGCGATGTTTTCGAGCGTGTGCGTGCGCAGTACGTAACGCCGCCGCAGGACGACAAGCTGATCGAGAATGCCATCAACGGCATGCTCTCGTCGCTGGATCCGCATTCGAGCTACATGAATTCGACGGATGCCGAAGACATGCGCACCCAAACCAAGGGTGAGTTCGGTGGTCTCGGCATCGAAGTCACCATGGAAGACGATCTCGTCAAGGTGACGAGCCCGATCGACGATACACCCGCTGCCAAGGCTGGCGTTCTCGCCGGTGACTTCATTTCGAAGATCGATGACGTTGACGTGCGCGGCCTCAAGCTTGAGGAAGCGGTCGACAAGATGCGCGGCGCGGTCGGCAAGTCGATCAAGCTGACCATCCTGCGCAAGGGTGCCGAAAAGCCGATCGACATCACGATCGTTCGCGACATCATCGCCGTTCGCGCCGTCAAGTTCCGTACGGAAGACGATGTCGGTTATGTCCGGGTCATTTCCTTCACGGAAAAGACCTATGACGACCTGAAGAACGCGATCGAAAAGATCAAGGCTCAGGTTCCGGCTGACAAGCTCAAGGGCTATGTACTCGACCTGCGCCTCAACCCGGGTGGTCTGCTCGACCAAGCAATCAACGTCTCCGACGCCTTCCTGGAACGTGGCGAAGTGGTCTCCACGCGTGGCCGCAATCCTGACGAGACGCGCCGTTTCAACGCGACACCAGGCGATCTGACCGACGGCAAACCGGTCATCGTGCTCGTCAACGGCGGTTCGGCTTCGGCATCGGAAATCGTTGCCGGCGCCCTGCAGGATCTGAAGCGCGCCACCGTTCTCGGCACGCGTTCGTTCGGCAAGGGTTCGGTTCAGACGATCATCCCGCTCGGCGAAGCCGGCGCGTTGCGTCTGACCACCGCGCTCTATTACACGCCATCGGGCAAGTCGATCCAGGGCACCGGCATCTCGCCAGACATCAAGGTCGAACAGCCGCTGCCGCCGGAACTGCTCGGCAAGGTCGAAACGACGAGCGAGTCCAGCCTGCGTGGTCATATCAAGGGCCAAAGCGAAAATGACGAGGGCTCCGGCTCGGTCGCTTATGTCCCGCCGGAAACCAAGGACGACCTGCAGCTGAACTACGCGCTTGACCTTCTGCGCGGCAAGAAGACGGACCCCGCCTTCCCGGCCAATCCGGAAAAAGCCGAACTGAAGCCGTAACATCCGCTGAAAATGCGGATCACCTGATACTCTTCGCCGCCTGGCCATAGCCGGGCGGCGGTTTCGATTCTTAAGGGAATGCCTTTTCCTGAGGCTTCCGCCATCGCAACTCAGATCGATAGAGGCCCTCTTGGGAACAGATCTCAACGCTCCTCTTGGTCAAAACCGCAAGACGCGCCCCTCAAAAGCTGAGAAATCCCGCCTGACATTCGGCCGCCTTTCGCTTGGAATTTGCGCCCTGGCGCTGATCAGCATTTCAGCCTGGGCCGTTCTGAAACCGACCGGCCTGATCCTGCCGCCGGAACCCCAGAGCGTGGCGGATGCTACCCAGCCAGGCGAAAAGCCGGCGGCAGAACCCAACACCACCCAGCTCAAGCAGCAGAAGACAAGCGGTGCCCTTTCCGGTGCCCATGTCGAGGAAACGCTGACCGACAACGGTTCCATCGTCACCAAGTTCTCGCCCAAACAGCGCGACGGCGACGGTCCCGCCTTCATCGAAGTCGGCCGTACCAAGGGGCAGGACCCTCGGCTGGCGACTTTCCCGAATGACGACCTATTGGAAGACAGCCCGGAGGGACGACTGCCGATCACCGGTCCTGAGGGTCTGCGGCCGATGGATCAGTACGCACGCCCATGGTCCGGTGCACGCGGCGTCCGTATTGCCATCGTTGTTGGCGGCCTCGGGCTTAGTCAGACGGGCACGCAGAATGCGCTGCGTCAGCTTTCCCCCGATGTCACCATGGCCTTTGCCGCGACGGGCAACAGCCTGCAACGCTGGATGCAGGAGGCACGCCGCACCGGTCACGAAATCCTTTTGCAGGTTCCATTCGAACCTTTCGATTATCCGGATAACAATCCCGGCCCGCACACGCTGCGCGTCGGGCTGGATGCGAAGAAGAATTTGTCCGAATTGCATTATTCGCTCGCCCAGATCACCAACTATACCGGCATCATGAATTTCCTCGGTGGCCGTTTTCTCTCGGACGCTGACGCGCTGGAGCCAGTGATGCGCGATATCGGCAAGCGCGGGCTGCTCTTCCTCGACGATGCGACTTCGGCACAGACGCTGACGGGAACGCTGGCCGGGACAATCGGCGTACCCCATGGATTCGCCGACATGGTCGTCGATGACCAGATCGACCGCACGGCGATCCTGAAGAAACTCGACGAACTGGAGCGCATTGCCAGACGCAATGGCGGTGCCATCGGCGTCGCTTCGGCCTTCGATGAAAGCGTCGCAGCCATTTCCCAGTGGATGGACGAGGCGGGTACACGCGGGATCGAATTTGTCGGCGTTTCGGCGCTCGTCAAAGATCCGCAACAGCAATAGCGTATTCGATTGAGCCACGCGGACTCTTTGATCCAGCGTGGAAGGCAGACAGGCAAGGGGCGTGAGTATGAGCAAGGACAAATCAAAACCGGTAAAGGCCGACGATCTGCCTTATCGCCCCTGCGTCGGCATCATGGTGCTTAACCGGGAAGGGCTGGTCTGGGCCGGGCGGCGTATTCCGGTCGGCAATTCCGAATATGACGGATCCGGGCAGCTCTGGCAGATGCCGCAAGGCGGCATCGACAAGGGTGAGGATCCGCTGAAAGCAGCCTATCGCGAACTCCATGAAGAAACTGGCATGACCACCGTCTCGCTGCTTGCCGAGGCCCCGGAGTGGATCAACTATGATCTGCCTGCACACCTGATCGGCATCGGCCTCAAGGGCAAATATCGCGGCCAGACCCAACGCTGGTTCGCCTTCCGCTTTGAAGGCGCCGAATCCGAAATCGCCATCAACCCTCCACCGGGCGGCCACGAACCCGAATTCGACGAATGGGCCTGGAAGCCGATGCAGACTTTGCCGGACCTGATCGTGACGTTCAAACGCGGAGTCTACGAGGATGTCGTGGCGGCGTTCGGGCATCTCTCAAACACGCCATCCTCGCCGTAAGGATCATTATTTCTCCGGTTCAGGTTTGAAAATAGCCGTCCCGGTCAAGATCGGAAATGAGCCCTGGCTGTTTGGGATGCCACCCAAGTAGTTCCTGCGTTTTGGCACTCGATGCTTTGTTGTCGATACCAGCGAAATGCGAGAACCAGCCGAAGTGTGTAGCCGCCGCCTCGGGTGATTTTCCAAAGACCGGGAGGCCAAGCCGGTGGCCAATGATCTCGGCAATATCCCGGAACGGGATGCCGTCTTCGGCCACCCCATGATAACGGGCGCCTGCAGTCCCTTTCTCCAGCACAAGCCGGTAGAGTTGGGCTGCATCCAGACGGTGCACCGCAGGCCAGTGGTTTTCCCCTTCGCCAATATAGGCCGAAACACCTTTTTCACGCGCGATACCGATCAGGAGAGGGACGAAACCGTGATCGCCATCGCCGTGAACGGATGGAGGAAGGCGCACCACGCACACGCGCACGCCTGACGACACCAAGGACAGGGCTGTCTGTTCGGAAACGCGCGGAACTACTGAGCCGGGCACTGTGTCCTCAGTTGCCAGCGCGCCCGGAGTTAGCAGACCCGTCCCCGAGGTGACGATCAAAGGGCGATTGCTGCCAGCCAGCGCGGATCCCAGTGCTTCAATCGCGCGCCGGTCGATCTCGCAGCTCTCCTTGAATTTCGAGAAATCATGGATGAAGCCCGTATGGATGACCGCATCTGCAGCGTCCACTCCGCGACGCAGGCTGTCCAGATCTTCAAGATGGCCGCGATGCACCGCAGCGCCAGCGGCTGCAAGAAAAGCCGCAGCCGCATCGGAACGGGCAAGCCCTGTGACCTGATGGCCGCTACGGATGAGTTCCGCAACGACTGCCGAACCGACAAAGCCGGTGGCACCGGTGACAAAGACGTGCATGGCAATTCTCCCTGGCTTCTCTCGCGGCAACGGCCGTGTCCCAGCCGCGCTGACGACAATGCTAGATCATTGATAAAATACGATCCATGCTGTAGCGTCTGCAATATCTTTGCGATCGTCCCGGAATAGATGATGGATCCGCTCTCCAATGTGCTGTCGCTGCTGAAACCGCGCAACTACATGTCGGCCGGCTTTGAAGCGGCGGGCGAATGGTCGATACAGTTTCCAGACCAGCAGGACGGCATCAAATGTGGTGCGGTGATATCCGGCCAGTACTGGCTGTCGGTGGAGGGCGTTGCGGGTTCAGTGCAGCTGAAAACGGGAGACGGCTTTCTCCTGCCAAGCGGACGGCCATTCCGCATCGCAAGCGACATGGGCTTGATGCCGGTTGATGCATCCACCGTTTTTGCCGCCGTTCGCAAGGGCGGGATCGTCTCCTACAATGGTGGCAGCGATTTTTCGCTGGTCAGCAGCCGTTTTGCGCTCGCCAGCAACCATGCCGCTATCCTGCTCCGAATGCTGCCGCCGATCATTCACATTCGCGACGAGGAGGGCAGGGCGACACTGCGCTGGTCGGTGGAACGGATGATGCAGGAATTGCGCACGCAGCAACCGGGCGGCTTTCTCATCATCCAGCACCTCGCCCATATGATGCTGGTACAAGCCCTCCGCCTGCATCTGGCAGAGGCGTCGAAAAGCAGCGTCGGCTGGCTCTTCGCCCTAGCAGACAAGCAGATGAACACCGCGATGAACCTGATGCACGACAATCCGGCGCATCGCTGGACGCTGCAGCAACTGGCCGAACAAGCCGGCATGTCACGATCGGCCTTTGCCCTAAAATTCAAGGAGACCGTCGGCACGTCGCCGATGGAATATCTGGCGCATTGGCGCATGGCGCTGGCGGGCGACAGGTTGGAAAACTCCAGGGATCCCATTTCGGTGATAGCTCCATCGCTCGGATACGAATCGGAAGCAGCCTTCAGCACAGCCTTCAAAAGGGTCATGGGCTGTTCGCCACGCGACTATGGTCGGCGGACAAGCGCATCATTGCCCCCACAAATTGAAGCGAACAGCACGAGCGACCTGTCAGGGCTGAAACAGGCAAAAGCCCATGCCTGACGCCACGGGCAATGATCATCCCGAAGTCCGAAAGTCGGTTGCGATCTTGCTCCAAATAAACGTCAACGCCCGCCCCGGAAATCCAGGGCGGGCGCTTTCCTAGGCTCTCATCTCAACTTCAGATGAAGGCGAAATCGCTCGTCGAGAGCGTCTTAACGTTCTGCAGGATAGCGACAAGCTCCAGGTCGGCCTCCGTGCCCTTGCCGTCGGCATCGAACCACAGGCGGCCGTTGTCACTTTCGAACAGGAAGCTGCCCTTTGTACTGGTTGCTACCGGATCAGCGCCGACGACGAGTGTCACTGCCGTGTCTCCCACTGCGATGCCGTAGTCACTCTTGTCGATCACCAGCTTGTCCTGGCCGCGGGTAAAGTCGGTGACGACGTCACCTTCTCCGTCACGTCCGGCGCTGTCGAAGACGAACTTGTCGTTACCCGTGCCTCCCGTCAGCCAGTCGTCTCCAGCACCACCAACAAGCGTGTCGTTACCACCACGCCCATCAAGCACGTCGTCAGACTGCTCTCCGTAGAAGATATTGGCGGAGGCATCACCACGGATGTCATCGTCGGCATAGCTGCCTTCAATAATCTCGACATTCTTGACCGTCAAGCCGAGCGCGAGGCCCTTGTTGTTGGCCTGGGTCATCAAATCAAGCACGACAGATGTTGCGCCCTCCCGGAACGACAAAGTATCGGTACCTGAGCCGCCATCGAAGACATCCTTGCCCCCCGCACCTGCGCTCGTCGCGTCCGAACGGATGAGCAAATCATTTCCCGCGTCGCCAAAGAGCTGGTCGCTTCCAGCGCCATCTTCCAGGGTATCATTTCCGGCTCCACCCCTGAGGATATCATTGCCGGCGCGACCATCGAGGCTATCGGCGAGAATACCGCCAGTAACCGTGTCCTTGCCCTTGCTGCCGATATAGTCGAGTGCCTCAAAGGCGGCAAACGACGTTGTTGCATCGACATTGACCGTGCCTGTAGAGAAGGTGAAAGCAATGTCCTTGGTCTGCTCCGAGACATTTAGAACGGTCCGGTCTGTGCCTGTACCACCATTTGCACGGTCGCCGATCCCCATATGGACCAGGTCGTTACCATCCTCGGCATAGATCACGTCCCTGCCGCCGGTCAGCGTTTTACCGTCACCATAGATCGTGTCGTTGCCGATACCACCCCTGAGCGTATCATTGCCGAGACCACCATTAATGATGTCATTACCGCCACCGCCGGTCAGCACATCGTTGCCGTTGCCGCCGCCCAGATCGTCGCTTAGGCCGCCGCCGGTGAAGACGTCGTTGCCGCTGCCACCGACAAGCGCCACCCGTTCGACATTCTTGACCGTTACCGGAGCATTGGTCGCAGTGACGCTGGCCGCCAGCTTGAAGGTGATTCCCGCCGTGTATTTGCTGAAATCGATAGAAGCGAAGTCCGTGCCCGTCCCGCCGTCCAGCAAGAGTTTGCCGGTCGATGCAGTGCGATAAAAGCTGTCATCACCGGTTCCCATGTCAACAGTGTTATGACCGACGGCGCCACCGCTATAAGCATCACCGACGCGGATGGTGTCGGAACCTTCGCCGGACTTGATGACGTTGGTACCACCATTGTCATTGATCCGGTCCGACCCAGCCCCCGACGTCAGTGTATCGTTGCCATTGCCGCCATCGAGTTCATCCGAGCCGTTGGTGCCGATCAGCGTGTCGTTGCCGTCGTAACCGTAGAAGGTGACGCTCTGCGCCGCGCCGACTGATTTAACGATATCGTTGCCCTTTCCGAACGACACGGAGTAGTGCTCGAAATTCTTCAAGCTGGTGCCGTCCGTCAATGTTGCTGTGGTGCCAGTGACGGAGAAGGTCTGGCTTGCGGTCAATGACCGGCGATCGACGGCGACCTCGTCTGTCCCTATCCCGCCATCTGCGGTGTCTGCGCCGCCATCGCCGAGATCGACTTTATCATTGCCGGCACCGCCATAGACTGTATCCTTGCCAAGACCTCCATCCAGAATGTCATTGCCGTCAGCGCCGTTGATCCAGTCATTGCCGTCTCCCGAGAGAACGACGTCATTTCCGCTACCGGTTGTAATTTTGTTGGCGCCGGTGCCGGTCGCATAGATCGTATAGTGATCCATGCCCGTGAAGGTCGTGCCACCTGCCAGCGTGTTGACTTCGGTCGCCGCTTTGGCAGTGAAATTTCCGGTGAAATTGCTCAGGATCAGGCGATCGCTGCCACCGGCATCAGTGATGGTATCCTTACCTTCACCGTAATAGTAACCGATCGTATCGTTGCCGGTACCACCGTCGATGATATCGTCTCCCAAGCCTCCGTCGATCGAGTCATCACCGAGCTCCCCCTTCAGCGTGTCATTCCCCGAATCGCCCGAGATGGAGTCATTACCGGTACCGCCGTAGATTGTGTCAGCGCCGGCGCCGCCGCTCAGCGTATCAAAACTGTCGCCGCCATAGAGCCGGTCATTTCCGTCACCACCGGAGAGGTAATCAAAGCCCTGATCACCATAGAGAATATCATTTCCGGCATCGCCAGACAGAAAATCAAAACCACGCCCGCCATACAAGACATCGTTGCCGTCGCCGCCTTGCAGGATATCACTGCCTCGCCCACCGGACAGGGTGTCGTTACCTGCACCACCGTCAAACATGTCGGAATAATTTCCGCCGGTGATCGTGTCAGCGAATGTACTACCGGTGATTACGAACGATTCAACATTGCTTGCCTGGATACCGCCTGTCAGCGTCTGTGGGGTGATCCAGTCCTTGATCACGATGTTGAGCTTTGCGGCCGATGAGGAATAATCGACCATCAAACGGTCGGTACCGGAACCGCCATTGGCAACATCGCCTGCTGCCGTTTCCAGTGTTCCGGCGATAATGGTGTCTCGGCCGCTGCCGCCATTGAGCTTGTCTTTACCGATGCCACCATCGATAGTGTCGTCGCCGCTATTGCCGTTCAGCGTGTCGTCGCCGGCCTCGCCCTGCAGGTTATCCCGTTGAAACGACCCATCTGCCGTATCGTTGCCCTCCCCGGCAAAGATGTAATCGCTACCCATTCCGCCGTTGATCTTGTCGGTCCCGGCGAGGGCCATGATGAAATCGCCGTCGATATCGTTGCCGAGCAATATGTCATTGCCCACAGTCCCTGTAATAGTCGCCATTTTCGTCTCCGATTGAGGTTTGAATGCGTATCTATTTAGCAGTCCACCGGACACGGGAGTGCTGGCTATTATTCAGCCGTAGTGGATGAATATCCGCCGATAGATACTTTAAATAAATCTAATATTCAGATTGTCTAATGATATTCTGTCTGACGCCTCCATCCCGTAAAACAACACGTCCAGACGTTGCTTTAATGGAAGCCACTGTTGCTTGATGCAACGCCCGGTCACTGCAGGTATAGGCACAGGCGCAATGCCGTTATGTTCCCAGGGAAACAGACGAAACTGCATGAACGGGGAGCGGAAGGAAGGGAGAGTACGTGCAAGACGCTGTCAGGAAGCGTGGCGACGTTTACGTCATCCGAAGGGGGTGTGCGGAACAATAGCCCGCATCAACGGAGGGATTTCAGATGAGCCGGAAGCGCCTGTAAAGTGCAATGATATCCGGTACATGGATATCGCGTGTGGTTCTCGTTGGTGTTAAAAATGCCCGCCGCAGAAACTGCGACGGGCATTTTTGCGAGTGAGGAAGTTTTACTCGGCTTCGTTGGCCGGGGCTGCGTTGAGCTGGCCGTATTTCTCGGCTCCGATCTTGTTGAAGAGGTCGAGCTGCGTTTCGAGGAAGTCGATATGGCCTTCCTCATCGATCAGCAGCTCTTCGAATAGCTTCATCGATACATAATCACCCGCGTCATGACAGATCTCCCGGGATTTCTTGTAGGCCGCGCGAGCATCGTATTCACCGGCGAGATCGGCCTCCAGCACTTCCTTGACCGATTGGCCAATGCGAAGCGGTGCGACCGTCTGAAGGTTGGGATGACCTTCGAGGAAGATGATGCGGGAAACCAGCTTGTCAGCGTGCTGCATCTCTTCGATGGATTCGGCCCGCTCCTTCTTGGCAAGAAGGGTGTAGCCCCAGTCGTCGAGAAGACGATAATGGACCCAATACTGGTTGACAGCCCCGAGCTCGAGATACAGCGCTTCGTTAAGCTGCTCGATGACTTTTTTGTCGCCTTTCAAGATCCGCTCTCCTGTTTTCTTCATGGAATTGTTTGAGGCGGCTCATGAAATCAAATATCTGGTCGCCAGTCGAGGGGCGGCCGGCATGATATTGCTCGGTGGTGCGAATGATGATGTCGACGACATTGGGAAAACAGCCGCAGCAACGGCCGCGCTTTTCCATCGCATGATAGACTTTTGCAGGGACGATAAGCTGCCAACAGTCCTCATCGAGCATCTCGATGATGACGTCCTGAATGTCCTTATCGGTGATAAAATTGCAGCTACAAACCAGCATTTCGTCTGTCCGTGATACACAAGGCACTGAATTCAATTCATAAAGCAAAAGCGGATATTTAGTGTCAACAAAAAATTAGGCGCGCCCGCGGCCGTGAATTAGCAGTTTTATATTAGATCAATTCTAAACTTGATAAAAAATATCGTGTTTTCATTGGTTTAGTATTGCAAGTTTTGGCCTGGTCCAGGTTTTCGGAAAAATTCAAGTTTTCTTGAGCGGCAAAAATCCTGTACAACTTTTGTTACAGATGCCGGTTTTGCGACGCGCGATGTGAACTGCCAACGCTCAATGGAAGTTCCTTCCCTTCGGCATGACACTTGCCGTTTCAACCAAGTCCTGCCGATTTCCTACTTCTTCGTGGGGAGGGCCACCTTTTTGAAACCGGTGCTTTTGCCGATGATCGTCGGTTGGTCTCAGCACTTCATCGGAGCGGGCATTTGCGCCGAATCCACGGGCCTCTTTTTGAAGAATTCCAAGCGCCGGGGTCATATCCTCCAGGTGATCTGCAACGACGTGGATGACGCCGCTGGCACTTTGCAGTCGCCCCCGGATCTTGACCAGGCGTGCACCCATGACAACCGAACGGTAAGTCTTAAACACGTTCTTCCAAACGATGGCATTGGCAACACCGGTTTCGTCCTCGAGCGTCATGAAGATCACACCCTTTGCTGTTCCCGGCCTCTGGCGCACCAGAACCAGCCCGGCGATCGTGACCATCCGGCCGTTTCGCACGGCATCCAGGCTGCGGCTGGTGACGATACCCTGCCTTGAAAAATCCTCCCGCAGAAAGGAAACGGGATGCGCTTTCAGCGATAGGCTGAGATAGCGGTAGTCATTGATCACATGCTCGCCCTCCAGCATCTGTGGCAGAGCGACCTGCGGCTCATATTGAAGGTCGTTATGCCCCGCTTGTTCAAACAGCGGCAGGCGCTCCGCCGCTGACTTTTCATCAAGCGACTTGACCGCCCAGAGCGCCGCACGCCGATCAAGCCCGATCGATCGGAAAGCGTCCGCATCCGCAAGGCGTTCAATTACCGCGCGCGTCAAGCCGGACCTCAGCCAGAGATCACGCACCGAGGAATAACCCCCGCCGCGATGGGCGACGAGTTTTTCGATCATATCCACCTGACGCAGGCCTTTGACGAGACAAAAACCAAGCCGGATGGCTTTGCGTGTCCTGATGATTTCGCACATGTCCCTGTGCCGCGGCTCGATGTCTCCGGGATCGAACATCGCATCGCCCTCAAGCGCGGCATCCCAATCGGATATATTGACATCAACCGGCAGAACCTTAACCCCATGCTCGCGCGCATCCCGCACCAGTTGGGCTGGCGGATAAAAACCCATGGGCTGGGAATTGAGCATCGCGGCGCAGAAGATGTCGGGATAATAGGTCTTGAACCAGGACGAGGCATAGACCAGCAAGGCAAAGGAAGCCGCATGGCTTTCCGGAAAGCCATATTCCCCGAAACCCTTGATCTGATTGAAACAGCGCTCGGCAAAGTCACGCGGATAGCCATTATCGACCATGCCTTTCACCATGCGTTCCTCAAAATGGGCGACTTGGCCGGTTCGACGGAATGTCGCCATGGCCCGGCGAAGCTTGTCAGCTTCGGCCGGGGTGAATTTGGCAGCGGTTATGGCAATCTGCATGGCTTGCTCCTGAAACAGCGGCACACCAAGGGTTCGTTTCAAAACCTCCCGCAATTCCTCGCTTGGATATTCCACGGCATCCGGGTTTTGCCGCCGCTTCAGATAGGGATGGACCATGTCGCCCTGGATCGGACCCGGCCGGACGATGGCGACTTCGATGACAAGGTCATAAAACTCCCGTGGCCGCAGGCGGGGCAGCATGCTCATCTGCGCCCGGCTCTCAATCTGGAAAACACCGATCGTATCAGCGCGGCAGATCATGTCATAGACGGCCGGCTGAATGTCTTCGTAGATCTGCGACAGCCTTTTTGGCTCGTTGTAGTGATTTTCCAACAGCTTGAAGGCTTTGGCCAAACAGGTGAGCATGCCGAGCGCCAGGACGTCGATCTTCAGGATCTTTAGGTTGTCCAGATCGTCCTTGTCCCATTCGACCATGTAACGATCGGCCATGGCCGTGTTCATGATCGGCACGACCTCGTCGAGACGGTCCTTGGTGATGACGAAGCCGCCGACATGCTGAGACAGATGGCGCGGATATTCCATCAGCAGGCCGGCATAATTCAACACCCGCAATGTGGTTGGATCCGCCATGTCAAGACCGGCGGCCTTTGCCTGCTCCTGAGAAAAGGACGTGGTCCACCAGCCCCAGATCGAGTTGGAAAGCGCCGATTGCACATCCTCGGAAAGGCCGAAGACCTTGGCCACCTCACGCCCGGCCGAGCGGGCGCGGTAGCTGATGACGGCCGACGCGAGACCGGCATGCTCCTTGCCGTATTCCTCATAAATATAGTCGATCACCTCCTGGCGGCGGGCATGCTCGAAATCGATGTCGATATCCGGCGGTTCGTCACGATCGCGCGACAGGAAGCGGTCGAACAGCAGGGTGAATTTCTGCGGATCGACTTCGGTGACACCCAGGCAAAAACAAACGGACGAATTGGCGGCCGATCCCCGGCCCTGGCAGAGAATTCCCTTGCTGCGGGCAAAGTTCACCAGCTTGTGGACGGTCAGGAAATAGGGCTCGTATTCTTTGAAATGAATAAGTTCGAGTTCGTAGGCCAACTGGCGTTCGACTTTTTTAGGAACACCGTCCGGATAGCGAAGCATCGCGCCTTCACGCACAAACCGATGCAATCTTTCTGCTGGAGTTTCTCCGTCTCCGCTCTCCGTCGGATAATTATGCTTCAATTCCTCAAGATTGAAGGATAGCCGGCGAAAGAATTTGGCGGAGTTGGCGATAGCGTCTGGATAATCCCGGAAAATTCTGGTCATCTCCACCGGGTTTTTCAAATGCCGCTCAGCATTGGCTTGAAGGCGCAAGCCTGCCTCTGCGATTGTGACATGTTCCCGGATAGCAGTGACGATATCTGCCAGTGGCCGATGACCGGCGGCATGATACAGCGCATCATTGGTAGCAAGCAGCCGAACTCCCGTCTTCCCCGCGATTGCGGCCAGACAGGCGAAATCATGCTGATCGAAACCATCATAATGGGGTGTCATGCCGAGATAAAGCCGACGGCCCGCATAATCCTGCAGTTTAAGCAAAAGCTGCGTCAGGAACGGAGCATCGGGCCGGCAAGCCCCTTCCAGGACGATCAATTGAAGCTCTTCCTGCCATTCCAGTAGATCGGACAGGAACAGCGTACAGGTCCCCTTCTTCGACCGCAGGTTCCCCGCGCTGAGCATGCGGCATAGATGTGCCCACCCCCGGCGATTGCGCGGGTAGGCGATAATGTCCGGTGTGCCGTCGGCAAAGACCAGCCGCGCGCCGGGTTGAAACGCGTAGTTTTCGAGCTTTGCCTTGGCATGGGCGCGGACCACGCCAGCCACCGTGTTGCGATCCGCGATCCCAAGGCCTGCCAAACCGATCTTTTGGGCCGTGACCACCATGATCTCGGCCGGAGCAGACCCTTCCAGAAAGGAAAAATTGGTTCTGGCGCCGAGTTCATGGAAGACCGGTGCGGCGCTCATGCGAAAACCCCATGCACAAACCACTGAGGTGACGCGACGGTCTGGCCGTAGAGGCCATCGCGGAACAGCCAGAAACGCCGGCCATCCGCATCCTCGATGCGGAAATAATCCCGCGTTAGGGCATCTTCTCCGTCGATCCACCATTCGCCGGCGATCCGCTCGGGACCTTCGGCCCGGGCCACCTGATAGGTGATCTTGCGCCATTTGAAACTTGCAGGCGCGCCTTCCGGCAATTCGGTGGCGATCGCATCCACCCGTTCCGGATGACGGAAAAGCCGCAAGGGACGAACGGAGGACAGGGCGGCGGCTTTGGGCATATCAAGCCTCTGCTGCACAGTAAGCCCGGCAATATCGGCAACCGGTGAAAAACCCGTCGCCCTTTCTGGCACATGGCTTTCCTGCAGCACCAGCACGGACAAGCTCTCCGGCCCGAAGCGCGCCATAACCCGATCTGCAAAAGCCGAAAGGGGGCGGGTCTGGTCCGATCGTCCGGAAAAATCCTCCTGAATGGCCGTGTAGCGTTCGGTCTTCAGCACGCAAAGGCGCAGGATCTCGAAACCGTAGCCGGCATCGAGATCATCATGGATGGCCTGAAGCCGCTCGCGGTAAAGCGCCGAGATCCGCTCGGGGTCTTTCAACGCAGCCGACGTGGCGGCGCGAATGCGAAAAACCTTACCATCCACCCGGAAGAGCACGAGTTCGAACAGGCGGCCACCCTCTTCGCGCTCCTCCAAACTCTGCCGCAGGCTTTTGGCAAGCTGCAATGTCAGCCCGAGAATATCGGCTTCATCCTGAATGGGAGAAGCAAGGCGCCGCTCCACCGACAGGCTTGCCACAGGAAGACGTGGCGAAAGCGGTTCGTCCTCGAAACCCAGCGCCTGATCGAGGCGCAGAAGCACGGACGGGCCGAAGCGGCGGGCCAAAGGCGCCCGCGGCAGAGGAATGAGATCGCCAATGGTTTTCAGGCCGACGCGTGCCAAGGTCTCGATCGTGTCCAGGGGAAGCCTGAGTGCCGCAAGGGGCAGGGAAGACAGAACCTCTTCGCCATCCTGAGGCCCGGCGATTTGCCCCGGCCGGTAGCGCGCCATCGCCCATGAGAGGCCGGCCGACGAGGAGATTGCCCCGCGTGTCTCGATACCCAGGCGAACAAGACGGGAGAGGATGTCGGCCAGAAGCGATTGCTCGCTGCCATGCAGATGGACGCAGCCGGTGATATCCAGATAAAGCCCGTTCGTCCTATCCATCGCCACAAGCGGCGTATAGCCGTCGCACCAGTCGGCAAGCGATGTCAAAAGAGCCTTGTCGGCAGTAGGATCGGCCGCGATGACCTCGATGCCGGGGCGCATGGCACGCGCCTCCGCCAGGCCTTGCCCGCGTTTCAACCCGGCCTTTTCACCGCAGATATCAAGAGCTGCAATACGCATGGCATTCTGGATGCGATCGACAAAGACCAGCGGCGGATGGTCAGGACGCTTTCTGGAAAGCCATGATACGCCCCATTTCATCCGCGCCACCCGGTCTGCCGGCAGGTGCGGGAAGTTCAGCGACAGAATGCGCTGGCTGGAATTTTGCAGGAGACGCGGCTGTCTCTGGGACGAAATGTCGGAAACTGCGGGCATGGGAACTCCATTCCATCAAAAGCTCAAGAGGTGCAAAGGCCCTGCTTTTCTCAACGGTGACCCGGAAGACCGGATTGCCGATGCTGCCGGCCAGCATCGATCCGTCCGGAAGCGGTCGACCCGCGGTGGGGGCGGGGGCGACAAGGAATCGAAAGAGGGCACTGCTCGCCTCTTCCTCACCTGCTTGGCGCAAAAGGAAAATTGGCACGTGACCGGTCCGGGCGCGCATATGCAGGCGGCGGCTTTCGTTCAGGCCGAACTGGGCCGGATTTCCCCGGACCTCCAGAATGATGGCCCTGAAGATCGGTACAGAGAGCGCCGCTTCAGCAATCCAGAGCGAATCGGCGATGGTGCGAGGGCTGCTGAAGATGCAGCACCCGATGTCCAGCCCATAGGCCTGCAGCCCCCGGCCATAAGGAACTCCCGCCTCCGCGCCCGTCATTCCCTGACCGATCCAAAGAATGGGCGAGGCAGCTTCTGCGCGATGGACAGACTGGCAAAGGACGGCGAGCGCCAGGACAAACCCCATGGCAGCCCCAGCGTCGCGGGTTTCTGCGGCGCGGATTTCAGTGAGCCCACCAAGCGGTAGGCCTCCCTGAAGGATATCGTCGAGCGCGGCGATGCCAAGGGGAAGAACATGCGTTGAAACGCCTTTATCCTCGTTGCCGGCCCTCGGCTCAAAGCCCGCTGGAGCACCCTTCCTGGCGGCTTTCAAAAGCCCGGGCACGTTTTCGTTTTCCAGCTGCGCAATGGTTTCGCGGAGCGCAAAAAGACGCTCGCGCGTCATGGGCGTCTGCACCATGACGTCACTCCAATTCAAATTGTTCCCGTTATGTTCTTATAGATTCCAGAGCTTCAAAGAAGAGTCAACGGGATTCTCTAAGAATTTATTCCTTGACAGGGTTCAACCAAATTCAACCCTCGAAAAACGCTGGGGAAATGGCTATATCAGGGGGCAAGTAAGGAGTGCCCATGGCCCGTATAGACCAGAGCGACGATTGGCGGGAACGCCACGCGCCGACAATCAGCACATTCGAATCCCTTGCGCTGGAGGCCTACAGCCACCTGCCGGAGGAATTCCGGGCGCTGGCCACCGATCTGACCATCGAGATCGATGATTTTCCAGATGAGGACGTTTTCGAGGACATGGCGCTGGAAACGCCGTTCGATCTGCTCGGGCTGTTCGAGGGGCGCGGCATCGGCGAGCGTTTCACCATGGAAACCGGCGAAATGCCGAACCGGATCATTCTCTACCGCCGGCCGATCCTCGATTATTGGGCCGAGAACGAGGAGATGCTGGGCGACATCATCACCCATGTTTTGATCCACGAGATCGGCCATCATTTCGGCCTGTCGGACGACGACATGGAGCGGATCGAGGAAAGCGTCGAGCATGTGGGCGGCTGAGACGGTTGAACCGCCCCAGCAGCTTTCAGTCAATCAGGATCAGTGTTCGGACAGCTTGGTGTCGGGGGTGTATTCCTTGCCCTCGACATCCTTGACGACGGCCTGGCCGCACATCATGGCCCGGGTTTCCTGGTTCCAGGCATAGGTCGGCGAACCATAGAGGTCCCAGCCCTTGTTGAGGGCGGCGGTGACCTTGTGGCAGAAGGTGGCGTCGTCGATGGCGGTCAGAAGGCGGTAAAGTTTCAAGGTTTTTTTCCTTTTTCGTTGATGGCATCGGCCTTGGCAGCGAGCCGCAGGGCTTGATCGAGATGAAGACGCTCGACCATCAGGCCGTTGAGATTGATGACGGCTTTATCCACATTTTCGGAAAGCGCAAAGGCATCGATGATCGACCTTGCTTCGGCAAGGACGGTCTCGGCGACACCGAAGGCGCCATTGGCCGGGGCGATCTGGGCCGGGTGGATCAGCATCTTGCCATCAAAGCCCATGTCGCGGCCCTGAGCGCATTCCGCCGCGAAACCCGCATCATCCCGGAAATCGTTGAAGACGGCATCGATGATATCGAGGCCGCAGCTGCGGGCAGCGAGCAGGATCTGCATCAGCCAGGCAATCAGGTAGGTGCGGCCGGGCAAAGCGGGCACGCCGGTTTCCTTGCGCAGGTCATTCAGCCCCGGCACGAAACAATCAAGCCTGCCGCCGGAGGTCCGGCCGGTTTCTGCAATCGCCGCTGCATTGAGCACGCCGCGCGGGGTCTCGATCATCGCCCAGAGACGAACGCTATCCGGCGCATCGTTTTCCGACAGGAAATCCACGACCGCCTGGATATCCTGCGGACTTTCGACCTTGGGCAAAAGGATGGCATCGGGCGACAGTGTCAGGGCGAAAGCCAGATCCTTTTCACCGAACGGCGTTTTCAGATCATTGATGCGGACGATCACTTCGATATCGCTGCGGCGCTGCCGCTTAAGATGATCGGCCAGAGTCTGGCGGGCGGCAACCTTGTTGTCGACCGATACCGCGTCCTCGAGATCGTAAATCACCGCGTCGCAGGCAAGGGTGGCGATCTTGGCAAGGGCGCGGGCGTTATCGGCGGGCACGCACAGAACCGAGCGGCGCAGACGGGCAGGGTGGCGATCGTTGGGCGAATTCATGCGGCTTTTGTGCCCGGCTTTCGCCATTTTCGCAAGGCAGACCTGTAATACGGAAGTAGGTCTTGCAACGCGGCGCGGGCGAACCCACATTCTGGGCAACGAAAGGTGACGACAATGCAAAGCATACGCTCTCTCCTCCTGACAATCGCAGGCATCGCGTTCACGCTGATGGCCTTCGTGTTTACCGCCTCGCTCGGTCTTGCCCTGATCGGCATCGCCTCGGTGGTGATGATCGGGACAACGATTGCGGCGCGGCTCGCTCCCAAGCCAGTGCGCGCTACCGTGAACCGCAATTCTGGGAACCGCAATTCCACTCGCCAGCAGCGCGAACCGCGCATCTGGAACGACGGCCGCGGCACGATCATCGATCTTTAAAGCCGCTTTGCGGGCTTTCCGGCGGCGGGGAACAAGATTCTCCTTCATTTTGGCGTGAAATTGCTCTAAACGCGGGGCGGAAATTTTTCCGCCCCGTTGAAATCGAAGGCCATTGCCATGGACAAGTTCGTCAAGCTCACCGGCGTTGCCGCGCCGCTCCCCGTCGTCAATATCGACACGGACATGATCATTCCGAAGGATTACCTGAAGACGATCAAGCGCACCGGTCTCGGCGTCGGGCTTTTCGCCGAAGCGCGCTATCATGAAGACGGCACCGTCAACGAGGATTTCGTCCTCAACAAGCCCGCCTACCAGAATGCCAAGATCCTGGTTGCCGGTGACAATTTCGGCTGCGGCTCGTCGCGCGAACATGCCCCATGGGCGCTGCTCGACTTCGGCATCCGCTGCGTCATTTCGACCTCGTTTGCCGACATCTTCTACAACAACTGTTTCAAGAACGGCATCCTGCCGGTCGTGGTCTCTCCCGAAGACCTGGAAAAGCTGATGGATGACGCCTCGCGCGGCTCCAACGCCATCCTGACGGTCGATCTGGAAAACCAGGAAATCACCGGCCCGGACGGCGGCAAGATCACCTTCGAACTCGACGCCTTCCGCCGCCACTGCATGCTGAACGGCCTCGACGATATCGGCCTGACGCTGGAAAAGGTAACGGCGATCGACACGTTCGAAAAGGCCAATGCCGCCTCACATCCCTGGGCCTGATCCAAGATGGCCAGCCCGCGCAAACTGATCTCTTCCGGCTCGCCGTTTGAAAAGACGGCGGGGTATTCGCGGGCTGTCGTGCAGGGTGACTGGTGCTTCGTTTCCGGCACCACCGGTTACGACTACCAGACGATGACCATGCCGGAGACGGTGGAGGAGCAGACCCGCAACTGCCTGAAGACGATCGAGGCGGCGCTGACCGGCGCCGGTTTCTCGCTCAAGGATGCGGTGCGCAATCACTATTACGTCACCGATGCCGCCTTTGCCGATCTCGTCTTCCCGATCCTCGGCGAAGCCTTCGGCGATATCCGTCCGGCAGCGACGATGGTGGTCTGCGACCTGATCCGCCCTGAAATGCTGATCGAGATCGAAGTGACCGCTTTCAAGGGCTGATACGATCAGCCCTCGACAAAGGGTGGCCCCAAGGGTTCTTCCAACCCTGCCTTTGCCAATTCCCGGTGAAAATAGAGAAAGATCTGACGTCGGAATAGGATCATCTCGCGTTCGTCGTCCGTCTTGGCTCCGGCAAGCCTTGCCGCCACCCGTTCGGGTGTCGCGAGCTCGAAGGTATCACCGCAAAAATCAAGCATCCCCGTGATTTCGCTGCTTTTCATCGAGGCAACGCAGAAAGGAGCTCCAAACCTGTTCGTTCTTCCGAGGCAACGGCAATCGCGGCGGCAGCGGCGCACCCCGCAAACAAGATGATTGAGCCAGAACGTTGAAGCGACACGGGCCATCACTTCGGTTGCCGGTGATATTTCGGGTTTGACATAGGGCATAATCGCTCCTTCAGGGGCAGACAGCGGAAAGCATCCCCGCGCGGTGTTCGCCGTGGTCTTGAACACATGCACTCAATCGGACGGGGCACTGGAAACCGCCTCTAATGAGTAAGTTTATGTGACGCTTTCCAGCGCCCCGTTTGGCGTTCTCTCGGGAGCTCTCCTCCCTACAGACCCCGACTGCGGATTCTCTGACCCGGGACGATGATCGCGACTAGGTTTCCGGTTCCGCTACGTCACGCGTCTCATCCCGGCATGCGTGCCACACAGGCACACCCGCCCCAGAAGGACAGGGGGAATCCATTTTCCGGGGGCTCTCCTTCCGGTCCGCCTGACGTTCGCAGCCTCCTTGCGGGAGACCACGAGGCTTTGCGTGGAGCGCCAGCCCTGCCTCGCCGCAAACGTCTTGCGGTGCATCCGTGACAGAACACCATGATCATCACACGGTTTTTCAGGGCGGGGATTCTGGCGGAAGACAATTTCGATAAAACTGTTCAATTTCAACGCGGCGACATGTAGCATCCCGTTTGAATATCCACGCCAGGAGGGGAAAAGCCATGCTGTTGAGAATGGAAGCCAAACTCGCCGGTGTCTGCACGCCGGTTTTTACCAGCCATCCGGTCCGCTGGCTGGGGTTGCTGGCACTGTGTTCAATCTTCGTCCTGAGCGGCGTGACCAAGCTCATGAATTTCAGCGCCGCCGTTGCCGAGATGGAGCGATACGCGCTTTTACCCGCACGGCCGATTGCCGCCGTGGTCATCCTTTTCCAGCTGAGCGCTTCGGTCATGGTCATCAGCGGTTTCCTGCGGTGGATCGGCGCTCTGTCTCTGGCCCTGTTTACAGTGGTTGCCACATTCATTGCCCTGCGCTTCTGGGAAATGCCGATGGGGCAGGAGCGTTTCATGGCGATGAACTTCTTCTTTGAACATCTTGGCCTGGCCGGAGCCTTTCTTCTCGTCGCCTGGTACGATCTGCACAAATGGCGCCGGGGCGAGAAGGACTGGAGCTGATCTGCAAATCGCCTGCTCATTTGCTCATTTAATGGTGTTGCGGCCGACATGAACGACGGGCATTCTGCTGTCTTGCCTTTCACCCCGTCCTCTCAGAAGGAACCGCACGAATGAGCAGCATCACCACAAACGATGGAACGGATATCTTCTACAAGGATTGGGGTGCGCGCGACGCGCAGCCAATCGTCTTCCACCACGGCTGGCCATTGAGCGCAGACGATTGGGACAACCAGATGCTCTATTTTCTGGCGCAAGGATTTCGCGTTATCGCCCATGACCGCCGCGGCCATGGGCGCTCGACCCAGACATCGGGTGGCCATGAGATGGATACCTATGCTGCTGACGTTACAGCACTTGCTGACGCGCTGGACCTCAAGAATGCTTTCCATGTCGGCCATTCCACCGGCGGCGGCGAGGTCGTCCATTATGTGGCGCGTGCCAAGCCGGGCCGGGTTGGCAAGGCCGTCATCGCTGGTGCCGTGCCGCCTGTCATGGTGAAATCCGACAAGAATCCAGGCGGGCTACCGATCGATGTCTTCGATGGCCTGCGCAACGCGCTTCTGGCAAACCGCGCCCAATTCTTCATCGATGTGCCGACCGGCCCGTTCTACGGCTTCAATCGTCCGGGCGCCAAAACTTCTCAAGGGCTGATCGACAATTGGTGGCGGCAGGGAATGATGGGTGCCGCCAATGCCCATTACGAGTGCATCAAGGCTTTTTCCGAAACCGATTTTACCGAGGACCTCAAGAAGATCGAGGTTCCGGTGCTTGTCCTGCACGGAACCGACGACCAGATCGTTCCCTATGACGACTCGGCACCGCTGTCGGCAAAACTTCTCAAAAACGGGACACTGAAGAGCTATGACGGACTGCCGCACGGCATGCTCTCGACGCATCCGGAGATTCTCAATCCCGATATGCTGGCTTTTTTCAAGGGGTAACGCCTCCAAAACCCGACTGTCGATAAATCCATTTCTTGTTATCGATAAGTCACAGGGAAACTCAGTGGCAGCCAAAACCACCGTCACCCCTATGCTGTCACAGGAGTCCAGCCAGCCCAAGCCTTTGGGCTGAAAAGTCTTTTTGACCCGACGGACGTCGGGTCACTGGATGCCCGCCCCAAGGGCGAGCATGACGGAGTGTGGGAGTGGCCGTGTAGCAAAGCAACAATTTCAAGGCCCATCAGAAAACCAAAAACCCGGCTGCAGGGACAGCCGGGCTCTCGGGGAGGAAATCAGAAACAGCGGGCGCTTATTCGCAGACGCGGATCTTCTTGACGATCAGGTTGCCGTCATAATCGTAGGTTCTGACCTTCTTGACGTAGCAATAGGGTTTGCAATCGTCGCGGTAATAGCCTGCCTGCGAGGAGCCGGCGAAAGAAGCGGCGGCAATGATGGCAACGGCGGCGGTCAGAACGAATGTGCGCATGCGGGGCCTCTCCTTGAGATCATGCGGATGAACCTCGCTCATCCAGCGACCCGACTATCCCACGCGCTGGATATCGGCGCTGTTCCTGATGGAACAGTGAAGCTAGCGTCGCGGTTTCGATCTGCCCGCAAAGAGAAGCATCTCCAATGTGGCCCGCAGAATCGCGGTCACCGAACGGATGAGGTTTCGCATTGGTCGTTCCATCGGCTGGACCGGAAGAGATATCCGGCCGATGGAACCTACTCACGTCCGGACGGGGCGACCCGTTCCGGCGGGAACTGACGGTGCGCGCACAATTCTTTCCAAAACTGCATTTTCCTTGAACGGAAGTTGCGTTAAGAACGCGCCAACATCTGACACGCCCACCCTTCGATATAAGGAATGCCCCATGACAGTGCGCAATCTTTTCCTTCTGCCCGGCGACGGCATCGGCCCGGAAGCCATGGCGGAAGTCCGCAAAATCATCGCCTATATGAACGCCGCCATGGCCGGTGGCTTCACCACCGACGAAGGTCTGGTCGGCGGTTCGGCCTATGACGCCCATGGCGCGGCGATTTCCGACGCCGACATGGAAAAGGCGATGGCGGCGGACGCCGTTCTGTTCGGTGCCGTCGGCGGTCCGAAATGGGATGACGTGCCTTATGAAGTGCGTCCGGAAGCGGGCCTCCTGCGCCTGCGCAAGGACATGCAGCTGTTTGCCAACCTGCGCCCGGCGATCTGCTATCCGGCCCTGTCCGACGCTTCTTCGCTGAAGCCCGAATTGGTCGAAGGTCTCGATATCCTGATCGTGCGCGAACTGACCGGCGGCGTCTATTTCGGCGAACCGAAGGAGATCATCGATCTCGGCAACGGCCAAAAGCGCGGCATCGACACGCAGGTCTACGACACCTACGAGATCGAGCGCATTGCCGGCGTTGCTTTTGAGCTGGCTCGCACCCGCGGCAACCGTGTCTGCTCGATGGAAAAGCGCAACGTCATGAAATCCGGCGTTCTTTGGAACCAGGTGGTGACGGCGACGCACAAGGCAAAGTATTCCGACGTCGCGCTTGATCACATGCTGGCCGATGCCGGCGGCATGCAGCTCGTTCGTGCGCCAAAACAGTTCGACGTCATCGTCACCGACAACCTGTTCGGCGACATGCTGTCGGACGTTGCCGCCATGCTGACCGGATCACTGGGCATGCTGCCGTCGGCGTCGCTTGGCGCACCGGACGCCACCACCGGCAAGCGCAAAGCGCTTTATGAGCCCGTGCACGGCTCGGCCCCGGACATTGCCGGCAAGGGCATTGCCAACCCGATCGCGATGATTGCCTCGTTTGCCATGTGCCTGCGCTACTCCTTCAACCTCGTGACGGAAGCCGACAACCTGGAAAAGGCCATCGCCAACGTGCTCGACAAGGGTATCCGTACCGGCGACATCATGGCCGACGGCGCGCGTCAGGTCGGCACCGTCGAGATGGGCGATGCGATCCTCGCCGAATTCAAGGCGCTTTCGGCGTAAGACCGGCTGCTTCGGTCCGAAGGCCGGAAGTGACGTCTTCAAAACATCCCTTCCCATAAGGGGAAGGGCTTATTCGAGGCATCCGGCCAAGCGCGCCGGGTGCCATTTTTATTTGGTGGGGTTGATTCAATGTCATCAGCTCACACTTTGTAGCCATGAGCCGGCCTTTCACCCTCCGTCATTCCTGTGCTTGTCACAGGAATCCAGCCACGCGACGTCCGTCGCGTGAAAGGAGTCTTTTCGCAGCGCAGACGCGCTGCGACTGGATCCCCGCCACAAGGGCGAGGATGACGGGAGGGTGGAAGTGGCCATCGGTGACCACAACTCTCCATCCCGGAAGTCGAAATCCATGAACCGACCACTTTCCTCATCTCTCTGGTTGCTGCTGGCGGCTGCCCTGTTGGTTGCGGCTTTGCTGCCCTTTGATAGTCTCATCTCGCAGACGGCGCAGGCACTGCCGCACCGGGTCGTTACCTTCAACAAGCGGATCACCGATTTCGGCACATTCGCCTGGATGATCTACGGCTCCGGCTCGATCGTTATCATCGCCTATATCCTCCACCGGGTATCGCGCAGCGACGGGTTGTCGTCGAAGACCAAGACCGGTTGGCGGCTGGCGCTGTATTTTCTCGTGACGATCGGCAGCGCCAGCATCGCCGTGCATCTGGCAAAGCTGGTGGTCGGCCGGGCGCGGCCCGAACTCTTCGCTGAGTATGGCGCCCACAGCCTGTCATTCTTCTCGGGTCAGGATTGGGTGTTCCAGAGCTTCCCCTCCGGCCATGCCGCAGCCGTCGGCTCATTCTTCGGCGCTTTTGCCATACTCGCGCCACGGCTGCGCATTCCGTTTGCGCTGGGCGCGCTGGCAATCGGCATCAGCCGGGTCGTGGTCGGTGCCCATTATCCAAGCGATGTGGCGGCCGGGCTGCTTTTGGGATTGTGGACGGCGCTGATGACTGCGTTCTTCTTTGCCCGGCAGAACTGGTTGTTCCGGCTGGACGAGAAGGGCTGGCCACGGCCGAAGAACAGTTTCCAGCCTTCGAGGTGACGACCCGGAATCAATGAAAAAGCCCGGCGCAGGGGGCTGCACCGGGCTTTTCCGTATCGATATCCAGCCAGGATCAATCCATGGTGTGGATATCGCGATCCTTGGTCTCAGGCAGGAAGAGCATGCCGATCACCAGCGTGATGCCGGCGAATACGATCGGGTACCAGAGGCCGTAGTAGATATCGCCCTGGGCGGCGCTCATCGCGAAGGCCGTTGCGGGCAAGAGGCCACCAAACCAGCCGTTACCGATATGGTAGGGCAGGGACATGCCGGTGTAGCGGATGCGGGTCGGGAACAGTTCGACCAGCAGCGCTGCAATCGGGCCGTAGACCATCGTCACATAGATGACGAGCACGGTGAGCACGGCGATGACCATCAGCCAGCTGACGCGGGCCGGATCGGCGACCATGGTGAAGGAACCGCCCTTGTCGATGGTGTAGACCGGCATCTCGGTCACGCCTGCAGCTTCTTCCGCCGTCAAGAGCTTGGCCGCAACCAGCTGTTCACCAGTCATGCTTGCCTTGTCGCCGCCGCGAACGGCTGCGGCATCGAGCGTCAATTCCGGATTGGCGGCAACGAAGCCGTCAAGCTTGCTTTCCGGAACCTTTGCGGCACCACGAACGAGCGGATAGCCGGCATCGTGGAGGGAAATGTTGATCTGCTTTTCGAAGGTCGCACCCGATGCCTTGGCCTTGTCGCCAGCAGCAATCGCGTCATAGCCGGTGATGGTTGCTTCGCCGATCTTGACGGTTGCCGGCGTTCCGGCAGGGCCGGGGACGACGTCATAGGGAACCGAGTTGCGCGTCAGGAACGATGTGGCGATATCGCAGGATGTTGTGAACTTCGCCGTGCCGGTCGGGTTGAACTGGAATTTGCAGTCGCCCGGAGCGGCAGTGACCGTCGCCCGGATGGTTTCCTGCGCTTCAGCGAGCGCCGGGTTACCGGCCCATGTCAAGGCCTTGAACAGCGGGAAGTAGGTGAGCATGGCAAGCACCAGGCCGGCCATGATGATCGGCTTGCGGCCGATCTTGTCCGACAGCGCGCCGAACAGCACGAAGAAGCCGGTGCCGATCAACAGCGAGATGGCGACCATGATGTTGGCCGACTGGCCGTCCACCTTCAGGATGTTCTGCAGGAAGAACAGCGCGTAGAACTGGCCCGTGTACCAGACGACGGCCTGGCCGACGACGGCGCCGAACAAAGCCAGAAGCGCGATCTTGGCATTTCTCCACTGGCCGAAAGCTTCCGTCAGCGGTGCCTTGGAGCCCTTGCCTTCTTCCTTCATCTTCTTGAAGGCCGGCGATTCATTCATCTTCAGACGGATCCAGACGGAAACACCGAGCAGGATGAACGAGAGCAGGAACGGAATGCGCCAGCCCCAGGCAGCGAAGGCTTCCTTGCCCAGCATCATCTGCACGGCAACGATGACCACCAGCGACAGGAACAGACCGAGCGTTGCCGTCGTCTGGATCCACGAGGTGAAGTAACCGCGCCGGCCCTGTGGCGCGTGTTCGGCCACATAGGTGGCAGCACCGCCATATTCGCCGCCGAGCGCCAGGCCCTGCAGCATGCGCAGCACGATCAGAAGGATCGGAGCGGCGATGCCGATCGAAGCGGCACCGGGCAGGATACCGACGAGGAACGTCGACAGGCCCATGATGACGATGGTGACGAGGAAGGTGTATTTGCGGCCGACGAGATCGCCGAGACGGCCAAACACCAGCGCGCCGAACGGACGCACGAGGAAGCCTGCCGCAAACGCCAGAAGGGCGAAGATGTTACGGGTGGTTTCCGGATATTGGGAAAAGAAGGTCGCGCCGATATAGACGGCCAGCGAACCGTAGAGATAGAAATCATACCACTCGAAGATCGTGCCGAGCGAAGAGGCGAAAATCACCTTCTTCTGCTCGCCCGTCATCGGTGCAGCCTTTGCACCGGGCGCCACTGCGACATCTGCCATTTCGTTTGTCCTCCACTCAAAAACGGCTTTGCGCGCACCCTCAGTTGCCCCCGAATCCTCCCTGATTCAAAAGCGGAATGCGCCATAAGACCAAAATGGCAGAAAACCCCTTGGGGTGGCAGAGCGGCTTTGGGATTATGACTTTAGTCGAATGCGACCGATCAGGCCCGAAGGGCGGCGGCCGGAGACTGGCGGTATGCGAGAAGCGCCGGCGCCAGTGCAAGGATCGCGGAGAACAGCACGATGGCGGCTATGCTCTTCAGATCGGCGCGGATGAAACCGACCGGCAAGGCAATGCCGCTTTCACCCGAAAACATCGCCGACAGCAGCATTGCAGCACCGTAGCCGATGGCAAAGCCTGAGAGAATGCCAAGCGCAATGAGAATGAACAGCTCCAGCCAGACAATCATCAGCACCGCCGATTGCGGCGCGCCAAATGCCCTCAGAGCGCCGATCTGCCGCCGGCGCTGGCCGATATGCATGACGGTGACCATCAGGACAGCGGCGGCCACCAGGATCTGCGCACCAACGGCGACCGCCGACAGAACACGCTTGGCATCGCCGAGCGTCGCGTAGAGATTGGTCAGCACCTCACCCGGGAAAACCGCAAGCGTACCATTGCCGCGATAATCCTGCCGCAGCTTGTAGGCGTCGGCGATGGTCTTCGGCCTGACGAGGATGGCCGGAAGGCCGGGCGTTGCCGCCGTCCAATGTTCATCGAGCGGGGCATCGGGATCAATGGCCGCGTGTTCGCCATGGCTGTGATCGTCATCGTGATGAGTGGCCTCGTCGTGAGGCACCGCCGCTGCCGGATCTCCGGTCGGTTTTTCCGCATGCGCTTCTTCCGCCTCATGATTGCGCGCCTCCATTCCATGCAAGCTCCAGACCGACTGGATCGGCACCAGGATCGCCCGGTCCCAGGAGGTGCCCGTCGGCGCAAGACGGCCGGTGATGCGGTAGGCAAGTTCAGTATGGGTTTCGCCGCCGAGCGCAGCAAGCCCATGCGTCGGTTTCACTTCGTAACCGAGCGGCAGTGTCACGGCGGCACCAATCACGGCTTCGCCCGCCGTTGCAAACACGCGGCCCTCCGACATCGCTGACAGATTGGCAGTGAGCGCAGTGGAAGTGCCGACGATCGGATAGCCGGAGAAGGAATCGCCGAAACCGACGGGGGCGGCCCAGGACACACGCGGATCGGCCACAAGCTTGCCCAGCACATCCCCAGACATCAGCGGCAAGGGAGACGGTTGCAGGAAGACGGAGGAGAGCAACAATTGCGTTTCGCTGCCTGGAGCGCCAATGACAAGATCAAACCGGTCGGCGGCACGGGCGCTGCCAAGTCTCAGCGCCCGTTCCTGCAATGTGACGGCGACGCCCAGTGCAGTGGCAAAGGCGATCAGAAGAACGACGACCAGCGAGCCCGCCCAGAGACGGCGCAGATCTGCAAGGATGAAACGGGTCATGCCGCCTTCTCCCGGTGCTCTCGATCCGACGCGATGCGGCCAGCCGACAACGTGATGCGGCGATCGAGCCTGCCGGTCAGCCGCGGATCGTGCGACACGACGATCAGTGTGCTTTCATTGCTGACGGACAGATCGATCAGCAGACGGGCGACCGCATCGCCGCTGTCGCTGTCGAGACTTGCGGTCGGCTCATCAGCGATCAGCACGCCGGGCTTTCGAAGCAACGCCCGCGCAATCGCAACACGCTGCATCTCGCCACGTGACATGGTCTCGACTTTCTGCTCGGCGCGGCAAAGGCCAGCGGCATAGAGCAGCATCAGCGCCCGATCCGGATCACCCGGCTTCATCGCGCGCGACAGGCGGGCGGGCAGGAGGATGTTATCGATCGCGCTCAAGCCCGGGAACAGATGGAAATCCTGCATGATGAGGCCGATATGCGCGCCGCGCCAGCGATCGCGGCTGCGTTCCGGCATCACGGCGATATCGGTGCTACCCCATTGGACAGAGCCACCACGCGCGCAGTGCTCAAGCCCGGTCAGGATATTGACCAGCGTGCTTTTGCCAGAGCCAGACGCACCGGTGACCGCAACACGGCTACCCGCAGCGATGGACAGCGAAGGGATATCGAGAACGGGCGTGGGAAGGCCCGGATAGGAAACCGAGACATGGCTGAGATCGAGCGACAGCACCGGGCTAGACCGAAGCATATTCGGCATTGCGCAACCGCAAGAGGCTGACGAAGCCGGTTTCCGGATCGGTCCATGACCCGAACTCAAGAACGCCGCGTGCCGCGATCGTCTGGGACGGCTGCACGAATGTCTGCTTTTCGCCGAGATAGACGACGACGATATTGTCCGGCCAATCCGAATCCGTGGAGCAGAACGGGCAGATCGACATCGGAATTTCGGTGAGCACGAAGAAGGCGGCCTCGGCCTTCAGCGGCGGCGCCATGAAGCCGTTGATGGTTATCTCCTGGCCGGCAAGCGACTTTACCTTTTCGGAGAACTCCAGCCCGAGAACGCCGAACTTGCTGTAGAGCTCATCGAAGGACAGGGATGGAATGGCAGCGGCGGGGCGCGCAGCCGCGAGCAAAGGCAAACCGGCCAAGAGGCGTAGCGCATCGCGGCGCGTGGTTCTTGCAAAGGGACCGGTCATCGGGCGTCCACCTTAACTTATGACGTCAGGCCGGGAAAAACGGAAAACCGGCTAACGAAGTTCGTTTGTTATCGTTGGGTAATGGCGTCGTGAGAACTGCCAATCCCTCTGCGGGGGATTTTTGGCATTGGGCAACCCCACCACCCGTCATCCTCGCCCTTGTGGCGGGGATCCAGAGACCCGACCTCTGTCGGGTCAAAAGACTCTTTCAGCCCAAGGACTTGGGCTGGCTGGATTCCTGTGACAAGCACAGGAATGACGGAAATTGAGTGTCCGTACCGCCCAAATATCCATTTTAGAGCTTTCCGGCGGGCTGCACGCAGCCCGCCGGACGCGATTATGGATCAGTTGGTCTGTTTGACGCCGAGCGCCAGGGTATCGGCGAGAATGCGATAGATATCGCTTTCTTCCATATAACCCTTGAAGCCTTCAGCACCCGGGCCGGCCGCCTGCAGGACGACGTCATCAACGGCATGCACGCCGCTATCGCCGCTCTTCGGGATATTGCCCTGCACGAAGACAGCGCCGGGCACATCCTTGTACGCTTCGTTGGCGATGTATTCCTTCTTCTCATTCTGGATTGCCGGAACGAAGGGACCATCAAGCTTCGGACGGAAGGTCTCGTAGTGATCCGGGCCATTGTTGGCACTGAGGAACAGGCGGCGGGTGACGTCAACCTTGTCTGGATAACCGTCCTTGTTTTCGTCGGTATAGTTCGGGAATCCGGCTTCAGCGTAGGTGCCGACTTTTTCGCGCATTTCGGTACCGGGCTTTTCATCATCGACGGTACCGATTATCGAAACGCCGTGGGCATGGTCGCCGGTGACGACGATCAGCGTGTCCGGATGGCTTGCGGCAAACTCGCGGGCAACGCCGACTGCCTTGTCGAATTCGATGGTTTCAACGAGTGCACGGTCCCAATCGAGCGGATGGGACATCTTGTCGATATTGGCGCCTTCAACCATCAGGAAGAAGCCTTCCTCGTTCTTCGACAATTCGCCGAGAGCAGCCTTGGTCATGTCGACCAGGCCCGGCTGAGTCGGGAACTTCTCGACTGTGCCCTTTTTCAGGAACTCGCGGTCCAGCGTCGTATCCATGTTGCCGGTGTGGAAGAGGCCTAGGATCTTGCCGGTATTGGTGCCGGTTGCGGTCTGCAGTTCCGACTTATCGGTAGCAAGCGTATAGCCGGCTTCCTGGAACAGCTTGATATAGTCCTTGTCGTCCTTGCGCTTGGAGCCGGGGATGTCCTTGCCGAGGAAATAGGCCGAGCCGCCGCCGAGAATGACGTCCGGTTTAACGTCGAACATCATGCCGACGATCTGTTCCTTGTCGGCGCGCTTGCGGGTATGGGCAACGACGGCAGCCGGCGTCGCGTCTTCGATTTCAGCCGTCGAGACGATGCCGATCGACTTCTTCGTCTGGCGGCGGATGGCTTCGGCGATGGTTTCGACCTTCGGGTCGTCGAGGCTGTCGGGCGTACGGTCGCCATAGACGCCAAGCGCGTTGACGGCGGTCTTGTGGCCGGTCATGTAAGCCGACATGGTATTGGCGCTGTCGGTGGCGATCGCTTCGGTCGAAGAGGTGCCGACAAAGGCCATGTGGTCGAGGTCGTCCATGTTGAGGCGGCCATTGGCTTTGCCTTCGGTCATGCCCTTCGACATGATGCGGGCGCCGGTGCGGTGGGCAACGGAAAGGCCGTCACCGAGCAGGAAGATGATGTTCTTGGCCTTCTGGGTTTCGCCGGTATTGTAGACATCCCAGGTCACCGATTTCGATTCCGAGCCGGCGGTCACTTCAATCTTGTAGGCGCCTTCGGTGGGCAGGACGAGATCGCGGGCGATCAGGGCCGAGCCGAGGATCTTGTCTTCCTTGCCTTTTTCTTCGGCGACGAATTCGGCTTCCTTGCCAAGCACGGTCTTGTAATCCTGGCCGTTGACGGTGATCTTGACATCTTCCGGCTTGACGACGGACTTGAACTCGACCTTGAAATCGAAGGGTGAGCCGGCGAGGATCGTTGCGCGATCGAGCGGATAAACGGTGGTGGCCTGTGCGGCCCCAGCGAGGATTGTCGTGGCGGCAAGCGCCGACAGAAGCATACGCATGGAAAACCCCCTTGTGGTTTCGTTTCGAACTGACGGCTCGCAATAGTCAGCGCGGATGACAGCGGCATGACGCTTCCGTAACGTTTTGACGGCAGGGGCACCTCAGCCTTCCTGACCAGCGTTCTCAGCTTTCTATTGACTCTCCATCAAAACCGCGTAAGAGCAGCAGCGGAAAAGGAACCACTATGCACCGTTTTGGTTACGCCATCGCTGCGCTGATCGCCCCGGCATTCGCTGCCGGGCGGGTTCGTTCTTTCTCGATATCTTCCAAAACAACGGCCAAAACGACGACGAAAACCGTCTGACGTCTCTGGCCACCGCTCTCTCCCCGGCACGGCCGGGGACCTGAAACCCGCGCCTTTGGCCGGCGGGTTTCCCCCCAAAGCCCCGCGGAGAGACAGAAAGAGAGCAAAGACAATGGGTTTCAAGATTGCTATTGCCGGTGCGACCGGAAATGTCGGCCGCGAGATGCTGAACATCCTCGAGGAACGGGGCTTTCCGGCTGATGAAGTCGTGGCGCTGGCCTCGGCCCGCAGCCAGGGCACCGAAGTTTCCTTCGGCGACAAGACGCTGAAGGTCAAGAACCTCGAAAACTATGATTTTTCCGATACTGACATTTGCCTGATGTCGGCCGGTGGTGCCGTATCGCTGAAGTGGTCGCCGAAGATCGGCGCGCAGGGCTGCGTCGTCATCGACAACTCGTCGGCCTGGCGCTACGATCAGGATGTGCCGCTGGTGGTTCCGGAAGTGAACCCCGACGCCATTACCCAGTTCACCAAGCGCAACATCATTGCCAACCCGAATTGCTCGACCGCCCAGCTCGTCGTGGCGCTGAAGCCGCTGCATGACTTTGCCAAGATCAAGCGTGTCGTTGTCTCCACCTACCAGTCGGTCTCCGGCGCCGGCAAGGATGGCATGGACGAGTTGTTCAACCAGACCCGCGCCGTCTTCGTCGCCGATCCGATGGAGAGCAAGAAGTTCACCAAGCGCATTGCCTTCAACGTCATCCCGCACATCGATGTGTTCATGGAAGACGGCTACACGAAGGAAGAATGGAAGGTGATGGCCGAAACCAAGAAGATTCTTGATCCGAAGATCAAGCTGACCTGCACGGCCGTGCGCGTTCCGGTGTTCATCGGTCATTCCGAAGCGATCAACATCGAATTCGAAAACGAGATCACTGCCGACCAGGCCCGCGATATCCTGCGCGAAGCCCCGGGCTGCATCGTCATCGACAAGCATGAGAACGGCGGCTACATCACGCCTTACGAATCGGCTGGCGAAGATGCGACCTATATTTCTCGCATCCGCGAGGACGCCACTGTCGAGAACGGCCTGAATATCTGGGTGGTTTCCGACAACCTGCGCAAGGGCGCCGCCCTCAATGCCATCCAGATTGCCGAGCTTCTCGTCAATCGCGGCCTGATCAAGGCAAAGAAACAGGCTGCCTGAGCAGAAAATATAAAGTTTTAACCAATTATACCAAATCTTGATGATACCACCCGAAGGGTTTCTATCATCTCGATTTGGTAGAAGGCCTTGCATGATCCGTAAAACGGGATGCAAGGCTTCTTTGTAAAAGGCATTTGTGACGATTTTTCATAGTCGAAGGGAGGATTCACGTGAAACGCTCCCTCCTGATACTGGCAATCGTGACAGAGGCCGCAAAGACTGGCATTTTGCGGACACACATTAGATTCAGGCAATACGGGGTTTTTCATGCACAAGGCGAAGTGCGTACTGGCAGGTTTCACGGCAATCATTGCAGCTGCAATATTGCCCGCGCAGGCATCGGCCGCGCAATGCGGCAACACATCGGCAGGCTTTGACACCTGGGTTCAGGACTTCAAGAGCGAAGCTGCGGGCCGGGGCATCAGCCCTGCGGTGCTGAACAAGGCTTTTGCCAACGTCACCTACAACAAGGCAACGATCCGCGCCGACCGTGGCCAGAAGAGTTTCAAGCTGTCGCTGAGCCAGTTCATGCAGAAGCGTGGCGGCCAGACGATCATTTCGCGCGGCAAGAAGATGAAGGCGCAGAACGCGGCTCTCTTCAGTGCCATCGAAAAGCGCTATGGCGTTCCAGCCGGCCCAATCATCGCGATCTGGGGCATGGAAACCGGCTTCGGCGGTTTCATGGGCAAGGAACACACGCTTTCGGCCGTCTCGACATTGTCGTTCGACTGCCGCCGTTCCGACTTTTTCACCGACCAGCTTTATGCAGCACTGACGCTCGTGCAGCGCGGCGACCTCAGCCCTGACGCACGCGGTGCAGCCCATGGCGAAATCGGCCAGACGCAGTTCCTGCCGGCCAACGTGCTGAAATTCGGCGTCGATGGCGACGGCAGCGGCCATATCGACATGGTTCGCTCGAAGGCGGACGCACTTTTCTCGACCGCCAACTTCCTGCGCGGCCACGGCTGGACAGCCGGCGCCGGCTATCAGCAGGGTCAGGCAAATTTCGGCGCGATCCAGGGCTGGAACGCCGCCAGCGTCTACCAACAGGCAATCGCCATCATCGGCGCCGAAATCGACGGCGGCTGATCGGCAACGCAGCTTCTCGAATGAAAAAATCCGCAGCCCGGGAAGCCAGGCTGCGGATTTTTTTGTTTCGGGAGAATGGAGAGTTTTCGGGGACAGATGCGAGAACCTATGGTCTCCGTCGTCCTCAGGTTTATCCCGGGGATGACGGAGGAGAGCAGGAACCTCTCCCATAAATTCCGCTAATGCCCAAATTACATGCCCGGGCGGGCAAAATCGCCGGTCTTGTTGTCCATGATCCAGAGTTCACCGGTCGAAATGTCGAACCAGGAACCGTGCAGCTGCAGTTTGCCGCGCTGCTCGAGGATCTTGACGCACGGGAAGGTCCGCAGGTTGGCGATCGAGTTGCGGATGGACACCCGCTCCAGCGCCCGCTGGCGTTCGGCGGCGGTCATCAATTCGTTGTTGTGGATCTGTTCGGCAGCCGGCTTCAGAAGGTTCATCCAGCGGCCGATGAAATCGCCAGGGGACAGCGGTTCGGCATCGATATCGAGCGCTGCCTTGATGCCGCCGCAGCGGCCATGGCCCATCACGACGATATCGCTGACCTTCAACACCTGCACGGCGAACTCGAGCGCCGCCGATGTCGAGTGATATTGACCGTCCGGCTCGTAAGGGGGCATCATGTTGGCGACGTTGCGCACCACAAACAATTCACCCGGGCCACTGTCGAAGATTGTTTCGGGCGCCGAACGGCTATCACAACAGGCAATGACCATGGTTTTCGGCTGCTGGCCTGTCTCGGCCAACGCCTTGTAGCGTTGCTGCTGCTCGTTGAAGCGGCCGCTCATGAAG
Organism: Pararhizobium sp.; assembly: GCF_965279435.1. Lineage (NCBI taxonomy): Bacteria > Pseudomonadati > Pseudomonadota > Alphaproteobacteria > Hyphomicrobiales > Rhizobiaceae > Pararhizobium > Pararhizobium sp. Next base: position 1,303,908 of record NZ_CBDIHY010000003.1, read on the forward strand.
TTGTTGTAGCCGTTCAGCAAATAGTCCGGGAAACGCTGCATGATGCTCGATCACTCCAATTATTTAGACAATTGAGATGTACATTCGCATGTCGGCTCTGCAGCACATACCATCTTTGTGCGCCGCACACAGGCAAAATGACGGCAGCCCGCGCTGCCGGTAACATCCGTGAATTCTCCGTATCGTTTGCGTGGGTGAAAACGGTTTATTCGCTCAAGGCATGGGCTGGCAAGGGGGAGATCGGCCCAAAAGTATCAAGAGCGCCGTTTCTGACCGGGATGCATCAACCGGCGCATCTGAACCATCGCCATCGGCGTCGCGAGACTGGAGGCATCCCGCTCAAGCGTCAGTTCATCGGCACCGCGCTTGCCGGTACGCGCAATGATCTCGAAGACGCTGGCGGTTGCCAGTTGCAAGGCGCGCTCCTCGTTGAGGCCTTCCAAAAGCCGGGCAACAAACAAAGCCGCCAGAAGATCGCCGGTGCCGTTGGGCGGGTTGTCGATCAACCGATGCTCGGCAAGCAGCGCATGATTGCCGGACAGATAAAGATTGCCGGTGCTCCCTTGCATCATCGGGATGGCAGACGTCACCAGCATGCGCGGCGGCCCGAGCGATAGCGCTGCCTCCAGAATGGCGGTGTTCGTGTCGAGCGCGGCACCGCAGAGCCAGGCCAGCTCGAACCGGTTCGGTGTGGCAAGCGATGCCAGCGGCAGCAGCCTGTCGCGCATCGCGATTGCCGTTGCCTCCGGCACATACAATCCGCCGACATCGCCCATCACCGGGTCGCAGGCGTAGAACAGGTCCGGATTCTTCACCCGCAAAGCCTCGACCAGCCGCGCCACGCCTTCCGCCTGATGGGCGGCACCGAGATAGCCGGAGAGCACAGCCCGCACTTCGCCGGTCCACGGCGCACGGATCAGATCGTCAATCAACCGGTCGAAATCCTCGGCACCGATTGTCACCCGCGTCGAGGGACCATGGCCGGGATGCCAGGGCAGAATAACCGTCGGCAAAGCCCAGACCGGATAACCCAGCGTCTCAAGCGCAAACACGGCGGCGCGATTGCCGACGGATCCGCGAATCACGTGGCTGGAAATGACGATGACGGCGCCGGGGGCTGGGTCGGACATTTCTGATTTTCCGCTGTTTCGACGTTCCCAGATCGCCCGACAGTCATGCCGCTGTCAACTGCGGCTGCCAAAAGATCAGAAGGGCATATTTCGGGCTCATTCATGAGAACACCGGAATATGCAAATACAACCGATTGAATTTGAAAATCGGCCAAAACTTGCCGAAAATTTCATAAAACCATTCCGAATTGGATCAATCTGACCGAAAAATAGCCACAAAAACAATCGCCATGAACAAATCTTCTGTTAGGTTCGGCCAAATGGTGATTGCAGGGAGTACTGTCGTGGGCGCCAAATATAATCCGAAAAAAGACCGTCATTTCGAAGCGGTGAGCGAAGCTGGCAAGGCTCTGGGGGTGAAAATGCTCGCTCCGGAGATCCTGTTTCGCCGGGCAAGCCACGACGATCTCGACGCCTACACACCGGACATGCTGGCGCTGACGGCTGCCCATGCGCTGACGGCCATCAACCGCAAGGAAAGCGATCGTCCGGTCATATCCGTCGAAACTGTCGATGGTATTGCGCCGGATGCGACCGACGTCTCGATCCTGTCCGTGACCGATCGCAACATGCCCTTTCTCTATGATTCGATCATGGGGGAGGTGACCAGCACCCACCGTGACATTCATCTTGCCGTGCATCCCATTCTGGTTCTCGAGGCCGGAAAGCCGGCTAAGATCTTTGACCCGGAAGAAAAGAGCGATCCCGCCACCCGGATCAGCCATATCCAGATTCATATTAGCCGCGTCACCGAAGCCGAAGCCGAAGACCTGAAGGAGCGGATTGCCAACGTCCTCTCGCAGGTTCACCAGGCGGTCGGCGACTGGACCGCGATGTCGTCCCTGCTTGATCAGGCGATGGGCGAACTGGAAAACCACGCGCCGAACAGCAAGAAGGGCGATCGAGACGAGGCGCTGGCCTTCCTTCGCTGGCTGCGCGGCAACAATTTCACCTTCCTCGGCATGCGCGAGTACACCTATTCCGGCAAGGGCGAGAATGCCGTGGTCGAGCGCGGCGAGGGCCGTGGGCTGGGCATTCTGTCCAATCCTGATGTGCGCGTGCTGCGCCAGGGCAAGGATGCCGTGCTGACGACGCCGGAAATCCTCGCCTTCCTCAATGGCCCGGATTTCCTCATCGTCACCAAAGCCAATGTCAAATCGGTGGTGCACCGCCGCGCCTATATGGATTACATCGGCGTCAAGCGCTTCGACGAGGCCGGCAACGTCACCGGCGAACTGCGCATCGTCGGCCTGTTCACCTCCAGCGCCTATACGCGCCCCGCAGCGGAAATTCCGCTGCTCCGCTTCAAGGTCGGAAAGATCGTCGATCATTTCGGCTTCGATCCGCAGAGCCATTCCGGCAAGATGCTGACCAACACGCTGGAATCCTATCCGCGTGATGATCTGTTCCAGATCGACGTTAGCCTTCTGGCCAGCTTCTGCGAGCAGATCAATGAACTGGCCGACCGGCCACGAATCCGGGTTCTGCCGCGCATTGACCATTTCGATCGTTTCGTATCCGTTATCGTCTACGTGCCGCGCGAACAGTACGATTCCGATGTGCGCGAGAAGATCGGGCTCTATCTGAAGACCGTCTATGACGGACGCGTGTCTGCCTATTATCCGGCTTTCCCCGAGGGCGGTCTTGCCCGCGTGCATTTCATCATCGGCCGCTCCGGTGGCAAGACCCCGCGTGTGGCGCAGGCCAAGCTTGAAGACGCAGTTCGCGATATCGTCACCCGCTGGATCGACCGGTTCAACCTGCTCGCCCGCCATGACGGCGTGTCGATTTCCGTCAATGAGGCCTATCAGGCGGCCTTCACGCCGGCTGAAGCCCATGCCGATCTCGCCGATATCGCAGCCTGCTCGCCGGGTGACCCGATCCGCATCGCCTTCTACCAGAAGCGCGGCAAGGGCCCGGAATCGCTGGAACTGAAGATTTTCCATGCCGGCGAGCCCGTCTCGCTGTCGCACCGTGTGCCGCTGCTGGAAAACCTCGGCTTCCGGGTTATCAGCGAACAGACCCATGATATTACCGTTTCCTGCGCCAAGGGCGGCGAGCGGCTTGTCGTTCTGCACGATATGGAACTGATCCATCGCGATGGGCATCTGCTCAATCTCGACAAGACCGGCCCGATGCTGGAGGAAGCCTATCTTTCCGCCTGGAACGGCGTGATCGAGGATGACAGCTTCAACCGGTTGATCCTGCTTGCCGGCCTCAGCGCCCGCGAAGTGACGGTGCTGCGCGCCTATGCGCGCTACCTGCGCCAGACCGGCATCACCTATTCACAAGGCTATCTCGCCGACACGCTGAACAAGTATCCGGCCATCGCTGCAAATATTTTCAAGCTGTTCATCACCCGTATGGATCCCACGCTAGAAGAGAAGCCGAAGACGAAGCGCACCACAGCCTTGAGGGCTGCGATCGAAGAGGCCCTGAACGCGGTTCCAAGCCTTGACGAAGACCAGATCATGCGGCGTTACGTCAACGCCGTCGAGGCGACGCTGCGGACCAACTACTTCCAGCGCAATACCAATGGCAATCCAAAGGTGATGCTGGCGTTCAAGCTCGATCCGAAGATCCTCGATGGCCTGCCGGAGCCGCGGCCTTTCCGCGAAATCTTCGTCTATGGCACCCAGGTCGAAGGCGTCCATCTGCGCTTCGGCAAGGTCGCCCGTGGTGGTTTGCGCTGGTCGGACCGGTCGCAGGATTACCGCACCGAAGTGCTCGGCCTCGTCAAGGCGCAGCAGGTCAAGAATGCCGTGATCGTGCCTGTCGGCGCCAAGGGCGGCTTCTATCCGAAGCAGCTTCCCGTGGGCGGTACCCGCGACGATATCTTAAAGGCCGGGACCGAGGCCTACAAGACCTATATCCGCACCATGCTGTCGATCACCGATAACATTGTCGGCCAGGACATCGTGCCGCCGGCCGATACGCTGCGGCTGGATGGTGACGATCCCTATTTCGTCGTTGCTGCCGACAAGGGCACTGCGACCTTCTCCGATACGGCCAACGGCCTGGCGCAGGAAGCCGGCTTCTGGCTCGACGACGCCTTCGCCTCCGGCGGCTCCGCCGGCTACGATCACAAAAAGATGGGCATCACGGCGCGCGGCGCCTGGGAAACCGTCAAGCGGCATTTCCGCGAGATGGATATTGATATCCAGACGACACCGTTCAGCGTCGTCGGTGTCGGCGATATGTCGGGCGACGTCTTTGGCAACGGCATGCTGCTGTCGGAGAAAATCCGGCTGATCGCCGCCTTCGACCATCGCGACATCATCATCGATCCTGATCCGGATATCGAAAAATCCTTTGCCGAACGCAAGCGCATGTTCAACCTGCCGCGCTCCAGCTGGCAGGACTACGATCGCTCGACGCTTTCGGCCGGCGCCATGATCATTCCGCGCACGGAAAAATCCGTGACGCTGACGCCGCAGGCGATGGCGGCGATCGGCCTGGAGAAGAGCCAGGCGACACCATCAGAGATCATGACGGCGATCCTCAAGAGCCCGGTCGACCTGCTCTGGTTTGGCGGTATCGGTACCTATGTGCGCGGCCCGACCGAAACCGACGCTGATGTCGGCGACCGCGCCAACGACCCGATCCGCATCACCGCCGACGACGTTGGCGCCAAGGTGATCGGCGAAGGCGCCAATCTCGGCGTTACCCAGCGCGGCCGCATCGGCTTTGGCCTCAAGGGCGGACGCTGCAACTCCGACGCCATCGACAATTCGGCCGGCGTAAATTCGTCCGACTTCGAGGTCAACATCAAGATCGCGCTTGCCTCCGCCATGCGTGACGAGCGGCTGACGCGCGCCAAACGCAACACCCTTTTGGCCTCGATGACCGACGAAGTGGCAGCGCTGGTGCTGCGCAACAACTACGAACAGTCCCTGTCGATCTCACTGACGGAAATGCTGGGCGCCGGCAACCGGACGGCTCTTGCCCGGCTCATGACCCGCTTGGAGGCGGACGGCCACCTCAACCGCAAGGTGGAGGTACTGCCGAACGATCTGGCGCTGAGCGAACGCTACCAGAGTGGCAAGGCGCTGACACGTGCCGAGATCGGCGTACTTCTGTCCTATGCCAAGATCGTGCTGTTCGACGAGATCGTTGCCAGCAAGCTGCCGGATGACGACTATCTGCTGACGACGCTGCGGGACTACTTCCCAGCCAAGATGCACAAGGCGCATGCGGGCGACATCAACGAGCATCGACTGCGCCGCGAGATCATTGCGACGGTTCTTGCCAACGATGTCATCAATCGTGGCGGGCCGGCTTTTGTCAGCACATTGATCGACCAGACGGGCTTCATGCCGGCAGACGTGGTCAAGGCTGCGGTGTTGACCCGCGATGGCTACGACCTGAACCGTATCTATGGCGAGATCGACACACTCGATAACGTCATTAGCGGCGCGGTGCAGAACGAACTCTACCAGGAGGCGGCGCGCATTTTTGCCATCGTCACTGAACGGACACTCAGGACCAAGGCGATGCAGGCGCCGCTCGGTGAGGCGATCGAGCAGCTGCGAGAAGCGCTGCGGAAGCTGAAATCCGCGTTGCAAAGCTCTATCCCGGAAGACGCAGCGGCAGATGTGAGGCAAAGAGCTGACTATTTCATCGAGCGCGGTGTGCCATCAGCACTTGCCGAGGAAATCGCCGCTCTCGCGGTGTTGACCTTCGTGCCGGAGATCATCCAGATCGCTGCGGATACCGGCGTGACGCTGGCGCGCACGGCGCAGAGCTATTTCGGCGTGACACAGAGCCTGCGGATCGCCAAGCTACTGGCGGCTGCCGAGCGTGTGTCGGCAACTGAGCAATACGAAGCCATGGCCCTTTCGCGCAGCATCAACGACATCGCCACCGCGCGCAAGGACATCACCATCGCGGCACTCACCGACAAGAAGGACGAGCGCAATCCGGTCGCAGCCTGGCGCGACAGCGACCATAGCCGGATTTCGCGCGTTACCGACCAACTGACCCTGCTGACGGAGAAGGGCGAGACGACACTCGCCAAGATCACCGTTGCAGCAGGCTTGTTGAGCGATCTTGCACAGAACAGGATGAGGTGACACTGTCCGCGCCAGACGGGGCGGGCAGACGGTGGAGAATCAGGTGAGCAGCATCTCGGCGGAGGCTGGCGACGAGCCAAAGGTATCGCGCGCCGGCCTTGGCGGCTGGATGCTGTTCGACTGGGCGGCACAGCCCTTCTTCACCGTGATCATCACTTTCATCTTCGGTCCTTATTTCGTGTCCCGGCTCACCGATGATCCGGCGCATGGTCAGGCGATGTGGGGCTATACTCTGACCATCTCTGGCATCGTCATCGCGATCTTGTCGCCGGTACTCGGATCGATTGCCGACCAGACCGGCGCGCGAAAACCCTGGATCACCTTCTTCGCCGTCATCAAGATCGTCTCTTTGGCGATGCTGTGGTTTGCCGTGCCAGGATCGTCGCTGGTCTACCCGTTCATCTTCATCATCCTCGCTTCAATCGCTGCGGAATTCTCGATCGTTTTCAACGATTCGATGATGCCTCGGCTGGTCGGTAAAAAAGAAATCGGCCGGATATCCAACATAGCGTGGGGGCTTGGTTATCTCGGCGGCATGATCGTCCTGATCGCCGTCGTGACGCTTCTGGCCGGAAATCCGGAATCCGGCAAAACACTTATCGGAATAGACCCGCTATTCGGGCTTGATCCCGCGACCGGCGCCGACGCACGCGTGACCGGACCGATCTCGGCCATCTGGTATCTGGTGTTCATCCTGCCGATGTTTCTGTTCACCCCCGACGCCCACAAGGCGGCTATGCCGGCGGCGATTGCGGTGCGTACCGGCATGGCGGAGCTACGCCACACGATCGGCGAACTGCGCCAACGTTCCGGCATTCTGCGTTTTCTGATCGCCCGGATGATCTTTCAGGATGGCGTCAACGGTCTTCTGGCACTGGGCGGCACGTTCGCGGCCAGCATGTTTGCCTGGCAGACCGTCGAGCTTGGCGTCTACGGCATCATTCTCAATGTCGTGGCCATCGGCGGCTGCCTCTATGCCAGCCGGCTGGATGCAAAACTCGGCTCAAAGGTGATCGTTACCGCCAGCCTGATCTGCCTGACCATCGCGACACTCGGCATCGTTTCGACCGGACCCGGCTACACGTTATTCGGCTTGCTTCCGCTACCGACGACCGATTCCGGCGGGCTTTTCGGCACCGCAGCAGAAAAAGCCTACATCGTCTTCGGCCTTCTGGTCGGCATCGCGTTCGGCCCGGTCCAGGCCTCCTCCCGCTCCTATATGGCCCGCAGTGTGAGTGCTGACGAGGCGGGCCGCTATTTCGGCATCTATGCCCTCTCCGGCCGAGCCACGACCTTCATGGCCCCAGCCGCTGTTGCCACCATTACCCTGATGACCGGCTCCGCGCGCATCGGCATGATGGCACTGGTGGTCTTTTTGGCTGTCGGTCTGCTGATCCTGATCCGCACGCCTTATCCGGCGAATAGGCCCGCATAAAAAACCCGCCGGAGAGGCGGGTTTCTGACTGATCGTGGCAGACTTGGCATCAATGCCGGAAATGGCGCATGCCGGTGAAGACCATGGCAACGCCGGCCGCGTCAGCGGCGGCGATGACTTCCGGGTCGCGCATCGAGCCGCCCGGCTGGATGACGGCGGTGGCGCCGGCGGCGATCATCGACAGAAGGCCATCAGCGAACGGCAGGAAAGCTTCCGAGGCGACGGCCGACCCACGAGTGAGCGGCGCGGCAAGACCCAGCGCCTTGGCAGCTTCTTCGGCTTTCAGCGCTGCGATGCGGGCTGAATCGACGCGGCTCATCTGACCGGCACCGATACCGACGGTTTGGCCGTCCTTGGCGTACACGACGGCGTTGGACTTCACATGTTTTGCCACCTTGAAGGCGAACTTCATATCTTCCAGTTCCTGCGCTGTCGGTGCGCGCTTGGTAACGACCTTCAGCGCGAGATCTTCGACCATGCCATTGTCGCGCGTCTGCACCAAAAGACCGCCGGCAACCGTTTTTGCCGTCAGACCCGGTATGCGCGGATCGGGCAGGGCGCCGGTGATCAAGAGGCGCAGGTTCGGCTTGGCGGCGATGACCACCTTGGCCACGTCGCTGACCGAAGGGGCGATGATGACTTCGGTGAAGAGCTTGACGATTTCTTCGGCCGTCGCGCCGTCCAATTCCTGGTTGAGCGCGATAATGCCGCCGAAAGCCGAGGTGGAATCGCAGGCAAGCGCACGCTCATAGGCTTCGAGCAAGGTGGCGCCGGTGGCGACGCCGCAGGGATTGGCATGCTTGATGATGGCGACGGCGGGTAATGTCGCGGCCGGGAACTCGGCGACCAGCTCGAAGGCGGCATCGGTGTCGTTGATATTGTTGTAGGAGAGCTGTTTTCCCTGCAGCAGGATCGCAGTCGCAACGCCCGGGCGGTTCTCGCCGGTGATGTAGAATCCGGCTTTCTGATGCGGGTTTTCGCCGTAGCGCATCTCTTCCTTCAGGACACCGCCAATTGTGCGGTGAAGCGGCATCGGCGTGTCGAGGACTTCTGCAAACCAGCCGGAGATCGCGGTATCGTAGGCAGCCGTGCGGGCATAGGCCTTGGCGGCCATTTTCTGACGGAAGGCGAAGGATGTAGCGGCACCGCTGCCAAGCTCGGCCAGAAGTGCGGTATAGTCTGATGCGTCGGTGATGACAGTGACATAGGCGTGGTTCTTGGCCGAGGCGCGGATCATTGCGGGGCCGCCGATATCGATATTCTCGACCGTCGTCGGGTAATCACCGCCCTTGGCGCGAACATCCTCGAATGGGTAGAGATTGATGACGGCCAGATCGATGCCGGTAATGCCATGCGTCACCATCGCCTGAACATGATCCTCATCATCGCGGATCGCCAGAAGGCCGCCATGCACGCCCGGATGCAGGGTCTTTACCCGGCCATCCATCACTTCCGGGAAACCGGTAATTTCGGACACGTCAGTCACCGGCAAACCGGCATCGGCAAGCGCCTTGTGGGTGCCGCCGGTCGAGACCAGGTGGACGCCCTTTTCATGCAGGGCGCGCGCCAGCTCGACGATGCCAGTCTTGTCGGAGACGGAGAGCAAGGCGGTACGGACGGTGACGTGATCCGGGGCGGGAATCTTCTTGGAGGCGACAGCCATCATCAAGCTCCTTGGTAGACGCCGGATATCGGGAGGGTCTTCCGGCCAATGTCCGCCTGCCGTTACCACAGCTTTCCGCGTGAAGAAACCGCAGTCACGGCGGCGGGTGACCGAATGGCGCGATTGTCATGCTTCGCGCGAAAAAATCCACTGGATTTCCGGCTGGGAAGCCGCCGTGAAGGTCACCGCCAACTGCGACGATTTTCGTACGCCGGAGGAATCGGCAAAGAAAATGTCTTCCTCGACCACAACCTCGGCATCGCGGCAGGTAAACAGCCAGACTTCGCCGTCTGGAGCGCTCAAATAGACTTCATGGACGCTGTGCTGCCGGATACCGATCGACGGGTGAATATGAAACCGCGCCACAGCCACGGCACTATTGGTTTGCGCGGGTTCCGCGCCATCCGGCTGAAACAGCCTGTCGCGGCCCCGCACCGCATTTGCCTGACCGTTAACGCTGATATCGCGCTCGTGCAGCAGGCCGAAAGCCTGGGCATAACCATCATGGTTGGCGATGACGGCATCCGGCTGTCCGGCACGTTCCTCGCGGCGGACATTGACCTTGGAAACACCACCGGTGACGATAGGGCCGAGAAAACCGGATTGCGACAAGCGCGACGACGAGCGATCATTGATCGTCACGGTCGAATGGGCCGCAGTCGAACGCGCCAGCTGGCGGAATCGCTCGCCGGCAAACTTTGGCGATCCGGAATTGATGACGAACCGGTGACGGCCGGACGACATCTCGAACGATAGGCAACCGGCATGGGCTGTGCGCGATAATTCCGGCGACAGCGGTTTTCCGGTATCCATGATGACAACGACATTGTTGTGCGCCAGCCGTTCGTACTGAAGATGCGGCAGGGCCTTGAACGGTGCACCCGCAGTCTCGTCGTAGCGCAGCACGGCCATCAATTCATTGGCAAGCGTCGACGTGGCGCCATTGAACAGAGCCAGCTCCCCACCCTCATGTCGGAAGAACCGCAGGGCTGGATACATCCGGTCGATGCACGGGATCAGCTTGGCCGGAACCTCATGGCCGAGATTGACATATGTCTGGCGCAACGGCAGCAGATCGATCAACAATTCCAGGCCGGTGCGCGGGTTTCGCGAACTGTGCCCACCATCGGGAAGAATTTGCCGGTCGAGTTCCTGATCAAGATTGCGGGCGGCCTTGCGGATCGTCGCTTCGGAAGCCGGCATCGCGACGGAGGCCATGGCCAGCGCAATCCGCGCCCGCAACCGTGCTTCACCGTCGCAGGTCGTGTCGGTGATATGGCGCAGATAACGCACCTGGAAGGCAAGGCTTTTGAGAAAGCGCCGATAGAAGACATGCTCTGCATTGCGCAAAATGATCGGCGAATGTGAGAGCCATGCAATCAGGCGTTGAGAAATGACGTCCGCTTCCCAGGCAATACCGCCGATATAGCGCCCATGCGTGACAATCCAGTCATTGACGATATGGCGCAGATGCGCGAATGCATCTTCCTCCTTGACCGTACGCATATGCCGGACCCAGCCGAAGGAATGCAATCTTACGGCGAATTCATGCGACGGAAGATCCATCTCGAAAGGCGATTCGCCCTCCGCCTCAAGCACGCGGCCGGCCAACGGGAAACGGCCCTGCAGGATTTCTTGCGCAACGAACGGATCAATGGCGCGCAAATCCGTTGGAGCGACAATCAGACGATCTGGGGTCTTTCCGGTAAAGCGGAACGCGGTGTTGCGGCCCAAGGCAAGACGGCGCGAGAACCGGCGCCAGCCTTCGCGCAGATACAGATAGAGAAGCCTTTGCCGGTCTGAAATCTGCATCTTCGACGCTTGCGCGTCTCCCTACTGCCGGACTGCCTCATGCGGCATCGAAACCGGAATGACTGCTGTCCGCACCAAATACTAAAACAGGACCACGATCGTGTCCGAAAAGTCATTAAACTTTTATAGATCGTTCCAACATTGTTAGGCAAACACGCCCGACGCGTCAATTGACGCGCCGCATGTGCCTGTTGACAGACCAGTCGCTAAATCTTGCGGCGCAAGACCACGGCGTAAAAACCGTCGAGACCACCGGCAAAACCATCCTGCGGATCGATCATCGCCGGTGTGGTGCGAAATTCGCCCAGCGGCGTGACTGCATCTTCCAGGCCGGGCCAGTCCGCCGGTTCGATCGACACGCGTTCACAATGACCATCGGCCAGAACGCGCTCGGTGACGACTTCGCCTTCGCGCGTATCGAGCGAGCAATTGGAAAAGACCACGAGACCGCCGGGCTTTACCAGCGTCAGCGCATGGCGCAGCAGCTTTTCCTGCAGCACGGCCAGCTTCTCTATATCTTCCGGTCCCTTGGTCCACAGGACATCGGGATGGCGGCGAATTGTGCCGGTCGATGAACACGGCGCATCCAACAGGGCGGCATCGAACAGCTCTTCGGTGCGGAAATCGGCCATGTTGATTTCCTGCGTGACCGCTTCCAGCCCCAGCCGGGCAAGATTGCCCTGAAGGCGCTTGAGGCGGCTTGCCGATTGATCAAGTGCCGTCACCTCAGCACCGGCGAGAATGAGCTGCGCCGTCTTGCCGCCGGGTGCGGCGCATAGATCGATGACGCGTTTGCCAGTGAGAGAACCGAAAAGCTTGGCGGGGAGGGCGGCAGCAGCATCCTGTACCCACCATTCACCATCGTCAAAGCCGGCAAGCGAAGGCACCGCGCCGGAAAACCCGGCAAGTCGGATGGAGCCGGTCGGCAGAAGACGGCCATTCAGCCTTTCCGCCCAGCCTTCAGGGTCGGATTTGACTGTCAGGTCGATAGCGGCGGGGGTCAAAAGCGCGGCGGCGATGCGGGCTGCTTCGTCGGCACCGTAATAGGTGACCAGCCGTTTGTGAAACCAGACAGGAATTGCCGGAATTTTTTCGCCGACATTGTCCAGCAAATCCTGCTTTTCACGGGACATACGGCGCAGCACGGCATTGACGAGGCTGGCAAAACGCTTGTTGCGCGGATCGATCTGCGCCTGCTCGACGGCAAGGTCGACGGCGGAATGATCGGGAATATCGAGATAGAGAATCTGGGCGGCGGCCACCGTCAACACATGATCAAGGGCGCGAGCGCCTTCCGGCAGCGGATTTTGCAACAATGAGCCGATCATCGCTTCAATACGCGGCAATTGCCGCAGCGCCGAATTCAGGATCGCTCGAACCAGAGCGCGGTCGGCCTCGTTCAGTTCGCGGTAAACCGGATTGCCGTTGCCCGCATCCAGCATGCCATCCAGCGAGGTCTTGCGATCAACGACAGCGGCGAGCATCTTGGCGGCCGCCTGCCGGGCCCGGATTCCGGGCTTGTCGCTGCGTTCAAAGGCCGGGTTTTCGGCGGATTGACCACGCGAACGGGCGGGGCGGCTGTTTCGTTTCGAAGGCGAATCATTTTTATTGTCGTCGGACGTCAAGACCAGGGACCTTTCGGTGGTTCGGAACCACCGCGACCCCAGCCCGTCGGCGGCACAGAGCGCGATTTGCGGAGGGGATTATCAGCCCTGACCGGCGGCGTCGAGACCGGTTGCATCTCTTGTGCCATCTGTTGCAATGCCGCGATACGATTTTCCGTTGCCGGATGGGTGGAAAACAGGTTGTCCATACGCTCGCCCGACAACGGATTGATGATGAACATGTGCGCCGTCGCAGGGTTGCGCTCGGCCGCAGCATTCGGCACCTGATGGGCGAAATTGGAGATCTTGGCCAGCGCCGACGCCAGCGCCAGCGGCTTGCCGCAGATTTCCGCACCGCGCCGGTCGGCCGAATATTCGCGTGTCCGGCTGATCGCCATCTGCACGATACCAGCCGCCAAGGGCGCGACGATCATTGCCACCAGCGTCCCGATAAAGCCAAGCGGATTGTTGTTTTCACGATTGCCGCCAAAGAAGAACGCAAAATTTCCGAGCATGGAGATGGCACCGGCAAGCGTTGCAGTGAGCGTCATCGTCAGCGTATCGCGGTTTTGCACATGCGCGAGTTCATGCGCCATGACGCCGGCGACTTCGTCATAGGACAGCGCATTCAAAAGCCCGGTGGACGCAGCCACCGCCGCATTTTCCGGATTGCGGCCCGTGGCAAAGGCGTTTGGCTGCGGATTATCGATGACATAGACCTTGGGCATCGGCAACCCGGCATTGGCAGCCATATCGCAAACGATGCCGTAATATTCCGGCGCCGTGCGCTCATCGACTTGCTGTGCGCGATACATGCGCAACACCATGCTGTCGGAATTCCAATAGGAAAAGACATTCATACCTGCGGCAATGACCAGGGCAATCATCATGCCGCCCTTGCCGCCGATGAGAAAGCCGACCGCCATGAACAATGCCGTCATGAAGGCCAGAAGCATCGCGGTGCGCATAAGGTTCATCAGTCACGTCTCCAAAGTTTGCCAATGTTTCACGTGAATCATGGGTTTCGCTTGAACAAAGATTTCCTATATGATGGGGACATTAGGCGCATTCTTCAACTTTTTCGCGGAAATTCGCATGCAAAACGATAACGACAACTTGACAGTCGAGCCGCGCAAACCTCTTTCTGCGGCGGCAAAACGGGCGCTGGCCGAAGCAGAGGAACGCCGCAAGGTGCAGAAGCCCGTTGAGCTTCCCGAAGAATTGGGCGGGCGTGGCGGCGCGGAACCTTCGCGGTTTGGTGACTGGGAAATCAACGGCCGGGCGATCGATTTTTAAGGAAATAATTCCTGTTGAAATTGCGCCATGAACGGTATATTTTCCTATTCATGATATCTGGACCGATCCCATTGTCCATCGCCGCCCTTACAGCACTCTCGTTGACCGCTTTTTCGCATGCGGCCGAATCCGGCAAACGAATCGAAATCACTGGGCCAGTGACGGCAAATGTTATCCGCGTCATCGATGGCGACACGATCCTCGTGGCTGCAAAACCCTGGCCGCAACAGACCATGGAGGTCTATGTGCGGCTGCGCGGCATCGATGCGCCGGAGCTGAAATCGGCTTGCGCGTCCACCCGCGATGCCGGTCAGCAGGCACGGGAAGCGCTTGCCAACTTGACCAACGACCAGGATGAAATCCAGTTGACGCATATTTCCGGCGACAAATATTTTGGCCGGGTCGTGGCCGATATCAGCTTCTCCGATGGGCGGAATCCGGCTCAGGAAATGCTGTCGGCGGGGTACGTCTCGCCTTATGACGGCGGGCGTAAGTCGAAGGACTGTTCTTCCTGGTAGGTGTATCCGAGCCATCCGATATCGAATGGCTCGGGAACTGCACTACTTCTTGTTCTGCCGGTTGGCGATCAGGTCATCGACAACGGCCGGATCCGCGAGCGTTGAGGTATCGCCGAGCGAACCGAAATCGTCCTCGGCGATCTTGCGCAGGATGCGGCGCATGATCTTGCCGGAGCGGGTTTTCGGCAAGCCAGGGGCGAACTGGATCTTGTCCGGCGAAGCAATCGCACCGATTTCCTTGCGGACATGGGTCACCAGCGCCTTGCGCAGATCGTCCGAACCGGCCTGACCGACCATCAGGGTCACGTAGCAATAAATGCCCTGTCCCTTGATATCGTGCGGATAGCCGACGACGGCGGCTTCCGACACCGAATCATGACTGACCAGCGCCGATTCGACTTCGGCGGTGCCCATGCGGTGGCCTGAGACGTTCAAGACGTCATCGACCCGGCCGGTGATCCAGTAATAGCCATCCTCATCGCGACGGCAGCCGTCACCGGTGAAATACTTGCCCTTGTAGGTGGCAAAATAGGTCTGGATGAAGCGTTCGTGATCACCATAGACGGTACGCATCTGGCCGGGCCAGCTGTCGGTGATGCAGAGATTGCCGTCGGCCGCCCCGTCGATCACCTTGCCTTCGCCATCGACCAGCTGCGGCTGCACGCCGAAGAACGGACGGGTGGCAGAGCCCGGCTTGAGGGCCGTGGCGCCGGGCAGGGGCGTAATGAGGATACCGCCGGTCTCCGTCTGCCACCAGGTATCAACCACCGGGCAACGGCCGTCGCCGACCACATGATAGTACCATTCCCAGGCTTCCGGATTGATCGGCTCGCCGACGGAACCGAGCGTGCGCAGCGATGTGCGGTTGGAGCGGGTGACGAAGGCATCGCCCTGGCCCATCAGGGCCCGGATGGCCGTTGGAGCGGTATAGAAGATATTGACCTGGTGCTTGTCGACCACGTCCCAGAGACGGCCGGCGTCCGGATAGGTCGGCACACCTTCGAACATCAGCGTCGTCGCGCCATTGGCGAGTGGACCATAGACAATATAGGAGTGGCCCGTGACCCAGCCGACATCGGCGGTGCACCAGTAGATATCGCCCTCGTGATAATCGAAGACATATTGATGCGTCATCGAGGCATAGACGAGATAGCCGCCGGTGGTGTGCAGCACGCCCTTGGGTTTTCCGGTCGATCCCGACGTATAGAGGATGAACAGCGGGTCTTCCGCATTCATCTGCGCCGGCGGACAATCGGCTTCGACGGCGGCCACAGCCTGATGATACCAGATGTCGCGCTCGGAGAACCAGGCGATCTTGCCAGCCGTGCGGCGCACGACAATCACCGACTTGACCTCGACGCCGCCGCGCTTGGCAATCTCGATAGCCTGGTCGGTATTGGCCTTCAGCGGGATCGGCTTGCCGCCGCGCAGGCCTTCATCGGCGGTGATGACGATGGTCGATTCGCAGTCGACGATACGGCCGGCCAGCGCGTCAGGTGAAAAGCCGCCGAAGACGATGGAATGCACCGCGCCGATACGGGTGCAGGCGAGCATCGCATAGGCGGCTTCCGGGATCATCGGCATATAGATGGTGACGCGATCGCCCTTCTGGACGCCGTTTGCCGTCAGCACATTGGCGAGGCGGCAGACGTGCTCATGCAGTTCGCGATAGGTGATCTTCTTGTCGTCATATGGATTGTCGCCTTCCCAGATGATCGCCACCTGGTCGCCGCGCTTTTCCAAGTGACGGTCGATGCAATTGTAGGAGACGTTGGTAATGCCATCCTCGAACCACTTGATCGACACATCGCCCTCGAAAGAGGTGTTCTTGACCTTGGTATAGGGCTTGAACCAATCAATACGCTTGCCGTGTTCGCCCCAAAAGGCTTGCGGATCCGCAACACTTTGCTTGTACCACGCCTGATACGTCGCATCGTCGATGAGGGCACGTTTCCGGGCGGATTCCAGGATCGGATAGGTTTTGGCAGACATGATGATTTCCTCCCTGCGCAGGCAGTTTCAGGCGGCACATCTCCTCGTGCTCGCCCGCTTCGGGCGCCATACATATCAGGTCAAGACACGGCGTCCATTAGACAAAAGGTCATTTATTCAAGAAGAATTGCATTTCTGCGAGGACGAGGGTATAGAGGCGCTAATTTCCCGGAAATTAAGTGGTTACACCCCACGGCCCGCGACACCGGCGCGGACGGACAGAAGGACTATACCCATGGCTCAACAACTGCTTATGCCCAAAGCGACGGCCGTATGGCTTGTTGACAACACTGCCCTGTCGTTCGAACAGATCGCCACGTTCTGCAAACTGCACCCGCTGGAAGTCAAGGCGATCGCCGACGGCGAATCCGCGCAGGGCATCAAGGGCCTCGACCCGATCGCCACCGGCCAGTTGTCGCGCGACGAAATCGCCCGCGCCGAAGGCAACCTGAACCACAAGCTGAAGATTTCCGAACCGAAGGTTCGCGTTCCCGACAACAAGCGCAAGGGCCCACGCTACACCCCGGTTTCCAAGCGCCAGGACCGCCCGAACGCTATTTTGTGGCTGGTGCGCAATCATGCTGAACTGAAGGATGCCCAGATCTCGCGTCTCGTCGGCACCACCAAGTCGACGATCGAGCAGATCCGTGAGCGCACCCACTGGAATTCGACCAACCTGACGGCGATGGACCCGGTGACGCTGGGCCTGTGCACGCAGATCGACCTCGACCTTGAAGTCGAACGCGCCAACAAGGGCCGTCCGTTGCCAACCGCAGCCGAACTCGGCGCGACGCTGGAAGCCTCGAAGGAAACGGAAAAGCTGCCGTTCTCCTACGATCGCGAAGAGGAAAAAGAAATCGACGCCGACGCCGTCTTCTCCAAGCTCAAGGCCCTCAAGTCCGACCGCAAGGACGAAGACGAAGACGCCTTCTGATTGGAACGCATCGTTTCCGACGACCAAACCCGGATCATCTGATCCGGGTTTTTTTGTTTTGGGTAGGCATGCTCATTGAGCGGTAACGACAGGCGCTTGCCGGTTAAAGCGGCAATCTGCCTTGGGAAGGCTCAAACAGATTTGGCAACCATCCCGGACTGGTTCAGCCCGGCCATATATGCGGGCTTGCGATCGAATCACCGATCGGGAAGGATAACGAGCACGAATCTTGCTTTGCTCGAACCATCGGTCTGCTCCGTCCTTGGGGCAGTCGTTTCCCTTCACGCCAATTCCAGGAATCCCGCATGCCTCGTCTCCTTTCCATGCTCGCCCCGATCGCGGCTGCAGCCTCGGCTGTTTTTTCCACGGGCACAGTCGCCTCCGCCGCAGATGTGGTTGCGCCAAAAATTCTCGTCGTCACCATGTTCGGCGAAGAAGCCAAACCGTGGATCGAAGCGCGCAAGCTCGAAACGAAGATAAAGGTTCCGGGGCTTTCCAAGGAATATCCGGACGTCGCCTGCGACGCTGAGGGCCTTTGCGTCATGACCACCGCCATGGGCTTCGCCAATGCCGCAAGCTCCGTATCGGCTGTGCTCTACAGTGGCCTTTTCGACTTCAAGCAGACCTACGTCCTGATCGTCGGCATTGCCGGCGTCGATCCGAATGACGCAACACTCGGCTCTGCGCTTTGGGCACGCTATGCCATCGACGGCGGCCTGCGGCATGACATCGACCCGCGCCAGATTCCCGCCGACTGGCCAAACGGCATGGTCGCGCTGGGTGCCAAGCATCCGGGCGAAAAACCCAAATGGGGTTCGGGAACCGAAGTCTACAAGCTCGACGAAGCGCTGCTCCAAAAGGCGTTCGCCTTGACGAAAACGGTCGAACTCGCCGACGGCGATAAGGCAAAAGCCTACCGCGCCACCTACCCGGCAGGTCCCGGCAGCAGCGCCCCGATCGTCGCGATCTGCGACACGGTCTCCATCGACACCTACTGGCATGGCTCGAAGATTGCCGAGGGCATGCAGGAGTGGGCATCCCTGGTGACCGACGGCAAGGCGAACTATTGCACCACCCAGATGGAGGACAATGCGTCACTGACCGCGCTGCGCCGTGGTGCCGATGCCGGGCTCGTCGATTTCAACCGGATTGCCCTGCTGCGCACCGCCTCCAATTTCGACCGCGAGGCACCGGGCCAAACGGCCGTCGAATCCCTGTCGGCAGAATCTGGCGGCTTTCTTCCCTCCACTGCCAATGCCTACCGTGTCGGCTCGACATTCGCGAATGCCGTCATCACCGATTGGCCGACCTGGTCGAAGGGCGTTCCCAGAAAATAAAGACGGTAGCGGTGTACCGATCGCCCTCGGGCGATCGGTACACCAAACTGCCGTCTAAGACTGCGGCTAAGAGTTACTCGTTGTGTGCTAAAGACTGATGCCACGCGCCTGCAGCACCGCAGCAATTTCGTCGAGCACGGCCGGATCATCGATGGTCGCCGGCATCTTCCACTCTTCACGATCGGCAATCTTCTGCATCGTGCCGCGCAAGATCTTGCCCGAGCGCGTCTTGGGCAACCGTTTGACGCAGATTGCCATCTTGAACGCAGCCACTGGGCCGATACGTTGTCGAACCAGACCGATCACTTCCCGCTCGATATCGGCTGTTTCACGGGAAACATTGGCATTGATGACCAGGAAGCCGGCCGGCACCTGGCCCTTGATGGGATCGGCGATGCCGATAACCGCGCATTCGGCTACGTCGGCGTGGCTGGCACAGATTTCCTCCATCGCTCCGGTGGACAGGCGATGGCCGGCGACATTGATGATATCGTCGGTGCGCGACATGATGAAGATGTAGCCGTCGTCATCGATATAGCCGGCATCCGCTGTACGATAATAGCCGGGGAACTCGGTAAGGCATGTGTCGCGAAACCGCTGATCAGCGTTCCAGAAGGTCGGCAGGCAACCCGGCGGCATCGGCAGTTTGATGACAACATTGCCCAGCGTTCCAGATGCGACGGGATGGCCGGCATCGTCCAGCACCTGTACATCATATCCCGGCAAGGGCACCGCTGTGGAGCCGTATTTCACCGGCAGCAGGCCAAGCCCGATCGGATTTCCAGCCACCGGCCAACCCGTTTCCGTTTGCCACCAGTTATCGATGACGGGAACGCCAAGTTTCTCTTCCGCCCAGGCGACCGTATCCGGGTCGGCGCGTTCGCCCGCCAGAAAAAGCGCCTTGAATCCCGACAAATCATAGCGGCCGATCAACTCACCTTTGGGGTCCTCCTTGCGGATGGCACGAAAGGCGGTGGGGGCAGTAAACAGCGTGGTCACACCATGCTGCTCGATCACGCGCCAGTACGCCCCTGCATCGGGCGTACCCACAGGTTTTCCTTCATAGAGGATCGCCGTACTGCCATTCAGCAGAGGCCCATAGACGATATAGCAGTGGCCAACCACCCAGCCGATATCCGACGCCGCCCAGAAGACCTCGCCCGGCTTGATGCCGAAGAAATGCTGCATCGACCATTGAAGCGCGACCATATGGCCGCCATTATCGCGCACGACACCCTTTGGCTGGCCGGTGGTTCCCGATGTGTAGAGGATATAGAGCGGATCGGTGGCCAGGACTGGAGTGCAGGGAACATCGAGACTACGCATCTTTGCGGAAATCGTGGCGGCAGAAAAATCGATATCCCGGCCATCCTGCATCTCGGCCTTCAGTGCGTCCCGCTGGAAAACAAGGCAGTGAGCCGGTTTGTGTGCGCTGATCTCGATGGCTGAATCGAGCAGCGGTTTATAGGCGATCGTTCGTCCACCTTCGATGCCGCAACTGGCCGAGACGACCAGCTTTGCCTCGCTGTCGGTGATGCGGGTCGCCAGTTCGCTCGCCGCGAAACCACCGAAAACGACGGAATGCACAGCGCCGATGCGCGCAGCCGCCAGCATGGCAAACACCGCCTGCGGGATCATCGGCATATAGATGATGATCCGGTCGCCCTTGACTATGCCCAGATCACGGTAGACCGACGCCAGCGCCATGACTTCATCAAGGATGGCGCGATAGGTCCAATGCTGGATCGTGCCGGTCACCGGGCTGTCGTAAATCAAGGCGTCCTGATCGCCGAGGCCTGCAGCAACCTGACGATCCAGGCAATTGAAGCAGGTATTGGTTTCGCCGCCGGGAAACCAGCGCCCATAGACACCCTGGCTGGCGTCGAAAACCTGATCGAATGGCCGGAACCAGTCAATCTCTTGGGCAGCATTCGCCCAGAAAGCGTCAGGATCTTGCTTCCACGCGCCGTAAACGTCGGAATAGCTGCTCGCCATTGCCGTCTCCTCCACTCCCAATACCGGACGAACCGGCCTCCGGAGAAGACCATAGGAGATTGCCAGAGTGCAGAGAAGCCAGACGAAAGCGCTAGATCATTTTAAGCCGGTCGGTAGTTCAGCGCGTTCCGAAGATTGCAGAACCGACACGCACGCTGGTGGCGCCAAACTGCACGGCAATATCAAAATCGCCGGACATGCCCATGGAGAGCTTTTGCAGGCCGCAACGTTCGGCAAGCTTGGCAAGCAACGCGAAATGCGGGCCGGGGTTTTCATCAGCCGGCGGGATGCACATCAGTCCTTCCACCGGAATGCCGATTGTGTCGCGGCACAGCGTCACAAAAGCCACCGTATCATCCGGTGCGATCCCCGCCTTCTGCGGCTCAAGCCCCGTATTGACCTGGACATAGAGGCGAACGGGCTTGCCCTGCCGGGTGATTTCAGCTGCGACAGCGCGGGCGATCTTTTCACGGTCGATGGTCTCGATAACATCGAACAAGAATACGGCATCCGCTGCCTTGTTGGATTGCAGCGGGCCAATCAGATGAAGCTCTATACCGGCGGTTTCCGCCTTCAGCTCCGGCCACTTGCCCTGCGCTTCCTGAACGCGGTTTTCGCCGAAAATCCGCTGCCCCGTTGCGATCACGGGACGGATCTCAGCAGCATCGAAGGTCTTGGAGACTGCGACGAGTGATGCCGCGCCGGAGGGACGATTGGCAGCTCCCTCTGCATCGCGAATCCGGCTCAGGACATCGTTCAACCGTTTTTCCACGCTCATCGCCATCGCTCCATCACATTCCGGTCCTTATGTGGCGGAATAATCAAACTGAACAGGACTGCCAAGCCGTAATCGCCGGGTGCCGGTCAAATGCCTCAAAGTTTTGCCACAAAGCCTTCGAAAACTTGACGCTACGCTTGTTTCATGGTGAAGGTCACGCCAAATATCCAGGGGACTGATTTCCCCTCGCCCAATTTCCGGAACATCGATCATATGGCTACCGAACGTTACAATCCGCGCGATTCCGAACCCCGCTGGCAGCAGGAATGGGATCAAAAGAACGTCTTCCTTACAGACAATGACGACCCGCGCGAAAAATACTACGTGCTCGAGATGTTCCCCTATCCGTCGGGCCGAATCCATATGGGCCATGTCCGCAACTACGCCATGGGCGATGTCGTGGCGCGCTACAAGCGGGCACGCGGCTATAATGTGCTGCACCCGATGGGGTGGGATGCCTTCGGCATGCCGGCAGAAAATGCCGCCATGGAGCGCGGCGTACACCCGGCCACCTGGACCTACCAAAACATTGCCTCGATGAAGGCGCAGCTGAAGGTGATGGGCCTGTCGCTGGACTGGTCGCGCGAATTCGCCACCTGCGATGTCGAATATTACCAGCACCAGCAGCACCTATTCGTGGATTTCCTGGAAAAGGGCCTCGTCTACCGTAAGCAATCGAAGGTTAATTGGGATCCCGTCGACAACACGGTTCTGGCCAATGAACAGGTTATCGATGGACGCGGCTGGCGCTCCGGCGCCCTAGTCGAACAGCGCGAACTGACGCAGTGGTTCTTCCGCATCACTGATTTCAACCAGGACCTGCTGGATTCGCTCGATAAGCTGGATCAGTGGCCGGAAAAGGTCCGCCTGATGCAGAAGAACTGGATCGGCCGCTCCGAAGGCCTGACGATCCGCTGGGAAATCGTACCGGGCACGGGCGCAACGGATGCGACCGAGGTTGCCGTCTATACGACGCGCCCGGATACACTGTTTGGCGCCTCGTTCCTGGCGATTGCCGCCGATCACCCGCTGGCACGCCAGGCTGCTGCGGGTAACGCTGAGATCGAGACTTTCTGCGAAGAAACCCGCCGCGCCGGTACTTCTTTGGCTGCACTGGAAACGGCTGAGAAGAAGGGCATCGACACCGGCATCCGCGTCAAGCATCCGCTTGATCCAAGCTGGGAGCTGCCTGTTTACGTCGCCAATTTCGTGCTGATGGATTATGGTACCGGTGCGATCTTCGGTTGCCCGTCGGGTGACCAGCGCGACCTCGATTTCGCCCGCAAGTACGACCTGCCGGTCGTTGCCGTGGTAATGCCGAAAGACGGCGATGCTGCGAGCTTCACTATTGGCAATGAAGCCTATGTTGGCGACGGCGTGATGATCAATTCACGCTATCTCGACGGCCTGACCATCGAAGACGCCTTTGAAAAAGTAGCGTCGACTCTCGAGCAAGCCTCACTCGGCAATGCGCCGCAAGCTGAGCGTAAGGTCAATTTCCGCCTGCGCGACTGGGGGATTTCCCGCCAGCGCTATTGGGGCTGCCCGATCCCGGTCATCCATTGCGATGATTGCGGCGTCACTCCCGTACCCAAGGCCGATCTGCCGGTCAAGCTGCCCGATGACGTCACGTTCGACAAGCCGGGCAATCCGCTTGACCGGCATCCGACCTGGCGTCATGTGTCCTGCCCGCAATGCGGCAAGGACGCGCGCCGCGAGACCGACACGATGGATACGTTCGTCGATTCCTCCTGGTATTTCGCCCGATTTACCGCACCTTGGGAGAAGACGCCGACCAATCCGGCCGCAGTCGATCATTGGCTGCCTGTCGACCAGTATATCGGTGGTATCGAACACGCGATCCTGCATCTACTCTATTCGCGTTTCTTTACCCGGGCCATGAAAGCCACCGGCCATGCCGGCCTCGACGAGCCCTTCAAGGGCCTGTTCACGCAGGGCATGGTCGTGCACGAGACCTATAGCCGCGGGCAGGGTGCCCAGCGCGAATGGGTGACGCCGGCTGAAATCATCATCGTCGAGACCGACGGCAAGCGGCAGGCAAGCCTGATCGAAACCGGCGAGCCCATCACCATCGGCTCGATCGAAAAAATGTCGAAGTCGAAGAAGAACGTCGTCGATCCAGATGATATCATTGCCTCCTATGGCGCTGATACCGCGCGCTTCTTCGTTCTCTCCGACTCGCCGCCCGATCGTGACGTGATCTGGTCGGAAGCCGGCGTCGAAGGCGCTCATCGGTTCGTACAGCGCCTGTGGCGGTTGATTTCCGAGGCATCCGATGCGCTGAAGGCTGTCGAAGCCCGGCCGGCGTCCACTGGACCTGCTCTGGCGATCTCGCAGTTGACCCACAAGACGCTGAAAGCCGTTCAGGCCGACTACGACAAGCTGGCGTTCAACAAGGCCGTGGCGCGGCTCTATGAGCTCGTCAATGCGCTTGCCAACCCGTTGACGCAAGTTGCAGCCGGAACGGCAGATCAGGAGATAACGGCAGCCGCCAAGGACGCCGTATCGATCCTGATCAGCCTGGTGGCGCCGATGATGCCGCATCTGGCAGAACAATGCTGGCAGGAGATCGGCGGAACCGGCCTGGTTGCCCAGACGGCTTGGCCCGTCTACAGCGAGGCACTGGTTGCCGAAAACGAAGTGACAATGCCTGTTCAAATCAACGGTAAGAAACGCGCTGATTTGACAATTGCGCGCGATGCAGATCAGACTGCAATCGAGGCCGCCGTTCTGGCGCTCGAGCCGGTCAAAACTGCATTGAACGGACAAAGCCCGAAAAAGATCATCGTCGTGCCCCAGAGGATCGTGAATGTCGTTGTCTGAAAAAGCTCAAAGATTCGCGCAGCTTCTGGCTTTCGGCACACTCGCGGTTCTCGCCGGTTGCCAGGTCAAGCCGCTGTATTCGGACGGCCCGCAGGGGAAGCCTGCAAAGGCGCTCGCATCGATCGAGATTTCCGAAGCCGATGACCGTGTCGAGCAGGAAGTGCGCAATGCACTGATCTTCCTGACATCCGGCGGTGCTGGCGAGCCGAAGAACGCGCAATACAAGCTGGCTCTCAACGTCTCAAGCGAGATCCAGGGCGTTCTCTACGATCAGAATACCAGGGACGACAATACCGATACCGCCGGTGCTGGACGCGTCGTCGTCTCGGCCGATTATAACCTGACGCGTGTCGATACAGGCGAAACGGTTCGTTCCGGTAACCGCACCGCTGTCTCGCTCATCGACTTTCCAGAGCAGGAATTTGCAAAGGTTCGGGCCAGACGCGATGGCGAAAAGCGGGCTGCCAAGGAACTGGCCGAGATCATCCGCGCCGATCTCGCAGCAGCGCTCGGCCGCTGAGCTGTCAGTGGTTTAAGGTGGCGGTATGACTGAGATCAAATCGCACGAATTCGAGCAATTCCTGCAGCGCCCGCTGCGGGATAACCGCGTCTATCTAATCTACGGCCCCGATCGCGGGCTTGTCTCCGAGCGTGCCGGCCAGATTGCCGGCAAAAGCGGCGTGGCGCTCGATGATCCGTTTTCACTGATCCGGCTTGACGGCTCGGACCTGCAGCAGAGCCCCGGACGCCTGCTGGACGAGGTCAATACGATCGGTCTGTTTGGCGGCGAAAAACTCGTCTGGATACGCGCGTCGGGCACCGAAAAAACACTGGTCGATAGCTTTACCGTGCTGTCGAAAGAGCCCCCGGAGGCGAGCTTTGTCATCATCGAGGCCGGCGATCTCAAAAAGGGCACGGGGCTGCGCAAGATCGGTGAAACCAGCCGTTCTGTGATATCGATCGCCTGCTACAGCGACGACGCTCGGGCCGTCAACGCGCTCATCGATCAGGAACTCGGGCTGGAAGGCCTGCGCATCTCCCCGGCGGCGCGCGAGCGGCTCAATGAAGCCCTTGGAGGCGACCGCATCGCCTCGCGCAACGAGATCCGCAAGCTGGCGCTCTATTGCCGGGGCATGGCCTTAATCGAAGAAGATCATGTTATGGACATCGTCGGCGACGCCAGCGCCGTTTCCGTTGATGACGCAATAGACGCCGTTCTCAAGGGCGACGCCGACAGCCTTCAGCATGCCATTGGCAAGATCGTGGCATCGAAGACGGCAATCTTTTTGGTGCTTCAAGCCTGCCTGAAGCAGTTTCAGCTGCTGGATCTGATGTGGGCTGAGATGGACGACAAACGGCAACAACCCACCCAGGTGGTGGCGGCACTGGGCCGCCATCTGCATTTTCGCCGCAAGCCATTGATCGAGGCTGCGTTGAAGACCTGGACGCTACCGGCAATCCGGCGGGAATTGGCCCGTCTGCAGACAGCTATTCTGCAGAGCCGCAGCCGGCAGAGCCTGGAAGACAGCATCGCCATGCAGACGTTGCTGGCGATCACCCTGCAGTCGGCACGCAGATAGATCTATCTAACTGATATCATTATCATTTGCGAAATTGTTTCGCGGACGAATCGGTCTTAGCGCCGTTCGAGCAAGCGGCAAATTTCTTCCAGCTGGTCGAGTGTCTTGTAGGAGATCCGTAGCTGCCCACCCGATGCCTTGTGATTGACCGTAACATCCAGTCCAAGGCTGTCCGACAGCGTGCGCTCAAGCGCCAGCGTGTCGGCGTCCTTTTCATCCTTGGCCGACGGTTTGCCATAGGTCGGATCGTTCTGAGCCCGGATGTCGTTCTGTGCTAACCGCTCGGTATCGCGTACGGAAAGGCCCTTGGCGATAATGGATCGGGCCAGTGTCACCGGATCGGATGTCGGGATCAACGCACGGGCGTGACCTGCGGACAAGGTACCAGACGACAGCATATCGCGGACGGGTTCGGGCAGCTTCAACAGCCGCAGGCTGTTGGCGACATGGCTCCGGCTCTTGCCGATAATTTCGCCGAGATCGTTCTGGGTATAGCCATGTTCCGCGATCAACTGATCGTAGCCCAGCGCCTCTTCAAGCGGATTGAGGTCGGATCGCTGAACGTTTTCAACGATGGCGATTTCTAGTGCCGTGCGGTCGTCCACGTCGCGAACGATGACAGGAATATCGGTAAAGCCGGCCAACTGGGCCGCGCGCCAACGGCGCTCACCGGCGATGATTTCATAACGCTCTTCTGCAATGGTGCGAACGACGACGGGCTGGACGATGCCATGCTGGCGAATCGAGCTTGCTAGGTCCTGCAGCTCGGCTTCATCAAAGGTGCGCCGCGGATTGCGCGGATTGCGGGCGACAAACTCGATCGGAATGCGTCTGTCGGCATTGACCGGGGCCACAGGACTGCTTGCCTGCAACGGCTGGTCCATCTCACCGATCAAGGCGGCGAGGCCACGGCCAAGTCTTCTTCTCGAATTGTCGTCATTCATCGTCAGCACTCACACTTATCGTTACGATGTCGAATCGATTGCCGCTCAGGCCGCCTTCCGCAGCCGTTCGCGCTGGATCACTTCGGATGCCAGCTGAAGGTAGGCCTGGCTACCAGCGCATTTGAGATCATAGAGGATCGCCGGCTTACCATAGGAGGGGGCCTCGGAAACCCGCACATTGCGGGGGATCAACGTATGATAGACTTTTTCACCAAGATGCGTCCGAACATCGTTGACCACCTGTTGCGCCAGATTGTTACGGGAATCAAACATGGTCAGCACGATTCCCTGAATGTCTAGGGTCGGATTAACCGAACGGCGTACCTGATCGACAGTCTCCAGCAGTTGGCTCAACCCTTCCAACGCGAAAAATTCGCATTGAAGAGGAACCAGAACCGAATGGGCCGCCGCCATAGCATTCATGGTCAGCAGATTAAAGGATGGCGGGCAATCGACAAGCACGTAGGAATAGGCCAACGCCTCGGGGGAGGAGAGTGCTTTGCGCAAGCGGAACACCCGGTCGCTGGCAGTCGAAATCTCCATCTCGACGCCAAGCAGATCCATGGTCGATGGTACGATGGAAAGATTGGGAACGACGGTGTTCTGAACAATGTCAGCAATATTGTGCGAACCGATCATCAACTCGTACGAAGACAGTTTCCTGTCACGCCGTTGAATACCGAGACCGGTGCTGGCATTGCCCTGCGGATCCAGATCGACGATCAGCACTTTTTCGCCGATGGCTGCCAAAGCGGTTGCAAGGTTGATGGCCGTCGTGGTTTTCCCCACTCCGCCCTTCTGATTGGCAATGGTGATAATTCTGTTCTTCTCGCCTGTCATGCCGCATTCCGCCGTTATTGAATTTTCCGCGAAAGATTTGCGATTTCGAGAACCACAGAGTCCGGCTCGACGACGCTTGCATGTTTTACCAGATCAAATTGAAAGCGACTAACGGCTTTGTCGACTTCCTGCTGATAATCCCGGCCTTTATGGAAGAAGGCATGCGGTTTGTTGTCAGCAGTCATCCAGGGAGCACAGTAATCCAGAAGTTGGCTTAGATCCGCGAGCGCTCGGGCGGAAATTACCTCGCATTGCGGTATGACACCCACTGCATCTTCAATTCGAATCGGGTGCACCGAACCGCGTGCGCCTGTTTCACTCAGCGCCACACGCAGGAATGCGGCCTTCTTATTGTTGCTTTCGACAAGATGGACCCACCCATCTCCGAGCTCCGCCAGAAAGATCGCCGTGATGATGCCGGGGAAACCACCGCCGCTGCCAAGGTCGACCCACCGTTTCGGCCCCGGAAACAGCTGAAAGATTTGCGCGCTGTCAGCGATATGCCGCTGCCACAAATCGGATAGCGTCGATGGCGCGACGAGGTTGATTGACTTGGCCCATTTATGAAACAGGCTGGCAAAATGTTCGAGCCTCTCCGACGTTTCACGTGAAACACGCAATCCGTTTAGCTCACGGGAAGGACTCGCAATCATTGAATCGCCTGCTTGAGATGCTCTGTTTGGGTGCGGTTACCCTTACGCATATGCGCCAGGATCAGTGAAATGGCAGACGGGGTTATGCCGTCCACCTTCATGGCTTGCGCCAGATTGCGTGGTCTAGCTGCTTTAAGCTTCTGCTTCAACTCGTTTGATAGACCCGACAAGATCTGGAAGTCAAAGTCATCCGGAATAATACGGTTTTCTTCGCTACGCACGCTGGCAATGTCCGATGCCTGCCGGTCCATATAGACCGAATAGGTCGCGTCAATTTCGAGTGCTTCCGCAAGTTTGCTGTTGATAGCTGATAGCGCCGGCCAAACTGCACTCAACGACTGTATCGAATGATCGGCATAGGACAGGAGCTCGAATGCAGAACGACGCTGACCATCCAGGTTCAACTTCAGCCCGTGGCTGCGCCCTTCGTTCGGCGTTACAGTCAAAGACTTCAACAACAACCTGTAGCTTTCGATGTTCTCGACCCATCGGGTAAATTTCATGGTTCGCTCCGCCGAGACGCAGCCGAGCGACATCGCTTCCGGCGTGAGCCGGACATCGGCATTATCAGCCCGCAGTGACAACCGGTATTCCGCGCGCGACGTGAACATCCTGTAAGGCTCGGCCACTCCGCGTGACGTCAGGTCATCAATCATAACCCCGATATAGGAGTTGGTACGGCTGAAGACATGCGGCGCGTTGCCGGCGCAGAGAAGGGCGGCATTCAAACCCGCGACCAAGCCCTGTGCACCTGCTTCCTCATAACCGGTCGTGCCATTGATTTGGCCAGCGAGGAACAGCCCGGGAATCTTTCTGACCTCCAGGGATAGAGAAAGCTCTCGCGGATCGACGTGATCATACTCTATGGCATAGCCCGGCTGGATGATGGAGACGTTTTCCAGTCCTGGAATGGTTTGGATAAAGGCCTTTTGCACATCTTCCGGCAGCGATGTGGAGATGCCGTTGGGATAGACGGTATCGTCATCAAGCCCTTCCGGCTCCAGGAATATCTGATGACCGTCGCGTTCGCCAAACTTGACAATTTTGTCTTCGATAGACGGGCAATATCTCGGACCAACGCCTTCGATCTGCCCGGAATACATCGCCGACTTCATCAGGTTGTCAGAGATGATCTTGTGTGTCGCCTCAGTGGTGCGCGTAACGCCACACTCGATCTGACGGTTCTGGATGCTTTCCGTCATGAAGGAGAATGGAACGGGATCTTCGTCGGCGCCCTGGCGTCCGACGGACTGCCAATCAATCGTCTTACCATCGAGACGGGCGGGAGTACCGGTCTTCAGTCGCCCCAGACGTAGGCCGGAACGCTCTAGCGTGCCAGACAATCCGAGAGACGGATTCTCGCCAACACGGCCGGCCGGAATTTTGCGATCACCAATATGAATGAGGCCGCGTAGAAAAGTGCCAGTGGTCAGCACCGCAGCACCACAAGAGATCTGACGCCCATCGGCGAGAACAATCCCACGGACGCGGCCGTCGCTTAACTGTAAGTCGAACACATCGCCTTCGATAACATCCAGGTTGTCGATCACTGCGATCTCGGCCTGCATAGCGTTGCGATACAGTTTGCGATCCGCCTGGGTGCGGGGACCACGAACTGCGGGACCTTTTTTGCGATTGAGAAGCCGGAACTGGATTCCTGCAACATCAGCGACGCGGCCCATCAGACCATCCATCGCATCGATCTCGCGAACGAGATGGCCCTTGCCAAGGCCACCAATGGCTGGATTGCAAGACATCACACCGATCGTATCGCGCTTGTGCGTCACGACGGCGGTTTTGGCACCAATGCGCGCAGCCGCACTGGCTGCTTCACATCCTGCATGGCCACCGCCAATGATAATGACATCATAATCGAACATCTTAAACCGTCTCCATCACGGTGTTACGCCAGCGAATCGTTTCACGTGAAACATCCATCGAGACTCGCCAGCGTTGCATAAGCGATTGTATCTTACTTGCCGATGCAGAATTCTGAAAAAATCACCCCGAGCAAGTCTTCAACGTCAACGCGCCCGGTAATCCGTCCGAGGGCATAGCCGGCCTGTCTCAGGTACTCCGCCTGAATATCAAGTCCACGATCTGATTGCTCTAAACTCATCCCGATCGCCGAAAGAGTTTGTTTGAGGCAACTCAAGTGCCGCTTCCGGGTCGGCAGAGACAGGGCATTCCGGCCGGACAGATCAGGCAGATGATCTGCCAGCATATCCAGGAGGCGATCAATTCCTACACCTGTCTCCGTCGATATCAACACATCGGCACTGGCCTTATCCCATAAATGGGGGGATCGATCAATCTTTGTGCCAATTCGAATGACCTGTTTGCTCAGCTGGGTTTCGTCCAAAGGAACAAAACCGTGAGGCGTATCTGCCAACAGAAAGACAACATCAGCCTGATCAATCGTTAGATAGGCACGGCGAATACCTTCCTGCTCAACCTTGTCTTCGGTCTCTCGCAGGCCTGCGGTATCAAAAATCTGAACGCGGAATCCGGCTAAGGATAAGTCGACCGACAGGACATCACGCGTCGTTCCCGCAATATCGGTGACAATGGCAACCTCACGGCGCGCCAAGTGGTTCAGCAGGCTGGACTTACCGGCGTTGGGTTCGCCAGCAATGACAACCTTCAATCCGTCCCGAATGATCTCCGCAATACCAGAGCCTTCAAGGTGCGTGTCAATCTCCGACTTGAGCAGGCGCATATCTGACCAGATCTTATCGGCGACGGAACCGGGCACATCGTCTTCATCAGCGAAATCGAGCTCCGCTTCGATCATCGCTCTCGCATGAGTGAGCCGGCGAGCCCAATCATCATAAACCGCGGAGAGATTACCGCTGGAATGCTCCTGTGCCAGCCGGCGCTGCATTTCGGTTTCGGCGGCAATCAGATCGGCAAGGCCTTCGATTTCGACGAGATCGAGTTTGCCATTCTGAAATGCGCGGCGGGAAAATTCACCGGCTTCAGCGTGTCTTAGTCCCGGCAGCACTTCCAGTTCAGCAAGAATTGCATTCACGACGGCGCGGCCGCCGTGAACCTGCAACTCGGCGCAGTCTTCGCCCGTGAATGACGCTGGAGCTGCGAAATAGAGGATAAGTCCCTGGTCAAGGACATCACCATTTCGATTGCGAATCGATCGCAAAACAGCCTGACGCGGTAAGGGCAGGGTGCCGCACAAGGCGGTCAGAACATCCGGGGTTCGAGGACCGCTCATGCGAATGACCGCAACGCCCGCCGGCAAAGCGCCGGAAGATAGGGCGTAGATCGTTTCAGACATGGCCTGTTGTGGCTGGTTCACGTAAAAGTCCTTGGTTGCCCATGTCCGTCCCGATAAAGCGATATCGCCTATCAACTTAGTATCCGGCGAAGGAATCCGGCTATGTAATTTCTCGTAGAAACACAAAAGCCCAGGATAAACCTGGGCTTCGTGAAAAATTGAGATCAGCGATCAGGTGTTCATCGAATCGAAGAAATCGCCGTTCGTCTTGGTCTGCTTCAGTTTGTCGATCAGGAACTCGATCGCATCTGTCGTTCCCATCGGGGCAAGGATACGGCGCAGAACAAAGATCTTCTGCAGATCCTGGCGCGGTACCAAGAGGTCTTCCTTGCGGGTACCCGACTTGAGGATATCCATCGACGGGAAGATGCGCTTGTCGGCGACCTTGCGGTCAAGCACGATTTCCGAGTTGCCGGTACCCTTGAACTCTTCGAAGATGACTTCGTCCATGCGGCTGCCGGTATCGATCAGTGCGGTTGCGATGATCGTCAGCGAGCCGCCTTCCTCGATGTTACGCGCAGCACCGAAGAAACGCTTCGGGCGCTGCAGAGCGTTGGCGTCCACACCACCGGTCAAGACCTTGCCTGATGACGGAACAACGGTGTTGTAGGCGCGGCCGAGGCGGGTGATCGAATCGAGCAGGATGACGACGTCACGGCCATGTTCGACCAGGCGCTTGGCCTTCTCGATGACCATTTCAGCGACCTGGACGTGGCGCGTTGCCGGCTCGTCGAAAGTCGAGGAAACAACTTCGCCCTTCACCGAGCGCTGCATGTCTGTGACTTCTTCCGGCCGCTCGTCGATCAGAAGAACGATCAGATAGCATTCCGGATGATTGGCGGTTATCGAATGGGCGATGTTCTGCAGGAGAACAGTCTTACCGGTGCGCGGCGGAGCGACGATCAAACCGCGCTGTCCCTTGCCGAGCGGCG
Organism: Pararhizobium sp.; assembly: GCF_965279435.1. NCBI lineage: Bacteria > Pseudomonadati > Pseudomonadota > Alphaproteobacteria > Hyphomicrobiales > Rhizobiaceae > Pararhizobium > Pararhizobium sp. The sequence continues at coordinate 1,336,559 of NZ_CBDIHY010000003.1, forward strand.
CAATCAGATCGATGACGCGGGCCGAAAGGTCCTTCGAGGTGGGAACCTCGAGTTCCATCTTGAAGCGCTCGTTCGGATAGAGCGGTGTCAGATTGTCGAAATGAACCTTGTGACGGATCTTTTCGGGATCCTCGAAATTGATCGTGTTGACCTTGAGAAGCGCGAAGTACCGTTCGCCTTCCTTCGGACCGCGGATCGGGCCTTCGACCGTATCGCCGGTCTTCAGCGAGAAACGGCGGATTTGAGAGGGCGAGATGTAAATATCATCCGGGCCTGGCAGGTAGTTGGCGTTCGCTGAGCGCAGGAAGCCGAAGCCGTCCTGCAGCACTTCAACGACGCCTTCGCCGATAATTTCGACGTCCTGGCTTGCCAGCATTTTCAGGATCGCAAACATCAGTTCCTGCTTGCGCATGACACTGGCGTTTTCGACCTCGACCGATTCGGCAAATGCCAAGAGATCGGTAGCAGTTTTATTTTTAAGTTCTTGTAGCTTCATTTCAGCCATGAAGGGGACCACACTTGGAATTCGGAAAGGAAAGTCGGCGTGCTTGATGTAAGGGGAGCTGCAGCGGAAGGGGCAGGCTCGTAACGTTTACACATGCCACGAAGAGGAGATGGCGGGAAAATAGCGACTCACTCGCTGCACCGCAAGGGGGCAACGAAAATTACCGGAAGTTTCCTTCTTCAACGCTCAAGGGCTCAAAAAGGTTTCACCACCGCCACGATGACAATGAGGATCATCAGCAGTGTCGGGGCCTCATTCATCAGCCGCCAATAGCGGGCGCTACGGGTGTTTTCGTCCCGCGCAAAAGCCCGGACTGCACGGCTGAACATGATGTGGACGCCCGTCAGAAGAACGACCAGCAGAAGCTTGGCGTGCAGCCACCCGCCTTGAAAACCGTAGACGCTCCAGGCGAGATACAGCCCGAGCACCCAGGTGATCATCATTGCCGGGTTCATGATCACCTTCAAAAGCCGCTGCTCCATCATCTTGAAGGTTTCCGACTGCTCGGACCCGGGCGCTGCATCGGTGTGGTAAATGAACAATCGCGGCATGTAGAGCAGGGCTGCCATCCAGGACATCACCGCAATGATGTGCAGGGCCTTGATCCAGAGATAAAGATTATCGGGCTGCCAGACGAACAGCCCGGCAAGCAGCGCGACGAACAAACCGATCGCGATGAAGGCACGGGTGCGCGCTTTTTTCCCGGGCTGGATATCCGTCTGGCGCTCAATCATTGGCCCGTCCCGCGAACACGGGCGACCAGTTGTGTGACGTGGTCTGGATTGGCCTGTGGCGTAATCCCGTGACCCAGATTGAAAATCAGCGGGCCATTTCCGAGCTTCTGCAGGATTGCGTCGATCCCGTCATCGAGCGACTGTCCGCCTGCCACGACCCGCATCGGATCGAGATTGCCCTGAACCGGGCCTTCCTTCTGGAGGTCTGCGGCAAACGACAAAGGCACCGACCAGTCAAGGCCGATCGCGTCTGCTCCGGTTGCCTGCCGGTAATCCTTCAGCAGAATTCCGGCACCCTTGGCAAAGGCGATGATTTTTGCGTCCGGCCGGCGGGAACGAACGCTATCGATGATCCGGCGCACCGGTTTGACGGCGTAGCGGCGAAATTCCTCTTCGCCCAAAACACCCGCCCAGGAATCAAAAATCTGCACCGCGTCGGCGCCGGCATCGATCTGCTCGACCAGATAGTCCGCAGAGAGCTCAGCAAGCACCGCCAGTAGCCGATCGAATGCTTCCGGGTGCTGATAGGCAAAAAGCCGTGCCGGCGCCTGGTCAGGCGTTCCGTGCCCGGCAATCATGTAGGTGGCGACGGTCCAGGGTGCGCCGCAGAAGCCGAGCAGTGTCGTTTCGTCCGGCAGCTCACGGCGCAAACGGCGAACAGTTTCCATGACCGGCTGCAAATGAGCAGAGACAGGCTGGACGTCGAGCTTGTCGATTTCCGAAACGTCGATCGGATCCATCCTTGGTCCATGCCCTTCTTCAAAGCGAACATTACGCTTCAGGGCATCAGGAATAACCAGGATGTCGCAGAACAGGATGGCCGCATCAAAGGCATATCGCCGGATTGGCTGCAGGGTCACTTCCACAGCCATATCGGGCGAATAACAGAGATCGAGAAAGCTGCCTGCTTTGGCACGAGTCTGCCGGTATTCGGGAAGATATCGACCTGCCTGCCGCATCAGCCAGATTGGGGGAGGTGACAGCGTTTCACCCTTCAACACCTGTAGCACCTTACGGCTTTGCGCAGTCACCGGACACGTTCTCCCACTATAAAAGATATCTATATCTAAGGATTCTATTTCTTAGAGTCTGTGACTATCGAGGATTAAACGCCATCCGACTCTTTTCCACATGCTGGTCCGTTCAATAGAATCTCTTGGCCGATTTTGCTATGCGACAGATAGGAGCGGGGATGATTTCAAAAAACGATGAAGAGTCATCAACTTCGCTCGGTACTCGAATGGGTGCAGCCTTGTGGACAGCTTGTGGATAAAGTCGACGCTTCGCAACGTGATGAGTCTTCTCCACATGTTGCCGGAATCCAGCTCCCCGGAATCCAGATTGTGAATAACTCGCAGGTTTTCCCCTTGCCTTTGAAACCCGCCGGTTCTTAGCTGTCGCTGTCCCGGTTTATCAACAGCCCTCGGAGAATAGCGTGGAGAACCAGAAAAACTATTTCCACCTGCATCTGATCTCCGATTCGACCGGCGAAACGCTGATCGCTGCGGGCAGGGCGGCAGCGTCACAGTTTCAGTCGGCGCATGCGCTCGAACATGTCTATCCGCTGATCCGTAATCGCAAGCAGCTGATGCAGGTGATGGAAGCGGTCGATGGTGCGCCGGGGATCGTGCTTTATACGATCGTCGATCGCGAACTAGCCGACATTATCGATGTGACCTGCAAGGAGATGGGGCTGCCCTGCGTCGCAGTTCTGGAACCGATCATCGATCTCTTCCAGTCCTATCTCGGCGCCACATCACGCCGGCGCTCGGGCGCGCAACATGTGATGGACGCGGATTATTTCGCCCGTATCGACGCGCTGAATTTCACCATGGATCACGACGACGGCCAGTTGCCGGCGGATTTCAATGATGCCGATGTCGTCCTCATTGGTATCAGCCGGACATCGAAAACCCCGACCAGCATCTATCTTGCAAATCGCGGCATCAAGACCGCCAACATTCCGATCGTGCCGGGTGTACCTCTCCCCGATCGGTTGATGGAAGCGACCAAGCCGCTGGTGGTCGGTTTGATCGCAACGGCGGACCGGATTTCGCAGGTTCGCCAGAACCGCATCCTGGGTACGGCGACCCATAGCTATCATGCCGAGGACTATGTCGATCGAGCCTCCATCACAGAGGAACTGAAATATGCGCGGTCGATTTGCGCGCGCAACAACTGGCCGATGATCGATGTGACGCGCCGCTCGATCGAGGAAACCGCCGCCGCGATCGTTGCCCTGCGGCCCCGGCTGCGTTAAGGCGAATCCGGTCAATCAGGATAAATGACAATGGCAGGTTCTCTTGTCCTCGCTTCGGCGAGCCCGTTCCGGCGCATGCTGCTGGAAAATGCCGGCATCGCTTTTCAGGCAAAGGCGGCCGATATTGACGAGCGGGCTATTGAACGTGAGGTCGAGCGGCAGGGATCGTCACCGGAAGAGGTCGCTTTGATCCTGGCCGAAGCCAAGGCCCGGAATGTCGGGCAGGCTTTTCCCGACGACATTATTATCGGATCGGACCAGACCATGTCGCTGGGTGCACGGGTCTATCACAAGCCCCGTGATATCAACGAGGCGCGCGACCATCTGTTGTCGCTGTCTGGTCAGGTTCACCAGTTAAACAGTGGCATTGTGCTGACGCGCGGACATGACATTCTCTGGACGCATGTCTCTTCAGCCCGGATGTCGGTGCGGGTTCTGCGTCCTGAATTCATCGATGCGCATCTCGCCCGCGTTGGAAAAAAGGCACTCTCCAGCGTCGGCGCCTATCAGCTGGAAGGCGAGGGCATCCAGCTTTTCGATAAGATCGAGGGTGACTATTTCACCATTCTCGGGCTGCCCATGCTGCCGCTGCTCGCAAAACTCAGGGATTTACGGGTGATCCATGCGTGATTCACGTGAAACATTTGTTAACCACGCCTTCGTCACGGGCTATCCGATCAAGCATTCGCGCTCGCCGCTGATCCATGGATATTGGTTGAAACGGCTTGGGCTTGAGGGAAGTTACCAGGCGCATGCTGTGTCGCCGGAAGAGTTCCCAGATTTCATCACCTCCTTAAGGGAGGGCGAATCTGGCTTCGTGGGTGGTAATGTCACAATCCCTCATAAAGAGTGGGCTTTCGCCCTTTCCGACCGGCCGGATGCGTTGAGTACCGAACTTGGCGCTTCCAACACGTTGTGGATCGAAGATGGCCTCGTTCATGCGACCAATACCGATGGGCATGGCTTCAGCGCCAACCTCGATGAACGCGCACCTGGCTGGGACCACTGTCAAACGGCAGTCATCCTTGGCGCCGGCGGCGCCAGCCGGGCGGTGATCCAAGCCGTGCGTGATCGCGGCGTCAAGACGATCCATGTCGTCAACCGCACGACCGCCCGCGCCCAGGAACTGGCCGACCGGTTCGGTCCGGCGGTTCATGCACAGCCGATGGAGGCCTTGGGCGAGGTGATGACTGGTTCAGGTCTGTTCGTCAACACGACGTCGCTCGGAATGGATGGGTCGGAAGTACCGCAGATCGACTTCACCGTCTTGGCTTCGGGCAGCATCGTGACGGACATTGTTTACGTGCCGTTGAAAACGCCAATCCTCGCGCAAGCCGAGGTGCAGGGTTTCGCCACGGTCGATGGGCTCGGCATGCTCCTGCACCAGGCCGTACCGGGCTTTGAAAAATGGTTTGGCAAGAAGCCAACGGTCGACGCAGCTCTGCGCCAGATCATCATCGACGACATGGCGAGCCACGCATGATCATTCTCGGGCTCACCGGATCGATCGGCATGGGCAAGTCGACGACAGCTGCGATGTTTGCCGAGATGGGTGTGCCGGTGAATGATGCGGATGCCGTTGTGCATGCGCTTTATCAGGACGAAGCCGTGGCGCCGATCGAAGCGGCATTTCCCGGAACGGTGGTGGCGGGCAGCGTTGACCGTGTGGAACTGTCCCGGCAGCTCGCCAATGATCCCTCCATTTTCAAGGTTCTGGAAGCGATCGTCCATCCGCTGGTACGTGACAAGGAGCGCGTGTTTCTCGATCATCACCGTGCCGCTGGTGCGCCACTGGTGGTGCTCGACATCCCGCTTCTGTTCGAGACAAAAGGCGAAAACCGTGTCGATGCAGTTGCCGTTGTTACTTGCGATCCGGAGATCCAAAGAGAGCGGGTGTTGAAAAGACCGGGGATGACGGAGGAAAAATTCGCGCTCATCCTGTCACGTCAGGTTCCCGACCGGGAAAAACGTGCGAAAGCGGATTACATCATCGATACGGGCCATGGACTTGATTCGGCCCGCGACCAGGTGGCGGCGATCGTCCAGCGGCTGACAAGCCAGAAGAGGCCATGATGCGCGAAATCATTTTCGATACGGAAACCACGGGCCTCGACAACAAACTCGACCGGGTTATCGAAATCGGCGGTATCGAGCTCGACAATCATTTCCCGACCGGCCGCACCTTCCATGTCTATATCAATCCGGGCGACCGCAAGGTGCATCCCGATGCGCTGGCGATCCATGGCATCTCGGACGAATCGCTGAAGGACAAGCCGAACTTTGCCGGCATTGTTGAGGAACTGCTGGCATTTTTCGCCGACGCGCGCTGGGTGGCGCATAACGCGACCTTCGACATGGGGTTCATGAACGCTGAATTTGCCCGGCTTGGCCTGCCGGCGATCACCAATGATGTGGTCACCGACACGCTGGCGCTGGCGCGCCGCAAACACCCGATGGGGCCGAACTCGCTTGATGCGCTGTGCCGCCGCTATGGGGTGGACAACTCGCACCGCACGAAGCACGGCGCTCTGCTCGACTCCGAACTTCTGGCGGAAGTCTATATCGAGCTGATCGGCGGGCGCCAGACGACGTTCGGCCTGCACTCCAGCGATAATCGCGGCCAGGCGTCGGATGAGGATGATGCCATCGTGGTCGCTGGCCAAAGGCCGCGCCCGCTCGGCTCTCGCCTGACTGTGGATGAAGGAGAAGCCCACGCGGCGCTTGTCGCCCAGATGGGCACAAAAGCCATCTGGGCCAAATACGAAGCCGCCAAATGAAAAATGCCCGGTCGATGACCGGGCATTGATACAATCGCATTCGGCTGGAGCCGGATCAGTTCGTGGTCGTCGAGACCTGCGAGCGAACCTTTTCCTCAGCCATGCGCTGGGTGAACATCTGGGCAAAATCAATCGGGTCGATCATCAGCGGCGGGAAGCCACCGTTGCGCGTCGCGTCGGAAACGATCTGGCGGGCGAACGGGAACAGCAGGCGCGGGCACTCGATGAAGAGCAGCGGCAGCATGTGCTCCTGCGGGAAACCGGTGACGCGGAAGACGCCGCCATAGGACAGCTCGACATTGAACAGCATCTTGTCGCCGTCCTTGGCCTCTGCATTCAGAGTGAGGATGACGTCGAATTCTGCATCCGATAAAGGATTGGCATTGACGTTGACATTGATGTTGATCGCCGGAGCCTTGTCGCGCGCCTGAAGCGAACGCGGAGCACCCGGGTTCTCAAACGAGAGGTCCTTGATGTACTGAGCCAGGATGTTCAGGGACGGGCTCTCGGCAGCGCCGTTTGTCGGGGATGCGGTATCGGTCATAAGGCCATTTCCTTCGGACATGAAATTTGGTGAGGCATCTAGCATTTCGCACCCGGGCTTACAACCCGGTGCCGCTGTTCACCTGAGCCGGTCGCGCTCGTTCGGATCGGGCCGCCCCCGGCCGTCGCTGCGCGTAAATTCGTCGTCGTCGAGATCGATCACGCGGGGATCCGTGCTGCGAGCTGCGTCAGGGTTTGGCGCCGGACGGCGAGAAAAGCCACGCCCACCGGCGGTCATGCCGGTCGTGACAATCGTCAGGCGGTTCTTGACGAAGGACCAGCCGAGATCCCGCACTGCTGGTATAAATAACAGCAATCCGACGATGTCGCTGATGAAGCCCGGAATGATCAACAGGAAGGCGGCGATGACGATCATCACGCCGTGCACCAGTTGCCGGCCGGGGTCGGTGCCGGTTTGCGAAGCCTGCTGGATCTTTCTGAGAACGCCAAATCCCTGAATGCGCAACAAGACCGCGCCGGCGATGGCGCTGGCCACAACGAGAAGAAGTGTCATGCCAACGCCGACTTCGCGGCCAACGACGATGAAGGTCGCGATCTCGGCGATCGGCATCAACAGGAAAAGGATCGGGATGATCAGGGAGCGCATTTGTTATCTACTCAGGTGAAAGTGATCGAGCCGAACCGCACCGGCAACTGCAAAGAAGTGATATAGCCATTTGAATGATCGTGCCATGCAGACTATATGGGATGATCGCACTGCATATTAACAGCGGTTCTGGGTGGAAATGGGCTCTTTCGACTTCATCACATTGTTTTTCTTGGTCGCTGCGGTGATCATCTTCCTCCAACTGCGCAGCGTTCTGGGCAAGCGGACCGGCAACGAACGTCCGCCGGTCGATCCTTATTCGCCGCGCGAAACCGCCGATGGGCCTGAGGCCTCCGGGAAAGTGGTGCAATTGCCACGCCGCGATGGCGCCGGTGAAGAGATTTCCCGTTATGCGGCGATCGATGCCTTTACCAAGGCAGGCACGCCGCTGAACGACGCATTGCGCCGCATGGCCGATAACGATCCATCCTTCGATCCGAAGGAATTCGTCAATGGTGCCAAGATGGCCTATGAGATGATCGTCATGGCTTTCGCCGACGGCGACCGCAAGACGCTCAAAGGCCTTTTGTCCCGAGACGTCTATGACGGCTTCGACGCAGCGATTTCCGAACGCGAAAGCAAGGGTGAAGTCGTCAAGTCCACCTTCGTCGGCATCGAGAAGGCCGACATGGTGCATGCCGAGATCAAGGACAGCGAAGCCAACATCACGCTGCGCATCATCAGCCAGCTGATTTCGGCGACCTACGACAAGGATGGCGCGACCGTCGATGGCGATGCTGAAGCTGTTTCCGAGGTCAACGACCTCTGGACCTTCTCGCGTGATACCCGTTCCCGCGATCCGAACTGGAAGTTGATCGCGACGGAATCGGAAAACTGATCGGGACTGGCGGCGATGGATTTCGATTTGCAACGGGTCGATTTTTCCGACCTTCCCGGTTGGCAGGCCGATAATCCATCCCCGCTTTTGCCGGCGCTTGAGCGCTGTCGTCAGCAAGTCAAGGCGGTAAAGCCGCACAAGACCGCATCACTCGGCATTTCCACCGCCGATCTGATGCCGGCCTATGAAGCGGCCAGAGAGGCCCGTCCGCAGAATGCGGACGAAGCCCGCGCTTTCTTCGAGGACCGTTTCATTCCGTTCAAGATTGTCCGTCATGATGGCAAGGCCGGCTTTGTCACGGCCTTCTTCGAGCCCGAAGTTCTAGTCAGTGGGACACGGGACGAGACCTTTCGCTTCCCTTTCTATCGCCGCCCGGATGATCTCGTCGATATCGGCGACAACAACCGCCCCGACGGCATGGATCCATATTTTGCCTTTGGGCAGCAGACGGATGGCGTGATTTCCGAATACCCGGACCGCAAAGCCATCGAGCAGGGATATCTTGCCGGGCGCGGGCTGGAGATCGCCTACGCGAAATCGAAGACCGATGTGTTCTTCGCTCATGTCCAGGGCGCTGCGCGGCTGGTCTATCCCGACGGCTCGATGCAGCGGGTGACCTATGCGGCCAAGACCGGCCATTATTTTTCCGCTACCGGCAAGCTCCTGATCGAACGCGGCAAGATCGAAGCGGCTGATGTCTCGATGCAGACGATCAAGCAATGGCTGGATGATCATCCGGATGAAGCGGACGAGGTGCTCTGGCACAATCGTTCCTTCATTTTTTTCCGTGAGGCCGAGGTCGATGATTCCGGGCTTGGACCGGTTGCGGCCGCCAAGGTAGCGCTGGAACCCGGCCGCTCGCTGGCCGTCGATCGGCTCATCCATACGTTCGGCGTTCCCTTTTTCATCTCGAGCGACAGCCTGACGTCGATCGAGGGTGGCCGTCCTTTCCAGCGGCTGATGCTGGCGCTCGATACGGGCTCGGCAATCGTCGGCCCGGCACGCGGTGATATCTTCACCGGCTCCGGTGATGAAGCCGGACAGTTGGCCGGCGCGGTGCGCAACGAGGCCGATTTTTTCATTTTTATCCCGAAGGCCGCGGCGGCAAGATACGGTCATGGCTAAGGCAAAGAAGCTTACCAGCGAAGACCGCATCCTCTGGGGCAAGGTTGCCCGCACCACCCGTCCTTTACCGGGGCGCATGGATGAGCTCGCGGAATTCGAGGAGCCCAAACCCGAGCCCCTGCCGGAAAAATTGCCGATGCCGGTGATCAAGGAAGGCAAATCGCTCGCCGAAGCGTTTGGTTCTGCTCCGCCGGAAGCCCCGAAGAAAACGGCGCGTGTGCATCATCCACTTGAAAAGCCGGTGAAGCGCAAGCTCGCCAAAGGCCATCTGGCGATCGAAGCGCGGATCGACCTGCATGGGATGATCCAGAGCGAGGCGCACGGCCTGCTGTTGCATTTCCTGATGCGGGCCTATGATCGCGGCCTGCGGCATGTGCTGGTCATTACGGGCAAGGGAACGTCGCTGGGCAGCGACGGCGCTCTCAAGCGGGCGGTGCCGATGTGGTTTTCACTGCCGGAATTCCGCATGCTGATCTCGTCCTACGAGCCTGCCGCGCGTAACCATGGCGGCGACGGCGCGCTTTACGTCCGCCTGTCGCGGCCAAGGGGCACCCCATGACCCCGTTTGGGGAAGCGGTGCACCGGCTGCGGCGGCAAAAGGGTGTCTCGCAGAAGCAGATGGCTGCGGCGATCGGTGTGTCGCCCGCCTATCTCTCCGCTCTCGAACATGGAAAACGCGGTGCGCCGAGCTTTGAATTCCTGCAAAGGGTGGCTGGTTATTTCAATGTGATCTGGGACGATGCCGACGAATTGTTCGGGATTGCAGCGATCTCCGACCCGAAAGTGGTGCTCGATACATCCGGCTTGCCAGCGGCACATACGGCGTTTGCCAACCGGCTCGCAGGCCGTATTCGCGGCTTATCCGGTGAAACCATCCGCATCCTTGAAGATGTTTTGGAAAAAGCCCGCTTTCCTGATAAGGAACTCTGATGATCCCCTGATTTCTGCCGCTTTCAGGCTGCACGGGATTTGGAACTATGGACAAAATCCCTATATTCGGGGAGCGCCATCGAGGGGTGATTCGCACGGAATCTGATCTCCGAAGACATGGCATCGAAACCTGGAAAGACTTATAGCCGAATGACCGATTTGCCTGAAACCGAAGCCGGCGCAAGCGCCGAATATGGTGCTGATTCCATCAAGGTTCTGAAGGGTCTCGATGCCGTCCGCAAGCGGCCGGGCATGTATATCGGCGATACCGACGACGGTTCGGGTCTGCATCACATGGTCTACGAAGTCGTGGACAATGCAATCGATGAGGCGCTGGCTGGCCATGCCGATATCGTTACGGTGACGCTGAACGCAGATGGTTCGGTGACGGTGACCGACAACGGACGCGGCATCCCGACCGATATCCATACGGGTGAGGGCATTTCGGCGGCCGAAGTGATCATGACCCAGCTGCATGCTGGCGGTAAATTCGACCAGAATTCCTACAAGGTTTCCGGCGGTCTGCACGGCGTCGGCGTCTCGGTGGTCAACGCGCTTTCGGTCAAGCTGCAGCTGAAGATCAAGCGCCAGGGCAAGATCCACGAAATCAATTTTACCCACGGCGTTGCCGATGAACCCTTGAAGGTGATCGGCGACAGCAACGGCGAGACCGGTACGGAAGTCACCTTCTTGCCGAGCACCGACACCTTCACGATGATCGAGTTCGATTACGGAACGCTGGAGCATCGCCTGCGCGAACTCGCCTTCCTGAATTCGGGTGTTCGCATTCTTCTGACCGACAAGCGGCATTCCGATATCCGCGAGACCGAGATGATGTATGACGGCGGCCTCGAGGCCTTCGTCGCTTATCTCGACCGGGCAAAGAAGCCGCTTGTCTCCAGGCCTGTTGCCATTCGCGGCGAAAAGGACGGTATCACCGTCGAAGTGGCGATGTGGTGGAATGACAGCTATCACGAAAATGTTCTCTGCTTCACCAACAACATCCCGCAGCGCGACGGCGGCACCCATATGGCCGGCTTCCGTGGCGGCCTGACGCGCCAGATCATTTCCTATGGCGATAGCTCCGGCATCATGAAGAAGGAAAAGGTGACGCTGACCGGCGAAGATTGCCGCGAAGGTCTGACCGCCGTTCTCTCCGTCAAGGTTCCCGATCCGAAATTCTCGTCGCAGACCAAGGACAAGCTTGTCTCGTCCGAAGTTCGCCCGGTTGTCGAAAGCCTCGTCAACGAAGCGCTCAGCACCTGGCTTGAAGAGCATCCCGGCGACGCAAAGATCCTCGTCGGCAAGGTGATCGAAGCCGCCGCTGCCCGCGAAGCGGCCAAAAAGGCCCGCGAACTGACCCGCCGCAAGGGCGCACTGGATATCTCCTCGCTGCCCGGCAAGCTGGCCGACTGCTCCGAGCGCGATCCGGCCAAGTCGGAACTCTTCCTGGTGGAAGGGGATTCCGCCGGCGGTTCCGCCAAGCAGGGCCGTTCGCGTGAAAATCAGGCGATCCTGCCGCTGCGCGGCAAGATCCTCAATGTCGAGCGCGCCCGTTTCGACAAGATGCTGTCCAGCCAGGAAATCGGCACGCTGATCACGGCGCTCGGCACATCGATCGGCAAGGACGAGTTCAATCCGGACAAGCTGCGCTACCACAAGATCATCATCATGACCGATGCTGACGTCGATGGCGCCCATATTCGCACGCTGCTTTTGACCTTCTTCTTCCGGCAGATGCCGGAGCTGATCGAACGCGGACACCTCTATATTGCCCAGCCGCCGCTCTACAAAGTGGCACGCGGCAAGTCGGCGCAGTATCTGAAGGATGAAAAGGCGCTGGAGGAATATCTGATCTCCACGGGTCTGGAAGACGCGGCCCTTGAGCTTGGTTCCGGTGAAGTCCGGGTCGGGCAGGATTTGCGCGAGGTCATCGTCGATGCGCTGAGGTTGCGTACGCTGGTCGAATCCCTGCATTCGCGTTACAGCCGCTCCGTCGTCGAGCAGGCGGCGATTGCCGGCGCTCTCAATCCGGAACTGAACAACAACCAGGCACAGTCGGAAGCGACCGCTGCTGACGTGGCCAAGCGGCTGGACCTGATCGCTGAAGAAACCGAGCGCGGCTGGGTCGTGGCAGTCGCCAGTGATGGCGGCTTGAAGTTCGAGCGCATGGTGCGCGGTGTCAAGGAAGTGGCATCGCTCGACATGGCGCTGATCGGCTCGCAAGACGCCCGCCATATCGACCTGATGACCCCGCGCCTCAAGGAAATCTATGCCGTTCCGCCGCTGTTGAAGCGCAAGGACGGCGCAATCGAAATCAGCGGGCCGCGTGCACTTCTCGATGCCATCTTTGCCAGCGGCCGTAAGGGTCTGTCGATGCAGCGCTACAAGGGTCTTGGTGAAATGAACGCCGAACAGCTCTGGGAAACGACGCTCGATCCGAACGTCCGCTCGCTGCTTCAGGTCCGCGTCCCGGATGCCACAGATGCCGATGGTCTGTTTTCGCGCCTGATGGGCGATGAAGTTGAGCCACGCCGCGATTTCATCCAGGAAAACGCGTTGAACGTCGCCAATCTCGACATCTGATTGGCCGCTGCCCGTTAGAGGCAGCGCATTTCGTATCCGTTAAAAAACCACGCCTTCCAGACGGAAGGCGTGGTTTTCTTTTTTTGTTTAGTCGGCGATGAAGGTGCCGTTGAAGGCAACTTCCGAAAGCGGACGCCGGGGGCTCGGTGTTTCGCGCGCCTGCAGGTATTCAGGCAATTGGGCCTTGTCGCCCAAGCGGCCGATGGCAGCGGCTGCTTCGACGCGGTAGCCTTCCGGAAGGCCGAGGATTTCGGTAGCCTTGTCGAAATGCAGGCCGGTCATGCCGTGTGCCTGGAAGCCGAGCAACTGCGCCTGATGAGCGATCGCGCCCCAGGCTGCACCCGTATCGAAGCTATGGCTGTGTGACAGCTTGGCTTCCGTCGCTCCGGGGGCGACGAAATGTGTCTTCGATATCAGGATGACCAGAGCCGAGGCGGACTTGACCCAACCCTGATTGAATTCGACCAGGATCGGGAAAAGCTTGTCCCATTCCGGAGTGTCGCGCAGCGCGTAGACGAAGCGCCAAGGCTGCGAGTTGAAAGCCGAGGGTGCCCAGCGGCCGGCTTCCAGAATGGTCAGCAGTTCGGTTTCGGAAATGGTCTCGCCGGTAAAGGCGCGCGGCGACCAGCGATTGAGGAAGCTCGGCTCGATCGGATAGTCTGCCTGGCGGTAGTTGCTGGTGGTTGTCATGGCTTGTTCCTGTCTTGGGAGGTCGGAGGGGGGCGGAATTCTGTGAGCGGACGGAGTCCGCATATAGCGATTGGATAGACGAGGAATAGACTCCAGTTTGGAGATGGACCGTTTCCAATTTGACGACAACGGCAAGGGCGGTTTGGTTCACAGCCGGGTGGCGTGACGAAACAGGATGCAGAAACGCTCTGCAGGGTTATTGTCGAACGCCAGAAAAAAGTTGTATAAGTTCTGTAGATTTTCCGAAGCAAAGGATTTGCTGCTGATGACTGTGACCTTGAAAGACCCTTCGCTGTTCCGCCAGGCCGCACTCGTCGGCGAAAACTGGATCGAGGCCGATCCGAAAAATGCCATCGAGGTGAACAATCCGGCCACCGGCGACATCATCGGCCGCGTTCCGAAGCTCGGTGCAGCTGAAACCAAAGCAGCCATTGAGGCAGCACGGATCGCGCAGAAGGGCTGGGCCGCAAGAACTGCCAAGGACCGCTGCGCCGTGCTGCGCAAATGGTACGACCTGATGATCGAGAACAAGGACGATCTCGGCCGCATTCTGACACTTGAGCAGGGCAAGCCGCTGGCCGAAGCGACCGGCGAAATCGTCTATGGCGCCAGCTTCATCGAATGGTTCGCCGAGGAAGGCCGCCGCATCTATGGCGACATGATCCCGGGTCATCAGCCGGATAAGCGCATCATGGTGATGAAGCAGCCGATTGGTGTCGTCGCAGCAATTACGCCGTGGAATTTCCCCAATGCGATGATTACCCGCAAGGCCGGACCGGCCTTTGCGGCTGGCTGCGCCCTGGTTCTGAAACCGGCTTCGCAGACACCGTTCTCTGCGATCGCCATCGCGGTTCTGGCTGAACGCGCCGGCCTGCCGAAGGGTCTGTTCAGCGTCATCACCGGTTCGGCTGCGGCCATCGGTGCCGAAATGACCTCTAATCCCACCGTGCGCAAGCTGACCTTTACCGGTTCGACCGAAATCGGTACCGAACTCTACAAGCAGAGCGCGCCGACCATCAAGAAACTCGGCCTCGAACTTGGCGGCAACGCGCCGTTCATCGTTTTTGATGATGCCGACCTCGACGCTGCCGTCGAAGGTGCACTGATCGCCAAATATCGCAACAACGGCCAGACTTGCGTTTGCGCCAATCGCATCTATGTCCAGGATGGTGTCTACGATGCCTTTGCTGAAAAGCTGGCAACAGCTGTCGGTAAACTGAAGACCGGCAATGGTTTCGATGAAGGTGTGATTCTCGGACCGTTGATCGACAAGGCAGCCCTCAACAAAGTCGAGGAGCACATTGCCGACGCTTTGAAAAAGGGCGCACGCATCCTGGCGGGCGGTAAGCCGCATGCGCTGGGCGGCACATTCTTCGAAGCAACGATCCTTGCCAATGTTACCAGGGACATGGCCGTTGCCCGCGAAGAAACGTTTGGTCCTCTGGCGCCCTTGTTCCGCTTCAAGTCCGAGGCTGATGTCATCGAGCAGGCCAATGACACCGAATTTGGTCTCGCATCCTATTTCTACGCCAAGGATCTGTCCCGCGTCTTCCGCGTTGCCGAAGCGCTGGAATACGGCATGGTCGGCGTCAATACCGGCCTGATTTCGACGGCGGAAGCGCCATTCGGCGGCGTCAAGCTGTCCGGTCTTGGCCGTGAAGGCTCGAAATACGGCATCGAGGAATTCACCGAGATCAAATATGTCTGCCTCGGCGGCATTTCCTGATCTGCCAATCAGGTTTTGAGAAGAACCGGCCGGATAGTTCTGGCCGGTTTTTTCGTTTGACGGTACAAGCCATAAAGACAGCAGGAGACAGCCATGCCCGCCCCGAAGAACACGTTCAAAGCCGCAACCCGCGAGGGTCGTTTTCAACTGGGTCTATGGGTTGCGCTGGCCAGTCCCTATGCGGCGGAAATCGTTTCGGGCAGCGGCTATGACTGGCTTTTGATCGATGGTGAACACGGGCCGAACGATATTCCGCTTCTGTCGGCACAGATCCAGGCCGTTGCCCGCTCCGGCAGCCATCCGATGGTCCGGCTTCCCATCGGCGAAACCTGGTTGATCAAGCAGATCCTCGATACCGGCGCCCAGACGCTGCTGATCCCGATGGTGGAAAGTGTCGAGCAGGCGCAGGCTTTGGTGCGTGCTGTCCGCTATCCGCCGCATGGCGTGCGCGGCGTTGGCGCCGCCCTTGGCCGGGCATCGCAGTTCAGCCGGATCGGCGATTATCTCGAAACGGCCAATGACGAAGTCTGCCTGATCGTACAGATCGAGAGCCGCGCCGGCCTTGCCGCGCTGGACGATATTGCCGCGCTCGAGGGGATCGACGGCCTGTTCATTGGCCCGTCCGATCTGGCAGCTGACATGGGATATCTTGGCCAGCCGGGGCATCCTGAGGTAACGGCGGCAATCAAGGATGCCTTTGATCGCATCCGCAAGGCTGGAAAAGGGCGTGGCATCATGACTTTGAGCCTCGATCAGGCCCACATGTACCGCGAAATGGGCGCGGACTTCATGGCGATCGGCACCGATGTGACGCTACTGGTCAGCGCCACGACCCGGCTGCGGGAAGATTTCCTGTCCGGTGGAAAGAGCGATGCCAAGCCGGTTGCCGGCTATTGATCAACGGCTTTCGATGATCGCCGCAAGCTTCGGCATCGCCACATTGGGGCTCCACGTCCTAAAATCGGCGAGCCTCCGGGTGATTTTCTCGGCGTGATGATTGGCGATGTCGCGGATGCGGTGCTCCAGAAATGGATTGCGGAACCGGTCGAGCGTCAGAGCCACATAACTGGTAGCTTCGCTGCCGAGGTTCTTAGCGGCAAAGCCGGGAATGACCTCGGTTTCGTAGATGTTCACCAGCATTGCCAGAATGTCCGGATCCGTCAGGATGGCTTTCACGGTCTCATCCTGCGGACGGCCGGCTTTCAGCCAGAGATCAGCCAGCACGGTATGGCCGAGATTGAGGATATGCAGCTTCAGTTTCTCGTAAGGGGCGAGATCATCGACCAGCAGAATGGACGGATGGGTGCAGGGAAGTTTTAGCCCGGGCTGCGCCTCGATAGCCCAGAGGGCATAAGGCTCTGCCACGGCGCCGGCGGGCTGCAGCGGCTCGGAGACGATCCGGTCTACAAGTGTATTGCCCCAGATCACCGTTGTTGCCAGCCAACGGGCGAAATCCGCGTCGGCGAACCGTTCGGATTGAAGATCGAGGATCACCGTTCTCAGGGTATCGCCGTTGCGGGCGACCAGTTCGCAGGGCAGAACCGTAAGCGCCTTGCCACCTGCGTTGAAACGTTCGTGCAGCAGGATCAGCAGTTTGCCGGGAAACGATGCCGGGATGTCCGTTGCAAGATCGTCTGGCCCAATCGCATAGCCGGTATCGCCGGTATTGGAGATCAGTACCTCCGCTTCCGTCGTAACGATGCGCTTGACCTCGTTCCAGTCAGCCGTCGCCGACAGGGCGCGGGCAACGCTGGTAACCTGCTGGGTCCGGTTGATCTCGGCACCCTCGACAAGCCCGCGGATGATGGCGAGGAAACCTCCCGGTGCCGCCAGCGCTTTCAGGCGGCCGGCACGTTCCGCCGAGCCTGTGGTCTGGACGATTGTAATCTTGCCGATGGCTTCGCCCTTTTCCAGTGCCTCGCTGACGAAAAGATCGGCATGGGCCTGGAGAAAACGGCTGGTTCCGAACTGCACGATGGGTGTGATCATGATGTCTTTGAATCCGGCTATTGAATGGACTGAAGCAAGGTTTCGCGCGCCGACCGCAAATGGCGCCGGCAGGCGGTTTCGACGCGTATAGGGTCGCGGGAGCGAAGGGCGGCGATATAGTCGAGATGTTCTTCCAGAGCCCGGGCGTTGCGCTCGCGCGCATTCGTCTTGTTCCACTGGTAGTGATAGTGAAAGACGATGGTGATGATGTCGTAGAAATCGACGATGAACCGGTTGCTGGACGAGGTGTGCACCAGAAGATGGAAGCGTTCGTCGAGCTCCGAGAATTCCTTATAGCGATTGTCGATGTCGCCAAGGATGTCGTGGTGCAACGCTTCTATCTTGTCGAGTTCGGCCCAGGCTGGGTGTTCGGGGGTAAGGGCTGCAAAGCTCGCGGCAGAGCGTAGCTCGAACATTTCGCGGACTTCGGTGAGTTCAAGTGCAAACTCGCGGGTAAAACCCTTGAGAATCCAGTGGCTGTTCGGCCGCTTCTCGATCAGGCCGAAGCGGCTGAAGCGGATCAGGAATTCGCGGACGCTGGTCGTGCCGGTGCCGATATCGCGGGCCAGTTCCAGCTCGTTGATCTGCATGCCGGGCTCGGCACCGCCGGCCAGAATCCGGCGCATGAAACTGCGCTCGATAATGTCCGACAGCGAATCGGTTTCTTCCGCCGGGTAATAATCCTCCGGCTTCGGCTGGCGCAAAACCACCTTTGCTCGCTTGTCCCAGGCCAGCAACTGCAGCTCTTCCATGCGCGTCAGAATAGCGCGGATGGTGGTGCGGCTGACGCCGAGCGTCGTGCCAAGCTCCGGCTCGGACGGCAGGCTTGAGGTTTCCGCCAGGAGCTTGAGGCAGCGGTTGAAGGCGTCCTTGAAGACGGTATTCTGTTTCGCCATAACTGTGTCGACCGGATATGAGTTCTGTAAGCCCAAAGCGCGGGCTGGGTTTTTTAACGTGCTCTATCCGACCGGTTTGATCCTGTCTTCGACTTTGCTCTGCGGGTTCATCGTGTTTCGTCCCTGATTTTGTTTTTGGTGCGGTGGTTGGTTATTGCTCGCGAGCCGCAGCCCATAATACCCATTGACGGCAAACTGTCTATTGTGGATAAAAGACAAAATGAATGAGAGGCTCATTCGAATAAGAATTGCCAGGGAGATACCAAGGGTGACCGCACCTTCCTTCATCGTTTTGTCGCCGGAAGACAATGTCGCCGTCGCATCGCTGGCCATCGAAGCAGGCGGTGAATTGACGGGTGGCGTTCGCGCAAACGGAAAGATCGATCCCGGCCACAAGGTGGCGATCCATCCCGTCCATATCGGCGAACCGGTGGTGAAATACGGCCAGGCGATCGGCCGAGCGACCGTCGAGATTGCTGCAGGCGACCACGTTCATTCGCACAATCTGGCCTTCGATCAGGACCGGTTGTCGATTGGTGCGCCGGTAGCGCCGGAAGCGGCCAGCGTCGCCGACAAAGCCCGCACCTTTCTCGGCTATCGCCGCGCCGACGGGCGCGCTGCGACCCGCAATTTCATCGGCATCATTGCCAGCGTCAACTGTTCCACCACCGTCTGCCGGGCGATCGCCGAGGAGGCCAACAAGGTCATACTGCCGCGCTATGACGGCATCGACGGTTTTGTGCCGATCGTTCACGATCAGGGCTGCGGCATGAGCTCGACCGGCGACGGCATGAAGAACCTGCACCGAACGCTTGCCGGCTATACGCGCCATGTGAATTTCGGCGGCGTGCTGATGGTCGGGCTCGGCTGCGAGGTCAACCAGCTGACGCTCTACGGGCAATCAGGTGCCGGTGCCGGTAAGCGGCATTTCAATATTCAGGATGCCGGTGGCTCGCGCCGCGCCGTAGCCCGTGCGCTCGGTGTGCTTGAGGAGATTGCAGCGGAAGTCGGAACGGCCAAGCGCATACCGATCCCGGTCAGCGAAATTATTGTCGGGCTGCAATGCGGCGGTTCCGATGGGCTTTCGGGCATTACTGCGAATCCGGCTTTGGGTGCTGCGGTCGATATTCTGGCCGGGGCGGGCGGTACGGCCATCCTGTCGGAAACCTCTGAAATCTACGGTGCCGAGCACCTGCTGCGCAGCCGCGCCGTCAATGATGGTGTTGCGGAAAAGCTGGATGGGCTGATTTCCTGGTGGGAAGACTATGTTGCCATGCATGGCGCCTCGCTCGACAACAATCCTTCGCCGGGCAACAAGCGTGGCGGCCTGACGACGATCCTGGAAAAATCGCTCGGCGCCGTTGCCAAGGGCGGCCGGTCACCGCTGACGGCGGTCTATCATTATGCCGAGCGCGTGACGGAACACGGCCTCGTCTTCATGGATACACCCGGTTACGATCCGGTCTCGGCGACGGGACAGGTGGCGGGTGGCGCCAATGTCATCACGTTCACGACTGGCCGCGGCAGCTGTTTCGGCTCACGTCCCTGTCCGTCGATCAAGCTGACGAGCAACACGGCTCTTTATCGCGCCATGGAAGAAGACATGGATATCGATTGCGGCACCATCGCCACCGGCGATGCGACGATTGCCGGCATGGGCCGGGAAATCTTCGACCTGATCATCGATACGGCATCGGGTAAGAAAACCAAGAGCGAGCTGTTCGGTTACGGCGACAATGAATTCGTACCCTGGCACCTGGGCGCGACGCTCTGACGGGCGGCCATCGGAGCGGAGGAGAGAATTGATGCAGACACGTAAAATCGGTCAAACGGACCTTTCCGTTACCGAATACAGCTTTGGCACGGCGCCGCTCGGCGGCATGTACCGGGCCTGCCCGCGAGAGACGGCAATGGAAACGCTGGAGGCGGCCTGGACCGCCGGCTTGCGGTTCATCGATACGGCACCCTGGTACGGCTTCGGCCTTGCCGAACGGCGCGTCGGCGATTTCCTGCGCGACAAGCCCAAGGGCAGTTATGTTCTGTCGACAAAGGTTGGCCGGCTACAGCGGCCGGTCTCCGACGACAAGGTTCCGAGCTATGGCTTCGTCGATCCGCTGCCTTTCGATACGGATTACGACTATTCCTATGACGGCATCATGCGGTCGGTCGATTTCAGCTATGCCCGCCTCGGGCTCAATCGTATCGATATTCTCTTCGTTCACGATATCGGCGTCTATACGCATGGGGCCGAGCGAAACGCGGTCTATCTTCGCCAGTTGATGGATGGCGGCTTAAAGGCGTTGGAAGAGTTGAAATCAAGCGGCGCCATTGCTGCCTATGGCCTGGGTGTCAATGAAGTGCCTGTTTGCCTCGATGTGATGGCTAAGGCAGATATCGACTGCATCCTTCTGGCCGGGCGCTATACGCTTCTCGATCGTACGGCCACCGCCGAACTGCTGCCGCTCTGCGAGAAAAAGAAAACCTCGCTGGTGGTTGGCGGCGTTTTCAATTCGGGTATTCTGGCAACGGGTCCAGTGGAGGGATCGCATTTCGATTATATGCCGGCGACCCCGGACGTGCTCGAAAAGGTGAGGGCGATGGAGACGATTGCGGAATCCCAGGGACTGCCGCTGGCGGCACCCGCCATCCAGTTCCCCCTGCAGAGCCCGGCGGTTGCCTCTGTTCTTCTCGGAACAGCCAAACCGTCGAGCCTGACCCGCAATATGGAATTGACCGAGCGGCGTCTGCAGCCGGACGATTTTAAGGCTTACGAAGCGCATACGTTGGTAGCCCCCGAACTCGGCGCAGACGCCGTACGGGTTTAGCCGGCTTTCAAGAGACAAAGGAAAAACGGAATGCTGAAGGGAATACATCCATTGCTCGGTCCGGAATTGCTGCATGCGATCCGCACCATGGGGCATGGGGACGAGATCGTGATTGCTGATGCCAACTTTCCGGCCAGCACCATGGGGCCGAAGGTGGTGCGGGCCGACGGGGTCGATGCGCTGAGCATTCTCGAGGCGATCCTCGCGCATATGCCGCTCGATACGTTCGTGGATGAATCTGCGTGGCGCATGGAGGTTGTTGGCGATCCGCAGGCGGTGCCGGATGTCTGCGTCAAGTTCCAGAGCCTGGTGAAAAAGCTCGCCGGTGATTTCAAGGTCGTGCCGATCGAGCGCTTTGCCTTCTACGAGCGCTCGCGCAAGGCTGCCTATATCGTCGCGACGACGGAATTCCGGCTGTACGGCAATATCATCCTGAAGAAGGGTGTCGTGCATCCGCAGGAACTCTACCGCGTCTGACGCGGGCAGCGAAACCCGGCCCATGGCGGTGGGCCGGTTCATCTTCGTGATGAAAAACAAAGGCTTGGCGTTGGGAGGAAGACAATGTTCAAGGGAAATTTCGAACGCTTGCAATTTCGAAAATGCTGAGATAGCTTGCCAAAGCAAAATGTTTTTTATGGATAAAAGATCGAACTGTTTGCGTCTTGCAGCCCGGTCTGAGGAGAACTGAACAAGACGTTGTTGGAGGAGAACAACACCATGACCCTTATGAAGAATATCATGTCCCGCCGCGCCTTTACCAGCCTGGCCGGTGCCGCTGTTTTCGCAACGATGATGCCGATGGCGTCGTTTGCGCAGGACGTCACAATCCCGATCATCGTCAAGGATACCACATCGTTCTACTGGCAAATCGTTCTGGCTGGTGCTCGTGCTGCCGGCAAGGATCTCGGCGTTAACGTGCCGGAACTCGGCGCCCAGTCGGAATCAGACATCAACGGCCAGATCACCATTCTGGAAAATGCTGTTGCCGGTGCTCCGGTTGCTGTCGTCATCTCGCCGACGGAATTCAAGGCGCTCGGCAAGCCGATCGATGAAGCTGCCAAGACTGTGCCGATCATCGGCATCGACTCAGGTGCCGATTCCAAGGCCTTCACCTCCTTCCTTACAACCGACAACACTCAGGGCGGCCGCATCGCTGCTGATGGTCTTGCTGCCGCCATCAAGGAAGCAACCGGCAAGGAAGAGGGCGACATCGCCATCATCACCAGCCTTCCAGGTGTCGGTTCGCTGGATCAGCGCCACAACGGCTTCGTCGAGCAGATCACGGCCAAATATCCGGGCCTGAAGGTCGTGGCTGACAAGTATGCCGACGGCCAGGCAACCACCGGCCTCAACATGATGACCGACCTGATCACTGCAAACCCGAACCTCGTTGGCGTCTTCGCGTCCAACCTGATCATGGCGCAGGGCGTTGGCCAGGCGATCGCTGAAAACAAGCTCGGCGACAAGATCAAGGTCATCGGCTTCGACAGCGACGAAAAGACGGTCGGCTTCCTCAAGGAAGGCGTTCTCGCCGGTCTCGTGGTGCAGGACCCGTATCGCATGGGCTATGACGGCATCAAAACCGCTCTGGCTGCTTCGAAGAAGGAAAAGGTCGAGGCCAATGTCGATACCGGTGCAAATCTGGTGACCAAGGCCAACATTGCCGATCCGAAGATCGACGCCCTTCTGAACCCGAAGGTCAACTGATCGAAACAACACGGCAGGCCGTGCCGATAGCGGTCTGCCGTCTGTCGCATAACGCGATCCAGAACTGTGTCAGGGGGGCTTTGCTGTGCTGACACAGGTTTCGGATTGAGGAGGAAAGCCGCCATGACCGGACTTCACGATGTCAGCCACCGGCACGAGGGCGCGGCGACGATTGCCAAGCACCCTGTTCCCAAGGGCGAGCCGATCCTGGAACTGCGCGGCCTGCAGAAGAAATACGGTGCCGTCGAGGCGCTGAAGCCTGCAAACATCACCTTTCTGTCGGGAGAGGTCCACGCGATCGTCGGCGAAAACGGCGCTGGCAAATCGACGCTGATCAAGCTTTTGACTGGCGTCATCCGCCGGACATCCGGCGAGGTCTTCTGGTGTGGTGATGCGGTGCAGCTTGCCACACCGAACGAGGCGATTTCGCGCGGTATCAATGCAGTGCATCAGGAAGTCGTGCTTTGCCGCCACCTATCTGTCGCTGCCAATATGTTTTTGGGCGACGAGATCAACAAGAACGGCCTGATGCGCAAGCGCGCCATGACCGATGCCGCCCAGGCCGTGCTCAATGATCTCGGCTTCAACCTGCCGGCGGCGGCCCTTCTCAGCGACCTGACGATCGGCCAGCAGCAGCTGGTGGCGACGGCACGCGCGGCGATGCGCGGTACCCAGTTCCTGATTTTCGATGAGCCGACCGCCTACCTGACGCGCCAGGAATCGGCGCAGCTCTTCCGGCTCATTCGCCGGCTACAGGCCGAAGGCGTGACGATCGTCTATATCAGCCACCGCATGGAAGAGGTTTTCGAACTCGCCGACCGGGTTTCGGTGCTGCGCGACGGTACCCATATCGGCACGCGCAAGATCGCCGACACCAATGATGCCGAGTTGATCTCGATGATGATCAACCGCACCATCGAGCAGATCTATCACAAGGAAACACTGCCGATCGGCGCGACGATCGTCGAAACGCGCGGCCTCTCCGGGCCGGGTTTCTCGGATGTCTCTCTGTCGGTGCGGGCAGGCGAAATCGTCGGGCTCTACGGCCTGATCGGTGCCGGGCGCAGCGAATTTGCGCTCGGGCTCTATGGCCGCCAGCCGTTGAGCGCCGGCGAAGTTTTTTGGCAGGGAAGCAAGGTCAAGATCCGCAACGAACGCGATGCGATGGACCTCGGCATTGCGCTTGCGCCCGAAAGCCGCCGCGACCAGGGGCTCTGCCTCAACCTGCCGATCGGGCTCAATATCAACCTTCCGGTGTTTGACCGGCTGTCGCGCGGCCTGACCATCAACCGCGGGCGTGAGATTGAGAATGCCGATCGGCAGATCAACGATCTGAAGATCAAGACACCGACGCGGCGTGTGCTGGCGTCGGCCATGTCCGGCGGCAATCAGCAGAAGATCGTCATCGGCAAATGGCTGAGCCACGGCGCCAAGCTGTTCATTTTTGACGAGCCGACCGTTGGCGTCGATGTCGGCACCAAGGCGGAAATCTACCGGCTGTTTGCAAGGCTTCTGGAGCAGGGGGCGGGCATTATCCTGATCTCCTCCTATCTGCCGGAGGTCTACGAGCTTTCGGACCGGCTGCATGTGTTCCGGCAGGGAAAACTTGTCGCCAGCCACACCTATCGTAGTGCGTCTCATGAAGAAGTGCTGACCCAGGCGATCGGCGTCTAGCATCATGAAAAGACTGAGTAAGAAAATGCGCGGAGGAAAATCATGAGCGTAGAGACCACAACGGAAACCGCACCGGTGCCGAAGAAAGGCATGAACATCCTGTTCGGCCTGACCTTGCTTGGGCTGTTGCTGTTCCTCTGGCTGCTCCTCGGCATCTCGACGACGAGTTTCTGGACCTCCAACAATATCAGCAATCTGCTGCGTCAGGGGTCGATGACGGCGATCCTTGCGGTGGGCCAGACATTCGTCATCATCACCGCCGGCATCGATCTATCCGTCGGTGCCGTGGTTGGTTTCTCCAGCGTCACCGTCGCCTGGCTTTTGCAGCATGGCGTGCCGCTCTGGCCGGCCATGGGCATCACCCTATTGGTCGGCGTGGCGATCGGCGCTTTTCATGCCTTCGGCATCGTTCGCATGGGGCTTCCGGCCTTCATCATCACCCTGGCGACGCTGACATCACTGCGCGGCATCGGCCTTCTGGTCACCAATGGTTCGACCATCTCGATCAGCGACGAGTCCTTCACCAATTTTTCGCGCGCCGACTTCCTGGGTATTCCCAGCTTGTTCTGGATGGTCATCGTAGTGGCGATACCGGCGTATATCTTTCTGCATCTGAGCCGCTGGGGCCGCTACCTCTTTGCGGTCGGTTCCAACAGCGAAGCCGCACGTCTCTCCGGCGTCAATGTCAACCGGACGATCTATCTTGCCTATATCCTGTCTTCGACCTGCGCCGCCTTCGTCGGCCTGCTGCTCGCCTCGCGCATCGGCATCGGCAACGCCACCCAGGCGGAAGGCTGGGAATTGCAGGCGATCGCCTCCTCGGTCATCGGCGGCACCAGCCTGTTTGGCGCGGTTGGCTCGGTGCACGGACCGCTGCTTGGCGCCTTCATCCTCGCGACCATTAACAACGGCGCCAATCTGCTCAACGTCAATGCGTTCGTGCAGCGCATTATCACCGGCGTGCTGATCATAGTCATCGTCTATTTCGACCAGCTGCGCCGTCGCGGTTCGCGCTGATCATCAAGGAATCCGGCCGGTTTGATTCTGGCCGGATGCCGTTGCTATCCACCCATCTGCGAATTGAGACTGCAAGGAACTGCCTGCCATGAAAGCGGCTATCTGCCCGGAGCCCGGGCGCCTGGAAATTATCGACAGACCAGCGCCGGGGGCCCCGCAAAAAGGCTGGGCACGGTTGGCGATCAGCCATGTCGGCATCTGCGGCACCGATTATCATATTTTCGAGGGTAAACACCCTTATCTCGAATATCCCCGGGTCATGGGACACGAAATCTCGGCAACGGTGATCGAATCCGGCGAAGGAGTATCCTTAGCACCGGGCACGCCGGTCATCGTCAATCCCTATCTCTCATGCGGAACCTGCATCGCTTGCCGCAAGGACAAACCGAACTGCTGCACGGCCATCAAGGTTCTGGGCGTGCACACCGACGGAGCGCTTTGCGAGGAGATCCTCGTCCCCGAAACCAATCTCTATCCGGCTGGCGATCTGTCGCTGGAGGCAGCGGCAACAGTCGAGTTCCTGGCCATCGGCGCCCATGCGGTGCGCCGCTCGCTGGCGCCTGCCGGGTCGAGGGCTCTGGTCATCGGCGCCGGGCCCATCGGTCTCGGAACAGCACTTTTCTCCCGCATTGCCGGGCATCAGGTGACGCTGCTCGATGCCAGCGCCGAGCGTTTGCAGATGGCGGCCGAACGGCTTGGTTTCGCGGACGGTATCTGGGCGGGGGACGGCGCTCTGGAGGCTGTGCTATCGGCCACGGGCGGTGACGGTTTCGATGTGGTGTTCGATGCCACCGGATTTGGCGGGTCGATGGAGAAATCCTTCTCGTTCGTCGCCCATGGCGGTTGCCTGGTTTTCGTCAGCGTCGTGAAGGACGATATCCGCTTTTCCGATCCCGAATTCCACAAGCGGGAAATGATGCTGGTCGGCAGCCGCAATGCGACGCGGCAGGATTTCGAGCATGTGGCTGCATCCATCCGCGCCGGCCATGTCCCGGTGGCATCGCTGATCACGCATCGCACGACACTGGACGCGGTCGTCACCGACCTGCCGCGCTGGGCACATGAAAAGGCCGGGTTGATCAAGGCCGTGGTCAAGGTCTCCCGGTAGCCGCGCGGCTCAGCCTCATTCTTGCATCGATCTCTCTGCGAGCAGCCTGCCGGCGCCTTAACTGACTATCAAGCCCTCTGTGACACGCTTGCGAAGGCCTTGTTACAGAGGCGTTGCGGCATATTTATTGCGTCGCACAAGAAAAGTGCTAGTGTCGCCATGCCTGCGGACACGAACAAGAAGAATGCAAGGTTGCGTCCGGTGGGAGCGGCGTTGTCGTTTACGGTAACAAGGAGAACGCTGCCGATGTTCTACCAGCTCTACGAACTCAATCACGCAATGATGGCGCCGTGGCGCGCCGCGGCAGATGCCATGCGGCTGGCTTATGCCAATCCGCTCAACCCGATTTCACATACCTATATGGGCAGGGCTGCCGCTGCCGGCCTCGAAGTCTTTGAACGCACGACGCGCCGTTACGCCAAGCCGGAATTCGGCCTGCCCGAAACCATCATTGATGGCGTGCCGGTTGCGGTGCGCGAACGGATCGTCTGGCGCGAACCTTTCTGCAATCTCATCCACTTCGAGCGTGCCGTGCCAAAGGGCAGGGCTTCCGATCCGAAGGTTCTGATCGTCGCGCCGATGTCCGGCCATTACGCCACGCTGCTGCGCGGCACCGTCGAAGCGCTGTTGCCGCAATCTGATATCTACATCACCGACTGGATCGACGCCCGCACCGTGCCGTTGACCGAAGGCACTTTCGATCTTGATGACTATATCGACTACGTCATCCAGATCCTGCATTTCCTTGGTCCCGATACGCATGTCATCGCTGTCTGTCAGCCGGCGGTGCCGGTGCTTGCGGCCGTGGCGCTGATGGAAGCCAATGACGATCCGCTGTCGCCGTCCTCTATGACGCTAATGGGTGGGCCGATCGATACGCGCATCAATCCAACCGCAGTCAACCAGCTTGCCAAGGAAAAGCCGCTCAGCTGGTTTCGCGATAATGTCGTGATGCCGGTGCCGTTTCCGCAGGCCGGGTTCTTGCGTCCGGTCTACCCGGGCTTCCTGCAGCTGTCCGGCTTCATGTCTATGAACCTCGACCGCCACTTGACGGCGACCAAGGATTTCTTCGAGCATCTGGTCAAAAACGACGGCGACGCCGCCGAAAAACACCGCGATTTCTATGATGAATACATGGCGGTGATGGATCTGACCGCCGAATTCTACCTGCAGACCGTCGATGTCGTCTTCATGAAGCATGCCCTTCCAAAGGGCGAAATGATGCATCGCGGCCAGAAGGTGGACACGACGGCGATCCGAAAGGTGGCACTGTTGACGGTGGAAGGCGAGAACGACGACATTTCCGGCGTCGGCCAGACGCAAGCCGCGCAGACGATCTGTACCAACATCCCCGACAATATGCGCCTGCATTATATGCAGCCGGATGTCGGCCATTACGGTGTTTTCAACGGGTCGCGTTTCCGCCGCGAAATCGCGCCGCGCATCGCAGCGTTTCACCGCGAGCATGCCCGCAGCGCCAAGCCGGTGCGCCGGGTGATCAAGGGTGGCAAGACCGCCTGATTGCGATAACATATCGATTTCATCGATCGATATCAGAGGCTTGCCGGAATCTGCGGACATTTGTCTTGCAGTGGGGCAGGCCTCTTCCCATCTCGTAATAAGCGGGCCCGAAGGAGAGGCCCACTTTTAGCGAGGACTTCTGAACATGAACCAATCTGCATTGATCCGTCCTGATTGGACGCCAGCGACCATTGCCATGATGGTGCTCGGTTTCGTGATTTTCTGGCCGCTTGGACTTGCCATGCTTGCCTATATTATTTTCGGCGAAAGGCTGAAAAGCTTCAAGAAGGATGCCAACAACAGTGTTGACAGCTTTTGCTCGTCTTTCAAGCGGAAGAGCCAGCGTTATGGCCGTCCGAACTCCGGCACCGGCAATGTTGCCTTCGACGACTGGCGCGATGCTGAGCTCTCCCGCCTCGACGAGGAACGCCGCAAGCTCGATGAAATGCGCGAACAGTTCGACGAATATGCCCGCGAACTTCGCCGCGCCAAGGACCAGGAAGATTTCGACCGTTTCATGCGCGATCGTAATTCCGGCGGTTCCGGCTCGGTCCCGGGCTTTCCGGCCAACTGATCCACCGATCCGTAAAACAAACAAAACCGGCATCCCACCAGATGCCGGTTTTTCTTTTCAACAGGGTTCCGCGCGTTCGGGATCATGCGTCCTTCAAACGAATCGGTTATCAAGACACTCATGTTCTCCCTGCTTCGAAAGCCGCGTCAGCCCAAATCTCCGCCGCCACCGGTGACGCGGACGATTGATGTTGCAGGCAAGGTCATGCCGCTGACCATTCGGCAGAATGCCCGCGCGACGCGGATGACGCTGCGCATCGAGCCGGGCGGCCGTGCGCTGAAGATGACCATTCCGGCCGGATTGCCCGAGCGCGAGATCAATGCCTTTCTCGATCGTCATCAGGGATGGCTGATGACCAAGCTTGCCCGGTTTTCCGGCGAGAGCGTGCTGGACGAGGGCGGCACTATTCTTCTGCGCGGCGTCGCTCACCGGATCGAGCGCACCGGCAAGCTGCGCGGCCTGACCGAGGCCGTGATCATCGACGACGAACCGGTGCTGCTTGTCAGCGGTGCGGAGGAACATCTGCGCCGCCGGATTGCGGACTTTCTGAAGAAGGAAGCGCGCAAGGACTTGGAACGGCTGGTGTCGATCTACGCACGCATGGTCGGCCGCAAGGTGAAGTCTTTGAGTTTCAAGGATACGCGTAGCCGTTGGGGCTCCTGTGCCGCCGATGGCGCCTTGAGCTTTTCCTGGCGCATCGTCATGGCGCCGCCAAAAGTGATCGATTATCTCGCCGCCCACGAGGTTTCGCATCTGCGCGAGATGAACCATGGCCCGGATTTCTGGGATCTGTGCGAGGAACTCTGCCCGGCGATGGACGATGCCAAGCGCTGGCTGAAGCGCAATGGCACCATGCTGCACGCAATCGACTTCGATTGAGAGTGTTGACGCTTAGCGCCGGTATTGGTTGCCCAGCGCGTCTCTGATCTTCTCGTCTGTCTTGTACTGGCTGAGCGCATAGACCGACCAGATCGCGGCGGGAATCCAACCGATCAGCGTAATCTGCAGGATCAGGCAGACAATGCCAGCAATCGCCGGCCGATGGTGAAAAACTGAAGCCAGGGCAGGATGATGGCAAGCAGAAGACGCATGGTGTTCTCCGTATATCTGCTTGGGATATAGGGAGCCGTACGGGCCATGCAACGGTCTACAGCATATAGGGTACGCGCACGAACGGGGAACCGGCCGCGAAATCCTTGGTATTGCGCGTAATGAGCAACATATCGCTAGTCTGTGCCGAGGCTTCGATGATCGCGTCTGGCAGCTTAATGTGCCGCTCCCGGCGTAACGTCACAGCCAGATCGGCAAATCGGCGCGGTCAGCCCGATCAAGGTAAAGCCACTGAGAAAAGCGCGCGTTCCCGTTTGAGCCTCTTCGCTGGCACCTGCCATGACTTCCATCCACGAAATGATGCTGATGGCACTCTCTTCATAAAGAGCAAGTTCATCGCGCGCCTGTGGAATACCGTTGAGATAATCGATCAGGATGTTGGTATCGAACAGCGCCTTTACCATTCGCTGCGGACTTTCTCCTGGTATGATAGCCCATCCATTCCGCGTTTGCCCCAGAGCCCGAAAGCATCGTCGATTTCAACTTGGCGCCGGCGCTGGACGTAATCGTCAATCGCGGCTCGGATCACAGCGGCCCGTGACAGCTTTTCCTTGCTTGCGATTTCTTCAAGCGCCTGAACTTGAAGCTCAGTAATGTCGATCAAAGTTCTCATGGGCACATCCTATATATCGATATATGATATCATTTAGCAGAACAGTGTCACCTGGGTGTTCTCGAAAGCCCGCAATTGTCGGTTTTAAGCTCGACTCCGACGGCATTTCATGTCAGTTCGCTGTGCATGAAAACGGAAGTCAAAATTTGTGGGTTGAAGACTGAAGAGGCCGTGGATCGGGCCGTGGCGCTCGGTGCGGGCTATACGGGTTTCATCTTCTTTCCGAAGAGCCCACGCAATATAGAGCCTGACGATGCCGGCCGGCTGGCCGAGCGCATTCGCGGCAAGGCGAAGATCGTTGCCGTCACGGTCGATGCCGATAATGATGATCTCGATGAGATCGTCTCGGCGCTGTCGCCCGACATTCTCCAGCTTCACGGCAATGAGAGCCCCGAGCGTGTCCTCAACGTCAAGGCGGTCTACGGATTGCCGGTCATCAAGGCGCTTTCCATTCGTGAGGCTGATGATCTCAGGCGCATCGAACCCTATATAGGCATAGCCGACCGCTTCCTGTTCGACGCCAAGCCGCCGAAAGGCTCGGATTTGCCGGGCGGCAACGGCGTGTCTTTCGACTGGAAGCTTTTGCACGCGCTTGACGAAAGTGTCGATTACATGCTTTCCGGTGGTTTGAATGCGGAGAACATCGATGAAGCCTTGGCTCTGACAGGCGCCAAGGCCATCGATACGTCCTCCGGTGTGGAAAGCGCACCGGGCATCAAGGATCTGGGCCGCATGGAAGAATTTTTCGATGCCATCGCCCGCGCGGAAGCGGATATGGCCGAAGCATCGGCAGGGAGAAGCAAGTGAACGAGACGCCACACCTGAATTCGTTCAAGACCGGACCCGATGAAGATGGCCGTTTCGGCATTTTTGGCGGCCGTTTCGTTGCCGAAACTCTGATGCCGTTGATCCTCGACCTGCAGGCTGAGTGGGACAAGGCGAAGACCGATCCGGAATTCCAGGCTGAGCTGAAATATCTCGGCGCGCATTATATCGGCCGCCCGAGCCCGCTCTATTTTGCCGAACGCCTGACGGAGCATCTTGGCGGCGCCAAGATCTATTTCAAGCGCGAAGAGCTGAACCATACCGGTTCGCACAAGATCAACAACTGTATTGGCCAGATTCTTCTGGCCAAGCGTATGGGCAAGACCCGCATCATTGCTGAAACCGGTGCCGGGCAGCACGGCGTGGCCTCTGCCACCGTTGCCGCCCGCTTCGGTCTTCCCTGCGTCGTCTATATGGGCGCGACCGACGTCGAGCGGCAGGCGCCGAACGTCTTCCGCATGAAGCTGCTCGGTGCCGAGGTCAAGCCGGTAACGGCCGGCTCCGGCACGCTGAAGGACGCGATGAACGAGGCCCTGCGCGACTGGGTCACCAATGTTGACGACACCTATTACCTGATCGGCACCGCTGCCGGTCCGCATCCCTATCCGGAAATGGTCCGCGACTTCCAGTCGGTGATCGGCATCGAAGCCAAGCAGCAAATGCTGGAGGCCGAAGGCCGCCTGCCGGATCTGGTCATTGCTGCCGTCGGCGGCGGCTCGAATGCGATCGGCATCTTCCATCCCTTCCTTGACGACGAATCCGTCAAGATCGTCGGCGTTGAAGCGGGCGGCAAGGGCTTGGAAGGCGACGAGCATTGTGCGTCGATCACGGCGGGCTCGCCGGGCGTGCTGCATGGCAATCGCACCTATCTGCTGCAGGACAGTGATGGACAGATCAAGGAAGGTCATTCGATTTCGGCCGGCCTCGATTATCCGGGTATCGGCCCCGAACATTCCTGGCTCGCCGATATCGGCCGTGTCGACTATGTGCCGATCATGGACCATGAGGCGCTGGAAGCCTTCCAGGTGCTGACTCGTCTCGAGGGTATCATTCCGGCGTTGGAGCCAAGCCACGCGATCGCCGAGGTGATCAAGCGGGCGCCGAAGATGGGCAAGGACGAGATCATCCTGATGAACCTCTCCGGCCGTGGCGACAAGGATATCTTCACTGTCGGCAAACTGCTTGGAATGGGGCTGTAACAGCATGACCGCACGCATGGACAAACGATTTGCCGATCTGGCGGCCGAAGGCCGGCCGGCGCTTGTCACCTATTTCATGGCTGGTGATCCGGATTTCGACACGTCACTGGCAATCATGAAGGCTCTGCCCTCGGCCGGTTCCGATATCATCGAACTCGGCATGCCCTTTTCCGACCCGATGGCCGATGGTCCGGCAATCCAGCTGGCCGGTCAGCGCGCTCTGAAGGGCGGGCAGACTTTGGTCAAAACCCTGGAGATTGCGCGCCTTTTCCGCGAAGACGATCAGAACACACCGATCGTTTTGATGGGGTACTACAACCCGATCTATATCCATGGCGTCGAGCGTTTCCTCGATGATGCACTGGCAGCCGGTATCGACGGCCTTATCGTCGTCGACCTGCCGCCGGAAATGGATGACGAACTGTGCATTCCGGCGTTGAAGAAGGATATCAACTTCATTCGCCTGGCGACGCCAACCACCGATGACAAGCGGTTGCCGAAGGTTCTCGAAAATACCTCCGGTTTCGTCTATTATGTCTCGATGAACGGTATCACCGGCTCGGCTCTGCCGGATCCGACTGTAATTGGCGGTGCCGTACAGCGGATCAAGGGCCATACGAAACTTCCGGTCTGCGTCGGCTTTGGCGTCAAGACGGCTGAGCACGCCCGCGCCATCGGCGCATCGGCGGATGGTGTAGTCGTTGGCACCGCCATCATCAACCAGGTGGCGTCCAGCTTGACCGAGGACGGAAAATCAACTGGGGCAACGGTGCCGGGCGTGGAAACGCTGGTTCGCGGCCTCGCAGCCGGCGTTCGTTCCGCGAAACTTGTCGCGGCCGAATAAATGCCCATATTCTGGGCCACGACCGGTTTTGACTATTCAGGAGTTTGGATTTGAACTGGATCACAAATTACGTTCGACCGAAGATCAACTCGATGCTCGGTCGCCGGGAAGTTCCGGAAAATCTCTGGATCAAATGCCCGGAAACCGGCGAGATGGTGTTTCACCGCGATCTTGAGGAAAATAAATGGGTCATCCCCGCATCCGGCTTCCATATGAAGATGCCGGCCAAGGCGCGGTTGAAGGATCTGTTTGATGACGGCGTCTACGAGGCCCTGCCGCAGCCGAAGGTGGCGCAGGACCCGCTGAAGTTCCGCGATTCGAAGAAATATGTTGATCGCCTGCGTGACAGCCGCATCAAGACCGATCTTGAAGACACCATCGTCGCCGGTGTCGGCCGTTGCCGTGGCGTCAAGCTGGTCGGAGTCGTGCATGAATTTAACTTCATGGGCGGCTCGCTCGGCATGGCTGCCGGTGAAGCGATCGTCAAGGCGTTCGAAAAGGCAATTGCAGAAAAATGCCCGCTGGTGATTTTCCCGGCGTCGGGCGGCGCCCGCATGCAGGAAGGCATCCTGTCGCTGATGCAGCTGCCGCGCACCACTGTTGCCGTGCAGATGCTAAAGGAAGCAGGACTTCCCTATATCGTCGTGCTGACCAACCCGACCACGGGTGGCGTGACAGCGTCCTATGCCATGCTGGGTGATCTGCATCTGGCCGAGCCGGGTGCCGAAATCTGCTTTGCCGGCAAGCGCGTTATCGAGCAGACCATTCGCGAAAAGCTGCCGGAAGGGTTCCAGACGTCGGAATACCTGATGGAACACGGTATGATCGACATGGTCATCAAGCGTCACGATATTCCAGATACGCTGGCTCGCGTGCTGAAGATCCTGATGAAGAAGCCGGTTGATGCAGCCAAGCTGAATGGCAGCACTGCTATCGCTGCGGTTCCGATGGCTGCCAGCGCCTGAGCGTCAAATAAGAAGGCGCTCGGGATTGCCCCGGTCGCCCGTAAGCGATGAGATCATTTGGGATTGGCGCGTCTTGAGCGCGCTTGCATGAGCGCCCGGCGCTCCAGCGGCAGTTGGAGGGAGCGGTGATGACCACGGTGCAGGTGTCCGAGGCTGGGCAGGAAATCGACAAGCTGCTGGCGCTTCACCCGAAGGGCTTCGATTTGTCGCTGGACCGGATCACCCGGCTTCTCGATGTGCTCGGCAACCCGCAGGACAAGCTGCCGCCGGTGATCCATGTCGCCGGCACCAATGGCAAGGGCTCGGTAACGGCCTTTTCCCGCGCCATCCTTGAGGCTGCCGGTCTCGCCGTCCACGTCCACACATCTCCCCATCTGGTCAATTGGCACGAGCGTTATCGCATCGGCAAAAAAGGCGAGCGCGGCGCGCTGGTCAGCGATGCCGTTCTGGCCGACGCTGTTCGCCGCGTTGGCGCGGCCAATGCCGGGCAGAAGATCACTGTTTTTGAGATACTAACGGCCGTCACCTTCGTGCTGTTTGCCGAGCATCCGGCCGACGTCGTCATCATCGAAGTTGGTCTCGGTGGCCGGTTCGATGCGACCAATGTTATCAAGACCCCCGCCGTTTCGGTGATCATGCCGATCTCGCTCGACCACCAGGCCTATCTCGGTGATCGCGTCGAACTGATTGCTGCGGAGAAGGCCGGGATCATGAAGCGCGGTTGCCCGGTGGTGATCGGCCATCAGGAAGAAGATACGGCGCGCGATGTGCTGATCTCCATTGCCGAGCGGCTGAAATGCCCGCTTTCGGTCTATGGACAGGACTTTATGGCGCACGAGGAATTTGGCCGTCTGGTCTATCAGGATGAATTCGGCCTTGCCGACCTGCCGGTGCCGCGCCTGCCCGGCCGCCATCAATACGCCAACGCCGCTGCTGCCATCCGCGCGGTAAAAGCCGCCGGTTTCGATATATCCGATGCCGTCATTGACAAAGGGTTGGTCACCGTCGAGTGGCCGGGTCGTCTCCAGCGGTTGACAGAAGGTAATCTGGCGCGTCTGGCGCCCGAGGGCTCGGAAATCTGGGTCGATGGCGGACACAATCCGGGCGCCGGTCAGGTCATTGCCGAAACTATGGCCAATCTGGAAGAGCGCGACCCGCGACCGCTGTTCATGATCATCGGCATGATCAATACCAAGGATCCGGTCGGGTATTTCCAGGCCTTCAAGGGGCTGGCCGAACAGGTGTTTACCGTGCCGATCCGGGGCTCTGACGCCGGGATAGATGCGGTGGCGCTGGCCGCCGATGCTGCTTCGGCAGGCTTCGAGGCCGGCGCGATGGCGACGGTCGCCGAAGCGCTTGGCGCTATCATGGCAATGTTCGACGATGATCCGGTGGCGCCACGTATCCTGATCGGCGGCTCGCTGTATCTTGTCGGCGATGTTCTTTCCGACAACGGCACGCCGCCGAAATAAAGCACCGCAGCGCGCCCATCCGAACTCCGGAGCAGAGAAAATCAATGTCCGATAATCATCCCGAACTGCCAGATGGCTATTCCCCTGTTCCGGCCGGCAAGGTTGCCAACGTGGTGACGTTCCTGGAAATGCGGCAGCGGCCGGCGGAAACGACCGGATTGCCGGGCCTGCCGTTTGCGCTCGTTCGTCTTAGCCCGCAAAACCTCGATATCTACCGGCGTCTGTTTCGCGATGTCGGCGAGGACTGGCTGTGGGGATCGATGCTGGGCGTCGGCGATGACGAAGTGCGCGGCATACTCTCCAATCCATCGATGGAAACCTATGCGTTGCGCGACGGTGACCGCGATATCGGCTTGCTTGAGCTCGATTTCCGCATTCCCGGTGAATGCGAAGTGGTTTATTTCGGCATCGTCAAGGATGCGATCGGCAAGGGAACCGGCCGCTTGCTGATGAACCAAGCGATCGCCAAGGCCTGGGCGCAGCCGATCGAGCGGTTCTGGCTGCACACCTGTACATTCGATCACCCGGCGGCCGTCGGCTTCTATCAGCGTTCCGGCTTCAAGCCTTACAAGCTGATGGTCGAGGTTCACGACGACCCGCGTCTGATCGGCCTGATGCCGAAAACCGCCGCCCCACATGTTCCATTGCTGGAACCTGCACCCGGCATTGAGTGATCTTGTAGAAACGAAAAAAGCCCGGTTTCCCGGGCTTTTTGATTCAGTCTGAACGTCACTTACGCAGCAGCGTTGGCAATCCAGGAGGTCAGGGCCGTCTTCGGTGCAGCACCGACCTTGATGTCGGCAACTTCGCCGGACTTGAACATGGCAAGGGTCGGGATCGAGCGCACGCCATATTGGGCGGCGATTTCCGGGTTCTCGTCGATGTTGACCTTGGCAACCTTGACCTTACCGGCCATTTCAACGGAAATTTCTTCCAGGCTCGGAGCGATCATCTTGCACGGGCCGCACCATTCGGCCCAGAAATCGACGATGACAGGCTCGACGGAGTTCAGGACTTCGTCCTGAAAATTGGAAGTATCGACTTTTACGGTAGCCATAGGCTGCTCCTTGGTTTCGAAATCGGCGTTCTTCGAACGGTTACCCATCATGTGATGGTTGAGCGTCAGCTTTTCAATCCCATTCCTATCTCACTTTGTCGCGAGCTCCACAAGACTGCTGTCCAGCATCGCCTGCGGCAGGGTAAGAACGGTGGGACCCCCGGTATAGATCAAAGCGCATAGGATAACGTGATCCGGGTAAAGCGGCTGCAGCAGGGCGCGGTAGATGGCCAGTTGCGCCCGGTAGACAAAGGGGACTGCTTCTGCGGAGGCAGGGATTTCGCGATTGGTCTTGAAATCGG
This sequence comes from Pararhizobium sp., assembly GCF_965279435.1. NCBI lineage: Bacteria > Pseudomonadati > Pseudomonadota > Alphaproteobacteria > Hyphomicrobiales > Rhizobiaceae > Pararhizobium > Pararhizobium sp. Next base: position 1,373,578 of record NZ_CBDIHY010000003.1, read on the forward strand.
CAATGATGACGGTGTTTCCCGATATGGCTAGCCTGTCGATCCGGCCCGACACCGCAAAGTCCCTGGCGCCAAGCTTGAGCGTGCCCATGACGGATACTTCCGCCCGGCTGCCGTCTGAAAATAATGCGGCCAGATCTGGATGCTCGATCACCCTCAGCACAGATTCAGTCAATGCCTGACGTTGTGCGGCAGACCAGCGCGGAACGGAGCGAAGCAGATACCGCTCAGCCGCCGCCCGTCGTTCTTCGGGTACGACCGATGGCAGCACCTGCAGGAACCGGTGCAGGATCGCACCGCGCAGCAGCGACGTATCGGCGCCGGGCTTCTGCGAGAACAGGGCAGAGCCCATGATGGCACCACTCTCCTCTTCATCGATCACGGCACCCGCGCCGGAAGGGCTGAGAGGCCGGGGCAGATGTTTTTGCGGCGGCAAAGGCTGCAACAGTGCCGGCGGCAGACCCATGCGTTGTACTTCCGCCGTCTCCTCGCTCCGTTCCTGCGTCTGCAGATCGCGGCCGGACGCGGAAACCTGCCAACGATAGCCGGTCCATTCCTGATCTCCGGCGGCAAATGTCATTGGTGCGCTGCGGCCACGCTCATCGGTAGAGAGGCTGGTGGTGACCATGGCATGCCAGCTCTCAAGATTGCCGCGCTTGCCCCGATAGCCGCAAACGATCAGCCGGTCAGCCGCGCGCGTCATGCCGACATAAAGCAGCCGGCGGTATTCTTCCTCGGCAGCCGTTTTCAACCGGTCGGTATCTGCATCGACCAGGATGGTGGATGCAGCGCCAGGCGGGCGCCAGACGGGCAGCGGCATTGCACCCGGGCGATCGTCCTGCTTGATCATCCTGAGACCGGAGACATGCTGTGAGTTAAAGGCCTTGCCGCCGCCGTCGACCAGGAAAACCACCGGCGCTTCCAGGCCCTTCGCCGCGTGAACCGTCATGATGCGGACCTCGTTGCGCTCCTTGTCCTGCTCGCGCTTGACCGTTGGTGCTTCCATCTCCAAGCCGGAAATGAAGGCCTGCAGGCCGGGAAGGCCGTTCTTTTCATGATCGAGCGCAAAGGTCAGGAATTCGTCGAGAATATCGCTGACCTCGGTGCCGAGCCGTCCGAGATAGGCCGCCCGTCCGCCGTCCTGGCCAAGGATCTGCGCGTAGAAATCATGCACCGGCAGGGTGCGCGATAGCGATCTGTAGCGCTGCAGCTTCTGCAGGGCGGGATGATAACGGCTCGTCTTGTCAGCGCCGAAATCGAGAAGATTGTTCCAGACGCTGACGGATGGCGGCCTTCCCACCGCCAGCACTGCGATATCGTCTTCGCCAAGGTTGAACAGCGGGCTCTTCAACACCGCCGCCAGCGACAGGTCGTCCTGTGGCAGAAGCACGAAACGGCCGAGCGCCATCAGGTCCTGCACGGCAATGTGGTTGGTCAGCACCAGCCGGTCGGCGCCGGCAACGGGAATGTTCTGTCTGGTCTTCAAGGCACGGGTCAGAGCGTTGACGAAGGCGTCGCGCTTGCGCACGAGAACGATGACATCGCCCGGCTGCATCGGCCGTTTGACGCCTTTTTCGATCACGGTTTCGCGGCCAATCCAGTCGGCAAGGATAGCGGCAATACACTGCGCCAGGATATTGGCCGGCGCATCTTCGGGCGTCGCGTCGAAGGCGGCCGTCCAGTCGTCCTCCTGAATGCTGTCAGCCGGCGCGATCGCATCCCAGACTTCCACGAGACCGGGGTGGCCGATGCGGTTGGACGCGTGCACGACCGCATCATTGCGGGCGCTGAGGCCACGGGCATGAACCGGATTTTCAAATACGGTATCGACGGCCGAGAGCACGTCTTCAGTCGAGCGGAAAGACAGCTGCAGCCGGATCGGGCTGAAGGCCTTGCCGCCATCACGAACCCGCCGTTCGGTCTCGATGCTCTCGTTGGAAAACCGCTCGGGCCGGGCGCCCTGGAAGGAATAGATCGACTGCTTTTCGTCGCCGACGGCAAACATCGTCCGGTTGCCGCCGCGTGCGGTTTCGCCGGAAAAGAAATCCTCGGCGAGCGACTGGATGATCGTCCATTGCACCGGGCTGGTATCCTGCGCCTCGTCAACAAGGATATGGTCGATGCCCTGGTCAAGCTTGTAGTGGATCCAGCGGCTGACATCGCCACGCGACAAAAGGGTCGCAGTGCGGTTGATCAGGTCATCGAAATCCAGCTGGCTTCGGCTCTTCTTGATGTCTTCGTAGTCGTTGTTCAGCCGGTCGGCGAGCACCAGTGCTGCCTTGGTGGCCTCAAACATCGAAATCAGGTTGAGCCGGTCGGTGGCGGCGATAATGTGGTCGCGGGCCGCGTTGACAAGGTCTTCCAGATCCGGCGCCTTGTCGCGCATGCCCTTGGATAGGAAGGCGGAATCGGCTTTCGGCTTGCCAGCCTGGGTGAAGAACAATCCATTCAGCGCATTGTAGCGTTGCAGCGGATCGGCGAGCTTGGCGACGGCGCGCAGGCCATCGGCAAACTCCGTAACCTTGGCGCCACCGGCGGAAAGTGCCATGCCGACATAACGTTCGAGCGCCGCGCCGTTCAGCCCCTTCAGAGGCCAGAATCCGGCTAATGCCGTTTGCGTCGTTTCGTCGGAGTTGAGCCCCAAAGCCAGGCGAAGGGCTGGATCGATACCGCCTTTGCTGCCGGCTTCATCAAGAAACACCTGGATCGGCGTGCGTTGCGCAACTATCGCCGAGAGCAGTTTCTCAAGCCCGGTATCGTCGGCAAGATCGAGCACCGTTGCAAAGGCTTCGGTCAGCTCTGGGTCATCCTCGCTTGCAGTGGCGGTCAGCAATGCCCGCCGGGCATCAGCCAGAAGCGTGGCAGAGGCGCGGTCGTCCAGCACCGAGAAATGCCCGGCAACATTCGCTTCCAGAGGAAACTGGTGCAGCAGCGCTTCGCAGAAGGCGTGGATGGTCTGGATCTTCAACCCGCCGGGCGTTTCCAGTGCACGCGCAAACAGGCGGCGGGCTTCCTGGCGTTTCAGCAGATCCGGCCGTTCACCCTCGATCGCGGTGATCCGGTCATCCAGGGCGGCATCATCCAGCGTCACCCATTCTGCCAGCCGCTCGAACACGCGGTTGGACATTTCCGATGCCGCCGCCTTGGTATAGGTCAGGCAGAGGATTGCCGAGGGCCGGCAACCGGACAGCAGGAGCCGGATAACGCGCTGGGTTAGGACATGCGTCTTGCCGGAACCGGCATTGGCGGAAACCCAGGCGGAGCGGGCGGGGTCGGAGGCGAGTGCCTGCTTGGCCGATGTCCAGTCCAGCCAGGCCTGCGGCGTCGGCTCGCGCGGGCCGAAATCGTCATCCGTCATTGCTGTCATCCTCACCTTCCGCTGTCGCCCATTCGGCAACCCGGGCCAGATGGTCGTATTCTCCGCCGTAATCGCGCTCCTTCTGCACGATCAACCGGGAGGCAAAGCCGTATTTGCCGCTCATCAGGGCCGCGAGAAGTCCGGTCAGTTCCTTCAGCGAATCCTCGGCCAATTGCTCGGCCGACTTGGTCTCGACATTGGCGCGCGCCTTGGCATGCTCATTGTTGACCTCCTGGACGGCAAACCGTTCGCCGGGTTTGAGGCGGACATACAGCAGCGATTGCGGGTGTTTCGCCCCGGCCTTCTGGAATGCGCCGGCCTTGAGCGCTGCCGCCTCTAGTGCGAGCTGTGGGTCAAGTAAAGCGCGGGCCTCGTTGATCGAGGGGTTCGATCCGGTCTTGTAATCGACAATTACGGCGCTGCCATCGCCCAAAATGTCGATCCGGTCGGCAATGCCGGTCAGCTTGATGTCTGACACGCCAAGCTCCATCGAGGCGTAGAGCTCGGTGAAGCTTTTACGGATATCGCCCTGTCGGCTGATTTCCCAGTCGATAAAGGCCTTGCCGACAGCGGCAAAACGCGGCCGCCAGACGATATCGATATGGGCGGGCAGGGCCTGTTCATCGAAGGCCTCATTGAGAATCCGGCTCATTTCCACTTGTGCTTCCGGCGATGCCGCATCCAGCTTGGCGCGCACAAAACGTTCCACGATCTTGTGATACAGCGTGCCGCGTTCGGCGGCACCTGGATCACGATTGAAGGGATCGATCGGCTGCAGGCGCAGGATACGCCGCGCATAGACGGCGTAGGGATCACGCCGTAGCCGGCTCACTTCGCTGAAGGAATAGCTGCGTGGCTGGTGTTCCGCCGAAGGTTTCGGTTCCGGCCTTTTGGCCAGTGGCTGGGTGACGCCCTGATCCAGCATGCCAGCCCATTGCTGATAATCCCGTCCATTGTAGCGCAGCGTTGCCGCAAACGGCTTGCCACCGACCGCGAGAAGCCGCTGCAGCCAGCGGGAGGCGACGGTCGGTGTGGCGCCCTTGCGCATGGCGCGGGTCAGAATGAGTTTGCGCGTGCCGCAGGCCATCTGGAAATCATGGGCCAGCTGGCCGATCCGCCGCTCGGGTGGCTCAAGCCCCATCGCGGTCTTCATCGTTCTCGACAGGAACGGATCATTGGCCGTCTGGCCGGGCCAAGTTCCCTCGTTCATGCCGCCGAGAACCACGAGATCGACGCTTTGCAGGCGGGACTCGAGTGCGCCGAAAATGAACACGCGCGGATGGCGCATCGAGCGCGGCTTGATCGATTCACTCGCCGACAAGGCCTCGACGATATCGCTCCATTGCGGCCCGTCCGCCGTCAGCTGGCCTTCGGTATCGATGACGGAACGCAACTGTGCCGCAAGTGCTTCGCCGGCTTCACCCGACCAGAGCCCGGCAAGGCTGCCATGCTCATTGATGGCGACCGCTTCCAGCGCGGCTCCGGTTTTCTCTGCCCATTGCGACAGCGGCAAGGCTGCAGTCAGCCCCCGGCCGCTTCTGTGGTGGCGCACCAATGTGCCGGCCAGCGGCTCGGCTGCTGCCGCAATACGCCGGGCGAGATCGCGGGCCTGCTCGATGGCCTCGTCGTCGATCTGGCCGCGCCATTCCGGCAAATGCTTCTTGCCGATTTCGTGCTGCAATGTCTGGTCGAGAAGGGTTTCAAGCTCCGAAATATCGGCGCTGCCGGTGCCACCGCGCAATGCCATCAGCTCCAGCGTCGTGACGGCTGCATTCATCGCCTCGGACGACAAGCCGAAACGGGCGAGCGGATGTTTGAGAAGCGCCACGATGGAGACGGGATCACCCGGTCGCAAAGCTGATTCGAGCAGCAACCTCACCAGGCTTCCGGGGCCGGTGGACGAGAGCGGCGTACCGGCGGAATCGTCGGCTTCGATACCGAAGCGCATGAGTTCTGCCGCCACCCGGCGGGCAAGGTCGCGGTCGGGGGTGATGAGGGCTGCCTGGCTTTCCTCATTGCCGTGCAGCGCAAGGCGGAGCGCAATGGCGATAGCGGTTGCCTCTTCGCGCTCATTGGCCGTTTCAATCAGCGCCGCATCGGCAAAGGCAACGGTTAGCCGGGCTGGATCGACATCGCCACGCAGCGCCGTCCAGCTGCTGGTCGCCTGAACTGGTAGAAGGGCATGGGAGATCAGCTCTGCCCGGTAATCGAGATCAGGCTCCGGAACACCGAGAACTGTGACGTCCTGCCGTGAAACCTGCATGCGTTTCAGCAAGCGGAAAAACCCGTATTGCGGATGGCTGCGGCTTGCCGAATCCGAGCGACCGGTCAGCGTTCCGGCTTCCGGGGCGATCATCATCCATTCGGCATCGCTCATCGTCTGGTCGAGACCGGGAAGGACGATGGTTCCGTTTGGAAGTTTTTGCACAGCCGCAATCAACTTGGCGGTTGCCGGGATGGAGCCTGTGGAGCCGGCAATGATGATCGGGCCGGTCACCTTGCCGTTGGCGATGCGCAGGGCCTCGGCTTCAAGGATGGCATTCCGGTGGCGAGCGGGAGAGGATTGCTTCAGTTCCTCCAGCCGGGCCGGCCAATAGGTGCTGGCAATTTTCAGGAATGCCAGCGTCAGCTGCCACCAGAGCGCATGGTCGGCGTCATCGAGCTTGTCGAGCGCATCCCAGTCCAGTTCCTCCGTCTCCATCGCGTCGATGATCTCGGAGAGATTGCGCGCCAGCCAGATGGCGTCGGCGGGGCTGGCCGGTGCGATCAGCGGGCTTTCCGCGTGCACGTCGAGCACAGCCTTCGGCAGCTGGTTTCGCCAGGCAAGGATAAGGCAGCCAAGCTCGATCAGCCGGGCAAGGTTGGGCAAGGGCGGTGCGAGATCGAGGATAGCCGGGATTTCGGCATCGAAGAAACCGCTATCGTCATCGGTTTCACCCAGTGCCCGGATCATCGGCAGGATCGCCGAGCGTCCGCCAAGGCAATCCACCAGTTCTGAGCGCAGCACGCGGGCCGAGCGCCGGGTCGGCACAAAAATGGTCACGCCGGCAAGCGACAGCGGATCGGCCGTGTCGTAGCGGAAACCGGGAACCAGTTCACCGGAACACAGCTTTTCGACCACGGTCTTCAGGAAGGGAAGGCCGGGTGGAATGGTGAAGACGTTGGAGACGGGATCCGTCACGTCATCAGGCTCCTGTCGCAAACTGTTGGATCACGTCTTCGGCCAGGCCAATCGCTTCAGGCGTCCCGACGGTTAGCCAGCGACCGTCGAGAACAATGCCGAAAAGCCGGTTTTGGGCGATCGCACGATCGAAATAGATGTTGATGTTGAAAGCATCATCGGGTGCATCGGCAAAAAGACGGCTGTGCAGCGCGATTGCGCCCGCATAGACAACAGGATTGTCCATACCATCCTTGTAGCGCGACAGCTGTCCTTGGGGATCGAGCGAAAAATCCAGTTTGCCGTTGTGTCCGGTCGTATCTTCGTTGCGCACGCAGAGCAGTGCCATGTCCATGCGCTCTGGATCGAAGAAGGACACGAGCCGTTCAAGATTGGACGGTTCGGCCGGCTTTTCTCCAACCCAGAACAGGTCGGCATTCATCACGAGAACCGGGCCTTCGGCAAGTAGCTTCAATCCCTTGACCAACCCGCCCCCGGAATTCATCAGCGCTGCCCGCTCATCGGAAACCAAGATGTTTGGCCGGCTTCGCTCAGCCAGATGCGCTTCCATCTTGTCGGCAAAATGATGGACATTGACCGCAGCCGTCGTCACGCCCGCCGCCTCCAGCAGGTCGAGCACATAGTCGATCATCGGCTTTCCCGCGATCGGAACCAGCGGTTTCGGCATTGTATCGGTGATCGGGCGCAGACGGGTTCCAAGCCCCGCCGCAAGCACCATGGCGTTTTCGATGATGGACATGGGCGGCACGTATTCCACTGAAGCTCTAGCCGCTGATTCGGCCTAAAGGATTCCAGCCTTTATGCACCAATCGCGCAAGGGCGCGAGTGCTTCGTGTTGGAGTGCCACCTCAAGATAGGAAAATGTCCGCGGCATGTGCTTCATGTAGAAGGGTTTGCCGTCGCGCTGCATCAGCCGCACCCAGATGCCAACGAGCTTGCAATTGCGCTGGGCGGACATCAGATGCCAGTCGCGCCGGAACGCCGTCTCGTCAAACGTGCCGAGAGCGTGGCGTTCTGTGCAGTAGAGCGACAGCATCGCGTCGCGCAGATCCGGTTCGATCGTGACGCGGGCATCCTGCGAGATCGAGGCGACGTCATAGGCGGTTGGGCCGATCATCGAATCCTGGAAGTCGATGATGCCAATCCGTTCGAAGCCGGAGCGATCGCCGCGCCAGATGATGTTCGGCGAATGGAAATCGCGCAGCAGCAGCTTCTTTTCCGATGAGGCCAGAAGATCGATCAGTTGGTCCCAGACGGCGAAATAGCCATGGCGCTCGGCATCCGAAGCCTTTTCGCCGCGCTTCCAGGGCAGGTACCAGTCGAGCAGCAGACTAGTCTCGATCTTCATTGCCACGCGGTCGAAGTCGGGAATATGGTGGGTGACAGGCCCGAGCGAGATATCCCGCGTCACCGGCTGCGCATGCAGATGGGCGAGGGCGCGCACACTTTCCAGGTAACGCTCGGCAATCGGTCGTCCGTCCGGGTCGAGAATACCGTCACTGCCGAGGTCCTCAATCAGCAGGATCCCGGCATCGAGATCGGCCTCATAGACATCCGGCGCGCAAAACCCTTTTTCCCTGATGTCGCGGGCGATGGCGACGAAGGGAATGACATCCTCGGCAAGATGGGCGAGCTGCTGATAATATTTGCCGTCCTGCAGGATCGGCCCGGGCTTGTGACGGGCCGAGTCCATCAGGATGCGGATCGGTTCTCCGGGAACGAGAATGCGTTCATAGGCCCGTGCGGACGCATCGCCGCTGAGATGGCGGCGTTTGGCGTGACCGTACCCGCACTGTCTGAGGAAGGCGCGGATGGCAAGGCTGCGCTCAATTCGTGCAAGGGCGCCAGCTTCACCGGTGATGGTGACGGCGCGTCCGTCGCCGAGATGAGAAAACGTTGCGGTCAGCCGCGACTTCGGTAGCGCCGCCAGGGCATTTTCCGGCCATTCCACCAGGCAGATGCCCTCGGACAACGCTTCGTCAAAACCCAGCTCATCGAGTTCTGACACGTCCGCCAGCCGGTAGAGATCGAAATGCGAAACCGGAATGCGCAGCTCATAACTTTGCACCAGCGTGAAGGTGGGGCTTGGAACCTCCAGCGCCGGATCGTCGGCCATGGCCCGCAAAAAGGCGCGCGCCAGTGTCGATTTGCCGGCGCCGAGATCGCCCGACAGCGCCAGGCAATCGCCGGCTTTCAGGGCTAGCGCCAGATCCTCGCCGAGCTCGATCGTGGCTGCTTCGTCCTTGAGGGTGAGCTCGATCACCTGCATTATTCCGCCGCGGCGATCTGCGGCAGGTCGCCGGACGGAATCCGGCAGCTCACTTCCGTGCCTTCGCCTTCCCGGCTGCGGATCGATACGGTGCCGTGATGAAGGCTGACGAAGCTTTCGACGATCGACAGGCCGAGACCTGCGCCGCCGTGCTGGCCATGGCTTTCGAAACGCTTGAATACGGTGTCGAGAACATCCTGCGGAATGCCGGTGCCACTGTCGGTGACGCTGAAGACGAAATCGTTGCCGTCACGGCGGCATTTCAGGCTGACTGTGCTGCCGTCAGGCGCAAAATTTGCAGCGTTGGTCAAAAGCTTGATAAGGATCTGCTTCAGACGCTGGTGATCGGCCACGAACAGGCCGAGCATATCCGGCGTGTCGATCTGCAGGGTGACGGCGCTTTCCTGCAGCCTGTCGGCCATCTGCAGCGACACTTCATCAAGGAAATCCGTCAGGTTGATTTCCGACAGGTCGAGTTCGACGATGCCCGCATCGACGGTGGCCAGATCGAGAATATCGTTGACGATGGTCAGCAACAGGGAGGACGAGGTGGAGATGTGATCGACATATTCCGCCTGCCGCTCAGTCAGTGATCCGAAAGCGGGTGTTTTCAAGAGATCGGCAAAGCCGATAATATTGGTCAGCGGCGAGCGCAGCTCATAGGACACGTGCTGGACAAAGTCGTTTTTCAGATGGTCGGCCATCCGGAGCGCATCGTTCTTCTCGGTCAGCGCGCGCTCGACCCGGGCGCTGTCGGTGATGTTGACGAAGGTCAGCATGGTCTGGGCGTTGGGCAGCGGAATGACGGCGAAATCGAGGATCAGGCCGGTCCGCAGCTCCAGAATACCCTGGCAGGACGGTCGTTCATCGTCAAAGCTGGTGATGAGATGCGAAAACCGCTTCCAACCGTCCGGTTGATCGTAGGATGGCGCGCACGCCAGTTCGATGGCGCGGATATGGGTACCCGGCTTCGCTTCGATCTCACTGATACCCCAGAGTGCGCGAAACGCGGGGTTGGACAGCTTGATGCGGCCGTCGGGGCCGAACACGGCGACGCCTTCCGATAGGTGGTCGATGGTCTCGCCCTGAACCTGCACCAGCGTGTTGTAGCGGGTTTCCAGATCGACCTTTTCCGTCAGGTTCTCGAACACCCAGGTCGCGCCGCCCTGCGGGCGGGCGGTGGCGAACACGCGCAGGGTCTGGCCGTTGGGCAGGTGCCAGAGGTCCGATTGTGTCTCGATCGCCTGATAGACCGCGAGAGCCGAGTCTTTCCACTGCTTCCAATTCAGCTGTTCCGGCAATTTGCCGACGGCGCGCAGCCGGTCGAGGATCTCGCCATTGCCCGGCTTGCGCTCGAGGAAGCCCATGTCGAGGTCCCACAGCCGCTGGAAAGCCTGGTTATAGAATTGAAGTTGTTGGCTACCATCGAAGATCGCCACCGGCGTTGCCAGGTGATCCAGCGTTTCGGCATGGCTCTTCAGGGTGCGGTTGAGTTCTTCGCGGACGGCCTCGACGTCGGAGACGTTGATTGCCATGCCTGCCGAGCCGCTGGTGCTCTTGGCGTCCACAACATCGAAGAATGTCCGGTTTCCACGCACGACGGTGGAGACCTTTTCGCGATACGGCGAATCATAGGTGCTGATGACGCGGATCTTCTCACGGGCAACGGTTGCCAGAAGCTCGCGGCTTTCCTTGACCGCTGCAGAGGGATCGGCCGCTTCGACAGCTTCGGCATAAGCTTCGTTCACCCAGAGGATGGCGCCGTCCGGTCCCCGCTGCCAGACTGGAAGATCGATCGCATCGAGCAGCGTGTGCAGGTTAGACAGCGCGCCGTGCAGGCGGTCGCGTTCCATTTTCACTTCCGCAAGCTCGGCGCGCAGATTGTTCAGTGCGACGAAACGGACGAAGGCGCGGCCGCCGGAAACGCGGCCCTGAGCCTCGATGATTTCACTCCGGTTGCTTTCAACGACAAGGTCAAAGCTCTCGGCATTTGAGCGCAGCCGTTCGATGGCTTTTTCCAGATCGGATGCCGATTGCGATTTAAGCCATCGGCCGAAAGCGAGGAAGTCACGGTCATCCGGCGGTGCGCCGGTTTCGGCCGGGAGCTGGCCGAGAAATTCAGGTTTGTTCGATTGGCCTTCCCAGACGACGATGCGGCGGTTCTTGTCGGCAATCAGCGCCTGGAACCGCGAAATCCGGTGGTTGGCATCGGCCAGCGCCGTATTCAGTTCGCGATTGTCGGTCTCCATGTTGCCGCGCTGGCGGATCAGCCAGATGGCCGACAGCATGGCTGCGGAAATGACGCCGATGAGGAGGGAAAAAGTCACGACTTCCGAGGAGCCGAATAGATTGGCTGTCGGCGCGCCCTCAGCCGCTGCAAACGCGGGGCAGGCGAAAGCCACGAGTGTCGAGCTTGCCATGAACCGGCGCAACAGGGACGGAATCCGGCCGCCGGCGCGTTTCAAAGGACCTGTTTCCATGGCGTGCTTCCCCGTTTGCACCACACATGATCGATGCGCCGGAAAACCCGAATCACGCGATCATCTGTGTATTCAACACCTTGAAGCGTGCCCCGGCCTTTCGGCCGGGTACGTTCAAAGCTCATTGGTCCGGTTGCAAATCGCCAAGCAGTGCCAAATCGAAATCCCGCCAAAGCAGGCCTCGTTCAATTCCGATTGCAGTCCGGTATGTCTTCGTCTGTTTGCCGCCTCAACGACAAGACATCCCATCCGTGACGCGTCTGTTCCGCATCTTCGCCACGAATCATTGTGCCAAAAACATACGCCTTCGGGGAATCCTCGGGAAGGGCGAAGCAAAAAAAGAGGCCGCGATCTTCTGTCAAGATCGCAGCCTCTATATGTTGTGGATTATCCGGGTAAGGACTAGTAGCGGTAGTGTTCAGACTTGAATGGACCCTTCGGTGACACACCGATATAGCCTGCCTGCTCTTGGGAAAGTTCCGTCAGCTTGGCGCCGAGCTTGGCGAGATGGAGGCGCGCGACCTTCTCGTCGAGGTGCTTCGGCAGGATGTGAACGCCCTTTTCGTACTGATCACCTTTGGTGAACAGTTCGATCTGGGCCAGCGTCTGGTTCGTGAACGAAGCCGACATGACGAACGACGGGTGGCCGGTGGCGTTGCCGAGGTTGAGCAGGCGGCCTTCCGACAGAAGGATCATGCGGTTGCCCTTGGGGAACTCGATGAGGTCAACCTGCGGCTTGATGTTGGTCCATTTCAGGTTACGCAGCGCGGAAACCTGAATTTCATTGTCGAAATGGCCAATGTTTCCAACGATCGCCATGTCCTTCATCTCACGCATGTGGTCCATGCGGATGACGTCCTTGTTGCCAGTCGTGGTGATGAAGATATCGGCCGAAGACACGACGTCTTCCAGCTGAACAACTTCAAAACCGTCCATGGCGGCCTGCAGGGCGCAGATCGGATCGACTTCCGTCACCTTGACGCGGGCGCCAGCGCCAAGCAGCGAAGCAGCAGAACCCTTGCCGACGTCGCCGTAACCGCAGACGACGGCAACCTTGCCGGCCATCATCACGTCGGTACCGCGACGGATACCGTCGACCAGCGATTCCTTGCAGCCATACTTGTTGTCGAACTTCGACTTGGTAACCGAGTCGTTAACGTTGATGGCCGGGAAGGGCAGCAGGCCCTTGGCGTGCAGCTGGTAGAGGCGGTTGACGCCGGTGGTGGTTTCTTCGGTCACGCCCTGGATGGCATCGCGCTGCTTGGTGAACCAGCCTGGCGAAGCGGCAAGGCGCTTCTTGATCTGGGCAACGAGGATTTCTTCTTCTTCCGATTCCGGCTTCGACAGAACGTCCTCACCGGCTTCGGCGCGGGCACCGAGCAGGATGTACATGGTGGCGTCGCCGCCGTCATCGAGGATCATGTTGGAAACGCCGCCGTCGGCCCATTGGAAGATCTGGTCCGTATAGGTCCAGTAGTCTTCAAGGCTTTCACCCTTGATGGCGAAGACCGGGACGCCGGTGGCAGCAATAGCTGCTGCGGCGTGGTCCTGCGTCGAGAAGATGTTGCAGGAGGCCCAGCGCACGTCGGCGCCGAGAGCAACCAGTGTTTCGATCAACACGGCCGTCTGGATGGTCATGTGCAGAGAACCGGTGATGCGGGCGCCCTTCAGCGGCTTTGACGCGCCGAATTCCTCGCGGCAGGCCATCAGGCCCGGCATTTCCGTTTCGGCAATGATGATCTCCTTGCGGCCGAAATCGGCAAGGCCGATATCTGCAACAACGTAGTCGTTTTTCGTGCTCATGAGTATCTCCGGGCTGGTGCCATGCACGAAGTCCTGACGTTTTGGCAGGGCCGGGCACGGCGCACTAGAATTCGCCACTTCCTGCGATGGGCAGGAGGTTTGTTCCTCAATTATCAGGAAATACGAAAGGGAGCAACAGGACATAAAGAGGTCTTTATGTCTTTATGTCTCTCATCTGGCCGAGGTCAGATTTCTTCGCCGAACTTGTCGGCAACCAGCGCATCAAGGGCGTCGAGCGCTTCCTGTGCCTGACGGCCGCTGGAGGTAACGGAGACCGAACAGCCGGTGCTGGCGGCCAGCATCATCAGGCCCATGATCGAGGTGCCACCGACGGTCATGCCGTCCTTCGAGACCCGGATCTCGGCATCGTAGCCCTCAACGGTCTGCACGAACTTGGCCGAGGCGCGCGCATGCAGTCCGCGCTTGTTGACGATTAGAAGGTCACGGGAGAGGGTCATGACCGAGGTCCCGTTATTTGCCACTGAGGACACGGCTTGCGACATTGATGTATTTCCTGCCTGCTTCGGACGCTTCGACGAGTGCCTTGTCCATATCGCTTTCGCCGCGGACACCGGCCAGTTTGATCAACATGGGAAGGTTGACGCCGGCAATGACTTCGACGGTGCCGCTCTGCATCACCGAGATCGCCAGGTTGGACGGCGTTCCGCCGAACATATCGGTAAGGATGATGACACCATTGCCTTCGTCGGCTGCGAGCACAGCGTGCAGAATATCCTGCCGGCGCTGATCCATGTCATCCTCGGGGCCGATGCAGACAGTCTCGATTGACTTTTGCGGACCGACGACATGCTCCAGTGCATGACGAAACTCTTCAGCCAGCTTGCCGTGTGTGACAAGCACAAGTCCGATCATGGTGTCTTCGCTCCAACTGCATCTGCAAAATCTATAAGGAGGGTCAGATATCGCAATGCAGCAATTTCGTCCACCTTTAGGGCGGCCATCTTGGCAAGGAAAAGGCGAATGGCAAGTTAAAAATCCGGAAATGCTGCTTTAAAAGGCATCAATGTCCTTGAAAATTGGCATTTTGAGGTAAAATAAGCCGCAAAATCTCAATAGAATTCAAGCCCTCGGCCAAGGGAATGCGATGCAACGGCAAAAAATCACCGGATGGCAAAGAAAACCTCTCATTTTCCGGGGGTAAACGCGGCTCAAATGGCGGTTTGACTGGGAGAATGGCAAAATCGATCACGGCCGCCGGTATTGTCTCGACAGCAACGATCCCTGTGCCTCGGACCTCGGCGAGCCCTGCAATCGAGGCCGGGCTGCGGGCAATGATGCGGCCGTTGCATACCGAAATCAGCACCTGATCATCGGAAACGAGCGCAGCAAACAGCCCGCAATTCCTTGCTGCGGCGAGGCAGGACAGCGCCAGCATCGTCTTGCCTGCTCCCGACGGGCCGACAAACAAAAAGCCCTGGGTTCCGAGTACCACGGCGGTCGCGTGAACATTGACCGCCGGCTTCGTCATGAATGGTTTTCGATCGGAAGCGACAGGATGAAGCGGGCGCCGGTAATCTTGCCGCTGGCATCCATCATGTTCTCAGCCTTCAGCGAGCCGCCATGGGCCTCGGCAATCTGGCGGGAGATGGAAAGACCGAGGCCAGAATTCTGGCCAAAATCCTCGCCGTCCGGCCTATCGGTGTAAAAGCGTTCGAAAATCCGGTCAATGTCTTCAGCGTTGATGCCCGGGCCATTGTCCTCGACATAGATGATGCAGCGGCTGCGGGTCCGGGTCAGGCGCAGGACGATGCGCCCGCCCTGGTCCGGAACGAACGACCGGGCATTCTCGATCAGGTTGGTGATGATCTGGCCGATGCGCAGCTCGTAGCCGCCCACATCGAAGCGTGCCTTCGGATTGTCTTTGCGCTCGACGACGAAGCTCAGTTCGACGACCTTCTTGCCGTTACGGATCTGCCGGGAAAGATCGATCAGGCCACCGAGCAGTTTTTCCAGATCAACCGCCTTGGCATCACTGCGGGCAAGCTCCGCGTCCAGCCTTGAGGCATCGGAAATATCGCTGATCAACCGGTCAAGACGGCGCACGTCATGCTGGATGACGTCCATCAGCCGTTTCTTGGAATCGTCGGTGCGGGCGAGCGGCAGGGTTTCCACGGCGCTGCGCAGAGAGGTCAGCGGGTTCTTCAATTCGTGGCTGACATCGGCGGCAAAATTCTCGATTGCGGCAATACGGTCATAGAGCGCCGTCGTCATCTCGCGCAGCGCAACGGACAGATTGCCGATCTCGTCCTGGCGGGAGGAGAAATCCGGAATTTCCTCGCGCTCCTTGGCGCCGCCACGCCGAACACGGATCGCGGCGGCTGATAGACGCCGGAGCGGATTGGCAATCGTGCTCGACAAAAGCAGCGACAGGACGACGTTGACGAGTGCTGCGACCCCGAACACGCGGATAATCGCCAGTCGCTCGGCATGGACGATCTTATCGATATCGCCCGCCTGCGTTGATAGAAGCAGCACGCCGAGAACCGCGCGAAACCGCTGAACGGGCACGGCGACGGAGACGATCAGTTCGCCCTTTTCGGTGACGCGCACGACGGCGCCGCGAACGCCGGTCAGCGCATTCATGACTTCCGGATAGATCGCGCCGTTGCCGCCCGGTGGTTCCTTGTAGAGCGGCAGATTGCCGGGTTGCAGCACACGGTTGAACCAGGAGTTCAGCCGTTCGGACCATGTCACGGCTTCCGGCTCTATCGGCGGCAGGTCGAAACGCAGTACCTGACCGCCGGTATAAAGGTGGCGGGAATCCAGCAGAAGATCGGCGTCGGCATCGAACAGCCGTGCACGGGTGCGGGTCGGCGAAATCAGCCGCCGCAGCACGGGCGCCACACGTTCCTGGTTGATCGGAAACTCGAGATCCTCATCGCTCGGCAGTGGCGTGATGCTTTGGCCTGCCTGCAGTTCCAGCAGTTTTTCCGGATCGATGGTGATCGAATTAGTATCCACGGACGCGGACGCCGCGATCGCGCCGGCGATGATTTCCCCTTGCGTCAGAAGGCTTTCGACGCGAGCATCGATCAGTCCTTCGCGGAACTGGTTCAGATACATGATGCCGCCGACGAGGACGACGAGCGCGACAAGATTGAAGAACAAGATACGGCGCGTCAGGCTGGAAAAGACAGCGTTGCCGAAGATACGGCGAATCAACGTGAAGGGATGCGCCCACGTCCGGCCCGAAGCCGCCCGTGTTTCGCCCTCATCCACATCGATGTTTCGCAAGACTTCGACCAAGCCTTCAACTCCCGCTTTCGCGGCCCTTGTATGTCAATGGCAGTTACTGCCGTTCAGTGGCAGACCTGGCTGCCGTCCGCCCGAGGGCAGATTGGAGATGACGCCCTTGCGTCTCTCTTTGGCGCGGAGCCGTATCATACAGCTCGGTCCTTGACCACGCCAGACTTTCGCCTTGAGGCAATGCCCGGCGTGGCAAGGAGATACGATCCGGACTCAGGCCGATTCGCGGAAGCGGTAGCCTACGCCGTAAAGCGTTTCGATCATGTCGAAGTCGTTGTCGACCATCTTGAACTTCTTGCGCAGCCGCTTGATGTGGCTGTCGATGGTGCGGTCGTCGACATAGACCTGTTCGTCATAGGCAGCGTCCATCAGCGAATCGCGGCTCTTCACCACGCCGGGGCGTTGCGCCAGCGAATGCAGGATGAGGAACTCGGTCACCGTCAGGGTCACCGGCTCGTTCTTCCAGGTGCAGGTGTGGCGTTCCTGATCCATGGACAGCTGGCCGCGCTCCAGCGAACGTGCCTGGATATCGGCGGCACTCTTGGCTGCGCCGCTGCCGGTGCTTGCGGCGGCTGCCGCTTCCCGGTTGGCCGAGCGGCGCAGGATCGCCTTGACGCGCTCGACCAGCAGACGCTGGGAGAACGGCTTGGTGATGAAGTCGTCGGCGCCCATTTTCAGGCCGAACAGTTCGTCGATCTCTTCATCTTTCGAGGTGAGGAAGATCACCGGGATATCGGATTTCTGGCGCAGGCGGCGCAACAGCTCCATACCATCCATGCGCGGCATCTTGATATCGAAGATCGCCAGCTGCGGCGGCCGGGCAAGCAGGCCGTCGAGAGCCGAGGCACCGTCGGTATAGGTTTCGACCTTGTAGCCTTCTGCCTCCAGTGCAATCGATACCGAGGTCAGGATATTCCGGTCGTCATCGACAAGTGCAATCGTCTGCATCGTATAGGGCTCCACCATTTCGCTGCGCCTCCGAGGCCACCCCGGTTGTCCGGGGCTCTGCTGCGGTAAGACGCGTTTCATGAGTATAAAGGTGGAACAAATTGTGGCGAAGTAAATTGCAAAAGCAATGAGCATGACACCGGTAGGGTGTTTCCGGTCCAAAAACAGCGTCCAAAAAGCCTCGATTCAACCGATTAAAAAAGCGATATTTTCTTTTAAATCGATTAATATACTGAAATCATTATATTTTTTATGACAGTAATCTTGTCTTTTTCCCTCCATCCTTCTATGGTTGCTAACATTCAACGTTCTGTCGGCAAACCACGGAGGAAAGCTGGACCATGCAGGAACTCGGCATTCACAACCCATCCCTTGGGCTGGAATCAATCGGCTTTAACAACCTGGACGTGGTTCGTTACAATTTTGGTACCGCCGAACTCTATGAAGAAATCCTGCGTCGCGGCGAGGCGCAGCTGACCGCCGATGGTGCCGTTCGCGCCTTGACGGGACAGCACACCGGTCGCTCGCCAAAGGATAAGTTCGTTGTTCGCGACGAAAACACCACGGGCGAAATCTGGTGGGACAACAACAGTGCGATGTCGCCGGAGCATTTCGCGGTGCTGCATCAGGACATGCTTGATCATGCCAAGGGCAAGTCGCTCTATGCGCAGGATCTGATCGGCGGTGCCGATGCGGAAAACGCCCTGCCGACGCGCGTCGTCACGGAATTCGCCTGGCATTCACTGTTCATCCGCAATCTTTTGATCCGCCCGGAAAAGGCAGCGCTTGCCGCCTTCACGCCGAAGCTGACGATCATCGATCTGCCGGACTTCAAGGCTGATCCTGCCCGCCACGGCTGCCGCACCGAGACCGTGATCGCCTGCAATTTCTCCAAGGGCATCATTTTGATCGGCGGCACATCCTATGCCGGCGAGATGAAGAAGGCCGTCTTCACCATGCTCAACTACCTGCTACCGGCAAAGCGCGTCATGCCGATGCATTGCTCCGCCAATGTCGGCCCGGATGGCGATGCAGCGGTATTCTTCGGCCTGTCTGGCACCGGCAAGACGACGCTGTCAGCCGATCCGAAGCGCACGCTGATCGGCGATGACGAACACGGCTGGGGCGAACACGGCATCTTCAACTTCGAAGGTGGTTGCTATGCCAAGACCATTCGCCTGTCGGCAGAAGCAGAGCCGGAAATCTTTGCGACCACCCGCCGCTTCGGCACCGTTCTTGAAAACGTCGTGCTCGATGAAAATCGTGTGCCAGACTTCAACGACGGCTCACTGACCGAAAATACCCGGTGTGCCTATCCTCTGGACTTCATCCCGAATGCCAGCAAGTCGGGAACGGCGGGACATCCCGGCACGATTATCATGCTGACGGCCGACGCCTTTGGCGTCATGCCGCCGATCGCCCGTTTGACGCCCGAGCAGGCCATGTACCACTTCCTCTCCGGCTACACCGCCAAGGTGGCCGGCACTGAAAAGGGCGTGACAGAGCCGGAAGCAACCTTCTCGACATGCTTTGGCGCACCGTTCATGCCGCGTCATCCGTCGGAATATGGGAACTTGCTGAAGGCTCTGATCGCCGAACATGGCGTCAATTGCTGGCTGGTCAACACCGGCTGGACCGGTGGTGCCTATGGCACCGGACATCGCATGCCGATCAAGGCGACGCGGGCGCTGCTCGCGGCAGCGCTTGACGGCTCGCTGGCCTCTGCCGAATTCCGCACCGACAGCAATTTCGGCTTTGCCGTGCCGGTCGCAGTGCCGGGTGTCGACAGCAGCATTCTCGACCCACGTTCGACATGGAACGATGGCGTTGCCTTTGACACGCAGGCGCGCAAGCTGGTCGATATGTTCGTTGCCAACTTCGCCAAGTTCGAAAGCCATGTCGACGGCAGTGTCCGCGATGCGGCACCCGGCGTGAAGCTCGCAGCCGAATAAATCAGCCCCCACAGAGGGTTGCAGACGATGATTCACGTGAAACCCGGCGCGAAAGTGCCGGGTTTTTGCGTTGCCGGTAGGTTCGCGCGTTTTCAACGTTGCCATCCTGTGAGATAGAGCGATGGAAGGATGAAAACGACATGGCCAGCGATCCGCTCTACATCAACGACCGCATCGTCATCGCCGGCTGGGAGCTGACGGAGCAATTCGTGCTGGCCGGTGGCCCCGGTGGACAGAACGTCAACAAGGTCTCGACCGCGGTTCAGCTGTTCTACGGTATTGCCGCTTCACCGGCCTTGCCAGAGCGGGTGCGTGACAATGCCATCAAGCTGGCCGGCCGAAAGGTCTCCAAGGATGGCGTGTTGATGATCGAGGCCAGCCGATTTCGCAGCCAGGAGCGAAACCGCGAGGATGCGCGCGAACGGCTGAAGGAGCTGATCCTCAAGGCCGCCGAACCGCCGCCGCCGCCGCGCCGCAAAACCAAACCGACCAAAGGCTCGATCGAACGGCGCCTGAAGGCGAAGACCGGGCGCGGCGAAGTCAAGAAGATGCGCGGACGCCCTGAAAACGATTGATCGCGGCAATTTTCATCCGGGCCTTGTTTTTTCTACATGAGTGCACTCTGTTAGGGTTGAAGAAACCCGCAAAAGGAGATGCGCCATGGGTCTGTTCAGCTTTATCAAGAGTGCCGGCAAGAAACTCGGCATTGGCGGCGATGATGATGCGCCGGATGTCGAAGCGGTGAAGAAGGAACTGGCGTCCCATGATCTCGGTACTGACAAGGTCGATGTCGCGGTCGAAGGCGACAAGATCGTGCTCACCGGCGTGGTGAAGGATCAGTCCGCCTTTGAAAAGGCCGTCGTTGCTGTCGGCAACACGCTGGGTATCTCAAAGGTGGAAGCGGCCGAACTCAAGGTCGCCGATGGCGCTGCCGCGCCCGCACCGGCCAAGGAACCTGTCTTCTACACGGTGAAGAAGGGTGACAACCTCTGGAAGATCGCCGAATCGCAATACGGCAAGGGCAAGGGTGCGAAAAACACCGTCATCTTCGAAGCCAACAAGCCGATGCTGAGCCATCCGGACAAGATCTATCCCGGCCAGGTTCTGCGCATTCCGGCTCTGGATCAGGCCTGATCATGAAAACAGCCGGCGTAGCTCTGTCGATGGCCGTTGCCGTCCTGATGACGGCACTCAGCGGGTCTGCGCTGGCCCTGACATTCCGTGAGCCCCCAAGGGCTCGGCGGAGCGGGCCGCGATCATGGATACGCTGCGTCCCGCCGTCGAGGCGGAGATGCGCGGCCCGGTCGAATTCGTGGTCACCACCATTCGCGTCACGCCGAATTGGGCCTTCGTGCAGGTCGAGCCGCAAAGGCCGGGCGGCGGTGTCATTGATCCGGAAGAAACCGGTTTTGCCGGTGATACGGACATGATGGATGGGCTGACCGTCTATGCACTCATGGGATTTCAGGCCGGACGCTGGAACCTGATCGATCACATGGTTGGCCCGACCGATGTCGGTTATGCCGGCTGGCAGCAACGCTATGGCGTTCCTGCGGCCCTGCTCGGGCTGGAATAGGCCTCCGATGCAGGTTCTGCCAAAGGGTATCCGGCATATTCCTGGTTTTCTGGATCGTCAGAAACAGGAGGCCCTTGTCGAAATTATCCGTGCCGTCGTAGCGGATGCTCCACTCTACGTGCCGGCAATGCCGCACACCGGCAAGCCGATGTCCGTGCGCATGACCAATTGCGGCTCGCTCGGCTGGGTGACCGACAAAGACCGCGGATATCGCTACCAGCCACAGCATCCGGCTACTGGTAAACCGTGGCCGGCGATGCCGGATGCGCTGCTGGAAATCTGGCGCACCGTTTCTGGCGTGGCAAAGGAGCCAGAGGCCTGCCTCGTCAATTTCTATGCCGATGATGCCCGCATGGGCCTGCATCAGGATCGGGATGAGAAGGACCTGGAAACGCCTGTTGTGTCGATTTCTCTGGGAGACAGCTGCTTGTTTCGTGTCGGCGGCCGCGAGCGCGGTGACCGGACGCTGTCATTCAAACTGGCGAGCGGTGATATCGTCGTGCTCGGCGGCGAAGGGCGTCTCGCCTTTCATGGCGTCGACAAGATCTATCCCAACACGTCGACTCTTCTGAAAAACGGCGGCCGCATCAACTTGACGCTCCGCCGCGTTACCGTCTGACGTTCAAAGTTTGCGCAAGGCGACCGTTTCGGTGAGATGATTCGGCCCTTTTTGAAGAATAAGGTCGGCGCGCGGGCGTGTCGGCAGGATGTTCTGGCGCAGGTTTTTCAGGTTGATGTTCTGCCAGAGCCCTTCGGCGATCGTCAACGCCTCCTCTTCGCTCACCTGCGCATAGCGCTTGAAGAACGAATCAGGATTGCGGAAGGCGGTCTGGCGCAGCCGCATGAAGCGATTGACGTACCAGGTGTGAATCAAGCTCTCTTCGGCATCGATATAGATCGAGAAATCGAAGAAATCCGAGACCATCGGCACGATCTTGCCGTCTGCCGGCAGATTGCGCGACTGTAGCACATTGATGCCCTCGAAAATCAGGATGTCCGGCCGGTCGACGACCTGGAACTGATCGGGCAACACGTCATAGGTCAGGTGGGAGTATGTCGGCGCCTTGACGTTCGGCTGGCCGGCCTTGATCGCCGACAGGAACCGCAACAGCGCACCGATATCGTAGCTTTCCGGAAAACCCTTGCGGTCCATCATGCTGTCCCGCAGCAGCGTCGCGTTGGGATAGAGAAAACCGTCCGTGGTCACCAGATCGACCTTCGGGCTCGACGGCCAGCGTGACAGAAGCTCGGCCAGAATACGCGCAGTCGTCGATTTCCCAACGGCAACGGAACCGGCAATGCCGATGACAAACGGTGTCTTGGCATCATTGGACATGCTGAGAAAGCGCTGGCGCTGGGCAAACAGCCGCTGCGAAGATTCCACATGGGTGGATAAGAGACGCGACAGCGACAGATAGATGCGCCTGACTTCGCTGAGATCGATCGGGTCGTTCAGCGATCGCAGCCGCTGAACCTCATCGGCCGACAGCGTCAGTGGCGTATCGGCCCGGAAATGCGACCATTCCTCCGCCGAAAAGAATCGGTAGGGCGAATAGTCCTTGTTGTCGAAATGATCCGGAATATCGGCCGGTGCGATGTCTTTGGCGACGATGGTCATGACGTGTCTACCGGCTTGCCTTTTCCTGGAGCCCCGACTGGCGTGTCCGCCGTTCGAGTTCGCTCATCACATCCTGCAATGGAATATCAGCAATTTTCAATACGACCATCAGATGATAAATCAGATCGGCACTCTCGGCGACAAGGTTGCCACGGTCATTGCTGATGGCGGCGATTACGGTTTCCACCGCTTCCTCGCCGAGCTTCTTGGCGGCCTTCGCCTGCCCATGGGCGACGAGTTTGGCCGTCCAGGATTCGTCCGGAGAGGCCTTGGCCCGCAAGGCTACAATCGCTTCGAGATCGGAAAGGCTGAAATTGCTCATCTGTCTGTGTCCTGAAGCTCAGTCGAGCCGCATGGCAATGCCATGCTCTGCCATATAGCGCTTGGTTTCGCCGATGCTATAGGTGCCGAAATGGAAGATCGACGCGGCCAGAACCGCCGTCGCATGGCCGTCGCGAATGCCTTCGACCATGTGGTCGAGTGTGCCGACGCCGCCGGATGCGATAACCGGCACGGAGACCCGGTCGGCAATCGTCCGGGTCAGCGCGATATCGTAGCCGGTCTTCGAGCCGTCGCGATCCATCGAAGTGAGCAGCAGTTCGCCGGCACCGAGCTTGACCATCTTGTCGGCGAAGGACACGGCATCGATACCGGTCGCCTGGCGGCCGCCATGGGTGAAGATTTCCCAGCGGTCTTCCTCGCCGGGCTTGGATACCTTCTTGGAGTCAATCGAGACGACGATGCACTGGTTACCGAACTTGTCGGCGGCTTCGGCGACGAAATCCGGGTTGCTGACGGCAGCCGAATTGATCGACACCTTGTCGGCGCCGGCCAATAACAGCTTGCGGATATCGGCCACAGAGCGAACGCCTCCGCCCACGGTCAGCGGCATGAAACAATGATCGGCCGTGCGGGCAACGACATCGAAGATCGTGTCGCGGTTGTCCGAAGACGCGGTGATGTCGAGGAAACAGAGTTCGTCGGCACCGGCCGCGTCATAGGCCTTGGCCGATTCGACGGGATCACCGGCATCGATCAGATCAAGGAAGCTGACGCCCTTGACGACACGGCCGTCTTTGACGTCGAGACAGGGGATGACGCGGGCTTTAAGGGTCATGCCGCTTTTCCTTTTGCGTTCCGGATGAGCGCCAACGCTTCCGCCGGATCGATGCGTCCGTCATAGAGCGCCCGGCCGGAAATGGCGCCTTCCAGTTTTGCCGCATCCGGCTGAACCATGCGGCGGATATCGTCCATCGAGGCGAGGCCGCCCGAGGCGATCACGGGGATAGAAACGGCGTCGGCCAGTTCCAGCGTCGAATCCCAGTTGATCCCCGTCAGGATGCCATCTCGGTCGATATCGGTATAGATGATCGCGGACACGCCGGCGCCTTCGAACTTTTGGGCCAGTTCGATGACGCCGAGTTCGGAGGCTTCAGCCCAGCCCTCGACCGCGACCTTGCCGCCCTTGGCGTCGATGCCGACGGCGACCTTGCCCGGGAACTTTTTGCAGGCTTCAATCACCAGCGCCGGATCGCGCACCGCAACCGTCCCCAGAATTACGCGCGCCAGCCCCCGGCTGAGCCAGTTTTCGATATGATCGAGCGTTCGGATGCCGCCGCCCAGCTGCACCGGGTTTTTGGTGGACTTCAGGATCGCATCGACGGCGGCGCCGTTGACGGTCTCACCGGCAAAGGCACCGTTCAGATCGACCACGTGCAGCCATTCGAAACCCTGGTCCTCGAAGGCTTTGGCCTGCGCGCCGGGATCGGGATTGTAGACGGTCGCCTGTTCCATGTCGCCGAGCTTGAGGCGCACACACTGGCCGTCTTTGAGGTCGATGGCGGGAAAAAGGATCATGTCAGGGCTTCCAGCGCAGAAAATTCGAGATGAGGGCAAGGCCGAGCGTCTGGCTCTTTTCCGGATGGAACTGGGCGCCGGCCGTGTTGCCCTTGGCAACAAACGCCGTCACGCCGCCGCCATAGGTGGTGGTGGCAATCAGGTCGTCCGGATTTTCGACAGCGAGATGGTAGGAATGGACGAAATACGCATGCAGCCCGTCATCACCCGTCCTGATGCCATCGAACAGCGGATGATGCTTCCTCAACGACAGCGTGTTCCAGCCGATCTGCGGGATTTTCAGCGTGGGATCGGAGGGCACCATCTCGACGACATCGCCCTTGATCCAGCCAAACCCTTCCGTCGTGGTCTTTTCCAGCCCACGCGACGACATCAGCTGCATGCCGACGCAGATACCGAGGAACGGCCGGCCGGATATCTCCACCGCTTCGTTCAGCGCTTCGCGCATGCCATCGACGGCGTCGAGGCCGCGGCGGCAGTCGGCATAGGCGCCGACGCCGGGCAGGACGACCCGGTCGGCGCTGGCAACACGGTCGGCTCTGTCGGTGAGTTCGATGTCCGCGTTGATGCCGGCTTCACGCGCTGCCCGCTCGAAGGCTTTGGTGGCCGAGCGCAGATTGCCGGATCCGTAATCGATGATCGCAACGCGCATCAGCGTTCTCCATAATTTTCAAACAGGCCGACGGCGGCGCGGCCATCGGCAGGCTTTGCCACCGCGGTGGGCAGAACCGGTGGCTGCCAGATTGCTTCGTCCCGTGTTGGGATATCCACGGCCGCTGCGTGGTCATAGATCATTTCGGCAGTTGCCAGATCGTCGGCGGTGATGACAGACTGCAACGTCCAGCCCCTGGATTGCAAGCGATGGGCGATAAAGGCAGGCCCTTCCAGGGCGACAAGCAGGCGCAGGGCCAACTCGATCAGCAATCCCGCCAGGCTTGGTTCCGGGATCGCAAATGCGATGAGCCCTTGCAGGATGGCGACGGCGATGCCGGCAATCAACTGGCGTTGATACAGCAGCCAGAACGCCGGAAAGGCAAAAGCGATCCAGGAAAATTTGTCGGCGATGAAACGCGCATTGTCGTCGCTCTTCGGAGCGCCGGGAGACGTCAGAACCAGATAGGAGGCCATGTCAGCCAACTTTCACTGTGGGCCGGATCAGACCAGCGTTCCCTTGGTGGAGGGAACGCGGCCTGCCTGGCGCGGATCGATCTCTGTTGCCGTGCGAAGCACGCGGGCAACGGCCTTGAAGCAGGTTTCGGAGATATGATGGTTGTTGGCGCCGTAGATGTTCTGCACATGCAGCGTGATACCGCCGTGCTGGGCGAGCGCTTGGAAAAACTCGCGCACCAGTTCCGTGTCGAACGTGCCAATTTTCGGGGCGGAAAAATCGACGTTCCAGACAAGAAACGGACGGCCGGAGACGTCGACGGCTGCACGGGTCATCGTCTCGTCCATGGCAAGATCGAGTGAGGCATAGCGGGTGATGCCGCGCCGGTCGCCCAGCGCCTTGGAGAGCGCCTGGCCGATGGCGATGCCCGTATCTTCAACGGTATGGTGATCGTCCACATGGCGGTCGCCCTCGGCAACGATGTCCATGTCGATCAGCGAATGGCGGGAAAGTTGATCCAGCATATGGTCGAAAAAGCCGACGCCGGTCGAAATCCGCGACGTGCCGGTGCCGTCGATATTGACGGACACGGTCACCGCGGTTTCGTTGGTCTTGCGCGAAACGCTGCCGGTGCGGCTCACTTGCTTGTCGGCCATCAGGTTCTCCCGAATGTAATAGAGCCGCTCCTTATCAGGCGGTGGGCGAAATATCCAGAACTGCCGCCATGATTCTCGCAGGTGCAAAATGATGCGGGGTTGATGAGGGTAGGAGGAGCACGATGTGGGCTATTTGCAATCGGCAAAAGCGCTCTTACATAGGTTTCAACAGAGTCGATGTTCGGCTCGTCGAAACGGCCCGGACGCCGGGCAGGGTGGGTTTTATGACAACAATTATTACCGTCCGGAAGGGCGGACAGGTGGTGATGGCCGGTGATGGCCAGGTGAGCCTCGGCCAGACCGTGATGAAGGGCAATGCCCGCAAGGTCCGCCGTCTTGGCAAGGGCGACGTCATCGCCGGGTTTGCCGGCGCGACAGCTGATGCCTTCACACTGCTGGAACGGCTCGAATCCAAGCTCGAGCAGTATCCGGATCAGTTGATGCGCGCCGCCGTCGAACTGGCCAAGGATTGGCGCACCAACAAATACCTGCGCAATCTCGAAGCCATGATGCTGGTGGCCGACAAGTCGATCACGCTGGCCATCACCGGCAATGGCGATGTGCTGGAGCCGGAACACGGCGCCATCGCCATCGGCTCGGGGGGCAATTTCGCCTTCGCCGCGGCGCGGGCGTTGATGGATTCCGACAAGACGGCGGAAGAGATCGCTCGCCGGTCGATGGAAATCGCCGCCGACATCTGCGTCTATACCAACGGCAACATCATCGTCGAAAAGCTCGATGCAGCCTGACCAGACCATTGCCTTTGCGGCCGTCGACGAAAGCCACGAGCCTATGCTCTTTGGCTGGCTGTCGCAGCCGCATGTGCGCGCGTGGTGGGGCGAACCGCAGGGCGAGCTCGAATTGATCCGCGAAGGGCGGGCAACCGGAGACGCGCAGGGGTTCATTTTCTCCGTCGATGGTGAGCCCGCCGGCTACATCCAGTCCTGGCTGCCGACACAATATGAAAGCGAGCGCTGGGCGAGCGACCTGACACCCGATACGCCGGGGATCGATATCTTCGTCGGTCCGGCCGAAATGACGGGCAAAGGGTTTGCCGCTGCGGCCATTCGGGCTTTCGTACCGCGGCTTTTTGCCGGCACGGCGCCACGGATCATCATCGATCCCGATGCAGGAAATACACGAGCCCTCAGGGCTTATGCCAAGGCGGGGTTTACCGCCTATGGCGAATGGAACGATAGCGCCGGACGCACAATCCTGATGGAATTGACCCGGACAGAGTTTGAGAGGACCAGATGACCACATTTTCACCCCGCGAAATCGTGTCGGAGCTCGACCGGTTCATCATCGGCCAGCACGATGCCAAACGCGCCGTCGCCATTGCGTTGCGCAATCGCTGGCGCCGCCAGCAGCTCTCGGATGAGCTGCGTGATGAAGTGATGCCGAAGAACATCCTGATGATCGGCCCGACCGGCGTCGGCAAGACGGAGATTTCCCGCCGTCTGGCCAAGCTCGCCGGCGCGCCCTTCATCAAGGTCGAAGCGACGAAATTTACCGAAGTCGGCTATGTCGGCCGCGATGTCGAGCAGATCATCCGCGATCTCGTCGAAGTCGGCATCGGCCTGGTGCGCGAAAAGAAGCGCGCCGACGTCAAGGCCAAGGCGCATCTGAATGCCGAAGAGCGCGTGCTTGACGCCTTGGTTGGCGCGACGTCTTCGCCAGCCACCCGCGACAGTTTCCGCAAGAAGCTGCGGGCCAACGAGATGGATGATAAGGAAATCGACATCGAGATCGCCGATACGGCGACGCCCGGCGGCGGTTTCGAAATCCCCGGCATGCCCGGCGCCAATATCGGCGTCCTGAACCTGTCGGAAATGTTCGGCAAGGCGATGGGGCAGCGCACCAAGAAGGTCCGCACGACGGTCAAGGCGAGCTACGGCATCCTGATCAACGACGAGTCCGACAAGCTGCTCGACAACGAGGAGATCCAGCGCGAAGCCGTGCGTTCGGCGGAAAATGACGGCATCGTCTTTCTCGACGAGATCGACAAGATCGCCGCCCGCGATGGCGGCATGGGTGCGGGTGTTTCACGTGAAGGCGTGCAGCGCGATCTTCTTCCACTGGTCGAAGGCACCACAGTTGCGACCAAGTATGGCCCGGTGAAAACCGACCATATCCTGTTCATCGCGTCGGGCGCCTTCCACATCTCCAAGCCGTCTGATCTTCTGCCGGAACTGCAGGGCCGCCTGCCGATCCGTGTCGAGCTGAAGGCGCTGACCAAGGAAGACTTCCGCCGCATCCTGACGGAAACCGAAGTCAGCCTGATCCGCCAGTACAAGGCGCTTCTGGAAACCGAAGGCGTCAATTTGGATTTCACCGAAGACGCGCTCGATGCGCTGGCCGATGTGGCTGTCATGCTCAATTCAAGCGTGGAAAATATCGGCGCACGGCGACTGCAGACGGTGATGGAACGGGTCCTCGACGAAATCTCCTATGCAGCACCGGACAAGTCCGGTGAGGCACTGACGATCGATGCGGATTACGTCAAGAAGCACGTCGGCGATCTCGCCGCCAATACGGATCTGTCGCGTTACATTCTGTAAATTTGCAACGGCCGTTTGTTATTGATTGGGGCACTTGCCATAACGGCAGGTGCCCTTGTTGTTTGTGGTACCCATACGCGATAAGGCTTTCACTGGTGCCGGGCATGATTCCGACACGATTTTGCCGCATGCGTCCCGGCACATCCGGAACGTCAAGACAGGTTCACAGGAAACAGAGCGTGCGCCCCATTCTTCAGATGCTTCTCGTCGCGGCCATGATCGCCGTTACCAGCCCCGCCATGGCGGACGGCATTCGCGTGGTGCCCGAGGGCAACCGGTATCAGGAACAGCCGGACGTGCCGGGCGCATCGGTGCGCCGGACCAAAGCCGGCAGAACCTCGTTTGATGCCAAATATAACAAGGTGCACAATTTGCTGGCCAATGACAGCAAGCTGATGGGCAAGATCAAGTCGACGGCGCGTGCCTATGGCATCGATCCGATCCATATGATCGGCGCCATCGTCGGCGAGCATACCTACAATGTCGACGCCTATGACCGGCTGCAGTCCTATTACGTCAAGGCCGCCGCCTATGCCGGTGACAGTTTCCGTTTCGGCTACGAGGGCGAAACGGTGGCGCAATTCGTGGCGCGGCCGGAATTTTCCAAATGCGTGGGCAAGAAAAGCTCCTATGCGCTCTGGACCTGCCGCGAAAGTGTCTGGGACAGCCAGTTCCGCGGCAATACGGTGGGCGGCACGTCCTATCCGAACAATCGCTTCAGCGCGGTATTCTTCCAGCCGTTCTTTGCCGGTCAGACCTTTGGCCTTGGCCAGATTAATCCGCTGACGGCCCTGATGCTGACCGACATGGTGTCGCGCGTTTCGGGCTATGACCAGCTGGACGAAAACGATGCCGCCGGTGTCTACAAGGCGATCATGGATCCGGACCAGTCGCTTGCCTATATGGCAGCCTCGATCCGCCACTCGATCGATGCCTACAAGTCGATCGCCGGCATGGATATTTCCGATAATCCCGGCATCACCTCGACCCTCTACAATGTCGGCAACCCCGACCAGCGCGCTGCAGCCCTCGCCGCGAGGAACAAGGGCGGCGCGGTGCAGTGGCCGGAGGAAAACTATTACGGCTGGCTGGTCAATGAGAAGCTCGCGGACCTGAAGGCACTGCTTTAACTTTCCTGAATTCGCCTTATCTTCATGCAAGGATGCGCGATTGCCGCCGTCCATGCCTGGTGGCGTATGGAAAGTATCATCATGGATATGAGACCCGAACCGTTCGAGCCGCCAGCACCGATCCCCCGTACGGTGCCGCCGTCGCGTCTGCAGATCATCCGCACCGTGATGCGCAATCCGCTGGAACTGTGGGGCGAGCCTTCCTATACGCTGCCCTGGATCGATACCAAGTTCGTCACGCAGCGCACCCTGATCGTCAATGATCCTAATCTGATCCGCTATATCCTCGTCGAGAATGCCGCAAACTATGAAATGTCCAAGGTGCGCCGTCTCATCCTGCGGCCGATCCTGCGCGACGGGCTGCTGACGGCGGAGGGCGAGGTCTGGAAACGCTCGCGCAAAGCCATAGCGCCGGTGTTCACGCCGCGCCATGCGCGTGGCTTTGCCGCAAGCATGCTGTCGAAGACCGAGGAATATGCTGCGAAATATGACGAGGCCGCCGCCACGGGTTCGGTGGTGAATATCGCCACCGACATGACCGAGCTGACCTATGAAATCCTTTCGGAAACGCTGTTTTCCGGGCAGATCGCTGCCGAGACAGAGGGGTTCGCCGATAGCGTCGAGCGGTTGCTGCACCGGATGGGCCGCGTCGATCCGATGGATATCCTGCTGGCACCGTCCTGGGTACCCCGGTTGACCCGCATAGGCGGCGCCAAGGTCATGGCGGAATTCCAGGCGATCGTTGCCAAGACCATGGACCAGCGGCGGCAGCTGATGCGCTCTGACCCGGAGGCCGCACCACAGGATTTTTTGACTCTGCTTCTGCAACTGGAGCGGCCGCAAGGGCTTTCCACCGACGAGATCGCCGACAATATACTGACATTCATCGGTGCTGGCCACGAAACCACGGCGCGGGCGCTCGCCTGGACGCTCTATTGCGTCGCCAATTCCCCGCATGTGCGGGCGAATATGGAAGCCGAAATCGACGCAGTGCTGTCAAGCGGAGCCGAGCCGGTGGACTGGCTCGACCTGATGCCGCATGTGCGCGCTTCCTTCGAGGAGGCTATGCGGCTCTATCCGCCGGCACCGTCGATCAATCGGGCTGCCATCGAGGCGGATTCCTGGACGTCTCCGCAGGGCGAGCGGGTGGATATTCCCAAGGGCATCGCGGTTCTAGTCATGCCCTGGACGCTGCATCGCCATGTGCTCTACTGGGACAAGCCGCGCGCCTTCATGCCGGAACGTTTCCTGCCGGAAAACCGCGACAAGCTGCACCGGTTCCAGTACCTGCCGTTCGGCGCCGGGCCGCGCATCTGTATCGGTGCCACGTTTGCGCTGCAGGAGGCGGTGATTGCGCTCGGCGTGCTGATGAAACGCTTCCGGTTCGATATGACGCCGGAGACAAAACCGTGGCCGGTGCAGCGGTTGACCACTCAGCCTAGGGGCGGGCTGCCGATGAGGGTTTCGGCGCGCTAAAGGTTTTTCCCGGCGTTTCCGATTGCACGGCCCGGATCGGCGAATCGGAAACCACCGGTTCCTGCGTCTGCTTCTTCGGCCGCTTGATCGTCTTGATCGCCGCGCAGGTCGCGTCGCCAACACCTTCGCAGGGCTTGTAGACGACGATCTCGCTGCCGGCGCCATCGTCCCAGACGGCCTGGATGGCCAGCGTCTTTGCCTCTCCGGCTGGCAGTGAGATGTAGATATACTCGTTGGTATTGCTGTCGGGCAGGTTGAACGGGATTTGAGGATTGCATTTGCCGAGCGGAAAGCGCTTGTCGAGCGTGTCGGAATTGACCGAGTAGCGGATCTCCGAGAGCCTGCAATGCATGGTCTGCAGCGCCGTGAAATAGATCAGCTGTTTGTCGTCGTAATTGCGGAACTGTATCCAGCCGGTCGTCTTGTTGGCATCGAGCATCGCCTTGTAGATGGCGACATCCGGAAGCACCGGCTTGTACTCTTCCTCATCCGTGGCCTCCTGTGCAAAGGCAGGCATTAAGAACGCGGGGGCGCCAGCAGACGCAAGGACGAGCAAGAGCACGCGTGAGAAACCGGTCATGCCATATCCTTATTTCCGCACTGTCGCGCAGGCCGATTGCCGATGTCGGCGTAGCGATGGCCTTTCGCTGAAAGATGTCATATCACCTCGTGCATATCCTTTGAAGCCGGGTTTCCGGTACTGCCCGAATGGACGCTCTCGTGACTGACCATCTCCTCCTCGGTATCGACACCGGCGGAACCTATACCGACGCAGTTCTTTTCAGCGAGGCCCATGGGGTCGTTGCCAAGGCAAAGGCGCTAACTACACGCCACGATCTTTCGGTCGGCATTGCCGGTGCCGTCGAGGCGGTGCTGGTGCAGGCAAAGGCACCCACCTCCGCCATCGGCCTCGTGTCGTTATCAACCACGCTTGCCACAAATGCGCTGGTAGAGGGCCAGGGTGGCCGCGTCGGTCTGGTGATGATCGGTTTCGGCCCGGAAGACCTCAAGCGCGATGGACTGCTGGAAGCGCTGGGGACCGATCCGGTGATCTTCCTGCCCGGTGGCCATAATGTCCATGGCGGCGAGACGCTGCTCGATATGACGCTGCTCGACGAAGCGCTGCCGCAACTGACAACGCAAGTTTCCTCCTTTGCCGTTGCCGGCTATTTCGCCGTCCGGAATCCGGCTCACGAACAGCGGGTGCGCGACCGTATCCGCGAAGTCTCGCATCTGCCGGTCACCTGCAGCCACGAGCTGTCCTCAAAGCTCGGTGGCCCGCGCCGGGCGCTGACGACGCTTCTTAATGCCCGTCTCGTCTCGATGATCGACCGGCTGATCGGCGCCTGCGAAGGTTTTCTGAAAACACGCGGCATCGATGTGCCGATGATGGTCGTGCGCGGCGATGGCGCGCTGATATCGGCTGCGGAAGCGCGGCTGCGGCCGATCGAAACCATTCTCTCCGGCCCGGCGGCAAGCCTGGTCGGTGCCCGGTATCTCACCGGCCTCGACAATGCCGTCGTCTCCGATATCGGCGGCACCACCACGGATGTGGCGGTGCTCGACAAGGGCCGCCCGCGTCTGGATGGAGAGGGTGCCGTCGT
The DNA here is from genome assembly GCF_965279435.1 of Pararhizobium sp. Taxonomy (NCBI): domain Bacteria; kingdom Pseudomonadati; phylum Pseudomonadota; class Alphaproteobacteria; order Hyphomicrobiales; family Rhizobiaceae; genus Pararhizobium; species Pararhizobium sp. The sequence continues at coordinate 1,406,419 of NZ_CBDIHY010000003.1, forward strand.
CGGCGGGTTCCGCACCATGGTCGAGGCGGTGGCGATGCGCACCTTCGGTCTCGGTGGCGACTCGGAAGTCCGCATCAACGATCGCGGGTTGCAGGCAAAGATCGATCTTGGCCCGCGCCGGTTCCTGCCGCTCAGTCTTGCCGCTGTGGAACACGCTGACGCAGTCATTTCCGTACTTGAGCGCCAGTTGCGCACCGCCCATGTCGGCCGCTACGATGGCCGTTTGGCCGTGCGGACCGGGCTTCCCGATCATCTGGCAAGCGGTCTCCAGCCGCAGGAACTGGCGCTGTATGAGCGGATCGGTACTGTGCCGGTGGCGCTGGAAAGCCTTTTGACCAGCACATTGCAGAAGGCAACGCTGGACAGGCTGGTAGCCCGTGGCCTCGTCCATATCTGCGGGCTGACCCCGTCCGATGCCATGCACGTGCTGGGACGGCAGAACCAGTGGAATGCAACGGCTGCCCGGTTGGGCGCTGAACTTGCTGCCCGGGTGAAGGACGGCTCCGGCAAGCCGATCGCAGCGTCTGCCGAAGCACTGTCGGAGATGATCGTCGCCCGGCTGACCCGGCAGTCCGCCGAAGTCATTCTTTCTTCCTGCCTTGCGGAAGACGGTGCTGCCATCGATCCGGCCGTGTCGCTTGCCGTTGACAGGGCACTGAAGCGTGAACCGGGCATTGTTGCCTTCTCGCTGTCGCTGGATCGCCCGCTGGTCGGGCTCGGGGCATCTGCACCGGTCTATTACCCGGCTATCGCCGAGATGCTCGGTGCCGAATCGGAGATCCCGGCCGAGGCGGGAGTGGCCAATGCCGTCGGTGCCATCGTCGGTCAGGTGCGGACCTCCGTTACGGTCTTTGTCACTGCGCCGGATGAGGGTATCTTCATCGTCAACGGTGCCGGGCCCAGCAGCCGGTTCCTGGATCAGGAGCAGGCTTTCGCATCGGCCCGCGAGAGGGCAAAAGCTGCAGCTCTCGCCTCCGCCCGGTCGAACGGTGCCGACGAGCCGGCTTTGGTCATGCGCGAAGAGATCGATGCGCCGGAAACCGAGGGGAGCCGCAGGCTGATCGAGGCCCGGTTCACCGCTGTTGCCAGTGGCCGTCCGCGTGTTGCGCATCATTGATTTGTTCTTTTTTGGAATTAATTCTTCGCATTCTTGCTGGATTGACAGGAAATGAAACCGTGAGAGACTGCGGCCTCTCAAATTTGAGCGTTAATTCATGGAGTTGCCGATGGGCCGGATAGAAAAAAATGGGTTGGGAATCGATGCGGATTTGCACGAATTCCTCGTCAAGGAAGCACTGCCCGGCACCGGCATCAATGTGGATCAGTTTTTCGCAACCTTTTCGCAGATCGTCCACGATCTCGCTCCGAAGAACCGCGATCTGCTCGCCAAGCGCGACGCGCTGCAGGAAAAGCTCGACAACTGGTACCGGCAGAACGGCGCACCGGTCGACATGGCGGCCTATGAGGGCTTCCTGAAAGAGATCGGCTATCTCCTGCCGGAAGGCCCGGATTTTTCGGTGTCCACCAGCAACGTCGACCCCGAGATCGCCACCATCGCCGGGCCGCAGCTCGTCGTTCCCGTCATGAACGCGCGTTATGCGCTGAACGCCGCCAATGCCCGCTGGGGTTCGCTCTATGATGCGCTCTACGGCACCGATGCAATTGCCGAGGATGGCGGCGCCGAAAAGGGCAGGGGCTACAACCCGGTTCGTGGCCAGAAGGTCATCGCCTGGGCACGCAGTTTTCTCGATGCCAGCGCCCCGCTCTCGGCCGGCAGCTGGAGCGATGTCACGGCGCTTGCCGTTGATGGCGCAACCCTGTCGATCTCGACCGCATCCGGTCCGGTAAAACTCTCTGACGCCGCTCATTTCGCCGGCTATCGCGGCGACAAGGCTTCGCCCTCGTATCTGCTTCTAAAGAAGAACAACCTGCATATCGAAATCGTCATTGATGCCGCGACGGCAACAGGCAAGGACGACAAGGCCCATATTTCCGACGTCATCCTCGAATCGGCCATCACGGCGATTATGGATTGCGAGGATTCGATTGCTGCCGTCGATGCCGAAGACAAGATCGTCGTCTATCGCAACTGGCTGGGCCTGATGCGGGGCGACTTGCAGGAAGAGGTCAGCAAGGGCGGCAAGACGTTTACCCGCAAGCTCAACCCGGATTTCAGCTTTGCCGCACCAAACGGCGGCGAGGTTACGCTGAAGGGACGCGCGCTGATGCTGGTGCGCAATGTCGGTCACCTGATGACCAATCCGGCGATCCTGGACCGCGATGGCAACGAGGTTCCGGAAGGCATCATGGACGCCATGATCACCGGCCTGATCGCGCTTTATGATATCGGCCCGGATGGCCGCCGGATGAACTCGCGCGAGGGCTCGATGTATGTCGTCAAGCCGAAGATGCATGGTCCGGAAGAGGTTGCCTTTGCCTCGGAAATCTTCGGCCGCGTCGAGCAAGCGCTCGGCATGGCACCGAACACCATGAAAATGGGCATCATGGACGAGGAGCGCCGCACGACGGTCAACCTCAAGGAATGCATCCGCGCTGCCAGGGAACGCGTTGTCTTCATCAATACCGGCTTCCTCGATCGCACCGGCGATGAGATGCACACCTCGATGGAAGCGGGTCCGATGATCCGCAAGGGCGACATGAAGCAGGCGGCCTGGATTGGGGCTTACGAAAACTGGAATGTCGATATCGGTCTTGAATGCGGCCTGTCCGGCCACGCGCAGATCGGCAAGGGCATGTGGGCGATGCCCGACCTGATGGCGGCCATGCTGGAACAGAAGATCGCGCATCCGAAAGCCGGCGCCAACACCGCCTGGGTTCCGTCGCCAACGGCCGCGACGCTGCACGCGACCCACTATCACAAGGTCGATGTTGCGGCCGTCCAGAAGGACCTGAAGAGCCGGAAACGGGCGAAACTCAGCGACATCCTCTCTGTCCCGGTCGCCTCACGGCCGAACTGGACGGCAGAGGAAATCCAGCGCGAGCTGGACAACAACGCGCAAGGCATTCTCGGTTATGTCGTCCGCTGGATCGACCAGGGCGTCGGCTGCTCCAAGGTACCCGACATCAACAATATCGGCCTGATGGAAGACCGCGCCACGCTGCGCATTTCCGCCCAGCACATGGCCAACTGGCTGCATCATGGCGTCGTCACGGAAGCGCAGATCATCGAGACGATGAAGCGCATGGCAGCGATCGTCGATGGCCAGAATGCCGGGGATGCGGCCTACACGCCGATGGCCGGCAATTTCGACGGCTCCATCGCCTTCCAGGCAGCACTCGAACTGGTGCTCAAGGGCCGCGAACAGCCAAACGGCTACACCGAACCCGTCCTGCATCGCCGCCGCCTGGAGTTGAAGGCAAGTCAGGCTGTGTCCGCTTAATCTCTTCCGCAAAGAGCGCGTCCGGACGATGCTTGCACGTCCGGACGTTCGCCGCACGGATTGACCGTTTGCGCCTTCACCCGGCTATGTGCTGAGACGGCGCAGTCCACTTAGACCGGCGAGCGCCCCGGCAGTGACAAAAATCAGAAAAACCCATCCTGAAACGGCTCCCGCCTGGATGCCGGACAGGAGAACGCCGACCGTGCAGCCGAGCCCGGTCATCGCTCCCCATCCCATCAGCAAGCCTCCGGCAAAGCGCGCCGCGAGACCTCGGGGGCTTGGCCAGGACGGCTTGAAGTGGCCGCCGGCAAGTGCTGAGGCGAAGCTCGCCAGAACCAGTCCGGCGACGAAAACACCGTTGGGTGAAAGCAAGGCTGTCTTCACGGCACTGAGGCAACCGCGCACCGTATCCAGACCGACCAGCGTTTCCGGGACCAGTCCTGCGGAAAGGCCGGCAGTCCGCACCAGACTGCCGAGTTCGGCTGTTACGCCGAGAGGAGCAACGCGAAGATAGGCAACCCCGCCGATGGCGGCGATGAGAAGGCCCGTCACAACGGGTGGCCAGCGCCGGATGAAAATGGCTTCGAAAGGCAGGGCTCCGGGCATGTCGTTCAAGGGGGGCTTCGCGCTGCGAAGCACCAGCCAGGCGACCACTCCGAGAGCAGCCAAGCCAATCGCCGAGGCCGCCGCGTAGCCGAGAAGGCCGGGAAGCCAGAGTGGCGGATCATCAAAGACGGTCCAGGTATACAGAGAATTCCAGGTCGAAAAGCCAATCAGGAATCCGACGGCCGCACCGGCAAGCGCGGCGATCGATCCGAAAGCGCCTTCGCCGAGCCGGTAGAGGTGGGCCGACAGACAGGAACCGGAGACCGCCATGCCGATCCCGAAGGCAAAAGCAGCCGCCGCAAGCACAAACCCGACCGGTCCGATATGGGCGCTTGGTGGCAGGCGATCGGGTTGTGGTACCGGGACCCAGGCGCCCAGAACAACCTGATAAAGCACGATACCTGCCGCAAGCGCCGCCAGAATGGCGACCAGTCCCGAGGGATCGCGCCTTTCCACAAAGTCGCGCAGGTTGCACAGAAAGCAGAACCTGCCCCGTTGCAGAACGATGCCGAAGGCAGTGCCGGTGAGCAGCGAAAATGACAAGATCCGGCCGGAGGCATCCTGCGCCAACCAGATGCTCCAGGCGATCATGGCTGCAACGATCACCAGCGAAAGGCTACGGGAAGCAAGGACAGGCATGACGATCCGATGGTAAGACAGTGAAAATGCGGGTGGACCCTGACAAGCCGTCCACCCGCGTTGGCATCCCGCGCAGTATCGATAGCCGCGCTGACAAGGACCAGGACTACTTTCCGGTCCAGATCGTCCCGGCGATATTGGTCACCGGCACGCCGACGGCGTTCCCATATTCCGTCCACGATCCATCGTAATTGCGCACGTCGTAGCCAAGAATCTTCTTGAGCGCGAACCAGGTGTGGCTCGAGCGTTCGCCGATGCGGCAATAGGTGATGACGGGTTTTGCGCCATCGACCCCCTTCTCCGCGTAGATTGCCTTGATTTCGTCTGCGGATTTGAAGGTGCCGTCTTCTTTGACGATCTTGCCCCACGGGACATTGACGGCGCCAGGAATATGGCCCGCGCGCACGGACAGCTCCTTGACGCCTTCCGGTGCAAAGATTTTGCCCGTGAATTCGTCCGCCGAACGGATATCGACGAGCTTGACGTCGTTCTTGCCCTCGGCGACTGCAACGACGTCAACGAAACGCGCGCGCACGGAATTGTCGCGGTCGGCGAGCGCCAGCGTGGAATCCGCGTGGTCCGGCAAGGCCGTGTCGAGCGGCAGGCCCTGCGCTTCCCAGAGCTTGCGGCCACCGTCGAGCAGCTTCACCTGGTTGCCCAGACCATAGACCTCGAACACCCAGGCACCCCAGGCGGCAAACCAATTGTTGTTATCCCCGTAAAGAACGATTGTCGTGTCCTTGTCGACGCCCGCATCGCGAAGGGTTTTTTCGAAAGCCTCTCGGCTGGCAATGTCGCGCTTCTGGGGATCGACGAGGTCCGTATGCCAATCGAGATGTGCGGCGCCGGGAATGTGACCGCGTTCATAGACACCGGTATCGACGCTGACCTCGAATATCCGCACCTTCGGGTTGTCCAGATTGTCCTGCACCCATTTCGAATCGACCAATGCGTCGGAAGCCATCGCCGAGCCCGCAAAAATTGCGGTCGATAGTGCGGCAGCTGCAAGTACGTTAATGCTCCTGATAGCAGTCATGTCATTCTCTCCTCAGCTCGAATAGCAACGTGAGGTAACATGCCCGGCATGGTGCTTATGGCAAAGACAATAAATTCTATATTTTTAATAAATTCTAGATTGTCGAGTTCATCCACGATGCTTTCGCGATGTACAATTCCATAGTTATTAAATGAGAAATACAGGTTTCTCTAATATGTTTGGCGCCGTCGATGGATAATCTTGCCCATAACAAAAATCCCCGGACAAGCCGGGGATCTGAAGACGTCGCGATGGTTGAAGCAGGAACTACTGCTGAACGATGACGTGGGTGTTCTTGCCCGGACGAACGCGGGCGTAGAGGTCGATGATGTCCTGGTTGATCATGCGGATGCAGCCGGACGAAGCGGCGGTGCCGATCGAGGCCCATTCCGGCGAACCGTGGATGCGGAACAGCGTGTCCTTGCCTTCATCGTTGAACAGGTACATGGCGCGCGCGCCGAGCGGGTTGCGCAGGCCTGGGCCCATGCCGTTTTCGACATACTGGGCAACGTCCGGCTTGCGCACGGCCATTTCCTTCGGCGGATGCCATGTCGGCCATTCCTGCTTCCAGGCGACGTAGGCGCGGCCTTCCCATGCAAAGCCGGCCTTGCCGACGCCGATGCCGTAGCGGACAGCCTTGCCACCGGGCAGCACGAAATAGAGGAAGCGGTTCGGCGTGTTGACGATGATCGTACCTGGCTTTTCAGCCGTGGTGTAATCGACGATCTGGCGGTGAAAGCGCTCGTTGACTTTGTTGATCGGGATCGCCGGAAGGGCATAGCCGTGATCTTCGATCGGGCCATAGCCATCCGAGAAAATCTGGTTGGTCGCGACTTTTTCGCCGAGGGGAGCGATCGGCGCGGTGGAGCAACTGGCCAAAGCGAGAGTGGCCGCGAGGCTGCACAGCAGGAATGCATTGCGGAGGCGCATGGGAATCTCTTAAAAGGAGGCAAGAATATCTGGGTCGTTTCGACCACCAGCAATTATGGTTTATTTGCGATTCATGCCTGATTGCAAGGGAATGCGTTGCGGCATTTTTTTGCGGCAGTGCAAATTCCCGGCGGATTGTTTTTTTGCAACAAAAGCGCCTGTGTGCGACACTTTCATACATGGCGATTCTTTCTATCCACAATGACAGTCCGTTGATCGACGGGCGGCAGTCGCAGCGCGCACTGATGGTTCGCCGCGGCGTGCAGCGTTATCTGCACGAATTGCGCCATGCCGTGCTGCCGGAACTGACGCTGGCCAGCGGCAGGCGTGCAGATCTGATTTCCATTTCGCCGAAAGGCGAAATCTGGATTGTCGAGATCAAGACATCGATCGAGGATTTCAAGGTGGACCGGAAATGGCCGGACTACCGGCTGCATTCCGACCGGCTCTATTTCGCCACCCATAGCGGCGTACCGCTGGATATTTTTCCGGAGGAATGCGGGCTGTTGCTGTCGGATGGCTATAATGCCGAGATGATCCGCGATGCGCCGGAACACAGGCTCACGGCGCCGACGCGCAAATCCGTCACCCTGAATTTTGCGCGTGTCGCGGCACAGCGGTTGATGCTGGCCGAATGGTCGGCGGACAGGGCAGGCGATACCAGCCCGAACATGCGCGAGATCGTTTCGGGCTCGCTCGACAGCGAAAGCTGACGCGCCGTTATTTCGGCGCGCGTTTGGCCAGGATGCGCTGCAGCGTGCGGCGGTGCATGTTGAGCCGGCGGGCAGTCTCGGAGACGTTGCGCTCGCACATTTCATAGACGCGCTGGATATGTTCCCAACGAACCCGGTCGGCCGACATCGGATTTTCCGGCGGCTCTGCGCGTTCGCCGGCTCTTTGCACCAGTGCGGCGAAAATGTCGTCGGCATCGGCAGGCTTGGCAAGATAGTCGACAGCCCCGAGTTTCACCGCGTTGACGGCAGTGGCGATATTGCCATAGCCGGTCAGCATGATGATGCGGGTGTCATCGCGCCGGGCGCGGATTGCTTCGATAACGTCGAGGCCGCTGCCGTCACCGAGCCGTAGATCAACGACTGAATATTTCGGTGGGCGGGCCTTGGCCTTGGCGATGCCTTCGGCAACCGATTCGGCGATATCGACGGCAAAACCGCGGGTTTCCATGGCGCGGGCAAGGCGTCGCAGGAATGGCGCGTCGTCATCGACGATCAAAAGGGAAGTATCAGTGCCGATCAGCGAAGCATCACTGGGTGCAGCGCCTGCCGGTGCGGTGGTGTTTTCCGTCATGTCGCAATCCTTGGTGCAGTCTCTTGTTCCTGCACTCTATGTAAGTTCGCATATTCCCGCTACCAAACGCCGTAAAGTCATTTTGACAGTTTTGTATCCATCAGAACGCGCGGCCATTCGACGCTGACGCGGGCGCCCGGCTTTTCCGGACCGCCGTTTTCAAAGGCCAGCTTGGCGCCGGAGCGCTCCAGCAGCGTCTTGGCGATAAACAATCCGAGACCCAGGCCGCCGGCGCTGTCGTCCTTCTGCCGCTTGGTGACGTAGGGTTCGCCGATCCGGCTGAGGATATCCGGCGCATAGCCGTCGCCATCGTCCTCGATAACAACAGAAACGATCGTCGGCGTATGGGTAACAGTAACCGTCACTTCCTTCTTGGCATAGTCGACCGCGTTCTCCAGCAGATTGCCAAGCCCGTAGAGAATGCCGGCATTGCGGTTGCCGACCGGCTCCTTGGCGCGGTCTCCCCGTTCGATCAGGTTGATCTGGATACCGAACTCGCGATGCGGCGCCATGACCTCCTCGATCAGCGACGACAGCGGCAGATGGCGCATGTGGTCTTCGTTTTCCGAAGACAGCGTCGTCAGACGCCGCAGGATATCCCGGCAGCGTTCGCTCTGGCTGCGCAACAGGTGCACATCCTCGCCAAAACGCGGATCGTTGCCCAGTTCACGTTCCATCTCCTTGGCAACGACGCTGATGGTTGCCAGCGGCGTACCGAGTTCATGGGCGGCAGCGGCGGCAAGGCCGTCGAGCTGTGAGAGATGCTTCTCCCGTTGCAGAACCAGCTCCGTCGCCGTCAGTGCCTCTGAAAGCTCGCTGGCTTCCAGCGAGACGCGGTAGGTGTAGAAGGCCGCGAACGCCGTGGTGGCAACGATGGCGAACCAGATGCCGACCGTCAGTACCGTTGGCATCAGCAGGACCACGCCGGGGTACCAGGGCAGGGGGAAGGGCGAGAAGGCAAGTGCCGTAATGCCGAGAATGGCAAGACTTGCCAGCGCGATGCTATGCCACTTCGGCTGCGAGGCGGAGGAAATGATAACCGGCACGCAGACCAGCGGCGCAAAAGGATTGGCAAGTCCGCCGGTGATGAACAAAAGCGCCGTTAGCTGGGCAAGGTCAATGCCGAGCAGGGTAAAGGCTGCGGGCGGCTGCAGCCGGTGTGTCGGCGGATAGCGGATGGTAAGATAGGCGTTCACCCAGGCGAGCAGGGCAATCAAAGAGCAGCAGGCGATCAGCGGCAGCGGAAACTGCAGCCAGAAGGCGGTGATGATGACGGTGATCGACTGTCCGCCGACCGCCAGCCAGCGTAGGCGAACGATGGTTTGCAGGCGCAAGACGCGGCTTGTGGTGGCTTCTTCCCCGTCGAGTGCGGCCGCGATCATCCGGTTTCCTGTCGTAAAAGTCATTTGAGTGTCATGTACCACGCGGTTTTGCCCGTGTCGTTGGCGGCGCATTGGCCGGATCTTCCGGCCAGGGATGTTTCGGGTAGCGGCCGCGCATGTCAGCGCGAACGTCCTTCCAGGATCCGGCCCAGAAGCCGGGCAGATCGCGCGTCGTCTGCATCGGCTTTTGGCCTGGCGAAATCAGCTCCAGCAGCAGCGGCAATCGCCCGCCGCCGATCGACGGATGCGTTTTCAATCCGAACAGCTCCTGGACACGGATCGACAGAACCGGCTCGTCGCCGTCGTAGCGGATCGGATGACGCTGGCCTGTCGGCGCTTCGAAATGGGTGGGCGCCAGACGGGCGAGATCGCGGGCAATATCATGTGGCACCAGTGACTGCAGGCCTTCGGAAAGGCTACCGGCATTGATATCGTCGATACCGCGCGTATCACGCTGGAAAGGCACAAACCACTTATCCAGCCGCGATAGCAGGCTGTCATCCGACATATCCGGCCACGGCTCACCAAGCGTGCGGTAGAGAAAGCCGATGCGGTCGCGCAATTGCGCGGCTTCCTTGGAAAACGGCAGGACCGCAAGCCCCAACTGGCGCACCCCATCGGCCAGTGCGCGTGCCGCCGGTTCGCCCTTGGGTTTGCTGAGCGGCGTCTCATCGAAAATGATCGCGCCAAGCCGCGTCACCCGCCGCGCCCGGACCTGCCGGCTTGGCCGGTCGAAAAAGGTCTGGTCTTCCTGGACGATCGCTTGCGGCATATGCGCCTCGACATCGGCCCGGGTGATTTCCGCAGCGGCCAGAATGCGCTGCCCGCCGGCACGGCCCGTCAGGTCGGCAATGACCAGCATGGAGGCACCCGCCAGCCGCTCGGTCTCGGGTACTTCGGCGCCACGGCCATTGGCCATGACGAACCGTCCGCGTCCGCCCCGCTGCAAGGCGATCCGGTCGGGAAAGGCCTGCATCAGCAGAATGCCGGGCTGAACCGGTTCGCTGGAATCTCTGCCGACGCTCAAGCCCTTGGCCATCCGGCGGGCCAGTCCTCGCGAGGCATCGGCCCGGTCGCCACGTTCCGACTTGAAGCGGCGCAGCCGGTCTTCCAGATCGATACTGCTGCCGCCAAGACCCTGCTCTGTCAAAACCACGGCCAGAAGACATGCTTCAGTGGCCTGTCCGTCTTCCCCCGCCGAAACAGCCATGGCGGCAAGGCGCGGCGGCAGTGCCAGTTGCCGGATCTGCTTGCCTCTCGCCGTCAATGTGCCATTGGTGTCGAGTGCGCCGAGCTGAACAAGCAGAGCCTTCGCCTCCTGCCATGTCGTCACCGGCGGCGGATCGAGAAAGGCAAGGCCGGCTGGGTCCGTGACGCCCCAATGGGCGAGATCCAGAACAAGGCCCGACAGGTCGCTCGAGAGAATCTGCGGTGGCGTAAACGCAGGCAGCGCTGCCGTCTGCCCTTGATGCCAGAGACGGATGGCGATGCCCGGCTCCGTGCGCCCGGCGCGCCCCGCCCGCTGATCGGCAGAAGCGCGTGAGACGCGCACGGTCTCCAGCCGGGTAATACCGGTGGATGCCTCGAAGGCCGGAAGCCGCTGCAGGCCGCTGTCGATGATAATGCGTACGCCGTCGATGGTGATCGAGGTCTCGGCGATCGAGGTGGCAAGGACGATCTTGCGCGTTCCTGTTGCGGCAGGGCGGATCGCCGCATCCTGCTCCTTCTGGCTGAGATTGCCGAACAGCGGTGTGATAATGGTCTCCGCACCAAACCGGCCGTTCAGCCGTTCGGCCGTGCGGGTTATTTCCGCCTGTCCCGGCAGGAAGGCGAGGATCGACCCGGTTTCGTCGCGATGCGCCTCGACGATGGCCCGCGTCACGGCATCTTCCACGCGTTCCGTCGACGCCCGTTCGCGATAGCGCACATCCACCGGAAAACTGCGCCCCTGGCTCTCGATCACAGGCGCCCCGCCCAAAAGCTGCGCCACCCGCTCGACATCCAGTGTCGCCGACATGACGATCAGCTTCAGATCATCGCGCAGCGCCTGCTGCACATCGAGCGCCAGCGCCAATCCGAAATCCGCGTCCAGCGAACGTTCGTGGAATTCGTCAAACAGCACCGCCGCAACACCCGGCAATTCCGGATCGTCGAGCAGCATCCGTGCAAACACGCCTTCGGTCACCACCTCGATGCGGGTCCTCGCCGAAATCCGGCTGTCGAGCCGCATCCGGTAGCCGACCGTATCGCCAACGCTCTCGCCAAGCAGGCTTGCCATGCGCCCGGCAGCGGCGCGGGCCGCCAGCCGGCGTGGCTCAAGCAGGATGATCCGGCCATCGCCGCGCCAGGGCTGGTCCAATAGAAACAGCGGCACCAACGTCGTCTTGCCGGCGCCGGGTGGGGCTGAAAGCACGACCGCTGGAGCCTGCGCCAATGCTTCGCCGAGTGCCGGTAGAATGGCTTTTACGGGCAGATCGGGGAGTGTGTCCGTTCCGTTCATCGGCTGGCCTCCTCACCAATCACAACGATATCCCCGCCAGCGGCTTGCGCATCCGCATGATCATGGGTGACCAGAATGACCGGCAGGCCGGCGGCTTTCGCCCGTGAAAAAATCAAAGCACGGGTCTGTTGCCGCAGGTCGCTATCGAGTTTGGAGAAGGGCTCGTCGAGCAGCAGCAACCGCGGCGCCGATAGCATCACGCGCTGCAGCGCCACCCGGGCCTTCTGCCCACCCGACAGTGTGGCCGGATCCCGATCGAAAAAACCCTCCAGCTCCACATCGATCAGCGCCTGCTCCACCATGCGCCGCCGCTGGTCGCGCCTTGTAATGGATGGCGTCAATCCGAACAGCAGGTTGCCGCCGACAGAGAGATGCGGAAACAGCAGCGGGTCTTGAAAAAGCACACCGCACCGGCGTTTTTCCGCCGCAATGCCGGTCAGGTCGTCGCCGTCGATCCGGATACGGCCGCTGGCCGTAAAGGCCGGGTCGAGAAATCCACCGAGGTAAGCGAGCAACGCCGATTTTCCGGAGCCGGATGGTCCCATGACCGTCAGGATTTCTCCGGGCCGGACATGCGCTGACAGAGACAGCAGCGTTCGGCCGTTAAGGGCGATGGAAATCGCCTCCAGATACAGGCCGTCTGTCGTGTCGGGTTTCATTCAAATCCTCATCGCGCGCCGGTCGCGGAATAGCAAGTGCGGCACCAGCGATGCAATCAGAAATCCGCCGAACGGAACCAGCGTCTGCAGAAGCGCATAGACGCCGATGGCCCGCCGGTCGCCACCGGACGACAGGGCCACGGCCTCGGTGGTGATAGTGACAATCCGCCCGGCGCCGATCAAAAGTGTCGGTAGATAGAGCCCGGCGGAAACCGCAAAACCGACGGCAAAGGCAGTGAGGCAGGCCCGCGTCAACAGCGGCAAGCGAACGTGTAGCAGGATCTGCAACGGCGATTTTCCGAGCCCCGCCGCCAGCGTTTCATAACGCCGGTCGAGCGCCCGCCAGGGCTGCGACAGCGACAGAACGACATAGGGCAGCACGAAAATCAGATGCACGAACAAAAGCAACGCGAAGGATGCGTCAAAACCAAGCGTCACGCTGAGGATCTGCAGGCCGAAAACAAAGCAGAGCTGCGGCACGATCAATGGCAGATAGAGGACGCTGTCCAAAGCGCCGCGGCTATGATGGCCGTTCTGCCATAACAAGCCGATGGCAAGCAGAAGGGCGATGGCGGCGGAACTGCTGGCAAGCGAGATTGTCGTCTCGATCACATCTCCGGCCTGGGGCAAGGCGCGCATCCAGGCCTGAAGCGTAACACTGTCCGGTAGCAGGGCGGGAAACGGCCAGAGGCCGGCAATCGACCAGAGGAAGAGCACGGCAAGACCGAGAAAGACCAGTGCCGCCGATAGGGCCATGGCGAAACAGGCCGACCTGCGCAGTAACCGGTCGTCAGCTTTGCGAACACCGGATATGGATACCCATCGCAGCAGAAGAGATCCGACCTGCTCCAAGGCCAACCATGTCACCATTACCGCGACCGTGAGCCCGAGTTGCAGCAGCGCGCCTGCCGACGCGAGGAACCGCATCCGCAGATCACTATCGGCCATCCATTCGGTAATGCGCACGGCAAGCGGCGCCGGTAGCGCCGGGCCGAGGATCATTGCCACATCGACGGCCGAGCTGGCATAGGCCAGAACTGCAAACACCGGCAGCCGGATCTGCCGGTAGAGCAGCGGCCAGACACTGATCAGGAACCCCCGGATGCGGCCATAGCCAAGGCTGGCCGACAGCTGCCGCGCCTGGACGAGCGGCACCTGCGGCAGCGCTGCCAGCGTCACCAGAAACAGGAATGGCATTTCCTTGACGATCAGCCCCGCCATCATCGTCAATCCCAGCGGGTCCTGCGGCACCAGCCAGTCGGGCGGGCTGCCATAGCCGGTCAGACCGGGCGAAACGAGACGCATCGCCAGTCCGGACGGCGCAACAAGGAAGGCAAGACCAAAGGCTGCGGCAGCATGCGGAATGGCGAGCAGCGGTGAAACCAGGTGCTGGATGCGCGAAAACATCCGCGTTCCGGCATACCCGGCGATAAACAACATGACGATGACGAGTGACACACCGCTGGTGACGATCGCCGTCGCAAAACTGATCAGCGACGAGCGCAACAGGTAAGGCTGTGCCGCGAGATCGGTAAAATGATCAAGGGTCAGATGGTCGCCACCGAGCGCTGGCAGCAGGCCAAAGGCCGGCCCGACCGTGCCTGCGAGCCCGGCCAGGATCGGCAGGCCGATCATCGCCAGCACCAGGCCCGATACACTGAACCGGAGCCTCATGCTACCGCCAGCCTGCGGCCGGATGTGGTTCCCCTCAGTTTGCCGCCCCATAGCGCTTGATCCACTCCGCCTCGATGCGCGTCATCCAATCGGGATGCGGCTCGGCCAGTGTCGGCCCGAGCTTGTCCGGCGGCAATGTCGCTACGCCGAGATCAAGCGCTGCGAACGCGGCCTTGTCGGCCTCGGGCAGCTTGCCCAACGCCAGCACCGTCGGATCCCCCCAGATCTTCGGATCCTGCTTTCGCACCTGCGCTTCCGGCGACAATAGGAAGTTGGCCAGCACCAGAGCACCGGCCTTGGCATTGGCATTATAGGGAATGCCGACAAAATGGGTGTTGCCGAGCGTCCCCTTCGAAAACACGAACGAGCGGACACTGCCTGGCAGTTCACCGGCGGCAATTCCGGCCGAAGCTTCCGCCGGATTGAAGGCGAAGATGATGTCGAGTTCACCATCGGCCAGCTTCTGCTTCATGTCGGGATAGTTTTTTGGGAAAGCCTTGCCCTTGCGCCACAGCAGCGGATGCAACTGGTCGAGATAGGCAAACAGCGGCGCCACATCCGCATCGAACGTCGCGTCATCGACGGGTTTCTGCAGTTTGGTCCGGTCGGCGATCAGTTCGCTCAGCACCTGCTTCAGAAAAGACGAACCGATGAAATCCGGCGGCTGCGGATAGGAAAACCGGCCGGGAAGGGCTTGTGCAAACGACAGCAGCTCCTTGGCCGAATCCGGCAGGTCTTTCCGTGCCGTGCGGGCCTCATCATAGAAGAACACCAGTTTTGCCGCCCCCCACGGACTTTCCAGTCCTTCGGTGGGAATGGTGAAATCCGTTGTCGTCGTCGGCTGGTTCTCGATATCCACAAGACCCCAGTTTGGCAGCTTCATTGCCCAGCCCGGCGAAAACAGCAGGCCCTGGCGCTTCATCGCGGCAAAATTCTCACCATTGATCCAGATGAGATCGACGGACCCATGCTGGCTGCGCCCGGCCGTCTTTTCGGCAAGCACGGATGTGACAGCCTTTGCAGTGTCGTCCAGTTTGACCTGCATGACAGTGACGCCGTAGCGCGCCTTCACGGCGTCGCCAGCCCATTGAATATAAGCGTTGATATTGGCCGAGCCGCCCCAGGCATTGAAATACACGGTTTCGCCGCGTGCCTCGGCCAGTACCTGGTCCCAGTTGGCCGCATCGGTTGCCATGGCCGGTCCGATGGAAGCCAGCGCCAGCGGAGCCAAAAGCGCCATCCGTATAAACATCCGCCGCGTCGATCTGATCATGCTTCCCCCACTGTCCCCAAATGCGCGGCCCCAACCTAAGCCAAGGCCGCGATCCGTCAACGCCGGGCGAGTTCAACCACCATCACGATCCGGTGACGGCGATCAGCTGCGCCGCGCGCCCTCGAAGGCAAGAACGGCCCCGGCCAGATCCTCAAGTGCTGCGCCCACGGATTTGAACAGGGTGATTTCACTTGGGTCCGTTCTGCCCACATGCCGGCCGCCGGTCAGCTCGGCAAGATCCGCCCGCACGGAACCGGCGGCAATAATACCGGCCCGCAATGGCTGCACCAGATCGCCGCCTTCGGTGAGCGCGCCGTCGCGCGTGTCGACAAACAGCGTGGCGCGCTCGACGGCCCGGTCATCGCTCTCGCGCATGCTCGGCTTGAAGGCGCCGACGAGGTCGAGATGCGCCCCGTCCTTCAGCCAGTCGCCGCGGATCAGCGGCTCGGAAGAGAGGGTCGCACAGGAAATGATGTCGGCCCGACGGGCGGCGGCTTCTATATCCGTGGCAACGGAGATGGTGATACCGGGAAGATCAAGCTGCGCTGCGGTGGCCTTGGCCTTGCTGATATCGCGGGCCCAGATCGTCACTTCGGAAATCGGCCGCACGGAGGCATGCGCCTCGATCAAATTCTGCGACAGCCGCCCGGCACCCACCATCAGCATGCGCCGCGCAT